>NZ_JARHUJ010000009.1 GCF_029223285.1 Paraflavitalea sp. CAU 1676 | reverse complement strand
CCTGTATAGTCAAATAAGCAAGAAATTATCTAACATTGTATAACTACTTTAGACAGGGTTATTTTACTGTATAACCCTTTTAGACATCACCGGAAACCTGTATAGTTATTTTAGCAAAGGACAGGGCCGCTCCCTTATCCACCTCCTGCGTACCTTCTTATTGACTGCACTATTCTTACGCTACTCATCAGGTATACCTCGTCCGGAAATCGTTCGTACCTGATTCGCTGTTAAAGCGCATGATCCTAAGAAAATACCGAAGAAGGAGCGAACAAATCATGAATAAGAAACGAACGAGGCTCAGACATTTGCGCTGCCTAATCTGCATTTCGAACAGTCAATAACGCCATTTGAGCAACTAATGCCTGTTGGGTTGGATGCATACCTATACCTTCGCCCCTCTTCACCCTCTTTCGATACACCCTCCTCTTGTTTCCGTGTGCTTCCTGTTGTCTATTAATCATTCTTCATACTATGAAAAGAATTATTGGCCTCTGCTTATTGTGCTTTTCCGTGGGTGCTATGGCTCAACCCATTGTTACCCTCAACAAATTTTATGGTAATGCCGCCGGTGCAGGCGGTCAAAGTTTCGTAAAGACCAGCGACGGCGGCTATATCCTGCTTGGCGTGATACATGCCAATGGCGGGATCGTGAGCGACTATAAAGGCGGGTCGTCGGACCTATGGGTGGTAAAGCTGGATGCCACTTATGGCGTAACGTGGCAAAAATGTCTTGGCGGCAGTGGAGCAGACCTTGCCTCCGGCAACGGAACGGGGGGCACCAGTATTCAGCAAACAGCCGATGGCGGCTATATCGTAGTGGGGGTTACCCAGTCAACCAACGGCGATATTACGGTTAATCATGGCGGCTGGGACGCTTTTGTGGTAAAACTGACTGGTGCAGGCGCTATTCAATGGGCAAAGACCTATGGTGGGGCCAATGACGAATCGGACTTCAAGATCAGACAAACGCCGGATGGAGGTTTTCTGCTGGCGGGCACCACCCAGTCGAGCAATACGGGCGATGTGGGCATTTCGCATGGCAACCGCGATGCCTGGATCGTGAAGCTGGATAATGGCGGTGCCATTCAATGGCAGCGTTGCATCGGCAGCACAGACCACGAATTGTTTGGGAATTTCGTACTCACGGCCGACGGAGGTTATATGCTGGCGATGTGTTCGCGGGGTAATGATGGCGATGTAAGCGGCAACCACAACGTGAACCGGTACGACTATTGGGTGGCAAAAATGAATAATACAGGAGTTATCGTATGGAGTAAATGTTATGGGGGCACCGACGAAGATTATGTGCTGGGTATTTGTGAAGCGCCGGGTGGCTTTGTGATTGCCGGCTACACCTATTCCGGAGATGGGGATGTACCCAGCAACAATGGCGATACGGACTGCTGGTTCCTGCGTATAGACAATACGGGCGGCATAGTATGGAAGCGGGCATACGGTGGGGTGATCGCCGATCTGGCCTATGGCATTGAACCTACGAGTGATGGCGGATTTATTGCCGCGTGTACTGCCGAAACCCTGGGTGGTGATCATGGAGATATTGAATCGAGTTATGGTGAACATGATGGCTGGCTGCTTAAACTGCGGGATAATGGCAGCCTGGAATGGCAGAAATGTGTTGGCGGCACCCTCAATGACTGGGGTATGCAGGTGATAGAGCTCTCCCCCAATAATTTCCTGATGCTGGGGCAGGCCAACTCGAATGACGGTTCTGCGCCAGGCAATCCCTGGCCACGGTCGGTTTGGCTAACCCTGGTGAGCGCGAGTGGTACGCTGCCGATCCACTTCCTGCAATTCGATGGCCGAAGGAATGGAGAAGACGCTTTGCTGGATTGGGTGATTGAACCCAATCCCGAAGGCAAACAATTCATTGTGGAGAAAAGCAATGACGGTTCCTCCTTTCAGGCGATTGCCTCGATCCCTTACCGGGATAATATGGATCGTTATCAATACAGGGATGATCGCGCCCTGTTGCACCAGTCCATAGCCTTTTACAGGATCATCGCTGTAGATATTAATGATAAACGCACGATCTCCCGTATGGTCCGTGTTGCGGGTAACGATGATCAACGCGCCGGCAGCATATTGGGCAACCCGGTCCGCGACCAGCTAATGGTGGAACTTCACAGCGAGGAGAACACTCCATTGCGGTTGGCGGTGTACGATGCCAACGGTCGTACAGTGTTGTCGGCTACCGTAACGGTTCAACGCGGCTCAAACATCATCAGCCAGCCGCTGGGAACGCTTCCTAACGGTATGTATTATTTGCAATTGACGAAGGCGGGAAAAAAACAACCGGTGTTTAAGGGACGGTTTTTAAAAACTGGCCGGTAATTTGCAAGAAGAAGTTTCCCCGAATAAAATGGGCCGGTTATCACTAACCGGCCCACTTAGGGGGAAAATCTTTTAATCAGAGACAAAGTGTACAGACCATCTGAGATCTGATTCCATGAATGTTCGGATTAACAGAAACACCTGATTGTTTAGGGGGTTAAAAAGGGTTCCTTACATAAACCGATACAAAGATGTTGTGGAAACCCGCGGCTTGAAAGTTTATTCGCCGAGTGCCCCTGAATCGACGGTGAGTAACCTTAAATAACGGGAGAGCTCAACGGATTAAATCTTTTTAATATAGCTGTTGGCATGTGGATAACCTGTAACTTCCTTATTCAAAATTTGACAGGGATCAACCAAAACGGACCAATCTGGCCCTAACCTCGTATTTTTCCTACACCTACCTCGTTACTATACTAGTAACCCACTGAAACACTTACGATACCTGCAGTAAATACCGAATTTTTTAAATCGAGAAGTATTGCTCTTGTTAACATTTCTTTGTGGATATATCTTTGTATTCGAAGTTGATTGATAGCTTATCAATCATTCCAATATCCAGGAAAAGACCAGTTACAATATCCAATATCCAGGAAAATCCTAAAATCCAGTATCAATCAACTTCTTTTTTTTGTCTTTGAAATCCAAATGTCCAATAGTCCAATGTCCAAACGATTGCCGTCCAGCCTGTGAAAAAACCAATGTCCTAAGTCCAAGTCAAACCGTCCAGAAGTCCAATTGTCCGAAAGAAACCAAATTCATCGTATCCTTAGAAAAACCGTCCAGTAAGATCCAACGTCCGAAAAGAAACCAAAGAGTTCCAATTCCTGTGTGTTAAGAACCGCCTGCAAATTCCAATACCCTCCTGCTAGATGAACCTTATTCATTTTAGCAGGAGGCAGCAGCGGTCTCCTCGCCGGTTTCCGGAACACCACTCTCACCAGTTCACTCCTTTCATTATTTATTTAGTTGATCGCCGTTCCGTTTTCATTATTCAGCATCCAGATTTTTTACCGGGTTTACCATCGATGCGCGTATAGCCTGTACACTGACCGTTAATACTGTCAGCAGCATCACTGCCATGCCTGTGGCCAGGAATATGTCGCCCGAAAGCGGTATATGCCAGGCGAAACCGGCCAACCAGCTATTGCCCAACCACCAGGCCAGCGGTAACGCGATGATCAATGCGATGGCAACGGTACGGAGAAAATCTTTTGACAACAGCATGGCAAGCTGTGCAGTGGTAGCCCCAAGCACCTTGCGAATGCCAATTTCCTTCCGCTTTTTTTCGGCGGTAAAAGCTGCCAGTCCGTACAATCCCAAACAGGCGATGAGTATGGCGAGTATGGCAAAATACTGCGCAAGCGCAGCTACCCGTTGTTCGGATGTGTATTGCGCCTGGTAATCGGCATCCAGGAAGCGATAATTGAAGGGATAACCCGGATTATAGCTTTCGCAAAAATGCTGCAGAGCACGAATAGCTTCCCCGTCTTTGCCTGGCTGCATTTTTACCATAACCATATCGTTCTGCCTGTCGAACTTAAAGAACAATGGCTTGATGGCTTCATGCAGGGATTGAAAATGAAAATTGCGGGCAACGCCGATGATCTCTTTTTTAACTCCATCCATCTCCACTATTTTACCGATGGGATCCTGAATGCCCATGAGTTGGATGGCAGCCTCATTGAAAATGATCCTGCCTGTATCCAACCCATAGGCCGGTGAAAAAGGGCGTCCCTCTTTCATGGCTATACCCAATGTTTCGATCGCTTCATAATTGACAAGAAACGGCCTGAACGGCACTACTTCTTCTTTTCCGTTTATCCATACACGATTACCTGCTGACGGGCCTCCGAGCACACTACCCGTCATCGCTGCTGCACTTGTTACGCCCGGTAATAACCTTACCTGATCGAGGAACGCATCCAGGCTGCCGGGTATTCGTCCTTCGGCATCAAAATACAGTACCTGTTCCTTATCAAAGCCAGGAGCATGGGTCTGCAGGTATTTCAACTGGCGATACACCACGATAACACCAACGATCAGTAATACAGAAACCGAGAATTGAAAGACGACCAGGGAGCGGCGTAGCCCAAACGAACCTGGCGCCAGTACGGGCAACGCTTTTTTCAGTACTGCTACCGGCCTGAATCCCGAGAGGTAAAAAGCCGGATAAGCGCCCGATAGCAACGTTGTTATTATCACTATTGCTGCACAACTACTGATGAAGCTGGTATCCCAGCCCGGATGAAGTGCTTTGCCGGTAATATGGTTAAATGCGGGCAGCAACAATATCACGAACAGGAGGGCTATGCCCATCGCGGCCAATACCAGCAACCCTGAGCTCATGAGGTATTGCAAAATGAGCGATGCCCTGCCGGCTCCGAGTGTTTTGCGTATGCCGATCTCTTTGAGATGGCCGGCAGTTTTGGCGGTTGCCAGATTGATGAAATTGATGCAAGCCATCAGGAGGATGAAAAGCGCAATGAGGGAGAAGAGTCGTACATAGCTGATGCGGCCTCCGGTAGGTTTTCCGTTTTCGTACTGCCCATACAGGTAGCTATCGCCATAAGTCCGCAGGAACATTTCCCGTTGCTGCCCCTGGCTATGTTTCATCATGAACTGGCCTAACTTTTCACTGAATGCCTGTGGCGATACGCCTTCTTTTAACACCAGATAGGTATGGAACGGCCCACCGGTAGAAAGTTCCTTTCCCATTTTCATGATTACATTAAACTGATCGAATGGCAACAGGAAATCGAACTGAATGGAAGAGTTGGCCGGACAATTCCTGAGTATGCCCGTTACCTGACTGTTGTAACGGGTTTCACCGAGCTGCCAGGAAATGGTTTGTCCCATGGCCTGTTCCGCTCCTTTGAACAGACGTTGTGCCAGCGCTTGCGAGATGACGATGCCTTCTTTGTTGGCCAACACCTGCGATGGATAACCCTTTACCAGTGGATACGTGAACACATCGAGATAATCGCGGCTGGCAAACAAGCCGGCTGCCTTTGTATTTACCGGTCCTGCCGACAGCACTACCCGCGGAAACCAGGTTTCGGGCGTGGTGACGGCAGCAGCCTGCACTTCGGGCATGGCGGTTTTGAGGGCTTCGGCCAGTTGGGGAGCAGTTTCGCCCGAGGTGAGTATGCCGCCATTGACCGACCGGTTTTCCATGACCTGGTACAGCTGATCATTGTTTTGATGGAATCGATCGATGCTTCTTTCGTCCTGCACCCACAGTACAATAAGCAGGGTACAGGCCAGGCCGGTAGAAAGGCCCAACAGATTTATGAGGGTGAATTGCCGGTTCCTGATAAGTTGGCGCCAGGCGACAATCAGGTAGTTTTTGATCATAAGTATGGTGTTGGAAACAGGTAGATGCAGCTTGTCCTTTATTCCATAAAACCTGCGGGTATTTTTTTCGAACAACCTGGCTTAGTTTTGGGGATGCCCATTTTCACCGATCAGTTGAACAGGACCATTGACCTGCCGGCCCAGCCCCGGCGGATTGTTTCGATCGTACCCTCTCAAACAGAACTGTTGTGGTCGCTGGGACTCGAAGCGGAAGTGGTTGGCATTACGAAATTTTGTGTGCACCCGGAGCCCTGGTTCCGGAGCAAACGCCGTGTAGGCGGCACCAAAAATGTTCACCCGGATATTGTGGCATCGTTGCAGCCCGACCTGATCATTGCCAATAAAGAAGAGAATGTGCGCGAGCAGGTGGAAGCCCTGGCAGACAGGTACCCGGTATGGATCAGTGACGTGAATACCCTTGAGGATGCACTGTCGATGATCAGGTCCATTGGATCGCTGACCGGCAAGGCTGATGAGGCCTCTGAATTAGCTGAACGGATCACCACAGGTTATTCGAAACTCATCGCTTCTCCCCGCCCCTTGCGCACGGCCTACCTCATCTGGAAAGACCCTTATATGACGGTTGGCCATGATACTTTTATTCATGATCAGCTATCGCGCTGCGGCTTCCTGAATGTTTTCGGCGACCGGCTTCGATATCCCGCTATTACCGTAGATGAATTGCGAGCGGCTGGCTGCGAGCTATTGCTGTTATCATCGGAGCCCTACCCTTTCAAAGAAAAACACATCGATGAGCTGCAATCACAACTTCCTGATACCCGCATTTTACTGGCAGACGGCGAGTATTTCAGCTGGTATGGCAGCAGGCTGCTGCACGCACCCGCTTACTTCAGTGAGCTTTTCCAGCGTCTTCGCTGAAAGAGAAATTGGATGTACATTCGCAAGCCGGCAAAGGAACATCCGTGCTCATTGAGTTAACGCTATAAACATTCAGCATTGACGTACGATTTTACGCCCGAAGAAAGCAATAAGCCATCACGCAAGAAGCCAATGTTTCCTGTGCAGGATGCACTGCGGCAATACCTGAAGATCCACGGCCGTGAGGTGAAGCTTCCTGTATCGTATAACGACCTTTTGCGCATAACCTATTCCATCCCGCTGAAAGACAAGAACGGCAAAGACACCCATTGGGAAAAAGTGCTGTACGATATGCGCGACTGGGAATACATCAGGGAAGGGTTAATTAAAATGTATGCGTTCCTGAAAACAGAAGGCGACCTTACTTTTACGGCCCACCTCGATGTGGCACGTATCGACTATTGCAGCTTTGGGAACTCCAATCCTTTCCGCATCCGCATCATCAACAAATTCAACGACAACTACGACCACTACTATATCAAGATCGCCGATGCTTCGCGCATCTATGGCCTGGAGCTGGAGCACCTGCTTTCTCCCAACCGTATCACGTACCTCACCCATAGCAATACGCTGGTGGAGGAACATATTCCCGGTATTCCTGGTGATGTATTTATCAAGAATCACCTGAGCGATACGGCGACGAATAAGATCAGGTTGGCCAAAGAGTTTGTGAAGTTCAATGAGCGCTGTTTTGTGCGGCTGCTGGGCGATATGCGTTCGTACAATTTCGTGGTGGACATTACGCCCGATATCGAGGATTATCAATACCGTATCAGGGCCATCGATTTCGACCAGCAATCGTACGAGGGCCGGAAGAACCTGTACCTGCCTCAATTCTTCAAGGAGAATATCGAGCTGGTCAACCTGTGCAGCCGATACCTGAACCGGGAATCGATCGAGCAATACCAGGCGGAAGAAAGGACCATGATGGCCTTCCGGGTTGCTTCAACACGCTTCCGCCTGATGGACTTGCTGAACATCATGTCGCGCGACAAAATATCAACGCCTGAGAAGTTACAACAACTAAAAACGGAGCTGGGCCAGTACTTCCATAGTCCGGCCTTCTTCAAAAGCAATTCAATGGGGCAACTGGTAAAGCGCCAGTTGAAACAGACCCTGCAAAAGAACCTCGCACTGATCCAGAAGAACCTGGGCAAGTTTGAGGATTAAGGCTATTCTGCCGTTGTGGGATCGATCATCGCCATGACCTTGCTGACTGAGTTGGCGGGAAAACCTCCCTGCCGGGCATGCTCCCGGACCATTTCTTCGTTGGGCGCAATGTAAATGCAATAGATCTTGTCGGGGGTAACGAAGCTGTTGACCCATTGTATCTCTGATCCCATTTTAGACAACACGCCGCAGGAGGTTTGTGATACGGCTTTCATTTGTTCGGGCGTCATACTGCCGGCGCCGGGTATCTCTCTTTCAATGACATACTTTGGCATATAGATGATTTTAAGGAATGGCAATTCCATGATTTCATCGGGCCGGAAGTATTGCCGGATAAGTGTTTGGGTGGGTGATAGTGTTGCTGTAATAGGCGGAATTATAGTCTATGAAAGGCGGTATTGAAAGGGATGATTGCTTTATTAAAGGTAAGGAATTAACTGACAATAGAGGGAGGACTACCCCGGCAGCAGCCAGCAGCTGATCAGAATAAGGTTTCCAGGGAATTAAAGAAGCTGGCTTTGATGCTTTTATACGGCAGCACCCTGGTTATAATTCCTTCTGTGACCGGCATGCCACTCCCGATGATTTTCTCTTTGTCTTTCAAAGCCTGGATCAGGCAATGGTGTTCGCACAGCAGGTAGCTGCGACAACCCGGTGCATGTAAGATGGTGTCAATATATTGCCGATAGTTGCTTCGATTCTCGAGGCTTTGAAGCGGAAACTCTTTGGCAACCCTGACCACTTCAATATCAAATGGAAAAGGATCTTCTTTTTTTTCGACATTGTGCCGCAGCACATAATATAAAACACTGTCGGCATTTGAGGTCTTTCTCTTCACGACATAGGTGGGTAGCTGTTGCTGGATCTTCTGGGCTTCTTTGACAAAGGCATCTCCCTTTATATGAAACAGATCTGGCTGGGTTTTGCCGATCACAGCCCAGAAGTCGCAAAAAAATACCTCGACATCTTCCCCTTTCACCTGAGTGGTTTCAATCTTAGTCCAAACATCGGGCAAATCCTTTGGTTCTGCGACGCAAAAAAGGAGGAGGCTAAGCAGCATACATTTCATAAGACATAGTTTTCGGTGAAGGGTTTATTTTTTTAGGACCAGATGGTTACTCGTGATATACGCAGGTTACTTCCAGCCGGTTATTGTCGGGGTCGAGGGTTTCAAATTCGTAATAGCCATCGCCTGTTTTGCGGGGGCCGCTTAGAATCGGGAAACCGTCCTCCTGCAATTGCTTTGCTTTCGCATCGACCTCCTGCAGGGTGTTTACCCCAAAGGCCAGGTGAATGATGCCGAGGTATTGTGCCTGAACGGTATCATTTTTGTTTTCCGGAATATCGGGTCGGCTCATGATCTCGAGGCGGGCGCCCGATTGAAAGCTGAGGAAGTAGCTTTGGAACTGCTTCTTTTCGTTGGTGTATTTATCGTTTGGCACGGCGCCAAAGTATTTGATGTAATATTCTTTCAGTGCTTCGAGCTGACTGGTCCAGATGGCTACGTGTTCGAGTGTCATGAATGTTGATTATAGCTTTATTTTCAACCCGTATTCTTTCTTCAAAGTTAACAATGCTTCTGCATTGCCTTTGGCGTCATCTACGGGATGGTGGGTGTGGGTGGTTTTGCGCAGGTGCTTGAAGTTCTGGAAGGTGTCTTTAACCAGTCCTTTGTAAAGGCTTCCCAGGTTGTAAGAACTATGTCCAAATGGGTTTGCTCCTGTAAAGTGGTGGAAGTACCAGCAGATGAACATCCAATCGAAACCATTGTTGTCGCTGATGAATACGGGGCGGTCCTTTACATGGGCTTTTAGCCAGGCGCCGAAGTTCTCCATCACTGTTTTGGGGTCATCGAATGCGAGGGTTTGCTCACGGGTAAAGCCGGAAACTGCGAGGGCTTCCGGAATGAACTTATCGGAAATGGGTTTCAGTTGTCCGTAGAATGTTTTATCGAGTCCATCCTGCACCAGGACGGCGCCGAAGCAGATCATCGAATAATCGCCCGGGATGGGGCCATCGCTTTCGATATCGACCATGATATAGGCCATAGGATGTTGGGTTAGTTTAATGAGTTAATATTTTATGTTGGCTCTAAGTGATTGCCGGATGCCAATGGGTAAATTTCCAGTACTGCCGAACCTATGCGAGTACCGTAGTGATAAGGCGAACTACCGTGCTTGTGATACTCGAATGAAAAACCCAGCAGCCCGTAAAACTCAGCAAGTTGTTGCGGATTTGGTGAGCGTATAACGATCAGGCGTAGTTCCATTCCTAAATGTACGATTTCCCGCGCAAGGATCTAGCGCGTAGCCTTATGAAGATGTTTAAAACTCCTGGAAGCGTTCTCGCCGGTAGAGATGGTATCGAATGATTTGTTGCTGAAGTCAACCAGGTAATAAAAATGCTCCTCCACCACCGTTGTGTCCTTAGGGTCATCGACACTGTTATCATGCGCATTCATCATCCAGATGTACGCCTGCCACTTCCTGTCTTTGGTTTTGTACAACCAGGCATCTTTGGTGGCTATATCGCCGGCATCTCCCCAGCTTTCTCCCAGCTCTATTGATTCGGAAATCGTATCCCTCGCTTTATCCAGTAACAGCAACTTGATAGATGTTTCTTCATAATCGCCAGGAGTTCTTGCAATCAACCCTACTTTATTGCTGTCGATCTCAAACTGCCCGATGGCAAATACGCCCATACTTCCTTCCTGGAACCGGTTTTCGGACAATGGCCATGGCAATAACTTTATACTCTGGCTATCCAATGCAACACCACTGTATTCATACTGCTGTTCGTAGGAGGAATATACATGCAGGGTATCGAAGTTGAGCGTCTTGAACTTATTCAGCAGGGGCTTATACTTTGTAGGGCGTTCAACCTGTTTTGTCTCTATTGGCTTAGGGGCAGATTCGCAGCCGGCAAAACTAACCAGGATCGCCAGCATCATTCCATATTTCATTCGTATGATAGGTTTAGTGTTTGGCCTCAAAATATTAATTCCTTCCCGGACCTTCAAGTAACCCATCACCAAAGGCATATTTTATTGGACAAGGAGTTGTTTTCCTGCTTTTTAGCGGTATTACGGATGGTTTGACTGCCTTCGCCTTGCGATGCCGGGGAGGACTGTTTTTACCGCATCCTGCGGTATCCTGCCTGCGGGGTGGGAGTTGCCGCCGAGTTTCCTTATCTTCGCGGCGAATTATCAGGAATTAACCCTTTTTCTTGAATAATTACTAACAACCAGTACTACTTATTAACTAAATAATAGCAAAACACCAGAATTATGGCAAAATATAAAGCCGGGGTCCTTTTTGGAGAAGAATTGGAAGCCCTCTATAAAGACGCAAAAGAGAATCAGTTTGCTCTTCCAGCTGTAAACACCATCGGTACCAACACCATCAATGCTACCCTGGAAGCCGCTGCAAAAGTTAACTCTCCAGTTATCGTTCAGTTTTCGAACGGCGGCGCCCAGTTCATCGCTGGTAAAGGCATGCCCAACGACAAACTGCAAGCCAATATTTCGGGTGGTATCTCCGGCGCCCTGCACATCCACAACGTGGCCAAATACTACGGCGTTCCTGTTGTACTGCATACCGACCACGCTGCCAAGAAATGGCTGCCCTGGGTAAGCGGTCTGATCGACGCCGGCGAACAATTCTATAAAGAGAAAGGTCAGCCCCTGTTCAGCTCACACATGCTCGACCTCTCTGAAGAGCCTATCGAAGAGAACATCCATACTTCTGTTGAATTCTTTAAACGCATGCAGCCCCTGGGTATGGCGATCGAGATCGAACTCGGCGTAACCGGCGGTGAAGAAGATGGCGTTGACAACAGCGGTATCGAAAACGATAAATTGTACACGCAACCCGAACACGTTGCTTATTCTTATACAGAACTGAGCAAGGTTGGCCGTCTCTTCAGTGTAGCTGCCGCCTTCGGTAACGTGCATGGTGTATACAGCCCCGGCAACGTGGAGCTGCGTCCCGAGATCCTGAAGAATAGCCAGGACTATATTGAAAAGACCCTGAAGACTGGTCCCAAGCCCGTTTACTTCGTATTCCACGGTGGTAGCGGTTCGCCCCAACACCAGATCCGCGAAGCGATCGGCTACGGTGCCATCAAGATGAACATCGATACCGACCTGCAGTGGGCTTTCTGGGAAGGCATCCTGGGTAACTACAAAAAGAACGAAGCGTTTCTGCAAGGCCAGCTCGGCAACCCCGATGGTGCCGACAAGCCCAACAAGAAGCACTACGATCCACGCGTATGGCTGCGTAAAGGAGAAGAAACCTTTATCAAGCGCCTGGAAGTAGCTTTCGAAGACCTGAACTGTATCAACCGTAACGCTTAATACATTGCTCAGCGGTTTATGACCGGTGAATAGGTTGCCGAAGCGATCTATTTCGCTCGATTTAACCGATGCCAGAGATTTATAATTCATTCACCGATCGGGTTGTTCACTTAAACGCCCGTTAACAGAATGAGTAGTTCGTTTAAAAGTCCCGCCACAAGCGGGACTTTTTGTTTATTTTCATATACCGGTCTTTTGCCTCCCGCTGCCTGCTCCGGTTGCCAATGCCATGCTCCCCTTTTATCTTTGACCACCCTGATTTTTACCGATGCCGTAGTGGTGTGCCCGATCTGCACAAACGCATGCGGCCCATGCTGTGTGTTTATTTCTATTTATAAATAATCTACTTGTCATGCCATCGAAGAAAATTACAGATCTGCTGGGCGACAAAGCCAGCTTCTTATTGGATCATCAGTGTAAGACCGTCGACAAATCTACCTTGTCCCTCCCCTCTCCCGATCATGTGGAGCACAGCTGGATCAACAGCAACCGCAATAACCAAACCTTGCGGAGTATTCAAACCTTACTGGGCCATGGCCGGCTGGCCAATACAGGCTATTGCAGCATCTTTCCGGTTGACCAGGGCATAGAACACAGCGGCGGCTCGGCCTTTGCCCCCAACCCCATCTATTTCGATCCTGAGAACATCGTGAAGCTGGCGATCGAAGGTGGTTGCAATGGTGTTGCCTCGACCTATGGCGTACTGGGCATCATGAGCCGCAAATATGCGCACCGCATTCCTTTTATTGTCAAGATCAACCACAATGAATTTTTGAGTTTGCCCAACCGCTACGACCAAACCATGTTTGGCACGGTAAAGAGTGCGTGGAATATGGGGGCAGTCGCTGTCGGTGCTACCATCTATTGGGGCTCTGCAGAAAGCGCGCGTCAATTGAAAGAAGTGGCGGAGGCCTTTGAATTGGCGCATGAGCTGGGCATGGCTACCATCCTATGGTGCTATACCCGCAACAATGGCTTCAAGGTAGATGGCGTGGACTATCATACGTCTGCCGACCTTACCGGCCAGGCGAACCACCTCGGCGTTACGCTGCAGGCTGATATCATCAAACAAAAATTGCCTACCAATAACGGCGGTTACCTGGCTACCAAGCATGGTAAAACCTCTCCGCTGGTGTATGAGAAGCTGACCTCCGATCATCCGATCGATCTTTGCCGCTACCAGGTGCTGAACTGCTACAGCGGCCGGGTAGGTTTGATCAATAGTGGCGGCGAGAGCAAGGGTACGAGCGATCTGCAGGATTCGGTATATACGGCCGTGATCAATAAGCGGGCAGGTGGTATGGGTTTGATACTGGGCCGCAAAGCGTTTCAGCGGCCTTTTAAAGAAGGAGTGGAACTGCTGCAATCAACGCAGGATGTTTATCTCGATAAAGACATTACCGTGGCGTAATGCATGATTATGAGAAAGGCCCCGTCCCGCAAGCTTGCGGGAGGGGCCTTCTTGTTGAGTCTATATCCCATTTGATCCTGAAAGGCGTTTTTAGTCCCTGTCTTTCCAATGACCTTTTCCATGTCCGTGGCCATGTCCATGACCTCTTCCCCGTCCGCGATCATCATCGTGGTCGCGGTAAGAGCTCCGGCGCTCGTAGCGGTCGTCGTAGCGACGATCATCGTAGCGGGGTCCGCGGTCGCGGATGCACACCTGGCGATCGCGGTAATTGCGATAGCGGGAATAGTGGTCGCGGTGGTAGTAGAAATGCTCATAAGGACGCGGTTCGTTAATGACTACTTTGTAGCCGCTGTAGAGGTCGTAGTTGCAATGCCTGCCGGGCAGGTTGGCGGCGAAGATCCACCGACCGGCGTCGAGGTAAATGAATTGACGGCGGGGCACATAATAATACGCTTCTACATCGGGGAGGTAATAATAATCGGCACGATCGTACCCTACGGGGCCCCACATGGGCTGGGTACCGATGTTAACGCTTACACTAACCTGTGCGTTGGCAAGCTGGGATGCGGAGGTGAGTGCGGATACCAGCAATAAGACGATCCCTATACGTTTCATAATGTAATGATTTGGTCTGCTGTTTTAAATCCAAACCATATGCCTCTTTGTATTGAGGATTTGTTAATACAGGATTCCTTAACAGATTGAGGTTGAGTGGATGAGGCTTTTAACTTTTCCTAAGCTATCGCATGGGCATAAGAAAGGCCGTCGCTGCGCGCCGGCCTTTGTATAGTAAATCCTGCAGGGGGATTTTAATAAAGGTAAGTGAGTGCAGTGATATCACTGCTGATGAAGGGACGGTTTACGCCGTTGCCGATACAGGCCAGCATCCAGGAACCAGCCACTGCATTGGTTGTGGGTGTGCCAGGTATATGTATGGCGCCAACGCCTGCCTGACCTTCGTTAACCGCAGAGCCGCCGCAGCTGTACGCGCGGTTGGCATAGTCAGTGTGGCGATAGCCGATGCAATGACCCACTTCATGAGCAATAATAGAGATCACCGTGTTGATGTTCCAGGTATCCAGGTAACTCCTGTTCACCAGTACCGATCCATAAGGATTGCCACTGGCGGTAGGGAAACCGGCTGATGCCAGGTAGCCTGCTCCCGATGGTGCAGGGTTGATCACGATATTGCCGCCCGATGTAACGCGGGTGAAGGTGAGCAACAGCCCCAATGCATTGTAGCGGGCAATTGCTCCATCTACTGCTGTAATGTAGCGGGAAGGCAGTGATGAATTTACGCGAATAGAGATGGTGCGGGGAAGACCGGTAACCGTTCTGGTAGTGCGGTACTGTTCTTCTTCGCCCACGCGGATCAACTTGCGGTCTACCGCCTGGGTCAATTCTTCGTTGGAGATAACGATGTCGCCTTCTACCAGGTATCCTTCAGGATGCCTAACGACATTCTTGTTGCCAAAACCCAGTTCATAGATCTTGTCCAACACCTGTTGGGAGATCTCATCCTGTTGTGCAGGCGATTCCTGGGTGGCTGTTTTCTTACAAGAAAAAAATACACCAGCGAGCAGGGCAAATAATGCTGCCACTTTTAGAAGATTTCTCATGCGTTTTTGCATTTTTTTGGTTAACAAAAAATAGAATGACAGGTATGCAGGGTTTACTACACACAATAATTGCTGGGAGAGATTGCTACCAAAAAATCAGGAACGTTAGGGGAAAGAATAGTACGACACGGCTATACTTGAAAGTTATGGTATAAAAGAAGACATAAAAACAATTTTATAGCAACCCTGTTGCAAGACATTACTCCTTTCGATCATATTACCGAATGCAGCAGGGTATTGACATTGAGCCTCAAATGGTATATTATTTGGGGGTCTTTGGGTAATTAAAAAACCCTGACGATCGAATGACAATCATCAGGGTTTTTACGATGCGTTATGTTGATTTATCTCAACCCTGCGGGTGGCTTGTGTGTACTTCGCCTGCCCGGACATTCAGGGATGAGCGTACGCTTAAAATCCTTTCTTCTGTTCTCCGCTGCCCGGCGTTTTGTTGCCATAATTTTCGGGCATCTGGATCGCGTAGAACTGGTTCTTACCGTCGAGGATCAGTTTAGCTGCCTGCTGCACATCTTTCGGCGTAAGCTTGTTGATGTACTTCTCGGCATGGAGGAAACGATCTGGATCATCACCCTTGAACTTGATGCTCATCAGGCCTTCGAGCCAGGTACCGTTCTCTTTCATCTTCACCTTATTCTGCTCGAGCCATTGGATCTTTACCTTGTTTAGATAGCTGGTATCGGGGCCCTTGGCTACGATATCGACAAATTCCTTTTTCACCGCTTTAAGGAGCGTATCTACTTTCTCGGGGCCGCAAGGTAATTGCAGTACGAAGGAGTAGCTGGTGTAAGGATATTTTTCGAGTCCGCCATTGGTGCCGCCACCGTAGATGCCCTGCACTTTTTCGCGCAGTTCTTCAATGATGCGGATGTTGAGCACTTCACTCATGGCCTGCGCTTTGAGGTCCATGTCTTCTGTGTAAGGCACTTCGCCGGAGTAGAAGGCAAGGATCATGCTCTTTTCTTCTTTACCCTTATTAACAGTAAGCTGCTTATTGCCGGTTACGGGACGCACTTTGTTGTCGACGAAGGCGAACTTCTTACCGGTTGCAGGCAGACTGGCGATATACTTCTCGATATAGGGGATGATCTCTTCGTCTTTAAAGCTGCCCACGAAGGTGAAGCTCATGCCGCTGGCATCGCCGAAGCGCTCTTTGTAAATATCAAGTGCGCGATCGAGGTTTACCTGATCGAAATAGCTTGAATTGGGCACCATCACCGGCGCCAGCGGGTTGTTATTGTACATGGTCTTGTTCAGCGTATCGAAGAACACGGCCTGGGGATTGGCGCTGATGTTCGCAAACTGCGACTTGTTGCGCTGCTGCCAGGAACGGAAAAGCGCGGTATCCTTGCGGGGCGCTGTAAAGTACAGGTAGGTAAGCTGGAACATGGTTTCCAGGTCTTTTACGCTGGAGTTGCCGCGCACGCCTTCTGAGATGGCCGAGAAGGTCGGGTTCACGCTGGCCGTTTTACCAGCTAGTGCTTTGCGCAGGTCGGTGGGCGAGAATTCACCAACGCCCATGGTGCTTACCAGCGGCACTGCGTATTCTGCATTGAATTTATCGGACAGGCCATAGCTGTTTTTACCACCCTGGCGGGTAGCCCCCATGAGGATCTGGTCGTTCTTGAAATCGGTCGACTTCAGGGTTACGGTGATTCCATTGGAAAGCTTCAGCTCGGTGGTACCCAGTGCGGCATTCTTTGTCTTAGCTACTACTTTACCGGCTGCGGGCTCTTTGCTGATGAGGGTAGCCGCTACTGCTTTTTCTTCGTAAGGCTTGATATCGGCCTTTTCTTTGGCTTCGATGGCTGCAAGCAGGTCTTTGCCTTCGGGAAGCTTTTCGCCGGCTTTGGGCTCGGGTCCGGTTACATACACAAAGCGGTTCTTATCATCTTTGAACTTCTTCGATACTGCATTGACCTCTTCGAGGCTGATGCCGGGTACCAATCCTTTGGCATATTCATATTCCTTGTCCATGCCGGGGATGGGCTCCTGCTGCAGGAAGTTGTTGACGTATTCTTCTACATAATTGTCGCTCTCGGTTTTGTCGCGGTTGTTGTACATGCGGTCGTAGTTGGCGAGCATGGACTTCTTGGCGCGCTCAAGTTCGGCCGCTGTGAAACCGAAACGCTTTACGCGCTCTATCTCTTCTACCACGGCACTGAGGGCTTTGTTCACATCGCCGGTACCAGCTGCCGCGAATGCACCGAAGGCATCATAACCGCGTGCATAGGATCCGAAACTAACCGATCCAAACAGGAATGGCGGGTTCTCTTTTTGGGTAAGCTCCTGCAGGCGCTGATTGGTGAGTGACACGAACATCTGTTTTACCAGGTAGTTGCGGTAATCGCCGACCGTACTGGAAGGAGATTCTTTAAAGGCGGGATAGTTGATGGAAACCGTGTAACTGGTGGCTTCTTTATCGGTTACTACCATCGCTTCGTTAGAAGCATAGGCAGGCACGTTGGCATATTCACGGGGTCGTGGATTGGCGGGGTTGGTGAGGCCGGCAAAATGCTTGCGCACGAGTGCTTCAGCTTTCGCGGGTTCAATATCACCTACCACGATCACGGCCATCAGGTTGGGCCGGTACCAGTCCTTATAAAAGCGGCGGATCACATCGGGTTTGAAGTTCTTAATGATGCTGTCGATCCCGATGGGGAGGCGCTTGGCATATTTGGAGCCGGCAAAGAGCTGGGGATAGATCTTTTTGAACATGCGGTCGTTGGCTCCCTTGCCGAGGCGGCTTTCTTCGAGGATGATGGGCTTTTCGTTCTGGATATCATCATCGAGGTAGGTGACATTGTGCGCCCAGTCTTCCAGTACCTGGAACCCTTTTTCGAGGTTGCCGGGTTTGTCGATGGGTATGGGCAGGATGTACACCGTTTCGTCGAAGCTGGTATACGCGTTGAGGTCGTTGCCAAAGCCTACACCAATGTTCTGCAGGAAGGATACGATATCATTCTTTTTGAAGTGCGTGGTACCATTGAAGGCCATGTGCTCGGCCATGTGGGCGAGGCCCTGCTGGTCGTCGTCTTCATTGATGGCGCCGGCATTGAGCACGAGGCGAAGCTCTACCTTCTGCTCGGGCTTTTTGTTTTGGCGGATGTAAAAGGTGAGTCCGTTGTCGAGCTTGCCGATCTTTACCTTGGGATCGACGGGGATCTTAGCAGTCGGATCTAACGGGCTATTCTGGGCGAAGGTATGCCCGGCCGTTATGGTGACTACCAGGATCAATAGCCACTGTGCAATGGCCTTGAAGGGTTTGTTCATAAACATGTAGGTTTTTTAGTCGGTACAAATTTATCTGTACGCCTGTACAAAATACAGCCTTTTATATAAATGCCTGAAAAATGACCCTATTTACCCATTTACCCGTTGGCCAGGGTAACCTGGAGGGGCTCTACATGAAACAGGTGGACCGTTAGTACGGTCCACCTGTTAATTATCATGATAGTGAATATTATTTCAATACTTCTTCCACCACTTTACCCACGGTGCCGTTGGGCATTTGGATGTGCAGGAGCGCTGCGATGGTGGGAGCAATGTCGGTCATATAGGTTTCGCGGTTGGTGCGGCCCGGTTTGATGCCCCAGCCGTAGAACAGCATGGGGATATGTGCATCGTAGGGGTTCCAGATGCCGTGGGTAGTGCCGGTGGCGCCGCCGTCGATCCAGCCGGGTTGCAATACAAGCTGGATATCGCCGCTGCGGCGGGGATACCAACCATTGGCCATCATGTCGCGCTGCTTGGCGGTGAGGGGCACGGTCATGAGTTCATTAATGGCAAAGGCGCGGGATATACCTTCCTGTTTGTTGTAGTAATCAACGATGTATTGGATCACTGATTTTTTATCGAGCTCCAGTGAATCGAGTTTGTGGTGGTTGAGGTGTACCTGGTAGTTGTAGGTGCTGGTGATCAGCTTGTCCGCATTGAACTTTGCCTTGAGTCCGGCAGCCAGTTCTTTACCCCAGCGATCATCTTCAATAAGTCCGCCAGGCAGTTTGTGTTCTTTCATGAAGCCGGGTACATGGGCTACGCCATGGTCGGCGCTGAGGAACACGAGGTATTGCCCCTTCCCTACTTTCTGGTCGAGGAAGTTGAAGAGGTTACCGAAGGTGGTATCGAGGCGGAGGAAATCATCTTCCTGTTCGATGGAATTGGGTCCGAAGGAGTGACCAACATAATCGGGAGAAGAGAAGCTTACTGCGAGGAAGTCGGGGATATCATCGGCGCCAAGTTGTTCGTTGATCACGGCTGCTTTGGCCATGTCGGCTGTCATCGAGTTGCCGTAAGGCGTGCTGGCGATGGCGCCGTAGTTTTTACCAATAAACTTCTTCAGGTCGTATGGGAAACCCTTCTGATCGGCCCCGAAGGATTTTCCTTCCCAGGGCATTTCATCGGCGGTGCTTTGCACGTAGGTTTCTTTGGGATACATGAGGTTCCAGTCGAGGGCATAGTATTTATCAACGACCTTTTTCGCGTTAAAGTCTTTTACCCACTGGGGCAGGTCGTTCATGTAGTAGGTAGAAGTGATCCAGTCGCCGGTTTTGCTATCGTACCAATAAGCGGCGTTGGCGGAATGGCCGGCGGGCAGGATACCGCCGCGGTCTTTAATCGCGATGCCTACTACTTTGCTGCGAAAGTTGGTAGCGAGGCGGAGCTCATCGCAGATGGTATTGGTGAGCATGTTGCGGGGGCTCATTTCGCCGTTGACTCCGGTAGTGCCTACGGACTTCACCGTTTTATCTTCGGTGCAATACACGCTGCGTTGTTGTTCTTTATCCCACCAGGCGTTGCCGGTGATGCCATGTACGGCGGGTACGCTGCCGGTGTAGATGCAGGTATGTCCGCAGGCCGTGATCGTGGGCGTATACGGGATGAGTGTATTTTCTGCTGTGAAGCCCTGCTGGAGGAATCGTTTGAATCCGCCATCGGCTTTGTAGCGATCATAATATCGATAGAGATAATCCCAGCGCATCTGGTCTACCACGATACCAACGACCAGTTTAGGACGGTTGGGGGTGTTGAGGGTGGTAGTTGCCGGAGCGGCTGTTTTGGGTTTGGTTTGGGCCAGTGAACTGAAGGCAAGGGTGGACAAGCAAGTGTACAGGAATAACTTCCGCATTGTAGAAATAATTTCCGGCAAAGATATAAGCCCGGATAAATTGCTGCATTAAAATTTGATCAACAAAGTGTTGCGTGTTTTTGCAGGGCATTGGTCCACAAAATGGCGCCAGTGGCAGATTTTGTGCATGTTTTGTGATGAATCCCATACCAGCCATTGCACTAAATGCGTTATTTTTGCCCCTTGATTCATCTAAATCAAACCTTTAACATATCCATTATATGGCAGACATTTTCGAAAGACTGTTGAAGAACTATGGGCCTATCGGCCAGCACCGTGAACGTGCGCATGGGTATTTCGCCTTCCCCAAACTTGAGGGTGAGATCGGTAGCAGAATGAAGTTCCGTGGCAAAGAGATGGTGGTTTGGAGCCTGAATAATTACCTGGGGTTGGCCAATCACCCCGAAATACGCAAGGCGGATGCCGACGCGGCTGCTCAGTTTGGTCTGGCCTCCCCCATGGGTGCGCGCATGATGAGCGGCAATACCAATTATCACGAGCGCCTGGAGCAGGAACTGGCCGAGTTTGAGAGCAAGGAAGACGCCATCCTGCTGAACTTCGGTTACCAGGGTATGGTGAGCATCATCGACGTGCTGTGCGGCCGTCATGATGTGATCGTATACGATGCAGAAAGTCATGCCTGCATCATCGACGGTTTGCGCCTGCATCCCGGTCACCGCTACGTGTTTAAACACAACGATATTGAAGACTTCGAAAAGCAATTGCAACGTGCTACTGCGCTGGTAGACAAACAAAAGGCCGGCGGTATCCTCGTGATCACCGAAGGCGTGTTTGGCATGGCCGGCGACCAGGGTAAGATCAAGGAGATCGTTGACCTGAAGAGCAAGTACGACTTCCGCCTGCTGGTAGACGATGCCCATGGTTTCGGTACGCTGGGTGAAACCGGCGCCGGTGCTGGTGAAGCACAGGGTGTACAGGACCAGATCGACCTTTACTTCTCTACTTTCGCCAAATCGATGGCTTCTATCGGTGCTTTTGTGGCCGGTCCAAAGTCTATCATCGACTATATCCGTTACAATATCCGCAGCCAGATCTTCGCGAAGAGCCTGCCCATGCCGCTGGTATTGGGTAACCTGAAGCGCCTGGAACTGCTGCGTACACGCCCAGAATTGAAAGCCAAGTTATGGGAGAATGCGACGAAGCTGCAACAAGGGTTGAAGGAAAGAGGTTTCGACATTGGCAAAACCGACTCTGTGGTAACTCCGGTGTACATGAAGGGTGGCGTGGAAGAAGCTACTGCCATGGTGATGGACCTGCGTGAGAACTACGGCATCTTCTGCTCGATCGTGGTATACCCTGTTATTCCAAAGGGGCATATCATCTACCGCCTGATTCCGACGGCTGCGCATTCCGATGAGGACATTCGCCTGACGCTGATCGCGTTTGACGAAACCAAGAAGAAGCTGGACGCTGGTGAATACAAAGTAGAAGCCATTCCTGATATGGCCGAAGCTCAATAAGTATTTTAGTGCTGAAGTATACTGGCCGACCTGGTAACGGGTCGGCATTTTTATTGGGTGACTTCAAAGCCCTTGACATATAGCAAATATTGATCAAGCCAGGCAGGGCGTTTCAGCGGATTGGTTGGCCAGTTAACCGTAATAAACTGATCTTTCATCGTTTAAATGCCTCAACTGCAACATATCCCGGCTATAATATGTAATTTTTTAGCCAAACAACCGTTATTCCATCGGTAAAGACTGCTTTATCTAATTCGGTTTTAATGAAGGCAATTATGGCGTTATTGGTTACCTCTTTGCTTTGGGGCATCCCTGCGATGTCTCAAAGGAAGCTGCCCACGGACAGCGTGGACGTAACCATTCGCCTGAAGCATTCTGGCGGTACACCCATCACGGATTCGGTATTGGTAATCTTTGACCGTTATGATCATTCCGGCGCCGGGATCATCAAAAGGATCTATCACCCGGTGAACAATGAGATCGTCATTCCCAAAGTACCACCTGCCCGCTATTATATCGAAGTGGCCTTCCTGGGTGTCAACCAGGATCGTTTCAACGAACTTACGTATGTCAACAACCGGCGCAGCAACATCTTCACCTACCGCATCCGGAAAGGCGGTACGTTTACGCCAGGCCTGGTTATCATCCCCCTCGACCCTATCAACTTCAACAAGCTAAAGATCCTCGAGCCCAGAATTACTCCCTAGGCTGTTTACCTGTGTAGGGAATGATGTGTTTGGTATTGCTACAAAAAAAGAGTCCCGCCTTGCGGCAGGACTGCACTAATCAAATACCATTAACCATTAAACCTTATCCTATGAAAATTCAAATATAAGATGATGGCGTTGATTCAATGGTTGCACGCCGTAACTTTTTTTAAAGGAATTGATCTGGGTCAACACATGAATAGGGGATGAATCCTGTTCGCAGCCCTTTTCACCGCATTCAGACTACATGCAAACGTTTGCGGAGAAATGATGCATTCGGTTGGGTGCTAAATCGATATTCTTATCGTGTAGACGGGAAGTGCCAAATATTAACACCTTATACGCATATTTTGACATACGTCGCCCCTACCTCCCGGATTCAATTCTCTACCAACTGGATTTGAAGGAGCGTTGGTATTCGCCAAAATCCTTCTTGCCGAATTGTCCTTCACCGAAATATTTAACCAGCAATTCGAGCTCGGGTGGTGTGAGGTAACCGGGAATGGCCTGTGGTTCTCCATCGACGGGGATAATGACAGTGGTGGGATAGGAAAGTTGTCCGCCTGTAAGATAGATGGCAAAATTATTTGTCTTGTATCCGTCGTTGTACGTATAGCTCTTCCCCTGCCAGGTGATGGCGCTGCGCGTTTCGGCATCCACCTTTGCTGCATAGAACTTGTCCTGCAGGTAGGCTGCTACGTTCTTATTCGTGTATGTCTTTTTATCCATGACCTTGCACCAGCCACACCAATCGGTATACAGATCGATCAATACCGGTTTCTTTTGCTTTTGCAGGCCTTCGGCTACCTGGGTCAACGTGAGCCATTGGGTCTTGTTGGCGATCTCTGCAACAGGACGCTGTCCGCACGAAAAAACAAGGACCCAGCCGAACAAAAGAACCAGTTTGAAGGTTTGCATACTTATTTTTGTTTAATGACGGGGTTTGCCGGCCGCCTGGTTGCCTCCGTACTTGACCGGCAAGGCTTATTTCCGGGCTTTTTACCAGCCGTTGTTAGTATAACCATTTTGCGTTATTAAAGTTAACTCAAATACCATGCATAAAATTGTGCTCGCCATTACCGGCGCCAGTGGTTCGATCTACCCCAAACTACTTTTGCAGAAGTTGCTGACCATTCCGGCGCAATGGAGCGAACTGGGGGTAGTGATGACGACCAATGCCAGGCAGGTATGGGAAACCGAGCTGGGCAATGATGACTATAAACGATACCTGGAGGGGCATGAGCGGGTGAAGGTGTATGGTACCATGGATTTCAATGCACCTTTTGCGTCGGGATCGGGGCGCTTCGATACGGTGATCATTGCGCCCTGTTCGATGGGCACGCTGGGCCGTATTGCAACGGGCGTTTCGACCGACCTGATCACGCGGGCAGCTGATGTGGTATTGAAGGAACGCCGCAAGCTGATCTGCATGGTACGCGATACTCCCTATAATCTTATTCATATCCGGAATATGGAAACGGTGACGCTGGCGGGCGGCATCATTTGCCCGGCCTCTCCTTCTTTCTACAGCAGACCCACCACCATCGAAGAAGTAGCGGCCACCGTGGCCGACCGGGTACTTGACCTGGCAGGCCTTGATATCAGCACCTTCCGGTGGGGATCGCAGGGAAATGAAAAAGGCTGATCACGATGATCAGCCTTTCGTATAGATGGTTATTTGTGCCTGTGCATTATCGCAAGTCAACTTCTTCTACTCCGGGATATTTACTCTTGTCGAATACGAAGATATTATCAGCCAGGGTAGCTTTGCCATTGAGGCTGCTCACGGTGTAGCTGATCTTGGTGCCACTCTTATCGAGGATGCGGGTGCTGTACAAGGTCCTCGCATTTTTGTCTACCAGCAGGAATACTTTGTGAAATGACTTGGTTTTATCAACTGGTGTCATTTCAATTTCCACGAGTGTTTTACCAGCTTCTTTCTTTTCACCATTCAGTTTATAGAGGAAGTCCTTATCATAGAAATTGGTAAACAATTTCTGCGGGCTGATACTGCTTGCCGAAGGATCGAGTTTGGTGATGGTGACTTCGTTGGCCGCTTTGTCGTAGGTCCAGATATTGGATCCATCGCAGAAGATCTCGGCGCCACCGACGAGCGATACGCGGTATTTGGAGCCCTTCATGGATACGGTTCCTTTCTTATTGTCGAGCACTTTGCCTTTCGCGTCTTCATTTTTCAGGGAGAAAGCAGCCTGCACGGATTTGTAGGTCTTGAATTTTGCACTTACGTCGTCAAGTACTTTCTTGGCAGCCGGATCGTTTGTAACCGGTTGATCACCAACCTTTTTCTGAGAAAACCCTGCCAATCCGACCCCAATTAAACTAATGAATAAAAGTGCTGATTTCATTTATAGGTATTTGTGTATAATACGAGTTGCTAAAAGGCGCAAAGATATTGGTTTGCGTCAGAAACTTAGACGTCGGTTTTCCCCCGACCGTTTAGTCATTAGGAATAAATTAACAGAAAAAGTGACCCGGGCGTCAGATAGCCGAGGCGGCACGGTTGGCTTTGGGCGCGCCTACAGGAAATTGGCCAGGTGTTGCTCAAGGTCCATTTCCGTTTTGATGAGCACGTCGCGGGCCTTGGAGCCCTGGCTGGGGCCTACGATGCCGGCTGCTTCCAGCTGGTCCATCAGGCGGCCTGCGCGGTTATACCCCAGCTTCATGCGGCGCTGCAGCAGCGAGGTAGAGCCGATCTGGCTGGTGACGATCATACGGGCGGCGTCTTCGAACAGGGAGTCGCGGTCGCTGAGGTCAAAATCCTTTCCTTCCAGCTCCTTCTCATCCACATACTCCGGCAGCATAAAGGCCTGTGGATATCCATTCTGCGCCCCGATGTTATCGCACACGCTTTCCACTTCTGGCGTATCCACGAACGCACACTGCAAGCGCGTGAGCTCGCCATTGTACGAGATCAACATATCCCCTTTACCAATGAGCTGCTCCGCGCCACCCGTATCGAGGATGGTGCGCGAGTCGATCTTGGACGATACCTTGAACGCGATACGGGCCGGGAAGTTGGCCTTGATGGTACCTGTAATGATATTCACCGACGGACGCTGGGTGGCAATGATCAGGTGAATACCTACGGCACGGGCCAACTGGGCCAGACGGGCGATGGGCATTTCCACTTCCTTGCCGGCTGTCATGATCAGATCCGCAAACTCATCCACTACGAGTACAATGAAAGGCAGGAACTGGTGCCCCTTCTCCGGATTGAGGCGGCGCTTGACGAACTTCTCGTTGTATTCCTTGATGTTCCGGGTGCCGGCCTCTTTGAGGAGGTCGTACCGGTTATCCATTTCAATACACAGGGCATTGAGGGTATGGATCACTTTCTTGGTATCGGTAATGATGGCTTCTTCTTCGCCGGGCAGTTTGGCGAGGAAGTGGTGCTCGATGGTACGGTAAAGTGTCAACTCTACCTTTTTAGGATCTACGAGTACCAGCTTCAACTGCGATGGGTGCTTTTTATACAGCAGCGATACGAGGATCGCATTGAGACCAACGGATTTACCCTGACCGGTGGCACCTGCCATCAGCAAGTGGGGCATGGTGGCGAGGTCGACGATGAAGTTCTCGTTGTCGATCTTTTTACCGATGGCCACGGGCAGGCTGAAGTTGTTGGCCTGGAATTTCTCGGAGGCCAGCAGGGTCTTCATGCTCACCACGGTCTTCTTCACATTGGGTACTTCGATACCGATGGTTCCCTTACCGGGGATCGGGGCGATGATACGGATACCAAGGGCCGCGAGCGAGAGGGCGATATCATCTTCGAGGTTCTTGATACGGGAGATACGCACGCCGGCGGCGGGTACGATCTCGTACAAGGTTACCGTAGGACCCACCGTGGCGCTGATCTTCTGGATATCGATATCGTAGTTCTTGAGGGTGGTGATGATCTGGTTTTTGTTGGTCTCCAGTTCGGCCGGGTCCTGAACGATCTTCTCGCTTCCGTGCTGCTCGAGCAGTTCGAGCGAGGGGTATTGGTAATCCTTGAGGTCGAGCGTGGGCTCGTACGGGATATTCAGGTTGGGCTGGCGTACTTCCGGAATCTCCTCTCCTGCCGGTACCGGCTCTTCTTCCGTTTCGGGCTCCTCGGGCATGGACTTGATCTCGAGTTCGAGATTAGCTGCTGCCTGCTTGGCCTTTTCGGCTTTGGTGATCCGGGGCGGTAATGCAACCGGTTGTTGTATGGGTGGCGGTATTTGTACAGGCTCTTCGGGTTCGTCTATTTCAAAAGGCGCCTCATCTTCTTCCTCTTCCGGTTTCTCTACGAGCTGCATGTCTTCGAGCAGTTCTTCGTCTATCTCCAGTTTGGGCGCCAGCAGCGGTGCTGCCTGTTCGCCCTTTTTGAGTTTGTTGGTACGCTTTGGTTTGGGCTGCGGTTCCTGCTCTTCTTCATTCACCGGCAATACAGCTTCGTCTGCCTCCGCTTCTTTCTTCTTAGGCATGCTGGGCACTTTGAAGACAGGATTGAAGCGCCAGATGATATAGGCTAGCCCGCCTACCAACAGCAAAGCTGCGGTACCCACTTTGCCAAGCAGGCTTACGAGCCAGTCACTGATCATAGTGCCTACGGCTCCACCCCAGGTAAACTGGCTGCGGCCGGCGAAGAACGCAAAGGCCACACTAAAGAACAGTACACCGATGATGAGGTAGCGGACATTGCGCCACACGGAAAATATCTTCTTTCCAAAGAGGGCGTTGGCCCCCATGACGAAGAAGAGGGTGCAAAAAAGATAGGAGGCGATGCCGAACCCATTATAGAAAAACTGGTGCGATATATAAGCGCCGATATTGCCCAGCAGGTTGGTGGCTTTTACCCCGGCCGAGGGCCAGAGGATGGAAGCTCCACGGAAGACTTTATCCTGGTCTTCGGCCCAGGTAAATAGATAGGACGTGAAGGCGATAAACAGGAACAGGCTCACCAGCAGGGATACCGTGCCGGCGATCTTGTGGGTACGTTCATCTTTCACCAATTGTTTGACGGTTACCTGTTCTTCCTTCTCAGGTTTCAGTTTATCTGTTTCAGCAGGTTTGTTCTTGCCCGATTTTAAGCGATTGGCCATGGTTACAAAGATAAGTAGTTGATCAAATCTGCGCTATATCAAATAAAAGCGTTGGTGTGCCGGTAATTATTGTATTTTACAATGTCAATCAACATGAAACTCCGGAAGCACCTTTCCATCTGCACCAACCGCCTTTTTGTCCACCGTTCCTGTGTGGGCCGCGTAGCATTCTCCGTTTTTTCCCTTTTTTTACTGATTTGTTCGTTGCCGGGGCTGGCACAGCAGGATTCGCTGGCAGGCCGGATGGGCAGCAATGTACAGCATTCAAGTGAAGGACAGGATGGTGATGAGGCAGGAGCAGGACCATTGAGTGTTGTAGATTCTTCGGCGATCGATATTGCGAAGATCCGGTTCAACCGGTCGGAGGTGACAGGTTTTGAAGTGGCGACCATTTCAAGGAATCTGGCCTTCGGTGACAAGATCGACTTGCGTAGTCTTCCTTTCAAACCACTGAGCCGATCGCTTCCTGCGGAGTATATGGAGCAGGATGTGGTGGACCGTTTCACACTGACCAATACAGGTGATTCGGTCAAGTCGGTCTATTTCCTGCCTGGTTTCTATTGCCGGAATATCGAGCTATCTGCTGTGGGTGACGACGGCGCGTGGGCGCCGGTACCGGATACTTTGCAGAGCAACCGCTTCCTGGGGGCTATTGTGGTAAAGCTGCAGGGGCATGAGACCCGTACCTTTTATTGCCGTTTCAATTTTGTACGTACGAATGTCAATAATATTATTCCACGGCTGGTGGAGCGGGATTATTTCAGGCAGTGGAGGTCGTCGATCCGCGACCGCGATTACCTGCTGGATGTGGTGACCTATGTGGCCTGTGGCATTTTGCTGATGATGATCTTCTATTCGGTAGCGGTGTACCTGCAGAATAAGAACAAGGAGTTTATCTTTTATGCGCTGTATACTTTCTGTACGGCCTTCCTGCTGTTCCTGAAATCGTACCTGAACTTATCGGGCACCCGCTTTCATTATTTCTACGAGGAATACCTTGACCTGATGATGATGACGGCCAGCGTATTTACGTATCTCTATTTTGTGCGGCAGTTCATCAATACGAAGGAGCAGCATCCGGGCCTGGACCGGTTCATGCGTTGGTCGAAGGTGATCATGATCCTTTTTGCCATTTTCTTCACCCTGCTTTATTTCTTTACCGACAAATACATGTTGCTGAATGTGATGGAGAACCTGGTGATGAAGCTGATCTTCTTTGTCGTAGGCATTACCTTTATCGTATACAGTATCAAGAAAAAGGACACACTGCTCAACTACCTTGCGCTGGGGAACCTCGCACTGGTGGTGTTTTCGATCATTTCACTGCTGATCATGCTGCTCAAAATATGGCCCGCCAATAATGAATCGAGCTGGAGTATTCTCAACCGGTCTATCTTCTATTATGAGATCGGACTGGTGCTGGAATTGTCCTTCTTCCTGAGCGGCCTGGCCTGGAAGAACCGGCGCGACCTGGTGGAAAGGGTGAAGGAGCGGGAAAGGCTGAAGCTGGAGAATGAGCGGAAGGAGTTTGAAAAGCAGATGGCGGTGGTGACGGCGATGCAGGGTGAGCGGGACCGTATCTCGGCGGATATGCACGATGAGCTGGGCTCTGGCGTAACCGCGATACGCCTCATGAGTGAGATCTTAAAAACGAAGATGAAGAACCAGTCGATCCCCGAACTGGAGAAGATATCGAACAACGCGAATGAGCTGCTGGGCAAGATGAACACGATCATCTGGACCATGAAGAGCAGTAACGATACGGTGGAGAGTCTGATCGCTTATATCCGGGCACATGCCATCGAGTATTTCGACAGTACACCGATCGAATGCCATGTTAAACTTCCGCCGGTGATCCCGCAGGCTGATATCAGTGGTGAGAAGCGCCGCAATATTTTCCTGAGTGTGAAGGAAGCCCTCAACAATGCGATGAAGCATTCGCAGGCCACGCACCTGCAGGTCGATATCGCTACGCGGGAAAACGCGCTCATCATCCGCGTGGTGGACAATGGCGTCGGCATCAACCCCGACCAGCTGCGCCGCTTTGGCAATGGCTTGAACAATATGCGCCGGCGCATGGAAAGCATCGGCGGCTCTTTCAATATTGATTGCGACGGCCAGTGTGTGCTGACCTTCGAAGCCCCTATTTTTTAATGATTGCCACGAACATTGCGATCCAGCCGGCAATGAAGAACAATCCGCCGATGGGTGTGATGGCTCCTATTCCGCTCAATCCAACCGTATTGGTGGCTTTGAGGGCGGTGAGCACGTACAGTGATCCGGAGAACAGTACGATGCCGATGATGAAGAGCAAACCTGCCCAACGCATCCAATCGCCGGGAAACTTCTCGAACAATATCGCCACCACTAGCAGGGCAAATACATGGTAGAACTGGTATCGTACACCAGTTTCAAAGGTGCCTACGGTTTCGGGCGGCACGATCTTCTTCAATCCATGTGCCCCGAATGCGCCGAGTGTTACGGAGAGCGCGCCGAGCAAGGCGGCGGTGGTTAAAAATCCTTTATGCATGTAATACGGTTTGTATGAAATCGTTCATCGAGATGGCATCTTCCTTGTCCATCACCACATCGGCCTGCTCATAATACATACGCCGCTCGTTGAGCTTGCGCAGGATGTAGGCGCGCAGTTCTTCATCGCCGATATCTTTTATCAACGGCCGCTTGGCTTTCTCTTTCAGTAAGCGTTGCAGCAATACATCGACGGAGGTATTGAGCCATACGACGATGCCTACCTTCTTCATGTATTCTATGTTGTTGTAAAAGCAGGGCGTGCCGCCACCGCAGGAGAGCACCATGGATTCATTGGTTTCGACCAGCTTCTCCATCGTTTCCTTTTCCTTTTCGCGGAAATACTCTTCGCCGGAGTCGGCAAATATTTCCGTGACGGTTTTACCATCTTCTGCTTTGACCACTTCTTCATCGAGGTCGAAGAAAGGCAGGTTGAGGCGGTGCGCCACCTGTTTGCCCCAGTGCGTTTTTCCAGACCCCATGAATCCTATCAGGATGATCCTCATCGGTTGTTGTTTGTGGAATGAATACGTATAAAAGATCGTATCGAGCGGCATGGCCGGGAAATAGGCCGGCAGCTGCTCCTTTTTGATGCGATCGAATCCATTGCGTTCATAAAAGCGGTGGGCTGCTTTGAAGGGTTCAATTGTGCCGAGCAGGATGCGTTGTACCTGCTGTTGACGACACCAGTCGAAGACCACCTCTATCAGCTTTTGTGCCACTCCTTTATCGCGCCCCCGGTGTTCGGGGTGCACGAACATCTTGCGCAAAGCTACTTCGTTGTGGCCGATATCGATCAGGGCGATGGTGCCTACGACCTTATTTTCTTCGAGGGCAAGCCAGAAGTTACCGTTGCCCTGCTGGTAAAAGGTGTTCACGGTACGCAGATCGGGCTGGTCGGCGGCAGTGATGGGAACGCCGAATTCGCCGGCCTGTATACCTACGATGAGGTTGATGGTTTCGTCTTCGTATTGTTTGCTGTGCGTTATGATCTCCATTCCGTTGTGCTTGTTTGTTTACGGACAAAGGAGTACCTCCCCTGCCCGATGGCCGGTTGTTTGGCAGTATAACGTTTTGGGCGTGGTGTTGTTGACCCTGGAGCTATTTAAATGCGTTGAGCCCTGTGACATCCATGCCGGTAATGAGCAAATGGATATCGTGGGTACCTTCGTACGTGATGACGCTTTCAATGTTCATCATGTGGCGCATGACGGAATATTCGCCGGTGATGCCCATACCGCCGAGCATCTGGCGTGCTTCGCGCGCAATGTTGGCGGCGATCTCGCAGCCATTGCGCTTGGCCATGGAGACCTGTTGCGGGGTGGCTTTGTGCTGGTCCATGAGTGTGCCGAGGCGCCAGTTGAGCAGTTGCGCCTTGGTAATGTCGGTGATCATTTCGGCGAGTTTCTTCTGTTGCAGCTGGAAGCCGCCTATCGGGCGGTCGAACTGCACGCGCTCCAAGGAATAGCGCAAGGCGGTATCGTAACAATCCATGGCGGCGCCTACGCTGCCCCAGGCGATGCCAAAACGGGCGCGGGTGAGGCAACTGAGCGGCCCTTTGAGGCCTTTTACGTTGGGCAGTATATTTTCTTTGGGCACTTTTACATGGTCGAATACGAGTTCTCCGGTTGCAGAGGCCCGGAGGCTCCATTTGCCGTGGGTGGTGGGGGTGCTGAAGCCTTCCATGCCGCGCTCGAGGATGAGGCCGCGAATGTCGCCGGCTTCGTCCTTGGCCCATACTACGGCCACCTGTGCGAAAGGGGCATTGCTGATCCACATCTTGGCGCCGTTGAGGATGACGTGGTCGCCGGCGTCTTTGAAATGGGTGAGCATGCCGGCGGGGTTGGAGCCATGATCGGGCTCGGTGAGACCGAAACAGCCCAGCCATTCGCCACTGCCGAGTTTGGGCAGGTATTTTTTGCGTTGTTCTTCGCTGCCGAACTCATAGATCGGAAACATGACGAGAGAGCCCTGTACGGAGGCGGTGGAGCGTACGCCGCTGTCGCCGCGTTCGAGTTCCTGCATCATGAGTCCGTAGGAGGTATAATCGAGCCCTCCCCCGCCGTATTCGGCGGGTATGGTAGGGCCAAAGCAGCCGAGTTCTCCCAACTGTTTTACGATGTGCTGGGGAAATTCGGCCCGCTGGGCATAATCTTCTATAATGGGACTGATCTCTTTTTTAACGTAGGTGCGTACGGTTTCCCGGATAAGTTTTTGCTCTTCGGTGAGCAGGTCGTCGACTGCGAAATAGTCGGGACTGGTAAAAAGATCGGTTTTGGCGCTCATGTTTCCTTCTTTTTGGTCTATGGGTGCTAATGTAATGAAAATTAGCTAATAAGTGTTAGTTTATGCGGGAGAAGACGTGCGGGGGCGGCCAAGGCAAGTGAGGAACTTTGACCCGTGCTAAAATAGCTAACCGGGTGTACGCTAAAGGGTTTTCTGGCTGAATTGAAATATTTTATGGAGCTTATGCAACATCTGTTTCACGCCCATGTCTCTTCTTATGAACAAACATTAAATCATTCATCGTGGAGCTGACTGCAAACACCGTCCGGGATGAACTGGTAGAACGATGTAAACAGGGTGACAGCCTGAGTTATCAATTGTTGTATCAACGTTATTCCAAAGCCATGTACAACACCAGTCTGCGTATTGTGAACAATACGGCAGACGCGGAAGATGTTCTCCAGGAAGCGTTCCTGGATGCGTTCCGTTCGCTCAACGATTTTCATTACCGCTCCACGTTTGGAGCCTGGCTAAAGAAGATCGTGATCAACAAATCGATCAATGCGTTGCGCAAGCGACGCGGCCATTTCGTGGAGATCGACGAAGAGCGCGAAGACGGCGTTCATGCCATTGCGCAGGAGGAGCCGATCGACGAAGCGGACCTGCAATACCGGGTGGCCGAAGTCAAGAAGGCCATCCAACGATTGCCCGACGGTTACCGGGCCGTGGTGAGCCTCTACCTGCTGGAGGGGTACGACCAGGAAGAGATTGCAGGCATCCTGCACATTTCGCACAATACGGTGCGGACCCAATATGTAAGAGCGAAACAAAAGCTACTGTCTATTATAAAACAAGGAGGATTATTATGAGTACCCGTTTTGAACAATTCATGCGCGATCACCGGGAGGATTTTGACAGTGATGAACCGGCCCCACAGGTGTGGACGAAGCTGGAGAAAGAGCTGAAGCCGCGTGAGCAGAAAGGGAAAGTATTGTCCATGAAGATCATGCGCTGGAGCGTGGCGGCGGCCATTATGGTGCTGGCGGGCCTGGGGGTGTATCACCTGTTTGTTCCCAATGGTAAAGTCGGTCCGGACAATAATGCGATTGTCCAGGATGAAAAGTCCGGCAAGAAGCAGTCGCCGGAAGGGGATGTGTTGCTGAAAGACATTAACCCGACCTATGCTAAAGAAGTTTATCATTTCACCCAGCTCATCGAACTCAAGCAAAGTGAGCTGAAGCAAATCGAGAAAGACAATCCGACCTTATACAAACAATTCCTGCAAGACATTTCAAGGCTCGACAGCTCTTACAACACATTGAAGAGCGAACTGCCCACCAATGCCAACCGGGAGCAACTCTTAGAAGCGATGATCCAGAATTTGCGGCTGCAGACCGAGTTACTGAATCAACAGCTTCAGATCATCCAACAAATTAAAAAATCTAAATCGGGCAATAATGAAAGCAATGGTAAGATCGTATAGTGCATTGTTGTTAGTGGCTTCTCTGGCTTTACAAACTGCTGTGATGGCGGCAGGCGATCCGCTGGTAGAAAAGAAAAAGACTTTCTCTAAATCGTATAGCGTTACTTCGGCCGACAAGATCAAGGTGAGCAACTCATTTGGCGAGATGAAGATCAGCACCTGGAGCAAAAATGAAGTGAAGGTAGACGCCACCATCACTGCTGAAGCGGGCAGCGACGAACGGGCACAAAAGCTGCTGGATGCGATCTCGATCGACGCAGACAATAGTGGCAATGATGTTACTTTCAAAACACGCATTGGCGATAACAACAATAGTCGCGAGAAGGGCGAGAAGCAAAGTTTCAGCATTAATATGGTGGTATATGTTCCGGATGGATACCAGTTTACGGCCACGAATGAATTTGGCCCCATGTCGATCGGCGATTACAACGGACCGGCCAATTTCGTGAGCAAGTTTGGCAGCTTTACTGCCGGCAAACTGACGAAGGCGAAAGTACTGGTTGAGTTTGGCAAGGTAAATCTCGGTGCTTTCAATTCGGGTACGCTGGCCATCAAGTTCTCCCGCGGGCTGATTGAGAATGTAACGGGTGACGTACGTGGTACGTTCGAGCATTGCAGCGGCATCAAACTTAACTTACAGAATAGCATCAAATCGCTCGACGTCAAGAATGATTTTACGCCCTTGTATGTAGATGTGCCAACGAGTATTTCGGCCAGCTTCAATGTCAAGACGAGCTTTGGCGAACTCAGCAACAAGACCTCCTTCCCTATCAAGAAAGACGACGACGACGAAGACAGTCATGGGCCCAAATTCGACCACCAGTACATCGGTGTAGCCGGCAGCGGCAGTGCTTCGGTGCGGATCAAAGCCAGCTTCCAGACTGTTACGATTGGCCACAACCTTTCGTTCGACATTGACAAAGACGACGACAAGAAGGATAGGAAGAGAACGAGGAATATATAAGCCAGGAAAACACAAGATACAAGGACTGCGGTGGATAGAATGTGTGCGCAAAACTTGCAGTCAGCAGAGTCGAAGACTCTCTACGACGGGGCACTCCGGAAACGGGGGCCCTGTTTTTTTTGGGGGGCTTTGTTCGTCGGTCGGATTTCCGGGTTGATCGTGATACATGGGGAAGGCTTGAGCGGAGCGATTATCTTTGACTCTTAAATTGAACTATATGAGAAAATTCTCCTTGCTGCTGGTGCTGATCGTGTTGGTTTGCGCCGCAGGTTTTGCCCAACAAAAAGAAGCTACGACCGGCAAGAAGCCAGCCGACCAGATACGACAATACTGGTTTGTGATCTTAACGAAGGGCCCCAACCGCGCGCAGGATTCTGCTACGGCCGCCGAAATACAGAAAGCACACCTCAACAATATCAACCGCCTCTATAACGAAGGAAAGATCAAAGTGGCTGGTCCGTTCGGCAAAAACGAACTGGGCTACCAGGGGCTGTTCATTATTGATTGTCCTACCCGCGAGGAAGTGGAGCAGTTGCTGCAGACCGACAAAGCAGTGGCTTCGGGCCGGTTGAAATTCGAGGTGCTGCCCTGGTATACAGCGCCTATCGGGAGTTTTGTGCCCGGTAAGCCGGCCAAACCGTATAATGATTAATTTTGCCGTTCACTTTTACTGATTGCCTATGACCATCGAAGACATTCAAACAATCTGCGGCAAGTGGGCCGGTGTTACACAAGACATTAAATGGGAAAACCATCTTTGCTTCAATGTGGGTGAGAAGATGTTCCTGGTGACCGCACCGGATGAGGTGCCTATTTCGGCTTCTTTTAAAGTGGCAGATGAGGAGTTTGATGAAGTGAGTGCCCGGCCGGGTTGTAAGCCGGCGCCGTACATGGCCCGGTACAAGTGGGTATGGATCGACGATATCAACCGCATTGGCAAGAAAGAGTGGACGCGTTTGCTAACCTCCTCCTATGACCAGGTGGCTGCAAAGTTGCCGGCGAAGAAAAGAAAGGAATTGGGGTTATAGGGAGCAAAAAAAGGTCCGCGGTGGCGGACCCTGATCTTGTAAAGCTATTTATTTACGTAACGGCCTGCGGGCCGTTTTTTGTTATGGCTACTTGATGTATCCGGCCATTTCCAGCTGGTAGGCTTTGGCCACTTCGGTTGCTTTCACGGCAAAGTCTTCGCCGGTAGAAGCATAGATGATCGCACGGCTCGCATTGACGAGGATGCCAATATCTTTATTCATGGCCTTTTCGGAGATCTCCTTCAGACTTCCTCCCTGTGCGCCCACGCCGGGCACGAGGTAGAAATGATCGGGGGTGAGCTGGCGTATGTTGGTGAACCAGTCGCTTTGTGTGGCGCCGATCACATACATCAGGTTTTCCGGAGTGCCCCATTGCGCCGCCGTGTTGAGCACCTTTTCATAGAGAAGCCCATCGCCGGCTGGTTGCAGCTCGAAGTCGGACGCGCCGGTGTTGGAAGTTAAGCCGAGGAGGATGGTCCACTTTCCTTTATACTCCAGAAAGGGTTTCACGCTATCGGCCCCCATGTAGGGCGCTACGGTGATAGCATCGAAGTTCATAGTTTCGAAGAATGCCTTTGCGTATTGTGTAGAGGTATTGCCGATATCGCCGCGCTTGGCATCGGCGATCTTGAAATGCGTATCGGGTATATAATCAACCGTGCGTTCCATGGCTTCCCATCCTACCAGTCCCAATGCTTCGTAAAAGGCGGTATTGATCTTATAGCTGACGCAATAATCTTTGGTGGCATCGATGATGCGCTTATTGAATTCGAACACCGGCTCGGGTGAGGAGAGCAGGTGGCGGGGGATCTTGGTAATGTCGGTATCGAGTCCGACGCAGAGATAACTCTTCTTAGTCCTGATCTGTTCTACTAATTGTGCACGTGTCATGTCGTAATGTATTTTTAGCGGCGTACTTATTGTCTGATTAAGCGGGCTAAGGTATCTACAAATTTCCATACCTCTTCATAGGTATTGTACAGGGCCACGGGGGCGAGGCGGATGACGTTCGGCTCGCGCCAGTCGACAATGATGCCTGCTTCGGTGAGCGCATCGAATAACTGCCTACCCTTGCGGTGCACCAGCAGGGAGATCTGACTGCCGCGGGCGGCTTCGCTGCGGGGTGTGATGATCTCGAGGCGGGCTTGCGGGATGGAAGTTTCGAGTTCTTCTACCAGGTACCAGAGCCAGGCATTGAGCTGCTGCCGCTTTTGCTGTATGTTTTGCCAGCCTGCTTCTTCCACGATCTCCAGGGCAGCTTTATGGGCGGCGTAGAGCAATACCGAGGGGGTACTCAGTTGCCATCCCTGTGCGCCGGCATCGGGCACAAATCCTTTTTCCATTTTGAAGCGGGTGGCTTTGTCGTAACCCCACCAGCCTGCAAACCGATGCAGGGTGGGATCGTTGTGGTAACGCTCGTGGATGTAGGCGCCACCGATGGCGCCGGGGCCGCTGTTGAGGTATTTATAACTGCACCAGCAGGCGAAGTCGACGTTCCAGTCGTGCAGCTGCACGGGTACGTTACCTGCCACGTGTGCGAGATCGAAACCTACCTTCGCCCCTGCTGCCTGCGCGGCGCGGGTGATCGTCGCCATATCGAAAAGCTGACCGGTATAATAGTTGATGCCACCCCATAGTACGAGGGCGAGTTCGTCTTTGTGCTGATCGATCGCAGCGAGTATATCTTCTTCGCGGATGGTATGTTCGCCTGTGCGCGGAGCTACTTCTATGAGTACTTCAGCCGGATCGAAGCCATGGTGTTTTACATGGGTTTCGAACATGTACTGATCGCTGGGGAAGGCTTTGGCTTCGCAAATGATCTTGCGGCGTTTGCCTTCGGGGCGATAGAAGGTGACCATGAGCAGGTGCAGGTTGACCGTGAGTTGGTTCATGACCACTACTTCGTGTGGTAAGGCACCTACTACTGCTGCTAATGGCTGTATCAGTTGATCGTGGTATTGCAACCATTGGTTATCGCCCATAAACCAACCTTCTACGCCGTAATCGGCCCAGTTGCCGAGTATCTGGTGCAGGCGTTCTTTGGTGCGGCGCGGTTGCAAGCCGAGGGAGTTGCCCAGGAAATAGAGCTGTTGCTTTCCGTTGTGCTCCGGTATGATGAACTGATCGCGATATTTTGCCAACGGATCGATGCGATCAAGCTGTTGGGCGTATGTGATGCTGTTTTCGAATGCCATGTGTTGCTGAATGGTGCTTGTTGCGTGTACTGCCGAATAATTTACTGGGCGCCTGGTTTGTTTGACACGGGCACTATGTGGCTTCCGTTATATGGATCCCGTTTTGCCACCATCAACGGGAATGCTGGTGCCATTGATGTAGGCTGCCGCGGGGCCGGCCAGGAATGCTGCCAGGGCAGCGAGTTCGGCCGCTTCTCCAAACCGGCGTGCCGGTATCTCCTTCAACATTTCTTTTTCTATCTCATCGGGCGAGCGGTTGCTGCGCTTCGCGTTGTTTTGAATGAGGCTGGTGAGGCGTTGGGTTTTGGTGAGGCCGGGTAGGATATTGTTGACCGTAATGCCGAATTGACCCAATTCATTGGCCAGGGTTTTCGCCCAGGAGGCGGTGGCGCCGCGGATCGTATTGCTGACGCCCAGGTTCGCGATGGGTATGCGTACGGAGGTGGACACGATGTTGATGATGCGGCCATATGCGGCGGCCTTCATGCCGGGTATTACGGCCTGCACGAGCAGCTGGTTGCAGATGATGTGCTGGTTAAAGGCGGCGAGGAAGGCTTCGGGCGCGGCGTCACTGATGGGACCTGGAGTGGGCCCACCGGTATTGTTGATCAATAGGTGTACGGGCTGCTTTGCCACGATGTTGTCGATGGCTTGTTTTACCTGGGTGGGCTGCGAAAAGTCGGCCACCTGGTAACTGTGTTGCTGGCCATGGGGCTTGGGCAGGGTGGCGGCCACCTCTTTCAACGTGGTTTCGTTGCGTGCCAGCAGGATGCAGGTGGCGCCGAGGCCGGCGAGTTCCTGCGCGATGGCGAATCCGATGCCCTGTGTGCTGCCGCCGATGACGGCTGTTTTACCCTGTAAAGATGTATTCATCTCCTTTGTTTTGAATGGGGCAAAGGTAGGGGAAGAATGGCGTGGGGTGAAATGAGGGGCCTGGGGTAAGTAAATAAAAAACGGCCTGCAGGCTCGTGTGGAAGCGTGCAGGCCGGTTGCGTATGGTCTATTAAAACAAATTGGGATAATCGCTGATGATGCCATCAACGCCCATGGCTTTGAGCTTTTCGATGGTGGGTTTATCGTTGACCGTCCACGGCAGTATCCTGATCTTTTGCTTGTGGCAGGCTTCTACGAGTTCGGGTTTTACGAGGGTATACATCGGACTGTAGATATCGGGCGTGAATCCCAGCAGGCTGAGGTGTTCATCCAGCCCTTTTGCATCGGCCACCAGGGCAGCAGTGCGGATAGAAGGATATTTATCATTCAAATATTGCAGGGTGCGGAAATCGAATGATTGTATGATGACGCGGCTCTCGATGCCTTTGGATTTGATGACGGTCATCAGTCTATCTACAAACTCCTTTGGCGCGGGATGGTATTGGTTGTCTGTTTTCGGATTGCATTTGGTTTCGATGTTGTAGAACACCGGCACGAGGTTCTTGCTTTGTACATAGGCTTCGACGGAGTCAATGACTTTGCTGAGCAGTGGTTTGGTAGCGGCGAGTTTGTGTTGGTCTTTGAAACCGGGATTGGGGGCCAGGCCTACGTCGTAGCGCTGGGTCTCTTCGTAGGTCATCCCAAATATATTGAGGCCTTTTTCTTCCTGTGGGGTTACGCGTGTGCCATCGGGTTTGGTGGTGATGGCGGAGCTGAAGTAGGTATCGTGCGACAGGATGACCTGGTTATCTTTGGTGATCACGGCATCCATCTCGAGCGTGGTGACGCCCACGTCGATGGCGTGGTACATGGCGGGGATGGTGTTCTCGGGCATGAGTCCGCGGCAGCCGCGGTGCCCTTCTTTATCGAAGGCAGGTAGGTTGGCCTGGTGCTGTTTCAATGTATCGGTGCTTTTGCGGGTGGCATGGCAACTGACGACCAGTGCTACGATCAATACCAATTCTAAGAGCTCTTTCATTCGTTTCATTATTCAAGGTTACAACTTCTTCGGTATGGCGACCCTGGACTATCGTTTAAATAATTGTGATCTTCTTTCTTCCATCTCCAGTGCTATGCGACGGGCATCTTCGGTTCCTTCATTGAGGTCATTGATGATGTTGTCGTAGCTGGCTTCGTCACGGTTCTGGCTCAGCTTAAATACATTGTCGATCTGCGTTACGACGATCTCGATGCCTACGATGGCTTTGATGAGTTTGGCGATGTATTCTTCGGGCAAGTTTTCGTAGGCGCCGGGCGTGTGGGGGCCGCCTTCGAAATGGGTGGTGGTGTCGCGCAGCACCTGGCGCAGGTCGGCTTCTTCCAGGAAGCTGAGTTCGCCCTGGGCCTGTACGGTGATGTAATTCCAGGTGGATCCCTGTTGGGGGTCGGTGTACAGGCTGGCGCTGACGTAGGTGTGGGGACCGGTAAAGAGGGCGAGTACGTGCGGGTTCTGCTGAAAGGCTTTGTGGTGGTCGGTATTGCGCATGACGTGTCCACGGAGGACGAGCTTCCCGTTGCGTTCTGCAAAGAGAAAGGGGACCTGTGTAGCGACCGGTTTATGATCGGCGCTGACGCCCGTGAGCACCGCGAAGGGATGAGCCTTCATGAATGCGACGACCGTTTCAAAGTTCTTTTCTTTGAAATAAGGCAGATGGTACATGGTGCGAAGGTATTTGGTCCTTCCTTTTGTGGTTATTGATAATGGCTGAACCGGCTATTACACTGGTTAAGCCGCGCAAAATTACTTGATCGAAAGCAATTTTGACGGGAAATAAAGGGCGGGTGGGAACAAATGTGCACGTTTTGGGGAATAATAGCAGGAAAAGACGGGGGAAGGCTCCCAGACTCCCGCCTCTATCAATGACTTTTCTTCTGTTGGCCGGGGGCGTAGGGCTTGGCCGATTTAGAACCCGTGAGCTTTTTCGCCTGGCCGGGCGGCAGGGGTTTGGCTGGCTTGGATGCGGGTGGGCGAGACTTGACTACCAATGGTTTATTGCTACAGGCAGTTGCAGCGACCATGGTGATGGCGAGGAGGAGCAGTAAGGCGTTTTTCATATCAGGGTGTTTGGAATGTGTTTTCAAAGGTGATGCCGTGGGTGGCAATCGGCGGCAAGATAGTGAGGGGTCCGTACTTTGACAAGTTTTCTACCCAGTTACCTTGAAGGGGGTTCTGCGGGTTGGGTGGGCAACCGGTGCAAGTATGTAAACGGCCGGCGCCTTTGGCGCCGGCCGTGGATTATGGTGTCTTTTCATTTTTAATTGCTATTCAATCACTTCCGCTACTTTGCGGCTGCCCAGGTTGGCATTGCGCATGGAGATGGAGCGAATGGTATTGGCGGCAAACTCTTCGAAGGCTGCTTTGGTGATGGCGTCGTCGCCCACCATAGCCGGCACGCCCTGATCGCCCCCTTCGCGGATAGACTGTACCAGGGGTATTTGACCCAGGAAGGGGATCTCGTACTCATCGGCCAGTTTTTTACCACCATCTTTTCCGAATATATAATATTTATTATCGGGCAGTTCGGCCGGTACGAAGTAGCTCATGTTCTCGACCAGGCCGATCAGGGGCACTTTAAGTTGGGCCTGACCGAACATGGCGATCGCCTTCTTGGCATCTGCCAGCGCTACATCCTGCGGAGTGGTGACCACCACCACGCCGGTAACGGGAGCGGTTTGCATGAGGGTGAGGTGTATATCGCCGGTGCCGGGAGGCATATCAATAAATAAATAATCGAGTTCATCCCAATCCACGTCGGTCACAAACTGACGGATGGCGGATGACGCCATGGGGCCGCGCCATACCACTGCATTCTTTTCATCGACGAGGAGGCCGATCGACATGATCTTTATGCCATATCGTTCAAGGGGTACGATCATTCCTTTATCGGATCCTTCCACAGATTTCATCATGGGACGTTCGCCGCGAACGCCAAACATGATGGGCACGCTGGGTCCGTAAATATCAGCATCCATGAGTCCTACCCGGGCGCCTTTTTTCGCGAAAGCCAGTGCCAGGTTGGCAGCAACAGTGCTCTTCCCTACTCCACCTTTTCCCGATACCACGGCGATAATATTATTAACGCGGGGCAGCACAGCGCGGGTGTCCTTGCGGGCGGTAGAAATGTTGGAGGTAAAGTTGACGACGACGGTAGCTTCTTTGTTGACAAGGAGTTTGACGGCGTTTACGCATGCATTGCGGATATGATCTTTCATGGGACAAGCGGGCGTGGTGAGTACCACTGTAAAGGACACGAAGTTGCCTTCCACCACTACGTCTTTCACCATATTCAGTGTCACAATGTCTTTTCCGAGATCGGGCTCCTGCACGTTGCTCAATGCCTCTAAAACTTTGTCGGGGGTCATCATCTAATTGTTTTGTTAAAATGAATCTGTTTGCTGCAAAATTAACCAATAACGGGGTGATTTTGTTGAGAGTATTTGGCGGTAACCTGTATATTTGGACTGCATGAAGAGACATTTACTACTAGCCGTTTTGTTTGCTGTGGCTTTTCCGTTCCTGGCCAGTGCCCAATTCGAAAAGCTGAAGGATTCTGTGATCCAATTATATGGTGTGGTAATGACCGCCGACAGCTTAAAGGCGATCCCTTCGGTGAGTGTGGTGGTGAAAACGGACGGACGCGGTACGCAGACCAACGAACAGGGTGTGTTCTCGATCGTGGTGCAGAAAGGCGATGTGATCGAGTTTTCGTCGGTGGGGTATAAAACCAAGCAGGCGGTGATTCCCCGCGACCTGGAGGGCAATCAATACAGCCTGTTGCAACTGATGGTGACGGATGCGCAGTACCTGCCGGCCACGATCATCAAACCGAGGCCTACCAAGGAGCAGTTTGATCGCGACTTCGTGAATACGCCGGTGGCCGATGATGACCTGGAGACGGCGCGCAAGAACAATGATGAAACGAAGCGCCGGGTGATTGCGCGGACCTTACCGCGCGACGGCCAGGAGAACAGCAATATGTTGCTGAATAATAATTCGCGCCGCTATTATTATAATGGGCAGGCGCCGCCACAGAATATCTTCAACCCGTTTGCATGGGGCGAGTTCATCAAGGCCTGGAAGCGGGGAGATTTCAAGAACAAGAATTAATGTTATTGTGATTTATAGGGAAAGCGCCTCTTCGGGCGCTTTTTTGTTTTGGGAGATGCCGGGGCAGTACCGCAGCTAAGGGGTTTTGTAAAAAGCGGATCGATGGAGGGTTTGGTGGTGGACGAGCGGAAGGGCTGCGTGGGCAGCAGAGAGGCAGGCCTGGCGGAATGACGCAGGGTTGACTTATAACCACAAAGCGCCCTTGTGGGGCGCTTTACTGGCTCGGTGGATTAAGGCTGTTGCCGGGAGGGCTGCTCTCCAGGAGCTACTTATGTGTTTATTATCGTACCCTCTCCCACCCTGGCTTTTGGCTGGCCAGTTTTGATACTCATGGTTGTGTTGATTGGGGACCACGGCTCATCCATCAAAGTGAAACTTTTTGCTTTTACGCGACACCTTGATAAAGCATCAATTTTCAATTACGCTTTATGTAAAAATGCTACTAATCGTTGCCCGTAACGGTATGCTATAACGCGCTACTTCTCACTTCTAAAAGCGGCCTGCCTCTGCCCAATGCGATTGGCAGGCCGGGTTTTGTTGCTATCTATGAACCAAAAGGTAAGGATGAATATCTTTCAACTATAGGATGTGCTACCCGGTTATTTTCCATACTAATTTTTGAAGTTTTTTTTTAGAGTGCCCCTCCTGACATAGGGCTGTCACTCACCTGGCCTTTCTTTGGTCCATAAAATTTTATGCGCCATGGAAAAACTGGACCTCACTAAAAAGTACAAGTCTTATTACTCCGCTAAAACGAAGCCGGAACTTACGGAGTTCGGGGAGCTTCCATATATCTCTATCGCGGGTAAGGGCGATCCCAGCGGGCCTGCCTTTGCCGACCGGGTGCAGGCCCTGTATTCCGTTGCTTATGCGATCAAATTTCACTACAAGGGCGAAGGGAAAGATTTTGCCGTGCCCAAGCTGGAAGGCCAGTGGTGGTTTGACCATGAGCAATATACCGGCATCGGGATGGCGGAGGCGCCGAAGGCTGTGCCCCGCAGCGAATGGTTGTTCAGACTGCTGCTCATGATCCCTTCTTATGTGAGCGAGCAAGTTATTGAGGCGATGACCGGCTCTGTTGCCGCCAAGAAAGCGTTACCAATGGCAAAGGAGGTGCAGTTCTTTTCGCTGCACGAGGGCAAATGTGTGCAGCTGCTTCATGTGGGTCCTTTTGACCGGGAGCCGGAAAGCCTGCAAATGATCGCCGATTTTTCGCGGGAACAACATTTGCAGCAAAATGGTTTACATCATGAGATCTACCTGAGTGATTTCAGGAAGACGGCACCCGAGAAACTGAAGACGATCTTACGTGAACCTGTGAAATGACCCATCTGTGCCCCAGCTTGAACTTATTCGGGCATTTACATTGACTCAAATTAAGAATACCGCACTCCGTTAGTACAGAACACTTAATTTGATGATCTAAAATATTGGACAGTTTTAATGTTACGTATTATGAAGCCGGCCCTGCATGTCTATGCGGGGCCTTTTGGTACGTTGCGGTTCTTCTACATTTGTGGAAACGGGGCTCCGCAGGCGGTACTGGCTTTTAATGTAGGTCTCCGTGGCTGGCGGCTGGCTACCGGTCTTCCTATGATTTTCGTATATTGATGGCTTCTATACCCCTTCTACGATGAAGCGATCGATGATCCCCTTCCTGACCTATCTCGTGCTGGTAATTGTAACATCACCGCTGACGCCCTATTTCAGTTTATCGGAGGTTCCAGGATGGCATACGGATGCTATGTCTCCCTTTTCGCTCCTGGCCCTGGTGAACTGGGTTCCATTGCTGTTGGTCATGCTGGGCTATTGGCATTTGTCCAAACGTTTTAACCAGGTGAATATGAAACTGTTTGGCCTGCACCTGCTACTAACGTTGCCACTGATGGTGGTCGACTACTTCTCCGTACTGATTATTGAATGCGTAGACGACTATAAGGCCACGCTGAAATCCCTGTTTCTGATGGCTCAATTTTATCCCTGGCTGGTGCTGGCCTTCTGGGCGGGGCAGGCGGTGTTCGGGATATATTATTGGGGAAGGGTGAAGGAGAAGGGAGAGAACCGCACTTTCAGTTGATCCCCATCAATCCCGATACCGTGTTTTTCACGTTTCGATGGCCGTATCAGAAAAAAGATGATTTTCTTTTGGTACAGCCAGGCGGTTTTGTTGTTTCTATATTAAAGGATAAGGTTTAATGGTTAACGAATTTGATTAGTGTACGCCCTGCGTTTTTACGCGGGGCATTTTTGGTATGTGAGAAATGTACACAAAGCGAAAGAACTCGAAATACTGCAGCTCCTGGGTTACGTTCTTAACGAATTCATTTGATTTAAACCTCCACCACCGCATCTACCCGAAACCCATAATACTCCCGGCGGCGTACATAACCCAGCTGATTGGTCAGCAGGCGGGTATTGCCGATCGTAAACTCCAGCGTGTTCTGGTGGTGGTGGCCATAGATCCAGGCCGCAATCGGCGATGATTCAATATACTCAAATAGTTCGGTTGCGAATGCCTCATTGACCACCGATCCCCTGAACTGTTTCGGGTAGTGCTGGAAGGTAGGCACGTGGTGCGTGACCACCATACGGGAACCCGTAGTCTCCGCTACAGCCTTTTCGATAAATGCCCGGCAATCCCTGTGCAGACGATTGCTGTGCAAGGGACGAAAACGCTCGCCCTGGTAAGTGATATTCCGGAAATCCGTCACCGCCCGGGCTACGTCCCACTCCGCCGCCGGACTGATATGTGACCATAGGGTTGAAAAGATCAGTGATAGACCGTCCAGCTGCTCCACTGTATTGTTGAGCAGAAAGACATTGGAGCGGATAACTTCGCGAAAACTGCCACTTCGGTTCGTTATATCGCTCCCAAAATATTCGTGGTTGCCGGGCAACCAATAAGTGGTTTTGAAATGATCCGCCAGGTACTCGAGGAACTCGTGATGCTGATCCATTTCTGCGAAAGGAAGGATATCGCCGGCCAGGACCAGAATGTCAGCCGCCGGGCGTAGCGGGTTTGCCTTAAACCATTTGGCATTCTCGGGCATTTCAAGATGAAGGTCGGAACAGTACTGTATCGTCATTCGCAAATAAGCATGAATGTAAGCTTTTCCGGCAATCCATAACTCCCCACTAATCGATATAGGGGTCCATGATCCCGGTACGGTAATAAGATTGCTTATTTGTAAACTGTGCCGGATTGATGGATCCGCGAATGATATTACTGTATAGGATCTTTTCCTTTTCGGGATTGCGCGGATCAAGGTATTTCAACTCCACCCGGATGTATGTAGACAGCTCTCCTTCAAGATCGGGCACCACAAATTTCCAATGCGCAGCCGGCTCCAACTGAATCGTATGATAGCTGTTGCCACAAAATGAAGACGGCATATACTGGATATCCTGCCATTGCCCTTTTTCGTCCTGCGCCTGCATCTTCAAATACAAACGGCTATCGACGGCCCGGAACTGTAGGGTATCTGCTGTTGTATTCATGACATACAGGGGATACCCATTGTAGCGCCAACCAAAGGTATCAACGCGCATGGTGTCGATCACGACTGATAAGCGGTTGGGTTGCTGCTGCCTACCCGGCAGGGTTTTCTGGGGAAAATTGCCCGATGTTGCCCAACCTCCGCTGTTGAATTCGCCATCCTTGCCAAGGGTAGAGTAAGCACTGCAATGGGCTCGCAGCATGAAATCGATATTCAATCTGCGCAAATGAGTAGTTGTATCCTGTTGCGCCTGCCATACCTGCTGCCCGGCTTCGTTGAACCAGGTGAGCCGATCGTCAACCACGGCCAACAGCAAGCCATTTACAAAACCCCGGCGGTCATACTGCTGCATGACTGGATTAATGACTGGCTTCTCTCCAATAGTGATCACCCCAAATGGCCCCTTATCTCCTTCTCCTTCATCCATGCCGAAATAAACAAAATCACCAACAATCCGATCGATGTAGGGCAAAGTGGGTTTTACCACAAAGGTTCCACTCTTATCTATAACACCCCAGCCCGTCTCCGTATCAACGGCAGCATAGGGCGTGCGGAATGGATCTTCCTCAACTCCCCGGTAAGGATCTTTATTAAGCACCCGGAATGCTGTATCTATCAGGTAATAAAGCTCTTCCTTCGTTCTGGCGAAGGCCCGCCCCCTCGAGAATTCAGTAACATTAGTATACAGCGTGTTGTCGAGCACTACTTTTCCGCGGATATCGATGTACCCTTCATGATCGGTTCCGTTTACCAAGGATATCCGTATGCGCCCTTCATGGTAGGTTCCCCAGATCAGATCGTAATCTTTTGGGTATTGCCTGAAGAGTTCGCGGCCCTTGGAATCAATCAGCACATAATCGCCCATTTCGTCCCATTTGCGCGACTTACTATCCGCAATTGCATAACCCTGACTGAATGGATTAATTTTGAAATACCTGCCAAACGGCACTATAACCCGCCCATTGGTGTCAATAACCGAGTACTGAGGCGACCGGGACCGTTTGCTGCGGGGGTTGTATTTTTCGACGACGGCCACGCCCTTGTCAAATACTTCCATTCTCCAATAGATTGTATCGAGCACCAACTTTCGCGTAGGTATATCTAACAACCCAACATGACCACTCTCCGTGTGTACAATGGCTTTGCGTGGACCGACGAACTCAAGGGTTTTGTATACAGGTGGAGCTATCGCTGTTCCCGTGCGATCAATGATAGTAGGCTTACCCTTGCGGGTAACGAGCGATACTCCATTCTGAAAATGAGCCGCCTTATCGAACTGCGGCTCTAATACATAATTGCCTCTGGTATCGATGAAACCATAGTAGCCATTTTCACGTACAGCCGCCAGGCCCTCGCTAAACGCCTCGCCACTGTGGTATTTTGTGGGTATCACTACCCGGCCCTGTGCATTGATATAACCAACTTTGCCCTGGTCTTCGATCCTAAAAAGGGTGTCTTGCCTGGCTGCAGCACTGAGCGATAATAGCAAAGCAATAATAAAGGTTCCAGGTATTTTCATTATCAGGAATTGTAGGTCAACGGCCAATTTAATCAGGCTATTGGACTGTTGCAAGGTTGGGGATCAGTTTTTATTCGATCGGCTCTTTCGCGTTCAACGGGAACTCCGACTGCTCCTGCAAAAACTGCGATGGATTCAATCTGACATTGATCGTATTACTGAATGCCAGCTCTATCTTGCCCGGATCGTGCGGATCGATGTACTCCAATACCACCCTTAATTTTGTTTGCAGTGTACCTTCAAAATGTGGCACCACAAATTTCCAATGAGCATCCGGTTCCAGGCGTATCCGATGATAGCTGTTTCCACAACTGGCCCAACGCTGCAAGTATTCGATATCCTGCCAGTGGCCTTCCTCGTTCAACGCCTGCATCCGCATATATAACCTGCTATCCATTGCTTTGAACTGTAAGGTATCGGTGGTGGTATTCACAATATACAGGGGATATGCCTGATAGTGTGTGGAGAATGTATCGAGCCGGGCAGTGTCAATTGTAAGCGAAAGGGCATTGACCGGGAGCCTGGTTGACAAACGCTTCTTACTGGGATAATTGGTGGATGCATACCAGCCATTGCTGTGTGGGTTTCCATCAGCACCGAGGGTGGAATAGGCTTCGTAATTCGCCCTTAACACCTGCCTCTTGTTCAGCAAAGCCAACGGCGCCGATGTATCCGATGACAGTTTGGCCGCAATAATTTGCTGTGTATTTGCCAGGGTTATCTGAGCAGTTGCGAGAACAACTACCGTTATCATCCATCGAATCCTCATAGTGCTGGTTTAAGGACGAAAAGGTACTGCTACTATCGGTTCGGCACAACGCGCCCAAACAACTTTAACGATTTTACTGGTTTTGCGACTTGCCAATTCCCTACCGGCGTTTGGTTTTCCCCGATGGTATTTCTATCTTGTTGACGACCTCCTCAACCCCGCCCCAATGGATTATATTTATTTCTTATTGATGGTGCTTACCGGACTACTCACAGCTGTGCCGGCCACCGTGTTCTTACATGAACTTGGGCATGCCGTGCCGATGCTGTTGCTTTCTAAACAGCCGGTAGGCCTCTTCATCGGTTCGCAGGGCAATAGCGGGCGCAACCTGCGCCTGAAACTGGGCAGACTGACCATGCATTTCCATTACAACCCATTTCGCTGGTACTATGGTTGTTGCTTTCCGCCGGGGGATATCTCCATTGGTGGGCAGATGCTGTATGTTGCGACGGGACCGTTGGTTTCACTAGCCACTTTTCTCGTTTGCTGGAATGTGTGGAAAGGTGAGGAACCGGGAGGATTTTACCACTTCTTTTTAACCTGCGCTACCATATACTCATTCTATACCATTCTGGCAACGGCTATCCCACGCCGGCAGGTTGGGCATAATGCCGACGGACAACCTTACGGCAATGACGGTCATAACTTTCTTGAACTGATCCGTTATTCCCTATTTCATGGTCCTTTCCGGGAAATGAATGAAGCCATCAACAACAGAGACTACCAATTGGCCAGTGATCTTTTTGAGCAGTATTTGCAGGATGGCGGACATGGCCGTAATGCCTACCGGATGGGTGCTTATATCTATTGCCATTTGAAACAGTATGACAGGGCCCTTGCCTTGCTGGACACTATCCGGTCGAAGCATTTCTTCAAAACCTACGACCACCAACTGCAGGGAACTATATACCTGGCACAATTACGCCTGGAGGATGCCCTGCCCATTTTTGAATCACTGCTGGATCGCAACCCAGATGATTCCCTAAGCCTAAACGCAAAAGGATATGCACTGGGCATGCTGGGCCGCCACGAAGAAGCTATGCAGGGCCTGAACAGGGCCATCCGGCTGGCACCAGGTTTCGCCTACGCTTACAATAACCGGGGATTCTCGAAGATCCTGCTTGGCCAATTAGAGGCAGGGTTGGCCGACCTTCAAAAGAGCCTGGACCTGGACGACAAAAACGGCTACGTGTTCCGCAACCTGGGACTTTATCACTTGAAGAAAAACGAACAGGCACCGGCACTCGAATATTTAGAGAAAGCCAAAGCTATCGATGCGGACATGCCCTTACTCGATGGTTATTTTCAGGAAGCCACTTCGATGACTGGGGAGACCAACTTTGCTGGTGAAATTACTCCTCCTCTACCCCTTCCAACAATTCGGTGATTTCTATTTCTAGCCCTTCGCAAACAGCCAGCAGGTAGAGGTATCCGGGATTGACGCCGCCCTGCTCAAGACGGTGTACCGACTGGGGATCTTTGTTGATGGTATGCGCCAGGGCCTTGAGGGAAAGTCCGCGCTCTTCGCGCAGTTGTCGCACCCTTTGTCCCAACGCATGGAGCTTTTGCTGGTCTTTTTTACTGAATGGCATGGCCAATGTTATTCCTATGCCAGAAAAAAATAGTCAACAGATTCGTTGATATATCGAAACCTCTTTGTATCTTTCCTATCGTTACGGCGCCTGCAGCTTTGAGATCAACCTACAATGACCGTTTTTGGGTAGTTGCTGCCCTGCCGTTAAACTTTTCACCCAACCACTCGCACATCAACTTTTTTGCACAGGTAATGATTACTATGGGAATCTGTACAAATCCCTGCGGGTGATCATTGGTTGAAGACGGAGGAGCTTTTTCACGGGAAATGATTTAAGTTCTTACCGTATGCCAATGTGAGCCTGCAGGTTCTTTTATTCTTATGCAAGCTACCGAGTTTCCCCATAAAAAAAGCCGGATGGCTCCTGCTCCACCCGGCTGCAAACTATGATAGACCAATTCTTCAAAGACTTGCCAGCGCCGCTACTATCACAGCCACATCGATCAGCACACTCAGAAAAAACACAGGAATGGTGTATTTCGTAGGCATGGCCGCGAGGTTCACGATAAGCGAGATCGCCATCGCCATCAGGGCTGTCATGAACAGGAATAAGTTCATACCCGCCATCGACACAAACAGGATGGTGATGGGTGTGAGTACACAACCAAACCCACCCAGCGCAATCGCCAGCCACATTAATCGGTTGTCATCTTGCCCTTTGGCCCATTCCATGAAGCGGGTCCAGGCGCCAGTATTGTTGTTTGCAATTGTATAGGCGGGCTGTACGGAAGGATGCATTGTTGTTGCCATAACGGTTCGATTTTTTTTACGCCTCAAATGTCGGTCGGGATCGCTGCCCGGAAGCTGACCGCTGTTTTCCGGGTTACTGATTTTTATCAGGTGCGGATGATCTGTGACAGGTGGGCTTACATAAAGCACTAAGGATGTGGAAAGTGTAATGGTCATATTGCCTTGCTGAACGTATTCGCCCCCTCTGTAAGATGCGCATCGAATGCTGCACATACATGGCGTAGAAAATAATGCCCCAGCGCGGTGAGCCGCACACGTGGATGCTGCCAGGTAATGAGCCCATCGGCCGCCAATGCCTCCAGCCTGTCGAAACAATATTCCTGCAAGGCCGGCACATCGGCGGCGGCTATTTCTGTATATCCTTTGCAACTGATATCGAGAATGTAGCGACGCACGGCAAGCTCGGCCGTCGTAAGCACATAGCCCTTCTTTACCGGCAGGTGACCTGCCTGCACGCGTGCATTATAATCGTGTAATGTTTTCTCGTTTTGCGCAAATGCATTACCGGCATCGCTGATGGCCGATACGCCGAGTCCGACTAACAAGCCCGTATGTTGCGTGGTATACCCCATGAAGTTGCGGTGCAGGATGCCAGCCTGCCAGGCCTGGTACAATTCATCCGTTGGTAAAGCAAAGTGATCCATCCCAATATCGGCATACCCCTGCTGCGTAAGCAGCTCGCGCCCATGCTGGTACAAGGCCAGTTTTTCTGCTGCCGACGGCAGGTGCGATTCATCGAAGAGGCGCTGAGCGCGGGAGGTCCACGGTACGTGGGCATAGCTATAAAACGCGATACGGTCGGGCCGCAGTGCGATCACTTCGTTCATCGTTCGTTCGATGCTTGCCAGGGTTTGCAGTGGTAAGCCATAGATAAGATCGAAATTGATAGAGGTAAACCCGCATGCACGTGCCTGCTCCGTTGCGCGGCGCACATTGTCCAGGGGTTGTATGCGGTTGATGATGCGCTGTACTTCGGGATCATTGTCCTGCACCCCGTAACTAATACGCCGGAAGCCCAGCGCCGCCAGTGTTTGCAGGTGCTCGCGGGTTGTATTGTTCGGATGCCCTTCGATGCTGAAGGCATGATCGGGGTGAATATCACAACCTGCCAGCAGGTCTTCCATGAGCCGGCGCAGATTCGCCGCACTGAAAAAGGTGGGCGTGCCACCGCCCAGGTGCAACTCACGTATGAGCGGTCGTTCTTTAAACTGGTCACGGTACAGTTTCCACTCTGCCAGTATCACTTTCATGTATTCTTCTTCAACGCTGTGGTTGGTGGTGATCTTTTTATTGCATCCACAATAGGTACAGAGCGATTCGCAAAATGGCAAATGGAGGTAAAGCGACAGGCCGTTGGCGGTGCTTCTTTGTTGAAGGATGCCCGTATCTCCGCCCGAAAGGTTGATCCCATTTTCTCGATGGAAGGCTTGGGTCACCTGTTCGCGCCAGCGCTCCTCACCTATCTCCGGTTCCCAGACAGGTACTGTAGGATAACTGGTATAGCGGGGCACAGGCCGGTTGTAGCGTTCGAGCAACTGCGGATCGATAGAGGCTATTTGCATGATACAAATGTAGCTGGCACAACATGCGGAGTAACTGATGGAGATCAGCCCCGCAGCTTATTTTCATCAACCTAAAGGTCTTTGCGACGGAAGCGGCGAATGGCCATCCAAAGCGGTATCATTGCCCAGGCAAGCAGAATAACGGCTGTATAGAGCAATCCCCATCCGCTGCCGAAAAACACTTTGTAGGTGGCGCCTGTATACCCCATGAGCGCACTGATATCGAGCTGCAGCATGAGGAAGATGCGGGCGAGGTCGATGGGATTGAGCGAGGTGAGCAGCAAGGTGACCTTCTCGAGTGGGTAATCGCTGAAGGTGAATATGAGCAGCAGCAACAACCCATCGTACAACAGGGCAAAATAAAACCAGCAGAGCAGGGCGGCCCCGATGCCACGGGCCTTTTCCCGCGCCTTCACAGATACCAGGAAGGCCAGGGAACAGGTAATAATGGTAAGCATACTACCCGTAAACAATAAGGCCATGCCCGTTGCAGTGGGCTGGTAGATCAATACCGGTATGCCCACGCCCAACAGGAATGCTGCCGTGAGACTGCCGGCGGTGCCGACATATTCGCTCAGCAGAATACGTGTGCGGCTGACGGGTTGCGACAACATGAGCTCGATGAACTCGTAACTATTGTAATAATGTATGGTGGCAAAGATGATGCTCACCAACGGCACGATGAGCAGGATGATATTGAGCAGGCTGAGCAGGGCCTTGCCACTATCGGCCTCGAGCTGGAACAAACTCATGGACACGGTGAGCAGGAATGCCGTATAAGCTATAACCACCTTGCTACGGAGGATATCGTACCAGACGTATTTGGCGAGCTTAAACATGGCTGACAGTTTTGGTGGTGCACTGGCCGTTTTGCATCTTAGCAGGCGAGTGACTTTGCGCCTGCATGAGAGCGGCAATGGCTTTTGAGAGTTTTGCCTGGCCCGTTTGCTGTAAGATGTTGGGCAATGTATCGTAACACTTGACCTGCCCTTCGTGCAGGTACAATATATCGGTGGCCAGTTCGTCGAGATCATTGAGGATATGACTGGTGATGAGGATGAGGCGCCCCCGCTGCTTTTCGACCAGTATCTTGTTGCGCAGGATCTCGCTGGCAAGCGGATCGAGCCCAGCGGTGGGCTCATCGAGTATCAACACTTCCGGCCGAAACATAAATGCCAGTATAGCGCTGATCTTTTGCCGTGTACCGCCTGAAAGACTGTGCATGGGTTTATGGGCAATAGCGGCAATGTCGTAGGCCAGGTACAAGTCTTCGTCGATGGCAGCTGCCGGCTGGTTACGAATATTCTGCATCATAGCCATAACCTGACTGATCTTCATATGATCGGGGTAACGGCCTATCTGCGGCATATAGCCGATTTGGCGGCGGTATTCGAATTGCTCTCCGATCGGCTGATCATTAAAATATATCTGACCAGCGCTGGGTTTTACCATACCCAATATGCTTTTGATGAGGGTGGTTTTGCCCGACCCATTGGGACCAATGAGCGCGATGACCTGTCCGGCCCGGAAGCTGGCGCTGACATCGGTGAGTACGGCCAGTTTACTGAATCGCTTGTGGAGGTGTTCGATGCGGATCATAAGGCGATGGGTTTCATGAAGGGTAGTGTATCGACCAGGTTTTCGGGGGTGAGACTGGGAATGGCTTTCTCGGCTTTATCGAGCAAGCCTACCATAAAGCTGCGCAACAGCAAGAGGCTGTTGGGATCGCGCTCTACAAGCATGGAATACAAGCTCACCGGATGAAATGGCACATCGCCCACGCCATCACGATTGAGATCATATCCCTCGTATTTATCCCAATAGTTTCCATTGAAGGTATTGAGCACGAGTGTGCCATTGGTGGCTATATCGAATGTATTGGTGTGAAAGTTATTGTGGTGAAAGTTATTTCCGGCACAACTGGCCTGCACACGCGCAGCCCATCCGTTGGCCCGGAAACTGGTATAGCCTACTTCGATGCGGTTGGCTCCTTCCATATAGATGCCCACCGTGTTTTGTTCGAATGCATTGTGGAGGATGCGGCTGTCGCTGATCTCCTTGAGCAGCAATCCATACGCCGCGGGCCCCCAGTTGTTGTTAAACCGGTTGCGCTCCATAATCACCTTTTTCGAGAACATGACAGCCACCCCGGCCCCATTGTCATGAAATGCATTGGCGGTATAGCTGTCGTTGTCGGAGAACATGAAATGCAACCCATACCGGATATTGTGGTGACTCCGGTTGTTTTGAACAATAGATTGTGTTACAAACTCGAAATAGATGCCATCACGGTGGCCGGCTGCGGTGTTGCCATCGATCAGCGCATGAGAACACTTCCAGAGATGGATGCCATTGCCGGTAGTTTGCTCCGTGCGGGTAACTCCCTGAAAGGTATTGTTGCGGATGGTGAAATGATGGCTATTAGCGGCATGGATGCCGAAATAGGTATGGGTAAAGCGGTTGCCTTCTACAACGACCTCGCTGGCATCGATGATGCGCAGGGCGGGCCGCTCTTCCATGGATGAATAACCACTGTTGGTGAAATGAAGTCCGCGGATAACCGCCCCTTTTCCCGTAACGGTGAGGATGACATATTTATCGGCTCCGTGTAGTACAGGCCAGCCTTCGCCCTGCACGACAATCTTCTTATCGACGATGGCATTGTTGACATACCAGCTGCCTTTTTTTATGAGCAGGGTGTCGCCGGGTTTGGTGAGCGCCAGGCCCTGTTTGATGGATGGCAATCCTTTTTCGCCGCCCACGACGATGGTGCCGGCGTTGGCCGCCTGGCACATGAGCATGGTCGATATAAGGAGCCAGTTTTTCATTTTACGAGAATATTGTATAAGGTGGGCCAATTGGTGCGGCGGCTGCCTTCGAACTGTGCAGCTGTTGCCGTTGCTGCCTGTGTATTGATGAATGCGGCGGCATTACCGCCCATGGGGCTTTTGATCGCGCTGCCGATGACGAACTCGGCTTTCCCTACTTCAATAAACTGTTGTGGCTGGTTGTAATCGGCCACGAGGGTTTGATGGATGGCGGAGAGTTCGACCGCACGCGCCTGCAGGAATGCTGCCATGCAATGCACATCATCGAACTTATACACTTTACCTTTCTTTGTTAGTACCTCGGCTGCAAAGCGGGCATCGGCGATGCTCATTTTGCAACTGGTGCACAGGTCTTTGCCGGTGACGATGGGCTCTGGTTTGGGTGTACAGCCCGCCAGGAACAGCACCATGCTGCCCGCGGTAAAGAGTGCTGCTGCGGATAATTTTCTGGTGGCTTTCTGCGTACGATGCCTCCGGCGGTATTCGACGATCCAAACGAGGCACAACACGCTCACAGCACCAACAACGATCCAGCCGCCGGTTGCGGGATAGGAATAGGCATCGAAGTTGAGCAACTGCTTGTGACCGATGAGGGGCGGCTGGTAACTGAGGCCAGGCACCACGATAGCGGCGTTGGGATCGAGGTTGTGACCATAATCGTAGCCCCATTGATAAAAGTCGTAGAGTGCCAGCGCACCGCCTGCCAGCAATAACAGAAGGTAAGCGAACAGTGCCCGGCGACGTCCGTAAATTGCCACGGCTAATCCAGCCACCACAAAACCTACCATTACATAGGGCAGATACCCAAACTCGGGAAACATTTCTTCTTTAATATGCTTCATGCCGATGTAGTGATTGAGCCCGTTGATGATCTCTACCTGTCCGCTCAGTTTATTCAACCATATCTGCATGGACAACCCTTCGGGGTACTGTGGTGCTATAAGATAGATGCTCCAGAAGGGCTGGAAGAGGGTGATCAGCAACGTGAGTGCGCTGAGGGCTACGAGGAGGCGGGCGGTTATGCTCATGGGTTTCATAGCTGTGCAATAGACCGTGCTGCGGTGTTGTGCCGGCAGCACGGTCGATGATTTTTATTCTGCTTTGGCACCGGCGGCGGTACTGTCTTTGTCGCCGGCGGGCTTGTTGGTACCAGTACTAAAGGCAAGCGCTACATTACTGCCTGTGGGAGATACACGGAGGTAACCCTGCATTTCCTGGTGAAGCGCCGAGCAGAAGTCAGTACAATAGAAAGGGAACATACCAGCTCTATCGGGCTTGAACAGGAGGGTTTGGGTTTCGCCGGGCATAATGAGTATCTCGGCATTATTGGCGCCCTTGATGGCGAAGCCATGGGGCACATCCCAATCCTGCTCGAGGTTGGTGACGTGGAAATACACTTCGTCGCCTACTTTAACGCCTTCTATATTATCGGGCGTAAGGTGCGAGCGAATGGCCGTCATCCATACATGCACCTGGTTTCCTTTGCGCTCCACTTTCGTTTGCCCCTCCCCTTTCGATACATACGGGTGCTGATTCTCTTCGATCTTGTAGATCTTGACGCTGTTCTTCGATATCTTATCGGCCAGGATGGCTTCGGCATAGTGCGGTTCGCCCACTGTGGGGAAGTCGAGCAGCAGTTTCATCTTGTCGCCACTGATATCATACAGTTGCGCACTTTGCGGCAGCTCGGGCCCAACGGGCAGGTAGCGGTCTTTCGTGATCTTGTTGTAGGCCACCATGTATTTGCCATAAGGTTTTTTGGTGGGGCCGCCCATTACGCTCAGGTGCCCGATGGAATAATAGGTGGGCACGCGGTCGAGAACTTTCAATTCTTTCACATTCCACTTTACGATTTCGGACGATACAAACATGGAGGTATAGGCATTGCCATTGGCATCAAATTCGGTATGAAGGGGTCCGAGCCCTGGCTTCGTTACTTCACCATGCAGAACGGCTTCATATTTAAGAACGGGAAGGCCGTCGTAGCTGCCATCATAATTCTTCGCGGCGATGGCCTGCTGCATTTTGGTGAAGGAGAACACCGGGATCACCGCTGCGAGTTTGCCACTGCCTACGATGTACTCGCCCGTAGGATCCACATCGGTACCGTGGGGCGATTTGGGACAGGGTATGAAATAAACGATGCCTTCGAGTTCTTTGGGATCGAGCACCAACACTTCGTTGAGGATAGTGGAGGTGGCAGTATGTGTTTTTTCATCGAGCAGGTTATGGGCATATTTGGCGGCTACTTTTTTGCCCTTGCCGGCAGCGAGGTATTCTTCGGCCTTTTTCCAGTTGATGGCCATGATGAAATCTTTGTCTTTCGCTGAAGCATTCACTTCGAGCAGGGTGTTGGCTTTCTCGGAGTTGTAACAACTGAAGAAGAACCAACCGTGTGAGGGTCCTTTACCGGCGCGGGCCAGGTCGAAATTAACACCGGGCGTAAGCACCTGGAAGGCGATGTTGAGGTGGCCGCTCTGCGGATCTACTTTGATAAAACTGATGGTGCCCCTGAAATTGTCTTTGTAGGTATTGATGGGCACATCTTCATTGGTAAGGACAGGGATGCTAAAGCGGGTGCCTGCCACTACATACTCTGTATTTTCGGTAATGTAGGGCGAGGAGTGGTTACCAGCACTATTGGGTATCTCGAGTATCTCGGCCGTACGGAAGGTAGACATATCAACGCGGGCTATACGCGGGGTGTTGTTGCCATTGGCAAATACCCAACGACCATCGTGCTCGCCATTGGTGGTGGACAATGAAACGTGGTGCAAATCATCCCACGGCACGTAGCCATGCGCTGTATTGAGCATGGGTTTGGTCTCCTCACTGAAGCCATAGCCGTTCTCGGGCTGCAGGGAAAATACGGGTATGATGCGCAACAGACGACCCGAGGGGTATCCGTAAACGCTCATCTGGCCATTGAAGCCACCCGATACGAAGCTGTAGAACTCATCGTATTTACCGGGTGCTACATATACTTTTTCGGCGGCATCGCCGGTAACGGCGGCGGTGGCGCCGCGTGGTTTGCAAGACTGGAACGATGCGGCGGTGAATAGGAGGGCTATCCCTGCTGAGCGGCAGGGCAAGGCTGTAATTTTCATCATTACCTGTTTATTGTGATTGGATTGGTTAGTCGTTATTTAACGCCGTCGTTGCTGCGCATGAATTCCAGTATCTCGCGGGCTTCGTCTTTGGTGATGTTCTGATTGGGCATGCGTACCAGACACTGCTCCAGCAGTTTCTGTGCTTCGGCATCTTTTTCAAGCATCATATCGACGTTGGTGATCATGTTCATGATCCATTGCGGTTCGCGGCGGGTGGTCACATTTTTCCATCCGGGGCCTACGAGGCGCTCATCTGTGAGTTTGTGGCAGGCCTGGCATTTAAGGCCATAGATCTCTTTTCCTTTGGTCACCCAGGCTGCATTGAGCGGAGTGGAGAGTGTTATATCGCCGGCTTTGATCTCAGTGCCATGTATTTCGGTGGCGGTATTGTTTTCTGTTGAAGGGGTAGTGGCGGTGGTTTCTTTAGGTGGTTCGTTGCCACCACAGGCGTACAGCGTAAAGAAGCCAGCGCAAAGAAGATAGAATACGAGATGTTTCATATGTGCAGTTTTAGTGTGGAGGTGTTGTATTTGCTTTAACAAAAGTAGTTGCACCTATGTGTGGGTTACCTGATTGCCCTCAATGGAAGTTATGATTAAAGTCAGATTACCTCAATTAATGCCAGTTAAATTTCACATGTTAAATGATCTAAACAATGTTTAGCTATTGAGCTTTGTTTTCATCGTGGCTACTTCCCGGTCACGGTTAGGAGCAGGAAAAAAAACGCCTGCAGCTAGTTGCTGCAGGCGCTGAAGTATGGAAGGTTGCTATGAAATTTATCGTGGGTTCGGCGATCAACGGGTTAAGTCCAGGATCGGTTTCCCAATTATTTAGCGCCGAATCGCTCCGCATAGGCGCGTTCCAACGACTCCTGGTGATCGGGATGTGCGATGCCGATCAGCGCTTTTGCCCGCTGTTTGAGATTTTTTCCAAAGAGATCGACGATGCCGTATTCGGTTACTACCCAATGTACGTGACCGCGGGTGGTGACCACGCCCGCCCCTTGCTTGAGGTAAGGCACGATGCGGGATTGTCCCTTATTCGTTGCAGATGGCAATGCGATGATGGGTTTACCGTTTTCGGACAGAGAGGCCCCGCGCATGAAATCCATTTGTCCGCCAATGCCCGAGTATTGATAAGTGCCTATGGAATCGGCGCAAACTTGTCCGGTGAGATCGATCTCGATAGCGCTGTTGATCGCCGTGGCCTTTCGGTTTTGACGGATGATACTTGTATCATTAACATAGGCGATGTCCATGACACGCACGGTGGGGTTGTCATCCACAAAATCGTACAGTTTGCGCGTGCCGGCAAGAAAGCCGGTAACGGAACGGCCTACATTCAATTTCTTATGGCGATTGTTGATGACACCTTTCTCTATAAGTGGTATGATGCCATCGGAAAACATTTCGGTGTGCAGACCGAGGTCGCGGTGATGCTCCAGGTTCTTCAATACCTGGTCGGGTATGGCGCCAATGCCAAGCTGCAGGGTGGCGCCGTTTTCTACGAGAGAGGCCACCTGTTTGCCGATCTGTTCGGTAGCGCCGTTGCCGGCCACTGCATAATTGAGTTCGGGCAATTCAATGGCCGACTCTACGAGGTATTGAAAGCGGCTCACGTGCACAAAGCCTTCGCCATGGGTGCGTGGCATGCGGGGGTTGACCTGCGCAATAACGATGCGCGCCGTATCGACGGCAGCGCGTGCTATATCGACCGATGTGCCGAGTGAGCAATAACCGTGGCGATCGGGTGGTGATACGGTTACGAGGGCCACATCGATGGGCAATATATTTCTGCGAAAGAGTTGCGGTATCTGACTAAGGAAGATAGGCACATAATCGCCATCTTCACTGTTTACCACCTGGCGTACTGCAGCCGATACAAAGAGCGAGTTGATGAAGAAATGTCCCTGGTAACGTGGATCATTGAAGGCTACATCGCCGAGTGTGGTAATACTTACGAGCTCTACTTCGTTCAATTCTTCATAGCGTGCCAGCATCGCATTTACCAGCGTAACAGGCGTTGCTGCACTGCCGTGTATGAATACGCGGTTGCCGGACCCGATGGCCTGTACCGCAGCTTCGGCTGTAACGTAGATCGGTGTTTTCATATTGACGCAAAGGTAAGTTTATTGCAAGCGGGGAAGATGACGGGGATCATGAGATGGGCTTATTGTGATCAACTATCGTGTTTGCCATGCTCTCCTTTTTTGAGGAAGTAAAGACTGATCGAGATCACCAATATGGCGGCGGGGATGAGGAGACTGTGTTCGGTGACTTCGCCCCCGCTGATCTTGATACGGGCCACATCGGCCAGGTATGATATAACGAGCGTTGTGAGGATGGCTTCCCAGAGTATGACCTTGAGGTCCATGAAATTCTTTACCTGCAACCACCTGGGCAATGTTTGGAGGAGGGTATTGTCGGGTTTGTGGTTGAACAATACCTGGAGTCCCAGAGAAAACACAAACAATACCACGGCAATGAGGAAGAGGTCGACCGCTTTGATGAGGCTGATGGCCATGGTTCTTTCGGACCGCTCTCCATCGCCGCTGAGGTGGGTGAAGGCGTGTACAAAATCGTACGCGCCCAATACAGTAAAGGCGGTGCCTGCAAAGAAGATGATCACGGCGATGACCATTATCATGACACGCAAAATGCTGAAGATCGATTTCATGTAATGCTGTTTATTGGTGGCCAGGACGCGGGATGGCCAGTGTGGGAGGTCGGAGGGATCTTGCCGGGCGGGCGGTGTCTCTTCTAAGCTAGGACTATTTTCCTGTTTGAACCCTTTTACGGGCGGCAGGAATGCCAATATATGTAAATGAGGGCCGAATGGCAGGGGCAATTTCCTGAAGCCATGGAGCGAGATCGCGGGGCGCGCCCCCGGGCAGTTCAACAGGCACCTTGGCGGACGTAGCAGAAAATCAAGGTTGATGTTGTCTGTTCAACCAGCCACAGCACTTTGACTAATGGTTGTAAGTTTTGCGTTACTTTTGCCCCGCTTAGTCATATTTAAAACAGGTTGGAGCCATGCCGTTGGCGCTGGTTTCGACGTACCAAACTTTTCAGCTCATGTCTTTTAAACAAATTGCCGTGATCGGCGCGGGTACGATGGGTAATGGCATCGCCCATGTGTTTGCCCAAAGTGGTTTTACCGTTAAACTCATCGATGTAAATGGCGCACAACTCGAGAAAGCGCTGCAAACCATTGGCAAGAATCTCGACCGCCAGGTAAGCAAAGGCGCGCTCAGTGAAGGCCAGAAGAGTATTGCCCTCGCCAACATCACTACCCATACCGACCTGGCTGTGGGCGTGCAAAACGCCGACCTCGTGGTGGAAGCCGCTACAGAGAACACCGATCTTAAACTAAAGATATTCCGGTCGCTGGATGAGGCCGCCCCCGCCAATACCATCCTGGCCACCAATACTTCTTCTATCTCCATTACCAAGATTGCCGCGGCGACCAAGCGCCCCAATAAGGTGATCGGTATGCACTTCATGAATCCCGTGCCGGTGATGAAACTGGTAGAGATCATTAACGGTTATGCCACCGATAAAGCGGTTACCGATGCCATCGTGGCGATGAGCACGCAACTGGGCAAAGTACCCTGCGTAGTGAACGATTATCCTGGCTTTATTGCCAACCGCATCCTGATGCCGATGATCAATGAAGCCATCTATAGCCTGTACGAGGGTGTAGCCGGTGTGGAAGCCATCGACACGGTGATGAAACTGGGTATGGCGCACCCGATGGGTCCGCTGCAACTGGCCGACTTCATTGGCCTGGATGTGTGTTTATCAATCCTGAACGTGTTGCACGATGGGTTTGGGAATCCGAAGTATGCTCCTTGTCCGCTCCTGGTGAACATGGTGACTGCCGGTTACCTGGGCGTAAAGAGCGGCGAAGGTTTCTACCAGCATACGGCAGGCAGCAAGGATCTGGTGGTGAGTGAGCGATTCAGGTAGGGACGGCCAGACAGGGCCTTATCCCGGACGTGTTACAATTTTCTTACTTCAACATTGCGGATATCGTTGAGGCGATACAGTGCTTCATCGAGCCGGCCTTTGGAGATGCCAATCTTCATGTGGCAGAAAAGTCCGAGTTCCTGCTCGATGACGGTGCTATTGGTTTGCTTTACCACCATCATGATGTCGTTGATCTGCGAGTAATCGAAATGCACGATATAGGGCACTTCAATGAACCGCTGGGTTACGGGCACCATTTGCAATACGAGCGAGGCCGACATTTTGTAGGCGTTGATGAGTCCGGGTACGCCCAGCAGGGTGCCTCCAAAATACCGTACTACCACGATGAGCACATTGGTAAGTTCTTTGCTGTCGATTTGCCCCAGGATAGGCTTGCCGGCCGTACCTGATGGCTCGCCGTCGTCGCTAACGCGGAATGTATTTTTATCGGTACCAATGCGGTAGGCAAAGCAATGGTGCGATGCTTTGGGATGTTCTTTCTTCACCTCTTCCATACGGGCCTTGAATTCGTCGACCGATGTGATGGGCCAGGCATAAGCTATGAACTTACTGCCGCGGTCTTTGAACTCGGCGGTGCCGGGTTTATCGACGGTATAATAGATCTCCTGTTCCTGCATGGTGGTGGGGTTTTGTATCATCCTTCCGCTTTTTTCAGTATCCTGATGGTGTCGTTTTCGAGGGTGGTTGTTTCAAGGAGGGTGGCGGCGCCCAGCTCGGGTGCGCGTATGCCGCTGTCTACACGCAATGTTTCGTTGGTAATGATCCTTGCTTCATCCCAATAACCTTCGTCGATAAAGCTTTGCAGCAATTGTGCGCCGCCTTCGACCAGCACACTCAGTATGTTTTGTTGGTACAAGGCATTGGCTACCTGGTGCACGAGACTCACGTCGCGCGTTACCTGGTAGTATTGTACCGTGCCTTCTCCGGCATGTTGCTTTGTATTGAAGACGATGGTGCGTGCGGTGCCATCGAACAGTTTGAGCGAAGCAGGCAGGCGCAGGTCCATATCGACCACCGCCCTGATGGGGCTGGGCCCTTCCCAATGACGGGTATTGAGCCTGGGATCGTCGAAGAGTGCTGTATTGGTACCCACCAGTATGGCCGCTTCTTCGCTGCGCCATTTGTGTACGGTACGATTGGTGAGCGCATTACTGATCATCAACCGGGAATGGTCGTCGTTGCCGATAAAACCATTGGCCGTTTGCGCCCATTTAAGTATGATATAGGGCCGATGCTTTGTATGAAAGGTGAAGAAGCGTTTGTTCAGCTCCGTGGATGCTTCTTCCAACACTCCTACTGTTACATCTACGCCGGCTGCTTTCAGTTTATCAATGCCTTTGCCATCGACCTGTACGAATGGGTCGCGGGCGCCGATGACCACGCGGGGTATACGATGCCGCACGATGAGATCGGCGCAGGGAGGTGTTTTACCGAAATGCGCACAAGGCTCGAGCGATACGTACATGGTAGACTGTGGGATCAGTGGCTGATCGGCTTCGGCCACGGAGGCGATGCAATTGGGTTCCGCATGAGGGCCGCCGTATTGCCGGTGCCAGCCTTCGCCGATGATGCAGCCTTCATGCACGAGTACGGCCCCCACCATAGGATTGGGCGCGGTGTAGCCGGCTGCCTGCCTGGCCAGTTCCAGGCAGCGGTGAAGGTATGTTTCGTGCATCGTCAAAAGAATCGGAAATCGGGATGAGGCGCAAAGATAGCGGTTTCGGGGGAGGATCGCGGCAGCGATGTAGCGCGGTGATATTGCCGGCGGATGTTACCTTCGCGCCATGACTATCCAGGAGGCTCAACTACTTTTAACCCAACAGCTTTCGGCGATCTATGATGGCCGCGAGGCTTCGAATATAGTCGGCTGGGTGCTGGAACACCTCACGGGGATGACGAAGATAGACCGGGTGGTGCACCGCGACCGCGTGCTGAGCGCCACCCAGGCAGAACTGCTACAGAGAAACATCGATGACCTCTTGAAGCAAAGACCTGTGCAGTACGTATTGGGCGAGGCCTGGTTTGCCGGGATGCGTTTTTACGTCGACGAAAATGTATTGATCCCCCGACCTGAAACGGAAGAACTGGTGGAATGGGTGGTGGCCGAGGTGCGCGAGGCAGGTGGTGAAGCCGGCCATGCAGCCGGCGCCGATGGTGCAAGGAATCAGGAAGCAGGCAGCGGACTATCCATTCTCGATGTAGGAACAGGGAGCGGCTGCATACCGATCGCTTTGAAAAAGCAACTATCCGAGGCTATCGTGTATGGCGCCGATGTGAGTGAGGGCGCGCTGGAGGTAGCGAAACGCAATGCGGCTGCATTGGAGGCCGGGGTGCAATTTCTCCGGGTTGATTTTCTGCAGGAGGCGGCCTGGCCCGGTTTACCCGCTATCGATATTCTCGTCAGCAATCCACCTTATATTCCCGTCAGGGACAAGGCCACCATGCACAACAATGTGTTGCTGCATGAGCCACACCTGGCCCTGTTTGTGGAGGACGATGACCCGCTCCTCTTCTACCGGCATATTGGCCAGTTTGCCTTGCAGCATATGGCATCAGGTGGACGCCTTTATGTAGAGATCCATGAAGAGCTGGGACCGGCCACCGTTCAACTCTTTACATCACTGGGCCTCACGGGCATTGTACTGCGGCAGGACCTGCAGGGCAAGGACCGCATGGTGCGGGCCGTCAAAGCGTAGGAATGCGCTATGGCGTCCGGGCTTTTCACTGTATATTTAATCGCCGTAAACCTTTTACATGTCTTTATCCAGGATGGAAAAAATCGCAGGCTGGGGCAATTATCCCGTTTCCGACTCGTACCTCATCAACGTACGCAATAGCAATGACCTTGCTGACCCTTTGCAAAAAGGCAATCTCGTGGCGCGCGGACTAGGCCGCAGTTATGGCGACCAGGCCGTGAATGACGGTCATTTTGTGGGCGACTGCACAAAGATGAACAGCTTTTTGGGATGGGACGCCAATGCCGGTATTTTGGAATGTGAAGCCGGCGCGAGCCTGGAAGAGATCATTACGACGTTTGCGCCGCGAGGCTGGTTGCCGATGATCTGTCCGGGTACAAAGTTCGTGACCATCGGCGGCGCCATCGCCAATGATATCCACGGCAAGGCCCATCATATCGACGGCTCGTTCGTGAATTGCGTAGTTTCCTTCACCATCCTGGTGGCTGACGGCCGGGTGCTTACTGCTTCGCGCGAGGAAAATGCCGACCTGTTCTGGGCCAATTTTGGCGGATTGGGTCTGCTGGGCGTGATCTTAACCGCCCGCATCAAATTACGTAAGATAGAATCCTGTTATTTCAAGCAACGCTCTATCAAGATCAGGAACCTCGATCATATGCTGGAAGCGCTGGAGCAATACGACCATGAATACAATTATTCCGTTGCCTGGATCGATGCGCTTGCCAAAGGTGATAAGATGGGCAGTGGTGTACTGACACTGGGCAATGCAGCCAAGCTGAACGAATTGCCGCCAAAGCTGCAGGCCGATCCGCTGAAGACACATAAGCTGAGTAAACTATCTGTTCCTTTCTTTCTCCCCTCTTTCACCTTGAACAACCTGACGGTGAAAGTGCTGAACCGGGTGATCGCTTTTGTGCAGAACTCGCCCAAGGAATTCATTCACTACGAGAAGTTCTTCTTTCCGCTGGATGCCATCAACAACTGGAACCGGGGTTATGGCAAACGCGGTTTTATTCAATACCAGTTTGTGATTCCCGAAGAAAATGGCCGGCAACACCTGGCAGAGATCTTACAAATGATCGCGCAGAGTGGCTGTACGCCTTTCCTCAATGTGTTCAAACGCATGGGCGATGGTCAGGGCATTCTCTCCTTCCCTTTCAAAGGGTATACGCTGGCGATCGATTTCCCGGTGAGCAAACAGCTCTTCGAGTTTACGCCTAAGCTGGACGCGAAAGTGCTGGCCGCAGGTGGTCGTTTGTACCTGGGTAAAGATGCCTGCCTGGCCGAAGACATGTTCAAGTCGATGTACCCACAGGTAGGTGACTGGCTGGCGGTGAAACGCAAGTATGATCCGCAGAATAAGTTCAATTCGAATATCGGCAGGCGATTAGGGTTGGGCGCGTGAGAGGCAACGAGGCAACTTAGACATTGGAAGGAGGATAATCCCAAATTACCGCGGGACAATAAATGTTGAAGCTTAAAGAAGAATTAAGGGGGGCGGTAATACACGTTAAACTCATAACAGAGATCTCAAATCTTCCAATAATCCTAGATGGATAAAAAGGTACCAGGCTAAAAACCCTATTGCAAAGAATATTAACGTGGCCAGTAACTTGTTTTTGTAGCGCAATTCAATAGCGAGGGGTACTGATACCATCAATGAACATAATGGTTGGCCCAATATCGACACCAGCGCCCCACGCAATCCTCCCGTTTCTCCAATTCCCGCCTGTTCCAAACCAAGCCGTACCGTTTGGCAGATGATCTCTGCAAAAAAAACTATCAAACACCCAAACACCAGGAGATAAATAAGTCGTACCTGCGGACTGTCTTTCAGCGCCTTTTTAAAGGTGAAAAGAAATACAACATAGTTACTTACCAGGAGAATTAGCCCACTTATATTAATTTTCACCTCTCCCGGTCCTATGCGTTCAGGCACTCTTCCGTGGAGTGCAAATTCTACCAAATGAAGTATTGCCAACGAAGCTATCGCTACCGCCAGCAATTTACGGTTATCAGCCGGTGTTGAGTTCTGAATAACGGGGTCGAGCATGGAGTATTATATCGTAAGATTCTCGCCTTGCCGCTTACTTCACGTTCGCTACTACTTTCGCACCGGCGCCTTTGGATACGCGCATGATGCGGAAGATCTCGCCCCAATAGGCTACGGTATCGGCATTGATCACCACTACGGGTGTATCGATCTGCTGTTTGAACTTCATGATCTCGGCTTTCAGCAAAGTATCGAACAATAGAGGGTCGGTCTTTTTGGTGCCGATGTAACATTGCTGTGCATTATCGATCGATACGGTGATGTGCTGCTTGGCCTTGGTATCTTTTGTACCGCGCGGGTTGTTCACCTTCACGATATTGGGATTGGCGATGGTAGACACGATCAGGAAGAAGAACAGCAGGATGAACAGGATGTCGTTCAGGGCTCCTGCATGCAATTCCGGGTGTTGTCTTAACCTGTTTCTTAAATTCATGCTGATGGTGTTTACTGATTACCGGGTGGGTTCCTGCAGGATGTCGATGAACTCGGCGCTGGCCACCTCCATGCGGTTCACATTCTTATCGATCTGCGCATTGAGGAAGTTATAACCTACGTAGGCCAACAGACCAATGATCAAACCACTGGCCGAGGTGATCATCTTGGTATAGATACCACCGGCGATCTGCGCAGGCGTAAAATCGCCCGACGCATTGATGTTGTAAAACAACTGCAACATACCGAAGATGGTACCGAGGAACCCGAACATGGGCGCAATGCCATACACCAGCGACAACATAGAAAGGTTCTTTTCCATCTTGTAGATCTCCAGTTTACCAACATTCTCCATGCTCTTTTCGATGGCGTCGATGGGCTTGCCGATGCGCTGCAGTCCCTTATCAATCATGCGGGCTACCGGATTCGACGTATTCTTGGCCAGCGACCGGGCGGCCGATACGTTGCCACTGAACACGTTATCACGAATGATGTTCATGAAATTGGGATCGATATTGCTGGCTTTGCGGATAGCGATCAGCCTTTCGAAGAAAAAGAATACCGCCAGCACGAGCAGGATGCCCAAGGGTATCATCAAGGGGCCGCCATGGGCCAACATTTCCATTACATTCATAGAGGGCGCTGTACCACTTCCCTGTGCTACCTGCTTCAAGGAATCTGCCAGGGAGGTTGCCGGATTGGTGACCTGAAGAAAAAACCAATTCATCCAGTGTTGTTTTAGTGGTGTAAAAGTATCAAATGTATGCCCAAAACGTTTTTTAGCCGTTTATATTTCTTAAAACTTTGTTATATAAGGGGCCACGAAGTTATGTACCACTTTTCTTGAGCATCATGGCCTGTATCTGTTTCATGGTATGTTCCATACCATCGGGACTGCCATCGAGGAAGATGACGTTGCCTTTTCCGTATTCGGCGAAGTTCTTGACGGCTTCTGTCCACATCGAGAACAGGATCACATTGGTATCGAGGTTGGCTTGTTTCATTTGCTCGGCGGCATGGCTCATACCTTTGGCCACTTCTTCGCGGAAGAGCGCCACACCCTGACCGCGTAATTGTGCTGCCTGGCGTTCTGCCTCGGCGGCGATCTTGATGGCGTTACCTTCAGCTTCTGCAGCTTTGGTTTTGGTAATGAGCAGGGCCTGTCCTTCGTTCTCGGCGGCAGCTTTGAGGTTGTTGCTGGCTACTACGCGACTCATGGAATCCATGATGGCCTGATCGAAGGTGATATCATTGATCTGAAGATCTTGCAAGTGATAACCCCAGGTTTCGAGTAACTGATCGATCTGATCTTTTACATACTCCACGAGGTCTTTGCGCAATGCGAGGATCTCGGCCTGGCGCTTAGTAGCTACAAACGACCGGATGGTGCCTTCGATGGTACGGGTAAGCGCCTGCATGAGATCGCGCTCGCTGAGGAACTTGAACGCTACTTTTTTAATAGTCTCTTCATCGGCATTTTGCACGGAATAGAGCAACATGCTTTTGAAATATACATTGGCCTGGTCGGCAGTGACGGCCTGAAATTCCATTTCGACGGAGCGGTTCTGTATACTTACGCGCTTGGCGATCTGTTCCAGGAAGGGTATGAGCAGGTTGAGGCCGGGGCGCACCACGCGCTGGTATTTACCAAACATGGTGACTACACCAACGAAGCCCTGGTTGATGGTTTTGAGTCCGGCAAAAAGCACCAGCAGTATGACGATGACCCACCAATACGATTGAAGCAATTCCATATGGAGTGTTTTTTTGCCGAAATGTAGTCATTTTTAAGTTACGCAGGGAGACTCCGGAGGGGGTGGGCATAAAAAAAGCACCCCGCGGGGTGCCTGCTACATTTTTGCTCATAGTGCTTTAAAACAGGGTATTGTAGTACCGGATCACTTTGCGGCAGTCGTCTATGCTGCGGCATTTCAGCTTTTCCTTTTCGATATAGGCCGTTACTTCGGTGCTTTTATCTTTCAACAATACCAGTAATGCTTCTTTACCGGTTTCTAGTTTGACTACCTCATTGCCGATGCCACGTACCCACCAGCTTTCCTTGCGGGTGAATTTGCGCAAGGGAGACGCTTCATTGAACTCTTTTACATCTTTATAGGTAATCCTGATTTGCTTCAGGGTAGTAATGCGTCCGGAATCGGCCTGCTCATACACCGGCGCATTGGCTTCGTTGATCGCCTGGGCAGTAAATGTTTCCAATACCAGATCGGAGGTACCCTCCTCCCCTGCCATTGCGATAAAGCGGATGCGGCGAATGGGTACGGCCGCTACCATCTCCTTCCCTTCCGGTGTTCGGTACACGATCTCATTGGCCTGCACATTGAACTTTACCTGGATATTCGGATACACTTTTCCGCTGGTGGTGGTGATCTCCACCGTACTGTAATTGTCGCTATAGTAGGGGCTTCCTTCCGAACGGTATTCTGCCTGCTCGCTCACCAACCGGCCGCTGGCATCTTTCATCCAGTGGTTAACGTAGGGATTGCCGTATATCTGGTCCTGGGCCTGGCCGGCAACAACATACAACAGTGCAAGCAGGGTAACAAAGGTATGGCGGTTCATGGGTAACGATTTGAGCCCTCAATTTACTGAAACAGCGTATTATAATAACGGATCACTTTACGGCAATCTTCCACACTGCGGCATTTCAATTTTTCTTTATCTATGTAAGCCGTGATCTCTTTAGGTTTATCGGTGAGGGTAGCCAGCATGGCCTCCTTACCGGTTTCGAAGTTCTTTACGACTCCATTCGCGGAGAGGAGATGCCAGGTTTCTTTCCGTTTGAAATTACGGACAACGGTAGACTGATTGAACTCCTTGTTGTCGATATAGGTAATTTTTATCTGCTTAAGCACAGTGATACGGCCAGTGTCGATTTTTTCGTATACGGGTGCATTGGTCGCATTGAGCGGCTGTTCGGAAAACGACTCAAGTATCCGGTCCCGCGCCCCTTCAGGACTCATGAAACCGATTAACCGTATACGACGGATGGGCATGGTGGCCACCATTTCGGTACCGTCATCTGCCATGTATAACACCTCATTGGTTTGAATATTGAACTTGACGTTCACCGGGGGATACACCTTCCCGTACAACGATGTGATCTCAGCAATGGTGTATCCGTCATGATAATACGGGGTACCTTCAACGCGGTAATTCGTTTGCCTGTAAAGAGGGCGCCCATTGGCATCGTTCATGAAAGGGTTATCCTGCGCCCACAGGCATTGCAGGAAAAACAGGGATAATACCAAAGCCAATACTTTCTTCTTCATAAGCAGGGTGTGTATTGCAGATAAGGGAGTATGTTACAAGATAAAAAGAAACCCCGGGATCTTGCGTTCCGGGGTTTCCTTTATTTAAGCAGCATATTCGGTCATACCTATTAGTTCTTGATGAGCGTATTCAACCTGGTCTCGTCTGCAGAAATGGGCCAGATATAGGCTTCATTTGTGGAAGGCACAGGCGTTACCACTACCCCATTGGCCGCTACCCGTCCGGGAAACTCAAGTCCAAGGCGCATGATGTCGAGACCACGGATCCCTTCGCCGATAAACTCGATGTTCCTTTCTCTGATGATGGCGTCCACCAGGGCTGTGGAGTTGGCGAAATCCGCAGCAGTATAGGTCGTAGAGGCATCGGAGCGGCTGCGTACGGCACTGAGCAGTGCAACTGCACGCGCATCTACGCTGCCAGCATTGGTACGTGCCAGCGCCTCAGAGAGACTCAGCAATACTTCGGAATACCTGATCACCGGCGCCCAATCGAGCCAGGGGGTTCCACCATTGAATTTCTTCAGGTATGCTTTCCCTGTCGAGGTATCGATCACTTTTCGGCGATCGTCTGACGTCTTCCAGCTTGCATCGCCCAGGACCTTTGCCGGGTTCAGGTAAAAGATGGCAGCACCACCGGCAGCTTTGGAACGGTAATAGTGTCCCAGCTGGTTTTGCGTACCAGGCGCGTCGTTGATCGTGAAACCCATGGAAAAGATCGATTCGGTACTATTTACAGCCGAAGAGAATATGGCAGGATAACTAGCCTGCAGCGCGTGCGCCACACCGGAAGTTGCCGTAAAGGGAGCAGCCGTAGAAACGATCTTATTGGCTTCTGTAATTACTTTCGGATAATCGCGCATGATCAGGTAAACCCGTACTTTCAACGCGATCGCGGTATTACGGTGTGCCCGGATAGTGCGTGTCGCCGCGTCGGCGATAGTGACAGGCAGGTTGGCCTCGGCAAAGTCCAGGTCATCGATAACCTGCTTATAGACTTCTGCTACCGAAGCGGCAGCCAGGTCATTGAAACCCGGGCCTTTGATACCAACCAGGCGCAATGGCAATCCACGTTTGCTACCGTTGCCATCCCAATATGGGCGGGCGTACAATTGCAACAAGCTATAATAGGACAGTGCACGGCCAAAACGGGCTTCCGCCTGAAACGCCTTGGCCTTGTCACCAGCTACTTTATTACCGGTCTCTTCCATCCCATCGAGGAACAGGTTGGATCGGTTAATAGCTGTATAGGCAGCGGACCACAGGTTTTTGCACTCATCATCACCACTATTGATGGCAAACTCCCAGGGTGCACGGGCAGTTACGCGGTTACCATCGTCCGATATGAAATTCTCACCACGGGCATCGTGGTAGATAAAATAGCGACCACCATACATTTGGCCAGACTTGAGCGCTGAATAAACTCCCTTTACCTGGTTTTCGATCCGGTCGATCGTTTCAAACGCAGTGACATCAGACAGCGAAGTATTTGAAGTCGGGTTTAATGTTTTCTTCTGACAGGAGAACAGCACAGATGTCATTCCACCCACCAGTGCCAACTTAAACATATATCTTTTCATGTTCTTTTTTTTGAGTGTTGATCAGTTAATTAGAATCCAAGTGTAAGGCCCACTGTAAATGTGATGGCATTACCCACTGAGTTGCGGTCTACACCCTGGTTGCCGTTGCCGTTGCCGTTGGTGGAAACTTCCGGATCGGGTCCATTGTAAGCAGTCAAAACCGCCAGGTTTTGACCAGACACGTACATTCTTGCTGTAGAAAGACCCACTTTTGAGAGTGCTTTCTGATCGAACGTGTAGCCCAGTGCTACGTTACGCAGCTTCACGAAATCGCCTTTTTGCACGTTGTCGGAAATTGGGTTGGCAGAACCATTAGACACGTTGTCGCCGAATACGAGGCGGGGAATTTCGGTAACATCGCCGGGTTTCTGCCAGCGGTTGAGCACAGCCTTTTCGCTGTTCCAGAAACGCTGATCACGGATGGTTGCCTGTGTACCGTTGTACACGTAGAATCCGCCCTGGTAAGTCAGGAGTACATTGAGATCAAATTTCTTGTAGCTGAAGGTATTGTCGAAACCACCGTAGAATTTGGGCGTACTTTGGTAAAGGGTCCTTGCGTCTCTGCCCAGATCGATGGCAGGTGCTGGAGAACCATCTTTCATGTAAGTGTACTTAGCGCCTGTAGGACCAGCGTGATCATACAGCAATCTGTCATTATTGGCATTGACAAATATCCGGCGGCCTGTTTGCGGATCAACACCTTCTGTAGGTATCAGGTAAAGGTAACCAAGCGAATATCCTGGCTTGGTAATATTGACCGTTTCAAGACCAGTAGCATTGGTAACAAAAGGTACGCCGGGCGCCAGCTTCGTTACCATATTCTTATTGGTAGAGAAGTTAAAGGAGGTATTCCAACGGAAGTTTTTGTTGGAAACTGGTGTAGCGTTCAGGGTTACCTCGATGCCTTTGTTGTACATTTCCCCGATGTTCATCAGCGGGCTATTGGGCATACCGGTTGAAGGAGATTGAGAAACGTTCAGCAAAAGTCCGTCGATATCGTTTTTATAATAGGCGAACTCACCGGTGATCTTGTCGTTGAACAAGCCGAATGTGAAACCGATATCCGTTTTCTTACTGGTTTCCCAGGTAAGTTCCTTGTTACCGGCCTGTGAGAATGCCAGCGTTGCCTGACCATTGTAGGTTCCTGCGCTATAGAATGAATAGGAAGCGAAGTTGCCAATACCAGAAATGTTACCACTGGTACCATAGCTGCCACGCAGGCGCAAGCTGTTCACCACTTTGTCAATTCCCAAATTGGTGAAGAATTTTTCCTGGGAGACATCCCAGCCAGCAGACACACTGTAAAAGTTACCATACTCGAGTCCCTCGGCAAAGGCAGAGTAGCCATCGCGCCGGAACGTTCCCGTCAGGAAATACTTTCTGTCGAAGTCATAATTCAGGCGCGAGAAACCGCTCCAGAGATAGTTTTCTCCAATACCCATGCCGGTAGCAGTTTGGTTGAGCCATCCACCTTGCAGGTTGGTATAAAAGGGATCACTTAAGTTGGTACGGTTAATGCCATAGCTCTCCGTATTGGTACCCTGCTGCTCGGTACCTGCGAGCACGGAAATGGTATGCTTATCGAAGAAAGTCTTGTCGTATTGTGCCGTAGTGGTCCACACCCAGCGCTTCATTTTATTGAGCAGGCCGAAAGTAGATCCGCCGGGGTAACCGTCGCCATTGAGCGGAGTAGTGAATCCACGATTATCTACATTGAGATAGTCAATACCGTAGTTGGTGCGGATGGTAAGGTCGGCGATGGGCTTCAACTGAATGTACACATTACCCTGGATGTGATCGTTCTCTGCATTGGAGTAGTTGTGATCGATCAACGGAACCGGGTTATAGAAATTAATCCCTTCCACGTTGTTCATTTTTCCAATAGCGGCTCCACTTACATTATAGGTACCATCATTGTTGTAGGGTGAAATGTTCGGAGGAAGCGCCAGTGCGAGACGGGCCAGACCTGCAGAAGAGAAAGCCTGTCCGGGCAACGAACCGGAGCTGATCGATGCTTTGTTCAGCTCGTTGGAATAGTTCGCATTCAAACCAACCGACAAAATTTTGCTGATGCGGTTATCAACATTAAAGCGAATATTCTTACGATTAAAAGAGTTCTTGATGACGATACCCTGCTGATCGGTATAACCGGCAGAGAAATAATAAGTGGTATTATCGGTACCACCAGACACTGCCACGTTGTGGCTGTGGGAGAAACCATTGCGGTAAGCATAATCATACCAGTCGGTATTGATCGGCTTGCCATCAGGACCATTGGTGGGCAGGAAACCAGGATAGTTGGTAGATTTAGCATTCTTCAGGCCTTCGTTCTTCACCAGCATATATTCGTCGGCATTGAGCATATCCCAAAGCCGGGTAGCTTTTGACACACCAGCCCAGCCATCATAGGTAACTTTTGATTTTCCTCTCTTACCCTTTTTCGTGGTGATCAGCACAACACCATTGGCGCCACGGCTACCATATATAGCGGTAGCAGCCGCATCTTTCAGGATGTCCATGCTCTCGATGTCTGAAGGATTTACGCTTGCCAGGGGGTTGGCAGCAGCATTGGCGCTACTAACGTCACCGGTAAATGTTGGAATTCCATCGATCACGATCAACGGATAGGAGCTCAGGTTGATCGAGTTGGTACCGCGAATGCGGAATACGGGCGGGTTGTTCACCACACCGTTGGGTACCGTGATCTGTACACCTGCTGCGCGGCCACCGAGGGAGGCATCGAAGCTGGGTGCAGGTTTATCGGCGAGTGCCGCACCTTTCACGGTTGTGATATTGGCAGTTACAGATGATTTTTTCTGCGTTCCATAACCTACTACTACGACTTCCTGTAATTCTTTGTCGAGGTTTTTCAAGGATACATCGACGATGTTCTTACTGGTGATCGCGATTTCTGCGGAACCCTGGCCTACTGCGGATATGACCAGCGTTTTAGCCGTTGCAGGCACAGTGATGGAAAAGGCGCCATCTCCATTGGTGGTAGTACCGGTGTTGGTGCCTTTGATAATTACTGATGCGTTGGGGACTGGGCCGCCTTTGTCGTCAGTTACTTTTCCGGTGATCACCCTGGTTTGCGCGAGCAGGGTGCCCGTAAGCAACAACATGGTGATGACAAGTGACAGCGTTTTTCTCATGCTCATTACGTGTTGTATTTAGTATTGGTAAATAAACTTTGCACAATAGGATCGGGCTTTCTACAGGACAAGGATATTCCGTTCCTGCCAGTACATGGCAAGGCAAATACAATCGTAACCGGGCGTGCCGGCTGGTTGCAGCAATCACTGTTTCATGGCTAAATAAAAACGAAGCTTGGGGCAAGTGCAAACGCTGTTATCCGCAGGTGATGGCCTTTGGAAAACAATGTTTCATTGTTCATGGCTAAATAGAAGGTGCCACTCTGTTGAGGAGTGCATGATAGAAATAGAAAAGGTGGGAATACTGTCGGGCGATAGAATTACCCTAAGGAATGATGTTCCTGGCAGTAGATGGTTTACCTCTTCTCATGTGACTGTTAGTTTTCTAATGGGTCGTTATCGAATTGTTAACGATTACATGACACCAAATCTAATGGTCGTGCTGCACAAAAAAAATTTTTTGCTCCTTTAATTATATATATAATTGTGCCGCATATATTAATGATACTACCAAATAGTTACGATAGTATTCGTATTAGAACCGACGAAGCTTTTGCCTGTTATTACTTATTATGGCGCAACATTATTCATTGATCATTGTGGGAGGCGGCCCTATTGGATTGGCTTGCGGCCTCGCAGCTAAGAAGGCTGGAATAGACTATCTCATACTTGAAAAAGGTTGTTTAACGAATTCATTGTTCAACTACCCGTTGAACATGACCTTCTTTTCTACCTCCGAACGCCTGGAGATCGGCGGCATCCCTTTTGTCTCCAATAATGTGAAGCCAACCCGCCCGGAGGCGCTGGAGTATTATCGCCGCGTAACGATCTCTAATCAGTTGTCCGTACACCTGCAGGAAGCCGTCACCAATGTTGAACGGCAGGGCGATCGATACCTAGTTGCCAGTTCGAAAGCAGAATATACAGCCACCCACCTTATTGTTGCTACCGGGTTCTACGATATTCCACTGTATTGCGGTTTTCCGGGCGAAGAGTTGCCGAAGGTGGTACATTATTATAAGGAAGCCCACTTCTATGCCATGCAGAAAGTGGTGGTGGTGGGTGCCAGTAATTCGGCCGTCGATGCGGCTTTGGAGTGCTGGCGAAAAGGCGCCGATGTTACCATGGTGGTGCGCAAGGAAAAGATCGGCGACCGCGTGAAATACTGGGTGAAGCCCGATATCGAGAATCGTATCAAAGAAGGCAGCATCAAAGTGTATTTCAATTCGCAGATAAAAGCCGCACGCCCTACTGAAATAGATATTCAAACTCCTTATGGCGTAGAGACGATCGCCAACGATTATGTGATCGCACTAACGGGTTACCGGCCCAATTTCGATTTCCTGCGTAAGTTGGGCATTCAATTGTCGGATGATGGCCTGCTGCAACCTACTTACAATAATGACACGATGGAAACCAACCTGCCCAATGTATACCTGGCGGGCGTGGTATGCGGGGGCATGAATACCCATGTATGGTTTATCGAGAACTCGCGCGAACATGCCGATAAGATCATCAAGGCCATCGTAGATAAAACGGTCACGCCCGTGTAAGTTGTGGTGGTGCTTACTCCTCTTTGCGGTACACGTAGATCTCCACCCTCCTGTTCTGCTGACGGCCGGCCGGTTTTTTATTGCTGGCTACAGGGTAGCGGTAGGCATATCCCCGCGCTACGACCGGCGCCTGTTTATCATTTAATTTTCCAAGGAGGTACTCTTTGACCGCATTGGCGCGGTTGAGCGACAGCGCTTCATTGTAGGCAAGGGTGCCGATGGTATCGGTGTGCCCACCCACGACCAGCGAATCGATACGCCTGGTATTGAGTTTGTGTGCAAAACTGTCGAGCAGTCCGTAGCTTTTGGAAGTGAGCTGGTAACGTGCGGTAGCGAAATAGATATCGGGTATAATGAGCGTATCGATGTGTTGTTTGGGTGGTGGTATGCGCGTGATCGTTTTGGGTAATGGCCTGCTGACTGGCGGCGTTTTAGTGCGCATGTACACCAGCTTACGCAGGTATTCGTGGCGTTCGTTTTCCAGGTACACTTCGGCTTTCACGCTATCGGCCTGCGCACACAATTGTTCGGCGGGATCGACCGGTTGCAGGGATACGGCATCGAGGAAAAAATAATAGTCGTTGTTGAGATCGGGTGCACCACGAAAGATGTATTCCTTCCTGTTGAAACTGCCAATTGTAAGATACTGTTCATTGCCGGTAGCGGTATAGAGGAGCCGCACTTTTTGCCACTCGCGCGGATCTTCGTATAAGGTATCCAGTGCCTGGGTGGCCCAGAGCTGTGGTTGTAATAATTTAAAGCTCCGTTTCTCAAGCAGGAAATCTGTTTGACTGAACCAGGCGCCTACACTATCAAGTATATCATGCCGTGAGCGAACGTAGAATTGTAACATATACCGGTGGCCAGGCTGCAGTCCACACAAAAGCCGGGTGCGAACAAAGTTATGGGTGCCCTGTTGCAACCGGTTGCCCGATGCCAGCCCCACGAAATGCGTACCCTCCGCGGCTTTTCCGGGGGAGTGGTAATAATAGTTGGCATAAAAGGAATTGGCGATCCAAGCTTCAGGCGCGCAGTTGTGATTGTATTCGGTGCAAAGGTTCTCATCCTCGAAGCTGCCGTTGGCGATGAGGTGCTGCGCCCGGGTGCTCAGGGCGAGCAGGCTGCTGGAGATAAGTAAGGCGAAACGCATAGGTACTGATTGCGTTCATTGATGAAAAGGTACATTCTTTTCATTAATATCCGCTACTTTGTTGACGAAGGCCGCTGCCCAAAGGTTGGGCAGCGGCCTATATTGTTTCGCATTGAGGTGGTCTGTTGCGTTCGTTCTGAAGGTTTCGCAGCAGGTGGCTTATGCTTTTTCTTCCCAGATCATGGCCAGGTGCACGATGGTTTCCATACTCTTCTGCATATCCTGTACACTTACGTATTCATGTTTGCCATGAAAGGCCATTTCGCCGGTAAAAAGGTTTGGACAGGGCAGGCCCATGAACGATAAGCGCGATCCATCGGTGCCGCCGCGGGCGCTCATCTCTATCACCGGTACGCCAGCTCGTGTGATGGCTTCTTTGGCATATTCCGATACCTGCGGATATTGCTCCAGCACTTCCTTCATGTTGCGGTATTGCTCTTTCACTTCAAACTCGGCGCGGGCACCCGGAAATTTACGCAGCGCCAGCTCGAGTTCGTCGCGCAGGGCACTTTCGTAAGCAGCCAGCTTGTGTGTGAAGAAGTCGCGGATGATGAACTGCAGGGTGGCTTTTTCGGTGATGCCTTCCATGTGTACCGGATGTACAAAGCCGTAGCGGTCTTCGGTGGTTTCGGGCGACCAGCCATCTTTCGGCAGTTGCTCGAGGAAGTAAGCTGCTACCTTGACGGCATTGACCAGCTTTCCCTTCGCGTAGCCGGGATGTGCACTCACACCATGAATGGTGATCGTAACGGCATCGGCCGAAAAGGTTTCTGCTTCGTACGATCCGCGTTCACCGCCATCGAGGGTATAGGCAAATTCAGCCCCCAGCTTCTTAATATCTACCCGGTCCACTCCCCTGCCGATCTCTTCATCGGGGGTGAACAATATTTTGATGGTGCCATGTTTGATCCCGGGATGTGTAGTAAGGTAATGGGCCATATCCATGATCACGGCCACACCGGCTTTGTCATCGGCCCCCAGTAAGGTAGTGCCCGATGCGGTGATGATGTCTTCTCCAATCTTTTTACGCAGGTAGGGATGATCGGCGGGAGAGATGATCTGCGTAGGATCATCGGGCAACACGATCTCGCCTCCATTGTAGTTCGTATGTACGATAGGTTTTACATTGGTGCCGGAACAGTCGGGTGCTGTGTCCATATGCGCACAAAAGCAGATGACCGGCACGGATTTATCGGTATTGGCAGGTATGGTGGCATATACGTAGCCATACTCATCGAGGTGAGCATCGGACAGACCCATAGCCAGCAACTCCTGCACCAGCAGGCGCCCGAGCGTTTTTTGCTTCTCGGTAGAGGGGTAGGTATTCGACTGAGGATCACTCTGCGTATCTATCTGCACGTACCTTAAAAATTTTTCCTGTAGGGTGTATTCGTATTTATCGAACATGCCATTGTATTTTTGGCAAGATATACTTTTATGGCATTTAGTTTACGCGATCAACCTTACATTACCCGCGGCTGGGTACGTGCACTTGTTTTTTTTATTGCATATGTTGGTATCTACTTCATGGTGGGCGCTGGTGCAGGCTTTTTGTGGGTGATGAAGATAGGCCCCGAAAACGCCCAGGAGCTGGTTAAGAATCCTTACCCGCTTACCATGACCATCCAGATGATCAGCTGCCTGGCAGTGATCGGGATGGCCCTTGTTTTTCGCCGTGGTGTTGACCGCGCTTCGATCGCCAGCATGGGTTTTACCTGGAAGGGGCACGAACGGGAAGCCGTTGCCGGCTTTTTACTGGGCATTGTGTTGCTGGGTGGTGGCTCCTTGCTGTTGTATGCTACGGGCAATATCGATTGGGTGGATACACAGTTTGCTGCCGGCCCGATGGCTATCGCATTCCTGCTGTTCTTACTGACGGCCTTCAGCGAAGAGATCGCTTTTCGCGGCTACATCCTCAATAATCTCCTTTCTTCTTTCAACAAGTGGATAGCCCTTGGCGCGGCAGCGGTGCTTTTTATGCTGATGCACCTGGGCAATGCCAACCTGACGCCGGTTGCGTTCATCAACCTGCTGGCCGGCGGCGTTTTGCTGGGCATGAACTATGTGTTTGTGCGCAACCTCTGGTTTTCGATCTGCTTTCATTTCAGCTGGAATTTCTTCCAGGGCTCTATCCTGGGATATGAGGTGAGCGGCCTGGGCCTACAAAGCCTGTTCCAGATGGACCGCAAGGACAACCTGCTCCTCACGGGCGGTGCTTTCGGCTTCGAGGGCTCTATCGTTGCGACTGGTCTTTTGGTGCTGGCCATTCTTTTTGTGGCGTACCGGCGTTGGTGGAAGTGGTAATCGCCGTAGTTAAGCTAATAGAAAGCCTACTGTTTGCCGCTGTATATTGTACGGATATTGCCTGCAAACCGCACTGATATCCACTAAGAATGGCACTGGAGTCCTCTGGCCAGTGCACCCCCTGCTATTTTCCGTTGCTGGTAGCATAGCTGTAACGTGCCTATAATCAAGGAGTTTACTACAATTTAGCGTGGATGACGCGAAAACCCCAGTGCCATTCCCAGTGAATACCCACCTTGTATCAAATTAAATGTCAGCTAATTGTGCGGGTTTCAGCTAAATAAAAAGGGCCGCTTTTGGCGGCCCGACCATCTAACTTACTACTATGTGAGATCGTTTATTTTCTCGGTTTGGTGGCCACACGCTTTTTTGGCGCAGGCTTGGGTGCTTCTTCCACTACCGGTTGGGCCTCTACGATCTCGCTGGGTATCACGGTTTTGCCTAGCGGAATGGTGAGGTCGGTGAAAATGGTAGGAAAGATAAACGCCAGGTTTTCGAGCGAATTGTGGCTTACATCGATGAATTTCCAGGTTTTTCCTCCATCAAGCGATTGTCCCACGATATAGGAGGTGATGATCGCTTTTTTGCCATCGATAAAGGTGTTGCGCACTTTTTCAATGACGGACTGCCATTGGTCTACGTCGTTGCGCAGTTCGGTAATGCGCAGGGTTTCGGGCTTTTCTTCCAGTTTGGGTTCATTACGGAAGTACATGGTCACAACGTGTTCTTTGAACTGCTGCGGCCCACCATAGAACTTGATGGCGGATGGATTGGAGAGGTCGGCATAGGATTTCCAATCCTGGTAAAAACTGGCTTTGATAAGGCTTTCTGCAGCTTTTAAGGCATTGCTGGCAGCGAGGGTCGAGTCATTGTCCTGCGCTTGTGTGAATTGCGCACTTACGGACAATACGGATGCAAGGATAGTGGTGTAGATGAGTTTCATAGGTAAATCTTTCAGGCCAAAATATAAAAAAGCCCGGTAAGTTCATACCGGGCTTTTACTATAGTAATTTGCAGTTTCCTGCAGTGTAAATCAAGGCATTATAATGCGCGATCCACCACCGATGGATACCAGTTCAATCTCAAAAATGAGGTCTTCGCCCGCCAGCGGATGGTTGGCATCGAGCGTTACGGTTTCGGGCTTTACGTCGGTGATGACAACGGGGATCACTTGTCCGGATCCATTGGTCATATTGAGGCGCATGCCGAGTTCGGGCACCATATCGGGAGGAAAGTTGGATTTAGGGAACTCTACGAGCATACCGGGGTCTTTGGGACCATAGGCCTGGTCTACTGGGATGTTGATGGTTCTTTTTTCGCCAACTGCCATACCGGTAACACCATTATCGAATCCTGGGATCACAGCGCCACTGCCTACTTCAAATTCGAGGGGATCGCGGCCTTCTGAAGAGTCGAAGGTAGTTCCGTCAGTCAGGCGGCCGTGGTAATGTACTTTTACGGTGTCACCAGCTTTTACTTGTTGCATTATGAATGTATTTTAAAAAGTTATTTGGGCAGTCACCACCTTGTTGCTAATCTGCCGACGAGAACAAAGACCGGTTACTTCGAACAAAGTAACGGGAAAAATTTCAGACAGGGGCAGTTTTTGATGTTATCTTTGAGATTCAAGTACTTAAGGCATACCATAATATATATCAGGTTTTTATGAAGCAATTTCTTCTGTACGGATTGATGGGTGGAGCACTTTTTTGTGCCGCCTGGAGGCCCCTGGTGCAGCCCTCAAATCTAGCTCAGGAGCAAGCGACCAGACAGGCACCGACTGCCGTTACGGCAGACAATATCCTGCCTGGCGCGGAGCGTACCGAACTGTACTTGCCCCGGCTGAAGGGAAAACGGGTGGCGGTGTTTGCTAACCACACTTCAGTGTTGGGTGGGGAGAATATCGTAGATGCCCTGAAGAAAAAGGGCGTAAACATTACGGTGATCTTTGGTCCCGAACATGGGTTCCGCGGCACGGCCGATGCGGGTGAAAAGATCGGCAACTATACGGATGCGGCCACGGGCATCCCGGTGGTGTCGCTGTATGGCAGCAAACTCCGGCCATCGAAAGAAGACCTGGCCAATGCCGATGTGCTGTTGTTCGACATCCAGGACGTAGGTACGCGGTTCTATACTTATATTTCTTCGTTGCAGGAGTTCATGGAGGCAGCCATGGAGAACAATAAACCACTCATCGTGCTCGACCGGCCCAACCCCAATGGGTTTTATGTAGATGGTCCGGTGCTGGATACTGCTTTCCGTTCGTTTGTGGGTATGCAACCGGTGCCCATCGTGTATGGCATGACCATCGGCGAATATGCGTATATGCTGGCGGGTGAGCAGTGGCTGGGCAAAAAGATCAAGGCGCCCATCAATATTCCCGCTTCGCCCGAAAGGGCCGCGATGGTGCAACGAAGGGCGCCTGTAAGCGATCGTTCCTATTCACTCACCATCATTCCCTGTGCCGGCTATACCCACCGCAGTAAATATGTGTTGCCGGTGAAGCCCTCTCCCAACCTACCCACCATTCAATCTATTTACTGGTACGGGTCTACCTGTTTCTTTGAAGGCACGGTGCTGAGCGAAGGTCGCGGAACCGATAAACCTTTCCAGGTATTTGGCCACCCGCTTTTGCCGCAACATTTAGCAAGCTTTACGCCGCGCAGCATGCCGGGAGCCACCAAACCGAAACTGATGGACAAGCTGTGTTATGGATGGGACCTGAGCGGTACGCCGGAACAGGTTTTGCAGCAGGTGGACAATAAGATACAGATCAAATATTTGCTGGAGGCCTACAAGCTGTTTCCGCAAAAGGATTCTTTCTTCCTGAACAAAGGCAACTTCTTCAATAAACTGGCCGGCGGTGATGCGTTGATGCAACAGGTAATTGCTGGTAAAACCGAAGCGGAGATCCGCCAAAGCTGGGAGCCGGCACTGAGCCGTTTCAAGGCTATCAGGAAGAAGTACCTGATCTATAAAACCGATTAATCTAAGTTGTATGAGTGATCTATTAAAAGATACGCGAATCGTTTTTATGGGTACGCCCGAGTTTGCCGTGGCATCGCTCGATGCTTTGGTAAAGGCAGGCGCCCGCATCGTGGGTGTAGTGACGGCACCCGATAAACCCGCAGGCCGGGGCATGAAGATGAATGAGAGTGCGGTAAAGAAATATGCCGTAGAGCATGGGTTGCACCTGTTGCAGCCCGTGAAATTGAAAGACCCTGCTTTCCTGGAAGAGCTGCGCGCCCTGCAGGCCGACCTGCAGATCGTGGTGGCTTTCCGCATGCTGCCCGAGGTCGTGTGGAATATGCCTCCCAAAGGCACCGTTAACCTGCACGGCTCTTTGTTGCCGCAATACCGCGGCGCTGCGCCGATCAACTGGGCCGTGATCAATGGCGAAAAGGTAACCGGTGTTACGACCTTCAAATTGCAGCAGGAGATCGACACCGGTCATATCCTGTTGCAAGACAGTTTTCCCATTGGTGAAGACGACAATGCCGGCGATGTACACGATTATATGAAAGAAGTGGGCGCCAGGCTGCTGGTGAAAACTGTTGAAGGCCTGGCGGCGGGTACCATTGCAGAAAAACCACAGGATGAAGTGGTGAGTGACCTCAATGGCGGCAATGGCGCTGTTGCCAATGTCGATGGAGGAAAAGCCGGCGCCGCACTCAGGCATGCGCCCAAGATATTTACCGAGACCACGAAGATAGACTGGAACAAAACCGTGTATGAGGTGCACAACCTGATCCGCGGTCTGTCGCCCTACCCTGGCGCTTATTCCTATCTGCAGGATAAGACCTTAAAGATCTATCGCTCCAAAAAAGAAATTGCTCCTCCCACCATACCTCCCGGCACGGCCGATACCAACGGCAAAACCTACCTGAAATTTGCCTGTCCCGATGGCTATATCCATGTGCTGGATATTCAGCTGGAGGGTAAGAAACGAATGACGATCGAGGATTTCTTAAGGGGCTACCGGTTTTAGGGGGGGTAACTACTAATAAAAAAGCTGCCGGTGATGCCGGCAGCTTTTTTATTATACAGCAGTAGTGCTACTATTAATATTTTACATCTACATAGAACTTCCCATTTTCGGCGCCCAGTTCGGAGGCAGCGGCATCGCTGAGGCGAATGGTGAGCCCCACGCTTTCTTTCATGTCGGGCAGCTGTCCGAGCACTTTTGCATACACCGTTTTTTGGGTAGAGGAGAATGTCACCTTCACGATGGTTCCGGTAGGCACGTTGTTCATCAGCGCATAATATTTTCCATCTTTCCAACCGCTTGTGCTGCGGAAGATGCCTGCATTACCCGTGGAATTTTTGCCCGATTCAGCAAACTGCGACCGGAAATAACCGCCCTTATGGCTGGCGTTGCTACCGGAAGCAGTAGTAGGTCCGGGTGCCGGCAAACTGTTCACCGGTGCCGATGTATTGCTGGTTGGTGTGGTAGTAGCTGGCGGATTGGTGGATGTGTTGATGACTGGTGTGGTAACCGGTTTTTCTACCGGCTTTTCTGCTGGCTTCTCTACAGGTTTGTCAACGGTTGTGGTAACCGGCTTCTCGGGTGTAGTTACCGGCGGTGTTGACTTGGGCTCTTCGGCCTTTACTATCCCCGTGTTGGTTTCTTTGGGCGTTGTGGTGGCCGGTGTAGTGGTAGCCGGCGTGTTCGCTGCCGGTGTAATGGCCGGAGTTTCGGTTTTCGCTACGGGCGGGGCTGCCGTTACGGCCACGATCTGTTTGGTGCCAGTGGCCGCCAGGGCACTTTGTCCCTGTTTTACTTTTAAATACCCTACGATGATATTCATGCCGGGCTTTACCTGATCATTGGATATATTATTCCATTTTTCGAGGTTGGCGACGGGAACTTTGTTGTGGTTTTGACTGATGCGGTAGAGCCACTCTTTGTCTTGTATGGTGTAATACAGCGGCACAAATACTTCATCTGCGGCCTTTGTACCATCTACCGACACATTGGTGGTGAGCGGTATTTTCAGCGCCTGTCCGATAGACAGTGGCTTATCCATGCTGCTGTTGTTGAAGGGGGCAATTTCTTTGGGACTGGCGTTGTACAGGCGTCCGATGCTATACCAGTTTTCCTTGGCAGCAACGGTGTGCGTGAGGTACAGGGAAGGTGTTGCGCCCTGTACTTTGAGCTGTTGTGCGCCCGCCATACCGGCTGTGAGGACAAAGAGAACAATTAACACTTTGATTTTCAACATAGACTTGAATTTCTTAACCGTGCAAAGATGCAGCATATTTTAATTGTTTCCGCTTTTCAATATCCTCCAGGCGGAAGGATAATAATTATTGATGCGATTGGCGAGTACCTTGATCCAACCCAATGCAATTCCCTGGTATTTTACGAGGGTCCAGCCGGTTTGTGCTGCTTGTATGGTAACTTCTTCGCGCCTTAAATATTGCAGGGCGTTTTCCTTTTTTAACGATACCGCAACAGTTGTGGTTGCGAGCAGCTCGCTGAGGGCCAATGCATGATCAGGTACGAGACTGTTTCCTGCAACCTTCCCAATTATTATACCGGCTTTGCGTAAATACAGGTGTTCGGCCGCTATGTGCAAAGCTTCTTCGAGCGATGCGGGCAAGGCGATGATCATATCACCCTGCTTCCACAATTGTATAGACTGTTGCGGGTTGAGCCAGGGTTGTATGATGGCGGCTTCTGTTTTAGAAACTTTCTGCCATTTCGTTTTTTTAGGTAGCCTGGCTGTATTACCGCTGCCTTCTTTTTTACGAAAGCAGGCGAGGAATAGCCCCTCTCCTTTTACCTGGTCGGGAAAGAAGCGGTAACCGGTCGCTTGCGACACGCTGCTGGTGGTTTCTACGATTCCCCAGGCAGGATCGGTTTGCAGGGGCAGGCTTTCCAGTTCAAATTCCTGCATGAGCCAATCGAGTATGTCTTCGTCTTCTTCCTTTGAATAGGAACAGGTGGAATAGATCAATGTCCCTCCCTCTTTAAGGCATCCAAAGCTATCGGCGAGGATACGCCGTTGGCGCTGGCTGCAAAGTGCCACATTGTGTTCGCTCCATTCCTTTATGGCCTCCTCATCGCGGCGGAACAAGCCGCTGCCACTGCAGGGTGCATCGATCACCAGCACATCGAAAAAGTTCTCGAGCCGGGCAAAATGCGCGGGGTCGTTGTTGGTGACGATGGTGTTGGCGGCGCCCCATTTGGTGAGGTTCTCTTCAAGTATCGCTGCGCGCGATTTGATGACATCATTACTGATGAGCAGGCTACCGGGTGTAATGAGCGATTGCAACAGGGACGATTTTCCTCCGGGCGCGGCACAGAGATCAAGTACCCGGATATCTTTACGCAGATCGGTGGTTTGCTTCAGGGCCTGTTCCAGGAACATGCTGCTGGCTTCCTGTACATAGTAGGCACCGCCGTGCAGGGCGGGGTCGAAGGTAAAGGAAGGTCGTTCAGAGAGATAATAGCCGCTGGTCGTCCAGGGTATGGATGATGCCGTAATGGCGGTATCTTTCAACAACAGCCGAAGTGCGGCGGGAAGTTCTTCATTGTCTGTGGCCCCGGCTTCGGCGTCGACAGCTGCCACACGCAATGGATTGAGGCGAATGGAAGTTACCTGTTTGCCCGATTGGTGCACGGCTTCAAAACTGGTACGGTTGTACCCCTTCACGCCTTCGAGCGATTCCAGTAATGCCGGTGGTAAGTTCAATGCTTGATTTTAATCGGCAAATGTACGGTTGAATCCGCAATTCTGGTAGCCGGTGCAAGGCCCGGCTCATCCCATCTTTATGTAGTTGTACGGGATGAGCATTTCCCTATTTTTGACGCTTAAATCACCCCGATGCGTAACATGCTCTCTGCCCTGGTGGCGATTCTGTTTTTGGGTCAGGTGTCGCTTGCCCAGGTACCTGATAGTGTTCGTTTATTTGTGGATAGTGCACTTACGCTGATGCAAAAACAATCGGTCTTCAGCAGCAAGGTAAACTGGCTTCAGGTGCGCGATTCAGTAGGCATGATTACGCGGAATGCGCGTACGTATGATGATGTTTTTCCGGCGGTGCGTTATGCCTTCAACCAACTGGGCGACCGGCATGGCTTTTTGCTACTGGGCGGTCAGCAATACAAAAATCCTGATCCCGCATTGGCATTCGATACCACGAGGCTTACCGCCAATATCAAACTCGCAGCCAGCAAGGGTCCGCGGATCTATGCCGGTGTGGTGGATAAGCAGTTTACTTATATCTCCATTCCTTTCTTTGGTGGTCAATCGGCCACCGAGGCGCGGGCTTTTGCGCAGCGCATCCAGGATTCGTTGTGCAGGTATACACACACCGGCACCAGGGGTGTCATCATTGATTTACGCTTAAATGCTGGGGGCAATTTGTTTCCGATGGTGGCTGGGGTGGCTAATGTGCTGGGCGCTGGACTGTACAGTGAGGGGGTGGATGCTTCGGGTAAAGTAACGGGTGCCTCGATGGTGAAGCAGGGGGCGGTGGAATGGTACGACTCTATCCCGCTGAAAGCAGAAAGGGGTTGCGGTGACTTATCGAAGTTGCCGGTGGCGTTGATCGTTGGCCCGGTTACGGCCAGTGCGGGAGAAATGATGGCGGTGGCCTTTACGGGCAGGCCCAGGTCGGTCGTGATTGGCGAACCCACCGGCGGGTATGTAACCTCGAACGATGGCCGCTACCTGCCTGGCAAGGGCAATGCGATGGTGCTGGCGATGGAGTATGTGCGCGACCGGAATGGCAAGGCTTATGTGTATGATGTGGTGCCAGGCATCAAAGTAGTGGGCGGAGACGATTACTTTAATCACAGCAAAGATAAAAAGATACAGGCGGCGGTGAAGTGGTTGCGGAAGACTAAGTAAACAGGTCGAAGATTCCTTCGAGGATGCCGAGATCATGCCCGGTTGCGCCAGGGTATTTATTCACATACGCTTCATTGAGCGCTGCAATAAAAGAGATGTGCGACAATCCGATGGCTGCGAAGAACCATACGATATGCTCTTTTTGCAGGAAGCAGTAATACGTACCACGGCATAAGGCCAGCGCCGGCAGTACCACCAGGATGATTAGCAAGGGTAAATAATATCCCCAGAAGAACCATTGAATACGTTGTGTATATTTTAGATACCTCCACACGAGACACTCCACGAACAATACGATAAGGATCGCAGCCAGCAGATAACCGTTCTCTCTAATGTATTCCCTACTCGCTAAATAAACGGGCCGATTGGTCACGGTTGCATACCGATCGTTTATGATCATCGTCACGAATTGGGTGAGGATGAGAAAGATCATGAGCACCAATTGCAGGTCAAGGAAATGCGTTGGCGGAATGGCCAGACCATCGGATGGACCTCGCTTTTTGCGCATTGGATGAAGGGGATTAATGGACTAGAAAAATAGCCATTTTCAAGCCAAGTGACCTTGCCCGGAGAGTTAATATTGACCTAAAATCCTCAAGCTTATGAATAATGGGGCCATTACTGTTCGGCGTAGTCGTTGAGGATGTCGGCGTTTTCGTTGGTAGTGGGCCTGGCAGCCATCTTCCAGTTTTTATGCGCATCGATCCATACAGTTACAAACAATGCATGCGCAATCAACAGGATCGACCAGGCAACGATCTGTTTAATCGTATTCAAAGTGGATTTAACATCAACATTTACGTCGACAAAAGGCATGGACACAGAATAAAGTATCGGTATGAAAACGAGCGCAATGAATATTCCCACCACATGTATTAGCGCCAGCTGCTTTTTTCGAATATGATACCGGTAGCGACAATACACAAAGAGCTCACCTGCCATCAGTAGCAACATACCAGCAACAGTCATTAACTGCGATACAACGATCCGCTGGTAATAGTCACCCAATTCGCCAGAAGCACTTTTCCAAATTGACTGAAGGGAGAGAAACAAAGCTACAGTGGATAGTATCTCAAACGCCAGGATGATGCTTAACCACCAGATGGGAGGAGTGTAGGCTTTTTTAGTCAAAGGGATTATTGGGTTTAGGTCTTGGTAGAAAAATACGCATTTCCGGAACAAAACAAGTGTTAAAGCATTTATTTCCCCTTCTGCTATATTGATTCCGAATAGTCGCTGAGGATCTCGGCTTTTTCCGAAAGGGGTACATCTATCGGTTTGCTTCGCGTTTTCCGGGCCGTTATCAATACAACTACAAAGCATATGTGGCCAATGATTAGGCTTCCCCACATGATGAACTGTTTGTACCTGGCGAACTCGACGGCCGCATCATCAGGTTCGTACACGCCAAACCTTGCGTTGCCTATGGTCAATAATGTCCCTATGACTGGTATCAGCACAAGAACCAGAAATAATGATGCAATGTGGATATGTGCCAAAGGTCTCTTTATTTCCCTAAACCGGATCCTCCAATAAGCGAATGCCTCTGCTGCCAAAAGGAAGATTATTGTAGCCAGACTTATTAATTGCCATTTGAGGAATAGTTGGTAAAACTCTTCTTCGTTGTAATCCCCACCGCTGTCATTTGACCAGAGGTCAATAACGGAATAACCCCACCAAATGGTAAAAACAATTTTAATTGCTATGATAGCTAGTATGTTCCAGACAGGCGTCTTGTAAGGTTTATTGTTCAAATTACGATGGTGGCTTTATGGGAGGTGTTCTTTCCTATAAATTCTTGATCTCCGCGATCAGGTCCTGCAATACCTTCTTGGCATCGCCAAAGAGCATCGAGGTTTTGGGCTGGAAGAAGAGATCATTTTCAATACCGGCATAACCGGGCTTCATACTGCGCTTGTTGACGATCACATTTTTCGCCAGTTCCACATCGAGGATCGGCATTCCGTAAATGGGTGACGCGGGATCGGTTTTGGCAGCAGGGTTCACTACATCGTTGGCACCCAGTACGAGTACAACATCTGTAGTGGCAAACTCTTCATTGGCCTGCTCCATCTCCTGCAGTTTTTCGTAGCTCACATCCGCTTCTGCCAGCAATACGTTCATGTGTCCCGGCATACGGCCCGCCACGGGATGGATGGCATATTTTACAGTCACACCTTTGCTTTCGAGCAGCTTCTCCAGTTCGTGACAGGCATGCTGTGCCTGCGCCACCGCCAGTCCATAACCCGGCACGATCATTACTTTGTGCGCATAGCTCATGATGACGGCTGTATCGCTGAGGGATATTTCTTTGTAGGCGCCTTGTTCCTTCGAGCCACCTCCTCCTCCCCCACCGGTGTTGCCACCACCAAAGGAGCCGATCAGTACATTGAGCAACGACCGGTTCATTGCCTTACACATCAATATCGTGAGCAGGGTACCGGCCGCACCTACGAGGATACCACCGGTAAGCATTACCTTATTATCGTACAGGAAGCCGCCACAAGCTGCGGCCACACCGGTAAACGAATTGAGCAGGGAGATCACCACCGGCATATCGGCCCCGCCAATGGGCATTACGAATAAGATACCGTACAACAACGAAAGTGCCAATACGGTATAGAACATCGTGGTGATGAATGCTATGTTCAATGGTGTCGTTGGTGCATCGTCGACAGGCCCCACACTCATCCTGATCTTATAGATCAGAAAGATTGATAAGCCGACTATTGCTACCAGGATCACCTGGTTTACGATGTGCTGCCCTTTGAAGGCGAAGTCCTTGATTTTTCCATTGAGCTTGCCCCAGGCGATCATACTACCGGCAAACGACACAGAGCCAATGATCAGCCCGGCAAAGATGGTAATGAGTACGCCCGATTGTACGCCCAGCTCCAGTACAGCATTGTCGATCTGGTCGCCGGATTCATAGGCTTCCGTGATGGAATTTTTAAACCCTTCTCCTGCATAATGGCTAAACTCGATGAGTGAGATGAGGGCCGCGCAGGCGCCACCCATTCCGTTGAAAAGGCTCACCATTTCGGGCATGGCGGTCATCTTCACCTTCTTTGCGGCCAGGGTGCCTACAATGGCGCCGATAAGGAGGCCGCCAAAGATCCATCCGTAATTATGCAACTTCGCGCCGGTCTCATCATCCCGATAAAGGAAGATGGTACCGAGTATAGCGAGCGTCATCCCGGCCGCGGCTATCCAGTTGCCTTTACGTGCAGTGGCTGGGTGCGACAACATCTTAAGTCCGATGATAAAGGTGACCGATCCGATAAGATAGATGAGCGTGAGTATACTGAATTCCATAATCCGTTAATTCGTTAATGCCATTGATTGTTGCGCCCTGTTGTCAGCAACACCGGCGCTTTACTTTTTTTTCGACTTGAACATCTCCAGCATCCTGTCGGTCACCACAAAGCCCCCCACCACATTGAGCGTGCCCAATACCACGGCCAGGAATCCGAGGATGAGTGCCGGATAGTTATCGCCTTCGGCTTTGCCCATTACAATGATGGCGCCGATGATCACCACGCCATGTATCGCATTGGCGCCACTCATGAGCGGCGTGTGCAATACGCTGGGCACCCTACCGATCACTTCTATTCCTACGAAGATCATCAGGATCACGATGTATATGATCTGTTGACTATCGGACAACCATTTCAATACTGCTTCCATAGCTGTTGATTTCTGTAGTTAATTGTTATGCTGTGCCTTTTACCCGGTCGTTGACCACGTTGCCGCCATGCGTGATGCAGGCGCCCTTCACGAGGTCATCTTCCCAGTTGAGGTGGATGGCCCCTTCTTTATTGATAATGAGCTGCAGGAAATTCAGGATATTTTTACCGTAGAGCTTACTGGCATCGGCAGGCATGGTGGCAGGCAGGTTGCTATCGCCAATGATGCGCACGCCGTTGACCGTTACCGTTTCATTGTTCTTTGTATACGGTGTATTGCCGCCGGTGGCTGCTGCCAGGTCGACGATGACCGATCCGTTACGCATGGCGCCAATCATAGATTCGGTGATCAGTATCGGTGCTTTTTTGCCAGGTATCTGCGCCGTAGTGACGATGATATCGGCTTTAGCAGCACTTTCGGCTATCTTTTGCTGTTGCTTTTGTTTGTAGTCTTCGCTTTGCTCTACGGCATATCCACCGGCTTTGGAGGCATCGGCCGCTCCTTCCACTTCTACAAATTTAGCTCCCAGGCTCATCACCTCTTCTTTAACTGCAGGCCTCGTATCGAAGACCTCCACAACGGCGCCGAGACGGCGTGCGGTGGCAACGGCCTGGAGGCCTGCCACCCCTGCTCCGAGGATGAGTATTTTGGCCGGAGCGATGCTACCGGCGGCTGTCATGAACATGGGAAAATAACGGCCATAGTGATTAGCAGCTTGCAACACGGCTTTGTAGCCGGCTATATTGGCCTGCGAACTGAGCACATCCATGCTCTGCGCCCGCGTTGTGCGGGGCAACATATCGAGACTGAAGGTAGTAAGTTGCTGACGGGCCCAGTCCTGCATGAGGCCGGGATGGAACAAAGGCTGGTAAACACCTATCAATATTTTCGAGGAAAGTGGATGGGTGTCGGTGAGCTGGTGGATGGATAGCAGGATATCGGCTGCATTCAACACCTCCTGCCGTGTTTTGATGCCGGCGCCGGCTTTGGTATATTCCTGATCGTTGCTCCAGGCTTTTTCTCCTGCCCCCTGCTCTACCAATACCGTAATGCCTTTTTTGGTAAGCGTTGCTACCGCTTCGGGCAGCAGGGATACGCGTGTTTCGGCTGATGATTCTTTTAAAATTCCGATCGTCATACCCATTGTTTGTTCTTTCAAGGTAAGGAAAAATCGGCTTCGGGTATGTAAAGTATTGATGAGTATTTTATTGTGCGGGCATAAAAAAACTGGCCGAGGTATCCTGTGGGGATCACCCTGACCAGTTTATCGTTGTGCGCTATTTCTTATCCGTTTCTTAATAAGCCTGCGCGAAGAACACCCGTTGCTTGCTGGGCTTTCCGCTAAACACGCAAACGCCTTCTTCCTTTTCGCCATCGAGCGGGATGCAACGAATGGTAGCCTTGGTTTGCTCCTTGATCTTCTCTTCGGTTTCGGCTGTGCCATCCCAATGTGCCGAGATAAAGCCACCTTTCTCATTCAGCACTTTCGTGAACTCATCCCAGCTGTTCACTTTCGTGATGTTCTCGTTGCGGAAGTTGAGGGCCTTGTTGTATATAGCCTGCTGAATTTCGGTGAGCAGGTTTACGATATGGTTAGCCAGTCCGTCGAGCGATACGGTTGTTTTTTCGCGGGTATCGCGGCGGGCCAGTTCCACCACATTGTTTTCGAGATCGCGGGCACCCAGGGCGATACGCACCGGCACTCCCTTCATCTCATGCTCGGCAAACTTCCAGCCCGGGCGGGTATTGTCGTTGTTATCGTATTTAACCCGTACACCGGCGGCCTTGAGTTCGGCCATGAGGGCCGTTACCCTGGCATCGATGGGCGCTTTGCTGTCTTCGCCCTTGTAGATGGGAACAATCACCACCTGGAAGGGGGCAATTTTAGGCGGCAGAATGAGCCCTTCGTCGTCGCTGTGCGCCATTACGAGTGCACCGATGAGGCGGGTAGATACGCCCCAGCTGGTGGCCCATACATAATCGAGCTTATTGGTCTTGTCGGAGAATTTTACGTCGAATGCTTTGGCAAAATTTTGTCCGAGGAAGTGCGAAGTACCGGCCTGCAGGGCTTTTCCATCCTGCATGAGGGCCTCGATACAATACGTTTCAACCGCACCGGCGAATCGCTCGCTCTCCGACTTCAGGCCTTTTATCACGGGCAATGCCATCCAGTTCTCCACGAAATCGGCATATACGTGCAGCATTTGTTCTGCTTCGGCAATGGCTTCCTGGGCCGTAGCGTGGGCGGTGTGGCCTTCCTGCCAAAGGAACTCCGCAGTACGCAGGAAGAGGCGGGTACGCATTTCCCAGCGCACTACGTTGGCCCACTGATTGATGAGGATGGGCAGGTCGCGGTACGACTGTATCCAGTTCTTATACGTATTCCAGATGATGGCTTCGCTGGTAGGGCGCACCACGAGTTCTTCTTCGAGCTTAGCCTCGGGATCGACCATGAGGCCGCCTTTTTTATTGGGATCGGACTTCAACCGGTAGTGGGTTACCACGGCGCATTCCTTGGCAAAGCCCTCGGCGTTCTTTTCTTCAGCTTCAAAAAGGCTTTTGGGTACAAAGAGCGGGAAATAAGCGTTGACGTGGCCAGTATCCTTGAACATTTTATCGAGGGCGTCGCGCATGTTTTCCCAGAGGGTGTATCCATATGGTTTTATTACCATACATCCGCGTACAGCCGAATAATCGGCCAGGCCGCCTTTTATGACGAGGTCGTTGTACCATTGCGCATAGTCGGCACTTCTGCTGGTGATCTCTTTGCTCATTTTGTTTGTGTTATAGCGCCCGGTCGGGACAGGAATGTGTTTGAACGACAAAAATCAAGGCTTTCTGGCTGATTTTCATGGTCAACTTTAACAATCCGGCTGCATTTTTTAATGGTCCCAGCCGCCTTTTTATTGTAATTTTATTCTGAAAGAACGCAAAAGTAGCAACTTCACATCGTAAATCATTAAAATAGCCCTAATCATGTCCCGACTTCTACTTTTCACTGCACTTGCAGTAACTGTTTTTACCAGTTGCGGTGTGTACAGGCACGGCGAAACCAAGACACCGGATGACGTGTACTATTCGCCTGCCCGTGGCGGCGGTGCCGCTTATGTGGAAACGGAAAACAAGCGTGACGGTTACTACCGCGCCGACAATTACAACGACAGTTACTCGTACGACGATCGTTGGCTGCGGATGCGGGTGCGCGACCGTTATCGCTGGAGCGCTTTTGACGATTATGACTGGAATGACTGGCGCTACAACAGCTGGAATTACAGTCCGCTCTCCTACGGCTACGGCGCCGGCTACAACCCGTACTATTACAACAATTTCAACTTCTACTTCAACCAGTATTACGCCTGGAACAGCTATTACAACCCGTATTGTCCCGGTATCATTATCGTGAACCCCAAGGGCAACCAGCAGGTGTATAGCAAAGTGCGAGATTTCAACCTGAGCCGGTATACCAACACCAATTACAACAACAGCAACCGCGCACTGAGCGCTTCGAAAACAGGCATGTTCTCGACGGGTGCACCCAGCTACAACAATGCGAATACGCGCAGCACCAATAGCCTGGGCAGCAGCATCAGGAAAGTGTTCTCGAATGGCAACAGCAATTCGGGATCCGGCAGAGGAACTTACTACACACCGGGGTCGAGCGATCGTCCGACGCGTACCTATACGCCCTCGAGCGACAATTCATCGAGCCGTAGCTATACCCCCTCTTCTTCCAGCAGCTCTTCAAGAAGCAGCAGTAGCAGTGGCAGCAGCAGTAGTGGAAGTAGCGGAAGCAGTGGCGGCGGCGGTGGTGGTGTTAGCAGGCCTTCACGCGGTGGCAACTAATATTTGAAAATATTCATGAGAGGAAACAGGATTTAAGATGTCTTGAATTTTGATTCCTCTTTTTTTATACTTCCCCCGATCAATTTGAATTGACACACATGAACAGAAAAATTTACCTCATCGCCGCCTTGTTTGCCGGGCAGCAGGCGGTGGCCCAGACTCCCGAGGATGCGTTGCGCATGAGTTGGAATGTTCCTTCGGGATCGGCCCGTAGTATGGCGATTGGCGGCGCTGTAGGCGCCCTGGGTGGCGAGATCACCAACCTGTGGGTAAACCCCGCAGGCCTGGGTTTCTATAAAACGAGCGAGCTGGTATTGAGTCCCGGACTCACCCTGGCCAGCGCCAAAGGAAGTTTTCGCGGTACGGATGTGAAGTCCGATAACCTCACCCGCTTCAACCTCGGTGCTTCGGGCCTGGTTTTCGGCTACAGCGATCCTTACAGCCGCTGGAGCAGCAAGGCCTTCAGCATAGGCGTAAACCGGGTGGCCAATTTTGCCGGCAGCACCTATTACAAGGGCACCAACGATTACAGTTCCTTTACAGAGCCTTTGGCCAATGAGTTCTATAACTTTTATGTGAATGCCAAGAACCAGAATCCAGGCCGCTATAATAAGGATATCATTAACGATGCACTCAACGATAATTCCATATCGCTGCAGACCAAAATGGCCCTCTATACTTATCTCGTCGACATTGACAGTACAGCCAGTGGCAGCACGGTATTTTCGAGGGCCGAAGACCTGGGTGTAGTGAACCAGGAAAAGCAGGTAACCACCAAGGGAGGCATTACCGAGATCGCCCTGGGCTTTGCTTCGAATATGGACGACAAGCTGTTCCTGGGCATGAGCGTGGGCATCCCCATCGTGAATTATGTTCGCAACAGCACTTTCACTGAATCGGACCCGCTGACCGATCTCAATGACTTCAATTACTCAAGGGTTGAGGAAGAGTATACCTCGAAGGGAGTTGGTTTCAATGCCAAACTGGGTTTGATCTTTAAACCCATCAACAGGCTGAGACTGGGTGTGGCGGTGCATACGCCAAGCCTTTATGCCCTGAAAGAACAGACCAGCCTGAAAATGGTGACCGATGTCGAGAACCTGTTTGGCGCCGGTAAAGGGGTTGACAGTGTACGCTCGGCCGTGTTCCAGAATGGCAGCGACCCTACTTATAAGTATGACATGGTTTCGCCCTGGAAGTTTATGCTGAGCGGCTCTTACGTGTTGCACGAAGTGGAAGATGTATCGGCCCAGCGTGGTTTTATTTCTGCCGATATTGAATATGTAACGTATGGCAGCTCCAAATTCAAAGAAGCCGAAGACAATGGAGAAGCAGAATACTACAAGCAGGTAAGCGATGCCGTAAAGGAACTATACAAAGGCGCTATCAACTTCCGGGTGGGTGGTGAACTGAAGTTCAATACCATCATGACCCGCCTTGGTTTTGCTTACTACGGCAATCCCTACAAAGACAGCGAACTCAAAGCGAATAAGATGAACGTGAGCGGCGGCTTGGGTTACCGCGACCGGGGTATGTGGATCGACCTTACTTATGTGCGTGCGCTTAGCAAAGACAGCGATTTCCCCTACCGCGTAGATGCTCCCCGTGCAAACACCTACGCTACCATTAAAGATCAAACCAGCAATATCATGCTCACGGTGGGCTTCAAGTTATAATAGCCTGTACCGCCTATGCGCGTGATGCGCAAACTCATTTTTTACTTAGTGGATTACCATAATAAAACCCCGCCTGAAAAGGCGGGGTTTGTTTTCAAGGTTCTTTTAAAAACCTTAACCCTTCACTTTAAAAGCCCTCATAGGGGATCTCTACGGATTGCCGGGATTCGCTCCCGGCTGGTTGTTTGGCATTACAAAAGTCGGATATCTTATTAGAATAATTTCACATCCAATTCATCATCTGGTCATAATATTAACAAAATTTACCTTTCGCTAAGTAGTTGACCTTACCCATGCTAATTATCTGCCCAATGATGCAACTTTCCTCTCCATTCAGCGCGTCGCTGCCGCACAAAATTCCTGGACATCCTGTTCATTATTTGGCGAAAACCATTGTGTTTCAACATCTTTCTTAAACCAGGTCAATTGCCGCTTGGCATAATGCCGGGTATTGGTTTTTATGGCTTCCACGGCCTCCGGAAGGCTTTTTTGGCCCCCGAAATAATCAAACAACTCGTTGTATCCCACGGTTTGAAGTGCGTTCAGGTGCTTCCAGGGAAGCAAGGATCGTACCTCTTCCTGCAAACCCTGCGCCATCATGATCTCCACCCGCCGGTTAATATTTTCATAGAGCAAGGGACGGGGGAGGTCGAGTCCAATTTTAACAATCTTGAAGGGGCGTGTTGCCTTATTACCCTGCTGATAGGTCCGGATGGACTGCCCGGTGGCCATTTTCACTTCGAGGGCCCGGATGAGCCGCTGAGGGTTGTGTATTTCGCCGGTACTGTAATACACCGGGTCGAGCTGCGCTACCTGCTGTTGCAACCAGGAGAGGCCCTGCTGTTCATACTGCCGGCTGATCTGTTCACGAACCTCCAGCGATACGGGCGGTATATCATCGAGCCCTTCACAAAATGCTTTTACATATAATCCTGTGCCACCCGTCATAACGGCTACGGGGCGATGCGCGAATATTTGGTTAACGGACTGTAGCGCATATTGTTCGAACACGGCGGCATTGACCTCCTGCTGTATGGAATGTGAATTGATAAAGTAATGGTGCACGCGCGCCAGTTCTTCGGTCGAAGGTTTGGCTACCCCGATGCTCATTTCGCGGAAACACTGCCTCGAATCGGCGGAGATGACCGATGTCTGAAACTGTTCTGCTACGCGGATAGCCAGGGCCGTTTTTCCAACGGCGGTGGGTCCTACAATTACTATACAGGTTGGCTGCATCTTATCCTGTTAACAAAAAGGGAGGTGATCTCCGCTGCTGGACATCACCTCCCCCAATAGGTTGCGGTTCTATGTTAAATTTCTTCGTCCTTGCCTTCTTCGTCGGCTTCTTCACCCAGCCCGAGTCCATCTTCATCATCATCCCCTTCGGTTCCGAATCCTTCGGCGCCGGCCTTGAGATCGTATTTCTCCTCCACTTCAGTGAGCTTATCGCCTACCAGGCCTTTGGTGCCATATTGTGATGGTGCAATACCTTCGGTTTTTGCTACCACCGGATAGTCGAGTTTGGCGTTCTCTTCTTTCGACACATTGATCAACTCCACCAGGAAGCTCCATCCCTTTACAAAATCGTAATTGTAGATGAACTTTTGGTTGGGATCGCGGATCTCGGAGCCAATGGTCGTTTCCTCCATCAGGAGTGGCGTTACTTTGTACGCCTTATCGTATTTGGCCAGCGATATTTCCCTTCCGCGCTGCCAGTGGTCGTTGCTGCGGAAGAAGGTAGCCTGGTGTTTATTATCGAACTCGTAGGCTTTCAGAATGATCTGGTGCAGCTGTAAAAACGATTGGGTATGCTTTACGGCCACATCACGGTAGATGCTATCGTCTTCTTCAAAATATATCCTGAATTTCAGTACAGCCATAGTTGTTTCGTGTTTTTGGGTTTTGGTCCAGCAGTTGTGAAGACTTATGCCAGCTGTTATTGCTCCAAAAGTAATATAATTCCTCTAAACTCTTTTCTTCGCACAACTATCATACCAGCAACCCTTTTAGCGCCTGGTAATTATACGATTGGTTTGAGGCCCATTTCCACAGCAATTTTCATCATAAAATCGTAAGCGGCATCGTAGTTGTTATCAATTTTTCCATCCAGGATCGCTTCCCGGATGGCGTTCTTGATATCTCCCACCTGCCTGCAGGGTGAGAGGCCAAATATTTCCATGATCATTTCGCCGGTGATGGGAGGCTGCCAGTTGCGGATGCGATCTTTCTCTTCCACTTCGTGCAAGCGTTCCTTTACCAATTCGAAATTTTCGAGATAGCGTTTTACTTTCTGCTTGTTTTTGGACGTAATATCGGCACTGCACAGCAACATGAGTGCATCGATATCATCGCCGGCATCGAACAGCAATCGGCGGATAGCTGAATCGGTGATATCCTCCTTGGTAAGGCTGATGGGGCGTAAATGCAATTCGACGAGTTTACGTACGAACCGCATCTTTTCATTCTGCGGTAATTTAAGCCTGGTGAAAATGCGGGGTACCATACGGCCACCAACGACCTCATGGCCGTGGAAGGTCCACCCGTGACCGCCTTCGAATTTCTTGGTAGGCGGCTTGCCGATATCATGCAATAATGCTGCCCAACGCAACCACAGATCGTGCGTGTGCTGGCTGATATTATCGACTACCTGCAGGGTGTGGTAGAAATTATCTTTATGCCCCATTCCATCAACATATTCCGCTCCAACCAGATCAATCATTTGCGGAAAGATGATGTGCAGCAAACCGCTTTTGTACAACAGATCGAGCCCTACTGAAGGACGCGGACTTAACAGAATTTTATTCAACTCGTCGGTAATCCTTTCCTGGGAAATGATGCGTATGCGCTCCACATTGTCTTTGATGGCCTGGAATACGGGTGGATGGATCGTATACCCGAGCTGTGAGGCGAATCGGACGGCCCGCATCATGCGCAACGGATCATCGCTGAAGGTGGTTAACGGATCGAGCGGGGTGCGAATGAGTTTACTTTCCAGATCGGCCAGGCCGTTGAAGGGGTCTATCAGTTTGCCATAGTCGGCCTTGTTAAGGCTGATGGCCATGGCATTGATGGTGAAGTCGCGCCGGTCCTGGTCGTCTTTGATGGTGCCAGGCATTACCTCGGGGTTGCGGCTATGATAGCGGTAACTTTCCTTGCGGGCTCCCACAAATTCTATTTCGAAAGCCGATTCGTCTTTCATTTCCACCGGCATTGGCTCTGCCATTGCCTCCACCTCGTCCTGCGTATGAACATGCTCCTTTACGGCATGTTCGCCGGCATGTACCGCATCTTCTTTCTTGTAGAAGTGTTTTAGTTTGATCTGCGCGGTACCATAGGTTTTGAAGAAGGCTACCGGCGGACGCGGGTTGAACCGGTCAGCTACCCGGTGGGCCAGTTCAATTCCATCGCCTACACAAACGATATCGGCATCCTTCGTATTACGACCTATCAATTTATCACGCACAAAGCCGCCGATAACCCATGCTTCCACGCCGAGATCGGCCGCAGCATGTGCGATCTTATTGAACACAAACAATTCCTTATCGGTACACCGGATATCCATTCGGCAAATGTAAGCAAGATGGAACAAGCGGAAAACTGCCTTTGCAAAAGAAAGGAAGTATTTGTAGCGCAGGGTGCGCCAATCGTATTATACCCGAAGGCCGACATTAAATTGCACCATCGTACCTCCTAGGCAAGGCTGGCCAGCAATTGGGCTTCCTGTATGTTGTGAGCACATTTGAAGTGGCCGAGCGGACAGGTTTTGCGGCCATGCAAGCCACAGGGGCGGCAGGGCAAAGGTTCTTTCACTTCTACGATGAATTGTTTGTCGGACAAGGGTCCAAATCCAAACGAAGGCAGCGTGGAGCAATACACGGCGGTGACCGGTGCATTGACCGATGAAGCGAAATGCATGGGCGCAGAGTCGTTGACGTAATTCATGACCGCCTGCTTCATCAGGGCGGTTGATTGCAGGAAGTTGAGCTTGCCGCAAAGGCTTAGCACCTTGAGGTGGGGCGCTCCTTGCTGTATGTTAGCAGCCAGGTCGGCATCGCCGGGGCCACCCAGCAGGTATACTGTATAGGCCGGTGTTAGCTGGCGCAAAAAAGCGACCCATTTATCAGCAGGGTACTGCTTGGTGAACCATACTGATGCCGGAGAGATGGTGATATAAGGCAATTGCTGATATCCCTTTACCACTTCTTCATCGGCTGGCGAAGGATACAGACGGGGTCTTTCGGGAGGGCCACTGGTGAAATCGCTGATCAGTTCATCGTTCCGCTCTATTTCGTGCAGGGTATGGGTACCATCGCTGATGACATGTTTTATCCTTTTGGTAAAGAACCTGCTGAAAGGATTTTTATCGAAGCCGATGGTCTCTTTAGCGCCTGAAAGGGCCGTGATCAATCCTGTAGCGGCGAAACGTTGTATGTTGATGATCTTATCGTACTGCTTAGCCCGTACGCGCTGCAGAAGATCCCAAAGGCTCTTGTACTTTTTTCCGGATTTTTTCTCCCATATCAGTACTTCCCGTAGATAGGGATGATTTTTCACCAGGCCTTCATTGCCTTTGCGCACCATAAAATCGATCTGCGCCTGTGGATACTGGCGGTGCAGCTTTTCGATGATACCGGTGGCCAGTACAACATCTCCGATAAAGGCGGTTTGAATGACGAGCAATTGCACGGGTGGTTCGCTATTTTGTTGTTATCATCCCTTGTTTCTGCAGTTATGGCCTTATGACAGTTACCTGCCCGCGCTCCCAGCGCACAATGGCCGAAGGAGCTGCAATGGCTGTATCGTCACGCCTATGTCGCACCACATAATCGACCTGTTCTTTGATGGCTTCCGGTATTTCGGCAAATGTGCGGGGGGAAGGTTCTCCGCTGATATTGGCCGAGGTAGACACGATGGGCCTGCGCAGGCGTTTGATGAGGTGTTTACAATAAGTTTCCTGTACGATGCGGATCGCAATGGATCCATCCTGGTTGACGAGGTTATCGGCCAATCCGATCGCCCCCTCATAAATAACAGTAGTGGGTTTCGTTACCCCTTCGAGGTAATCGAAAACGGCCAGGTCGGGGTTGGCTACATATTGCAGGAGGTCGCGCTCATCGGCCAGCAGCACGATCATGCTCTTGGTTTCGGGCCGTTGCTTCAACTCGTATATCCTGCGAACGGCGTCGGCATTGGTGGCATCGCAACCAATGCCCCAGATGGTATCGGTAGGATACAGGATCAACCCACCGCGCTGCAGCACTGCCAGGCCATTTTCCACATCAGTATTAAAATCCATGCTGCAAATGTAGCGGCTAAAAGGCGGCTATGACCAACTTATTGTCTTTTTTATCATAACAGGCATAGTAGTATTTGTTACCGCTCATGATGAGGTTCTCGGCAGCGGCAGAAACGTCGAAGGCCTGATAATCGGGATACGTGTCGGCCCAGTCATTGACGATACCACCGGGTTCGCCCTGGATATGAGTAAGTGTATTATCCTGCAGCAGCGACCGGAATTTTGCAGAGACCGTCCAGGAATTGCTGGAAAACCCACCCATGAACATCATTGAGCCAGTGCCCCCAAAGGAGCCATGGTTATGAACATATGATGCGGTAGCGTAAGAAGCGATGGTCATAATGATGCGGCCGTGCTGATGCAGGGCCATGATAACGGCTTTGCCATTGACCATCTTGCGCAACAGTTGTTTTGTTTTACCGAGCTCCCGGCTGTCATTGGCGCCCAGGACAGCGCCCCCTTCCTGCGTAATAGGTGTGTTACCAAAAACGATCTGCTTGGTTCGGCTGCCTGCCTGGTATTGCTGCAGCACAGCGCCAGATCGTATATCGGAAATTTCAACCTGCAGCGTATCGATGGTAGCCTGCACATAAAATAAGTTATTACCCAGCAGGTAAGAGTTGACGGAGACGGCAGTTTCCACCGGCACCCGGATAACCTGGTGCAGGATATTACGTTCTGCCGTTCTTTGATTGGCCAGGTCGAATATATATGCTTTGGTAGGCTGGCCAGGTTCATCGAGCAGAAGGTAGAGCGTATCGCCCTGTACATAGAGTTTGTTGGGGTTCTGCACCTTTGCGATGGCCGGCTCGCCGGCAGCAAGCATCTTATCGGCATTCATGACCCGCCGGTACAGATTGGCATCTCCCTGCCATTCTTCTTTGTTGAATGTATGGCGGGTGGTGGTATAAGTGCTGTCGCTGGTGATGTCGTAAACCGTCATTTGGGCCGATCTTCTACTGGCGGTTACATAAAGGAAATGGCCCGGACTGTTGACACGCTCTGTTTCTTTTTCTTTTTCCGGATCGAAAGGCAATACTTTTTTATACTGATGGCCTGTAAGGGTATTGTACGAATAAGCATGTATCCCTTTCTCAAAAGACTTTTGCGTAAAGAAGCTCACCAGGTTGCCGGTCATGACGGCGCCCAGCACTTTGTCTTCGGGCCTTCGTTTGAATGCCCAGGACTTCGTTGGCTGCATGTTGGTATCTACAAGCCAGGCGCGCAATGAATCTTTGCTGGTGAGGAAGAGGCAGTGCTGCTTTTGGTCTTTGGAGGAAATGGTATAGAGGTGTTGATCGGCGCCATTCCACCCAACATACGACTCAAAGGTGTACTTCTTTTGGGCATGAAGCGAAAGGGCATGCAAGCACAGGATCAGGATCAATAGGGAACGCATACTTGTCAGGTTTAGGACCGCTAAATATAATAAAAACAGGAATTTTCCCGGGAAATTTAATAGACTAACTATTCAGTAAGTTTGCAAAAAATTGGCAACATGGAATTACAGCAATTGATTGTAGAAGCCTGGGGCAACCGGGAATTATTAAAAGATAATAAATATAGCGAGGCGGTTAAGTCGGTCATCGCAGAAGTGGATAAGGGTTTACTGCGCGTGGCATCCCCCGGCCCCGATGGCTGGACGGTGAATGAATGGGTGAAGCAGGCGATCCTGCTATACTTTGGTATTCAGCAAATGCAGACCTGGACGGTAGGCCCGTTCGAGTTTTACGATAAAATGTTATTGAAAAGCAACTACAAAGACCTGGGCGTAAGGGCTGTACCGCATGCTATTGCACGCCATGGCGCCTATATCGCGCGCAATGTGGTGTTGATGCCCTCTTACGTAAACATCGGTGCTTATGTAGATGAAGGCACGATGGTGGATACCTGGGCTACCGTGGGCAGCTGCGCACAGATCGGCAAGGGCGTGCACCTGAGTGGCGGTGTGGGTATTGGCGGCGTGTTGGAGCCCCTGCAGGCCTCTCCGGTGATCATTGAGGATGGTTGTTTTATCGGCAGCCGTTGTATCGTAGTGGAAGGCGTGATCGTAGAGAAAGAAGCGGTACTGGGCGCCAATGTGGTGCTGACCAAGAGCACGAAGATCATCGACGTGAGCGGTCCGGAGCCCGTTGAATACAAGGGCCGCGTACCGGCACGCAGCGTAGTGATACCCGGTTCTTATACCAAGAAATTCCCTGCCGGCGACTACCAGGTAGGTTGCGCCCTGATCATCGGTCAGCGTAAAGCGAGCACCGATCTCAAGACAAGCCTCAATGATGCGCTGCGCGATTTCAATGTAAGCGTATAATGATTTGAAGCAGGGTTCAGTGCCGACGTCTTCTCCCGACTCCCACTGCCTGCTATCACCACCATAAAAGAATGGCCCTGGTTGCGGGTGATTGCTGCTTGCCGCCAGGGCTTTTTTTGTTGATGAAAGACGTAAAGAAGAACCATACGATCACCTGGGCCGGGTTTGCCATTACCTTATTGGGTTCACTCCTGTTTTCGACAAAGGCCATCATCGTGAAAGTGGCTTTTGCCCATGTGGCGGTAGATGCACTTACGCTGCTCACTTTACGTATGGTGTTCTCGCTGCCTTTTTATTCAGGTGCGGCCTGGGCCGTAAGCCGCAAGAAAGACAATATTCCGCTCACCAAACGACAGTGGACCTATGTGCTGGTGCTGGGCCTCTTTGGTTATTACCTCAGCAGCCTGTTCGACTTCGTGGGTCTGCAATATATATCGGCGGGCCTGGAAAGACTGATCCTCTTCCTCTACCCTACGTTTGCCGTATTGATCAATACATTTGTTTTCAAACAGCCCATACACCGGATGCAGAAGATCGCCCTGCTCCTCACCTACATCGGTATTGGCCTGGCTTATTTTGGTGAACTGCGGATCGATACGCACAACCCCAATTTCTACTTTGGGAGTTTTCTCATCTTTCTCTGTGCAATTACCTATTCGATCTACATTGCCGGAAGCGGGTATGTTATTCCAAAAGTGGGTGCTACCAAATTCACCGCCTATGCGATGCTGGCTGCCACGGCGGGCATATTTATTCACTTCCTGATTGCCGGCAGCTTTAGTGCCCTGCAGCAGGGGGCTGACCTGTGGATGTACGGACTGCTGCTGGCCATCTTTGCCACGGTGATCCCATCGTTCCTGATATCGCTTGGCATGAAGAAGATCGGATCGAACAATGTGGCCATCATTTCCAGTATCGGACCTGTATCGACGATCCTGCAAGCCTACTTCATATTGGGTGAGAGCATCTTTATGGAGCAGATCGCGGGTACGGTATTGGTGATCATTGGTGTGTTGTTAATTGGCTGGAAAAGAGAGACTGCCGTAAAATAATCAACTTCTTTTTTTGTAAAAATGTAATTTACCCTATATTTGCACCCCCGAACACAAAGTCAGCGGTTCGAAAATCGAAAGATCAAGAGCCTAACGACAAACCTGCCCAGGTGGCGAAATTGGTAGACGCACTGTGTTCAGGTCGCAGCGCTCGCAAGGGTGTGCTGGTTCGAATCCAGTCCTGGGCACGCTGAAAAGGCCCCGACGAAAGTCGGGGCTTTTTTGTTTAAGGTTATGACGAGATTGATGATGGGTCCGGGGAAGTAAAAAAGTTCTACTCTACTGAGGCGATACAGCATTGAGATTGGAATTTGCATTACCAATTCTTATTTCATCATAGTAAAGCACCCGTTTACTGGCGGGTGAATAGGATGCCCAACCATCCCATCCCCATTTGTAAATACCTACTTTGAAATAAGGATAAGCTTTATCATTGAATGAATTGGGACCATACAGACTGAATACTTTCACCTTATTCTTCCATACCTCCAGAATGCCATCGCTCTTATAAGAGAATTTGATGTGAAACACCCAGTCGTTCCATTTCATTTTGTCGACCGGGCCGAGGTCAACCTTCTTCTCGCCATCCTTGGTGAGGTTGGTGTTGACTGCCGCGGAGGCCCACATGATGTGCAGGTAATATCGACCATTTATGATGCCGAAAGATACGGGCGGCGAGCGCCAGTTTTCGCCCAGGTTCCAGTCGGGCATGTCATGCCACTGGGCGATCTTTTCTGCGAGCGGATCGGTAACAAAATCGCCTGGCAGGTAATTACTGAAGCCAAACCATTTTTCAGGTTCGGGGAAACTTTTTTGACGGATCTCCGCACGCGAGTATTTGTAGTTGAGTATATCGGCTTTAGTGAGCTCGAACCGGGCCGAATATTTCCCTTTCCTGGCAGGCACTTCGCTGCTGATCTGTAACGACCCGGACCGACAGACCTCCTTTTCCCATTTCTTGAAATCGATGGCGTCTTCGAAGGCAGTAATAATCGCTACATTGTTCCCGGTAGCATTGCCGGTGTTAGTAGAGCCGCCTGGTGTCGTTGCCGATCCCCCGCCAGCAAACTCCATCCAGTTGAAATTCCATCCGGCTGATACAGACTGGATACGCAGGTTTTGCTTTCCTGCGGGCAGGTTAACTGTTGCACTGGCAGTGGCATATACCTGACCACCGGGCGTTGCCGGCAATTGTACAGTAGCCAATACAGTTCCGTCTGGTTTCCTGATCTGCAAACTGCCTCCGGGTCCCGCCACCCTGAAAGACACCTGCTGGCTGCCGGCCGTGGCGAGGTTAACCGGGTACTCCATCCAATCGCCGGCAGAGATATAGCCGACATTCTTACCACCTTCTCTGCATGTTTCGACCTGAACGCCCAACATTTTGGCGTAATCTTCGGCCTCAATGCGCTGGGCTGCTGCCTTTAGCGACGAAGAGGCCGCATCTGTGGCGATGGACTCAATAGCCACGGCGTCAAAGGCACTGTGGGCAGTGCATACATCGTCGATAAAAGGGGAATCGGGATTAAAGGCTACATCATTTTTGTGGCATGACATCCATTGGACCGAAGTGACAATTACTGCAAGGCGCAGTAGTGTTTTGGTTTTGCTCATTGGACATGACTTTAATGTTCTTTAATAAATAGAAATGCCCCGCATGGTATGCGGGGCCGACCCGTCAAGCGAGCAAAACCAGTGCCATTATCCTTTACCTCCAAAGCGGCCACCTTTACCCGGTATGCTCAAGACAACATGAATTGTCCGTTACGGTGTTGCCTGATGGAAAGCATAACCGGGGTAGCCATATTACCTTCCTACCGAATACGCCCTTGGGTTACACCCGGCTTGATCCTCACAATGTCAATTTTACATGAGATACCGGCTCTCCCGCACCAGCACTCGCAGAGAGGCACATTAGCTGTATCAGGTAATCTCATTTTTTCTCACATTTTTTTGCAGCCCGCGCCCCATCCGGGTTTTGCTTTAATCCTTCAGCCCCCTCCCGTCGACACCCCCATCACCCGCCTGGCCTGAAATGTCGAAAACCGGAGCCGAAATGACCTAATTCCAGTTTTAGATGCGTAGGAATGAACGTACATTTCGTATAGCTTAAACTACTTTTACAAAAATAATCACGGTGCTCATCAGCGATAAAAAAGTGAGGCCTTATGGCTATCTGGCATTTGGCTTGCTGTTTTACTGTTTCTTCATGCTCGACATGTTCTTTGCCGCCCCCGTCAAAAACCTGCTGATCAAGACCATTATCGTTACCTGCTTTTTTACGATACTGGTTTGGGAGCCTGTACGCCTGATAGCGCTTTGGGCTCACCGGCGCTGGGGCAGCGCCAGCGAAGCTGTGAAAAAACGAACGATCGTTGCCGCCATACTGGTACCCTATGGATTTATCCTTGGCTTTCTACGCATTTATATTGAAGGATCCCTCCGCATCTGGGGCGTTCAGGTTATGAACATTCCGGTTTACCTGCTGTTCACCGGCATTTCTATGCTCTTCATTCTGCTGGCCATAGTGTGCTACGAAGTCATTTTCTATATACAGCGCTGGCAGACCACCCAACTGGAAGCCAATGAATTGAAAAAGCTCAACCTGCACATGCAATTCGACTCGCTGAAAGTGCAGATCCAACCTCACTTCCTGTTCAATACCTTAAATACCCTGATCGGCCTCATTGAAAGGGACCAACAGAGGGCTATCCACTTTACCGAAGATCTTGCCTATGTTTACCGTTACCTGCTCGAGGCCAACCAGTCTAACATCATCAGCCTCGAAGAGGAATTGAAATTCGTCAAGATCTATTTTTCGCTACTGAAGACCCGTTATCCGGAAGGGCTATTCCTCGAAGACCGCATTGAAGACGCAGCACTCTTTGATGTGCCTCCCTTAAGCCTCCAGTTGCTGATCGAGAATGCGGTAAAGCATAATACCATTACGCGTGCCCACCCCCTCTATATCAACCTATGGCTCGATAAGGGCCAGGAACGGGTCACTGTCCGAAACAATTACCAGCCCAAATACCAGGTGGCGAGATCAGGCCGGGGACTCGAACACATGACAAAGAAATTCGAACTCCTTGCCCTCCCCCCCATTCAAATAGAAAACGACCAACATTATTTTACCGTCAGTTTCCCTGTCATTAAAGCTTCCACATGAATGTACTGATCATCGAAGACGAACAAATGGCTGCACAAAGATTAACGGAAATGCTTAGCGAGCTGGAACCTTCGGCCGAAATTGCCGGCGTACTGGACAGCCTGGAGTCGAGCATTGCGTACCTGAAAAGATCGTCCGACCTGGACCTTATATTTATGGATATCGAGCTGGGCGACGGCCGCAGCCTGGAGATCTTCGACCAGGTGAAAATTGATGTTCCCATCATCTTCATTACAGCCTACCAGGAACATGCGCTGCGGGCCTTCAAGCAAAACAGCATCGATTACCTGTTAAAGCCATTGCACAAGACTGAATTAAAAGCCGCGCTGGAGAAGTTCCACCGTTTGCATAACCGGCAGGATGCTGTTTTACCTCCCAACATGCTTCAACTGCTCAAAGAGATCAACATAGCAGACCAACCCTCCTACAAAGACAGGTTCCTGGCCAAGGCAGGGTCGCGGATGGTAACGGTATCCACCCAGAAGATAGCTTACTTCTACACCAAAGACAGAAGTCAGTTCATCAAAACTTCCGGCAACGAAGACCTGCTCATTGATAAGCCGCTGGACGAGATAGAATCGGAACTGGATGGCAGGCAGTTCTTCCGGGCCAACCGGCAGTTTATCATTAACTATAACCACGTAGAAAAAGTACAGGCCTGGCTAAGCGGTAAACTCAAGGTACAGGTAACTCCAGCCGCCTATGAAGATATTGTCGTAAGCAGGCTGCGCGCCAGTGACTTCAAGAAATGGCTGGGTGACTAGCTTATTGCCACACAGCAGGTCCGCATTTAACATAGACCCCCTATTTCGGACGTACGACAGATCATTCCGGTATTCTGTTCCATCATTTGGAGCGGCCAGCACACTCATGCGCTTACTTCAATTGTCTTAATACCATCACAGGCAGGGAAACCTGTGCCAGCAACCATACGACCATCACCAAATCATTTACCCCATGCGAAGTTTTAAAGGCCTTATGCCTGCACTGTTATTATTTTCATTGATAACTATACACCCTGGTTGCAGTAAAGATGACAAACCCGAAGAAGAGATCAACGAGCAGCCTGGCCATATACCGGGGCTGGGCAACGAAAATGGCGATCCCACCGGTGAACTCTTCAAATTACCCAAGGGAGTTTCCCTGGTAGGACAGATCAAGGGCGCCGAATATTACCGTAGCACTCCTGGCGGCTGCGCTTTTGACGGCAACGGCGGGGAAGTAGTAGTCAAGATCACCCTGCAACGCGATTCCATTGGCGGACCACTTACCGTGGAGTTTCCGCCGGGCCTGATCATCGTATCGGCTTCCGAAGGGTTTCAAAGTGGCTTACTGGTTGAAAGCGTGTTGGTCACTTTGCCTCCGCGGTCACCCGGCTCCGGCGCCCCGCAGTGTACGGCCACGTTATTGCTTTCGTGCCTCAACCTGTTCAAGAAGCCTTCTGAAGATTTTGCTTTCTATAAGTTTGGCCCCGTCACCAATTCTCCGCTGATCAAGGACCTTTTCAAACGACTTGCCCGCAAGAAGATCATGTATAGCGAGTATACCAATAAGGAAGACTGGAAGGAAGCCGCCGAAACTGTGCAGGATGCCATCTGGGGCCTTACCGACGATGATGGACTAAGCGACGACATGCTTCGGTATATCAGCGAACTGCCCAACAAGTAAGATTGCGTCCACAAGGCAGGTAGCTACTCAACGCACCAACTTAACCCTTAAACTGATCGGCCAGCTGACTGAATCAACCACCCCGACCGCAAAAGAAAAAAGGCCGCTTGCGCGGCCTTCAGACCCTGGAAAGGGTCAATTGTCATAGGATAAGGTGCAATCCCTTTCACAAAACAAAAAGGCTTGCGATTCCAAACACTAACAAACTACTAAGACGACTATTCAACTCCCTGCACGACACCGGGGTGCTGTGCGGAAAGTCCATGAAGAAACATGATGTTGGTTGCTTAGCAGGGACCGGTTCTCGGCATCAACTCTTGATTTTATAGAACCGGTCTATGAGGTTACTGATCAACAGGCCGAGTATGATGCCAGTGCACAGGATAAGGATTAACTGCATCGGTTAAGGTTTAAGGGTACAGGTTTAAGGTTAAGGGTCTGCTGTAAGGTTTCAGTGGTAAACACTTTATGTTCCAAAAATCTCATCTGTTTGCCTATATTTGTTCGGAACTATTACGACATAAAAATAGGAACTTTTTGGAACTTATCCCATTATTTTGGGAACTTTGTTTTCCACATTTTACAGCTAATTGATCATCATGGCTTTTGGTAAGGAAATAAAAAGATTGCGCGACGGCATCAACCTGTCGGCCCAGAAACTGGCCGATCTCATTGGCATCGATGCCGAAAGACTCCGTAAGTGGGAACAGAAAGACCTCAACCCCCGCGATGAAGACGTGGCGCGGATTGAACAATATTTTGGCCTTCCCCTTGAAGAGATCATGCAGCTGGAGCATTTAAGAGCCGCCTCTCTGGCGCCGCGCGCCACCACCGACAATACCACGAAGGCCGTACGCCGTATCCTGGAAGCACGGGAATCCAGAGGCCTTACCCAATCGGCCGTCGCCGATCAACTAGCCTCCACCCTGGGGCAAACCTACTCCCTGCGGCAATACCAAAAGATGGAAGCAGGCGAGTTTCCCAAGTTCAAGAAAGAGGTAGTACGGCAGTTGGAAACCATTCTCGGCATTCAACTATACGAACTAATATATGAACAAACACAACCTGCACATGAATCTTTAGACGGCGGCGCTGAAACATCGCTAAGCCACCTCGCCCATCGGCGCAAGCTGAAGACCGAAGAAGACTACGATAGCGACGGTATCATCTACGTTCCTATCGCCGCCCAGGCAGGCTACGCCAGATCACTCGGCAATGAACTTTACCTGCACCAGCTGCAGAAATTCGTACTGCCAGGCTTTCCCTATCGCGGAGAAAAGTACCGCGTATTTGAAGTGAAAGGCGATAGCATGGAACCGGTGTTCAAGGAAGGATATCATCTTATTTGTGAAAGGATAGAACAGGAAGGTTGGCTTCAGATCGCCGAATTCTATGCTTACATCATCGTACTGGAATCGGATATCATCCTGAAACGCCTCGCCTTTAAGGATAAGGAAAACTTTGTAGCGATCAGCGACAATGAGTTCTACAAACAGTTCCTGCTGCCGATGAAGGATATCCGCGAACTGTGGCTGGTAAAACGTAAAATGGATTGGGAGATGGCGCCGGGTAAGAAATACAAGATCGAGATATAACACCGCACGAACTGTCACGGATATCAGGCCCGGCATTTAACAGATGCCGGGCCTGTCTTTTGCAATCAACTCCGAAACTGTCGGTATATTTGCGGCCTAAGCAATTCATTACCGTACTCAAAATTCATATTTATGTCAGCACTTAATCTCAACATACCACACCAGCTTTCGCAGGATGAAGCGCTCAAGCGCATCAAAAGCCTGCTCACCAATCTGAAGGAAGAACAAAAGGACGTGATATCCAATGTAGCTGAGAACTGGCAGGGAGAAAAAGGCGATTTCAGTTTCTCCGCCAAGGGCTTTGACCTGGCCGGTAACATACAGGTAACCCCTTCCAATGTGGAGATCAATGCCGACCTCCCTTTCGCGTTATCATTCTTCAAAGGCATGATCGGGTCGGTAATCACCAACAAAGCCAATGAATTGTTGAAATAGCAGGAACCGTTACGAGTAGCGATCCGCTATTCCATGAATAAAAAATGCGGGCTGATGGATAACCACCAGCCCGCATTTTTATTTTCTCCAAAATCTATTGCACACCATTGCCCGGCGCCAGTACATCCAGCACGGGCTTGCTTAAGCCGGTGAGCTCAGTTTGCCCCGGCGTCAGCAATTCCAACACTACCACTTCATTCTTTCCTTTCTTCAGCCACTCTGCCGGCACATACAATGTTTGCTGCGGACCGATCGACCAATAGCGGCCCAGGTGATGCCCATTGATCCACACACAGCCCTTGCCCCATTGCCGCATATCGAGGTAAGTATCGCCCGTTGCCGCAAGTTCAAACACGCCTTTCCGCAGCACGGGTGCTTCCTTTATTTTCACGGGCTTCGCAAAGCTCAGCTTGTTTACTCCCTCAAACGGTAATGAATACATTTGCCAGCCCAACAGCTCCATACCATTCAGCGACACGCGACTTGTGATGCCTTTCTCGTTCTTCAACAGGTTGGGACCAAAGTTGATGCGCCCCATATTTTCTACGAGTATATCGATGGTGGCTGTACCCGAGGGCAGGTCCACTTCAAGACTATCCTGCTTTTTCCTCCTGTCCAGCACCCCTACCCTTTTTCCATTGATGAACACGATTCCGTAATCGCGCAGCTCTTTAATGCTGAGCATGCCTTTTCTTCCACCCGGCTGTAACGTGCGGTACAGCACAAATCCATAAGCCTGCTTCAACGCTTCGAACGTGAGCGGCCGGGCCGACTTCACCGGAGCCGGCAATACCGAAAAGAGATCTGTTGCATTTGTGAACTTAATAGCCGGCAACGTGATCGAAGGTTTTGCCGCGGGCACTTCGGGCAGGGATTGACCCACAGGCAGATTCTTCTGTATCACCTTTCTGAACTCCAAAAACTTTTGGGTAGCATTGCCAGCCTCATCGAGCGGTGCATCGTAGTCATAACTGCTGATCTGCGGTTCGTAAAAGCTGGTATCATAACAATTGGCCCCATTCATATAACCACGCGTGGTGCCTCCATGGAACATATACATATTGATCGACAATCCTGCCCCCAGCAGCTCATCCAGTTTGCCCGAATAGTCTTCTGCCGGCACCCGGTGATGCTTTTCGCCCCACCAGTCGAACCAGGCCGGATACCACTCTGCCACAAAGAAGGGTCCTTTGCCATCGTGGTATTTACGCACGAGTCCCTTTACCTGCTCGGGCCGGTCGAGCCCATTTACAGCAGGCAGAAAGCCCGGCAGATAACCTTTTGCTACATCTTTCGCCGGATCGCAGGTGTACAGCAAACAATCGAAGCCAGCGTCTACAAACATCTGCTGATTGATCGACAGGTATTCTTTATCGGCTCCATAAGAACCATATTCATTTTCAAACTGCACCATTACGATGTTGCCCCCATGCGTTACCAGGTATGGCGCCAACTGTTTACCTACTTGCTGAATATAGTTCTTATAGGCGGCGAGGTATTGCGGTTCCGTGCTTCTCACCTTCAGCCCTTTAATGTTCTGCAACCAATATGGATAGCCACCAAACTCCCACTCGGCACACACATAGGGACTGGGCCGCAGCACCACCCACAACCCTTCTTCGCGGGCGATCTTTACAAACGCCGCAATATCATGATTGCCGGCAAAATCGTACACCCCCTGTTGTGGTTCGTGCACATTCCAGAACACATAAGTACCGATCGTATTGATGCCCATCGCCTTCGCCATCTTCATTCTATGCCGCCAGGCCTCCCGCGGCACGCGGGGATAATGGATCTCACCCGATATCATCTGGAACGGTTTCCCATCCAGCAGAAAATGCTCATCCCCATACTTAAAATCGTGGGTAGCCTGAGCCGACACCCACTGGTGCATCAATAAAAACACCGTCACGATTACAATCCATTTGCGCATACTCAACGATTCTTTATGTTGTTAGAGATTAAGATCTGATACGAGCGTTACAATAGTTTCGGGCTGAATGGTCAGCGACCCAACGACCCTTTGAGGCGCCAGCTTTTCAGTGGCGCTGGTGGTGTAAGCAACAACCTGCTTAACCGGCCGCGAGGCCTTACCAGTTATCGCTTGCACCCCGATCGATTGAGGCTCTTTGCCTGTATTAACCAACACAACAACTACCTCATTGCTTTTGGATTTGCGATAAGCAGATACCAATAAGGTAGCCGGCGCTCCCGGCAGGCTGGCCTCCACCCGTTGCATACCCGGGCGCACAAAGCGACTGTAATTACCCAGCGCCCAAAGCATCTTGCTATCGGAATAATTACCATCCGTCTTATTCTTATCTATATAGATCAGTCCGTCTTTGTAGTTATAGGCAGAGATCGACAACCACCATTGCCAGGCGGCCGCATTCGCTACTGCGAGATCGGTATGAATGGTACGTGCTACATACAGGGCAGAACGCATACCCGTATCCTTACGGTTACCGCTGATCTCTCCATCATTATCGCCCAGGATACAATATTCCGATTGCCAGAAGGTCAACCCTCTGACAGCGGCTACTTTGTCCGCCAACTCCTTACGCAGTGCCACACCCGTCGCAAATGGCGAGGTACTGAAGTAGCTATGCCCTGCAATGACCGGCGCCACCAGGGGCAAGCCACCCACATAATGCGCACTTTTGGGATCAAATAGATCTGCCAGCTGGTTGCCCTTACCGGGTTTATCATCATCTTTCAACAAGTATTTAAGATGCCCCGCTTCTGCGATCAGCAGTTTTGTCGAAAGGCCGGCTTTTTTCATCTTCGCCGACAACACTTTTACCACGGCAGCGATCTCTTCATTGGTATAGGGACAACCTTCCTGGCCGCCATCGCTCCAATCCCATTGCGGTTCGTTGATGGGACTTAGGTAATCGAAACGAATGCCGGCATGCCGTTGAAGCCCCTTGATCGATTGTACCGTATAGTCGGCAAAGGCTTCGTATTTTGAAGGCTCGATATTGCTAACTCCTTTAACACCGGCAAATGCTTTTCCGTTTTTCGTGTAAGGCACAGGCGGACTGTTATAAAATGCCAGAAAGCTTTTTACCCCTCTTTGCTGTGCAGCTTTCAGGAACCATTGCTGGGCAGCCTGCCGGGTCCAATTGTAATTACCATTGGAATCCAGAAAGGATTCAGCCCGTCGCCATTCGTCGCGGATACCGCTGGCTGCGCCTTGTTGGGTGCTGCCCGCGCCGAGGTTAAAGCGCCACATGGATAAGCCAATTCCTTTAGGCTGTCCATTGGCCGTTGTATCTAGACTAAATAACCAATCGGCTATCTCATTCTTTTTGGCATCGGGCCAGTTGCCGGCAAACTGTGCTGCCCAGGCATCGGAGGCACCGAAGTTGTCGATGGTTTGATACGTTTTCCGGGTATCGATGGTAAGCGTAAGCGATGAACCTGGCTGTTGAGCCATTGCCGCTCCGCTAAACAGGATACAAAAGGAGGACACGAATCGTATTGCTTTCAGATGCTGCATTCTTTGTTATTTATAACTGCCGGCCTGTTGTTCACATGGCCGGCAGTTCGCTAATATACTTTACAGTTGAACAATTTGCCATTGTTGATTTCGTCCGCCACTGTAAGGCCATTGTATAACGGTAGCGCCATTGGTGGTCGACTGTCCGTTCACATCGAGCGACAATCCGCTATTGCGGTTGATGACCTCGAAATAACCGAAGCCCATATCGATGATCTGCCATTGCTGGTTATTACCGCCCCAATAGTCCCATTGCACAATACCTGTTCCGCCGGTGGTGGAACTGCCGTTTACATCGAGCGCTTTATTGCTGTTCCTGTTGATGATGCTATAGTAACCATTTCCCAGGCTGGTGATCTTCCACTGCTGGTTATTGCCGCCCCAGTAATCCCACTGTACGATGGCGCCGCCATTGGCAGTCGATTGCCCGTTTACATCGAGCGACTTATTGCTATTGCGGCAAACGATGCGATACCAGGCCGAGCTGTTGAAACTGCCCGCGGGCTGCGTAATGCTCGTATTGTTCCAGGCAAACTGCAGGCGTGTAAGGCCAGAGGCATTGTTGGTCGTGAGCGTGGTGCCGCTCAACGTCAGCAAACTGTATCCGTCACCATTCCTCAAGCCCGGCCAGTATACACAACCCATACCGCGCGTACGGATACGGTTTGTCATACCCTGAAAATAGGCGATCTCGCGGTCGGTACCAGCCGCCCCCAGGTAGTTCTTACCGTTGGTCGTCGGTATACCAAACTCGGTTACCACGGTACGATCGGGATAGGCCACCGATTCTACGGCAGCTTCCCAATCACCCACGGTGTTGCGGTTGTTATCGAACCAGGTGTAATTGTGATAGGATAGCAGGCAATTCACAAACCGGCTATCGGACCCAACCACGTTCACATCCTGCGCATAACCGGCTCCATCCAACAATACACGCCCATGCGGCACGGACGGATAATTGCTGAGCCAGGTAGCATAAATATTTTTAAGGTCAGTGGCATTGTAACCATGTGGTTCATTGAATGGCTCGAAATAGACCTTGCTATTGCTGCCATACTTGTTCACGATAGCCTGCCACATGTTCCAGAACTGGGCAGTATTATCGATGGTGCCATTGCGTGAGCTGGCCCCTTCCCAATAAGCCAGTATCACATTGAACCCTTTGTTCACCGCCGTGTCGATGGCGCCTGAATAGGCCGTCCACCAGGACTCCAGCACGGTGGGCGGATTCACCGGCATGCGGACGGTGTTGGCGCCGCGTTGCTGAAAGGCATTGATGATGTTGCCGGCTTTCGATTGGGTGGTGGCGTAGTTGTCGGTCGATGACAAGCCGCTGATGACCACCCAGCCATCTTCGAAATTATCATCGGGATCGGCCCAATTGACGCCTTTAATACCGGCTGTACTCGCCAATAAGGCCACCTCTTGCGGCATGGCCGGGTTGGCAGGTTGGTTGGAGGCGGTTTTCTCTGTAAGGTTTTTACTGCACGACGCGAAGGCCAGCAGGATGATCAGATAGCAGGATAAGTGTTTCATTGCAATCGCTTTTATAGATGAAGGTTTAAAAATGATCACACCTGTACAGGGCCGGATGGGTAATAGGAAACCTGCACTACCGATTGGGCAGTAATTGTTTCCGTGGAGAATAAAGAAAGGAGGCGCCCCGTTTTTCAGCACCAGGACGCCCCGCCTTTCTACTAATAATCTGGGTTTTGCTGCAACTTATTACCCGAAGCCTGTATCTCGGCTCTGGGTATGGGCAGCCAGTAATGTTGCTTGAGGAACTTGCGGCCGTCGAGCGCCACTTTGGTGGTATAAGTATAGGTGCTGCCATTTTTGGAGATGGCAATACCATTGGCCGGTTTGTTTTCCGTTACCTCGGCGATCTTCCAGCGGCGCACATCATAGAAGCGATGCTCTTCAAAAGCCAGCTCTACCCTTCTTTCACTGCGGATCAGGTCGCGCAATTGCGCCTGCGATACTGCCCCAACAGCAGGCATGTTCACGCTGGCCCTTGCACGGATCTGGTTCAGGGCCTGGCGGGCCGTGAGCGTTGCGCCGGAAGGCACCACATCCGGACCGTATGCTTCATTGGCCGCTTCGGCGTAGTTGAGCAGCACCTCTGCATACCGCACGTAAATCCATGGTTGAAAGCCCGCATTACCCCAGGGGTTTTGCAAAGGATAGCTATCGTTCATGAACTTCTTGAGGTAATAACCGGTTTTGGAAGTATTCCAGTTATCGGGTCCATCCTTACTGTCTTTACCACCAGGTGTATACGAGTCGATCGTTGCACCGCGGTAGGTAGAACCGTTATACAAAATGGTGAAATAAAAGCGAGGATCACGATTGACATAGGGTTGCGCCGGGTTGTAGCTGGTACCTGCATCGGTGATGGCTGTGCCATCCATCATGCGGTAATCATCTACCAGGTTTTGCATGGGCAGGTTACCACCCCAGCCGCCATAACCGTTGGGACCATTGGCGATCTCCAGGTGTGTATGGTTGGCATTTTTGGTGTACAAACGGGCAAATACGATCTCATTATTGCCGTCGGCATTGAGGAACAGTTTATCATAGCCGTTTTGATAGAGCGTGTATTTGTTCATGGCGATCACTGCCTGCGCTGCAGTGGCAGCATCGGCCCAGGTACCGGTGGCATACAGCGGGCTCGCTGCATACAATAGCAACCTTGCTTTAATAGCCAGGGCAGCACCCTTCGTGGCACGGCCCAGTGGCCAGTTGCCATCATTATCCTTCGGCAGCAAAGCAGCTGCCTGATCCAGTTGCGCTACCGCATAGTCGATGCTCTCCTTGAGGCTGGCCCTTTTGAACAGGGCATCATCCTTCAGGTTATCGTCCAACTGGAGCACTTTATCACCCATCAATACCACGCCACCGTAATTACGGATAAGGTCATGGTACCGGAAGGCCCGGATGAATTGCAGTTCGCCCTTGAGACGATTCTTGCGCGCGTCGCTCATGGTAATGGTCGTTAAGCTATTGAGCGCAATATTGCATTCGCGGATGCTGCGGTAGCTGCGTGGCCAGAGGGTGCCGGCCATCCCCACGTTCTCGGGCGCCAGCAAACCACGTTGGATGGTCCACGTATTATCATCATTGTTGTAGATCGACTCGTCGGTGATGGAGCTCCACATACTGTACTCGAAACCACGTCCAAAACCGGGATCGGTACCATCACCTTCTTTGTCCTGCAGGCGCGCGCCGATGTAGCGGTTCACTACAAAGGCTTCGAAAACGGTGCTATCGGAGAGCACTACCTCCTCGGCCAGCCTGTCGGTAGGCGTTATATCCAGGAAATTCTTCTTACAGGAGAACAGGCAGGCTGATATAGCGGCTGCACCTATTATATGATATATCTTTCTGGTTTGCATCGTTCGTTTTTTAAGGTTAGAAGCGGAGGTTTACGCCCACATTGATGATCCTTTGTTGCGGATAGAACTGCCCGCTGCCGCTGCTTCCTTCCGGATCGTAATCTTTTACTTTGGTAATGGTAAACAGATTGAAGCCGTTTACATAAAACCGTGCTGACTGTATACGCAACGCCGAAAGACCGCGGCCGGAGAGGTTGTATCCCAGCTCCACATTCTTCAAGCGCAGGAAGGAGGCATCGTTCAGCCAGAAGGTATTGTTGTACAATCCACCGTTTACAGACGAGGACGTTCTGGTATCCACCCTTGGATAGCTGCCATTGGGGTTGGTAGGGCTCCAGCGGTTATCGGCCCAGCTGCTGTAGAAATTACCTACCGTGCCCGACTCGGGCAGTACGTACTGGCTCACCTGCGACTGTCCGGCAAATACCGCCGAGAGGTCGAAACTGCGATAACCCAGTTGCAGAATGACGCCATAAGAGATCAATGGAATATTACCGTATTGAGTACGCACCTGATCGTCGGCCGTGATCTTACCATCTTTGTTATAATCTTCATAGATCAGATCGCCGGGCTGGGCATTGGCCAGGTGAGGTGTTTTGTCGATCTCGTCCTGCGTGCGGAAGATGCCAATGGCTTTGTACAGCAGGTAGGTATTGAGGGGCTTACCTGTTTGGCGCTGGTAATCCAGTACACCGGGCGCTTCATCGATGAAATCGATCTTGCTCTTGGCATAGGTAAAGTTGCCGGTGATGCCGTAGTTCCAATCACCTTTGCGCTTATTGTATCCGAGGGTAGCTTCGATACCGTTATTGCTCACTTTGGCAATATTTTCAGAAGGCACCAGCGGATCGGCACCGAAAGGATTCACAATACCTGATATGAATGGAATGGATGCATTCCGGTTGGCCAGGATATTATCGCGTACCTGACGGAAATAAGTGAATTCAAAAAAGAAGTCGTTGAATAAAGTACCCTCGAGGCCGATATCCATTTTACGGGCAGTTTCCCAATGGATCTTTTCATTAGCAAGTTTAATGAGGTCGATACCGGGTACGATCACCGGCCCGTTGCCTGTTTGCACCACGAACTGATTCTTCAAGGTATAGTTAGTGAAGTACTGGAACAAACCCACATTATCATTACCCAGGGCACCATACGATGCACGAAGTTTCAGGTGACGTACAAAGCGCACATCATTGAAGAAGGCCTCTTTCGAAATTCTCCAGCCGGCAGATGCCGAGGGGAAGTAACCGTATTGATTACCGCTGGGGAAGGTGGAAGAACCATCAATACGCATCTGTACATCGAGGAGGTATTTCTCCTGATAATCGTACGACACCTTACCCAGGTAGCTTTTGCGGGTAAAGCTGTAGCTGCTGCCACTGTTGTCGCGATCGGTTGCAGCGGTACCGCCTAGTGATAATTCGGGCGTCAGCACACTCAGGTAATTGATGCGGGATGCCGCGAAATTCTCACGCCTGATCTCACTTTGCTCATACCCTACGAATGTAGAGAGGTTGTGATCGCCGAAGGCACGCTGGTAGTTGAGTTTGATATTATAGGTAGCCTGCGACATATTCTGCTGCGACTCGTTGAGGGTGGCAGCATTGTTGGAACCGCCTACGATGCGCGCATTGTAACCACCGGTTGCTTTGTCGTAGCTGTATAATGTATATGGCGTAGCGAATGCCTTGGAGAATGACCATGATTTATCGAAGGCTGCAAATCCATCGATCGACAATCCCCTTACCCCTGCAATATTGTAGCTGCCTTTCAGGATGCCATTGAATACCTGGGTAGGGTTCTTGTTGATACCGCCTGCATCGGTTGCCATCATCACCGGGTTATTGCCTTCAATACCATTGGAAGGCAATCCATTGGGGTAGCGGGCCGGGATGGTGGAATAGGCACGGTAAATAGAACGGAAGATATCGCCCGCCCCAACAGTGGGGAACTGGCGGTTCTCTTCACGACCCGAGAGATACAGGCTCACCTTGAAATCTTTCGTTACGTTGGCGTCGATGTTGGAGCGGAAGCTGTATTGTTTGTATTTGGTAGCACCATCTTTGTAAAGACCATCCTGGTACAAAGTGCCTGCCGAAAGGAAGTAGCGCACGTTCTCCGAACCACCGGTAATGGAAACGTTGGCCTGGTTTTGCAGGGCCGTATTCTTCAACGTTTCTTTCGTCCAGTCGGTATTGGGATAACTGATGGGATCGCTGCCGTTGCCAAATTTCTGGATCTCTTCGGCACTGTATTGCTGGTTTAAACCACCTGCGCGGTTATTATAGTAAGCTATCTCATTGGCGATGGTAGCGTAAGTAGGCGCATCTGCCATATCGGGCAGGCGCGTAGGCGACGAAAAACCCTGATTGAAGCTGAAGTTGATGACAGGTTTGCCGCTCTTACCGCGCTTGGTCGTAATGAGGATCACCCCATTCGCTGCACGGCTACCATAAATGGCCGCAGAGGCATCCTTCAGTACAGATATACTTTCAATATCATTGGGATTGAGCCGCTCGAGGCCGCCGATCTGTCCGGGCACTCCGTCTACCACGATCAACACATCATTGTTGCCGGTGGTGGCCAGTCCGCGGATATTAAAAGACGAGCCATCATAACCCGGCTCGCCGCTGCGGTTATTGATCACAATCCCCGAAAAGCGGCCGGCGAGCGAGTTCGACAGGTTGGCCTGCGGACTCTTCACCAGGTCGGCCCCTTTTACGACCGAAACGGCGCCGGTCAGGGTGGCCTTCTTTTGGCTATTATACCCCACGACGACCACTTCGCCGAGACTGTTGTTCAATAGTTCGAGGTGCACGTCGAGCGTGGCGGCACCGCTTACAGGCAGTTCCTGTACTTTATAATTTACGTGGGTAAAGACCAGCGTGGCGTTGGCAGGTGCCTGGATTGAAAACTGGCCCTGTTCGTTGCTGACCGCAGTCGTTTGCGATCCTTTTACGGTAACGGTAACGCCAGGCACGGGCGTATCACCGGATTTCACGGATCCGGTTACTGTTTGCTGAGCCCATAAGGAAAGGGAAAATAAGGAACATAGACTACACAGCAGTAGTTTCAGGGGTATACCCTCTGGCAAGAATCGTCTCATAAAACAAGCGATGTTTAGTTTTAAATAGCGTTTACCACAGCGGGCCGGGTCATGAATAGGATGGACATGACTTTCCAGCCTGAATGCTAAGTTAACTGGGAGGAGAGGGGCCTTACGGTGGGCCAGCTGTTAAAATGTGGGGGGTAAATTGTATGATTTGTCACGGGTGGTAAAATGATTACCCTATTGGAAATCAATGAATGACGGAAAGTTCCTGGATCGGACAGGCCAAAACAACCGTTTATTACCTGGTAACCAAATACCAGGCTGTGTGCACCAGACCAGCGGTTTATTGTCCGTCTTCCGGGCGGATAAGATGGTGGTCGCTGTTGAAAGATTGACGGTATTTCTTAATGTATTCCGAAGGGGTCATGCCGAAAAGCTTGACGAACTGCTCCCGGAAATATCGCACGTCGCCGATGCCAACCTGGAAGGCCGCCTGGTTCACGTTCATGTTTTCGCGGATCATGAGCACGGCCGCACGCCTTAGTCGTACCGAGCGGATGAAGGCATTGAGCGACTGGCCGGAGATATGCTTCACTTTGAGGTAGAGGGTTGACCGGCTGAGGCCCATGGCCTTGCAAAACTTCTGGATAGTAAAATCTTCCGTATCGAGGTGCTGCTCTACCACCTCGATACAATGTTGCAGGAACTCCTTGTATTCGGCCGGCACTTTAACCGCCGATTCGCCCAGCGTGATATTATCGAGGAAGAATCGCTGCAGCTGGCTGCGGTTGCGGATGGTGGTCTCTACCCGGGCCAGTAGCAACTGGCTGTCGAACGGTTTGGTAATATAATCATCGGCTCCACCTTCTATGCCTTTCAATTTGGTGTCGGCCGAGGAGGCAGCCGTCAACAGGATCACGGGGATATGCCCCAGTACATCCGACTGCTTCACCTTACGGCAAAGTTCGAGTCCGTCGATGCCGTCCATATTGATATCGCTGATGATGAGGTCGGGCAGGTGTTGATTGGCAAGCTCAAGCCCTTTCATACCATTGTCGGCGACGTACACAAAATACCGATCGCCGAATATATGCTGGAGGTATTCCCGGATCTCTGCATTATCGTCGATCACCAGGACGGTCTTTTTGCCGGTGATCAGTTCTTCGGCCGTTCGGCCTGCGGTGGGTGCTGCCGCAGCTGGTGTTGGCGGCTGGGTCGATTCACCCGCCAGCTCTTCCAGTAACTGGTGGTCGTATTTTGCATCAGCCTCTACCGAGCCGGCCGGTAGGTGTGCCCTGCCTTTTTGCAGGGTAATGGTAAAGGTGGCTCCTTCATTTTCCTTACTGGTCACGGCTACCATACCCTGGTGACTGGTTACAAAATGCTTCACCAGGTAAAGGCCGATGCCGAAACCAGTTTTCTGGGTTCGGCTGCCGTTGGACTGCTGAAACTTTTCGAAGATACTGTCGCGGTCGGCCTCGCGGATTCCGCAGCCACTGTCGCTGATCGAAATGGTGACGGTATTGGCGGTAGGCCTCACGGAGAAACCTATGCTGCCTCCATCGGGTGTAAACTTAAAAGCGTTCGAGAGGAGATTAAAAAGCGCGATCTCTATTTTTTCATAATCAGCATACACCATCACGTCGGGGTCAATCGCCTCGAAATGGTAGTGAATGCGGCGGGCACTGGCCTGCTGCACAAAACATTGGAACACTTCATTGCAGAGACTGCTGATGTTGAGGTGCGCTATTTTAAGCACATCGGTATCGCTACCGGCCTTGCGAAACAATAGCAATTGATCGACCAGGCTCAACAATCGCCGCGCATTGCGGTAGGCCACGGTAAGGTCTACATCCTGCTGCCGGCCCAGCTTTTCCCTGATGGGATTGATAATGAGGGATAGCGGTGTGCGGAACTCATGCGAGATATTGGTGAAGAAGGTGAGTTTTTTCTCTGACAACTCTTTATCTTTCTCATGTTCAAGGTGCGCCAGCCTGATCTCATAGCGTAGCCGCTCCTGCCTGCGTGTGTACCGTATGTATATATAAATAAGACTGAATACCGCCAGCGTATACAATGCGAAGGCCCACCAGCTTCTGTACCAAGGAGGCAGTACGGTTACCTGGAGCAGGGCTGTTTCGGGGCCCCAGCTGCCATCGGGGTTCGATGTTCTTACCAGGAATACATAATCACCTTCCTGCAGGCGCGAGTAGTTGGCAGTTCTGCTGCCCCGCGCATTGTTCCAGGATTTATCCCAGCCCTGCAACAGATAGGTGTATTTTATTTTCTGCGATCCGGAATAATCGAGTGCCAGGAAATCAAGTGCCAGCGCCGCCTTGTCGTATGGAATGGTGATATGGCGGATCGACTCGAGATCACGTGCCGTTATGTACCCATCATGCTCATCCATCGCCTTGTTGTCGATCCTGAGTCCATCGAGGAAAACCGTCGGTGTTGCCTTTTGTGTCGGGATACTATCCGGATGAAAGATATTGAAGCCGCGGATGCCGCCAAATACAAAGTGGCCCGATGACAGGGCAAGGCCCGCATTGAAGCTGAACTGGTTGCTCTGCAAGCCATCCGTTTGGGAAAAGTTGGTGCAGCTCTTGGTAACCGGGTCAAACCGTGCCAGGCCATTATACGTACTGATCCAGCAATTGCCTTTTGCATCTTCCAGCAAACGCAGGATGGTATTGCCCGGCAACCCATCGGTAGTAGTGAATTGTTTGAAGCGACCGGTAGCTTTGTCGAGCAGCAATAATCCGGCGCCCTGGGTGCCTACCCAAAAGTTGCCCCGCCTGTCTTCATGAATGGCGCGAACGGGAAAACCAATATTGTAGAGGCGGTGTTGCTTACGTTCACGGTCGATACGGATCACGGAGGTATAATTGCCTCCCCAAAGATTACCTGCGCGGTCTTCGGCTAAGCATTGCAGGTTAACGATGGATGGGTCAAACAGCTCGAACCGGTTTTCCGCCCGGTTGAAGCGATAGAGGCTGCCATCATTGGTAGCGCCGGCCCAGATATCCTTTTGAGTATCCTGGTACACCAGCCAGGTGTTGTTCTCATAGGCATTTGTTTTGGGATTGAACAGGGTAAAGTGCTCAAACTGCCGGCTGTTGTGCTTTAGCCGGTTAATTGCACCAAACCAGGTAGATACCCAGATATCCTGCTGATCATCTTTAGTAATGCCGGTAATGAAATTACTGCTGATGGCATGGGCATCGCCAGGCTGCCGCTTGTAGGTAGTATATGTATTCTGTTGACGGTTCCAATACCGCAACCCTGCCCCATCGGTGCCGATGTACAGGTTGTGCCGGTCGTCTTCGCAAAACGAAAGGATAAAATTATCGATGGGATTGCTGCTGCCCGCCTGCTGGTAAGTAACCTGGTGAAAAGGCTTGGCCTGCGGTTCAATGACGTTGATACCACCGCGCAGTGTGCCGATCCACATACGTCCGTCGCGGTCTTCCAGTATAGAATAGACCACGTTGCTGTTGATGTAGGGCAATCCGGCAGCCGACTGATGTGGCAAGGCTGTAGCGGCGCCAGGAGGTAACTGGTAAACGCCTGCTCCATCGGTACCTATCCATAATACGTCCCTATGATCGAGCAGCAGGTCTACTACATTACTGCTATTGGGCATCCTGTTGTCTGACAAGGAATTTTTCGATGGCTGAAAGAGGTAAAGGCCGGTGCCCGAACCGATCCACACGTCGCCCTGCTTCGTGGCGCGCAGGCAATAAGCCTGTTGCAAAGCATTGGTGGCGAGGTGCAGTTCCTTTTGCCGGGTATCGTAGCGGAAGAGGCCATGCCCCTGGATGAACACCCAGGCGATATGATGTACAGGGTCGTATTCTATATCGCGCGCATGATAGTTATAAAGGATGCCGGTAGGTGTCAATAAGGGCACCTGGGTGGCGGTGCGGCTTTTGTTTTCGTACAGGAGTAAGCCCGCAAAATGCGATCCGGTCAACATAGCACCATCACCGATATTCGCCATGCAGGTGATCTCCGATTGCATTTTTACCGTTCGGTTCTTTTCGCGATCGATGTACCAGGCGGTGGTAAATTGTTCGGTAAGAGGATTGTAGATATTCAACCCACGCTGGCCGCCTACCCACAACTGGTGTTGGTCATCACCACCGAGAGAATATACGTTGTTGGTTGATAACGAGGTGCTGTCGCCGATCACATTACGGAAAGTGCGAAAGCTATAGCCATCGTAACGGTTGAGCCCGTCGTAAGTACCTATCCAGATAAAGCCCTGGTGATCCTGGTAGAGAGACAAGATGGCGTTGTTGGAAAGGCCCTGCTCGATACCCAGGTAACGTACTGGCAGGTCATTGCCCCTGATCCCTAAACAGGCAAACAGTAAAGCGGTCAACAGCAATGGCAATCTTGGTAGCATCGGTAGCATTGAGTCGTGTATAAGGGCCCTTGCAACAATAGTAATAAAACGCATGCCGGCATACAGAAATTCCGTGTTCAAATTACATTTTTTGGATGGGTCGGCAATGCAATATTGGCCTGCCGGAATGATGCACCGACCAATGGGACGCTATTTTCGACACTTCACCCGGCTTATTGCTTGGTACAAGCCGAATATATAGTAGCATTGGTATTATTCCCCCAAGCAATGCATCATGAAATACCCGATCCAGCTACTCAGCAACACTTTATCAGTTATCGGCTTTCTGCTGGTGCTACAGACTGGCCTGGCGCAGGATAAACTTACTACGAGGTTCGATTCGGTGATGAATGCCTATGACCGGCTGAACTGGAACGCCATGGTGCTCGTGGGCAACACTGATACGATCCTTTATCAGCGGTCAATTGGCTTCAGCAACCGCAACAACCAAACGCCGTTTACCAACCAAACGCTCTTTCACACCGCATCGACCGGAAAGATGTTCACGGCTACCAGGATCATGCAATTGGTAAACGAAGGGAAGATCAACCTTAGCCAGCCTGTAAAGTCGTTGCTACCTCAATGGACTTTGCCCAACCTGGAGCGGATCAACATACATCACCTGCTTACGCATACCTCGGGACTGGCGAGCGCCTGGGATCATCCGGACTATGATTTCAAGAAGAACTACACGCCCGCCCAGGTAAAAAAAATGATGGAAGAAGTGCCGCTGGTGTTCAAGGAGCCGGGCGAAAGATTCTCTTACAGCAATATCGGATATACCTTGCTTGGTGATATCATTGCCCGCTGCGACGGTATGCCTTTCGGGCAGTCCATCAATAAATACATACTCGCGCCGGCAGGCATCACCAACGGCGATTATGCGAATATCACCCATGCCGCCGTTCCTTATTACCAGGTTGGTGCAGGTCGTTTTGTGATAGATGAGGAAATGCTGATCAGTCAACCTCGCCCGGGTGAAGGAGCAGGCGGCTGGATCATGGGGCCAGTTGATCTCTACAAGTTTGTAAAAGCCTACTTGAAGAACACGTACCTCGACAGCAGCGCACAGTCCATGCAGTCCACCGCCAACCATACAGTAGATAGTACAAAAAATAATTACCGCTATGGCTTATCGGTGCTTACCGGCAAGTTTGCCAACTTCCACCTCATTTATGGTCACAATGGTGGCGGTAAAGGCTTTTCGGTGGATGCTTTTTTTGACCCACACTCCAAAATGATCGTGGTGATGGCTTCCAACCAATATGCCAGCAGCTATACCATTTCTCAAAACCTGTTCCGTGTCTTGTATGGCGAACCAATCATTTATCCACGGCACAACTCCACCATCAGGATCATTGAAGGCATGCGCAAACAGGGTAAGGATGTCCTGATCAATCAACCCGACAGTTTCTTTGCGCGCATCAATGTAACGCCCAACGACTACCTGTTCTCCATGACCTATTTCCTGCTCGACCTCGATAAAGACTATGCAGGTGCGGCAGATCTGCTCGCAGTAGGCCGGAGCAAATTTCCGCAGGCGGGATACATGTGGTTCAACAGCGGACTCAATGCTGTAAAGCAACAGCAACCACAAGTTGCCCGGCAGTTCTTCACCAAAGCAAAAGAGATCGGCACTACGGGCAACGACCCTATCCTGGTGGAGCAGGCTTCGGCGGAATTGAAAACGTTGGTAAAGGGAGAGGCCCAATAAAAAAGCATACCTGTAGTAAACCGGCAAGATTGACCAGCTTATTACAGGTATGAATCTATCTTAGGATCTTTGGAACAGTTTACCCGAAACGGTGTAACTATTTTCCATTGATATTGGACAAGTACTTTGCGGCAAAATACCGGGCTTCCTCCTGCAGTATTTGTAACACATCGGGAGGAATATTATCGTTATACTGGGAACTTACATATTTGTACAAACTATTGAAGTCTGTGTGGGCACTTCTCGCTTCGGCGATGGCTTTCATGCGGGAAGTAGTTTGAATGGTTGCAGTCTCCAGGAAACTCTTTACTTCGTTGCTCGTGATTAAACTCATAGGGATAAGCGTTATGCAATGAAATTACTACAATCGGGGGGTTCGCTTTCAGATTAGTGCAATTAATATTTGAAAATACCGTAATTAGGCGGTGTTCGTCCCCCGTAAAAAAAACCGATCCCTCCCCGTTGAACGGAACTTTGGGTCGTTCTGTTTAAGATATCAGGGTATTTTACCTCATTTATTATACTAAACGGCCTACCCTGTTTGACGCATTGATCCTAATGTGTTTACGATACGGCTTACTACTTTCACGGTAGAACATCAGGGATTTATGCCAACTATATCCCGATCTCATTATTAATGAAAAAAAGCAGGGTATCGCGCTGGCGATACCCTGCTTCAATATCCTTCGATTGGCTTATTTCATCCAGGGATAGCGGAACATACGGGGCGGTGGATTATACTGCAAATTCAGTGACCCGTATGTAATCAGGTAGATGGTTTTATTGTCCGCAGAAAAATAGGTGCTGCCGGTATACGCATCGCTGTGTGTTGCCGCCACACTCAGGTCGGCCGACTTCATGATCTGGTTCTTATTGTTGGAGACATATAAGCCATCATTGCTAAGCCCGGTGAAGTAATTGTCCGACCCGGCAAGCGTACCAACTATATTGAAAGATGCATCGAACAAATATTTACCAAACGCAACTTTACCTCCGGCTGCCAAAAGTTTCACATTATCCGACAATCCCCCATTGTTGCTATACTTGTCTTTGAACAGTATGGATGGTGCGCTGCCTGCATTGGTGCGGTACACATACATTGAATCGGGGGTTAAGGGGGCTGCGATCATATAAGTATTTTGGTCGATCGCCCAGCCCGAGTAATCCCCATATTGCGCATTTTGCGGCAATGTATAGGTGGTGCCTGTTGTTACATTCAACTCATAAGCCAGCTTTTGGTACGAATAAATGATCCTGTCGCCCACTACTGCCAGTACGCGGGTGTTGGCAGGTTGATCAAACGAATGGAATGGCTGTATGGCGTGTGAGGTGAGGTCCATCTTAAAAATCTTGATCGTAGGTGTTGAAGTCAATTTGAATACCAACGCATCATCGGTCACCTGCAATAAGCTATTCTCGGAGAAGCTGGCGCGCGCTATAGGTACTTTTTCGGTTTCGAGCGTTTGAGCGTCCGTGATGTGTATGGTATCCTTTTCAATTCCTGTTTTTAAAGTGTACCATTTCATTTTCGTGCGGCTGAAGAGTGGTCCGTTATTACCTGTGCCTGGTACACGGATGCTGGATCCGGCCTCCATTTCAAAACGACCGGAAGTAGTTTCACAATCTTCCTGCGACACGACGATCAATTCATAGGCATACTTGTAATAGTAATTCACCGATAGGTCTTTGAAAGATAGCTCATCTATATTGGTGCTGGATGCTATTTTTTTGCCACGCACATACCTGCGGGGGCTCAATGTATCTGTGCGGGTTACGTACAACTCGTATGCTTTGAAAGAGGCAGGCATTGCCCTGGTCCATTTGACAGTAATGGAAACATCGTCTTTGTCGAACGATATCACAGGTTTTTGCTGCTCACAAACATAAATGGTACGGATCTCTGTCTTGAAAACCTTTTCGGGATACCTGCTATCGATTGCAATGACAAAGATATCGAAGGCCCCCTTTGGCAGCTTACCTACCTTAATGTTCATCTGTCCTCTCTCATTGAGCTTACCTTTTGCCAGCGTATCGGTCCAACTTTTGATCAGATAGTAATCGAGGTGAGAGTAATCATCAACCTTTCCGTTCTCCATATGCGCGTCTACCTCGATTTCTCCCGTACTATTTATGGCCGTATTGTTGAGAGGAAGTTGCAGGATAAACTTTGCACCCTGATCTACGACAGGAGGATCGTCGCCCTTTTTACAACCCAAACTTAATGCCAGCAGTGCGAGGCAGATATAACTTACTTTCATAAATAGGCAGAATTCAGGCAGAAAATTAGACCAAGTCTACCTTTCGGCCAACTTCAGTACATTAAAATATGATATATTTTTAACTTCGATGTATACCCTAAAGCTGCTCTTCTGCAGTAAGATTTATTTTGATATAAGATACCGGCTGGTTATGATATACCGTGTACTGTTATTTTTCCCATGGATAACTATAAAACCGGGGCGCCCTGTTGGGATAGGCCACGGTACTTTTCGTTGTAACGGGGTAGATCGATTTATTATCGGCCGAGAAATAAGTAGTACCAAAACGCACATCGCCGTTGTTGCTCACTACCGAGAAATCAGCAGCGCGGATGATCTGTCCTTTTACGTTGGTTAACAGCGATCCGTCATTGCTGATGCCAGTTAGGGGGTCGCTAAATGCATGAAGCTCGTTGAACGAAGCATCGTACAAACCCACGCCGAGGATCGTTTTCCCTGCAGCCGTGAACATCTCTTCGAATATCGCCTGCTGCTGGTTGTTGTATTTTACTTTGGCCACAATGGTTGGGGCTGCAGCTGCATTACTTCGATACACATAAAAAGAATCGGTGGGTTGCTTCGAAGCCACGAGGTAAGTATTTTGATCGATAGCCCAGGCATTCAACGCCTGTCCCTGCGGCAATGCATATTTATTGCCTGTAGCTGGCTCCAATTCATAGGCAATATCCTGTTGTATAACGACCACCCGATCACCGGCCACTGCTTTCGTAGAAACGGGTCCTGTATGATCAAATTGAAGCAGGGGCTGCACCGCGAGCGTGCCCAGGTCCATGCTTTGTATCTTAATGGTGGGGGTGCGTTCCGATAGTACCAGCAACGCATTGCCGGTTACCTGCAATAAACTATTGTTGACCCCGGTTATGTGATCGATAGCGACTTTACTTTCCGTGGCCAGTGTATGTGCGTCGATCACCAGGATGGTGTCTTTATCGGTACCAGCTTTCAGTTTGTACCACTTCAAATTGGTGCGGGCAAACAGCGGTTTACCATTGTCGGGATCGGGCACCGGAATGCTGAGACCGGCCTCAATGGGCGTACGGTTTGATCCACTCCCGCAGCCATCGGTGGATGCTACCACTACTTCATACGCATATTCGTAATAGAAATCGACGGTGGCGTCGCGATAAGTGGTTTGATCAACATCGGTGATGGACGCCAGTTTTTTGCCACGCACATAAGTACTATAGTTCATGGTATCGGTGCGGGTCACATACACATCGTACGATTTGAACGAGCCGACCATGGCTTTGGTCCATTTTACCGTGATGGAGTTACGGTCTTTTTCGTACGACACGGTAACCGCCGGCTGGTCACATACGTAGACAGCCGCCGTTTCGGTCTTATAGATCTTATCCGGATAACGGCTATCGATCGCAACCGCGTGGATATCGTTGCGACCTTTGGGCAAATTAGCCGCATGGGTGATCATCAACCCCTTTTTATCGAGCTTGCCCCTGGCGATCGTATCGGTTTGGTTATTGATGACATAATAATCGAGGTGTGAATAATCGTCGACCTTACCATCCTTCATATAAGCATCCACTAAAACTTCTACCCCACTTTTAACGTTCGTGTTATTGAAGGGGTGATGCAGAATAAAAGTAGCTGCCTGGTCTACAATTGGTGCTTCGCCATCTTTTTTACAGCCTCCTACGAAAAGGAGCAGGACAGCCCATCGGAAAGTTGCTTTCATATTCAATTGGTAATCTAACGCGAAAATTAGACCAAGTATGCGATCTGTCCAATTTAACCTTATGAAAATCCGGTCAATAGTGCCTGGGCGGGCAAATCACCGCAACCTGGCCTTCAGCCTGTCCTTTGCGCGGGCAAACCGGATTTTACCAATGTGCCACAGCAAACTACACACAACTGCAAATCAATAAATTACGTGAGCTTCTTGTTTTTGTGTAACTTTCCCTACTCTTTAGCAACTAATATTAAAACTTCTTCCATGGGACTGTTCGACTTTATTAAAAATGAGTTTATCGAGGTCATCGACTGGGTGGATGACACCACAGATACGGTGATCTATAAATTTCCCGACAAGGGCAATAAGATCATGAACGGCGCGCAGCTCACCGTGCGGGAATCGCAGGTGGCTGTACTGATGAACGAAGGTGAATTTGGCGACGTGTATATACCCGGCCGCCATGAGCTCACCACGAAGAACATGCCCATCACCACGACCCTCAAGTCGTGGAAATACCTGTTCGACTCTCCTTTTAAAGTTGACATTTTCTATGTAAGTACCAAGCAGTTCACCAACCTGAAATGGGGCACTTCGAACCCGATCATTGTGCGCGACCCCGAGTTCAAGCAGGTGCGCCTGCGTTCTTTTGGTTCCTATACCATGCGGGTGATCGACCCCAAGAAATTCATCAAGGAATTTGCGGGCACCAATCCCTGGGTGCGCATCGAATCGGTGAGCGAGCAATTGCGTAATACGATCATCAGCAGGTTGGCCGAAGGGTTGGCAGAAGCTGGTATTTCAGTATTGGACCTGGCCGCCAATTTCACCGAGATCGGCGAGAAGCTGAAGCCGGTTTTCCAGAAAGAGTTCGACATATGGGGCATCGAGCTGGGGCAGTTCTATATCGAGAATGTTACCCTGCCCGAAGAAGTGGAGAAGATGCTCGACAAAACGACGCAGTTGAATATGCTGAGCGATAAGTTGAATCAGTTTAACCAGATGCAGGGCGGTATCGCCATCGAAAACCTGGCCAACAATCCGGGAGCTGCTGGCACGGCAGGTATTGGAGCTGGTGTTATACTCACCAACCTGTTGCAACAGCAACAACAGCCGGCTGCACAGAACAATACGCCGGTTACCGACCCCAACGAAAAGCAAAAGCTGGTTGACCTGCTGAAGCAGCTGGGCGAATTAAAGGCCCAGGGCATCTTGACGGAAGATGAATTCAACCAGAAGAAAGCAGAGATACTCGGCAAATTATAATGTCAGGACAAGCGGCCGCGCGCCACATGACATTCTACCGGCAGCCGTGGCCGGCGATCCAATGATTTAATCTGGCGGGGCCGGTGGCCCCGCCAGATCTACTACGATACGAAAACAGTTCATGGAACCCACTACAGCTACATCGCCCCTGTTATTATTTCCCTGTCCGGGATGCAATTCGCAATTGTATTTCAGTCCGAAGTCGCAGCAATTGGTATGTGAGCATTGCGGCACCAAGGTAGCCATCGACAAGTCCACCGACCTTATTAAGGAAAACAACCTGCGCCAGCAATTGAACGCCGGCGGCGATGCTTCCGTTACTGTCGAGCAGCTCGTCTACAAATGCACCCGCTGCGGTTCGCAGTCGGCATTTACTTCCGAAACGCCTACTTTCACGTGCAGCTTCTGTAACTATGAAGCGGTGAACCCGGTGGCCTATAAAACGCGGATCATACAACCTTCGGGCATGGTGCCCTTCAAGGTCGATAAGCAGCAATCGCTGGATATTTTCAAGACCTGGATCGGCAAGGGATGGTGGGCGCCGGGTGACCTGAAAGAGATTGCACGGCACGATGCCCTGCACGGCATTTACCTTCCCTTTTGGACCTATGACGCACAAACGAATAGTACCTGGAGTGGTTATGGTGGCCGGTATTATTATGAAACGGAACATTATACGGATAGCAATGGCAACCGGCAAACCCGGCAGGTGCAGCGCACGGAGTGGATATACCGGAGCGGTACGCATGATCATTTCTTTGATGATATCCTGATCGGCGGCGCTACCGAACTTTCGCAAAATGAGTATGAAAGTGTATTTCCTTATCAATTGGAAGAGCTAGTGAACTTTGATGCACAGTACCTATCGGGCTGGAAGGCTGATGTATATGATATCGCGGTGAATGACGGCTACGACAAAGCAGAAGCCATCATGAAAGATTCGATCTATGAGGCCTGTGCCAGTATGTGCCGCATCGATACCTACAAGGGATTGGAGGTAAGCACCTCCTACTCCAACCAAACGTACAAGCATATCTTATTGCCGCTATGGCTTTGTACGTATGCGTATAAGGGCAAGTCGTATCATTTTCTCGTCAACGGACAAACGGGTAAGATACATGGTAAGAAGCCGGTATCGACCACGAAGGTGGTGCTGACGATCCTGGCAGTGATCCTTGTTGTTATCGCGTTTATCGCGATGACTCAAGGGTAAAGGAAGAGTTTGCAGGAACAGGGAAGAAAGTTTACTTTGCGATATGCTTCAACGGTATTTCATATGGGTGCTACCAATATTCTGCCTGGCATTTTCCCAGGACAGAGGGATTGCGCAGGCAGGGGAAGTCGAAAAACCCGCGTGTCCGTTTTATTATCACAAAACACTTAAAAAGAACGTATACACTCAGGTTGAGATCGAGGCAGAATATGAGGGAGGATCGGCGGCCTGGCAACGATACCTGAATAAGCATTTGAAATATCCACAGGAAATGATCGACAATGAAGACCTACAAACTTCCGTATCGGCTACTTGTATAGTAGACACAGATGGTCGTATCATTGGCCCAAAAATCACCAACAAGAGTGACACTTCCGATTACTCCCCGCTCGACAAACATTTTATTCAGATCATCAAGTCGATGCCCAAGTGGGTACCTGCTATTTGCGAAGGCAAAAAAGTAGCTTCGGAAAAAAAGATAATCATCTCTTGTATAAGACTGGAAATAGAAGAACCATAGGCAGGATAATATCGGAAAAACGGGTTCCTACTCCTTCACCCCCTCCTCTATCGCTTTCAACAATGACTTAGGCTGATCTGAGGGCACATCCTGTGTCATCTCCCAGATCATGACACCCTTGAAGCCCTTGCGTTTCGCGTAGACCGTTTTCTCTTTGATGAGGGCCGGACCATTAAATACCACCAGGTTGTGTTCGTTGGTTTCATTGGTGAGAAAAGGAAACCAGTTTACGATGGTGTTGTAGCCTACCTGTTCGCCGAGTCCGCCGGTAGCGCTCTTAAACTTATAGCCATAAAAAGGCAGTCCGATCACCATATTGGCCGTTTTCGTATAGCCTTTGCGCTTCCAGAAATCCACGGCATCGATCACATGCTGAAAGGTAGCATGGTTACCATAAGGACTATCGGCCCAGGAACCCGCCTGGTCATACACCATCAACTGGATCCAATCGGCATACTTCAATGACTTCGCACTATAATACTCCCCACCCCAACCATGCGCCACAGTAGCCACCAGCTGTAGCTTCTTTGCATGTAATTGTTCCGACATCACCTTCATCAACGCTTCAAAATTGGCTGCATTGGTATTGTCGCGGATCATCTCCCAATCCATATCTGCCCCTTGCAATTCATTGTCGATACAAAACTGCACACAGGCCGCCGCAAACCTGGTCCGCCCTTCTTCGGTGGCGGCCATGGCCGGCAAGGTTTCATCCCCTCCGCCACCCAGGCTAATGAAGCGCTGCTTTCCCGCTGCACGCGTTTTGAACTTATCGAATGCAGCCTGTTCCTGTGGACCAAAAGGCAGCAAGCTGCCGTCGGACTTCGCCTTGAGAAAAGCGAAGAATACGTGCGTCAGCTTGCTGTAATCGATGGTGGAGCCGTTGGTCCAGGAAGGCACGTAACCGCCCACCATGAATGATTCGGGCTGGGCTGTACTTTTTGTACAACCTATCAGCAAAAGGAAGGCTATGGTATAAATCGGTCGCATGAAGTCGTTCACCTGATTAATTCAAGATTCTGAATACATTACGGAACAGGGATTTCGAGGTATCGGCTGCATCGCCATCGATGTACCAGCCATACATGCCCTTATAGGCACTCGTTTTAATGAACTCTGCTTTCTGTTTGATCAGCGGTACGCCATTGTAGTAAACACCTTTGGACGCAGTGATTTTTTCTTTGGTGTCGGCGGTTGCATCGATCGCGAGTATGCCTTTATAGGATATATAGTCATAGGCACTCCAGCCTGCGCAGTTACCATTTGCATCCAGCTCATTGTAACGCAATCCGAAGGCCGGGAATCCTACTACTACTTTCGAAGCAGGTACATGGAATTGCGCCCATATATTGGCGGCCGTTTTCATGAAGTCTAATGAAGAAGCCTGTCCCACCGGTGCGCCAGGCCCCACATGCACACCATCTTCAAAGGCGCGCACATTCACCCAATCTACCGGTGAAAGATCCGGGTACTCCCAATGCTGCCAGCCTGCACCGGCTGTAATGGTAATGATAGCATCGGCCGGCAATGCCGTACGCAATTCTTTTACAAACAAACCCAGCGCCGCCAGGTTAGCACTATAGTTGGGAGAACCGTTGAAATCGGTCATCATCACATCTACGCCATCCATCTTGCGGGCCACCACATAATTCTTTACCTGTGTTACGAGGGCAGCACGTTTGGCAGCATCCCGCAACGCCGTTCCCATATCGTCGCTTTCATACAAAGCCCATCCATCCACCGGCGACAGGCGACCAAACAGGGTCAGCAATACGGGTAAGCCCCGTATATGCCCACGCGCCACCAGTTCATCCGCCAATTGATTGGCATTGCCCCTGGTGATATCGAGGGCGCCATCCGAGGTTACTTTACCCACCTGGGCGGCCAGGTGCGTTATGTAATTCCACTTCACATCGGGTCCCGTACCATCGATACTGAGATACCCCATCACCACCTTGTTGAAATTCTTACGCATATAGGTGGCAGGTTTTACGATCACCTGTGAGCTGCGGGTAGAGATATTGCCGTTCAATTCCACTTCAAGCTTAATATTATACTCGCCGCCTGCAGTGGGTGTGAAGTTGAATGTAGTATCGCTCGATTTCACTTCCTCATTCACCTTCCAGCTGATCTTCACCTTGCCCGCTGGAGAATAGGTGATACCACCATATTTGGCTGTTTCCCCCTGGTTAAGGATAATGGCTTGCGGAAAATTCCCCTGGGCATAAAATATACGGGGAAAATCAGCGGGGCCAAATTCAGGGTCATCGGCAATGTCTTTGTTACAGGCAGCCAGCGCGGCTACACAACCGATCATCACGATCAGTGTCAGGTATATGGTGAGTCTTTTATGTTGTATGATACGCATAGTTGTTGGGTTGATGTTTTTCTAATACGTGGGGTGGTAGCCGGGATCAGGGCATATCCCACCATACCCGGTTGTTCCAATCGTCTTTGCCGCCCATGCGGCCAATGGCATCGTTGGCATTGGTGGCATTGAGCGATTTTTCGGAGATGGGATATTCGAGACGCCGGGGCATTTGCTGAGCGTCGGAATAACCGCTTTTGAAACCCGATGGCAACACGGGAAATCCACTCCTGCGTATATTGGCATAGGCTTCGGGACCATTCAGGAAATACAACACCCACAATTGCGTATTGATGATCTGCAACTCTTTACCCGGCGCCAGGCCGTTATCCGCAATAAACTGGTTGATCTGTGCATCGCTGATGGCTGGTGCGCCGGTATATAATCCCAGTTGCTTACAAGCCGCTGTGATACCGTTCTTGTAGTGTTCGGCTGCTGTAACACCCAGTGTAATATTCAGCCTGATGGATGCATCGGCGAGCAGTAACTCGGTCTCGGCATACCCCAGGTGCACGAAAGGCGCATTGGGAGCAATGAGCCAGTTGGCCGTTTGTATGAACTGCTCGTTGTTGGATACCGGTACGTTTTGGGCATCGGGCGTATTGACGTAGATGGTATTCTGCCAGTTGTCCCAGATAAAATCGGCCGGGCGCACGCCAAAAGATCCTACCTGCGCCTTCACCTGCTCAGTGATATCCACCCGCTCGAAGGGCTTAAAGGCTTTATCGAGGTAGTTGCGCGCAATCACATACAACCGCGGATCATTCGTATTCTGCAGGTGGGCAACAAACGCCTGGTTGAGGCGGTAGTATACAAAGTCGCCCTGGTTGAGGGCTGCCGAAAGACCATTTCCCCGCAGGTCGGAGTAATCGTTCTGCACATTATCATGGCGCATGATGCAATTGTCATCGGCCACATTGATGACGCCGGCTGTATAGGCTTTCTGTATCTCTTCTTTTGCTTTGGCAGTATTGCGTTTGGCGATGCGAAGTGCCAGGCGCAGACGGAGCGATGAAGCAAATTTTTTCCACTTGGCTACGCTGCCTTTGTAAAAAGCATCGTTGTTCACCACATCCTGCCCTTCATTGAAGCGCACCATGGCGGTATCGAGCTGTTTGAAGAAATCGGTATAGATATCTTCCTGCTTGTCGTATTTGGGAGCCGACTTCCCCTTGGAATAAGCGGCCGATGCTTCGGTGTAAGGAATATCGCCATACAGGTCGGTGAGGCGGGCGAAGAGGTATACTTTCATCACCCGGCACATGCCGTTGAGGTTTTTAGCGTTGGCCTGGTTACGGGTACGCTCTTCCGCATCGAGTATATTCTTGATCTCGTTCACAAAGTTATCCTCCCACAACAAAGACGCGTAGCGCTCCTGCTTTACATAGAACTGTCCGTATTGATTGGCCCAGGCCCCGCCGATATGGCTGGCGAGGGGCATGGTGAGGATCACGCCCAGCCGTTCCTGCACGTTGAGGTCGCCGGAGAACTTTTGCTGCGTATAACCCAATTGTATGGCCGGATCTAGATTGGAGGATTTGGTGGGATCTGTATTGATATCGCCAAACTTCTTACAGGATGTCACCAACAGCCCTGCAAGACCTATTAAACAGATATACTTTTTCATAACAGTTAAATTGGTATTGGGTAGGTTGGTTTAGAACTTAATATTGAGGTTAAAACCCCAGCTTCTTCTGCCGGGCAATGATCCATACTCCAGGCCCTGACCGTTTCCATTATTATAATTGGAATCCGGATCTACGTTGGGCACCTTCTTATGAATGATGAAGGGGTTGCGGCTCACGACCGATAAGGAGATCCCCTGTGCACTGATCTTGCGTACCAGGCGGGCGGGCAGGTTGTAGGACAGTACGATCTCGCGCAACTTTACATAGGTTGCATCATAGATGAATGGCGCTGCAATCCCTTTATCATCGCCATAATACTGTGGCCAGTACGTATTGGGATCAACGGGTTTCGTGTTGGCCGTATACATCGGTTTGCCTTGCGGGTCGGTACCGGTTTGCACTACTCCCTGCGGTACATATCCTTTTGCATTGCCGGAAGCGAGCCACTCTTCCGGTGTTTTATTGGCTGCCAGTCTTGCTTCTTCCGACTGTATCCACTCCTGCCGGCCGGCGAGCGTCATCTTGTGCTGACCGCGGGTTACAGCAAAGAGATTGGTCATGGAAAAGAGATCGGCCCCTGTCTTCACATCGATCACAGCGGTGAGGGACACGTTCTTATAGCGGAAGGTATTGGTGAGGCCACCTGTCCAATCCCAGGTACCCTTACCTACAGATGTGCGCTCATCGCTGGCCAGGGGATGCAGGGTGGTGGGATCGAGGATGGTTTGCCCATCGGGTGTACGCTGATAATCATAGCCCAACATGGTGCCATAAGGCAGATTGGGTTCGGCAATCACAGAGATGCCCAGCCAGCGTGCATCAGACAGTGTGATGAATGCAACGCCTTCGGCGAGCGACTTCACCACGTTCTTGTTGTGGGCCGCATTGGCTGCTACCTCCCAGGTAAAGTTCTTTGTAACAACCGGTTTGCCGGTTACCAGTATCTCAACCCCTGTATTGGAGATGGTACCGGCATTGATGACACGCGATGCAAATCCGGCGGAGAAGGGTATATTGACATAGTTGATCTGGTCTCTCGAATTTTGGGTGTACCAGGTGAATTCAAGTCCAAGGCGGTTATTGAGGAACTTCATATCGAGGCCTGCCTCTAAGCTACGGGTACGCGTTGGCCGAAGACCGGCATTGGGATTTGCATTATTGGCGATACCGCCAATTACTACAGAGGAGGGTTGCAAAGGATTCAATCCATAGTTCAAACTCAGCTGATAAGGATCGGTATCGTTACCCACTTCGGCGGCAGATGCCCGCACTTTAAAGAAGTTGAGGAAACCGGTCTTCAAATGGGGTATGGCATCCGACACAATAAAAGAAGCTCCCAGCGATGGGTACCAATAGCTGTTATTGGCCGCCGGCAGGGTCGAGGATACATCCCGCCGGATGGTGGCATCGAGGAACAAGTAACCGTGATAACCCAGGCCAAACGTGGAGTAGAATGAATTGGTACGCTTGCGGATATTGGTTTCTGTAACCGTATTTGTTTTGAAACTATTGAACACCACAGCATCCATCACCACCATATTGGTACCCGCTTTGGCGCTGCCGCGGTTGCGGTAAAATTCCATGCTACCGCCTACATTGATGGTTCCGTCGAAATGTCCCAGCGACTTCTTCATCGTTACCAATAGATCGGCAGAGGTGAAGGAGAAGCGTGTATCGGTACCATCCAGCCGGCCGGTGAGGGCGCCGGGCGTAGTGGGCGGACTGAACTTCTCAAACCCGAGATAGGTAAAATCGTTGTTGATACGGCCTTGTATCCCGAGCCAGTACGTAGGATTATAGTTCAATTGCACAATGCTCATGAGCCTGTCTTTTCGCGTGATGTTGCTCATGCGATTGATGACCCAGTAAGGATTCAAATGGTACTGACCACCACCCCACTCTACGTAATTGCCAAACTGGTCCTGGTAGCCTTCCTCAAACACCTTCTGATCGACGTTGTTGGCAAGCCCTACGAAGTTGAACCCGATATTGCTGGGATCATCGGCCAGGCCGGGCCTGTTCTTGACATACTCGTTCATATAAGTAGCACGTACATCGATATTGAGTTTGGTACCGATCTTACTGGTGCCACGCAAGGTGAAGGTGTTGCGGTTGAGATAGCTCTTGGGTACGATATCGTTGTTGTACAGGTTGCTGTAGGAAAAACGGATCGTGCTGGTTTCGTTGCCTCCTGTAATAGCGATATTATTGGCAAAGGTGGTACCGGTGCGGAAGAAGTTCTCGATGTTGTTCTTGACCAACCCGTAGGGAGCCGTACCTCCGTTGAAGGCTGGTATGGTAAGGTTGGGATCGAGCTTGGCCCCGAAGTTGGAGAAGAGGGTATTGCGGGAAACAAGCTGACTGGTAGGGATGCTGCCACTCATGCCCTGCCCGTATTCGTATTGGTTATCTTCTGCGCGGGTGAGCAGGGTTTCAAATGTAGCGGTGGAATTTAATTCAATACCCAGGCTTTTGCGGTTGGCGCCTTTGCGGGTGGTGATCATAATAACCCCGTGGCCTGCCCGGCCTCCATAGAGGGCCGAGGCGGCGGGGCCTTTCAGCACTGAAATAGATTCTATATCGTTGGGATCGATGGCAGAGATGGCATCGCCCAGATCGAAACCCGATGCATACTTATCATTGGTCGTAGCGCCGTAGTTGGAGTTATCCATCGGCACCCCATCCACTACATACAGTGGCTGGTTGTTGCCGGTGATATCGGTGTTACCCCTGATCAATACTTTGGCAGCACTACCGGGGCCACCGGCGGTATTGCTGATGATGAGTCCGGGTACACGTCCTGCAAGCGTATTGATCACGTTGGGATCGCGTGCTTTATCGATCTGCTCCCCTTTTACTTCGCCCACAGCATAGCCAAGCGCTTTCTTTTCTCTTTTGATACCCAGCGAGGTTACCACTACTTCGTTAAGGCTTTTGGCCGATGCGATGAGCGTAACAGTGGCGGGCTCACTCAATGATCCGACGATGTACATTCTATCTTCATAGCCGATAGAGGTAAAAACGAGACGGCTCTGCGCCTGGGCGGGTATCTCGAAATTGCCATCCTTATCCGATACGACGGTCACCTTCAGCCGTTGGTTGCTGATGCTGACGGAGGAGAGCGGTTCACCGCTATCGCTCACGACTTTCCCTTTCAATACCGTATTGATCTCATTACTGCTGTTGGCGATCGATTTAACGGTGACGGTATTGTTCTTTAACTGGTAGGTGAGTCCGGCGAGGGCACAAACTTTATCGAGCAGGTCTTTGAGTTTGTAGCTGGCGGTTTGCAGCGTGATCTTTTTGGTGAGATTGACCTTGCCTGCATCGTAGGCAAAACGTACCCCTGTTTTTTGGGTAATCTCGCTGAAGGCCTTTTCGACAGAAGCGTCGGCAAAGCCGATCTGAAGCGTTGGGTTATCCTGTGTGATGCCTGAAAATGGCAACAGGATAAACAATAGCAAGGCGGTGCTTTTGAGCAAAGGAAGCCCTTTGCCCACAAGTTTGGTTGTGTAGCTCATAAGCAGTTTAATTTAAAGCAGCCAGGTTAAAAGGCGATGTTGACGGTTTGGTTGTTGATCGTGTATTTTAGATCATAGGTAAATTCCAGTGATGATAAGATCGATTCCAGTTGATCGGCTTTGAAAGCTCCGGTGAAACTGATGTCCTTTTTATAGTTGTCGATGACCAGCTTCTTATCGAAATACTCTTCAATAATGTTCTTGACTTGTACCCAGTTGGCATTGTTAAAGACTACCATGCCTTTGGTCCAGTTGATGAGCATGTCCTTATCGTAGGTAGATTTTACAAGTTCCTGTTCGTGGTGATATACGCCTTGCTCATAAGGTACGAGATGAACGGAAGGTTGCCCTTCTACTTCCACAAGTACCTTTCCTGTTAGGAGCGATACGGTGGTAGGCGCGGCATTGGAGGACTGGTGTATATAAAATGATGTACCCAAAGCGGTGGTGCTTACTTTTCCGCTGATAACGGTGAACGGCTTTTCGGGATTGCGGGCTACTTCGAAGAAGGCTGTTCCCGTCAGCAATATTTCTCTCTTATCCTTATTGAAGCCGGGCGCCAGGCTGATAGAGGAATTGCCATTCAGGATCACCTCGCTGCCATCGGGCAAGGTAACTCTTTGAATGTCCTTCTTGGTGGCGGCAAATGCTACAAAGTCTTTCGCGTTGGTGGGTCTTTTGCCGGCTTTCATTAAATACCAGGTAGCGCCGAGTATCAGCAATACGGCGGCTGCGGCTGGCCAGGCGTAGCGCAGGGCAACGGATCGTCTCCGCGTGATGGAGATGGTGTTGCCGCCGGTATCCCTTTGAGCCGCACTATGACTCGTGATCAACTGGCGCAGTTTTTCCTGCTCGGCCTGTTTGTCAACCGGGATAGCCTTTTGCGTGCGCAGGGCAAAAAACAATTCAGTAGCGCGCTGTAATTCGGCCTGCTGTACCTGCCCGGTTGCCAGGCGCTCTTTCCACATTGCCGTATCGGCCTCATTTTGTTGCAACAGGTAGTTGACGAACGATTCGTCGGCCAGGAAATCGGCGGCGGAATAATGCTGGTAATCGGACATACAATGGTTTACAAGGGTTGGAGGCCGGTTGATTCGTGGCCGGCTGGTCGCCCTTTATAGATAAGATACCCGGAGTGGACGGTTTTTACCGCCAGTTAAGGAAGTTTTTTAAAAAAAGTTTGAGGAGCCGGGTGGAAAAACCGAAATGGTACCCGGCCACCTGCCAGGGAAAGCATGTAGCTTCAGTAGTAAAACGCTCCGCAGTGGTATGCTTTAGTGAAGAATAACAGCTGAAATTATTGCTGTATCAGACAGTCCTTATACGCCCGGGGCGTAATGCCTTCCGTTTTCTTGAATAAACGAATGAAATAGTTCACATCGCTAAAGCCACAATGAAAACTCACGTTGCGTATGCTGTTGCGGGGATCGGACAGCATTTGCTTGGCCAGCTTGATCCGTTCATTATTGATGTAATCGAGGGGCGTAAGACCAAGTTGATCTTTAAACCATTTGAAGAACACATTGCGGCTGAGGTAGGCCTTGCGGCTCAGCGCATCTACCGCTATCTTCTCGGGCAGGTGCTCATGAATATAGTTGAGGATATAATGCATGCGATCCTGGTTCCTTTGCGCGCCACTCTCGATGGCTACCTGCTGCATGTGCTGACTTTGCATCAGCCTGATCAGCAATTCCTTCAGTGTAAGGTCGGCAAACACATTCTTGGCTTTATCGCTGCTGCTGCATACCCGGATCAGTTTATTAATGAGACCAGTTACTTCATTGTCGTTGGCGAAATGGTATTGATTGAACTGTAGCTTCCATTCATGTTTCTCTTCTCCAATATTGTAATAGTGATTCATATAGCTCACCGTTTCCTTCACATAGGAAGAATCAACCGCCAGCGCAATGCATTGGGCAGGATTATCTTTCTCAGCCTCGGGAAAATCGATGACCATGGTTTCGTGGGCAGGCACGATGACCGTTTCGCCAGGCAGGTAATCGAAAGCGGGCTGATCGAACAAGTGCATCACCTTCTTCCCCTTCACCATACTGGTGATCACAAAGTCATTGAAGGTGAGCGGTACATGGTATGCGTCCTGGTAGGTTTCGAAAATATTGAGCTCACAATTGTTGAGGTTGAAAATGCGGCGATTCTCCACCAAGGTCTGCAAATACTTTGGGTGAGTAAGATCGATCTTACTGATGTAGTTTCGAATGGGCATCTCACAATCGTTTTACGACTAACAATTTAAGCAACTCCGCAGCGGTCTGCAAAAGAAAAGTACGATCGTGCTATTGTAAAATACGATCGTGGGTGGGGTGTGTTTAATGAAGAGATGATATTCATATTCTTATTTCTAACGATTAAACTTTCCATTATGAGTACTGCCACCACTACTGCGCCTAAATCGACTGTGGCCGCCAGGCCTGCTTTTAAAGACAAATACGAACATTACATTGGAGGTCAATGGATAGCCCCGTCCAGTGGAGAATACTTCGACAATATTTCACCAATAGACGGTAAGGTATTTACCCGCGCTGCCCGGGGCAATGCCAAAGACATTGATCTGGCGATAGATGCAGCAACAGAAGCCTTCAAAACATGGAGCAAAACGGGCGCTTCCTATCGCAGTAACCTGCTGCTGAAGATTGCCCAGGTGATCGAAGATAACCTTGAATACCTGGCGATTGTAGAAACGGTCGACAATGGTAAAGCCATCCGGGAAACCCGGGCCGCCGACCTGCCACTGGTGATCGATCACTTCCGCTACTTCGCCGGCGTGATCCGCAGCGAAGAAGGCACCATCAGCGAACACGATGAAACTACCGTAAGCATTAATTTACACGAACCTATAGGTGTAGTGGGGCAAATTATCCCCTGGAATTTCCCATTGCTGATGGCCACCTGGAAGATCGCTCCTGCGCTGGCTGCCGGCTGTACCGTGGTGGTGAAACCTGCCGAACAAACACCCACCAGCATTATGGTGCTGATGGAACTGGTAGGTGATATTCTGCCCAAGGGTGTCCTGAATATTGTAACCGGTTTTGGCGTTGAGGCGGGCAAGCCCCTTGCTTCTTCTCCACGCGTAAACAAAGTGGCCTTTACCGGCGAAACCACTACCGGCCGTCTCATTATGCAATACGCTTCGGAAAACCTGATCCCGGTTACGATGGAATTGGGTGGTAAGAGTCCGAATATCTTCTTTGCCTCCGTTGCCGATGCAGATGATGAATTTTTCGACAAAGCTGTAGAAGGCGCTGTGATGTTTGCGCTCAATCAGGGCGAAGTATGCACCTGCCCATCGAGGATCCTGGTGCAGGAAAGTATCTATGACGCGTTTATGAGCCGTGTGATACAACGCACCAAGGCGATAAAAATGGGTAACCCGCTCGATGGCACCGTGATGATGGGCGCTCAGGCGAGTGAAGACCAATACAATAAGATATTGAGCTACCTGGATATCGGCAAACAGGAAGGCGCGGAAGTACTGTGTGGCGGCGAAGCCTTTCATCAAAACAGCGGACTGGAACATGGGTATTATATCAAGCCGAGTATTTTCAGGGGCAACAATAAGATGAGGATCTTCCAGGAAGAGATCTTTGGTCCGGTGACGAGTGTTACCACTTTCAAAACAGTAGAAGAAGCGATTGCAATAGCCAACGATACTTTGTACGGTTTAGGGGCTGGTGTGTGGACGCGGGATGCGCATGAACTATACCAGGTGCCGAGAGCCATTCAGGCCGGTCGAGTGTGGGTGAACTGTTATCATGCGTATCCTGCCCATGCGCCGTTTGGAGGGTACAAGAAATCGGGCTTTGGCAGGGAAACCCACAAAATGATGCTAAACCATTACCGGCAAACGAAGAACATGTTGATTTCCTATAGCAAGCAAAAATTGGGTTTCTTCTAAAGTCCGGTTGTTATGAAAAACCTGTGGGAACGGTGGCGCTGTGCTGCCGTTCCTTATTTTAAAACTACACATATGCCTGTTGCCAGAATTTTATCGACGGATAAAGCCAATGACCTCATCGACCGGCTAAGGGTCGATAACGGCCCCCTGATGTTTCACCAGAGTGGTGGATGCTGTGATGGGAGTCAACCCATGTGTTTTCCCGATGGCGAGTTCAGGACCGGCGGCAGCGATGTATGCCTGGGTGAAGTGCATGGTTGCAGGTTTTATATGAGCGCCGACCAGTTTGAATACTGGAAACACACGCAATTGATCCTTGATGTTACGCCCGGCCGTGGCAGCAGCTTTTCGCTGGAGATCCCGTTGGGGGTGCGGTTCTATATTCAATCGAAATTATTTACCGATGAGGAGTTGAAGGACCTGGTTCCTTTGATGACCGAAGGCGCAACCCCGTGAGCGTGATGAGCACCGGTAGCCGCCGCTGAGTCGGATGGCCGGGACGGCTTTCATCAATATCTACTGATCAAACATTCCCCGCAGGGTCTTGATACTTTCATGAATGCTGTTGTATACGGTACGTACGGAGATGTTGAGCTGTTGTGCGATAGCCTCGTAGCTTAGCTCTTCGAGAAAACGCAGGCGCAGGAGTTCCTGCTGCCGGTCGGTGAGCTGACTAAGCAGCCGGGCTGTTCTTGCTTTGGTGGCTTCGTATTCCTGCAGTTCGATCAACGCTTCTTCTACCGAAGCTGTACTGAGCAGCAGTTCTTCGTTGCCGGCTTCGATCGGTACCAGCTTTTGCACTTTCTGCATTTGACGCAGGAGACGATTCTTGTAACAGGCAAATAAATAAGCCCGCGGATGGCGGGTAATGGGAAGTTTGGCCCGATGCGACCAGAGGCTGGCAAAAACAATATTGATGGCATCCTTGCTTTCCTCTGCATGGTTGCACAACCTCATTCCATATTGCAGTAATTCATCATAACTCAATTGATACAGGGCATACAGGGCTTTCTCGTCGCCTGTTCGCAATTGGTCCCATAAAGCAATGTCGGTTGATGAGGTCATAATGTGTACCTCGACTAAAATAATAAATTTCCTTCAACCTGTGCAAGTTTGATGGGATGAAATGACCCGGCCTTATACTATGGGTTGCTCTTCATGATGATGAGATTTGCTACCAGGCCCGTCCAACCGGTTTGGTGTGACGCTCCGAGTCCCTTGCCATTATCGCCGTGAAAGTATTCATGAAACAACAGGTAATCTTTGAAATGCGGATCGGTCTGCATTTTTTCGTGGTTGCCAAACACAGGCCTTCTACCCTGTTCATCGGGCAGGAAAACATTCAGCAAGCGCTTCGCCAGTTCAGTGCCCACTTCCTTTAAGGTTAAATAATGTCCGGAGCCGGTGGGATATTCAATGCGAAAATCGTCGCTGTAATAGAAATGATATTTACGCAGGCTTTCGATGAGGAGGAAATTCATCGGCATCCAGATGGGGCCGCGCCAGTTGGAATTGCCACCGTACATATCGCTATCGCTTTCGCCAGGCACATACTTTACGAACATCTCGGCCCCATTCAGGTTGATGCAATAGGGCTGCTCGCCATACCGTTTGGACAGTGAGCGAATGCCGTAGTCACTCAGGAACTCCGTTTCATCGAGCATACGGGCCAGCAGGCGCTTCATACGGTGACCGCGCAGCAGGCTTAACAAATGCACATCACCCTTTCCTTCTTCGAACCAGCGGGATACGAGCAGGGCCAGATCGGGCCGGTGATCGAGGAACCATTGCATGCGTTCCGCAAATACAGGATTGTTCTTCAAAGTTTCTTCGGTGATCACCTCCACGGCAAAGAGGGGTATGAGGCCTACCATACTCTTGACCTTCATTTTTACGATGCCCTTTCCCTGCATGCGCACCTGATCGTAAAAGAATTCATCGTCTTCATCCCAGAGGCCGGTATGTCCCTTACCCATGCTGGCCATCGCGCCGGCGATGTACAGGAAGTGTTCGAAGAATTTGGTGGCCATGCCTGTGTACGACTTATTGTGCGTGGCCAGCTCCAGCGATATATGGAGCATATTGAGCGCATACATGGCCATCCAGCTGGTGGCATCTGCCTGCTCGGCCGTTACTCCTTCGGGGAGTGGCGCACTGCGGTCGAACACGCCGATATTATCCAGTCCCAGGAATCCTCCTTCGAAGATATTGCTGCCGGCGCGGTCTTTCCGGTTAACCCACCAGGTGAAATTGATGAGCAGCTTGTGGAATAAGGATTCGAGGAACTCGTAGTCCTTTGCCCCTTTGGCCCTGGCATCCTGCCGGAAGACGCGATACACGGCACCTGCATGGATGGGTGGATTGGCATCGCCCAGCGACCATTCGTAGGCCGGCAGCATACCCGATGGGTGCATGTACCACTCTTCGGTGAGCAGTTGCAACTGGTGTTTGGCAAAATCGGGATCTACCATGCCGATGGTTACGCAGTGAAAACCCAGGTCCCAGGCTGCGTACCAGGGGAACTCCCATTTATCAGGTACAGACAGAATATGCTCGTTGTTGACCTGCTTCCAATCGGCATTACGGCCTTTAAGCCTTTCGGATGGAGGCGACGGCATGGCGGGGTCGCCATCGAGCCACTGTTGTACTTTATAGGAATAGAATTGTTTGTTCCATAACATGCCGGCAACGGCCTGGCGATGAATCCGCTTCTCCTCTTCGTCTTTGACATCATTTTGCAGGTGCGCAAAATATTCGTTGGCCTCTTTGATCCGGGCATCGAACAAGTGATCGAAATGCAGAAAAGGATTCTTTTGAGGCCCCGCGCAAAGGCGCAGCCGAAAGGTTTGCGACCCACGGGCGGGTATGCTTACCTCGCAATCGATCGCCGCTTTGGTACCTTCCCGAGCCGGGTTAACCGTTGGTTTGCCGTGCACGATATGATCGTTGATGCCGTCCTTGTAATAAGGCTTCTTGTTATCATAGTTATAGAGGCGCGCAGTATTCGTTTCGTTTTCGCAATACAGGGGCGTGCCCGCTCCCTCATAATACAGGTGCGCCATTTCAATATCCCGGTGCTCGATACCGATGCAGTTGTCGTCGTTTTGGTAGAGGGAGGGCGTGTACTCCTGCCTTCCCCAGCACCAGGTATTGCGGAACCAAACGGTGGGCAGTACGTGCAGGCTGGCTGCTTCCCCACCCCGGTTGTGCACGGTGATCTGTATCAGAATATCGTTGGGATCAGCTTTAACGTATTCCACAAAGACATCGAAATATTTATCCTCGTTAAAGATGCCGGTATCGATGAGTTCAAATTCTTCGTCATGCCGGTTGCGCCGGCCATTTTCGCGTACCAGCCATTCGTACGGGAATTCCTGCTGCGGGTATTTGTACAGCATTTTCATGTACGAATGCGTGGGCGTCGCATCGAGGTAATAGTATATCTCTTTTACATCTTCGCCATGGTTGCCTTCTTTGTTGGTGAGGCCAAAGAAGCGTTCCTTGATACAGGGGTCGCGTTTGTTCCAGAGCGCCAATGAAAAGCATAGCAGCTGGCGGTCGTCGCTGATGCCGGCTATACCTTCCTCCCCCCAGCGCCAGGCGAGACTACGTGCCATATCGTGGGTGGTATAGTTCCAGGCGTCGCCGTTGGCACTATAATCCTCACGCACAGTACCCCATTGCCTGTCGGACACATAAGAGCCCCATTTTTTCCAGGCCAGTAGTGGTAAACGCTGTTGTTCTGCATTCATGGACGAAGTTTTTCCTTGTTGACCGCTTGTATAGGAACAACAAATATACTCCCGGATGCAGTATCCTGCTATTAGAAGATGTTAAGCAGTTGCCATTGTACAAATGCTGGCGATTTGAGGGTTTACTGCTAACTTTCCGGCTTAAAATGTGGCGCTATGAGTATCCAGGCCGTTACTACCTTATCTATCCATAAAGTGCAGTCCGGCGCAGTGACCGCCTCGGATGACCAACTGGCCATCGAGGAGCCGCTGGAAATTCAGCTGGTGCATGGCGCGGAGCGTATTACGCGCAAGGTTTCGGTAACGATGCGTACACCGGGACAAGATGAAGAACTGGCCGCTGGTTTTCTCTTCACGGAAGGCATTATCCGCAACCGTGAGGCCATCGAACATATACCGCCCGTGCTGGCCGGCGCCAACTCCGTGCGGGTATGGTTAAAACCGGATGTTATACCTCACCTGCAACAAACCGATCGTAATTTCTATACTACCTCCAGCTGCGGTGTGTGCGGCAAAGCCAGCATCGACGCCATTAAGACCGTTTCGGCTTTTGTGGACCTTACCGATCAATTGCACATCTGCGCTAACATCCTGCAGGGCCTGCCGGCGCGGCTGCTGCCGCAGCAGGCGGTCTTTGAAAGCACAGGAGGATTACATGCATCCGCCCTGTTTACACCCGGTGGTGATCTGGTATTGCTGCGGGAGGATGTTGGCCGGCACAATGCGCTGGACAAACTGATTGGCACAGCTTTACTGGAAGGCCTGCTTCCTTTAAATAACTATGTACTATTACTGAGCGGCCGGGCCAGTTTTGAATTGATCCAGAAAGCAGCCATGGCGGGCATTAAAGTGGTCGCGGCCGTGGGTGCGCCGTCGAGCCTGGCAGTAGCACTGGCGCGCGAATACGGGATGACCCTCGTAGGCTTTCTACGCCCGGAACGATTCAATATTTACGGTGGCGCCGAACGGATCGATATTGGATAAGGCCGCATTGAAATGTGCGGAAGCTTATTGACCATTGAAAAACTAAGGATATGAGCGACGAGCAACATAAGGTGCCGGGTGCAGAGAACCCGGAATTGTTTACGGGTTTAAAGCTCGGTACTGTAAAAACCAGTGCAGCGGGTGCGACGGCAGTATTACACAGCTTTCAGCAGGTGTTTGGCGAAGCCGGTGTGTTGCGGGGATGGAAGGCCCTGAGCCATTTGAACCAGAAGGGCGGCTTCGATTGCCCCAGTTGCGCCTGGCCCGACCCCGATGATGAACGCAGCGGCATGGCAGAATACTGTGAGAACGGCGCCAAAGCAGTAGCAGAAGAAGCGACTGCCAAAAAGCTGGAGGCTGATTTCTTTGCCCAACATAGTGTGGCCGAACTGGCCGGCCTCACCGATTATGAGATCGGCAGAAAGGGACGTATTGCACAGCCTATGCATCTGCCCAAAGGAGCCACGCATTACCAGCCCATCACCTGGGAGGCTGCCTTCGGTAAGATCGCCTCCGTTCTAAACGACCTCGCTTCCCCCGATGAAGCCATCTTTTATACGTCGGGCCGCACCAGCAATGAAGCGGCTTTTCTTTATCAACTGTTTGTACGTGCCTATGGCACCAACAACCTGCCCGACTGCAGCAATATGTGCCATGAGAGCAGCGGTGTTGCGTTGGGCGAATCGCTGGGCATCGGCAAGGGATCGGTGAAGCTGGAAGACTTTTACGAGGCAGAAGTGATCATGATACTGGGTCAAAACCCAGGCACCAACCATCCCCGGATGTTGACGGCCCTGCAAAAAGCCAAGGCACAGGGGGCACAGATCGTTTCCATCAATCCATTGCCCGAGGCAGGATTAAAGGGCTTCAACAACCCCCAGCAGCTAAAGGGCCTGTTGCATATGGGCACACCGCTTACCGACCTGTTTTTGCCGGTGAAGATCAATGGCGACCTCGCCTTACTGCAGGCCATCGGGAAATTGTTGTTGCAGGCAGAGGAGCGATCGCCCGGCAGCGTATTTGACCATGCATTTATCCGCGATAATACGATCGGCTATGATGCTTTGGTACAACACCTGCGGCAACTGGACATGGACACGTTGGTGAAGGATTGTGGCATCGACCTGCCGCAACTGGAAGAAGTAGCAACCTTGCTGGCCAATAAGCAGCGGATCATTGTATGCTGGGCCATGGGACTCACCCAACATAAGAACGCCGTTGATACGATCAAAGAGATCGCGAACCTGTTGTTACTAAAAGGGAGTATCGGCAAAAAGGGAGCAGGCACCTGCCCGGTGCGAGGCCATAGCAATGTGCAGGGCGACCGCACCATGGGCATCTATGAACAACCCTCACAACGATTCCTTGATTCTATACAAGCCAACTTTGGATTTACCCCACCCCAGCAACATGGATGGGATGTGGTGGATTGCATCAAAGCCATGCACCGCGGAGAAGGCAAGGTATTCTTTGCCATGGGCGGCAACTTTCTTTCCGCTACACCCGATACCCAATTTACAGCGGCAGCGCTACAGAAATGCCGGCTGACGGTGCAGGTATCCACCAAGTTGAACCGGAGTCATTTGGTGCATGGTGAAGAAGCGCTGATTCTACCCTGCCTGGGACGCAGCGATAAGGACATCCTGAACGGGGAGGAACAATTCGTGAGCTGCGAAAACTCGATGGGGGTAGTACAATCTTCAAAAGGCGTGCTGACGCCGGTGTCGGAGCACCTGTTAAGTGAACCGGCGATCGTTTGCCGGTTGGCCAAAGCAACACTTGGCCAGCGAAGCTCCATCGACTGGGACAAGTACCTGGCGCGTTATGATCATATCCGCGAGGATATTGAAAGAACGATACCCGGCTTTGACCGGTATAACGAAAGGGTTAGAGAGCCGGGTGGTTTCTATTTACCCAACTGCAACCGGGAAGGTCAGTTCAATACACAAAGCGGCAAGGCGCATTTCAACATAGCGGTATCGGAACCCTTGGTACTGGCAGCAGGTGAATTGCTGATGATGACGATCCGCAGTCACGATCAATTCAATACGACGATCTACGGGCTCGACGACCGGTACCGGGGCATTTACCATGAACGCCGGGTGGTGCTGATGAACCAGGGAGATATGAATAAATATGGGTTGAAAAGCGAAGATGTTGTAGACCTGATCAATGAGCATGATGGCGTAGAAAGAGTAGCCAGGCAATTTATCGTGGTGCCTTATGCGATCCCGGCTGGCTGCACAGCCACCTATTTCCCCGAGACGAATGTATTGGTGCCCATCAATAGCGTGGCAGAGAAAAGTAATACCCCCACCTCGAAAGCAGTGGTGATCAGGATCAGGAAACATGTTCCGGATACGACGGCACAGCTGTAAGAGACACAAGAACCTACTTAATAAGAAAAGGCTGACCACTGCATGGGTCAGCCTTTTTATTTAATACTCATGTGCCTCTTGTAACCGAATTTATTAAACTCCCGCAGGTTTGTCGTAATCTTTGACAGTCTGCTGAATGAATAATGGCTTGAGGGTAAACCAGGCGAGTGCCGGGAAAAAGTGCATTGGCACGGCCAGGCCGGGGAACAGTTCGGGAAACTCGATGTCGAGGGGAAGCTTTGCCGCAAGCGGTGTGAGGATGCTGGCGAAGCTCAGGATGACGAACACGAAGTTGAAGATCACTTCTCCTTTTCCTTTCATGATCTTGTAAAGGAGCCAGTAACCGATACCTGCCAGCAGGCCACCAATGAGGGTAGCTGCCAGGATCGACACCGTGCTGGTCACTTTTGAGAAGTCGACGCGGGTAGTGCTGAAATACACTTTATCATAGATCAGCGCTGCTACACCGGCGAGGATGCCCGATACTATACCTAATAATAACGCTCTTTTAAACATGCTGCCTTTTATTTTTTAGTAACAGGCACGTACACTTCGATCTTGATCACGCCTGCTGTTCCGGATGCGGGTTTACCGATGCCGAAATCATTGCGGTTAACGTTGAAGGTACCGGAGAACACGGCCTCATTGCCTTTGGGTACAAAAGCGAAGGGGATAGTGATCTCTTTCTTTACACCACGCATTTCCAGCGTTCCGGTGACTTGCCAGCCAGTACCTGCTTTGGCGATCTTGCTGGAATTAAAGACGATCGAGGGGTATTTGGCGGCATCGAACCATTCGGCACCGATGGCGTGCTTGTTCTGCATGCCATTACCCGTATTGATCGACTTAACATCGATCGTCACTGCGAAGTTGGAGGCGGCCAGGTTCTTTTCGTCGAAATTGATGGTACCGGTAAAGGTTTTAAAGATACCGGAAGCATCCTCGCCGGAGAACTTGATACTGTAATCGCTCTTAATGTTCCAGCTGCTGGCTATCGAGAAGGCAAACACTGCTGTTAAGGCCAGCAGTGTTGCGAATGATAATACGATCTTTTTCATCCGTAGTAATTAAGTTTTAATCTGGCCGGAAGATACTGCAAATGTGCTGACCTTCCAGCTGATTTTTATGGTACAAACCCGGATTAGTCTTTGGTGAATTCAAAGTCGCCGTTCAGGGACACTTCATCGGCCAGGGCTGCTGTGGGGAAACCGGTAGCGATACCGAAATCGGAACGTTTGATAACGCCGGTCACTTTAAAACCTACCATTTCCTTCTTGCTTTGGGGGTTTACTGCGTTGCCTACGTGTACGGCATCGAGTTCTACCTTTTTAGTTACGCCATGGAGGGTAAGGTCGCCTACCACTTTGTATTTCTTATCAGCTACTTTCTTGAAGGATGTGCTCTTGAAGGTAAGCTGGGGAAATTTGGCTGCATCGAAGAAATCGGCGCCTTTCAGGTGCTCGTCTCTTTGTCCATTGTCGGTATCGATGCTGGCTATTTCAGCTGTAAGGTCTACAGTAGCATTTTCGAAATCGGCACCGGGTGCATTGATGGTCAATTTGTAATCCTTGAAACTGCCGTTGAAGGTGGCAATACTCATGTGAGTAACGCTGAATCCAAAACGGGAGTGTACATTGTCGATCTTGTAAGAACCTGCAAATGGCAGGGTGAATGATAACAAGGCAATGGCGGCTACGACTGTAATTGCTTTAAACATTGGGTGAATTTTAATGTTCTTTAATAAGGCTTCTTTTCAGATTTGCGACACAAAAGTAGTTACCTTTACTATACAAAAGTAAGCACTATACAAAAGTATACCGGTATACTTTTGTATAGCAATATACAAATATTGCTCAATATGTCGACATTTGAGAAAGAGCTAAAAAATGTTAAAAGCTGCTCTGCCGAATACGTCCTGGCCGTCAATGATACGCTCAACGTATTGAATGGCAAATGGAAACTTCCGATTATCGGAACTTTATTATTTGGTAAGAAAAGATTCCGGGAAATTGAACGCTGCATCCCCAATATTACCTCCCGGATGTTATCCAAAGAACTTAAGGAATTGGAACTGAATGGTATGGTAAAACGAACCGTTTACGACAGTATTCCCGTTTGTGTGGAATATGAGCTCACCAAATCGGGCAAAACGCTCACTTTGGTGCTCGATAGCATGGCCGTATGGGGGCTAAGACACCGGAAAGTTGTCATGACCAATGAATAAGTGTGGTTAAATTGTTTTCACTTTGTATTAACAAACAATGATCTTTTGAGCCAGCCTCCAAACCATAATCACGGACATTCGCACCAACATGAGCACAGCCATCCTTCTCCCGGGCTGGCAGGTCATGTGCATGGTGAACATGAGCATGGAGCAAGTTGTACGCACGGCGCTCATGAACACGGAGTAGGCCTGCATGTGCACCCGGTGGTAAAGAACATGCGGGTAGCGTTAATACTGAACAGTGTATTTACGGTGATCGAATTTATTGGGGGCGTTTATACCAATTCGGTGGCGATCATTTCCGATGCCATACATGATTTGGGAGATACCGTTGCGATCGCTGCGGCCCTTGTGCTGGAAAAGCAATCGAGCAAAGGACGCACGGCGATGTTCAGCTATGGCAAGCGAAGGTTTTCGATCCTGGCGGCTTTCCTCACATCCCTAATACTGATCATTGGAGCAGTTATCATTTTGCGCGAAGCTATACCGCGCTTCTTTGCGATTGAACCGGTTAAAACCGTGGGTGTATTGTGGCTGGCAGTAGCCGGCATCTTATTCAATGGACTGGCCATCCTGCGATTGCGAACGGGAGAACCACAGTCGCTGAACCAACGGGCGGTCATGCTGCACCTCGTGGAAGATGCTTTGGGATGGATTGCCGTATTGGTGGGCGCCGTGATCATGTATTTCACCCATTGGTTCTGGATCGACCCCTTGTTATCGGTAGGCATTGCCATTTTTGTGCTCTACAATGCTATACGCAATATCATAGCCACCCTCCGGATCTTTCTGCAAGCCGCTCCGGCTTCTGTCGACACGCAGGCGATCGTGAATGAGTTGCTGATGCTGCCCGGCGTACAGGCTGTACACGATGTGCACCTGTGGAGCATGGATGGCGAAAAGAATGTGCTTTCCCTTCATCTTGTAGTTGATAGTTCTATCGACATGCGGGCAGCGGGCAAATTACTACAGCAGGCCCGCGACATCACCTCTGCCCGTAACATTTATCATCCCACCATCCAGGTAGAGCCGGCCGGCATTCATTGCAGCCTGGAAGATTGCTGACGGTTACGGCCACTATTGCAGGCACGCCCAGAATAGTTATATTTAGTATATGAACTGCCTGATCATTGATGACAATAAAATAGCCAGGACTACACTGAAACAATTGGCCAGTCAGGTAAAAGACCTGCAGGTAGAAGGAGAATGCACGAATGCAGTGGAAGCCTGGAACCTGATCCAGGAAAAACCGGTGGACCTGCTGCTCCTCGATATTGAAATGCCAGGCATGAGCGGCCTGGAGCTAATCCGCAACCTGGGCGACAAACGCCCGGTGATCGTTTTTACCACTTCCAAAAAAGAGTATGCTGCAGAGGCCTTCGAGCTGAATGTGGCAGACTATATAGTGAAACCGGTTACCCCGGCCCGTTTCCTGCAGGCGATCGACCGTGTGCGGGAGATACTGGCCAGCAACCAGGAGGTAGTTAATTACACCCCGGACTCCTTTATCTTTTTCCGCGACTCGAATGTGGTGCGCAAGCTGAACCTCGATGAACTCCTCTATGCAGAAGCGATGGGCGATTATGTAAAACTGCATACACCCGGTAAATTTTACGCCATTCATACCACCCTGAAGGCCGTGGAAGAAAGGCTGCCGCCCGGGCAGTTTCTCCGGGTGCACCGCTCTTACATAGTGGCAGTGAGCAAGATAGACACGATACAGGAAGGGGCCCTCATCGTAAACGGCAAGCCTGTACCTGTTGCCGATGCTTACCGGAGTGCACTGAACAAGCGGATGAACATTTTATGAAAAGGTGCCTTTTCAATTCCTTAACAAATAGAGCCCTCTTATAACCCGGAATTTGCCGGACTTTACCGATCGGTTTGTCCGATTCGCCGATTGATTTGACCGGATCGCCGTGTTGCCCTTGGCCGGAAACCGTATCTGGTGCAACTTTACATCAGCAATTCACGCTACACGATTTAGTTCTTTATCTTTTTTTCATAAGCAGTTAGTTTTGGTTTACGGCCCCGGTTTCTACCGGGGCCTGTTTTTTTAGATACCATGAAGTCATTCTCCATTATATTATTCATCGCCGACACCCTGTTACTGATCGGGCTTGTGTTGTTGTACAGGAAGACGGCCCATAGGAGCCGGCACAAGCGTGGTTGACCGTTTTACACTACATTAGCATAATATTCTCCGGTAATGACCAGTAAAAAAATCATCTATTATATACTGGCTGCCTTTATTGCGGGCAACTTACTGTTAATCTACCTGCAATACAATTCTGCAACAAACATCAATGGGTTGATCGATGGCAATGAGCGCCTGCTACAGGAGTTCCGGATCGGCAATGAACTAAGGACCCTGGAAAAAAGCGTTCATGCTATTGAGAACGGCGTATTGCACACCATCAGCTCCAACGACACCGTGAATATCGAAAATATCGAACACCAGGTAACGGAAGCGGAGCGCGACCTGGGCATGTTGCAGAATATCAATGACGATGACAGTACCGTGAAATACATCGATGCGCTGGATTCGCTGGTGCGGATGAAGCTGGCGATCAGTCACCGGATCATCGACACCTTTCACCAGGCGGGCCGCCCTGCCGCAGAGGCATTGTTTGCGACACCGATCAACAAGCGGCTGACGCATGATATCGCCACAACAGCGCATATGATCGACAGCAGCCGCCAGACCTTATTAGCCGTGCTTACAGAAGACATGGACCGGAATGGTCGGGAAGCCCGCACGGCTGGCATGATACTGATCATTGTGGTACTGGTGAGCGGAGCCGTGCTTTTCTGGTTCATCATCAGCAAGATCGGCCAGCAGCAGGAGCTGATCGTGCAACTGGATGCGTCGGAAAAGAAAGTGCGGGAAGCGGCGCGCATCAAGGAAAACTTCATGGCCAATATGAGCCACGAGATACGCACGCCGATGAATGCCATACTGGGCTTCACCAGCTTGTTGCGAAAACGTGAACAGGACCCCATTTCACAGGACTATGTACAGGCCATTCAGCGATCGGGCGATAACCTGCTCACGATCATCAATGATATCCTCGACCTGTCGAAGATAGAAGCGGGCATGATGCGCATCGAGCCCACGCCTTTCAGCGTGCGGGAAATGATGTATTCGGTGGAGACCATGTTTCTCGAAAAGATCCGTGAAAAGGGATTACAGTTCCACACTACTATTGCTGCCGATGTGCCAGACACCCTGCATGGCGATGCCACACGGCTAACGCAGGTACTGGTGAACCTGATCGCCAATGCGGTGAAGTTTACCCAATATGGCTCTATTTCAGTGGATATTACCAATGAAGGCATCAAGGACAATACGATCGCGCTCAGCATCAAGGTAACCGATACCGGTATCGGTATTGAAAAAGACAAGCTGCCTGGCATCTTTGAGCGCTTCAGGCAGGCGGAAGATTCCATTACACGCAAGTATGGAGGCACGGGCCTGGGTCTTTCGATCGTGAAGGACCTGGTGGAATTGCAGGGAGGAAGGATCGAAGTGAGCAGTGAGCCGGATAAAGGCAGTTGCTTTCAATTGATGATCCCCTACAAGATCACCACCGAATCGATTGCCACCAATGGAAAATGGAACTCTCCGTTATCCAGGACCACGGTGCCTTCACATGTCCGCATCCTGGTAGTAGAGGACAATGAGATCAACCAGCAGCTCATGCGGCACTTGCTGGGCTATTGGCAACTGCCATTCGATTTGGCCAGCAATGGGAAGGAAGCCATTGAACGGCTGGAGGCACAGGCTTACGATCTTATTCTCATGGATATCCAGATGCCCGGCATGGATGGATATACGGCTACCGCGCGCATCAGGGACAGCTTACACCTTACCACTCCCATCATTGCAATGACGGCACATGCCCTGGCCGGCGAACGGGAAAAATGCCTGGCTGCCGGGATGAATGAATACATTTCCAAACCGATACAGGAAGAAGAGCTATACCGGCTGATCAATAAATTTACCGGCGGGGGTGAATTGCCAGCACCGGGCAATAAAGCCATGTACCCGGCTTCTCAAAACAACTACCGGCATATCGATCTTGGCTATATGCAGGCCGTAAGCAATGGCAATAAAGATTATGAAAAGACAGTTACAGAACAATTCCTGGAAATGATCCCGGAAGACCTGAAGAGCCTGGAACTTGCGTACTCCCGTAAGGACTTCATCATGATCCGGGTGCTGGCGCACAATATGAAGACCTCGGTGTCGGTGATGGGCCTTACCGAAAAGCTGCAACCTTTCCTGGATGAGCTGGAACGGGACGACCGGGAGGAGGGAGCCATACTGCAAAACATCAAAGCGGTGCAGCATATCTGCATCCCTGCGCTAAAAGAAGCCCGCCATTTTTATTCTACGCTGTAGCACTTCGTTTATTTTATACCAGACAGCTAAACAGTCATTCGGAAAGCAGCCCGGTCTATTGCAATCTTTCGTATTCCTCCTGTCGCCGATCGTTTTTGCCTGTTAGCCGACTCCCGCTTTTCCGGGCTATTCAACAGCTGTAGCTTTATTCCAGCAATTCATTATTACCATTAAAATTTTAGAACAATGAGAACGCTGGTTATTGCCGCTCTGGCATTCATAAGCACAACAAGTGCAGCTCTCGCCCAACCTACTGAAGATTTGGCAAGTTTAAGCAAGGATCCTTCTTCCACTACTCATAATACTGTTGAAACCCGAAAAGAAAAACGCGAGGAGAAACGGGAAGCGCGCAGGGAACTTCGTAAGCTCGAAGGCCCTGCTGTAAGCTACCAATCGAAAGAGCAGTTTGCCATCGACTTTGGCGTGCTGCCAGACGTGACCTGGTCGCGCACCAAATATTTTGATGAAGCGACTTTCGAGAAAGACGGTCAAACGACGACGGCCTACTATGACATCATGAACAACCTGGTAGGTACTACTGCGGTGAAGACATTCTCCGACGTACCGGTAGCCGGGCAACATTATATCCAAAAGAAATACAAGGACTATACCATCGAAAAAGTGATCCTGTTCGACGACAACGAGGCCAACGAGACCGACATGTTGTTGTTTGGCGAACCTTTTGACGATGCGGACAACTATTTTGTAGAACTGCAAAAGGATAACAAGCAGATCATTGTGCGCGTAGACTCCAGCGGCTCGGTTTTCTATTTCACTACACTTAAATAATCAGGGACGGATATAGACGGTAAGGGCCTCCCCGCTTGCGGGGAAGCCCTTTTTCTATGGCCGTCAATCAATTAGCCGCAAAGGGCGGAATGAGCCCTTTAAGGCCGAAGATTGTACCTTTGCGCCCATGGAATATTTCAAGCGCCTGCAGGAATTATTGAAGATCGAGCAGGAAGCAGACAAACAATTGTATCAGCAACAGGCAGCTACCTTATCGGTAAACGAGCGCAGGGCCTATGGCCTGACCTGGTATCCCATCGCTATCCGTGATACGGAAATGACGCGGGGAGACTATATATCGGTTGAGGTGGAGCGCACTACCCACCAGGATATCGTACACCAGCTGCGTTTTGGCGCAGCGGCCGCTCTTTTCTCGAACCACGATCCCAAACAGGATCGTGTAGAAGGTGTGGTCACTTTTCAGGGTGGCAATAAGCTGAAGATCACTTTGCGAGCTGATGAGTTGCCCGACTGGGCACGTGATGGCAAACTCGGCATTGACCTGCTGTTTGACGACAACAGCTACGATGAAATGCAGCAGGCTTTGAAACTCGCTATGGCGCGTAGCGAGAAAAAAGAAGAAGGCCGCCTGATCCAGGTATTGACAGGTGCAAGCGCCCCCGCTTTCGATAAAGAATTCTTTCCCTACCCTATTGCTTCGCTGAATGCTTCGCAACAGGCGGCAGTTCATAAGATAGTATCGGCTACTGATCTCGCCATCGTGCACGGACCTCCCGGCACCGGTAAAACGACTACGCTGGTACAGGCCATCAAGGCCCTCATCAAACACGAACCCCAGCAGATATTGGTAGTGGCTCCCAGCAATGCCGCGGTGGATCTGCTGAGTGAGAAGCTCTCCGATGAGGGCTTGAATGTTTTACGGGTGGGCAATCCGGCACGGGTATCAGAGAAACTGGCTTCGTTGACCCTGGACAGCAAGGCAGCAGAGCACCCCAGTATGAAGGAGATCAAGCGGCTGAAGAAGCAGGCTTCTCAATACAAGGATATGGCGCATAAGTACAAGCGCAGCTTTGGGAAGGCGGAACGGGAGCAGCGCAAGGCGCTCTTCGATGAGGCGCACAAGATCATGAAAGAGGTGGAGAACACCGAACAATACATCACTACCGATCTGTTGTCGAAGGCACAAGTGGTGACAGCCACGCTGGTAGGTGCCAACCACTACACGGTGCGCCACCTGAAATACCGTACGGTAGTGATCGATGAAGCTGGCCAGGCGTTGGAGCCAGCCTGCTGGATACCTATCCTGAAAGGGCAGAAACTGGTGCTGGCGGGCGACCATTGTCAATTACCGCCCACCATTAAATCGGAAGAAGCGGCCCGCAAAGGATTGGCCAATACCCTGCTGGAGAAATGTGTGCAGCTGCATCCCGAAGCGGTAGTGCTGCTGGAAGAGCAATACCGGATGCACGAAACCATCATGGGCTATTCGTCGCAGGTATTTTATGGCAATAAGCTGAGGGCACATGGTTCGGTAGCGAAACACGTGCTGTTCGATGCAGACAAACCACTTGCCTTTATCGATACGGCAGGCTGCGGGTTTGATGAAAAGCAGGACGGCACCAGCACGACCAACCCGGAAGAAGCTGCTTTCCTGTTCAGGCATCTTACCCAACTGGTGGGTGAACTTTCCAAGCAATATGAAGTGGCAAGTTTCCCCAGCATTGCAGTGATCTCTCCCTATAAACAACAAGTGGAACTACTGAAGGAGCAGCTGATCCACTCTCCTACCCTCAAGGAATTGAACGGACGCATTTCGGTCAACACCATCGACAGCTTCCAAGGCCAGGAGCGGGATATTGTCTATATCGGTATGACGCGAAGCAATTCCGACAACAAGATCGGCTTCCTGTCAGATACGAGACGTATGAACGTGGCGATGACCAGGGCCCGCAAAAAGCTGGTGGTGATCGGCGACAGTGCTACCCTTTCACAGCTACCGTTCTATGCTGACTTTATCTCCTATGCGGAACAGCACGACTCCTGGCAAAGTGCCTGGGAGTTTGTGGATGAATAGCAGCTGACAACTATCCATTGTTACATAAAACAAACGCCGGTGGCACTTCTGCTCACCGGCGCTTTCATGTACGGATGCGACGTTCTATTACCAGCCAAAGTTTTGCTTGATGATGCCTCCCCCGTTGTCGATGGCCGACTGAGGCACCGGCCAGATATGGTGGATAGCAGGATCAAAATTCCGGGCGGGCCACACGATCGACCCGTTCAAATGATGGAGCGGCTGCGCATAAGCTGCTTTCGCATCTCCCCATCGTACCAGGTCGAAATGACGATTGGACCATTCGCCTGCCAGTTCACTTCTTCTTTCGCGTTTAAGATTGGCCATGGTGGCATTGGTGAGCGGTGTTAACCCGGCACGCGCCCTTACTTTATTGATCTCGGCATCGGCATTCTTGTTTTGCATGAGCTTTGCTTCGGCCATGATCAGCAACACCTCTGCATAACGCATGAGCGGCACATTGAGGTTGGTAGTGGGATGGTTTCCATCGGGATTCAGCTGCGTGCCGTCTTTATAACCAAATGGCTCCATGTATTTATTGAACTGATAACCGGTGAGACTGTTGGCTGAGCCATACACGACGCTATCGCCCCAGAAGAGGAACTTATCGCCCGTTTTAAGGATGGTCACCTCCCGGCGTTGATCGCCCGGCTCATAGGAATCGTACAGTTCTTTGGTGGGTTGATAGTATCCCCATCCATTGTATTTGCCCCAACCTTTGTTTTCGAGCATTACGCCCGGCAGGATACTTCCCCAACGGGTATTGGACAGGGCCGACCAGATGTATTCGGGCGACCAGTTATTGGCGATGGTAAACGCCTGCTTGAATGGCTTTACCAGGTCGTGCTTATTACTGGCTATGACCAGCGCGGCATATTTTTCGGCATTGGCCCAATCCTTTTTGTACAAGGCCGTCTTAGCCAGGAAGGCCCAGGCAGCGGTTTTGTGGGCGCGGCCATAATCTTCGGGCTTAAGTTCGTTGAAGTAAGGGAGCAGGTCGGCTGCTTTGAGAAGTTCCTGTTCGATGTACGCATAATTGGCGGCAACGTTGGCAGCTCTTGGTATGAGGGTTTCTTCGGGCTTAGTGCGATCTACGATGGGCACGCCCATTTTATCATCGCCATAGTTGTAGGCCAATTGAAAGTACATCAGCCCGCTGAGGAAATAAGCCTCGCCGAGGATGCGCTTTCTGAGGTCTTCGTTCATGGTGATCTTTGGCACATTCAATATGATATCGTTGGCGCGTTTGATCACGATGTAACGCATTTTCCATTGATCGCGGGTGTATGATCCGCCATTGAATGCCTTATTGAAGTTCTTGATATTTTCTGCCTGTGCATTGCTGCGACCGGTGACCATATCGTCGCTGGCATTGATATACCACATGTATCCCCTGCCGTAGAACTCTTCTCCATCAAACTGTTCATATAGGGCATTGGCCGCCTTTACGGCATCGGCTTCGGTTTTCCAGAAGTTACCACTGGTGGGTGTTCCTTCGGGCGTTATGTCGAGGGCAGTTTTGCTACAACCGGCTCCCAGCAAACTTATCAGCAGGGCCGACATTACTATATTTCTGTTACGCATGGTTCTTTTTTGTGCTGGTTTAGAAATTTACATTGAGGCCAAAGAATACGGCGCGGGCCTGCGGATAGCGGCCTTTATCGATGCCAAACTCATCCATCCCCACTTCGGGATCGAACCCGGTATACTTGGTGATCGTGAGTACGTTGTTGCCGGTTACGTACAGGCGCACTGACCGTACCTGCATTTTTTCGGACAGGCGGGCCGGCAGTGTGTAACCGAGGGTAATGTTCTTGATACGGAGATAAGATCCCTTTTCTATGTACCAATCGGAGGTTGTCCCAAAGTTGCCATTGGCATCGCTGTACGATACGCGGGGTATATCAGCATTGGGATTCTGCGGGGTCCAGGCTCCTTTGATGTCATCGAGCATATTGTAACCCTGTATGGCGGCATTGAGGCCGGTAAACTTCAGACCATTGAACAGCTTGTTGCCTTGTACCCCTTGTGCAAACAGGTTAAGGTCGAAATTCTTGTAGGAAGCGTTGAAGCTGATGCCATAGCTGAAATCGGGATAGGCATTGCCAATGTATTCTTTATCGTCGTTGTCGATGGTGCCGTCGCCATCTTTATCGATGAAACGGAGATCGCCGGGTTTTGCATTGGGCTGTATGAGGTTGCCGTCCTTGTTCTTATAGGCATTCACTTCTTCCTGCGATTTGAAAAGGCCGTTGGTGCGGACCACATAATAGCTGTACAATGCTTCGCCGGGTGCAGAACGTACGGGATCGAGGGTGGCACGCACATTGGAATACCCAGTGATGACTGGCAGGTCGTTGGAAAGGGAGAGCAGTTTATTGCTGATGCGGGTGGCACTCACGTTCACTGAATACTGGAAGGCTTTACCGGGTGCGCTGTTGTAGCCCAGGTTGAGTTCGATGCCTTTGTCTTCAGCTTCTCCCGCATTCTTCCAGGCGCCGTCTGATACACCAAGCGTAACAGTAGGAGCAGGCTTCAGCAGCATATCCTGGGTGCGCTTGATGAAATAGTCGGCCGAGAAGGTGATGCGGTTGTTCAGTGCAGCCATGTCTATCCCGATATTGGTTTGTTTGGACTTTGCCCAACGGAGGTTGGGATTGGACAGGCCATTTTGTGCCAGGCCGAATACCTGTACGGGATTTTGTCCGAGGTAAGCCGACACGGTCGACAGCGGTACATTGATGGCTACGTTATCGAGACTGCCGAGGTTACCCAATACGCCATAGCTGCCGCGCAGTTTGAGGTCGCTGAGCCATTTGATGTTGCTCATGAATTTCTCCTGGCTGATGCGCCAGCCTGCTGAAACAGAAGGGTATACCTCCCACCGGTTGTCGGCCCCGAGTTTGGATGTTCCGTCGCGGCGCACGATGGCAGTAAGGAGGTATTTATCCTGGTAATCATAGGTTATTCTCGCTAAGTAGGATATGAGGGCCGATTCGCTTTTGCCGCTACCGGGCTTAAAATAATCCACGGCGTTCTGGAAATAGCGAAGTTCTTCGCGCTCGTCATCGAAATTCTTTACGTTGATGGAATAGGATTCATCCACGTCTTTCTGATAAGTATAGCCGGCTACCGCAGTGATATTGTGTTCACCTGCTATGCTGGTATTGTAATTAAGTGTTTGCTCGGCAAGGATGGTAGAGCCGGGGCCACCGCTTTGAAACAGTTCGTTGCTCAGGTTGCGTTTGCCGGGCTCGAGCACTTTGGGCCTGAACTCTTTCCAGGTCGAGAACCTTTTAGTGATACCCAGGTTGGAGCGGAAATTCAAACCCCGGAGGATACCTATTTCGAGATAGGGGTTGATCACGAATACGTGGGTAGGGTTATGAATATCGATCCGTTGGAGATAAGCGACCGGGTTGATCACATCACCGTAGGAACCAGCCCAGGCTTCGGGAAGTCCGTTGAAGGACCCATCTGCCTTGTAGGGCGTAACGTTGGGTGGATAAAATATGGCCGAGATGATGGCTCCTTCATAGGCGCTGTTGGTATTGGCGCCATTGCCTTTGGTATATTGATACGAAAGGTTCTCACCGATCTTCAACCATTTATTGACGGTGAAAGAGCTGTTCAACCTGAAGTTGAAACGGTCGGTTTGGGTATTGAGCAGGATGGCATCGTTGTGGCGATAACCGAATGACATGTAGTGTACAGATTTATCGCTGCCACCACTTACGCTCACGTTGTAGTCCTGGATGTAGCCTGTACGGAACACTTCATCCATCCAGTTGGTGCGGGTGATGCGCCCATCGGGGTTTTTGGTGGCGTCGAATACATCTTTGCGTGGCTGGCCGGCATTGTCTGCAGCCAGATTGCTGATATCGGCATAGTCGCTGGCATTAAGCGGTTGGAGCTTTTTCCAGGGCGACTGAATTCCATACTTCACATCCACATTGACCTGGCTCCTGTTGGCGCGGCCTTTGCGGGTTGTGACGAGTATAACGCCGCCGGAGGCGCGAGCTCCATAGATGGCAGCAGAGGCATCCTTCAATACGGTCATGGATTCTACATCGGCCGGGTTGGGGGGACCGCCGGGGGTAATGACTCCATCCACTACCCACAATACAGATTCTCCGTTGATACCACCAAGACCACGGATATTGATGCGCGGAGCGACCGTAGGATCGCCGCCCTCGTTCTGCACGACAACCCCGGGCACTTTGCCCTGCAACATTTCGGCGGGATTGTTGAATGACCTTGATTCGGCTTTATCGAGCGGCACTTGCGACACGGCGCCGGTAAGGTGTGTTCTTTTCTGGGTTCCGTATCCTACCACGACCACCTGATCCAGGTAAGTGCTGGCTTTTTCAAGCTGCACTTCCAGTTGCAGATCGTTGCCAACCACCAGCTGGCGCGATTGATAACCCACTATGGAGAACAGCAGCACGGCACTGTTGTTGGGCACTGCTATCGTGAATACACCGGACGCATTGGTGAGCACGCCACCGGGTTGGCCTTGTACAGATACCGAGACTCCCTCGAGAGGATCGTTGCCAGCTCTCACGGTACCGGTCACTTTATGTTGCTGATCACCGGCCGTGGATGTTCCCGGGTCTTCTGCCTGCCCGGACCGGTCGTCGTTTCCCTTGCTGAAGAGTACGATGGTATTGTGTTTCTGTTCTACCCCAAGATCGGTCTGCGACCTGATGAGCCCTAAGAGTTCGTTTACCTCCAGCTTAAAGCCAGCGGGAACGCGGAGGCTGTACTTTTCGATCAACTCCCGGTCGTAGGCAAACCTGACGGGCGATTTGCCGGATAGAGAGTCCAGCAATTTCTTCAGGGGTACTTTCTGACTGGTCGTCGCGGCAGAAGACTGGGCATGTGAGTGCAATGGCATGATGATGCCAGCTATGCCCGTACAGGACAATAAGAGCCCTACCGAAAGCACTTGTGGTGCTTTCGCCAATCGCTTTCTAAGGTTCATATGATGTTTAGTTTAGCTTATCCGTGATATGAATGGTATTGTCGGATTGCGTGAATTGCAGCTGGTGCTCTGCTCCGATAAGGTTAAGTATTTCGAGTAACCCGGATAAGGGGATGTCTTTATTGATGTGTAAATAGATATTATGGGAAGTATGTCTGGTGGTTTCGATAGCCACTTGAACATTATAGTTATTGGTAAGCAACTGGCTGATATCCTGAATGGACGCCCCCGAGAGTATGATATCGCCTTCTATCCATCCTTTTGCTTCCTGACTGGTAATTTTTGTACCGGTGGAGCTATCGGCCATTGCTGAGTAGTGTATGCCCATGCCCGGCGTAAGGACAGCCAACGCAGCAGCTTTGTTGAAAACCTTTACTTTGCCCGTGACGACACTCACTTTTACATCGTTACCGGCGAGCCGCTTAACGGAAAATGAGGTTCCCAATACCTGTGTATATACTTCGTTACAATACACCCGGAAGGGATGCAATGTATCGTGCTGTACTTCGAAGAATGCTTCTCCCTGTTCGAGATACACCGACCTGTTGGCGGCAAAGTTTTTTGCGTACTGCAAACGGGTATTGGCATTGAGCCATACTTTACTGCCATCAGGTAGGGTAAATTGCCGTGTTTCGCGAATGCCACTGGCCAACGGCATTTTTTCTTTGGTGTTGATATTGTAGAATATGGCTGCACCGGTTATTACTATAAAGAGCACCGCAGCATAGCGCCACCAGTTACGGGACATTCGTCTTACAGGCGCTGCTGGCTTGAGCGCCTTTTCAATGTTGCTCCTGATCGATCGCTTAAGGGCTTCTCTTTCTGCTTCGGACTGAAAGGCATATGGATGACCTTTGGCTGCTTCTCCTTCGAGCCAGCGGTGCAGGGCCTGCAACTCTGCTTCGGTGCACGCATTGCGCCTGAATTTTTCCAGCAACTGTTCGGGTGTATCCACTACCTTTTTTATATATGACAGCTGTGGCGGGCCGTTTAACTATCTGCCCGTCGACTTTTTTTAAGAATATTTTAGAACAGGTGGAGGAGGCGCGCACATTGTGCTTTCAGCTTTTTCATTGCCTGGCTGAGTTGATTGCGCACTGTTTGTTCGGAGGTGCCGGTCACGGCGGCTATTTCGGGAATGGTGAGGCCGGAATATTCGGAGAGATAGACTACCTGCTTCATACGGTCGGGCAACTGTTCTACTTCGCGCCTGACCTGCTTTTCATTGTCTTTGGCATTCATCTTCTCCCACACCTCATTGGTTTCGCGGGCCGCGGTTACAACCTGTAGCTTTTGCTGGTAGGTTTTCCGTTTGCTGATAAGATTCAGCATCCTGTTCTTGAGGGCAGTAAACAGGTAGGCTTCGACCGAGGCTGGTATAGCGAGATTTTCCTTATTGGTCCAGAGGTAAATAAACAATTCCTGTACAGCTTCTTTGGCTTCATCGATATCGTTCAAACCACGATAGGCAAACTGGAACAAGGGTTCCCAAAAGCTATTGAACAAGCTATTGAAAGCCTCCTGATCTCCGTTCTTAAAAGCAAGCCAGCAGTCGTTGTATGGTTGGGTGTTTAGCATGGAGCGACCCAAATGTAGTAATCCTGATGAAGGTAGAAATTATTTTCATAATAAGTTTACTTTAAGTCTTGCTTTGCTTCTTCAATGGTTCACCAATAATTAGTGCTGTTCATATAGCTGATCAATTTGCCAATTGTTATAAGAATAGTCAGAAAATATTTTGTTACTATTTAAAGTGGTGAATGAAGGAGATACCCCCTACTCCGTTCTGGTAAAACGGCAATGCTACTGTTGTGGCTTCCTTATGCCTCCCGAATAATCTCTTCACAGTAGGATACAGGTAATAAGCCAGGTCGGTAGAAAGTATTCCTATACCTGCTCCGGCAACCACATCACTCAACCAGTGTTTATTGTTGTACATTCTTAAATAACCGGTGGTAGCGGCCACTGCATATCCTGCTACGCCATACCAGGGTGAGGTATGCCAATATTCCTTGCGCAGGAATTCGGCGGCAGCAAAGGCTGTTGCGGTATGTCCGGAAGGGAATGATGATCTGTCCGACTCATCGGGCCTCCATTGACCACTCATAGACTTGATGCCATGTACGGTAGTAGCCATGATGGCGGTCGACAATCCATATATAATGGTCCGATCGCGGAAGTTGTGTTCGCCTTTTATACCGAATGCATTTAGCCCGTAGACGGCTGCTGCCGGTACAAACTGCAAGTAATTATCAATATGCAATGGACTGTGTGGCGCTTCCTGCCAAAGCTCCTCCCGAATTTGGTAATTGATGGATTTTAGTTCGGGATTACCGAGAGAGGTAATACCATATGTAATGAGCGTTGCGGGCAGGATCAGCATGGTTGCCGGAAAGGGCCGACGGACAGACACGGCCGGCCGGGGCGGCTGTTGATTACCGGTTGTAGAATCCAGGGGGATGCCTGCAGACAACGATGAGGAGGGAAGGTTTTGATTCATGCTACTGAGGCTGTCCATCGTTTGCCCCTCCACCTGTGCATACAGGAACATCAAGGCGAGCATGCCTGCTACTATCCTTCCATTCATGGGTTGCTATTATTAAGGTATGTATGCAGGCTAAGTTCGAGCGGGAATCTGTAGACTTTTTAAAGTATGGGCTGTACAGTGGATCGTTAACAATGAATTATCAGTACATAAGCAGTAAAAGAAAATCCCCTGAAAGAAAACCTGTAGGATCTTCTTTCAGGGGACTTATCGAATGAGGCAGTATTATTCTGATTGCTTTTTATGTTTCAATAGCCAGCTCGTACACTGGTAATAGGCGATGGCCTGCTTTACGAGGCTATCTTCCTGCGGGGTAGCATTGGCATTGCCGGTCGCAAAATCGGGCGTGAACTGTCGGATCGTTTTGACCGGCGATTGTATGACGAGCTTTCCGTTGCGCAAATAGCCGAGGCCCTGGTAGGTGCTGATGAAGGCCCTTTGCCGATCGACGGGCGTGTTCAACACATCCTGTCCGAAGAATTTACTCTTATAATTCAAGCGCAGGATACCGAGTATGGTGGGCGCCACATCGATCTGGGCCGTGAGGTCGTTGACCATCCGGGGCTGCAGGATCTTCGGTGCGTAGATGAGCATGGGTATGTGGTAACCGGTTACTGGCAACTCCACACTTCCGGCACTGCCGGCGCAGTGGTCGGACACGATAACGAATACGGTGTTATCGAACCAGGGCTTGGTTTGTGCTTCTTTCAGGAATTTATTGATGGCGTAGTCGGTATACTTGACGGCCCCTTCCCGTGACTGGGTGGTGGGCGGTATATCGATGCGGCCATCGGGATAGGTATAGGGGCGGTGGTTGGATACCGTCATTACCTGGGTAAAGAATGGCTTACCGGTGGCAGCATTGCTATCGAGGGTATGCAGGGCCAGCGTGAAGAGGTCTTCATCGGCCACGCCCCAGATATTCTCATAGTGCACATCTTTGGGTTTGATAGCAGAGCGGTCTATGACCGTGTAGCCGTTGCCACTGAAGAAGGTTTGCATGTTGTCGAAATAGCTGTACCCGCCATAGATGTATTGGGTAGTATAGCCTTTTGAGCGGAGAACACTGCCGAGGGAGAACATCTTGCCATTATCGGGCCTTTTAACAATACTTTGCCCGGGGGTAGGTGGTATCGACAACGAAAGGGCTTCGAGGCCCCGGACGGTGCGGGTGCCAGATGCATACAGGTTATTGAAGAAAAGGCTGTGTGCTGCCAGCGAGTCGAGATAAGGCGTAATGACTGCCTGGTTGCCGAATGCCTTCATGAATGAACCACTGAGGCTTTCGACACTGATGAGCACTACATTCAGTTTGCGCTCGGGCTCGCTATGTGTAATCTCCCGCTCGATGCTAAAGGGATCGTTGGACGTAAAGCGGGTATTGGGCAGTTGCAATTGCCCGCGAAGGATGTTGAAGGCTGTTTCGTCGGGCAGGGTTTGGTAGAACTGGTAGAAGTTGAGTTCGTTTTGGGTAAAGGCGATGGCAAACTCGAACATGCCGTTCCCGGCGAGGGAATTGGCGTATTCGTTTTTGCTGAACTGCCGCCACTTCTGGGGCAGCCCAATTGCTACGAGCACAGGGAGGGTAAGCAGGGATGCCGCCAGGATCGATCGCTTTTTGAAGGAAAGCGATTGGCCCACGCTATTGCGGACCAGGTGCCGGCTCATAAAGGCGATGCCGATGGCGGTGAGCACGATCACCGACAATATTTTACCCATGGGGTACGACTCCATGATATTGCCCAATACCTCGGTGGTGTACACGAGGTAATCGACGGCAATGAAATTGTAGCGGGAGGAAAATTCCTGCCAGAAGACCCATTCACTCACTGCGTTGATCAGGAGGAGAAAGGTTAAGAAGGTAAACCCAACGAAGAGGGTACCTGTGCGCCAACGCTGGCGGATACGCACCGGCATGAAGTACAGGAACACGTATATAGCCCAGCGCAAGGCGATGTAGATGACTACAGCCATGTGCAGCTGGGGGCTAAAGTCTTTTGGAACGATGTTCGTGAAAAGGAGTAAACTGATCAGTACCGCGAAGAACAGACTGGTTGGCAGTAATAACTTCTTTTTGTAGATAAAGTCGTTCTGGAACCACAGGTGTAATAAAAACGGGATGACGATGAAGCTGGCCACCGCCAGGTCGTACAGGAAACCGATGAAAAAGAGTCCGGTAAACTGACCAAGGGTGATGCCGGAGGACTTGGTGATCATCAGAAGTCCGAGACGGGTTACGGCTGACAAAATGAGGTACAGCCCAATGGTTACCCAAATAATCGAGTAACGATTACGGAATAGCTTGTTATACATGCAATCGAATTTGCGCTGTTGACGGGCGCAGTTGGTTGTTTAGGGGTTATCACCACAAACTTAACAGGTAAATCTGTAGGAATTTTAAAGAAAACGTATAAATAGGTATTTCCCCTATACCAAAGGCCGTAAAAATTTTTATTGTAGCTGCGGGAGGGATTGCAGAACTTTAGAATGTCTTTGGTATTGATGCTTTTTTTTGCGACCGCCTGCCCATTCCGAACTTAAACTTCATGTGTATGTGGAAATATTACGCAGTTCTATCGGCGGTTTTTGCCGCATTGACAGCAATTCTGGCCAAGATGGGTTTGAAGGGGATCAGCGGTAATGTGGCGACAGCCATCCGGACGGTTGTGATCGTATTCATTTCCTGGGGTATCGTGCTGGCTGCTGGAGAATTGAAAGAGGTAAAGCACCTTTCGCGCAACAACCTGCTGTTCCTGATATTGAGTGGGGTGGCTACGGGCCTGTCGTGGATCTTTTACTTCAAGGCGCTGGAAACGGGCCCGGTATCGAAGGTAGCCCCGATCGATAAATTGAGTGTGCCGATCGCCATCGGACTATCGGTATTACTATTGAAAGAAACGATAGACTGGAAAACTGTAACGGGTGCCCTGCTGATCGTAGCAGGCACTTTTATCCTGATACGTTAGCGCATGAAACTACTACTGGTTGAAGACGAGCCTTTATTGATGGAGGAAATGGAGCGCTACCTTTCGGAGCAGGGGTATCGCTGTGAGAAGGCCACCAATTTTGCCGAAGGCGAGGAGAAGATTGCCTTATACGAGTACGATGCCATTGTGCTCGACATCACGCTGCCCGGTGGCAATGGACTGAAGCTGCTTGAACTGTTGAAAAAGCAGCACAAAGAGGCCGGAGTGCTGATCGTATCGGCCAGAGACTCGCTGACCGATAAGCTCGCCGGACTGGGGTTGGGCGCCGATGATTACATCACCAAACCTTTTCACCTCGAAGAGCTGAACGCCCGGGTGAATGCCATCCTTCGCCGCAAATCTTTCAGTGGTCATAACCGCATCCTCATCGATGACCTGGTGATCGATACTACAGCGCAGGAAGTACGTTGGCAGGATGCCGTCATTGCGCTTACCCGCAAGGAATATGAATTATTGCTCTATTTTATCGTAAATAAGAACCGGGTGGTCAGTAAACAGTCGATTGCCGAGCATTTGTGGGGCGACCACTATGACATGGCAGATAATTACGATACTGTTTATGTGCACACGATGAATCTCCGTAAGAAGATCACCGCCTTATCGGGCATAGACTATATCAAAACCGTATATGGCATGGGGTATAAATTTACAGCACCATGAAACTGCTACACCGCACAACGCGCGACTTTCTATCGGCAACGATCATCATTTTGCTGATCACCGGTGTGGGGCTTTACCTGTTGCTGCAGAAGGAAGTTACCGACGAGATGAATGAGCAGCTTGCCTTCCAGGCTTCGCTGGTGAGTGAGCAGGTGGCCACGGGACAAACCCCCGGCTATCCCTTTGCGCAGGTGAACAAGACGCAGGACCCGGTTACTACCAGGCCGGTATATGGAGATACGGTGCTTTATGATAAGGTTCAGCAAAAGCAGGAAGACTATCACTATCTGGATGAAGTGAAGCATATCGGAGGCGAGAACTACCATATCAAAGTGATGACCACCTATATTGGCTGGGGGCAGTACTCAAAAACCATCTTCTATTTATTGCTATCGGCCATCCTGTTACTGGCTGTTTCGGGGGTGGTGATTAATTACTTTTCGAACCGGAAGATCTGGCGGCCGTTCTTTATCAATTTGGAAAGGCTGAAGCAGCATTCAGTTACCTCCCCTGCCCCACTGCAACTGATCGACTCCCCCATCACGGAATTTAAAGAGCTGCAGGTAGCTGTAGAGGATCTTACAACACGGAGCCACCGGGAGTATATGGCGATGCGGGAGTTTACAGAGAACGCTTCGCATGAGATGCAGACGCCCTTGGGTATCATTCAATCGAAACTCGACCGGCTGAGCCAGCTGGAGGTGAGTGAAGAGATGGCCCGGTATATCGTGGAGGCCAAAAGCGGCGTGGAGCGGCTGAATAAAATGAATAAGAGCCTGCTGCTATTGGCGAAGCTGGACAATAAGGCTTTTGAAAGCAAGCAGACGATCGATCTGCGGCTCGTGGTAGCGGAGCACCTGCATATGATGGAGGATCTATTTGCAGCCAAGGGCATTGCGGTCCTGAGCCAGTTGTCGGAAACGACGGTAACCTCGGACCGCTACCTGTGTGAGGTGCTGGTGTCGAACCTGCTGTCAAATACCTTACGTTATACGGAGCAAGGAGGCAAAGTTGGCGTGACGCTGCAACCCAGCGAACTGACGATCAGCAATAGCGGTGAGGCGCTGGATTTTCCAGCCGAGTTCTTATTTGACCGGTTCCGCAAGAGTTCGCGCCATGTGCAATCGACAGGATTGGGGCTCGCAATTGTGCAGCAGATCTGCGAGCTGAACGGCTGGACGATCGGCTACCGGTATGAGGGCGGCGAACATGTGTTCAGTTTACAATTTTAAAGAAGCCCATGTTTATACACCTAACACTTGGTGGCAGTGGCGAGCATGTGTTCAGTTTACGGTCTTGAGGAGCGCTTATCGCAGGACTTATGCAAACCAATTCCGACTTCACCCACCATTCTTTCTTCCACCAAAAATCGGCGCCCCTTCACAACAAAAATGCGCCAACCGCTAAGGTTGACGCATATGAGACATCGCAATGATAACAGCTTACCCCTAAGCTTGAAACCTTCTTTAAATACGTTTATTCTTTGGTGAGTTTTTTGATCTTGTTGTTGCCTGTGTCGGCCACATAAAGATTTCCATTTTTATCGATGGCTATGCCAACCGCTCCACTAAAACGGGCTGCAGACCCAACGCCGTCCACATCGGCCCTGGTCTGGAAGGCATTCCCTGCTATGGTAGTTACTTCTCCAGCTGGTGTCACCATTCTGATAGTGCTATTGTTTTCGTCAGCCACATACATATTATTATCAGCATCAAACACGATGTTATCCGGACTATTGAAGGTTGCCTGATCGGCAGGTCCATCCTCTGCTCCGTAACCTTTTCCGGTAAAGTGAACAAACGCTCCGGTTGATGACTTTTTATAAAACTTACCATTATCATTTGAGAATATGTAAGGAATATTATTCTTATCAACTGCTATACCTATCGGAGAACCAGGTGCTACCGGAAAATCGTAGAATGCTCCTCCGGGTGTAATTTTCCGCACGTTGTCCAAATCAGCCTGTGTTACAAATACATTGTCATCTCCATCTACTGCTACAGAAAAAGGGTTTCCAAGGTAACCGTACCTTTCTATCGTAGTAACTTTACCTGCCGGCGTGATTTTACGTAGGGCAGCCGCCGTATAATGCACGGCATACAGGTTCTTATTTTTATCCATTGTCAGACCAACTATCCTACCAAACGTAGCGTTGGCTGCGATATCGTCATCACTGTTTCCCTCTACCCCACTACCTGCAAACAATTCAATTGAACCGCCTGAGCTTATCTTCTTAATCCTGTATTTCGCCATTTCTGCAACAAACAGGTTGTTGTCGGAATCTACAACCAGTGCGCCGGGTGCATCTAAAACAGCAGCATCGCCGGTTCCTGCAAAGGTGGTTGACCGCCAAACCCATTGATAAGTAAAGCTGACTGGCGCTGCAGTTTTAGCGTTGACCTTAACCACTATATTGCCGCTGCCAGCCTTTGCAGGCACCGTAAGTTCGAGGTGATTGTGTTCAGCCTTCGTTATGGTTGCCGGCTGACCATTGATGGTAACGATATTTTCTTCTTTAACGGGTGAAAAGCCGAGGCCGTCGATAACGACCAGTCCACCGCCTTTAGCGCCCGCTGTTCTGGAGGTAATGACGACATCGGGTTGAAGTTGTTTAAAACCGATATTGGCAAGGGCGGTAGTGCCAAGCGCTTCAGTAAATGAAACGGCTGCTTCGCGTTCCTTTCCAATTTGGTTTTCGATGATGGTAAAGGTAATGGTAGTTGAACCAGCGGCGCCTGCAGTTTTGTCGGCGGCAATCCAGTTCATACCTGCCGGAAGAGTTAGCTTCCAGGCCACGTTCGAAGTGATGACAACTGTTTCCGTCTTTCCGGCTGGATCGGCGGTTACTGTTGTTTTATCGGACAAAATAGAAGGTGCTGAACCCAATTGCTTATAGAGAATTGTTACCGTTGGAACCCCTGTAGCTGTTAAAGATATTGTGCCGGTAACTGGTTCGACAGACGTGTTGGCGGGGTAAACGATCTCCACTTTCGTGTCTCCTTTCCCGCTGGCAGGTGTAGCGGTAACGCCAGTGGGCAACCCACTCAATGACCATTCAACATTGGCAGTAACCTGCAAATACTCTTTGCCAGCTGCGGCGGTGAGGTTGATGGCTGATTTGTCGGCCGTTAATGTGGACGGAGGTGCATCTTTCTTATTACAGGCTGCTAAAAGCAGGATGCAAATACTGAGTAGAGAAAATAGTCGGTTGAACTTCATAGTTTGAATGCTGTTGAAGAACAAAAACGATGACAAGCATTTGCGTATGCAGTGAACTGTTGTGAAACGTTAAATGAAGTGGATGAAGCGTGAGGAACTCTTTGGAATTGGAAAAAACAAAGTTGAGTGTACAGGCAGATTGAGGATTGTTCTTATTGGCCACTGGCGGCCAGAAAATACAAAAGGTCAATTATGACCTATTTATTTTTTACTGAATTGCCTTATTTCCCTATCTTGCTACCGCAAGGCCCAACAGCGCTTCCCTGGCCTGCATGGTAGTATACAAGAACGGCAACGAGCCTACCGCGAGTGAACGGTAGTGACATTTCCCCCGATAAAGAATAGCAAATGTTTGCGCACAGGATTCTGTGTGATCAATCGAAGTATGTTATCCTGAACATGGTACGGGTTATTGGCTTATTGCCAGTACCATCAAATATTGGCTGGCCACGAAGCGGGAACCTTCATTAAAAGCCAGCCATCTATCAACTATGAAAGAATTTACTGTAAACCTGACGGTGTCGGTGAGATTCTTCAGGCGGTTACGGAAGCGTTGTATTGTATCCGCTTTGCGGCTTTCGGTAACCCGCGGGTCATTACTGAATCATTTTTGACCTTATTCGGGTATTTCACTCCTTAACCTTTATGTTTATCCTACACGAAGCCGGTAATTGTACCGGCTTTTTTTGCATACTAACGGGCACCGACCCGACAAACGAGTCGTTTTACCTGAATTATTCGTATGTTAGCCATGTATACTTGCAATACTCTGCCTTGCCCGGCGATGACGAGCTGGCCATATTGTTATTGCCATTATACATAGACCTTTATTTGCCTAATGCCAGGTCATTGACCAGGAGTCATTGCCTTGGCGCGTGTGCTGTGGTTGGATAGTATCTATTTTGCCCAACCCACCACAGGTGCCTGGAGAGGTTGAACGCAGAGCAAATATAGGTCAAATATGACATCTTTCGTCATTTCAATTATATTTTTTAAACTTATTAGGCCCTTGGGCAAAAGAACAAGCAAAAAGAAGGAGATTCCAGACGACAAGCCTCTACTAAAGGAGCTTGTCGAAATTCAACAGCAATTAAAAGATCTGGGATTGACGCTGGCTGCAGCCTCAGCCGCTGTCGGCTGCAATGCCGGCTCGCTTCGCAACAACACAAACCTGCTCACTGAACCCAAAGAAGAAACAATAAAAGCATTATGGCAATACCTGGAGTTTCAAAAATGGGTACATGAGTATTTCAGAAAGAAAGCTCCGGACACAGACTATCTTGCCTACAAGTCGGGCGAAGTCTTGGCCAGCAACATGCTGGTTGAAGAAGTAAGAAATCATCATTCATACATGCGGACATACGTGCAACACCAAATAAATAAAGATTCCCTTACAAATCCGGATTTGGCAAATGCAGCACGTGAAACTCTTGACCGCATTAATAGTGGTTTGGTTCCTGTTAAAAAGAAAACGCTTTCAAAACAACAGCAGAAAAAAATTGCAATCATTAAGGCGGATGGCCCCATCAGGGATGTAACGAACCCCAAAGACCAAAGTAAAAAGAAATAACAAAAACAAAAGGCGGAGCTTTTCGTTACTATTCCGGGTAACCCGTGAATCGATCCATATACACAACCTCTCCCCCATCCTAAACCACCAACATGAAAAAGCGTCTCGGACTGTTCATTTTTGTCTTCCTGCTCACTTTGAAAAGTGTTTTTGCCACCACCTGGGATGAGCCATGGGCCAATCAGGTTATTAAGCAAGCCTCCTCCTTCGTACTGGCAAAGGTCAATTCAACCGATGAAGAAAAGGGAATCAGTATTCAGATCATCAAAACACTTGGCGGCAACGAGCTAAAAGGCTCAATCACGATCACTAATTTTTACCTGCTTACAATTTGCAGTACTTCGGGTGGGCATGGTGCAGAATTCCAAACCTTAGCTTTAGATAGCTGCTATTTCTTCATCAAACAAAATAATAAAGGAGAATATTGCATTGCAACGCCGACCACCGGCTTCGACTATGTCTATGACAGCAGCGTAGCAGCTACCTTCCGGCATAGCTATCATCAGGCTTCAGTGCCTGTGCCAATCTATGAAAAGGTAATGACAGCTATTTTCAACAACTACCACGGGCTTTCATACGACCAACCTTATATGCTGCATTTTGCACAGGAATACCTCACTAAAAAGCCTGCAGGTTTTGGCCCGGATGAATTAAATACATTCTTTTTGCAACACGTGGCATTGGAAAGTATTTGTCATTTAAAGCTTTCCATTCAAGAGCAATTGATATTACCCTTTTTAAAGGACAAAACCAATTTCCACAATCAGATATCTGCAGCAAGGGCCTTAGGTACTATTAATTCTGAAATAAGCAAGAAGGAACTCACGAGCGTTGTGGCCGACACGACAATAAAACCATTCGTTCGGGTAATGTGTGTTTGGGGATTAGCCGACCTCCATCCCGTAGAACTTAAAGCGCAGTTCCAAAAAATAAAAGAAACTGCTTCAGATGAAGCTGATGGGTTTGGTGGTAATATAATGGACCCAAGAGTGTGCACCCATATACCTTCAATAAAAAAGGCCTTGCAAGAACTGGTGGAAAAATTATAATAGACCTCTACCATTTGAAAGCCTTACCCCACCGCCAGAATTTTCGCACTCCCTACATACGGCGCCTGCCGCACATAATCGGCCGCTTCCATGATCCCATAGCAAATGCCTATGGACAGGACCAAAGTAAAATCTGTATCGGGTGGAAGTACGCGCAGGGTAAGTTCAGTATCGATAGCCGGAGAACCTTTCGTTATCGGGTACCAATCGGACTTGAATACTTCGTTGGGAATTTTGTCGTAACCCTGTTGAGAAGGAAAATACCTGATCTTATCGAAGAAAGTCTGATCCGTTGCCGTATCATGTGAGATATTATACGATTGGTCTTTCCTGCCGTCGGGGTAGAGATCAGGCACCATACCCCAGGCCACCACCAACTGGAACATCGCATAATTATGTGGCGTAAATAAATTGATGGCAGGCAGCAGCGCCGGGATCTGCACCCTCGCCGAACCCGTTTCCCGGCTTATGGCATAGTCAACCGGTATACGCACCACGGAATCGAAGAAATTCTTCCGGTTGAGCGGGAAACCTTTAATGATAACCGGATTGACCGACAACCTCACACAACGCTTTCCAAGATTGCCCTTAGTATCGAGCACCTGAACTGCTTTTAGCAAAGCCGCCAGTGGCCCCGAAATATTATAATCGGCCATCGGCAGCTGTGCGTCGAGCACTTTGCGGATCCATTTGCCTGCCGTTGACCGCCCACCAAACTCCGCATTGCTCCGCCGGACCAGGTGTAAATTGGGGTGGGTTTTGATCTTTTCCTTGGAGGGCCCACCTTTCTCCCGCACGACGACACCATCCACTCCACGCATTTTGTAATACGAGAGTCCGCCTAATGAGCCATCCAGCTCATGGGGACCATTCAGCTTTGCCATAATGGAAACTTTTTAGGTTAGTGAATAGCAATCTCACAGACCCTCCATACTACTTCAATATCAAGTTAAAATATTTAATACTAATATAAAAATATTATTATGCAATAATCCCGGAGATATTCCGGATCAATAAGTTGTGGTATATCTCCGGCTAATCTCCCTATTATCTGTGGTATATCTCCGGGATATCTTACCTCCAACCCATAAGACTCTATGCTCTATCTTCGGGTGAGCATAGAGTCAGCTTTTAATCATCAGCGAAGTATACCGCTTTTGCCCGGCACCTGAATGCAGCTAGCAGGAGCGGTAAATATGTGTGGATGCAATTGGGAAGGTAGCTACAATGGAAAGTACCCTTAGAACTGCTCCCGGACCACCTTCTCTTTCGGTGCGCCAAGTTGTATGAGCAGGGCTTCCAGGCCTTCGACCATGGGATCGGGCCCGCAGATATAGAAGTATTGATTGAAGTCGGCTACTTTCTCTTTCAGGTACACTTCATCCACCTTGTGGTTATCATAACCAGCGGCTGCTTCCTGCGTGAGCGTATTGATAAACCGGCTGCCCAGCATCTCCGTAAACTCTTCCTTGAGGATGATATCCTTCACCGTACGATTGGAGAATATTAGCTGATTGTCGCCGAGCTGATTCGTTTTGTGAAGCTGCCTGAGTATGGCAATAAATGGCGTAACCCCGGCCCCACCGGCAATAAACGTGCCCGGCCCCTTGTAATGAATGGCGCCCCATACATCGTGCAGCAGCAATTCATCGCCCGGCTGCAGCTTGCCTAGTTGATTCGTGACCCCATCATGATCGGTGTAAATCTTAATCGTAAACTCGAGCGTGGGCCATTCATTGAGGCTTGTGAAGGTAAAAGGCCGGCGCTCACTCTTCCAATCGGGCTTGTTGATGCTGATCTCCGTTGCCTGTCCGGGGTTGAATTTATACCCTTGCGGCTTTTCGAGCGTAAACCGGCGAACGTTGTGGGTTACATATTCAGCTGCCAGTATTTTAACGATATGCTCTTCTGCTGCCATAGGTATGCTTTTACAGGTTGGTGTCGTAGTTTGATTTCGAGCTACAAAGGTAGGCTACTTAAACCGGCAGATAGTTGTACATATCACTGCTTTTGTTAGCTGTTACACGACTTTCTTCGCCTTGCTGCGGCACTTCTATGTGCACGATGGTGCCTGCGCCCGGTGTGCTTTCAATTATGATCTGCCCGTGGATCATGGCCAGCCGCTTGTTCATACTACTAAGCCCAAGCCCCTTTTCACATTCATGCAATACCTGTGGCTGCGGTATAAATCCCTTTCCGTTGTCGCGCACGGTGATGGAAAGCGATTGCGGTGGATGGTGAAGCTCGATGGCAATATGACTGGCTTCGGCATGCTTGACGATATTGTTGAGCAGTTCCTGGATCACCCTGAAGAGGACCAATTCTATTTCAGGAGTATTTTTGGTCCAACGATCATCGATGCTCAAGCTGGTGGTATACAGGCCTGTCTTTTCCAGGAAATGCAACTGGTGCTCTATACAGGCTGCAAGACCCGCTTCATTAATAAAATCGGTATTAAGCGACTTGGCGATGTAGCGGAGATCCTGTATAGCTTTTGCAATCAGGGCTTTGGATTCAGACAGTTTATTTTCAGTCTCCTCAGGCTTGTGGAGATCGATGGTGTGCATATTGAGTTTGACAAACGTTAGCGCCTGTCCAATATTGTCGTGTATCTCCTGACTGATGTGCTGAAAGGTTTGCTCCTGCAATTCGAGCTGGGTTTTGAGTAACTGCGCTTCCCTTTCTGTTTCGGAAGGCGGAGTGATCGAAAATGGGCGTGTCTTGTTTTTCCGGAAGTGTTTGAGGAGTAATATGAGGCTGACTGTTACACTGACAATAAGTAGTGCAGCAGCAAGCAATACCTCAACGATATCTTTACTGGGCATAGGCGTTTAATAGTTAACAGCTCTTTTTGTGTTAACATGTAAACCTTGTTACAGGCATACACTCATGCACATGGGTAGGCAGCGATACGTTTTCGCAGGAAAAATGGAAACCAAAAAAGGAAGGTGATACTAATACAGAGCCGAAGTAATTTCTACTCTAATATAAGACGTTATTACTATACATTCCAAACGTAGAGCTACGGTTTTTATGCTACAACGATTCATGAAGCTAACAGAGCCACGAAAAATGGCAAATAAATGACTTTCGTCAATCTTTTTTGGCGTCACTTTTCAGGAATAGCGGTCATTACGCCAGGGGTAGGCCGTACTGGAGTACCCCCTTTCTTCCCAAAAACCGAGGACATTGTGTGGAAGAAATTCTATACGGTTAATCCATTTCGATCCTTTCCAGGCATATAACTGCGGCGTGATCATCCTAACGGGTCCTCCATGTTCTTTGGGCAAGGGCTTGCCTTCGAATGTATGTACCAGCAACACATCGGGCTTGAGTGCTTCTTCGAGCGAGAGGTTGGTCGTGTAATCATCGTAGCCATAACAGAGGATGTGTGAGGCTGTTTCTTTGGGTTGTACCAGGGCTGCCAGGTCGAGCAGGCGAACACCGCGCCAGTCCATATCGAGCTTTGACCAGGTAGTGACGCAATGAAAATCGGAGAGGTCGTCGGTTTGGGGAAGTGCCATGAACTCATCCCAATTGAGGGTAACGGGATGCTCTACTTCACCATCCAGGGTAAGGCGCCAATCGCTAAGGGATATTTCGGGCTGAATGCCGAGATCGAGGACGGGCCATTTGTGGGTGACCACCTGACCTACCGGTACTACGGGCATGCCATGGCGGTTGGGATTGCCTTTGCCGAGCGGCTTATTGTCGGACACGGAAGGCGTGTTCTGCATCTTGTCTTCAAAGCGGGCTTTGAGCTTCATGCGCGCCTCTACTACTCTCTTCAGTTTTTCGTTCTCTTCCATGACTGCGGTTTTGATGGTAGACCAAATGGCTAGTGTTGCCGTAGCTGGAACACTCCTATTAAATTTACTGTCATTTTTTGATTCACCCGTCTTTTGTTCAATGCCATACATGATTGCGACAAGAGAATCCATGAGAAATACAAATAAATACCAGCACTACTTCGTTGGCTTACTTTCCACCTTTCGACGCAACCAGTTAAATATGATCCAAAGGATGGCTATCCCCAACAAGTTCACAAGGACGAGCAGATATGTTTTTGGGGGAATAACGTGACTACTGGCAATTGCCAGCAAAAAAAAGAACAGGAGAAACAAAAAGGCTACAATGCATAAGACCTGAAGCACGAGAAATAACAATCGCATAGTTTACTCTTAAAGAATTTTCTGGAGAACATTTGGGTTGGCTGCTGAATCTCCTACTCTGTTATAGGTGCTATGCTATCAATTTGACATTTGCCCGATTTGTTCGCAGTATAAAACCGGAGCGTGCCCGCCAGTGAGACTGCCTGAAAGGTTCCTTTTTGTCCATCGACCGGCTTACACTGCAGCGTGTCTGTTAACCAAAGCTCCGGCTCCTGCGTATAGAGCAGCAGATCATACTCCAGTCCTTCGGGCGGGCCATCGTTCTGATGGCTTTGCTCCAACTCATGGCTCACCGTTTTGAAATACTGCAATTGATCAGCCAAAAATTTATCACTGAAGTATCCTGATGCTTTGAGGTGCTGCTGGTATTTCGCCACACTATCAAAGTTTACCCGGTAATAGCCCGAAATATCGTTGGCCGTTAATGGAGCGAATTGAATATGATTGACGGGATCATAGTTTGCCTTGTACCAGGTTAAGAACTCTTTTGGTGTTGCTGAACAGTCCTGCGTAGCCTGTTTACCGGCAGGTCCGTCGCCGCAAGCAACGGAGGCGATGATTACAATGGCAACAATGATCAGATTTCGTGGGGTTTGCATCTGTTTGAGTTGAGTAAAGGGATACCTAAAAATACAAAAAGGCTGCCTAAAACGGTCAACCTGCTTCGGATGGCGGTTAGGCTTACAAGACATGGCAAGGCTTTCTCAAATCATTCCTGCATTACTCCAGTTCATGCACGGGTGCGTTTTTTGACGCGGTGGTTTCAAGTTCTTTTGCGGGCGAATTGGACTTTTTCTTTTACAACCTTTTTCTATCAAGTTATTTTATGAAATCTATTTTTACCTGCTTTTTATTGTTGATATGCGTAGCGGGCAAGCTGCTGGCCTATAATGGTCCCGGCGTATTAGCTGCCCCTACCAAACCGGCCACGAACGTTACCTTCTCTTCGGTGGATGGCGACCGGATGGCCGTGTTGTGGCAAAAAGGCGACGGCCTTAACCGTATCGTTATTGCCCGCAAAGGCGCCCCTGTTACGGCATTGCCACAAGACGGCATCTATTATACGCCGGGCGCCAAGCTTACCGACGGTTTTGAAATTGCGGATGGTGAATTTGTAGTGTTCAATGGCAGCGGCAACAGCTTTACGCTTACCGGCCTTACGCCCAACAACACCTACCATGTTGCGGTTTTTGAATACAATGGCGCTGGTGCTGCGATCGAATTTCTCCGTACCGACCCGGCGCGTAACAGCAAGCCTACCTTATCGGCCCCTACCGGACAAGCAACCCTGGCGGGTGTTGGCGAGATCATTGGCCATGCCATGAAGGTGAGCTGGAAAAAAGGAAATGGCAGCGGCCGTCTCGTTTTAGCACGCGAGGGCGCTTCTGTAAACGTTAATCCCATTGACCTGGTCAATTATACTGCCAATGCCTCTTTTGAAAAGGGTTCGCAGATCGGCAATGGCAACTATGTTGTTTATGAAGGCAGTGCCGAATCGACCACGGTCGACAACCTGAAACCTGAAACTACTTACCACTTTTCTGTTTTTGAATATGCCGGCAACCAGGGATATGTGTATGCCACAACGAACCCTACGGTTACAACGGGTACTACTTTGCCCAGACCATCGGTACCGGCTACCAAATACACATTTACGAATGTAGAAGGAGACAGGATGACGATTGGCATGGACCGCGGCAATGGTGTTGGCCGCATCATCATTGCAAAGAAAGGCAGCCCTGTTACTGCCCAGCCACAAGATGGCGTTACCTATACTGGCAAAACCGTATTTACGCAAGGTGATATGATCGCCGATGGCGAATATGTGTTATCGACCGGCACTTCCAATTCTATTAATTTAACCGGATTAAGCAAAGGCGAGACCTATTACTTCTCCGTGATTGAATACGATGGTTCCGGTACCGGCATCCGCTATTTTAATGCAGGCGCCCTGACAGGATTCAAAAGCACGGTGAGTGCTCCCACTACCGCTGCTAAAAATATCTTTTTTAGCAATCCTCAGTCGAATGCGGTGACGATCTCCTGGGAAAATGGAGATGGCGACAAACGGCTTGTAGTGTTAAGGAAAACTGATCCTTTGAATGGACTGCCCGTAGACTACAAACTTTATAGCGGCAACTCAACCTATGGCAGTGGTGTGTCTGTTGGTGGCGGCTTCTCCGTCTTCTCCAATACAGGAAGCTCAATCACTGTAACCGGCTTAGCCGGCGGCGCCACGTATCATGTTGCCGTCTTCGAATACAATGGCAGTAGCCAGCCTGTGTACCTGACCGGTAATCATCCAACGGCCTCTTTTACCACCGTGCAGGCACCAACGCAGGCCTCTACGAACATGCAGTTTAGCTATGTAGAGGGTAATCGCCTGAAAGTATCGTGGAACCTGGGGAATGGCAATCGTCGACTTGTGGTTGCGAAAGCAGGAAGTCCTGTTACTTTTAAACCAACCGATAATGAGACTTACCTGCCGAACGCTGCTTTTGGCGATGGTCAATCGGTGGCAGATGGTGAATTTGTAATTTTCAATAGCGCATCCGGGGCAGAAGTTTCCGTGACTAAATTATTGCCTGGCACTACTTATCATTTTACCGTGTTTGATTATAACGCTATCGGCGCTGAGAATTTCTATCTCACGAGCGCTTATTTAAGTGGACAACGTAGCACGCTGAGTGCGCCAACAGGCAATAGTTCGTCCTTAGGATTCCCCACGGTTACCGGCAACTCCATCGCCCTCACCTGGACGAAAGGAACAGGTAATGACCGGTTGATCCTGGCGAAAGCCGGCAGCCCCGTGGATGCTACACCGGCTGATTTTACCGCCTATGCTGCCAACGGTAGTTTTGGTGCAGGTACAAAAATCGGCAACAACAACTTCGTGGTATACAGCAACAGCGGTAATTCTACCACTGTTTATGACCTGTTGCCGGGTACTACTTATTACTTCAAGATCTTTGAATACAATGGAAGCTCGGCCCCGGTGTACCTAACCAGTGGCGCCATCACCGGCAGCAAGACTACCCTCGAACGCCCCAGCACCCCTTCGAGTGCCGTCAATTTTGAAAGCATTGAAGGGAATAAGATGACCGTGACCTGGACTTCGGGCAACGGCACCAAGCGGATCGTGATCGGCAAACTGGGATCGGAAGTACTTTCCCAGCCAATAGATGGCGAAACCTATACCGCCAATGCTGCTTTCGGCAGTGGGCCCAAGATCGCAGATGGTGAATTTATCCTTTACAACGGCCCGACCAATGAAATTTCGGTTACCGGCCTGCAACCTGACAAAACCTACCACTTTGCTGTTTTTGAATATGATGGTACCGGCTCCAATACCCGTTACCTCACCAGCGGCTTCGCCAAAGGTCAGCACGCTACGCTGACCAAGCCCACAGACCAGGCGAAGACTGTGCAATTTTCTTCTATCGGCAGCAACACTGTTAATGTTAACTGGACAAGCGGCAATGGTGATAGCAGGATCGTGATTGGACGCAAGGATGGTCCGGTAAACGTGACGCCGCAAGACCTGATCTCTTACAGTAACAATGCCTCCTTTGGCACTACCAATTCAAAGATCGGCACCGACAATTATGTCGTGTACAAAGGATCTCAAAACAATGTAACGGTCACTAATCTTACCCCTGGCACTACCTACCATTTTGCGGTGTTTGAGTACAACGGCTTTATGGGTCCTGTGTACAATACACAACTGAGCGCCTTCAATGGCGTTACGACCCTTGGACCGCCCACCGACCCTGCAACAGGGATCAAGTTCAAGAACGCCGGCATTGGCACTGCTTTAAGTATTGAATGGGGCAATGGAAGCGGCCAGCAGCGACTGGTACTGGTAAAAGAAGGTAGTGCTGTTGATGCTGCACCAGTGAACAACACGCCTTATATTCCCAACACCTTCTTTGGCAGCGGCGCCCAACTGGGTAATGGTAATTTCGCTGTGCACAGTGGTACCGGAAACAGTGTTACTATCACCAACCTGGATGCAGGCAAGACTTACCACGTTGCCATTTACGAATTCAACCAATTCCCTACCGGTCCATTGTATATGCAAACCGATCCGGCCCGTGCCGTGTTTGCCGGTTTTGCCCTTCCTGTGCGACTGGTGTCCTTTTCGGGCAGTGTGGTGAACGGCGGTGCGCAACTGACCTGGAAAACTTCATCCGAGATCAGCAGCAAGGAGTTTGTTATCGAAAGATCTGCCAACGGTGCCAACTACACTGAAATCGGTAAAGTTGCTGCAAGCGGGAACACAGATCTGGTAAAGACATACTCATTCGAAGACAAGGCTCCCCTTTCTACCAGCTATTACCGCCTGCGGATGGTGGATGAGGATGGCCGCACTGAATTGAGCAAGGTGATCAAACTTTCGCTGAATGGTGCGGGTGCGACTTCGTTGTCCTTGTATCCGACCCGTGCTTCGGCCAAGGTAAATGTATCGATCCAAAGCCAGGTGAAAGAGCGCATTTCCCTGGAGATATTCGATGTGAATGGCCGCCTGACGAAACGCGAACAGCGTGATATTCAGAAAGGCACCAACCTGGTGATGGTGGATGTTGCGGGCCTGAACCAAGGCATCTACGTAATCCATGCCGTGATCGATGGCCAGGTGTTCAATAGCCGGTTTGTAAAAGAATAGTTGTTTTCTCTGCTCATAAACCAAAGGCGTCTCCGGGAGTGGAGGCGCCTTTTTGTTTTGATGCTTTGTTATGTTGGTTATTTTTTCTTCAAGTCTTTATCCCTGATCTTGTTTCCCTGGATAGACCAGGCAAAGTCGAGCTGTACCCTTCCTTTAAAGAAGGATGAGTCCATGCTGATGTATTGATCGCTGGAGTAACCGATGAGGCCATCTTCGGTGGCAAGGCTGTGGCAGGTCATGCAATTCGTTTGAATGCCGAGTGGTTTTCCGGGTATGAGTACACTGCGTATGTTGAAATCCACATTTGGATCTCCCACCGGACCAAGTCCTGCAAATCCTGCTTCGAGATAAGGATTGTATCCTATCATTGGTTTGACCCCTGTATTGGTGCCGCCGTTGATGGGCTGATTGGGCAGTACCATGGTATAGGCACTCACCGCTGCGTAGTGTGCGGCCGCACCGGTGATCTGTAAGGGCCTCAGTTTGCGTGCAAGGAAGGAACTTGGCGAGTAAGGGGTATCGGGATCGGGCGCCCAATAGAATGTTTGCCAGGTCCAGTTGCTGATCTCTTTGGTGGTTACGTGCATGGCTACGAGTATGGCGATATTGCCTGCTTCTGCATTGTTAACCCCTTCGGTGCTGTCGGAGGCATTCATATAGGCGGCCATGGCCGAATCGAGCTTAAAGTGAATGAAGTCGTTGAGGTTGACTTTCGCCGACTCGATATCGGTAGCGGTGGTATCGACCGGGATTACTTTCTTTCCCGGCTTTTGGGTGTTCTTCACATCAACATACACGACTTTGGGCCAGATATTGAATCCATAACCTTGTGCGGAATCGCGCGGGCCGGTCCATACCGGTATTTTCACCAATCCACCTTTTTCTTTACCAACGAAATAAGTGGGCTTGACAGTGATGGCCTTTTGCGGGAATTTAGGAACTGACCCAATGGCACCCTGCACTTTGAATGAATCGAGTACTGATTGCTTGAGGATCTTGTTGGTGGTGGCATAACAGGCTGCGTTGGGATCGTAGGCTACGGTTACCCAAAACTCTTCGGCAGAATCGATCTTTTCGCGGCTCATAGCTCCCTTTGCCATGATGTTGCCGGTAGTGTGAAAACCATGCTCGAACTGATGCGGGAAGTGCAACTGTGCTCGCATCGTTTTGGTAGCCGCACCGGCACAGCCGCTGCTGTCGTTGATGATAAGGTTGCGGATGTCGGTAATACCGAGCCAGGTTTCGAAGGTGCGCAGGGAATCTCCCTGGTACACCTGTCCCGATTGCGCGGTGAGCCCTGCCCAGATGCCCCATACGTGGTTGTAGACACTGGCAGAGTCGTAATTACCCGGAAAGTTTTTGTTGTTCAACCAACTGTAGATGGTGTTGGAATCTTCGGGAAAGTTGAAGCCCGGTACCACGATGGGTAATTCAACGGGTGTGATGGTGTTGACTGTTACGTCGGGTGTTGGTTTTGGATTGCAAAGCGTTGCTAATACGACAACGCCTGACAATGCCATCATAGTGATGATTGCTTTTCTGGTTCTCATTGCAGTTGTTTTAGTCTGTAGTCTGATTAACGGTTATTACTATCCTAAGGTATCAACCTTTCATCAGGCAGGCAAAACATATTGTAGCTTTCCTTAACGTAACTTTGTTAATAAGCAGTATTACGTTGTTCCTTGACCGATTATTACGCAAAACTACTTTTATTGATAAAGATTAATGGCGATTAATGATAGTGGGGATTGAATTTCAGTCCATTATTTTTTTGCACCAGTTTTCCTCCCCCAGCGTTCTTTTACGTAGGCGTAGGCTTTCTTTTCGTCGGCTTCAACGGGTTGGGCGGTTTGCAGGTAGCGGGTATAGTACTGCCGGGCCAGGGTGGGATTTTTGAGCTCTACCTCACAGATGCGGCCGCAATTGTATAATGCAAGCGGGCTTTTGAACAGGTAGTAAGCTGTATCGTAAGCAGCTACTGCTTTTTTGTATTGTTTAGTGGCTTCATAGTTTTCACCATAGGTGAAGTAATACATTTCAGCGGTTTTACTGATGGCCTTTCCCAGACATTGCTCCAGGTATTCATTACTCTTTCCGTAATCTTTCAGCTTGGCATATGACTTCGTAGCATAGTAGTAAACAGCTTCGGTTTCCAATCCGGCAGCAAACATGTATTCGCAAACCCGGATACTTTCTTCATAGTGCTGCAAATTGTAGTAGGCGAGTGTCAACTTGATCAACGGTCCCATATTGATCTCGGCCAACCGCAAAAGACGCTCGCCCGGCACTATTACACTGATGTAGTCTTTTTCCTCATAAGCGCTTCGTATGCGCGTGCGCAGAAAGGATATATTGAGGGAGTCGCGCCCGAGCCCTGTTTCCAACAAGCTATCGGCCTGCCGGTAATCTTTCGTATCGATCAACACTTCCGCCAGCGAAACAAGGTTACGCGGATCCCTCGGTGAGAGGCGGTACGCTTCGTGCAGGAACAGCAGGGCTGTATCTTTCAGCTTCTTGCGACTTAACAATTCACCGAGGCTACGATAATAATTGGCAGTTTGGGGTTGGAGCGTGATTAAACGGGTATAATACTCTATGGCAACATCGGGATCGCGATTATAATATATGGTGGCGAGGTAATGATTGGCCGTAATGTTTGCCGTGTCGTTACTGAACATGCGTTGGTAGCATTGTTTTGCGTCCCGGACATTGTCGGACATATACAGCGCATAGCCGAGTAAGCGCAATGTTTGCTGATCGGTAGAATCGGCTGCCACAATTGGTTGCAGATAAGTGATAGCTTCTTCGTATTGCTGCTCCTGAAAATGGTCCTGCACCCTGTTCTTATCGAAGCTGCCGGTTTGAGACCTGACTACAAGGGATGTCAACCCAACGATGGCTGTAAGCAAGATAGTTTTGCGCTGCATGATTGATCAATTATGGTTTTTCCTCTGCCCTTCTTCACCGTTACTTTTTCCGTTTTGACTGCCTATGATGCAGGAATGAATAATTTCCATACGCAGGGGGAAGATTTTTTTTGAGAAGGGTTTGGGTGGCAGGTGTTATCTTTGCGCTCTACAACTCAAGGGGTGCCTTGTTTCGCCTTCCGGGCGAAACTGAAATCAAGGCTGAGATTATACCCATTGAAAGGATTTGTTGAATATCAATGATTTCTTTCAAGCACCTGATCCGGATAATACCGGCGTAGGGACGAGGCATAACAACTTCCGGCGCATTACGTGTGCGTTGCTCCCTTTGGGCTTGTTGGATCATTTTTAATTTACTGTGTATGACCTTAACGGAATGGTTTATTCTTTTGGGCCAGCAACTGGCGGAAACGCCCCCTATTCAATGGCTGGCACTGGCACTCGGTGTTTCGGAAGTGTTGTTTGCCAAAGCCAACAAGATATGGCTATACCCTACCGGCATTGCAGCCACTGCGCTTTCGATCTTCATCCTCTTTGAAGCAGGTTTATTTGCTGAATGCCTTTTGAACCTGTATTATATAGTGATGAGTGTTTATGGCTGGTGGTATTGGGTGAAAAAGAAAAATGAGCCTCCTGTAAAGATCACCCGCAGCAGCCGCCAGGACTGGATCACGGTTCTATTGATCGTTGTAGTTGGCTTTGTATTGCTGTCGTTTTGCTTACAGCGGTTCACCCCTTCTACTGTACCTTACTGGGATGCCTGGGTGAGCGCCACTGCCTGGGCGGGCATGTGGTTGCTGGCCAAACGTAAGATCGAGAATTGGATCTTATTAAACTTGTCGAATGCATTTGCTATTCCCTTGTTACTCCACAAAGACCTGCCATTGTATGCTGCCCTGACCTTATTCCTGTTTATCGTTGCTGTGTTTGGGTATATTAAATGGAATAAGATCCTCCGTGCTGAGGAGGCTGAACAAAACGTGTCTTTTACTTAATTCTCTTTGTTTACCATGACGAATATCCATCACCCATCGACGATCATTGAACCTGTGCTGTATGGTACCTTGCGCGAATTTGCAGCCGATGCAGAATTGCTGGGACGGTTGCACGATGATCAACTTTCCATTATTTACCAGCAGCGTTGGTTCAATTTCTTTGTACCAGAACGTTTCGGCGGGTTAGGTTTGTCGCTGCCAGAAGCTCTGCGACTGGAAGAAGCCCTTGCCTGGACAGATGGCAGTGTGGGGTGGACGGTAACGTTGTGCAGTGGCGCTAATTGGTTTGCCGGATTCCTGGCCGATTCTGCACGGAACGTGCTTTTTGATAATCGTAAGGCTTGCCTGGCAGGCAGTGGCAAACCATCGGGCGTAGCGCAGATAACCGACGCTGGTTATCTGGTGAGCGGCGAATGGAATTACGCGACCGGCGCAATGCACGCTACTGCGTTTACTACCAACTGCATTATAGAAAAAGATGGCACACCCCTGCAAGATGCTGCAGGAAATCCACTGATCCAGTCTTTCTGGTTTTATACTGACGAAGTTTCCCTTCGCAAGAACTGGCACACGATCGGCATGATCGCAACGGGCAGTCATGGGTTTTCCATTAAGGATGTGCTGGTGCCTTTTGACCGGAGCTTTGTACTGGAGCCCGGCAAGGCGGTGTTGCCTGACCCGGTATTCCACTTTCCCTTTCTGCAATTTGCCGAAGCTACGCTGGCCGTTAACTACAGCGGCATGGCCGTGCGCTTTCTCGACCTGTGCGCTGTTATTTTTGAAGAAAAACTTCAGCGCCCATCTCACAGATTCCTTGCTGAGGCGCCATTGCGCAAGATGTTGCATAACGCTGTGGGGGAACTGGAAACTGCGAGACTACATTTTTATACCGCCATCGACAAAGCCTGGGACTCAATGACCGCGACGGGTTCGGTACCCGCCGGTATGCTGGCCGACATGAGTCACACAAGCCGCCATATGGCCACTATTGCCAGAGAGAAAGTGGATGCATTGTATCCCTTTTGCGGCATTGCTGCTGCTGACCCAACTACTTCGATCAGCCGCGTATGGCGCGATCTTCATACGGCGAGTCAGCACGCTTTGCTGACTTTTCCTGCCTCGTAGTCTACTCTACGTTGTTTTAATTGTATTTTTTCCCTTTTTTTGCTTTTACATCCCGGCGGACATAGTTTGTTGTCCGCCTGTGCAGCAATCGACCTCACTGTTCCGTCTTATTCATATCGCCCCGCTCTGCCTACCGTAGATCGTTTATTTATCAATAAACCACTATACAGGTATGCAACAATTTAACGCAAGCAGGCATGCTTATGCCAGATGGCGCCCTGACAGGCTGCTACAGTATGTTCTTTTGACCATTATCCTCCTACTGGCCGGTGGCTCCGTGGCTACGGCACAAAGCATTCAGGGTACGGTTGTCGACGACAAGAATGCGCCAATTGAAGGTGCTTCTGCGGTTTTAACTCCCGGCAACAGGGGAACTGTTACCAATAAGGATGGCAAATTTACTTATAGCCAGCTTTCGCCGGGTTCCTACAGCGTGGAAGTTTCCTTTATCGGATTCGAGTCGCAAACCAAAGCAGTAACCGTAGGGGCCAGCGGTGTTGCAACCATTAGCTTTTCACTCAAAGCGAGCGAAACGAAAACCGAAGCAGCTGTGGTGGTGACAGCTTTTGGGGTAACGCAACAAAAGCGATCGCTGGGCTATTCTTTACAGGAAGTAAAAGCGCAGGCCATCACCGAATCGCACCAGCCCAACCTGGTGAATGCTTTACAAGGTAAAGTGGCTGGGGTACAGATCACCAATAGCGGTGGCGCGCCGGGGGCTTCCTCTATCATGCTGATCCGCGGCGGTACGTCATTGAGCAGTAATAACCAGCCGCTATATGTGATAGATGGTATTCCGATGGATAATAGCACAGCTGTTACGCAGGGCACTAACCTGGTGGGTCAATCGGCTCCCCCTTCCAACAGAGCTATCGACCTCAATCCGGAGGATGTTCAAAGTGTAACGGTGTTAAAAGGACCTGCTGCAGCTGCCCTGTACGGGTTGCGGGCCGCTTCGGGTGCGGTGATCATCACTACTAAAAAAGGCGCTGCCGGCAAATCGGCCATCAGCTATTCCGGTACCGTTTCCTTCGATCACGTGAACCAGCTGCCCGATATGCAAAGCACCTATAAACAAGGTGAGCAAGGCGTGTACGACCCCGCTGCCATTGGCTCGTGGGGACCGCAATTCAACTCGGGCGAAACCATCTATGATAACCTGGGCAATTTCTTCAAGAGCGGCTTTACGCAGCGACATGATGTTTCTTTTAGCGGCGGTAACGATCGTACCACCTTCTACGCTTCCGGTTCGTACTTCGACCAGGACGGCATTGTGGAGGGAACAGATTTTACCCGCAAATCGTTTAGAGTATCGGCCGACTCGCGGCTGAGCGACAAGTTCAGGGTTGGCGGCGGCGCTACCTATGCACGTACTGACCGGCGTTATGTTTTACAAGGTAAGGGCGTTGCAGAAGCCTCCTCTACCACGACCAGCGGTGGCGGCACCATGCTGGGTGTGATCTTCTGGCCCAAGAATGATGACATGCGCAACTACCTGAACCCGGATGGTTCGCAACGTACGATCGTGGGCACTGATAATCCTTACTGGGGTATCAAGAACAACCCGATCACCGATGACGTGGACCGTTTCATTTTTGTGGGCAATGCGATCTATGATCCCTGGAAGTTCTTAAACATTACCTATCGACTGGGTACCGATTATTACACCGACAATTTCAGCAGCGTCCGTGCTGCGGGCACCAAGATCATTGGGGAAGAAAAAGGGGCGATCTCTCAATCGACCCGGAACAGCCAGATCACCACTTCTACCCTGCTGGTGACCGGTAAGCATACAATTGCCAATGATTTTAACCTGAGCCTGACCCTTGGCAACAACATAGAAGTGTATAGATCACAAACGGAGTATTGGTATGGCCGGAACTTCATCAACCCCACTTTCCCCAGCATCAACAATACCAACACCAATGACCGTACCATTTCGCAAAGCATCCAGAAGCGGCGCATCGTTGGCGTGTTTGGTGATTTCAGTGCTGACTGGAAAGGGATCGTGTTTGTGAATGTGCGTGGCCGTAATGACTGGTCATCGACGTTGCCTGTAACAAATCGTTCCTTCTTTTATCCGGCGGTGAGCACTTCGATAGTAGTGACCGATCTATTGGAAGAGCTGGGTACCAAGGTTACCGGTAAAACTTTCTCCTATGCCAAGATACGGGCCTCCTGGGCACGCGTGGGTAAAGATGCGCCTCCGCATGTGCTGGCTACTACCCTATCGAACGTTACCAATACTTTTACGATCAACCCGCGCGGCTTTATCCTCAACTCCAACGACTACTTTGGTAATCCTTCCTTGCGGCCTGAGTTCACCAACTCCATTGAGCTGGGTGGCGAGGTTCGTTTCCTGGACAACCGGTTGGGTTTTGATCTCACCTATTACCGCACGTTGTCGGACGATCAGATCCTGGCGACCCGTACTCCACCCTCTTCCGGCTCCTTCCTGGCTTACCTGAATGGCGGTTCAATCAGGAACAAGGGTGTTGAGCTGATGGTGAATGGTACTGCTATAAGGCACACTAATTTCAGCTGGCAGATCGACCTGAACCTGGCAAAGAATACGGCAACAGTGGAGTCGTTGCCGGGAAGCCTCGACCGGGTTGAACTTTCTGATGCCTGGGCTGCTGGTAATGTGGCTCAAGGTGCGGCTTTCCTTTATGGAAGTTTGTTTGGTATTAATGGCAACGTTTGGAAACGCGATGCCAAGGGACAATTGTTGTTGGCCAATAACGGATACCCTCAGGTTCAAAGTACTTACCAAAACATCGGCGACCGCAACCCTGATTGGGTGGGTGGCATTACGAATACTTTTACGTATAAAAGCCTTTCGCTGGCGTTTATGTGGGATGTGCGCATTGGCGGCGACATCTATAATGCTACAGAAAACTATCTCGTGCGCTCAGGTCAGAGTCCCAAGACCCTTAACCGCGGCAGCTCGATGGTTTTTGATGGCATCATAGAATCGACCGGCGCGAAGAATACGCAATCCGTACTTCTTGACCAGAACTATTATCAGACTATTTATCCCTTCCACGGTTATGATTTTGTAGAAGACGGCAGCTGGTACCGGCTGCGGTATGCAACACTGACCTACAATTTCCCCCGGAAGCTGCTTGGAAGAACGCCTTTCACGAATGCACAGGTTTCCGTAACGGGTCGCAACCTGATACTGATCACCGATTATTCGGGTGTTGATCCTGAAGTATCGGGCAGTGGCGCCGGCGTAGGCGGTACTGGCTCGTTTGGTTTTGACAACCTCGGCATACCTGCTACGCGCGGTGTGGACATTAGTTTGAAAATAACTCTTTAAATCGTTGCATCATGAACAATATCAAATATGCTTTTCTATATAGCCTTTTAGGAGTTGGCTTACTGGCAGCCTCTTCGTGCGAAAAATTCCTGGACGTGAACACGGATCCTAATAATCCCACAACGATGCCAGCCCACAACCGGTTGATCGGTGCCATCACGACCACCAGTGGCTCGTCGATGTGGCGGGGAGAACGGGAGATTGCAGGCGTTACGCAATATGGTGTAACAAAACTATTGACGGGCACCAACCGAAATGCAGAGACCTGGCGTTTTACGGCCAGTTACTTCTTCTGGCAAAATGCTTATGTGTTCACCATGCCCAACAGCGCAGACCTGATCGTGCTGGGCAAGAAGGAAAACAATCTTCATTTTGCCGGCGCCGGCCAGGTATTGCTGGCTTTGAACCTGGGCATGCTGGCCGACCAGTACGGCTCTATCGTTGCCCGTGACTTTTATGATGGGGAGGCGCAGATCAACCTGTTGCCCAAGATGGAAGATCAGCAATCGGCTTATGCGTATGTAGATTCGTTGCTGGCGGATGCCATTCTAAAATTCGATGGTGCAAATACAACCCCGCTAAACTATAGCGGCGGTGATATCATCTATCAGGGCGATGTGAACAAATGGAAACGGTTTGCTTCCAGTTTGCGGGCGCGCTACCTGAATCACCTATCTAAGAAGGGCAACCTTTATAATGCGGCCAATATCCTGGCTGCCTGCCAGAATGGTTTCAATGCGGATGGTATGGATGCTCAGTTTGCCTACCTAGCGGGCGGTCAGCAAACGGATGAGAATCCCTGGGCGAGCTGGGGAGGTTTTACAGATGCTACCAACCCCCGGTACTTTACCTGGTCGCAGTTCTTTGTGAACATCCTTACCAAGTTTCCGGTTACTGAAACCAGTTACCAGGATCCCCGCATCAGCCGCATTATGAAACCCGCGGCTTCTGATGGACAATATCGTGGCTTGCGACCCGGTGCAGGGCTGGCCGGCGGCATGGATGGCGGTGGTACGTTTACCAATGAAGCCGACTATGGCCCATTCAGCAAAAGTGGTTATTATACGAACGTCACCTCACCGTTCCCCTTCATTACTTATTCGGAAGTGAAGCTGATACAGGCCGAAGCGAGCTTACGTTCGGGCAACAAGGCAGATGCTTTGGCTGCTTACCGCGAAGGCGTGAGTGCCAATATGCGCAAACTGGGTGTTGGCGCTGTTGAGATCGCCGCCTACTGGACTGCCCAGGACGCAGATGGCCTGACTGCTCACTTTGACAATCAGACGCAGGGGTTGAGCCATATCTTCCGGCAGAAATACATTACGCAGTGCCTGAACCCGGAAACCTGGGTGGACATGCGGCGGATGGATTACAGTACGGCGATTTATGGTCCCTCGTTGCGGAGGCCAGCCAATATCAACAATGTGATCTTCGATGTTGGCAATCCGAACCAGTGGATAAGAGGCATGGTGTATGAAACGAATGAGCAGAACCGGAATCCGCAGGCGGTTGGCGATAACTCTGAGAAGTATCGTTTGCTGACCCCGTTGTGGTGGGATACACCATAGCATGCGGTATTAGTTCGTAATTAAGCTGCTGCGGAGTTATTGAAACGATAGCCACGAATTACGGGAGTTATCTACAAATGTAAAAAGGCGGATAATTGCTTATCCGCCTTTTCTATTGTGTTGTTTTGTTGGAGACTATGGTTTTTGCAGGGCGGACTCGAGTTCGGCCAGGAAGTCGGGTTGATTGCAGCTGAGCCTGCCGGCAAACTTCCATTCCCCTCCAAGCTGTATCACTTTTATCAGGAAATGATTCCAGCCCTGGTGCAGCTTGAGTGCTTCCGCTTTTGCTTTTCCGTTGTCGAGATCGCCGGTGCGGATATTGTTGATGATCTGCTTTCCGTTGAGCCAAACCTGCACGGCATCGTCGGCCGCTACTTCCAAATCGACGACGGGTATGTTGGGCTCGATCAGGAGATCGTCCAACGCCCGCGGACTAGACACCCAAAAGCTGAGGTAAGCCACTGCATTGTTTTTGGGTCCGTCGAGTTTGGCTTTGGTGAAATCGACCAGACCACTCTCTTCATACAAGAGATTCCAGGTCTTTCCATGCTGACTCGAAGACTGCTTAATGGTTTCGCAATTGGTGGGGTCGATAAAATTTGTGTTGGCTGCTTCCTGCAACGTGTTGACAGGATAAGCTCCAGCCATCAGCGTGCGAACGATCGTGCCTCCTTTGAGCAATGGCTTGCCTGCATCGCTGCCTGTACCCAGCGGCGCACCGAGGTTGGCCAGTATCATGCGTATTGTTTTCTCCGCTTTCGCCAGGCGGGGCGCTGCGGGCAGGGTGGTTAGCAGCAAGCGTCCCTTGTTCATTGGTGTGGCGATGAGCACGGCCCCTGCCGGTTTGGCTTCCGCTTCGGAGCGGGCTATCATGCCTGTTTTGGCGTATTCGGGTTGTTTATTCCATTTCAACCAGTCTGTTTCGCAGGCAGCAAGCAATACACGGCTTTGCTTTACGATGGGGCCTTCGAGCCCCTGTGTAGTGATCTCGGCCGGGCGCAATTCGGAAAAGTACAGATCGGCGAGGGATATACCTGCTACGATGCCATCAAGACCGTTTGAGGCCGATGGTAGTTGTGATCTTTTGTTTGGCTTCACCAGGGATGTTGAGACACGATTGGTAATGCTGACAGGGGCAGGCAACAAATGATTGAGGGCTTCCTGTTTGTTTTGATCAACGCCCCATATTACTACAGTACCTCCTTTTGATGTAACATTTTCAACTAAGGCTTTGGTTTCGGCGGCCGGCGGATGCGCTCCATCGATGAACAGGAGATCGGGCGTCGTGCTGGATCCTTTTGTAAACAACACACCGGTTTGCTTGAGCTCAGCGGCCAATGTACCTCCGGGGCCAGCTAATACCTGTACTGTTTTTGCGGGTGTTATCGAGGGCAGCACGGGAGCTTCAGGTTTAGCGGTTGTCCACTTCTTTATTTCCTGTTCTTCGCCCGCATCGCGGATAGCATCGAATAAGGGCCAGGTCGTGTATACAGGTAGTTTAGAATCATAGCCAGGATTGAGGGTAGAGCTGTAGGGGCCTAGCCTTTCGGGTTGTACGCCGGGTTGCCCCTCCTTAAAATAAGTAAAATGTATTCCATCCTGCAGGGTGGGCGCTTTTGCTTTATCTGTCATACCAAATGGCTGTGGCCTGAGGCCATACCACACCATATTGAACACACTTTGGTAGATGCCCTTGCGCTCCTTTTGCGCACGAAGTGATTGGTAGGAGGACGCGGCCACCCCTTCCATGCGACCGAGAAAAGACTCATAGGCACGATCTCCATTGGTGGCAGCTACCTGCTCGGGTGTTCCATAGTAAGCGCTACCCGCTTCGCCAACACCCCAGGGCTTCCCGGTTTTGCGGGCACGGTTCATGGCATCGAATCCTCCGTAATGAACGATGTATGTTGGCAGGTTTCCTTCACCATCATCTTCTCCATCGGCGGAGACCCATTGACGGCTGGGATCGAGTTCGCGGCAGATGCCGGCCCATATTCCGTAATATTTCACCAGGGTATCTTTCATGCCCCGCGGATTGCGCATGACGCCCCTTACGATGGGCATTACTTCATTGGATACACTCCAACCAAATACACTGGGGTGGTTGCGATCGCGCAGGATGAGTTCGGCGAGGTGCGTGCGGCTATCCTGCCAATAGGCAGGATCATTCAATTTGGTACCGCCGTCGCTGGCCCATACGGCTGTTTCATCCAACACGAGTATTCCCATTTCATCGGCCACATCGAGGTAAAAGGATGGATAGGGTTGCGCATGCAGACGTACTGCATTCAGCTTTGCATCGCGCATGGCTTTGTACCAGGCTGTGGCGTACCGGCGTGTCATTTGCGGTATGCCGAGGAAATGCCAGGAGTCGCCCCGCATAACGATCTCTTTTCCGTTGAGCATTACGTTTTCGCCCTCCAACGTGAGCTGGCGCCAACCGAAGCGGGTGTATTTCTGATCGATCGGTTTACCATTGGCGCTGGCCTGCACCACCAGTCCGTACAGGTTGGGCGACTCGGGCGACCAATACTTCAGCCGGCCTTTTACTTCAGCGCTGATGACGGCGGTGGCCTGCGCATAGGCTGGCACTTTAACCGTGACGGACTGCATAGACAGAGAGGCTGTGGATGATATATTGTTGGTTGCTTTCAACCAAGGGAATGCTTTTGCTGTGAGGGTTAGGTTGGCTTCCTGATCGGTATTATTAGTAAGCGTGACGGTTGCTTCCAGTTTATCGGCGGCGAGACGCGGGTTGACATACACATCGGACACATGTACGGGCGATAGTGCCAGGACATAAACATCCTGCCAGATGCCAACGATGTGCTGCCCCCAGAAAGACCCGGCCTGGTACGTACGCCTGCCGTAATCGCTGCGCTTATCGAAGAGTGAAGGCTTCCGAATGCCTATCAGTAATTCATTTTCGCTGCCTGGTATTATTGCTTCGGTTATATCAACATTGAATGGAAGAAATATTCCGAAGTGGCTGCCTACCGTTTTGCCATTCACGACGATCTCCGCTTCGCCTGCTACTGCTTCGAAATGCAGCTGAATACGCTGACCTTTCCAATTGGCTGGCACACTGAATTTCTTTTTGAGCCATCCCATTTTGTATTTCTCCCAGGCTGCAGGATAACTGGGATAGGTGCGGAAGTCGCCCCCGAGTCCATCCTTATCAGCAAAGCTGTTGACATTCCAGGGTGAGGGTATTCGAATGGGAATGCTTTCCCAATTGGCGGTAACTGCCGGTAGGGCGGGTACAGGATCGACGCCCTCTCTAAAACCAACCGGCAAGCTGGCCGGCTGAAATTGCCAGTGCCCGTTGAGGCATATCTCCTGACGATAGTTTTTTTCGACTGGTTTTACATAGACCTCCGAGGGAGCAAATGGTTGCTTGTATTCCGTTCGTTGTGCAAGGGTAAGGAGCGGTGGCATGACCAGGAATGCCAGGACCAGCTTCTTCAAGATCTCGTTTTTCTTCATGGGTTGAACGCCTTTTCAAAATGGCAATGTGCAATTAAGCCTGCCAGGCTTAACAGGAGCATTAATTAAGGCTTAACCAGGAAGAAAGATGAAACTTTTCTATTAGTAAGGTGATCTTGTGCGGCTTATTTCTTGTAAGTGATGTTGAACCAGGAGAAGGCAGCGGGTGCATTTGCATCTCCATATTGCAGGATACCGGGGCGTGGGCTACGATCCCAGGGTGGCAGATGGCGGCCATCATAATACAATTGATCGCCGGCTTTGAGTTCGTTCCATTGATCCTTTTCTGCAGACCAATAAAAGCGAAGCTGATATCCCTTTTCTACCTGCATCCGCAGGCGTACCGGGGATTGTAAAACTATCTGATGTGACAGTATTTTTCTTTTATTGTCTTTCACTTCCCAGAGTTGTACGGTATCGCCTGCTATGCCGATACCTACGGCCTGATTGGCATCTCCATATAGCGTGACCCCTTTTAAGGAAGCATTTTTGTTGACCACTTCGGTATTCAGCTCATAATTGCCGGATACCGGACGAACGGTGAGCGCTGTGCCCGTTGGATTGTTGGCGGTGGTATTGCCAGCCAGGTAAAGCGTGCCCTTTTGTGTATTCAATATGGGACTTGTGTGCCTGAAATCCCATTGCCAGTAGAGGGCCAGCTTTGCTGTATTGAAATCGTCGTGAATGTTGCTGTTGAGTTTTTGTGATTTGGCAAAATTGGGCAGCTTGTTGGTAACTGATGGCGATTTGCCCTGCGTGAAGTAGGGCCAGCCGGTGTATTCTTTCCAGTTGAGCTCGTCGAGCATGCCCTGACGACCAGTGAACACATCGTCCTTTTTGCTGTAAGCATGGTAGAGGTAAAAATATTTATTGGGCGCTACTTCTACAAATGTTCCGTGACCGGGGCATTTCCAGGTTTCATTTTCGGCCAGTATGGGATTCTCTTCGAAGTTGGTATAAGGACCTTCTATCGTTGACGCCCTTGCCACGCGTACGTTGTAATCGCAACGGAGTCCACAGCAACCACCTGCCGAATAGAACAGGTAATAATGGTTGTTCCATTTCATGAGTACCTGGCCTTCCATCCCTTTACGTGGTTCATCGCGCAGGAGCATAAAATAATCACTGTCTCTTTTCAGACCGTCGGGCGTGAGCTTACAACCGAGTATTTCGATGGGGCGCTTTTCGAGCCCATAGGCTTTGAACGTGAGGTAGAGTGTACCGTTGTCATTGAGCACATGGGCATCGATAGCTTCTTTTCCGTGTTCGATGATGATACCATGATCGGTGAAACCTTTCAAAGGATCTTTGGTGGTGGCCACGCCGATAAAGGACTGGTTATCGCTTTTTCTCCTTGCCACATAGTACACGTAGAATGTGTTGTTGTGGTAATAGAGTTCCGGCGCCCAAAAGGATCCTACTGTCCAGGCAGGCGTTTTATTAAACACATACCCTACCTGTTTCCAGTTGACCAGATCGGCGGAGGTAAACAAGGGGAAATGCGGCGCCCATTCGGACGATGTACCTGTTGCATAGTAAGTATTGCCCACTTTAATGATAGAAGGATCGGCAAAGTCGCCGGGTATTACTGCGTTGGTGTATTGATCCTTTCGGGTGGTATCGATCGTGTTGGCGATGGTACGGACCGGCGCTGCGAAGGAGGCTACAGCCAGGCAAATAGCAATAATGTGACGGTACATGATCTTTGAGGCTTGGTGCATTTGCTAAGGTAATTGTTTTATGTCACGCTTTACCTTCATTGCCCCCACTGCGTGGATGGTTTATTACCCATAATTATTTTGAGCACTCCCCCTTTGAGCAGGTCACTGTGTTGAAACCATGTATGTGTATATGGCTTCCCGTTCCAGGTAATGCTTTGGATGTAGATATTCTCCGGGGTATTGTTACTTGTTTCTACACTAAACTTCTTTCCACCCGGCAGGCTGATCGTTGCCTTATTGAACAACGGACTGCCAAAAACATATTTCCCTGAGGCAGGATATACCGGATAGAAGCCTAATGATGAGAAGATGTACCAGGCCGACATTTGTCCGCAGTCTTCATTGCCGATGATCCCGTCGGGTTGGTCGTGGTACATTTCTTTCATGATGTAGCGCACTTTTTCGGCTGTTTTGTGTGGTTGCCCCACCATGGTGTATAGGTAGGTGATATGATGGCTGGGTTCGTTGCCGTGTGCATACTGCCCCATGAGCCCCGTGAGATCGACCAGGGCATTGGGATCGTGGGGAGGCACAAGGGTAAAGAAGGTATCAAGCCTTTTGATGAATGTTTCGCGGCCACCCAACAATTGTTGCAGCCCATCTACATCGTGCGGAGCGAGCCAAAGGTATTGCCAGGCATTGCCTTCGGCATAGTCATCGGCCCAGGGCTTGTAACTTTTAACGGCATCGAAGGCGGGTTTCCAGGTTCCGTCTGACAGGCGGCCTTTGAAGAATTGGAAGGCAGGGTCATAATACAGGCGATAGTTCTGCGACCTTTTGGAAAAGTATTCGTAATCATCCTGTTTGTTGAGCGCCTTCGCGAGCAGGGCTATCGAGGCATCGCTGATGCAATACTCCAATGCCCTTGCTACGGCGCGCGACGACTTATCGGAAGGGATGGCTTCCAGGTTCTTTACATATTTCATGCCGAGCGAGTCGGACATGGCTGTGGCCCTGATGGCTTCGTACATCTTATCGACATCGTACCCACGAATCCCTTTGAGGTATGCTTCTGCTATTACCTGCAGGCTGCTGATGCCTACCATGGTACCGGTTTCGTTGCCCATGAGGTGCCAGATGGGCAGGCGCCCCTGTTGCTGATGTATGGCGATCATGCTGTTTACCATATCGCTTACCCGATGCGGATGGGTGATTGTAAACAAGGGATTGGTAGCCCGATAGGTATCCCACAGGGAGAAGACCGAGTAGTTTTGAAATGCCGGTTTGGTGTACACCTTCTTATCGGCACCCCGGTATGCTCCATCGTGATCATTGAACAGGGATGGATTGATCATGGTATGAAAGAGGGCCGTATAGAATATCTTCCTATCCCTGAGGCTATTGGTTTGTATTTGGATGCGGGCCAGCTCGCTGTTCCATTTGCTATCGGCCTGTTTTACCACCTGTTGAAAGTTCCAATGCGGCAGCTCTGCCGTGATATTGGCCAATGCGTTTTCGGCGCTGACCGGTGATATACTTACTTTCAACTGAAGTGTAGTAGGCGCCTTATCGAAACTGATGAGTCCTTTGATGGCTTTTCCTGTTGCACTATCGGATTGCAGGAGTTGTGCATTGTCGTATACGCTGAACTGCTTTAAAGGAATGGCAGACCGTATGGCAAAATACAGCCATTGGTCTTTGGCCCATCCTTTGGAAAAACGACGACCTACCAGTGTGTACTCGTCTATTTTCCTGATATAACTATCTGTCGTTTGATCATTGATCCCTTCTTTGAGATCGATGATAACATGACCGTTAGAACCTGCGGGAAAATGGTATTGGTGAAAGGCAACATGTTCAGTGGCGGTGAGTTCGACCTTAACGTTGTAGTCGTCGAGCTGTACGGTGTAATAGCCCGGGCGCACCTTTTCGGTGCTATGCCTGTACCGGGAAGCATAACCGCTACCGGGTTCTTTTTCTTTTCCCTTGTCGGTTTTAATGGCACCGGTGAAAGGCATCATGAGTACATCGGCAAGGTCGCCAATGCCTGTGCCGCTGAGGTGGGTTTGGGAGAAGCCGATCAATACGCTATCGCCGTAATTGTATCCGGAACACCAATCCCATCCTTTATAGAAATTATTAGGTCCGGGCTGGATGGCTCCGAAAGGTACACTGGCCCCTACGAATACGTGACCATGACCACCGGATCCAATGAGCGGATAGACATATTGCGTATAGGACTGGGCCATTGCCTGGCCGATCGCACTTATGAATAATATACCAAAGATCGTTTTGCGTATTGTCGATTTATACTTCATCATGTTATTGAGATCATTGATTGGGCCGGGGGGCTGCCGGATCATATACAGCGACCGCTACCCGGGAATCGGCACAGCCGTAATAGAGAAACCATTTGTTGTTGAAATAGACGAGCCCCTCAATGAACACTGTACCGGCAGGATATTGTCCACTCTTTTCGAAACTCTCGGAAGGAACCAGAAAAGGTTCATCAGCCCGGGCGATCACTTTAAAAGGATCGCTGGGATCCATCAGCACGCGGCCGGCACAATAACTATTGGGGGTGTATCGCTGATCGCCATTGGCGCCGGCGCTATTCTTTCCATTGTATAAGAGCAGTATCCCTTTTTCGGTAAGCAGGGCGGGTGGTCCGCATTCGGTGAGGTCGCTATCGAAATAGCCTTTCCTGGTTTTGATGACTGCTTTCAGGTTGCCGCTTTCATCGAGTACAGGCTCCCAATTGATGAGATCGGTGGAGGTGGCCATGCTGACCTGTTGCTCGCCCCAATACATCTGGTACTTGCCATTAATCTTCGCAATGACAAGTTTTCCATTCTTTAAGGTTGTTACTATAGATGCAGACTTGGTGGGCATTTCAAAGAACCTGCCACCATGGGCTTTTTTGAAAGCCGGGCCATGTTTGGTCCAGCTGACCAGATCGCGTGAGGTAGCCACTCCGATGCGTGGCACTTTCCGATTCCATTGCGTGTAGAGGATAACGTAGGTACCCTCTTCCGTTACGGCAATGCGGGGATCTTCGCAGCCTCCGGGCCATTCCATTTCTTTCTGGCTATCTTCCGCCGGGTATAATACGGGAGCCGGTCGACGGGTAAATGTGAGGCCGTCACTGCTGGATGCCAATCCGATGCGGGATGTACGAAATCCGATGCCTACTCCGTATTTATCTTCTGCCCGATACAGGACATACAGCTTTCCGTCTTTGGCGATGGCTGCCGGATTGAAGGTATCGTTGGATTCCCAATCGACCGAGCGCTTGTTCATAGGACAGTTGAACCGCGAATTGGAATCGGGGGAGATGACCGGATTAACGCCAGCAGGCCTGACGAAGGTTCCCAATGGCCAATCGTTCTCTTTGGTCTCCTTTTTGTTTTGCGATGAAAGGGTGCCCGTGGCTGTCATGGTCAGCAGCATCCATACGGCAGTACGGAACCGGCTTGCAATCGTTGGCATATTAGCAGGTTGAGTAGTGAAGAATTCGGTGTTCCCGAATTTACTACAATTATCAACTTGCGGGTATGGTTGCTGCCGGCCGTTCATGATGGTGTCAAAACCCTTGTTGTGTTGTGATGCCCCATTTTTTGTTGGGCAGCGGGCCCATTTCGAGCTCAAGGGTTCCGCCGGCCATTAATTGCTTATGTGTAAACCAGGGTGTATCGAGCGATTTTCCATCGAGCTTTGCTTGTTGTATATACTTATTGACAGTGGATGCTTTATTGGCGATGAGTGTAAACTTTTTCCCATTTTTCAGGTTGATGGTCGTTCTTTCGAACAGCGGGCTGCCGATGGTATACACGGGCAATCCGGGTGTTACGGGATAAAAGCCCATGGATGAAAAGACTACGAAGGCCGTCATGCCGCCGCCATCTTCATCACCCGGTATGCCGAAGATATTGTCCTTAAACCAGGTATCGAGCAGGAAGCGAATGCGCTTCTGCGTTTTCCAGGGGCTTTGCGTGTAATTGTACAGGTAGGGAATGTGAAAGCTGGGTTCGTTGCCCATAGAATACTGACCCACATTGCCGGTTGCATCGGGAAAGCTGTACCAAAACACATAACGGCTGCTACCGAGGTTTTCGCGGAATAGTTGATCCAGCTTTTGTTCGAAGGCTGCCGTGCCTCCCAGCAGCTTCTTCAATCCTTCCACATCGTGCTGAACCTGCCATAGGTAGGTCCACCCATTGTTCTCATCATAATAGTCTCTGCCTCCTTTTCCTCCATCGATCTTGGGGTTGATGTTGACCCAATTACCAGCTGAATCTTTGGGCATGAAGAGTTGCTCTTTTTCGCTCCACAGGTTTTTGTAATTGTTGCCGCGCGCATTGAATAGCTGGTGATCATCGTTTTTACCGAGTTCTTTGGCCATCTCTCCTACTGCCCAATCGTCGTAGGCTGCGCCCAGTGTTACGGCAACGGCCTGCCTTTTCTCGAATGGATGTACTATTGCTACCGTTTCTTTTTCGCCGGGATGGAGCGCGGGGAAATAGCCTTTGGTGTGGTAAACATCATCGAGCTCACACTTAGGGCCGTTGCGCCAGGGTACGAGGGAGGCTTCGGTGGCGTTCTTTCGCATGCCTTCGTATGCTTTGGGTATATCGAAGTTTCGAAGTCCCTTGCGATAGGCATCGAGAAAGGTGATGGAGGAGTGAAAGCCATTCATGCAGGCGTGGTCACCAAACAACACGGGGAAGGTGGGCATCCACCCGCTTTGGTTGTACATGTGCACGTATGAGTTGAGCATGTCTTCTTCCTGTGCAGGATTCAGGATGGTACGCAGGGGATGGTGTGCGAGGTAGGTATCCCACGACCAGTCGTCGACATAAAAGGGACGCTGTGTGGTGTGCACCTGTTTATCGTAGCCGCTGTAATATTGATTGCCTTCGGTGATATCGACCATGCGTTCGTAGCAACGATAGAGGGCTGAATAGAAGGTTCTCCGCTGTGCGGGTGTGCCGCCCTGCACCTGTATCTGGTTAATGACGCTTGCCCAGGATTTTTCGCCGGCCGCTTTCAATTGTTCGAAGCTGGTGTTGCTTAGTTCCTGTTGGTAATTCTTCTTCGCCTGTTCGGCACTTACGAATGATACCGCATATCTCAACTCTACTTTATTGCTGGCGGCGCCGGAAAACTGAATGGCTGTTTTACCCGGGGAGGTGGCCGCGGCCGGCACCGGACCTAACTGACTGCTTACGATTGTTTGTGCCCGGCCGCTTTGGCTCAACTCTCCATAGAGGTAAATAGTAATATCGTCGTGATAAGTTTCTGTTGCCTGTATCTTGTTACCATCGATGAGTTGCCACCCTCCTGCTCCCTTGTTAAACCGATCGAGCAGCAAGGCTTTTTGTGTTGCCTGTCGGGGAAACTCAAAGCGGAAGATGCCCGCCTTTTTACCGGGCGCAAATTCCACCCTGATCTCTTCATCGACAAGGTAGGTGGTATAATACCAGGGACGTGTTACTTCGAGGTCGTGATCGTAGGTAAGCCTTTCCTTCCAACTGTCTACCGTTAGCGGGCGGCTCCATGGTTTGATGGAAAATGCCTCACCGAGGCGATGAGATACGACGAGCATGGGAAAACTGCTGATCTGATCGTCGAGGTGATCGGCCCTGATGGGGTGCATGCGCATGATCTGGTTGGGCAATTGAACTGTGGGCCTTGTTGGCTGCAACAAGGTACCCACGTTGCCAATTGCAGGATCGATGTAACTGAGATTGGATTGTTGTGCCCTTACCTGTGTGCTTAAAAGGAGCATCAGGCAGGCCTGCCACCAGGTACGGTTTCTTTTTATTGTGATCATCCGGGTACTTGTGATTATTTCTTGAATTGTGAACGGGTTAATTCCAGGTAGCGTTTGCCATAGCTCTGTGCAGGTTCGAGCTGCAGGTCTTCATCCCACTTATTCCATGAATCGATCAATATGAGCCGTGTGTTTTCGCTGGCATTCATCTTGGCTACGTTGCAGAGTTTCTTATACATGTCGCCATTATCGGTGCGCCCCACGATGGGGTTGGTATTGGCCGGGTTGGTAATGGTACCATTGTAGGCGGGGCTGATGGTTGGGATATAATCAATACTCGCCGAGTCTTTAAAGTATTTGCGGGAGTACTGCCAGTTTTGATCCATCATCTGTGGCAACAGGTAGTAGCGATCGTACTGGTTGAGGTTAGAGACGTACGACTGATGGAAGATGGCATCTACACCGCCGCGGTAACGGAAGATGTAGCGGGCGGGAGGTGTCCAACGATCTTGCATGCCTCCGATGTACAACTCAAAGCCCAGGGACTTGAGGCGTGTACGCAGGTTGTTGTATACCACTTTAGCATCGATGGTATAGAGCTGATGGGCATTCATGATGTAGAGCAGTATTTTGCCATTTACCTTCATGTAGTTGGCATCCTGGAACCAGGTGGCGAACTTCTCCACATCTTTACACCACTGATCGAGTCGGGCGGCAGCAGTATCGAGCATATTGGTAGCGCTGAGGCTGTAACTGCCTGGTGAGAAATTGTAAGCCAGCGCAAACTTCATCTTGTTTTCGGTGTTGGCTTCGAGGAAACGGCGCACGAGGACTGAATCGAACCGGAAGTTGTTGAGGTCGCGGCTTACGGAGCGCACCTGGAATACAAAGTAATCAAGTCCGCCGGTACTGGCCGTGTCGATGTGTTTCTTCATGATATCGACCGGTATGTTCCCATTGGGTGATGCATATTTACCAACGGTGGGCATTTCCTTGATATTGGCATTGAAGGCGCCGAAGGAATAGTAGAATGTGCCTACCGTATAATCGGCCGTAACCGGTATTTCTTTTATCTCATAATTGAGAAAGTAATCATCTACGGAGGGGCCATCGTTCTTTTTACAGGAATAGGCCACGCTTGCCAGGATGGCCAGTGTTATTATATGTTGAATGTACTTTTTCATTTTTGCAGCAATTTGAATCAGGGTTTGAATGTTGAGATCAGGGTGTAGGTGATGCCAGCCGTCTTGAGGTCTTCGACATAGTCTCCGTACCATTTTTGCATGTAGCGGGTACTGTAGGCTACCGGCACGTTGTTCCAGTTCTTCGACTCATGCGCCTTCGTAAACTTCAATGGTATGAGCGGGTTGATGTCGTTCTGCAGGCCACCGAGCTTTTGCAAGCCATCCTGGTAACCATCAGGGTTGAGGTTGATGACATTGGTGGGATAGCTGGCGCGCATGGGTATTTCCATCCAGGGGGTGGCCACTACTCCACTGCCCGGATTGGTGTGGGGCGAGAAATCGAAGGTGCGTGTTCTGCGCTGCAGGCACCATACATCAAAGGCCTGGTCGGGGAAATAGTTGATCCATTGCTGTATGTAGATCTTGGATAAGGGGTCGGCGGGTATATCTGCTTTTACGATGCTTACATAGTCGATGAAGCCTATGCCAGCGGTGCCCCATTTGATGCCATCTCTTTGTTTGTAGGCATCGCGTTGTGCATTGCTGATCTTCCAGTAGGCGAAGTTGGCATCGATACCTTCATTGTAGTATTGTTCAGCCGTTTTGGAGCCTCCAAATCCGAGGGCTGCGGCTTCGGCTTTCAACAACTGAGACTCTGCGTAAGAGAGGATGATGAATGGCCTGTCGGGGGCGGTCAATCCTTCGCCGCTGGCCTGCTGCGTCCACCCATAGCCTTTAAGCCGGGAATAGCTGGTGATCTTCACGTTTTGGCCAAGGGGATCGATCAATCCGTTGAGGGCCGACCAGCCCGGTAATTTTGCCGGTGATTTGGGACGGCCAAAGTGCGGTATCCTGTAATCGACCACCCGCAGAGAATCGTCGTTGCGGCTGGGCATGGTATCGCGCAGGAGGTAGCGATCGGCAGCGTTGGCGAGTGGTACTGAATCGTAGTAGGCGTCGAGCCGGGGATCTTTATAGGAACGGAAGTTTACAAACAGGTAATCGTTCAGCGTGGGTGGGTCGAGGGTATAGGAGTTGCGTTTGAAGCGCAGGAAGTGTGGATTTTCATTGCCTATAACATTTTCGTAGAGCATTTTGGTGGTTTCGCTTTCGGCGATGATGGTATTGGCTTCATCGCTCATTACCTCACGGGCGTGCTGCTCAGCCAACTGTGGCAGGTTCTTGCTACAACGCAGCGCAATCTTTAACCGCAGGGTATTGGCGAACTTCTTCCAGTTCACGATGGAGGTTGCGCTTGCACCATAGATGGCATCGTAGGTGAGCCTGTCCTGCGTTTTGGCTACATCGATCTTCGATGCCGCGTCTTTGAGGGTATTGAGTATAAAAGCATACACCGAATCTTCATCATCGAACTTCACCGTAGCGAGGTAATCCCTGTTGTTGGCCTGGGAGCACGGTATGGGGCCGAAGGTGGCTACGAGGTAGGAATACGTGTATGCTTCCCAGATACGGGCTATCTGTATGCGGTTGTTGAAACCGGGATCGGCTCCGAATGTGAGCTTTATTTGATTGATAGGTTCCAATACAAATACATAGGCATTCTGCCACATGCCTCCTTCTTCGCCTCCGTAACGGCTGGTGGCATTGACGAGGTTGGCCATATCCCAATAGCGGGAATAGTTGGCATTGCCCATGAAATCGTTGAGCCGTTTGAATGATCCCTGGAGGGCAGCTTCGGGACTTACTTCGGTGAACTGGGTGAGATCGACGTTCATGTCTTCGAAGTTCTTGGCGCAGGAACTCCAGGTCAACATTGTACTGACTAGTGCTATCGCTATTATTAGTTTTCTCATTGTTGCGGCGTTTTAGAAGTTAACTTTTACATCAAAGCCATACTGTGCGTAGGGGAAGGAACCACCTGACTCTATGCCCTGGGCGTTGCCTGAAGTATTGGCCGATTCGGGATCGATGCCGCGTGGCGTATTGCGGTACAGGAGCCAGAGGTTGCGCCCTACCATGGCGGCGCGCACGCCTTTTACAAAGCCATTCTTAAATACCTTATTCGGAACAGTATAGCCGATCACCAGTTCGGTAAGGCGAATGGCGCTGGCATCGTAGGTGATGGAGTTTACATTATTGAGGGTATAGTCGCCGGCAAGCAGCTGCGGTTCGGCCCAGACGGTGTTGGGTTTGCCTGGGGTCATACGGCCGTTCTTATCCAACACAGCATTGCCATTAGCATCCAACAGTGGGAAATAAGAAAGCGCGTACCTGCGACCCTTCTGCCGGCCATCGGCATAAGGCACGCGTACCGTACCTACCTGCTGGCCGATGCCCATACGCTCATCGCCATTTTCACCCAGGATGAAATTACTGAAGAACCATTCTTCGCGCCCCTCGAGCGATTCGATGGTATTGCCCTGACCGTTGGCGCGGCCATAGGATGCTGAATAGAGGCTACCACCCCATTTCACATTAAAGAGGAAGGAGAGATCGAAGGCTTTGTACCGCATGGTAGATCCGATGGAACCCAACCAATCAGGACGATAGACACCCACATACTTATTAACATCGGGATAGAGGCGTCCGTTGGCCTGCACGAGGATGGTATCGCCAATGTAGTAGGGAGTAGTACCGGTGATTACGCCATAGGGCTTGCCAACTACAGCACTCACGGTTGCCCCGAGGTTGTTGCCGAGACTGAGTGTGGGTACGCCATCTACCAACGACATGACGAGGTTATCATTTTTAGACCAGTTGGCCCGCAGGTCCCAGCTGAAGTTCTTTTTCCTGATCACGTTAACACTGGCGGTGAGCTCGATGCCTTTGTTACGCATTTCGCCGGCATTGACCACCCTTGATTGAAAGCCCGTTTCGTTGGGTGTGTTGGCTGTTATGATCTGGTTGGTACTGTTGGATTGGTAAATGGTGGCGGTTAAGTTTACACGCTGTTTAAACAAGCCCAGCTCAAGACCAATCTCCCTGGAAATTGTTTGCTCGGGCTTGAGGGTGAAATTATTGAGACGAGTTGAATAATTGAAAGTAGGGTTGCCGAGGAAGAGGCCAGCGTTGGACCAGTTGGTGGTAAGGAAGTTGGGTGGTGCGGAGTTACCCACTTTGGCCCAGGAGCCGCGCAGTTTACCATAACTGATGATGTCTTTGTTCTTGAGCAGCTGACTAAATATGAAGCTAAGCCCTACTGAGGGATAGAAATAGGTATTACTTCCTTTGGGCAAGGTGGATGATTTATCGGCACGCGCGGTAGCGTCGAAGTAAATGAGGTCGCGGAAGCCAATGGTTGCGTTGCCATACACTGAACCGATCTGCCGCTTCATAATGCCTTCGGATGCTTTGGGGGTTGTGTTGGCATTAAGGATACTGGGTTTATCATGGACGAGCAGCTTATCAATCCAGGCTTCGCGGATCACCGAATTGAAGGTGGCGAGGTTGGTGGCTGCATTGGCGGTGACCGAGAAATCTTCTCCTACCTTTTTATTGAACTGGAGCATGGCTTCGAAGTTCCAGTTGCGCTCATCCTGCATGCGGTTGGAGAAGAAGCCATCTTTTAGTTTCAGGGAACCAAGCTCGCGGTATTCGTATCCTGAGAAGGTGCCGATATCGCCGGTTGCCTGTCCACGGAGACGCAATCCTTTAGCCAGTTCGATGGTGGTAGTTACGCCACCGATATAGCGGTTGCGAGAGTCCCTGTTCTCGTTCTCATAGAGCATCCAGTAAGGATTTTCGGTATTACCGAAGGCGGCGAGTCCGGGTGCATTGCCATTCGCATCTTTCCAGGGCGTGAAGGCCGACAGGTTGGCGCTGCGGGCGAGGTACACGTAGGCTGCCATGGGACTGGAGGGATTGAGGTTGCGATAGGTGCGGTTCTTCATGTCATCCATCGTGTAGAGCAAGCGCGCATCGATCGTTACTTTATTGCCGAGCTTACGTGTTGCATACAGGTTCAGGTTATGCTTGTTGCGCATGTTCTGGTTTTGCAATACGTCATCGCTTTTGGTGTAAGTATAAGAGAGCCTGAAGGAAGAGACTGCATCGGACTTGCTGATGGCGATGTTGGAGGTATTGGTGAGACTTGATTTATAGAAGTCGGTGACATTGCCGGGTTGCGGACTATATCCCCCCGGCAGCGGCTTGCCCGAGAAATCGTTGTAAGGCTGGCCGAGCATGGGAGCGCCCCAGCTTCTTTCGTTGGTGCCCATGTTGATGGCGCCTGTGCCGGGGAAGAGCTGGTTGGCTCCACCAACGAGGCGACCTCCGCCTCCCTCTCCATATATATTCTGATAGGCGGGAAACTCGGTGATAGTATACCACATCATGTTTTGATTGACGGATATGCCGAGACTCTTATCGCCGGGTTTTCCTTTTTTGGTGGTAACGAGGATGGCGCCGTTGGCAGCCATGGAACCATAAAGCGCTGCGGCGTTGGGCCCCTTGAGCACTTCGATGGATTCTATGTCGTCGGGATTGAGGTCGGCTGCTGTATTGCCATAGTCAAGGCCGTTCCTCTCCGAGATGCTGTTGGCGATGGGTACGCCATCGACCACCCAGAGTGGCTGGTTGTTGCCCGTAATGGAGCCTTCGCCCCGAATGACGACCCTGCTGGAAGAACCCGGCTGCCCGGTGGTGGTTACCTGCAGGCCGGCTACTTTCCCCATCAGTCCGTTTACGATATTCACATCGCGCGCTTCTGTAAGGCGATCGGCATCGACGCTTTGGGATGAATAGGTTACTGATTTTGCTTTCCGGGTGAGACCGAGGGCTGATATGACCACGACCTCATCCATGTTTTCGGCGATGGGCTGCAGGGAAATTTGCACCAGTGGATTGTTGGATGATACCGGTACTTCTTTCCTGGCATAGCCGGAATGGGTGATGATGAGGATGGCGTTGGAGCCGGTTATGTTCACTGCAAAGGACCCATCGGTCCTGGTACTGGTTCCATTGGTAGATCCTTTTACCTGGACGCTGACCCCTGTCATGGGTTTCTTTGCTTCGTCGGTAACAATGCCCCGGATGGAAATGTTTTGGGCGTAGGCTTGGGTGCACATGACCAGGATGGCCATGAGCATGGGGAGGCAAAATCGCATAATCGTTAGTTTAAATATAAAAGCAGTTTGGTGTTTGTTCTTTCATATAGCAATCGTTCGTTATGTGCAGGTACCAGCCCTGCAGTAACCGATGAACATGCGGGCTGGTACCTGCTACAAATGTGCAAGTGCATTAATAATGAATGATTAATAAAAGATTAACCGGGTGTGCGAGCGTAAAAAATTCTTTGTTATGCTGGCATTAAGGGCGGTTATTCACCGATGATGGTGTGGAAGTCGTGTTTAAAGTCTTCTCCATAGAGTGTCTTGTATTCCCTAGCAAAGTTCTCGAAAGCCTTTTTGGCGAGGGAGTGCTTACCCTGGTAAACGAGCGCCTTGCACTGAATGGTCATGGCATCTTCATTGACGGGATCGAAATGGAAGATATCGCCGGCGAGCTTAACGAGGAATTCGGCATCCTGCGATACGGGTATGGTACCGGCGAAGTTGAGATAGGTATCGATGATGTCGTTGGAGACTTCGGCTTTGTAGCTGGCGATCCAGGGATATTCGAGCTGACTGAGGAATCCACCGCGGCCGGTGATGGAGGCAAGCTGGTTGATCTTATCGCGGGTGAGCGCGGTTTTATGCTGCACAATCTGCAGATAGTGCTGGTAATCGAGGTATATGGACGGATCGGTGATCTCTATTTTCCAGGCACCGGTTTCGTTGGAGACCTGGCAGCCGGGGAGTTTTTCGAGGATTGCTTTGAGTTTGGCGATATTGACGGAGCGGTTGTTGCGGGCGCTCTGGGCCGGCTTATCGAACCAGAGTAGTTCGGTGAGTTTATCAGAATGCACGCCTCTGCCCTTGCGGAACGAATGAAGCAGGATGATCAGGAAGAGTTCTTTGAGCAGGGGCGTGAACTGTTTGGTTATATCGGCGCCATCCTGACCGAGCACCTGCATTTCACCAAAGAGGTAAATGGCCTTGGTGAGCGGAGCTTCCGGCAACTGTGTTGTTGAAGCTGTGGGTGCGGGCTGTTGTGTTGGCGTTGCAGGTACCGGACCTGTGGTAACGGGATTTGGACTGGTTCCGATTTGCTGCTGCGAATTGTTAGCGACAATTGGTGCAGCCTGTACCTTGGAGACGGCTTTTCTTTTTCGTTTGCTGTATAGTAGTGCAGCAATTGTGGTGAACACTGCCGCGACGACGCCCCAGGACCACCACGGCCATTTATCGCTTTGACTGGTGATGACCAATGTACCCGGACCGATGGGCGGTGCGGCCAGTGTGTATATATTAATATTATAGGTGCCATTGTTATCGGGCGTGGCCTGCAGTGAGGTTAGGGCTAAGAGCTGCTTGCTCCGGGGGCAATAGTAGAGATCGGAAAAGGAGTTTACGTCGCGGAAAGAATAGGATATGCTATCCCCAACTACCTCATAACCGGGTTTATCCAATGAGCCTTTCAGCAATTGCAGCCGACTGCTATAGCGGTAATTGGGATATACCAATCCATACCAGGTGTTGGCTTTTTCGTCTACGACGAATGAGTTGGCGAATACGACGTCTTCTTTACCGGGTTTTATCTCCAACAGCTTTTTAAAAGTGTGGTGTTCCGCATCGAAGTATACCAAATCGTAATAGCTTTTGGGAGCGAGGATCTGCTGGCCCGATTCGCTTCCGTACCCACCGAGGATGTACAATCCTTTTCCATTGGCTGCCGGAGCTGCTGCTGCGAGGTAACGGGGCAGCAACCGATCGCCGGTGGTGGCGATCCTGCTCCAGGTTTTTGTGGGCAGGTGATAACGGCGTATGGTGTCGCGGTAGCGGAAATGGCCATACCCATTCAGGACGTAGATGGAGGTATCAAATTGACAATAGAACTTATTAAAATGCCAATAATCGGTAACGGGTCCGGCCTGATAATGCTGTTCCCAATCCTTTTTCGCGAAGCTGTAAGTGGTTATAAAGTTGTGATCGAGGTAGATATTGTACAGTGCACCAGTGTTATTTACATAGAGTGATTGGTTGCCACGCAACAGGGTTTGCTGACCTGAGAGGTATGCGCTGGCGTTTACCTCACCCGAAGTGGAGGTTATATTGTACAACGAATCGGCCCCTACCACATAGAGTATTTCCTGGGCGGGATTGAATGCAAAGGACGGTGCACGGCGTACGGTGAGCTGGCGCAAGAGCTTCCATTCGTAGTGTGTATTCTTAATCCAGACGGGGTTGTTGACGGTAGCGTTGGCGCCTTTCTGTGTTTCTAGCCCGGTATTTCCTTCCCGCTCATCGAGGGGCCAATGGTATTTTACCGCGCCGCCGTTGGTGAGTTTTATATCCCTGATCTTCATGGGCGGCACATCGGTTACTTTATGCTGCCGGTAGAGACTGGCGCCTAAAAAGAACTTGTAGCAGTCGCCGGTTTTGAGGCCCAGCTTTTCCTGTGTATAGGTATGCTTGCCGTCGTGTAGCTGCAACCTGTCGTGTTTGAGATCGAATTGCAGGCGGAAATGATTCCATTGACCGAAGAGGCTGGCGGAATCAATAGCGAATGCGATGTTGGTGAAGTTGCCTCCTATCACGAGTCGAAACTGGTTGCCTTCGGGCCGCACATCGTACAGGAGATCGATGTAATCTTTTTCGTTCTTGACTATGCGGAGGATATAACCGAAGAGGTCGCGGCGGCCCGGTAGCAGGCTTATATCGAAGGCCAGCTCAAAGTCGGTACCGGTGCAGAAATCTTTTGCGGGTAGCAGTTCGACAGAGGTCCTTTTATCCTGGTTGACCTCATGGCTGGCGAAACCCAGTCCATAGGACTGTGCCTTCACCTGGGTGATCAAAAGGGTATGGAGCACAGCAAGCAGTATGAGCACGAATATCTTACGCAGTCCCTTATTCATTACAGTTCGTTTGGCAGCATTTACTGTAAATATAGCGGGGGTTGGGTTAATAAAAAAGCGATGGGTTGCCGTAGCAGGTGACTAGCATAAGGTTGTTTGGAGGCCCTGGAAGGGATTGAGCCATAAGGGGATTGGGAGCGAAGCCCCGGGGCGGGACCGGGTGGCCGGGGTGGGTACTGACTAAAATCATTTGCGGGGCGAGCGCAGGTCATGCGGGGTGCTGGCGGGTGGTGCTAGATTTGAGGTTAATAGTCCGAATGACTGTCGCATTAATTAATCATATGATCCTTCATATTCATCCAGAGCGTTTGATCAGCGAGATCCAGCAGGAGTTTAATGATCTTTTTCCTTTCTTAAAGATCGAATTGTTTGCCGGTGAGCATGGTTATCAACAACCTTCTCCATTGGAAAGGAAGTTGCCGCGGCAGTTGCCTATGAAGTTCATTGCCCGCGATATTCCGGCGGGTGACATTGAACTTACGGATTCCATGCGGGTGTTTGAGCTGGAGAACATCTTCCATGAACGTTTTGGCATCAACCTGCAGGTATTTCGCAGAAGCGGGAACCTGTGGTTGGAGACGACCGTTACAGACAGCTGGACACTGAAGCAGCAGAATGAATACGGGCGCGAACTGACGGAGGTAAAGCTCTAGGCCCTTTGGCCGAAGCGCGGCGACCCGTTCCTAATACAACAGGTTCTTCAGCTTTTCGATATCTGCGATGCTGATCTTCCCCTCTTTTATGGTTATGAGCTTCTCTGCCTTGAAATCGCTGAGTGTGCGGATCAATGATTCGGTGGCGGTACCTACGTAGTGGGCAATATCTTCGCGCGATATGTTGATGGCGGCTTTGTCGCCATTGTCTTTGTTGAATTTAAGGTGAATGTCGACCAGGGCTTTGGCCACGCGTTTGCGCAAGGAGCCATAGGCCAGGCTGAGCAGGCGCTCTTCTTTGTCCTGCACGTTTTGCGCGATGAGTTTGATGAAGCGGCTGGCGATGGTGATATCATTGTACACCGATTGCAGGAACTCGTCTTTGGGCACCTGGACCACTTCTGCTTCTTCCAGCACTTCGGCGGTATCGTCGTAGGTGCGGCTTTCAAGCAGGGGCAGGTATCCTATGAAATCGCCCGCTGCATACAGATTGGTGATGTATTCCTTGCCATCTTCATGCTGACGAACCGCTTTAATCTTTCCGGTTTTCAGATAATATAGATACTTCGGTCTTTTGCCTTCGGCGTAAAGGGTTGTCTTCTTTGCGAGATCGAGTGTTTCGTATTGATCGAGCTGCATATTGAGGAGACCTGAACTACGCAGGTCATTGATCATCTCGGTGGCTCCTTTTTCGCCGGTGGCGTACTTGCGCTGGAGAATATCGCTTTTCTTCAACCTGATCTCGATGGCATTGAGGAGCTCTATATCATCGAAAGGTTTGGTGATGTAATCATCGGCGCCCATTTCCATGCCTTTGCGGAAATCACCGCGCTCGGTCTTGGCGGTGAGGAATATAAATGGGATGTGCTCGGTATCGGGATTCTTGCGCACCAGGTGCAATACGCCATAGCCATCGAGCTCGGGCATCATGATGTCGCAGACGATGAGGTCGGGCTTTTCGCGGATGGCGATCTCCACACCCCGTTTACCATTGGGGGCTGTGAGTGTTTTGTACCCGGCCAAAGAAAGTATCTCTGCTATGTTCTCGCGGATATCGTCGTGGTCGTCAATGATGAGCAGTGTATGCATGGGCCTTGTTTTCGGGTACAATAGTAATGACTTTCTGCAAGAATCAGGGTGGTTTTGATGAGAATCAGGTTGTTAATTGATCAATCTCACCTAACAACGGGCCGGTGTGTGGGTACTTTGGCCTGCTTAATTCCTGAACTATGGCTACTACCCACGACAGCGCTTTAAAATGTGCCCATTGCGGCGAAGATTGTACCGACCACAGCTTTCGTATCGAGTCTTTAGCGTTTTGCTGCGCCGGCTGTAAGACGGTTTATCAATTATTGAACCAGCAGGGGCTATGTGCCTACTATGAGTTGAATGAACAGCCAGGCGCTACGCTAAAAGTGGCGGTACGCAAGGATAAGTTTGCTTTTTTAGATGACGATGCTATTGCCCGGCAACTGATCAACTTTCGTGATGACGGGCAAACGCGGATATGTTTTTATTTGCCGCATATTCATTGCAGCTCGTGCCTTTACCTACTGGAGAATCTTCGAAAGCTGCAGGAGGGTGTGCTGTCTTCACGGGTTGATTTTGCCCGCAAGGAAGTTACGATCGCCTTTGACCACAGAATAGTTTCGCTACGGCGGATTGCTGAGCTATTAACGGAGACGGGGTATGAGCCTTATATCAGCTTGGCCGCAATGAAAGGCGCTAAGCCCGGGGTAGACCGGTCACTGATCTACCGGCTGGGGGTAGCTGGCTTTTGTTTTGCGAACATTATGCTGATGAGCTTTCCGGAATATCTGGGACTGGAAAGTGCCGACCGGTCGTTGCAGGGCATGTTCCGGTGGCTGAATTTCATGTTGTCGTTGCCGGTGTTCCTGTACAGTGCCTATCCTTTTTATGCTTCTGCCTGGAAGGGTCTGCGCCACCGGTTCCTCAATATCGATGCGCCGATCGCGCTGGCAGTTGCCATTACTTTTGGCCGTAGTGTGTATGAGGTTGTGACCGGGACAGGATCGGGGTATTTCGATTCAATGACGGGTATTGTCTTCTTTATGCTGGCGGGCAAGGTAGCACAGGATAAAACATACCGGCAGCTGGCTTTTGACAGGGATTATACGTCCTGGTTTCCGGTGGCGGTGAGTGTTTTGAAAGATGAGCAGGAGGTTCCCGTGGCATTGCCCGCTGTGCAGCCTGGTGATACGATGCTGATACATCATGGCGAACTGATCCCTGCGGATGGCATCCTTACCCGTGGCGCGGGATTGATCGATTATAGTTTCGTTACCGGCGAATCGGCACCGGTGGAGAAAGAGATGGGTGAACTGGTGTATGCCGGCGGGCGGCAGCAGGGCGCCAATATAGAGGTGCTGGTTACGCGGGAGGTGGCGCAGAGCTATCTTACCCAATTGTGGAACCAGGATGCCCAACGCAAGAAGAGCGATAAGGACAAAGACTCTTTTGTTCACCTGCTGAGCCAGTTTTTTACGTGGATCGTTTTTTCGATCGCGGGTGTCACTGCTTTGTACTGGTCCTTTGTCGATGCTTCGGTGATCTGGAATGCAGTAACGGCTATTTTGATCGTTGCCTGCCCCTGCGCCTTGTTGCTATCGGGCACGTTCACCAACGGCAATATCCTTCGCATATTGGGCAGGAACCGCTTTTACCTGCGGGATGCGCAGGCGATAGAGGACATTGCTCAGATTGATCATATTGTGTTTGACAAGACAGGCACCCTTACTGCAGTGCAGGATACCGACGTACAGTTTGAAGGCGCCATCCTTACGTTGAAGCAGGAGCAACGCATAGCGGAACTGGCTGCACAAAGCAACCATCCGTTAACGAGGATCATGGCAAGCCGACTGCCCAGGAAATCGGACCTACGGGTTGCTGGCTACCGGGAACACACCGGACTGGGCATTGAAGGATTTGTAAATGGCGTGCTGGTGCAGTTGGGATCGCTGCGTTTTGTGAGCGGAGTGGCACCGGGCCAGGGCATCGCTACACGGGTATATGTAGCTTATGATCGCAGGCCTGTTGGCTATTACACTTTTGTCAATCGTTACCGGGATGGTGTTGCGGATTTGGCTACCCGCTTGCAAAAGAAGTATCCGCTATCGCTGGTGAGCGGCGACAACAATTCGGAAGCACATCGTGTACGTGCTTTGCTGGGCAACAAGGCTGAACTGTTATTCCAGCAACAACCGGCTGACAAACTACATCATATACAATCATTACAAGAGCAGGGCCGGTCGGTGATGATGATCGGAGACGGCCTGAACGATGCGGGTGCGCTGCAGCAAAGCCATGTTGGCATTGCGCTGGCGGAAGACACCAACAATTTTACACCGGCGAGCGATGCTATCCTCGAAGCGAAGCAACTTCCCCTGCTCGACCGGTTCATTCAGTTGTGCAAGGCCAACCGTCGGATCATCATTGCCAGCTTTTGCTTATCTATCCTTTATAACCTCATTGGTATCTATTTCGCGGTGCAGGGTTTATTGTCTCCGATGATCGCGGCCATCCTGATGCCCTCCAGCAGCCTCAGTATTCTTTTGATCACTTATGGTAGCAGCCAGCTCGCTGCGTGGCGGCTGAAGTTGTGATTCGTGGCTTTGCGAAGGTGCACCTGATCAATATCAGTTGATGCGATAATGTATGTCATCTCTATTCCTTGCCGTGCTGGATACTTTTGGGCCGTTAACTTTTCTTTATGACCGTGATCATTTTACTCCTGGCCGCCAGCATTTCCGTCTCCGCCATCTTCCTGGCGGGTTTTATCTGGTGTGTAAGGCACAAGCAATACGACGACGAGTTTTCTCCTCCTGTGAGGATCTTATTTGATGATAAACCCAAAGCATAAATCATGATCGTTAGTGAAAGCACCGCTGCACCGGCACAGCATTTGACCTCTCCTTCCCTGCCGGTAGAAAAGTTCTCGTACGACAACAAGATCGTTAAATGGTTTGCCTATGCGGTCCTTTTCTGGAGCCTGGTGGGCATGCTGGCTGGTTTATGGGCCTCTATTTCTCTTTTTTACCCAGGCATTAATTTGGGACTTCCTGCTACCACCTTTGGCCGTATGCGTCCGGTGCACACCAATGCGGTGATCTTTGCCTTTGTGGGCAATGGCATCTTCATGGGGGTGTATTATTCGTTGCAGCGGTTGTGCAAGGCCCGGATGTTCAGCGATGCGTTGAGTAAAATTCACTTCTGGGGATGGCAGGGTATCATTGTGGCCGGTGCGATCACTTTGTTTGCCGGGTTTACGACGGGTAAGGAATATGCCGAACTGGAATGGCCCATCGACATTGCGATCACGCTGGTGTGGGTGATCTTCGGCATCAATATCTTCGGCACGATCATCAAGAGAAGAGAGAGCCACCTGTACGTTGCGATCTGGTTTTACATTGCTACCTGGGTTACCGTGGCGATGCTGCATATCGTCAACTCTTTTGAACTGCCCATCTCTCTATTTAAAAGCTATAGCTGGTATGCGGGTGTGCAGGATGCGCTGGTGCAATGGTGGTATGGCCACAATGCGGTAGCCTTCTTCCTCACTACGCCTTACCTGGGTTTGATGTACTACTTTCTGCCTAAGGCAGCAAACAGGCCTGTGTACTCGTACCGGCTTTCCATTATTCACTTCTGGGCGTTGATCTTTATTTATATCTGGGCGGGGCCTCACCACCTGTTGTACACCACATTGCCCGACTGGGCTCAATCGCTGGGGGTGGTGTTTTCGGTGATGCTGATTGCGCCGAGCTGGGGTGGTATGCTTAATGGACTCTTCACCCTGCGAGGCGCGTGGGATAAGGTGCGGGAAGATCCTGTACTGAAGTTCCTGGTGGTTGCCATTACCTGTTATGGCATGGCCACTTTTGAAGGCCCCATGCTGAGTTTGAAGAACGTGAATGCGATCTCTCACTTTACCGACTGGACCATTGCACACGTGCATATCGGCGCGCTGGGCTGGAATGGTTTCTTAACCTTCGGCGTGCTGTACTGGATCATTCCGAAGATGTGGAACACTCCCCTGTATTCGAAGAAACTGGCGGGTACGCACTTCTGGATCGGCACGATCGGCATTATCCTCTATGCAATCCCCCTGTACTGGGCGGGTTTTGCGCAGAGCATGATGTGGAAGACTTTCACTGAAGAAGGTCAGCTGAAGTTCCAGTTCCTCGAAACTGTTACCCATGTGATCCCCATGTATGTTACCCGCAGTATTGGCGGCGCGCTGTATATCGTTGGTGCGGTGATCATGGTCTACAACTTACGCAAGACTATTAAACAAGGTTCATTTGTTGCCAATGAAGCAGCTGAGGCGGCCCCTCTTCCCAAAGAGGTAGCTACGCACGGCAAGCAACACTGGCATCGCTGGATCGAGAAGCGGCCCATGCAAATGCTGGTGTTCAGCCTGATCGCGGTGGCAATTGGCGGTATCCTGGAAATGGTGCCTACGTTCCTGGTGAAATCGAATGTGCCTACGCTGAGCAGCGTGAAGCCTTATACGCCACTGGAATTGCATGGCCGTGACATCTATGTGCGTGAGGGTTGCTATACCTGCCACTCGCAAATGGTGCGTCCATTCCGCGATGAGGTGGCTCGATATGGTGAATATTCCAAAGCCGGTGAGTTTGTTTATGACCATCCTTTCCAATGGGGTTCGAAGCGTACGGGTCCTGACCTGGCGCGACTGGGCGGCAAGTACCCCGACAGCTGGCACTATAACCATATGCTGGATCCACAGAGTATGTCGCCGGGATCGATCATGCCTTCTTATGGCTGGTTGCTGGACAATAAGATCGACACGAGCAAAACGCCTGCGATGATCCGTGCGATGCAAACGCTGGGTGTGCCCTACCCTGCTGGATATGACCAGGAGGCGAATAAGGACCTGACGGCACAAGCCGAAAGCATCAAAAAGAGTTTGCAGGCCGAAAAGATCAAGACGAATCACCAACAGGAGATCGTGGCGCTGATCGCATACCTGCAAAGAATGGGTAAAGACATTAAATCTGTACCCAAAGAGGAAACGGCGATCAAGTAAGGCTTGTGCGCCGATGCAGTGACCCTAACATGAAGAGGTGTGACTGTAGGCGAAGCCACGGTAGCCGAGCGAGTGGGTGGCGACAGATTGAGTCGCAGCCAGGAACTAAACCAATACTCTAACAATTAATTCATAGGATCATGAAATTCATTCATTACCTGGAGAAGATCAGCGGTGTGAGCATTTACGGCTTGAGCTCGTTCCTCATTTTCGGCATCTTCTTCTTACTCATGCTGACGTGGGCGCTGAAGGCCGACAAAAATATGATCGACGAGATCAGCCGTATTCCATTGGACCAATCTTTATAACCAACGACCATGAATGCTCTATCTAATCTTCTCAGACGTTCGCGCATCAACCGAAACATGCGTAAAGTAACCATGCTGGCAGGATGCCTTTTTTCCAGTTCTCTTCTTTGGGCGCAACGGCCCGCGCCTGATGCCATGGGCGATCCTTTTGTAGTAACCCTGGTGGTGATCATGGCCCTGCTGGCGTTGATCATCGGGCTGCTGGCCTATGTTGTACTCGGCAGTGCCGAGTTGTACCGGGACAAAGAAAAGCAGGAAGCTGCTCTTTTGCCCCTTGAACCTGAAAAAAAAAGCCAGGGTGTGGCGCCTGTAGTGACTGCCGTTGTGGTGCTGCTTCTAGTGGGCCTGCCTGGCCTGGCGCAGGTGAACAGCATTGACCCCGATGCCGTTGTTGGTTATAAGCTTTCGGACACGGCTTTTTATCTTATGACGGGGGTGATCTTCGTTGAACTGCTGGTGATCGCAGCGTTGTTATACAACCTGCGTGTGCTGTTGGACATCAAAAAGAAAAAAGTATTTGCCACCAATGGCGCTACCGCCAAACCCAAGGAGCATTGGTGGGACAAGATCAATAAGTTCAAACCTGTTGAGCAGGAAGCTGCGATGGATATGGGCCATGAGTATGACGGTATCCGCGAGCTGGACAATCGTTTACCGCCCTGGTGGCTGTATGGTTTCTATGCCTGCATTATTTTTTCGGTGGTGTACCTGTGGCGGTTCCATGTTTCTCATTCGGGTCCATCGAGTGAGGAGGAATATCAACTGGCTGTGAAGGAGGCCGAAGAAAAGAAAGCGGCTTACCTGGTGAAGGCTGCCAATAATGTAGACGAGCATTCGGTGAAACTGATGACCGATGCCAGTGATCTGGCCAATGGCCAGAAGATCTTCGAGACGGCCTGTTTTGCGTGCCATGGCAAGCTGGGTGAGGGTGGTGTGGGGCCCAACCTCACCGACAAGTTCTGGCTGCATGGCGGCAGTGTGCAGGATATTTTCAAGACCATCAAGTATGGTGTACCCGAAAAGGGGATGAAGAGCTGGAAGGATGACTATTCGCCTGCTCAGATCGCTCAGCTTGCGAGTTATATCCATTCGCTGAAGGGCAGCAATCCGCCCAACGGCAAGGCAGCACAGGGTGAGTCAGAGGCTGGTGAAGCAGGTGACGATGCCGGTGCGCAGGAGGCTGCTAAGGTAGCTGTTGATAGCAGCGGCAAATAGGGGCCAATGTTGATCGTAGTGTGGATGGTGACTGGTGCGTTTTATTTCATTCAAGTTATTTATCATGTCGAGTGTGGGAAATATTTCATCTAAAGAAGATCGATCGCAGGATTCGTTCCGCGACCGGTTGTCGACGATGGATGCCAGGGGTAAGCGGCAATGGGTGTATGCCCAACAACCAAAAGGCAAGTTATATAATCTCCGTACCCTGGTGAGTTTGTTCTTCTTTGTGTTATTTGTTGGTCTTCCGTTCATTCATATTGACGGAAGACCTTTGTTTCTTTTCAACATTCCCGATGCGCGGTTCATTCTCTTTGGCAAGGTATTTTGGCCGCAGGACTTTTTCATCTTCGGGCTGACGATGGTGACCTTTGTGATCTTCGTGGTGTTGTTCACCGCTGCCTTTGGCCGGTTGTTTTGTGGCTGGGTGTGTCCGCAAACGGTGTTCATGGAAATGTTGTTTCGGCGGATCGAGTATGCGATCGAAGGAAGTGCTTCATTCCAGAAGCTGCAAAAAGGCAAGCCCTGGACTACGGAGCGCATTGTGCGGCGGGCCTGCAAACACATTGTGTTTTATGTGCTGTCGTTCATTATTGCCAACTTCTTCCTGGCCTATTTTATCGGTGTAAAAGAATTGTATAAGATCATCACCGAGCCGGTGAGTGAACATATTGGTAGTTTATTATCACTCGCCCTGTTCTCAGGCGTATTCTATGCAGTGTACGCGTTCTTCCGTGAGCAGGCTTGTACCGTGGTTTGTCCTTACGGAAGACTGCAGGGCGTGTTGCTGGATAAGAATTCGGTGATCGTTGCGTATGATTACAAGCGTGGCGAGCCAAGGGGCAAGTTCAAAAAGAATGCTACGATCGAGACGGGCGATTGCATTGACTGTATGCAGTGTGTGAAGGTTTGCCCTACAGCGATCGACATCCGCCATGGTACGCAGATGGAATGCGTAGGCTGTACTGCCTGTATCGATGCCTGCAACGCCATGATGGACGCGATCGGCAAGCCCCAGGGGCTGATCCGCTATGCTTCTGAAAATGGCATTGCCAATAAGGAGCCTCTGCGTTACACTACCCGGATGAAACTCTACACCGGCCTGCTTGCCCTGCTGGTGATCGTGCTGGCCGCTTTGTTAATGACGCGGAAAGATATAGATACGACGATCATGCGTACGCCGGGGATGCTGTACCAGGAGCGAGGCACTGATAGCGTTTCGAACCTGTACAATATTAAAGTGGCCAATAAGACCGCGGAGGCCTTTCCGTTGCGGCTGCAACTGGAAGGTGTGCCGGGGCGAATTGAAGTGGTCGGTGGCGGCAGCATTTCAGTGAAAAAAGAAGATGAGGGTTCGGGCACCTTCTTCGTGGTTTTGCCAAAGCAGGTGGTGAAGGAGCGCAAGTCGGCCATAAGGATAGGACTGTATGATGGTGAGCGTCGTATCGATGTGATCAAGACGAACTTCCTGGGACCGGTGGAGTGAGGCGTGTGCCCGTTCGTTAGCGGAAGACCCAGCGGAATGGATCTTATTAATCAATGAAAACTTTCTATTATGAATTGGGGCAATAAACTGATCCTGGTGTTTGTAGCTTTTGGCGGGTTCATGTCGTTTATGGTGTACCGCTGTATGCAGGCGCCGGTGAACCTGGTGGCCAAAGAATATTACCGCGATGAGCTGGCCTATCAACAGGTGATCAATGGACGGACAGCGGCCAATGCGCTGGGAGGACATGTGCGGGTGCAGCAATCGAGCGACTCCATCCTTATTCAATTGCCGGCGGCCATGCAGCAGCAGACTGTGCAGGGTTCGGTTGTTTTTTATTGTGCGGCCGATTCGCGCAGGGACCGTCGCTTCGACCTGGCGGTGAACAATGACGCCTTGCAGGTGCTGAGCCGCGACTCGCTGCTGCCGGGGCGCTATGTTGTAAAAGTTTCCTGGAAGGCAGGTACAGAACAATTCTACGCTGAAGAACCTTTTGCTTTTCAATAATGTGGACGCTCATTACCAGTGGTTTTATTATGGGCTTGTTTGGCAGCCTGCACTGCATTGGCATGTGCGGTCCGCTGGTAATGGCACTTCCGCTTGCGGGACTTTCGCCGGCAAAGCGTTTGCGATCGATCGTATTGTTTCATAGCGGCCGGCTGCTGACCTACTCGACCCTTGGATTGCTCTTTGGCTTAGCCGGCCGCCGGTTTCAACTTGCCGGATGGCAACAGGGTTTCTCGATTTCCCTTGGCATCCTGCTGCTTCTTTTGTTTTCGTTCTCCCTATTTCATAAAGCATTCCTTTCCTCGTTCGCTCCTATCCGGGCTATTCAGCAAAAGATCTCTCAATTAAATATTTTCCTGTGGCGCGCGCCTCACCAGCATGGCTTCTTATTGCTAGGCATGGCCAATGGCCTGTTGCCCTGCGGTATGGTTTACCTGGCAGTAGCGGCGGCACTAACCACCGGTGATGCTGGACTTAGTTCCTTATTTATGTTGTGCTTTGGGCTGGGCACAGCTCCTGCCCTGCTTGGTGTAGGTTATGGCGGACTACGCGTAAAGCTTTCCTTACGTAACCAGTTCAGAAAGGCGGTTCCTTTTGTAATGATGGCGATGGGTATTGTGTTGATCCTTCGTGGTCTTGATCTTAATATTCCCTTTATCAGTCCGCTGTTGCCGGCAGTTCCCGGCGGTGGCGCTTCGTGTCATTAATCTTCCAGTGATTTCAATACGATGGTGACGGTAGTTCCCGCATTGAGTTCGCTCTGCAGGCTGATGGCGCCGTTGAGCAGTTCTACATACCTTTTTACGATATGCAAGCCAAGGCCGGTTCCTTCAATGTTCACCACATTCTTTGCGCGAAAGAAGCTACTGAAGAGGTGTTGCTGATCTTCTTCGGATATGCCCATGCCCTGATCTTTCACGGACAGCCGGAGCTCACCGTTGGCGTTCTGCAGCTGTAACCAGATAGTAGCGCCTTCGGGCGAGAACTTAATGGCATTGCTGAGGAGGTTGATTATTATGTTGCGCAGCAGGCGGCTATCGGTGTGGAAGTTGGACGTTCCTTCGCATGAGGTTTGGATGGTTTGCTGTGGCTTTAGAATGAGGTTCATTTCATCGACCACTTCTGCCAGGAACTCGCGTACATTGAAGGTCACGGCTTCGGCTTTGATGCGTCCTTCTTCGAGTTTGCCGAGCGAGAGGAAGTCTTCCAACAATACATTGAGGTGCTTGACGGAATCGCGGATGCGGCGGATGTGTTTGTCGCGCTTTTCCTGGTCTTCCGATTGGGTGTATTTGCCAATGAGCGAGGCGGATGATAGTACCGTGCTTAACGGCGTGCGGAATTCGTGGGAGGCCATGGAGACAAAGCGTGACTTGATCTCGTTCAGTTCCTTCTCTTTGTTGAGGGCTTCGCTGAGTTCAGTTTGAGAACGTTCGAGTTCCTGCAAGGCTTCGCGCAGGATGAGGGTACGATCTTCGACCTTGGTTTCCAGCTCGGCGTTGAGCTTGCGCATATCTGCCGTGATCTGTTCGAGCTGGGATTTCTGATCGAGGAGTTCCTGCTCGGCTTTTTTGCGGGAAGTGATATCAACGATAAATGCTATAACAAACTGTTCGTCCTTCTGCTTATAATGGCTAAGGCTCACTTCTACCGGGAACTCGCGGCCATTCCGTGTTTTTGCAAAGAGGTCGCGGCCATGGCCCATGGTGCGGTTGGAAGGATGCTTGTAGAATCCCTTCCGGTAGTTCTCATGCTGTCCGTGAAAGCGGCCGGGTATGAGTGTTTCGATGGGCTGGCCAAGCAGTTCATCCTTTTCATACTCGAATAGTTTTGACGCGGCGGGGTTGACGAGCACGATCTCTCCCCTGCTATTGGTGAGCACGATGCCTTCGGTAGCGTATTCGAAAAGTGCGTTTACCTGCCGTTCGTCGGACTCCATGGACCGATATAGTTTTTTTACATACAATAGTCCGACCGTTATGATAATGACTATGATGCTGATGAGTATGCCTATTATCAAGCGCCTATTTTTGCCGGAAATTAAGACAAAACAGGCAGCTATTTTTCAATGAGTATGATATGATCGTATGCTGCCAGCATTCCGCCTGCGACAAACTCCACGTCGCCACCGGCTTTGAGCACTTTTTCCATGACATCGTCCAGCACCTCGAGGCTGGTTGCGTAGTCTTCTTCGATCAATAAAAGTGCCGCCCGGCGATGGGTTGCTGCATTATATACTTCTTTCAGGCCCTTTGATAGTTTTCCGGTGATACTGGCGTCATTCAATTGTTGTAGCAGTTGGTAGTTTTTCTTGCTGGCCAATTCTGGGTTCATGCAACGTATTTAGTTATTATGAATCTCACTGGCCAAGTTGCGGCCTGCCAAACAAAAATAGCCGGGTGCGGCAAGGGAGTTTTATGACATTCATCAAGTGGGGACCTGATCATGATCAGGCTTAACATGTTCGCTGTTTGCTTCCGTTCGTGATAGGGATGCTGCCTTATTTGGGTATAACACTAATTGTAGCGTTTTCGCCACACTATAATGAATGTTCATCCGTTAGAATTATCGCAAAACCCATCGTCTTGTACAGCAGTATTTTCCAGGATCAAGCCAAGAAGCCAGTTCAAAAGCTATTCCGCGAAGCACTGGACACTACGTACGATCAATGGTTGGACATCAGGCAATATGTCTTCCATAACCGGCCGGGGGTGGAAGAGCTGTATCACTACTACAGCAAAGTGGGTTGGCATATAAGGCTTCGGTATCATAAGCGGGTGATCGTGTATTGCATTCCTTATGATGGCTTCTTTGTGATCTTACTGGTGCTGGGTGAGAAGGCGATCGCTGAAGCGATGGAGAGCAGCATCTCCGATGACATGAAAGAAATGCTTCAATTGGCTACTCCGCACAGTGAAGGTCGAAGTTGCTACATCGAGGTAAGGGATGAGCAACCGATCAAGGACATCAAGAAACTTCTCGCTATAAAGCTTTTTCTGAAAGCCTAAATGATGCTTCCCCGGGGCTTTTAGTTCCATTGTTATTTTCAAAGCGGCCGGTCTTTTCCCGGAGATGAATGCGAAAGACCACGCCGTCGATCTCATTGATATCATTGGGCAGGAAGGGCCATTGTGGTGACAGGTGTGTGAGTTGACTGCTGATGACGGGCAACTTTCGATCGACCAATTTCTTCAGTGCCTCCCTGCGCAATTGCTTATCGGTTATTTCTTCATAGGTACCCCAGGCGATGACGCTTTGCCAATTGGCCATATCCCTGAACTGATCTACCTCGAAACATACCTGGGGATTTTTGCGCATGATGGCGAGTTTCATGCCATCTTCCGCGTGGCAATAAATACTGTTTCCATCATAAGCATAACTAATTGGTACTACATAGGTAGTGTTGTTTGCGTGGCAACCAATACGCCCGATCAGCTGACTACCGAGCAGTTCCTCAATCTCTTGTTGCTGTAATTTGCCGAGCATAATTTTTGTATTTACTACAAAGGTGAGGCAATCATTTGTCCTGTTCTATAACAAGGATCAGGCGCCCGGATGAGGTGTATCAATACACTCACCCTGTTGTGGTATTAACTTTATGTAAAACCCAGCCTTATATGCAAACCATTCTTGTCACCACCGATTTTACCAATGCTTCGCACAATGCGCTGTTGTATGGCCTGGGGATGGCCCGGGCTTTCAAAGCGCGCATCATCCTGTTTCATGCTTACCAGCTGCAAGCGATGGCTGTTCCGGATATGGCGACGGTAGTTGTTCCTGAAGAAGCTACCCGGGCAGCGGTGATGGATCGTTTGTCGCAGCACCTGCGTGCCGTTGGCGATGCGGGTATAGACGTGGAGCTATTGGCTGTTGAAGGCCAGGCATCGCGGGCGATCGTACAGGCGGCTGAAGAACGGAAAGCCGACCTGATCATCAGTGGTATGAAGAGCCATAGTAAAACTTTTCGTCAGATCTTCGGCAGTACGGTGACCGACCTGGCCAAACATACCCATACGCCGCTGATCGTAGTGCCGGAAGAGGCGCACTACCAACCGCCCTCCAAGATTGCATTGGCCAGTGATATCGAGCCGGAGACGGATGTGCATACACTGGATGCATTGGCGGAGATCGGCGAGCGTTTTCAGTCGAAGGTGTTTGTGATAAGGGTGATCAGTAACCGATTTGAAGAAGTTTATGAACTGCTACATAAGACTGAGAAACTAAACAGGTTGTCGCGCAAGCTGGAAACCCAATTTACGTACGCACAGAATAAGGATGTGGCCGATGCGCTGAGCTTTTTTGTACAGGCGGAGCGCATCAACCTGCTGGCGATGGTGCCGCACAAACATACGTTGCTGGAGAAATGGTTTTTCAAGAGCACGACGAAAGCAATGATCTTCAAGAGTCCGGTGCCGGTGCTGGTATTGCCGGAGAAGACGGTGCATTACGAGCCGGCGGGCAAGCGGGCCGAGCATCATAGCGGCTTGTAGGTGAACGCGGGATTGTAGGGATAAAAATTACAAAGGGGTTGCTGGCGGATGCCGGCAACCCCTTCTATTATGTTGGACGGCGTTAAACGCCGCGGGATGCATTGTACAGCTCGTACCAATCCTGGTTATCGAGGTCGATGGTAAAGGAGTTGGCGATGTTACGGATCCTTTGTTCGCTGGTGGTGCCGATGAGTGGCAATGCACCCAGCTTCACGAGCCAGGCCACGGCGATCGATTCCAGATCGGCGTTGTACTTCTTTCCAATCTCTTCGAGCTTTGCGCGTACGCGGGCTGCCTTTTCGGAGGTTCCGTTGGCGATTTGACCTGCGGCAAGCGGTGACGATGCCAGCGGTCGCATGTAACGCTGCTTGGAGTAATCTACTTGTCCGTTGTCGAGGGCAGTTGTGTTGAGCAGGTTGAGCTCCACATGGTTGGTTACGATGGGCGTTTTCAGGTAAGAAGCCAGCAGCTGGTGCTGGAATACCGAGAAGTTCACCACACCGATGTTCTTTACCTTGCCCGACTCCTTCAACCTTTGCAGGGTGAGGGCGGTTTCCTCGAGGTTGGAGATGGGATCGAGGTTGTTGAGCAGGAAGATATCGATATAATCGGTGCGTAATTTCTTGAGGGAGCTATCGACACTCTTCAGGATATGTTCTTTGGAGGTGTCGCAATAGCGGATGCGTACATCGGGGCGTGAGGCATGGGGCTCGAGCACGCCACATTTGGTGAAGATGACGAGGTCTTCCCTTTTCACTGATCCGTTTGCGATAACATTTCCAAACAGCTCTTCACAGGCATATCCTCCATATATATCGGCATGATCGAATGTGTTGATACCAAGTTCAAGACAGAGATGGATGGTATTTTCCATCGCTTTGGCCTTATTGTCTACATCCTGCCAACGGTAAAATCCATAGATAGCGGGCGATACCTTGGGTCCGGCGTCACTTAAATAAATCTTTTTCATGTTGTTTAATCGGTTAAGACGGATACGTTATGGGGCGGAAGATAATACATTTCTATCAATTTAGTAGGCTGTGAGCCTGCTTGCTGTGGCAGGCCCGGTTCGTGCCCTTTGAGCAGATGCGTTAACGTCCGGAATGGGCCAGCGGGAGCTACCTTAAGCCGTGCCCGGCGGGTTTTCGTCCTGTTTGCCGGGCGAATGGTGCTCATGTTCGGGGGGGATGCCCGGATCCCAGATGCCGTCGGCGCCGGCTTCGGCCCGTACAGCGAGCATTTCGGCGGACAGGTCGTGTGCAGAAAGATTGCCGGGACCGCCGTCGTGGCCTTCCAGGGCGGCCGCTTCGGTTAGTTCGTGGCGGGGCTCCTGGACGATCCTATCGGCCTGCACGAGCTGGGTGAGCTCTTCCATATTGCGGCGGGCTGCGGTAATGTACTCTTCATCATTTCGGATGGTGGAGAGGTACTTCAGCGCTTTTTCGTCGTGGGTGAAGAAGGTTTTGGCGGCCCTGTCGGCAATGGAAGACGTATACCCCAGCAGCTTCATGGCATCGACCCCGAGGCGAAGACTGGTATCAAGTGTTTCGCGGTAGATGTGCAGCATCCCGGCGTTCATGAGATCATAGGCATCGTAGCGGTTCGTGGAGCGTACTAGCATCTGGAGATTGGGGAAGTGCTTCTTGATGGTCTCTATCACTTCGAGCCGCTTCTTGGGATCGCCAATGGCGATGACGATAACCTTCGCTTTGTGTGCGCCCGCTATCTCAAGCAGGTTGTGGCGGCTGGCATCGCCATAATAGACCTTATAACCTATACGCCGCAGCCAATCGACATTATCGCTATCGGTATCGAGGATGGTGGCGCCTACGTTGTTGGCGCGCAGGAAGCGGCCTACGGTATTGCCAAAGTGACCATAGCCTGCGATGATGACAGGGTTGTTCTCTTCTACGATATCACTTTCCCGGATGGTGGTAGTGAGCATGGAGGTAGTGACGGCACAGAGTCGCGGCACGATGAGCTTTTCATTGGCCAGGGTAACGAGGGGCGTAAGCGCCATACTGATGGCGACGACGGCCATCATGATCTCGCCGGTTTCTTTGCTGAGAATATTTCCCTGCAGGGAGAAACTGATGAGTACGAAGGCGAACTCTCCGATCTGCGCAAGGCCGAAACTAAAGATGGTATTCTGCGCTGTGCTCATCCCAAAGGCTTTTCCCACTACAAATAACACAACGAGTTTAAGCAGGATGACGCCGAGTACCAGGCCAGCTATCATCCAGGGGTGCGGTATGATCAGCCCAAAATTGATGGAGGCGCCTACGGCGATAAAGAATAACCCAAGCAGTAATCCTTTGAAGGGATCGATATCACTTTCGAGTTCGTGGCGGTATTCGCTATTGGCCAGTACGACTCCGGCGAGGAAGGTACCCAGTGCGGGGCTGAGGCCTACGGATGTCATGAGTACGGCGATGCCGACCACCAATAACAAGGCGGTGGCGGTAAACATTTCGCGCATGCCCGTTTTGGCGATGAGGCGAAAGAGCGGGCGTGTGAGGTAGCGGCCTGTTACGATGATGAGTAAAACAGAGCCCAATACCAGGAGTGTTTGCGCCCAGGAAGGAAGTGTACCTGCCAGGCCCGCCTGATGATGTGCCGCAGCTTCTGCTTCGGATAGGTTGGCAGAGAGCAACGGAAAGAGCGCCAGCATGGGGATGACGGCGATATCCTGGAAGAGGAGTACGGAGAAAGATGATTGTCCGGCCGCGGTTTGCATTATTCCTTTTTCCTGTAGCGACTGTAACACGATCGCTGTAGAGGAAAGTGATACGATCATGCCTACTGCGAGTGATTCGCGCCAGCCGATATTGAACAACATGGCGATGCCCGCAACGATGACGGTGGTGAGCACTACCTGCATACCGCCCATGCCGATGATGGAACGACGCAGGTGCCAGAGGCGGGATGGTTCGAGCTCGAGGCCAATGACGAAGAGCATCATCACGACTCCGAATTCGGCGAAGTGCATGAGATCCTGTCCTTCTTTGCCGATGAGCTTGAGGACGGCGGGGCCCATGATGATACCTGCGATGAGGTATCCCAATACGGAACCGAGGCCCAGCCTTTTGGCGATGGGAACCATGATGACGGCCGCTGCCAGGTAGAGCATGGCCTGGAATATGAATGTATCCTGCATACGTTGTGTTTAATGGATTGACGCATGGTATATGCGTTCAACACATACGGCAGGCTTCGTTATCGCTATTTGTTTGTTGTTACCGGCAAGGATGGTGCGATGTACCCGAGGAGGAACAATGCGGTGAGGCCCCATTGAGCGACTGCATTGGTGGAAACGTTTTCGGCTTCCTTTACCGGATTGAGCACCTGCGGACCTTTGAGTGACTGCGTTACCAAATCGGGCCGCCGGATGCCTGCTCCTCCATCGAAAAACTCCTTCCAAGCCCTTGCGGCGAGCCTGTCGTTGTGACCGTGCCGGGCTGCGAAGGCAGTTAACCGGGCATGACCCTGTTGCAAATTTAACTTACTGAGAGCAGTTCCCAATGCGTTACGTTGTTCTTCGGGTGTGGCATTGTAGAGTACGCAATATTGGAGCCATGCCTGGGAAAAAGCCGGATTGTCAGTTAGTGCGACCAATTCTGCGCAAATCTCTGCCAATCCGAACACGGCGGAGAGGTGGGAGGCGTGGGGGCGGCTGTTGGTGACGATATCAAAAGTGCCGGTATCGAGGGTCATGTTGGCGGTGCCGGTAAAGAATCCGTGCGGCTGGGCAGCGATGGTGCGCATGGAATTGAAGAGGCGATCGCGGACTTTGGGATTGTTGGTACGCTCCCACTCGGTGAGCCAGGCAGCGGCGATGGCGCCCCAATCGGTGCCAAAGGATACGCTGGCCTGCGCAGCATTGGTAGCTGCTACCTGCCCTACTTTGCGACCGGGCACGATGTTGCTGAGGGTGCGCACGGCTTCTACCTGTTCGCGCATGAGATCGCCCACACGTTCATCGGCGGTAAGATAATAATAGATGCGGCGGTTGGCCACGGTGGATATGCGCAGCTGCTTGGCGCTGCAGCCCCAGTGCAATACGTTGTGGCGCGAGCCGAGTGGTGCGAAGCGGCCGAGGTGGTGTACATCTACTTCGCCGGTGTGGCGCGTCATGGCTTCGGCAAATCGAAACACGTCGGCCTTGCCGGTATACAGGAAGTAATACCATAACCATAGATCGGTGGAGAGCTCGGAGTTATCCCAGGCGAATCCACCGACATCGTATTTCCAGACATGGCGATCCCGATCGTAGGAGTGCATGACATCGCCATAGTTCCAATAGCCGTACCAGGCCCGTTGATCTACTTCGAGCTGGTATTGGCTGAAGTAATCTTCAAGCTGCTGTTTGATTGCCTGTATGCGGGGCTCATTATTGGCGGGTTGATTCCAGTTGAGTGCGAATACACCAGCTTCAGCGTAGCGTGTGGGCGCGCAGGTGAGTTGTGGTGGTTGCTGCAGGCTTGCGGCCAGGTTGGCCAGCTGCTCGTTGGAGGGTGTGGCGGCGAGCACATGCAATTGCAGTTCGCTGGTGCGGGCCACGCCTACGGGTGTGCCGAAGCCGGGCTCGTAATCTTCATAGGTTATTTCAAGTCCCTCGAGTTGCTCTTTATAGGTATCCTGCTTCATGCCGTCGTGGTAGAAGCGGAGGTCCATGGGTGATGCTTTGGGCGCCCAGAGCCAGGCGGTGAGGGTGGCATATTGCGTGTGCGCGTTCCGTATATCCAATTGTGCCGGATACGACTGCCAGCAATTGCGGATGCCGATGGCGATGCCGCCGGTGGGTGTGCCGAGGAAGGCCATGCCATCGGAACGGGTACCCTGGGCAGATTGTATCCATCCATATCCCTGTCGTGTACGTTTCTGTATATTGAAAGAATTGGGTGAGGATTGAAACAAGGTATAATCGCCGAAGGCAGGAATGTATTGCAGGCGTTGTGCTACGGCAGCGGGCATTTCACTATTGGGTGGTGTGGCGAGGCCTTTTGTCTGGGCATCTGTGAAGGGCTTGCCGGGATCGCGGCGAAGGCCGGTGAGACCGCGGACTGCTTCTGCAAAGACGCCTTTATCATGACCGACGAATCGGATGTGGCGATCGTGCAACTCATCTTTAAGCGGAACGGTGAATCGAATGCCGAGGCCGCTGATGAAATCCTGTTGTTCGTTGCCATCGAAGGTGATGGTGTGCAGGATACGGATGCTATCGCTACCCTGGAAGAAATAGAAGCGAATGACGAAAGGTAGCCAAGGGCGGTGTGGTTCGCCAGTCCGGCGCGGCGGCATGTTGTAATGTTGTTCTGCCGTATGCTTCCAGGGGGTGGGTGTATGGCGGCCGGTGATCTTTACCACGGTGCGGATGGGGCCGTTTTGTTCGAGCGTAACTGCATCTATAGTGCCCGAAAATTCCTGGGTTATGGTTGTACCGGTTTGGTTGTCGGGATCGGTGCTATTAAGTAGTATGAGCTTACCTTCTTCAGCAATTGTCTGTTTACCAAGCGAGAGGGTGCTGATGAGTGTTGTGCCCTTTTTATTGATGACGGCGGTGATGAGGCCGGTATTGACGGTAATGCTACTGGCTGTTTCAGTGGCGAGCGGCTTTGCTTCGGGTGCATTGCCGCTGGTTGTTAGTTGCAGGGCGCCTTGTGGCGGTTGCTGCCAGGCTGTAGCGTGACCGGTCCATTTGAGGGTTCCATCGGGCCAGTATGCGAGGGGCCAGGATTGGAGCGGCAGGGCTTCTCCGTTGACTTGCTGCAGGGAGAAGTTGGTGTTGGGATCGACGGCGCCTTGTGGCCAGGGGGTTCCCCAGGTGGTGGCACCGGCCTGTGCGGGCGCGGCTACATCGAGCCACTGGAGGGGAACGGGGTGCGGTACGAGGGATTTAGCGACGGTGTTTGCTGTTGTGTTGTCAGTAGTGGCGTTGCCGTTGGTGGCTGTATTGCTGGCGGTTGCTGTGTTGCTATTGGCAAAGGCCGACAAGTTATTGAGCAGGGGCCATCCGGCTGCGAGCGTGATGGTTTTCTTTACAAAATGGCGGCGGGTGCTGGCAGGCTTCTTCTTCATCGTTAGGTAATTTGAAAGGCCCCGGGTTGTGCGGAGCCTTTCAAATGTATTGTGTGGACGATGAATGACTGTCCTGCTTTGTCTGGTTGTGTTATGACTGGCGCCTGATGCGAAATTGCACACCGACCGTTATGGGGTCGAATTTACAACCGGTGGTGTTGGGTTTTTCCTGGTAAAGCGTACCGGCCCATTTACCTTCCACTATTTCACCCGGTGCAGCAAAGCGGGTAATGTGGACGCTGCTGGACGAATACTTCGCTACAGCTACGCCGCTCTGTAACTCGCAGTAAGTACTGTTTGCTTCGATATAGGTGCCACCGGAAACATAACTGAACAAGACCGTTGCTTTCCCATTTCCGGATTCAGCCTGTCCACAGGGATACACTCCTGCTGCCTGCGCACCTACCGTAAAATCAATATCCATGTGCAGCTCTGAGCTGGCTGCAAAGATGGTGGTTTGACCAAAGTGTGTTGCCACCGTGAGCCCATCGGTGAACAGGTAGTCCTGCCCTTTGAACGTGAGAACGGCATAGGTTTCGGGCACCAGCTTCATTGTTTTGCGCAGGACGAGCGGACCTGGTTTGCGTTTACCACCGGGCGCAGAAGGATCAGCTATTGGTTCGGCACCTTCGAGGGTTACCTCAATTACAACCTCTCTTGCTGCTGTGACCTCTGTGGGGGCCGTGTATTCGGCTTCGCTATCGAACTTGTTGCCATTTTTCATCCCTAGCACCGTTCCACCGCCTGTCACGACCTTCCAATCTTTTACCGTGGTGACGTAGCCACCCAGTACTGGGCTGTACGTATTTTCTTTGCCCCGATCGAATTCGGAGGTTATATAAGTTTCCATCGGCTCCAACATGTCGTTGTGGCTGCTGGAAAGTGCTACCTGAAGGCCCAGTTTAAACTTTACCTTTTCGCCTGCGAAGACTACGTCTTTATTGGAAAACAACTCGAACTGCTCGTAGTATACGTAATCACTGAAGTGGGTTGCCTGGACGGTGAGGGTATGGGCCCTTTTATCGAGTGCGGAAGGAACTGCTTTCCACCCTCCCGTTTCATCCTGATAGGCAACCTGGAGAATATCTTCGGCTCCACTGGTGATTTCGGCAGGATCATATTGCATGACAACGATCACTGGTCTGGAAAAGGTCGTTACTGCGGGAAGCAGCCTGAAAGCGTTCCTGAAGTTCTTGCCCTGACGGAAGGTATTCTCAACAGGTTGTATGCTAAAAGTTTGGTTGGCTGTGACAGCACCTGCGGGAACTATGATCTTCAACTTTCCGTCAGCGGTAGTAAGCTCTCCCCCTTGCACGCCTATGCTGGCAGATACGAGCGGGCCGGTGGGGTCGCCCTGGCCTGTGACTACTATATCACTGGGAATTTCGTCCTTTTGGGGCTCGTTACCGGGTTTGCGGCATGCTGTGACCAGCAGACTACCCAACAGCACGAGGCTGAGCATTTTAGACATACGATCGTTTTTTGGCATAAAGCTATCGGGTGGCCGGTTAATAATAAACGGAACAGGATCTAACTGAGGGAAAGGGACGCTGAGCTGCTCTTTGTTATAGTTGGCATTTTCCGTGCAGGCGCCCTGATATGGATCGCTCCGAACAATGGGCGCTCAGCTTATATATAGAGAGAGGCCCGGTTTATGCCGGGCCTCTTTATACCTATTGTATGGAGCACTATTGCTTCCGAATCATGTAGAATTTTATACCAACATCAGCGCCGTAAAACTGGCATCCGTTTGTATTGGGAATTTGTTGGTATAGGGCTCCTGACCAGGTACCTTCTAACGGTTGGCCTATTGCCCCCAACCGCGTAATGTTGAGGGTTCCGGATGAGTATAGGGGATTGGTTTGATTATTTTGAGATTCACAATAACCGGATGTAAGTAATACCGCATTATCGGTACCACTGGTATAAGAGAGGTTAACCCATGCATTTCCATTATTTGCCTGCATCTCTCCACAAGAATACCCCCCTGGGACTGTGGCGCCAACATTGACAATAAAACTAATTTTTCCATTGTCATTGGATGCCGCTACGTATGTTTGCCCATTTGCAGAAGTGGCACTGACGCCAGCTTTTAACCAATGCTCTACTCCATTTATCGTAACTAACGCAATATCTTTGGGTATTACCGTGATCGTTTTATGTATAATAAGTTTGCCAAGCTTACTGAAACCGCCTGGCGCCCATGGATCTGGTATGTCCTTATCACCCTCGAGGGTAACTTCGATTGTGACATTTTTTGGCCCATTGACCTGATCGGGCGCGGTGTATTCTGCTTCGCTATTGAGCCCATTTACACTACTCTTGCCAACGACGGAGCCCGGTCCTTCATATACCCTCCATCCTTTCACAACATCCACATAATGTGAAGTAATAGAGAAATAGTGATTTTCCCCGCCCCGATCAAATTCAGTAGTAACATAAGGCACAAGTGGCGACATTACATTATCGTTTTCACTGAGCTGGTGGCCAAGTTTAAACTTCACCTTTTCTCCAACAAGGACTGTATCCTTATTGGAGAATAATTTAAACAAGTCATAGAATTCGAAACAGCTAAAGTGCGTTGTTTCGACCGTGAGGGTATGGTTTGTTTTATTAAGTGCAGCAGGAATAGTTTTCCAAACTCCTGTCGCATCCTGGGTAGCTACCCTCAAGAGATGCTCGGCCCCAGTTGTAATATCAGTGGGATCGTACTGCATGACCACCGTAACAGGCTTGCTAAAGGTGGCACCTTCAGGCAGGAGTTTATAGGAATTCGTTGCTTTGATACTATTGTTTACAGTTGCTTCTACAGGCTGTATGCTAAAAGTTTGGTTGGTGGAGACAGCTCCAGCGGGCACGATGATCTTCAACTTTCCATCGGCGGTAGCAAGCTGTCCTCCCTGCGCGCCAATTGTGGCAGTGACGGCCGGACCTATGGGAGGTTTCAGCGCAGTAACCAGTGGCTTTGAGGGCACTTCTTCTATTTGGGCCTTGTTGTCCTTTTTGTGGCAGGCCGACAAGAAGACACCCGCCATTAGCACAAAGCTTAGCATTTTATGCATACGGTCGTTTTGGGAGTAAAGCTATCGGCAGCCGGGGGATATATGACCGGGAGATGATCAAGATGATGGAACGGAATGCTGAAATGATCTCGGCTACCGTTGACAGGTATTTATGTGGCGCGGGCTTTGACTTGCAGCGATGTAAAAAAATGACTACTTTAATGCTTCACCCTAACCTCCTTGCATATGGGCTACAACAGCTCACTGATCACCATCAACAACCTGCCTGCGGAGCCTGTAAGCGACCGCGTTATCCTGGAACATATCGGGCTTGGAGATTATGAAGCTGACGGCGTTGCACATGGACTGAACTTATGCCCGGGCTGGCAGACCATCTGGATAGGCTATTATAATCATCACCTGGTGCTGGCGGATGATTGTACACTTACCGGGAAGCTGGACTATTACCAGGACTTTGAGAGCCTGCTACCCTACGAGGCCGGCCTGACCAGGTTGTTTCCACATTCGGAAATCCTGACGACGGCCTGCGCCAGTGCTGCCAATGCCAACTATTACAGCCTGGTAAAAGAAGGCCAAAGGTTGCGGTATAAGTGTATTGCGAGTGGCTATGACAGGGTTGAATACGGAGTCAGGCTGCCAGAGGAAGAAGCCATCTATGCTTCTTCATCGATGGTAAATGGTGAATTGCTGTTCAAGAACAAGCAGGGCGATTATGAATATACAGAGGAATGCCTGATGGAAGATTTTACGTTTGGCGTGGCAAGGCGGCATTTGGGTGTAACGCTGCATATGGATGTGGCAGAAGACCTGTATGTACATACGGAGTTCCGGAAATACAGAAAACCGAAGGAGGCTGCAGCACTCAATGACCTGACAGGGGATACTGCGATTCCGCCAGTGCCTGCTCCTCCTGTTCCAAAACAGAACACGCCGCCGGTCTCCAATGGCAAGGGCTGGCTCGGCGGCGTGCTGCGAAAGCTGGGATTAAAAAAGTAGGCGTTCGTGACGGTTCAGCCTAATCTATTTATTGCAGCCGCTTGACGTAAAAACGTGCGGTGAGGTTTTTAGCTTCGTACTGACATTCGCCAGCATTGGGTTTTTGAACGTACACGGGGCCGGACCAGGTTCCTTCGATCATTCCGCCGACTGGCCCCAAACGGGTGATGTTGAGGGTTCCGCCTGAATATTTAGGGACAGATCCACTTCCTTCCATTACACAATAATTCGTTGCAGCTACGACCGTGTTACCTCCGGAGACATCATAACTAACGGCAATAAATGCTTTACCACTGCCTGGTCCAGTTTTACCGCAAGAATACCCTCCTGTACTTATGGCGCCCACATTGAGGGAGAAGCTCATATTTACATTTCCGTTTGAGCTACCGACCGACGTTTGCCCATTTTCGGCGGCACCATACGCGCCATCATTGAGCCAGTACTCTTTTCCGTCGAAAGTAAGGAAGACTGAACTTTCGGGTACGAGTGTGATCGTTTTTTGTATGATGAGCCTGCCGAGCTTCCGCATTCCACCTGGTACTGAAGGATCGGGGATAGGCACGTTTCCATCGAGCGTTGCTTCGATAATGACTTCCTTTGGGCTTTCGATCTTTGCGGGCGCCTGGTATTGGGCATCTCCATCAATACCGTAGCCGTTGTTTTTCGCTACGATTGTGCCTCCCCCATCAACAACTCTCCATGACACTGCCGTTACCTGTGATCTTGTAATAGGCAAATAGGCATTCCCTTTGCCATTGTCAAATTCGGGATCTATATATGGGACAAGCGGCGCAAGCATGCCGTCATCCGTGGCATTCTGATAGCCGATCTTAAACATCACTTTTTCACCTGCCAATGCTGCTACTTCATTGGAAAATAATTCGAACTGATCATAGAAGTCGAAGTCGCTGAAATGGGTAGTTTGTACTGTAAGTGTGTGTGCGGCTTTGTCAAGTGCCGTGGGCAGGGGTTTCCAGGTGCCGGTTGCATCCTGGGTGGCTACCTGCAGAATATCCTCTACTCCTTTAGTGATCTCGGCAGGATCGTATTGGATGACGACGGTTACGGGCTTACTGAGGGTGGTGCCTTCGGGATAGAGCCGGAAGGAGCGGTTGGTTGGTTTGCCGGGGCGAAAGGTACTCTCCACCGGTTGTATGCCGAAGTTTTGCGCCGTTGTGACTGCTCCGGCTGGTACGATGATCTTCATGCGCCCATCGGCCGTAGCGAGCTGACCGCCCTGCGCGCCGATGCTGGCCGACACGAGCGGGCCTGTGGCGGCTCCGTGCGGCGTGATCATTGGCTGGGTTGCTATGTCATCCTTATCGTCTGCTTTGTTGTTCTTGCTGCAGGAAACAATGAGTATAGCTCCGAAAAGCAAGGTGCTTAGCATTTTTCGCATGTAAGGTTAGCATTATTTGACCTAAAACTATCCGTGCGGTGGTGGGGAGGCGGGGTTAGTTTGTATGAAATGCTCAAATGCGGGACTGAAATGCCTGATGAGGCGGTTGGTCATTGTCTGGATTATACCTGATTGCCGGTGGATGGCAGGGGTTTTAAAATTGTCGCAAAGGACCTCGAATTAGTCGCACCCGGCCGGCCGTCCCTTGCTTGACTATCGTAGCTTTATAGGGATTCTTCACCGTAAACATATTTGCTATGGCTACCATGAGTAAAGTTGCCCCGGACATCGATACTTATATCGCTTCGTTTCCGAAGGAGGTGCAAGCGGCGTTGCAATCGTTGCGACGCACGGTGCGTGAGATTGCGCCGGGTGCGGAAGAAGCGATCCGCTATGCCATGCCGGCGTTTATCCTCAACGGGCACCTGGCACTGTTTGCCGCTTTCAAAAACCATATTGGCTTTTACCCGGCCCCTACGGGCGTGAAGGCTTTTGAAAAAGACCTGGCGGGTTATAAGACAGGGCGGGGATCTGTGCAGTTTCCACTGGATAAGCCTATGCCGCTGGAGCTGGTGAAAAAGATGGTGAAATATCAGCTGAAGAAGAATGCGGAGAAGGGGAAAGCTTCAGGCTCCTTGGGAAAGAAGGCGGCGAAGGCATAAAACTCAATCACTATTTTTCCGGTCTTCAATCTTCGTAAAAACAAAAATACTCAGGAGTATAGGCGCCAGATAGCGGCCATTGGCTTCAATGGTACCAACTCTTTCGATGTAAGGCCCCCAAATACTATCCTGAGGTGGCGGGTGGCTGAATGTACAGTCCATCCATTTGTCGTGGCCCGAACTCATTGTATAACCGCCCCAATACGACGCAGACCGGGCTTCCAATTCTCTGGGTGTCATTTCCCGTACTATCCACTCCTCTTCGTTTAGCAAGAATACGAAAGGACTTTCCTCGTACCGGTACCCTGGCTTGTAATAATTGCCTACTGTCGTTTCTGTTCCTGGATCCACAAATACTATATCCGTCGCACTATACCAAGGTGCGACATCCCTTATCTCGATCGTTGTATCGTTATACTTAATAAAAGTGCGCTTACCAGACGAGCAGTACTCGCCTACGAGCACACCTTCTTCAAATAGTTGGTATACGGTGCACTTTTTACCGTCTATTTTTACGCCTGTTGTGTGGGTTAGTTTTAGGGTCATATCTGCGAAGCGGGGAAATGGGGATTTGCCGGCAAGATAGTATGCCTAAACGAAAACGGCAAGTCTGGGTAGACTTGCCGCTATTTACGGAGTTAAGACTTAATAATTACTTATTATCCTGTCCGGGGGTGTCGCCGGGCGTATTGAGCTGGATATTCTGCTGCTTGCCGCGCAACCTGATGTTGAGCATTTCCACCCCCAATGAGAAGGCCAAACAGGAGTAAATGATGCTCTTGGCTACTTCCTGGTGGAAGCCGCCCGCTACCAGCACTACCCCAATCACTACGAGGAACGACAGGGCCAGCATTTGCAAAGTAGGCTGCTTGTTGATGACGCGGGTTACCGGTCCGGCGAAGAGCATCATCACCCCAATAGAAACGATCACCGCGATGATCATGATGAGTACATTCTCTACCAGGCCCACCGCTGTAAGGATGGAATCGAACGAGAACACGGCATCGACCAATATAATCTGCAAGAGTATGGAGGATACGGAATTGCCTCCCTTGATCTGTTTCTGATGTTCATCTCCCTCCCTCTTTACCAGCTTGTGATGTATTTCGAGGGTACTTTTTACGATGAGGAAGATACCCCCGGCAATGAGTATAAGGTCTTTCCAACTAAGGTCGAGCGGTCCGTCGCTGAGGCCCCTTACGTGAGGCAGGGTGAGGACTGGCTCTTTGAGTCCGATGATCCAGTTGATGGATAATAGCAGCAATACGCGAAACACCATGGCCAGGAGCAGCCCGGTGTTGCGCGCTTTGCGTTGTTTCTCCAGCGGCAGTTTACCTGCCACGATTGAAATGAATATGATGTTATCGATACCCAATACGATCTCCAGAAAGCAAAGCGTAACGAGGCTTATCCAGACGGCGGGATCGGCGAAATTGGGAATTATAAAATCGGGCATAATTGGTTGGTTTATCGTTCCACCGGCACGGGCTGTTTCTTTCTACGGGCGGCGATCATTTTGATGGCTACCGGCGCTGTGGTGAGGACCACAATACCGATAATGACCTTATCGAGGTTGTCTTGTACCCAGGCGTTTTCGCCAAGCAGGAAGCCGGCGGTAACGATGGACCCTGACCAGGCCAGTGCTCCGATGATATTGAACAGGGAGAACTTACCCGGGTTCATCTTGACCATGCCGGCCACGATGGGTGCAAAGGTACGGACGATGGGCAGGAAGCGCGCGATGATGATGGCGGCCCCTCCCCTCTTGGTGTAAAAATCCTGTGCCTGCACCAGGTACTTCTTTTTAAAGATCCAGGTGTCGCGCCGTTTCATGAGGTACTCGCCGGATCGTTTCCCGAACCAATAACCGACATAATTGCCTACTATGGCCGCCGCAGCGATGAGCAGTACCCAATACAGCAGGTGCAATATGGGGGCCGCGTCGGCGCCGACAGTTTGTGCGATGATCATACCGGCAATGAAAAGCAGGGTATCGCCCGGCAGGAAGAAGCCGGCGAAGAGCCCTGTTTCGGCAAATATGATGAACACCACTATGTAGAGGCCTCCGTGGGCCATGATCCATGCAGGGTTGGTGAGGTTATGGAACAATTCCAGCCAGGTGGACATATTTCTCTTTGTTTTAAGTTTTTGCTATTGGTGACATTTCGTTGTTAGTCGAAATCGAACAGATCGCCCAGGAAACCTTTCTTTTTACGCTGGTTATAGGGCTGCTGCTGTTTATAGTGATCGTCGCGGTACTTATGGTCGTCATCGTAACGCTTGTGGTGATAATTCTGTTCGTTTTGTTGCTGACTTTGTTGCTGACTTTGCTGGTTGGGCTGTGCGCCTTTGGATCTTTCTTCTACATAGTCGAGCATTTTGTCGAGCTCGCCTTTATCGAGCCAGACGCCGCGGCACTGCGGGCAATAATCTATTTCTATGTTGTGCCTTTCGGTCATGAGCAAGGTTTCGTTGCAATGGGGACATTTCATGATTCAGTGAATTTGCGTGGTAGTTAGCGTGCATTGTGTGTTGTGCCTTGGGTGTTGACAGTTGCAACAATAAGGCTGCGTGCCTCCGGATGGAGGTAGCTGCGGGGGAATGCCTATGGGCTTACTGAATCAAAATGGTTTGTAGCGGAAGAGGAACCTGTAGTAGGCAGGACGCATGAGGGCGCCTGGACCGTGGGTACCTACGTGTGGGGAAGCGAGTGCTTCGATGGTGTATGTTGTCTTTGGAACAAAGGGGGAATAACGGTTGACGACCCTGATCCGGGGCGCTTTGCGCTCCGCATGGTGGAGTTCGTTATTGGCTCCTGCGGATTCCTGGGCTTCGGCCGGGGTAGCGGGCTGGTGCCCAGCCCAATGGACCAATATTGCCTGCTGGAACAGGGAATCGGCAGCGGAGGCGGAGGACGCGGAGAGCATCAACAGGGCGCTCAGCACCCACAAGGAAGTACGGAGTATCAATTGTTTAGCTCTATTTTTGACTGTTGCCTTCATGCCGTTTGTACGCGTTGCCGCAGGCGCGAAAATAGTCAAAAATATGTTGGGTTTCTGTTAAAGGGGAAGGGGTGCGATTTTAGCGGTTTTGGTTGATATAGGCCTCTATTTTCTGAATGAGTGCATATAGCTTTGTTTGCAGGTTGGATTCGTAATAAATGTTCTTTTTGCCATTGCCGTCGTCTTTGATAGTAAGATAGTAATTGGGTATGTGCTTTTTCACCTCTCCCCTGTCAGTTTTGAGGATCAATTCGTAGTAACCGTGGTGAGAGATAATTTGTATCTCCGTTTCCTCCACGAGTTTATCGCCGCGCATAATGGTCTTTTTGCTAAAGGTGGGAAGTTGTATTTCTTCGACTTTCAACGAATCTGCATTAGCTAGAAAATAACCGACGAGGTTGCCGGCAGGCAATTCGGTTGGTTGCGCGGTTCCACAAAAGTCAAACCGCTGAACAAAGTGCCGACCCTGCTTTTGAAAGAAGAGATACCGAGTTGCCTCCTTTTTACAGGTATCCTTACTTAGGATAAAAAAACCGACGTAGCCGGCTGTGTAGATGACTGCCGTGTCGATACCCTTGCGTTTTATTTCTTCCTGCACATTTGTGAATACACGATCCTGGGCAATGGCGCTGCCGCTCAGCATCGAGCTCATAATCGCCAGCAGGATTATGGATCTATAATAAAATGGGGACATAAAGGACTTTGGTTAATTTAAAGCTGTTGACTTCAGGTTGCTAAAACCAGTCATACGTTATCTCTGGTACGGCGGACACAAAGGGAACCCATTCGAACTCATGTTTTGCCACGAGATCAATGACCCTCTTCAAAAGCATATAGCGCTTTGTGCTAATATTCCTTTTATAATACTCGTTCTTCTTCCCATCCCATTTCAATTTTTCGATTGAATAGGTGGGTATCCGGTGGTTTGCGATTGTATCAGCGGAGGGCCAGGCCAATTCGTAGTACGAATAATGGTCGACCAGCGGCCAGTCTATTTCCTGCAATTGCGGACGGCTGCTCCCTTTTTTGAATACATTAATGGTGCCTGTTATCAGGCGATCTTTCTCTATTACCTCCTTTTGGGAGAAAAAGTAACTTACGGGATTGTCTGCGAACAATACTTTAGGTACATAGGTCATTCTCTCATCGAAACGCTGTATCTGGTAGATACCGTTCTTCTTCGAAAAGAGGTACCAGGTGCCATTTTTATACGCTGATTCATAACCGACCCAGCTCAATCTAAAAATAATAGCGGAGTCAATATCCTGGCGTGAAATCTCCCGCCTGAGGCGATCATAGCCATATTGTTGGGCAAAAGCGCCGGACGAGGAAGCCAGCCATATTATAGCAAACAGGAAAAGCGTTTTGGGGTAATTGTGGGGCATGGGGGTGCGCGGGTTAGCCGCTGGTATAAATATACCCTGCAATCGTTGATCTTTTTCATAAACAAAGATTAAATACAGTTAGCGATTTCGGTTTATACGAACCGGTACGAAGATCAGACCCAACCGAGGCGAAAGGCCACCTCTTCGATGGGCAGGTTTACAAATTCAAAGAAATGGGGAAAGGGAATGGGCTTTCTTTGCTGCAGTCCATATGCTATTCTTACTGCTCTTCTATTACGTAAAGCCTGCCGGTCGCCGACGCCATAAAATGTCTTAAAGTCTTCAGTGTTGAGTTTGCGGTATTTAAACTGTTCTGGACACATACTCCTACATTTTTGTGGTTAATAAAAATGGTTTGTGACTCAAAAAGGAAAGGCGGGAAAGATTGATCCGATGGAGTATGTTTGGTTGGGATGTACGCGTAGCTATCTATAAGATTCCATCTTCACACGATTCCATAAAATATTTTCAACTTTTTTTTCCGGGCCGGGGCTAGTGGACGTCTATGACCGTGAGCGAGCCGGGAGCAACCGACTCTTTGAGTCTACTTTGACCGTTTACATAACCATACCACTGGATTCCGAGGGCGATAACCTGCACCAAATGGCCTTCCGTTTTTGGAGGGATGGATAGAGAGCAAGCTGATACCTGTAAGCGCTTTATGGGAAAGCAGGTTGTTTTAGCGGCCGTGAGCGTGCCCGTAAATACAATTGGATCCAAGATGGCACTCATCAGCCATATTCTTGCATGGCTGACGTTGGCCGGAGGCTTCAAATAGTATGCGGGCACAAAGGCAGGTACTTCTATTGAAAGGCTACCCTTATGCGTATTGGGGTTAATTGAAAATGGCAGGGTGCAAACTTCTTCGAAACGAGCTGTTTCGTTGAACTCAAAACCGATAAGCTCGGCCAGGTTTTCTGTCATTAGTATCCCACTGCCAAAAATATTGGATTCATCGGCCATCAATGCGCGGTTTATGATGCCAGTGAGCTGTCCCGACTTGCATTTTATGCCGAGGGGTTTGCTGCAGGCAGTCAGTAAGGCTTGCGCAAACTTCACTGCTCTACCAAATTGTGCAGCGAGGAGCCGGGAATTATAGAACCTGGGATCGTTCTTTACCTGATCGCGGGTTAGGCCGACTTTGCGTACGTCATAATGACCCTCTTTGGGTATAAAGGCATAGCCGGGCAGGTATTTTCGCGGCAAGCGTTTAGGCTCACGATCTGCCTTTGGCTCGTTATTCTTCTTTTTCATGACTTTTCATTTTGAGCTGTTTTAAACAGGGGGCCGGACGAACCGGCCCCTTTTGTGGTGTTCCCTTGCGGGCTGCCTTTACCCACCGGATGCGGGTGGTGTATCGATCGCGAGGATCTGCAGGGCATTCTGCTTTTTGGTATTGGGATATACCTTGTTGTTGACCATCTTCATGAACTCGACCCCGAGAATGACGACGATGGGCTGCGTGGACGCTGCCGGCAGGGTAAGTGCCAGCGTGGTTACTGCACCCTCGTTGTTATCGTGCGGCAAATTGGGCGTTGACAGCCGGAAGCTGAAGCTGGCGCCAGTGGAGAAATCCAACGCAGCTGCGGCGGCGAACAGGCGGTAGTGCGTGACACCTCCTGCCGGGGCCGCTACCCGCTCCTGCGGGATGAGCGCGGGGACGGTTACATTGACCTGACCGGTTGCACGATTGGCCGTTGCTGTGAAGGGTACCCTTACTGTAGATGAGAGGGGTACGCCGAGGTTGAAATCGAACCCATCGAGCAGGCCCATATTGCCGGACTGCACCTGGCGGTAACCATAGTCATTGACCGCATCGGCCTGGAGGGCGGCGATCATGGTTTGGGTGAGGCGACTGATCATGCGATTGTCGGACGCTTTGAAGATCTCGTTGGAGAAGGCTTCGCGGAGTATACGACTGGCATTGCCACCGGTGGCGAACTCGAGGTTATTAAGGCGCACCTGCTCGTAGTTGGGATCATTCTTCAATTTATCGGCATTGAAGAGCGCCTTCTTTTGGGCCATGTAGCCATCCTGTGTTTTGGAGAAAACGAGGTCATCGACAGACCCTTTAAGCTTTATCAATCCTATTTGCTTAGGCATAACTTTAATTTTTACTTGTTAATGAATAATAGAAAGGGTGGTTGCCCGCGAAGCAACCGGTATGAACAGACTTTCCCTGTGCGGAGGGGGCGCCAGCTGCCCTACCGCTTTTAGAGAAAGAGTATCATTTTAAAAAGTTGTGCTATTTATACGGGACCGGTACGGGTGCGGTACGGATCGGGTACGGGAGCGAGTGGGAACCGGTGCCTTCAAACTGTTTGACGGAGGATCTTATGCCACCTGACTATTTCCTGACTGCTGATCTTTTACTGTTGCTATAACCTTGTACTGCAAACGTAGGATAATTGAAAGGGTGTTTGCAAATTTTTGAGATGGTATTTTGGAGCATGTCAGGTTATGTCATGACATGTCATGACATAACCTGACATGGGCAAAATCAGGTGCACGAAAATTAGGAAATGGGGTATGCGATGTTGTAGGTTTGTTATGTGCAAGACGAACAACAAACAATATTCATCACTCTATTTAATGACATTTTATGAAAGCAATTGTCATCAACTTAAAAGAAAAGCAAGAGGTAACATTGCAAGAAGCAGGTCGGGAAGAATTTGGCCGACTCTGTGAAGCGACCGGCTTAATACATACCTGCTTAAGGCCGGTGATCTATGAAGACACGAAGGCCTTGAACCGGGGAGCGTTGGTGAAGCAGCTGGCCCGGATACAGAAAACGGATATGCATAATAACTATGGAGAGCGAACGGTGGAAAATGGCGACCTCACGTTGCTGGAAGGGCATGAACTGGGCGGACGGAAGTCTGTACACCAGGTGAGCTATATGAAGTTTGAAGGGGATATCAATGGCAGTACCGGCATTTGCTGGGTGAAAGTGCCTGCGCTGCGCCCTTTGATAGACCTGCATACGGAGCGGGCGGCTACGCATGTGCGATTTGTAGCCTGTGCGGCCAGCTTTGACTTTGCGCGGAAGACCTTTGAGCGGAATGTCGTTTACTCCAACTACCTGTCGCTCGATGAGGAGCACCCGGAAATTAACCTGCCGGTGATGGTGAAGGTGCTGGATGGAAAACCTCTCCTATTGTTCTTTGGGCTGGGTTTTTACCAGTGCGTTAATGGGCGTTATCACCTGAGTTTATCGAACGGGGGGATGATGCTGCAATGCCTGAAAACGGCCAGGGGTGAAGCGGAACCTTCATGATATGCCCTGACGACTTCGACTATCTTTCTCCTTACATAATTGCAACCTGTGTGGGACCGGCCGGACTGCCAGGGTTGTGATCGGCAACGTTGCCGGGGCTTTGACTAGTGGCCCCTCTCCTCTTCACTACGGGTTTACTCCTTTTGCCAAAATACTAAAAATCGGTGCGCCCTGCCTGGCGCAGAGCAACCACCCGGTGTACAACGGGCTGGACGACCATGCCAGCTGGTTTGTAATGACCTGCCCTGGGCGGCCACCAACGGGGATGATTCCCTACCCACCGGCAATCGGCGTAGCCTGTAGTGATTTTTCTATAAATCTATTGTTCAACTTTAAACGTATGTAACTATGGGTATTCAAGAAAGACTTCAATCGCCTACACCGCCCTTCTTTTCGAAGTTGCGGAACTGGGGGCTGATACTGGCGGCGGCCAGTGCTGCGATCCTTACCACACCGGTAGTATTGCCGGCGATTGTGGTGAAGGTAGCAGGCTACCTGGCAGTGGCCGGAACAGTAGCCAGCACCGTGAGCCAGGCGGTTGTAGACAACCAGAAGCACTAGGATTCAATATAGGTTCTAAATGGTTAATGGGGCAACCCCGTCCGTGAGGGCGGGGTTTTTTGGTGGGAGCGCGAACAATTTTCGACCAATTATTTCAGTTGAATATCTGATTAACATATAGAAGACTCGATGAGCCATTGCGCATTTGACAAAAATCAATTAACTCGCCGACCGTAAATAATTATTTTTAGCCAATGTCATACATCGTGGGGGACCATCATAAATGTAGAATAATAAAAAAAGGAACTTCAAACACATTTGAATCTAGATGCAACTTGCCTATATTTAGTAGTTGCAGCGATAATTTTGCATGCAGATTTCACTAATCGTTACTAAAACAAGGTAAACGTTTGTAATCTTATTCCCGTGCCATCTCCAATGATTGGAATGGTTGCAGGCACTGTAAACACAAATTCATGAAATTCGGAAAGACAATAAAACTATTCTTGCTTGATGGTGATTCTAATGGAAGAATTACCTGCGAACTATCAAACTGGACAGGTAAAGCCTACAGAATTCCAAGAAATAAAGTGAAAGATTCCATAGACCGAGAAGACCTAGCAAGCACAGGTGTTTACTTACTTTTTGGTAAAGACGAAGATTTCAATGACCTTGTATATATTGGAGAAGGTGAGGAAGTTTTAAAAAGGATTATTCAGCACCTACCACAAAAAGACTTCTGGCATGAAACAATTGTGTTTGTTAGCAAAGACGAAAATTTGAACAAAGCACATATTAAGTATTTAGAAAATCGACTTTACGATACCGCAATTACTGCAAACAGATATAAAATTCTAAATAGCGCTGTACCCACAAGGTCATCAATATCAGAGTCTGATCAGGCCGAAATGGAAGAATATCTAGAAAACATCAAGCTCCTTGTAAATACACTTGGACATAAGGTTTTTGAAGAAAAACGTGAGGCGCAACCAAAGCAAATAATTCAAAAAGACATATTTTTTATAAAAGCGGCCCGGGGCGCTGATGCGCAAGGAAAATCAACATCGGATGGTTTTGTCGTTTTCAAGGGATCAAAGGCCGCGATGACAACCGTCCCATCTATTACTCCATCTTTCTTAAGATTACGGCAAAGATTAATTGAAGAGGAAGTGCTTATAGAAAACGGCGAATCTTACGAATTTTCTGAAGACTATGTTTTTTCAAGTCCTTCAACCGCGGCCGTGATGGTAATGGGACGCAATGCAAATGGATTGGAGGAATGGAAATTATCAAACGGAACAACGCTAAAAGACTTTGAAGTACTTAATATTAACAAGACCAGCCAAACTTAAGTAAACTATGACAGTGACGACAAACTCATTCTAAACTCTTCTTGTTGGCTACTTGCGATCAGGACGTCACCTATAAATAAACCTGGAAGGCTATTTACTTCGCCTAGCATTTAACTAACCGCAAGATTCCCGGCACTCCATACGAAAAACTTTCCATACTTCCACTGGGCGATCGCACAAGGGATATTCGAAATATTTTCTGCAGCTTTGTAGAAGTCGATCGAAACGATTTTTCCGCTAACAGTTCGCAAGGTGTGACTCAAGCTTTTTTACGCATGCACCGACCTCGCGAGAACCAGATCACCCAACCACAGCGCTGAGCTTTTTTCACAATTAATCCTTTACTCATGAGTAAGAAAATGCTTCAACGCTACAAAAAAGCCAATCGCCTCCAGGTACTATCCAAAGAAGAAAAACAAAATCCCCAAATCGTTATCGATGCCTTCTTCGACGGCTTTCACCTCAAAGAAGTTCGCAAAGAAATGTGGAACTGGCTATGCAGCGCCCTCGGTAACCAGAACTCCTGGCACGAAACAGGTTTCGAACGCGGCAACCTGCTCTTCCTTTACGAAAACCTACAGAAGCTCGCAGAAGCCGCCTACATCCTCCACCAACAAGAACAGCACAAAAAGAAAAAGCCGGGGCAATGATCCATCGCCCCCGCCCTATTGTTTGTATGCCCTGCCTGTTTCGTCTTTTAATCCACCACCTCAAGCTACTGCCATGAAATTCCAGATTGCTGTAGTACAAAACGGCAAAAACATCTTCGACATCGACATGACTCCCCTTCGCAAACCAGCAGACATTACCCGCGTGTTTGACCTGCTGGTCCAAAAGTTTCCCGCCAGCGAAGGCTTCTACCCCATTATTACCGTTACCACCACCGAATTCAGTCTGCTCCCCGCCAATGAGGTTACCGACGCCCTCCAAAATGACGCCCTCCCTGACTACCTTATGAAGATCAAGAAAAGTGAAGAGAAAAATGAGCGCTTTTCGAAAGCGTTCTATGATTACTTCAAATCAACCGTGCACCTGCCTTAGCAACAACCCCGCCATTTTGGGACGGGGCTGTTGCCTGCTATACAGATTTGAAGGTTGATTCCGTTTCGGTAATCCGAAGAAATTCTTCTTTACTTTATGGAGTCACTTTGAACTAAATCTTTACCTCGGCCTCAGCCAGGGTAACGGTTTTGCCCAATGCTCCAAACTCATGCAGGTCGCCAAATACCTCTATCCGAATAGACTGATCGATGGCACCCACCCGCAATGGCTCAAACCCACTGTCTTTTATCAATTCCTCTACGATGGAGTTAACGCCCGATTGATCGGTTGTGTAAAACAACACCGCTTTATCCGGCTGCTGAAACGCTACATGCTCCAGCGATGCTGCAGCCAATGTTCCAAACGCCTTCACCAGCTTTGCCCCTTTGGGCAATACCGCCTTGTTGACCTGCCCCGCAGACTGACTGGCCTCAATTATCTTTTTAAACCCACCGTTTTCATCGGGCGCAATAGGATTGGAGGGATCAATGATGACCTTCCCTTCGAGTTCAGCCTCGTATTGCTTCAGCAATTCTGCGATGACCGGAAACCATACCGCGAAGATCACGATCTCTGCCTCCTTAATGGCGGCAGGTATTGACAAAGGCGTGGTAAGTGTGCCCAATTGCTGCGCCAGCTGCCTTGACTTTTCCTCTTTGCGATCTGCAATAATAACCGGGCGGCCACCTTTCACCAGATTGGCTGCTACTACCTTTCCTATATTGCCAAGACCAATGACTGCGACTTTTGTTTTTGTAGTTGACATCACTTTTTCTTTTGTTGTTAAGAATTATTTGTAATGCAAACTTCCGACGAAAAGCAGGTGCGGTCCAATGACCTGGTTTAAGAAATAGCCTTGATCCAGTTTAAGATTTTGAGGGCTTTTTGGCGTTCTTTTTCCGGTTGCGCAGCCGGCTCAGGAATTCGGGCGTGATGCCCAAATAAGAAGCTATTTGAACCTGAGAAAGTCTGTTTACCAAATGCGGGTATACATCGAGAAATGACTGGTAGCGCTCCTCAGCCGTGGAGCTGATGTTTTGCAGGAGACGCTCCTGTAAGCGCACAAAACTGTTTTCGATCAGCACCCTGAATATGCGATCAAACTTTGGCGCTGCCGTATATAATTGGATAAGGTCTTCGCGATTGATCTGCAACACGACCGTATCTTCCAGTGCATCGATATTCAAGGTGGAAGGTTTGAGGCCATGGAAACTGCCTAAATCAAGTATCCAATAATTATCTGTGGCGAATTGAAGTATATGGGTGTTCCCCTTTTCATCGATCTTATACATTCTCAAACAGCCGCGCACTACAAAATAAAATTGCGTGCAGACATCCCCTTCCTGCAATACATATTGGCGCTTCCTGAATAGCCGGGGATGAAACTTTTCGGCCACCAGTTCCTTCTCCTTTTTAACCAAAGGGATGAGGCCATTGAAATAACCGAGCAGTGGTTCAATTGACTCCAGGTAGGTTTCTCGTTTCATGTATAGGCGACTTACCCGAAAGGTAGTTCAATATCGGCATTGAACGATCACCCCAAATAACATGGAGCACAGCGCTAGCCGAAGCCGCCTCTGTGCTCCAATGTACTCAACTATTCGAAATTTTAGTTACGCCTGGGCTCACTCATCTTCTGCATGATCTCATCCAAATTGAATGAGGCTGGCTTTTGCCGCGGCGGAAATTCCCTAAACGTGCTGAGCCACTTGGCCACCAGGGCCTGCGCCCCATACATCATCGGCGCACGCTCCACCATCCACATATTGTACAGAATCGACTTATCGCCCCGCTCGAACGGGTCGGCCAACAGATCGAACGTCTTCGGAAAACGGAGCTTGTCAAACCCCTTCGACCATACTTCTATCCCTTCATGGTTTTGCTCTATGAACACCAACTTCCAACGATCGTACCGGATGCCGAATATATCGCCATCATCGCTCCAATATAAAAACTCCCTACGGGGTGACTCTTTCACTTCTCCCTTGAAGAAAGGCAGCATATTGTAACCATCGAGGTGCACCTTCACGGTTTTGGTTTGCAGCTTATAACCTGTTAATGTTTTGGCCACTACATTGGCATCGCCAGCCGCCGCACACAATGTCGGCAACACATCTTCGTGCGAAAATATCTCGTTGTAAATAGTGCCCGCTTTAATTACCCCAGGCCATTTGATCAAGGTAGGCACCCGATAACCACCTTCCCAATTGGTGGCCTTTTCGCCGCGGAAGGGTGTACTTCCACCATCGGGCCAGGACATCAACTCGGCACCATTGTCGGTTGTATAAATAATGATCGTATTCTCTGCTATGCCCAATTCATCTACTTTCTTCAACAGCTTTCCCACATTATCGTCGTGCTCCGTCATCCCATCCGCCTGCAGCCCCAATCCTGTTTTGCCTTCGTACTGCGCACTCAAATGCGTAAATACGTGCATGCGTGTGGAATTGTAATAACAGAGGAATGGCTTATTGGCTTTCGTTTGCCGGTCCATGAAATTAATGGCAGCGACTGTAAACTCTTCATCGACGGTTTCCATCCTTTTCTTGGTTAACGGACCAGTGTCTTCAATTTTTCCGTCGGCCGATGACCTGATCACGCCACGGGGGCCAAACTTTTTCTTGAAGTCTGGGGATTTGGGATAATCAGGATTCTCCGGTTCTTCCTCCGCATTGAGGTGATACAGGTTACCAAAAAATTCATCGAACCCGTGTTTGGTGGGCAGGAACTCATCCTTATCGCCCAGGTGGTTCTTCCCGAACTGACCCGTTGCATAACCCAACACCTTCAGGTATTCGGCTATCGTGGGATCCTGATCGCGCAGGCCTATATCGGCCCCGGGCATGCCCACCTTGGTGAGTCCCGTACGAATGGGCGACTGCCCCGTTAGAAACGCGGCCCTACCGGCTGTACAGCTTTGCTGTCCATACCAGGTATTGAACTTACCTCCCTCCTGGGCTATGCGGTCAATATTGGGCGTTTTAAAACCCATCATGCCCTGGTTGTAACAGCTGGGATTGAACCAGCCTATATCGTCGCCCATGATGATCAAGATGTTAGGCTTCTTTTGGGCAAATGCGGTGGTGCATGCCGCCAAAAGCGGCACGAGCAACAAACGAGACTTCTTCATTTTTATACAGTTACGTTAGTACGATATGAGACTATCCTCAACGTTACCCCTCAAGACACCGTTGGATGTGCTAATCCGCCAACCCGGGGGATCGATCAATTTACCTGAAGCCTGTTTGGTGCAACAAAAAAGCCCGCTGCCTGGTGCAGCGGGCTGAAAATTTGGTATTATTTATTTAAGAGTGTAACCAATTAACGGCGGCCTGCAGCGTCTCGTCTTCTCCACCTGGCTTTTCGTTCACAAACACATCGGGCTGTATTCCTGTAAAATCCTTTTCATTGCCATTGGCCCGTACGAACATTTTTACTGGCGCTGTTGCGATGACGTGTGTGCGAGGAAGCATGAAAGGGAATATTTCGCCAAAATCGTTTCCGGGCTCGGCTGTAGGCTGACCAAATACGGTAGCCAGTTGATAATCTTTAATGGTATTGGCCAGCATGTTGGCACTGGAGAATGTTGAAGGGCCAATCAACAGGGCAGTTTTGCCGGTAAAGCGGTATTGCTGACTATCGGGTGTAGTAAGTGCATCGACCTTAAAACTATAGACGCTACCATTTTTCTCGTTCTGGAAAGGGAAATTTTCATTGCGCAGTGTTGCCATTGCCCTGGCATGGCTGCTGATCTTGTACTTTACTGCACTGACGTTTCTATATGGTTTACCGGTGAAATAGCTAATGAGCAGCTCACCCAGTGCAAAATCGCCTCCACCATTCTTCCTGATATCCACTACCAAGCCTGCTGCCTTACGCTCCTGTATGATCTTAAAACTACTATCCAGGAACGCCGCAAACTTCTCTTTATGGGATCGGTCCATGTCGTTGAACTCTATCACCGCGATGTTGCCGGGCTCGAACTTCAGCAAAAAGGGCTCGGGACGCAGGATAGACCGAGAAAGCACTTTGGTAATGCTATCTGCCTCGCTCCGGGAGAATCCATCAACCGAATAGCGCAGCGTATCGCTGCCTTGCAAGGCTACGATCTCAAAAGGGCTCTTGATATCATCCATAAACAGCAGCTTCCGGATGGCGTCTTTTACGGATACTTTTTTCCAGGCTTCAAGTCCACCGTAGTAGCGCGAGTACTTTTTGATGAGATCAATTGACTTGTGACCGTTGATGGAAAGTATTGTACTACCCGGTTCCAACTTGGGTGTTCTTTTACTTAGATCGACTTCGACTACAAAACCCTCGCTATTGATGCCACGCATAAAATAGGGGAATCGTTTTGACTGCCACACATAGAGACTATCCGTGACGGGGTCGGCCGCTAAGCCGAGGTGGCCTTCATTGAGCGAGGCAGCCAGTGTACTGATGAGCAATGTGGCCTTACGGTGCTCGAAGGAATCGGGCAATTGAGCCAACAAGCGGGTGGCCAGGCTTTGCAATGCTTTTTTTGTCGTTGCGTGGTAGAGGTTGACATGGCTTTCTTCCATGACCTGCATCCAGTATTTGATGTCCTGTGCCAGATCGGCCTTGCGGATCTTCTTCTGTGCGAATGCGGACGAAGACTGCTTGTAATACAATATTTTGGGTTGCGCCTGGATCGCGGTCATCGAGACCAATAGCAGCAGGGTGGTGAGCCATTTCATATGGTGAAGGTCGGGTTTTGAAGGTTAGCATTGTACCGCATATCTATGTGGTATTGAGGCATCGTAAAAAATAACCCCGCCTTCTGCAGGCAGAAAGCGGGGCCCCGTGTTAAGAATTGCCGGGCCTACGTGCTCCCGGCAAGAAGTTTGGGTTATTGTCTTGTGAGTTTACGAACGGCGTCGTTGCCATTATCGGCGATATACAGGTCTCCATTAAGTTTATCGTAGTGAAGATGTGTTGGTGCCTTGTATTTTGCAGCGGTTCCAATACCATCTTCGACCCCTGCGCTGCTACCGGCGATGGTAGTCACGACATTACCACCCGTGATCATTTTGATCTTATGATTGTTTTGATCGGCAATAAACAAGGTATCGCCATTGCCATGCGCTATGCCAAAAGGCGAATACAATTTTGCTGCAGTACCTGCGCCGTCGCCATCACCCTGCATGCCGCCGGCTACGACACTTAATACGCCATTGCTGAGTTTAAGCACCCTGTGCTGTGCATTATCGGTGAGATACAGATCGTTATTGGGCGCCAGCGAAAGCCCATTTATTTTGATATCACCCATGCCACCGTCGTCAGAAGCAAAGCTTCTATGTGTTTCTGCACCAGTATTATCAAACCTCACCAGGTTTCTGCCAGACCAATCTGTTACGTAGAATAGCTTTTTATCGGCAGAAGCCGTAATTACAGCCGGATAAATTGCCTTTGAAAATGTTTTAAACGTTGACACACTACCCGTTGGTGTAACCTGACGTATCACTCCGTTGTTAATATCAGCCACGAGCACATCTCCTAACTCTGACATGGCTAAACCTCCCGGATAATAGAACAATGCTTTTGAGCCATCTGTGTTGTCATTAAATCCGGCCACATGTGAGATACTTCCTGCCAACACAGCACTTGTCCCTGGACTAAATTTTGAAATGGTATGTAAACCAAAATTACCGGTATATACGGTTCCATTATCTGATACGGTAATTCCATACGCGCCATAAGCACCATACAAGGATGTTGTCATCCACACCCAATTGTATTTCACTACCGGGCTCTCCGCAGTTTGCGCGGCTACCTTTACCACGATCTTACCTTCGCCTGCCTTGAGCGGAACTTCCACTTTTAGTTTATTGTGCTGCGCCTCCTTTACAAGGGCCGCTTTACCATTTACGGTCACTGTATTTTCGGCAAGTACAGTAGAGAAACCTTTCCCCTCTATGGTAATGATTTGTGCACCCGCTACCTGGGTTGGTACTGCTGTAATCGCCAGGGTTGTTTCCTGTTGTTTTACAGCGATCGTAACGGCCGGAGCCTGAGCGTCGACAGCATTTAATGTGAGGTTTGCCGTACGATTGGTGCTTGTGGGGTTTTCCTGCACGGTAATTTTGAGGGCAGTTTCTCCTGCTTCGCCAACCGTACGATCTATTGTAAGCCACTCCACTTCGGCAGGAACGGTTATTTTCCAGGCGACATTGGCTTTGAGCGTGATGGTTTCGGAACCGCCAGCCGTCGCTATAACGACTTCCTTTTTGCTGGCATCGACGTATGGCTTTGCTTCCTTTTTACAAGCCACGAAGCCGGCCATAACGGCCATCATCAGGACTATAAACAATTGGACCCGGGGTATGCGCATATTGGTATTTTGGTGCTTGAACGCGGCCGAAGGGCTATTCATGCAAGGAACAGGCACCAACCCCATTTCAAGATGCCTGAACTGGCACCAGTCCGGATGCATTGAACTGGCCCCGACCTAAGATTTCGTTAAAACACCCTTGTGTCGGATGTAATTTTCGGACAAACCGATGAGCAGCCTTATCTTAGTAAGACATCCTACCCCGTTAGTGTTTAGCTTTCACTTTCAACCCTTACCATATTGTATGCAGCAACTTTTACTTGCCTTCGTTTTTACGGTCAGTTCTTTTGGGGCTACTGCGCAAAAGATCAATTATCAAATTACGGGGACCGTTGAGCGGGTTACCGGCTCGAAGAAAATCACTTTATCGGTTCGCGGGGAGGATAAAACCACAAAGATTGCAGACGACGGCAGTTTCTCTTTTTCGGGCACGCTGGACAAAGCCGGAGAAGCTCATATCTCCACCGAAACGTCGACTATCATTTTCATCTGGCTGGACGAAGGAAACTTAGTCATGAATTTTGCCGAATGGAAAATGAACGGACGCTGCCTCCTTCGCACGACCCATGTTTCCGGGAATGACGACAGTTACCTTTACTTCACCAAAACGCTCATTACGCGAGACCCGATCATCCCGACTTCGCAGGAGGAGTATGCCACTCTTGCTCAAAAAAAGTATTACGCTTACCTCGATAGCCTGATGACGGCCAAACCGAACTCAAAAGTGCTGGTTCACCATATCCGTTTCTTCAGCAAGCAGCTAGGCGAAGTAAATACCGGTAAACTATACAACAGGCTTCCAGAAAGTGAGCAAATGACCGATGCCGGGGCTTTAATCCGGAACTACCTGGCCCAGCGTACGGCTTTGAAAGTTGGCTCCACCTTTCCCGACTTCGAATTGTCCGACGTTGACGGCAAGCCGTTTAAAATTTCCTCCATCAAGGCCTCTTATATTCTCGTGGACTTTTGGGATAGTCACTGCGGGCCCTGCCGCGTTGCCCACAAGGAAAACAAAGTCATGAAGGGTAAATTCAATGACCCACGCTTTGAGATCGTGAGCATTTCGGTTGATACCAAGAAACACGAATGGCTGAAGGCTTTAAAAGATCAGGACCTGCCGTGGCCGCAAGCCGTAGACCTGAAAGGTTTTGAAAGCGATATCGCCAAGCACATTCAACTCAATGCCATTCCCTTTTCGGTTTTACTGGATGGCAATATGAAGATCATTGGGGTGGGTATGGATGACGGCAGCCTGGAGCCGACGCTGGCTAAACTGATGGGCTATAAGATGGGGCCCGACAAAAACGAAAAGATCGCTCAGTAATAGTAGACTGACGACCGATTTTGGGTGCACTGACTTTTGACAAGCAATATGGCATTCCTCAAAATATGCTATATTGCCTGCTATGGTGAACCTTGACATTTATACCGATACTATTCTCGATTTCATTCACTCCTCCACGGAAAGGTTTACCAGTGAACATGCACAGCCTTCATCTATCGGAATTTACTGTTGCCCCTGGGCCGGGTGGCTCACCATCAACTTTAACCTACATAAGTCTCCCGAAGAGACGGGCAATAACTGTCCGGATTTTGAATTCGTGGAATATGCTGTTCTCGACCTGGCTGCGTGGCAATTGGAATACGAACAGGATGAACCCGAATTCTGGACTTCGGGTAGCAAAGCCTCGTATGACGAAGAAAAGGGCGATGTCACTATTAACAGCATCGTTTTTTCGTTTCTAGCGCCCCTGATGCCTTATGTAAAAAAACGGCATCCGCAACCCGTTCTGCTTCAACTACTGGACAGTGAGTATGCATCTGTCTATTAATTTTCAATAATTACCTATCTTTTTTCATTGCAGGTAGTATTACCTATACTGCAGGTGTTAACCATACGATTTTACGGATCAAGACACGCGGGTTCTGCCTGAGCTGGGCGCACACTTCCCGGGCGGCCCCAAATTCAATCCCCGACTACATTTCAGCTCCTTTTTGCTTTAAAATATTTATCGTGGTGGACCGTTTGTAATGGCATCAACCGAAGATGACCGTTATTCATCCTATTACCAAACCACAACTATGGCAAAAAATTTGACCCTGGAGCGTGCTCAGCAGGCTTTGTTATCGCATCAATTTGAAGAAGCCCATTCCTTATTCAATAAACTGATCGAAAAGCACCCTACTGATCCGCAACTTTATTCGTGGAGAGCCCAGGCCCTTATTCAACTGAACCTGCATAGCGCAGCAGAATCGGATATCGATAAAGCGCTCAGCCTTGAGAAAGATGTTACGAAAAGAAAGGAAATCGCCGACTTTCTAAAAAGCCTGCAGGATGAAATTGCCTATATGGGCGCCGAGCCCCTGAAACCATATTGCACTTCTTTATATAAAGCTGCCGTAGCTGGCGACTTACAGCAGGTAAAGACCCTGATTGAAAAAGGGGCAGATAAAGAACAAGGGCAAAACGCGCGAAACTCAAATTGCAGCCCGCTCATGATTGCTGCAGAAATGGGACACCTGGAGATCGTTGAGTGGTTGTTGGATGCCGGTGCAGACATTGAATCGAAGGTGGATACGAATTTGTGGGACGGTCCGCGGTTTTGGACTCCGCTGATGAAGGCTTCCCATAAGAAACACCGGGCTATTGTTGAGTTACTGGTGAGCAGAGGCGCAGACGTTCACTTTGTAGATAATGTAGGCTGGGGCACGGTGCGCGCTGCGTTGGTAGACCCCGGTACGAAAGACTGGGAGGCCGCAGAAGACCTGGCCCGCTGGCTCATGAACAAAGGCGCGCCCATAACGGAACATGCGCAGAAGATTTTGGGTAAGATCGAGGGGTATAGGAAGAAATAGGCTTTTTTTTATCATAGTTGTATCTTGGGGCACGTTTAAACACTCTCAACTATGAGCGAATACCAAATCCTTTATTTTGGCACTGTCAATGCCCTTAATACCAACGACCGGTATGATGCCAGTACGAACATCGACGGCTACCCCGTTTCACTAGACCTCCATTTTGATGAAAGACAATTAGCAGCCGGCCTCGACACTACCATCAATCAGTTCCTGGAAAAGATCGCTGCGTTTCATGAAGCGCATAGAGCCGTTTTGCGCGATGACTATGATGCCGATGGCGAAGCCCTGGACTATATCCGCTTCTTTCTGGACGAACTGGGTCCGCGTGACTTGCGCAGGATGCTCGGCGACCAATTCGACAACCTATCGGCCCCTATCCAATTGCTGGGCAAACTGCAACCGGTAAGGATTGGCATATACCCCGATGCCGAAGGCGGCTTTTTGGCCATTTTCGACTACTCGCTGGCCATCAACGGCCGGCCCAGCCAACAGGTGCTGGCGATTGAAACTGATGAACAGGGTGAGGTGTTGAATATCGTGTGGGAGAGTTGAGTAGCCCGAAGCAAGCATCCTTCAATACTATTAATATAAAAGCGGTGACCGCATTGTCTGTTACAGACGGCGATCACCGCTTTTAAATTATATACACGGACCTACTTCAATATCTTCTCTATTCGCTCCAGCTCATCGCTGGTAAATGGCTTGCTTTTGATGCACTGCAATGAATCGGCCAACTGTGCCGGGCTGCTGGCCCCGATCAACACAGATGTTACCCGATCATCTTTCAACAACCAGGCCAGCGCCATTTGCGCCAGTGACTGATTGCGCTGCACCGCTATTTCATTCAGCTGCTGTATCTGACCAACGCGCTGCGGCGTTACTTCTTCTTCCTTGAGGAAGCCATGCGCCTTGGCTGCGCGAGAATCGGCTGGTATGCCCTTGAGGTATTTATTGGTGAGCAGCCCCTGTGCCAATGGCGAGAAGGGTATACAACCCACTCCTTCTTCTCCCAGCACATCGAGCAACCCCTCCTCTACCCAACGAACAAACATGGAATACTTAGGCTGGTGTATCAGACAAGGCGTTCCCATTTCGCGCAACAGAGTAATTGCTTTACGCGCCTCGTCGGCCGGGTAATTAGAGATGCCCACATACAGGGCTTTGCCCTGCCGCACGATAAGATCGAGTGCGCCCATGGTTTCTTCGAGCGGTGTATTGGGATCGGGCCGGTGATGGTAAAAGATATCTACATAATCGAGCCCCATGCGCTTAAGACTTTGATCGAGACTGGCCACCAGGTATTTTTTGGAGCCCCAGTCTCCATAAGGACCGGCCCACATGGTATACCCGGCTTTGGATGAAATGATCAGTTCATCTCGGTAGCCGGCGAAGTCTTCTTTGAGGATCTTACCAAAGTTCTCTTCGGCTGATCCGGGAGGTGGTCCGTAGTTGTTGGCCAGGTCGAAATGGGTGATCCCATTATCGAATGCGAGGCGCAGGATGGCCCTTGAATTTTCGAGCACATCCACGTGCCCGAAATTGTGCCAGAGCCCGAGTGATATGGCAGGCAATTGAATGCCGCTTTTTCCGCAGCGGCGGTATTGCATTTGTTCGTAACGATTAACGGCTGGTTGATAAGTACTCATAGAGTACCAAAATAAGAAGAAAATGGCAAAGAAAAACCCTTTTGTCAATGCCCGTGAGCGGATGACAAAAGGGTTGTATAGATGGATTGAGTGCGTTACTCTTCTGTGAGCAATTCATTGATGAGCCCTTCAAACTCCTTCTTGAACTCTTCATGGTGTTGCCCGGTTGCCGGCCCATCATAACCGGTATGTATTTTCCTTACGTTACCTTTCTTATCAATAAAAATGGTAGTAGGGAATCCCTGCAGGGGCTCTATCTGCGGCAGTGTTTTCTCCGTACGCTTTGGATCGGATACCGCTGCTGTAGTAACCAGGAAGGGATAGTTTACGCCCAGTCGCTTTTGGAAGGTAGCCAGTGCTGTTTTAGACTTCTCGAAATCGGTGGAACGTTCGTATGCCAGTCCGACCACTTCTACGCCTCTTTGCTTGTTCTTCTTGTAATAGTCGACCAGGAATTTTGTTTCGTCCATACAATTGGGGCACCAGGAACCCAGTATCTGGATCACGACCACTTTGTTCTTAAACCGATCATCGGCTATGCCTATTTGCTCGCCCGTGGTGGCAGGGAAGCGGAAATTGAGCTTGTTTTCGCCGGCGCGCAACTTTACTGCAGAGAACCCATCAGGCAGTTTTGCATTGGCATCTTTGTTGGCCACCCAGGCTTCTTTGCCGGCTCCGCCTGCATAGAAGGTTGCCTGCGTTATGGTGCTGTCGTTATCGAGCTTTGCCTTGAACAGGTACACGTGGCTGCCATCGAATGCCGACAGGCGCAGGGTATCTTTCTCAATGCCCCCTTCCAGATAACGATAGTCGCCGGTTGGCGTGAGGAAGGTGCCGGTCACTTTTCCATTGACGCCCTGCTGAAACTCACCCACTGCCTTGGAGGCGTCTTTGCCTTCGCCGAAGGTTACATCCCAACGGCCGGCTACCTTGTATTTGGTTTTGGGCGATATGGGATAGCGCTCCTTGTTGCCGGGCAGGGCAAAGAAGGGTATCTCAAAACGACGTTCTCCGCTTATCTTGATGTACTTGCCTTCGAGGCTGCCATTGCTCTTGATGACCGTTGCAAAATGCGCATCGAAGAACGGCATGCTGATCCACAGGGAATCGCCCTGCTGGCGAATATCATCGACCAGCAAGCGCTCGGAGGCATTCAGCACATACAGTACTTTCTTGCCGTTAACAGGCTTTACTTCGAAATTGAACACGATCTGCTCCCCATCGGGCCGCTGTATGACCCCTTTCCAGGTGCCGGGCTTCAGTTCTGCATTCTTTACCGGAGCCGCTTGTGTAGCACCTGCGAATGCGATGAGGCTTGCTATCAGTAATAACTTCTTCATACTTCTTTTGGTAAGTCGTTTATCTATTGCATAAGACGCCATTAAGGCGTCTTAGCATTATCGAATCTTCGAATTTATTCTTTTTTCCTGTGCGGCGCTAGTCTAATACCTATCGTACCACAATTTGGTTACCAGATTATCTGTTCCCTGGTTATCGATGGCTTTTTTGTAATTGTCACCATTGAGCGCCTGCTCGGAACCAGGATAAATGAACCGTACTGGTATCTTTCCATCGAGCGTACCGGCCGCCCCTGCTGTGAGCTGGGGATAGTCGAGCCTTCTCCACTCAGCAAACGCTTCAAGACCCTGACCGAAGAGCGCGATCCACTTTTGCTCACCGATCGACTTCTTAAAGTTGCCGGCATCGAACGCGACTGTTGCCTGTGCCGTATAGTTGCCGATCACCGTGGCATCGGTAATGCCATACTGGTTGAAAGACGCTTTGATGGCCTGCTTGTAAAGATCTTCGGCGTTCTCTGTTGTGAACTGCCTCGCCGCCGCTTCGGCCCGGGAAAACAATACTTCTGCATAACTCTGGATCACCGCTGGTGCTGTGGCCGCATAAAAGTAAGATCCGGGCTTAGACGTTTTGGCGAACCCCAGGTTATTGGCATCGCTGTTGGTGAGGCCGCTGGGTACGCCGACGTAGTTAGTAACAGTTTGATCGGTTGGTTTGTTGGCGAAGATGGGAAGACGGGGATCATTGAGCGCATAGAGTTTGTCGACCAGGGTTTTACCTATTCTAAAATCATCTCTTGTATCGAACCACGCGCCAACGGGGTTTTGCTGAGGCGGTGTCGTGTACGCAAAGCGGGCAGCTTCGTCTACAGTAGCGATGAGTCCACCCGCATTATTTAACACTTCATTGATAACCTCTTTGGCTTTTTCGGATTCGCGGTCGGCGATGCGCAGGGCAATCCGGAGGCGCAAGGCGTTGGCAAACTTCTTCCAACGGTCAATTTTACCACCGTATATGATATCACCGGCTATGGTTCCGGCAGTGGCATTCAGGTTGTTGCCGGCAGCCTTCAACTCATCGAGTAAGCCAAAATAGACATCTTTCTGGGTATTGTATTCCGGCGTAAAATAGGTGCTGAGGTTACCTGCCTGCTGGTAAGGAATGTTACCATACGCATCGGCGAGCAGGCTAAATACCCAGGACCGCAGGATGGTGGCCACGGCCTTGTAATTGGCGTTGGCTTTTCCATCGGGCAGCTTTATGATGGCATTGAGGTTGGTGATGCTGGTAGCATACCCTGTATTCCACAGCGACGTAAAGCTGCTATTAGTGAAGATATACCTGTCGGGCTCGGTATACTGTATTTTGGCCCAGTGCTGTATGATGAGCAGGGTGCTGTTGAAATTGTTATCGGCTCCCCAATATACATCAGCCGTTAATTTCTGTGCGGCGGTGAGCAGGTAATCCGGCTGCGGATTCTCGGCCGCATTGGGATTCTTATTGATCTCCGTAAGGTCCTTTTTGCAGGAGGCAGCCACGCTGAGGGTGAATGCTGCGAGCAGGAGCCTGTATATATGCTTTGTCATGATCGTTCTGTTTAGAATTTTACGTTGATGTTGAAGCCATAGCTGCGCGTGGTGGGCAGGGTAAGGTCTTCCAAACCTTGTGCATTGCCGCTGGTGAAGGCCGTTTCCGGATCGATATTGGGCACATCCTTATGGATGATCCAAAGGTTGCGGCCTACGAGGCTGATGGTGGCGCCGGTGAGTCCGATCTTTTTGATCCAGTTGCGGGGGATATTGTAACCGAACTTCAGCTCGCGGAACTTCACATACGATGCGCTGTACACATATTCCTCTTCGATGTTGCGGGATGCTTTGTAATACTGTGAGGCTGGAATGATGGTTGTGTTGGCAGCACCGGCCTGGGTAACTCCTTTATAGATCATACCATCTTCATACACTGCTTCTCCGTTGGGTGCGGCGCCACCTTTGGGCAGGGCCACTGTTCCTTTGGACTTATCATTATTGGGATAGTAGTAGTTCAAGCCTCCATGATCGGCATCGCGGCCGGGCAGGGTGAGCGCGAGCACGCCGGTATAGCTACCTGTTGAGTTGGTGCCTGCAAAGAGCGATCCGCCAATGCTGGCATCGATGAGGAAGGAAAGATTGAACTGCTTATAGGTAAAGCTGTTGGTAATGCCTCCGATCCAATCGGGGGTGTATTTACCCAACACTTTCTTGGTAGGGCTGGCCAGTGGGATGCCGCTGTTGTTTACAACAATATTACCATTTGCATCGCGCAGGTAAGCATTACCAAACAGGGTGCCGTAGGCCTTACCCACGGTAGCCAGCACCTGCAGGTTGCGGTAAGTTCCGAGCACATAGTTCTTCAGGGTTTGCGCTTCATCGAGGTACTCGAGCTTGCTGCGGTTGGCTGCATAGTTGAGGTCGATATCCCAGCGGAAGTCTTTCAACTTAACCGGGGTGATGCCTAATTGCAGTTCAATCCCCTTGTTATTGATCTTACCGGCATTGAGCAGTTTTTGGGTATAACCGGTGGTAGAGCTTACATCTACGCGGAGGATCTGATCGACGCTGTTGGTATTGTACAAACTCGCATCGATGCGAACGCGGTTATTGAACAAAGCCGCCTCTATGCCAATTTCAGTTGAATTGGTGCTTTCGGATTTGAGGTTGGGATTGAGGTCAACGCCGCTGGTCGTTAACTGCGGATTGCCATTGTAAGGTGCGTTGAAATTGTAGGTATTGATGAGCTGATAGGGATCGGCATCGGCACCTACTTCGGACCAACCACCGCGCACCTTCAGGAAGCTGAGGACATTGCTCTTGATATCAAGGGCATCTGTTAACACCACACTGGCGTTGACAGATGGGTAGAAATAAGACAGGTTTTGACTGGGCAAGGTAGATGACCGGTCATTACGGGCTGTGAGGTTAAGGAAGGCCCAGTTGCGGTAACCCAGCTGTGCTGATGCATAGGCACTGTATACCCGCAGCTTCGAATAATAATTGGAGGAGATGAGCGGATCGCGAGAATTGGTGAGCGTGTATACGCCCGCTACTGCCAGACGGGGCGCCTGCTGATCGTTCTCTTCATATGTTTTGGTGCGTACGTTGCCACCGGCCAGTACATCGAGCGTGAAGTCGCTGCCGATCTCCCTGTTATAACGCAGGGTTGCTTCGGTATTGTTCTCGTTTACGATGTAGTTGGTTTCCTGGTAAGAACCGAAGGGTGTTCCATTGGTGCCGTAGGCGATCTTCGATTTACGCTTATCATTGTAGTAATCGCTACCGGTGCGGAAGTTAAAGGAGAGTCCGTCGGTGATGTCATAGGTAAGGTTAAGATTACCGATGAAGCGATTGCGGCGCTGGCTTACGGTATTTTCATATGCCACCCAGTATGGGTTGCTGTAGTAACTATTGTTCCAGTTGAAGGTGTTGCCGTTGGCATCTTTGTAATTGCGCAGCTGGTTGATATCGACCTGGCGACCGAACCAGGTAAACTGCAGCATGGTGCTGGTTGCACGACGGCCGCCTGCGCCTGGCAGGTTGGGCGCATCGGTTACGATGTAATTGGCACCGACGCCGAGTTTCAGTTTGGGCGCTACTTCGAATGTTCCGTTGAAGGATACATTGTTTTTACCCGCTTCGCTATTGGGTACTATGCCCCATTGCTTTTCATTGTTGAATGATACGCGGTAATTGTATTTATCGCCGGCGCCATCGAGGGAGATGCTGTTGCTGAGCAACACACCAGTCTTGAAGTAATCCTTCACATTATCAGGGTGCGCTACAAAGGGAACAGGCACGCCGTTGGAATAGAATTGCGGTATGAGGCGGCCATCGAGTTTTGGACCCCAGCTTTCATCGACCCCATCGTTGATACCACCGCCTTTACCATCCACATAGCTGAACTTGCCTTCGGCACCCTGACCAAATACATTCTGATACCCGGGCAGGATGTTGACGCTGGAGAAAGTAGTATTGGAGTTGAGCGTTACCCCAATTCCATTGCGGCTTTTACCGGTCTTTGTTTTGATGAGGATAACGCCATGGGCAGCGCGTGAGCCATAGAGGGCTGCTGCGTTGGGGCCTTTCAGCACACTTATGTTCTCAATATCTTCGGAGTTGAGGTCGGCGATGGCATTGCGGTAATCGCGTGAGCCACCGGCTCCCAGTTGCGAGTTATCGACCGGAACGCCATCTACGATAAAGAGTGGCTGGTTGTTGTTGGCAATAGAAGTTTCTCCACGGATCACTATACGGGATGATCCCATATCGCCCTGTGTATTGGTGACGCGGACACCGGCTATTTTACCGGCCAGTGCGTTGACCACGTTGGCTTCTTTAGCTTCGGAGATATCTTTTGCTTTCAACTCCTGGGTTGCGTAACCCAATGATTTCTTTTGCTTGGATATACCGAGTGCCGTTACCACGACTGCATCGAGCGAATTGTCCGTGGCTGACAGCCATACGGTAATGCTTTCGCGCAAGGTATCGGCTTTGGCCTGTTGTGTGGCATAACCGATGTAAGAAAAGGTGAGCAGTGTATTGGTTGATACTGCGATGGAGAAGTTTCCACCAGCGTCGGTGCTGGCAGCAACTCCCGATGCCTGTACGGTGACCCCGTTGAGCGGCTGGTTGCCACTTTTATCGAGTACCGTGCCCCGGATGATGCGCGTTTGCGCTGTGAGGGCAACAGGCAATGCAATAATGATAGCCCAGAGGGCAATGATCCTCTTCATTGTATTGTATGATTGAGTGTAAATGTGTAAGATGTTGGCAAAAGGAGGCCTGACCGGCTTTGTTTTCGCAGCGGGGCGCCTTTATGGCCATGTGGGTACTGTGCTGTTCTTAGCAGCACTTTACCTTTTCGTATGTCAGCTGATTAGCAACAGCAACAACAACGAGCAATACTGTAAGACGGGATGTTCGAATGAAAGGAGTGTTTCAGTCGTGCAGTCAGTAAAGTCATCAACGCAGGCATCTGTCTCATGGTATACACTTTTTAACCTTTGGCTGGTAAGCAGATCGTGATATGCACACAAAGATATGGGCGTAAAATATTACGCCCAAAATTAATTCCTACCATTTTAGTAGGGTTGTAAAAGTCAACCGGTTAGATAGGAAAATAATATCCGGCATCGGCGAGTTCGCCTATTACTTCACTGCGCAATGATGGCCAGCGCGGCTTTGCGAGCTGCTTTTCCCATTGTTTTAGGGCTGTTTGCAATTCCTTTATTTTAGCGGGGTTAGCGGCTGACTGATCGTGTTGTTCGCCCGGATCACTAGCGAGATCGTACAACAATACTTTGTTGTTGCGCTCATTGATGTAGAGCTTCCAATCGCCTTTGCGTACCGCTTTCGAATAACCATTGCGCCAATACAGCGTTTCGTGCGGACGTGCTGTGTTGGCCTTATTGACATAGGGCACGAGGTCAACGCCATCATAGATGCGATCGGCAGGCAAAGACACTCCCGCTGCCTGTACTGCCGTAGCGAATATATCGAGGTTGCTGACCGGGTAATCGTAGGTTGCGCCCGCTTTGATCTTTGCCGGATACTTTGCCAACAGCGGCACTCTTATGCCTCCTTCGAAATGACTGAGCTTTCCGCCTTTGAGCGGTGCATTGCTCATTTGATTGGTGTAAGAGGCGCCACCGTTGTCGCTACCAAAGAAGATGATCGTATTTTCTTCGAGACCTTCCTGCTTCAGCTTATTAACAATACGTCCTACTGCTTCATCGAGTGATGCGATCATGGCTAGGTAGATGCGTTCGGTAGTATCGGTGGTGCTAGTGATCTTATCGAAGTCGGCCTTCTTTGCCTGGAATGGATCGTGCGGCGCATTGAAGGGCACATACAGGAAGAAGGGGTCCTGCTTGTGCTGATCGATAAAGCCGACGGCTTCCTCCCCTATCCGATCGGTGATGTAGGCTGTTTCTTCCACGATCTGCCCATTGCGGGTAATTTGAATGGAACCTTCGCGGCGGGTGAGCTTTGACTGCGCTGTGTGAAAGTGATATGACTTTGTGAGGATATTGGGATCCTGCACGCTGGCATAGATAGTACCCCAGGTGAGGGTGCCGTAGTAATAATCGAATCCACGCTTCCAGGGCTGCAGCCCATCGGCTTCGCCTACATGCCATTTACCGATGGCGCCGGTTGCATAACCTGCCTGCTTGAACAACTGGCCAATGAGCAGCTCCGATTCGGGGATGCCTTTGCGCAGCGCTTTGTAGCCAGCAGTATCTACCTTTTCTGCCACCGCTTTGCGGGCTACGGCATCGACCCTAATCTTCTCTATCAGTTCGGGATCGGTTACTGCGACCGACTGTAATTCGGGCACCAGGAATTCGGCTCCGAATCGCTGCTGGTAACGGCCAGTGAGCAAGCCCACCCTGGAGGGCGAGCAGATAGGCGCCGTGGCATAGGCCTGTGTGAACTTTACTCCTCCATTACCGATCGCATCGATATTGGGGGTTTGCACTTTTTTGTTGCCATAGGTTGATAACTGGTTCCACCCAAGGTCATCGGCATAGATGATGATAACGTTGGGGCGTGTTTTGGTCGCTTTTGCGGGCTGCGTTTGCTGTGCCTGCCCCATAAGGGCCGGCACGATGCAAAGCAGCGACATGGACAGCTTATGAAAAGAGTACTTGCTCATAGTTTTATGCGGTGGTTGTTTGTGGTATAATATCGTGGGTGGTTGCTTCGGGCAGGTCGCCCACTTCGGGGCCATTGGCTGCGAGTTCGCTTCCTTCTTTCTTCGATTTGAATACCGGCCACAGGAACTGGGCATACCATTCTTCGTGCTGATAATGCTTGATCCCGTACGACGCCGGATACTTGCGCGTGATGATGCCGGTGCCAAAGAAGATATCCCACAGGAAGAACATATTGCCGAAGTTGCCTTTGTAGTGCCCTACCCCATCGCCCGATGTATCCGCATGGTGCGCATGATGCGTTGCCGGTGTGGAGATGAGGCGTTCCATGACCCAGCCGATGGGCTTAAGCCATTTGACGGTATAAAATGGCTTATCCCATTTTATGCTGGAGTGTGCTCCGGTGGTGATGAGCGATTTGATGGCGGTTACAAATAATGCCGGATAGCCGAGCCCCAGATAGGTTAAGGTTGTGGTGAGGTATATCTGAGAAAAGAAGATGGTGTAGATGATGTTTTGCCGGCTGGCCATGGCCATGCCCATATAAGGCGCCGAGTGGTGTGTGCGATGGAATCGCCAGAGCCAGGATACCTGGTGGTGCAGACGATGGTACCAGTATTGCGTGAGATCGTCGGCCACGGCGATGATGAGAAATCCCCACCAGAAGGGTATCCACTCAAAGACTCCCTTTGCGCCGGGCAGCAATACCGGCAGGAACTTTAAGCCAAAGTAAGCGATGACAGGCCGCACGACGATCTTGGGCACGATGAAGCAAACGATATCGAGTATGCGTTCGTTCTTCGTCCACTTGTTCTCGTACAGGCCGATAAAAAACTCCGCCAACCCTACTACCACCATTATGGTGGGGAGGCCCCAGGTGTTCAGGTTCTTAAATACCTTTTCAAGGATAGCGGGCATACGAAATGGCAGTTCGCCTGTGGCTACCCCCTGCCAGGGTTTGCTATCGGTTATTGCCAGCCAGGCGAACATAAGCACCACAGGGGTGATGTAAATGAACAGGCTAATGATGCCATCGCGCCTGATGTTTGCAGCTGTGTTTTTTTCGTTGCTCATAACTTATGTGTTTAACGATTTACAATCTGTTGACGATTTGCCAGGCGAGCCAGATACCACCGGCGATGAGGGCCAGCGGTATCAGCACGAGGATGACGCCTACGGTTATTTTGCGGATGAGGAGATATACATCTGACAGTGTCAAGGTGTTAGAATTTAATTCTGTGATCGACTATGATGCGGTGCAGGATGCCGGTGAATACGAATGGTGATTGGTATTGTGGCGATACCGGTGAAGCGTTGTCGCGCCCCACATCCACTCCTTCATCATAAGGAAGTATGGTAGCATCGGCCTTGGTGATCTTGCGCTCTGCCACCTTCACATCATTGATATACAGCGCTTCTGTGCCCGCAGGATCGGTGAGGTCTTTTGCCGGCACATAATCAAGATCGTAGCGCAGGATGGCTTTGCCGGTGGGCAGTGGCTGGGTTGACTCGAGGTACACCAGCTTCCCATTGTTGTTGTGCGCGACTTTGAGTTTACCCTGCTGTACATAAAACGTGAGGCCCGTAAAGCGACCGCCCGCGGCCAGCAATACGCCTTCGTTTGAAGCGCTTGTTATTTCCACTTCTGCCTTTAGCGTAAATGAATGCTGGTAGAAGGATGGCGCGGCCCTTGACGGAAGTTGTGTAACGCCGGGATACAGGATTGCCTGAATGCGGGTATCGAAAGGCCCTTTGGTTAAGGTGGCGAAATTGCGGGCACTGGTATCGCCCAACAGCGGATAGAGATTGTATTTAATGGCTTCTTCTTCGAAGAGCGCCTGCAGTTGCTGCAGCTTGGCCGGCTGTGATGCGGCCAGATCGCGCTGCTCATTGAAGTCTTCGTTGAGGTTGTACAGCTCCCATTTGTCGAGGGCGAATGATTTGCCCGACTGGTGGTATACCTGTGCTTTCCATCCATCCTGGTAAATGGCGCGGGCGCCGGATATTTCGTAGTACTGTACATGGTGCCTGCCGGGCGCTGCCGGGTTGGCGATGGTATAAGCCAGACTAGTGCCTTCGAGGCTATCCTGCTGATAGCCATTGATCACTTTGGGCACAGTGAGCCCGGCGATATCCAGCACCGTAGGCGTTACACTGTTTACATGCGAATACTGTGTACGGATGCCGCGCTCTTTGATGCCTTTGGGGTAAAAGATGATGAGCGGATTGCGGGTGCCGCCTTCGCTGTTGGCATCCTGCTTGAGGTAGCGGAATGGCGTGTTGGCTGCCTGGGCCCATCCGGCCGGATAGTTGGGTCCGGACTTGGCACTACCTATTTCGTCGTAGCGCTTAGCGATCTCTGCGATGCGGTCTTCATACTTTTCCGTGTGCACGCTGCCGTCGATGTATTCATTGATGCCGATGGCATGGCCGGTGAGTCCGCCCTCTTTGCTGGCGCCGTTGTCACCAATGATCAATACGATGAGTGTATTGTCGAGTTGTTTGATCTCTTTCAGGTAATTCACCAGGCGACCTACTTCGTAATCGGTATGGGTGAGAAAACCTGCGTAAGCTTCGAAGAATCGGGCGAACACTTTCTTCTCTATTGCAGAGAGCGAATCCCATGGCTTTACACCGGGGTTGCGTACCGGCAGGGTTACGTTCTTCGGCACAATGCCTAATTCCTTTTGCCGGGCGAGTACCGCTTCGCGGTATTTATCCCATCCTGCATCAAAACGGCCTTTGTACTTGTCGATCCACTGCCTGTCGACCTGGTGCGGACCATGGGTTGCGCCGGGCGTGAGGTAAAGAAAGAAAGGTTTGTTGGGGGCCGCAGATTTTTGTCCGGCTATATACTCAATCGCCTTATCAACGAGCGCGGTGGTAAGGTGTTTGCCTTTAAGATCGGGCTCTATCTTCTGCGTGTTCTCCCAAAGCATGGGTGTGTACTGATCGGTTTCGCCGGCCATGAAGCCATAGAAATGATCGAATCCACGGCCGGTGGGCCACCTGTTGAAGGGGCCTGCCGGTGTGAGGTCGGGTGTAGGGGTGACATGCCATTTACCCACAGCAAATGTGTTGTACCCATTTTCGCGCAGTATCTCTGCGGCTGTTCCTTTCTCGAAGGGGATGTATCCGTTGTGACCGGGCACATCAACGGCCGCATCGATGACCGTATTCACATTGACCGAATGGTGATTGCGGCCGGTGAGCAGGGAGGCACGTGTGGGCGAGCAGATGGCGGTAGTGTGAAAATTGGTGTAGCGCAGTCCGTTGTTGGCGAGACTATCGAAGGTGGGTGTTTCCACCAATCCGCCGAAGGCGCTGCTGGCTCCGAACCCTACATCATCGAGCAATACATATACAATATTCGGTGCCCCGGCTGGTGCTACGGGGTTAAATACGGTATTACCTATTTTGGTTTCGGCGATCGTTTTGCCCACTTTTCCTTTGAAAGGAGGCACAGGACTGTGCTGCGAAATAGCTGGTAGTGCGGTAGCAGTTACCACCGACAGCAGCACCGCGAGTTTCCTCGCGGGCCGCTGCAGGTGTTGGCTGTTTATTATATGCTGCATGAATTGTTGCGTTGATGGTGTTTGAGATGATTGAGAGTTTTGCGGCTATTGATCCCACCAGAGTTTAGGCTGCTGATAGGTGGAGTTGGCCGGCGTGTTCTTATTCAGCGACTGCTCTCTTTGCGGGTACGGGATACGGCGGGGTATCTGGCCGGCCGGGTTGGCGCTGTGTGTGGCATTGGCCGCCAATGGTATGGCGGGATATCCGGTACGCCGGTAATCGCTCCATACTTCGGGCTGCAGAAAGAGGGCGATGTACTTTTGCGTGATGATGGTTTCCAGGTCTTTCGTGGCATTGCCGGTAAGTGTTGCCTTGGCCGTTATGTACTCCGCTTGTTTTTGCGGTGTTGCATAGGCATCGCCTGTTCCGCTGATCACTTTAGCGAACGATGCTTTCACCGCTGCCTCGAGTGCTGTTTGCGCCAATGGATCGGCGGGATTGAGGATGCTCCTTGCTTCTGCCTCGAGGAACTTAGCTTCGGAATAGCTGATGAGGATAACCGGTGCCGTGGCAGCTCCGTAGTAGCTTCCGATGCGCGAGAAGGCGCCGGGCACACCGGGTGCACTGCCCCGGTAGGTAGTGCCGCTGGAGGGCGTTGCAAAATAGGCCCTGCGCGGATCTACGTTTTGACCTTCGGGTGTGGTGGGTGCATCGGTGACCTTATTGCCGTTGAGCAGGTTGACGAAGGAAGCGCCCAACCCGATCCAGCCCGGACGGTAGGTGTTTTGCTGATAATAGGGGTTGGCGTTGGTGGCGGATGATCCGAATACCACCTGAGCATCGGCGGCATTGCTGGGTACGCCGCGATACACGCCTGCATTGTACAAAGCAGCCAATACCTGCTTTGCGGCTTCCTGCGGATTGGCCTTGCTGAGGTGGATGGCGTAACGTGCTTTCAACGTGTAGGCCGTGGCGAGCCAGTTGGCGATATTGCCTTTGAAGATAACATCATCTGTAAAAGGCGTTGCGCCGAGGTTGGCGCTCACCGGCTTTGATAGTTCGGTGATGGCGGTATCGAGCTGCGCCTGGAGGTCTTTATAGATATCGGCCTGCCCATCGTATTTGGGATTGGTAACGCTGTTGCCATTGAGCGCTTCTTTGTAAGGTATGTCTCCAAACAAATCGGTAAGCGTGCCATAACTGTACGCTGTGAGCACCCGTGCAATGCCACTATAGTAGGGCAATTGCTGCGCCGTGGCAGTACGCTGTACGATCTGCAATTCATCGAGCACGTTGGTATAGAAGTTGGCCCACGATGAGTTGAAATATCCGGGCGAGGTGGTATAGTTGTCAAATGACGCCGCATCGCCGTTGGCGCCGGCCACCTGTTGTATATAGATGTTGGCTACCAGGCCGGCATCTACGCCCAGCGAAAATCCGAGCACCACTTCGGCTCCGGTTAGTACCGCACTGACCGATACTTCGGAGGATGCGTTGGGGTTGTTGTTGGTATCTGTGAGATCGCAGCCTGCCAGCGTGATCACGGATGCTGCCAGAACGCTACGTTTCAATATATTGGTAATACTACTCTTTTTCATGTTCGGAATGTTTGCCTTTAGAATGTGATGTTCAATGCTGCCCCCAGGCTGTGTGTGTTGGGGGTGGTCCAGAAGTCGATGCCTGAATAGTTGGTGAGCCCATTGCGGGTGCCGAGATCGGGATCGCTACCGGTGTAGTTGGTGGCGAGCAGGAAATTGCGCGCCGTCAGCGTAACGCTGGCCGCAGATATCTTCAATGGTTTGAGCCAGTTTGCCGGCAGGTCGTAACTAAGGTTTACATCTTTCAGCTTGATCCAATGGAGATCGTGTTCTACATACAGCCCCTGGATGCTGAAGGTTTGACGGTACCATGCCTGCGACAACTCAGCAGGTATGGTGTTGGTTTCTCCTTTTGTGGCGGTTACCCCTTCAAACACGGTTTTGGTTCCGCGGGCGGCAGTAGAGGCATCTACCCCATTGAACACCATTTGAAGCCGGGGCGCATTGAATATATCGAAGCCGAAGCGGCCATCGAGGAGGAATGAGAATGTGAAGGCACCAGCCTTGAACTCATTACGAAGGCCGACGCTGAAATCGGGATTAGGATCACCTATGCGCGTAAAGGCGGTATTGACGACAGGATACCCATAATTGGAGCTACCTGCATTGTCGTCGATAATAACCTTGCCGGCGGCATTGCGTTTTACATCAATGCCATAGAACACGCCATAGGGATCACCGGCTTGTCCGCGTGCTTCCATCCAGATACCACCAAGACTTACGTTGGTAATATCGTCTGTGATGTACTTCACCTTACTGATGTTTTTGGAGAAGATGGCTGTCGCGTTCCAGCTCAGGTTCTTCTTGCGGATCAATTGCTGCTGTAAGGACGCTTCTATGCCCCGGTTGATGATATTGCCCGCGTTGGCGAGTGTAAACTGCGCTCCGGTGGCATATGGTAGAGAAACAGGAATGATCTGATCCTTACTGCTGTTGTAATAATACACGGCATCGAGGATGGTGCGGCTTTTGTTGAAGTGCAGTTCGGTGCCGACCTCATAGGTACTGATGCGCTCGGGCTTAAGGTTGGGGTTACCGATGGTGGAACTGAAGCTAAGGCCCTGCTGTCCGTTGAACGGAAAGCTAAGCGCGCTTTGGATCCATCCACCTGTGGAGGTTGTATTGAAATAGGTAAGCAGCGAATAGGGATCGGCATCATTACCCACCTGGGCAGCTGTAACACGCAGCTTACCGAAATTGAATATGGGACTGGCGATACGGAAGGCATCGGTAAAGATAAAGCTGGCGCCTGCAGAGGGATAGAAGAAGGAGTTCTTTCCTTTAGCGAGTGTGGAGGTCCACTCGTTGCGTCCGGTGAGCTCCAGGAACAACCATTTCTTATAATCCAGTTTCAGGTCGGCGTAGCCGGCCACGAGCTTCCGCTCAATGGTGTAGTCCACAGCCTGTACGGATGCTGCGTTGGAAATATTGAAGTTGCCGGGAATGGTAAGCCCATCGCCCCTTGTATTGACCTGGTTCTTGAATGAGCTGTAATAATTGTAACCAGCCACTACACTAAGGTCGAGATCGTTGGTAAGCTCGTGGCGTGAGGTGAGGAGGATGTCGAGGTTATTGTCCCGGCGCTGGAACACTACATCGTTAACGGTACCGGTTGCTATGCCCGAGGTGCCGCGGCTGAATGCACCTTTCCGAACATCGGTATAATTATCGATGCCATAACGGGCAGTCGCTTTGAGCCAGCTGTTGATGTCGTAGTTGCCTTCTACAAATGTGATGAAGCGATTATTCTGGTCGCTTTGTGGATTCATATTAAGCGACCAATAGGGATTATCCCAACCGATGCCATTCGCGAATGAGCGGCTGTCGCCCCATGGCTTGGCCGCTGTAGCGGGGAGTTTGTAGGACTCAGGATGTTTCCAGGGCTCATCGTACCCATTGGTGATATCGAAATTGACGGCTGAGTTGATAAGGGCCCGCATGGAATTGGTGTTGAAGCCACCCATGAGTGCGCGGTTGTGGGCGCCATCCTGGATATAGTTGATACCGCCTGATAGCTTGAAGGCTTCATTGATGGTGTAGTCTCCGTTGAACCGGAAGGTGTGGCGATAAAAATCGGTTGTGGGAACGATGCCGGTTTGCTTGAGGTTGCCATAAGAGAAATAATAACCTGCATTGCCGGTGTTGCCGTAGAGACTGATGTTGTGATCGGAGGTATAGCCGTTCACAAAGAAGTTATCGATGTTGTTGTAACGGTTAACAGGTTTGCCATTGGAGAGCGGGTTGCTTTTACCGACGATAGCTCCGTTCTTATCGAAGTTGCTGGCCTGGTTGCTGTAGGTGAGCGTATCGATGAGGGCGCCCCAGTTCTCATCGGAACCAGCTGTGCCCGGTACCACATAAGAGCCTCCGATGCCATTGGAGAAGCTGGTTTGACGTGGCTGCATGCGGCGGTTGATGCGATCGACCGTAAAGGAGCCACTGTAATTGACGGCGAACTTTTTACTGGTGAGTGCACTGCCTCTTTTCGTATTGACCACTACCGCGCCGTTGGATGCCCGGATGCCGTACAAGGCAGCCGCTGCAGGGCCTTTCAACACGGTGATGGAGGCGATATCATTGGCATTGATATCGATGCCCCGGTTGGAGGGTGTGGCGAGTGAGTTGCCGTTGGTGATATTGGTGCGGATATCCTGTATGGAATTGTCTACCGGGATGCCATCCAATATAAAGAGCGGTGCATTGCTGCCCAACAGGGAGCTATTGCCCCTGATCTTTACCGTAGAAGAGCCACCCGGTGAGCCGCCGGAATTACTGATCTGCACACCCGCGATGCGCCCGCTGAGGGCTGCGACAATGTTGGCTTCGCGCGATTGGACGAGTTCTTTTCCTTTTACTTCCGATACGCTGTAGCTGAGGGCTTTGGCCGCCCGCTTGATGCCTACGGCGGTTACCACTACTTCATCGAGCCTGCTGTTGCCAGGCTGGAGGGATATCTCCGTATATTCATTGGTTACATTGATCTCGCGGGCCGTATAGCCTACATAAGATATCTGTAAGGTTACGGGTAGCCGCTGCCCGGTGAGGAAGGTAAATTTGCCATCGGGGCCAGTTATTACTTCGTGTGTAGTTCCTGCTATGTGTACTGTAGCGCCTGCCAGGGGTGTTGCTGATCGATCTTCCACCACTTTCCCGCCGAAAGTGATGTTGCGCACGGGTCCTTTTTCTGCACCGGTTGTGCGTATGGTATCGTTGCGTTGCTGAGCAGTTACATTGTTAAAAAACAATGCAGCGGGAAGGAGGACCATCCAATTGAAAGCCTTCTTCATTATCTTTGTTTTGGTTATTTTAAAAATGAGGCAGTCATTCAGCTATCTGATAGCTGTTATGATTCATTACCTGAAGCCTTGTTTTACGGGCCGGAGCTGCTGGAACAGTCTTCGGCCCACTTTATTTTATGTACCTATAGCAAGGACGCTGGAACATCGTTTGCTACAGAGTTGACTGTAACGAACTAAGATGTATCAGGAATCATACAATGATTTTAATGTTTTAGGTGGAAAACTTTGAGTTTGAGAAGTACGGTAAGGGGAGGCAAGGGAATCGCGGGAAGGATCAGCAACAACAAGTGCTGCTACAACAAGAATGTGTATGTTTCTTACCCAGGTGCATTATTCCAGTGTTTTGGTGCCGACGCGAAGCTTATTTATTGGTAAAGGAATTGTTTCCTGTAAGCTTCCGGAGTTACAAGGTTACAGCCTTTTTATTAGTCCACCAAAATTATAGGTTATTATTTTTACTCCCCCATTACCGGCGACCAGATTGTATTTGCTCTTCTTTGTGTTGCATTTGTTTTACCTCACTGCGTGCTTCGTAGAACTTGATGGCAAAATAAATAAGGAAGGCCAGGGCGATCTTGGCGACAATAAAAAGGATGAGCACTACGATGCGCCAGTTCTTATGCACCCTGATGTGTGTGGAGGAAACTTCGTACGCGGGTATGAAATTACTACTTCCATTGGAGGTATGAGAAGAGCCACCGTTGCCATTAGTACGTGGTATGGGCATCCGGTTGATGAAGTCGTTGTATTCCCTGCGGGTTTTGGATGGCGGGGGCACGGACTGATTGGTAGCGAAGGTTTCTACCTGTATTTCGAATTCGGCAAGCGCCTGCTGTAATGGGGGATGCTGGAGCAATAGCTTCTCAAACTCCGCTCTTTCGTCAGCGGAGGCTACGCCCAATACATAAGCCTCAACAATACCACTACGTATGTACGTATCTATGTTCACTGTAGGTTTTTTTGCAGGATGATGAGGCTTTCTTTCAAAAGCCGGCTTATCTCCTGCACGGTTTTATTCATCTTGATAGCTACTTCTTCTTTTGCGCCGCCGTTCAGGAACATTTCCTGGAATACGGTGCGTTGCTCTTCTGTTGCGTTGCGTAACAAGGTGAGGTAATAGGCATTTTTCGGTTGCCCGTTGTTTGCATGCCCGTTCACCTCCAGGCCGTTCTTCTTCTTATAGTCCAGTATCAGCTTTCTGGCTTCAACCTGCATCCAGCAATACACACTCAGCGTGGCATCGCAGGCTTCATCGAGGCGACCAGCCAGGTTGGTAAATATCTGAGTTAACACTTTCTCTGCCTCGGACGGATCGGGAATAAATTGCAGTACATAGCCGTAGAGCATGGAGCTATAGTTGCTATACAGGTAGTCGATCGCAGGTTCAACGCCCACACTGAGTTTGGATCTTAGCGTCTCTTTAATAATGAGGGTTTCCAAAGTTCATAATGGTTTTCACGACAACTATTTTCATAGGCCGGTTTTCATGTTGAAAATAAGTAATATTGGCTAACTGCGTCAATCTTTTTTTGTCGATCTGACACTGTCAATTGACTGTAATGTAACGGATTAGCATAAAGCCAGGAATGAGCCGCTGTGGGCAGCCTGTTTTATACCCATTTCCCCTGATGGCTGGTGCAGGGTCAAGTGCGGGTATAGCCGCATTTTTGGCGACCCCGCTCCTGAATGTCATCGCCCAATAGTTCAATTCATCCACCGAATTTGCGGTTTTATAGTGTTGTACTAGCCTCCGGGCCCTGCCACCGGTATTTTTACGGTCGTATAACTCTTTAACAATCGTATGTCATGAAAAAGAAACACTATTGCTGGATGTTGTGCCTTATAGCTGTTGGCACCATGGCCTTTACGGCCTATAAGAATGTTCTCGATCAGTTGCGGATAGCCGAAGACGAGGCCAAGGATTATATATTCGGGAACTTTAAAGTGGGCGACCTGTCGTTTCCCCGTACTTCGGCCCTGAAAGCCCTGGCTACCGGCCAGCGGGCGAGTACCGTGAAGGAACTGGGCGACTATATCCGTAAATATGTCAACTCGGCCGAATTTGCCCAGGCGTACAAGGAAGCGCGTGATGCCGCGAAACCAGCCGACCCGGCTGACAAGGCCTCCAAACTTAAGACGAGGATCGAGGAACTGGAAAGGGATATCAAGACCGCGCAAGAGGATATGAAAAGTGCTACGGGCGATATGAAGAAGCTTTACGAAGCTACCTTGACCATGCAGAAAGAGGAACTGGCTGCTTTAAAAGATCCCAAGCACCCCAAGCATAAGATGTATTTGCAGGATGTGGACGATGCCGGCTTTGGCGATGATGGCGATCAACACAAACAGGCGGTTAAAGATTTTGAACACGACTGGCCTGCTACCGTGAAAGACCTGGTGAAAATAAGACTGAAGGAATTCCTCGCGTTTACGGCTGATATTGACTTTAGTGCCAAGCTGGTAGAGAAAGGCGGCCGGATGCGCTTTGCCGATCCGAAGCTGGAAGCGAAAGATGAAGCCTGGAAACGTTGTTTCCGCAGCGGAAAAGAAACGATCGCGGCTGCGCGGGCTTACGCACAGCAGTGGTTGAAGGAATTGAATTAAAGAGGGTCGCAGGCCCTGCGGGCGGCTGCAAGGCCGCTGGCCAGGGCCGCTTCTACCGTACCCGGACTGGCCCCTTCGTAGAGCGCTTCGCCGGCGAAATAGAGCGTATTGGCGACGGGTTGCTGTAGCAACTGGCGGGCAGCCTTGGAGGTGAGTGTATCCCAGGAATAGCCACCACGCGCCCAGGGATCGGTTCCCCAGTCGGTTATTTGCCAGGCTACCAATTGTTGCTCCAGAAATATGAGTGGCAGTCCAAATATGCCGGCCAATGAATAGAGGGCATATTGCAACATCTTTTCGGGGGATGTTTGGGTGAAGGAGATGGCCTGCGGGCCATTGATCCAACCCGTGAGTAATGGCGCCGGATGGGGATGTTGCGTCCACCAGGTGGGGAAGATCTCTTCGCTGAACACGAAGCCCAGTTCCTTTTCATATTCGAGCCAGAAGGCTTGTTTAAACTCCAGACTGGCTTTGATGACCGGACTGAAACCTATTTGCCGGAATGCCTCCATTTGATCTTTGATTGCCGGCAGGAACCTGATACTGCTACTCTCCTGCTGCCAGAGGCCCAGCGGCAAAGTAAGAATCACCTTATTGGCCATGAATACTCTCCCATCGGATGCTACTGCCTCTACAGTACCCTGCTGCCAGCGTATTTCCTGTACCGGTGTATTGAAGTATAACAGACAACGCTGGCGTACGCATTGGGTGAGCAGGTAATCGGTGAGCTTCTCGTATCCACCCATGATGTGGTATTGCTCTTCTTCGTCTTCCTGCTCCCACTCTTCCCGCAGCGACAGGACACTGGCGCGGTCAATATCGGCCCCATCGTACCCTTCAGCAAACCTTTTCACCGAACGGCGCAATGCCTCGTAACGATCTGCGGCAAAATAGCGGTTCAGGAATTCCCGTACGGTGATATCTTCCTTTACATCCTGCAACCGCTCCATCAGGGTATCCCATCCATCGACAAAGTTGTGCTGGCGTTGCCAGCGGCCTTTCTCCACTTCGACCATTCTACCACCAACGGGCGTATAAATAATCCCAGCTTCTTCCAGTAACTGTAAGGTAATCGGGAGTTTGCCGTGGATAAATTCGGCGCCCGTTTCGATAGGTATGCTGTAACCCAACGGCTGCAGCGTATGCATGCGGCCGCCGGCCCGGTGGCGGGCTTCGAGGATGGTGACGGCGTGGCCCCGGGCCGACAATTCGCGGGCGGCCATGAGGCCGGCGGCCCCTGCACCGATGATCAGGACGGATGTTGCCATGGTGTTGTTGAATATGGGGTACGCTGCAAAATTACGGCCAACAGCCGTTATTGCCTAGCGGGCAACGGCTGACGCCTGAATGCCCAACGCCTGCATAATCTTGCTGAACAGGGCGGTGTTCTCATACACACCGGCAAAGAGGTCCGATTGTGGTCCGTAAGCAAATACGGGTACCGGTATCGCCGTGTGATCTTCTGTAGCAAACTGTACGGCTGTATTTCCTTCGGTATAGTTGCCATCCATGAGCGATACGCCACCTGTTTCGTGATCGGCTGTGACGATAACGAGGGTTTCGCCATTGGTATCGGCAAATTCCATGGCCCGCCCCACCAGTTGATCGAGGTCCATCACTTCCGTGGCCAGCCAGGGCAAATTGTTGTCGTGCGCACCATGATCGACCTGTGCGCCCTCTGCCATCAGGAAAAAGCCTGCCTTATTTTTTGAGAGTATGCTTACTGAACGATCGAAGGCTTGCTGCAACCAGGCACCCCTCCCCTTCAACATCGACAAACGGGCACGTTCATCGGCTACGATCCATTTGCCGGTTGTATTGGCAGGCACGCTATCGATGGTCCGTACAAGACTAAAGCCATTCTGTTTGAGAGAAGCTTCTGCTGCCGGGGTAAGACTCTTATTGCCAGCGCCCATCAGAAGCTGTACCGGTGCACCGGCCAAATCGGCGAACATGCCTGCACCAGCACTGCGCTCGGATTGATGACCATAGAAGGCTGCCGGCGTGGCATCGGCCATATCACCGGAGGTGATAAGCCCGGTTCGCATTCCCTTAGGCTGGATATAGTCTGGTATTTGCTTCAGCGCAACACCTGTATGATCAACTCCCACGGCGCGGTTATTGGTCTTTTGGCCGGTTGAGAGCGCCGTAGCGCCGGGAGCTGAATCGGTTATATAGTTATCGAAAGAGCTGGTTTTGGACAAACCCACTTTGCGCATATTGAATACATTGAGGCGCCCTTTATTGGCAGTGTAACCGGTATACCAATGCGCCAATCCTGTTCCATCACCAATGAGCAGGATCACGTTCTTCACTTTTTTATTGACCCCATCTGTTTTATAAGTGGGTTTATAAAGTTCATAGGCTTTGTCGCTCCGGTACGTGGTACGCTGGAGCTTTTTAAGAAAGGCTCCCATTTCGGCAATGCGATCGGTATTGAGGTAATCGACCTTCAACTTCATCAGGTGGTACCAGGCGTTGATGTTATCGGGGGTTGCCCAGAACCGCACGGGCTTGCCTAGAGCATGTGCTGCGTTGACCAGCTTTTCCAGGGTGTCCTGCTCTTTTGCCACGAGACGCCCTTTGCCGTTCCAGGCTGTGAACTTGTGGAAGTCGGCACTTAGCAGGGCGATCTTTTCAAGCGCAGAAGCAGGATAAGCTTTGCCCAGATTGCCATCGAACCAGATATAAGCGGGATACCGGTGCCAGGTGGAGGAATCGGGCCGGCTGCCAGAGATGACGAAACGAATATTGGCGTTATTGGATAAAACGGGGTATTGTTTCAATACAGCGGCTACCTTTCCGAGCGTAGGCACAGCCTCTGTTTTGAGATCGATGAGCAACTGCAGTTGCTTCGCGTGATCGGCATATGGAAAGCCCTGGTTTTGCCCTACTGCCTTTGAGAGGGGCGCCAGGTAAAGGCTTTCGAATGTAGGGTCGATGCCGGGCCGGGCTTTGTCGTGGGACACCCAAAGGGTATCATTGATCAGGTGCAGGTCGGCTTCCATCGATCCAAATCCTTCATTCCAGGCGGCAAAAAACGGATGCGGGTTTTCATAATCATTGTGAGAATGGGCATTGGCTGTGGTATAGACCGCAGGTTGGGCCATGGCCATACTGCTGCTGACTATGCACAAACAAAGGAGTAGTTTTTTCATACCGGGAAGTTAATGAGACCGGCGCAAGTTACAGCTACTCCCAGGGCCTTTGATGGCTTCCTGCATTAATAATTTATTATGAAAGGCTTTTGGTGCGATGGTGCCTGAGCCCGATGCGTGCATTGCGGGCCGCGGCAATGATGGTTAGGATGATCGCTGTGATGGCAACATACATGGCGGTTTGGGCTACTGCCTCTTCGCGGTTTTGCAGGGCAACAAAGATGGCGTACGACGCCCAGGCCACGACGGCAGGATACAGGTAATCGCGGAAGCGGATGCTGATGTACAGGGATAGCAGTATGGTGATGCCGAGCAAGACTTTGGCCCAGGAGGCATCGCTGATGCCGGCCCCATCCCAACCAATGGATTCCAGCCATAGTGAGATATTGGCTATTGTGGCCACGCTGATCCAACCTAAAAATATGGATGATGGCACCATGAGCCATTTGCTATGGTGCTGCGCCCATATGCCCAGCTGACTACGTAGAAAAAACAGGATACCACTTACGAGCATGATGAGTATGATGCCTACACTTAACAATATCAAATCGTACCGGAATACGATCTGCCACAACAGTCCCAAAAGATTGATGAGGATGACAGGCACCGCCAGGTGATCATACAAGGTCTTGTCTTTTTGACGCGGCATGATCTGCACGATGGCGTAGATGACAAAGGAAGCATAAATGAGCCCCCAGATGGCAAACGCATACCCGGCTGGCACAAACAGGTTGTCGTACCGGCGGGTTACCTGCGCTACCGTTGGCTGACCGAGGCCGAGCCTCTCCATGGATGAGCTGACAACCACATTGATGAGTACTGCGAGGAAGGTTGTCCAACGAAGGATTGTGTTGGGCGTTTTCATGGATCTGTTTTGGGCTTATTTCATAAGAACCATGCCAGCGGGCCTGCAGGCGGAGCTGGCACCCGATCGGTGCCTATCCTGTACAAGACGAGGAGCATATGGTGGGGCAGAACCGGAAATGTTGGCATAAAACACCTGTCACGTTCATTATCAATGTGTTTTGGCAACTTTTTTGTGGAGGAGGCAGTTTTTCAAATCATACGCTATGAAATATGCTTTTCTGCTGCTGCTATTTTGCAGCCTGCGCCTCTCTGCTCAAGATAAAACGGTTCAAGGCTTAAGGAGTGAGGGCAGCCGTACCATCAGCAAAAACAACGCCGACACCAGTAAACGCACCTGGAAAACCGGTGGCACTTTCAACCTCAATGTAAACCAGGGTGCTTTAAGCAACTGGGCTGCGGGTGGTGACAAATTTTCTTTGTCACTGACTTCTTTGCTGAACCTGTTTGGTCATTACAAACATGGACGCCATTCGTGGGACAACAGCATCGATCTCGCGTATGGCATGGTCAATACCACCAGTCTTGGCCAGCGAAAATCGGACGACCGCATTGATCTTGTTTCCAAGTATGGCTATGAGTTGGATAAGAAATGGTACCTGAGTAGCCTTGTCAATTTCAGGAGCCAGTTTACAAAGGGTTTTGCCTACCCTACAGACAGCACGAAAGTGCTGACCTCTAATTTCCTGGCGCCGGGCTATGTTGTTTTGTCTTTGGGTATGGACTATAAACCAGTGGATGGTTTCTCTTTGTTCATGTCGCCCATCACTGCCCGCTGGGTGATCGTGCAAAATGATTCACTGGCTTCTATCGGCGCTTTTGGTGTTGACAGCGGCAAAAATGTAAAAATGGAGGTGGGTGCCTATGCTTCCGTAAACTGGAGCAAGAACATTACGCCTACCACTTCTTACAAAACAAGGCTGGAACTTTTCTCCAATTACCGGCACGATCCCTTCAATGTCGATATCTTCTGGACCAATGTCATTGCGGTTAAAGTGACCAAACTGATCAATATGAACCTTTCGGTTGATTTGATCTATGACAACGATGTGCCTACGGTGCAGGATGAAGGCAAAGCGGGCGGACCGAAGCCCCAGATCAAAGAGTTGATGGGCGTGGGTTTTGTCTACAAGTTTTAAGCCTCTCTTAACGTCTGATACGTCTATTATAACCGCTGCGCATTATATTGCAGCCTTATCAATTTTATGCACATGAAATATTGGTTAATGGCGGGTTTGGTGCTTACGGGCCTGGCGGCCGGCGCTCAGGCCAAAAAGACTTCCGGGAACCCTATCGTTGAAGGCTGGTATGCCGACCCTGAAGGAACTATCATTAATAAGAACTACTGGGTATTCCCTACCTATTCAGATAAATATGAAAAGCAGGTGTTTATGGACGCCTTCTCCTCACCCGACCTGGTGAACTGGACCAAGCATCCGCGCATCGTTGATACTGCTTCCGTGAAATGGGCGAAGAAAGCCATGTGGGCGCCTGCTATTGTGGAGAAAGACAAAAAGTTCTACCTTTTCTTTTCAGCCAATGATATTCAAAACAATAACGAGGAAGGCGGTATTGGCGTAGCTGTTTCGGACCAGCCCCAAGGTCCTTTCATTGACCTGATTGGTAAACCTTTGCTGGATAAATTTCATAACGGTGCACAGCCCATCGACCAGTTCGTGTTTCATGACAAAGACGGTCAGTACTACATGATCTATGGCGGTTGGAGACATTGCAATATCGTGAAGCTGAAGAACGACTTTACCGCGATCCTTCCCTTTGCCGACGGCAGCACCTTCAAAGAAATTACGCCGAAGGGATACGTAGAAGGTCCGTTCATGTTCATCCGCGACAACAAGTATTATTTCATGTGGTCGGAAGGTGGCTGGGGTGGCCCCAATTATAAAGTGGCCTATGCGATCAGCAATTCGCCTTTCGGACCCTTTGAGCGTATTGGCACCATCCTCCAGCAGGATTCGACCGTGGCTACCGGCGCAGGGCACCACTCTGTTATACAGGTGCCTGGTAAAGATGAATGGTATATCGTATATCACCGTCGTCCGCTGGGAGAAACAGCAGCCAATCACCGGGTTACCTGCATCGACAAAATGGTTTTCGATAAAGACGGACTGATACAGCCGGTAAAGATCACTTTTGAAGGCGTCAAGAAGAGCAAGCTGAAATAAGCTTTTTCACTATGAACAAATAAAAGGGCCGCTGGTGACAGCGGCCTTTTGCATTTATGCAGTAAATGTTTTGCGGTTACCGGCGTTCCGATACCGACCCATTGAAGGAAATGGGAGTACGGTTGGTGCTGGTTACCTGCAGGGTGGCTGAGCCATTGGTGAATATCGTCAGGAAAAACTGTTGCACATCGCTTACGTCGCCTGGCTTGATCGTTACCTGCCAGCCTTTTTTGACCTCTTCGAGCTTGTAATCAAACTTCGTAGAGTTGAATTGTATACCTCCTTTACTGGGATCGATGGGTGCGGTGTACGAGCGGCCGAAGTAGGGCAGATCGGATATGATGGTATCCTTGCTCACCTTCACAGTATATTCGGAGGTAAGCTGCACGGTGCGGCCGCGCATGGGGTTGGCGCTTTGTGGTTTGAAGACATAGCGTTGCGATTCGACCATCGCTTTTACCTGTGCTGCCTTTTCGGCTTTCTTATCGGCTTTGGTATCCTGTGCCTTCACGGAAGTAAATGCGCCGGCACTCACCACCATGACCATGATCATCATCCTGGTCCATTGTATTGCTTTCATAACCGTTATGAGTTTTAAGCATGAAGAATATATAGCAATTTACGCCAATATCATTTCATGCGAACGGGCAGCAATACGGAGCCGTGGATTTTTAACGCGGTGTTCTATCCGCTTAAAGGAATTGTTAACAGGAAGGTGTGCTATTACGCATTCCAGGTATAGTCGCGCAGGTTGTTGCGCAATATGCGGAGGGCCTTTCCGATATGCTTTTCGACGGTGCTTACCGAGATGTTCATGCCCAGGGATATGTCTTTATTCGACAGGTTCTGCTCTCTGCTGAGGAGAAAGGCTTCCCGACATTTATCCGGCAGGGAACTTAACACCTGGCCAATGCGGTTGTTGAGTTCGCGGGCCTCGCAATACGCTGCCGAATCGTTTTTGCACTGCTCGTTTAAAAAAATCTCCTTGCGGGCAGAAGAACGTGTAAACTCATCCCGGAACACGTTCAACACCTTGAATTTGAGGGCCTGATAGAGATATGCTTTGAGAGAAACGGTGATATCGAGGGTATGCCTTTTCTGGTAGAGACTAACGAAGATGTCCTGTATGATGTCTTCTGCTTTCTGGCGCGACTGCAGGCGGCGGTAGGCAGCATCGATGAGGTCGCTCCAATAGCGGTTGTAAAGCTCTTCGAATGCTTTAATATCATCCTTTTTCACCAGCTGAAATAGCTGTGAATCGGCAAGGTTCGCATAAAGCAAGGGCGTGCAGGGCATGCAAATCGTATTATGGGTATAAACTTATAAAAATATCAAACAACTACTAAGAAAAGTTTATGCTTTTGAAAGGAAAGGTTTTTGGTGATGGATAAGAATAGGCGTTCGCGCATGGCCTCCTGATCGACCCCGTTCATTTGCTGCAGCAAGGCGGGGTTTTGCTCACATGACCGGTACCACTCTTCGAACAACAGGGCTTCTTCTCCTGTGTTCCAATCGTTGTGTACCCGGTCGGTCAATGGGCATAGCTTTTTCGCTTCCATGTAGGTCATTCCAGCTATTGTACCGTAAGGCGGCGACTACCGCCATCTCGTTCAAAAATATTTTTTTGGGGTATCAGGTGGAGCCCCGTACCACCAGGCGGGCGGGCTGTAACACCTGTAGATCGGTGGGAGGCACATCGGTTAGCGGGTCTTGCTCGAATTGCCTGATGAGCAATTGCATGGCCGTGTGGGCGATTTGGTCGACGGGTTGCTTGACGATGGTGATGCCGGGCGAGTACAGGCGAAAGATATCATGGTCATCGAAGCAGATAACGGCCAGCTGGCGGGGTATTTCGATGCCGAGGTGCTTGATGGCTTCGAGGCCATATACGCCGGCATAGTTGGTGGCAAAGAATATCGCATCCAGTTGTGGATTGGCTGCCAGGAATTGCTCTATCTGCACCACGGCCTCTTCGGGCTTGCAGTGGTAATCGAGCTGCAGGATATGCCCTTCTTCTACCGGCAGCCCATTTTCGCACAAGGCTGCTTCGTAAGCCTGCCTGCGCTGGTGCATCTGGATCTGATCGAGGCGAACGGTGACGTAGGCGACGCGGCGGTATCCCTTTTCCAGCAGGTGGTCCATGGCCATGCGCGCTCCCTGGTAGTTATCAACCAGCACATGCGGGAGATCCACATCGGGAAAATAGCGATCCATCAATACGACGGGCTTTTTTTGCTCTACCAGCTTGCACACTTCTGCCCGCATACCTGCCGTGGGCGTGATCAGGAATCCATCCACCTGCCGCTGCATGAACATGCGGATGCGCTCGCGCGCTTTTTCTTCATTATTCTCCGTGCTGCAATAAAGTACTTTGTACCCGATACTATCCGCTTCCTCTTCAATGATCTTGGCCAGGGCGGCGAAGAACACATTGGAGATATCCTCTACAATGAGGCCCAGCACCCTTGTTTTGCCGGTGCGCAGACTTACTGCGGTATGATTGGGCTGATAACCCATATCGTCGGCAATGATGCGAACCCTTTGCGCCAGCTGATCACTGATGCGTGATTCTTTCGCCTTGCCATTGAGTACGGCAGAAACGGTAGAAGGCGCCACGCCGGCTTTGCCGGCTATATCTTTCAGGGTTACATTTTTCATAGCGGCGAACCAATCGTTTTTTGTTTGTGGACAGGCAAGGCTATTTCGAGACCTGCAGTAGCCGCGCCGATCAGGGCAGCCTGCTCGCCCAGTATAGCCGGCTGTACCGGACTATGTATGCCGGCTGCCTGCAGGCTGCTGTTCAATGCCTGCTCAAAGTAACCAAAAGCCTGCGCTATATTGCCGCCAATGACTATTTGATCAATTGACCGGTTGCCTATTGCTTCCGCCAGGAAAGTGCCGAGGTTGATGCCAAACTCATCGAATATGCGCTGCATGATAAATTCTTCCGGGGTATTCAATAACTGTTTAACACCCTCGATGTCTTGGCCGGTGAGTTCGTGGTAGCGTTGTACAAACCAGCGCGAGGAGAGATAGTCTTCCGCTATGCCATTTTTATAAGGCCGGTTCCACCAGGCGGCATCTATTGCTTTGTCATTTGTGTAGATGGCACTCCCCAGGCCTGTGCCGAGTGTAATGCCAACAACGTATCGAAACCCTTTGCCTGCGCCAGCATACACTTCTCCCTGCAAAAAGCAGGCTGCATCGTTGGTAAGCGTGATGGCCTGCGGCGCTATGGATAGTTTCGCGGCCAGCAATTCTTTTACATTCAGACCATACAGTGCATCGTACTTGTGCTGGTCTTTGATGAGGCTGATGCCTGTCTCGTAATCGAAGGGACCCGGCATTGCGATGCCCAATCTTGCAGGAAACGATGGCTGCCCGGCAAAGCAGGCGGTTATAACGGCACTCCAGCCGTCTATAATGGCTGTTGCAGTGCCACCGGGGTGTACGGCATTTCTTTGCCAGGTAGACGGTATGATGGCGCCGGTGTCCGGATTGATCAATGCTGCTGTTATGTGCGACCCACCGATATCAACTCCTGCCAGAATAGTTTGGTTCATACTCGTATAGTCACTTTGCCTCCTGTGTGCCGCTATTCTGCCGGAGGCATCTCCTGCCTAATTACCCCATTGTTTATTGGGAGATGGCCCCATTTCCAATTGAAGCACACCACCTTTTACAAGCTGTTCATGCGTAATATAACATTGCGTGTAAGGCTTTCCGTTCAGCCTGGCGCTTTGGATATAGATGTTTTGCGGTGAATTGTTGCGGGCAATGATGGTGAAGTTCTTTCCAGCGGCATACTGCGGATCGAGGCGGATGCTGATCTTATTGAATACCGGGCTGGTGATCTCATAACGGGTATCGCCGGGACAAATGGGATGAAGTCCGCTGGCTGCCAACACATACCAGGCCGACATTTGCCCTACATCTTCATTGCCCACCAGTCCTTCTACTGAATTTTTATAGGCACGCTGACAGATGGAGCGCGTCCATTGCTGGGTGAGCCAGGGGGCCTGTAGCCTGTTGAACAAAAAGGGTACATGGTGTACCGGTTCATTCGCGTGGTTGTAATAGTTGTTCCACATCATATTCTCCGGTACCCGCTCGAAGAAAGTAGTAAGGTCGGCCAGCACTTTTTCGCGGCCACCCATCAGCTCTACCATTCCCGGCACATCGTGCGGCACAAACCATCCCTGCTGGTAGGGGTTGGCTTCCATGCATCCATACCATTCCTTCAGGCGGCCTTCTTCGGGCCAGGGTTCAAAACTGCCATCCTCTTTGCGCGGGCGGAACCATTGCCTGCCGCCATCGAATATATTCCTGTACGACTGGCTGCGTTGCCCGTATTTTTGTTCGGCATCGCGGTTGCCGAGCATGCCGGCCATCTTGGCCGTAGCCCATTCCGTGTAAGCATATTCGAGTGTATAGGATATCGAAAGTCCACCGCCTACGTAGCCACGCTCTCCATTGCCGAATTTCTCACTCGAGTTGATCGCATACGTGAGCGCTTTAGGGGCATTGTAGTTGCGAATCCCTTTTGCGTAAGCATCAGTTAGTACCGAGATGGCGGGATTGCCCAACATACACCCGCTATAGGCATTGAAGAATTCCCACCGTTCGAAGTATTGATTGTTCGTTTGATCGGCCAGCTCAACCAGTGAGTTGACCATATCATTGACTACAACGGGGTTGATGATAGTTTGTAAAGGCATCTGGCTCCTAAATACATCCCATCCGCTAAACACGGTGCGTTTGGTAAAGGCCTTGGTGCTGTGCGTTTTTCCATCGCCGCCAGGATATTGGCCATCCACATCGGCCATCGCCCGCGGATCGATCATGGTATGGTAGAGGGCTGTATAGTACACTGCTTTTTCGTCGTCACCGGCACCTTCCACACTCAATTTGCTGAGCGCGGTATTCCAACGCGTGCGGGCGGCAGTACGCAGGTTATCGAAGTTCCAGTCTTTGATCTCTGCCTGCAGGTTCTTCTTAGCTCCTTCCATGCTCACAAGCGAGATGCCTGTTTTCATCAGTACAACTTCATTGGCTTTGGTAGCAAATTCGGTGAAAAAGCCGAGGTGCTTTGCCTGCTGTTCTTTTACGCCGGTCAGTATGGCGGCATCGGCCACTCTTTGCTGGTACGCTTCACTTTCAATGTTCTCGCGCTTGCGTTTCCAATCGGCCGGTATATCGGCACTCCACACGCCATACTTTTTGAGTGGCTTGCTGAACTGTGCGTAGAAATAAACAGTGTAGTTGGCCTTGCCGTTGCCATTGCCCCAGCCGCCACCATCGGGTGTGCATTGCATCCATCCCTGAATGGTGTAGTCGTCGATCACTTTAATGTATTGCTGCGTCGATGTACCCCCTACCCTGCGGGCCAGGTCTATCTGAATGCGCGATTGCTGGTGTGCAGGAAAAGTAAAACGGATCATGCCGCTGTGCGGCGCTGCGGTGAGCTCGGTCTTAATATTATGCTCGGTTAGCTTTACACTATAATATCCGGCGGCTGCTTTTTCGCTGTCTTTATCATAAGTGGAACGATATCCTTTTTCGGGAGCCGCTTCTTTACCCGCCACGGTTTGCAAGGCACCGGTGGTGGGCATCACGAGGAGGTTGCCCAGGTCGCCGTACCAGCCCACCCCGCTCATTTGTGTAAAGGCAAAACCTTCGATGGTGGTATGTTCGTAACTGTAGCCCGATCCATTGTCGCCGCCGGTGATGGTATTGGGGCTCACCTGTACCATGCCAAAGGGCGTAGTGGCGCCGGGAAACGTTTTACCCAGTCCATGATATACGCCCGCTTTGCCCGTACTGGTACTGGCGCCAATGAATGGATTCACGTAATCTGCCGGCTGCTTTTGCGTCGTAGCGCTTGCCGATGATCTTTTCTTCTGTTGCGCAGAGACAGCCTGAATCGCATTCGGGCTTTGTTGGGCTGTTCCTGTTAAATGACAAAGTATCGTTGCTGCCAAGAGTGCATATTTCATGCTGCAATGCTTTTGCTTGTTGGTTTAATTTACACTGTTGTAAATCCGGATGGTGCGAATGCCAAACCGCGGCGCTGTGACCAGGAAAGACACCATGCCGTTTTCATTTTTCCTTATTGCAAGTGAAGAAAGGGCGGTACCATCCAGGTTCTCCAGACTGGCCGATACTGCCGGAGCCTGTAAATATACTGTAACAGCACTATCGGAAGAAGCGGCATTGTACAAGCGGATAAGCCAGTCATTGCCATCGATGGTCATGGTACTGATCTCCCAGCCAGCTTTGTCAAGACGAACGAGACTTTTCGATGAAGCGTTCGCCTGTAGAAGCGCCACCTTCTTGTTACCTGACTGCGTGGCGTTCACTTGCGTGGCCACTTTCCTGTTGACTGTCTGCATGGTGTTCAACTGTGTGGCCATTGCCTTCGTGTTTGCGCCCGCTGTAGCTCCCTGCGCGATGGATACCTGCAAGGGTTCGCTGCGCCGGGCTCTTTCCGACTCCAGACGGGCTGCATCCCACGCACCTGCATGCGGAAGCAATGAATAGTTAATGACGGTAGGGCCATCGAGCACATAATTTCGTCCCCACAGTCCTTTGCCGGCATATTGTACCACGAGCGATAGCGGCTGACCTTTTCCATGCGCATAAGCGGTAGTATGATCGGTAAAGAGCGCCATTCCCAGTTGCTCCTGTCGATCGACCACATCGACCCAATGCAGCACAATGTTATTCCTGATACTATCCCAGGTGGTAAAAAACGTATTCTCCAGCCGACTGGCCGTTACATCGAACGGCGCATTCTTATAGATCTTTTCACCGGCCAGTGCTACCGGAAAGCTAAGCAGCAGCTTATCCCGATCGTCGTAGAACGCTTTGCGGTAGTCTTCTGCCTTGTATCCATCGGTTTGCTTATAGTCATTGCCAATGGTGGTGTGCTTTTGCCAATCGATGTGCAGGGAGCAATCGATGCGTGGCTCCCCCTGCACCAGCGTAATGAGCTGATAGTATGGATGGCCGGCCAGGGTACCACTGATCTTTGCTTTGATGCGCAGCGGCCCATTTTCAAGTATCGTTATGATGGCGGGCTGCCGATCGGTGGACTGAATGCCGCCGGTTTCGGGAAAATTGCCGCGCATGCCGTTAAAGGATTGCGATGCGCCTGCTTTTATCCATTCTTTGTTTTGGAGCTGTTTACTGATGAGACTGATGATCGCACCTCCAAGCGCAGGGTTGATGGTTAGGCGGTACAGATCGGTCTCCAGGACATACAATTCATTACGCCGGGTAATGGCAGCCCCCTTTGTAGAAAGGCTGTGATGGCTGAAGTTAAAACTACTATAGCCGGCAGCCGGTACGGCTGCTTTGAAGAGCAGTTCTTTATGGCCGGTGCTGTCGTTGGTAACCAACTGTACCGGCAGCGATTGCCGGCCGCTTTGTAAGGAAAGGCCAGAAGGGGGGAATGGACTGCCGGCTGGCAGGGAAAAGCTTACCAATTCATTCCTGTCAACTGCTGTAGTATTGTACACTGTTATACCGGAGGGTGCCGCCAACTGTTGTTTGGCCGCCGCCACTATGCTGTCGCAGATCCTTTCTGTTGCCGCTGTCCAGTTGCGTACTTTATCGGCCCAGGTATCTCCTCTCCTGCCGTTGTAAGGAACGATCCAGCAATCGTGGTGCTGCGCCAGCAACAAATTCTGCCAGGCTTCGTCGAAGGCTTCCTGCGGCCAAACGAATGTTGCGCCGCCTGCAGCTTTGTTGCGCGACCCGCTGATCACTGCCATGGCAGCCAGCTTCTCCGCCATTACCAGCTTATCTTCTGCACGGCGTACTTGCCGCGCAATGCGTTGCAGCACCTGTGCACCCCAAACCAGGCTCACCTGAATATCTTCCTGCGTCAATCTCCAATCGGTAGCTAGTATAGGATTGGCGATGCGCTCGAAGTAGTTACGCCAGGTAGTGTATTGCGACCTGGCCGTATCGTTCTTACTGCTCAGCCAGGGACCATTGCGCCAGCCTGCATCCTGCAAGGTCATGCCCACCGGATGTTGAATACCCTGATCGAGCGCCGCTTTTATATAAGCCGGACTATTGATCCAGGCCGTGGTTTGCCAGGTTGACTTTGGCTCCAATGCTTCTGTAGCGTACCGTGGCACGGTGCGCAGGCTGCTTCCATCGGGCCCTATCCAATTCACGAGTTCGCCACCAAAGGCACGCGTATACCCACCCCAGCAGGTGTTGGGATTCTTGAGCGAGGCGTATTTAAAGCCAAAAGCCGTAAGCACCTGTGGTAAGGCACTGGTGAAACATGGTTCCTCTGTAGAGTAGGTGGTAAATGTTATTCCGGGAAAATGCTCCCGCAGTTTTTTGATGCCATAGCTGAATTGGCGGATGAGGCTTTCGCCTGATCCAGTATAGAGATAGCTTTGTCCGTATCCGGGATTCACGTATTCAACGCGGCTTTCCCGGGCAGGAGCCGCCATATACTTGCGGAGGGCTGCATAGGCGACACTGTCATCGGCCTTCACCGCATCCCAGGTTACCGGTTCAATTTCCAGGTTGATCTTCCACTGCGGATTGAGCCGCAATTGGTCGATCACAAAGCTGGTGTATCCTTTTGGGTAGTGCCCCCAGATACCACCGTGGTATCCGTCGATGAACCAGGCCTGCTGTGCAAAAAGCGGCAGGCTACTCCCCGCCATCAATAAGGTGAGGAATAGCCTGCCGGTAATGATATGTTTAACCATGAAGGTTGGTTATGGTAATTGTTGGGTACGCGATGGCTTAGTTCGCCAGTTTGATAATACACTTCCTGGTCTTCGGTTGATTGATGCTGTAGATGGTGCTCACCAGCAATTCGATCTGTTTTTCCCAGGTAGCACGGATCGCCGGCATACGCGAGCGGGAATAGTTGTCGAGGTTACCGCGGATCCAGCCATTGCCCTTTGATAGTTCCTGCACGGTATCCATCGTATTGACATCGTCTTTATTGAGCAGTCCGCGCTCTTTGAGCACATTGAACTCCATCCAGGCATGCATGCGGAACCTTCTTTCCAATTCCCAGCGCTCCTCATTGAGCAACATAACAGCTGTTGCCTGCTGGTATTGGGGTGTTCTGCTGATCTCGGCCAGGTTGATGCCTTCGGCCCACTGAGCGCCGCTCCAACTTCCTACTGGTTCTCCATCAATCTGCAAGGTATACTGTTTGTCTGTTTGCAATCCTTTTACCGTGAATACCTCCCTGTTGAACTCCTGCGTAAAAGGAACAATATTCACTACCTCCGACTGGCGGGTGGTAGCTCCCCAGCCGCGGGGCATGGTATCGAGCGGATAGGGCAATGCTTTGGCGAGGTAATTGAACTGCACGGCCGACGGTGTAACACTCAGTGCAGTAACCGTGCTATTGCCGGTACGCTGCACTTTCTTCTGCTGCGCATCGATCACTACATCGGCCACTTCTTTATTGGAAAATCCCTGGGCTTTCAGGAACAGGTAGGCCATCACCATATGCCCATCCTGCCCCGGGTGCACACGGTCGCCACCGCAGATGGTAAAGGTAGAGTCCTTTTGCTGGAACTGTTGATTGATGGCCGTCATGGGCCGGTTGAAATCGAAGAACGTCCAGTTATTCTTTTTTGCCGCTGCTTCCTGGAATTCGGCAACTTTTAGCATGGCCTTGCTTTTACCGGGATAGTAGTTGCCCTTGCCTTTTACGGTTTCATCGTAAGGCGATGATGCCATCAATATTTTACGCACAGCAGGCAGCGCCTGTAATTTCTTTTCTATCTGCTGGTAACTTTCAAAAGATGTTTGTACTGCTTTCGCCGCCATTTCATCGGCGCCGGGACGCAGGTACTCGAAATACTTCGTATCGTTCATGCCAAAGGTGAGCGCAATCACCGTTGGCTTCTTTGGTAACACATCTCCTTCGAAACGGCTGTTGATCTGCGCAGCCACATCGCCGCCGATCCCCGCATTGAACACATCGATGCGTTGTTTGGGAAAACGAGTCATGTAATACAACCATACATACGAGTGGTAATGGCCACCATCGGTGATGCTGTTGCCGACAAACACCACCCTATCGCCTGTCTTAAAGGGCGCTACCTGGGCTTTGGCTGCCATGGGCTGGGCCACCAGACCGCAGAGGGCAGTAAACGCCGCCAATGTCTTTTTATGGAAGTTTTTCATATGCATGCAAGTATGTAACCCAAAGGCATTAATACCGCTATCGAAGGTATCCGCCTGGTTGGCTTTTTTATTGAATGCCCAATTCTTTGAGGGGTACGCGGATGCCCTGCGGACGGTAATAATTGGGGTTGGCCCTTCCATCTACACAAAAGGGTACACATTTTCCATATCCATTGATGCAATAAGTGATGAGCAGTTCGTTGCTGCTGTTGAGGAATTGCGGATGGATGGCCGGTGTATAGAAGAACGGATAATGACCCTGCACGGTGTCGTTGATCGTCCAGATACGTTTGTTGACAGTAAAAGGACCAAAGGGCTTATCGGAGATAGCGGCGTATATTTCTTTGCCTCCGTCGCAATCGATGCTGAATTCAGTCGTGACCATCAGGAATTTGTTGCGTACCCGGGTAATATACATGGCCGTTGATGGCGCCTCACCGATGACGGCTGCTTTAGCTACCTCTTTGTTCCAGCCCTTTCCATCCCAGAACGTCCAGGCTGTGGATGGTGCATCCGCCCGAAAGCGGGCTACATACACATTGCTTTTGATGAAGGTTTGTTTGTTGCCCCAGGTATATACATAACCGTCCTTACTTTTCCAGGTACCCATGCCGAAGGCTATGCCGCCCATTTCGGGCAGGGTATCGTAATCGACTACCTTCACTTCGGGCAGTTTCAGTTTCATCATCATATCGCGACCGCCGCTTCCAAAATCAAGCGCGCCGGTTCCCTTCATTTCAATATTGGCGCCGTAAACATACAGGGTGTCGCCGTGCTGGTAGCCGTGACCCGGCCAGAGGAGGAACTTATTGTCGGGATGATTCTTAAAGAAGCTTCTCTTATTGGCGCCCAGTAAAGTACTCGTATGCCGCCAGTTCCAATCGCCTTTTGGCTGAAGCACGGCACAATTGCGCACCTGGAAGAGACAGGGCATGGTTCCGGTGGCCGCATCGTAATGGTCGATATAACTATCGCCCATCAACCACAGCACCCGGCCATCGGCCAACTGCACCGAATAAGCGCCATCGCTGGCGATCCATCCTTCGGCACGATTGAAAAAAGCAGTAAAGGCAGTGTCTTTGTAGACACTGCCTTGTTTGATCGCTTGCGCTTGGGAAACAATATGCTGTAGGGTCAGTAGTATGAATAGGACCGGTTTCTTCATGCCTCAAAGTTCTTGTTTATAACCCAATCTGTAAACCCAGGTTCAACACCCGCTGATTGAGGTACGAGTCGCCGATAGAGCCACTCGCCACTTCGGGATCCTGCTGGTATTTTTTGTAGTTGGTCCATGTAAACAGGTTATACCCGCTCACATAGAAACGCGCATTGTTCACTTTCAGCGGCAGCCACTTGTCGGGCAATTGGTAACTGAGTTCCACGGTTTTCAGGCGAACGTAATGCGCATCGATCAGCCAGAAATCCGATGGATAATTGCTGCCACTGTTCACGCTGCCGGCATCGGTAGTGAGACGTGGAAACGCGGGATTGATGGTATTATCGGGTGTCCAGCGTTGTAAGTGTATAGGCTGAAACTGACTTTTGAAGGGCTCGATACCACTGCCTACAATGCTGAAGCTATAGTCGTATGCTCCCTGGAAAAGTATGTTGGCCCCAAATCCCTTGTACCTTACGCCGAGGGTGAGGCCTACGTTGGTGGTATGCAGGTTAGGCTTGCCGATGGCCGTCATATCGTTTTGATCGATGACCATATCGCCATTGAGGTCTGCATATTTGAGATCGCCGGGCTTTACGGCACCGGTGATCGGCTTGGCGCTTTTGTTGATATCGGCTTCACTTTCGTAGAAGCCTACCCATTTATATCCAAATGGCTGGTTGATGGGGTGACCGGTGGCGGCCAGCCAGGGGTATCGCTGTGATGCTTCGTCCTTATATAGCACCTTATTCTTTGCATAGGAGAAGGTGGGGGTGATATTGAATTGCACATCGCCGATCTTATCCTGGTAAGTAGCGATCAGTTCCCATCCCCTGTTCTGCACGCGGCCAATATTGACCGGTGCAGTTCCTATACCTAATACATTGGGTATAGAACCGCGGTACACCAGCTGATCGACCCGGAGATCGCGGAAATGCTCGAGGGTAAAGGACAATTTATCATTCCACATGTTCACATCGATGGCGTAGTTCTGCGACCGCTTGATCTCCCAGGTCACGTTGCTGTTGCCCAGCATACCTTCACGAATGCCATTGGCGCCGCTGTGGGTTTCGCCAAATGAATACCCGCCACCATTATTGTACACCTGTTCGAAGATATACCGGTTGCCATATACGGCATCAGACCCCACCATGCCATAACCTGCACGGAACTTGAAGAGCTTGATGAAGGGTAATGCTTTTTCGAAGAAGGGCTCAGCAGCGAGGTTCCAGCCGGCAGATACAGCCGGAAACAACCCATACCGCTTGTCGCTCTGGAAACGATCGGACCCATTATAACCAATATTAACATCGAGTAGATACTTTCTCTGGAAGTTGTAGCCAGCCGAAAGGCTGTAGCCACGGAAGTTCTCCGGCACATTATTCTTGAAGGTGTAGCTGTTCTGGTTAAAGAGTATCATACTCTTTACCTGGTGATCACCGAATACGCGATCGTAATTGAGGATCGCCTGGATATTGACCCGCTTGTCGGAGATATCGCTCCCTGCACTCACCGCATAAGTAGGCATGCTGTAGCGGCCTCTGGGATCGATGGTATGCAGCTTCGTAACCGGGTCGTAGTGATAGCTGGGTGGCAGATCGCGCAACAGCCTGCGCCACACATCCCAGGTACTTGCGTAGGCAACCCGACCGGTTAAGGACAATCCACGGGTAATGGCATCCAGTTTCTGCGTACCACCCAACAGGATATTCAGGTCGTTTTGTTTGGTGCGGGTATAGCCCGAAAGCGCCAGTCGTGCATTGAGCGTTGGCAAACTCTCTTTGGTATTGTAGGCGTATGCATAGCTACCGTTCGGATTGATGATCGGGGCCGCATAGGGCGTTATTCGGTTGAAATCGTATAGCTCGCCCATGATATTGTTGGTATTGGGCGTGTTCACCATGCCGAAACGGCCAGTTACATCGAGGCGCAGGCTAAGCGTACGGGTAGCCTGGATATCGAGGTTGGTGCGAAAGTTGAAGCGGCGGAAGAAATAGTTGGTATTGAGGTTTTCACCACCGGCTTTCGAGAAATCGCGGATCGATCCGTTCTGCGTAAGGGCACCGAAGGAAGTGAAGTATTTAACTGTGCTGGTACCACCCGATATATCCACGTTGGTATTGGCCTGGAGCGAATTGGTCTTAAAGATCGCATCGTACCAGGTTACATCCGGATGCCCATATGGATCTTCACCATTCCTGAACAACTCCAGGTCTTGCTGGGTGAACTGCAATGGCAGCCCATCGTTGGCCCTGGCTTCATTGACCAGCGTAGCGGTTTGATAGGCATTGAGGAATTTAGGCTTGATGGTTGGCACCTGCACACCAGCTTCGGAGCGAACGTTAACCCGTGGGCGTCCGTTTTGTCCGCGGCGGGTGGTCACCACCAGTACACCGTTGGCGCCTTTGATACCATACACCGCCGTCGTAGAGGCATCTTTCAGGATGGAAATACTTTCTATCTCATTCACGTTGATCTGTGCCAGCTGCACATACGTGTATTCGATATCATCTACTATAATAAGCGGTTTGTTTCCATCGGCATTAAGCGAACTCACACCACGTATGAAATAATCGGCCGCATCACGACCAGGTTGTCCGGACCGCTGCTGCGAATAGAAGCCTGGCAAACGACCGGTAAGCGCATTTTGCACGTTGGCAGTAGGCACCAGCCTGATCTCTTCGGCTTTGATGGTGCTTACGGAACCGGTATTGGTGATCCGCTGCTTTTTGCCAAAGCCTACTACGATCACATCTTCCATCGAGCCACGGCTGGCCTGCAGTACAATTTCAACGGTATTGGTATTGCGTACGGACACCTCCTGCTCAACATAACCCACATTCGTGACCACAAGCATGTTGGATTTGCCCCGCAGGGTAATGCTAAAGCGGCCATCGGTACCGGCGGATACTCCATTGGAGCGCACATCCCTTTCGGTGATCGAAGCATTGGCAACGGGCCCGTTATCGTCTTTCACGATGCCGGTTATGGTTCGCTGCGCCAGCGTGATGACCGGCATAACGAGGATACCTATAATGAGCCCTATCGTTATTTTGTTCATATAGATCAATTAGTAGTGGTTGTAATTATTGCCAGCCGGGGTTTTGTTTCATTTGGGGGTTCTTGGCCACTTCATCGTACCGTACCGGATAGAGGTACATGGACGGTGCCTTGAATTTGGATTGCTGGATCGAAACGACGGTATAGGTCTTAGCTCCGGCACTCGACACATCGATGCGCATGCCATGCAAAGGACTGTTCATCACCTGCTCTGCTATCTTCCAACGGCGGATATCCCAGTAACGATGTTCTTCGAAAGCCAGTTCAACGCGACGCTCGTTGCGTATGATGGTCCGCATTTGTTCTTTGGTGAGGCCGGCAGCCAATTGGAAAGGCTTGAGACCTGCGCGCTGACGGACGGCCTGTACGGCATTGTACACATCCTGATCGGGCCCTGCATATTCATTCTGTGCTTCGGCGAAATTCAACAGTATCTCTGCATAGCGGAACAACAATACATTGTGCGACACATCGCTGTAAGCCGACTGCGCTTCATATTCACCCATAAACTTGCGCATATAGTATCCGCTGCGTGTTTGCTGCACATTGGTATTGGGCTTGTCAAGTCCGCCTTCGAAGGTTTGAATACTTCTGTTCAACCACGATGCTCCGTTGTAAAATATTGTGTAAGTAAGACGGGGGTCGCGATTGGCGTAAGGAAATGCAGGATCGTAACCAGATCCAGATTCCGTGATCGCCATTCCATTGCTCATAGGGAATGCATCTACCAGTTCCTGCGTGGGGCTGGTGCGGCCCTTGGCATTGGCTGCCGCGTAGCCGATGGGGCCATTGTCGGTCTCCACATTCTTATTTCTGCCGCCAACCTTGGCAAAGATCACTTCGCGGCTCTCGGCCTTGATGAACAGCTTTTTGAATTCTGTTTCCAGGGAGAACTTTCCATAAGTGATCAGCGCCTTATTGGCATCGGCTGCCAGCTTCCATCTTTCTGCATCGAAATTGGTATAACCTGTCAGCGTATTGCCTGTTTCGATGTTTTCCCCATTGTAGAGCGGACTGGCTGCATATAGCAGTGTGCGTGCTTTGAGCGCCAACGCCGCACCTTTGGTTACATACCCAAGTTTTGAATCTTCAATAGGGTCGGGCCACAAGCTGTCGGCAGCCTTGTCGCATTCCGCCACGATGTAGTTGACCGTTTCCTGAAAAGTATTCCTGGGCAAACTGACATTGTCATTGACCTGACGCACTTCATCGCCCATGAGAGGAACACCACCATATCGCTTCAACAGTTCGAAATAAGCAAGCGCACGCATAAACCTTGCTTCCGAACGCCAGGCCTTCTTGGCCGAACTGCCGTCGGGCATCTTGATATTGAGCGGTACCACATCAAACTTATTGAGGAAAAGGCTGGTCCTGCGTATCGTGTTGTAAGCGTTATTCCAACTATCGTCGGGATTCGTGAGCGAGGTGTAACTGCCGGTTGCCAGTCTTTGCACATCAGTAGCGCCGGTGGCGGATGAGATCGCGTCGTCAGCAGCCGCATCCAGCAGGTCACTCCCTACCCGGTTATAGCCGCCGGGCAACAATTTATAGACCTCCGCCAGGAAGCCCCTTGCCTTGGTGCCCAGCGAATCTTCCACATCCCACACATATTCTTCCGTGAATTGTTCCAACGGCACGTCTTCCCAGGTTTTTCTGCAACCGGAGGCCGCGGCCAGCACCAGCACGAATGCAGCCAGTGCTTTGAACGTATATTTTTTATTGTGGCAAACCATAGTTCGTTGTTCTTATAATTTGATATTGATACCGGTATTGATCACTTTTTGCATGGGATATTCTTTGCCGTTCACTTCGGGATCACCTCTTTCGAATTCGGCCCAGGTAAGCAGGTTCTGTGCATTGACAAAAACACGCACACCGCCCAGCTTGAGTCGTTTTGTCCAGCTATAGGGCAACGAGTACCCCAGTTCTATATTCTTGAGGCGGAGGTAATCGCCCGAATGTTGCCAGAAAGTAGATCCACCGAGATGGTTGTTGGGATTTAATCCGTAAGTAAGGCGTGGATAGGTGGCGGTGGCTGCATTTTCTGGTGTCCAGCGGCCGAGGTGGTGATTGTAAAGCGTACCATTACGGTTCATGGCGCCAAACTCGAACTCGGTCTCCCAGGAATTGAGGTACATGATCCTGTTTTGCACGCCCTGTAATAGCACGCTGAAGTTGAAGCCCTTGTATTGGAAACCGCCGGATATGCCGTAAAAGAACAAGGGCTTGTTGCCATCGATATTGGTTTCATCAAACTGATCGATGATGCCGTCCTGGTTAAGATCGCGGTATTTAATATCGCCGGGCTGCAGGGTATAGCCTGGCACCGTTGCTGAACTGGCCGCTTCTTCCTGTGTTTGAATAAGGCCGTCGGCAATATACCCGAAGGTAGCTCCCACTTTTTGACCAGTGCGTACATTCCAGTCGTACCGGCGCCCGATCTCGTCGCTGAAGAGTATCCTTGAATCGGCGAAGTTGGCATTCGCTGTGATATAGTAATTGAAGTCGCGCACATTGTCCTGCCAGGTCACGGTCAACTCCGTACCTGTGAATTTGTTGCGCCCGATGTTTTCGGCTGGGTAACCATTGCCCATCAGTGCAACACTGCGTCCACGTCCCTGCATCAGGTCATAATATTCATCGCGGTAATATTCAGCCGTTACCTGCAGGCGGTTCCGCAGTACGGCTACATCCAATCCGAAGTTCAGTTTGTGTGCCTTCTCAGGCTCAGCATTTACATTCACGAGCGGACGTTCATAGACGCCGTTTATCCCTACGTTGTTGACGCCCCATCCATAGCTCAGGAACTGATCCTGGTAGGCGGGCCTCCAGGTAAAGTAACCTACGTTAGCATTACCCGTTTGACCATAATTGGCGCGCAACTTAAAAGTGTTGAGCCAGGGAAGATTGTTCTTTACAAAATTCTCTTCTGCGATATTCCAACCGAGGCTGGCCGCATAAAATAAAAAGAAGCGGTTGCCTGGCTTGAACCGATCGTAACCACTATAAGTCAAAGCGCCTTCTACCAGGTATTTCTGGTCGAAGTTGTACGCTACTTTGCCGGCTACATTCGTGTATTTGGAAGGCAGATCGAAATTGTAGGTGGTTTGCAGCTGATCAAGCAGGGTAACGGCTTCAATGTTATGACGGCCAATTTGTTTATTATATCCCAGGGATGCCTGGTAAAACCAGGATTGGCCGCTGGAGGTGATGCTGAATTTATTATCCTGGTCGCTGATATTTCCATAGCGTACATAACTGGTATCGGCTCCGCTCACATTCATTTTGTATACCGGCGACAGCTTGCTGCGGTTTACCACCGAAGAGGTAAGCACCGACACGTTGGCCTTACCTTTAAAATAAAGCCCGGGCACCCAGTTATCGAGCTTGTAGGTAAGATCGACTGTGGAGAGGAGCTCCTTATCGTTGTTCAGGATATAACCTGAATTGGCCAGCTGTGCATAGAGATTGGTTTGATAGGTGGTGGAGCCGCCAAAGGTCTTATTCGGATTGAGTGCAGGATAGGCATTGTTGGGCAACAACAGCATGTTCTGGTAAATATTGAGATAGCCGGCGCCAGGCTGGTTACCATCCTGGATACGCCCGAAGATCTGCAGGGCGATATTCAGGTTCTTATTGAGGTCAACATCCACCTTGGTATTGATGAGGTAGCGTTTCAATTGCAGTTGTGTACTGTAAGAGTTGTTGCCACCTTCTTTGAACATACCCTGTTGATCGGTGTAATTGAGGTTGACCAGGTAGCGGGCTACGGATGAACCACCGGAGATATTGAGTGAATACCGGCTCAGCATGGAATGCTTGTCGATCAGTTCATCTTTCCAGCTCACGTTGGGATAGAGGTAAGGATCCTTATTGGCACGGTATCCTTCAAATTGCTCCTTGGTATAGATGGGCGATTGTCCGCTGTTGACCAATGCTTCATTCAGCAAATAGGCATACTGATACGCAGGCAGCGGATCCAGCAAGCCCAGCGGTGTTTGAACCCCGGTTTGCGCTGTTAGTGAAATATGCGGCGCACCCTGTAATGGCTTTTTTGTGGTAACGAGCAATACACCGCGCGAGCTTCGCTGCCCCAGCAGGATCGAAGACAACGCATCTTTCTGAACAGAGATGGATTCGATCGTTTCAGGATCGATGGCGTAGATATCGCGCTGAATACCGTCTATCACGGTAATGGGCGACTGGCCACGGAGCGACAATCCCATTTCATTATTATCGGAAGTACCGGTAGCACCTACGAGCGACTGGTTGGGTATATCGAACAATAATTCGCCCTGTGTGATACTTGCACCCGAAGTGGCGGCCCATCCGTTCCACTGTTTGGTATAGAGTCCGGCAAGGCGGCCGGGCAACGCATATGCATACAGAGAAGCCGGGGTGGTAGTAAGCTGGTCATTATAGATGGTGGCGGTGGCGCCCAACGCTGTTTTGACGTCCTTTTCGCCATACAATACCCGCATTTTACTGCCGGGTGTTTTACCTACGTACACGAGCGTGTCGGAAATCCCGTTGGCCGCAGCTCCCTGCAATGGCAATGGACGCGGCACCAGGCGAATGTTGGTTTGCGCTGCTGCGTTAATCTTTTGTTCGATCACCAAAAACGAGGGATGAGTTACTACAAGCACATTACCCGGCACGGCATTGATCTCATACAAGCCTTCGGGACCTGTGATGGTGTAGCTGCCTGTTTGCCGCACGGACACCCGGGCGCCTGCCAACGGATGCCCAAAATTGTCGAGCACCCTGCCTTTTATTTGCATTGCAGTATTGGCGGCCGATTTGTCCTGCGCCCACGTTGCCGCGGGAAGCATCAGGAGCAGGCAGCACCATACCTGTAAGATATTTTTACAATACCTGGCCAACATATTATTTGTTTTAGCGGAACTAATGATTGTGTTGAAGCGAACCTGTTTTACCGGCAGATGAATTTGAATACAAATGGATCGCCGGTATTGCCAAACTTAAAGACCTTGATCGTACCCGTTTTGTCGGTATAATAGTATTCCATCCTTTCGAGCGTCTGATTGTCCTGCAGGTTAAAAAACTTACGAGGCCAGAGATCCAGCTGCCATTTTTTACCCCCTAGCGGCACGAGCGCAGACGACGCATCCTGGCTGCACACTTCGATCACTTCATTATTCGTGGTCCAGGCTTTTGCACAAATGAATACTTTGTCGGCACCGCTGAGATTCGTAGCTATAGCGTCTTCATCGTACTTTATGGTGATGATATCATTATCGGTGGCCGAAGCAGGCTGGATGGCGCTGATCTGCGGACTGCAGAAATCGATGAGATCGCCGGCGCCATCGGTCACTTCAAAACAATCCGAAAACTGCTTACCGTAGAATTTGGATTCGCTGAGTTCCTGCTGGCTGGAGGCATTGAAGTATCCCAATTTAACACGAAGATTTTCAGGACCGGTCTTTACCTTGATCGTGACGACCGCATTGATCTCGGGCAGGTCGCTCATATCGTATGCCTGGTCGGACTGGAACACGACCCATTCCACATCGTTGATATAGTTGCCGCCAATACCTACCCGTTCCTGTATGGCTTCGGACCAAGGCTGGCTGGATCCTTTGGGTGTTGCATTAGCCGGTACCGGGCTCATGGTTCCGTTGCCGATGCCACTGGTATAGGTCATGCGCATATTGTTGCGTGCATCCCAGCTGCGGGGGGCCAGGAAGCCGATGACCATGCGGGATTGGGGCTGGCTCCAATAAGGATCCATCCACGCTTTCACCACGGCGGTGAGGGTGTCGCCCGCCTTAACGGAAGTGGGTTGTGTGAGGCCGCGTATTTCGATACAGTTGGCTACCACAATGGCTACCACCAACAGTAAGAATATGGTGCGCAGTCTTTTTTTGCGAAGCAGTCGTTTCATGATGGAGAGTTTATGCTATTGGGGCAGTGGTTCAAGTGTGTATTCATATTTACTGGAGGTGCAACCCGGACTGAATGTAAGAATGAGGCTGCGCTTCCCTTTTACGACCGGGTATTTAAATACCGGTTTGGTAGCATTTCCTCCCTCGGGCTGAAAAGTGAGCTCCAGGGGATACTGGGGATCATCGAAACGCCACTTGCCATTTTTATTCACAACAAAGGGTACCGGATCGGTAATGGTATAAGAGCTATCCTTGAAGTTGATGCGGAAAGCGGTAAAGTCAAAACGGCTTGTCATATCTTCTCCGTTACGCAGTGCTTTCACGATCTTCCAGCTTCCGGTAAGCGGTTTATTCGACTCTGTAAATACCAGTTCTTTTTCTTTTTGGCAGGCGGCCAGTACCAATATGGTAAGGGCGAGAACGGCCAATGATAGATTGATCCACTTTTTCATGGTGTTGTCTTTATGCGGTGCTTTTACCAACCAGGGTTTTGTAAGAGTTCGGGCGACTTGGACAGTTCCGACTGTCCCAATGGCCACAGGTACATAGCAGGGCGGAAGGTGTGCGGGCGTACAACAATGGTCTCGTAGGTGTACACCGATCCGTTCTTCGTGATCTGCGTGCCGTGCATAGCTTTATTGTCGGTTTGCTCGGCGATCTTCCAGCGACGCACATCCCAGAAACGATGTTCTTCAAAAGCCAGCTCAATACGACGCTCCTGCTGAATGGCCTTGCGCATTTCGTCTTTGGTGAGCCCGGCGGGCAATGTGAATGGAGTAAGCCCCGCCCGCTTGCGGATCGATTCTATAGCGGTATACACTTCAGCTGTAGGCCCATCTATTTCATTGGTAGCTTCGGCATAATTGAGTAGTATTTCTGCATAGCGGATGAGCGGGTAACATCTTTCGGTTTCACCGAAGTTGTTGGGCACAATGTCATCCTGCAACATCTTATTGATGTAAAAGCCTGTAGCCGTACCGACATAGATGCCATCCTGCGGTACACCAACGTAGGTGTAAGCAGCCTGTTTGGGGCCACTGTTGATCCATACCAGCGACTCGTTGTGGATGATGGTATAGTTGAAGCGCGGGTCGCGGTTAGCATAAGGATTGTTGGGATCGTATCCCGAAGCCGGGTCGGTGATGGCCAGTCCATTCTTCATGGGGAAGGCATCTGCCAGCTCTTTGGTGGGGTTGGCGCCATCGCCCGCACTGCGGCTGGGTGGCAACCACATGCCTTCCAGTTCCCGGTTCTTGGGACGCATGGCCTGGAATATATGTTCATCGTTCTTGCGTACGGTAAATACCTTATAGAATCCGAATCCCGGCGCTGCTGTAGGATCATCATGCAGCTTATACATGTTCAAATCCATTACCGCTTTCGCAGCATCGGCAGCCAGCCGCCAACGTTGCGGATCGGCCGACGGATAACCGGTAATCGAACGCAGTGGTTCTGTAGTGGCTACCTGTCCGCCATTGAAGAGCGGGCTGGCGGCATATAACAACACGCGCGCCTTCAAAGCACGGCTGGCGCCCGAAGTGATACGACCATAATTAAACGCGAATTGTGTAGGTGGCAGATCGGTCGTGGCGGCATCACACTCTGCAACGATGTATTTGATACAATCATCAAAGGTGTTTCTCACCACCTTGAAAGGCGTTTCGCCCGAGTAAATAGTATCTCCAATAAGCGGTACACCACCGTAGTGCTTTACCATATTGAAGTAATACCAGGCACGCAGAAAACGTGCTTCTGCCTTGGAGGTAACCTTAAGGGCTGGTGTAAGTGGTGTTTTGGGAAGGTTCTTAAAGAATACATTCACCCTGCGGATGTTGGCGTAGCCTGTATTCCAGGGGTCCTGCGATACAGAGTTGGCGTTGATGGACCCAACAGCCCATTGAATGTATTGACTGGAACTATTGGTGCCGGGACCTTCTGCTTCGTCGCAGGAAGCTTCGAGGCCGGCGCCACCAAACCGGAAGGGATTAAAGCTGAAGCCAACGTCGGAATAAATGCCGGTGAGGAATTCCATCGTACGGGCACTGTCGGCAAATACAGATTGCTCGGTGAGGTCGGTAGTGGCTGTCTTATCCAGAAAATCTCCTTTGTTGCAGGCCACAGCTCCGGCCAGCATAGCAACACAGGCAGCTAGTTTCATTTTTGTCATAAGCAAGCGATGATTCGTATTTGATAAGTCACCTTTAATTGTGTGGACCGCTATTGAGAATAGAAAAAACGACTTAAGTCAAGAAAAAGGGCATACTGGAAATGATGAGACGTTGTACCGCCGGTTGGCAGTGCAACGCCTCGTCATTGTACTTCTATTGCTTTGTAAGCGAAAAAGGTTTATCGGCTGCACCGACGCCCCTGCCGGTAGCGGGCTGGCTGCCCATTTCAAACAACAGATGGCCACCACCGGACAGATCGGAATAGGTGATATAATTCTTTGAGTAGGCAGCACCATTCAACGAGGCCGATTGGATATATACATTCTCCTTGTTATTATTCCTGGCTTCGATCACGAACTTCTTTCCATTCTCCATGGTAATGGTCGCTTTTGGGAAAACCGGGCTACCTAATACATATTGATCGGTGCCGGGACATACACTATAAATACCCAGGGCGCTCAATATATACCACGACGACATGCCTCCCTGATCCTCATCGCCCGGATAACCTTTCTCCGTAGCGTTGTACAGCTTGTCCATGACCTGGCGTACATGGTATTGGGTTTTCCAGGGCTGACCAGCATAGCTATAGAGATAAATCATGTGCTGAATAGGCTGGTTGCCGTGGGCATATTGTCCCATGCCAGACAGTACCATCTCTTTCATTTCATGGATCATGCCACCATAAGTACCATACTTTACCGTGTTGGGTGCTGTGAACACCGAATCGATCTTCGTGACGAACTTTTGATCGCCGCCCATCAGGTTGATCAATCCCTGCACATCATGAAACACCGACCAGGTATAATGCCAGGCATTGCCTTCGGTATAAGGACCACCCCATACGTAAGGATCGAAGTCGGGCTTCCAGTCTCCATTGTTCTGGCGGCCGCGCATGAAGCCAACGGAGGGGTCGTATACGTTGCGATAATTGTACATGGTGCGCGCAAAGATCTCTTCATAGAATTTATTGCCGGTCATGCGGGCAAGCTGCCAGGCGCAGAAATCATCGTATGCATATTCCAGTGTTTGTGCAGTTGAACCTTCGGATTCCGGATAAGGAACATAGCCAAGTTGCCAATAGGGCTTCCAGCCCGCACGGCCATTGGCGCCACCCCAAGGTCCTTTGTTCATCGACTCTTTGGCATAAGCCTTCAGCGCAGAATCGGGACTGAAGTTGCGGATACCCTTTACCCAGGCATCTGTAAGCAGGGAGATGGCATGATTGCCCAGCATACCACCGGTTTCGCCAGGGAACGACCAGGCTGGCAGCCAGCCGCATTGCTGCTGCGCATCGAGGAGGGCCTGCATATAACGACCCTGCATAGTGGGGTGCAATATATTGGTAAGGGGAAACTGAGAACGGAAGGTGTCCCAGAAGCCATTGTCGGTGTACATGTACCCTGCGTGCACCTTGCTATCGTAAGGGCTCCAGTAATAAGGTTTGCCTTCTTTGTCGTATTCGAAGAATTGCCGGCTGAACAGATTGGCGCGGAACAGGCAGCTATAGAATGTTGCCTTTTGCGCTTCCGTACCACCCTCTACCAATACACGATTGAGCAATTGGTTCCAGACGTTAGACGCGGCCAATTTGGTTTGCTCAAGTGTTTTATGGCTACCCAGTTCGCGCTGCCAGGTGATGGCCGCCTGCTCTGGACTGATATAAGAGGACGCTACACGCGCCTGCACCTTTACCCCTTTTTTAAATTGCAGGTAGGCCCCTACCCCTTTGCCTTCCGCTGTTAGTTGCGAAGGCTGTGTGGTATTGTCTTTATTCTCCCAGGTACCAAAAGCAGTAAAGGGTTGATCGAACTCAATGACAAAATAACTCTTGAACGATTCCGGCGCAAAGCGCTGGTTGTTGACATAACCGATGATCTTCCGCTCGGCCGGAATGATCGTTACCTGACTTTGCTTCGTATAGCCATCCAGTACCAGGAAGGCCTCTTTGCCGGCAGGAAAACTGAAACGCAGGTGAGCCCCTCTTTCGGTAGGCGACAACTCGGTCGTAATACCGTTATCGAACTTTACTTTATAATAGTGTGGCTTGCCGGTTTCGTTGGCGTGGGAAAAAGCAGCAGCTCGTTTATTTTCATCTACCACCAATTCATTGATCACGGGCATCAGGGAGAATACACCGTAATCGCTTACCCAGGGGCTACATTGGTGCGCCTGTTGAAAGCCACGGATAGTATTGACCGAGTACTGGTACTTCCAGCCTTCACCATTTTTACCGGTTTGCGCTGCCCAGGTATGCATGCCGTAGGGCAAGGCTGTAGTGGGATAAGTATTACCCCAACTCAATTCGTATTTGGAATCGGTGCCCTGTAAAGTGTTTACATATTGTACGAGATCGGCCTGCTGCGCAAAGGCTCTGTTTCCGAGGCAAGTGATCAATAGTAAGCGGCGCAGCCATGGTGTGCGTGGAAATTTAATCATACGTGGTTATAGTCACGTAAGGTGGTAGCAACCGCTATTGAAGAGACCACGAGGCAATCCTGCATTCATCAGCATTGCGAAGCACCTGGACAGCCCAAAGCAAGCCCCTGCTATTTGCACTTCTTCGTGCCGGTAATTATATATTGATTGGAAGTTCCGTCGCGGGTGATGGTACTGCCATTGGTGAGAGCGATCATTTCGAGGATATCTTTCAACTGAACCGTGGGTTCGAAGCTGGCAGTGACGGGACAATCCGCAATATCGGCATTCCTGAAAACGAAGGTAACTCCAAATTTGCGCTCGAGCCTTTTAGCTACTTCCCTAAACTGCATATCACGGAATACGAGCTGACCGGCAGACCAGGCCATGTAGTCGCCCGCAGCAATGGTATCCTGTTGAAAACTGCCATCTGCCCGGCAAATGATCCGTTGGTCGGGCAGCAGCTGTCCAAGCTCTTTGGTCGAATCACTGACCGATACCTTGCCCCGCCTTACCGTAACCGTAATATCTTTAGAAAGATCGTAAGCATCGATATTGAAGGCCGTACCCAACACGCGCGTTGTAATGCGGCCGGTATGCACTTCAAACGGTTTACCTTCCAGATGCGCCACATCGAAATAAGCTTCGCCTTCGAGCCATATTTCTCTTTTGCCGCTCGTAAAAGCCGTATCGAAGCGGATGGAGGAACCCGCGTTGAGCCAAACAGTCGATTGATCGGGCAGGTGTATTTCCTCTACATCGCTGGTCGTATTGTGTTGAGCCCATACCGCCGCAGTCACCTGCGGAGCTGCGGGCTTTTGATTAAAGAAATAAAATCCGCCGGCCGCCAGCAGCACCAACACTGCCGCCGCTACCAACCATTTGGAATAACTGCGGGCAGGCAATTCGTAAGCGGGTGTTACAGTCGCTTCCTGCTCCTGCTCTTCCTGCAAACGCCCTTCAATGTTTTGGAACAATTGCTTACCAAGCGCCTGCTTCTTTTCACCAGATAATTCGTTGGTAAAACCCTTTTCCTGGCCCTGCATTGCATACCATTCGTCGAGCTCCTGCTGTTCCTGCACAGAGGCGCGGCCGCTGAGTACCTTTTCTATCAAATGCTGTAAACGCTGTTTTTCCATGCAGGTATGTATTATCAAAACCTATGCAAAAGTATCCGAAGATGTCTATTTAAGCAAGGGGTTTTTCTGGACCTCGCTGAGCGGAATCGGCAGCCGCAGGTCCTGTTCCGTAAATGCTCTTACGTGATTGGGCGCCTGGTAGCCGATCAACTCCACGATCTTACCCGTTGAGGTATTCAATGCTTTACGCGTGCGCAGCATATCGTACCAGGTTTGCCACTCGAAACACAACTCCAAAAACCGTTCCTTCAATACCTCCGCTGAAGCTACCTGCACCGGTTTAGTACTGGCCGGGAAGGCCCTGTGCAACACCTGGTGATAGGCATCGACCGCGGTGGCATCGCTGGTTGTGCCACCATCCACCTGCGCTTTCGCCTCTGCGCACAGCAGCAAAACATCCGCATAACGGAGGTAAGAAAAGTTCAATCCCGCCTTTCCGGTCTGTTCTGCCAGATCGTCCCAATACTTGTAAATGAGCGGTCCGGGTAGTGTAATAATACTTGACGGTTTGTTGAATTCAGGATGACTGGTGTAAAAAAATACCCCTTCCTGCCGGCGCTTGTCGACAGCGGCAAAGGCATTGTAAAATTCTACCCGGGGCGCCAGTCCGCCGCCATAGGCCGGCTGAATGGTGATGGGCAGATCAGGGAACGGCATTAAATAAAAATGCAGGATGTTGCCAGCCGTTAACCGTTCGCGTTGCAACATGAAGATATGCTCACCGGTATTCTGCAGCGATTGCTGGCGGAGGTCGGCATAATCGGCAAACAGCGAAAAGGCTTTGCTGTCGATCACTTCCTTCGCTTTGGCATAAGCCAATTGGTAATGCGATGTTCCTTTTTGTAAGGGATAGCCAGCCATCGTGATGTACACTTTTGCCAGCAGCGACTTCACCGCGCCCATGGATACATGGCCCGAACCATCGGTCCAGGGAAGGCCCGACTGCTCGGCCCGCTGCAGATCGGACACTATCTGATCATATAGCTGAGCGATGGACGCTTTCGGAATACGCGTTTCACTGAGATCGGTGGTAGGCGTAGTTTTGAGGGGTATCTCACCATAGAGACGTACACCCATGAAGTAGTACCAGGCACGCAGGAAATACACTTCACCCAGATACTTGTTTTTGGCTGCTTCCGGCAGTATAGTGGTGCGTGTTAGATTATCAATGGCACTATTGCAATTCTCCAACGGATAATAGATCGCCTTCCACCAGTTCTCCACGAAATTATTGGCGGGGTCTACATAATCGAGCCGCAGGAACTGGTTATCTTCCAATCCCGACCCACGCAGGCGGGTACTGTAACCGGTAAGGTACTCCAGCATAAAGCAGGGGCTATTGGCTACGCCGATACCGGTAGAAAAAATATCATCGAGCCCGGCATAGGTGCCATTAACGGCCGCCCGCACCTGCCCTTCGGTGGCGTAGTATTTATCTGGACTGATGAACCCGGCCTTATCTTCCTCCAGGAACTTATGGCAACTGCTGGCTACCAGCATCACCACACTCCCTATTATGATTATCAATTGCCTCATCCGATCGCTTTAAAGGGTTACCTGTAATGTAAATGAAATTGTTTTCGCTTTGGGATACTGGTATACATCCACCCCCTGGTTGAGGTCGCCGTCGAAAGAGGTGGTTTCAGGATCGAATCCCTTGTATTTTGTGAACAGGAAATAGTTCTCTGCATTGACTCCGATGGTGCACTTTTCCATATGCAGCTTTCTCAACAAGGTGGGCTGCAATTCGTAATTGAGCGCCATATTTCTAACACGCACAAACGACCCATCTTCGATGTAATAATTATCCATTTCATTCTCGCCCCGGTCGGTTTGCAGCCGCAGTTGCGCCTGACTGGTTTGTTGATTTTCGGGCGTCCAACCATTTAAGATACCGCTATAGCTGTTTACGCTGGTGGTGGAGCTCTCCATGATGAACCGTGGAAAATTGGCGAGCTTATGGCCAAACATACCGCTTATGTCCACAAAAAGCGAGAAGGCACCTTTACTGAAGGTGTTGGTAAGATCGCATTGGTAGCGGGGCATTTTGCTGCCCAGGGGCACGCGATCACCGGCATCCTTCATACCATTGTTGTTGTTATCGGCCCATTTGATATCGCCGGGCTTGCGACCAAAGGCGGCCGCTTCCTGCGACTCTTTACTGCTCCAGGTACCGGTGCGGTAATAACCAAAGTATTGATCGATGGGCTGTCCTTCCTTGATGCGGCCCGCCCAGTTGTAAATGATATCGCCATTGAGGTGCAGCACCTTGGAACGGTTGAGGTAGAAATTAAAACCGGTTGTCCAACTGAATTTATTCCCCGTAATGTTCCGGCTGCGGATGCTGAGCTCGATGCCCTGGTTGCGGATGGAACCGATATTGTCATAGATGCCGGTAAAGCCGGTCGTTGAGGGCAGCTGTTTATTATACAGCAGGTCGGAAGTGAGTTTGCGATAAGCCTCGGCCGTGATCTGTATACGATCATTCAGGATACTGGCATCCACCCCTATATTCCACTGCTTGCCCCGCTCCCACTTAAGGTCCTTGTTCCCAGGGTTGGACAATACCACAGCAGGCTGCTGCTGACCATTAAACACCACCTGGGTAGGATTCAGTCGGGAAAGGGTGGCGTAATTTCCAATCTCCGAATTGCCGGTAACGCCCCAGCTTACCCGCAGTTTAAAATAATTAACGGTATTCAACAACGGAGCAAAGAACTTTTCGCCCGACAATAGCCAGGCCGCCCACACCGCCGGAAAGTAGCCATATTTGTTATTGGCCCCAAAGCGGGATGAGCCATCGACACGAAAGGAGGCGCCGGCCAGGTAGCGGCTATCGTAATCGTACTGAAGCCGGGTATAAAAAGAGTTCATTTGGTTTTGCTGACGATTCGATACCGGCCCCTGGGGTAATGTGCCCGCCTGCAGACTATTGTATCCAAAAAGGTCATCGAAAAAATTCTCGGAGCCGGCGAAGGTGCCTGTACCTACATTATAGTACCAGCTTGCTCCGACAACAGCATTCAATTTATGCTTACCGAAGCGGTCATTAAAAGTAAGGTAATCTTCATTGGTCCAGGCTCCTGCATTGCCATTCATTCTTTGCGCTACACCGTGCTGCACATCGGAGAAACCAAATACGCCGATTCCCGAGTAATAATTATTGTAGTTACCTCCCAATTGTCCACTGAAGCTGGTAACGAGATCGACCTTTTTACCCAGGTGGATGGTACCGGTCATATTGCCCATTACATAGGTTTGGCCCGTCACCGACTTCACATCATTGAGCAAGCGGTTAGGATTCTCCGACTGCTCGGCGCCGGGATAATCGCCCTTGCGCGACCAGGTACCATCACTGTACCGGGCGGGAATAAACGGCAGGTATTCATACATTTCACGAATGGCATTGAAGCCAAGGGCATTGAGGTCCACATTGCGCGATTGCAGTCCGCCTCCATTGATAATGGTCTTGAGGTGGAACCAGGGCTTAACATCCCAGCCTATATTGGCAAACAGGTTTATCTGCTGCAGATAGCTGTTTTCGAATATACCTTCCTGCTTTTTATACGACACACTCACAAGGCTGGTTAAATTGTCGCGGCCGCCGGTAAAGGTCAACCCTGTATTGGTAGAAAAGGCGGGGCGGGTAGCTTCTTTTTGCCAGTTTACATTGTAGCGGGGCGTACCATCTGCGTTAAAGAGTTCGGCCTTGCGGGAAAAATTATTGTTGGGGTCTTTATGTGGCGCGAGCCGGCCGGGCACATACGCGTATTGCCGCTCGATCATGTCAAGAGCGCCCTGCGCATCGAGCAGGTCGATCTCGCGGGCTAGCGTACCGACACTGATGCGGTTGGTGAAGATGATATTGGAACGGTTCTTTACGCCTTCTTTGGTGGTCATCAGGATAACGCCATTGCTGCCGCGCGAACCATAGATAGCTGCTGAAGCTGCGTCTTTCAATATATCGACGGACTGGATAATATTGGGATCGATGAGCATGGGATCAAGGCCTACAATGCCATCGAGTACAAACAACGGCGCATTGGAGGCGTTGATGGATCCGGTGCCCCTGATCTTAATGGTGGGACTGCTGCCGGGCTTACCGGAATTGAGCATGATGCTGGCGCCCGGAACTTTGCCTGCCATGGCTTCGACGATGTTGATTGACGCGGAACGTTCGTTGAGCTGCGCTGCCGACACGGTGGATATGGCAGTAGATAATTTCTTGCGTTGCAGGTTACCGTATCCAATGACGATGACCTCATTGAGCGCCTGGCGTTGGTTGGGGTTGAGCAGGATGGTCATGGGCCGGGGTTGCACGGCGATCACCCTGTTGGCGAAACCAACAGAACTGAGTTCGAGGCTATCGTTGCGGGTGGCATTGATCATGAAATTGCCCTGCTCGTTGGTAACGGTTGCCCGGTTGCTGCTTTTGACAGTAACAGTGACGCCGGGAAGCGGCTGCTGATTCACATCGATGATACGGCCGGTAACCAGGAAGGGGGCGTTGGGGTTTGCCTGGACCGGCTCTTCCTTTACGAGGATGAGGATATTGAGCCCCCGCTGGCGGAACTCGAGGCTGGCCGGTAGTAGTTCCTCCAGCGCCTCATCGACAGAGATCATACGCCGGTTGACAGACACGGTGCCGGCGGCTTTGAGTTCGGCCGGATTGTATACAAAGCGGAATTGTGTTTGGGATTCAATGTCTTGTAATATTTTGTCGAGCGGCTTGTTGCGGGCAGCCAGGTTAATGAGTACTTGTTGCAGCCGGGGTGTTTCCTGAGCAAAGGTTGGCCGGCCAAGGCAACAGGCAATCATCAGCAGGATCAGGTATGCAAAGGTCTTCCCGGAAAAGGCAGGAGGTGGTTGGGTAACAGCGCAGTCAGTCAGCTTATCCTTCATATGCAAGTCATTTGGCTACAACCGGTTGTTACCGGCATTCGGGTCGGCTCACAGGAGGAATGGTTAATGACGGGAGATAAGGTAAATGGGCGCCCAATATACATAAAGCTTTTAATCTGGTGGCGGTATATTCTGTGTAGTCACTCATGGCGTGGCCGCCTGCTATGGGAGTGGGAAAAAAGATCGTAATCGAAACGGGATATTCAAGCCCCTGTCCCGGGCGGAGCATTCGATGTATTAAGCGTGTGAATTGAGGGAGTGATGGATAATCTGGAGGGCGTCTATGCAATGTTGCCCCCAGTGGTGAGTATAATGGAACCGGAAGTACCAAACGGCGTATTCCCGGGCCAATGTATCAGAGGTATCGAAAAGGACCAGTCCGCGTTTGAGATCGAGGTAAATATCGCCCAGGTCATCTACCAGGTCGCCGGTGCCTATTTCTGTGGGGTTTACAAAATCGAGCGGGGTCAGGGTCACCCAGTAAGATTTTACGGGCACCCGGTCGCGGATCAATCGCAGCACCCTATCCAGGTGTATCTTATCATCCGTATGGCTCATATCCACCTCTCCCGGCGCTTCTATCTGCGGCAGATCGAGTCCGAACCGGTACAGCATCAGCAGGTCTTTTTGCACCGTGCGCAGGAACTGCCGGGGATTGTGGCCCTGATCGGTTTCGATAAAGGTGCAATAGGCCCGCGCAGTAGCTACAAAGTCCTTGATGGGTTGTGATGTGAGCATTCGATTGTTGTGGGTAAAACTGATGGATGAGAAGAATGTTTAGTAAAGAACAATGTAAAACCCTACCCCATCGAGTGCAGGTAAATATGATTTCCTTCCGAATCCTGCAGTGCAGCAAAATACCCCAGTTCCGGTGTAACCACTGTTTTGGGGAATATCACTTTACCGCCGGCTGCCTCCACCCGGTCTAATACCACCGAGAGGTCGGCTCCTGCATTGAGATAAACTTTGGCGCCTTTAGCAGTAGGCTCATATCCCTCGCCGGCCACGATGGCGCCGCCTACACCTCCACCCTGTTGGTCGTGCAGCAAAAAGCCCCTGTGGACAGGGCCCATTTGTGTTTCGGGCATTTCGTAATCAAATATCTTGCTGTAAAATGCTTTTGCCCTTTCGAAATCGGCAACCGGGATCTCTACCCAGTTGACGGCATTTTTAGGCATTTCCATAATGGCTGTTTTAATTGAATGGGAAATCTGGGAACTGCTGTATTAAAGATAATCAATCCTTTGCTTTGCAGAACAACCATTGACCTGCCAGCGGCTGGGGGAGCTAACATCAACCTTACTACAGTAAGTCCTGACTTTTCAAGGTAGCCTGGCGCAGAAACGCCGTTCACCAATATTACAGCATCAAAACTTTTATTGATCTCCATACGTTGTTTTTCCTTTCCCCAATGCCAGGTTGGTACCGGCTTACGGAAAAAAGGATCACTACTCTCTGCGAATGTTATTCTATAGCCGCTTTGCAGCATATATGCTTCCAATGAACCTTTTAAGGGAGGCTTAACAGCTATTACATTATTGGGATACAGGGCAGTTGATCCGTTGGCCATAAAAAGGCCTACGCTGTATAGCTGATCCTTAAAGTGATCTGTCAGCATTTTGCCCATAATTCGCCGGGGAGTTGTGGCGACCTTATCGATGTGCGTGTTGTGCGCCCAGATGATTATCTTCTCCTTTTTATACAGGTTATCCGCCAGCCAGATGATGTTGTCAGCCATACAATGATCTCGTTCTTCGCCTTTCGTGATGCCTGCATAATAATGGCTATTGACAGCCATCAGCTGATGTACCCATTGCTGCAAGGGCGAAAGCGGCATCTGCTCCATTTGTTTCGCTATCTGCGAATAGGCAGTAGAAAAACTATCACGCAATGAAAGGTAAAGTTTGGGATTGGTATAAGTTTCATCCACCCTCGTTTCAAGGTGATTGATGGCGGCAACCAAGGATGGTTGCGAAGCCATTGCTGCTTCATAAAACAATTTGGGGTAAGGAGATCGCACAAACTGCGGATCGAAGCCCCCTATCATCAGCCCTCGTTGTTGGGCATACCGGAACAAGGTTACGATGGTTTGCGTATGCCAGAAGGACTGCAACGATGCTTTTACCCGAAGTGCTGCTGAAGTATCTTTTGTAATCGGCAAATAACTACAGGCGGCCATGGGCGATTCGAACAACAGTACTTTGTATCCAAGTTTCTCCTGTAAGTATCGAACCAGCTCCACCTTCACCTGGCTGTATTGTTCTGTACCATGACTGCTTTCTCCCAGCATTACAATCCGCTTGCCTTGCAGGAGCGTATCGAGAAAGGAGAGTCCGCGAAACGATACTCCTGCTGCATCTATCTCCCGCAATGGTTGTGCAGCGGCAACCTCAACAAGTAAAGTACAGCAGATCAGGAGTAGTTTGCGCATGGACCTGAATATACAACCTATACACTATTTAAGGACAACTTTCCGGATGGCCAGGTTTTGCGCATCTGCCACCAGCAGCACATGATCTTTCGTCAACATCAACCCAACAGGTATATTGAAGGCCGCTTCGGTTCCAATACCATTGGCAAAGTCCGCTACCCCGCTGCCCGCCAGGGTGCTCACCACCTGTGCCGTACTGATCTTCCTGATGCGATGGTTATTTTGATCGGCAATGAAGAGCGTACCCTGTTCATCCACTGCAATGCCCGAAGGGTTCTTAAACCGGGCCTGATCGATGGTCCCTTCCTCGTAGCCACCCATATCTTTTCCCGCCACCAATATCACCTCTTTGTTTCCATCCACCTTAAATACCTTATGCCCATTTATGGACGACACAATCACCTCACCATTCTTCCCCAATGCCAGACGATAAGCAGAAGGCACCGCCACAGGTGTACCATTTTTACTCAGCGTAGTAACTCCCCCTGCAGGACTCACGATCCTGATATGGTTGTTGCCAAACTCAGCTACATATACATTACCCTGTTCATCAATGGCTACATCGGCCGGATGCGCAAACCGGGCCGCCTCTCCCGTTCCATCACTATTACCAATCTCTTTGCCTGCCAGTGTTGTCACATTCCCGTTTACATCGATCTTGCGAATGAGATGATTGGCCAGATCGGCTACGTATACGTTACCCTGCTTGTCGACGGCAATACCATCGGGGTCATTAAAACTGGCACCAGCTCCGTTGCCGTTCTGGTTGCCGGCGTCCTCACTTCCCGCTATCCATAGCACTGTACCATTGGCACTTATTTTTTTGATCTCGTTGCCATCCACCACATACACATTACCCTGTGCATCCATTTCTACATCTTTGATCTTACTGAAGCTGCTGGCACCGGGGCCACCCAATATCGTAGTCACCTCAGCAATCCAGTCGTAGGTAATATCCGTAGTACTGGTATAAAACTGCTCACCGATGCTGATGGTCAGCTTTCCGTCGCCGGCACGTTGCGGCATCGTAACCTCCAGTTTGTCAAATGCAGCCTGGGTTACCGTCGCAGCCTTTCCGTTGATCGTAACAATATTACCGGCCTTTACCGCCGAAAAACCGGCTCCCGTTATCACGATCGTTTCATCGCCTTTTGCGTGGCTTGTAAAAGCAGTAACCTTCAACGAAGCCTTGCTTTGCGTTAGGCGCACCACTTGCAGTTCCCTGCCAGTCTGAAATTCTTTGAAGGCCAACCGAAGTGTTCGTACATCCGCAGTAGTATTGGCCGTTACCAGCAATATCACCCGCGACTGGCCGGGGCCTCCCTCGCGGGTATCGGTCTGTAACCAATCGCCTCCGGCCGGCTTTTCAAGCTGCCAACTGGTATTGGAGCTCACCAGCAAGGTGTCGTAATAAGTCGTAGCCGGGCCAGATAGCTCCGTTTTGTTCACACTGATAAATGCCTCCTTTTCACGATTCTTTCTACAGGCTGTTATCAAAACCGCGCCGGCCATTGCGACAACTCCAATTGCTTGTTTCATTCTTCAAGGTTGTATGCTGCGCAAGGTAACAGGCAGAAAGCGACTCCCTTACCTCAAAGCGTGCCTATTGCCATTTTTGCTTCCCTAACCGTATTATTGATTACATCATTTTGAAAACCTTTATACGGGCAGCAGCCATCATATGGCGGTTAATCCGTATTCAAGTGACATGCCGGTATGTTTCCTGCCCTTTCGGACCTGGTTCGCTGGCTCACCGGCCTGGACATCCTGCTGCCATTACAAACTTTTGGCACCCTGATCGCTATTGCTTTTGGTGCAGCCTATTGGGCCTACCGGGAGGAATTGAAGCGCAAGGAACAGGAAGGATGGTTAAAGCCGATAGTACGGCTGACACGCCCCGGTACGTATACATGGTATACCATTGCGGGATACGCTTTACTCGCCGGATTGATGATTGCCAAGGGCATTGCAGCGCTGGTACATTATCGTTCTTTTGCTGCCCACCCTACACGCATCCTGTTTTCGGGTGTGGGATACTGGGGGGCGGGGCTACTGGCTGCCCTTGTTGCTGCGGCCTGCCTATTCTATAAGCAAAAGGAGGCGCGCCAAAAGCCCCCGATAAACGAAACGGTGCACCCCTATCAAATCATGCCTTCTATGTTATGGTGGTGCGGGATTGCCGGACTATTGGGTGCTGTACTTTTTCACAAGCTGGAACACCTGCCCGAGCTCGCGGCAGGCCCCTGGCAAAACTGGTTGGAGATAGACGGCTTTACTTACTATGGTGGTTTGCTGCCGGGCATTGCCGTAGCACTACTCATTGCCCGTCGCCACCGCATACCCATTATACACATGCTCGATATGGGAAGCCCCGCCATGTTACTGGCCTATGGCATCGGGCGTCTTGGCTGTCATTTGTCTGGTGATGGCGATTGGGGGATGATCAATAACTTACCCCAACCGGCAGCGCTTTCTTTTCTACCCTCCTGGACCTGGGCTTACCACTATCCCCAAAACGATCAGCCGGTGTTTCCTACCTCTCTGTATGAAGGATTGCTGGGTATTCTTCTGTTTGCCTTGTTGTGGTTGTTGCGCCGGCGCATCACCACGCCGGGCCGGCTTTTTGCCATTTATGCACTGCTCAATGGTACAGAACGGTTGTTGATGGAGCAGATCAAGATCAACCCGTTTGTGCTCTTCGGACTTACACAAGCTTCGCTGATCGCCTTGCTCTTTATCCTTACAGGTTTTGGATTCTTCGTTTATACACTAAAAGCGATCCGTAGTCCACAGGTCGTTTCTTCTTAAACAGGTTTAACGGAAGCCACGACAACAAGCATCATGGCTCCCGAACCTGGTTATCGATCATTAAACGGAATTACTGCGCTGATTTAACCTCTACTCATCAGCGGCACCTCAATCGGGTGACCTTCCTGCAGCAGTTATTATTTCCAATTATAAATACGTACGAAATAGGGCCGGTATTTATCGGCACTGCCGGGTGCATTGAAATTGTCCCAGAAACTGGTGGGATTGGTATTGTACGACAGCACGAGCTCACCTTCGCGCGAGAGTTCCTGGTGCAGGCTGGCATTGTAGGTAACCACATTGGTGATGGGAGGTTCTACATAGATGGTGCGTTTATTGGTCCACGGGCCTATCGGCGATGTAGCTTCATAGATGTACACGTCCTTACTGAGGTAGATATTGGGGTTTCGGGTAACGAAGTAATATTTGGTTCCTTCCTTGAATACATTAGGGATCGAAGCATTATCGGTCATGATGACACGGCTATCGGGCGTATTTTGCCATCCACTGTTGGTGTAGAACTGCCAGGTTCCCGTAAGATCATTGTTGGCCACACGAGCCACCTTCACGCCATTGCCATCACCACCATACATATAAGTATAGCCGTCGGCATCAGTAAGCAACCCGCCATCGTAGGTAGTGTTGCCAACAAACTTATTCTTGATCACCTGGGTAAGCGTCATATTGGGCAGGGAGAATACGGCTACATCAGTTCCCGGATGATCGAGACCTCCGCTGGTATTGTACACGAGGTGACTGAGCAGCATTTGCACCGTATTGTTCTTTACCTGTGCATCGCCGGGCCAATACAGCTCATGATCGTCATTGGATGGCAGATTATCATATTGCACCCAGGTTTGAGCATTCTTGCCGGTACCACTGTTCAGCTGTACAAAGCTCGAAAGTGACTTATTGTTTTGCAGGATACCGGCATTACGGCGGAAGGAATTGTTGTTGGCGTTCCTGTTGCGATTGGCATCTACATCGCCGAAGAAACTATCCTGGAATGTCCAGAGCACGTTGTTATTGGGCAGCAACAGTGAATAACATCCGTCACCGCCATTCCAGCCACTGAAGCGCGTGAGGTAATTGTTGTACTCGAGGTCGGTAAACACCTGGGCACCGCTCACCCATCCGTTATTGGCCTGGTAACTGCTGCGCGTATCGAGGGTAAAGATCCACTTCTGCGCATTGCTGCCGGTATAAGTTTCCTGGGTAATGGCTGTGCCACTACCGGTGGCGCCGTTGTGGTTGGTAACGGCCAGTCCGTTGCCGCGATTGATGATCTTGTAGGCACCGCTGCCTACATCTACAATACTCCACTGCTGCGCATTGGAAGTATTCCAGGTATACTGCTGCAGCTGGGTGCCGGATACCGTAGTACTGCCAGGCACATCCAGCACTTTACCACTGTAACCGTTTTGCAGGGAAAAGTATCCGCTGCCAATATCCTTCACTACCCACTTCTGGTTCTGAAATCCGAAATTGGCATATTGTACAACAGCTCCGCCGTTGGCAGTGGAGCTGGCGAATACTTCCATAGCATGACCGCTGAGCACATTGGTGATACTATAGAAGCCATTGGTACCGGGAGCGATCACCGCATTGGCGGCAGCCACAAAAGTTTGAGAAGCTGAAGAGGCTGGTGTAGATTGTTCCTGTTGAGGACCGGCCATTTTGATACAGCTGGCCAGACTGAGCATAGCGAGGAGGATACCCGTCAGGGAGCGACGGGCAGACAGCAATCGTCTTTTCATAATTGTAAAGTTTATATGGTTGGTAATTGAATACCTGTTTGTCACCACATCACCTTACTCCCCGGTTCGTGTTGCAAAGCTCATTGGCCGGAGTCGTTACCCTCCGGCCTGAGCCAATTCAACTTATTGCCAATTGAACACACGTACAAACCAGGGGCGGTACCTGTCGGCACTGCCGGGTTTATTAAAGTTGCTCCAGAAATCGCCCGGATTGATGTTGTAAGAGATCACCAGCTCCCCATGCCTCGACAAAGAATGATGCACTACTGCGTTGTAGGTGATAAACTCAGGCAGCTGATACTTTTCCGGTATCTGGTATAAAGTTCTTTGGTTGGTGAAGGGGCCTACCGGGCTACTGGCTTCCCAGATATCGATATTAAGCCCGTAGCAGGATGTTTGGGATACGAGGTAATATTTGCCGTTTCGTTCAAATACATTGGGCTGCGTGGCATTGGCAGTAAGGATAGATTTAAAGTCTTCGTTGGCCGGTATGGTCTTGGCCCAACCGGTTTTGGAATAGTACTCCCATTCGCCGGTGATATCATTGTTGGCAGCCCGTGCCACCAACACATCCGAACCGCAGATGGGGAACGAACGAGTGGTATACATATATGTATAGCCATCAGATCCCTTAAACAAGCTGGCATCGAATGGATGCTCACCGGTATAACGGTCCCGAACGATCTTTTTTACCTGCATATCCGGCAGAGAGAACACGACAGCATCGGTGGCTTTGTGGTGCAATACACCGGCTTCGTCCACCAGATGGCCCATCACCATTTGTACTTCGTTGCCCACTACCTGCGCAGGACCACCCCAGTACAATTCTTTATTGCCATCTTCAACGCCGGGCACGGTAACCCAGGTCTTGGCCTTACCATCGATGCCCAACGGATTTAATTGTATATAGGAGGCAGCGGTGGTAGAGTTACCTACCTGTATAAAGCCAGCGTTGCGAACGAATACGTTATCGATGCGGGAGCGGTCTTGCGTTACCTGTCCGAAAAAGCTATCCTGGAACGACCACACTACGTTGCCGTTGGGCAGCGGTATGGACACACAGCCATCGCCTCCATTCCAGCCGGAAAAACGTGTGAGATAGTTATTATATACTGTATCGTGGAATACCAGGAATTTCTCGTTCCACTTGCCGGTATTGGGTATCAGCACCAGGCTATCGTAGGTATTGTCGATCACTTTGATCTCCACCAGCCAGTTGCGGGTGGCACCATCCTGCGCGGTTACCTTATAGGTGAATTTATTATTATTGGTAGCAAAATTGACGGATTCGCCGGAGGCAGGAAAAATGGATGCTCCGTCAGAAACGGTGATCCTTGGTTTGATCGCCGTCATATCAGTACCCGTGGGCATGGTGAGCCTTACGCGGCTGGTATCGACGGTTCGGGTGATCTCTGTTTTTCCAATCTGGTTAGGTACGGTGAAGAAGAGGATCGCTTTTTCATGAGGCTGGTTGTTGAGGTCCTTTTTCTGGCATCCGGCCAATAGGATCACGCCCAGCAGTACTGGCAGCAGCAAACGCATAGCAGACATTAGTTTATTTACTTGATTAGAACACTAAAGTCACCCCTATGCCGGTCTACCGCCATACGGCCTCCAAAAAGGCCCACATAACAAAAGCCACCCCGCAAGAGGTGGCTTCGCTTATCGATAATGTTGAATATTCTTACTTTATTTCCACGGCATGATCGGCTTGCAGATCCTGACCATTCCACACTTTTACGGCGGTCCATGGCTCGGCTGGGGCGGCCCAGAAATCATCGGTTTCCGGCAGACCGAGCGGAAGGAAAATGAACGTACAGAGGTAAATGCTACCGGTGTTGATATATCCCTCCGACAATCCGGGTTGATGACCAGCCAACCCGATATTGAGCCAGCCATCTTTTGTGAATGTGGAAGGTGCTTCCAGTGTTTTCTTTACAACTGCCGTGAGTGCGCCTCTCACCTGGGCCGGCTTTAACTCCTGTGGCAATTGCTTGCGCAGGCTCATATCGGCCAGGTGATGGAAAGCACCGCCACGGTACGTGATAGAGCGTCCCGTAACCGGAAAACTTCCATCTGTATTGATCATCCGCTCCTGCAAAACAGCATAGCGCTTACTGATCTGATCGAACTTAGGCGCATACCAGTCATAGGCACGTGGATTGCGTTGTCTTAACACCGCCAGTATATTCCCAAGGTATGGCTGAATCACATAGCTATTGTAATAGTCCCAATGATATTGGGCACCATCAGAATAAACACCATCACCCACATACCAGTTGTTGGCAAACTCGCGGATACCATAGTCGATCCGCACCCCATCATACTCTATGCCATACTTGCAGAAAAAAGCTTCGATCATGCCCGAAAACAGTATCCAGTTATTGTAACCGGGAACGATGCTGCGGGTAGCTTTGAAAGCTGCTACCACATCTGCCTGCACTTTGGGCGACAAGTGTGCCCACAACCAGGGGCAGCGCACAAGACCGAGGGCCATAAAGGATGCATCTACGAGTGGCTGCCCGCCGGTAAAACGCATATAGTCTTTGCCGGCAGTATCGACCGCTTGTGCCACTCCTTTAACAGCCCAATCACGGTACTGCTGACGCAATGCTTTTTCTTCCGCATTGCCCGCTTCGCTTTCCATCCAGGGAGCAATACCCGCCAGTACCCGGCCAAATGCTTCGAGGTAGGCTACCTGCGCACGATTGCCTGCATTGTCTACTTTAGGCGAAAGAGTTACCGGCATGTTTTGCCGCAGGGTACCGGCTGCCAGATTCGACATTACGGGTCTGGCCACTTTATCGAGTTGCGCCAGCCAATAGGACCGGTCGTTGATGGGGGCAGGCTGCGCTTTCTTTGATTGCGATAATGCACCAAAGCCGCTCGCTAACATACCTATGACGATGAGATATTTTTTCATATGGTTCTTTTTGTGCTTGATGATTGAAATGCCAGACTATTTAGCCAGGTCTTTGTAGCGCTTCATCGCTTCTACATAATAATAATCCGCATAAGTAAGTGGCACATCTACTTCCGACTTGGCAGGCAGGTGACCAACACAATGTTCGATCAGGAAACCACCATTTGCACCGGGTGCTGCTTTATAGGCTGGCGATGACAGGGAACGCAACATCGCTTCCGCTACACCGAAATACTCTTTTGACTGGGCAGGTTCAACATAACCCTGCAACTCCAACAAAGCGGAAGCCATAATGGCAGCCGCCGATGCATCGCGCAGGGCATTGGGTAAACCCGGTGCATTGAAATCCCAATAAGGCACTTTATCCGCCGGCAGGTTGGGATGCGAGAGGATATAGCGGGCGATATGATTGGCCTGGTCGAGATATTGTTTGTCTTTGGTAGCGCGGTACATGACGGTAAAACCGTAGAGTCCCCAGGCTTGTCCGCGTGCCCAGGCCGATTCATCGGCCGCACCTTGTGCCGTACGCTTTTGCTGAACGGCGCCCGTTTCGGGATTGTAATTGATGACGTGGTAGGAACTGTAATCGGGGCGGAAATGATTCTTGATGGTGGTATTGGCGTGCGTAACCGCTATTTTATAATAGGAGGAGTCGCCGGTAGCTTCTGTTGCCCAGAAAAGCAGTTCGAGGTTCATCATATTATCGATGATCACCAGGAACTCGGGTTTCTTTGAATCCCACGACTTGATGCAGCCCACTTTCGGATCGAAACGGGTACAAAGCGATTTAGCGCTGTTGATCAATATCTCTTTATACTCCGGCTTTGGCTGCAACCGGTTGGCATTGCCAAAGCTGCAGAACATCATGAAACCAAGATCGTGCGTAGACTTATTGAATTGTTCCTTCTTCAGCGGCTCGAGGATACGCATAGCCTCTTTATAAAGCGCTTCATCCTTTGTTTGTTCAAACGTATATAACAAAGTGCCGGGATAGAAACCAGAGCACCACCAGCCCGATCCGCTGTATTCGTGTTTAGCGGTTGTGGGAAAATAGGTCTTGGGAAACTTATCGGCCGGCAGGTCTTTCATCAATATCTTATACTGTGCGCCGGCGTCGGCAAATCCTTTGTCGAATGACTGGGCCAATGCTTTGTCGGCCTTGCTGGTCGATTGCTTTTGTGTACCGCAGGCTACAGCAAAGACCAGGGTCGTGGCGGCAGCGCATTGTTTCCAGGATATTCTTTTTTTCATCATTGCGATCGTCTTGTTTTGTGTTGAGGGTATGTTTAGGTATAGTAAACAGGCAGCTGGCAAGTTACAGCAGAAGCCTTAGCGTTGGCGCACTGGCTTCCATTCTAATACCGAAATCGTTTGCGGAGGCAAATTGGCTTTCCCTTCTCCATCAACCTGTTCTACCCGTTGTACAAAAAGCTGCAATACCTTTTTCTGCTTCCACCATTCGGTATCATAGGTAGGTTCCCAGGAACCTACCGGTTCCGTGGTAAGGTCCTGGAGTTTCCATGCTCCTGAGGCCAGATCCTCAATGGTGGCAATGGATACCCTATCCTGCCTTTCCGCATCCCTGAACACCAGGGCGGCAGCTGTCATACGCCCCTGCTTCCACACCATGATCTGCGGACGAGAGATGGGAATACGTTTGGTACCGCCCCCTTTTAAGCTGAAGGGAGTTGTACGAAATGCGAGGTTACGATCATGCCAGCCGGCTTCATCATTGTATACAACGTGGTATTGAGGTATATCCGATCCCTCCTCGCGCCAGTAGGTAGCGATATAAGGATGGCCCTGCTCGTCGGCATACATGGAGGTTTGATTGATCAGCTCACTATTCTGCGGTATGCGGCAGGCATATTCGGCAGTGGCAGCCGTAATGGGCAACACATACTGTACCCCTTTCGAAGTTTCCCAGGTCTTTCCCCCATCTGTTGAACGGGCATAGGCCAGGTCGTGGTTGCTGGCTACATCGGGACTTTCGCGCCATACCCACGACACATGCAGGATACCTTTGGTATCGACGCACGCCTGCCAGTAAGCATTGCGCTGCGACTCACCATCGATGAGGTTATGATGAAGGGAGGTCCATTGTTTCGTTTTCCGGTCGTACCGGTTAATAACAAGGTTACCCTGGCCCGATTGCCCGTCGCGATACAGGAACAGCAGGTTCCCATCGGGTAACTGGTAGAATTCCGGATAACTTACGCGTTGCTCCGATTGACCGGTCATGGGCATTTTGTTGGTAAGCTCCAGCGAACCGGGCGCTACACTTTGGCAATAACGCAAAGGATGATTGTGGTGATCCCATGCCAGATGCAGGTATCCATCTCCATCCACCATGAGACTGATGGTATTGTGGGCATCTGTTACATTTCCTTTGTAAGGAGTGGTTTTCAACTGCCATTGCGCAGTTCCCTGTTTACGTTTTCCAAGTACCACAAACCCTTCCTGGTTGTAGAATGCCGTGTATTGCCAGTTCTTATGTGTTACCAGGGCATTTTTGCGGAATATGACCGTATTGACAGAATTACTGGCCCAGCCTTCGGCAATGGGAATGGTGCGAACAGGCTGCTGTGCAGGGGCAGCGATGGATAGACACAACAATACAAAAAATATCCCGGCTGCTCTGGCCGGGATAAAAGGGGATATATTAAGTTTAATCATGTTCACCGGCAAACTTTACAATCGCTAATGTAAGATTACCGGAGCAAATAAGTGTAATAAATACGATTTATCAACGATCGTCCAATGCATCGATCGCCTCCTGTACTTTCTCGCGGATCAGTGATTCGGAGATCTGGTCCATATCCACCCGCGTAGCATCCTCATAATTCCAGGCATTGTTCTTATGAATGAGCGTGCGCAGGGCGATCTTATCTTCCGATTCCATGGGTGAAAGCAGGAACATACAATAGTTCTGTCCGTCGAACCGGATATCGAGTGATATATTGGGATGTACCCGGTCCATCCGGTCTATCTGCTGTGCGGTGATGCCGTAGCGATTAAGGGACTGTACACATTTGCCGAAGGCGGGGGCGATGACCTGCTCCATTTTTTCGCGGAAGTGCTTCAGGAAAAGTGCCTTATCGGCCTCATTGCACATCACCTGTTTAGCCGCCGGTTCGTGCGATTGTTGTTCGAGGCGTTGCTGCTCAAGTCGTTTTCTCCGACAGGCTAAAAAGTCATCCCACAACATACATTCAGTTATTATTGGTTAAAAAAGGTGGAAAAGAAACCCACTGTGCTTTTCGCAGAGGATAGGGGAAAACCTACGCAATCGTTTGCAATTTCGTATGCCTTAAGTTACGCAATTTTTCTGACTTCAAAGAAGGTGCTTACAGCGCTCAAATGTCCCACTTTAGCTTGCAGAAACCTGCAACAATATAAAAACTTAAACATTTGGTAAAATACCTGCTGCCACATCGTTACATTTGGTAACTAAGTTTGCCGCCATATGAACTATCAGGAATTAACCCCCGATGAAGGGTCATTACTGTTGCAGTTGCGCGCGGGGGACATAACTGCTTTTGATGAGATATTCAACCGCTATGCCGGTCCGCTGCATACTTATATCAGTATGCGATTGAACGGATCGGAAGAAGCGGATGATGTTCTGCAGGAAGTATTTATCCGCCTGTGGAACAAGCGTACTGCTATCATTATTCATTCCTCTTTCCGTAATTACCTGTACACCATAGTTCAACACTGTATCAGCGACCATATCCGCGCATCGAAAAGAAGAAAATACATTCTGCGCGAAGAAATGCCCGACCAACAGGAGATCACACCGCTTCCCGATGAGCAATACCAATATAAACAGGTATATTATATATGGCGGGGCGCCATGGACACCCTTCCCGGGCAAATGCGCCGCATCTATGCCATGAAGATCGAAGAGCAACGTTCGGTCAAGGAGATCGCCGCCGAACTTCGCCTGAGTGAGCAGACCGTCAAGAACCAACTGCATACTGCCGGACAACGCATTGTGAAACTCCTCCGCCAGGTTCAGTTGTTCTTTCTGTAGTCTTACAGCATCCTCCATAACCTTTCCAATATGACCAAATCGTTAACTCCACGAATTTCTCCCAAAAGGTATAGTACCAGATTTTAACATCGAGCGTCTATTGATCAAAGACGTTTTCATGCCCCGTAAATCAAGACGAAACAAAACACCTTCAGACGATCAGCAATGGCAGCAGGCATGGGAACAGCCAGATGCTTTGGACCCAGCCCACAAGGAGCTCCTGCGTCACAATATCCATCAAAAACTGGCTCGCAGCCGGCAACAGAAAAAGCAACTATTTTATATAGGGCTAAGTGCCGCCGCTGCCATCCTGGTAGCCGTATTCTTTAAAATGCCGTGGTCGCAGCAGGAGCCGGTACAGGAAGCCTGGACAGAATTGCATTCAAACGACAGTGCCCGCCAGGTGACCCTGCAAGATGGCTCTGTACTTTGGCTGGCGCCCCGTTCCACGGTTCGCATTCATCCCGATTTCAGGATGGCCCGCAACACTGAACTCACAAGGGGAACGGTTTTCTTCAATATCGCTAAAGACAGTTTGCACCAATTTTCTATTTCGGTGAACAAGCATTCTGTAACAGTGCTGGGTACTCAATTCACGATCAACAAGATCGACTCCCAGGACATCCGTTTAACTGTCAAGGAGGGTAAGGTATCGTTGAAGAATAACAGCGGCCAACTATTGGTAACAACAGGCATGCAGGTACAAACAAGCGGGGGCAGAACCGGCAAGGTTGCCATGATCGATCCGCTTGTTGCAGACTGGTGGACGCGGTCCGAAATCAGGCTCTACGACATCTCCCTTGAAACCTTAATTCGTTGTATTGAATCGTATTATGGCGTGAAACTATCGACCAATCATATAGACCCGAAGATGAAAATAAGTTTGACCTGGAACTTGACAGTACCTCTAAATGACAACCTAAAGGTGTTGAATGCACTGACGGGATTTAATATCCACTAACATATCATAGAAACAACCAATCACAATGACGCTGCATCCACGGCTGGTGGAGCGGATAGCTAACTTATTGTCCTTACTGTAATGTACAAAAAAATGGAAAACGTAAAACGCAGAACACCATTCTATCTACTTGTGCTGCTTTTAACAGCAGGCATGTTGCATGCTCAGGCGCAAACAGCCGGGCTGCATTTCCGGCACGCGGCCAATAACCTGGCCCGGATCGCGGAAGACTTTGGCAAGCAGTTTAAAGTTCGGCTGGCTTATGCGAATGAAGAGCTTTCGGCCGTAAAGGTACCGGCAGCCAGCTTTGAAGCAGCTTCTATCGGCGAACTTCTAAACAAGGTACTGGCCCCGGGGCATTTCAAAGCGATCGTCAATGGCGATAGCTGGATCATCCGCAAGGACGAAACGCCCCGTACCCAGGCTACCATGACCTTGCGTGGCCTTATTCGTGAAGGTGACAATGCGGTACCCAGCGCTACCGTGATCATCAAGCAAAACGGTACGCCAACTGTGATCGCCGTGGCAGACGAGAACGGATCATTCAGCAAAAAGCTTCCTTTACTGGAGGGTACCGTTGAGATTTCGGCTGTCGGCTACTTGCCCGCCAGGAGGAAATTTTCTGCGTCTGAGCAGCAAAGCCTGAAGATCGATCTGACCAAAGACGAGCAACAAATGCAAAACGTGGTAGTAACAGCCCTCGGCATCAAACGTGCTGAAAGAGCATTGGGTTACGCCACTACAACTATAGAAGGCAAACAACTCACCGATGCAATGAGCGGCAACTGGACCGATGCCCTTTCTGGTAAAGTGGCGGGCTTGAATCTCGTTCGTTCAAACGGCGGTCCCGCCGGTTCAAACAAGATCATTTTGCGTGGAGAGAACAACCTGACCGGTAACAACGAAGCCCTCATTGTGGTAGATGGTGTGGTGATCAATCGCAGCGGCGGCGTTCGTACCGGTGTCGGCGGAGAATCAGCCTACGGCACCAGCAGCGAAAACATGCCTGCCGACTATGGCACCAGCCTCAACGACATCAACCCCGAAGATATTGAATCCGTAACCGTATTGAAAGGCCCCGGTGCGGCAGCCCTGTATGGACAGGATGCCGCCAACGGCGCCATCATCATTACCACCAAGGCCGGTAACAGCAAGAAAAAAGGATGGGGCGTTACCCTCAACTCGAATGTTAACTGGGAACAGGTGAACCGCTGGCCCGACTTGCAATTCGAATATGGTATCGGCCTCGATGGGCAGGCTGATTATGATTATGGCAAATCTGCCAACTCAACTTCGAGCTCCGCTTATGGCCCCCGCTTCGACGGCCAGATGTTCTATCAATACAACAATGGCTTGCAGGGGCGCGATACCGTCGCTACCCCCTGGGTTCCTTATAAGAACAAGATCCGCGAGTTCTTCGATGTAGGTAGTACCATTACCAATACGATCAGCGTAGATGGTGGTACCGATAAGACTACTGCGCGTTTCTCCGTAACCAACGTAACCAACAAATGGATCATCCCCAATACGGGATATAAGCGCAATACGATTTCTTTGTCGGTCAACTCCAAGATCAACGACCGCCTTCAGATCAGCTCCAGGATCAACTACACTAATAAATGGAGTGATAACCTGCCCGGCAGTGGATATGGCAACCAGTCGATCATGTACTGGTACATATTCTGGCAACCCAATGCCGACATTGACTGGCTGAAGAACTATTGGGTGAAAGGTCAAAACAATACCAAAATCTTCTACCCCTACAGTAGTTTCCCGGAAAACCCGTATGCTGTAGTGAATGAGTTCATCAACAGAACCAATCGCCATGGCGTAACCGGCAACGTGCAGGCTACTTACAATTTCACTAAAGAGCTGAGCCTGATGTTACGCACGTCGATGGACCTAGGTTACGACCAGCGTGCGCAAGAACGTCCTTATGATGCGGGTTCCAAATTCCCTTACGGTAGTTATCGCACGCAGAATATTTTCACCCTCGAAGCCAGTTCCGACTGGTTGCTGAAGTACAGCAAGCGTATCAATTCCGATTTTGATTTCTCCATCACCGGTGGTGGCAGTGCACTGCGCAACAACTATAACCGCGACGAAACACGCGCCGACTCGCTCACCAATCCAGGCGTATATTCATTTGCCAATGCAGCTGGCCCGCTCGTGACGCTGCCTTACAAGACGAAATTGTGGATCAACAGTTTCTACGGCGTATTTACAACATCTTTCCGTGACTACCTCTACCTCGATATCACCGGCCGACAGGACTGGAACAGTGCGCTGGCCACTCCCAAACGCACGACCAATGCAGGTTTCTTCTACCCCTCTGCCAACGTCAGTTTCGTAGCTTCGCAAGCTTTCAAGTTACCGAAGGATATCAACTTCCTGAAGCTCCGCTTCTCGGCTTCGAATGTAGGTAGCGGACAAACGATCCCTTACCGTACTTCTCTCAACTATCCCTCTGCCGGTAGCTTATACAATGGAGGATTAGAAAACAGCACTTCACTCAACAACCCTGACCTGAGGCCCCTGCGCACCATTACCTACGAAGGTGGTGTTGCTATGAAGATGTTCAAAGACAGGCTGGGTGTGGATGTAGCGGTATATTCCGGCTTTACCAAAGACCAGATCCTGTACCGGCAGCTGGACCGCTCTTCGGGTTATGCAACTGCTATCATCAACGTGGGTAAGGTTGCCAACCGCGGTGTGGAAGTAGCCCTGAATGGTACGCCTGTTGTCACCAAGAGTGGTTTCAAATGGAGCACCAATATCGTTTTCTCAGCGAACGAGAACACCGTTAAGGAATTACCCGATAGTTCGATCGTATTGCAAACCGGCCCTGTAGGTGGTGGACAGATCGTTGCCAAAGTAGGCGGCAGCATGGGTGACCTGTATGGTCGCGGCTATGTACGCTCCCCCGACGGCCAGATTGTGTACGACGCCTCTACCGGCGTGGCCCTGATCTCTCAGGATGTACAATACCTCGGAAATACGATCCCTAAATGGAAGGTTGGCTTTACCAACGATTTCACCTTCCAGCAATTTCATCTTGGGTTCCTGTTCGACGCCCAATACGGCGCGGTAGCACACTCCCTCATGCATTATAAACTTGCAGAACAAGGCAAACTCACCAAAACCTTACCAGGCCGTTATGCCGGCATCATCGGTAACGGTGTGATCCAAGGCACTGATGGCAAATACAGGAAGAACGATGTGATCTCGATGGACATCGACGAGTATTACCGTTCTCACTTTGGTGTGGACAATGCTGAAGGCAGCACTTTCCGTACTGATTACATCAAGTTCCGGGAAGCAAGACTGGATTATACGCTGAAGCCCTCCCTCGCAAAGAAACTGGGCATGCAGAAAGCCACGATCGGTGTATATGGCCGTAACCTGTTCATCTGGAGCGACTGGCCCATGTTTGACCCCGAATTTGGAACCCTGCAGGGCTCGGACATTGTTCAGGGCTTTGAGATCGCCCAGTTCCCTTCTACCCGTTCTTTTGGAGTAAACCTTGTTGTTGGATTTTAATTATTGAGAAACATGAAAACGAACTTCAATAAAATAATTATAGGAATTGTATTACTTGGTTTGGTACTCTCTGCCTGCACCAAGGATTTTACAGAGGTGAATTCGGACCCCAATAGCACACCGTCTGCCAAACCTCACCAATTGATGGCGCCTGCGCTGGTAGGCATTATGGGTTATAACCAGCTCCGAAACCGCAATTTCAACAATGAGCTGATGCAGGTAACGGTCGACATGGGCGATGGTGAAGGGAAGGTATTTCGCTATGACTATCGCTCTACCTGGGCCGATTATTTATACAATGGATGGTTCCTGGAAATGACCAATATCAAGGACATGTTAAGGATCGCAAAGGATACCCCAACACTGAATAAATCATACCAGGGTATTGCGCTGATCATGCAATCATGGGTTTACTCGCTGCTGACTGATACCTATGGCAATGTGCCTTATTTCTATTCCAACCAGGCAAAGGATTCGGCCAACTACGAACCAACATTCGACAGCCAGAAAGATATCTACCTGGATATCTTCAAGAAACTAGAGGAAGCCAACACTTTGCTGAATGGCGGACCGGCCATCGTAGGATCGAGCGATCCTGTTTACAATGGCGATGTTACAAAATGGCGCCGTTTCGGCAATTCGCTGTACCTGCGTTTATTGATCCGCCTATCGGGCAAAGCAGAAGTTGCTGATCAGTGCATTGCCAAGATCAAAGAGATCATAGAAACCAAAGCATCTACTTACCCCAAGATCTCCCGGAACGAAGAATCTGCGATCCTGCGCTGGACAGGTGTAGGTCCTTATGTTTCTCCGCTCATGACAGTGCGTGAGCAGGACTTCAGGGCTCCTTCTATGGCGAGCTTCTTCATCGACAACCTGACTGCCTGGAACGATCCGCGCATCAACATTCCAACGTATGGTACCGGCACCCCTACCAAGACCAACCGTTGGGCCATTGCACCCGCCAGCGGCGCTTTCGTAGGCATACCCAGCGGCTATACTCCCGGCCAATACACCAGCAAGAAAGCTTCGTTCTATTCCATCACCAATAACACAAATACAGGTCCCACCCTAATGAACGACCCGTTGACCGGTCAGATACTCAACCTTGCAGAAGTTGATTTTATGTGTGCCGAAGCGGTAGTAAAGGGTTGGGTGAGCGGATCGGCCAAGAACTATTACGACAGTGGTGCCTTGCACAGCATTCGCCTGTGGCTGCCGAACTGGCCCGATACCTCTACCAAGATCTATAATATCACGGATTACCTGACTGCGGCCGATATCGATTTCAACGAAGCCGGCACTGCAGAAGAAAAAATGGAACAGATCCACTTGCAAAAATATTATGCCTTATTCCTTTGCGATATGCAGCAATGGTTTGAGTATCGCCGCACCGGCCACCCGAACCTGCCCAAGGGACCAGGATTGAGGAACGGTGGTGTGATGCCTGCCCGGATGACCTATCCCGTGTCGGTGCAGTCGACAAACCCCACCAATTACAAGAAGGCGGTCGAAGCCCAGGGCCAGGACCTTATCTCCACCCAGGTATGGTGGCAGAAACCTTAGGAAAGAGCCGCAACATTGTAACGATTATTGATATTAAGTTTTGTAGTCTGTAATAAAACACAAAAATGAAAAAGATCATTTTATATACTACCCTTTTGCTGTCGGTGGCCGCTATGAGCGGGTGCAAAAAGGATAGCTATCCTGGCGGAGAGATAAGTCCATTTATCGCCCTGTACGACCTGCGGAATATTTACCGGGGCAAGGATGTAACACTCACAAAAGAAAACATGCTGGGCTCAACTACCATTACCGGTATGGTCGTTTCGGATCATTCGGGTGGCAACCTGCCCGAAGGGATCCTGGTGGTGCAAGACAAACGCCGCCTGGACCAATTGCGCGGCATTGCCATTCCCATCGGCGCTGAGGCAGCCAGCTACAAACCGGGCGACTCCGTAGTGATCTCTGTTGAAGGCAAGACGCTGTCGAGAGTCGATGGCATGTTGCAACTAAAAGGTGTAGAGCCCGCTTCAATTAAAAAAGTATCATCAGACAATCCCTATCTGGCCATGGTTGTTCAGGCCAACAGGATACTGGACAACCCCGACCAATACGAGTGTATCCTGGCGGCCATCGTGGAAGGAGGGTTCGATCCGCTGCCTTCACCCGGCGAAAAGTTATCGGGCGATAAACTGGTGAATGACGGCTATGGCAATATCACTTTGCATACGGAAGCAAAATCAGAAATCGCCGGCGTGGATGCCCCCGTTCTGGCTAACTTTTACGTTATTCCTTTCAACAAGTTGGATGGAGAAAGCAAACTGGTGCCCCAACTTAGGATGCGTACCAAAAAAGACCTGGACTTATTGAGTTCGGTGATCGAGATCCCCGCTGTGGTGATAACCGGCATCATGAGCGATGCCGACGGTGGTGACGGGAATTATGAGTATGTGCAGTTGATGGCTACAAAGGATATTGATTTCTCCGTAACACCATTCTCTGTAGTCACGACCAATAATGCCGGAGCTTCTGCTCCCGGCGGTTACCCGGCCAATGGATGGGCAACGGGTACGCAACGTACCTATAAGATTAACCTGAATTCAGGTACTGCTAAAAAGGGCACTTTCTTCTACGCTGGCGGTACCGGTAAAAAGATCAACGGTTCTGCTTCAACCAGCATCAGCACTTCCAACTGGGTGAAAGCTTACGACTATGTAGCCAAAGACGGTGAAGGATTTGGATCCAAAACAGGCGGTTGGCTGGCCAACAGCGGTAATGCCTGCGGCGTAGCCGTATTTGATGGTACCACCGTAACAGTCAATACCAAACCGGTAGATGCGCTGTTCATCTCAAGCGGCGGCAGTTTGTACACGCCCACTCCTACTCCACAGGGATATAGGATACCCAACAATGATTGGTATAGGATTAAGCATCCCATAACGAAGGTAGAGCAACCTTACTACCGGCAGGGTAGTAATACACAGTTTCTTCCTTATCCTGCAGGACAGGGATACTTCTACCTGCTGGGTGGTGAGTACAACCTGAAGCTGGGCCGCTGGACAAAGGCCAGAACCACTTCCACCATATTGTTGTCGAGAACTTCGGTACTCACCGACATCGAGGGCGAGGGTTCTTTCAGAATTAAAGAATAATTGACACATCATCTTCCGGCATTCGAAGGAAAGCTACTTACTTCGGATGCCGGAATTTATTTCATACTACAACCAGATAATCATGCTCAACAGAAGAAGCTTCCTGAAAAACTTCGGACTCGCAGGCGCTGCTTTCACTACACCTGCTGCTATTGCTCATGCTGCACCAATTTCCTACAACACCGGACTGGTCATTAAAGGCCGCGTACAAAGCAATGGCAATGGCATTGCCGGCGTAGCAGTAACCGATGGGTACACCGTTACCACGACCGATAAAAAAGGCAACTATTCCATCAACGCGCATTCGGCGGCAGAATTTGTTTATATCAGTATCCCCGCTGGACATGCATTTCCCAACGAGAAAGGCATCGCACAGTTCTACCAACCTATTACCAGCAAAGAAGGTTCGGTGAAGGCAGACTTCACCCTGGAGAAACTTGCTGCCGATGATACCAAACACCAGTTTGTTGTATGGGCAGATACGCAGATCATTTCTGAAAAAGACGGCGAACTCCTCAAGAAAGAATCGGCGCCCGACCTGAAGCAACTCGTAGCCAGCTATCCCCAGGGAAGCCTGTTTCATGGTATCGGATGTGGCGACTTAGTGTGGGATCACTTTGAACTGTTCGATGATTACAAAGAAGCGGTAGGCATTAGCGGTGTACCCTTCTTCAATGTGATCGGCAACCACGATATGGACATCGATGGCGGCTCGGATGATGTATCGGCAAAGACCTTCAAGAAACAGTTTGGCCCCACTTACTATTCCTTCAACAGAGGAAAGGTCCACTACATTGTACTCGACAATGTATTCTTCATCGGCACAGCCAAGAAATACATTGGTTACCTAACCGAAGCCCAGTTGAGCTGGCTGGCGCAGGACCTGGCACTGGTGAAGCCCGGCTCTACCGTGGTAGTAGGCAACCACATCCCCACTGATACCGGCAACCAGCGTCGCAACAAACTGACCGAAGAAGCGATCGGCGGCACAGTAGCCAACAGGAATCAACTGTACAAATTATTGAAGCCCTATAAAGTGCACATCATGTCGGGCCACACCCACGTTAACGAGAAATGGGAGAAGGACAACATGATCGAGCACGTGCATGGTACCGTTTGCGGCGCCTGGTGGACAGGCCCCATCTGCAGCGACGGAACACCCAATGGCTATGGCGTGTATGAGGTAGATGGCGACGATATCAAATGGTATTACAAATCGACCGGTAAAGAAAAAGACCATCAGCTACGCGTATATAAAAAAGGTAAACTGGCCAATGCACCGGATGAAGTGGTAGCCAACGTATGGAACTGGGATCCCAAATGGAAGATCGAATGGTGGGAAGATGACCAGGCAAAGGGACTCATGGAACAAAGGGTTGAGTTTGATCCCTGGTCTGTTGAATTGCACGGCGGGCCACAGCTACCGAAGAAACACAAGTTCGTGGAGCCTACCCTGACTGACCACCTCTTCTTTGCCAAACCATCAGCGGCGGCTAAGAAGATCACCGTACAAGCAACCGACAGGTTCGGCAACGTGTTCAAAGAAACCATTCAGTTGGTATAAAATAAAACGGGTGGGCCGCTGGTGGGCCACCCGTTTTGCTTTTAACCCCCAGCCCCAATTACTCCACCATACCCTTACTGATTCCCAATTCCAATCCCCGCAACTCCGCCAACCCACGCAAACGGCCGATGGCCGAATAACCAGGATAGGTTTTCTTATGCAGGTCGTCGAGCATCTGATGACCATGGTCGGGGCGCATGGGGATCGACACCCCCCTTCGCTGCATGATGTTCAATGCTTCCTTCACGATCTCGTACATATCCGTATCGCCGGCCAGGTGATCCGCCTCATAAAAATTCCCTGCTGAATCCCGCTTTGTATTACGTAAATGCAGAAAATGTACCTGGTCGCCGAATTGCTGCAACATACGCAGCACATCATTATCGGCCCGCGCCCCATAAGAACCAGTGCAAAAGCAAAGCCCGTTGGCAGGTGACGGTGCTGCTGCCAGCAGGTCCCGCGCATCCTTTTCGGTGCTTACTATACGTGGCAATCCAAGTATGGAATAAGGAGGATCATCCGGATGAATGGCCAGCTTCAATCCACACTCCTCCGCCACCGGCACCACCTTATGCAGGAAATAATACAAATGCTGCTTTAGCCGCTGTGCATCGATGCCTTCATACGTCTTAAGCGCGGTCAATACCTGCCCGGGGGTAAACGCATCATCACTACCCGGAAGTCCCAGCATCGTATTCTTAAACAAAGTTGCTCTGGCCGCATCGTCCATACTATCGAACTTTGCTTTGGCTTTTTGGATGTCGGTATCCGAATAATCTTTTTCAGCACCAGGCCTTTTCAACAGAAACAGGTCGAACGCAACAAAAGCCGCCCGTTCGAAATACAAAGCACTGCTTCTGTCGGGCATTTCATAATTGACGTCTGTACGCATCCAATCGAGGATCGGCATAAAATTATAGGTCACCACCTTCAGTCCGCAGGCAGCCACATTCCTCAAACTCACCTGGTAGTTCTCGATGTATTGCTGATAATTGCCTGTCTGCTTTTTGATGTCTTCGTGAACCGGCAGACTCTCAATGACTGTCCAGCTCATGCCCACTGCTTCGATCAGAGCTTTTCGTGCATTGATCTCCCCGACGGTCCATACTTCCCCTACCGGTATATGGTGCAAAGCGGTCACTACGCCCGTACAACCAGCCTGCCTGATATCCCATAAACTCACCGGGTCATTGGGACCGAACCATCGCATTGTTTGCTCCATTAAGATCATATCGTCGAACATTTATTGAGGGAGTTGCCAAGAGGTCCCTCTATTGAAAATTGATTACCGGTACAAAATAAAGGAAGGACGAAGTTAATCATCCTTCCCTTGGTGCATTAATCTGAACCCATGTGTAACGAGAACCTGTTGCTATCATTCGGGGCCGGCGGCCAACCCATCTAAAAACCAGCCAGGTTGCGCCAATCCGGACTATTGTCCCTTCAATGCCTTCAGCACGCCACCGTAGGCCTTCTTCTTATTGTAGTCATTGTCGTACAACAGCGGGAATTCTTTGCCACTATTGTACAGCCAGCTGTTCTTGTCGTTGATACCCCAGATGGTAATACCAGCCCGCTGTGCCGCAGGGATGTACTTGATGTACGATTTCACGACATACTCATACATCTGCGCCTGGTATCCTGCCAGTTCGGGTGTGAGGGCGGTAGCTGAGCTGCTTTGCATCACTTTCACATCCAGCTCCGATACACGGATCTTCAGGCCGGTGGCCGCGAGTTTCCTGAACATATTGTCGATACCGGCATAGCTCATATTGGTGCGGCCAATGTGCATTTGCGTACCGATGCCATCGATCTTCGCGCCCTTGCCTTTGAGCTCGGCCACATACTTGATCAGCGAATCAAGCTTGGCCCCGTTGGTTTCGAGATTATACTCATTGATGTACAGGTCGGCAGTAGGGTCGGCCGCCTTCGCCAGGTTGAAGGCCTTCAACGCAAAATCTCTTCCCAGATAGTTCGACCAAACCAATACATCGCTGCCTGTGGTGGTGGTATTGCCATTGTCGCGGATCGCCACCGGATTGTCGGCAAAAGGCTCATTTACTACATCCCAGGCCTTCACCTTGTTCTTGTACCGGCCTACCAGGGTATTTATAAAATCTGCCATGGCGATATCGAGTTTAGCTACAATCGCTGGTCCGCCTGGCGGCACAATTACTTCCTTAAAGCTAGCATCGTCTATATAGAACGTATTGGCCGATTCACCGGCATCGAACAGGAACCTTGTTTGATTCGAATTGGCTGTGATGGTCCAGGATATCTGTGCATAGGTAGTCCCAATCGTTTGATTACCCTGGTACTGGGCATTGCCATTGTTTTCATCCTGCGTCGACAAGCGGATGATACCACCCGCGCTGGCAGCCCTTGCCCAATAAGAGAACATGTATTGCTTACCCGGTACGGTAGGAACGAGGATACTGGCAATTTGCACCCGCCATTGGCTACCGGGGTAACCGATGGGATTATTGATCTTCATCGCGCTGGTTCCCGTACGTACTTCACCCGTCGCCGCAGTAGACGTTACGGTGGTTGTACCGGCAGGATTACCGGTATTGAAAGTGCTCCAGCCGGTTAACCCATTCTCGAATCCCGGATTACCCAGGTTCTCAACAGCAGCGGGAACTGTAATGCCCGAAAAATTCTTCAGGTAAGTAGCATTCTGGTTTTGATGCCATACCAGTGTATGCCCAAATATGCTGACGTTACCCAGGGCAGCTACCATCGCATCCGGCCTTGTAAAATCGAAGGTCCCATTGTCTTTCACCACCGCGCCGTGCTTCATTTCATAACCGAAGGTCACGATATCGAAATCACGTTTGGTGATCTCTGCAAACTTAGGCTCGGCAGTCAGTGGGGTATAGTTGACAGCCGTACCGATGGGAAAGTCGTTCGTAGCGTCCTTGAGCGGCGCTTCTGTATCCGTATAGTTGCCGGTATTCAAAATGCCTACCTCGGGAGTCTTGGTGCAGGAACTTCCTCCTATGGCAGCAATGGTTAGGAGTACCAGGGCTGATTTATATGTATTGTTCATAAACAGTTTTTTGAATGGAGTTCATGGTTTAATAACCCGGATTTTGGTATTTACCCTTATCGGCATCGGTCACCCTATCCAGCTGTTCTCTCGGAATAGGCCTCAATTCATGTTTGTTTGCGGTGATCTTCGGAGCGGCATCTGTGTTGTATAACTTTGCCCGCTCGATCAATTTACCCCGCGCGGCAAGATCTGGCCAGCGGATGCTTTCCCCACAAAGCTCTCTCGTACGTTCGTCGAGGATATAATCGAGCGTTACCTGGTTGGCATCGGTTAATTTGATCACATTGTACCTATTGGTAACTTCTGCAGGAGCTAAACCCGGGCGGTATGCCGCACGCAACTTGAGGATATTGATAAAGTCCATCGCCTGGGCTTTATTGTTGAGGATCATGCCCGCTTCGGCTGCCATCAGGTAAGTTTCACTCAGCTTCGCCACCACGAATGGACGCGAACCGGGGTTATTGGCGAGGCCCTTTCCGGGATCTTCATACTTGCTGAGACTGGGGTACATGTTGGAAGTAACGAGATCACTTTGATCTACCGAACCACCTACAAAGTAGAACTCCCGCGGAGCAATCACCCGGTATGGTTTCAGGCGCGGGCCTGCAGGCACGATACCGTTCAGAGAATCAGCTATACGGTTGCTCAGCGCCATCACAAAACCAGTGTCGGTATTGGCCGTGAAACCACCTCCTGTTACAGATGCTATATATACCGTACGGAACGATCCTTCATAACGGCTGTCATTGAACTTATCGGCAAACGCTACATTGAATAACCAGGGTGTGGGGCACATCCGGCGGATAGGACGGCCATATTGCACGGTTCTGGTGTTGACGGGTTTGGTACCCGACTGGATCGTCGGAGACCGTACCGAAGTATAGTCGCCGCAGAAATCATTGGCAGCATCAACACCCTTACCGCCACCAATGGTATTGGGTGGGTCACCTACTTCATCTGCTGCAAAATTGCCCGGTATACGTTCTATAGAGAGTAAGATCTCGCTATTGTAGTCATTATTGGGCTTGTGTACATCCGCGTAATTTGCTTGCAGGGCTACGCCATACTTCGCCTGGTTGTTGATGAGCTCCATGGCGGCATCGTAAGCACTCTTCGTATCGGTAGGTTGTTTGGCTGCCGAATATGACCTGTGCAGGTACGCCTTGGCCAGCATATGGAAAGCTGCCGACTTGGAGAGCTTGAACGCATCTGCGGGTCTTTTGTCGGGCAGGTTCTGTGTAGCAAAAGTGAAGTCTTCGAGGATCAGTTGGTAATCCTTTACAAAGATCTCAGCTGTCGGTAAACGGTTGAAGCCCTGGAATGGCTTCTGGTTGAACTTCAGATCGCCGCTACCCAGATCCAGCGGTACAGCTCCAAAATACTGTACCAGGTTGAAATAATACAAACCGCGCAAAAACCTGATCTCGCCAAGCAGTGTATTTTTCGCTGCATCGGGAATCGCTACATCCTTTGCATACTCAACGAGCCCGTTGGCAAGGTTGATATTGTTGAAACTTCTGTTCCAGGGTGTCAGGATAGCACCGGATGTATTATCCATGCTGTAATCGCACAGCGTATACAGGTCACTGCCTACCTGCCTTCTTACCTCACCTCCCATGCTCCACTCATCCGTACCGGCACAACCGATATTAACGGCTCCCTCGGGACCATACAGGAACCGCATACCAGAATACAGGGCATAGACCCCATTCTGAAAACCGGAAGGCGTTTTAAAATAATCCACTGTAAAAACAGTATACGGCTGTTCTTCCAGCTTCTTGCTGCATCGTGGCAGCAGCATGACCAGGGCGGTCAGCGCAACGATGAAGAATTTATTACGAGACTTCATGATCATAAGAATTTATTAGTACTAAAACGATAAGTTTACTCCAAGGGTGAACGTTCTGCGGGGAGGCGTGCTTAAGCCTACCACCAGGGCGCCATTGCCCCGGTCATTTTGACGCAGGTTGTTCAATACACCACCTACCCCGCGGTCGCCGGAGGCAGTTGCCTGCGGATCGAGCCCTGTTTTATCGAAGTAGGGAGAATACAGGATACCTACGTTGTCAATCGTAAAGTACAAGCGGGCACCCTGCACATTCATTCGTTTCAACAGGTCTTTACCAAAGGTGTATCCCAGGTTGATGCTCCTGATGCGCACATAGCTGGCATCGTAATAGCCCAGTGTACGCCAGGTATCGCCGCTGGTAGTGGCCTGCGGAATGGGGAACCAGTTGGTGGGATTGTTGGGTGTCCAGTAATCCACCTTGATCGCATTCCTTCTGCCATCGAGAATGCTGATATAGGAAGCCAGCGGCTGGTGTACCTGGCTTACTAGTAAACCGCCAAACCTGGCAGTAATAACGGCCGACAGATCGAATCCTTTGTAGGAGAAACGGTTGGTGATGCCTCCCTGGAAGTCGGCGTCCATGTCACCAATGACGTGGCGGTCATATGTTGTGTTGATAACACCATCGGGTTTGCCATTGGGACCACTATAGTCAAGTATTTTCAACTGACCAGGAGAGCTACCGGCAGCAGCAGCCTGCTCAGCCTCCTCCAGTTGCCAAACACCCAGCTTCTTGAAATCGTACAAGGCGGTCATCGACTGACCAACAAACAGCTGACTGCCGATATCCTGCGTAACATTATCGCTGATCTTTACCAGCTTGTTATTGTTCCAGAAGAAGTTAAGGTCTACACTCCAGTTGAAACCCGACCGGGAATTAATCACATCGGCAGAAGCAGCGAACTCAAATCCCTTGTTCTCCATCTCGCCGATATTGGTAGCAAAACCACCAGCCACACCCGATGTTACAGGCAGGTTCACATTGTACAGGATATCATTGGTCTTCGAGATATAATACTCCATCGAACCGGTAATGCGGTTGTTCAACAAGCCGAAGTCAACACCGATATTGGTGGTGCTGGTGAACTCCCACGAGAGGTTTGGGTTAGGCAGCGTAACTACATTGTAGCCGGTAACGATGGTGGGACCAAAGTTGTAACGGGTTATGTTACCGCCCGTGTTACCCGCTGGCAATCCATTGGAGTTGTTCACCAACCCTTTGGAATCATAGGGATTGATGGCCTGGTTGGAGGTTCTGCCCCAGCCTACGCGTAATTTGAGTAAAGAGAGTTGCTTCACGTTTTGCAGGAACGATTCTTCCGACAACATCCAGCCTGCAGAAACCGCCGGATAGTTGAACCATTGGTTACCCGGTGCCAGCCTGGATGAGCCGTCCCTTCTGAAAGTAGCGGTAAGCAGGTAACGGTCTTTGTAGGCGTAGTTCAATCGCGCCATATAAGAGATCAAAGCCCAGCGTGATTCTGCACCACCAACAGAGGTATTCTGCGAATTCACCGGCGTAGACAAAGCGAGGTTATAGAACTTCACGAAATCTTCGGTGATAGAGTCCTTCTGGATAAAATTGCTGAAACTCTGTGATTCCTGCACACTGTACAAACCCGTAAAATTGATCTTGTGATCACCGATCGTCTTGTCATAGTACAACAGGTTCTCCAGCGTATAACCCCAGGCTTCTCCGTTAGCTACGCGCGCCAGGTTACCCTGTGAAGGACGGAAATAGCTGGGTCGTCCGGCTGCTGTATCGTCATGATTCCGGAACTGACCGCCAAACTCCTGCGCAAAGCTCAAGCCCACATTGATGCGGTATTTCAATCCTTTGATGAACTCATATTCTGCATAGAGGGAGTTAAATGTGCGGATACGTCTTACGCGATCGTCCCAGGTTTTGTCGCCTTTCAGCAACAGGGGGTTGTACACACCGGCATTGTTATCATCCACGTTCGAGTTGGGCAGCAGGTAAACACTCCCATCGGCCTTATAGGCAGGCATCAACGGGCTGTTGGCCAGCATGCGGAAGATCGCCGATCCGGAAACGAATTGCGATCCACGTGCATAGCTCATCGAGTTCATGGTATTCAAACCCGCCTTTAAGCGTTTACCGACCTTAAAGTCGATGGTGGCGCGCAAAGAGCCGCGGGTAAAGTCTTCGCCCGGCATCAGGGTTGTTTCTTTATAATAACCTCCGCCGAGTGAATAAGAGTTGCCATCGCGGCCACCCAGAATGCTGATGTTGTGATTGGTGCGCATGGAGTTCTCGTACATGAGATCCTGCCAATCGGTATTACGGCCCAGGCTGATGCCGTTCTGCTCTTCGGGCAGGTAACCGGTAGCCCAGCTCGATGCATTACGCATGGCCTGGTATTCCTGCGCATTGTATACCGGAAATTTATTGGTAGCTGAACCTATACCATAGTAACCATTATAGGAAAGGCGGGTCTCCCCGGTACGGCCCTTTTTGGTGGTGAGCAGGATAACGCCGTTGGCGCCCCTGGAGCCGTAGATGGCCGTGGAAGAAGCGTCTTTTAAGATATCGACAGAAGCCACGTCATCCGGGTTGATATCATTGAGGTTTCCATCCCAGGGAATACCATCCAGTACATAGAGCGGCTCGTTGAGGCCGCTGATGGAGCGCGTACCGCGGATGCGGATCTGCGCACCGGCGCCTGGCTGATTTCCTACCTGTTGTATTTCCAGGCCGGCAGCCCTGCCTATGAGCGCCTGTTGAATATTGGGAACCGGCACATCACGCAGGGCTTTTTCACTCACGTTCACCGTGGCGCCGGTTACATCTCTTTTTCTTTGCGTACCATAACCTACTACTACCACTTCGCCAAGGTCGGTCGTAGCAGCCAGTGAAACGTTCAGGGTGGTTTGACCATTAACAGCCACTTCCCTGGCTGCAAAGCCAACGGATGAGATCACCAGGGTCCCGTTGGACGCTACCGTGATCTCAAAATTACCCAGATCGTCACTGCTGGTTCCTACCGTGCTGCCCTTAACGGTAACGGAAGCACGTGGAACGGGTTGTGCGCCGGGCCCGGTGATACGGCCTTTAACGCGGATGTCAGTTTGTGCATACACTGGAACGGCCAGCGTGATGGCAGCCAGCACAGACAGTACGATCGCTATCACCTTTCCCGGATACAGCCGGGAAGAGACAGCCATTTTGTGAAGATGGTGCGTAACCAAAAATGTCATAAAAAATCGTTTTAAAAAATGAAAGAGCCGTAGCCAACTCTAATTGAACATTGATCCCGGATGCGATCGGGCGAACATTGGATCGTGAGCCTATTATGCTCCACATTCACCAGGTACGAAGCGCCGGTAAGGTCCCGGCTGTGCAGGAAACGGACTATACAGCGCCTTTTCGGGACGCCATATTATTAGCAGAAAACGTTGATCGGGGAACGGGCTGCAAGCCTCCGGAAGGGGCCTGCATCACAAAAAGCCTGACTGCGCACAAAATCTCACAAAAATGATGGGAAAAGACTGCCCGGAGCGAGGGGAAAAATAGAACGGGAAACAGTCGCCTGAAGCTATCGGCATAGCCTGAAAGCCTTATCAGTTCTGGTTTTGGCTGCATATAAACAATCGTTTTTTAGGGTTATGGCAAGTATGCAGTTACACGTTTACTAGGCTAATATCGAACTATTTTCCTAAAATTGTAACCGATTACATAAATATTTTAAAAAAAATATTGCTTAGCTTTACCTACAGCTACTTACAGCGATGTAAACGATTGTAATGGAAAAGGAGAAAGAAGTTACTATATACGACCTTGCCCGCAAGCTGAATATCTCGATAGCGACCGTAAGCCGCGCGCTGAAGGATGACCCCGTAGTGAGCAAAAAGACCAAGAAGAAGATATTCGATCTCGCGGAAGAAATGGGCTACCGTTCCAACCATTTTGCCCGCAACCTGCGCAACCAGCGTACCGATACCATCGGCGTTATTGTTCCCCGCCTCAACAGTTATTTCATGAGCACAGTGATCGCAGGTATCGAAAATGTGGCCAATAACGAAGGCTATAACCTCATCATCAGCCAGTCGTCCGAATCGGCGCAGAAAGAAATGAACAGCGCCAAAACGATGTTCAACAACCGCGTGGATGGATTGCTCGTTTCATTGGCCTATGATACGGAAGACATTTCACACTTCGACACCTTCTACCGTAAAAATATCCCCATCATATTCTTCGACCGGGTAGCCGAAAAGGATATGTGCACCAATGTACTCATCGACAACCGGAAAGCCGCCTACGAAGCAACGAGGCATCTTGCTCAGGAGGGTTGCAGGCGCATCGCCCATATTACAGCCACGCCAAAGCGTAACGTATATATAGAACGTCTGGAGGGATACAAGAAAGCGCTGGCAGAATTCGACCTGCCTTTCTCCGACGACCTGCTCATCATCGGCAACCTGAGCCAGGAAGCCGGCACGCTGGCCGCGGAGAAGATACTGGCTATGGATCCCCGGCCCGATGGCGTATTCGTAGCCAACGACAACTGCGCCGTAGGCTGTATGCTCGCCTTAAAACAGGCCGGCATCAGGATACCCGAGGATATAGCGTTTGTAGGGTTCAACAATGACCCTGTATCGAAGGTCGTGGAGCCCAACCTTACCACCATCAATTACCCCGGTTATGAGATGGGAGAAGTAGCCGCCCGCAACCTCATCAACCACCTGAATGGAATAGCCACTATTACAGCTACCAATACCATACTCCTGCGCTCGGAACTGATCGTGCGGGGTTCTTCCAAAAAATCAAAAACCTGACGATAGCCCATCCAACACTCAACGACAAAGCCCCATATGAAAAGAACGAGCTGTACACTACTGCTTTTATTGTTATTCCACTGCCTGCTGGCAGAAGACGGGTATCGCTTGTGGCTTCGTTACGATAAGATCGACAATAATTCCCTGCTGCAACAATACCAGTCAGCCATCCGGTCAGTACATATCGCCGGCAACAGTCCGGTGCTGATGAACGCCCGCAAGGAACTCCTTACAGGCTTGCAGGGCCTGCTGGACACGCGGATCTCAGACAAAACATCCCTGGAAACCGGCACGCTGCTGGTAGCTACCTACAATAACCATGAAACGATCCGGTCCCTGATTGATCAAAAAGACCTGAACACGCTCGGCAACGAAGGATTTATCATCCGTACCGTAAACAGCCAGCAAAAAAAAATGCTGATCATCACCGCCAACGACGATGCCGGCTTGCTCTATGGCGTATTTCATTTGTTGCGGCTCATGCAAACCCGGCAACCCATTCAACAATTATCCATCACTACAGCCCCCGCCATTCAGCACCGGCTGCTGAATCACTGGGATAACCTCAACCGTACGGTAGAACGCGGCTATGCCGGTTCTTCTATCTGGGACTGGCACCGCTTGCCCGGATACCTCGATCCCCGTTACACCGACTACGCACGCGCCAATGCCTCCATCGGCATCAACGGCACGGTGCTCACCAACGTAAATGCGAATGCCCGCATCCTCAGCAAAGAATACCTGGAAAAAGTAGCCGCCCTGGCCAACGTGTTCCGGGCTTATCATATCAAAGTATACCTCACCGCCCGCTTTAGCGCACCCGTGGAATTAGGTGGCCTAAAAACAGCCGATCCGCTCGATCCGCAGGTCCAGGACTGGTGGAAGAAAAAAGCGGCAGAGATCTACTCCTACGTGCCCGATTTCGGCGGCTTCCTGGTAAAAGCCAATTCGGAAGGACAGCCCGGACCGCAGAATTACAACCGCACCCACGCCGACGGCGCCAACATGCTGGCCGATGCCGTTGCCCCACATGGCGGTATCGTAATGTGGCGCGCTTTCGTATACAGCAGCGAAAAACCCGACGACCGCTTCAAGCAGGCATACGATGAATTCAAACCGCTGGACGGAAAGTTCAGAAAGAATGTAGTGGTGCAGGTCAAGAATGGACCTATAGACTTTCAGCCACGCGAACCATTCCATCCCTTGTTTGGCGCCATGCCGGCCACGCCACTGATGATGGAATTCCAGATCACCCAGGAATACCTCGGATTTGCCACCAATCTCGTATACCTGGCTCCGCTCTTTAAAGAATGCCTCGATAGCGACACGTATGCAAAAGGCAAAGGCACAACCGTGGCTAAAATAGTCAACGGCTCCATCGATAACCATTCCCTGTCCGGCATCGCCGGTGTATCGAATATCGGCAACGACATCAACTGGTGCGGACATCCATTCGCCCAGTCAAACTGGTATGCCTTTGGACGCCTCGCCTGGACTCCCTCGCTTGATGCCGCACAGATCGCCAATGAATGGATACGGCAAACGTTTAGCAACAACCCATCATTTGTCAACCCTGTACAGGAATTCATGCTGGCATCGCGGGAGAACACGGTACAATACATGACACCGCTGGGCCTTCATCATATCATGGGCAATAGCCATCATTACGGCCCCGCCCCCTGGACCAATCACGCCCAGCGAGCCGATTGGGACCCTGTATACTATCACAAGGCAGACACTACCGGTATTGGATTCAACAGAACTACCACCGGCAGCAATGCCCTCGCCCAGTATTTCCCGGAAGTGAGGCGCCAATATGAAACGCTTTCCAGTTGCCCCGATGATTACCTGTTGTGGTTTCACCGCGTACCCTGGAGCTACCGCCTGTCGTCGGGCAAAACCGTGTGGCAGGCTCTGTGCGCACAATACTATGCAGGGGTGGATGCTGTAAGAAGGATGCAGCAAACCTGGAACGGATTGGAAACTTACGTCGATGCCGAAAGGTATAACCAGGTGAAACAATTGATGGCCATGCAGGAGCAGGAAGCAGTATGGTGGCGCAATGCCTGCCTGCTGTATTTCCAAACCTATTCGCGCATGCCCCTGCCGGATGGGTATGAGCCCCCCAACCAAACCCTGGAGTACTATATGAACCTGCGGTTCCCGTTTGCTCCGGGTATTTAAAGAAAGGAAGAAAAATGATACGATAAGACGAAAGGTTGAAGGCCACGATAAACGATTCACCTGTTTGAATCACGATCTTCGCAAAAAAGAAATACAAAACGACCCATGCAATCAACCAACCAACAGAAGATAGCTATAGTAACCGGCGGAGGATCTGGTATAGGATTGGCCATAGCACAAAAGTTTGTCGAGAACGAGATCCTGACGATCATCGTAGGCCGCGATCCGCAAAAGCTAACCCAGGCAAAGGAGAAACTGGGCAACCTGTGCGTCCCCATATCCTGCGACCTTACCAACCTGGCCGCCATACCCAAACTGGTACAGCAGATACTCAAAGAGCATGGCCGCATCGATATCCTGGTCAACAATGCAGGCATCAACATGAAGAAGGAATTCACGGAAGTATCGGATGAAGATTTCCAACGCATTATACAAACCAATGTAACGGCCGTATTCGCCTTGTCGAGGGAAGTGGTGAAATACATGATGAGCAATGGCGGCGGTTCGATCATCAATATCAGCTCGATGGCCTCTCAGTATGGCATCCCCAAAGTGATCGCCTATACAGCTTCCAAATCGGCCATCGAAGGCATGACCAAAGCAATGGCAGTAGAACTATCGCCCAAGGGCATCCGGGTGAACTGTATAGCCCCTGGTTTCATCGCCACCGACATGTCGGCCAAAGCACTCAATGATGACCCTGAACGGAAACACAAGGCCCTCGACCGTACGCCCATGGGCGAACTCGGCACCCCGGCGGATATTGGCGATGCAGCCGTGTTCCTGGCATCAGATGCAGCACGCTACATCACGGGCGTCATACTCCCGGTAGATGGCGGCAATTCCATCGGGTTTTAAGGAGAGCGCCGGCAAAGGCGCAACAGCTCCCGGTGCTACCAACGATTACATATGAAAAAGCTGATACTGTTACTGTGGCTCACGGCAGCCGCCATGGTTCCTGCATTTACGCAAAACTTCATTACCGGTAAGCCGGTTGCCAACTCATTTCCTATTGCAGACAGCAAAAGCATCACTGCCATTTATGTCGACATCAACGATGATGAACTGGTACAAAAGGCTGCGACGCTCCTGTGCGACGATATCGAACGCGTCACCAGCCGCCGGCCATCGCTGATCAACACGCTTCCCGCAAGTGCCGCGCAACTCATTGTAATCGGGTCGCTCGGTAAATCAACGATTATACAACAGCTGACCGCATCACAACAGATCAAGACAAGCGACCTCTCAGGCAAGTGGGAAGCCTACCGCTGGCAACTGATCAAAACACCTGCACCGGGCATCCGTCGTGCGCTGGTTATTACCGGCAGCGACCGCCGCGGCGCAGCTTACGGCACGCTCGAACTATCCAAACAAATAGGCGTATCGCCTTGGTATTGGTGGGCCGACGTACCGGTACAGAAACGTTCTACTTTATACCTGACTAACACCAATTATTCCGCCAACGCCCCGGCCATCAAATACCGCGGCATCTTCATCAACGACGAAGCGCCCGCCCTTTCCGGCTGGAGCAAGGAAAAGTTTGGCGGCTTCAACCACCAATTCTATGAGAAAGTATTTGAGCTGATGCTGCGCCTCAAAGCCAATTACCTGTGGCCCGCCATGTGGGGCAATGCCTTCTACGACGACGACAGCCTCAACATCAAAATGGCCGACACCTATGGCATCGTGATCGGCACCTCGCACCACGAACCGCTCATGCGCGCTCACGATGAATGGCGGCGTTATGGTACCGGCAAATGGAATTACGACAGCAACCAGGTTAGGCTGCAACAATTCTGGCGCACCGGCATGCAGCGCGCCACCAATGAAAAGATCGTCAGCGTCGGCATGCGCGGAGATGGCGATGAACCCATGAGCCGGGAAACCGCTACCGCCCTGCTCGAAAGGATTGTAAAAGAGCAGCGAAACATCATTGAAGAAGTAACCCAACAACCTGCCAGCGAAACTCCCCAGCTATGGGCCCTGTATAAAGAAGTGCAGGATTACTACGACAAAGGAATGCGTGTGCCCGATGATGTAACCCTCCTGCTCTGCGACGACAACTGGGGCAATATCCGCCGCCTGCCTAAACCCGATGAAAATCCCCGTAAAGGAGGTTATGGCATCTATTATCATTTCGACTACGTAGGCGGACCGCGCAATTACAAATGGATCAACACCAATGCCATCTCCCGCGTATGGGAACAGATGCACCTGGCCTGGGAGTATAAGGCCCGCGAGATATGGATCGTGAATGTAGGCGACATCAAACCCATGGAGTTTCCCATCTCCTTCTTCCTCGACTATGCCTGGGATCCTACAGCCATTGGGCCGGCAGACCTGCAGCGCTACACGGAAAAATGGGCCGCACAACAATTCGGAGCCACCCAGGCGAAGTCCATCGCAGACATTATATCGAAGTACACCAAATACAATAGCCGGCGCAAGCCCGAACTGCTGGATGCCAATACCTACCACTTCGACCATTATGACGAAGCCGGCCGCGTAACCAGGGCTTACGACGAACTGTTGAAAAAAGCAACCCAGATCAATCAGCAATTACCCGCCCGATACCGCGACGCTTACTTTCAATTGGTACTGCACCCCGTTAAAGCCAGCAGCAACTTATACAATCTGTACCACGCTATTGCAGAAAACAACAAAGCTCACCGCAACCAAAATCACTCGCTGGTAGCCAGAACGGCAAAAGAAGCCGATCAATATTACCTGCAGGACTCTCTTATTACCCGGGAATACCATACGCTCCACCACGCCAAATGGAACCATATGATGAGCCAAACGCATATCGGGTATACCTACTGGCAGCAACCACCATTTAACAACATGCCGGCTGTATATAGAGTTGACCCCGACAATTCGACTTTTTCTTCTTCCATACTGCCTGCAGCTACTACCCATAAAGAGCACTCCAATACTACTTTCCATGCACCAGACGACTATGTTTCTATTGAAGCCGCTCACTATACCAAAGCTGTCAATGCCCATGGGATTACCTGGACCGTATTACCCGACCATGGCAAAACGGGTGATGCTGTCACCACCTTTCCGGTAACAGCGTCCATCCAACAGTTAACCACCAATAGTCCTCATCTTCAGTATGAGTTTAAGACAACGATTAATGGACCTGCTACGGTAAACGCCTACTTCTCGCCTACCCTTAATATTCAGAACGCGCCAGAGGGTTTGCAATATGCCATCTCCATCGACGATGAAACACCACAAGTGATCAGTCTCAATAAAGAAGATAGCAACGTGCGGACCTGGGAACAATGGGTCGCCAACAACATCATCATAAAAACCTCCACCCACAAAACCCTGCAACCTGGCAAACACGTGCTGAAGTATTGGATGGTGAGTCCGGCTGTAGTATTGCAAAAGTTGGTGATCGACCTTGGAGGAGCGAAGGAGAGTTATTTAGGTCCGCCCGAAACACGCAGATAATATACGTATGAAAAAAACTACTGTCATTCAGGATACCAAATCGATCACCCCGCAACATCAGTTGCAAACTACCATTGAAGCCGCTAAGCCACGTGGAAGCCAGGGTTATGTCCTTGCGATACTGACATTGTTCATCCTCACAGCACTGAGCTCTACAGCACAGCTTAAGCTACCGCGCCTCGTGAGCGATGGCATGGTATTGCAACGCGACAAGCCGGTAAAAATATGGGGCTGGGCAACCGCCGGAGAAAAAGTCACCGTGCGGTTCAACAACAAGGTTTATTATACTACCACCAACGAAGCAGGCCAGTGGCAACTCCTGGTGCAGCCCACCAAATCCGGTGGACCCTATACTATGGAGATATCAGCCACCAACACAATCACCCTCAACAATATCCTGATGGGCGATGTATGGGTATGTTCCGGTCAATCGAATATGGACCTGCCCATGGCACGCGTAGCCTGGAAGTATCCGGAAGAGATGGCCAACGCCGGCAATCCGCAGATCAGACAGTTCCTCATTGCCACACGGTATAATTTTCAGGCGCCACAAGATGACCTGCCGGGCGGAGCCTGGGAGGCGTTGACGAAGGAAAGTATTGGCCGTTTCACGGCCGCTGGTTATTTCTTCGCCAAAAGCCTGTACGAAAAATACCAGGTGCCTATCGGACTCATTAAGGCGCCCGTAGGCGGCTCACCAGTAGAAGCCTGGCTCAGCGAAGAAGCGTTGCAGGCATTTCCGGCGCAACTCAGCGTGGCGCAAAAATGGAAAGACGACAACCTCGTAAAACAAACCATGCAGCGCGACCGAGAAACGGATATCAACTGGTATACAAAAGTATGGCAGGGCGACGCCGGCCTCCACGAAAGCAACCCCTGGTACGCCGCGGCCTACGACGATGCACAATGGCCTACGATGAATATTCCGGGCTATTGGGATGAGCAGGGATACCGGAACATTTATGGTACCATGTGGTTCCGCAAATCGATCGAAGTACCGGCCAGCATGGCCGGCAAACCAGCCAAACTCCTACTCGGCACCATGATCAACCGGGACTCTGTTTACATCAATGGCCTATTTGTGGGTACTACCGGCTACCAATACCCACCCCGGCGGTACGAAGTGCCAGCCGGTATATTAAAGGCTGGTAATAATACTATCACCATCCGGTTGTTCAATAGTTCGGGCCGGGGAGGTTTCACCAAAGACAAAGATTATCTGCTCGCAACACCCGGCGACACCATTCAACTCACCGGCGCCTGGAAATACAAACAGGGCGCATCCGCCGAAGCGATGGCAGGCTCTACCACCTTCCAATATCAACCCGGCGGCCTGTTTAATGGTATGATAGCCCCCATCACTCCATACGCCATAAAAGGGGTGATCTGGTACCAGGGCGAAGCCAATGCCTCCCGGGCCAAAGAATACCAGCAGCTCTTCCCGGCCCTGATCAGCAACTGGCGGCAACAATGGCAGCAGGGAGACTTTTCTTTCCTCTATGTTCAACTCGCCAATTTCATGGCCACCAAACCACAGCCTGCGGAGAGTCAGTGGGCCGAACTGCGCGAAGCACAACTGCAATCACTCTCAGTACCCAATACAGCCATGGCAGTGATCATCGATGCGGGAGAATGGAACGATATCCACCCGCTCAATAAAAAGGCCGTAGGACAAAGATTATCCCTGGCGGCCCAGCGCGTCGCTTATGGCAACAAGAAACTGGTTTATTCCGGACCGCTATACCAGTCTATGCAAATAGAAGGGAATAAGGTCAGGATCATATTCAACAACACGGGCAGCGGACTGATCGCGAAAGACGGCAAACCATTACAACAGTTTGCCATTGCCGGTGCCGATAAAAAGTTTGTGTGGGCTAATGCTACGATCAAAGGCAAAGAGGTCATCGTATGGAGCGATGCTGTAGCAAACCCGGTAGCCGTGCGTTATGCCTGGGCCGATAACCCGGAAGGCGCCAACCTGTACAACAAAGAAGGCCTGCCTGCTTCACCGTTCAGGGCGGGTGAGTAAGACGTTCACGCCCAATCCTGGAAGGCCTTCAATGCACGCGGGTCAAAGTCGGGGCGTTGCACCGACAAGTACGACTGGTCCCCAGGGCCAGCGAATAACACGTTGACGATCATGTACAACCTTGAACACACCATTTTTTACCAATAAATCGTTCCTCCATGAAGTCGTCCCTTATCTGCTTCCTGGTAGCCTGGCTGCTCTCGGCCAACACCTATGCGCAAACACGCCGGCTTTCTTATGCTGATAGTGTGCGCATAGACAGTATCAAAAAATTAACGCAGCTTGATTACAACCGCACACTGCAATCACTGAACATTACCACTGTTCGTCGCGGCCCCTCCGGCAACCCACAAGCTCCCGATGCTGCCAATACCGACGAATCGAAAGCCTCTCCCTATACCTCCCTGCCCGACCCGCTACTACTGAACAACGGACAGCCAGTAACCGATGCTGCCATCTGGTGGAGCAAACGCCGCCCCGAACTCGTTGAACTATTCGACCGCGAAGTATATGGCCGCACACCCGCCAGCACCCCAACCGTTCAATGGGAGGTGGTAGAAACCATCCGCGAACAGCAGGGAGCATTTGCAGCCATCACTAAAAAGCTGATTGGCCATGTAGACAACAGCGCCTTTCCATCCATCAAGGTAGATATTCAACTTACACTTAGCATCCCCGCTGATGCTAAAGGCCCCGTACCCGTGGTCATGGAATTTGGCTGGCAGCTACCGCCGGATGTTGCGCCGCCCCGCGATACCTCCAGGAACGCACCAGCCAGCTGGCAGGAACAACTATTGGCCAAAGGCTGGGGTTATGCCGTCATCATACCCACCAGCTACCAGGCCGACAATGGTGCAGGATTAACACAAGGCATCATCGGACTCGTCAACAAAGGGCAGCCCCGCAAACCGGACGATTGGGGTACCCTCAAAGCCTGGGCCTGGGGCGCCAGTCGTGCACTCGATTATTTCGAAACAAACAGGTCAATAGATGCAAAACATGTAGCCATAGAAGGATTATCGAGGTATGGCAAAGCCGCCCTGGTAACCATGGCCTACGATCACCGCTTTGCCGTTGGCTGCATCAGTTCATCCGGCGCAGGCGGCGCCAAGATACTCCGTCGTGTATTTGGAGAACAGGTAGAGAACCTCGCGTCTTCCGGAGAATATCATTGGTTTGCCGGGAACTTTATCCGGTATGCAGGTCCGTTAACACCGAACGACCTGCCGGTAGATGCCCACGAACTCATTGCCCTTTGTGCACCCCGCCCCGTGTTCATCAGCTCGGGTTCACCGCAGGTAGAAGGCAATTGGATCGATGCCAAAGGCATGTTCCTCGGCGCCGCTCATGCAGGACCTGTTTACACTTTACTGGGAAAAAGATCCCTTGGCACTACCCAAATGCCGCCACTCGAAACGGGCCTGCTCGATGGCGAACTCGCCTTCCGGCAACATGCCGGCGGCCACACTACCGGACCCAACTGGCTTTTCTTCATTCAATTTGCCAGTCGCTATATGGGAACTAACACCGCCAGCAATACGAAAGGATTGAAAGATTACTACAACAACTACTTCCCTATAGGCGTAGCCGTATCGGCCAGGGCGCTCAAAACCGACGAAGCAGATTTGATATTACACCAATTCAATAGCCTCACTGCCGAGAATGCCATGAAGATGGGCCCCATTCATCCACGCGAAAAAGAATACAACTGGAAAGATGCCGACTCTATCGCCGCATTTGCCAAACGCCATGGCCTAAAATTACGCGGTCATACTTTGTGCTGGCACAACCAAACACCCACCTGGCTCTTCGTAGATGCCGATGGAAAAGCAGTCAGCAAAGAAGTATTACTGCAACGGCTCAAAGACCATATCAATACCATCGTAAGCAGGTACAAAGGCACCGTCTATGCGTGGGATGTCGTGAACGAGGTCATATCCGACAAGCCGGGCGAATACTTACGTCCATCACCCTGGCTGCAGATAGCCGGAGAAGAATACATCACCAAAGCCTTTCAATGGGCGCATGAAGCCGATCCTGCAGCACAACTATTCTACAATGATTACAACGAGATCAGCAGTGATAAAAGAGCAAAGATCATCCGGCTCATCCGGTCACTGCAACAAAAAGGCATACCTATACATGGCATCGGCCTGCAGGGCCATTGGGCTACCAACGAACCATCCAAAGAACAACTCGACAGCACCCTAAAGGATTTTGCCTCCCTCGGGCTGCCATTACAAATCACCGAGCTCGACATATCGGTGTATCCCAAAGAACATAACGCCCGCGCCAGAAAGCCCGAAGACGCCAACAGCGATTTCACCGCCGACCGCGAACAGGCACAGGTAGCGAAGTACAGCATGATCTTCGAACTATTCAGGAAGTATGCAAAACATATCACCAGTGTCACCTTCTGGAATATATCCGACCGGCATAGCTGGCTCGATAATTTCCCGGTTACCGGCAGAAAGGACTACCCTCTTCTGTTCGACCGCAACGGGCAACCTAAAAAAGCCTTTGAAGCAGTGACGAACTTTTGAGCACTCTTAAGCCATACCAGTTAAAGGTTAACCAATAGATTCACACGAGCGCTCAAACGCTTACCAAAAAAAGAAAGGCCCCGCAAGGGGCCTTCTTCATTAATACCTATAGAAAGATCTTATTCAAATACCATTACAAAACCTCCTTGTGGTAACATTTCTACTGTGGTTGCAACACTCGCCACCAAGTCCTTTTGCTGAAAAGAAAGCGGTTCACTGCCATCGGTGATCAGCGTTCCCTTTTTTCCACGAAGGAAGCCAAGGTTGAGATCGATCTTCTTTGCAGTAGCTTCTCCATTGAGGCCGGCTACATACCATTTATTGCCAGCCCTCCTGGCCACCACATAAAGCTTACCAGGAAAGCCATCGAGGAACTTCACATCATCCCAGTGCGTTGGCAACACCTGCAGAAATGATTTCACATAACCGGGTACATGCCCCATCCCCTCCGGCGTTTCGGCAAAATGCTGAATGCCCGACAGGAATGCCACCGACAAAGCCAGCTCAAAGCCGCTGGTAGTCTTTCTTTCAATATTAGGGATCTTGTATAAACACATCGGCGTAAAATCCATCGGGTCAAAAGCATTGCGCGTAAACGGCAACACGGTGCAATGATTCGCCGCTGCATTGGCATCCTGCTGACCGAAGGTGATCATCTCAAAACCCTTCACCGCTTCCATACTCATCAGGTGCGGGTAGGTGCGCTGCCAGCCGCGTGGCAAAGTGGCGCCATGGAAATTCACCAGCAGCTTATATCGTGCCGCATCATCGAGAATGCTTGTATAATACTCCATCATCGAACGGCCATCGCCGGCAAAGAAATCGATCTTCACACCTTTGATGCCCATGCCTTGCAAACGACTGAAAACAGCCTCCCGCGCTTCACGCGTCAACAGCTCACTCTTCGGATGATACTTCGTGGTATTCCAATCGCCCGAAGAATTGTACCACACGATCAAGCCCACATTCTTCGAGTTGGCATATTGAGCCAGCTCCTTCATCTTATCATAACCGATGCGGGTATCCCAGTCAACATCCACCAGGCAATACTGCCAGTGCATATCCGCTGCATAATCGATAAACCGTTTCTGCACATCATACACAACAGAATTGTCTTTCAGCAAAGCCCAGCTCCACGAAGCTTTGCCCGGCTTCACAAAGGCAGCATCTATTTTCACGGCAGGTTTGGCCAGGTCCGTGCCCAGCGTGGATTCAGTTACAGCTGCCAGACTGCCGATCGTAATGATGCGCCAGGGCGAATACCAGGGCAATTCCGACTCGGGCAGAAAACCTTTACCCGTAAATACCTCACGCGGATCGGGGAAATTGATGGCATATTCACCATTGGGCGAAGTACCCTTCAAATTGGTAGCACAGTAAGCACCATCTACCGCCGCTTCCGTCAGCAACAACCAGGTATCCTGCTTCTTAAACAAAGCCGGGTAGATCCAGCCTGCCTTGGTAGGCGATGCAGTCGCAGGCGATATACCTTGCCTATAATGCTCCTCATAGCTGGGGAAAGTATGCTCCCACCCACCCTGTGCATCCTGCTTGGGCTGCAACCAGGCCTGCACTTCATTGCCCAGGGCCCAGGATGTATACTCGGCTGTAATGGTTTTCTTATCAGAAGAAGCACCCGGAAAATAATAGCGGAATGCCACGCCATCATTCGACACCTGGAAGATGAGATCCATTTTGTTACCGGATGCATTCTGCAAATGAATGGCTCCTTTATTGGCAGTATAAGCTATACGGCTTTTCTTCGCGTTGACCATCGTATAACTATCTTTCACCAGCACTACTTTATCAACACCCGCGAAGCGCAGATCGCTGCTAAACGATTCATCCCGACGGTCAACGCCCAGTCTGGAGGATGCGATCAACTCTTTTCCTTTATACTGCACGTGATACCAGGCATGCCCATCTGTAACACCAGTAGTAACGCGTATCTGATTGTCGGGACTCGAAATAGCGGCCGTCTTTTGTTGGGCAAAAGCAGCAGATGCGCTGCAAAGCAGGATCAGGCAAAATAATCGTAATCTCATATAGCTGTATTTTCAATAATGGCAGGTTGGGTTGCCAGTCAATAAGCCCAGAAAGATATATTATTATTGTCAATTCTACACTATTTAACCCCAAAACAAAACAGGAAGGGTGGAAGCCCTTCCTGTTCGTCAGTTCCGGCCCGGCCGGAGCTAAAAGCATGATCACCTTTTCATCAGGCGATCAGCCGTTTATATTCTTTATCAGCTTTCGCCGGTCGCAATATTCTTATCCACCTCTTCTACCAACTGCTGACTGTCCCTTAACTTCTTCAGCTTGTTGCCATAAGCAATCTTGGTAATGAGCACGAACAACACCGGCACCACAAAGATGGCCAGCGTGGTCGCAGCCAGCATACCGCCAAACACCGTCCAGCCGATCGTATTACGCGATACCGACGCTGCACCTGTTGCAAAGGCCAGCGGCAACACCCCTAGGATGAAGGCCAGCGAGGTCATCACGATCGGTCGGAGACGCAATTGAACCGCCTGCAAGGTAGCGTGCACCACGTCGATGCCCCTGTCTACCCGCTCTTTGGCAAACTCCACGATCAGGATGGCGTTCTTCGCCGCCAAACCGATCAGCGTGATCATACCAATTTGTGCATAGATATTGTTCGACAACCTGGGAATCAATACCAGCGTCAGGATAGATCCAAACAAACCGATCGGTACCGCAAACAATACCGAGAACGGGATCGACCAGCTCTCGTACAGGGCAGCAAGGAAGAGGAACACGAACACGATCGAGATGGCAAAGATGGTGGTGGTAGCATCACCCGCCTTGATCTCCTCACGGCTCATACCCGAAAACTCGTACGAGTAACCCACTGGCAATACCTGGGCCGCCACTTCACGCAGTGCCTGGATGGCCTGACCACTACTATAACCCGCTTTGGGTGAACCATTAAATTCAATGGAACGATAAATATTATAGTGCGAGATCACCGCCGGGTTTTCCACCAGCCTCGAGCTCACCAGTGAATTCAGCGGGATCATATTACCCTGACTATTGCGTACATAATAGTTCTGGAAATCATTCACCGAAGTACGGAAACTACTGTCGGCCATCGCCATCACGCGGAAGTTACGGCCATACAGGTTGAAGTCGTTCACGTAACTACTACCCAGCAGCGTCGACATCGTTGCATATACATCCGATACCAGTACGCCCAGTCGCTTCGCCTTCTCTTTATCTACATCTACCTGGTAGCTCGGCGTTTTGGTAGAGAAGAAGGTATAGGCGACACCAATTTCCGGACGCTGCATCAGCGCACCCCAGAACCTTTGTCCCACCTTTTCAAACTCCTGGATATTGTCCGTACTGGTCGTTTGTTGCAACTCGAAGGTGAAACCCGAAGTTTGACCCAGACCGGGGATCGCTGGGGGAGCGATCGGCAGGATACGCGCTTCTTTGATATCGCCCGTCCGCTTCCGAATCTCGGCTATGATACCTTCCAGTTGCATCCCTTTCTCCTTCCGGTCATCCCAGGGATCGAGACTCACGAACATGGTACCCGAGTTGGACTTGAACGAGAAGTTGATGATGTTCAAACCAGCCAAACCACCCACGATGCGCACACCGGGAATAGCCTGTACCCTGGCCATTACATCTTTCAGCATAGCCACGCTACGCGTAGTGGAAGTACCTTCCGGCATTTCATAGGTCACATACAAGCGGCCTTCATCTTCCGTTGGAATAAAGCCCGTAGGTTTCGACCTGAACATATAGAACAAGCCTACGAACAAACAGATCATCATGATCACTACATAAGGCGAGGCCTTGATCCACTTACCTACACCTCTTGTATACGAACTGGTGATGCGGCCAAAAACACGGTTGAACCAAGCGAAGAATTTCTCAAGGATATTCTTTCTGGCCCCCTCCTCTTTCGAAGGTTTCAGCATGATGGTACACAAGGCCGGCGTAAGTGACAGGGCCACAAAGGCCGATATCACCACCGACACCGCAATGGTGATCGCAAACTGCTGATACAAGCGCCCTACGATACCCGGAATAAACCCTACCGGAACAAACACCGCGGCAAGGATCAGGGCGATCGCTACTACCGGGCCCGAGATATCGGCCATCGCTTTCTGCGTGGCCTCTTTCGGCGATAGCTTTTCATGGTCGATATAATGTTGAACCGCTTCCACCACCACAATGGCGTCATCCACCACGATACCAATGGCCAGTACGAACGCGAACAGAGTAAGCGTATTGATCGTAAAATCGAAAGGCAGGAAGAAAATGAAGGTACCGATCAGCGAAACCGGGATCGCCAGTACAGGGATCAACGTAGCGCGCCAGTTCTGGAGGAACAGGAATACCACGATCACCACCAGGATCAACGCTTCCACCAGGGTATGCATTACCTCACTGATAGACACTTTCACCACCGAGATCGTCTCCAGGGGCACAGCGTAGTCAACATCTTTGGGGAATTGCTTTTTAAGCTCTGCCAGGGTTTTCTGCAAACCATCCCAGGTATCGATCGCATTGGCGCCCGGCGCCTGGTAGATGAGGATGAACGCAGCCGACTTTCCGTCTACAAAGGCATTATTGCCATAGTCAAACTTACCCAACTCCACACGTGCCACGTCCTTTAAATGCACGATGCTCCCATCTGCCGGACGCGTACGCACCACGATCTGCTCAAATTGAGCAACCGTGTTGATACGGCTATTGGTCAGTACACTGTATTCAAAAGCCTGTAAATTGGGCTGCGGGTTACCACCAATGGTACCGGCAGCTGCCTGCAGGTTTTGTTCGGAAAGTGAACTCAACACCTCGGAAGTGGTCATATTGAGCGCTGCCAGCTTCTTGGGATCGAGCCAGATACGCATACCAAAATCATCACCGCGGGTTACGATATCACCCACCCCTTTTACACGCAACAAGGCATCCTTAATATAAATATTGGCATAGTTGCCGAGAAACACCGGGCTTCGGGTGCCATTGGGCGAATAGAGCGCCAGCGCCACCATGATGCTGGGATTGCGTTTCCGTACGGTAAGTCCCAACCGCTTTACCGCATCGGGCAAAGTAGGTTCTGCCACACTCACCCGGTTCTGTACATCGAGCGTAGCTATATTGATATCAGTACCTACTTCGAAGTTCACGGTAATGCTGCTCTGTCCGCTACTGGTACTGTTACTGTTGATGAAGGTCATACCCGGCGTACCATTCACCTGTGTTTCGATGGCCGTGGTAGTGGTTTGCTCCACCGTCTGCGCATCGGCCCCGGTAAAGATGCCCGATATGGAAACCGTGGGCGGCGTAATATCCGGGTACTGTGCGATCGGCAGGGCATTCATCGAGATCAAACCCACCAGCACGATCACGATCGATATTACTATGGCCGTTACCGGGCGTTTTATAAAAGTATCTGCTATCATTAGTTATCTTCTTTATTGGTCCTCAGTTCAAATAATACGCGCTGTAAACCTTTGCTTATTTCTTAGCGGGTGCGCCACCGGCCGCAGGAGCCCCGGGTTGCTGTGGCGGAGCCGTTGTGATCTTCGATCCTTCACGCAGGTTTTGTACACCCTGCACCACGATCGTTTCACCGGCCTGCAAACCGTCGCGGATAATCACATCCGTTCCTATCTGGCGGCCCAGTGCCACTTTACGTTGCGTAACCTTGCTGCTATCACCTTCCACATACACGAAGAAATCGCCCAATTGCTCGGTAACTGCTTTATAAGGTATCACTACCGATTGAGTGGCAGAAGCATTCTTCACCCGTACTGTTGTCGTCATGCCCGAACGGAGCAGGTGTTGGGGATTGGGGAATACCAGCCTGGCTTTGATATTGCCGGTTTGCGGATCAACGGCTCTGTCGATCATACTGATGGAACCTGGTATGGGATATACTTCTTTGCCGAAGGCAATGGTGAACAAGGAATCCTTAGGTTTGGCTTTGCCCATCTGCAACTGACTGTAGCGATACAACTCCTGTTGATTGACCGCAAAGTCGACCGCGATCGGATCGTCGGACGATACGGTATTCAACACCGTGGTACCGGCATAAATAGGGCCGCCCACCTTTACCTGCGAGATACCGATGGTACCGTCGAACGGCGCCAGGATAGACGTATACCGTACATTGGTTTGCACCGCACGGATATTGGCCTTGGCAGCTTCTACCTGCTTTTTAGCCGCTTCAAGCGCAGCATCCGCATTATCGACCTGCTGTTTGGCGATCGCATCCTGCTTGTCGAGCTCATGGTAGCGATCTGCATCTTTTTGCGCCTTGATCAGGTTGGCTTCCTGTACGGCGAGGTTCGCCTGCGCCTGTTGATAGGTAGCCTCGTAAGCCTGCGGATCGATGGTGTACAGGCGTTGTCCTTTCTTTACCCGGTCGCCATCTTTGAAAAAGACCCCTGTTACATAACCGTTAACCTGGGCACGCAATTCAACCTCGTTGAGCGCGGTAACGGTGCCGGGGTATTCATCGAAATAAACGGCATCGGTAGTCGTCACTTTAGTAGTGGTTACCGGAACGGCCTGCGGCGCCATCGCGCCGGGTTGCTGTTGATTACCGCCACCACAGGAGGCCATAGCCGCCAGGCAACTTACGCTTGTATAATATCCTATCCTTTTGAACAACATATGCTGAGATGTTTGAGATTAATAATTGATTTGCCCCAATGCCTTTTGAACATCGATCTTGGCCGATAACAACAGGTTCAGTGCATTGAAATAATTGATGCGCGCAGTGCGCAGGTCCGACTCGGCCGTGATAACTTCCAGGTACGTTTTTACACCATTGCGGTACTGCAGGTTGATGACATCATACACCTCCTTCGCCAGTTCCATATTCTCCTTCAATGCCAGGTAAACCGCCAGGCTCCCTTTGTATTGGGCCAATGCCTGTGCATATTCCGAGTTGATCGAGTTCTTTAAGCCGATCTCCTGCCAGTTGATCGATTTGAGGTCCCACTCAGCCTGCTGGATATTATATTTACGTTTACCGCCCTGAAACAGGGGTAACGATAACGTGAGGCCCGCAAAAGAGTTGGGATAGTTGGTATTGTACAACTTGCTGAACGAATCGTTCTGAAAGTTGAAATTGTAAGCGCCCGTTGCATACACATTCGGCAGGTAGGCCCACTTATTATACTTCACATTCGCTTCCTGTAATCTGCGTTGGGTTTGCAACAATTGAAATTCGATACGACTGGTATAACTTACCTGTTGCGTCGTGTCGAGCGGAATCTCCTTTTCCATTTGCAGGGTATCGTAAATGATGTCGATGGGCTCGCTGATGGGATACCCCATTAAAGCCTTTAGGTATTCGCGCCTCGCCTTCAAAGCCTCTTCCTGCCCCTTCAACAATCCTTTGGCATTGTTCAAAGCGATGGTGGCCCTTTTGTAGTCCGTCTTATCCGCCACACCCGCATTGTACTGCGCGGTCGCATCTTTCAGACTCCGCTCCAGGCGCAGGATATCTTCGTTCGACACCCTGATCTGCTGCTCGCTCGTAAGCACATCATAAAACGCCTTGGCTACATTCACGGCCACATCGATCTTGGTATTGGCGGTAGATTGCTTCGCCAGCAACCGTACATCCTTTGCCGTACGGCTGGCCAGCATGACATCACGGTTGAAAAGATTTTGCGTTGCCTGGAACTGTAGGGAGGATGTATTGTTCACCCCGAGTTTCCTGGCCTCGCCGCCGATCACGGCCGTTTGCACTTCGAAATTGTGCTGCAACAGGTAATTGAAATTCAGTTGCGGATACCACTCGGCCAGCTTACTCCGGATCTGGGCCTCGGTGGTTTGCTCATCGATCAGCGATTGCTGTATCAATGGTTGCCGTCGGATCGCGTACTGAATTACATTTTCCAGTGTTGCGTTCTGCAGAATGCTGTCGCCGCTCTGTTGCTGTGCCGGCAACAGGAATGGCATGGACAAAGCCAATAGGCTTGCCAGGAGGATCTTCTTCTTTTGAGAAAGCCTTTCTTTATTTAAGTTGCTCATATTGCACTTTTATTTTCGAATAAACCGGAACCTGCAAAATAGATTGCATAGATGATCTGGGCTGCTTTTGTTTAAAAGCAGGGATGACAGGGGCGTCAATCCTGGATAATACCTGCCTGAGAGTTGCAGGGACTTTTCCTGAGATGGTGCAAAATTATTAAAGAGCATCGTAACCTTGGAATTAATTTTACGCATTTGCACTTTAATTTGTTTGGTTACAATATTTTATTAAAGGGCGAACCAATTTTGCAACACGTTGTATAAGACGCTTTCCTGCCAACGAAATGCAAATTTGTCCCCCTTAGTGGCACCAAACAATGGCCAGATTCAGGGATATGTAGTCAATATCAGGGTATAGAACAGCCTTATCGCTGGTTCAACAATTTACAGGCTTACCGGCTGCCGGGATGGCTGCGGTTTCAGGTCCTCCGACTGCAAAGGCATTTCCGCGATCGTAAAATAAAATGTACTGCCCTGCCCGGGAACAGAGTCCACCCAGATGGAACCACCATGCAGCTCCACGATCTTTTTACAATGCGCCAGGCCAATACCCGACCCTTCGTAGTCCTGCCGCGTATGCAGCCTTTGGAAGATGATGAAGATGCGGTCCTGGTAGCCCGGATCCATGCCGATACCATTGTCTTTGACGGAGAATTTCCAGCTGGCCTTGTCCGCCTGTACATCAATATGGATAACAGGCGCCACGCCGGCCCGGCGGAATTTTATGGAGTTACTGATGAGGTTTTGGAATAACAGCTTCAATTCGGTGGGCAGCGCATGCACTACAGGCAATTCCCCTACGGTAATGACGGCTTTGCTTTCCTGGATCACCGTATCGAGATCAGCCTTCACTTCTGCCAGCAGGTTGTTGCAGTGCACCGGCACAAAAAGTTTTTCGCGACCGATCCTCGAATAGTCGAGCAGGTCTTTGATCAACGTTTTCATGCGCTCGGCCGATTGGGCAATATAATCGAGGTATTTGTCGGCATGATCATCCAGTCGTCCTTTGTATTGTTTACGCAGCGCTTCCACAAAACCGGTGGTGGTACGCAAGGGTTCCTGCAGATCGTGAGAAGCCACATAGGCAAACTGCTCCAGCTCCTTGTTCTTTCGTTCGAGCTCAGCCGTACGGTGCTGCACTTTACGCTCCAGCGTCACATTGGTTTCCTGGATCACTTCGGTCATCCGCTCCAGCTCGGCCGTCATCTTATTGAAATCATTCGCCAGCTTGCCGATCTCGTCATTTGAAAAAGATTGCGCACGGCTACTCAGATCGCCCTGCGTAACGGCCTGTGCAGATCGTAATATTTCATCCAGCCCTTTTTGAATATTACGGCTCACCCAAAACGCAAGCCCCAGCCCCGTTAGCTCTACCGTAAGTGCGATAAAGAAAAGTATCTTCAGCACCAGGTTTTCCAACCAGCGCGACCCCTCCCCCATGGTATAAGAGAATTTATCTTCGAAGGGCGTTATTTTCCTGTTGAGCGGATCGATCTCGGCCAGGATGGCCTGTATGCGTTCGTCCGACGGATTGACACTATTGATCTCCTGATGCAATTGGTCGCCAATAACAATAAAGCCGGGTACCAGGCTGTCGGCCGCCGTCCAGGCGCCAATGGCTTTGTTGATATACCGGTTCTTGTGAAAACGGCGAAACAACGTGATCATGCCATCCACGTCATCTGGATGGTTGCGGCCAGCAATCAATCCCTCGCGTGTAATCTCATTATCGGGTTCTGGCTTCTGCATCTCTACCAGGGCACGGTGGTCGCCCAATGGTACTTTCATGAATTCCTGGAACTGCACGTAGTCGCTGTCATTGCGGGTACGACCGTACTTGAGCAACTGGTACATGGCGTCCTTCTGGGCCTTCGACCATAAGCCTTCGCCATTTACATAGGCGCGTACCGAAGAAAGTGTATTGATGGAGAAAAAAAGCGCGCACAGTTCAATCGCGATCAGGAGGGCCATGATGCCCACGGTGAAATACAGTTTCTTTTTGATCGAGACATCCCTTATCCGGCGGACAATGGAGATTCCTTTCATGTTGAGTGATTTAGGCGTGCAGCTATATCAGACCCCAAACCGTACATGCGCGCCACAGGCAGCACTAATAGTAGAAATGTACGAATATTTTAGTGAATGAGTTGCTGCAAAAAACGGCCGGTCAACAGCTGCCCGGTAAGGCAGCCATCGACCGGCCGCTAAATTAGATCACGCAACGTCAACTTGCAAAACGATACGCTATACATCTACCCCATACCGTCAAAGCACCTTAGTGATTGACCAGCTTCATCGCACCTTCGCTATACCGTTCACCCGCAGTGGGGTATTTCTTCAACAGTTCTTCCACCGCCTGCAGATCAGCAGCAGTCAGCACCACCTCCACAGCACCTGCATTCTCTTCGAGGTATTTGCGTTTCTTGGTACCGGGTATCGGAATAATATCATCACCCTGTGCCAGTACCCAGGCCAGCGCCAGTTGTGCCGGCGTAATGTTCTTCGCCTGGGCCAGACCGGCAAATTCCGCCACCATCTTTTGATTATCTTCCCAATTGCCTTCCTTAAACCGGGGCAGTGTTCTGCGGAAATCGTCGGCAGCCAGTTGCTCCGTGCCCTGCATGGTGGCCGTGATCAGGCCACGCCCCAGCGGACTATAAGGCACCAGCGTAATACCCAGCTCTCGCACCACAGGCAGTATTTCCTTTTCCACTCCGCGGGTCACTACTGCGTACTCACTTTGCAGGGCAGCAATGGGGTGCACCGCATGGGCCTTGCGAATGGAAGCAGCAGAGGCTTCAGACAAACCGAGGTAACGCATTTTGCCTTCCTTCACCAGCTGAGCCATAGCGCCCACCATCTCCTCTACCGGTACGTTCGGATCAACGCGGTGCGCATAATACAGATCGATCGTATCGATCTTCAGGCGCTTCAAACTGGCTTCTACTGCCGTTTTCAAATGCGCTACCGATCCGTCGAAATAAGTGGAACCATCTTCGCGTTGACGGAAACCAAATTTAGTGGCGATAAATACCTTATCCCGGTTGGGCACCAGGACCTTCGAGATCAACTCTTCATTCTTACCGACCGCGTACATATCTGCCGTATCCCAGAAATTGATACCCAGATCGAGCGCGCGGTGCAGGGTAGCGATCGATTCGTTATCGTCTACCGGGCCATACGCAAAGCTCATGCCCATGCAACCCAAACCAACAGCCGAAAGCTGTTCTCCTGTTTTTCCTAAAGGTCTATACTTCATAGCTAAGTAATTTATACCCTAAAGGTACAGCTAAGCACCGGGGCATTTTTACACAGATCAAACCATTCCTTATGAAATTCAAACAGCGCTGCAACTTGCCGCTCAGCACACCAAACCGACCGCAGCGTTTCGACCGGCGCCCCCTCTACCCCAAAAAAACAGCCGCCGGATGCCCGGCAGCTGATCACAGATAACCTTTATGTTGCAGAGCTGGCTTACATAAACCACACTTCCAGCCCTCCTTCTCCTTTAATATCCCGCCACGGTCTTAACATTTTTCAAGTCCGAACCATCGCGCACTTCTTCGCTGGCCTTCTTCACCAACTGATCGCCGGGCTGCAGCTTATCACTGAACACCTCGATCTTCCCGCCCGTTTCACGCCCCTTCTTCACATCCACCCACTCGGCTTTGTTGTTCACCACTCTTACTACAAACAATCTTTCGGGCGAATTGACCAGGGCCGATTTAGGCACGATCAAGGTACTGTCCTTCGCCGGGAAAGGGATCTTCACCTCGGCAATCATACCCGGCAGTAATCTCTTGCTGTTATTGTCCACATCGATCTCGATGCGCTCCGAGCGCAGCCTTGTATCCAATGCACCGGCCTGGCGGTTCACCGTACCCTTGAACAGTTCATTGGGCATTGACTTCACCGTAAACTCCACGGGATGTTTTGCATCCAGGTATCCCGTATAAGCTTCGGGCACAGCCACTACCAGTCTCAGCTTTTTTTGCGCCTGCAAGGTGAACATTGGAAATTCCGATCCTTTGCCCGAAGGTCCCACATAACCACCCAGGTTGGCATTACGTGCACTGATCACCCCATCAAACGGCGCCCTGATCTCGAGATAACCCTGCAGCACCGTGATCTCGCGATGCGCAGCGCGGGCAGCATCCAGCTGCGCGAGGTCCGAGTTCTTGCGGGCCGCCGCCTGGTCCAGATCATTCTGCGAAATAGTACCCGGCGTTTTGCTCGTTTCATACAGGCGGTCGTATTGCGACTTGCTCGCGGTATAGATCGCTTCCTGTGCTTTCAACCTCGACTCAGCAGCCGCCAGCCTTGAATTGAGTTCCGGTGCTTCCAGCGATGCCAGCAGTTGACCTGTCTTCACTTCCGAACCAACATCCACAAACAGTTTGCGTACAAAACTATTTTCCTTCGCATACAGATCCACCTGTTGCCAGGCGATCAGTTCTGCCGGTGTTTGAAAAGCAGTAGATAGTTTGTCCTTCTGCAGCGCAAAAGCCTCCACCACGGGTGGAGCCACGGCAGCAGCCGGTTCCCCTTTCTTCTCTCCGTGAGAAGAATTACAGGCCGTGTTCACCAATCCGTAGCCTGCCAGTAAAAAGAGCACTATATGTTTTGATGTCATATGCATTGTATAAAAGAACCCGTTTATTTATTCGCCAACATAGAATTTACTTTCCTTATCCTCGGGATCGAGCGATACCGACGCCGTCGAAGCCTTACCCTGCATCCAGGCAAATACCAGCGGCAGCATCAGCAAGGTAGCAAAAGTAGAAGCGATCAGCCCACCGATCACCGCACGCGCCAGTGGCGATACCTGGTCGCCCGCTTCGCCCAAACCGGCTGCCATAGGCACCATGCCCACCACCATCGCCACACTCGTCATCAGGATGGGGCGCAAACGCAAAGCCGCCGCTTCCCGCGCACTTTGCAGTGCATTGCCATTGTGCTTACGCAACTGCTCTGCATTCGTGATCAGCAATACGGCATTGGCGATTGACACCCCTACCGACATGATGATGCCCATATACGATTGCAGGTTGAGCGTTGAGCCCGTAGCCAGCAACATCAGCAAAGCACCCAGCAATACAGCCGGCACCGTAGTCAACACCACCGCCGATACCTTGAACGACTGGAAGTTGGCCGCCAGCATCAGGAAGATCACCACGATCGCCACGAGCAAACCTGTTTGCAAACTATCGAGGGTTTCCGTAAGCACCTGCCCCAAGCCAATGGGCTCTACCGTGAGGCCCCGCGGCAACTCGCCCAGCGAAGCGATCGCCGCTTTCACATCAACCGTCGCAACACCAAGATCTTTATCCATCAGGTTGGCCGTTACCGAAACGATCGGCATGGCGCCCAGGTTATCATTTTGTCCGTAAGTAGTATCCGTTTCAATCGTTGCCACATCGCTCAATAACGGCCTCGGCGCATTTCGCAATACCGGAATTTCACCGATGCTGTTGATGCTGGCCATCTTGCTTTCCGGGATCTGCACCTGCACGTTATAACTTAAACCAGCTTTTTCATCGAGCCACACGTTCTTTTCTGTATAGCGCGAAGAAGAAGTAGAAGCAACCACCGAGCGGGAGATATCCGACATATCAACACCCAGCTGTGCCGCCTTGATACGATCAATATTGATATTAAGGGCAGGATAACGAATAGGTTGTGCGATCTGGATATCGCGCAGGTAAGAGATCTGCGCCAACTTATCCATGATCTTGTGCGCATAAGCTTCATTGAGTTTCTTATTACGGCCTGCAATGCGCACTTCTACCGGTGTAGGTGAACCCTGACTCAATATCTTATCAGTAAGTTCGATCGGCTCGAACGACAATTTCACTTCGGGCATGGCCTTCGCCACTTCTGTACGCAGCTTCTCTTTGAGCTCGTCCATGTTCACCTTATAATGCTCCTGCAAAGCTACCTGTAATACGGCTTCATGCGGACCACCGGTAAACAAATAGATAGGCGCAATGGAGAATTGGGCCGGGTGCTGACCCACAAATGCCGAGCTGATCGCAATATTATCTTTCCCAACAAGCGTATCCAGTATGTGCAGCATGCGTACCACTTTTTCTTCGGTACGTTCGATACGCATACCTTCCGGCGCTTTCAGGCGCACCTGGAATTGTGCACCATTCACCTTGGGCAACACATCGCGCCCGATATTCGACAGCAACAATACCACCGCACCAATGGCAAGTACCAGGTAAACCCCTACCACCACCTTGCGGAAACGCAGCAGCCTGTCGAGGAAACGCATGAAGCGGGCCCGGAACTTTTCAAACCGGGTGAGTTTTCCATCACTATTGGTATCGGTTCGCTCGGCCATCGCTGCTTTCAACTCCCAGTCGTCCTGGTGAGCACCAGCTACCGCATGCACCTTCTTGTGCGATTTCATGATCCAGTTGGCCATGATGGGTACGAAGGTCTGCGACAGGAAATAAGAGACGATCATCGAAAAGCCGATCGCCAGCGACAAGGGCAGGAAGAGCGAACCCGGAATGCCCTGCATGGTAAACGCCGGTGCAAACACCGCCAGGATACAGAACAGGATCAACAGCTTTGGAAACGCAATTTCCTTACACGCATCCCAGATGGCCTTGGCCTTCGGCTTGCCCATATCGAGGTGCTGGTGAATATTTTCTATCGTTACCGTCGATTCATCGACGAGGATACCAATAGCCAGTGACAGACCGCTGAGGGTCATGATATTGATGGTTTGTCCAAACAGTTGCAGGAACAACACACCGGCAATGATGGAGGTAGGGATCGTGAGGATCACGATCAACGCGCCCCGCGCATCGCCCAGGAACATCAATACCATCAGGCCTGTAAGGATAGCGCCGATGGCGCCTTCACTCAACAGACTCTTCACCGCATTCATTACATAAACAGACTGGTCAAACTCATACGACAGTTTCACATCTTCGGGCAGCTGTGCCTGAAAGGTTGGCAGGGCCGCTTTCAGCTTCTGCACCACTTCCCAGGTAGAAGCGTCCGACGATTTGGCGATGCTCACATATACCGAGCGCTTGCCGTTCACCAGGGCATAACCCATGGTGATATCGGCGCCATCTTCTACCGTGGCCACATCGCGCAGGTACAGGTTTTGTACGCCGCCTTTATACAAAGGAATATTTTCAAAGTCTTTTACACTCTTGATCACCGTATTGGCCGGTGTGAGGTAATTATAATCACCCACCCGTACATTACCACCCGGCGATATCTGGTTGTTGAGGCGCAGGGCTTCCACCAACTGATCGGGCGTTAGCTGATGCGAACGAAGTAATTCGGGATCGGCCTTGATCACAATGGTACGGATATTGCCACCAAAGGGAGGCGAGCCGATAAGGCCGGGAATGGACGTGAAAGCGCTGCGCACATACACGTTGGCCATATCCATCAGTTCGTTGTTGGTACGCGAGGGACTGCTTAGCACCAGCTGACCAACCGGCAGTGTAGATGCATCGAAGCGAATGATAAAAGGAGGTTGAGATCCCGGCGGAAAGATGGCCTGCGCCCGGTTACAAAAGGCGCCCAGTTCGGCAGCCGCCTGCGCCATATTGGTACTGGGGTAAAAAGTGATCTTCATGAGGGTAAGCCCCTGTGCGTTCTTTGTCTCGATCGACTTGATACCATTCACATACAAGAGAATATTGATGTACTGCTTGCCGAAGAAGGCCTCCATTTGAGAGGGTGTATAACCACCAAAGGGGTGCGAAACATAGATCACCGGCAGGTTCATCTGCGGAAATATATCGACCTTGATCGTGCGTACAGCGCCAATGCCAAAGAACAAGAGCCCTGCTACCAATACCAGGATGGAGATAGGTTTCCTTAAAGCTGTTCTGATCAATCCCATGACTACGAAAGGTTCAGTTAAAACTCATTAATAAATAAAGCGAAATCACCTGAGGCAGCTGCTTTCAGCAAGAGCGCCTGCCATACATTGTTATAGGTAATAGCCCGATCGGTCTCGGCACGGTTCAACGCATACAGGGCCTGCGTAACATCTACCATATTCGTCAACCCATTCTTATACAACACCGATTTCTGCAGAAAAGCATCGGAAGCAGCTTTCACCTGCACCGGTACTTCCCGGTAATTATCGAGCGCATTTTTGATCTTGTTGTCCGACAAAGCCAGCTGCGCTTTCAATCGCTGATCGGTGAGTTCATATTCTTCTTTGAGCGCCTGCGAGATGAACTTCTGTGAAGTGACCTGCTGCTGCACGCGCAAGGGTGTTGTAAGATTCCAGATCATGCCCACCCCAAAGAGGTAGTTGGCGCGCACCGGATCGATGCCCTTTAAATAACTCCGGGAAAATTTATTCAGGTCATTGATACCATATTCCGGATCGAAGCCAGAGCCGCGCCCCTGGAAAACACCAAACAGGGTGAACGTGGGATAGCTGAGGGTTTTGAAATATTTAGCCTGTTCATTGCTGAGGTCGATCCTGCGTTGATAAAAGGCCAGCAAGGGATGCACCTGTTTGCTGCTGCCCGAATCGTACAGGGCCGTCGGTATCCTGGCTACGAATACCGAATCGAGTGTAAAGACCTGGTGCTGTACACCCATCAGTATCGCGAGTTGGTTGGCCTGCTCCTGTTCATAATCCCGCGCCCGCGTCAACACGATGCGCGCATTGGAAACCTCTGCATTGGCAAGCGACGAATCGACACCGGCATTGAGACCATTCTTTACGCGGGTGGTTACGATGCCCTGCAGCGCCACCGCGCGGTCGAGGTTGTTTTGCCAGGACTGTGTGAGTCGCTGCGCTGCCAGCAGGTTGAGATAAGCTGCCGCTACCCGCACTTCATGCTGAAACTGCTCCTGCACCAGGTCGCTCTCGTCGCGCGCTACCACGGCCTGCGCCGTTTTGATCTTTTCACGCGCCCGGCCAAAGGAATAAAAATCCCAGTTGATATTGGTAAGATACAGCGCACCGAATGCGGCATTCCAATTTTGATCGGCCAGTGGTTGCCCCGAAGAGGCGGTACCCAGGCCGCGGAATCCGTATAACGGCCCTGTTTGGCCGTTCACCGTTCCATAGTCATGCTGGAACGAAACACTGAGATCGGGATAATATTCTTTCACACTTTGTTTCACAGAAGCTTTGGAAGCACTTACATAACTCGCCTTTGCCTTGATGGCATTGTAGTTCTGCAAGCCGGTTTGCACCGCTTCCTTAAGGGTTAGCACCTGCGCCTGAGCGACGGTAGTACCGAAAACAATAGCTATGATCCCTGATAAGGGAAGAGAAAATTTCTTTAACATGCTGAGCGAATGAATGAATGGCATTCCTTTTTTGATGTCCTTAACCTCGGGCAAGCGCGTTAGTGCGAGAGTTTTATTAAGCAGGTAAAATTACCTGCTGTCATAGGTACAGGCATTATAGATTTCAAACAAATAACTATAAAATTCAAACAACCGCTCCGCGGAAGGTGCGGGGCGTTTGCAAGGTTTGTTTCTTGAAGAAGTTATTGAAGTAAGCGGGATACTCAAAGCCCAGGCTGTAAGCGATCTCCGACACATTCCAATTGGTATGCATCAGCAGTGCCTTGGCTTCCTTCACGATACGATCGGCAATATGCTCGGTGGTCGTTTTGCCGGTCATCTCTTTCACTACCCGGTTGAGGTGATTGGCATGCACCGAGAGGTGCAGCGCATAATCGCCGGCCGTTTTTAATCGCAGCACATGATCGGGCGAATCGATGGGGAACTGCCTTTCGAGCAATTCAACGAACAAAGCAACTATTCTTGAAGAAGCATTGGTATGTTGAAAATAACAGTCGGCCGGTTTCGACTTCAACGCTTCATGAATGATCAGGTTCACATAATTGCGCAGCAGGTCGTACTTATGAATATACTCCGAGGCAAGCTCTACCTGCATTTTAGCAAATATATCATAGAGAAAATCGACCTGTTGCGGCGTCACGAAATAAATGGGATCGCCACCGATCTTGAACAGGGGCGATTCCATGATGCCTTCGCTGCGCTGCTGCGTACGATCGGCAAACTGCTGATCGAAGAGACAGAAATAACCATCCTGTTGCGGCGATGAAGCCTCCCAGGCATACGGGATCGTCGGGTTGGAAAACAACAGGGCCGGCCGGTCGATCCTGATACCTTTATCCGCATAGTACAACATGCCTTCACCGATAATGAGGGAGATCTTGTAAAAATCGCGTCTGTTGTAGGGGGAATAAGTTTTGCAGCCGTATTCACCACGCTTGTACACATTCAGGTGTCCGAGCTCCTGTCGTTGCTGATGTTTATCATAGATCACACAACTGGCGTCGGCCGCCGGTGCGCCAAGCCTTTTATAGAATTCGCTGATGGATTCCGCCTTGCCCATTCTGTGAAATTATGAAAATCAAACAATGGCCAGATTAAAATGTTTATAAAATTAGACGGATGCCCCGCACCCTGCGACAAACAGCGGGCGCTTTTCGACGGTTGTCATTCAGTAGCATCGCTGACCGGCAGATAGTTGCAGGCCGCTTAACAAGTGGTTAACGAAAGCAAAAGCATAATTACTACATTGCACCCGATGGAACTTTATATCAGGAACATGGTATGTAACCGCTGCATCATGATCGTGCGGCAAACATTGGAAGAAACAGGATTGCACCCATTGAACATAAAACTCGGCGAAGTAGAACTGGCGGAAGCGCCTGCAGCGCCGGTACTCGACACCCTGAAGTCGAAATTGGAGGCCCTCGGTTTTGAGCTGCTCGATAACCAGCGGCAAAAGACCATCGAACAGATCAAGTCAACCATTCAGCGACTGATCGGCCAGGCCGATCTGGAAGACAACCATAAATTCTCTGCCCTCTTGTCGGATGCGTTACAAAAAGAATACTCCTACCTCAGCAAATTGTTTTCGGAAGTGGAAGGCATCACCATAGAGAAATATGTCATCAACGAAAAAATAGAGAAGGTAAAAGAATTGATGATCTACGACAAACTTTCGCTGAATGATATTGCTTTCAAAATGGGTTATAGCAGTGTGGCCCACTTATCGGCCCAGTTTAAAAAAGTAACCGGTTTCACGCCTTCGGCCTTCCGCCAATTAAAAGAAGATTAAAGGTTGCAGTCGTACGGTTAGGTCCCATCTTAGAATTATATAACTCTCCTTCCGAAAGATGTAACAGGCGGGCAGCAAGCTGGCAATAGTTTTGTGCCATCATCAACCGGTGCGGTAAAGGCCGCACCCACAAAACTGATCAATATGTCAAGAGTATTCATCACCCTTCTTGCACACCTGCTTACCGGCGCAACCGCGTTTGCTCAACACGAACACCATACAACAGATACAATAAAACCGAAGGCTGCCCAACATCAGCACGATACACCCGCGCAAAAGAAACAATCGGCTCGTCAGCAACGGGCTGGCATGGATCATATGGCTCATGGTGCACAGCATGACTCTGCCACGCACCCCACGCCGCCGATGAGCCACGCTTTTTCGCTCAACCTGCCCATGAACCGCAACGGATCGGGCACCGGCTGGTTGCCCGATGCATCGCCCATGTATGGCGCCATGTTGCATGCGAAGAAATGGATGTACATGATCCACGGCAGTGTGTTCCTCCGTTACAACAAACAGGATATCGGCAATAAAGGAGTTCGTGGCGGAGAGAAATGGGATGCGCCCAACTGGCTGATGGCAATGGGGCAGCGCAAAGTAGGCAACCGCGGGCTCTTCCGCTTCAGCGCCATGCTTTCGTTCGATGCACCGATTGCCGGCGGCTCCGGTTATCCGCTGTTGTTTCAGTCGGGCGAGTCCTGGAAAGGGCAACCTCTGGTCGACCGGCAACACCCGCACGATCTTTTCTCTGAACTATCTGTCGGATACACGCATAGCATTTCGAAGAACATAGACGTATTTGGATATTTCGGTTATCCCGGCGAGCCGGCCCTTGGCTCGGTAGCGTTCATGCACCGGCCCTCGGCCCTGCCCAATCCCGATGCACCGCTCAGTCACCACTGGAACGATGGCACGCACATTACATTTGGCGTAGCCACGCTGGGTGTGCGCCTGGGTAAGTTTAAAATTGAAGGTTCTTCCTTTACCGGTCGCGAGCCCGATGAGGACCGATACAATTTCGATAAAGCCCGTTTCGATTCCTGGAGCGGCCGTCTTTCGTACAACCCTACCGCCAACTGGGCCTTACAGGTATCTCATGGATATATCAAAAGCCCGGAGGCCCTGCACGACGACGAGGATGTGCACCGCACCACGGCTTCTGCTGTGTATAGCCTGCCTTTGCAGAAGGATCGTTTCCTGAATGTGACCACCTTGTGGGGTGTTAACAAAACAGCAGGACACGATGGAGAGCATGCGGTATTGGTAGAAGGCGCTTTGCAATTGAAGAAGCTGGCCCTGTACAGCCGTTATGAATGGGTACAAAAATCGACCGAAGAGCTGCACCTCGATGAGTCAGAATTTGGCCACGATGCCATATTTCCGGTCCACGCATTCACCGCTGGTCTCAACTACCAACTCCTGGTCCTGGGGCCGGTTAACATTGCTGCGGGTGGACACCTGAGCTTCTACCGGCCTGCAAAGGATTTAGAAGTGCTTTACGGCCGCAATCCGGTGGGCGGTCAGCTCTACCTTCGTTTTTATCCCAAGCTGATGAAAATGGGCCGCTAATGGCCTTAAACGCGATGAAGGATTTTGCCCAAACTGATTCGCCCTGCCGTTGCGGGGCTTTTCTTTGCGGCTGATGCCGGCAACATGGGTTGCACTTCTCCGCATATTGTCTGCATATTGCCTGCACATTGCCTGAAAGGCCTGTTCTTTCATTGACAATATGTTGGCTCTATGCAGGCCATGTGCAGGCTATGGGGCGCGGATTCAATACCCTTGGTCTATGGTTGGGCCGCCCCAGGCAGGCCGTTAGCATGCAAAACCCTGTGGCAGAGGGACTACTGTAAAGCTCTCCCGGTAATAGACTACCCACCTGTAAAGTTTTTTCAGTACAAGACACGAAAACTTGTATAGTTATTTTAGCAAAGGACATCGTGCTTCATTCGCTCCTCGCTCGTAAACCGTTATGTCCTTGTTCGGTATTTGTTCGCTTCTTATTCGTACCTCCTTCGGTATTTTACGGTGATTTACCAATGAAATACCGAACAAATACCGAACAAGGACCGAAGAAAATAATAATAAAACCCCTCTCAGGCACGTCGAAAAAACCGGCAACAGGTGAGATTGTTTAGGAATGACTAAACATCGGGAGCCGAAGATTAAACAGCGACAATGGTCGTGCTGAATGCGGCGAACCTGCCAGCATCCAGAAAACAAACCCGGGCTAAGACCCGCGCTGAATCCACGAACATCACAGAGCCTGGCCGACCAAAATGGCGGTCTGGCCAGGGCCTCTTGTCAGAACCAGTCAGGCCATCCGGGCCTTCACCAGGCAAACCAAAAATTCCAGAAAACTTAGAATTAGAACAAGTGCATACCCACTGTGAAGCCCGACCATACGGCCAGGTTCTTTCCTTTGTCGAGCGAGCGGATATTTTGTTTGTAACCCGTGAATTTGGTCTCCTGATCGGAGTAATAGAGTGACACCGACGGACCAGCGTAGATCGAAAACCATTTGGCCAGCTTGAGATGCACGTGCGCCTCCAGCCGCGTTAGCAGGTTGAGGTAGTCCCAACTGCCCAGGTATACATGCTGCGTAGTAGCTTCTATATTGAGTGCCAGCTTTCTGTTGAACTTCCTTTCGTGTCCTAAACCATATCCGAAGGTGTAGGCCTTTTCGTCTTTGGTAGGTTCTACACCCGCCAGCAGAATGCTATACAATTTGGAATTGCCCGTTTTGAAAGCCGCGTTGAACGGAAACTCCTCGTTACCATACAACGCCAGCTTATGATATCCTTTGAAGATGATGTTGACCAACCCGATACTGTAGCCGTCGGAAGTATCGGCGATATTGATCAACCCGATCTGCACGCCCGACAGCTTTTTGGTATAGTTGATAATGCTCGCAATTTGCGCGCCTTTTACCTCCCCCAGGTTTACGTTCAGCAGACCGGCTACCTGGGCACCCCGCATATTCTTGAAGTTGGCATTGACCACCCCGGCAATCTGCGCTCCATTGAACGACCGGCTGTTTACGTTGAATATGCCGCCCACTTGCGCACCCGTAGTACCGCTATTGGTATAGTTGCCTATACCACCAGCCTGTACGCCATTCAATCTGCCACCCACGTGGTTGTAGATGCCGCCCAATTGCGCGCCCGTAAAGTTTCTCCGCACGTGGTTGGATATACCACTGCCCTGCACCCCGTTCACACTATCCATGACCGTATTGTGAATACCTGCTAATTGCACGCCCGTCATGCGCCCGCCTACCACATTAAACCAGCCGGCGAACTGTACCCAGCGAACATCTTTGTTGTCGATATTGAACCAGCCACCGAGCTCTACCCCATTCACCCCGCCCGAGTAGCCGCCCCATACGTTGAGCGACACATTGTTGATCACCTGGCTATTGAGCGGACCGTTCGTACTGAGGCCGGGCAGCAGCGATAGCTGGTAGGGACGCACAGTGAAGAATTTCTTCATGTTGATGGCCTGCACCTTTTGCCAGGTGGACAGGAACCATCGGCCGATATTCGTTTTGTCGACCATGGCCGAATCGGCTTTGCGATATGTATAGATCCAGTGTGTACTATCGGCCTTGCGCACGGCCACCACGATCGAATCGGGCACCTCGAAGGTATACGGTGTAATGGTGATAGTCTTGTCCGACACTTCCACCGGCATGATGGCAATCGACATCTGCTGGTTGTATTTGGGTTGCACAGCGATGGTGGTATCGAGGTACAGATCTTTGCTCACTGTAAGGGATGCCCGGCTGTACCGGCTCTTCAGTTTCAGTTTGAAATAGCCCTGCCCATCACTCATCGCGGAAGCCAGCTGACTTTTTTCATAGATACTGGCATGGGGGATCGTTTCGCCCGTTTGATCGTCCAGGATATAACCGCTGATGAAGTAATATTTCTCTTCCGTCTCCGTACGGCTGGTAACAGCCGGTATTTTGATCGGCGTTTTACGGAGGATGATATAATTGCCGCTCTCACGGTATTCATACCCGTTGGGAAACAATTGCTCCATCACCTGCTTTACAGTCTTGTTATAAACAGTAAGCGTAACGAGGCTATCCCCCTTGATGATATTGCTGTTGTAGGAGAAATAGAAATTGGCCTTGTTACTCAGTATCTCCAGCACCTGATCCAGTTGCTGACGGTTCACGACAAAGGAAACGTTTCGGCCAAGGATGCTCTGTGCGGTAGAGGCGGTGGAAAACAATAAAAGAATAGTGAGTAAGGCGGCGCTTACCAATCCTGCTAACTGCTTCATAACTTAATGTGTAGTATAACTATTTCAACACGATCGTGGAATTGGTACGTTCAATGGTGCAACCAAATGTTTCCTGGAGTACGACTAGTATCTGATCCAGCGACTGATTGTGAAAAGTAGTAGAGAGTGGCTGCTGTGCCAGCTCTTTCGATCCAATAACAATATTGGCATCGTAAGCTTCATTGATCACTTTCACTACTTTCCAAAGGGGTGTTTTATCGCAAACGAAGGTTTTGTCGCGGTAATACCTGTACAGGTCGTCGGTGTTTTGTTCTTTGTTGAGGGTTGAATCGGGATCGGCTACGATCACCTTTTCCTTTGGCGTAAGGGCAATGGTTTCGTGGCCATTGCTTACCAGCACCGTACCGGTTTCAACGATCACTTCTGTTTGGCGGCCCGTGGTCTTGATGTTGAAAGAAGTACCGGTTACTGTAACTGTGATGCCATTCACCTCCACCACAAAGGGTTTCTTTTTGTCGGGTACGATGCTGAAGAAAGCCTCGCCTTTCAGGGCTACGGTTCTTTTCTTTTCATTGTAGCCACCGGCATAGCTGAGGGAGGAATGGCGGTTGAGGGTGATCACCGATCCATCGGGCAAGGTATCGACCTGGGCGATTTCCGCGGCCGCCAGCACTACCGGCGTTTTTCCAAGGCGCCCAAAATAGTAGATCATGGCCACTATGCCCACCAGGCCCGCCAGGATGGCGGCCACCTGCCAGCTGCTCGTGCGCCTGTTCATAGTGCGCACGATACCGCGCGACGGCGTTCCATCTTCGATCACCCGTTGCTGAAAACGCTGCCACGCCATTTCTTCATCTACGCTGCTGGTGGCAGCAAGCTCGCGGCTGCGGTCCCAGATCAACTTAAAGTGATCGAAATACCGCTGGTTGCCAGGAGTGGCCCTGATCCAGGATTCCACCGTTCTGCTTTCGTGCAGCGTGGTTTCCTGCAGCAGGTATTTTACCAGCAGGTCATCGTTCATATCGTGTACATGTTCTTTCAATCTTTACGGGTTTACAGGTTTAACAGGGACAGGATCAGAAACGGTAAAAAATCGATCAGTTTCAATCGCATCAACTTAAGGGCCTTCCCCATCTGGTTTTCTACCGTCTTGATGGATAAGCCCAGGCGGTCGGCGATCTCCTGGTATTTCAATTCTTCGAACCGGCTCATCTGAAATATGGTGCGGCACTGTTCGGGCAACTCCTGCAAGGCGGTACGCAAACGCGCTTCCAGCTCACCCAGCAAAACTTTCTTCTCGGCGTTATCGGCTTGTTGATTCATGCGCGCTGTTGCATAGGACTGGTAGGCGGTTTTGACCTTGAGGTGCTTGATGTAATTGAGACTTTCGTGGTACACAGCGCGGTACAGGTAGGCAGTCAGGGAGGTTTGAATATTGAGATGCGCCTTGCGTTCCCAGATCTTGTAGAACACGTTTTGCACCATCTCTTCGGCCATGATATCATCCTTAACGATCGTGCAGGCATACGCATGCAGGTTCTTAAAATGCGATTTAAAAACATCCTCAAAAAGAGTCGTGCCGCTCTCAGTCCTTAGCTGAATGCTGCCCGTATCGTTAACTGCCATTCGAACGGTTTGATATCTGCCTCCAAATATAACTGCTTCTCCCAATTGCGCTTTATTAATTGACAACCGGCGGGAAGCTTACCCCTATGCGGGGCACGAAATACGGCAATAAAAAGGGTTCATGAAGCTGCCCCCTGCATCCATTACATTATCTGTAGGTTAAATATCAATACACTACGATCGAAGTGACGCCACTAATTAGTCATGCGCTGCAGCTGCCGCTGTACGTATTCCATATACCGTTCGCGGGCAATGATGGACGCTACCAGGTGGTCGTGCGACGTAGTGGCTTCGGGGGCAATATCGTAGGCCTTGGCGGCAGGCACCAGCGTAGGATCGTTGTTGGCGCGTACAAAGTAAATGGTGTCCATTTCGGTAAGACCTGCCTTATAATATTTATAGAACGTTTCATGTTCGGCAAAAAAGCGCCGGGCCAGCTGTAGTTCATTTTGCCAGAAACGGTTGATATCACGGGCATCGTCATCGGGCAGAAACAGGGCAGCCTTGTATACGAGGGCATAGTATTCGATGAGGCCGGTAAATTTGGGCTTGATGGTCTTGAAGAACCAGGCTTCTTCGGCTTCACTTTGAAACCGGTAGGTGTGTAGTAGGGTCTGAAGCTTTTTCCAGTTCATTTCGCAGGTGCGAAAAGCACATTCGATCTGCTCTTTCTCGGATGTATGCTGTTGCCTGCATTGCTCCATTTCGGAAAGCATTGCATCGTACAGGCGTTGGCATTGATCTTTCATAGACGGTCCAGGGGGTTATAGGGATTTTGAATAAACGGGTTTCAAAAAAAAGCAGGGAAAGTAAAAACAATCCCTGGTTAACCAAAAGGTCACATGAGAAAATCTACTATTTGAAACAAAGGTTACTGTCAATTTTTAGTTCTTCCTGCTTTTGCCCGTGTCCCATCCCGGCTTAACCGGGATAAGGACAAAGCGGACATTGACATATAAGAAGAAACAAAACCCTCCTGAATGTTCCCGGAAAACCATGGGCGAAGCATTACTGCAAAGCCTGGTAGCTGATCGGGAAGTTTTTTAAAATGGTTACTGAATGATTCCTGAAGTGTGGGCAAAAAAATAGCTCACCTGCAAATAAGCCAGGTGAGCCTGAAAATATTTATACAATGCCAATGGCAGTGCCTTTCAAAGCTGTACACAGACTTATCTACCTCCACCTTTCGATGGAGCAGGAATTGGCACCTTCATCCTCAGCATCATGCACAATGTCTATACAGCATGAAACATAAGAAGGGTTGCCAAGGCGTCATCGGGCCCGTTTTCCCTCAGCCTTTCTTGATAAGCAACACATAAAAAAGAACGTAGCAAATATATAGAATCCATCTGTTTAAACAGAAATAGAATGTGTAAATATTTTGCCAAGGGATAAGAAAAAGTCAGAAAACCGGAAATCTACGCCACAGAACTGTCATAATTGCCTTATATCAAATGCGTAGCCGTTACATATCCCGGCCTTACTGGAGGCTTGCATCCGCAGCTTCATCCGTAAGGCGCCGCATTTTGTATTGGGAAGGAGTAGTTCCTGTAAACTTCTTAAAGGCTTTGTTGAACGATACCTTGTTATTGAAGCCGGTATCGAGGGCGATGGATTCGATCTTGCTCTCGTCGCCGCCCGCCAGCAGACGGGTAGCTTCTTCAATACGCAGTTTGTTGACGAAGTCGGGAAAGCTAACGCCCATTCGTTCATTGAGCACCTGCGATAAATGGTGCACGGTGGTGTTTAAACGGTCAGCAACCCCCTTGAGCTTGAGGTCGCGCTGCAGGTAGAACTTCTCCGCACCAACCAACGCCATCAACTGCTCTCGGATACTGTTGGCGGTATCGTCATCGAGTGAAGAATAGCGGTATTTTTCAGCCTGTTCAACCGGCAAGTCCATCCTCACCGGCGCCACCTGGTGTGCATGCTGCACATTGAGGTAAGCAATGGCATAGATACCGACAGTAGAAAACAGCTTTATCAATATGGCAATGTAGAGGGAGATCTCAAAGGGTACAAAAAACCAGAGTATGGCCCTGATGAGCTGCACACCAAAGTACGTTGCAAAGAATAACAATATCCAGCGCAGGTATTGCCGGGTCTTTTGACTCCGTTGCGCCATGGTACCCCATTGAGAAAACTTATAGAACTTGTAAAAACAAACACAGGTTATGGTCAGGACATACACAAGTCCAACCCATCCAAATTCCCCAAGACTTGCGCCATCCCTGTTGGGGTCGGCATAAAACACCACCATCAGCCCTGCAAAGAAGGCGGTGGGCAACCAGTACAGCCAGGCCATCGGGGGACTGGCCGGCAATCCAAAGCAGGTCCTTACATACATCAACAGCAAGGTGACACAGGCGGTACCCAGCCCCCAACCGGTCACGATGCCTGGAAATAAAGGATGGGTATTAATCGCTTTGGTATAGATGGCGATGAAGTAAAACAAGGACAAGGAAAAGGCCAGCACGATCAAACTCAGCAATCTATTCTGTTGCCGGTTGCTTTTATGACGCCACAACACAATTGACAAAAAGACGCCCTGCGCCCCCGCCATCAAAAAAAGCCACTTGAAAAAGTCGGGCAATATGAACATTGAATCCTTCATACACTCAATACTAACAATGCTGCCAGAAAATATTTGCCAGGCGATAATATTCAGAATGACGATCAGGTGCCTACCCGTCAAATACAATTTTTTATTCACCTGCGTTCAGGGGAAGTCTTCAATGGTGGTGCGCATCGATAGCTGCATCTGCCAGGTGCTGTATTTTGTATTGGGAGGGCGTAGTGCCTGTAAACTTTTTAAAGGCTTTGTTGAACGATACCTTGTTGTTGAAACCGGTGTCGAGGGCAATGGATTCTATCTTGCTGTCGTCGCCAGCGGCCAGCAGGCGGGCAGCTTCCTCAATTCGCAGTTTGTTGACGAAGTCGGAGAAACTTATGCCCATCCGCTCATTAAGTACCTGCGACAGGTGATGCACCGAGGTATTCAACCGGTCGGCCACCTCCTTGAGCTTGAGGTCGCGCTGCAGATAGATCTTCTCCGCTCCTACCAACGCCATCAACTGCTCACGGATACTGTTGGCCATATCTTCATCGAGCGAAGAGAAGCGGTATTTTTCAGCCTGCTCAACCGGCAACGCCATCATCACCGGCGCCACCTGGTGCGCATGCTGCACATTGAGGTAGGCAATCACATAAATGGCAACGGACGTGATCAGCTTTACCGACACCGATACATACAATGCAACTACAAAGGGTACAAAATACCATAGGGAAAAGGTAATAAGCTGCAACACACAATAAGAAGCATACATCGACAAAACCCATTTCAGGTACAGTTTTGTTTTCTGACTTTGCTGGGCAATCGTACTCCACCGGGAAAACTTACTGAACCTGAGGCAACATAAAATAGTAATACTGATAAAATAGAGCAGCCCTATCCAGCCAAGCAGCGCGTAATCTTCCCCATTGCGTTTTGGATTCGTATAATAAACGATCGCCAGCCCGACAAAAAAAGCGGTAGGCAACCAGTATAACCAGGCCATTCGCGGATGGGCGGGTAAACCGAAGCAGGTGCGCAGGTACATTAACAACAAGGTGGCGCCTGCCGTACCGATAATCCATCCCGACATGGTGCCGGGATATAGCGGATGAGAATAAATTGCTTTAGTATAAGTAGCAATGAAATAGAACAGACCCAATGAAAAGGTCAGCAATATCAAACTCAGCAATTTGTTCTGTTGCCGGTTACTCTTTTGACGCCACAACACAATGGATAATATGATCCCCTGGGCTCCCGCCATCCAAAAAAGCCACTTGAAAAAGTCGGGCAATATGAACATTGAATCAGTCATTCACACAATACTAATAATGCTGCCAGATAATGTTTGCACAACAATATTAGCCAGAATGACGATCATGTGCCAACCGGTCAATTAATTTTTTACTAAAATTAATCCCGGGGTCCTTTTTTGTCATTACCCATACGGATGACACGGTGACAATCACCTCAGTTTTATGGAGTTGCGAGATCACGGTAAGTTTGCGGCTAAACCATCGGCAATGGCGCAAAGACAGAAAGGAGATGCTTTAACTTTCTATTGCTCAATTGAGGTTGGCATCGACCCCCGAAACAGTGTGGTGCTGCGTTTTGTATTGGGAGGGAGTAAGTCCCGTAAACTTTTTGAAGGCTTTGTTGAACGACACTTTGTTGTTGAAACCGGTATCGAGGGCAATGGATTCGATCTTGCTGTCGTCGCCGCCTGCCAGCAGGCGGGTAGCTTCTTCGATGCGCAGCTTGTTGACGAAGTCGGGGAAGCTTATACCCATCCGCTCATTGAGTACCTGCGATAAATGATGCACGGTGGTATTTAATCGGTCGGCCACATCCTTGAGCTTGAGGTCGCGCTGCAGGTAGATCTTCTCTGCCCCTACCAACGCCATCAACTGTTCACGAATACTGTTGGCGGTATCTTCATCGAGCGAAGAGAAGCGGTATTTTTCTGCCTGTTCAACCGGCAACGCCATCATTACCGGCGCCACCTGGTGCGCATTCTGCACATTCAGGTAAGCGATGGCATAGATACCAAGCGTAGTAAACAGCTTTACCGCAATTGAAATGTATAGCGAAGCCTCGAAAGAAATAAAATCCCACAGCGAAAAGCTAACGATCTGCATGCCTGAGTAGGTCGCGAAAAAGGCCAGCACCCAACGAAGGTATTGTTTGGTTTTCTGGCTCTGTATTGCCATGGTTCCCCACCTGGAGAATTGACGGAACCTGTAATAGCAAAGCCCGGTCATAAAAACAACATAGGCAACACCAAGTCTTCCCCAATTGCCATAACGCCCCCCCTCCCTTTCGGGATGTGCATAATGCATTACCAATATTACCAGGAAGAAAGCTGTGGGAATCCAGTACAACCAGGCCCTTGGTGGATGGGCCGGTAGCCCAAAACAGGTACGTACATACATCAGCAATAAGACAACGCCAGTAGTTCCGAATACCCAGCCCGATACCACGCCGGGATACAGGGGATGGAAAAAGACCTCCTTAGTATATGTACCTATAAAAAAGAATACTGCATAAGAATAGATCAGCACGATCAGACTCAGCAGCCTGTTTTGCTTACGGTTGCTTTTATGGCGCCAGAGTACCAGCGATAGAATAACTCCCTGGGCCCCCGCCATTAGGAAAAGCCACTTGAAAAAACCGGGCAAAATAAACATCGAATCAGTCATACCCACAATACTAATATGCTACCAGATAATGTTTGCGCAGCAATATTAGCCAGAATGACGCTAAAGTTCTAACCCGCTTTCAAGAATTTTTCTTAAAGTTATTCGCCCAGCCAAACCTTGAAATTGTTAACACGCTCCCGGCTGATGATAATTTCCTCGCCAACATTGGGCTGTATTTCCACCTTCAGTTTGCCGTTGAACCAAACGAGTATTTTAGTAATTGCGCTGTGACTGATAATATATTTCCGGCTAGCCCTGAAGAACATATCGGGCGATATCATTTCCTCGATCTCCGTGATGGTAAAGGGCACCACATAATCGCGGTTATCATTTGTTTTTACGAAACAGATCTTCTCTTTGGAATAAAAATACCTGACCTCTGTTACGGGCAGTGAAATGAACTGATGGCCTTTGCGGATCAGGAATCGGTTGCGGTAAACGGGTCCGGCTGGTTTGGGTTGATCGGGGTTCAGTAATTGAAGCAACTCCTGTAGTTGCGCTGTGAGTTGAGCGCTTGAGGTGGGCTGCTCCTGGCGGGGAAATAAAGATGCTACGATCGCTTCTTCCTCATGTCGTAATGTCACGGTTTGCATAGTGCTTTTGTTGATGGTTGCTGAAGTAATGTTGCTCATGTCTTGCGTTTTTCTTGACCCACCAAAGTTCCAAATTTGACTATCAAACCCCACTTTTTGGCCCCTGAATCCCGTAAAGCCTTATAAAGATTCACCCGATTCCCGGGTTTACTATGATTTTTTACTTCATTACATCATAACCATGTAAAAACCCGACGATTATTGATTTCGCTGTCCTTGTTTAGACCCGCAGTCAATAGCTGATCAATGTCGCTTTTTTACGTCGGCTCGGTGCACAAAAACGATGTTTGAGCATCGGATTAGGTCGGTCTGGCAAAGTTTCTGGTGACAAAATGACTTTTCTCACAAAAAAAAGCAGGCGGTAAATACCACCTGCCTTTCCATGAGACTTGCTATTACCCTACGATGTTGAAAGTAAAGCACCCAATTTGAGCTCTCGGGCATAGCTTTTTCATCATCCGTTTTGGTCGGTCGCCGGGTTGAGTTTCTTGTTCGAGTCGAATTCTTTTTGCGGGATCTTCATGATAAACCGGTTGTCATTGGCGGGAATAGTGAAGCGATAGGCAGCCGGATGATTACCTGTACGAACGAGTGGTAGTTGTCGCCTTTTTACATCCAGGTAATCCAGGCCCAGCTCGCCATAGAACTCCTTACGTCGTTCGAGCAATATTTCGGTAATGAGCGCGGCGCCCGTATTGCCGGAAGCTGTTGCCGAAGCATCCCTGCTTTTTTGAACAGCCAGCAAAGGCACGCCCGCATCTGCTTCATTCAATTCGGCTTTGGCCTCCGCTTCTACCAGGTACATTTCCGCCACGCGGATCATGGGCAGCGCCTCGTTGAAAAAAGTCGCCTTCAGCGGCACCACCTCGCCGGTAATCAGTTCCACTTCCTCCGCAATGGCGCTACCAAACTTATTGGTCGAAAAACGCTGGGCGCTGTTCGGATTGCCGCTGGTGAGAAAAAACAGGTTGCGCACGTCGGTGGGTGCAAAACTGGCCACGAGGGAAGAGTTCACAAACAAGTTATCGTAGCCATTGCCGGTTTTCTCGTAAAAGGAACTGGGTGTACCATAATATAATGACTGCCCGCCGATATCCGTCGCCTGCGGAAATCCCCAGATCACTTCGGGCGAACCCAGATCACTGAAACCATTGGCATAAGAGGCTGCATCGAGTGAGTAGCCCGCCCTCGCTTTCTGTGCTGCATTCTTCGCATCGGCCCAGCGTCGCTGCTCGAGGTAAATGCGGGCGGCCATACCCCAGGCCACATTTATATTGATATCACTCTTCACCAGGCGTCCGGTGCCCAACGATTGGGTAGCAAATTCAATATCGGCATTGATGAGGTCATATACTTCTTTAATGGTACCTCTTGGTTTGCCCTCGTTCTCCAACCCGGTGGGTTCGGTATACAATGGAACGCCCGGCGCATTGGCGTCTTTGGCAATCGTGTGCTGAAACTCGCGGATAAGATCGAAATAGAACCAGGCGCGTATGGCCCTGGCTTCGGCCTCCAGCAATTTCTTATCGGCAGCCGGCAAGGTGCTTGCCGTTACCCCCTTTATTATTACGTTGGCCTGGTTGATGTGTTCATAAAAGAAACCCCAGGTAAAGATGGTTCGCCGGTAAGTAGGCTCCCGGTTTTCGTGCCGGTAATCGAATTGATAGAACCCGCCGGGATTGATGATATCGGTTCCTTTATTGATGCGCGCCAGGTTGATCGAATTGTAACCCCAGGTATCGGTAGCGCCACCGGCTGTATTGTCCAGGTTCGACCACTGCCTGCGCATATTGCGGTAGATACCCGAAAAATACGAACGCACGCCGCTCACCGATTTAAAGACATCGTCTTCAGATACTGCATCCGTTGGTTTGGGATCGGTGATGAATTCTTTTTTACAACCACTGCCGGTAACTACAGCCAGCAACAGCGCACCTATATATAATAATGATAATTGTCGTTTCATAAACATTCGTTTTAGTCGTTCCTTAGAAAGTAAGTTCCAGTCCGGCAGAAATGATCTTGAACACCGATGACTGAGGACGGGAATTGCCATCCACGTCGGTCTCCGGATCCGATCCTTTCTTCAGTTTACTCCAGGTGCCGATGTTATCGGCCTGTACATAGAACCTGGAACTCTTGATGACCTTTTGCTGCCTGTCGGGATTGAAAGTAAAACCGAGGGTGATGTTGCGCAACCTTACATAGTCGCCGTCATAGAGATACTTTGACGACCGTTGGTTGATATCGGTATTGTTCAGATCGATCCGTGGCACATCGGTCACATCACCCGCTTTTTGCCACCTGCCGAGCATGTCGGTATGCAGCTGATCACCAAAGCCTGCGGTAAAACCATGCATCAGGTTACTGTATTCTCCATCATAGATCTTGCCGCCAAGGGCAAAGTTGATGAGCATACTGAAGTCGAAACTCTTAAAGGTGAGCGTATTGGTCCAGCCACCCGTTACCTTGGGAATGGCCGTACCCATATAATACCGCGAAGCTTCTGCATACGTGTTCACGATATTCTTTTTGCCGGTGGGGTTGCCATTGTTGTCGAGCTCATCGGCAAACCATTGCGGTTTGCCGTTGGTGGGGTCTACCCCAGCCCATTCCTGGATATAGAAATCATAGAACGACCGGCCTACTTCGAGTTGATAAGGGCCGGAAAGCACTTTTTCCTGTGGCAGCTTTTTAATGGTGTTCTTCACGAAAGAAGCATTGATGATCGAGTTCCACTCGAAGTTCTTTTTGGCCAGTACACGGGCATTGATCGTAAACTCTACGCCGGCATTGACAACGGTACCGATATTGTAATCGATGGAGGGAATACCGCCCGAAAAGACCAGCGGTTTGGTGAACAGCAGATCGATGGATGATTTCCGGAAGTAATCGATGCTACCATTGATCCTGTTCTTCCAGATACCGAAGTCGACCCCGATATCCAGGTTGCCCTGCTTTTCCCAGCGTACATCGGCATTGGCCAGTTGATCGAGGTAGATGCCCGGATTGTTGAGGTTATCGTAGCCCCCGCTGAACGTGCTGAGGTAAGGGAAATAACTGGTGAGCCGGTTGTTGCCTACCTCGCCATAGCTCGCTCTCAGCTTGAGGAAATTGATGAAAGAAATATTCTTCACGAATTCCTCTTCACTGAGGAGCCAGGAAACACCACCCGCCGGGAAGAAGCCCCACTGATTGCCCGGTGCAAAGCGCGACGATCCATCCCACCGCACGGTGAGCTCGGCAAAGTATTTACCCTTGAAATCGTACTTCACACGTCCCAGGTAACTGTTAAGAGTTTCTGTGGTAGTGCCGCTGGTGAGGGCTTCGGTGGTAGCAGCCGTACTGAACTCGGTTAACCCTGCAAAGGGAAACGCGATCTTGCGGCCTCCCAATGTCTTCAACTCATATTTATAGGCTTCGGTACTCGCCATCACATCGATGGTATGGAAGCCAATGGAGCGATTGTAGCTGAGCATATTGTTCCAGGTCCAGGAAGTCGTATTGTCGTTCTGCCGGCGGGCACGTCCGCCTACATTCTGTCCGTTACCAAATTCGGGCGTTTCATAGCTCAACGACTCGAACAGGTACTTATCGATCCCGAAACTGCTCCTGAACTTGAGCCCTTTGGCCAGCCTGATATCGGCGTAGGTGTTGAGATTGGTCTGGTAACGTTTACGCGATTCGGTGTTGACGAGTGTGGTAGCCACCAGGTTCGAAGGTTGCAGCGAATTGCGGTTCACGTTCACCGTTCTGCTGGCGTCGGGACTGCCAAAATCATAGATCGGTTTGCCTTGTGCATCCAGCAGCTCCTCCCCGTTCTCGCCCCGTTTGTAAACCGGGTAGATGGACGACATGGTGCGGATGTATTGAATAACGTTCTCGAAATTACCGCCTGCCTGGTCGGGATAGTTCTGGTCGGAGAAAACCACCGCGGTGCGGGCGCCGATCTCGAGCCAGTCCTTCAGGTTGTTCGTATAATTGAACCGTGCACTGATGCGGTTGAATTTGGAGGTGATGACATATCCCTCCTGGGTAAGATAACCCGCTGAACAGAAATAACGCGATTGATCACCGCCACCTGCAACCGACAGGTTTACATCGCGCCGCAGCGCATTGGTGCGGGTAAGCTCTTTACTCCAGTCGGTATTCCACAACAGGTTGGTGCCTGGAATGAGTTTACCATCGGTACCTACCGGCTTGGGTACACCGAAAGGATTGTACTTGATCTCCCCGATCAGATCGTCGGTAGCTTGCTGTGCCGGGTTGGGCACGGCATTATCGACATACAGGTTGCGGAGTGCTTCCCAACCCAGCTCGAACATTTGCTGCGAGTTGACGAAATTGTATTCGGGCAGGGCGCGCGAAGCCACGCCAAAGCTGGCGCCTGCTGAGATGGAGGGCGCCATCCCTTTACGTCCTCTTTTGGTATTGATGAGTATTACCCCGGCTGCAGCCCGGGAACCATACAAGGCAGTGGCCGTACCATCTTTCAATACACTGAAATTCTCGATGTCGTTGGGGTTGATCATATTCAGGTTGCCATCGAATGGAATGCCATCAAGCACCAGCAGCGGTTCGGCATTGGCATTGAGCGAAGCAATACCCCGGATGCGTATCTGCGGGTTATCACCCGGCTGGCCGGAATTGTTCACCACCAGCACGCCGGCGGCGGTGCCCTGCAATGCCTGGCCAACAGTCGTTACCTGCTGGCGTTTAATAGCTTTATCATCCACTATAGCGATGGAACTGGTCACTTCACGCTTGCGTTGGGTGCCATACGCCACGACTACTACTTCATCGAGTTTCTTTTCCTCCGTAGAAAGCGTTACGTTGAGGGTGTTGCTGCGGCCGATATTTACTTCTTCCACCGCATGACCCACAAACGAGAAAACCAGTATACGTGCATTGGAAGGTACCGTAAGGGAATAATCGCCATTGTCGGCAGTTTGAGTACCGGTAGAAGAGTTTTTGATCGTAACTGAAACGCCGGCCAGTCCGGTACCTGCTTTGTCGGTTACTTTGCCGGTGATGGTTCTCGATTGAGCCTGCACAACGGCTGCCATGCATAGCAACCATATCGCAATGAGTAAAGATCGTCTCATAACAGTATAGCTTTGTTTGCACCAAAGCTATCCAGATAGCCCAGCCTGTTAGCACGTTATTACATGTCGCGTTAACAGGCTTGATAAGTACGGCGAAACGGGATGCGTATTGTTCGCGGGTTGTAGCAACAGATCGGCTTTCGGCGTCAATGATGAATGGTAAATAAGTATTGTTCAGCAGAAGCATGGTGCGATGAGCAAAGCAGCGGGCGAACTATATGCCATAATTTCCCATGACAATTATTTGCGATCATGTTATCAAGGTCACAATAAAAAGAAGACTAATCATTTGCACTGATAATGCGACATCAGTTTATCATGTATCTAAATCTTCCACTATTTAAAAGGGAAATGCAGCGGATGGATGGAACCGTTAAAAAAAAAGCAGGTGGTAGAAACCACCTGCGAGTCACATGAGAAAAATTCTATTACCGCAACTGTTTTTAATGATCCAGGGATGAGTTGCGATAGGCATATACCGGAAAATCCCCGGAGTAAGTTTTATCCTTCGGCCTTTTGCCGAACGATCTTGGAATAATGTAATGGCTGTTTGTGCAGGATATCCAGCAACAATTCGAAGATGTCGGCATCCCTGAAATTGTAGCGGAATTCTGTTTCCTTCACATGTAGGTAAAGGGTGTTTCCATTAAGGCCCCTGAACTTGACCAGCCGGGCTTTCAGCATACCCCAGAAGAGGTCGATCTCATCGATGTGTGATCTTCCCCGTACATTTCCATTGAGGCCCGCCTGCAGTCGCAGCAGACGCACATTGTTGAAGTCGGCGATCCCGTTGTACACATGCAGGTGATGCCGCTGCAACAACTCTTCATCGGCTTCTACCCTGCCTTTCAGCCAGTCGTACAACCAACTGGTTTCAACACAGGGCATCTTGTCGGTGAAAATGTGCTCTTCCTTCTTGAAAATGCCGTAGAATGCTTTCTTACCCGTGAGTCCATTGCTTTCGGGGCTATGCCCAATCCCGTGCTCCATGGGGAGGAAGGCTACGTCACCATTCCGGTAACGTAAGGGATTCTTTTCTTCGCAAAACCTGGCAATGTGGGTGCGAATCAATTTAAAATAGGCGTTCACCGTGATCCGGCTTATACCGGAGATGTTTGCTATTTGCGTAGCGGTGAGGTCTTCGCAAAACAGTTTCAATAGCTCCCTCACTTTCCGTTCGGAAAGGTGGGCGCCTTTAAGGTATTTGTTTTTCATGGCGCTAGCTGGGTGTTAAGTACGATACTCTACGTAAATAAGACAATTTTTAGTATATCCAGTTTGTTAAATTATTATAAGCGGCCAATGCAGGGGATGTATGCAACCATTGCGAAACCTACTTATCATGTGTAACCAACTAAATGGGTAGATTAAGGACAATTGTCATGGTAACGTAAACTCATTTTTCGTGCTAAAACAATAGCAGCCTGCTTATAGCAGCTTTTACTTTTTCAGAATTAGGCAATGCAGCCTGTTCGAGCTGCATGTTCATGGGTATGGCTGGAATGTTGATACAGCCTGTTATTTCTACGGGGGCGTCGAGTGATTGAAAACAATTGCGGGCAATACGGCCGGCCAGTGCTTCTGCAAAAGAATTCTGTTGTTGCTCTTCTGTCAGCACAAGACATTTACCGTGCCTGGCCACGGTTTCGTATACCAGCTTTTCATCTAATGGGTACAGTGTACGCAAATCTACAACCTCCACCTGACCGGGAAAATATTTCGCTGCTGCTTTGGCCCAATACACGCCCATTCCATACGTAATGATGCAACAGGATTCGCCGTTACGGACGGCGCTTTCACTGGCCTGCAATACAACATTGCCTTTGCCAAACGGCAGGATATAATCCCGGGAGGGTTCAGTGGTCTTTGCGTCTTCAGTGCCGGGAACTTTACTCCAGTAAAGCCCTTTGTGTTCTAACATGATCACAGGATTGGGGTCCAGGAAGGCTGCTTTCATCAGCCCTTTCATGTCGGCCGCGTTGGATGGATAGGCGATCTTCAGTCCTTTGATGGAAAGCAGGGTAGTTTCTACACTGCCGCTATGGTAAGGACCTCCGCCGCCATATGCTCCGATCGGTACGCGGATAACCGTTTGTACCGGAAACTTTCCACAGCTAAGGTAACATGATTTGGAGATTTCCGTAACAAGTTGATTAAAACCGGGGTAAATATAATCAGCAAACTGCACCTCTACGATGGGCTTCAACCCTACAGCACTCATACCTACCGTAGAACCAATGATATAGGCCTCCTGGATGGCCGTATTGAAAACGCGGTGGTCGCCAAATTGCTCCGCCAGGGTAGCCGCTTCGCGGAATACCCCGCCAAGCCGGCGGCCAACATCCTGGCCGTACAGGATCGCTTCCGGATACTCTTCCATGATCTCCCGGATCGCAAAGAGTGCAGCATCAACCATCATGATCTTACTACCGCCCTGGGCTCCTGTGGCAGCCTGGGGGCCATTTACCGCCTCCTCAGGCCCTCCAATAACTGCAGCGGCCCCGTTCCGGTTGCCCTGCTCCTTCACCACCGGCGTTGGGGCAAAGACGAAATCCTGCACCATATCCGGAGAAGGCTCCGGAGCAGCCTGTGCCTGCCCAAACTGGGCAGCTACAGCAGCCCGCGCATCCTGCTCTATTTGCAGCAATTGCGGCTCCCTATACCCTCTCGCCTGCAATACCTGCCGCAGCCTGGGTACCGGGTCGTTGGCCAGGTGCTGCTCCCAATCGGTTGCCGAGCGGTAAAACTCTTTTCGCACACCGCTGGTATGGTGGCCCAGCAGCGGAACTTTGGCCTGCACCAGGTAAGGAGTACGGTGTTGCCGTACGTATTGCACCACGCGGCGCATATTATCAAAGCTTTCTTCGAAATTACTGCCATCAATACGTACCCGCTCCAAACCGGGAAACCCGGCGGCATAGTCATAAGCATCCATTACACGCGCTTCCTGCGCACTCACGCTGATGCCCCACTGATTATCCTGCACGAGGTAAATAATAGGCAGCCTTTTCAATACAGCAAACTGGAATGCCTCACTGACTTCCCCCTCGGTAACACTGGCATCGCCCAGCGAGCAGATCACCACCGGCAGTTCGCCGTTAGGACCTTTCTGCAACCTGTCGGAGAGGTGCTTTTCAATGTGTTGAATACCCTGTGCGAGTCCGGTAGTAGGGATTACCTGCATACCGGTAGCACTGCTTTGGTGAATGATACCGGGTTTGTCCTTGCCACGGTAATTGGGATGGGAATAATACTCTCTGCCACCTGTAAACGGATCGTCGGCCTTCGCCAGCAATTGAAGCATGAGCTGGTAGGGCGTAAAACCCAAACCCAGCAATAAACTTTCATCGCGGTAATAGGGACTCACATAATCGCAGGGAAGTAATTGAAAAGCGGTCGACAGTTGTATGGCTTCATGGCCACGAGAGGTGGAATGAACATACTTACAAACGGTACGGTTGGCCTCATACGTTTGGGCCATAGCCCCGGCCGTACACATCAGGCCATAGGCTTTGAGTAAAACATCGGAATGGATCATGGCAAGCAAACAAAGTATGGAAAATAGTAAAAAAGCCATTCCGTTGTCACGAAATGGCTTTTTTCTTTATAATGTAATCAACTCATTACTTGATTTCTAAACTCATCAGGCTGTCATCTTCAATAAATCCTTCCAGTTCATCACCTACTACACATTCGCCCACCCCTGCCGGAGTACCGGTAAACACCAGGTCGCCGATATTCACCGAGAAGTAATTGGAGATATAAGCCACTACTTTATCGAAGTTGTTGAGCATCAGGCTGGAATTGCCCTGTTGCACCAACTCCTTGTTCTTATACAGGCAAAAGTTGATATCCTTTTTGTTCTTGATATTCTGCAGCGGGATCCATTTGCCAATAACAGCCGAGTTGTCCCACGCCTTGGCTTTTTCCCAGGGCAGGCCTTTTTCTTTCAGCTCGTTTTGTATGTCGCGTGCAGTAAAATCAATGCCTACGGTTACTGCATCATAGTATTTGCTGGCAAAACGGTCCTGGATATATTTTCCATTCTTGGATATACGCAATACCAATTCGCATTCGTAATGCAATTCGTTGGTGAACTCAGGATAGTAAAACGGTGTGTGTGCTTGCAATAAAGCACTCTTGGGTTTCATAAATATGATAGGTTCGTCCGGAACCTCATTACCCAATTCTTTTGCGTGAGCCACATAGTTACGGCCAACACAGAAAATTTTCATACTCAACAAAGGGTTTAACTGAGATAATTGTTTTCAAGTTTCATAGCCTGGAAAGGCAGGGGGTACAGGTTCACAGGAATATTAGATACTAATCTTAATCCCCGAAAGGATAATTAAGGCGAAAATAAAGATTGAAATTAACAAATCATAGTGGAAACTCCAATTTATTCGCTTCATTCATAGTCCTTTCGATACCAATAGTAGCAAAGCTTTCAATGATCTCGACAGATTTTTCAACCTTTTGTTTCACTACCGGGATTTCATTTTCAGCCCATCTTCCCAATACAAAATCAACCTGGCGACCTTTCGGATAATTATTTCCGATTCCAAACCGCAAACGGGGATATTGATCAGTGAGAAGTGATTCCTGGATACTTTTTAAACCATTGTGCCCTGCATCGCTACCAGAACCGCGCAAACGCAGCTTGGCCAGCGTTAGGGCTAAATCATCTACAATAACCAACAGGTTGTTTAACGAGATCTTTTCCTTATCCATCCAATACTTAACAGCTTTACCACTCAGGTTCATGTAAGTGGTCGGCTTGATAATTATCAATTGCCTGCCCTTCCATTTCACTTCGGCCACCTCGGCGAGGCGGTCGACCCGGAAAGCGCCGCCATGCTTGGCAGCGAGGGCCTCGGCAACATCAAACCCAATATTATGGCGGGTATGCACATAATCTGCTCCGATATTACCCAAACCAATGACCAGGAACTTAGACATGGAAAAAGTAGTTAAAATAAGCTGTACTGCCTATACTCACATCGTGGTATTCTTTGGAATACCGGAAGGAAAAAAAAAGCCCGGAAAGGATACCGGGCTTTATGAATATGTTCAACTTTACATGATTACTTCTTCGCGGCCGGTTTCGCAGCAGCAGCAGGAGCAGCAGCCTTGGTAGCAGGAGCTTTAGCAGCAGGTGCTGTAGCTTCTTCCTGTTTCAGCTGACGTGTCATTACTACGGAAGCGATAGGAATACGGGGCGAGTTGAGGATCTCGTATCCTGGGGCAACCACATCTTCCACACGGATATTTCCGTTCAGTTCCAGCGAAGTAAGGTCTACTTCAATGTTCTCTTTCAGGAACTTGGGAAGGGTTTTGATCTTCAGCGACTTGATCTTCGTGATCAGCTTACCACCCGCTTTAACACCGGCAGAAGTACCAACGAATTTCAAAGGAATAGTAGCGATAACAGGCTTGTCAGCTACGAGTTCCAAAAAGTCGATGTGAGCGAGGCTGTCATCTACCTTGTCAAACTGAATGTCCTTCAGGATGCACTGGTAAGATTTGCCATCTACCTTGATGTCTGCTAATAAGAATTCAGGCGTGTAAACCAGCGTTTTGAAAGCCAGCACAGGAGCAGAAAAACTGATCTCCGTAGCGCCGCCATAAATTACACTGGGTACCTGACCCTGAGAGCGGAGTTGGCGGGCGGCTTTCTTCCCGGTTCCGGTCCTCAGTTGGCCTTCAATTGTAATTGACTTCATTTGTATTTAAATTTAAAATTTCCTTAGTTATTTCTCCGCTGGCTATGGATAAACAAGCCAGTGATACTTCTGTTCTCGTAGGCATTGCGGATCGCTACAGCAAACAGCTCAGCAACACTCAACACTTTGATCTTCGATATCTTTTGCCTCAACGGGATCGTATCGCACACCACCAGTTCTTCCAGCACACTATTCTCGATATTCGAGTAAGCGTTACCACTTAAAACCGGGTGTGTACACAAGGCGCGAACGCTTCTGGCTCCCTTGTCTTTCAGCAAACCAGCCGATTTGGCCAGGGTGCCGCCCGTGTCGCAGATATCATCGATAAGAACTACATCCCTGCCGGCTACATCACCGATCACCACCATGCTCGCAATTTCATTCGCACGCTTACGATGTTTGTCGCAAATCACCATTTCAGCATTGAAATAGGAAGCGATTTCACGAATCCTGTTGGCGCTACCCACGTCAGGGGCCGCAAAGGTAAGGTTTTCAAGCTGAAGTTGCTGAATGTAAGGGATAAATATCGCCGAGCTATCGAGATGGTCTACCGGAATATCGAAATAGCCCTGAATTTGCGGAGCGTGTAAGTCCATGGTAATCACCCTGTCGGCCCCGGCTGCCACCAACATATTGGCGATCATTTTGGAACCGATGGCCACCCGTGGTTTGTCTTTACGGTCCTGGCGGGCATATCCATAATAAGGGATCACGGCCACGACCTTATAGGCCGAAGCCCGGCGGGCCGCATCGATCATCAGCAACAATTCCAATAAGTTCTCAGCCGGCGCAAAGGTGCTTTGAATGAGAAAAACCATGTCGCCCCGGATGCTTTCCTGGAAAACAGGCTGAATTTCCCCATCACTAAACTTTGAAATTGTAATTTTTCCTAATGTAATCCCGTATTTTCGGGCGATCTTTTCAGCCAGGTACTGTGATCCAGTACCGGAGAATACCTTGATGGAAGTTTGCATACACGTAAATGTGCGGCGAAGATATAACGAAGGAAAGGGATTTAATAGAGACCCGTTAGGAAATATTTTCCCCTTGCGGCATTTGTAAAAAGCATATCCTGAAACCACCATTTACCCCTAAGGGCTGTAGTTTCAGGATATCCCGGAACCAGGGCCACCAGGCGGCAGCCGCGGCAGTATGTATTGACTTACAATTATTTGGTAACCGTCAGCAGCACTTGTTTGCCCGGACTTACAGGCATTTGCTGGTGACTGGGCGATTCGCTTTTACGAACGATCGATGTCTTGGGGTTCACTACATGGAAAATGGCCGAACAGATAAAGATGGAAAAGGCCAGCGCCACGCAATACATGCCTATGCAGAAGAGGAATGGCTGGTAGCCCCCGATTGCTAAAAAAGTAGTTTTCCGTTTCATGGGATCCTGGATTAAGTTTTCAATAAAGTTTGGATTTCTTTAACAATAACGACAGACAGGCAAGCTTATTACCCACTGTGGATTACTATTACAGGGGGGAAAATTAACAGATACTTTTAATTCATGCAAGCGAAAAATTACCCCATTAAAGATTGGGACAAGGAGGATCAGCCAAGGGAAAAGTTCCTTAGGAAAAACCCTATGGATCTCAGCAATGCAGAACTGCTGGCGATCCTGTTCACCAATGGGCATATCGGCATATCTGCAGTGGGGCTGGGCCAGGAATTGATGCGGCTGGCCAACAACAATCTCAATAACCTGTTCAAGCTCAATGCTGTAGACATGACGCAGATCCGTGGCATCGGAGAAGCCAAGGCGGCCATCATCATGGCGGCCTTCGAATTGGGCAGGCGCCGGCATGCGCTCGAGTCGTTTGACCGGTCGATCGTCACCAGTAGTCAGGATGTGGCCAATTACATGCGCACCCTGTTGCGGGATAAATATTCGGAGGTATTTGCCGTCCTGTACCTTAGCGTTTCCAACCGGGTAAAACACTTCGCCATTATCAGCGAGGGAGGCATGACGGCTACCATCGCCGATCCACGGCTCATTATCAAAAAGGCATTGGAGGTAAATGCCATCAACCTGATCCTTTGTCACAACCACCCTTCGGGCAGCCTGCAGCCCAGCGCCGCCGATCAGCTGCTTACGCGTAAGATCAAGGAGGCTGCGAAACTGTTCGACATCTCTGTACTGGATCACCTCATCGTTAGTGAAGAAGGTTATTTCAGCTTTGCGGATGAAGCCATGTTGTAGCGTTCATATTGTGAAACACGCTGGCCTATAAAGGCATCAGGCCTGGGCAGTAGGACCGCCGAAGTTCAAGGGAAGCTGTACTTCCTCGAGGTCTTGAATTTTACCGTTAAGTGATTCAAAACGGTTAACATTTTCCGTGAGGGCTTTCATGAAACGCTTGGCGTGCTGTGGCGTTAGAATAATGCGCGACTTAACCCGGCTTTTGGGAGTGCCAGGCATCACATTCACGAAATCGATCACAAACTCAGCATGCGAATGAGTAATGATAGCCAGGTTAGCGTACATACCTTCTGCTATTTCTTCACTGATCTCAATATTAAGTTGATTCGGTTGCTGACTTTGGTTATCCATGCTTAAACATATTAAGGCCGGTAAAATTACCACCAATTCCTTAATACGCCTATTTTCTCTTGACATTAAAAAAGGACTGCCCTTTGGAGGCAGTCCTTTTACTTATGAGAAGTTGAGATTATTTAACCCACCACATCTTGGCGTAATTGTCGTCTTTGCCACCGAGATCGGTTACTGCTTTGTCGTAATTCGTCTTGTTCAGGGAAGACTCAGTGGTCGGATATCCGATCCGCAATGGAATACCACGCGGATCCACCGCATCCTGGGCAGCTGTCAACTTGGGGAAACCAGTCCTGCGCCAATCGTTCCAGGCCTCCCAGCTATTCAGGTAAGCATGCACCCATTTCTCCGTGATGATCTTTTCCTGTCCGGTAGCTGATGAATAGACTACTTCAGGGAGTGCTATATAAGTGTCATAGGCTGTCTGATCAAATACACCATATTGTTGCCAGGAAGCCTTTATAGCGTCCTTATACAGGGTTTCTGCTGTCGCGTCGTCTGGTGCGCCTCCATATCCCAGCTTGGCTGCTTCTGCCCGGCAAAACAATACCTGTGCATAGGTAAAAATAGGCATCGCCGAACCCTGGCCCCTAAAATAAGAACCTATACGACTAAATGCCGATGGTATATTAACGGCAGCACTCCTGCCATAAGGCAATCCTACGACCTTGCCGCCCAACACCTCTCCGTAGATGGGCAAACGGGGATCATTCTTGGGGGTCATATAATTCGTCATCGTTGTGCTGATGGCATAGTCGTTCCGGTTACTCACGGAATAGTTGTTGTACCAGGGATTGTAGTTGTTGGGGTCACCCGCAACAAATTTGTACAAGATATTCTGAGCATTGCTAGTTATCACACCTGCCGAAATGGCCGCAGCAAACTCTGTCTTCCCTTTCGCAGGATCGGCTTTGGAAAGGCGCAGTGCCATAATCATCCTGGTGGTATTGGCAAAACGTTTCCAGGCAGCCATATCCCCATCAAACAAAATGTCGCCCGTAACACCTGCCTCCCCTTCCTTGATTTGTGCCACGGCTTCAGAAAGCTCTTTGAAAAGGCCTGTGTAAATATCCTGCTGTTTGTCGTACGTAGGCGAAAAAGCCTGGGCTCCCTTTAAAGCATTGGAATAAGGGATGTCGCCCCAGCGATCGGTCATCAGGAGGAAAAAGTAGGCTTTCAGGATCCTGGCCACAGCAATCTGGTTGTCCTTGGCTCCATTGAGACTGGGGGTTGCCGATACGTTGCCTTCATTATTGTAATTGATGATCGTTTGAAGATTATATAAGGGCCCATTCAGATTGGATGGGGGGGTAACGGCGCCCGATCCGGCATACCAGGCCGTAAATGTCTGGTTTCTGTCATTGTAAAGGGATGGCCCGGGATATGGACCTTCTGCCAGATGTTGAACATAAAGCGCAGCAAGTCTGCTTCCGGCGATATTGCCCATTGTTAAATCGGGAAAGGCCTGTAAAGAGTTCGTCAGCAAATTCTTCGTTGCAGCACTTAGCAATTGAGTTGGATCGACATTTGTGTCTCCGAATTTATTACATCCTGCCACAAGCAGGGATACACTTATTATTCCGATTATTTTTTTCATTTCAAATACATTAAGGTTCTTTCGAAAATGGTTAGAAGCTTACACGTAGGTTGGCGCCAATCTGCCTGGTAGCAGATAATTGACCGCCTTCACGATAGAATACCTCCAGTTCGGAAGGATCTACGCCATATTTCTTCGAATTAGCCCAGATCAGCCAGGCATTCTGAACGATGATTCCGAAATTGACGCTCTTGGCAATCCCCAACTTTTGGATTATCCTTGTTGGGAGACTATAGCCAAAACGAACCTCCCTAAGCTTAATGTAAGAAGCATCTAACAGTACATTGCTTGCATCCATTTGGCGAGCGGTGTACCAAAAACCTCTTGCAGTAATATATCGGTTGTTGGGAGTTCCTTTACCATCATTGAATACGCCTGGTATGAGAATACCACCTTTGCCAGTGTTGCCACCGTCAAATGTCCAGGTTCCGGGATAGTCTCTCCAGTCATTTCCTTTGTCGTTAACGCCAACTGTTTCTTCCGACAAACCAGCGCCCGTATTGAAGTTCCTGGTTTCGGAATAAAACAGACCGCCGCTTTGATAGTCGATCGAGAAAGTCAGGTCGAAGTTCTTATACCGCATCGCGTTGAACATACCACCGGTCCATTTCGGCAACACCTGGCCAATATCTTTGTTGGTCTCATACTCCGGCATACCAGTAGAACTCTTAGTGCCGCTGGTACTTTGATTGTAATTGATCAGGGTTTTCCCTGTAGCAGGATCAGTTTTCCATTTACGACCCACGTACATACCCCATTCTTTACCTACACGGTGCTCCAGGCGTGTATCATACCGGTTTGTGGCATACAGGTAAGTATTGAGTCCGGGATAAAGCTCTTCGACCATATTTGTATTTCTTGCCCAGTTGAGGCTAACCTCCCAACTGAAATCCTTTGAAGCAACAGGTGAGCCGCTAAGTGAGATCTCAATCCCCTTGCTAACGATCTTTCCTGCGTTGATCTGCACAGATGAAAACCCGCTCGCCGGCGAAACATCCACCGGCAGGATCTGATTGGTATTGTTGTTTTGATACACTGCTACGTCCAGTCCTATGCGGTTAAAAAATCTTAATTCAACACCTGCTTCATAGGCACTTGTCAAAGATGGTTTTACCGGAATATCTCCGCCTCTTAAGCGGTCGCCGATAGCCACTGAGAAGTTACTACCATAAAAAGAACCGATATTGATAGCAGTGTTCAATTCATGCGGATTGAGATCGGAACCAACAGAAGCATACGAAAGGCGCAACTTACCAAAGGTCACCACGTTTGTAATACCCGAAGTCTTCAACAGCTCGGTAAACACGAAGCTGGAGCTTATGGATGGATATAAATAGGAGTTGTCTGATTCGGGCAGTGCGGAAGACCAATCATTACGCAAAGTACCTTCCAGGAATACTACATCATCATATCCAACAGACACCTTACCATAAATGCTGTTCACGCGCTTTTTTGAGTAAGAACGGAGCGCTGTTGGCTTTGCAATGGAAGCGCGGATATCAAAATAGTTGGGAGAACTAAGGCCACCTGCAGTAGCTTCTGAGAGCTGACTGAAATACTCCTGACGAATATTACCTCCCACCAAACCATCGACGGAGATCACACCAAATTTATTTCTGTAGTTTAGATTGGTCTCATAGTTCATTTCCCGATAGTTATTCTGCAGAATTTCGTAGGCATCAAGGTTCAATCCACCGGTAGCTGTTTTGAAATCATTTTGATTGCTATAACTGTTCATCCTTGCATAAGACTGCAGGTTGAAGTGATTATTGAACTTAATGTTCAGACCAACATTACCAACCAACCGATTGTTCCGTTGCGTGCCGTAGTTCTCATTCACCACGAAGTACGGGTTATCCCAGTATTGGGGAACACTATAATCGGCGAAATTCCCCGTGTTATTTGGGTCTCCAATATTCCAGGAGTTAAGGCTGCCGTCAGGCTGCCGGTATTGTTTCATCCGATCAATATCCAATTGCCGTTGAAACCACTGGTTGAAGTTCTGTTGAATGTTCAGACCATCCAGCCTGTAGCCTTCCAGTGGTTTACCCTTTGTATTGGAAGTAGTATAGGTAAGATCGGTAGAGACCACCATGTATTTGCCTACATCCACCGAACCGTTGATACCAAATTGATTCTGGTCCCTTTTCGAATTGGGAATAACAAGGGTTCTGTTTTGATTGCCATATGTTGCCCGGAAGTTATACCCTTCTCCCCCACTATAAAAACTGACAGAGTTATTCAGGTTAACGCCGGTGCGAAAGAAGTTCTTAACGTTATCCGCTTGAGCTGTCATGGGTACAAGCTGGCCAAATTCGGCTCCGGGATACCAGGAGTAATACGGACGATAAAGAGAACCATCAATCTTAGGGCCCCAGCTTTCATCGGCACCATATTCCAGCATCCGTTGTCCTTCAAAAGGAGCCCAGGATGCAGGATGCCCTTTCGATGGGCGATAGTGGAAAATGTAATATCCCTGGTCATCCAAAAAATCGGGGCCTGTCCAGCCCGACGGATTTAATGATTTTTTGGTAGCGTAGTTTGAAGAATATCCACCAGCATACTGGTTTTGATAAGGAGGAATAATGGCAAGCCTTTCCGCCGTCACACCAAGGTTTACATCCACGCCGCTTACCTTTTTACGAGTGCCCTTCTTCATCGTAATGATAACGGCGCCATTAGCGGCACGTTGTCCATACAATGCTGTAGCAGCAGGTCCTTTCAACACGGAAATGTTTTCCACGTTATCCATAATCACCGCCGATTGGTTAGTAATGGTACCGTCCACGACAAAAATAGGCGACTGTGGACCGAGACCTGTAACACCCCGGATCAGGATCTCCGCATTGTCGTACGTGGAACTGGGTGAACCGACCAGTTGAACGCCAGCGACTTTGCCCGCAAGTGAAGAACTCACATCCAGCGATTTGGCAACGGTTAAATTCTCTCCCTTTACTTCCTGTACAGCATAACCCAACGCTTTCTTCTCTCTCCTGATGCCCATGGCCGTTACCACCACTTCATCCATGGCGCTCACCCGCTCTACGCGGGCAGAGATGACATCACCCGTGCCAACGGTTATTTCAGCAGGCTTCATGCCAACCGCTGTAATGACCAATACATCTCCGGTGGCTGCATTGATCCTGAAGCCACCATTTTCATCGGAAGTAACGCCAACTTTGGAACTTTTAACAACAACAGATGCAAACGGAACGGGGCTTCCTAAGACATCTGTAATGCGGCCTGTGACAGACCTCGTTTGTGACAGTGTGGGCAATGCAAGGCATGCCAGCACTGCAAGCAGTGATAGAAATTTTCTCATGTGACAGTTAATTTTGGTTTGAACTTATTAAATATAAGAAAATATCATGCCTTTTACAAAATTTTAACAACAAATACTTGCCAATGTGAGAAACGCTACTTGAATCTGCATCTTCGATAAAGACACCGTTAGATATCACTATGCCGGCTTGCAAAAAGCCGCACTTCGACTAATGCGATCGGAAACGCGATCCTCTCAAACCCACATCAGTCCTGCCTTCCAGGGCAGGTTAAAAACAAAAGCCCCTGCCGGAACGGACCGGCAGGGGCAATAGAAGAATTTCTATACTAACTACTTCAACTGTGTATTGCAGTAAGCAACCAGCCTGATCAGATCATCCGGATTGCCGAAATCAATATTATTCTCTTTAATATAGTTCTTTATAACCTCGTTGTCTTTAAGTGGAAATACCTTCAACAACTGTTTCTCGTTGTTCGCTTTATAAAAACTGTTCCCTCTTTTGAGCCAGTATTGACTGAGCACATCCACCTTGTAATTTAACTGATTCGGGCGGCTAACATAAGCAGGCGCCACCGCACTATTGGCATTGTCGCTGACACCACGCTTAGTACCTTCCTTGTTGGTAGAAGCAACGATCGGTTTCCGCTTGTTAATATAGGTGGCGAACAGCCCAATGGTAGAGTTTTCCAACACTTCGTAGAAAGTAGATTCAAAGGGAACAAATTTCCGGTTGGCCATGATGATGGAGTCGACATCCGCATGATTGGTAACAGTCATGATCTGACCATTGCTTTTGAATACGACGTTTTTTGTCTCTGTGTCGTAATTCAAGTCAGCTTCCTGAACAGCTCCATTCTTCAAAAAAACCTTTCCCGCATAAAATTTGGAGAGCAGGAATGTATTGAGCAAAGTTTTCTCGACCGTAACAACCTGGGCAAACAAACTATAAGGTGTCGCAGCGAGTAATACGAGTAGTAAGGCCAGCAGGCTACATTTTCTCATAGACAACGATTTAAAAAGTTTAGAGAAGAGGTTCATATAAAAAAAAGAGACCAGCTATTCAAAAATAGCTGGTCTCAATATTAAGCAATTAACCTGATATAACAATTAACGTGGACGCACATACACCAGTGTATCCGTTGCCAGCCTCGCAGAAGGACCCGCACCCCAGGTAAAGGATACGTAGAAAGCCTTTTCTGCAGGAACATAACGGCAATTGTAACCGGGAGCATTGATCGCACCACCGTCACTGGACACATCAACCGAATTATCTCCGTTAACGGTTAGGATCGGATTTCCAATGCCTACGCCGGTGTTATCAGCCCAAACCTGCAATTCGCCAAACTGAACCTTGTTACCGCCTACAGTAACCAGGTCCATGCCCTCTGCACGATTACGGGTGCCCGTCTTGGCAGGATCACCAGCCCTTAAAGAATACAACCTCAGTGAGTAGTGACCATCGTAGATATTACGCAAGCCGAAGGAGTAAACAGCTTTACCCCAGTTTACACTGATGTTGCCTTTAGAGGCAGAAGTGATCTTGATCGGCAAACCATAGCTCTTCGAGAAATCAAAGGTCGGTGTATAGGTAACCTTAACAGGCACCTGTACCATCCGCGTACCTTTTTTAATCACTGCGGAAGTCGGCATTGAATACAAAGTCGTGGGAGGAGCTTCATAATGCGCTCCGTTGGTGGTATTATAATATGCCATCAGATCGTTGTCCAATCCCAGGTTTACAGTGATATCTTCAGGAGCATCCTGAGCACCGGAATAGCTTACGTTCACATTGAAAGTGGACGATTCGCCTGGTTTCAGCGTCCCAAGGTCAGAGTAAAAGCCGGGGAACTGAGATTTTGCAACAGCCAGGTTATTACCGGTGTTAGCCAGTGCGATCGTGCTTTGCGCAGTCTCCGGGTCAACGTTCATGGTAGCCTCCTTCAAACAGCCAGTCAGGCTGAAGGCGAGGGACGAGAACAACAATGTCTTTATTGTGAGATGTTTCATCTTAAAGTTTTTAAAAGTTACTTAGCCCAGAAAATCAAAGAAGTGAAAGGTGAAATGTTCTTGGGAACATTCGTCGTGTTGTAAGAACCTTCGGAAGTTGGATACAAGATCCGTGTAGGGAGCCTGTCAGGTCTTGTGCTCTCCGACGCAGTCGACGCAAAAGTTTGTGATCCTGTTGCACCAGCTGTGTTCAACAGTGTAGGATAACCTGTTCTTCTGTATTCGTTCCAGGCTTCCTCGCCATTCACGAAGTTGAGGGCAATGTACTTCTGGGTAATAATAGCTTCTATCTTCTTTGCTTCATCCGTAGCCAGGTCAAAGTTTACAAGGGGGCTGGCAATGTTATCTGTTACGTAAGCTGTAGCATCTGCAACAGGCGTTTTGCCGGCAGCGAGGGTGCCATCAGGAAGTTGGTACAGGTAAGTGTAAGAAGCCTCGATTCCTTTATTGAACAACGCCTTGGCGTCACCAGTAATTATGTTACGAACCACTGCTTCAGCTTGCAGGAAATAACTTTCCGCTGCTGTGATGATCGGCATGCTCGCTTCGGGGCCTTTCAACACACCCGTTGCATTACCGGCAGAAGTGCCGGTTCTGTTGGTGCTGGGATACCAGAAGCTGCCACCAGGGCTGGCGATTACGCTGGTATTTTCATAACCAAGACGGTTGTGAGCCGCGCTGGGGAACTGGTAGTAAATAGCCGCTCCGCGTTTGGAATCAGACAATCTCGTACCGTTGTACATTGAATAAATGAACGTATTAGGCATCCAGGATTTGCTGCCATCGGAACCTGTGTAAGAGAAGCCCCAGGTGTTCCACTTGGGATTCTGCCTGTTGTTATCCCTTCTGTAACCAGGATTGATAGTTGCATCAGCAGTCAGGAAACCTGCGTTGTCGAAAGTGCTGTTGGAGAAAGTCACTTTACCTCTCGCACGGATCAAAATGCGAAGTTTCAGTGTATTGGCAAATTGCTTCCATCTTTTCATATCAGCATGGAACATTACGTCCGCAGTAGCACTCAATTCACGGATACCAGGCGTGGTGGGAGCAGCATTGATGTCGGCAATCGCCTTGTCAAGCTGATCGGCCAGATCTTTGTAGATCACCTTGGCATCGGTATAAGCAGGAGACAATTTTCCAAGCCCTTTCAACGCTTCTTCATAGGGAACATCGTTGTAAGCGTCTACCAGCAACTGGAAGCCGTGCACTTTCATGATACGGGCAACGGCATTGTAATACTTCATGCCTGGAATAGTATCCGTAGGAGCCAGGATAGCCTGATAATCTTCCAGCATATCATAAGTGCCAGACCAACGGGCTGAGTTGTCGTTAGTCGAAAAGTTGTAGGTGATAGCCGTACCAAAACCGCCGTATCCACCTGCATTCGCTGAATAACCTACCAGCTGCGAACCGTAAGAGTTAAATCCGTTCAACACAGATGCAGTCGTGGTGAGCGCATTGGGAAGGATCAGCACCGGCGTCGCAGTGGTCGCCTTATTGGGGTTCTCGTTTATATCAAAGTACTTCTTACAGGATGTGCCCAGGGTCACACTTCCCATAATAGCTATTATAAGCGCTTTTTTCATACTGTTTTGTTTATACGCTCCTGCCGGCCACTCTTCACTTGCTTAAACCATGAACTATTGGAGGCAGGAACAGTCTCTGAAATGTTAACTGAAAATGATGTTAGAATTTGAAAGACAAGGTAGCTCCATAGTAACGTGAAGGAGGCGTTTGTCCCAAACCAGTAAGACCAATACCATTGCTGTCGTTACCTGCATCACTGTATTCAGGGTCGGTATAGTAGTTATCGCGAGCCATGAACAACAACAGGTTACGTGCCTGAACACTGATATTGATACCTTTGAAGCCTCTGATCTTTCTTACGATGTTAGCAGGTACACTGTAAGTAACCGCCAATTCACGCAATTTCCAGAAATCAGCAGAGGTAACATAGTTCGAAGAAACGTCCCTGTTGATACCATCAGACCAGAAGCCTGCGTTACCATTGGGAGTTCTCACCATGTATTCAGTATTGGGGATGTAGCTGCCGGGTTTAGCAGGATCTTCTACAACTGAGTTGGGGAATACAAATCTTTCACGGTTGTAGATGGCTGTTCTGTATCCGGTACCAGCCCAATCCAGTTCAGATCCCATTGCATTGTAGACCTGCGCACCACCACGATACTCCCACAGCATGGAGAAAGTAAAGTTCTTATAGGTAACCGACGCATCGAGGCTCAGCCTATTCTTGTAAGCGGAATTGCCAAGAATAGAGATAGTATCAGACTTGGTTGGCAAACCAGTAAGACGATCTACGATAACACGACCGCCAGCATCACGCTTGTAGTCGAAGCCCATGATCACAGGGAAAGTCTGACCGGCAACAGCATAAGAACCAGGTCCGTCTGCACCGTAAGTAGCCAGGGCCAAACGGGGAAGATCCGCATTGATGAAATTAACCTTATTGTCAAGGTAGGTGTAGTTACCACCAACAGTTACAGTAAAGTCATTTGTCTTGATGGGCGTATAGTGAGCAGTAGCCTCAAGACCACGGCTTTGCGTTTGACCTGTATTCGTTCTCAGACCAGAAAAACCACTGGCACTTGAAATACGGGTATTTACGGTTTGATCATCTGTTTTGCTATCGTACCAGGTAACATTCGAAGTGAAGCGGTCTTTGAAAAGGTTCAATTCAAAACCAAATTCATAGCTGCCAGTCAACTCTGGTTTCAATTCGGGCGCAACCAGGGTGTTGTCTACTGTATAACCAGCAAGTGTTCCGTAAGGGAAACCATTTGCATTACTGCTATAAGTAGGAACCAGGGAATAAGCTCCGAAATTGCCGCCCAGGTTAACCTGACCAACCTTAGACCAACCAGCACGAAGTTTCAGGTAGCTGATCGCTTCTGAACTCTTGATGAAATCAAGGGCATCGCTGGCAACGAAAGAAACGTCAACCGAAGGATACATGAAAGAACGGTTGTTGCTGTTAAGAATTGACACCCAGTCATTTCTTAAAGTACCATGCAGGAAGAGGTAATTCCTGAAACCTACACGGAAGTCACCGTACATACCGATTTGACGTGCTTTGAAATTCGACTCACTGGCATCAGGAGTACCAACGCCATAAGAAACGTTGTACAAACCGGGGATTACCAGACCACTTGCACCAACATTTACGAATTTAGCTTCGTCCTGACGCCATTGACCGCCACCGATCAATTTGAAGTCAAACTCACCAACTTCATGGGTGTACTGAGCAAATACGTCACTGAGCAACTGAGTAGTATAGCTGCTACCATCAGACACTGAACCAGGAATATCGGCCTTTGAGCTTTGATCAGTATGCTTGGCATATTCAGTATACAGGAACTCACCTACAGTATTCTTGTTCGAATAGTTCCTGGTCACAACACCCTGACGGGCAACGATGTCCAGGTTCTTTAAAGGACTGTACTTGATTTCCAGGCTACCAGTCAAATAGTCATTCCGCTGCTTGGAACGATAGTTATCAGCACTGAAATAAGGGTTCTGATACCAGGGGTTATAGAAACCATTGGGGTTTGCGAATTTATCTGTGCGCCAGTTTTTGTATTTGGTGATATCAACGTTTGAAGGCATGTTCAACATGTTGGCATACATGCTACCTGTTTGGGTAGTGATATCGTACCTGTTTTGAATATACGCTACGGCATAAGTTGCCATGATATTCTTACCCACTTTGCGGGTACCGTTTACACGGAGTGAAGAACGATTGAATTTGTCGCCGGGAGTAGTTCCGGTTACTGAAGCATATTGACCAGAAAGGTAGAAAGTAGACACATCATCACCTGCAGACAAAGAGAAGTCTGTTTGGTTAGTAACACCTTTCTCCCAGAAATCAAAGTGACCTGGGTTGTAAGCATAGATCGCAGAATCCTGAGATCCATCTTCGAGGAAATCACCTAAAGGTCTTTTGGTGCCATCAAACTCGGGACCATAAGACTGGTTTTCCAGATACGAGAAGAAAGGCTTGCCATTAGCATCAGTACCATAAGTACTACCACCAGCGCCATACTTCTTCTGTATTTTAGGATAGAAAGCAACTTCCTGAACTGTAACCGTGTTGCTCAATCCAACTGAAATAACACCTTTTTTACCTTTCTTGGTAGTTATAACCACCGCACCGTTGGAAGCTTGTGAACCATACAGGGCAGCAGCACCAGATCCGTTCAGAACTACAACGTCCTCAACGTCTTCAGGATTCAGGTTACCCAGGATGTCATTTGGCACAATCACGTTGTCCAACACCACCAACGCCTGGTTGTTACCAGTCAAAGAACGCTGACCACGCAGGATCAAACGGTAGTTGGGGTTTACACCACCACCGGTTGCGTTGATCTGCAAACCAGCTACTTTACCTTGCAAACCACCTGCAACTGATACAGATTTACCAGCTACCAGTGATTCAGCCTTGATCGTCGTAGTGGCAGTACCAATTTCTTTCCGCTTGGATTTAATACCACCAGCGGTTACGATAACTTCTTCCATCACCTTGTCAGTGCTGGAAAGCGAAACCGTTAAATTAGCCTGATTCTGAACTTTGAGCGTGATGGGAGTGAAGCTGATCGCTGAAACTACCAGAACATCGCCTGGTTTTGCGGTAATCTTGAAATTACCATCTGAATCAGCAACAGTTGCAACGTCGGAACCTTTGATAACAATGGAGGCATTAGGGACTGGTTGCTTGTCTTTGTCAACCACTTTACCGGTGTATTGTTTCGACTGCGCATAGGACAGCGTAGCAAAACACACCAGCACTGCGAGCAGTGATAGGAGTTTACTCATGTGACTGTTAGTTTTTTATAAGTCCGCTAAAATAGAGGAACTTTTGAATCAAAAAAAAAAATGTTAAAAAACCGTGAAGGAATAGACAAAGGGACTTTTGAAAGTGCTGCAACCTTCTATAAAAATTTCTAAAAGCATTAAATATCAATCAGATCTAATACGTTTTAGCAAGGGATTAAACACTGTTCTTCAATGGGTTTTATCACAATTCCGGCACCTTTACAAGGCACGAAAAGACTGTTTCAGCCACTGCTATTCTCCAACAATACCTGAATACCCTTACCGCAATAACAATTTTCGATTACACGCAGATAATATTTGACTGCCCCGCGGGCAAGTATCAAATGTGCCCATCATCCACCTATTCCTGTTTTTTCCGCCCCCCACTCCCATCAACCCACAAAAAAAAGCCGGCCGTGGAGAACCACGCCGGCTGATTACAGTCACAAAAGAAATAAATAGTTACAATTAAGGCTTTTCAACCCAGGTCTTGGTAGTCAGTTCATCTGCCCCTTGACGTTGGATCACAGTATTGTAATTCGCAGTATTCAAATCGCGCTCAGTAGTAGGATATGCCTGACGGCGGGGGATCTGTCCACCCGATACAGGAGCTGCATCCTTTGCAGGCGTCAACACCGGAAAACCAGTCCTTCTCCACTCAGCCCAGGCTTCATAACCGTTACCGAGGTAACTGGCGATCCACTTTTGGTTTTGAATGGTTTCAACAGCTTTCGCTGCATTGTAGGCAACAGCCGGTTGAGCAATATAGGTCGCATAAGAAGCGCCAACGCCAAACTGCTCCAGTGAAGCCTTGATGCCCGCCAGGTAAAAAGTTTCAGCAGCAGCTTCACCACCACCGATCCAACCCAGGTGCGCGGCTTCAGCCTTCGCAAACTGGATTTGAGCATAAGTAGTTACAGCAGCCTTCGACCCTTGCAAACGAAATGTTCTTCCAATCAGAGAAATGGTACCGGGAGCATCAACCGTACCGGCAGAAACACCATTGGGCACGGTCTTCAAACCATAGGGCATGCCCACATAAGTACCTGCAGAAGTAAGATCGGCAAAAACAGGTAAACGTGGATCGCTCAATGACTTCAGCTTATTCACCATCGTTTCGCTGATAGCGTAATCATAGCGCTTGCCAATATTATAGTTATTATACCAGGGGTTCTGGTTGTTGGCATCGGCCAGGTATTGATAAAATACATTGTGGCTATTGCCAGCAAGGCCACCTGCAGTGGAGGCATCGGCAAATTCAGCCTTACCCGTAGTGGGGTCAGCAATAGACAAGCGCAGACCAATGATCATGCGGATCGAATTGGCCCACTCTTTCCACCAACCCATATCACCACCCAGCAGGATGTCGCCGGTAGGACCCGCGCCATTGTCGATCTGAGCAATGGCTTCTTTCAGTTCTTTCAACAGAGCCTGGTAAACCACTTTCTGCTCATCGAACTCAGGAGTAATATCCTCAACGCCCTGGAAAGCGGCAGAATAAGGAATATCGCCCCAGCGATCAGTCATTTGCATAAAGATGTGGGCTTTCAAGATACGGGCCGCCGCCAGCTGATTGGCATTGGAACCACCAGCTAAAACATAAGGCTTGCTCTTCGTCTCAGCATTAGAATTGAGCTTGATGATCGTTTGCAGATCATTCAAAGGACCATTATAAAGACCGTTGTAGTCAAAAATACGGCTGGTGTACAAGGAGGCAGTAGTGTAGATCACCTCCGAGATATGCTGCACATACAACAAAGGATCGGCAGCAGTTACAGCGCCGGTTCCGCTGCTTAAGCTGGAACGCATGGCACTGGTCAGTAACAAAGCGGTATTGGGGTCCGATGGATTGTTCGGATCCACATTCATATCGCCAAAGTCTCCCGGCTTACTGCACGAAGTCACAACCGTAGCGACCAGTAAGCAGGAGGTGATATATTTTACAAAAGTTGATTTCATAATACTCTTTTTTGAAAGATTAGAATTGCAGCTTCAGGTTAAAACCGAGGGTACGGGTGCCAGGCAACTGACCCGAGTCCATCCAGGGAGTTTGCAGCTGAGAAGGATCAATTCCTTTCACAGTACTGTAGATCAACCAGGGGTTTTGAGCGATGACAGAGAAATTGGCATTTTGAATATTCAACTTCTGATACCAACGCTTGGGCAGGTTATAACCGAGTCTTACTTCACGCAGCTTTACGAAAGTGGCATCGTATACCCATTCTTCCCAGAGAGAAGAAAGCACTGTTTCATAGTAATCTTTGGTCTCGATATAAACATTGTTCGTTTTACCATCGGATGCACGAACACCATCTACACGAACACCACCACCGTCGTCAACAGCATCACGTTTTGGATTTCCCTTGTCGTTATTGCCAACAGTGAGTTGAGACAGACCTGAACCTGCATTGATCATGCTGGTCAAAGACATCAGCTTACCACCTTTCTGGAAGTCGATAGAGAACCCGAGGGTGAAATTCTTATAAGTAACTTCATTGAACACACCACCGGTAAAGTCGGGCAGAATAGAACCCAGCTCCTTGTTCTGCTCCAGTAAAGGAATACCTTCATCATCTACCAGGATCTGGCCAGACTCGTTACGCTTGTAACCAGTACCGATCAGCATACCATAGGTTTCACCTACACGGGCATTCACACTGATACCAGGAGTACCAACGAAACCAAAAGAAGAACCTAAACCGGCAGGGTTAACAGCCAGGTTTTTGCTTTCGCCGTAGAGAGACTTAACCTCATTGCGGTTGTAACCGAAGTTGATATCGATATCCCAGCTAAGGTCTTTCGTCCTTACAGGAGTACCACCCAGATTGATCTCAATACCGTGGTTAGCGATATTACCCGCATTTACGAGCGCAGCGCTATACCCAGTGGTGCTGGGGATCGTCAGGTTCAGGATCTGATCCTTGGTCTCACGGCTGTAATAGTTGAAGTCAAAACGGATACGGTTACGCAGGAAGCGAAGCTCAGTACCAACCTCGTAGGCAGTAGACAAAGCTGGCTTCAGGGTATTGTTGGGGATCGTGTTGGGAACCGACAATGTTGGATAAGTATCATAAGGAGTACCTACCGTATAAGTCTGGTATACGTTGTAAGCAGCCAGATCAGATCCAACACGCGCCACAGACGCCCTCAGTTTACCAAAGCTCAGGATATCGTTCTGGGGAAGCAGCTCTGTAAACACAAAAGAAGAAGCAACACCACCATAGAGGTAAGAGTTGTTCGAAATGGGAAGGGCCGAAGACCAGTCGTTACGCGTGTTCAGATCCAGGAACAGGAAGTTCCTCCAACCCAAAGACACGTATCCGTAAGCAGATCTTACCTCGCTGCGCGTTAAAGTATTGTTGGTAGTAGGTCTGTTCTTCGAAGCTGCTATATTATAATAGTTAGGGATCGTTAAACCACCCGCCGTTGCTTCGTTAACATAATTGCTGTAGTTGGAACGTTTTTCAGCATAAGCACCAGCACGCAGAGAAAGATCACCAAATTCGTTATCGTACTCCACGCTACCCACAAAGTTCAGCTCGCGGGTATTGTTCTGGTAAGTGCGGAAGGCATCCAGGTTCAAAGTACCCGAAGCTACCCTGCTGTCGAAGTTCTGATTGTATACATCAGCACGGGCCAGCACCGTAGCTTTCAAATGAGAGTTGAATTTGTACGTACCGCCAATGTTACCATAAATACGTTGACGTTTGTTGTTGCTGATATTCTCATACACCTCCGTATAGGGGTTATCCCAGAACTTCGGGCTCAGGTCACGGGGGCCGTTTACGTTCCAGGAAGTATAAGAGCCGTCAGTTCTCTTGTACCTTTTCAGCTTGTCCATTTCCAGGTTACGCTGAAACCACTGGTTGAAAGAACCAGCCGTTTGCGTGCCATAACCTTCTGTGGGCACGTTGAACAGGAATTCATATACATAGTTGATATTCGTATTCAGAGAAAACTTCTTGGTCAGGTCAATAGAGTTGTTGATCGACAGCCAGTTCTTGGTTTGGCGGCTGTTGGGGCTCACACCAGTCCTCGACAGGTTAGTGAAAGAAACACGGGTGTTGGAATTGTCGGTAACCTTTGAAAAAGCAACGTTGGTATTGTAAGCCACGCCTGTTTCATAAAAGTCACGAATATTGTCTTTTTGCGCAACGAATGGCTTCAGCTTGGCATAGTCAGGATCTTCAGGATCCCAGGAATACCAGGGAGCATATAAAGTACCATCCATTTTAGGACCCCAGCTTTCATCAGCAAAATAGTCATAGTACTTTGCACCATCCATAGCAGCCAACGCTGGCGCATCTTTGGAAGGGTCGTATTTGAAAGTGTACCAGTCCTGGTAGTAACCACCACCATATTCATTTTGATACTTAGGCAGCGTAGCTACCCGCTCAAAAGTGGTGCTTTGGTTGAACTCAAGACCAATACCAGCATTCTTCTTGCCCTTCTTGGTAGTGATCACAATAACACCTTCCGAACCACGCTGACCATAAAGAGCGGTAGCAGCAGGTCCTTTCAAAACAGATACAGACTCTACATCGTCCATGTTCACATCACGACCATCGGTGGGCACACCATTAATAACATACAATGGGTTACCGGTTCCGAGGGTATTTACACCGCGGATACGTACGGTAGAAGTACCAAACTTGGCACCCGAACCACCGAGTATCTGCACACCAGCCACACGGCCAGCCAGCGCAGTATTCAGGTCGGTTTGCTTGGTTTGCATCAGTTTGTCACCCTGAATGTCCTGTACAGCTACACCCACAGCTCTTTTGGATTTGGTAACGCCCATGGCGGTTACCACCACTTCCTGCATGGCGCCACTGCTTTGAAGTACAGCATTCAATGTGCTACCTGAACCAACTGGCACTTCTTTTGCACCATAGCCGGTAGCAGTGATCACTAACACAGCACCATCTTGAACATTAATGGAAAATTTCCCGGAAGCGTCAGCAGCAGCACCAATATCGGTGCCTTTGACCTTGATTGTAGCAAAAGGGATGGGATCACCTTTGCTGTCGTTTACCTGGCCGGTCAGGGGACGCGATTGACCGAAAGCCATAACAGCGCACGTCACCAGCGCTGTAAACAGCGATAGAATCTTTCTCATGTGTTAATTAAATTATTAAATACAATTTGGTTGTGACCCGAAGGAATATTGATGTGACTGTAACGAGGTCATACAATTTAGATTCCTTCCATTTTCGGAAAATAAGGCGATGCAATTAAATGAATCATGATCGATTTAAGGATTCCTTAACGCACATTTAACGAGCTTTTAATCCAACTTAACGCTCAATTAACACGGATTAGCAACCGAAAACTACAACCCATGACTGCTACTTACATATCAACCGTTGCAAGCAGCTCTATATTATTCAATCTTTAACATATGATACCAGAAAAGGCAGTGTATCATCTGTAAAAGATTTTTGCTTACTATAACTGTTCAGAACACACTCTGTAGCTAAAAACGACATTAATTTGTTTTTAATCTTTTTGCTAACGGCTAGTTAACAACACCTGGATCCTGAACTCCGTTTTCTGTTTTGTTGTCATCGACTCTAAACCGCTTCCAGTAACAACCTCCTCCGGAAACAGGAACTGCCCTACCCTCCAGGCGATCACACAACCAAACTTCGGTGACCGTTTCCCATAAAACAGCGACGAACAATTATAGCGGCCGTTAACATAATACCGCCACCCTTTGCCACTGAAAGCAGGAATGGAAAAATAAAAAGGTACATCCTGTTCATAAGCATAGATGCGTGAATCATACCCCGCCGTTTCAAAGAACTGAATGCGCAGGTTACCCGAAAAAGGTGTTGGAGGATCGTAGAACAACTCAGTGAAAGCAGAGAATCCCTTTTCAGCGTTGGCGCCAGGCGATGAACGAAACCAAACCAGTTCAACACGACTCCTTATTAATATAGGTGTGCTCGCCTGGAATTGCCATTGGGTTCTCCAGTTTTGCCGCGAAGTCAAAGCAACAGGTTTCAGCACGCCTTCCCCGTCATCATTAACCGGCTTTTGTTCATAACGGTAGCGGCTCAACAATTCAACTTGCTTATTGGGTTTGTACAAAAGCTGCAGCAGGTAATCACATCCATTCCCCGGCGCATTGACACGATATTTCAACCAGGGAAACCGAAAAAGATCGGCATAAGCATCCAGTTGCCATACAGGAGCAGGCCTTAACGACAAGCCCATGAACAAACCCTCCTCATTACCAGGCAGGTAATTTTCAGTAAAAGCATTCCCTTGCACCGTTTGGAATCGCTTATCGATGCGGCGGTACAATAAGGAAAGATCCACCTTCCTGTCAACACTCGTCATTACCCCCTGCACAAATGCTTTATGCAGTTGATGATCGGCCGCGGCTTCGCCAAAAAGATGGAGGTTCTTATAAGTAAAGGCATAATCAACGCTATAATTACTCCATCGCCTGCCGGTGATGGCATACCTGTCATACAACGCAGTGGGCAAGGCAAATCCTTTCGAGAAACGGTATTGTACGGTATTGATACCAATATGCCATAGGCGTTGGCTGTACTTGATAGTGCCCCCCGCTGTTAGCCGCTCTACATTATGGCGGTCAGCCAATTCCGCCAATGTTCGGTGATAGCCAGTCGTTATAAGCGAAGTAATACTGTCATTGACCAGGTTGGCGTCCAACTTTCGTACGGAGGCAAAACCCGTAGCCTCCCATTGACCGGTCTGCAAAGTGACGCCCGCCCCCCGGTGAAAGAAATACTCTCCCGCTGCACTATAGGGTCTCAAAACCGGCCCTTGCCGTTTAACCTGGATGACCGCCGAACTTTTTTTAAATGCCAGACTTTGCCAGTGGATCAACCCCTGCCCCATATTCACTGTAAAATCGCCTAAGGCCAGGCACTTGATGGCTTTGAGGTTGCGCAGATAGAGATGAAAGGAATAAAAGTCAAATCCACCCCGATCTCCTTTTTTTAAGAATGGTTCGCCTGCATCCTTGTCGGCCGTCAGACCATACTGCACCCGGTTACCGTAGCTATAGCGATAGCGGACAAATAATCGAAACGGATCACCAACATAGTGACTGCCGCCGGGAGTAGTAGGCACATCATAACCTTTTGTACGTTCCAGGATGCGTGAAGTACGCAACAAAATAGCATGATCGCCGCCAAACAAACGTTTACCCCAGGTAGCCTCAGTAACATCACCAGCGTTCACCACTACGAAAGGCAATACCTGCCGGATGGTTTCCAGGTTCCAGCCGGGCACAGCCTGCAATTCCTGCACACTCACCAGCTTGCCAAGTAACTTTCTATAGCGCAGCAGTGCATCTATCTGCAAAGCATGGAGCATCGGCAGTAGTTCCAACTCCTCCCGGCTCGCCCTATTGAGGTTTAAGGGATGCTTCCGAAACGATTCCAGCTGCTGCCACGCGCCGTCGTCTTCCGGCGACAGCTCGGTCATTTCCGCCTGGTTTTCCAATTGTTGCTCTGGCTGCGAAACCGGCACCTGCGCATAGGTGAAGCAACCTGCACCAGCAAGCGCCCACAAGAGTAAGATAGCCACTTTCATTCGGTGCGTTCTTTACCGGTATTAAAGATCAGGAGCAGGCCCGGGGTGAAACCTAATTGAGGATGATAACTGCCGGTTATATCGGTTCGCATGTTCTTCCAGGCCCATCCCACACTCATCCACGGCGAAGCAGTGGCAGTAGCCAAACCGGCGCGCACAAATAACTTTCCATCCAGCGCATACTGCAGGCCGGCTAACACAGTAACATCTTTATCTTCCTGCTTAATGACATCAAAGCTCAGCAGCACTTTCTCCGACACCTCATACCCCATGCCCATCTTATAGACCCAGGCCATTTTCTCCTGGCTCTGCTTGCCGTACTTACCACCATAGGGATTGAACACGTGAACACCCACATGCACCTGCCGGGTCATATGCCAGATAGTGCCCACCTCAACAACTAAGGTCCCATCACTTCCATAATCGGCCGCCCGGACCATAGCATAGTTCATCTGCATGCCAATATCAACCTGCCCCAGCTGCATACCGTAAGCAATACCCACCTGCGATTCATTATACTCGCCCGAACCCAGGTAAGTGGCACTGACACCCCACCCACCACGACCGGTCGGCACACCTATCACCGCCTGGAAGTTGGATAACTTATCCTGCATAAACCTTCGTTCGCCATACACGCCCCCACCAGCCCGGGGTAGCCGGGAAAGGGCAGCCTGGTTGGCAGACCCTGAAAAAACATCCACAAAATGATGACTATAAGCTCCCATTCCCATAAACTGGGCCGCCTGAGGATATCGTAAGGATTGGGAATAGGCCAGTAAATTGGCAAAACAACAGCAGACGGATAATAATGCCCCGAAGGACGTCGATAAGCGTTGGTTTTTCAAGTAATTAGTTTTGGAAAGGAAAAACTAACGTAAAAATTTACCAAACAGATTACCAATATTACCTTTGCGCCATGCAAATTTTAGACGGGAAGCTTGTTTCACAGGCTACAAAAGATGAACTGCGCCTGAATGTAGGTCAGTTAAGGACAGAAGGCAAAAAAATACCCCACCTGGCCGCAGTATTGGTCGGTAACAACGGCGCCAGCGAAACCTACGTTGCTTCCAAAGTAAAGACCTGCGAAGAAATAGGCTTCAAATCCACCCTCATCCGCCTCGATGATGATATCAGCGAGTTCAAACTGCTCAACGTCATCGCCGAGCTCAACGCCGATCCCGATATTGACGGCATCCTGGTGCAACTCCCGCTCCCCAAGCATATTTCCGACGAAGAAGTGATCAACGCCATCGATCCCTCCAAGGATGTCGATGGTTTTCACCCGGTAAGTGTAGGAAAATTGGTGCAGGGACTTCCATCATTCATTTCTGCTACCCCGCACGGCATCATGCTGATGCTGGAACATTATAAGATCGACACCAAAGGCAAACATGCCGTAGTGATCGGCCGCAGCAATATCGTTGGCCGCCCCATGAGCATCCTGTTGAGTGCAAACACCAACCCGGGCAACTGCACGGTGACCCTGTGTCACTCACAAACAAAGAATCTGAAGGAACTGTGCTTGCAGGCTGACATTATAGTAGCTGCCCTGGGCAAACCAGAATTCCTCACGGCCGATATGGTCAAGGAAGGAGCCATCGTGATCGATGTAGGTATTACCCGTGTGGCCGATGCGGCCAAAAAAAGTGGCTATAGCATCAAAGGCGATGTAGATTTTGCCAACGTGGCACCCAAATGTAGCTACATTACCCCCGTTCCGGGTGGAGTAGGTCCAATGACCATCGCAGCACTGATGAAGAACACCTACGCAGCCTGCGCCGCCAAGAATTAAAGCGATCAAACCCATATTGAGCCTATTGTTTTGTAACGCGCAAAACAATAGGCTTTTTTAATAGGGGCAGCCGCCATGCCCTCCCGCTACTCCCCGTATTTTCGTAAATTTGCCGATTATGGAAACAAGTGCAGTACCGGCCGTGATCAGCTTACCCGTCATGGAATCCTTTTATACCATCCAGGGAGAAGGATACTATCAGGGCAAAGCCGCCTATTTTATCCGCCTCGGTGGTTGTGATGTCGGTTGCGTATGGTGCGATGTGAAAGATAGCTGGGATGCCTCCAAACATCCCCTGCAAACCATCGATGAAATGGTAAACGCCGCCGCCGCCTTCCCCGGCCGGATGGCAGTGATAACCGGCGGAGAACCCCTGATGCACAATCTCGATGCCCTCACAGTCGCATTGCATGAAGCTGGTTTTCAAACAAATATAGAAACATCAGGCTCCTCTCCCCTCAGCGGAGAATGGGATTGGATCTGCCTCTCGCCCAAAAAATTCAAGTTCCCCCTGCCCGAAATACTGCCGGTTGCCCACGAACTGAAAGTGGTGATCTTTAACAAAAGCGATTTCGCCTGGGCCGAGAAATATGCAGCATTGGTAAACCCCTGCTGTAAATTATACCTGGCGCCCGAATGGGATAAGTCGAAAGAAATGACCCCGCTGATCATTGAATACATTAAAGAAAATCCTCAATGGGAACTGTCGCTCCAGATCCATAAGTATATCAACGTACCTTAGAATAAACCCCTGCCTTTTACGTTTTTAACAATTGGATACTATCTTACAGCAACGAATTATCGTCTGGAAAGAAAGACCGTCTGAAACAACAAAAAAGGTTAGCATGGGAATCAAGCGTTACTTTACCGTACTGTTAGTCATCATTGCCCCTATATGCGTAATGGCGCAGCAATATGATCCTGCTAAAGTAAGCAAGAAAGCTGCCGACCTGTACGAAAAAGCCCTTTCCAAAGCCCAGGAAGACGACTTCAAAGGAGGCATCAAATTGTTGAAAGATGCCGTGAAGATAGATCCCCGCTTTCTCGATGCCTACCTGTCTATCGCCGGTATGTACGGCGAAATGAAAGACTACCCCGGCGCCATCGAGAACTACCAGAAAGCAAAAGAGATCGATGCAGACTATTTCAGGGACTATAACCTTCCCTACTCCATCAACCTGGCCGGTAAAGGGGAGTTTGAAAAGGCACTGGCGGCGGTAACGGAGTTTCTCACCATCCCCAACCTCAATGACAAAAGCCGCAAGGCTGGTGAATTCCGCCAGAAAAGCTATCAATTCGCCATCGAATACGCCAAACAAAAACAGCTGTCCGAATACAAGTTCGAACCCCAGAACCTGGGCGACAGCATCAACTCGGTAGTATCGGAATACTATCCAGCCCTCACCATCGATGGCAGTGAACTGATCATCACCCGCCGGGTGAAACACTACAATGAAGACTTTTTTGGCGCTCATCGCATCGATGGAAAATGGTCGAAAGCAAAACCGCTCGACGGCGACATCAATACCGACGCCAACGAAGGAGCGCAGGCCATATCTCAGGATGGGCAATGGCTCGTTTTTACCGGCTGCAATTTCCGCGAAGGCTTTGGCAGTTGCGATCTCTACATATCCTACAATACACTCGATGGCTGGAGTGCTCCCGTCAACCTCGGACCGCGCGTAAACAGCGAGAGCTGGGACTCAGCCCCCACCCTATCACCCGACAAGCGCGATCTCTACTTTGCCAGCAGCCGCAGTGGTGGTTACGGAGGCAGTGATATCTACGTAAGCCACTACCTGCCCAACGGGCAATGGAGCGAAGCTGCGAACCTCGGCCCCGAAGTCAATACTGCCGGAAACGAAAGCTGTCCCTTCATACACGCCGATAATCAAACACTTTATTTCACCTCGAATGGTCATCTCGGATATGGTGGCGACGATCTCTTCCTGAGCAAAAAAGGACCCAATAACACTTGGGGCAAGGCAACCAACCTCGGTTATCCCATCAACACCATCGAGAACGAAGGCAGCCTCATCATAGCCGCCGATGGTAAAACTGCTTATTATGCAAGCGACCGAAGTGACAGCCGGGGCGGCCTCGATATATATACATTCGAATTGCGCAACGATGTGCGCCCCGCACGCACCCTTTGGGTAAAAGGAAAGGTATACGATAAGAAGACCAGCAAAGGACTTCCATCAGCCATCGAACTGACCGACCTGGCCAGCCAGGAAGTGGTTAGCAAGGTACAGACCGATGAAACCGGCAACTACCTCGTTACATTGCCCATCGGTAAAGACTATGCGTTCAACGTAAATCGCAAAGGGTACCTCTTCTTTTCCGACAATTTCTCACTCAGCCAGAAAGCGCCCGATTCCACGTACCATATAGACATACCCCTGCAACCGCTGGAAGCCAATGCCTCCATCGTGTTGAAGAATATATTCTTCGATTCAAAACAATTCGACCTCAAACCCGAATCGACCTCCGAGCTCGACAAACTGTTTGTTTTGCTGCGGGATAACCCAACGATCAAGATCCAGATCGGCGGACATACCGATAACGTAGGTAAACCCGAGGACAACCTGGTGCTGTCCAACAACCGTGCACAGTCTGTAGTTAAATACCTCACCGGCAAAGGCATCAATCCCCAACGCCTCTCCTTTAAAGGATTTGGAGCAACCATGCCGGTAGCTGATAATGCAACTGAAGAAGGACGCGCACAAAACAGACGCACCGAGATGAAAGTGATCAGCAATTAAGCGTTTCCACCACAAACCTCATTATTTACCCATGTCAGGTTATGTCATGACATAACCTGACATGGCATTACACACGGCTTCATAACCTTGGCAGCCCTATTGAAATAAACTAGGTTTGAGTAGCGAACGAGGAAGTAGGACTTTGTTCAAGGCGTAAACCAGCTATTAAGTAGATCGTTAAACATGGTTGAAGACGTCGACCCTACCGGCTCCCAGGCGCTCCCGTACCCGACCCGTACCGCTCCCGTACCGGTCTCGAACAAATAGCACAACTGCTGAAACGTAGCCTTTTTCACTAAGAACGGCAGGGCAGCTGGTGCCCATCCGCGATCATTGAAACCGGCATCAGCAACCGCATACAACAAAACCTGAACAAACAGGGCCCTCGTGCTGCATATTTCATATTGAAAAAAAATCTATTTTCATGGTCATAGTTCATGCCATGAAAAACGAACTGCAATACCAGCTTGCCATCGCCAGTGTACAACATATTGGCCCTATACATGCCAAAACCCTCGCCGAACAATTCGGATCGGCCACAGCCATATTCAAAGCCAGTACAGCACAATTGGAGAGGGTGGAAGGAATTGGCCCAATGCGGGCAGCTGCCATCAGGTCATTCGATGCCTTCCACGAACTGGAGAAAGAAATGCGCTTCATTGAAAAATTCAATATCCGCCCCCTCTTTCTCACTGATCCGCAATACCCGCAAAGGCTCTTGAACTGCTGCGATGCCCCCACCCTGTTGTATTACAAAGGCGAGGCCGATCTAAACAGCTCCCGCATTCTATCGATCATTGGCACCCGAAGCAACACGGAATATGGAAAATACCTCACAGAAAACCTGGTGAAAGAACTCGCTCCTTATGAGGTATTGATTATAAGCGGTCTGGCATTCGGTATAGATGCACTGGCCCACAAAGCTGCGCTCAAAAATCAATTGCCAACAGTTGGCGTGTTGGCACATGGCCTCGACACCCTGTATCCATCACAACACAAGCAACTGGCCAGGGAAATGGTCGCCGAAGGCGGTGGATTACTTACGGAGTTCATGAGTGAAACCAAACCCGATAAGCACAATTTCCCCGCACGCAATCGCATTGTGGCCGGGATGAGCGACGCCATCATAGTAGTAGAAACGGGCGTCAAAGGTGGTAGTATGATCACCGCCGAACTGGCCAATAGCTACAACAAAGATGTATTCGCCTTCCCCGGCAAAACAACCGACCCCAAAAGTGCCGGCGCCAATGAACTCATCAGGAGCAACAAAGCGATGCTGATCACCGAAGCACAGCAGCTCATCAACATCATGGGCTGGGCCAATCACCCGAAAAAAGCACCCGTACAGCAACAACTGTACATAACACTCAATCCGGCAGAACAGCAACTCGCCAACCTGCTGTCACAAAAAGAAATGGTGCACATCGATGAGCTTAACCTGCGGAGCGGGCTTAGCAGCAGCACCATCGCAGCGGCATTATTGAACCTCGAATTACAGGGCGTGATACAAAACCTGCCCGGCAAAAGATACAAACTGCTGGCATCGATCAGCATGAATGAATCATCCTACCAGCCATAAACAAATAAACTATTGCCCGATATTGAAATACCTGCAAACAGCAGCATAATCGTTCACATCAATTGGTAACCCGGCGCCAGGAATTTGGCGGCCACCGGCAGCGACGACAGAAGCGGGAGCAATGATCACCCGTACCTTCCTCCAGGTAACCTGCGTGGGGTATACAGTACCATCCGCCTTAGTTGTGCGTATACCCAATGTGTATGCACTAACAGGGCTGGTTGAAGATTGGTAGACGAAGAAGCGGGTTTCATAGGTACTCGCGGGGCCCGAACCAGGAATTGGATACCAGGCAGTAGCTGCTTCCGTGGAAGGATTATAGTACACCAGAATCAAACTCGAATCAACTTTCCCCTGAGACAAATTGCTCAATAAAAGATTAAGGGATCCTGTAAAAGTTTGTTGACCGAAATTATACAGGGCCACATCCGCATTCCCTTTGGTTCCCGCAGGTCCGGCCGGTCCTTCAGGGCCAGTGTCGCCTTTCTTACAGCCAGCAACAAGGGAAATCGAAAACAAAACAAGCAACAAGACATTTGCATTTTTCATGTACGACATAGTAGGGGTTATGAATTGAAGCGCAAAAGTTGACGAAATGGCGCACCCGAACAATACCCTATATGTGTTATTCTACTGCAACGCTTGCATTAACAAATTTCTAACTTTATTGTTTTGAAATCGCTCAATCCCTTTGTGAGTAAGGCTTTGGCTGAAATTTGAAAAAATCTTTTGGAGCATATTGTGCTGTTACCCTACCTTTGCACATGGCAACAAGAAATACCTCTCTAAGGACAAATTCCCCCAGTTCAAGTAAGTTTTTTGGCGATGGTTTAACGTTCGATGACGTTTTACTGGTCCCTGCCTATTCGCAAGTACTGCCCCGCGAAGTGGATATCCGCACCAAACTCACCAAAAACATTACGCTCAATGTACCCCTGCTTTCTTCAGCAATGGATACCGTTACCGAAGCCAACCTGGCCATCGCATTGGCCCGTGAAGGCGGTTTGGGCATCCTGCACAAGAACATGAGCATTGAAAAACAGGTAGAGCAGGTACGCAAAGTAAAGCGTAGCGAAAGTGGACTGATCCTCGATCCCATTACCCTTCATGAAGATGCCACCATCGGCGATGCACTTCGCCTCATGAAAGAGAATAAGATCGGTGGTATACCCATTGTCAACGGTGCAAAAAAACTCGTTGGTATCCTCACCAACCGCGACCTCCGGTTCGAAACACACCCCGGCCGCAAGATCAGTGAAGTGATGACCAAACAGCTGATCACCGCACCCGAAGGAACCGACATGAAAAAAGCCGGTCAGATCCTTAGCCAGCACAGAATTGAAAAACTTCCCGTGATCAGAAAAGATGGAACACTCATCGGTCTGGTCACCTACCGTGATATCATACAACTGAAAAGCTACCCCAACGCAGTGAAAGATGGCTACGGCCGCTTACTCACCGGCGCAGCATTGGGCATCACCCGCGATCTGCTCGACAGGGCATCTGCATTACAGCAAATAGGTGTTGACATCGTTTGCCTGGATAGCGCACACGGCCATAGCAAAGGCGTAATCGAAGCCTTGAAAGCGGTAAAGAAAAACTTCAAGAAACTACAGGTAATAGCAGGTAATATCGGCACCGCTGCAGGCGCCAAAGCATTGGCCGAAGCGGGCGCCGATGCCGTAAAAGTAGGTATCGGACCCGGCTCTATCTGCACCACCCGCATCGTAGCGGGAGCAGGTATGCCGCAGATCACGGCTATCATGGAAGCAGCCTCTGTATTGCACAAAAAAGGTATCCCCCTCATTGCAGATGGTGGTATCCGTTACACCGGTGATATGGTAAAAGCCCTCGCCGCAGGCGCCAACATCGTCATGATGGGAAGCGTATTCGCAGGAACAGAAGAAAGCCCCGGCGAAACCATCATCTATGAAGGAAGAAAGTTCAAACAATACCGCGGTATGGGTTCCATCGGAGCCATGAGCCAGGGCAGCGGCGACCGCTACTTCCAGGACGTAGAAGACGACGTGAAGAAATTCGTACCGGAAGGGATAGAAGGCCGGGTAGCATTCAAAGGCAACCTCAGCGAGATCGTTTACCAGTATGTGGGAGGCCTCCGCTCCGGAATGGGTTACTGCGGCGCCAAAGACATCAAGGCCCTGCAACAGGCCCAGTTCGTTCGCATCACCAACGCTGGTATGAAAGAAAGCCACGCACACGATATCGAGATCACCAAAGAAGCGCCTAACTACAGCAGGTAATAACGCTTACAAATTATAATACGGGCTATGAGCAGCCAACCGCCATCTCCAAAGAGCGGAAGCACTCATAGCCCGTTTTCTGTTTAATCGGTGTTACCCTTTGCCCCACCCTTTGAACATTGCCCCTTCTTTCACTATCTTTCGGGAAATTAAGGTCCATGCAAATTGTTCGGGTTGTAGTAGCATTTATCGTATTCATTTCAATAGGGATCAAAGCCCATTCCCAAACCGATACCTGCAACCTGCGCATCAGTTTACTCACCTGCAGCCCCGGCGAAGAACTCTACTCCACCTTCGGCCATACCGCCGTTCGCGTAACAGATTCCTCCACCGGAATGGACATGGTATTCAACTACGGCACCTTCGACGACAGCGACCCTAATTTCTACCTCAATTTCACCAAGGGCCTCATGAACTATGCGCTCTCGGCTTATCCCTTTGCTGATTTTGTGTATGAATACCAGTCAGAGCACAGAGGAGTCGTTGAACAGGTATTGTCATTGTCCTGCGCAGAAAAGAACAAGCTTTTCAACGCACTCCGTGAAAATGCACAGGAAAAGAATCGCTTTTATGGCTATTACTTCCATACCGATAACTGCACCACCAGGGCCCGCGATATCATTCGCCGCAATACCGATAACCCGGTAAATTTTAGAAACATATTACCCGCAAACACACCCAGCTATCGCGACCTCATACACAGTTATCTCGATAAAGGACATCAACCCTGGAGTAAGTTCGGGATCGATATCCTGCTGGGCAGCAACCTCGACAAAAAGCTCAGCAACGAGCAGGCCATGTTCCTGCCCGATTACCTCCTGAAGGCATTCGACAGCGCCACTGCCGACAATAAACCATTGGTGGGCGCAACAGCAACAATACTTCCAACACCGCCTTCTACCGAAACCGGCAGTTGGTTCACCCCCTTTGTATTGTTTGCAGCACTGTTTGTGATCGTCGCGCTGCTCTCCTTCTCCAAATCAACAACAGCCACCCGCCTCGTCAGAGGTTTTGATGTCGTGTTCTTCCTCTTGCTGGGATTACTCGGCCTGCTGCTGGCAACCCTTTGGATCATTCGCGTGGACGATGTGTGCCGCAGCAACTGGAACCTGCTCTGGTCGCTCCCCACCCACCTGCCCGTTGTATTTGTCATGAACCGGGGAAAGCAATGGGTAAAAACCTACTTTAAGGCAGTAGCCATAATAACCATTTTACTGGCAGGCACCTGGTTTGTATTACCCCAAACACTCAACCCCGCCATCGCCCCCATCCTGGCCATCATCCTGGTAAGGGCCTGGTGCCGTCGGAAATAACCCTCACTCCGGCAGCTTCAAGGAGTAGTTGATCGAATTGCAGGAATACCCTGCAATGAATTACCTATCTTTAAAAAGACTATAGTATGGCAGCAACTGAGAAGTTCATAGACATCGACGGCCACGCATTATTTTACCGGGTTACCGGAAACGGCACCCCCGTAATATTGCTGCATGGATTTGCCGAAGACAATACCATCTGGCAGCATCAAACGGCCGCCCTCGAATCGCAATACCAGTTGATCATACCCGACCTGCCCGGCAGCGGCCGCTCCGGCGCCACCGCCGATATGAGCATGGAGGGACTGGCCCAATCCGTAAAGGAGATCCTGACAGCAGAATTGCCCGAAGAACAGCAGGTGATCATGATAGGCCACAGTATGGGAGGTTATGTAACCCTGGCCTTTGCCGAAATGTATCCTGAAAAGCTGAAGGCGATCGGCCTTTTCCACTCCACCGCCTATGCAGATAGCGAGGAGAAAAAGACCACCCGGCAAAAAGGCATCGAATTCATGTTGCAGCACGGAGGCGCCCTTTTCATCCAGCAAACCACGCCCAATATGTTTGCCCCTGCCTTCAAAAAGGACCAGCCTGCTGTGGTACAGGAAATAGTTGACCGGTACTCCAACTTTTCAACCGAATCGCTCGTACAATATTACAAGTCCATGATGGCCAGGCCCGACCGGACCGACGTATTAAGAAAATCCACCAATCCTGTGTTATTCATTGCAGGCGAATATGATACGGCAATACCTAAGGAACACACGATGCAACAGAGTTACCTGCCAAGCTTGTCATACATTCACCTGCTGAAGGAATCCGGCCATATGGGCATGCTCGAAGAACCGGAGAAAAGCAATCAGCTACTGATCGGATTCCTCGCAAACGCTTGAGTTTTTTCACTAAACTGCTATAGGGAGCAGGTTATTACATGAAGAAATTCTTACTAATATCTTTATTTATATCCTGCCTTATCCAGCCCCTCTATGCGGCGCATGTAAGGGGCGGTGAAATGTACTATGTATACGACAGCGTCAACTCCACCCCCACCATGGCCCGGTATATCGTTACCCTCAAACTGTACATCGATTGTAACTCCCAGGGCGGACAGGTGGAAGGCACTGCCCCCTTTACCGTATTCGACCGGTCAACCAATGCCCAGATCAGGAACATCATAGTAGACCTCACCAAGGATGAAAGGATCACCTACGATCCCAGCTCCAACCCCTGTATATCCAACCCTCCCAGCGATGTATGCTACCGGTTGCGATATTTTACCACCACTATCGACCTGCCCGTTTCTGCCGCCGGATATACGATCACCTATCAACGCTGCTGCCGTATCGAGAATATCCAGAACATGCCCAATCGCAGCAACGATTACGGCGCCACTTACATGTGCACCATACCCGGCACAGTCAACGGCGTTACCAAACCAGCATACAAGAACTCCAGTCCGCAGTTCAATCCGCACGATGCGGTAGCCATCTGTTATGGCTCAAACTTTACATTCGACTTCTCTGCCAATGATCCCGATGGAGATTCTGTAGTATATCGCCTTTGCAATGCCTACAATGGCGGAGGCCCCGGCAGTGCCAGCCCCAATTGTTATACCTGTGCACAGCCCAACCCGGCAGCTCCTCCGCCCTATAATTCCATTCCCTACCGGTCACCTTACAGCGGATCCAATCCATTGGGCATCGATGTCGAAATCAATCCCAGGACTGGTCTGTTATCAGGAATAGCCCCCAGCACAGAAGGCCAATATGTAGTAACCGCCTGCGCTTATGAATACCGCGACAAAGTGTTGATCAACATACACCGCAAAGACATTCACATCCGCGTATCGGATTGCATACCATTGAAAGCCCTGTTGAAACCAGATTATCATTATTGCGACGACTTCATGGTTACCTTCCGCAACGAACAGGTGAACCCAGCCAACTCCATGTACATCTGGAGCTATGGCGATGGCACCAAATCCGACACCACCATGGATGTTGAAGGCCGCATGATGCACAAGTTCCGCGATACCGGCACCTATGTCATAAAACTTAAAGTGATCCTGGCCGGTCAATGCGTAGACTCTACCACTACCCTCGCCAAGGTGTATCCCGGGTTCTTTCCCAATTTCAGCATCACGGGTACCTGCGTATTAAAGCCCATTCAGTTCAATGACCTTACTACCTCCCAATGGGGTTACTCAAATAAATGGACCTGGAACTTTGGCGATGAAACCACCATTGGCGACACATCGCACAGCAAAGCACCATCCTGGCAATACAGCAGCATCGGCCAAAAACCGGTCACTCTCATCGTCGAAAGTAACAATGGCTGTATCGATACGCTGACCCTGAATGCAGATGTACGCGATAAGCCACCGATAACACTGGCTTTCAAGGATACCCTCATCTGCAGCAACCAAAATGTACAGGACACCCTGCAGCTCCATGCTTCGGGCAATGGCATATTCACCTGGTCGCCACAGAACAGGATCACAAGGGCCAACACGCCCGACCCATTGGTGTTTCCACAAACCACCACTACCTATAAAGTGCAGCTCGATGAGAACGGCTGCGTAAGTGAGGACTTCGTACGTGTTCGGGTAGTGGGTTTCGTTACACTCGATGCCGGCCCCAACGACACCATTTGCTTATCCGATACCTTGCAATTACTGCCGGCTACCGATGGGCTCAAATTCACCTGGACCTCCAACCCATCGCCCAGCCCCATCAATGATATACATGCCAAAAATCCATTGGTAGCACCCACCGATCAATTTACTACCTACTCGGTATTGGCAGAGATCGGTAAGTGTTCGGCCCGCGACAACCTGCAGGTAAAGACCGTTCCCTACCCCACTGCAAAGGCCGGGGACGACGCGATCATCTGTTATGATGATACGACCAGGTTAAATGCCTCTATGATTGGCTACACCTTCCAGTGGTCCCCCTTCAATACGCTCAGCGACCGCACCGTATTGGATCCCTTCGCCTATCCTCGGATCACCACCGACTATGTCCTCACTGTTCGGGATACCCTGGGATGCCCCAAACCAAAACGTGATACGGTAAGAGTAATCGTCAGGGATGAATTGTTTGCCTTTGCAGGCAACGATACTGCAGTAGTCATCAATGAACCACTGCACCTCAATGGCAGAGGCGCCGACTTTTACGAATGGACCCCTAGCCTCTATCTCAACCGCAATGATATATCCAATCCCATAGCCAACCTGCCCGTCAACCACCAATACCAGTTGCGCGTGTACACGGCAGAGGGATGTTTTGACCTGGATACGATCAATATCCGGGTATTCCACACCAGTCCGGAAATATTTGTGCCCAATGCATTCAGGCCCGATGGAAATCAAAACAATTTACTGCGCCCACTGCCCGTGGGTATCACCCGGATAGAATACTTCCGCGTCTACAACCGCTGGGGACAGATGGTTTTCCAAACCGTACAACACGGAGCAGGCTGGGATGGAAAACTGGGCGGCAAACCGCAGGATTCGGGCATGTATGTTTGGGAAGTAAGAGGAAAAGATTTCACCGGCAAAACAGTCGTCAAGAAAGGGGTGGCCTACCTGCTGCGTTGAGAACCTGCCAACATCGCCGGCATCAGTCACGCACCAGCCCTCATAACTCGCTTCTTTGTAGTAGCTTGCAGCCACTAAAATTACCATCGCATGTCGTCACCAATAGCGTTGATCACGGGGGCTACCTCCGGTTTTGGAAAAGCCATCGCCATCAAGTTTGCCTCCAATAGGTATAATCTGGTCATTACAGGCCGTCGTGCAGAAAGACTGCAGGAACTGAAGGACACACTTACCTCCACCTATGGCGTGGAAGTAATAGCCCTCTCATTCGACGTACGTAGCAAAAAGGCCGCATTCGATGCCATCGATCAACTGCCGGCCGCCTGGAAGGCGATAGATGTGTTGGTAAACAATGCCGGATTGGCACTGGGAAGAGACTATTTTGACGAAGCCTCGATCGAAGATTGGGATACCATGATCGATACCAACGTCAAAGGCCTCTTGTACATGAGCAAGGCCGTGATCCCCAGCATGATAGAACGCAGACAGGGGCACATCATCAATATCGGCTCCACAGCCGGCAAAGAAGTGTATGAAAAAGGGAACACTTATTGCGCTACCAAGTATGCAGTGAATGCCTTGTCACAGGCCATGCGTATCGACCTGCTGCGTCACCGCATCAAGGTTACCGTCATACATCCCGGTGCAGCAGATACCGAGTTTTCCAACGTACGCTTTAAAGGTGATGGCGATCAGGCAAAGAAAGTGTACGAAGGCTATGATCCATTAACGGCAGGCGACGTGGCCGATGTTGTGTATTACACCACAACTTTGCCAGCCCACGTATGCATAAACGACCTGGTAATGACTTGTACGGCACAGGCCAATTCGATGTATCTGTTTAAGGATCACTAATTAAGACATTGATTTACAGGCAATCTACTAGCAGCCGGTGAAAATAGCGGGAAGGATTGTGATTTCTGGATGATTTGAGTATTTTTGATTCGAATCGTAATCCACATCCCTAAAAAAACCGTTCGTTATGGTTAAGACCTTACGTAAGACCATACTACCCGTCTTACTCCTTTTATTCTCCAACGCATTATTGGCGCAAGACGTCATCAAACAGCAAAGCTGTGAAGGTGGCAATCCCTATCAACAAACAGTCGACAGTCTCAAACAAGTGTACGCATCCCAGGGCTTCACCGTATTACGCGAAGCATCCATGATGATGGAAAGCGAGTTTGAAATGCCGATCGTGATGCCAATGAACCAGGGCACCGGATACCAGTTTGTATTCATTGGCGACCCTACCTCCCGACTGTATGAAGTTCGTATGTACGACTGGAACGAAAAGCAGGTTGTGTACAAACGGAACCAGTGGGGTGATATTGATGGGAATATTATTACCTACAACTATGTGCCGCAGTTTACAGAGTACCACATGATCAAGCCGGTACAGATCAACAAGAAGAAGAAGAAACTTTGCGGTTATGTGATGCTGCTGAAGAAGAGCGGCACCGGTGAACCCGAAGCGCGTAGCACACGCTAATAATAACATTAAACAAGCAGCTTATCGAACATATTTACTATTGATGACAGCAAATGGCGGGGACCCTAAACAGGCCCCCGCTTTTATTTCAACCATCGGGCTTTGAGTGAAGGAGCGCCATACTGTAGACGGAGGCGCTAATTGTTTTCGTAAGCAAGCAATAAATCTTTGTTATTTCTTCTTGTTGTTGTTGAACAGGGTATAGAACAAGCTCACCTGGATAACGCCGTTCTTGAAATCTGGATCAATGTCCTGAGAATCGAAGTCACCTACTTTCGAAATACCGGCAGTATAACGGGCACCGATACCTAGCCCCATATTACTATGGAAGCCCAGGCCACCGGCAATAGAAACATCGGTACTCTTGGCAAAATCATCGATCTGCATGTCATCTGTTTTTTCGCTTACCTTGAAACCGAACTGAGGACCAGCTTCGAGGTAGAAACCGCCCGTAAAACGGTATTTCAGCAACACAGGCACGTTCACATAACTCACCTTCAGGTTTTGTTCGTTGCCGGCATTTTCCAGCTTGGCACCCTGCGTGGAGAACAACACTTCAGGTTGTATGGCGAAGTTGTCACCCAAAAAGAAAGTAACGAAACCGCCGGCGTGAAAGCCAACCAGCGCTTTATTATCAAGATCCTTAAAATCGCCCCCGGTAAAATTGCTCACGTTGACACCTCCCTTAATACCCAGTTGGAAGGTCTGCGCAAAGCCCGTAACACTTGTCAGTATCAACGCAGCAAGGATTAACTTTTTCATACTCATTTTTTTTGTGAATACATTTTTGTTCAGGACCAGCCGATAGTGGCTACCCAATGGCCTCTGCAATTCTCATACTTGTGGAGAAGAAGAAACAAAAAAAGAGCCGTGCAGTGGTTACTGCGCGGCTCTTGATAAGTAAGTCATTGGTATTTACTGGGCAAGTGAGATACGTATCTGAACACCTGCCTTTGTATTCGTGTTGGGAGGCGAAGTCGAAATCTTGGGTATCACCCGCCGTTGATCAAAGTAAAATTTGATATTAACACGGTTACTCACCACATAATCGATCGTTGGGTTGATGGTGATCACCTTTTGTCCGGCTGTTGGCAAAGCCTGCGTTTGATCGAGCCTGCTATTGGAAGTGATATCATCACGGATGCTGAAATCAAGTCTGAAGCTGGCATCGTTATCGAGCGGCTTACCCTTCCATTTGATGAAAGAGAAAAGACCGCGCTTGCGGAAACCGGCGCCGATCTCGAACTCGGTAGAGCGCGCTTCACTCAACTGGAAGTCGATAAGGCTCAAGCTCAGCGTTCTTGATTTCTTGAAACCAAAACGGGCAGTAACCTGGTTGGTGAATTGCATATCGAAATCGATCAACGGTTCAAACCTTTCATCGATCGAAATATTCGGCACCAGGAAATAAGGCACAAAGTTGCCCGAGGTAGAATCATAGAAGCCAGGATAGTTATAAGCGTACGGATCCTGGTACAGCAACGCCGAGTTATAGCTGTTCATACTCAGGTGGCTATTGTATCGGTGCGACATGCTGAAGCTGGAGAAGATCTTCTCAAGCCCGGAAATACGCGTCAATCCGGTGTATGTTATAGCCCAGTTGGGTTTGGGCAGGTAACCCGAGAAAGGATTGGAGCGGATATTGGAATTGCTCTGTTTGAGCAACGATACACTCATCGGGTCCTTACCGGTATAAGCCGCAATAAAGGCTGGCACCAACACATCCTGTGCATAGCGGTTATAACCATAATAGTAACCGTCGGCCTGTATCTTCTGGGCATCGGGCAATTGTTGCCAATAAGGGTTCTGCTCTGCCAGGCGCTTCGACAGAATGATCCGGTTGCTTTCAAAGGTCTTGAACGTTTCAGAAACCTCTGTTGGGCTCGTCGGGGTGAAGAGCGTCCTGAAAGCGATCCAGGTAACGCTGAAGCTACCCGCCGTATAAGGTGCCAGGCGCGAAAAATGCAGGCCGGTACCCGTAGTATCTTTGTACAACTCACGGTAGTTCTTACCGAATTGTTTATCGAGATTGATATCGATCATCAGATCGCGGATCGGCTGCAGCTGTGCGGTAATAGCGATCTTCTGCGAATAGTCCTGCATGTTCTGGAAGTTGAACAGCGAATCGGAAGTTAACCACCCCTTCTTGGCCATGGTATTGATAAAGGTCGTATCGGGCTGCTTACCGAATACGAATCCCAAACCGGGCGCCATCGACTTGAAGTTCATACCAAAATGCTGTGTGCTATCGGTATAGCCGAAGATATTCGCACTCGCATTCTCCGTATACTGGATCTGCATACGCTTGAACATGGTCAGGAACCGGCCGGCAAATTTCATTCCGCCGCCCAGGTGCAATGGTTCGTTGGGATCACGTTTTACCTTTTGCTTTTTGCCACTGGTATCTCTTTTGTTGGCATTGGGGTCGGGCGCCGCCGGACCATTGGTACTCTCTTCATCAAAGGCCCTTAGTAGTCTCGACTTACTATACAAGCGCGTAAAATCAAACTCGGCAGTCAATCCCTTTTGTTGCGTATTGGAGATCGTATTACCGAGGTTACGGGCAATCAGCGAGGCACCGATCCAGTTAAAGGAAGCTACGTAGTTGGCACGTAGCGTGGTCCAATCCAATGCCGGGATCTTATTGATCGGCACCGTGTACGAGAAATTAGCCGTTTGCATATAAGCAATGGTACGGCCACCTTTCCACAGGTTATCCCACATACGCTTCTTGCCTTCCTTGTTCAGCCTACCGCTGTCTTCATCGATCCAGGCCTTATTGGTAGCTGTGAAGTCGATGTTGAACGATTTGGTAAGATCCCAACGAAGGTTATAGATACGATCAAAAGTGAAATATTTATCGAAAGTCTCGGGCAACGTTCCTTTGGGCTCACCCACATTGCGCGGACGGAAGGCGCCGAACTGACGGTTGATATCCGCCCGGAAGCCCAGCAACGACGGCAGCGGGTTGATGTTGAAATCCCTGACCAGTGCCAACCACGGCGACTTTGATTTGAACAGACGTTTGGCAGGTTCCCAATACTTGGGCGTAGAGGAATAATTGTATCCCAGTCCCGCACGATGACGCTCCACCGCATTGTTTTCGATCAACGGGTTATGTTGTTCTTCTTTATAGTAGGAGTAGCTTACATCGATGTTCTCGATGCTCCATAATTGTTGCTTCTTACCCGTCGTGTTGATCTTCTTCACATTGGTGAAGTTGACCGACTTGATGGTCCGCACATCTACCGCATCATTGCGGATGGAGTCCTTCTGCTCGCCGGGCGCCGCCTTCACCTTATCCTTGAGTTGAATATCGAGGTCGTAAGGATCGTATTGAGGTGAACTCACTGTTTTGGAATAGCTCGCGTAGAACGGAATAGAGATACCTGCTTTTTGCGGCAGCAATTTACCCAACTCGAGCTGGGTAGCTACATCAAACTGTGTAAAGTCTTCGCGCGAGCGCTCGTTGATCTTCTGCTCGAGCGTACCAAAACCCTGGCTATGAGCGCTTCCCGAAATGTATAGAGTTCCGAGGTCCGATAGTTTAAAGTCGATCCGGCCGGTAGCAGCCCAGGCGCCTTTCTCATTGAGTTCACTCAGGCGAAGCTCGTTGATCCACACTTCGGTGCAGGCATTGTTGTGGCGGCGGTTCTCAACCCCCACAAACATCACACGTACCTCACCCAGGTTCGGATTACCCAACAGGGCATATTCCTTACCGTCAGCATCCACCTGCCTGAAATAGGTGCCGTTGTTGCTGATATTGTTTCGCACCACTTTCAGCTTGATCAGGCGCTGCAGCTCCAGGTCAAGTTCGTTCTGAGAAGGCCAGATGAGCTCATCGTCCTTGGTGTACCAGGGCGATATCTTTAATGGGATCTTGACCTCATAATAGTTATTGATCAGGTCGTTACCCAAACGGATCACACCGTAAAGTTCACCATCCTTGATATCGGTACTGGAGTTCACCGCCTCCGCATGCAAGTACATTTGCAGGCGGCCATACTGGCGCAGGTCGAGGTTCATGGTCTTGAACACACCCCTAGAATCTTTCAGGGGTAGCCCGCAGATCTGCATGCTCAACGACTGCTCGTTCATCAACACATTCACGTTGTTGTTACTCAATTGTTGCTGACGAACTACGCCGGGAGGTGTTCTATAAGGAATAGGTTCGCGGGAGGCATTCTCCTCGATATTTACTGCCAGTTGTTTGAAGGTAGTTGGCGAGTTGTCGGGAATGGGCACATACTGGCCGGCAGTATCCAGCTCATAATTGAAACGCCTCCATTGGTTGCGCACCAGTTCAAGCTTGGCAAAACGCAGTACTACAGAGTCCGTAAAACCAGTAAGATACATCCGGATAAAACGGATCGATTTGAAATCGGGAATATTACCCACCTTATTCTGGTATTCGGAGATCGGTATGCGGAAGAGGTACCAGGTTTCAGGCTTTCCGCCGCTGGGCGTGAAGCCAATACTGTCAGTAATGAAGTTACGGCCCACCTGGAACTCGCTTCTTTTAAGATCAACTTTATACTCAAAGTATTCTTCCAGTTCATTAAGGGTATTATCCCGGTTGAATTCTTCCTGGTCGGGATAAAGGGTGAAGGCACTCACAAACTCGGAGCCTGAATTGGCCACCGGCGAGTTGCCCTGCGGACTATTGATCTGCTTGTAACGGCCAAGTATCCCCGTTTTGGTTTCGTCATAGTCCTGATCACGATAGTTCAGGAAGTTGTCATTTGCAGGATCCTGGATAGCTTTTTGGTAAATGGCAGAGTTTACACCAAAAGTGCCAGCCAGCCTGTTCAGGTATTCCTGGAACTTCCTGCGTTCGGCATCGTCATCCAAACCATCGAAGCCAGCATCCTGCAAGGGACGATCGGCAGGGTCGTTACTGAAAGCCGAAGTAACCTGAATGGGGTTGGCAGGCACTTTGCCCCATTTGGTCGTGGAGTCTTCGAGTGCTTTGGTAACAGCACCGCTGATACCGTTCTCGAAGAAACGCTTGCCGTCTTTCAATACATCTTCCGATATATTACCGAGGTTGAAATACAATTCGCCACCGCTGCTCGTGGGGTTGGTGAGATAAGGATCCTGCAGCCAGAATTCAATGAACTCGACGTTGCCGGTCTCGAAGTCAACCTGGTCGATGCCGCGCATGATACCACCCCATCTCTTTTCGGGATTCAGCAGCTTTCCATTCGCAGTTACTTTCTGAGCGTCGAAATTATAGGGCCCTTTATCGGTAGGATAATAAGCCATATCGAAAGTCACCAATTGTGCCTGCCCCAGATCGGGTGTACGATTGGGATATATCTGCGTCACCGTAATGGGGCGAACGCGCGGATCATTGAAATCCTCGTACCCCCTCACCGGGTTATTGGGTGCTCTTTTATCCTGCAGTACTGGTTCAATATTATACCAGGCGATCTTGGCGCGGTTGTAACCATAAGGCAAAGAGTCGCGGTATTCCGCTTCCGGGAATAGGCCATTGCCCGCAGGCGTTGACGCCAGGCCCCAGTTCACCAGGGGGAAACGCAGATCGATGGCATTGCGGGCGCCCTCGAAATCATCGATAAAGATCAAACCACTTTTACCCTCGCCAATTTGTTTGGGGTGACCGGGCTTCAGATAAGCAGCCTCACCATAGGCGGTGATCGTACTCATCTCAGTAGCATTATAGAAAGGTAGTTTATCGAGCCAGCGTGTCAGCTTGGGAGCTTCTGTGCGGTAGTTAAAGTCGAGCCCATACATGGTGTTCTTGATGGGATCGTCGTTGTAAGCCGTTTTGGTATAGAAAGGTCGTTCAGCAAGGCGCACCACGGTACCACCGATCTGTAAAGACTCGCGGGCAGTATTCTTCGCCATATAGTCGAGCCGCAGCCCCATAAAACTTCGCTGCTGAATCCCAAACCCCGCGTTGTTCTCGAACTGAACATTGATGGGCAGTCCGGAACTGAGAATGGCCTGGTTGATGATCTTCACCGTGCCGAGGCTATAGTCTACTACGAAGTCTACATTTTCCCTCAAAACCTGGCCACCCGCCATTACCGACACCGAGCCCTGCGGCACGTTAAAGGCGCCTAGCTGTATTTCGGAGGCAGAACTTCCTTTCGCGGTACCCTGAATGATGTAGCGGTCGAGGTTGGCGTATGTCTTGGCTATTTCTTTAATAGTATCATATAACGGGTAGTACACATATTTATCCCGGATGTCCTGCGAACTGGACGGGAAAGCCTGCTTGGCAAGGTCTTCACCAAAAGGTTCCAGGAATGGAAAGATGATACGGGCCTGCTGCGACATGACCGTAAATCCTTCAATATAATCAAAGACCCCATCGGGTAATGGGTCGTTCCGGGCATTGAGCCGGTCGAGGTTGAGCACCGTGATCAGGGGAACACCCGATTTATCACCCTCTGGCAGGAAACGCTTTTTACCAAGGCTGGGTTGTTCATACAACACGTTCAGCTTGAAATCGCCCGGTTGAATGCTCGACAGGTAGCTACCGTCGGGAGATTTCAAAGAGTATACGTTCTTCATCATCAGTTGCCACAAAGGAAGGTTGGTGCGCTGCGAGGTCGCCTTTAACAACTTAAGGAACAATACTTTTTGAGTACCGGAAACATTGGTGGTAGTATCGGGTGTCACGTCCTGTGAAAACTCACCCACCTGGTAGATCTTTCCGTTGTATTGATATTGAAAGGCTACACCCAGCACTTCGTCGGGCTGCAGGGGTTGACTTAACGACAAAAACCCTACCTGAGGGTTGAAGTAAAAATCAGTGGGGTTCAGCTTACGGGCAAAGGTCTTTTCAAAGTCCTGTACCGCCCTCAGTCCCATCGAATTCAGCTTGCCGGTAACGGACGAGGAATTACGGCTGGCAGGGTCCGACCACAATCGCTGATAAAGGTCATTTACTTTGTTATCGGGCAATCCGTTGGGCGTTGGCGTACCCGGGCCAATATTCCCATTAAAGGGTTTCGGCTCGCCAAGGTCCATCAAACCAACGATATCCCTGGTTTCTGTGGTCGATCCGTTCCGGTTGGTTACCCATACTTCCACCCGCAGGATCTGCACCTGGGAGGTAACGACCGGCAGTTTGGACATGGCCGTATTGAAGTTGTCCTTGAAGTATTGGGCCATCAAAAAGTGCCTGTTCTCTTCATAATCATTGGCCTTGAACTCGAACGACATGCTGGACGAACCACCCTGTACGCCAATGGACTGGCGTTGTGAGCGTTGATTGGCCAGCACACCTGTTACGAACAGCTTGCCGAATTGCAGCTGCGTTTTGATACCAAAAAGCTGTTGTGCGCCCGGTATCAGCGAGCCTTTTGAAGAGAAAGCAATATTGCCCGCTTCGATGCGCTTAATGATCTCATCGTCGGTGCCGGTATAGTCTAGTTTCAGCTGGTTCTCGAAGTCGAAGTTGGCGAGGGTATTATAGTTGATGGGCAGTTTCAGCTTGTCGCCGATATTCCCGATCACGCTCAGGTTGGCGTTCATGTCGAAATCGAAACCACCATTGCGGCGGGCTCTTTCGGGAAGCGCCGGGTTCTTGATATTCTGCCCCTGATAGCCGGCCAGGATATTTACCTCACCCTGCGGCCTGATCTCGACCTTACCGTTGCCGAAGATGCGGTTGAACAGGTTATCGGTGACCGACAATTTGGGCTGAATCAGTTTCTTATTCAGGCTGCTAAGGATATTGGAGCGCTTCTTAAAATAATCCTGCTCCATTTTCTTCGATTGCAGGGCCATGAATTCGTCGAAAGTAAGATAGGTGGGCTTCCGGTAATAGAAGCTGCCAATCTTCTCAATAATATAATATTGCCTGGTCTTAGGATCGTAAATAACTGAATCACTAATGTTTACAGGATCTTTCAGGTCGAAGGAAGTCCTTGTCGGATTGGAAAATTTATCTCCCCTACGATCATGAATGGGATACTTGAGCGTGTCTGTTGCAGAACGCTGTTGGGTTGGCTGAGCAGGTGCAGGTTGCTGGAAACCCAGTGCTGACGAACAGCACAGGACAAACAAGGCAGCACTACAAAAGGCCGTTAAGCTAATGTGGTTGAATTTGCGGACCAATCTTTTTTCTCCAAGAATTAGTAAGGTAGAATTCCGTTTGCGATAGGCTTAGAGTGTTTTTAACGCTTTCTTGATTATGTCTTCTACAACGGCGAGGTCCGGCTGTGCTTTGAGGGCTTTCTGAACAGCTTGTTCACCGGCTGCACGGGGGATACCCAGTGCTATCAGAGCATTTAACGCATCCTGTTCCAACGTATTGTTTTTCAGTGTGGGAATATTTGCATCCAGAGCGGTTTTGCTTATTTTATCCCTCAGTTCCAGCACGATACGTTCTGCAGATTTGCGACCAATACCTTTGATACTTTCCAACTGTTTGGTGTTACCATTGGCGATGGCCCTGACAATTTCGTCAGGCTTCAACGAAGACAACATCATCCTTGCGGTTGCTGCACCTACTCCCGATACGCTGATCAGCATCAGGAAGAGCTCCTTTTCAGCTACCTCCGAGAAGCCAAACAATATGTGCGCATCCTCACGAATATGCAGGTACGTATACAGCATCCCTTTATCATGCTCCTGAATAGCGGAATAGGTATTCAAACTGATCAACAGTTCGTAACCCACACCATGGGCTTCCACATGCACTACAGTAGGAGTCTTGTACACGAAATTGCCTCGTATAAACGCAATCATGGCTGCGAAAATAGGGAATTAAAGTATAATGTCGTTTTCGGTTTTCACATTATCGTTTTGGTATACAGGCCCCTTGGATGGCCTGCGCAGCCGGATAACAGAAGAACAGCTACCCTTGTCAAAGCCTGTGCCAAGGCCCGGAGAAAACCTTTTTCGGGCATCACAATTCCGTAAATAAGGCAACAGCAAAGCTAAACTTGTTGTTGTTAAGATAATATGACACCCGTAGCCGGTCAGCCTGCTCCTCCTATCAGCAGGCGATTAGTGACAACCCTAATGACCTCACTGGCTTTTCCCAGGAGCAGTCGATGCTGGCGATCCTCCCCTGTTAACGGCTTCCGGGCTCACCGCCTGAATTCCAGACTATTGACTCTTTTTCCTAATTTTGCCACCTCTTGAATGTACTTATTCAATATCTAAAGCGATAAATAGTAGCATGAGTCAAAAAATCACGGCTGCCATCACTGCGGTGGGTGGCTATGTTCCCGAAGACAGGCTGACGAATTTCGACCTGGAAAAGATGGTAGAGACCAATGATGAGTGGATCCGTACCCGCACTGGCATCAGCGAGCGGAGAATATTGAAAGGCGAAGGACTGGCTACTTCAGATATGGTAGTTCCAGCAGTGAGAGAACTGTGTGCAAAAAGAGGGATCGACCCTTCCGAGATCGATGCCATGATCGTTGGCACCGTTACGCCCGATATGATGTTCCCTTCTACCGCCAACCTGGCCTGCCATAAACTGGGCGCCAAAAATGCGTGGGGGTTTGATCTGCTGGCTGCCTGCTCAGGCTTCCTGTATTCACTCACTACCGGCGCAGCGTTGGTAGAAAGCGGCCGCTACAAAAAAGTAGTAGTGGTAGGCGCCGACAAAATGAGTTCTATCGTAAACTATAATGACCGCGCCACCTGTATCATATTTGGCGACGGCGCCGGCGCCGTATTGCTGGAACCCAGCACAGATGGCATGGGTATCCAGGACAGCATCCTGCGCAGCGATGGCTCGGGCGGCAACTACCTGCATATGAAAGGCGGTGGTTCACTGCGTCCCGCATCTGCAGAAACTGTGGCCAACAATGAGCACTACGCCTACCAGGAAGGACAGGCAGTATTCAAATTTGCCGTCAAGGGGATGGCCGATGTAAGTGCCGAACTGCTCGAGCGCAACAACCTCACCGGTAACGATATCTCCTGGCTGGTACCACACCAGGCCAACAAACGGATCATCGATGCAACAGCCGATCGTATGGGCCTTTCGCACGACAAAGTAATGCTGAACATTCAGCGCTACGGGAATACAACTGCCGCCACCATTCCCCTCTGCTTGTGGGAGTGGGAGAAGCAATTGAACAAGGGCGAGAATATCGTGCTGGCCGCTTTCGGCGGGGGCTTTACCTGGGGCGCTACCCTGGTGAAATGGGCTTATTAAGGCTGCTTACTCCTGGCGTTGATTAAACCAGTCGCCGGCACGCCACAACACTGACAAAACTATTTCCATGCCTGATCAACAACTACCCTATTCGGGTTTTGGCTCACTGGCCATTCATGCAGGCCATGAACAAGACCCGAGGTATGCACACCTCACGCCTATCTATGCCACCTCGACCTTTGTTTACGACGAAGCCGAGCAGGGCATGCGCCGCTTCAGCGGCGAAGAAAAAGGATACATCTATTCACGCTGGGGCAACCCAACGATGGATGAGGCAGCCAGCAAGATCGCCGCCATGGAGGGCTTTGCCCTCGCCAACGGACAGCCGCTTCCTGTAAAAGGATACCTGCAGTCGTCCGGCATGGCCGCCATCAGTGCACTGTTCATGAGTACGTTGAAGACAGGCGACAAAATACTTTCACACTATTCGCTGTACGGCGGATCGCAGGAACTGATGGACCGCCTGATGCCTGATTTCGGTATCAGCGCCATCATTGCCGACCTGCGCGATCCCGATAAAGCCGAGGCGGCATTGAAGGCCGATCCGGCGATCAGGATGATCTACATCGAAACGCCTGCCAATCCGACCTTACAGTGTGTAGATATCGAGGCACTCACGCAACTCGGCAAACGATACGGCAAGATCATTGCCTGCGACAATACATTCGCTACCCCCTACCTGCAGCAGCCCTTTAAGTACGGCGTTGACTTTGTGATCCACTCCACCACCAAGTTCCTGAACGGACATGGCACTTCTATCGGTGGCGTGTTCCTGGGCAGGGATATTGAATTCATGGAAGGCAAAGCCTATAAGGTGCACAAAATGCTCGGCGGCAACAGCAATCCATTCGATGCCTTCCTGTTGATCAATGGCATGAAGACCCTGGAAGTAAGAATGGACCGACATTGCTTCAATGCCATGGAAGTCGCGAAGTTCTTCGAAGGACATAAATCGGTAGCCAGGGTAAATTATACCGGCCTGGCCTCCCACCCCGACCAGGCCATAACAGCGCGGCAAATGCGGCATCCAGGCGCTATGCTGAGCATTGAACTGAAAGGTGGTTTGCAGGCAGGCATCCAAATGATGAACCGCCTCAGGATGTGCACCCGCACTGTATCACTCGGTACCTGCGATACATTGATGTGCCATCCCGCTTCGATGACCCATTACAGTGTGCCCAGGGAAAAACGGGAACAATACGGCATTACCGACGGCCTCATCCGCATCAGCGTAGGCATGGAGAACATTGAAGACATCATTGCCGATATCAACCAGGCTTTACAATAACTCACCGACCAACAAGGATATAAAATGAGCATCACCATCAGAAGAGCTGTCAAAGAAGATTGTCCGCGGTTAATGGAATTGATCCAGGAGCTGGCAGAATTTGAAAAAGCGCCCGATGAGGTGACCGTGCAGATGGAACATTTCGTGGAAAGCGGCTTTGGACCCAACCCCGTATGGTGGGCTTTTGTCGCGGAAACGGAGGCTACTGCTGGTCAGCCCGCCATTATTCATGGGTTCGCTTTATATTATATCCGTTATTCAACCTGGAAGGGCCAGCGCATTTATCTCGAAGACTTGTTGGTGAGCGAAGCCATGCGCGGCCAGGGACTTGGCAAATTATTGTTCGAACGCGTACTGCAGGAAGCCAAAGAAGGCAACTACAGCGGCATGGTGTGGCAGGTACTTGACTGGAACGAACCGGCGATCAATTTTTATAAAAAATACAATGCCGCCTTCGATGGCGGATGGATGAACTGCGCCATCAGCTTTTAATTGGCAGGCTTCACGCCCCTGCATGGAAGTGATTATTGAATGCGCACGAAGGTGATCTCCTCCGGCAGCGATTTGCGATCGTAAAAACGCTTTATAGTGATCGTTTTGCAATCATGTCCCCATTTGTAAGGATAGGGAATATAGTTCCTGTACAGGGCGGAGACCATGTTGTGGAGATATAAGTTCCCGTTCTCATAATAATAACCATAAATAGTGCTGTAAATGCGCGGATACTGGGTGCTCACGGCGGGGTCCATGAACGGCCGTGCATTGAACTCAACGATCGGGTTATCGTGTATTTTGAAGTCGGAGGGAGTATTAAAATCGAGGGTATCGAGGCGCTGGCTTTTTTCAACCCAAACGCCGGAGGTTGGCGGTTTACAGGAGTCGTCGTCTTTATCGCAGGCAGTTAACAATGACGCCACCAATAGGATAAGTAAAAGCGGTCTCATGTGCAGGGAGTTTCAGGCTTTGACCATGTAGCTGAAAACATCGTTGCAGCTGCTCCCTTTTTTTGATGAAGACCGCCTTTACCGTTATTTAGAATACATTACACGTTACTAGTCAACGTTTTCTGTCTCTACTTTTTTATCAATCTTATTGATGAGCCCTTGCAAAACTTTGCCGGGGCCTACTTCCGTGAACCGGTAAGCGCCATCGGCGATCATCGCTTGTACGCTTTGCGTCCAGCGAACAGCTCCTGTGAGCTGGTCGATCAGGTTCTTTTTGATCTCTTCCTTATTGATCACCGCTTTGGCTGCCACATTCTGGTAGATCGGACAGGTGGGGTTGTAGAAAGTGATCGATTCGATCGCATTCTTCAATTCTTCACGGGCCGGCTCCATAAGAGGTGAATGGAAAGCACCGCTAACCGGTAATACCAATGCTCTTTTCGCGCCGGCTGCTTTCATGCGCTCTACAGCTATTTCAATGCCTTTTACAGATCCGCTGATCACCAACTGACCGGGGCAGTTATAGTTGGCAGGAACTACGACCTCTCCGGTTTCGGCCTGGATGGCCGCACAAACCTCTTCAACCTTGGCATCATCGAGCGCCAGCACGGCCGCCATGGTAGATGGTGTAAGTTCGCATGCCTTCTGCATGGCCTGTGCCCGTACGCTGACCAGCTTGAGGCCATCCTCGAAACTGAGTGCACCGCTGGCTACCAATGCAGAGAATTCTCCCAACGAATGACCAGCCATCATATCGGGACGACCGGCATCTATACCTTTAAAGGCTATCACGGAGTGGAGAAATACAGCAGGCTGTGTAACCTTGGTTTGTTTCAACGCTTCTTCCGTTCCTTCAAACATCACATCTGAAATACGGAAGCCCAATATTTCATTGGCCTGCTCAAACAACTTTTTTGCAAATACACTGAGGCGGTAAAGGTCCTTTCCCATTCCCGGAAACTGCGAACCCTGACCAGGAAATACGTAAGCATGCATCATATTAAGCTATAGAGGTTTAGACGAACAAAAATGCCACAAAGACTTTAACTAACCAAAAGTCCAACGTTTTATTGTTCTACTGCGAACTTTTGCTTTAATATTAACGTCATCGTAATTTATTCTTCTACGATGCGTTGCCCGTAGCAACGTTTAGGAGCTATTTATTTAATGCAGATCAGAAGATATCAATTTCATAAACTCGCTGCGGGTTTCATTCTTTTCGAATTCGCCCCAGAAGGCCGATGTAGTTGTTACTGAGTTTTGCTTTGCAACGCCACGCATCATCATACACAAATGAGAGGCTTCAATAACAACCGCTACACCCAGGGGTTGAAGGGTTTCCTTGATAGCATCCCTGATCTGTGTGGTTAAACGTTCCTGCACCTGCAACCTGCGCGAATACACATCTACCACACGGGCTAATTTGCTCAACCCTGTAATGTATCCATTGGGGATATAGGCAACATGCGCCTTCCCGTAAAACGGCAGCATATGATGCTCACACATGCTATAGAGCTCTATATCCTTTACCACGATCATTTCACTCACCGATTCATGGAACTTGGCAGAGTTGAGGATGGCATGTGCATCCTGGCCATACCCTTGTGTCATGAACTGCATTGCCTTAGCGATCCGCTCGGGCGTTTTTGCGAGACCTTCCCGGTTGGGATCTTCACCGAGCAATGCCAGGGCATTGCGATAGTTCTCCATCAATCCGGTGGTGGTCTTCTCATCGTATTCTTCTGTTCTAATATATGCCATACTATACTATTTCTGGTTTCGAATATCGTTTGCAGGTATTGCCGGTTATACTACGGGGTACTCTACAAAATTCCTTTCCGTTTCATACAATCTCACCTGCAAATCGAACTTTGCATCAATCCGGGGCCTCAGCAGATCATAGATCACCACACAAATATTTTCAGCAGTAGGGTTGAGTGTTTTGAAGAAAGGGGTATCGAGGTTCAGGTTCTTGTGGTCCAGCTGCTCCAGCACTTCTTCCTTGATAAGGTCGCTGAGGAGTTTAAGGTCCATAACATAGCCGGTAACGGGGTCGGGCTCACCCACCAGCTTTACTACCACTTCGTAATTGTGTCCGTGAAAATTAGGATTGTTGCACTTCCCGAACACTTCATCATTCTTCGCCATGTCCCACGCAGGATTGTAGAGACGATGGGCTGCATTAAAATGTTCTTTCCGGTATACCGCTACTTTCTTGTTCATCGTTTAAATTACTAAAATAACATTAGTCGGCTTGGGCAATTGTCGGGTTGACGACAAATTAGCTCAATCGCCAAAATATTCCACGAATATCCGTGGCGTTTCATAGAGCTTGATACAGTGTAACCGTACAGTTGCAGGCAGGTGGGGTTGTAATTGTTGCCAGATCGCGATGGCCAGGTTTTCAGTTGAGCACATCTTACCCTGCATGAAATCGACATCGAGGTTCAGGTTCTTGTGATCGAGCTTATCGAGTACGTACTTTTCGATAAGCTTGCTCAGCGCCTTTACATCGTACAGAAATCCGGTATCTGGGTCAGGATCGCCTTTAATGGTAACCAGCAGCTCATAGTTGTGGCCATGCCAGTGTTCATTGGCGCACTTACCAAATACGGCTTCATTCTTTTCCTTGGTCCACGTGGGATTATACAGCTTATGCGCTGCATTAAAATGTTCAACTCGGGTGAGATACACCATATTCCTCCGTTATCAATTCAAAAAAGGACAGTAATAAGAATCCCGGGTAACCAGCGGCACCCGGGGCTTCATAAAATCAGGCGCAAAGGTAATATATGATAGGGATTTCAGGATATTTGCACCATGCATATCCTGTTAGTAGCCGCTACAACCTTTGAAATACAACCAGTTACAGACTATATACAGCAGCATTCCAATTCGATACATCCCCACGCTGTAAGCATTCTGGTGGCCGGTATCGGCAGTATGGCCACCACTTATCACCTCACCAGGCAAATTGCAGGCAACAAGCCCGACTTTATCATCCAGGCAGGAATCGGCGGTAGTTTTTCGCCGCACTTTCAGCCCGGAAGGGTGGTATTGGTGGATGCTGAAATGATCGGAGATCTGGGCGTAGAAGAAGGAGGCCATTTCAAGGACCTATTCGATATGGGCCTGCAGCAGGATGAGCCGGGAACTACCAATGCCCGCTGGCTAAAGAACCCCCATGTATCGAACTGGGAGGGATTGGGCCTGGCGCTGGTACGTGGCATTACTGTAAATGAAATAACGACCGATCCATTAAGGATAAAGCATTTTCAACAAAATACCCCCGCAACTGTTGAATCGATGGAAGGTGCCGCGCTTCACTATGTGTGTCTCCGGGAAAATATCCCTTTTATGCAGATCAGGGCCGTTTCGAACATGGTAGGTGTGCGGGATAAGCAACAATGGAAAATGAAAGAGGCCATTGTTGCGCTCAATGAACAGTTGATCAATATTATTAAGACATTATGAAACTTAGTATAGGCTTTTCTCCCTGTCCGAATGATACTTTCATATTCGATGCCCTGGTAAATAAAAAGATCGACACCGGCGATGTTGAGGTGGAAGTTATATTGGAAGATGTGCAGACCCTCAACGAGTGGGCCCTGCAAGGCAAACTGGATATTACCAAGATCAGCTACGGAGTATTGCCACTGGTATTAAAAGAGTATATCGTACTGCCTGCAGGAGGTGCACTGGGCAAAGGGGTAGGTCCTTTGCTGATCACCCAACAAAATGGCATCACTGCCGATGCCGTATACAATAGCACCATTGCAATTCCCGGCGAACACACTACGGCACATATGTTATTCTCACTGGCATTCCCCGATGCGGGCAAGAAACAGTTTACCCTTTTTTCAAAGATCGAAGATGCTGTTATTGACGCCACCGTGGATGCCGGAGTGATCATTCATGAGAATAGGTTCACCTACCAGGACAAAGGACTCGTGAAGCTGATGGATCTTGGAGAGTACTGGGAAACACAAACCGGAAGCCCGATACCGCTTGGCGGCATCGTCATGAAACGAACCCTGGGCACTCCGCTGCAGCAAAAAGTGAATACCCTCATACGTGCCAGTGTTGAATTCGCGTTCGCAAACTATCCGCTGATCACTGAATATGTAAAGCTACATTCGCAGGAGATGAGTGAGTCCGTCATGCGCCAGCACATCGACCTGTATGTAAATAATTATTCTATCGATCTTGGCGAGGAAGGACGCTCCGCAGTAGGCCAGTTTCTCGACATCTATGCACGTTTGCACAACACAACAGTGTCGAAAGACGCAGTGTTCCTGTGATACAGATTATCCTCCGGTGTTATTAAACTATAGCGAAGCCAGGTCGGCCATTTATTTTTTCAGGGCTTTGGCATAGGTCTCCAGGCAACGTTTACGCGCCAGGTCGTGCTCAACGATCGGACGTGGATAGGTTAGTTCTTCAAGTTCCGGCACCCATTTGCGGATATACTTCAAATCGGGATCAAATTTCTGCGTTTGCAGGTGGGGATTAAAAACGCGGAAATAGGGAGCTGCATCGCAACCACTACCCGCAGCCCATTGCCAGCCACCGTTGTTGGCAGCCAGGTCAAAATCGAGCAGCTTTAGTGCAAAGTAGGCTTCGCCCCAGCGCCAGTCGATGAGGAGGTGTTTGGCGAGAAAGGAAGCAACGATCATCCGTACGCGGTTGTGCATGAAGCCTGTTTCATTAAGCTCGCGCATACCCGCGTCTACGATCGGGTACCCGGTTTGTCCTGTGCACCACCGCTCAAACTCTTGCTCATTGTTTCTCCACCTGATGTGTTCATATTCAGGCTTAAAGGCCTTCCCCTCCCCTACCTGTGGAAAATGCCAGAGTATCATATGGTAGAAATCGCGCCAGATGAGTTCATTCAGAAAGGTTTCGCTGGAGCCGGATGCTTTTTGCGCGAGTTTACGGATGCTAACTGTACCAAAACGCAGATGTACACCAAGTTTCGAGGTACCATGAATGGCAGGATAATCCCGTTGTTCCTTGTATTTCTTCAACAACTCCTCACGCAAAGTTTTGGGCGGAAAAGGCTGTTGGGTTTCTTCAAACCCCATCGAGTTTAGTGAGGGAATTCGCTTTGGTGCTTGCTGATAGAAACGCTGATGATACTTCTTTACCGGATAGCTCTTCAGGTAAAAATCCTTCAGGGCAGCTTTCCAGCGACGGCTGTAAGGCGTGAAAACCGTGTAGGGCCTTCCATCGTCTTTGACCACTTCGCCTTTCTCGAATATCACCTGGTCTTTGTAAGTATGAAAGGATACCTGCCGATCATTCAACAACCGGCGGATGGATTCATCCCTTTTCTGCGCATAGGGTTCGTAGTCGTGATTGGTATACACGCTTTGTATGGAATGTTCCTCCAGTAATTCATTAAAGACCTGATCGGGAATACCGTAGTAAACTTCGAGGGTACTACCCAACTTCCCGAGTTGCTCCTGCATCTCCAGCAAGGCTCCGCGGATAAACTCCACCCTGCGATCAGCTTTGTCCTCAAGCTGATCGAGAATATTTCGATCGAAAATGAAGAGGGGGATCACCGGTATCCCGGCTTTGAGCGCATGATAAAGGCCCGCATTGTCATCGAGGCGCAGGTCGCGGCGAAACCAGAATATGTTGACAGGAGTACTTTTATGAGACATGGCAGTCAAGATACCTACAAAGCAGCTGCCTCTTTCATTTGTGAAGGTCCGTTTAATGACCAATGGTGAATACTTAAACACGCAGGCCTCGCTTTTGTCCGCTCCATCCATCATGAGAGGTTGCTTTAGTCAGGGGAACCCTGCCTTCGGATTAGCTCCACAGTGGCTGAACGAAGCTGTTAAAAACAGTTGTCGCCACTTTATTGGTATAGGAGCTATCACGATACCTCCCCACCCATTTAATGCCCTGGATGGCATTGGTCAGGAACACTTCATCGGCCTGGGCAAGCGTTTGAAGCGTGAGCACATCTTCCTTAACGCCAGTTGGCCCGTGAGCCATGCTTTCTATCAGGTGGCGCCGCATAACACCTGCTATTCCCCCCTCTGATAAAGGGGGCGTAAACAGGTCGCCGTTCTTTACCCAAAATACATTTGCAATAGTAGCATCGCATATTCGGCTATGCGTATTGAGCAGTAAACAGTCGTTGAGCCTGTTCTCTTTGGCGTGTACGGCTGCGAGGGCATAAGGGAGATAATTGTTGGATTTGATATTCGCGAGTATATCCACCGGTTTGTGCACCTGATCATAAATATCGATGTGGAGCCCATTTTCATTAAGTTGACGTGGTGGGTCGAGTGGCCAGGCTTCGATGATCAGGTTGGGCTGGTGGTTTTCCGGATCGTAGAGGCCGCCACTACCCCGCACGATATTGAGTCGGATCCTCGCCGCCGTTTCTATTTTCATTTTGCGGCAAAGCTCCAAAACGGCGGCCTCGAGATGTGCCGGGGTAAAGAGAACGGGCAGTTGAAAACGAAGCAGCTGCAGGCCGGCAAAAAGCCGTTCGAAATGATAGGTTTCCAAAACGATCTGCCCCTTAACCACCCGCATGGTTTCAAAAAGACCGTCGCCATATCGAAGGCCCCGGTTATCCGCCGACACCAGCGGTGTACCTGCCGGCAGAATTTTATCATTATAATAGATATAGCTATTCATAACAAAAGCCGGCGGGCTTCCCCAACCGGCTGTAAGATATTATATTTTTTCACCCATCGAAGGCAATTCCCCCCTCAGGCTTTATTGTGGCTGATCGATGATCCCGTTCTTTACGGCATACATTACCAGGCCCGCCATGGATTTGGCGCCTGTCTTTGTTTTAAGCTTATCCCGAATTGCCTCTACCGTGCGCGGGCTGATCTCTACGATATCGGCAATCTCCTTGGTGGTCTTTTCCTCGCACATCAGCTTCAAAACCCTGGTTTCTTTGTCGGACAGGTTAACTTCCTGCGGGCTGGCCAAATCGGTGCGCTTGGTCCTAAGCCCTGTCAACAATGCTTTATTCGTGAGCTCATTGAAGAAAAACTCCTGTTCGTAACAGGTTTTGATGGCCTGGTAAATAGTCTCTGAATCGGAGTTCTTCGTGAGATAGGAGTTGGCCCCTATTTCCATGAGCTTGCTGATCATGGAGTGGTCGTTGTGCATGGAAAGAATGATCACCTTCGCATCGGGCCTCACTTTCCTGATCTCCGGAAGGGTTTGAATACCGTCCATGATCGGCATTTGGATATCCAATAATATAACGTCTGGTTCGATGTGTTTGAGCAGGTTGAGCAGCTGCATTCCATTGTCTGCCTCGGCAATCAACTCCACGTCCCTCTTGGAGGAGAGGGATGTTTTAACCCCTGCCCGGAATAGGGCATGGTCGTCGGCTATAGCCACTTTGATCACCTTGTCGATGTTTTTCATTCGGGTTGTATTTTAAAAATATAAGGGGTACGCTTCATTCAGCGAACAAAATGCGACTTTTTCGTGAGAAATACTATAGGATATTTACGAAATTATACTAATTACTAATATAGTCGAAACTATTTTCAATTAGAACATTTACGATGCTGCAATAAGTGGTTTTCCTTGTTTTCATAGGTTTATTACGATGAGATTAGTAAAAACTGAAATGTTAAAATGAAGCATTAGTTCGCTTGTCCACATACTTATCCACATTTATTTTTGCTTTAGAAGTTGATTGACGAGGATTAGCAACCTCAGACCATCCAATGTCCTTTAAATTACCGTCCAGAAAGAATTCTAATATTCTATGAAGCCAGCTAAAATCCAATGTCAGTCAACTTTCTTTTTCCGTGCACCCGGTACCTTGTAACCCATACCTAAACAATAAGGCGATCACACCCTTTGAAAACAATTACCTTTTTGTGTATCTCTGAATGCCAATAGCGATAACTTGCCAATCGACCCTGTCTGAATCCATTCCTTTGAAATTGATCCTTTTTAGTCCAGGTAATCCGGGAAAAACCAACTTGGTTAGCGAGCCCCGTGATTAAATTTTTTTGCGTGAAAAAGGCGATGCTGAGAAGTGTCGCCTTTTTGTATTTCGTTTAGCCCCGGCGGCAACCAACCGGCAGCGCCGGGCATAAGAAAACCGGATAAGCCGATATCATAGTTGAGTAAGCGGTTATCCGGTTTCTAAATAAGGTAGATTTTATACTATATATCGAAGAATTTAAGGTTCTTAAATAGATGCTGGTTTATTGAACGAGGATCCGTTTGCGCTCTACAATTTCACCTTTTCCATTACGGATGGCGATCATATAGATACCAGCAGCACGGCTGGCAGGCAGGTCCAATTGCAGTGAATTCAAACCTGTTTGCACTGCAAATGTTTTTCTCGTCAGCAATACTCCCTGGCCGTTGTATACCGCGAACTGATAATTCTCGGCAGCCGGCGCATCCAGGTTGATGGGTATTTGCCTGGAAACGAGCGTCGGCATGTTTATGCTCAGCAAGCCTCCGGGTTGGTTCATAGCGATGATACGCGAGAATCCAACACTGCCACCTGTTGCTACCTGCACCAGGCGATAGTACGCTTTACCAGTGGCTCCTGATTTATCCATATAATGGTAGCTGCGAACTCCTTCCTCGGCCTCGGTTTTGCCTACGTTTTCCCAATTAGATCCATCGGGGCTTCTTTGAACGGCAAAATGTTGTATGTCCTGTTCATTAGATACCACCCAATTGAGGTTAACTCCTTCACTAACCATTTTACCGGTAAACGAAGTGATCTGTACGGGTAACGTAATGAGTCCCGATTCGAAGAAAGACTTGAAATAGATACAGGTATGTCTTACATCGGAGCTTGTTTTTGTAGAGATCGAACCATTCCGGTAAATGATGGTGCCAACGTTGGTAAAGTTCATCTGGAACATATACTTCGTTGCATTCGTATCGATATTGGGCACCGTTAATACGGTACCAATGGCATGAGAGTTTACACCATCGAATGATACGTTCAGCAATGTGTTGGGGTCTACCGCATAAGCTCCCGGGGTAGAGGCTACGATAAATTCCTTTAGTTTACTTCCATCACCATCAATATCGATTGCAGTGATAGACAAACAGGGAAGTATCGTATCGGTATTCGTACCAGCCTTTTTAAAAACGATCTTCCAATCAAGGTAAGACGTTCCGCTGGCGCCTGCCGTAACGTAAGGCTGCCAGGCATCGTAATAACCCTGAGAGGTATTATCCATATCGTTCAGGCCGGCACCGCCAACAAGCGCCATTATCTGAATGGTGGCGTCTACACCGGTTGTAACATTGGAGAATTTATACACTGCCCCTACCTGGCGGGCTGTTCCACTCATTAACTTGGGAGAAACAAACGTCATGGATGGATAATGACATTGTGCTGTGGCCGCAGAAGGCATAAGCATCGACGCTGCAAGTATGATGCAGGTCAGTCCTGTGATACGGCTGATCCAGTCGCGCCAGGACACAATTCGGATTTTGAAATCATAGGTACAGTTAGGATACATAGGGTTGAATTTAACACGGAATCTGGGACAAGGATAGAAAAAAACATTTACTAATGAAAGCAAAAGTTGATAATTGTTAACAACTCTTTCTTTTTATTTGAACAACTGATTCATAATTACCTGTTGTTTAATATCTAATACAATTAATTACAATAGCTATGACAAAAAAACATATTCGCTCAAGACATTAATATCTTTATTCATATGCTAACCTGCATCGACGACCGGAATCACCTTTCGCTTCCTTTCATACAGCATCTGTATGAAACCTCTTTCCCTTTATCTGAAAGGAGAACCTGGGACAAGGTGGTGGAGCTTATCGACCATCATCCCATGCAACTGCTGGCCATCAACGACGATGCATTGCTCATCGGTTTTGCAATCCTATGGCAAGCGGGCGATTGGAAGTACCTTGAACACTTTGCCATTGATCCGTCTTTAAGAGGAAAACATTATGGAAGCCGGGTAATTCAACTTATTATCGAAACTTCCCGCCGCCGGTTGGTGCTGGAAGTAGAACCCCCAACCGATGAATTCAGCAAACGGCGGATAGGCTTTTATGAGAGGAACGGCTTTATACTAGCCCCCTTTGTTTATGAACAGCCTCCCTATAGAAAAGGAGAACCAGCGATTCCCATGTGCCTCATGAGCATGCCGGCGATCATTCATTCGGCAGAGATGGATATCACAGCAAAGGCAATTCTGCAAACGGTCTATGCGCCATTTTGGACCTAGGCCACATTGTGCCTTTGTTTTTTTATATTGTGGTCTATGAATGGTTTGCCCCTGCACTGGAAGTTATTTCGTATATTATGTATCATACAACTGATCCTGGTGATCTATTCGCTGGCCATTAACACCGGCCGGCTATTTGATCACGTAGATACGATCAGTGACCTGATCAGTGTTGTGTGCTATCTGTTGGTTTCCTTTTTCCTGTTCCAGGGATTATCCATCCTCCATGATAACTATCCTAACAATCCCTTGACACTGAAACAAAAAAGGCGATTCAATATTTTTTTCCTGATCAACTTCCTGCTGATCGCATTCCTTTTTGCGAAAACAGTACAGATGTGGCGGATCCTGCCGCTGATCAACCTACAGACGCTGGTACGCAACAGCTTACTGTTCACCCTAATCTTTTATATATTACAATCCATCGTTGTATTTTTCTTTCACCTGCTTTTCCTGTTTGGCATGTACCAGCTGCGCAAGCAGATCTATGAGAATACCATAAACGAGTGGTATCATCAGTTTGACCAACAAGATTCTTAACCCAGTTACCCCTGCACATGATGTTACCGTTACGATGGAAAATATTCAGGCTCCTCAGTTACCTGCACATGGCGCTTACTACTTTGATCGCCGCCCTGGCGGTAATAGGCCTATCCGAATCGAGGTTCAATTTCAGGTCGTTCGAAGATGTAGCGGCATTGATTCTCCTGATCTTGTTTCCCACCACTTTGCTGGCGAACAGCAGCGTTAATATATTGATCCTCGAAAGATATTACCCTGATAGAGTACCAGGTAAAAGGCTACGAGGCTTTTCTATCGCACTGTTTATCCTTGCGCTGCTATCAATAGTTGCCGCTGTTACAGGCGCCATTGCCGCTTTTGTAGCCTTGTTATCCCGCGAGAGCGGCAGTATGGGCCGAGACCTCATAGGATATCTTGTAGCGGCTGCCATTGCCCTCATCGGATTGACCGGTGTGTACATTCTCTGGTTCCAGGTTTCGCTCAGAAAAGCGATCCGCCGTAATCATGAAATGGCCCTGGATAGCTTTCTGGATGACGAAGAATCTGGCAATGAGATCCCACTCAGGTAATCTGTTGGAGCTGCATCCTCTCCTGTAAGAATATTGCCCTTTTTTTGAATTTCCTTACCTTGTCGGCATGAAAAGCACATTGCCGCCATTGGCTGAGAGAATGCGTCCGGAAACGCTGGACGAACTGGTGGGACAGGAACATCTTGCCGGCAAAGGAAGTATTTTACGTACCGCGATCGAACAGGGGAAAGTTCCTTCGATGATCTTGTGGGGACCGCCGGGTACAGGCAAAACAACAATTGCGAATATAATTGCCCACACTTTAAAAGCGCCCTTTTTTACGTTAAGCGCCATCAGTTCGGGCGTCAAGGATGTTCGGGAAGCCATAGAAACTGCAAAGGCCTTGCAAAAAGGCATTCTTTTCATTGATGAGATACACAGATTTAACAAAGGCCAGCAGGATGCACTACTAGCAGCCGTTGAGAAAGGGATCATTACGCTGATCGGTGCTACTACAGAGAACCCGTCGTTTGAAGTAAATAGCGCTTTGCTCAGCCGAAGCCAGGTGTATGTATTAAAGGCGCTTGACGAAGCAGACCTGATCACTTTACTAGAGCAGGCCATGCAAAGAGATGATGTGCTTGCCCAAAAGAAGATCGAACTGGTAGAAACAGCCGCACTCATCAATATTTCAGGTGGCGACGCTCGTAAGTTATTGAACCTGTTCGAACTGGTGGTTGACACGCTCAGTTCAAAAACAGAAAGCGCCCCTATCCGGATCACAGACGAGACTGTGATGAGCATTGCCCAACAGCGAATTGCTATCTATGATAAAAGTGGCGAACAGCATTATGATATCATTTCAGCCTTCATCAAGTCTATCAGAGGCAGCGACCCTAATGCGGCTGTATATTGGCTGGCCAGGATGATTGAAGGCGGTGAAGATGTAAAATTCATTGCACGCCGTTTGGTAATACTCGCCAGTGAAGACATAGGCAATGCCAACCCTACTGCTTTGGTGATGGCTAATACCACTTTTGACGCCGTCACGAAGATCGGCTACCCCGAATCGAGGATCATCTTATCACAATGTGCTGTGTACCTGGCATCATCGGCGAAGAGCAACGCATCCTATGCGGCGATCAATGCGGCCCTTGCTGCTGTAAAACAGCATGGTGATCTTCCTGTTCCTCTTCATATCCGTAACGCCCCTACCAGGCTGATGAAGAACCTTGGTTACGGCAAAGACTACCAGTATTCGCACAGCTATGACAATAACTTCTCCAGTCAGGAATACCTTCCTGCTGCGCTGGCCGGCACTAAATTCTATGATCCGGGCCGTAATGCAAGGGAAGAGGAATTACGCCGCTACCTAAAAGGATTGTGGAAGGATAAATATGGATATTAACAGCAAACAATCAATCATCTCTTTTTCTAAGTGTTACTATGAATAGCTCTATCAACTGGACCTGCAAGTCTTTTAATGAATTAACCACACAAGAACTTTATGTGTTGCTACAATTGCGGAGCGAAGTTTTTGTAGTAGAGCAAAACTGTGCTTTCCAGGATATGGACAATAAGGATCAAAAGTCCATGCACCTGATGGGATGGCAAAACGACCTGCTGGCTGCTTACACGCGACTGGTTCCGGCCGGCGTATCCTACGAAGAAATGTCCATTGGCCGGGTGGTAACCTCTCCCAAAATGAGAAAATCGGGCGCCGGCCGCCAGTTGATGCAAAAATCCATCGAAAGCTGCTACCAGCTTTTTGGCCAGGGGCCCATTCGCATCGGAGCACAACTGTACCTTCAGAGGTTTTATGAATCCTTTGGTTTTCAACAATCCAGCGAAGTTTATCTGGAAGATGGCATCGAGCATATCGAAATGTTACTAGTTGAATCACGTTAATCCCGCTATAGGAATTCCCCTATACTCATATATTTTTTCCACGCCGCACACAAAAAAGAAATATTTCTTCGTTTCCTTGTAAGGAAATTCAGCGCCTATTATTTTAGACGCCGGATCCCAGACCATCTGAAAACTAAATCTGATATTCCATGAAACAGTATCTACACGCTTCTGTGCGGAAGTGTTGTGCACTAACGCTTATTGTCCTTTCGGCAAACTACACTTCGTTTAGCCAAATTAGTGAAAGCACTTCCTATTGGGAAATAGGCATGACAATGGGGCCCGGAAATGCCCTCACCGACGTTCAAGGTGCACAGGGTAAAGGGCAAACCTTTCTTAAAGACAACAATTTCAAGCAGACGAAATTTATGTGGGGTGGTTACCTTGGCTATTCACCCAAACCTTATGTAAACTTTCGTTTGGCCTTCAACTTCGGCACCCTGGAAGCAGACGATGCCAAGATCAAATCGAAGGGTGGAATGGAAGACACAAGGAAAAATCGTAACTCCAACTTCCGCACCAAGATAAAAGAATTGATGTTGCTGGCGGAAATATACCCCACTACTTTAATTGAAAATGATCCTGAAGATACCTGGTTGAAACTGAGGCCTTATGTGGTAGCTGGTATCGGTGTGTTCAAGTTTAATCCTCAGGGACAGCTAAACGCCAATACCTGGGTAGACCTGCAACCACTGCATACAGAAGGCCAGGGCTTTCCCCAGTATGCCGACAGAAAGCCTTACAAGCTCACCCAGATCAATCTTCCCGTAGGTGCCGGTGTAAAATATTTCATCACGGAAAATACGCACGTATCCCTTGAAGTATTGCACAGGATCTTAAGGACCGACTATCTTGATGACGTTAGCACGGAATACATAAACCCAGCAGATTTTCAAGGAAATCTCGATCCGAAGCTTATCGGAACTGCCACCGCCATGGCCAATAAGTCGATTGGCGGAATCTATAAGCCCGGTGACAAACGCGGTACAAAAACCAACAACGACGCCTACTATACCTTCAACATCAAGGTTGGCTTTCGTTTAGGTAATGGTGACCGTTACGGCACGTCGACACGTTGCCCGATCAGGTTCTAATGAAACTGATGTAGTTGTTCCGTTATATAGCATTTGTTGATCCGTACCCCTTTTTTGAAAACTATCCGCCTTTTTAACCAAAGGTCACCCTATGTTGAGAACTAATCCAGAGAGCAATCTACGTGGATATTCCATGTCCTTACTGGCCATTGGAATGTTTGCTTTGTGCTTTGGTAGTAATGCAGCTACTGTTGCATCACCCCATACACGAGTCTCGCAGCCGGCAGACACCATCCTGGTTCAAAAGCTACTGAATACCAGAAAACATAAGATCAAATTGACGCCGAGCGTTAACAACCAGGTGCTGTTCTTCAGCGTCAACGGTGAAGACGGCAGGCTGTATCAGTTATACTTATTTGATGTAGAAGGAAAGTTGGTGAAGCGTATAAACATCCGAAACAAAGAAACCACCGTTCTTAACAATATGGGAAAAGGGAGTTACCTGTATGAAATATTCAGTGAAGACGAGCGCATCGAGAATGGACAGGTTTTCATTCGATAGCCCCGCTACAAAATGGCAAATTGTTTTTCCGAAATAATCACCAATAAGCAGCAGGGAAATTAGTAAGATCCAAATATCCGGTTGAGTCAAAAAACCGATCCGTTCCCTATAAGTTCCCAAGTACCCTGATAAAAAAGATTTTATTGATCACTCCCTGCACCCGCTTATTGGAACACACGAATTAATGCTGGTCAACCCAGTATCCTCCGACCGCCGGCTATGAGTAATGGCCGGCGGTCTGTATTTATCCTATTTAAGGAATAATTTTTCGGCATCGGCCCAACTGCCCAGGCGTTCATATTCTGTTTCTAAAAGATTGTGAGGCGTCGTATAAAGCAGTTTCTTGCCCGGAAAATGAACAAGGTTGCGTGTATGGTCATCGATCATATAATCGCCGTAAACCAGTCGTTTATCGCCGCACAATGTGATCTGCCTCCAGCTGAAGAAGGGAAAATGCTCCTGAAGCCAGTCGTACTTATCTTTTAAGGAATTGGGAAACTCCATCGCGGCCGAAACAATGAATATTTCATATTTCTGGTTCATTTCTTTCAGCACTTCCACGCTATCCTTCATCACCGGCAGGTTCCTGAAAAAGCCGGGCGCCTTCAACCTGTCCCACACCAGTTGGTGATGCTCTTCGGGAAATCCTTTAATCCAGGAACCGGCCATCTTGCTGTAATCCACTTTGTTTCCGTATTGACTTTCGTACCAAGTGATCATATCACCCATTGGATCGGCGATCACTTCATCCATGTCGATAATTACTCTTTCCATTGCAGTATTATTTTTTAACGCCACGAGCTGCAGATACCGTTAAAAGTATATCGATGACTTTTACCAGTGCCTGCAGCCCGCAACACTTATTGATTATTTCAATTCTTCTTTCAGGAATTTCCCGGTATGACTTTCCTTTACTTTCAAAAGATCCTCCGGTGTTCCTTCGAATAGGATTTTTCCACCCCCATCACCTCCTTCGGGACCCAGGTCGATCAAATGGTCGGCAACCTTGATCACATCCATATTGTGCTCTATCACGAGTACTGTATTACCCCGGTCGACCAGTTTATAAAGAACATCCAGCAGGTGCTGTATATCTTCAAAATGGAGTCCTGTAGTAGGCTCATCCAGTATATAAAAGGTTTTACCGGTATCCTTCTTGGACAGTTCTGTTGCCAGCTTCACCCGTTGCGCCTCACCCCCGCTGAGCGTTACTGCACTTTGACCAAGTGTAATATATCCAAGACCCACTTCTTCCAGCACCTTTATCTTACGGTATATGTAGGGTACGTTCTGAAAGAACTCTACCGCATCCTCGACGGTCATATCCAATACATCACTGATCGACTTCCCTTTGTAACGGATCTCGAGGGTTTCCCGGTTATATCGTTTGCCCTGGCATTTTTCGCAATGCACATATACATCGGGCAGGAAGTTCATTTCAATAACACGCATACCGCCCCCTTCGCAAACATCGCAACGACCGCTTTTAACATTGAAGGAGAAGCGGCCTGCATTGTAGCCCCTGATCTTTGCTTCCGGAACAGATGCAAACAATGTTCGTATATCGGTAAAAAAGCCGCAGTAAGTGGCCGGGTTGCTCCGCGGGGTACGGCCAATGGGCGACTGATCGATCTCGATCACCTTATCGATATGTTCGAGGCCTTTAATGCTTTTATACTCCAGCGGGTTCATTTTGGAGTTGTAAGCATGTTTACTCAAAATCGGATACAGGGTTTCGTTGATCAGGGTTGATTTTCCGCTGCCGCTGACGCCTGTAACGACAATGAACTTACCGAGCGGGAATTTGGTATCTACATTTTTCAGGTTGTTGCCTTTAGCTCCCTTGATCTCCAGAAACTTCCCATTGCCTTTGCGACGCTCTTTGGGAACAACGATGGCACGGTGCCCATTGATATAGGAAGAGGTGAGCGTATCCAGCTTCAGCAAGGCAGTAGGATCACCTTGTGCCACTACCCTGCCACCATGAAAACCTGCTTTAGGGCCTATATCGACCAGGTGATCGGCGGCGAGCATAATATCTTTATCGTGCTCCACGACCAATACGCTGTTACCGATATTGCGCAGATTCTTCAACGCCTCGATGAGCCGCTGGTTATCGCGTTGGTGCAAACCGATACTCGGCTCATCCAATATATAGGTAATACCTTGTAACTGTGAACCGATCTGCGTGGCCAGCCTGATGCGCTGAGACTCACCGCCACTCAGCGTACGGGATGCCCGGTTGAGCGTAAGGTAATTGAGACCCACATCGAGCAGAAATTGCAGCCGCTCACGGATCTCTTTCAACACATCTTTGGCAATGGCATTCTGTTTAGTACTCAGGCGACTTTCAATGCCGGTGAACCATTTCATCAATTTATCGAGGTTGAGCTCGCTCAACTCGGAGATATTCTTTTCATCGACCTTGAACCAGAGGCTTTCCTTTTTAAGGCGGGCTCCATCGCAGGAGCTACAAACCCTGAGTTCCATGAACTGCTCCACCCAATCTCTTAGAGCATCGGTATTGCCTCCGGCAAACCAGCGTTTAAGCTGTGGTATCACACCTTCGTATTCAGTTTGGTACAGAGGGCCGCCCGTGGCCGTTTCATCAAAATCGACTTGCTCCTCTTCTTCAGGGGGTGTTTCGGCACCATACAATACCAGGTTCAATGACTTCTTCGGCAGGTCTTTTATTGGTGCATCGAGGCTAAACTTATTCTTTTTTGCCAGTTGCTGTACCTGCTTGAATACATGCGCATCGCGTTCGGCTCCCAGTGGCGCGATGGCGCCTTCATTGATCGAGAGGTTCTTATCGGGCATGATCGCTTCCAGGCTGATCTGGTACACGTTGCCGAGCCCTTTACAAACCGGACAAGCACCATACGGACTATTAAAAGAGAAGGTATTCGGAGATGGCTCTTCGTAGCTGATACCACTGTCTTCACACATCAACAACTTGGAGTATTGTATAACTTTATCGTCATTCACCTGCAGGAACATGAGGTCTTTACCCACCTGCAGGGCCTTCTGTACACTTTGGGCGAGGCGTACCCGCATATCATCGGTAACGGGTAACCGGTCGATGACCACTTCGATGTCATGGATCTTATACCGGTCGACCTGCATTTTGGGTACGAGGTCTTTGATCTCTCCATCGATCCTGGCTTTGAGGTACCCTTTTTTGCGGATGTCTTCGAAGAGCTCCCGGTAATGACCTTTACGCCCACGTATCAGCGGCGCCAATACGGTGATCTTCTTCGCCCTGTATTTTTTATAGACATTATCGACGATCTCTTCTTCACTGAACTTCACCATTTTTTTGCCCGTGTTGAAACTATAGGCCTCCCCTACCCTTGCATACAACAGGCGCATGAAGTCGTACACCTCCGTAATCGTCCCTACTGTTGAACGGGGGTTTTTGTTGGTGGTCTTCTGCTCGATGGAAATTACGGGTGACAAACCGGTGATCTTATCGACTTCGGGTCTTTCCATATCGCCAATAAACTGGCGGGCGTAGGCTCCGAAGCTTTCCATATACCTTCGCTGCCCTTCGGCATAAATGGTATCGAAGGCGAGTGATGATTTACCACTGCCACTGATACCCGTAATTACCACCAGCTTATTTTTGGGAATACTAATGTCAATATTCTTGAGATTATGTACCCGGGCTCCATACACTTCTATCGCATCGTTAGATGCTTTGCTGCCGGATTGTCCGTTGTCTACCGGCACTGCCTTTTTAACTTTCGCCATATTAATTTTTGGGAAGGGTCAAAGATAAGAACAAATGCCAGACCGAATGGTTGACCCGCAATTGAGGATTTTCTTTCTCATTTTCAGGCAGATATGGCAGTTTTGGGCATTGTGGTATAAAGTTTGAAAGGGGTGATCTGGATTACTTTAAATAAAAATCTAGTTATGAAACCACTTCAGAACACCCTCACAGCAATCGTAGCCGCCGCTATGTTATTGGGCGGATGTAAGAGTATGAACAAATCACAAAAAGGAGCCGTCATCGGTACTGCAGGCGGAGCAGCGGTTGGAGCCGTTGTAGGAAAGGTAGCAGGTAATACAGCATTGGGAGCCATTATTGGCGCCGCCGTTGGTGGCGTAAGTGGCACCCTTATTGGTAAGAAAATGGACAAACAGGCGCGGGAGATCGAGAACAGGGTTCCTGGTGCCAAGGTGGAGCGTGTAGGTGAAGGAATTGTAGTGGAATTCAGCGACAAGATCCTGTTTGGCTTTGACAAATCTGATCTCTCGGCAAGTGCTGAAACCAATCTTGATAAGCTGGTACAGGTGTTGAAGGAATATCCCGATACCAATATCGAGATCCAGGGACATACCGACAGCAAAGGCGCTGATGCATATAACCAGGGATTGTCGGACAGAAGGGCTTCTGCTGTGGCTGCTTATTTGCGCGGACGTGGTGTCGCTTCTTCAAGGGTCACCACCAAGGGATATGGTGAAACTGCCCCCGTAGCCTCGAATGATACCGAAGAAGGACGTGCACAAAACCGACGCGTAAACTTCCTGATCACCGCCAACGATAAAATGAAACAAGAGGCTAAAAAAGAAGCCGGCAACTAATACTCCTCATTTTACCGATGAAGAGCATTTTTAACAAAATCAATAGCAAATGAAAACTAAGCTTATCGCACTTATCTCTGCTTGTCTGTTAGGAAGTTTTATTACTCATGCCCAATCGAAGAAAGCCGCAGGCGGTTCTACTTTCGGTATCCGCGCTGGTGTGAATTTTCAAAACCTGAATGGTGAAGCTGCCGGCAGGGACCTGAATAACAAGATCAAGACAGGGTTTAATGCTGGCATTAATGTAGAAGTGCCATTGGCCGACGAGTTCTACCTTCAACCGGGCCTGTTGTTCACCTCAAAAGGAGCAAAGGCAGATGACAATGACAACACAAAATGGAATATCAACTACCTTGAACTTCCAATCAATTTCGTGTTTAAGCCGATTTTGGGAAACGGCAATCTGTTATTGGGCGCCGGTCCATATCTTGGATACGCCCTTGGAGGTAAAATCAAGTCAGATGACGGCGACATTGACCTGGAATTTGACAGTGAGCTAACCGGAGCAGAAATTCTTAAAGCGCCGTACACCGTCCGCAGATTCGATTTTGGTGGCAACCTATTGGTAGGCTACGAATTCAGCAGCAAGCTCTCTGCTCAACTCAATGCCCAGTTAGGCCTGGCCAACATCAATCCTAAAATTGATGGTGTAGATAAGAAAGATAACCATACCCAAAATACCGGCTTCGGTATTTCTCTGGGCTACAGGTTCTGATTTCATCTTCGACCATCTTATATAGCAGGCTGCCCGTATGGGCAGCCTTTTCTTTTAAAGTACCGTAGGCGGTGAGACGATCATTTGCACTGGCCATAAATCTTGCTAACCAAATCATACTTAAGCTTTTGGGCCTGGCATTCAATTCGTCCGGCAGACATAAACCCGTTCTTTTCGAAAAGAAATTTGGAAATTTATTCGCCCGTTATATCTTTGCACCAGTTCTTTAAACATCTCTTATCAAGAAAGGCTGAGGGAAATGGCCCGATGAAGCCTTGACAACCTGTCTGCGCGCAAGCGAGATAAGGTGCCACGTCCAGCTCCAATGCAAATTGGAGACAGATAAGTCAGATCAATAGCTTCTATAATACTGTTACAACATATTTGAAAAGCTCTTCTGACTCATCGGAAGAGCTTTTTTGTTTTGGTACTTACCCAAAGGGGTTGGCCTGCAACACCTGCACGATCAGCAGGCAACGCACCGGCCTACCGGTTAAGGAACCACTCCGCAAAATCTCTTCCGAAGAACTTTCTCTTGATAAGTGCTGTCGCAGAACACTGTCTATTCAACACATTTAACATCGTTCGTACGATCTCTGCCGAGACGGAAGGAAAAAAAAACTGTTTATCATGCAAGCGACAACACAACTCATTCACAGCATTCCGGTAGATCCATTAACAGGCGCTATTTCTGTACCCATTTATCAAACCTCCACCTTTGTCCAGGAAGCCCCGGGCGTTAACAAGGGTTATGACTATGCCCGCAGTGGCAATCCCACACGTGCTACGCTGGAAAGCCTGCTGGCGAAACTGGAAGGCGGAGAAGTTGGATTAGCATTCAGTAGCGGTCTGGCCGCCATCGATGCCGTTGCCAAGTTATTGAAAGCCGGTGACGAGATCATTGCCGTTGATGACATTTACGGAGGCGCCTACCGTTTGTTTACGCAGGTATATCAGCAATTTGGGATCAAGATCAACTTTGTCGATACTTCGAACCCCGAGAATGTCTTCAACGCTATTACTCCTCAAACAAAGCTGATCTGGCTCGAAACACCGACCAACCCTACCCTGAAGATCTCGGATATTGAAGCTATTGCCAGGATCGCCAAAGCACACAATTGCCTGCTTTGCGTAGACAATACCTTCGCTACCCCCGCCCTGCAAAAGCCATTGCTGCTCGGTGCAGACATAGTGGTGCATTCCGTGACCAAATACCTGGGAGGCCATAGCGACCTGATCGCCGGTGCGATCGTAGCGAAAGACAAAGCTGTTGGCGACCGCCTTAAATTCATCCAGAATGCCTGTGGCGCCATCCTCGGCCCCTTCGACAGCTGGCTGGTGATACGTGGAATAGAGACCCTTCACCTGCGTTTACGCCAACATTGCGCAACCGCTTTGGAAGTGGCAAAATTCCTGGAAGATCATCCCGCAGTAGACAAGGTTTACTATCCCGGTCTTTCTACTCATCCAAACCATGAGATTGCTAAAAAGCAGTCCAAAGGTTTTGGTGGAATTGTTTCCTTTAGTCTCAAAAACGACACGGCAGAAGCGGCAAGTGCTTTTGCCACTTCTACCGATCTGTTCAAGCTGGCAGAAAGCCTGGGCGGCATTAAGAGTTTGATCAGCCATCCGGCGACCATGACCCACAAATCTATTCCCGCGGAGAAACGCAGGGCAGCAGGCGTATCGGACAGCCTGCTCCGTTTAAGCATTGGCCTGGAGGAAGCTGAAGACCTTATCCAGGACCTTCAAACTGCTCTGGACAAAAGCCTGCAACACGCATCTATCACTTTGGATAAAACCCTGGCATAACACTCTTAGGAATATTTCAATAAAACCAACTATGGCCACCGAAACTGTTAAAGAACCTGTAAAGACTTATAAAGACATCGACAGCAAACTACTGGTAGCGATCCCGAATCCTACCAGGCAGGCATATGAGATCAAGATAAAGATCCCGGAATTTACTTTTCTTGGTGTAAAGGAGCAGCCGGATTTCGCGGTCATATACCTTACATTCTACCCTAAGGACAAGATCATCGAACTGAAATCTTTCAAACATTATGTATTTCAGTTGCGCAACATCGTAGTGTCTTATGAACGCCTCATAAACATTATTTATGATGATCTGTTAAAGGTATACGATCCCGAGCGGCTCAGGCTGGTAATGATCTGTAACCCACGCGGTGGCATCAGCTCCAAGCTCACCATCGATTCGGACTGGAAGAGCCGGGGCGGCCAGGAAAAGTTCAATGACTGGCAAAGCATCGAGGATGAATGGTCAGTTTCTATGTAACACGAAATACGGGCGATTGCCGGTGCAATAAAGACAACAACAACAACAATTAACAGTTCAGGAACATAAAAAAAATCGCAATAGTAAATGGAAGCTCACAAACAGTTGACAATCGGATTATTCGGATTTGGCGTAGTGGGTGAAGGTTTGTACAAGGTGTTGCAACAAACTCCTTCACTGAAGGCCACCATCAAGAAAGTGTGTATCAAAAACCCCGGCAAGAAAAGAGAAGCGCCAGCTGATCTGTTCACCACGGATAAGGATCTGCTACTGAATGATCCCGAGATCAACGTGATCGTTGAGGTGATCAATGAATCAGTGCCCGCTTTTGATATCGTCTCTACCGCCTTGAAAAATGGGAAGGACGTGGTGAGTGCGAGCAAAAAGATGATCGCAGAAAACCTGCCCGAGCTGCTGGGCCTTCAACAGAAAACCGGCCGCTCTCTGCTTTATGAAGCCGCAGCCTGCGCTTCTATCCCGGTGATCCGTAATCTCGAGGAATATTACGATAACGATCTGCTGCACTCGATCAAAGCGATCGTTAACGGATCGACGAACTTTATTCTTACGAAAATGTTCGAAGATAAGCTTGGTTACCAGGAAGCGGTATTACTGGCTCAACAATTGGGTTTTGCAGAAACCGACCCTTCGCTGGATGTTGAAGGATACGATGCGGTGAACAAATGGGCCTTCCTGCTTACGCATGCTTATGGTATTGTAGAAAGCACGGACAATATCGTTTTCAATGGTATTCAAAATATTCAGGGCAGCGATGCCTCTGTTGCCGCAGAAAAGCACTTCGACATCAAGCTGGTAGCTCAGGCGAAAAAGCTGCAGAATGGCAAGGTAGCTGCCTTTGTACTACCCCAGTTCATTAAACACGACGACCACCTGGCATTCGTCAAGAATGAATACAATGGTGTGGTGATTGAAAGCGGGTTTGCCGACAAGCAATTCTTTTATGGAAAAGGCGCCGGCAGCTTCCCCACGGCTTCTGCTGTGTTGAGCGACCTTTCGGCCCTCCGCTATCAATACAAGTACGAATACAAAAAATTGTATCACCACGTTCCCCAGGAACTCACGACCGACTTCTATGTACGGGCGTATGTGAGTTTCGACGACTGGAAGTACATCCCCAAGGATAGGTTTGAGTGGATCGAGGAATGGCATGCCGAAACCGACAGGAAGTACCTGGTAGGCGTTTTGCCTTTCAAAGAATTACGCGATACCAGCTGGTGGAAGGAAAACAATACCTCACTCATTCTCTCTCCCGAAGCGATCATTGAAGATGTAGAGATCCGTAAGTTGAAGAAGAAAAGTCTTGAACTGGCGGGTATCATCTAAGCATAAAGTCTTTTGTTCGTCTGTTTTTTGTTGTTGTATTTGCATGAAATACAAAGCCCTCTTACTTTAGCAAGAGGGCTTCTTTATTTGTTGCCGGTGAAGGCTTATGCGTTGTTGTTTTCTTCAGGCTTTTCGGTATTCTCCACAGAAATAGGCTCCGGTTCCGGCTCCGTTTCTGTATTCTTTTTACGCTTGAATAATTTTACGATAAAGCCGCCGGCTGCTACAAACCCCAAAGCGATCAATTTCCAGAACTTGAGGAAGAAAGCAGCCACTCCTACTTTGGCGAGCACCTTACCGGCCACGAGGCCGCCGATGGTCCAGGCCGCCACCTGGTCAATCTTGGGATCGAAATCCTTGTAAGCATTTCCTTCGGTGAAGGTCGCCATATGCATCACCTGGTCGATGTCTTTCTTAACAATTGACAGTTCGCCCATGGAAGCTACGGCATTGAGCGAGAGTACGCCTTTGCGACCCAGTATGCGCACGTCGTAGTTTAGGGTATTCACTGCAGCATCTGCTCCAAACCTTAATTCTTTGGCCCAATGCAATACTTTGTTATCCTTATCGTAAAATGGCTTTTGCGCCCAGCCCACCATATGAATGGGTTCATAGCCTTCCTTCACCCTTTCTTTGTTTTCCTCTACTTCACCTTCCTGGAATCCCTTTAACATATCATCATAGTCGATCTCATCGGCATCTTCATCCTTAACGAAACCCATGGCATCGTAGGTAACTACAAACGCATAGCTGCTATCACTGAATGGATCGCCATTTTCCGGGAAGATCATTCCATCGATGCCCTCCCTGGGGGGATTGCCCCAGATATCCGAAATAATAAATTTGCTTTGAGCGGCATTGAGGTATTTAAACCCTTTCGGCACATTGAGTTTTGCTACTCCATTGGGCAGCGTAATAACTCCTGTTTCATACTTAAGGGTCGAATTGATCGAATCGGCAAACTGCTGATACTTCTCACGCATCAGTTTGAGTGAATCTTCATCACCGGCATAGAGCACATGGATCGCCATCATGGCGAACACTAATAAAAGGTACTTTTTCATGTTGGAGAGTTGGGGTTTATGGGCACAAATAACCATTTTTTCCCCGAACAAGAAAACTTTTAGATGCCCATCTTAGGGAATATCCGTTACCGGTACTAATACCTCTCCTGCAAATACGCTCTTAATGCCTCATAATCAGACTCAATTATCCGGCTCTGTTTAACCTTGTGCACAATGGCCTGTACGGCTTCGGGTAACGGCACGGGCGCTCCGATTACAGGTTCCACGACATCGTAGAACTTCACGGGGTGGGCCGTTTCGAGGAACATGCCCTTTTGACCCGGGTGGCTGTCCAGGTATCGCTGCAAGCCAAGGTAACCTACAGCTCCGTGCGGATCGGCCAGGTAGCGGTATCGATCATAGACCTCCTTAATGGTCGTCCTGGTTTCTTCGTCGGAAATGCTAAAACTGCTGAGTACATTGGTAAGGTTGCCAAATTCGTGGTTGAACAACTCCAATATGCGTACGAAATTGCTGGGATTGCCAACGTCCATAGCGTTTGACAAAGTCGGCACCGCTTTCTGCGCCTGGTATTGCCCCGAATGCAGGTACTGTGTTACCACATCGTTGACATTGCAGGCTGCTACAAAATGGCTTACCGGAAGTCCGCTGCGGTGGGCCAGCAAACCGGCACAGATATTTCCAAAATTGCCGCTGGGCACACAGATGACCGGTGGATTTTCCTTATCCTTCCATTGCTTCCAGGCCAGTGCATAATAGAACTGCTGCGGCAACCAACGTGCAACGTTGATGGAGTTTGCAGAAGTGAGAAATATCCTGGAGGTAAGCGACTCATCGACAAAGGCCTGCTTAACCATTTGCTGGCAATCGTCGAAACTTCCTTTTACTTCCAGGGCATGTATGTTTTTACCGAGAGTGGTGAGCTGTTTTTCCTGTACCGAACTTACTTTTCCGGATGGATATAAAATAACCACCTCCACGCCCGGCACATTGTAAAATCCATGGGCCACTGCCCCGCCCGTATCGCCCGAGGTGGCCACCAGCACCACTACCCGCTCGCTTCGCTCACGGGCAAAATACCCCAGGCACCGGCTCATGAACCTGGCACCCACATCTTTGAAAGCAAGGGTAGGTCCATGAAACAATTCAAGTGAGTAAGTATCATCCTTCACCTGCACCAGGGGTATGTGGAAATTGATGGTTTCGGCAACGATTCGCTGCAATTCATCATCGGGCATGGCGCCTGCTACATAGGGATTGATGAACCTGAAAGCGATCTCTTCATTGCTGAACTGATCAATATTTTTAAAGAAGGCAGGGTCTATGACTGGGATCTGTTCCGGGAAATAGAGTCCTTTATCGGGCGCCTGTCCGCGAATAGTTGCTTCCTTGAAATCAACGTCGGGCGATTGTCTGTTCAAGCTGTAATAGCGCATGTCGTTCCTGTGTTGTTGCGTTGGTTAATTGATCCGGATTACTCCGCGTCCATAACTTTTACTCCATCGTAACTGATGGTGGTTACATAGGTCTTGAAGTCGATGCCCAATTTGACATACACTTCGGTCATTACATATTCTACCTGCTGTGCGGTACTTTCTTCCCTGCTGAGCATGAATATGGAAGGGCCCGATCCGGATATGCCTCCACCCAGTGCACCCGCTTCTTTACTATACTTCTTCACTTCATCAAAGCCTGGTATGAGCATACTGCGCACGGGTTCAATGATCACATCTTCGAGCGAGCGGCCAATAAGCCCATAATCGTTCTTGAGGAAGCCGGTCACCAACCCGGCGATATTACCCCATTGCTTGATAGCATTTTTAAGCTGTACTTCCTTGCGCAAGATCTGCCGTGCATCGGAGGTACGCACTTCAATTTGCGGATGCACCACGGTTACATATAAAGGCGGCGCGGTGAGCTGAACGATATCGAGGGGAAAGATGGACCGGATGAGGGTGATGCCTCCGTAAATAGCAGGCGCAATGTTATCGGCATGTTTTACCCCACTGGCGACCTTTTCACCGTTCATCGCAAACCGCACCAGGTCTTCATTACTGAAAGGATTTCCCAATAAATGGTTGGCCGCCACCACTACGCCGGCCGAACTGGCAGCGCTGGAGCCGAGCCCCGATCCGGGCTTAATGCGCTTGTCGATGGTGATATCGAAACCAAATGGGGTATTCGCCTCTTCCAGCAGGGCCAGCAATGCCGCGCCGGCCACGTTCTTTTCCGGCTCTACCGGCAGTTGATAGCCATCACTATGCTGAATGGTGATGCCCGGCTCTTCCCGCAGCTTAACCCCCATCAAGTCCTGTGGTTTGTGCAGGGCCATGCCCAGTACATCGAAACCACACACGAGGTTGGCCACGGTGGCGGGAGCAAATACCTTGACGGCTTTTCCTGCTTCCACTTTATGATCTTTGATCAATTGTGCTTTCATCTTTTCGGTTTATTATCGTGAACGCCTGCTCACAGTTCCTGCTACGCTGATTTGATTTAGTGTCGGGGGCGGAACTTTAATGTGCCGCCCGGAGGATATCGGCAAATACGCCAGAGGCGGTTACTTCGGCTCCTGCTCCAGCGCCCTTTACCACCAGGGGTTGTTCGGCATACCGGTTGGTATAGAACAATACCACGTTGTCTTTTCCATATAAGTGATATAAATCGTGCTGGGGATCGATGTGCTGTAAGCCAACTGCCGCTTTACCGTTTTCGTATTTGGCAACAAACTTTAGCTTCTTGCCTGCTTTTACCGCCTGCTGATAAAGTGCTGCAAAATGCTCTTCCTGCTTTGCCATTTCCGCATAAAAGTCATTCACGCTACCTGTCATACAGGAAGGCGGCATAAAAGAATTATTGGTGATGTCGTCCATTTCAAGACGTTCGCCGCTTTCCCGGGCCAGGATCATGATCTTACGCATCACATCGGTACCACTGAGATCCAGGCGGGGATCAGGTTCGGTATATCCTTCATCCTGCGCCTGCTTTACAACATCGGCAAAGCTCTTTTCGCCATTATAGTTATTGAACACAAAGTTGAGGGTTCCGCTGAGTACTGCTTCTATCCTGTTCACTACATCACCGCTGCGCATCAGGTCATTCAGGGTACCTATTACAGGAAGGCCGGCGCCTACATTGGTCTCGAACAGGAAAGAGGCGTTGAACTCGCGGGCCAGGTCTTTCAGCTTTTTGTAGTAGGAATAGGCAGATGAACAAGCTACTTTATTACAAGCCACTACCGATATGCTCTTTTCAAGGAGGCGTGCATAGACCTGTGCCACCTGGTCGTTGGCGGTAACATCGACAAATACAGCATTGCGGAGGTTTTTTGACCGGATGATATCGATGAATTTATCGAGCTCCATAGCATCGCCCTGTTCCAGCAATTTTTTCCAGTTCGCCAGGTTGATCCCTTCATCATTGAACACCATTTTACGGCTGTTCGCGATACCCACGATCCTTACCTGCAACCGCAACTGCTCTTGCAGGTAAGCCTGCTGCTGCTGCAATTGCGATAATAGCTTGCTTCCCACATTACCTGCACCGGCAATGAACAGGTTCACCTGCTTATAGGTAGTTTCAAAGAATTCTTCGTGCAATACGTTGATCGCCTTTTTCACATCGGCAGCGGCAATCACTGCCGAGATATTGCGTTCTGATGATCCTTGTGCAATAGCCCGTATGTTGACACCATTGCGACCGATGGCACCAAACATTTTTCCACTCACGCCCGGGTGGCTCTTCATATTGTCACCCACCAGCGCTACGATCGAAAGGCCTGATTCAACTACGAGGGGATCTACTTTCCCGGTTTCGATCTCGTACGAGAAAGCGTTATCGACAACCACTTTTGCGTCTTTTGCGTAGGCCTCATCGATACCCACACAAATGGAATGCTCCGATGAGCCCTGGGTAATGAGGATCACGTTGATCTGTTCGCCGGCAAGCGCTTCAAACAAACGCCTGGAAAAGCCGGGGATACCGACCATACCGCTCCCTTCAAGGCTTAACAGCGCGATCTTGTTAATGCTGGTGATACCGCGGATATTATTGCCATTTCTTTTGGTTACATCATTTTCTATGACGGTTCCATGAGCTTCGGGCTCAAAGGTATTCTTGATCCATACAGGAATACTTTTCTTCATGACCGGTTGCACGGTGGGTGGGTAGATCACTTTGGCGCCGAAGTGAGAAAGCTCCATAGCTTCCTGGTAGGAGATATGGGGTAATACTTTGGCGTTGGCTACGAGCCGTGGATCGGCAGTCATCATACCGCTTACATCAGTCCAGATCTCGAGTACTTTGGCATCGAGGGCACCGGCGAGGATGGCGGCAGTATAGTCAGAGCCACCGCGTCCAAGGGTAGTAGTAAGGCCGGCCGCATTGGAGGCAATGAAACCCGGAAATACCAGGAGGTTTTCTTTTGTTTCAGCGAAGTAGGTCCGGATATTGAAATCGGTAACCGAAAAATCCACAGCCGCATACCCATGGTTATCGTCGGTGATGATCAGCTCCCGTGCATCTTTCCATACTGCCTCTACACCTGCTGCCTTCAACCTGGCGGCAACGATCTGTGAGGAGATCAGTTCACCGAAACTTACGACCCTATCGCGGGTCCGGTCCGACAGTTCGCCGAGGAGGAATACCCCGTTGCAAATATCTTCTATCTCGTTGCAGCGTTGTTTTACCCAGCTCAGGATGCTGCTTTGTTTGGCTACCGGCACCAATACTTTTACAGCTTCTATATGGCGTTGCTCGATGGCTGCCAGCACATCTTTATAAGATTCATCGGCCGCAGCGGCCAGGGCGCCGGCTTTCAGCAGTAGGTCAGTAACGCCACCGAAGGCGGAGACCACAACAGCCGTTCTATCGCGCTGTATAGCTTGTTGAAGAATGGCTACTACTTTATTGATGTTGTCGGCGTTGGCTACTGAGGTTCCACCGAACTTTAAGACCTGCATATCGTGTATGATTAGTTGTGTGTAAGTAATTGATAGATAGACAATATCCCTCCCGGGTAAGATCAGCTAAAAGCCCAATTGGTAATATGGAAATGTACAACCCTTAGCGGGTTGTCGTAATAGTGGTTGTTGTTGTAGCCGTGGAAGCTACAGCGGAGGAAGATGAAATAATATGGTGTTGTTGAAGTACCACTACTTTAGGATGGTCAAATATACAAAAGAAATCGAAAACAAGTGTTAGTTTATTAAAAAATGTCTATTGACTATGTAGAGTAATGCAACCAGCCCGGAATGGCGGTGCTACACGATTTTGCAGGTCTCTTAATGCATCCTGTATTGTTCTGTTTTTGTCTTCTTGATTTTTCATCGTACTTTCATTCCCCATTTGTGTTGCTGCTTGTTATATGTAATCAATTGATTATTGCCAAAAATACATTCCATATGGACCACCAGTCGACGAGAGGACTGCAGCAATTCAAGAACTTTGTAGGTATCAAGTTCCAACTTTACAACAGCCTTTTTACTTCCCTTCCATTTCATCGTATCGAGAAAACAGGTATCCTGTTATCCCTGCTATTAAATAATTGTGAAGAAGGGTATAAACATAAGCTGAGCCCCACCCAGATCATCGAGGAGTTTTTCGAGAAGCATACGCCTTACCAAAAAGACCAGGACCGGTGCGACCTCCTGTTCCGCTTTATTCAATATGTAGAGCGCCAGGTGGTTTTGTTCGATGCCCTCGAAGATGCTTCGTTCCGCGAAGTACAGGACATGAACGGCATCGGCACGTTGAAATACCTCGAATCGGCTGTGATCCAGGAGAATGCCCAGGAACAACTGGCCGAGAAGCTGAAAGACTTCTCTATACGGCTGGTACTTACCGCCCACCCTACTCAATTTTATCCCGGTTCGGTATTGGGTATCATCAACGACCTGGCGAAGGCCCTGGCCGACAACAATACCAGCCAGATTAATATGTACTTGCAGCAGTTGGGCAAAACGCCCTTCTTCAAAAAGCAGAAGCCCACTCCGTATGATGAGGCGGTGAGCCTGGTATGGTACCTCGAGAACGTATTTTACCCTGCGGCAGGCCGCATCGTAAGTTTCCTGAAGAACCAGTTTCCGCAGGCGGTGCCCGACAACAACCCTATTATTACCATGGGCTTCTGGCCCGGCGGCGACCGCGACGGCAATCCATTTGTAACTGCGGATACCACTTTAAAAGTGGCCGACCTGCTCCGTGGCAGCATTATTAAATGCTACTACCTGGATGTGCGGCGTTTGAAGCGCCGACTCACTTTTAAAGGCATCGACACCATCCTGGCCGACCTGGAAAAACAGCTGTACGATAACATCTTCATCCCAGGCCAAAAAACGGCCCTTTCGAAAGAAGGCATCCTGACTGAGCTATACAAGATCAGGGAGATACTTACCTATCAGCATAACGGACTGTTCCAGCACCTGGTGGAAAACCTCATCAATAAGATACAGGTATTCGGTCTCCACTTCGCTTCGCTGGATGTAAGACAGGATAGCTCGGTCCACAAAACCGTGCTGGATGCTGTTGGCAGCAAGGAAAAGCTGTTACCTGATAATTACGACTCACTTTCTGAAGAAGAGAAGATCAAAGTACTCACTTCTATCAAGAAAACTACTCATCCTGAGCTGTACGAAGAAGGAGTGATACGGGATACCCTGCAAAGCATTACGACCATCCGGAATATCCAGGAATATAACGGCCCCGAAGGATCGAACAGGTATATCATCAGCCAGTGCAACAGCGCCCTGAATATAATGGAGGTATTTGGTCTGTTCCTGCTGAATGGCTGGACGAAGGAATCCATGAACATCGACATTGTGCCGTTGTTCGAGACCATCGACGACCTGAAAAATGCTGCGGGTGTTATGGAATCGTTGTACAAGAATGAAATTTACCGTGACCACCTGAAGCGCCGTAACAAACGTCAAACGATCATGCTCGGCTTCTCGGACGGCACCAAAGATGGTGGCTACCTGATGGCCAACTGGAGCATCTACAAAGCCAAAGAAGAGCTGACCAGGATATCGCGCAATTACGAGATCGATGTGGTGTTCTTTGACGGCCGTGGTGGTCCTCCCGCTCGTGGCGGTGGCAAAACCCATAAGTTCTACGCCTCGATGGGCAACAATATCTCGAACAAGGAAATTCAACTGACCATCCAGGGGCAAACAGTGAGCTCCAATTTTGGCACCATCGATTCCGCTCAGTTCAACATCGAACAATTGTTGAATGCCGGCATATCCAACTCTGTTCTTTCGGCGAAGGAGAAGACCCTGGAGGGAGATGATGAAGCGCTGCTGATGGAATTGGCCGATGAAAGCCTTAAAGCCTATACAACGCTTAAAAACCATCCCGATTTCCTGAATTACTTATCGCATATCAGTCCGCTGAAGTTTTACAGCGAAACCAATATCGGCAGCCGGCCCGCCAAACGCGGCAGCTCGTCGAAACTGGCCCTGAAAGACCTGCGGGCGATCCCCTTCGTAGGCGCCTGGAGCCAGTTGAAGCAAAACGTGACCGGCTATTATGGGGTGGGTATGGCACTGCAGGCATTGGACAGAAAAGGTAAACTGCCCGCCATCAAGCAACTGTATAGACAGTCGCAGTTCTTCAAGACCCTGATCGACAACTGCGAGATGGCGATGCGGAAATGTTTCTTCCCCCTTACAGAGTACCTGGCCAATGATGCACGCTATGGCGAGATATGGAACATGATCTTCCAGGAATATGAACTCACCAAGAAGTATATCTTCCAGCTTTCGGGCAAAAACGAACTGATGTTCGATTACCCCGTTGAGCAATTGTCGATCCAGGTTCGTGAGCGCATCGTATTACCATTGACCACGATCCAGCAATATGCAATGGCGCGCATCCGCGAACTGGAGGAGCAACAAGCCCCAGCCGGCCATAAAGATATCTTCGAAAAGCTGGTGATCCGTTGTTCGTTTGGCATCATCAATGCCGGCCGGAACTCGGCGTAATACCGGCTCTCTCACGCAATTATTAACTTCACAATTCATTGAATACAACCCGGGCCGACCAAAAAATGGTCGGCCCGGAGTATTTTAGGACTGCAATGGTCAGTTTCCCCAAAAAGGAATAGCCCGCCGGAAGCGGGCTATTCCTTTTTGGGCTTCGGCAGGAACCGGCGGCGTACACGCCTTGATTCGCCTCTTAAAAACCTGCCATTTTAGGGTCATCCTAGGGTCATCCTAGGGTTTTCTTAGGGTTATCCCAGGGTCATGATAGGGTTAAATCCCTGGCAACACCCTATAATGACCCTAAGTTGCCCCTGGGACCAGCGGACCCGGGCAGTCTATCCAGGCTCGAAATTCCCTGCTGCTGGCCAACCAGAAAGCCCGATAAAACAGGAAGGGCCGACCATATGGTCAGCCCTGCTATTTTAGAGTGTCGTCCTTTGCAAAAAAGCGAGACACCGGTTGCCCGGTGCCCCTCATTCTTAACAAAACAACACTAAACTCCTATGTGACTGTAAATTGAAATTGTAGTAAACAAGTGATCGTTGATGATGTTTCCTACAGTTCTGTGTTGCTGTATCTTGAATAAAAGCAATGAAAGTACCAGGCTTTTATACGCTATGTTAACTTAGAAATGATAAGTGAGTGCCAACAGGAAGCTTCCTGAAGACTTGGTGGCAGCTCCGTCTTTTTTGTAAAACACGGGAGTGCCGGTACCATCAACATCATCCTTTGCATTATCGAACCTGAACTCTGGAATGATGGTCAGGTTGTCGATACGGAAATTCGCAGAGATTGTCGGCACTACAAAGCTTGTTCCCAGACCATCTACACCCAGCACATTTTTCTTGTTATCGAAGTATTCGGTGCGCAGAGTAAGACCAGCCCAGGTGGCAGGATCATAATTCAGGTAAAGCGCTGCACCTTTCCAGCTTTCAGAATCGCCCCATTTACCATCTCCACCTTTAGCGCTTCTTGATTGAAGGCTGCCGTTTACACCGAGGCTGAATTTATCGGTTGCAGCATAGGTAGCCACTACATCATACTGATTCAGACGGGCTTCATCCGTATACTTTCCGCCCTGGTAGTTGAAGAATGCTTTCAACTTGCCGTCTTTAGTACCAGTAGAGAATTGACCGATGAACATTTTGGGTGCAGCACTGGCACTCTTGAAATCGGTGGGATTCGTGATACCTACCATGAAGGCGCTGGTACCACCGAGGCTGATGTCGGCCTTTACGCCTGTGTGGAAGAAGGGTCCGTACGAGAACAGGTAACTCATGCTGTAGTTCCTGTTGAGGTAGGCATCGAGCACTTCGTAACCAACGTGGGTGCCCCAGCTACCAACTGTGAATTTTACCTTATCGGAAACCGCGTAAGTTAGGTACAACTGCTTGATCAATACTGTCGATTTATCGTCGGCGCTGGCTTGTTCGTTGTAAGAGAACTCCTGGGCCCTCTTTCCAAAGCCGATATCGGCTACCATGCCTACTTTCCCGATACTGTGCTCGGCCTTGATAGTGGCCATGCCCAGTTCGAAGGAATTGTGTGAGTTGGTGAAGCTGGTTTTATTATTATATGGAGATTCTTTATAATTATTGAATCCATAGCGATAATACACATCAGCAGAGCCAGTCAGGGAAAAATTTGATTTTTTAGTTGAGTCTTGAGCGAGCGCACACGTTGAGCAGGCCACTCCTATGGCCAATACAGAGATTTTTCTTAACATTGCTAAAGATTTTAAGTGTTAAAAGGAAGGGTACGGCGGAATGAGCTTGTGTCAGAAGCTTATTTAGATGCTGTACCTTTTCTTATAAACCGTGCTCCACGAGTTTATCTTCCATTTTTCCATTGTCATGCACCAGCAGGGTACCTTGCAGATACTTCTCGTTGTGTTGAGTTGCATCCAGTCCAAGCTCTTCTTCTTCAGATGAAACACGCAGTGGGAGTATGAAATTGATGAATTTGAAGATCACGAATGATACGGTAAAGCTGTAAGCTACTACGATCGCCATGGCTTTCAATTGTGTCAGGAAGAAAGCGGGGTTACCGTAGAACAGACCCTGAGGACCGTCTTTGATACCGTGTGCCAGTTGGTTGGCAAAAATACCAGTCATCAACATACCTACCATACCACCGATACCGTGGCAAGGGAATACGTCGAGGGTATCATCGAGGGTAGATTTTTGCTTGATTCCTACAGCGATGTTGGAAATGAGCGCACCTACTACACCGATGATGATACTTTGAGGGATACCTACGAAACCGGCAGCAGGCGTGATAGCCACTAAACCTACTACAGCTCCGATACAGAAACCAAGTACAGAAGGTTTCTTTCCTTTCAGCACATCAAAGAACATCCAGGCCAAACCAGCAGCTGCAGCAGCAGTGTTGGTTGTACCGAGGGCGTTTACTGCGAGCGGAGAGGCGCCAACTGCAGAACCAGCATTGAAACCGAACCAACCGAACCAGAGTAAACCAGTACCAATCAATACATAAGGTACGTTTGCTGGTGGAATTTCTTTATTGTCCTGGTGTACTTTACGGCGCTTCAGCACCAATGCACCTGCAAGGGCAGCACAACCAGCTGTAATGTGTACCACGGTACCACCGGCAAAATCCCATGCTCCCATTTTAGCCAGGAAACCTTCTGGATGCCAGGACCAGTGTGCTACAGGAGCATACACGAGCAGGCTGAAAAGTACAATGAACAGAATATAAGAAGTGAAGCGAATACGTTCTGCTACCGCACCCACTACGAGACCTGGGGTGATGATAGCGAACATGAGCTGAAACAAGGCAAACAATGAAAGGGGAATAGAAGTGGCTAATGGCCAGGCGGGTCCGCCTTTTACCCCTTTAAAGAACAAGTAAGTGGAAGGGTTTCCGATGAATCCACCGATGGATTCACCAAAGCTTAAACTGAAACCGACTGCGATCCACAGCACACCTACTACTCCGGCAGCTACCACGCTCTTGATCATGGTAGAGATCACGTTTTTGCGATGCACCATGCCACCATAGAAGAAAGCCAGGCCAGGCGTCATCAGGAAGACCAGGGCTGCTGAAACGAGCACCCAGGCGATGTCTGCTGTACTGTATTGGGTTTCTGTGGGGCCGGGAACGTAATCGGCTTCGGGAGTAACGAACATGGCTACGAGGGCCACGACGAGAAGGACAAGAAACGGAGCGACCGTCTTAAGGCTCAATTTCATACCAGTTGATTTTAGTTGTTAAATTAAGAATGAGTTGTATGTGTTATTCTAAATCTAAATTAGCATTTTTTTGCCTGTTTTTGTTCACTCGTCACATATACGATTAATTACAATATTTATATTTCGGTGAAGTTTTGGTGCCGAAACAATTAACACACCTGTATCATAGAGAATATCAAATCTGGAAAGAAAAAAGCTGCCCATTTTGGACAGCTTCTAAAAATTATTTTTTTCAACAGTGTATCAAGAATGCGTTTTCATTGGAGAAATGGGCAAAAAACTACGCATGTTTAATTAAATTTCCAGCACCCTGCTTGTTTTTGCAACCAACCATTGGCTTTTTGCTAAAAAATATACATATAACAAAAAAGCCACCTCCATTCGGAGCGTGGCTTTTCGGCACTTTATACAGTCTTTAGAACGATGAACTGTTTTCTTAAACAGCCATGATAATGTTCTGGTCTTTGCTTTCCAGAAGCGAAACCCCGCCGGAAAGGAATTCATCGACTTTTCGGGCACATTCGCGTCCTTCACTGATGGCCCAAACTACCAGGCTTTGACCGCGGCGCACGTCGCCGGCCGCAAAGATCTTCTGGATATTGGTTTGGTACGACCTTTCAGCGGCCCGCACATTGCCCCGTTCGTCCAGTTCAACACCCAGCTCGTTGATCAAGCCGTCATGTTGCGGATGAACGAAGCCCATCGCCAGGAGCGCCAGTTCGCAAGGGAGTTCCCGCTCGCTGCCTTCCACTTCCACAAATTGGGCTGGACGGCCATCTTCGGTGATCTTCCACTCCAGGTCAACTACCTTCAGGGCTTTCAGATTCCCGTTTTTGTCACCGATGAATGACTTTGTTGCAATCGCCCAGTGACGTTGTGCGCCTTCTTCGTGAGAGGAAGATACCTTAAGGGTCATGGGGTATGTAGGCCAGGGCATGAAGGTGGTTCTGCCTTCCGGTGGTTTGGGCAGCAACTCGAATTGAGTTACCGATAATGCACCATGACGGTTGGAGGTACCTACGCAGTCGCTGCCGGTATCACCACCACCAATCACGATCACATTTTTGCCATTGGCCAGAATATCTTCGGAGAATATATTGCTTTCGATAGCTGCATTGGCCAGCGGGTCTAATCCGGCATTACGCTTATTCTGTTGCTTGAGGAAGGTCATCGCATAATGCACTCCCTTCAATTCGCGGCCGGGAACCGGCAGATCTCTTGGCACGGTTGAACCACCTGCCAATACGATCGCATGGTATTCGCGCAGCAGATCATTAATGCTCACATTCACACCCACGTTGGCATTGCACTTAAAAGTGATACCTTCTTCTTCCATTAATTTGATACGGCGATCGATCACCCATTTTTCCAGCTTGAAATCGGGGATACCATAACGAAGCAAACCACCCGGAGCATCATCTCTCTCAAATACCGTTACAGTGTGGCCAGCATAGTTCAGCTGCGCTGCCGCCGCCAATCCTGCAGGCCCCGATCCTACCACAGCTATTTTCTTACCGCTACGTACATTAGGGCGCCTTGGTTGTACAAATCCTTTATCAAAGGCAATCTCAATGATATGCTTCTCGATCTCTTCAATAGCTACTGCAGGCTGATTGATACCCAGCACACAAGCGCTTTCGCAAGGCGCAGGACATATGCGACCGGTAAATTCCGGGAAGTTATTGGTTGATGTAAGAATATCATACGCTTCTTCCCAGCTCTTGCGGTATACCGCATCATTGAACTCGGGAATAACGTTGCCCAGAGGGCATCCGCTGTGGCAGAAAGGCACACCGCAATTCATGCAGCGGGCACTTTGCTGGTTCAGCTTTTCTTCGCTGTATCTTTCTACAAATTCGTTGTAGTTCTTCACACGATCCTGCACCGGCAATTTACCGGGTAACTCTCTCGTAAACTCTAAAAAACCCGATGGCTTACCCATTGTATTTTATAGTTTAGTATTGTTAGTCTTAGTTTTTCTGTCCAATTACTTTACCTGCGCAGGAACTTTCTTCGCCTGCAACACTTTCTTGTAGTCTGAAGGGAATACTTTCACGAAGTTCTTCTGTTGATTTTCGAAATCATCCAATACGAACTTGGCTACTGTACTGCCTGTATACGCAAAGTGCTTCATGATCATATCCTGCAGCACTTTTGCATCTTCAGCATCTACGGGATCGAGGTCGACCATTTCCTTGTTGCAACGATCGGCGAACTGGCCCTTCACGTCATATACGTAGGCAATACCACCGCTCATACCGGCTGCAAAGTTGCGGCCTGTTTCACCGAGGATAACCACCGTACCACCGGTCATGTATTCACAACCATGGTCGCCGGTTCCTTCGGTAACCACCTTCGCACCTGAGTTACGCACGCAGAAGCGTTCGCCGGCTTTACCGCGGATGTAGGCTTCACCGGATGTGGCGCCATAGAAGGCCACGTTACCGATGATGATGTTTTCCTCAGGCACATAAGAAGCCTGCTTGGGCGGATACACGATGAGTTTAGCACCACTCAAGCCTTTGCCGAAGTAGTCGTTTGCATCTCCTTCGAGTTCGAGGGTAACGCCATTCGTATTGAACGCTCCAAAACTCTGACCGGCTGTACCGGTAAGGTTGAAGTGAATGGTATCATCGGGCAGTCCGGCCGCCTTGTATTTCTTGGTAATCTCGTTGGACAGAATAGTACCCAGGGTTCTGTCGGTATTCTTCACCGCAAAGGAAGCAGCAACGCGCTCCTGCTTTTCGATGGCGGGTTTGGCTGCTTCGAGCAACTGCCAGTCGAGCACCGCATCCAATGCATGATCCTGCTGCTCCTGGTTGTATAACCCGGTGTAGAGGGATGCAGGCTCTTTGTACAATACTGGTGAAAGATCGAGCTTGCTGTATTTCCAATGCTTGATATCGTCTCTCATTTCGAGCGTATCGACCTGACCGATCATTTCATTAACAGTCTTGAATCCGAGTTCGGCCATGATCTCGCGCAGGTCCTGCGTAATGTATTTGAAGAAGTTAACCACGTGGTCGGCATCACCCGAGAAGCGCTTGCGCAGTTCAGGGTCCTGAGTTGCCACACCTACCGGGCAGGTATTGAGGTGACACTTACGCATCATGATACAACCTTCTACCACGAGAGCTGCAGTTGCAACACCCCATTCTTCGGCACCGAGTAAAGCTGCTATCGCGATGTCCTTACCAGTCTTCATCTGACCGTCGGCCTGCAATACGATACGGCTGCGGAGCTTATTCTTCACCAGGGTCTGGTGTGCTTCTGCAAGACCCAGTTCCCAGGGCAAACCGGCATGCTTGATCGAGCTGATGGGAGATGCACCGGTTCCACCATCGAAACCGGAGATCAATACCACATCGGCCTTGGCTTTCGCCACACCGGCAGCGATGGTACCAACACCTGCTTTAGACACCAGCTTCACGTTGATGCGGGCTGCACGGTTGGCATTCTTCAGGTCGAAGATCAATTGTGCCAGGTCTTCGATCGAATAAATATCGTGGTGGGGAGGCGGAGAGATAAGACCTACACCGGGGGTGGAGTGCCTTGTCTTTCCGATCCAATCGTCTACTTTATGACCGGGCAGCTGACCACCTTCGCCAGGCTTGGCTCCCTGCGCCATCTTGATCTGCAGCTCGTCGGCTTCAGTAAGGTAGTAGCTGGTTACGCCGAAACGAGCAGAAGCTACCTGCTTGATGGAACTGCGCATAGTGTCGCCGTTTGCCATCTTTTCGTAACGTCTTTCATCTTCACCACCCTCACCGGTATTGCTTTTACCACCGAGGCGGTTCATGGCAATAGCCAGTGTGGTATGCGCTTCCCAGGAGATTGACCCGAAGGACATAGCTCCCGTAGCAAACCTTTTATAGATATTTTCTGCTGGTTCTACCTCATCGATGGAGATAGCGGGTCTGTTGCGTTTGAAACGGAACAAACTTCTCAACGTGCAGGCTTTTTCGCCCTGGTCGTTGACCAGCTTCGTGTATTTCTTAAATGTGTTGTAATCGCCCATCCGCGTCGAATACTGCAGCAGGTGGATGGTTTGCGGATTGAACAGGTGGAATTCACCTTTGCGCTTCCACTGATATACACCACCAACCGGCAGGCGGTTAACGGGTACATCTTTGCGGGCGAAGGCAAACTGGTGCTTGGCCAGTGTTTCCTTGGCGATCTCATCGAGGCCCATGCCTTCAATACGGGAGGTGGCGCCGGTGAAGTACTTGTCCACCACATCTTTGTTGAGGCCGATGATCTCGAGGATCTGCGCACCCTGGTAAGATTGCAGGGTGGAGATACCCATTTTCGAGAACACTTTCAGCAATCCTTCGTTCACCGCCTTGATGTAGTTCTTCTTCAGGTAATCTACTTCAAGCGCCGTTTCCAGCTTACCAGTCAGCTTCATGTCGCGGATCGACGACAGGGCGAGGTAAGGGTTGATTGCTGTGGCGCCAAAGGCGAGCAAACAAGCGAAATGGTGCACTTCCCAGATATCACCCGCTTCCACAACGATGCCTACCTGACCACGCAATCCTTTACGGATGAGGTGGTGGTGTACAGCGGCGGTGGCGAGGAGTGATGGGATGGGTGCGTGATCGGAGTCGACGGCCCTGTCTTGCAGGATGAGCACTTCAAATCCATCGACGGCCGCATCTACCGCATAGCGGCATATACGATCGAGCGCTGCTTTGAGGGATCCCGGCTTGCCATCCGCACGGAAATAACACTGAAGTGTTTTGGCCTGGAAGATACCCGTATCGATGCTACGGATGCTTTCCAGCTCGTGGTTGGTGAGTACCGGGTGTTTTAGTGCCACGGTGTGGCAGCTCAGCGGATCTTCTTCGAGCAGGTTGCCATTGTTACCAACGAAAGTTGCCAGCGACATCACCATTCTTTCACGAATAGGGTCGATGGGCGGGTTGGTAACCTGGGCAAACAGCTGTTTGAAATAACTGCTGAGGTGCTGTGGCTGATCGCTCAAAACAGCGAGCGGCGTGTCGGTTCCCATAGATCCTATCGGCTCTTTGCCGTCGAGGGCCATGGGGGCAATAATCGTATCGAGGTCTTCTGTGGAATAGCCGAATGCTTTCTGGTATTTGAACACCTGATCATGCTCGAGGTGGGTGAACATAACCCTTGGTTCGGGCAGTTCATTGAGCCTGATCTTGTATTTATTAAGCCATTCTGCATAGGGCTTTTGAGAACAAATGTTGCGTTTCAATTCACCATCACTGATGATGCGGCCCTGCTCCATATCCACGACAAACATTTTGCCGGGCTGCAGACGACCTTTTTCTTTGATCAGTGTGGGGTGAATAGGCAATACACCGGTTTCGGATGCCATGATCACACGATCGTCGGTGGTTACACAGTAACGGGAAGGACGCAAGCCGTTCCGGTCGAGTGTAGCGCCAATGATCTTACCGTCGGTGAAAGAGATAGAAGCCGGTCCATCCCAAGGTTCCATCATCGATGCGTGGAACTCATAGAAAGCCTTTTTCACCGGGTCCATATCCTCATTACCATCCCAGGCCTCAGGTATTAGCATCATCATTACATGGGGTAATGAGCGGCCTGTGAGGGCTAATAATTCTATTACATTGTCGAGGCAGGCAGAGTCGGACTGTCCTTCAAATACGATGGGCAGCAACATTTCCATTTCCTCTTTGGTAAAATAGGGAGAAGCAAATCCGGGTTCGCTGGTTTTGAGCCAGTTCAGGTTACCCTGCAGGGTGTTGATCTCACCATTGTGGGCAATGAAACGGAAAGGCTGGGCCAGCTTCCAGGAAGGGAACGTGTTGGTGGCAAAGCGGGAATGCACCAGGCCAAAGGCACTCACCACGCGCTTGTTGCTGAGGTCGGGGAAGTATCCACGCACCTGCATACTGGTGAGCTGTCCTTTATAAACAACAGTTTTATAAGACATAGAGGCGATGTAAAAGCCTATGCTGTCTTTCTTAACTGTATTGATAATTGTATGGCTGGCATAATTGCGCAGCAGGAACAATTTGCGCTCGAATTCATCAGGGTTGATAATATGGTCGGGACAGGCTATGAACACCTGCTCCATTTCGGGTTCAACGCTTAACGCAGTAGCCCCAATGCCATCAGGATTTACCGGCACCTTTCTGTAGGCTAGTATTTCCAGTCCCAGCTTTTCGGCTGTACGGTTAAAAATGTCACGGCACTCTTCGCGCAAGCGGATTTCGCGGGGGAAAAAGATGACCCCTACGCCATAACGGCCAAAAGGAGGCAACGGCACGCCCAGCTTGATACACTCATCGAAGAAGAATTCGTGCGGCGTTTGGATCATGATACCAGCCCCATCGCCCGTATTGCTTTCGCAACCGCAGGCTCCACGGTGTTCCATGTTCTCCAATACAGTAAGTGCGTCGGAAATGTGTTGATGAGATTTGTGGCCTTTGATGTTTGCTACGAATCCAATTCCACATGCATCGCGTTCAAAAGAGGGATGATAAAGACCCTGAAGACCCTGTTTGCTTGCCATGAAAAGAAGCTTTGATTTGAAAATTTTCAATAAAACCCACTATTCTCATAGGAATTTTCAATATGGCAGCAAGCAACGCTTTAAAAATACAATAAAAACAGGGAAAAACCGTAGATATATGCAATTATTTTCCACACTAACAGGTGTAAGTTCATTAAGAAAATGTTACCCAAATCTTAAATATTTATGATTTTGGGCAAATACCGGACATTCTTTCAAATTCCTAAGAGAAATATATGAATGTGCTGGCTCACGCTACTAAACAACGACACCATTTTTGGCATTTCAAGATACATTGAAATAAATACAATTTGACTAGGTAAGGGTAAAAAATTAAGGCTACCCCTTCAATTCATTAAAAAAAGTCGCCACTTCGATCCGAAGTGGCGACTTTTCATCCTTAAATTCTACTTCTACTTGTTATAGGAATGTGAAAACTGAACGGCCAGGCCGCCGGGAGCCCCCACCACCACGATGATCAAACCATTATTCCACTCCTTATTACCCACTTCCTGCACAAAAGGCAAAAATGCGGTACTGTTATTAATAAAGCGGTCGGAGGTATAGCAGCCACTGGTGCAATCCCAGATCTGCTCGGCCACTTTTGCATTGGCGCCCCCCGTAAGCCGGTTGTTCGCATACCGCTCAATATAGAAATGGTTCCATTTTGCTTCGCCCACCTCCACATCAAAATGAGGATTGGATGCATCGATGGGCACACTGACCGAGATCCCCTCCGCAACGTAACGAAAGAAAGCATAGGATTTCCAGGCATCGGTAATAGATCCTGTGGGTGCATTGAGCGTAATGCTGTTTTTGATACCACCCGTTGGAACAACAAATGCTTTCTCCTGCTTGTAACGGCGGCCACCACTCGCATTGAAGCGGGCAAAGACGTACATTTCGGCTGTCCAGCTACCGGCAGACAGGTCTTCTATATAAAAACTTAGTGTGCCGGCCTTTTTCTCAAAACGTTTAAAGGTCTGCTGCGCCGAGCCCGCCTTCTTCAATATTACAAATGCCGAGTCGACAAGGCTTTGATCGATGGACCCCGAAACAAACGAAACCACCAGTTCTTTGTCGCCCGTTTCTTCACCTGGTTTGTCCTTATCCTTCCTACAGGCAATAAGACCGAGAAGCATTATTCCTACGATCATTAGATTCTTTACCCCGTTAAAATAGGAGAAACCATTTCCGCGGCTGGTAGTTCCGGCGGTCACTACCGTTCCAATTGTTGCATTCATGACTATATTATTTATTATGGACTGTTGACAGCGAAATAAGACCAATCGTTGTTAAGGAAATGTGTCATGATATCAAAACCACATGAACATGTGAGGAGTAAACGGTTTTCCTTATATTTGGAATAGGTCAACGAATCTGCTACGATCTTCTTGCCATTCCTAACCAAAGCCCCTGCTATGCTTACGAACGAGCTATTGAATGGCTATTGCCCCGATGCTAATACCTGGGATGAAATGTATGCAACCGGCTCCGTACGCCAACAATACAGCGGCGTCGTCGACTTCCTCCAACACCTGAGCGTGGAGGAGCTCGGCAAAAAAGAAGAACAGGCCAAGCGACTGTTCATGACCCAGGGCATCACCTTCACCGTATATAATAGTGGAGAAGGCATTGAAAAGATCTTCCCCTTCGATATCATTCCCCGCATTATCACCGCTTCCGAATGGGGCTATATCGAAAAAGGCATCCAGCAACGGTTAAAAGCCCTCAACCTGTTCCTGAAGGATATTTACCACGAGCAGTTCATCATCAAGGACGGATTGGTTCCGCTCTCCATTATATATAGCTGCCCGCACTTTCTGCGCGAAATGGTGCGCTTTCCTGTTCCCTATGATATATATGTACATATCGCCGGCATCGATTTGATCAGGGACAATGACGGCACCTTTTATGTGTTGGAAGATAACCTGCGTACGCCCAGTGGGGTAAGTTATATGCTGGAGAACCGCGAGATCACCAAGCGGATCTTCCCCGACCTGCTGCCGCTGATGAACGTACGCAGCGTGATGGAGTATCCCAATATTCTCCACAAGAACCTCGTATCACTGGCGCCCCGGCAAAACAGCAACCCTACCGTGGTGCTGCTGTCGCCAGGTATCTATAATTCTGCTTACTTTGAACATACTACACTCGCCCGTATGATGGGCATCGAACTGGTGGAAGGGCGCGACCTCGTAGTCGACAACCACCGGGTGTATATGAAAACAACAGCCGGCCTGCAGCAGGTAGATGTGATTTATCGTCGCGTGGACGATGAATTCCTGGATCCGCTTGTCTTCAATGCCACCAGCGCCCTCGGCGTTTCGGGCATCATGAGCGCCTACCGCAAGGGCAATGTGGCCATCGTCAATGCAGTTGGCAACGGCGTAGCCGACGACAAAGCGATCTATTCTTATGTACCGGCCATGATAAGGTACTACCTAAACGAGGAACCACTCTTAAAGAATGTACCTACCTACCAACTGGGCAATGTGGAAGAGCAGGAATATGTCTTCAAGAATATGAACAAGATGGTTATTAAGAAGACCAATGAAAGCGGCGGCTATGGTATGCTGATGGGTCACAGTGCATCCGACAAGGAGATCAATGATTTTCAGACGGCCATCCTCAAAGACCCACGGCAGTTCATCGCCCAGCCAACCATCAGTTTATCTTCCGCCCCTTGCTATATGAATGGCAAGCTCCAACCACGCCGGGTCGATCTGCGGCCTTATGCTTTGTGCGGCCCCAATGGCATTCGCATTGTACCGGGAGGATTGACGCGGGTAGCGCTGCGCGAAGGCTCCCTGGTCGTGAATTCCTCGCAGGGAGGGGGCAGTAAAGATACCTGGGTACTGGCTGTATAGTTGGGTCGCCTGCACCACAAGTAGTACCACCCAATGCTAATGATCTTTGTTAACCGCTAATTTACTTTCATGCTTAGTAGAGTTGCCGATAGCTTATTCTGGATGAACCGGTATATGGAAAGGACCGATGGCATATTACGGATGCTTAAAACCAATTACGCCCTTTCACAAGACGAGCTTCAATATTTTTCCTGGCAGCCTGTATTAAAGATCTTTACCTATCTATCGGAAGAGGAAGCTGCAGCCATTGCCTGCCAGGGGCGAACCGTACTACAATATATGGTGTCGGATAAAGAGAACCCAAATTCTGTATTGAACATTGTAACGCAGGCGCGGGAGAATGCGCGCAGTGTACAGGATCATACTACCAAGGAGCTCTGGCAATGTCTCAATGACTTCTATCATACCGTACGCGATGAGCAATTGCTTGAGTGGCTTTACAAGGAAGACCCTATTACCGCACTCGATATTTTGATCAAGCAGGGCCTGTTGTTCTATGGCACGTCGGATATAACGATGGCCAGGGGCGAAGGATACTCCTTTATGAATATCGGCCGCTTCCTGGAACGGGCCATCCAAAGCGCCGATATCCTCGATGTAAAGTTCAGCGACAGCAAATTCGATTTCTCCAACGTGACCGATACGACCTACTGGAGATACTTATTGCTGTCCATCTCCGGTTATGAACTTTATCTCCGGAATTATTCGGGCGGATTTGAGGCCCGCCGGGTGGTTGAACAGATTGTACTCAACAACCATTTTCCCCGGTCGGTCATGTACTCCATAGACCAGATGAGCCGCTACTTTGAAAGACTTAAGAGCGAACAAACCACTTCTGCCTATAATAGTATCGATTTCATGATCGGCAGGGTAAAAAGCCGGGTGCGCTATTCTACCCCCGAATCCATTATGCAACAGGGGCTGCACGAGTTCCTGACTGGCGTGAAGAACGACCTTTACGCCATCGGCACAGCACTCAGTCAACACTATTTTGCGTATACCTGATCAGCACAAGGCAGCCCTATTTAACAGGCGACCCATTCCAAATCTTTTTGAACTTTATCCCCTATTTAACAGCTATTTTTGACCCACGCATCTTTAGAAAACAGCTTGTAGTTCATGCCAAAATTTAAGATTCATCATATAACCCGGTACTGCTATGAAGTGCCGGTGGTGGACAGCGCCAACCAGATCATGTTATTCCCGCTTGAAGATGATTGTCAGGATGTATTGAGACATGAACTGATCATCACCGGTGAGCCGGTCATTGACCTGTACCTGGATTATTATGGCAACAAGGTTGGTTCTTTCATGTACACACCTTCTCACAAAGAGCTGGTGATCGATGCCAGGATGGAGATCGTAACCCATAAACGGGAACTGCCTGCCGACAATACTCCTAAGGAAGAGCAATGGAGCAACCTGTTGTCACTGACCTATCAAATACCCTATATCGATTTCCTGAAGCAGGAAAAATTCAATGCACTGCCTGAAGTGCAGGCTATAGCCAATGCGGCGGAAAGCAGGCAGGTATCGGTACTGGAAGCGGCCAACCTATTGAATGATTATGTCTACAAGAATTTCAAGTACATACAAGGCGTTACCTCTGTAGAAACAACGCTCGATGAGATCTGGCAACTGAAGGCCGGCGTTTGCCAGGACTTTGCCCATATCCTGCTGGCCATGTTGCGCATGATCGACATCCCCGCCCGTTATGTAAGCGGCTATGTTTGCCCAAATAGAAATGGCATGCGCGGTGAAGGCGCCACCCATGCCTGGGTAGAGGCCTATATCCCTTTTTATGGATGGCTGGGCTTTGACCCCACCAACAATTGCATCGCCAATGAACTGCACGTTCGGCTGGCCGTGGGAAGAAGCTTTTCCGATTGTTCTCCGGTAAAAGGAACCTATAAGGGAACTGCCAACCACCGTCTCGATGTGGGAGTTTCTGTTTCGTACGAAGACGGAATCACCCAAAACGATACTGCCACCATACTTACACCGCAACCTGCAGCCCCCACCAATGGGCAGCCCCAAAATAGCTGGCGGCAGCATATGGAAATGATACAACAACAGCAACAACAACAGCAATAACGACATTACACAAAACAACCAACTCAACTGCTTGCACAAATGAAAATGCCCGGGCTTCTTAAGCACCGGGCAACTTTTTTTATGGAGTTTTTCTGTTGGGAGCGCTTACCCGCCAAACAGGTTATAGCTGCACACTCTTACACCAGGTACCCAAACAGGTTATCGTCCTTATTGAGCTCTGTATAATTGATGTTGTAATTCTTCATATTGGTTATCAGTACCTCATAGTCTTCCCGCGACTGCAGCTCCACCCCTACCAGTGCAGGGCCTTTTTCCTTGTTGTGCTTTTGCATGTACTCGAATCGGGTGATATCATCATTGGGACCCAGTACATGATTTACAAATTCTTTGAGGGCGCCCGGCCTTTGTGCAAAGCGCACCAGGAAATAATGTTTTAACCCTTCGTACTGCAGGCTGCGTTCTTTGATCTCCTGCATACGATCGATATCATTATTACTGCCGCTTACCACGCAAACAACGGTCTTGCCTTTGATCTCTTCGGCGTATTGATCAAGGGCTGCAATAGACAGCGCACCCGCAGGCTCTACAACAATTGCATCCTCATTGTATAATTTCAGGATCGTTGAACAGATCTTTCCTTCCGGAACCAGTTGCATATCATCCAGCACTTCGCGACAAATGGAGAAGGTGATGTCTCCTACCCTTTTCACAGCGGCGCCGTCTACAAAACGTTCAATATTATCGAGGGTAACGGGGTGCCCCGCCTCGAGTGCCTTCTTCATAGAAGGTGCGCCCTCGGGCTCCAGGCCAATGATCTTGGTACGGGGAGAATAAGTTTTGAAATAAGACCCGATACCGGCAGAAAGACCTCCGCCGCCTACGGGAATAAATATGTAGTCAATGTCGGACTGCTCTTCGAGGATCTCTACAGCCACTGTTGCCTGCCCTTCGATGATCTTGAGGTCATCGAACGGAGGGATAAAGGTCATGCCATTTTTTTCGGTGAATGCTTTGGCAGCAACTGCACAATCATCGAAGGTATCTCCTACGAGTACTACTTCGATGAGGTCATCACCAAACATTTTTGTCTGCTTTACTTTCTGGTTGGGTGTAATGATCGGCATAAACACCACCCCTTTCACCCCCAGCTTTTTGCAGGAATAGGCAAATCCCTGCGCATGGTTACCGGCACTCGCACACACCACGCCTTTCTGCAGTTGCTCAACGGGCAGACTGCTCATCATATTAAAGGCGCCGCGCAATTTGTAGGAACGAACCACCTGAAGATCTTCCCGCTTGAGGTAAACATTACAATGGTATTTGCGGGAGAGGTTGACGTTGAGCATTAAAGGGGTCTTGTTGACCACCTTCTTAAGCCGGAGGGCTGCTTTGTGAAATTCCAGTTCAGTAGTATGGGGCACAGGTAAACTCATGATACTTTTGGTGATTTGCAGAGGTGTGCAGAGACACAAAGGCGCAAAGAGAAACAGATGAACTTTGCGCCTTCGGTGTCTTGCAGTAATATTAGTGGGCTGCGCCAGCGGCTTGCTTAGCAGGTGCTGCCTGATTTTCAGGACGCAGACTTCTTACAGTCTTACCAGCTTGCCACATTTCGCTTTCGCGGAGTTCTTTCAGCTCCAGTTCCAGCTTCTCACGGTAATCGGCCTGGCTGTTGGAATCGATAGAACGTTGGCTTTCCTTACCGGTAGCAACACTTTCATACAATTCTGTGAATACAGGCAATGTAGCGTCACGGAACTTCTTCCACCAGTCGAGCGCACCGCGCTGGGCAGTAGTAGAACAGTTGGCATACATCCAGTCCATACCGTTTTCGGCTACCAGTGGCATCAGCGACTGAGTCAGCTCTTCTACGGTTTCGTTGAATGCTTCAGAAGGAGTATGTCCTTTCTTGCGCAGTACTTCGTACTGAGCAGCGAAGATACCCTGGATAGCACCCATCAAAGTTCCTCTTTCGCCAGTGAGGTCAGAGTATACTTCTTTCTTGAAATCGGTTTCGAACAGGTAACCGCTACCTACGGCAATACCGAGGGCAACAACTCTTTCCTTTGCCTTACCGGTTGCATCCTGGAAGATAGCGTAGCTGCTGTTCAGGCCACGACCTTGCAGGAACATACGGCGCAGTGAAGTACCCGAACCTTTGGGGGCAACCAGGAACACGTCCACATCCTTTGGAGGAACGATGCCAGTTTGCTCGTTGAAGGTGATACCAAAGCCATGAGAGAAATACAGGGCTTTACCAGGTGTCAGGTGTTTTTGTACAGTGGGCCACAGTTGGATCTGGGCAGCATCGCTCAGCAGGTAACAGATGATGGTACCGCGTTGCAGCGCTTCTTCTATTTCGAACAAAGTTTCGCCGGGAACGAAGCCGTCGCGTACTGCTTTATCCCAGGTCTTGGAGTTCTTACGCTGACCAACGATCACGTTGATACCGTTATCTTTTTGGTTCAGTGCCTGACCAGGACCTTGAACGCCGTAGCCGATTACTGCTACAGTTTCGTTTTTCAATACAGCTTGCGCTTTGGCCAGTGGGAACTCTTCACGGGTTACTACGTTTTCTTCCACACCGCCGAAATTTAACTTTGCCATCTTGTAATGTTTATGGTTTTTAGTTTTTTGTTTGCTGTTGGGTGACCAACGGGTTCTACTATATGATTGTTGAGGATTGACTACATGGTGAATACTTCATCCTGCTTATCCAGGAATTCATTCTCGATCACTTCTTCGCTGGGCTCGGCCTGCTCGAACTCCTTCAGCTTTTCGTGAAAGCCACTGCTCGCTTTGATGATCGCTACCCGGCCGCTACGAACGAACTCGATCAGTCCATATGGCTCCAGTACCGCGATCAGCTTATCGGTTTCTTCACGCTGACCAGTTGTTTCAAATACGGTGTAATCTTTACGGATCACTACCGCACGGGCGCCATATTCACGCAGCAACCTTTCTACCTTCACCTTTTCGGCGATGGTATCAGTAGGCACTTTGTACATGGCCAGTTCCTGCCAAACGATCTCTTCGTTGGTATTGTAATATGCTTTCAACACCTCCACCTGCTTTTCGATCTGGCGGGCGAGTTTCCTTACAACGTCTTCCGTTTCGTGGATCACGATGGTGAAGCGGTGTATGCCTTCCACTTCGCTGGGAGAAGTATTCAGGCTTTCAATATTGATCTTGCGGCGTGAGAACATGATGGCGATGCGGTTCAGCAAACCGATCTGGTTCTCCGTATATACCGTTACTGTAAATTCCTGTTTTGACATCACTGTGTGTTTTTGATTGAGTGGCGGACCTACGGCTTAAAATAACGGCCGTTATCCGGTTTGTCCATTTTATTTCAGCCTGATCTCTGCTACGCTGGAACCCTGGGGCACCATCGGGAATACGTTGTTTTCTTTTCCAACCATCACCTCGAGCAGGAAGGCTCCTTTGTGATCGAGCATTTGCTTTACAGCGGCCTGCAGGTCTTTCCTTTCGGAAACACTGTTGCCGGCAATGCCATATCCTTTGGCTACCTGTACAAAATCGGGGCTGGTAATGTCAACGAACGAATAACGTTTGTCGTGGAAGAGCTGCTGCCACTGACGCACCATGCCCAGGAACTGGTTGTTGAGAATGAGGATCTTTACATCTACTTCACTTTGCATGATGGTACCCAATTCCTGGAGGGTCATCTGGAAACCACCATCGCCGATAACGGCTATTACAGTACGGTCGGGAGCTCCGAATTTGGCGCCGATAGCAGCGGGCAATGCAAAGCCCATGGTACCGAGACCACCGGAGGTAATGTTGCTTCTTGATTTGGTGAACTTCGCGTAGCGGCAGGCTACCATCTGGTGCTGACCTACGTCGGTAACGATAACATGATCGCCACCGGTGTATTCATTGATCACCCGGATCACCTCACCCATGGTCAGTTGCTCGGACGAAGGGTTGAGCTCTGGTTGTATACAGGCCTCTTCTTCCTGTTGCTGGAAGTCGCGGAAACGCTGCAACCACTGCGGGTATACTTTCTGCTCGATCAGCTGGGTGAGCAAAGGCAGGGTGTCCTTACAATCGCCCCAAACAGGTACGGCCGACTTTACGTTCTTGTCGATCTCAGCCGGGTCGATATCGAGGTGAATCACCTTCGCCTGCTTAGCATATTTATCGAGCCTGCCGGTAACGCGGTCATCGAAACGCATACCAACAGCGATGAGTACATCACATTCGTTGGTCAATACGTTCGGTCCATAGTTACCATGCATACCCAACATACCTACCGCCAGGGGGTGATCGGTTTGAAGGGCACTTTCGCCCATGATCGTCCAGGCTGTAGGGATACCAGCTTTTTCAATGAACTTCTTAAACTCATTTTCTGCATTCCCGAGAATTACGCCCTGACCGAAGATCACGAATGGTTTTTCCGCTTCATTGATCAGCTTCGCAGCCTGCTCAACGTATTCTTTACGCACGTTGGGCTTGGGGCGATAGCTGCGGATATGGTTACATTTCTCATAACCGGAATAATCGAACTTCTGCAGCTGGGCATTCTTGGTAATATCGATCAATACAGGGCCGGGCCTTCCGCTCCTGGCGATGTAAAAAGCTTTCGCGAGCACAGCCGGTATCTCGGTGGCATCCGTTACCTGGTAGTTCCATTTGGTAACCGGGGTAGTGATGTTGATCACATCGGTTTCCTGGAAGGCATCGGTACCCAGCAGATGAGCAAATACCTGGCCAGTGATGGCTACGAGTGGGGTACTATCAATCATGGCGTCTGCCAGTCCGGTCACCAGGTTGGTAGCACCAGGACCGCTGGTTGCGAAAACCACACCCGTGCGGCCCGAGGTACGGGCATATCCCTGCGCAGCATGAATACCACCCTGCTCATGACGGACCAGTATGTGTTTCAGTTTTGTCTGGTAATCATACAACGCATCATAGATCGGCATGATGGCGCCGCCGGGATAACCAAAAATGGTTTCCACGCCCTCGGCCAGGAAAGCTTCCAGCACCGCCTCAGAACCACTGAGGTTGGTTGCGTTGCTCTGGGCCAGGATCTTTTTGGGCGCCACTTCGATTGTACTGCTCATATAAGTTCGTTTAAGATTCTTGTTATAATGGTCAATGTGTGTTCCGCTTTATATTGCTATGGCGAAACGATGTTTATAGTTTAGTTCTCATCGGTTACGCATCCTTCAGAAGCATCCTTTACGCTCTTCGCGTATTTGTACAGGAGCCCTTTGGTTACTTTCAGAGCTGGTTGCTGCCACTTGGCTTTGCGCTCTGCCAGTATATTGTCAGCCACTTTCAACTGAATGGTGTTTTTAGTGGCATCCAGTTCAATAACGTCACCATCCTGCACGTGAGCGATCAAACCGCCTTCGTATGCTTCGGGAGTAATATGCCCCACGACGAAACCGTGGGTACCGCCACTGAACCGACCGTCGGTGATCAGCGCGATGCTTTTACCCAAACCAGCACCGATGATGGCAGAGGTTGGCTTCAGCATCTCGGGCATACCGGGCGCTCCCTTGGGGCCTACATTACGGATCACGACTACATCACCGGCCTTGATCTTACCGGAGTTGATACCTGCAATGAGTTCGAACTCTCCGTCGAATACACGGGCGGGGCCTTCGAAACGTTCGCCTTCTTTACCACTGATCTTGGCTACGCTGCCTTTTTCGGCGAGGTTACCATACAGGATCTGCAGGTGACCGGTAGCTTTGATCGGTGTTTCGAGGGGCAGGATGATCTTTTGCTGATCGAAGTCGAGGTCTTTCGCTGCTTCGAGGTTTTCTGCCAGCGTTTTACCGGTTACGGTAAGGCAATCGCCATGCAGCAATCCTTTCTTCAACAGGTATTTCATTACAGCAGGGATGCCGCCATACTGGTGCAGGTCCTGCATCAGGTATTTACCGCTGGGCTTGAAGTCGGCCAGCACAGGTATCCTGTTGCTGATGGCCTGGAAGTCATCCTGCGTGAGCGGTACATCTACACTCTTCGCCATCGCGATGAGATGCAGTACCGCATTGGTGCTTCCGCCGAGGATCATGATGGTAACGATGGCATTTTCAAATGCCTTCTTCGTCATGATGTCGCGCGGCTTGATATCTTTTTCGAGCAGCAGGCGGATCGCTCTGCCAGCTTCGAGACATTCTTTTTGTTTTTCTTCGCTGAGGGCGGGGTTGGAAGAAGAGTACGGCAAGCTCATACCCAAGGCTTCAATAGCAGAAGCCATAGTGTTGGCTGTATACATACCACCGCAGGCGCCAGCGCCGGGGCAGGAATGCTTTACGATGCCTTTGAAGTCTTCATCCGAAAGATTGCCGGCAATCTTCTGACCGAGTGCTTCAAAAGAAGAAACGATGTTCAGATCCTGTCCTTTGTAGTGACCGGGGGCAATCGTACCACCGTACACCATGATCGCAGGACGGTTAAGGCGGCCCATAGCGATCACCGAGCCGGGCATGTTCTTATCGCAACCGGGCAGGGCAATTACGCCATCATAATATTGTGCACCACAAACGGCTTCGATAGAGTCCGCGATGATATCGCGACTTACCAGCGAGTAACGCATACCATCAGTACCATTGCTCATACCGTCGCTTACGCCAATGGTGTTAAAGATCAGTCCAACGAGGTCATTATCCCATACACCCTGCTTTACGATCTTAGCCAGATCGTTGAGGTGCATGTTACAGGTGTTACCATCATATCCCATGCTCACGACACCTACCTGTGCTTTTTTCAGGTCTTCATCGGTAAGCCCGATCCCGTATAGCATGGCCTGTGCAGCAGGCTGTGTCACATCCTGCGTAATCGTCTTCGAATACTTGTTTAACTCTTTCATACTGATCCTTGAATGAACTATAGTTTAATTGTTTTGTGCTTCTTATCTGCCTGCAATCGCCTCTCTGCTCTTCAATCCCTTGCCTCCATCGAGTCGTTCGTGAGCCAGGTCTTGTTCAGTTACCCGGTCCTTATAGGCCTGTTGCAAAACTTTACCCAGGCTTTTGTTCCAATCGAGCGGGAATTTCGTCTCATCGATAGATTCCCATCCGATCACTTCTGCAGCTGTACCACAGAAGAAAGCGGAATCGGCTTGTTTCAGGTCTTCGATGGTGGACTGCTTTTCTTCTACCGCAATGTGCAATTCCTTACACAGTTCGATGATCGTTGCCCTGGTGATACCCGGTAATATATTGCCGAGTGCCGGAGTATACAGCTTGCCATCTTTTTCATAGAACATATTGGCGCCGGGACCTTCTGCTATGAAGCCGTTCATATCCGTCAGCAGCGCTTCATCGTATCCTTTTGCTTTGGCATCCTGACTGGCCAGGATCGAGTTCACATAGTGACCGCAGGCTTTGGCTTCGATCTTAAAGCCCGCAGGGTTGGGACGTTGAAAAGGCGACACCATTACACGCAGCAACTTATCACCCAGGAACTTGCCCATCTCCCATACTTCGATCACGATATGCGATTCGGCATTGAGGTTGAAGCTCATGTTTGCCGGTCCGTACACCAGTGGCCTGATGTATGCATCCTGGAGGTTGTTGCGTTGCAACACCTCATAGGTAGCATTGATGAGGTCCACATCGTGCCAGGAATAAGGCATATTGAGCGCTTCGGCCGATTTGCGAAGACGGTCATAATGCTCCCATGCTTTAAAGATCTTCGTGTTGCCATCGACCGTTCTGTACGATCGGATGCCTTCAAATACACCTAAGCCGTAATGCAAGGTTTGTCCGTATAGGTCAACCTTTGCCTCTGATGCTTTTACATACTTCCCATTGAGATAGACAATGGTGTTCTCATTGTAATAGGATGCCATAATTCATTAATTTTTGTAAGGACAGCGGGTTTAAAACAAAAAAGAAACCCGCCTCTTTGGGAGGCGGGTCGCTTAGTATTTTTAACTTATTAAATTATACGTTAAACACCACCTCCGTTTGCAGCAGGAATAATAATGACCACGACCACCACAATAATTATTGCGGCTACGACAGTGATGACATTACTTGTTCTGCTTTTAAACATATGAGGAATGATGCACTGCGAATATACACCCCCTGTTTCAAAAAAAGAACTACAGCAAGCAACTTTATTTTGTGTACCTGGCTACTGCACTCATTATTATTATACAGCACCAGCTTTGCAACACTTCACTTTATTGAATGATCACCAGGCAGTTCTCCTAGATGATCGTCGACTTTCTCAACTCGATATTGGCCTTGTTCACTCCATCCGGTATTCTGTTCGCTACATAGTCACAGATCAACTCACCGATCGTGGAAGTGAAATAGAAATTAATAGGATCGATGTCCTTGGTAACAAATCCGTTCTGCAGTGTCCATTCAACGGCTTCCCGTACCAGGGCCGCTTCTTTGGTCATGCCTAGATAATCGAGTAACATGGCTGCAGACAGTATCGATCCCAATGGATTGGCAATATCCTTGCCAGCCGCCTGCGGATAAGAACCATGGATGGGCTCGAACAGCGCCGATCCGTTACCAACCGATGCAGAAGGCAGTAAACCCAGCGAACCGCTGATCACACTGGCCTCATCACTGATGATATCTCCAAACATATTCTCCGTGAGGATCACATCGAATTGCTTGGGGTTAAGGATGATCTGCATGGCAGCATTGTCTACAAACAGGAAGTCTACAGCAACGTCGGGATATTGGGCAGCTAATTCCTGAACTACTTTGCGCCAAAGCCTGGATGTTTCCAATACATTCGCCTTATCTACCAACGTAAGTTTTTTGCGGCGTTGCTGAGCCGACCTGAATGCAAGGTGCGATACCCTTTCGATCTCATCGCGGGTATACACACAATCGTCAGAGGCTCGGGTCTTTTCTTCGTTCACTTCTTTTTTACCGAAGTAGATACCACCGGTAAGTTCACGGAAGATCACAAAGTCGACCCCTTCAATATTCTTGGCTTTCAAGGGGGATAGGTGCTGCAAGGCAGGATACGTGGTTACGGGACGTATATTGGCAAACAATTGTAACGACTTGCGGATCTTCAGTAATCCCTGCTCGGGCCGCACTTTGGCCGAGGGATCGTTGTCGTATTTCGGATGACCGATGGCGCCAAACAGGATCGCGTCGCTGTTGAGGGCTGCTTCGATCGTTTCATCCGGTAAGGGATTGCCGGTTTTTTCGATCGCATCGGCTCCCATGAGGCAGTACTTGTAATGAAAGGTATGACCAAATTGTTCTCCGATGGCATTCATCACCTTGACCGACTGCCTGGTAACTTCCGGTCCGATGCCATCACCTTCAATTACAACAATATTTTTTTCCATGTAGTGTTTTGTTTTCGGGATTAGGATAACTGTTTAAGGGCGGGCCGTTTCAAAAGCCTCTATTTCATTGCGCATGCTCAACAGGTAGTCGATATCATCGTACCCATTCAGCAGGCAGGTCTTTTTATAACTGTTGATCTCAAAAGATTCCTGTGCGCCGGTAGCAACGATGGTGATCGTTTGTTGCTCCAGGTTCACTTCGATGGCAGTTTCCGGATCCCTGGCAACTGCTTCGAACAGTTGCGCCAGGAAGCTTTCGCTTACCTGTACGGGCAACAGAAAATTGTTCAGTGAGTTGTTGCGGAAGATGTCGGCAAAGAAACTGCTCACCACTACATCAAAACCTGCATCCTTAATGGCCCAGGCAGCATGTTCGCGCGAGGAGCCACAACCGAAATTGCGGGCAGCAACCATGATCTTACCCTTGTAAGCAGGGTTGTTCATCACGAAATCTTCCTTGGGCTGCTGTTCATCATCATTATTAAAGCGCCAGTCGCGAAAGAGGTTCTTGCCAAATCCATCACGGCTGGTAGCCTTGAGGAAGCGGGCAGGAATGATCTGATCGGTATCGATGTTCTCGATATTGACCGGAACGACCGTTGAATTAATAATGTTTATGCTCTTGCTCATGTTTATCATTTGAGCTGTGGGCTACATCGTCAGGATACTATCCCGGCGATACAGCCCTCAGCCTGCTTTATAAATAATCCCTTACATCTGCTATTTCGCCGGTGATGGCTGCCACAGCTGCCGTGAGCGGGCTGGCCAGCAGGGTCCTCGCGTTCTGCCCTTGTCTGCCTTCAAAATTCCGGTTGGAGGTAGAGATGCAATACTTACCGGCAGGTATCTTGTCTTCGTTCATCGCCAGGCAGGCCGAGCAGCCGGGTTGACGAAGCTGGAATCCTGCTTCTTCGAATACTTTATCGATGCCTTCGGCGATCGCCTGCTTTTCGACCTGTTTGGAACCGGGCACGATCCATACCTGTACGCCATCGGCTTTCTTACGGCCTTTCACGAAAGAGGCTACCAGGCGAAGGTCTTCGATGCGGCTGTTGGTACAGCTGCCTATAAATACATAATCCACTTTCTTTCCCTTGATCACGGTGCCGGGTTGCAGCCCCATATAGTTGAGCGATTTCAGGAAGGAAGGCTTTTCTTTTTCTTCTACTTCGTTTTCGGCGGGGATGCGTGCAGTAACGCCCATGCCCATGCCGGGATTGGTGCCGTAGGTGATCATCGGCTCAATGTCGGCGGCATTCAGGTTGATCTCTTTATCGAAGGTGGCGTCGGCATCGGAGTACAATTCTTTCCAGGCTGCGAGCTTTCTTTCCCACTTGGCAGCACCTGGTGCAAAGAGACGCCCTTTGATATAATCAAAGGTGATGTCGTCGGGAGCGATCATACCGCCACGGGCGCCCATTTCTATACTCATATTGCAAATGGTCATGCGGGCTTCCATGCTGAGGGCGCGGATGGCCGAACCGGCAAACTCGACAAAGTAACCGGTAGCACCGCTGGCAGATATCTGCGCGATGATATAGAGTATGATGTCTTTCGATACTACACCTTTATTCAATGACCCTTCCACGTTGATGCGCATGAGCTTTGGCTTGCTTTGCATCAGGCATTGGGTAGCCATTACCATTTCCACTTCGCTGGTGCCGATGCCGAAGGCAATGGAACCGAAGGCGCCGTGGGTAGAAGTGTGGCTATCGCCGCACACGATGGTCATGCCGGGTTGGGTAATGCCCAGTTCGGGCCCTATAACATGCACAATGCCCTGGAACGGGTGTCCAAGGCCATATAATTCGATGTCGTGTTTCTTACAATTTTCGATGAGTTGCTGCACCTGGTTGCGGGAGAGTTCATCTTTGATGGGGAGGTGCTGCTGGAGGGTGGGCACATTGTGATCGGCGGTGGCTACTACCTGTTGCGGACGGAGCACTTTCATTCCTCGCTGCTCGAGTCCCTTGAAGGCTTGCGGGCTGGTCACTTCATGGATAAAATGCTTATCGATATACAACACCGCAGGCCCGCCATCAATCTGCCTGACGACGTGCTTCTCCCAGATCTTATCGAATAATGTCTTTCCCATTTCTTTTTGTGCTTTTCCAGCTTGAATGAAAGCGTGGCGCAGAAGCGCCACGCGTAAACAAAAACTACATGATTATGAGAAAATACTGCTCACTATGCTACAATGGCCTTTGCCTGGTATTGGTTAGCCAGGCCCTGCAGATCTTCATCTCCAACTTCTTTCTTCTTATCGGCCACTTTCAGGAATTGTTCGTACAGAACATCGATATCGTTACGGTTATACATGAAACCCAGTTTCTGGAAACGGTGCGCCAGGGCACTGCGTCCGCTACGTGCCGTCAACACGATCTTGCTGCCATCGGCCCCTACTTCTTCGGGGTTGATGATCTCGTAGGTCTGCGCATCTTTCAGGAATCCATCCTGGTGAATGCCCGACGAATGCGAGAAGGCGTTGGCGCCCACGATGGCTTTATTGGGCTGAACCGGCATACGCATGGTATCTGATACCAGGCGGCTAAGCGGGTTGAGTTGCTTTGCATGGATATCGGTATAGAAACCAAGGGTGCTTTGGTGCTGCTTGATCACCATCACCACTTCTTCGAGCGAGGTGTTACCAGCTCTTTCACCGAGACCATTGATGGTACACTCGATCTGGCGGGCGCCTGCGATCACACCGGCGATGGAGTTGGCAGTAGCCAGACCCAGGTCGTTGTGGCAATGACAGGAAAGCACGGCCTTATCGATATTGGGAACATTGTTTACCAGGTACGCGATCTTTTCGCCATACTGGTGCGGCAGGCAATAACCGGTAGTATCCGGGATGTTGACTGTTGTAGCACCGGCTGCGATCACCGTTTCTACCACCCTTGCCAGGTAGGAGTTCTCGGTGCGGCCTGCATCTTCTGCATAGAACTCCACGTCGTCGGTGAAGTTGCGGGCCCATTTTACGGCCTGCGCAGCACGCTCGAGGATCTCCTCGCGGGTAGAATTAAACTTTGATTTAATATGAAAGTCGGAGGTGCCGATACCAGTATGTATCCGCCTGCGTTTGGCACTTTTTAAAGCCTCGGCAGCGACCTCGATGTCTTTTTGCACCGCACGGCTCAATCCGCAGATGACAGCATTCTTGATGACCTTACCAATCTCATTAACACTTTGGAAATCGCCAGGTGATGAGATGGGAAAACCAGCTTCGATGATATCAACTCCCAGTGCTTCGAGCGCCAACGCTATTTCAATCTTTTCCGTAGTATTCAACTTACATCCGGGAACTTGTTCCCCATCGCGTAAAGTGGTGTCAAAAATGAAGACCTTTTGTCCTGGCATAATAATTTTTGAAGAAGGGTAATAAGATAAAGGAGCAGGCTGCCTAATTTTGTGTTGCTTGCTGAGAAATCCATTAAACAACCTGCGTTACCGAAATTATCTGTGTTTCCCCAGTAAGGGAAATCAAAATTGTGAGTAATTTACACTGCTTAACCCTCGGCTGATAATACATAAATATTTGAATATCAACAGGTTTAACGTTTATTAAATACGATGCCCAATCGCTCAACCGATGCTCTTTTTCAGTTGATCCATAGCCTGGAAAAGTCAGAAAAAAGGAATTTCAAGCTGTATGTACAACGCAACTCCTCGAGTGAGGAACTGAAGGTGGTACAGTTGTTTGATGCGTTGGATAAGATGGAGGAGTATGACGAAGCTTTGTTGCTGCGGAAAAATGAGAGTATCAAGAAACAGCAGCTTTCCAATATTAAGGCCCACCTGTACAAACAGATCTTATCCAGTCTTCGCCTCCTGAAGGACGACAGCAATATCGATATCCAGCTCCACGAACAGATGGACTATGCCCGCATCCTGTACAACAAAGGGCTGTATCTCCAAAGCCTGAAGGTGCTGGACAAAATGAAAGAAACGGCCAAAGCCCATAACCAGGTTACCTATTTGTTGCAGGTCCTGTTTTTCGAAAAAAAGATCGAAGCCCTGCACATTACCCGCAGTATGCAGGACCGTGCCGAAAGGCTTACCAATGAGGTAGATGAAGTGAATACGAAGCTGGTGAATACCGGCAAACTATCCAACCTTTCGCTGTTGCTGTATAGCTGGTACATCAAGAATGGGCATGCCCGCAATGAGAAGGACGAGATCGCGCTGCGGCAGTTCTTCGACGAGCATTTTCCTGCAGGCGGTGAAGACGTTAAAGGATTTTACGAGAAACTGTATCTCTACCAGAGTTACTGCTGGTACGCTTTCATCCGCCAGGACCTGCTGCAGTATTACCGGTACACGCAGAAATGGGTAGAGCTGTTTGAAAAGGAACCTTTTATGATGGAGGTGGAGACCGCTCACTTCATCAAGGGCATGCACAACCTGTTGAGCGCCCATTTCGACCTGCAGAATTACCAGAAATTCAATGATACCTTGGCCAAGTTCGAAGCCTTTGCTGCTTCCGATGTGGCCAATGCCAACGATAATAGCCGCATCCAGACCTTTGTATACCTGCAGATCGCCAAGATGAACAAGCACTTCATGGAAGGCACGTTCACCGAAGGGCTGACCCTGGTACCGCAAACAGAGGAAAAGCTCAAAGAATACTATCTCTACCTCGACAGGCACCGCATCCTGGTGTTCTACTACAAGATCGCCTCTCTGTACTTTGGCAGCGGCCATTACGAGCAGGCTATCGACTACCTCAATAAGATCATCAACTGGAAGGTTGACCTGCGTACCGACCTGCAGTGTTACTCGCGCCTGCTGCACCTGATCGCGCATTATGAGCTGGGTAATTTCGACCTGCTCGAGTACCTGTTCAAATCGGTATACCGCTTTATGGCCAAGATGGAGAACCTGAGTGTGGTAGAGGAAGAGATCTTCCGGTTCTTGCGCCGCTCGTTCCATGTATCGCCCAAGCAGCTGAAAGGCGAGTTTGAGAAACTGTTGAACAAGCTGAAGCAGCACGAAAGGAACCGCTTTGAAACACGTGCCTTCATGTACCTCGACATCATTTCCTGGCTCGAAAGCAAGATGGACAATACGCCGGTGCAAAACGTGATCCGCCAGAAGTACCTCAATGCGGTAAAACACAAGGCAACAGAATTTAAAGGAGAATAAGGCCGAGGGGCCTTAAGAGATAGCCAAGGGGCTGCCGGGTGAACCGGCAGCCCCTTGGCGTTTGGAACAGTTAAGGCTGAACGGAGGCCGGGCATTCTCGCTGGTTTAGCCGGTCAGGAGTCGCGGTTTATAGGCGTGTAGTTCACTGAGAACGGCACTGACATTCACTACAAACCGCACTGGGGTTCACTAAACAGTGCCTTTCGACTTATAACGCAGTGCTGTTGAGGGCGTATATCCAGTACAGTATCAGTGAGTTACATGGCTATCGCACATAAATGCCGCTTGAACTCAGTGCCATTATCGACAAAAAAAGCCCTGGACAGTTATGCCCAAGGCTTTGATAATCATTTATTAGTGAGACTATTCGTCGCTGAAGCGAACGGCTTTTCCGGAAAAACCGTGGTTAGCCACCGATTGTACCAGGTTGCCAGCAAGGTTGATTTGGCAGGTCACGGGCTTCGGGGCAGACACCTCTTTCTTAGTACTTCGTTAGCTCGGGCTGTACCTCGTCGATATACCCCAGGATGCCTCCTTTGAGGTTGTACAGATTGGTAAACCCAAACTTCTCTTCCAATTCACGAATAGCTTTGGCGCTACGGCCACCCATCTTACAATGCACCACTACTTTGGTATCGCGATTGAACTTAGCGGCATTGTCGGCCACAGTAGCCAGCGGGATCAGTTCGGCGCCAATGTTCACAATATCGTATTCGTGCGGCTCACGTACATCGATGAGCTGAAAGGCTTCGCCTTTTACCTGCCAGTCGTAGAGTTCTTTGGCTGTGATCTCTTTGATGGGTTTCTCAACTGCTTTCACACCGCAGAACTGTTCGTAATCGATCAGCGCTGTGATAGACGGATTCTTTCCGTTGAGCGGATTATCGTCGCGGCGGGAGATGTTGAACGTGCGGCTCTCGAATGTGAGCGCATCGAAGATATAGAACCTGCCGGCCAGCGGCTCCCCTACCCCGGTGATCACTTTGATCACTTCGAGTGCTTGCAGGCTGCCGATGATGCCGGGCAATACGCCAAGTACACCACCTTCTGCGCAACTGGGCACCAGGCCTGGTGGCGGCGGTGTGGGATACAGATCACGGTAGTTGGGACCCAATACACCGTCTTTGTTGGTATAGTTGAATACGGCTACCTGGCCTTCGAACTGGAAGATGGAGGCGTATATATTGGGCTTGCCCAGCAATACAGCTGCATCATTGACCAGGTAACGGGTGGGGAAATTATCGGTTCCATCTGCCACCAGGTCATAATCTTTCAGAATGTCGAGCGCATTCTGCGAAGTGAGCTGGGTATTGTGCAGGATGATATTGATGTGCGGATTGAGTGCCAGCAGGCGCGCTTTGGCAGCTTCTACTTTGGGTTTCCCTACGGATTCCACACCAAACAATATCTGGCGCTGAAGATTACTGTCGTCGACCACATCGAAATCTACGATACCGATTGTACCTACCCCGGCAGCTGCCAGGTACAACAAGGCAGGACTGCCCAACCCGCCAGAGCCAACGATCAACACTTTGGCGGCCTTAAGTTTTTGCTGGGCTTCGAGTCCAAATTCGGGTATGATGATATGCCTGTTGTAACGGGCCAGTTCTTCTTTGGAAAAGGTTATGGTGGAATGTGTGCTCATTGTTTCATGATTGAATGATGAATGTATGCATGCGGCAGCCATAGGGTTAATGGTGCGGATGGCAGGCCACTCAGGCTATACCACCGGCGATAGCAGGCACAATGCTGATCACTGTATCTGACTGCACAGGTGTTTTCTCTTGTTGCAGGTTACGGATATCATCGTTACCGACGAAGATGTTGACGAATGACCGGATCTGCCCTTTATCATCGAGCAGATGCTTCTTTAGTTCCGGAAAGTTAAGCGTTAATTCGCTAACGGTATTTTCTATGGTATCGGCTTGTATGTTGAGACGTGCCGTGTTGTTGGTGAATTTTCGTAATGGTGTGGGAATGATTACTGTTGCCATGATCGTTGATGTTGTTTATTGTTGATGAAATGATTCTTTACTGTATGTTCAGGCGCCGGTGGTCAGTTCAGCGGCTCCTACTGTTTCTTCGTCGAATTGTGAATCGTCATTAAGGCGCCAGGACCTGATGGGGCCAACGCGACCTTCCAATACCGAGATAATGACATAAGAAAAAAACGGCTGTGCGGCGACCCGGTCATGTTCTGATGGTATGGCCGGATGATTGGGATGCGAATGGTATACGCCCAACAGCAGCAGGTTTTGCTCTTCGGCAAATTGCTCGGCTTTCATATAATCCAATGGAGCGATCACGAAGCGGCGGCGTTTATCACCTTCCTTTGCGTTGATGACAACCTGTATGTTGCTGATGGTCCGGTTGCCGGCCGCATCTTCTTCGCCGAATAAGAAACCGCAGCATTCATCGGGAAAAGCCTGTACCGCATCCTGTAACATTAATTCCTTTGCTGTAGGTAGAATGGTGATCATCTCAAAGTAGTTTTTTAATTACTTCACTGTATTTGTCGGCATTATCGGGGAATACGGTAACGATGTTGCCGGCATCGATTCGCTCAGCCACCTTGATGGCGCCGGCGAGATTGGCCGCTGCCGAGGGACTTAACAGCAGACCTTCATATTGGTAAGCGGCCTTCAATATTTCATAGGCCTCTTCGGTACCTACTTCGAGGTTCTCATCGGCCACGGTGGTGTCGTAAATAGTGGGCACTACGGCTGTTTCCATATGCTTCCAGCCTTCCATGCCATGCAGTGGATTATCGGGCTGCAATGAGGTAAGGTGTATGCCGGGTATCAACTCACGGAGTCGCCTGCCTGTACCAACAAATGTGCCGCTGGTACCCAGGCCGGTCACGAAATGCGTGATGGCGGGCAGATCTTTGACGATCTCGAATGCCGTACCATTATAATGAGCTTTCCAATTGTTATCGTTCTTGTATTGGTCGGCGTAGAAATATTTATCGGGATTGGCGGCTGCCAGTTCTTTTGCTACGGCCTGTGCGCCGTCGGTGCCTTCGTATTTTGAAGTGAAAATGATTTCGGCGCCCAGCGATTGCAGTATCTCCTTTCTTTCTTTTGAAGCATTTTCGGGCAGGCAAAGGGTAACGGGCACCTGTAACTTATGACCCACCGCTGCATAGGCGATGCCGGTATTGCCGCTGGTAGCATCGAGCAGTATCTTATCGCGGCCAAGCAACCCCAGCTCTATGGCCGACCGGAAGATATTGTATCCAGCCCTTGCTTTTACACTGCCCGACAGCTGCTTCCACTCCTGCTTGGCATATATAGTTACGTTGGGTTTGGCAAAGAGTTTGGTGATCCGGTATAAAGGTGTATTGCCTATTTGATTACCCAGCAAGCGGGCATCCTCCAGTAACCTTTCATCAATAACAGTTGATGTTAGGATTTGCATCGGTTCAGTATTACGGTTAGTGTTCAATGCGACTTGAACGGTATAAAATAAAAAAAGCCCCACACGACGGTGGAGCCTATAATATGTTGAATATTAAATATTCAGCTGTTACCAATGGCTATCGCCCACCCCAATAACCCTGGTGTGTTGACAACAACAGCAACAACAATTTTTATGTGGGTTATGGAATGTCATTTGGTCTAAACGATTTATCTGTACAAATATAAAGGGATTTATCCGATAATTCCTACAGGCGATGTAGACTAATTTTGTTAAAGTGCTTTAAACCCAGCTCTGGCGGCCGTTTTGATGCGAACAGGTGTCGCCTGCAGCTGAATACTTACAAACGTTGGCTTTGTAGATGTTTGTGGGCAGGCAAACATTGGAGGCAGGTGGGCGGGCGCAGAAACCATAAAGAAAAATACACGGCAAGGAAGTTGAATGAGTAAGATCTAAGATAACCACGCAAATCGGATACGAGCCTGTGCGCGAAGTTACAAACATGGATGGCGTTGTGCTGTAAGACTATACAAGAGACGAAGGATGTGTGCTGGAAAGCCCAATGTCTTGGCAGTTGCCAATGTGTTGCAACCGGGCCGCAAGAATCGGGTGGGCAGGTGTTGACCCGTGGCGTACTTTTGGCGGATGAATCCCTTGCTGATACCGAAACCATCCCTGTTCAGTTTTGAGGAATGCCTGTGGTTCCTCAACCGCAACTACGACGATTGCCTGCATGTTATTGAACCCGGGAAACTATCCAAAGCCATTTGTATAAATGAGCAAAACGTTGGCTTCAGCCTGGAAGCCAATGAAAGCCATCTTATCCTGACCATGGAATCGGACAATGGCAGCCCGGCGCTTCAGCAAGCCTTGCAACAATATATTATCGAGTGGTTCGATCTGGAACGCGACATCAGCCCCTTTTATCAATTGCTGGGTAAACACAAACGGCTCTCATACATGGTGCAAGATTATGCAGGCTTCCGTCTCATCGGCATTCATGATCTCTACGAAGCCTTGTGCTGGAGCATCATCGGCCAGCAGATCAACCTTACTTTCGCCTATACCCTCAAACGAAGGCTGGTAGAACATTTCGGCACCACGCTAGAATCGGGCCGGCACACACTGCATATTTTCCCCAAACCGGCAGTATTGCAACACGTTACGGTTGAGCAGCTCCGCAACCTGCAATTCTCTACCCGAAAGGCCGAGTACCTGATACACCTTTCCCAATTGTTTGCCGACGGATCGGTGAGCCGGTCAACTCTTGAACAATGCAAGTCGTATGAAGAACAGGTAGCCCTGCTCACCAACATCAGGGGCATTGGCGTGTGGACCGCCAACTATGCACTCATGAAGTCGCTCAAGCAAATGCAGGCCATTCCCCATGGCGATGTTGGGTTACTGAACGCACTGCTGAACCACCAGTTGATCGATGACAAAAAAGACCTTAGCAAGATGGCCCCCTTGTTCAAAAAGTTCAAGGGCTGGGAAAGCTACCTGGTCTTTTACCTGTGGCGGAGCTTAAGTCATGATTAGCGGTCGAAATACGGAAAGGTGGACCAGTCGGCAGCGGGATCATTGTGTGGGCAGCAGGGATCTATGTGGGTGCCGGCAAGCGCAACCAAGTCTAAAAATTTTTTTCGGGTGGTACAAAAACAAAGAGGGATCCATGCAGATCCCCCTTCTATGTTAAACCTAAACTGTGTCTTTATTCTTTGTCGTGCACTATCAGTTCCACCCTTCGGTTGAGCCATGCATTGGCCTGGGTATTTTCAGCAACCGGGTATTCTTTTCCGTAATAGCTTACAATCATCCGCTCGGCCGGCACTCCTCTGCTGTTCATATAGTCGAAGGCCATTTGGGCACGGCGCATCGAGAGGTAATTGTTGTATTCGGTTGACCCCACATTGTCCGTGTAACCCTTCACTTCCACTACCTTCTTCGGATCTCGTTTCAACTGGGCAATCACCTTATCGACCGTTGCAAAGGCCCTTGAGGTCAGCGAGTAGTCTTTATAGTAGAAGTAGATGATGAACTTCAGGGCCGGCTTGCCATTGATGGTATCGACCTGGAAGTCGATCAGGTCAAATGCCTGGGGCGTTTTGCCTCCGGCAATGGAGTCGCCAAAGTCGCTTTGCCCATTCTGCCGGTCTTTGCCCCAGTTCTTACTGTTGTTACCGTTCGGGGAGCCGTTTTGATTTCCATTAGCAAATCCATCCTGGTCACCGTTGGCATTGTTGCCATTCGGATTGTTGCTATTACCATTATTATTTCCATTGGCATTGCCAGCACGGGCATTTAACAGGGAGTCGACATTTACATTAATATAGAAGTTGTTGACGATCGATTGTCCATTGGTCTTTGTGGTATCAGACTTTTTAGCCAGCAGGCTGTCCTGCGCTTTCTTCATAGAATCGAGGGCTGCCTGTTCGGATGCCGCTTTGTCTTTATCCGACTTCTTCTTCTTTTTATTATTAATGGCAAGGTACATACCCACCGAATACATGATCGTATTGGAGATATTCTTGCTTACAGAGTAGCCGTAAGCCGCCTGGCCCAGCACCATGATCTTTTTGGAGGTGAACTTCAACCCCACTCCCATCGGAACACTGGTGTAGGAGGAGTCATTGATCAGGTTATTGATACCAGCGGATATAAAAGGCTGCAGGCGATACCGGTGACTTAATAAGTGATAATACAAGGTGGCGTTGAGCAGGTTATAGGTCTGCTTTTCGGTGGTACCGATCATGCGGTCTTTGCTGGCAACGTGCCCATAAGCAAGCCCCACATCGACACTGAATGACAGGCGACCGGCTATATTCTTATAGGCAGATGCTGCGAAAGATGCGTTGATCTTATCCATGATCGGGAGTTCATTGGCGTTGCTGAGGAACCCCAGCTTATTTTTTTCCAGCATACCAAACTCCTGCACCTGGAATTTACAGAGGGGTGATATAAACCATCTGTTATCCCATTCTCTTGCGACCTCCTGCGCCAGGATGCCTTTTGCAGCCAGCAGCAGGCACACCGCCAAACAGACTAATACCTTTTTCATTGGTTATTGATTTTTCAAGGGTTATTGCATAGGTATCGGGAGATGTTTTAGAAATCGAGTCTTACAGCTAATTCCAATCCATTTCGTTTTATGCCTGATGCACTGATGCCTGAGATATTGATGTCATAACATATTCCAAGTATCAGTTTCATATATCTTAATTCAATATTCGGTACCAGAGCGTCTTCATACCGATAACCCAGCCCCAGCCCTACCGCAGTGCCGGGCATTTGTTTGATGGGCGTTGAGTAGGTTCCGTTGAAGAAGTGCTTGTAGGCCCTTCCCTGCCAGTTCATTGCCGCATAGAATCCACATTCGTCATCATCGATACCTGTTGCGAACTTATACCCCCCCTGGACACCCCAGGCCTGCGGGAGGCGAAACTCCTTCGATTTTGCCTGGTCGGTAAAGGGTTTGTTGATATGCATGACCGATGCGCCCACATACCACTTATTAAACGCAGAATTATTGAAAACTGAGATGCCGGCGTTCAGATTAAAATAGCCGTACGACCATCCGCTGGCAAACCGGTCGGCACTGGCCATTCCATCGACCGGCCCGTACTTGTCGTACTGGTCGCCAAAAAAGGACCCACCGTTGATGTTCAGGTTACTCCGGTAGTAAACGCCCTGGAAACCGATGGCGGCATAGGTCTCGTTCTTCGAAATAGGCACCGCGTACGAAACACCGAGTAATCCCAGGGTGTTGTTGAGGATACCCTGGTTCGATTTATCGGAGGCAGCGCCTGCACTGGCACTGAAATATCCGCCGCTGTTGGGGGCTTCTTTTTTGGCCCTCGACAGGATAGGCATATCGACCATGGCACTGATACTATTGTAGGCGATCTGCCCGCCGTACTGAACGTTTCGATAGTTCAGCTTTAAGCCGTTTTGTTTATCGGTCTTGAGGGACTGGTTGTACCAGATGGCCATGTCCTGCACACGGGAGAAGTTGATCTCCTGTGCAGAAACGATCCCTGCCAATAAAACGCCGCATGTTAGTAACCAAATTGATTTCATTTGGCCGTGGTTTTAAATTGTATATCGGATAGTAGCTTTCATATAACCGTTATTTTCCTGGTGTTATCGTACCAGGGAGATCATGCCCCTGCGCACCACCTTCTTCTTGTCCCTGTCGACCCCTTCCGCGATCCAGAGGTAAGTCTCTACGGGCTGCAGTACGCCTTTAAACCTTCCGTCCCATCCTGCGTTGGGATCTTTGGTCGTGAACAGGAGGTTACCCCACCTGTTGTAGATGCTGAAATAATGGAAGGTGGTAAGTCCCACAACAATGGGCTTAGCCACATCATTATTACCATCATTATTCGGTGTAAACACCTTCGGCACGTATATATCTACAGGTACGAAGCGCAGCTTGGCGGGACTGCCAAACGTTATCGGCTTATCACCAACTTTAGCTGTCACTGATACAGACCCGGCCGTCTTACTTGCCAACAGGATGGTAGCATCGCCATTGACATCGGTGAGCACCGGCTGTACGGTGAGAACAGTTGCATCGCCAGATTCTATGCGGAAGAATACCTCCTTCAACGCCAGCGGCGATCCATTGGCATCTACCACATGTGCTTTGACGCTGTTGGTCTCATTACCATCTGCAATCGCATTGTTGGTGATAACAACCAGCTTGGTTTCAGGATTTGTCACATCCGGATCGGTGGTGAATGTTACCGACGCTGGGCTACCGTTTACGATATCTGCTCCGTCTACTTTTGCAGTGATCTCAACGACGCCACCGACGGTACTGGTCAAGGTAATGACGACCTCGCCTTTGGCATCGGTGGTGAAAGGACCGGTTTCCACGATGGTCGCGGAACCGGTGGCAATCGCAAATGTTACTACGGCGCCCGGAACAGGGTTATCATTAAAGTCTACCACGTGGGCTTTGACGCTATTGGTGGCAACACCATTGGCGCTGGCGTTATTGGTGACTACGATCAGTTCTGTTTCCTTTTTAGTGGGTTCGGGTTTACCGGCCACAAAGGTTACGGTGGCCGGACTTCCGTTCTTAATAGACGTTCCGTTTACGGTGGCTATTATTTTCACTTTACCGGCTACGGTGCTGTTCAGTGTGATCACCGCATCGCCGTTGGCGTCCGTAAGGATCGGGTTGGTCTCAACGATATTAGCTGTGCCCGATTCGATCGAGAATACGATGACTGCGTCCTTCACCGGGTGACCGGCGGCGTCTGCGATATGTGCTTTCACGCTGTTCAAGGCCGTACCATTGGCTTCGGCATTGTCGGTTACCACACTCAGGAGTGTGGCCGCATTATCGACGGAAGGATCACCGACCACAAACTCGACCTCGGCCGGGCTGCCATAATTAATCTTCAGCGGATTGGGGCCCAGGATCGTGGCTTCCACCTGTACGATGCCTACCACTGCACTGTGCAGTTCTATGATAGCATCCCCATTGGCATCCGTCACTACCGGGTTGGGTAATTTGATGGTAGCTGTACCATTCAGTATCGAGAACTGAACGGGCGCCCCCACAACGGGGTTTCCGTTAATATCGGCCACATGCGCTTTCACACTGGTGAATGCGATATCATCGGCCGGTGCCTTTTTGATCACCGGATCTATACGGGTAGCGAGATTGGTATTGCTTGGTTTGCCTGACACAAAGATCACCGTAGCGGGACTACCGTTCACGATCGGGTCTATTCCCACTGTTGCCACTACATCCACTTCTCCGGCTACGTTGCTGAAGAGTGTAATGACCACATCCCCATTTGCATCGGTGGTTAGGGTTACCGGCCCACTGAATGTGGCAGTACCCCGGTTGATGGCAAAGGTTACAGTAGCATTCGGCACGGGATTACCCTGTGCATCTTCAATGTGTGCCTGCACTTCATTGAGTGCTACGCCATCAGCTTCCGCGCCCGTCACTTTTACGATCAAACGGGTAGCGGGATTGGTGGTAGCCGGTTTATCGACCGTAAACTCTACATCCACTTTGCCGCCTGGAGCGGGATTGAGTATCACTACCCCATTTACTTTGGCGGTAACGGATACGATGCCCACCACCGTGCTGTTGAGCGTAATAATGGCGTCGCCATTGTCGTCGGTTATGACTGGATTGGTTTCTACAATATTGGCTGCACCCGATAGGAAGAATTCCACACTGGCTCCCTTTACAGGATTTCCGTTTGCATCGACGATATGTGCTTTTACGCTGGTTACAGCAGTTCCGTTAGCGGGGGCGGCCGGTATCACGACACTCAGGGTCGTTAACGGATTGGACGGCTCCGGCACATCGGATACGAACGTAGCAATTGCGGGGCTGCCGTTCACGATGGCCACTCCATTGACGGTGGCGGTAATATTTACTTTACCGGCTACCGTGCTGCTGAGGGTGACGGTTACATCGCCGTTATCGTCGGTGGTCAATGTGGGCGGGCTGGTAAAGGTAGCGGTACCCGATGCACGGGTGAACTTTATCAGTGCATCCTTTACCGGATTACCCAGGGCATCTACCACATGGACTTTTACTATATTGATGGCCAGGCCGTTTGCCAGGGCAAGATCCTGCGTAACTACGATATAAGTTCCGGGATTATTAACAGCTGGCACATCGGCGATGAACTCCACTTCCTGTGGACTTCCATTGGTGATCGGTTGACCTTCTACGGTGGCCTTGATCATTACTTTCCCGATAAGCGGACTTTTAATTTTGATGAAGGCGTCACCATTGTCGTCAGTGAAAACCTCACCCGTAACGGGGACAAGTGTTGCCGAAGCGGCGGCAGTACCACCGTCGATGACAAATACCACTTTGGCATTCTTCACAGGATTACCATTGGCATCCACTACATGGGCTTTCACACTAGCCAGGTCAATATTATTGGCAACAGCCTGTGGGTCATCGGGCAGCAGGGTTGTTTGGGGATGGGTGGTGCTGGGCACATCCGCCACAAAAGTGGCTATGGCCGGACTTCCATTCACAATAGTCACACCATTGACTGTTGCAGTGATATTTACTTTGCCCGCTACCGTGCTATTCAGGGTAACTGTAGCTTCTCCATTATCATCTGTTGTGAGTGTGGGGGGACTGGTGAAAGTAGCCGTTCCGCTAACGCGGGTAAACTTGATCAATGCATCTTTTACCGGATTACCCAGGGCATCTACCACATGCACTTTTATGACATTAACAGCCACGCCGTTTGCCAGTGCATTATCCTGCGAAACCACAATATAAGTCCCCGGATTATTCACTGCAGGCACATCGGCCACGAATTCCACTTCCTGGGGGCTGCCGGTGAGAATAGGCTGGCCGTTAACAGTGGCAATAATTTGTACGGTACCGATGAGCGGGCTCTTGATCTTAATGATCGCATCGCCATTTGCATCGGTATACACCTCGCCATTTACCGAAGTGAGGGTAGCCGAGCCACTGGCGGTACCACCACTGATACTGAAGGTTACTTTTGTATTTTTTACCGGGTTGCCATTGGCGTCGACCACATGGGCCTTTACGCCCGCGAGATCTGTATTATTGGCAATTGCCTGTGCGTCATCGGGCAACAGGGCCGTCAACGGGTTGGACGTTGAGGGTACATCAGGTACGAACCATATTTTGGCCGGACTTCCATTAATAATATCCACTCCATTAACCTTGGCCACGATCAATACTGTATCAGCAACCGTGCTGACGATCCTGATGGCCGCCAATCCACTCGGATTGGTGATTACTGTGGAGCTTCCAAGAAATGATCCAACACCACTATAAATGAAAAACTCGACTGAAGCATTGTTAACGGCATTACCATTAGCGTCTCTGATGCGGGCGGTAACGATATCACTGGCTGTATTGTTGGCAATGGCTCCGTTGGCCATCACCAGCAACCCTGTGAATTGGTTTGCGACGCTCGGCACATCGGCGAGGAAGGATACTCCAACAGGACTTCCCGAAATCACCGATCCATTGACCAGCGCTCTGATCTTAACGTTTCCGGCAACGGTACTACTAAGGGTAATGATAGCATTACCGGCAGCATCGGTAGCTACCGGATTGGGTATGGTAAAAGTGGCAGTACCACTTACAATTTCAAATGTAACATTGGCCCCGGAAACAGGGTTTCCGTTGGCATCCACCAGATGGGCCTTTACGCTATTGGTTGCTACACCATTGGCCGTCCTGTTATTATCGACAACGGTTAGTAATGTAAGTGGATTGGAGGTGGAAGGGTCATCGGCGACAAACTGAACGGTGGCCGGCCTGCCATTGACGATCTCAACGCCATTGACCTTTGCCGTGATCGTTACCGTTCCAGCTACTGTACTTACCAACTGCAGGTAAGCATTGCCAGCGGCGTCCGTCTTGATTTTGAGGGGTCCTTTATTAGTGGCAACACCTGATGCGATGGTAAAATCAACTTCTGCGTCCTTTATCGGGTTGCCATACTTATCTGTGATGTGTGCATATACTTCGTTTATGGCGGTATTATTTGCCTTGGCGCCGGTAATGATGTCGTCGAGGTAGGTGGTGGTGACGGTTACATCGGGAGGGGGAGCTTTGAAATAGGTCATAGCCTTTTTCTTAAAGGCAATACCATTCACTTTGGCTTCTACTTGCCGGTCACCGGGAATAATTGAGCCGAACGAATAAGTAAAAGAGCCGCTGGGGCCTGTCCAATCACCTCCACTCACCGTACCAACAAAGATGGCAACGAAGGCACCTGCAACAGGATTACCGAATTCATCCACTACAGTGGCGGTAACTGTATTTTGCTCGATACCGTTGGCGAGCGAACTATCCTTTACTACAATGATTTTTGTGCCTGGATGGTTGATATCCGGCACACCAGGCGGGCGACCTTTGCCCGGTTCAAATGCAGAAGCACCTGTGTGTAAGCCTAACATACACACAAGCATTGCAAGAAATCCCGTTAGTAGTTGCCTGATACGGGGTTCCCTCAATGAAAATAGAGGGTGGTTGGGTTCTGATGCAGTAGCCATACGGTATAGAGTTTAGTCAATATCAAAATCTGTTACCCAGCCCATCCAGCCAATGCGGAAGAGCTACGGAATCCGTTACCGGCAGTACCGGTAAGTAACGATTAGGTTATTGATTACAGGGAAAATGATGCGTGAAATACTACCCTGTCAACGACGCGCCTTGTCACCAACGGGTTGATCGCCGTTGTGCTGCGTGCACTCTTCGAGACAGTTCAATAACACCTGGTAAATAATAGGCTTGAGTGGCCTGAATTGTGTAGGGGTTAGGTTCATGGAATTGGTTTTAAAATGATTTTACTATACGGTTTTAGGATCGATATTGGATTATATTAAAAATGCTTTGCGCATAAAGTTATACTTGTTTCTGAAATAAGAAAATACCTGTTGATACATTCATATTTCCCCTATATATAAGCTTATAACTTGTATTAAGACGATAAATTGTATCGTTTTGGGAATTTATTTCAGTTTGGGTATAAATACGTGTAATCCGCGCCTGTAGCGTCCTTTTTTGGGAATGAAATGTTGAGAATTATCAAAACAATCCCTGCGCGCGAATCTTCACGTTTTTCTATACACGACAATTGACAACAGGAATGATGCAGACGATGCATCGATCCCGCCAGTTTGCTCCGGTATCTACACTTTTCCCGTAACGCCCGAAGGGGTTGCCCATTTATGCCTCAACATGCCCTCGCCGATCAAACATATGGTGATTCTCCCTATTCATCGTTGGGCCTGTTGCAGTTGCTAAGAAAGGGCTTGTAATATGTCCTAATTGTTAAGAAATGTGCAAAGAACAGTTGTTTTCAGGCTTTTTTAAGGGCTCAAATACAGGTTGGGCATCATGGTGCTTTTTCCTGAAAACCCGCCCCCATGGCCGCTTTCAACTTTTACTACGGAGCTTTACGATACTGAAACCGGCCTTTTTTTGGTTTTGGCGGCGGGAAATGAGGTTATATGTTTGCATCATGAATTAAAGAGAACGTCAGTCTGGCGTTGGTCTTCAGGAGTTTTCCCCCTCCTTTTTCTCTTCTACATTGCATGCCCGGTTGCCCATCCATACGAAGCTTTCAATACTGTTTTTAAAAACTTTAAATAATACTTTATGAAATCGATGATGAGAAATTACGGCATTGTGGCAATCGCCCTGGTAGCTTTTACTTTAGCCTTTTCTACCACTACTTTGGCTAACAACGAAAAAGAAAAATCTGCTACAGCTATAGAACTCAAGTTCATTGGTCACTACGAAAACCAACCTGTTTTCCAACTGAACCTGAACAAGAAAGAAGAAGACGAGTATACCATCACCTTCCGCGATGACTTTGGCAACGTGTTGTACAGCACAAAGGTGAAAGGTACCAGCATCTCTAAAAAGTTTATGCTGAACACCGAAGAGATAGGCGACAACGTGTTGAATGTAGAAGTTAAGGCCAAGAAGAACAGCCAGGCTGAAGTGTACAAGATCAACAGGAATCGCAGTTATGTTGAAGAAACTGTTGTAAGCAAGATCAAGTAATTTACAGGCAGCTTACCTACAAAAGGAAGAGGGTGTCTCAAAATTATGAGGCACCCTTTTTCCTTTTATGACGTTGTGTGGAGTTTATCTGTGGGGATCTTTGGGGGGGACGGAAGTTTAGGTGGAGTGACCACTAACTCAAGTCT
>NZ_JARHUJ010000008.1 GCF_029223285.1 Paraflavitalea sp. CAU 1676 | reverse complement strand
CCTGTATAGTCAAATAAGCAAGAAATTATCTAACATTGTATAACTACTTTAGACAGGGTTATTTTACTGTATAACCCTTTTAGACATCACCGGAAACCTGTATAGTTATTTTAGCAAAGGACACAGTAGCCAAGGTGGGGAATTATTATTGTTTTGTTCGGTACTTGTTCGGTATTTGTTCGGTATTCCCTTAGGAAACCTTCGCAAAATAGCGAAGGTGGTACGAATGATTCTCGAACAAGGACCGAACAAAACATAGCGTTGGTTTAGCTGAGACAATACCCGGATACGACCAAGAGCATACGTTTTATTTCAAAAAAATGGGGATCGATGAGGTAGCTACATGGCTGTCGATAAATGACCTTCAGGTGCGGGTGGTAAAACACAAAGCATTGCTGAAACTCAAAAACTTATGCAAGGTCGACCAGCTTTTGGCATTGCTCTGGATGCTCTTGCTTTTATGGCCGGCCTCATTAATTTTAAAAAAAAGTTTGGGTTGGGCATTAACGTTTACCTGGTCAACTTGTTTTAGTAAAGTAAGAAGAGAACAGCGATCACAAACATCAAATTCAAAAAAAGAGTCTGTCAGTACATGATGCTACAGCCTTCAGGCAGCTGATATACAAGTTTGCTGATGGAGAGTGCACGTAAGAAAAAAAAAGACTAGTGCATGAGTTCATGAGCAGGTCGCCATCCAATGCAAAATTGGTTGACCTCCTGACTCAGATGGCTTTTACGGCTACTCAACTTCCGGGACGTTCTATAAAAAGGGAATTTAACCTGGAAACGAATGCTTCGTCCTGATCGACGCCTTCTTCGATAGTGTCAACATACCGCAAATGCTCCAAAGGAATCTGTACAATCTCGTATTCATTACCCTCCAAAGTACGGGCTTTGACCAGGTATACATCACCTGCATAATTTTGAAACGCACTTCGCATTTTGGCTTTTACCTGGTCGTAGTTTGTAAGCCAACCATACTCATGGTATTGAAACATACCCGTAAATTCGACTTTCCATTCTTCGCTGGTTTCAATGACAAAAAAGATCCGCTCCCGGATGTTCAGTTCAAAATAAACCATACAAAACAAAAACCACTGGTTTGTTTGGTCAAGTCTGAATACACCATTGACAGCGCCATCATACCAATCGATCGAATCAATGTCAGAGAATATTGGCTTAATCCCTTTATTAAGATGATAGACATCTAAAAACATACATTATTAATTTCTACTTCAGTCTACATTGAGTTAAAGATAGGAAGGTCTAAGAATCTTTGTCCTACTTTTACCCCATGTATGAGATTTTCCAGCAATACCTCGACGATAAGATTTCGCTGAGCAGTGAAGAGGCTTCGAGTATCCGGGAGTCTTCGATCATCAAAAAGATCAGGAAGCGGCAGTATCTGCTGCAGGAAGGCGATGTATGGAGATATGATGCGTTTATCGCGAAGGGATGTTTGCGCACCTATTCGATCGATGAAGCGGGCAGCGAACATATCATCGGGTTCGGTATCGAGAACTGGTGGATTGGCGACCGGGAGAGCCTGCTTTCCGGCCAGCCCTCCAGGTTCAATATCGATGCTGTGGAGGATAGCGAGGTGGTTTTATTTGCCCATACCAATTTCGAGAAGCTGTGCGTGGCCATACCTGCCTTTGGCCAACTGATCAATCAAATTCTGCAGAGAAGCTTTATAGCCTCCCAAAATCGCATACAGGCCGCACTGAGTTACACGGCCGAGGAAAAGTACCGGGCCTTCCTGGAAAAATACAGCGCATTCGCCAACCGGCTCCCGCAAAGCATGATCGCTTCCTACCTGGGGATCACGCCGGAAACACTCAGCCGCATCCGCAAGAACGCCAGCAGGAAACCCTGAACGATACGCTGGCGCCGGCAATTTCGTCTTGATGTATGTCAAGTTATTTCTTATCCTGCCTCAATGCCCAGGGGTACAGGTTATCCCATTTTTGTGGTGTCAAAAAACAGGCATCCACAAAAATTAAATAACCATGTCAAAGACGATTTTTATTACCGGTACCAGCACCGGTTTCGGAAAACTTACCGCTATTACGCTGGCAGCAGCAGGCCATTCAGTCATTGCCGGTATGCGCAATACTGCGACGAAGAATGCAGCGGTGGCAAAGGAGCTGGGCAAGCTGCCCAATATTGAAGTAGTGGACATCGATATCACCAGCGATGTGTCTGTACGGGAGGCTTTTCAACAGGTGTTGACAAAGTATGGCAAAATAGACGTGCTCGTCAACAACGCTGCCGTGAGCGGTTTTGGTTTGCTGGAAGGGTATTCCATCGACCAGGTCCGCAATATGTTTGAGGTAAACTTTTACGGCGTACTGCGGACTTATCAGGCTGTATTGCCTTCCATGCGCGCTGAAAAAAATGGGTTGATCATCAACATCACGACCGGCGCCAGCGGTCATACCCTCCCCTTTATGGTACCCTATATCGCTTCCAAGCTCGCGGTTGAAAGTATCACGGAAGGCGTACAGGACGAATTAGCTGCCTTTGGTATTGAAAACGTCAGCATTCAACCCGGCGTGTATCCCACTGAAATGACCAATGGCTCCAAGGCTGGCCTTTCGGCAGATAAGCCTGATATCGTAGCAGCCTATGGCGAGGAGGCGACCCAACAATTCAATGCCCTGGGAGCCGCCTTGTTTGGCAAAATGGCCCAATTCGACATGAACCCACAGACCATTGCCGACGGGATCCTGGCGCTGGTGGACATGAAAAAAGGAACTCGTCCGCTGCGTTTCCCACTGGATGCGATCGCGCAGGGCACCGATAAGGAATTTATTGAATCCCGCGCAGCCATTAAAGCAAAGTGGTTGGCTGCCTATAGTAATTGAGGAGGGGGCCCTGTTTCCCTGCCAACTAAATGGCAGGCACTTAATAGGCCTGATCAGGTGGGGCCGGGCCCGTTAGTTTGTTCTCTTTACGAATTGTTTATTGCCAAATGTCTCCAACCAACAACCTGGCGGCTTACCAGACGCATTGTCAAAATGGATATTGAAAAATTGCGCGGTGGCGTAAAAATCGGTTTCACTGGCTGCATACAAAGTAAATAGCCGGTTGCTGCCGAAATAGAGCGCCAGTTGACTGTTGTCATTTTTGAGCTGCATCGTCCGCCCGTCTGGTAATTGATAAGTACCGGCATAGCTGTTCAACACACCGGCCGCCAGGTTCAATTGGGGTCTTTCGAAAACATATTGTAGCCCACGGGCATAGGTTTCATGCTTGGTGCCTGAATGGCCGGTGTTCTCCAGTATCTTTGACTGCAGGCGAACGGATGGATATTGGCGCGCCACCATATTGGCGGAAAATTTTTCAAAGACGGGGCGGGTTGTTTCCACGTCACCCATTGTCATATACAGACGTACCGGATTGGGCAAACGCTTTTTGGCAAACGCCTGCTCAAACTTATACAATACTTCATTATCCCAGGGAATATATGGACTGGCCGCTACATAACCGGTGAACAGGTCGGGCTGGGTGAACAAGGTGTATAAGGTAAACACCGCTCCACCCGAACACCCCATCAGTGTCCTGTTCTTACCATCCGCCTTATAGTTAGACTCGATGAAGGGAAACAATTCCTGCTTCATAAATGCCAGGAACTGATCCGCTCCACCGCTTTGCGGCATGGCGTCTATTTTAGTGGGCGTATAGTCTCTTTTGCGCAGGCTGTCGTAATTGGCCTGTTCTCCACTCCAGGTTACCCCTACAATGATCAGTTCGGGAATAAACCCATCATAGTAATAATCGCCGTATAAACCAGTCACCAGCTTGAAATCCCATTGCGCATCCATTTGATATACAACAGGATATTTTTTGTCGGCTGTCTTGTAGTCCCTGGGTAGCATGATGTGCAGTTCATATTCCTGGCCTGCAACGATCTTTGAAGTGATCTTCCTCACCTCAGATCCCGGAATGGTCACTGCCGGATACTGCGCCTGTACTTTTGTAAGTACAAGTGCCATGAAACAAATGATAAGGTATTTCATAACGAAGTAAGCGGAATAGGTGTCCGGGCCGGATTTTTTATAAGATCGACAATACCAGCGATAACAGCTGATCCCCCGTGCCAATATACTCGCACAATCATATTTGCATTACCGGCCTGTCGTACCGTATGTAATTCTATAGTCCTCTGCTGCAATAGTCCCGTGCCAAAAAGGTCGCATACACCATTTCTCCTGTAAACGGCCACATAGCATTGCTCCTTTTCTAACGGGCCGGCCAGGATCATGCGTGAATAAGTCCATCGGTCGTGCTCTTCACTGCGCCTGACGATCGCGCCAATCACCGAGGGCTTTCCCATCCTATAACTGAACCCTGCACCGACTGTTTCTTTATGGAACATCACCACCGTGTCGTTATTAATGCATTCGATCTGTACACCGCCAGGGTCGAAGCTTCCTAAATTAAAGGTACCAGCATTCACTTCACCAATTATCTTACTGCTGGTTTCGGGAGCCAGTAAGCCGGATTTAAAACTGCGGGAACGTTGCAGGGGTAATTGTTTTTGCACGGACGTCGGCGCTTTGAAATATTTTGGCGTTAACCCTAACCGGTGACTTATTACGGTATGCACGAATTCCAGTAACGGATCCTGCTTTGTTTTCTCCAGTGCTGCCAAAACACGTTTGCTGCCCGTTTGCATTAATACGGATACTATCTGTTTACGAACTATATGATCCGTTCCAGCCAATAACAGATACAACAAACGTTCTTCCAATTCTTCATTCATATAACACCGCAACTGCAGGATAAGGTCTGCTTTAACAATGGGCTCGACTCCTTTTTTATCGATCAGCAAGAGCAAGCTGGCTAATTCATCAGCATTCGACAAGCCTTGCGCCGGAATTTTGCTTACCATTTCCCGTGTCAGCGATTCGGCTGAGCCATTGAGTAAAATAGTAAGGTACTCGAGTTTCATGATGGATAGTTGAGTTTGCGAACAAAACAATGTTCCTTTATTTTAGAAACCTGGTCCTCCTCTAATAAGGTGGTGTTCATAGCACCAAACTTTCGCATAAGGTTGAGGCCCTCATCGCGATGCTCCAGACCCAGATAATGACATATTTCGTGAGCCATAACGACTCCCACAGGAATGGCAGCTCTTACCTCAACGACGGAGCCATTCATCTGGCAGGGATAGGATTTATCACAACTTCCATCCACTGCTGAAAAGCCGGCTGTTTCACCAGCATACGTACTTACGCCGAATACATCTACCGCAAAATTAGGCACCGACCATTCATGCGTGAGATCCCTTGCCTCATCGTCATCATCGATATCCTCATGGCCGTCGGCGTCGGCCTGTCGTATCAGGGATTCTGTAACCAAGTTCAACCGCATGCCATGGGGCCTGAGTATCGCTGCGGCATCCATAAAACCGTTACGAAAAAGAGTCCATTGCGAGTTTGGCCAGACATCACCGCCCACCCCTATTATATTCACATGAACGATCGCATCAAAAACATGCAGCAACCGGAACAAAGGAATGCTGCCTTCTACCTGGACAGAAAATATATTGCAAGCCGTTCCTTCGTCTACATATCCTAAGTTAATAGCGTTGGTATGGTCTTTATCATCTGTAGTATAAAAATGATCTCCCCGGCCAGGGTGATACATCCTCAGGAATGGGATATTATTGTCGGCAGGCACCGCGTCCACATAACCAACTATTCCTTCCCACGAATAATTCAGATTATTGATCGCATGGGTGATCTCCGTAATATTTGTAGAATAGAAAAAATCAAAGGGATCCCGGCGATGGCATCTGTATAGCGGGATGATGGATGGATGGCTCGTCATCGGTAAATGACAGGCGATGTGTTCATTGCGAAAGCCTAGATTGTTTACAGCATGCCGGTGTTCATTTTCGTCTGTTGTATAAAAATGATCATTGTTCACGGAATTATAAGACCGGAATAGTGGAGTATTGATCCCAGGCGATGGCGCCGCGTACACGAAACCCGCGGGACCTTCATCAACATAATTAAAGACGTTGATCGCATTGGCCTTTTCTTCCTCATTGATCGTATATAAATAATCTCCGTGGTCCGGGTTGCGCAACCGCGACAGTTGCACTGTACCGGGTGTGGGCAAGGGGTAAATAAAACCAACCTGGCCATCGCCCACAAAACCAAGAAAATTCAATACATAATTATATTCCTGAAGACTGGAGAGCAGGTGAATGCCATTTTTGGGATTGTAAGAACGGTACAGCATTACGGGTGCGCCAGCAGGCTCCGGATACACAAATCCCGCAATTCCTTCCAATTCAAATGCATTGATGGAAAGGTTTGCTTTCTCGAACTCATTTGTGGTATATAGATGTTCCCACATACAAATCCAGTTTGCACAGTAAATTAGCCGGGAAATTAAATAAGTGTAAAGGTACGTTAGATAATTCCGGTTCACACGAATATCCTTATCAGACCCAGACTATTGACATAAATCAAACATTGCCGACGGGATCCTGGCGCTGGTGGACATGAAAAAGGAACACATCCGTTGCGTTTTCCGATAGATGCGATCGCGCAGGGCACCGATAAGGAATCTATTGAATCCCGTGCGGCCATCAAAGCAAAGTGGTTGGCTGCCATAGTAACTGAAGATTGGTTCCTGTTCAAATTGTCTTTGCATCGATCACATAGCGATAGCGCGCTTTCCTGTTCACTACATTTTCCCAGGCTTCGTTGACAGCTTCCGCTTTTATGACCTGAATCTGCGGAACAACTTTGTTTTTAGCACAATAGTCGATCACTTCCTGTGTTTCCGGAATGCCACCGATCAGGGAAGCATTGAAGTTGACCCGGGTATTAGCCAATGCGATGTTATTGAGGGTGAGGGTAAAACCCGCGGGCATCCCTACCTGTGTGTAAGAGCCGCCAACCTTCACTACGGACGCATATATCCTGCATTTACGTAGTTAATGAATGATGGATTACTGGCCTTTGTATTATTTATCCCTTATGGCCGCCTATTCTTTTTCAAAAGATACGGTCACGTTACCGGCACCAACGGCTGCTGCCAGGCCATCCGGGTTGTCAATAACACCCAGTCTTGTATAGCTGTACGAAGTGGAAAAGGTTTTATAGAAAAGAACCACTGTTTTACTACCCCAAAGCAGCAAGTCACCGGTTTTGATCGTTCCCGGATTGGTTGCATTTGTAGGGAGGTTATTAGGAAGATCATAATACTTTTCATTGCCATTCAGTTCGGTCATAGAAACCGTTAGGGGCAGTAATGCAAGAAACGCCTTTGCGCTTGCATTACTTGCCAGCGTTACGTGGAAGGTGGCAGATCCGATTGTTACTTTCATTTTACGGATGGTTGTATCACTGATAGATGCCGTATCTGTTGGAGGCGTGTCTGGGTTGTTGCTGCCGGTAGATTTCCCACAAGCTGCATAAGCCGTACACAGCAAAGAGAACAGTAAAAACATTGCCATAGTCGTCCATCTCATACAAGTAGGATTAAAAGTTTTGAATTGAGGATATTATACTACGGTGTCTAGTCATATCCGCCCGGATGAGGCCGCCTTACAGGGATTTGATGATCCTGGCCGGTATACCGCCTACGACCACATTGTCCGGAACATCTTTCGATACCACGGCTCCTGCGGCCACCACTGAATTTTCTCCAATGGTAACACCTGCCAGGATAGTAGCACCAGCTCCAATCCAGGCTTTCTTTTTGATCCATATCGGTTTGGATATAGTGGCCCGCCTTTGCGCAGGAGGTAATGGATGGTTGGTAGTGATGAGGTTTACCTTGGGGCCGATCAATACTTCATCCTCCAATGTAATGCCACCCCTATCCATGAAAGTGCAGGCATGGTTTACGAACACATTTTTACCAATCTCTATGTTCTCTCCAAAGTCAGTATAAAAGGGAGGAATCAGGAAAAAACTTTCACCCACTGTTTTATTGATCAAACGACTGAACAAGGCACGGATGGCTCCAATATCATCCGTGACGAGGGTATTGAGTTCGGCCGTTGTCTTGATCGCTTTTAGGATAACCTTAAACAAGGCCGGATACTCCGGGTCATCCAGTGCAATGATTTCTCCTGCTTTGTCCCTAGTAAATATGGTTGATGATGTATCCATAACGGATACAAAGGTCAGGCATTAAACCCTACCGCTTATTATGACTATCAATCCAATCATTAAGATTTTCAAACCTCCTGGCTGCGCATCGCGGTAGGATTGGTGCCAGTCAGTTTTTTAAAGAAGTTATTGAAGTAGGTAGGATATTCAAACCCAAGCGAATAGGCAATGTCGGCGATATTCCAGTCGGTGTGCAACAGCAGCGCTTTGGCCTCACTTAAAATACGTTCCGTAATATGGGAGGTGGTAGGCTTACCGGTGACTTCCTTTACGGCCCGGTTGAGGTAATTGACGTGAACCGACAGCGTTTTGGCATAATCCTGTGCTGTCCTTAACTGAAGCGGACGATCAACGCTTTCAATGGGGAATTGCCGCTCCAGTAGTTCCAGGAAAACCGAGGTGATGCGTGAAAGCGCATTTTTATGCTGATCGACGTGCCCGGAAGGTTGTATTTTCAGTGCCTCATGTATGATAAGGTTGATATAATTACGCATCATATCATCCTTGTACATATAGTCGGTTTGCTGTTCCTCGACCATTTTTCTGAAGATGGTATTCAGGAACTCGCGCTGACTTTCGCTGATCTCCAGTACAGGCGTGCCACCGATCTTGAATAACGGTGATTGTTGCAGGCTTTCAGCACGCTCAGACTGCTTCAGAAACTCTTCTGAGAACAGGCAGGTATAACCAACATAAGTCGTAGAGATCGTTTCCCAGGAATAAGGTATATGTGGATTGCCGAAAAACAGGATGGTGCCATCCATGTCGAAGGTGCGGTCAGCGTAATGGATCCTGCTTTTACCAGTGGTTAAGCAAATTTTATAGAAATCTTTCCGGTTATATACGCGGGTGGCCTGTCCGTCTTCCTCTATCTGAAAGACATTGAAGCCCTTTAATTTCAACTCAGCGTTGAAGGTTGATACAGACCGGCCGCTTTTCTTATCCATACCACAAAATTAAGAAAATCAATCTTGCGTTATCGGTCATTTTTAGAAAGCACTATTCTTTGCAGGTATGATCATGTGGCAGCTATAGTTAACGCAAACGGATTTCGGAAAGGATGCACACCTACTGCGTACCTGAGTCGGGCACAGGAATTATGCCTATACCTTCATGCCGTCTACGGTCATCGCACATATTGAATACATTCCCACGGAAGAAGTATTAAGGATCGCATTTAACCCGGGCGCCATCTACGAATATCTGCAAGTACCCGAGTCGGTTTACAAAGACTTGCAGCAATACCGCGAGAAGGCATTTTTCCTCAACAAGTACATCAAAGCGAAATACACTTTCAAGAAAGCCACCAACGGCTAAAGCAAAGCCTATGGAAACCATACAACTCATAGGTATCGCCGCCAGCATCGGAACCGGAATTTCTCTATTGCCCCAGCTGGTGAAGATCATTCGCGAAAAGAAAGCCGAAAACGTATCAATGCCCATGTTGGCGGTTCTATTTATGGGCTTGGTTTTGTGGGTAATCTATGGCATCCTGAAAAAAGACTGGATTATCATAGGCTCCAATGCCTTATCGCTCTTGCTGAATGCCTGTACGGTCATCTTCAGCTTAAAATATAAGCAATGATTCCCTGCAAACCCTAGAGCTGATGGGGAAGCTGAGCAGGAAGATGGTGACAAAGAAGAATAACCTCAGGGTTATGGCGTAAACTAATTTGGTGGCGAAAACGGGGCACACCTTAGTACAAGGGGCTCCACAATAGAGGAGAGCGTCCGCTAATTTCCTCCTGGCAGCATAATTGAGCGATTTATTGCAAAGCAAAAATTATGGAACTTACCACCAATAGCCAACACCGTGAAGGTTCGGTGGCTAAATCGATTGAAGAGCAAACCGCAAAGTTACCTTCCGACACGTTCCTTTGGGCCTCTATTGCCGCCATGGGTATATCACTCACCTTGAAGTTGATGGGTCAAAAACACACTGCCCTGTTCATTGGCCAATGGGCTGCGCCTTTTTTGCTCTTTGGCATATACAACAAGATCGTTAAGACGCACGGGCACGATGAGGAAGACAAAGAAGACGGTAAGGAGCAATAATTACTATTACTAACCATAAAACTCCCATCTATGCTACGGTATTCAATCATTTTTCTGGTAATTGCTATCATTGCCGCTATTTTCGGTTTCGGAGGAATAGCTGCCGGCGCAGCAGGCATTGCCAAGATTTTATTTTACATCTTTCTGGTAATTTTTATCATTTCGTTGTTCTTCGGCAGGAAAAGTGTTTAACGGCAACTGGTTACAGGGAGACTTTCAGAAAGTAACTACTGCCTGATAATAGAGCTTGAGCCTCTCCCATCGGATAACGATCTATTACCCTATTCAGCCCCAGGGTATCCGTGAATTTAACGAACCATCCATGGATTGGGTGAAGGTGTCTGAGCCCGCTCTTGGGGGCCGGGTTTTATCTGCCAAAATTCATAAATGCAGGCAAAGTCTAACGCAATGGGATAAACTATGGATTATCTTACCAGCGCAAAGAATAGCTTTAGCAATAAGGTTACACCTGGTTCTTCTGGACCGGGTTTCTTTTTGCTCTTGCCTCCTAACCGTTTGCATCTTCCCGTATATAATGGCAAAAGGTATTGGCCAGCATGCCGCACCAGAAGGCAGCAACCCGGAAACTGACGTGGGGAACTAATCCTCTGCATCCGCGTACATCGTTCTGGCGAGGACGAAATAAACGAGCAGGGCTGGTATGGCTGCGATAAAAACAGGCAACAACAACTCGATCTTCATAAAACCTATTCTGCCCGAAAAATAGAGGCGGTGAACAAAGGGGTAAACCATGGGAAAAATACCGCATCCCAAAAGTCCCGCTACAGGCCTTGGCTTTACCCCCCAGAAACCGATAAGGGCTGAAATGGCGATGACGCAAATATACCAGGCCGTTGAAGTGATGCCGAAAAGCGGCCCAATCACCGAGATCATCAGGACAACGTAGGGGACGATCTTTTGCCCCTGTCCGCCAGTGTCATGATGACGCTCTTCGATCTGGTCGATGATTCTGTTCTTATGCTCCCGATACGCGGCCCAAACCAGTTGTTTGGCCGTCGCTTCATCGTAGCCGTGGTGGACCAGCCTGGCTTCAGCGTTGGCGAAAGAAAAATCTCTTTGGGAAAAAAGTTGGTGAAGTTCGTCTCTCTGTTCCGGGGTAAGGGTGTTGTTCATAGTTCGGATTTGGACATTGGAATTTATCAGTCGAAGCGCAAAGAAAACAGAAAAGCCGTAAAATTCCAATCCTCCAATCTTCCCCTGAAAACCCCCAACTTCTTGAAAATAGATCAGGAACCGATATATTTATCGCTGTAAATGATAATCTATGCAGGAAGACATGCTCTTACAGATCAGTAATAAGATCAAAGTGATCCGTAAGCAAAAGAACATTACCGTGCAGGAACTGGCCAGTAAAGCAGATGTAAGCAAGGGCCTGATCTCGCAGATCGAAAACAACCGCGCGGTGCCTTCCCTGCCGGTTTTGATGAGCATCGTGCAGGCATTGAATCTCGACCTCAACGAATTCTTTAAAGATATCACGCCCAAAAAGAAAACCCCGCCCAAGGTGATCCTCAAATCGCCCAAAGACTACCAGACCTTTGAAAAAGAATATGCCAAAGGTTTTTTATATCACCGCGTTTTCACCCGTACTATTCATAGCGTGCCGGTCGACTTTGTTTTGCTGGAAATGAAAAAAGGAGCCCGCCGGAACAAGCTGATACAATCGGAATCGGTTGAATACAACTACATGGTAAAAGGTAAAGTGGAATACCATGTCGATGGAAAAAGCTACATCTTCAGCGAAGGTGAATCCATTTTCCTGGACAGCCGGATGCCGCACAAGCTGGCCAATATTGGCGACGGCGACGCCCTGATGCTGGTCGTATATTTCTTTATCACCGATGCCCATAAATAATCTCCCGGCTTGAGCGATCATTTATAGCCTCCCCTCCATACGTATTACCAAATAGTTAATTAGGAAGTTTCGCAAACGTTTGCCTACGCAAGGGCATACGATTGCGCAGGGATTGTTTAGTATTAGTAAACTTTTGTTTACTAATTGTCTGTATATTTATACTAAACACGGGATACATATACTAAACAACTTCTTCAATCCAAAACTTCTTCAATGAGACTGCTCAAACTAACTATGTTGCCGGTATGGCTTACGGTGGTAGCGCTATTTGCCGGTGTGGGTGCTGCCTTCGCCCAAAGTGAAATTAAAGGTGTTGTTACCGATCCAGGCAACCAACCTTTGTCTGGCGTATCGGTACTTGTAAAAGGCTCCACTTCCGGAACCAGTACCGATCTCCAGGGACGGTTCACCATTAGTGCGCCTGCAAACGGCACCCTTGTTTTTAGCAGGGTTGGTTATACCCCACAGGAAGTGGTATTAAAAGGGCAATCCTCGATCGACTTGCAACTGCAGCCAGGAAAAGAAGCCCTGGATGAGGTGGTGGTAACAGCCCTCGGTATTAAAAAAGAAAAAAAGGCGGTTGGCTACTCCGTGCAGGAGGTAAAAGGCTCCGAATTGGTGAAAGCGAAAGAGCCCAATGTTATCAATTCGTTGACCGGCAAAGTAGCAGGTCTGCGTATTGCCGCTTCTTCCAACCTTTTTGGCGATCCCGGTATTGCCTTGCGCGGAAGAGGTACTATTATCGTAGTGGATGGTGTTCCCATCAACTCTGATTCCTGGAACCTCAGCGCGGATGACATTGAAAGCTTCTCGGTGTTGAAAGGACCGTCTGCCGCCGCTCTGTATGGTTCAGCCGGTGCCAATGGCGCCATTCAAATTACCACCAAAAAAGGCTCCAAAAACAAACGGGGCTATTCGGTAGAATTCAACTCCAGCACCCAGCTTCAAACAGGCTTTAACGCCGAACCTGGTTTGCAAGCCGAATATGGTCCCGGCTCCAACTTTCAATATGAATTTGTGGATGGTAAAGGCAGTGGCACCAATGATGCCGACTATGATGTATGGGGTCCCCGTTTTGAAGGACAACTCATCAATCAATGGGATAGCAAGGTTGACCCCGCTACCAATAAGCTGATCCCTTTGCCCTGGACAGCGAAAGGAAAAAACAACCTGCACAACTTTTTGCAGAATGGCATTCTATCTTCCAATAACCTCGCCATCTCGGCCAACAATGATAAAGGAGATATTCGTTTCTCCATTACCCAGCTTTACCAGCGTGGCCAGGTGCCGAATACAAAGCTCAATTCTACCAACATCAATTTTTCGGGCGGGTTGAACATCTCTGAAAAATTAAGACTGGAAGCCAATATCAATTACAATAAACAATACACCCCCAATTACCCCCGATTTGCTTACCAGCCAGCCAGTCCGATCTATTCCATGATGGTTTGGGGCGCCGCCAATTATGATGTCCGCGACCTAAGGGATTACTGGCAACCCGGTAAAGTAGGCACGCAGCAGAAAAATGTAGAATACTATCAATATAGCAATCCCTGGTTCACCGCCTATGAGCAATTGCAAGGTTATTATAAAGATGATATTTATGGCTATGCCAAATTGAAATACAATATCACTAATAACCTGGACATTCACTTCCGTACGAATGTCAGCACCAACTACCTCAACCGGCAAAACCGTTTCCCCATCTCTACCTCGCAGTATAATGGCGATGGTAATTATTTCCAGAAAGGTGGGTATAATGAATCCTTCAATTTCTTCTGGGAGAATAATACGGATGTATTGGCTACCTACAATAAGGACATTACCCCGAATTTCTCCTTCAAAGGATCAGTGGGCGCCAACCTGTTATCCAGGAAAACAAATTATCAATACAGCCATACCAATAATGGTTTGTTGGTTCCTCAATTATGGACCGTTCAAAACAGTGTTGACCAACCCTCTGCAGAAACCAGCAAATCGGCTTACCAGCGCAAAAGCGTGTATGGCTATGCAGACTTTGATTACAAGAAAATGCTCTTCCTGAGTTTAACAGGTCGCATGGACCAGTCATCAACGCTGCCAAAGCAAAACAACTCTTACTTCTACCCTTCTGTTTCATTGAGTGCGCTTATATCCGAAATGGTGCAGCTACCTTCTTTTGTTTCCTTTGCAAAGCTCAGAGCATCCTATGCAAAAGTGGGAACTGATCTTGGTCTGTATTCTTTATCCCCTGTTTACTCTACCGGCGTAAGATGGAATGGAAACCCTTCTCTGTATTATGGCGGTACTTTGTATGATCCGGAAATTTTGCCTGAATTCAATAAGGCATTGGAATTTGGCGCCGATCTGCGTTTCCTGAATAACAGACTGGGTATTGATGTCACCTATTTCAGGAATATTGAAGGCCCTTCTATCTTCTACCTTCCCCTGTCTTCCAGCAGCGGTGTTACCTCATTGCAGCGAAACGGGCTGACCTACAAACGCACAGGTGTTGAATTGATCGTAACAGCTACGCCGATCAGGAAACAAAACTTCAGTTGGGATGTAACGATCAACTGGTCAACACAACAACGTTATTTAAAGGAAGTGTATGATACCTTAAAATCGTATAACCGGGTGAAGGTTGGTGAAAGAACCGACATGTTGTTCCTTTCCGATTTCCAAAAATCGCCAGACGGACAAATCGTTTACAATGCCAGCAATGGAAGGCCGTTGTTCAATAACTATACTACACTGGTGGGCTTCGGCAATGAAAAATGGATTGGCAGCTTACAAAATACCTTCCGTTACAAAAGCTTCAGTCTTGGGTTTATGCTGGATGGCCGCTACGGGGGCAAACTGGTTAATTACCTGAACCAAAAGCAATGGCAAGCCGGCGCCCATCCTGAATCGGCCAATGAATTCCGCCTGGCCGATTGGAACAACCGTAATACAGCTGGTTATGCCGGTACCTATGTAGGACAGGGTGTTAACATCACCGGTGGCACATTGGTCGTGGATGGAGATGGAAATGTGGTTTCTGATACCAGGACCTTTAAGGGAAACAGCAAACCCATTAAATGGGAATCATTTGCCAAAGGTTATTGGGGAAGCAGCATTGCCAACCTGGTCGATAAATCCTTTATAAAACTGCGGGAAGTGATCATTACCTATAATGTATCCCCAAAATTGCTGTCAAAGCAGAAGTTCTTCAATGCCGCTTCGGTATCGATGGTTGGCCGCAACCTGTGGTATCGTGCCAAAGACAAGAACGCCAGGAACATCGATCTTGACCAATGGACCAGTACCAGTACCGAACTGGAAACCCCTTCTATTAAAAGTTTTGGCGTGAACCTACACCTCACTTTCTAAACTTTAAAAACAACAACCATGAAATCTGTATATAAAAAATGGATACTGGCCGCCGGACTCGTTTCGGCGCTGTCAACAGGATGCAAGAAAATTGAGGAATTGCAGCAGAACCCGAATGCTTCTGATCAGGGATCTCCGAAGTTGATCCTTACCGGTATTGAATATGATTTGTATGATAATTCCTGGACCAGCTACTCCTATCCGCACCGGATGGCGCAATCCCTTGTCCTGAACTTTGATTATTATGGCAACCAGGCCTATAACTGGGGATCGGGTGACCTGTATTATAATACCCTGCGCAATGTGGCCCGTTTGGAAGTAGAAGCAGACAAACTCGGCAGCAATGCAGTCACCAAAAGCTATAAGATCCTCGCCAAATTCATGCGCGCCTGGCTATATAGCCGGATGTCGGAACAAATGGGCGATGTTCCTTTGAGCGATGCCATGAAGGCCGCAGAAGGCACTTATTATCCCAAATACGACCCCCAGAAAGAGGTGTTCAAACAATGCCTGCAATGGCTGGAAGAAGCCAATACCGAATTAGGCGCTATCATCAGTGAAAATCCCTCTACTGCTGTGCAAGGAGATGTATTCTTCAATGGCGACGTTACCAAATGGAGAAAAGCGGTGAACTCTTTAGCCCTGCGGATACTGATCAGCCTCAGCAAAAAAGAAGCGGATACCGACTTAAAGATCAAGGATAAGTTCAATGCCATTGTAAGCAACCCCTCTAAATATCCTGTAATGACAGGCAACGGGGATAATATGAGCATGACCTACAATAGCAGCCACCTTAGCAACAATTTCCCCATCTGGCCGGATGATTCAAAATTCTATGTCAACCGGAATATACTAGGCGCCACCTGGGTCAATATCCTTACTGCCCAGAAAGATGCCAGGATATTCAAAATTGCCTCACCAGCTACCGGCATTGCCGATGATCCGCTGAATCCCTTTGCGCGGTACAAAGGAGCCAAGACGGGAGATATTCAAAGTGATATTCAAACCCAAACCAACCTGGGCAAGTATGCTACGATCAACAGGGACTATTGGCTGAAAGATGCTAACGGCGTACCCTGTATTCAGTTAGGCGCCAGCGAGACCTATTTCAATATTGCCGAAGGCATCAACAGGGGTTGGACCAGTGGAGATGCAGCCGACAATTATAAAAAAGGCATTGAAACATCGACGGCATTCTACGGTGTAACACAAACAGCGGCCTTTTGGACCCAACCTGAAGTAACCTACAAAGGCAATAATGCAGACGGCCTGAAACAGATCCTTACCCAGAAATATGCAGGCTTTTTCCAGAACTCAGGATGGCAGGCCTTCTTCAATCAACGCCGCACAGGAGTGCCCACGTTTGATATTGGTCCGGCTAATGAAAATGGTGGCAAAATACCAGTACGCTGGACATATCCGCAATCAGAGTACACGAATAATGGGGTCAGTGTAAAGGCGGCTGTTCAAGGCCAGTTTGGAGGATCGGACACCAGGAACGACGTAATGTGGATATTAAAATAGTTCTTTTCTCATAAGCAATCATACAGCAAAGGGCCGTGTTCTCACGGCTCTTTCAAAAGTTTCGAACGAAACCAGGCAGCACGTAGCATGCACAACTATCACCTTTTGAAATCATTTAAGCGAATAAATTTAATCTAATGGCAATTTCAACACAGGCATTTGAGGCAAACGGAATAAAGTACCAACCGGCAGCCAAACCCATTGTAGTGATTTGTATCGATGGATCGGCCGATGAATATGTAGATACCACCATGTCATTCGACAGAATGCCCAACCTGAAACAAATGGCAAAAAATGGCTACCGTGGTATGGTGCGCGGCGCTTTGCCTTCTTTTACCAATGTCAATAACTCTAGCATCGTTACCGGTGTATCGCCGGCCGTGCATGGCATCAGCGGCAACTTCTTTTATGATGCCGCCAAGGATCAGGAGGTGATGATGAATTCGGCCGAATACCTGCGTGCGGAAACCTTATTGGCTGCTGCGGCCAATGCAGGCAGAAAGGTAGCAGTGGTGACCGCCAAAGAAAAATTAAGGGACATCCTTTCGTATAAAATGAAAGGCATTGCCATCTCTGCCGAAAAAGCAAACCAGGCAAAAAAGGAAACACATGGCATCGATAATGTAGAAGAACTGGTGGGTCACAAAACGCCCGCTATCTATAGTGCCGATGCCAGTCTGTTTGTATTGCGTGCCGGTGTGGCCTTTATCGAAAAGGGACTGGGCGATTTTCTGTACCTCTCCCTCACCGATTATATGCAGCATACGTATTCACCCGAAGCAGAAGAGTCCCTGGCTTTTTATGAAGCGATGGATAAAGAGATCGGAAAGCTGATAGCCCTGGGCGCTGTTGTTGGCGCCACGGCCGATCATGGCATGAATGCAAAAATAAAAGCAGATGGCTCGCCCAATGTGTTGTTTGTAGAAGATATGCTGGAAGAAAAGTTTGGCGAAAATGGCTTCCGTGTTATTTGTCCGATCACTGATCCTTACGTAAAACACCACGGCGCTTTGGGCTCTTACGTAGTAGTGCATGTAGGCGATAAAAGCAAAATTAATGATATAAAGAACTGGCTGGCGGTACAACCCGGCATTACCGAAGTGTATGACAGGGCCACCGCGGTTCATGTGCTGGAGCAACCGGAAGATCGTATTGGTGATCTGGTCGTCCTTTCGGGAAGAGATGTAGTAGTGGGACGCCGACCGCAGTATCATGACCTCTCTGCATTGGATGGGACGCTTCGTTCGCATGGTGGACGCTATGAGGAAATGGTACCGATGGTGATCTCCCACCCTTTGAGTGCAGCGTATAAAATGAAAGCAGCAGGCGATCCGAGAAACTTTGACATTTTCGATTTTACCGTGAATGGAACGAATTAAAATCTTTGAATCCATATGAGTAATACTATATTATCAACAGCAGCAGCAATACTAAATGAGCCGAATGGTACCGCTGTCATTGATCTTTCCTGTTATGTAGCGGGAAAAACAGTTGTCTCAGATAAGGTATTAGAAATTCGTAGCCCTTACGATAAGCGGCTGGTGGGTACGGTGAAACTGGCCAATGCTGCCCACGCGCAACAAGCCATTGAAGCAGCCTTAAAAGGCGGCAAGAAATTATCGAGATACGACCGATACAGCATTCTGGAAAAAGCCAGGCAATTGTTGGTAGAACGAAAAGAAGAATTTGCACAGGTCATCAGTGCCGAATCGGGGTTAGCGATCCGGGAAGCCAGGTACGAAACCGGCCGTGCTCATGATGTATTGATGTTTGCCGCCATCGAATCATTAAAAGATGATGGCCAGATCTTTTCCTGCGATATATCGCCCAGTGGCAAAGCAAGGAAAATATTTACAACGAGGGAGCCGCTGTCGCTGGCGGTTTGCATAACCCCATTTAATCATCCGCTTAACCAGGTGGCGCATAAGATTGCACCAGCCATCGCAGTTGGCACCCCGGTCATTTTAAAGCCATCGGAGAAAACACCGCTTACGGCGATTAAGTTGGTGGAGCTGTTGTATGAAGCCGGATTGCCGCACTATATGCTCAGTGTATTGCTCGGCGCTACCCAGGAAATAGCAGAGCCATTGGTAACGGATGCACGGGTAGACATTGTTTCTTTTACAGGGAGTGTTGCAGTGGGTAAATACATTGCCTCAAAAGCGGGATACAAAAAGGTAATTCTCGAATTAGGCGGCAACGACCCTATCATCATCCTGGAAGACGCCGATCTTGAAAAGGCTGTATTCCTGGCGGCAGAGGGATCGTTCCGCAACAGCGGGCAACGCTGTACGGCCGTGAAAAGAATTTTAGTGCATGAATCCATTAAGGATGCGTTCGTAGAAAAGTTTGTTGCCAAAGCCAGCGAATATACCTGTGGCGATCCGGCCGATCCCTCAACCCTGGTGGGCACAGTAATTGATGAAAACGCTGCCATCTACCTGGAAGACGTAGTAAGGAAATCAGTAGCGCAGGGCGCAAAGGTCCTGCTGGGCGGCAACAGGAAAGGCGCCTTAATGGAACCCACAGTAATTGTGGATGTGCCACGCCATGCCGATATGGTGGTGCATGAATCCTTTGGGCCACTGGCGCCCATCCTCACCTTCAAAGATATTGATGACGCTATTGCATTAAGCAATTCTACGGCTTATGGCCTGTCGAGCGGTATTGTTACCAACAATATGGACTATGCCCTTCGTTTTATCAGGGAGCTGAAGGTGGGTACCGTCAATATCAATGAAGTGCCGGGCTACCGGATTGAGAGTTCGCCATTTGGCGGCATCAAGGATTCCGGATTGGGCATCAAGGAAGGGGTGATCGAGGCGATGAAATGCTTCACGGTCGTAAAAACCTTTTCCATGCCCTGGTAGCGGCGAAATAACATCAATTGCATACACTCAATCAAGAAGAAAATTACGGGCAATGAAAACTAAATCTGTTCTCTTTCTGCTTCTGCTGCTTTGTGTAGTGAAAGGATTTGCACAACCCAGAAAAACTAAAAATGTTATCCTGATCTCCCTGGATGGTTACCGGTGGCGGGAGATTTTTCTGGGCGCTGATTCGGCCTTGTTATACAACAAAAGGTATACAAAAGATTCAGCCTGGACGTTTCAGAAATATTGGGCGGCTACTGTTCAGGAGCGCCGGGAAAAATTAATGCCTTTTACCTGGAGTCAGATCGCAAAAAATGGACAGCTATACGGAAACCGCACCTTGGGCAATAAGGTAGACCTGAAAAACACCTTCTGGTTCTCCTACCCTGGCCGCAGTGAAACTTGGACAGGACATTTCGACCCCGCGATCAACTCGAATGACAAGATTGATAATCCTAACGAGAATGTGATGGAGTTTATCAATAAGCAAAAGGGATTTGCGGGCAAAACAGCAGCGTTTGCGTCGTGGGATGTGGTGGCCTGGATACTTAACCGCAACCGCAATGGCATCACGGTAAATATCTGGGGCGAAGATGTAAAGGGACCCAAACTTACCCCCCAGCAAAAAGAAGCGAATGCCTATCAGCATATGATGCCCGATCCCTGGGGACAGGGTGAACGACTGGATGTAAGCACTTATCGCCTGTCGAAAGCGTACCTGGAGGCACAACATCCACGTTTGTTTTATATTGATTTTGGCGACCTGGATTGCTATGCGCATGACGGAGCCTACAATAAGTACCTGGATGCAGCTAATAAAACCGACCTGATGATCAAGGACCTTTGGGAGTACCTGCAAAAAGATCCGTTTTATAAGGATCAGACCACGCTGATCATTTGTGCGGATCATGGCCGGGGGGAAGATAGTAAATGGACCGGTCATGGTACCAGCGCCCCACACTCCAATGAAACCTACTTACTGGTCATGGGCCCTGATACAAAGCCATTGGGTGAGGTGAAAACAGCTGGTCAGATCTACCAGGACCAGTTTGCACAAACCATTGCCAACTTACTTGGCTTCCAGTTTACTCCAAAGCATCCTGTAGGCGAAGCGGTGAAGACGGTATTGAATGGTCATTAATTATTCATTATAACGCAATCTGGCATTGCTCCCCACTATTTAATGAACCAACTACAAAGGCTGCTTAGCCAATCAAAGCTATTCTTCATTGCCTGGTGCATGTTGGCAGCATTTGGAACTTATTTCTGCATGTATGCTTTTCGCAAACCATTTACTGCCGGCACCTATAGTGGCCTCACCTTGTGGGATATTCATTATAAGAGCATTCTCATTATTTCGCAGGTATTGGGCTATATGGTCTCTAAATTCATCGGCATTAAGATCATATCGGAGCTAAAACCTTCGCACCGCAAAAGGCTGATCATTGGGCTTATACTGTTTGCTGAGTTTTCATTGCTGCTTTTCGGTTTGGTTGCCCAACCTTATAACGTTGCTTTCCTATTTCTTAATGGATTGCCATTAGGTATGGTATGGGGTATTGTGTTTAGTTACCTCGAAGGGCGGCGTTTTACGGAATTGCTGGCAATAGGGCTTAGCATTAGCCTGATCATTTCTTCCGGTATACTGAAAACGGCTTATTTCGAGATCCATGACTGGTTTCCCGCCGTTTCAGAATTCTGGATGCCCGCGTTGGTGGGGCTCCTGTTTCTTCCTGTTTTTTTATTGTTTGTCTGGATGCTTTCGGTAATACCTACACCGTCGGATACCGATATAGTATTAAGAGCGGAACGGGTGCCGATGACAAAAAGTGATAAAAGACTTGTATTGAAGGAATTTGGGGTTGGCATTGTTTGTTTTGTTGTGCTCTATTCGTTGCTGGTTACCATGCGGGATTTTAGAGACAATTTCTCCGTGGAGATCTGGAAGGAAATAGGGGGAGCCTGGGATAAAACTATTTTTTCAAAAACAGAACTGATTACAGGATTGATCGTGTTAGCAGCGATAGGTTGCCTTTCGCTGATCAGAAGTAATATCAAAGGTTTCTGGGCTACGCTGTGGCTGATTGGTTTGGGCGTCGTGTTAACCGGCGCCAGTACATTGCTGTTCCAATTAAAGTTACTGACTCCTTTCTGGTGGGTATTGTTACTGGGAATGGGATTGTTTTCTGCCTATATACCCATACAGGTTGCCCTGTTTGAACGGCTGATCGCTTTATTCAAGATCAAGGCCAATGCAGGTTTCTTTATCTATATCTGCGATGCCATTGGTTACCTGGGCAGTGTGGCCTTATTACTGTATAAAGAATTATTCATGAAGGACCAGCCCTGGGCAAAGGTTATGATGCGCTTCAGTTATGTACTCACGGGAACCTGTTTATTCTTCCTGGTATTGTCTGCCATTTTCTTCAACCGTAAGGCTGGCGTAAAAGGGCCCATAACCGGAACATTGGAAAAACTTCAATCAATATAAAATTATACATATGAAACGAGCTCAATTACTATTCACGCCGGGGCCTCTTACGACTTCAAAGTCAGTAAAAGAGGCCATGATGCAGGATATGGGATCCCGGGATTACGCGTTTATCAATGCAGTAAAGGATATACGAAACGGTCTGTTGGAGCTGGCACACGTGTCAAAACAGGAAGGTTACGAGTGTGTGATCATGCAGGGCTCCGGCACGTTTGGGATAGAAAGTGTTGTTAGCAGTGTGGTGGGAAAGCAGGATGTCTTATTGATCCTTGCCAATGGCGCTTATGGCGAACGTATTGCCAAGATGGCATCCATCCACAAATTGAATCACCAGGTGGTTCGCTTTGCGGAAGATGAGATTGTATCGCCTGAAGCAACAGCAGCCTATCTGCAAGCACATCCTGAGATTACGCAGGTGGCCTGTATTCACAGCGAAACGACCACAGGACTTTTTAACCCTATCCTGGAAATTGGTGCGGTCTGCAAAAAGTATAATAAAGTGTTCATCGTAGATGCCATGAGTAGTTTTGGTGGTGTGGAGATGGATATGAAAGAAATGCAGATCGATTTCCTTGTATCCTCGTCCAATAAGTGTATTGAAGGGGTGCCCGGTTTTGCTTTCGCGCTGTGCAAAAAAACAGCCCTGGAAAAAGCAAAAGGACAGGCCAGGAGTTTAAGTCTTGACCTGTACGAACAATGGGCAGGGCTGGAGGCCAGTGGCCAGTTCCGCTTTACGCCTCCTACCCTTAGCATCATGGCATTTCGCCAGGCGCTGCGGGAACTGGAAGAAGAAGGCGGTGTAAAAGCAAGGGAAGAACGGTATAAAGCCAATAAGCAGGTACTGGATGCGGGCATGAATGGTATCGGCTTCAGACAATACCTGCGCCCGGAGATTCAGGGACATATCATCACTTCGTTTTTGTACCCGGATGATACAAACTTCAATTTTGATACCTTTTACAAGAAACTGAACGAACGCGGCTTCGTTATTTACCCCGGTAAACTGGGAAAAGCAGATGCCTTCCGCATTGGCAATATCGGGCAAATTTTCCCGGAAGATGTACAGGCGCTGATCGATGCCGTGAAAGAAGTACTGGAAGAAGAAAACCTGGTGATAGCGGTAGCCTGATGCACAATACGGGAACAGCTATATGGCCTTTTGCATTAAACAGGCCATATAGCTGTTGTTTTTTGTCCGCTCATCCCCATCTAATGACAGTTCGGCTCCCGCCGACGTACATGTTGCAACATTTCCCGCTCGCACTGGTCTATAGCTAAAACAAGTACATCTATGCGTATTGTTCAAAAGCTATTCCTATGCCTGGTGATGATGCAAGCCGTTGCAGGCAGCGCGCAAAATCCGGCAAATGCGTCGGAGCTCCTCGCGAATAAACTGATCGCCGGCGAATTTGAAATATCCTATTACAACTCAGCCTGCTATTTCGCACTGGCCGGCCATGCTTCGCTGGCCTTCAAATACCTCGGCAAAGCCATTGAAGAGGGATATGCCAACGTTGCCAATACCGAAAAGGATGAAGACCTGCTTTCGTTGCACGCCGATCCGCGCTGGAACACCATGCTGCAACAAATGAAAGAAACACAAGCCCGCCAGCAAAACGCCGCCCAGCTCTTCTTCAACAAAAAGAACTTTTGGGACTCCCCCCAGTTTGGAACACCTTATCAATCGAACATTCCGGAGAATGAAAAAATAGCGGGTCTGTCCAAACTCTGGTCGGAGCTCAAATACAATTTCGTCAACCTGGATCTGGTGCAGGGCATAAACATTGATTCGCTATACCTTACCTACCTGCCCAAAGTGCGGCTTTCCACCTCTACCAAAGAATACTATCAGCTGCTGACTGAAATGGTCGCTATGCTCCAGGATGGACATACCAACGTATACGTACCGGGAGCGCTGGGCGATTCGGTCTATGCCAGACCCCTTGTGCGAACCAGACTGATTGAAGACAAAGTGATCGTGGTAGGTGTGTATGATGATGCACTCCGCAGCAAAGGGCTGGCAGTTGGCCAGGAAGTATTACAGGTAAACGGTATTCCGGTTAAAACATATGCCGAACAGCAGGTCATCCCCTACCAGAGCAGCTCCACCTGGCAGGACAAGATGGTGCGCGGATACGATTACGCTTTGTTGGCTGGGGCCTTGCATGAACCCTTACGCTTACAAATAAAAGACGCCTCCGGCAAGGTGAGTGAACAAACGATTGCCAGGGTAAAACCCGCGACCCGCTCGGCCATCGTACAGGTACCGGCATTTGAATATCGCTTGTTACCCGGCAATATTGCGTACATCGCGCTTAATACATTCGCCCATGATTCCGCCGCGAAAGCGTTCGCTGCCCGGTATGAAGAGATATCCAAAGCAACAGCCATCATTTTTGATGTACGAAACAATGGGGGCGGCAACAGTTCTGTTGGATGGGATATACTCAGATTCCTGATCAATCAGCGAGCGATCGTACACACTTCCTACACCCGAGACTACAAACCTACTTACCGGGCCTGGGGGCGTACCCAACAACCTTCACTAAACAGAAACCCGCTAGCGCCAGGCAAACAAAAAACGTACGGCGGCGAGGTGATCGTATTGACCAGCGCCCGCACCTATTCTGCCGCGGAAGACTTTGTGGCTGCGTTTAAGACATTAAAACGCGGTCTGGTAATAGGAGAAGCTACCGGTGGAAGCTCCGGGCAACCGTTATTCATTACCTTACCCGGCGGCGGTTCAGCACGTATCTGCTCCAAGCGCGACATGCTGGGCGATGAAACAGAATTTGTTGGCAGGGGTATCCAGCCCGATAAAGAAGTACACCCAACGATCCCTGATATTCGCAAAGGAACAGATACTCAATTGCAAGCGGCTATCCGCCAGCTTTCGAATGGAAAATAAGAACGATAACCATCATCTACTGCTTCACCAACCTAATGACCGCTCCATCCTGAAACTTCAATAAATACACACCACTTTGCAAGGCGCCCAGGTAAATAGTTTGGCTATTATGCTGGATGCTTATTTGCTGCAACAATTTACCCTCCCCGTTTAACAAGGATGCCTGCGTATGCAATAGATGATTGCCCACCGATAAAGTAGCCGCATCTGTTACCGGGTTGGGATAAACAGCCGCCAACGCAGCGCGGCTGCCATCGCCCTGCAAAAGGATCACCCTCGAATAGCTGCGTTTTCCATCTATATCTGTCTGCAAAATGCGATAGTAGGTGGTGCCGCTCATCCTATTGGCATCGGTAAAGGAGTAATTATTTTCCCCATCGCCTTTGCTCTTTACGGAACCCACAGTGCTATAAGTGTTACCATCAGCAGATCGTTGCAGGTGATAGGCAGCAACCTCCTGCTCCTGCACTTTCCAATTGATAATAGCCTGCTGTTGGCTATTGATACTCCCCGTAACAGCAAGCCAGGTAAGCGGCAAGGTAACCGTGGAGGTCCCGGCAAAAAAACCGCTGAAGCCCGTTACATCAACACTTACTTCCCAACGGCTGGCGGTGCCGTTCCATACAATATCGGCATCGGCTGGGTCGATGGTCACGGGCGTGCCGGCATAAGAGGCGGGCAAACCTGTGCCATCATTACTGATGCCCGAACGTTTTTCTATCCGCAGGTTGGCGATACGGGCAGTGATCGTAGCAGGGGCATCGGTACTAACAGGCAGCAACAAGGCCGGCGCCGGCACCTGCGTATTAAATGCATCAAACTCAGCATCGGTAAAATACAAAGTCACTTTACCAGTGGCGGTGGCGGCATTGGCGACCGGCGTAATTTCATAATGCCGCTTTACAAACTGGATGGGCTGAATGGTCTCTACCCATACTTTTGCCGTAGTGCTGCCGGTAATGCGCGTAAGCGAAGGATTGTTGTTCTTGACCGAAGCGATCACCGCACAGCCATTGCTGTATATATTGTATTGCCCCTGCTCCATGGTGGCGGCGCTACCGGTCGTTGCCAGACCGGTAAAGCCGGGTGCGCCCCCTACCTGGGTAGGCGTGAGTTTGGTGAGGGTAGTGCCATCACCCAATTGTCCATAGAAATTATATCCCCAGGTCCATATTTTGCCATCGGCGGTAGACCCTATTGTGTGAGCAGCACCGGCACTCACCGATGTCCAGTTGGTGCCGCTGCCTATTTGGATGGGTGCTATGCGATCGGTGCTGGTACCATCGCCCAGTTGACCAATGTGGTTACGCCCCCAGGCCATCAACTTGCCATCGGCCGTAGTGGCCAGGCTATGACTGGCTCCCGCACTCACCGACGCCCAATTGGTGATAGCGGTTATTTGCCTGGGCTGCGTTCTGGTGAAGAAGCTACCGTCGCCCAGTTGCCCGTAGTTATTAGCACCCCAGGCCCATAGCTTGCCATTGTCGGTGATCGCCAAAGAATGATTGCCCCCGGCACTCACCGATACCCATTTCGTAACAGTGGCTATAACGGTTACTATAGCAGGTTCAGCATGATCGTGGGTGGACATATCCCCCAATTGCCCGTCGCCATTGTATCCCCAGGACCACAATTTGTTATCGGCGGTAATACCCATTGAATGAAAAGCCCCCGCACTCACCGATACCCAATTGGTGGCACTGCCTATTTGGGTGGGTACTGGTTGGTTGGTGTTGGTGCCATCGCCCAATTGTCCGTTGAAATTGTATCCCCAGGTCCATAAACTGCCATCACTTTTAATACCCAACGCATGCCCGGTACCTGCGCTCACGGACGCCCAATTGGTGGCGCTACCAATTTGTACAGGTGTATTCCGGTTAGTGGTGGTGCCATCGCCCAATTGTCCGAAGTTGTTTCTTCCCCAGGCCCACAGCTTACCATCGTTGCTCACGCCCAGCGAAAACTCCAACCCGGCGCTCACCGAGATCCAATGTGTGGCGCTGCCTATTTGCACGGGCGCATTCCGGTTGGTGGTGGTACCATCACCCAATTGTCCATAGGCATTATGGCCCCAGGCCCATAATGTACCGTCACTTTTAATGCCCAGGGTAAAATCGCCCAAACTGCCCGGCACCACTTTGGTGAAATAAGTGCATTGGGCCTGGGCGTCATGCAGCGCGATAAGGCTTATTACCAGGAGAACGGTAAATTGTAAAACTATTTTTCTCATTTGGTTTGTAATGGTGTTTGATGTAATACTTCCTCTATCTTCCGGCTGCGTTGCCAGCTCTCAAAAAGCAGGTACAATAGCAGCATAATGGCTATTGCCAACAGCCAATAACCGGTATGATTTTTTACTTTAGGCAATGAGCAGGTTGATGCCGCAAAACTACAGGCAGGCATAAGGGCCAGCTATTTTTGAGCAGGACATAGCGGGACAAGCCCCGTGACAAAACGTGACAATGCCTTTGTTTAAAGCTGATTACGGGAGTAGAAAGGAAAATATGGAGCTGGGTATCAATGGATGTTCTTAATAAAGTCCTCCAGCTCAGTTTCTGCAGAAAGCTGCAACCTTTGGCGGAGGCGGCTCTTGGTTTTACGAACCGCATCGGCGCCAATACCCAGCATAGCAGCAATATGCTTGTTACCTACCTGGAGGCGGGTAAGCGCTGCAAAACGGATCTCGGCAGCCGAAATATCGGGGGCAATTATTTTAAGCTGATGGATAAAACCCGGGTTGGCTCGGTCGAACATGTCCTTAAACCGCAGCCAGTCGTTCTCGGTAAGTATGGATTGTTGAAGCAGTTCGGCATTGATCTCCCTGTTTTGCCCTTGCAATTGCTGCTGCAGCTTTTCGATCAGTTCATTGTTTTCAATAATATGACTGGTAAATTCCAACAATTGTTCCTCGGCGCTTTTCATATCAGCTTCGGCCTTTTCCTTTTGGTGCCTTAGTTCCAGTTGCTCGCTTTGGTGCGATTGCTTTTGCCACCTGAAATAAAACCAGCCTGCAGCCAGTAACAGTACAATGCCTGCTAACAAAAAATTCCGCCTGTTTTCTTCCGACTGTTTCTCCCGCAACAGCATATTGATATGATGGCTCGTTTTCTCAAAATCAAGTTTTGTTTGCACCACATCGGCACGATTGCGCGCCACGGCCTGGTTAAGAGAATCATTCAGCCGGTGATAGATATCGGCATAATAAAAGGCACTGTCTATATTTCCCTTTTTCCTGTACACCTCACTCAGCGTACGGTAAGCGTTGCGGATAAACCCCTGGTTGGCCGGCTTACAAGTGCTTACAATACGAAAACCCTCCCTGGCCAGCAGAAAAGCACTGTCGCGCTTATTTTGCCGGAGGTAAATGAGTGCAATGCGGTGCAGGGTATTGCCGGCGTTGTTGATCTCATTGTTGACGGTGGTGCGATAATCCGCCCAGAGTAAAGGCAAGGCCTTATCATCTTCCTGTTGTTCAAAATACAATGCCCCCAGATTGCCTTTTATAATGGCTTGCCAGATGGTATCCTGGTTGGCCAGGGCGTTGGCCATACTTTTATGGTACCAAACAGCGGCCGCATCGTACTTACGCAAACGCTGGTAAGCAAGCCCGATCGTATTTAACCACGAAACAGGTTGCTTCTTTTCGTGGGTCGATAAGTTGACGCACTGTTCTATATACTGAATGGCCTGTTCATACTCCTGCATCTTATACAAAACGTCACCCAGCGTACCAAAGGCCTGTACATTCTTGCTGTAGAAATAGTGGTCTCCCAGTTTTTTTCGTAGTTCGGCCGACTTCAAAAAATAAAACAACGCGGTTTCTGGCCGGTCGGTCGAAAGACAATACTCACCATAAATTTCAAAACACTCTACCATCAGGTATTCGTTACCACTTTCCACGGCTTTTACGATGGCCTGCTGCATGTAAGTATTCCCTTCACTGCTATAAAAAGGAAAACGAACCATCACCACACCTTTCCAGGCCAGGCTGCGGGCAGCGAGGAAAAGATCCTGGTTATTGGTTTGGTCGTTTAATTGGCTTAGTAACTGAACCCTTGCAGCAGAATCGGCCTGCAGATAATAACTGCGCATCAGGGAATCATGGTGGGCAAACTGTTGCTCCTCCTGGTTGCCTAGTATGGTAAGAAGCGGAAGGTTACCTGCTTTTTGCTGAGCCGGTATGGGGGTACATGCTATAAGGGAAAAGGTTACAAGGAGGATTTGCTTCCGGAAAGCAACCTGTTCTATTCTAAAAACTCGAAGCATAATAAGTTGTAGGTGTTTCGACCGTCAAGTCTCAAATATACGACCCTTGCCACGTATATCGCTTTCAAGGAATGGTTTGAGCGAAAACCCTCAAATACAACTACCTGATTTACAAATGCCAGCTAGCGCATTAGCTTAACCGCTTCGACCAACCGGGCAACTAGGCGCAAACCAGAAAATTCAGTACATTTATCTTCCAAACCCCTCAATGCCTTTGAAACCGCTTGTTTTTACCTTGCTGGTATGCGTTTTTTCGTTTCACCTATCCTTTGCCGACACCTTTGTCGTAACCTCCAGTGCAGATAGTGGCCCCGGAACCCTCCGCGACGCCATCGAAAAAGCCAATGCCAACGGAACGGCGGTCACCGATTATATTCATTTCAACATTCCTGAACCCAACTATAACGCGCGCGTCATCGAGCTGATCAATGAACTGCCGGCCCTTAGCTCCAACCTGGTCATAGACGGCACCACCCAGCCCGGAGCCACTTACGGCACCACCGACGCGAAGATCTGCCTGCGCAAAACCACCCACGCCCCCTTCTTCTCCATGCTAAAGATCGAGAACGCGCAGAACGTACAACTGTACGGCCTCCACATTTATTACGGCTATTGGCAGGGTATATTTGGAGGCCCCTACCGCTCCAACGACTTATACGGGGTCAACATCATTAAGTCATCCAACATCGTGATCGGTGCTGCAGGTAAAGGCAATGTGATCACCGGCTGCGTACATGCCATCTATTCCAATTCCGAAGGTTGTTCCGATATCACCATCCGTTCCAATTACCTGGGACAAACAAAATTCTATGAGTCGCCCGCAGTCGACATCGACGACGTGGTATTATCCAGCGAAGCCTGCATCACCTTTGCCAGTGTAAAAAACATCTATATCGGTGGACCGCAGCCCGCCGATGGGAATATCTTTGGAAACAGGAAAAGGGCTATAAGTATCGACTCCAAAAACGCCACCGGCAATGGCCTCATCAGGATCCAGCACAATATTTTTGCGCGCAATTTCGATAAGGTAACCATCGTAGACACCTACGACTTCTGGGACAGGTACATCAATATTGGCCGAAGCCGCAACAACCCCGTGAACTGGAGTATGGACTACCTGGCCGACTACCGGGTTGAATTGCTCGACAACGACATCCCCAATGATGCCAGCATCCACCACATTAGCGATTCCCTGATCATTTTGAGGAATAAGTTCATTTATGATTATCGCACACATGGCGGCAAACTGGTCATCGGCTCCACCGGCGGAGGCCTCATCGGCGGCGACGATCCGGCCAACGCCAATTACTTCCTCAATAAGAAGCCGGGATTTGCCGGCGGTGCCATCGGTATCTATAATTCAGGCCCCATAACCATACTCAAGAATATATTTATCTGTAATTCATCGGTCATGTCTACCGTAGGCATCACAGACGATTATGGCAGGGTTCCTTTTGCCCAGGTTGACAATACTACGCCCACCAGTGTCACCGGACGGGCTACGCCCAACGCCCGGATAGACCTCTACTACGACGACGAATGTTCTGCCTGCGAAGGAAAAGTATATATTACCACCTTGCAGTCGGACGCGGCCGGCAACTGGACCTACTCAGCCCCCATTACCGGCACCGTGATCGCCACAGCCACCAAAAATGGCTATACCAGTATGTTCTCCTTTCCCACCTTCGATCATAAGGCACAGAAAATTAAGAACCCGGTTTGCGGAATGAATAACGGAAGCATCACCGGGATCACCACTGAGGGTGCGGAATCTTATTTCTGGATCAACCTGAGAACGGGCGACACGGTGAGCAAAGCGAGAGACCTGGTGAATGCCGGCCCCGGCGAATACGTGCTCTACGCAGTACATGGCGGCACTTGTATCATGAATATAGGTACGAGCATCACATTGCAGGATGTATCGCCAAGATTTATCCGGGATCCCTATATTGTGCAGCCTTCCTGCGGTTTGACCAACGGGTCCCTGTACGATTTACGGATAGAAAACACCCTTTACTCGAAGCTGGAATGGAAAAACGAACTGGGACAGGTCGTCGGTAATCAGGTAGATATTTATCAACTTCCTGCCGGAAAATACACCTTTTACGCAACAGACTTAACCGTTGGGTGCACAGCGGTATCGCCTACCTATGTGCTCATCAATCAAAACGGCCCATCACTCAATACCAGTGCCCTGCAGATAACGCCCACCACCTGCGGTGAAGCCAACGGCAGCATTACCGGCATCACTGCATCGAACGTAACCGGAACACCATTCACCCAATGGGTAAATGCGGACAACCAACCCGTGAGCACCGGCTATACGCTCTCAAATGTACCCGCAGGCACCTATCGCTTTAAGTTCAAGGACCAGGGCTCTTGTGATACCATCATTCGGCCATTCACCGTGACCGCACTCACGTCGTTTGATCCCATCACGGTGGCCCGGTTCACCACAAAGGACGGATTCTGCGCCCAGCCTGATGGATCAATCAGCGTACAGGCATTTAGCAAAAGCCCCACAGGTTACACATTCCGGTGGGTAGATGCGGGCACCGGGACCAACATGGGCAACGGACATGCTATTAACAACCTGCCCGGTGGCACTTACCAGCTATTTGCTACCGACCTCAATCAATGTGAACTGAAGATATTCACCACCTCGGTGAAAGTGCAACCCAAGCCTACCTTCGACTATACGGCCCTGTCTATTAAAGACGATAAGTGCAATCAGCAGGAAGGATCAATCTCTTCCCTGAAGATAAGCGGACTGGCTTCCCCCACTACCTATGCCTGGTTTGATGAGAAGGATGCGCCAATAACCGGCAATACTCCTTCATTGCAAAAGATGCCCGCCGGCACTTATCACTTACAAGTAACCGATGGCGGCACCTGTACCGTTCAATCCAGGCCGTTTACCATCGGCAATACCGACCAAAACCTGCCGGCTCCCCAATACGACGATATTATTATTCCCCGGCATGCCCAGGCAACCCTGACGGCTAAGAATCCTTCATCGGGTACCTATAAATTATTTACAGACGTATCCGCGTCTGCGTTGAGTCAACAGAATCAAACGGGCAATTTTACTATTACCACCGTGCCGGCAGATATCGTCTACTATGTGCAGCAGTCGCTGGGCACCTGCCTCAGCCCGTTGGCCCGCGTTTCGATCAAGGTGGTCGACAAATCCTATTTCACTATACCCAATGCCTTTACGCCCAACAACGACCGCGTCAACGACCAACTTGCCGTACGGTATATGGGACATATTCAACTGACCTACTTCAGGATCTATAACCGTTGGGGCCAATTGGTCTTTGAAAGCAGCAGACCGGATGCAGCCTGGGATGGCAGCTGGAGAGGTGTATTGCAACCAGCCGGCACCTATGTATGGATCGCCGAAGGAAAAGATCTCCTGGGGGTCATCATCAAAGACAGGGGCAATTTTGTGCTGATCCGGTAAACTGACGTATTCCTAACGGCCTGTCAGGCAAATACCTGCCGCGGCACGGACAGGGGGTACATCACTTAGTCTGATTTATTGTGCCCCCATGGTCCCACTAAGTTGATGTCGGCTATTTCATTGCCCAATTCCTTCGCGAGTTTCACTGTTATATCCTGTGTAAACTGGTAGTGGATGCCAGCTAATACCCTGGAAAAACCAGCTTCGTTCACCAATTGCGAAATAGACGCGTACTTGCGGGTACCTGAACCCCTCCATACATACGTTATGTCCGTAACCGGTATGTCGCCATATGCCCTTTTCAATACCTGAAGTGAAGACGCATATAATGCGACAAGTCCGGAAGGATAATCAGGGTAAGGAGGATTGGGTAAAAAGCTCGTCCAGGCCGGATCAATAATCCGGTTGATATAGGTAATAGGCCGAAGTAGGTTAACATCGTATTTACCTTTCCAGATGATAACAGGAGCATCCTTAAAAGCAATCGAGGATTTGGCATAAATCTGGGCAACTTCTCCCAGCCTTGCTTTCTTCTTTTCCAATACCCAGGTTATAATGGAAAGAATATGGGCACCCGCAGCAACACCAACGCCCGGGCCACCGGCATCGGCCCACCAGGGTGGAATTATCTTTTGTTCCGGCGTTAATGCTTTCCCGATATCATACACTCCTTTTGCCTCTTTATAAAATGCAGATCCGGGGTCTTCTGAATAGGGAAAAGGCAGCGGGGGTGCACCAGCCGTGAGGCTATAGGACAGGAATGGTCTTGACTTCCCTAAAAAAGGGCCTACCGGGCTGGGTGCGGGTGGCACGAGTACCCAGCAACTGGCACAAACAGGCAGTGTATAACCCACGCTCGAAAGGTTGAAATTATCAGTTGTTGACCAGTTATAAATAACATCGGCAATGGATCTCCCAAAGGCCTGCGATCGGGCGATAACAGCCTCCGATGCGTACAACTTGAACCGCTCGTTATACAACTTTTCAAGCGAATCAATACTGGCTCTATTGGCGTCGGTGAGGCCAGTTAAAAGTCTTTTAAACAAACTGGGTAGCACAGCATTGGCGCTGGCGGACCATAGATAATGTTTGTTTTTTTCTGCTTCAGGCATCGCTGGCATTTGGTAAAGTTGGGAAGATAAACTCACTGCTCCATCAATACCTGGCTGTACTGCTTCATACAGACCTACACCTGCAAAACCAAAATCTCTGAAGTTCTTTAATACCGGGGGTTGCGGGTTTGAATACAGTTGAATTCCTGCTATCAATTTATACCAGTCATACACAACAGCGGCGCTTTCATCGCTGGCATTGGGTGAGTGGGGAGGCGGATCATGTTTCACGCAGCCATATAACAAACCGAGCAGAAAAATCACCAACAAACAAGTTGATCGGCTACTACGTAGTAATGGTAGTTTCATGATGTATGATTTTTTGGGTTAAGAAATAGGAAAAGGCATAGGGGCAAGGACAGGAATGGAAGTAAGAAATTCCAACCAGGTAAGATGAATGCACCAGAAACTTGTACCGTTGTCGACCTTAACGGTTAGTAAATTGATAGCCCACCCGATTTCAAAGAAGATACATGATGATTGTACAACCGAAAACAAAAAAGGATCAACGAATAGGCCTGAAGCGTTCCGATAAGTGAGCCAGCGGTATTGAAAGTAGAAGCAGGAGTCGATTCTGTTGTTATAATTCTTAAGTCCTTTGCAAGTTAGAACCGGGCGTGATAGAACAAACGTTTTGCCAGAGGGATAGATAGGATGAAGATCCATCAAAGCAGGGAGAAATAAAAGTCCTTTTTTGCCCATTAAGGAGGCAACCAAGTGGCTAATGACCTTGAAACAGTTACGAAACCTGCTACTGTTTTAACCGTTCAATGTTCTCTTATGCGGGACAATCGCGGCCCGGTTCCGGAGCTAAGGCCGATCTGTCGTGAATATTCAAACTATATAAAAAATAAGCTCCGCCGAAGCAGGGCATACTAGAAAAGCCAAAGAAAAGCCGTTAATTAATAGACGATCGACCGGGTGTCAGCGGTTCCCCGGTCACTAACCAATCGTACGTGATACACCCCCCGCTGCAAAAAAGCATGCGGTACGCGGAGCGTATTAGATCCCGGTTTTACCGAAACCTGTTTACGTTGCAGTATGACACCCGCAGCGTTTGCGATAGTGATATCGATCATCTGCAGGGCATCTACCTTAACCTCCAGGTGTAGCGATTGCGCTGCAGGAACGGCAGACAGCTTATCCAGTTTAAAGGATGGCGCCGCCAGTTTGACCAATGCCAGCTTTGAATATTCTTTCTGATAGGCAGTATTGAGAAAGCCAATCCTGTAATAATTGTTGCCGGGAACCGGATGCCCGTCCCAAAACGTATAAGATTGTTTGCCGGCTTCCTTGTCTACGGATACGCGGCCCAGCGATTCAAAGTGAATGCCGTTAACGCTTCGCTCTATATCAAATACATCGTTTGCCGCATCATGCGCCGCGGTCCATTGTACACAAACCTTGTCATTCTTCAAACTGGCAGAAAAAGCATACAGCCTGACAGGCAGCGATGCGCCGAATACATTCGCAGCTTTCACCCGTTCAAACAACAGCTGGTGGCCATCGTTGTTCATGTGTACATTATCACCTGCCGAAAACTCAGGCTTGATGGTGCTATCGGCCGGGTTGATAAAACCATCCCAGAAGTTAATGGTGTGAGCAGTGCCAAATCGGTTGATGATCGAATCCTTGATATCCGCAAACTTTCTCTTCATGACCGAAGTACCAAAACCACCATCAGTCCGCGGTTGCGTAGTGCTGATGAAACACCGGTTGCCCAACCGCGTGGCAGAGTCATAGATAACCTGCAGGCATTGCATGATCTCGGGAATGGTAAAATCATAATAACCATTGCTAGGATATCCAACGATGATGACCCCTTGAGCAGGATCGGGCAAACCGGCCAATAACTGAACGGCTTTGGTTACATTCCTGGCAGGATCCGGGGCCTCCCGGAAAGGAGGTGGCGTATAACTGCCGGGCATACCACGATAACAGGTAGCACCCGGAGACCCCAAATTATAAACATCGCTCGCAATGCCCTGTTGGATCTTGTAATATTGAATGAACCGGCCCACCCACGAACTTTCCGGGGGCCAGGCACCGGTACCGGCAGTCGTAGAGGAACCAATCGCTACCATCTTAAAACCTTGAGAAATGCCTGTAGTGCATGCCAATAGGCACAGGCACATAAAGTACAACTGCTTCATGTAAATGTGATTAGAAATAAATAAAATGAAGATGAATAGGAATTGGAGTGAACACGATCACTACCCGGAGTATGCGACAAAGCTAAATATTCCTTCCATTGATAACGACCCGCTTAGCAGAATAGATGCTGAACTGATCAAAACGACCAGCTCATGTAACCAGTATTGAATACAAACGACTTTAACCCGACGCTTTTTCCGTAAGGAAAGCACAGTCGCGAAGCAAAGCGCTGCCGGCAGCGCCGTTACGTATGTTCAATTAAGGGCGCCAGCCCTTTTCTCCTTACAGAAGACTACACAACCACTTTCGTTTCCCGGGCTCTTTAAAACAGTATTCAGCAAACTTCCTGAGTATCTCCGGACGATTTGAAAAGTTTGCTTTTACTGCACGTTTGAGCACTTTTTCGTAAAAGGATAGCTCATTGGCACTGTCCATCCCGTCGACATCGATCCAATACAATAACCAATCATCCTTTACGGCAACCCTATTCTTTTTCAACGCTACTGCCATTTCCCGGAATGATTCTTCCAAAGAGTAATTCAGCATCGGGCGCAGCAATCCTACTCTGTCCCAATCCAACTGCAGGTTTAATGTATTGTTCAGTAGCGGACTTAAAGGGTCTTGCTCATCTACATAATCAATATGAAAAGGAACCGGAGCTTGGGGGTATTGGAGGTCAAATGACAACTTATTCCCCATAATCTCATCTGCATCACTTTCCTTCGCCGCGAAAGACAGCCAATCTTCCTGGGGCAGAAAGGAGGCGCTTGTATCCTTCATCAGCATGATTGCCTGCGCTTTTTGCTGCCTGAAATATCGAGCTGCGCCTCCCGCTATTTATAACACAACGATGTATCAAAACCTAACCGACCCAACAGACTTTTTCTCGATAGAAAACAATGCGCCCATATCATTCCCATATACTTGCCATATCGTTGCCATCTATCCGCCAACCGTATCATTGAATCGCACGTTCACCAGGATCGCGATTACTTATTCATGATTAAAACTTTACAAGATGGAAAAAATAAAAAGGTCGGCCCCGGGCTCAACAGCGGGCAATCCTTACAGGTACTTCAGGAGGTCATGAGGACTTTGCAACAAAAAAGTTGAACTATTCAGGCGCAACGAGGAGGTCGCTTCCGGACTTCCAGCCACCAGCAAGGGCAGTTCGCGTGAAAGTCCCATTGTTTTCCGCAGGAGCGACACGTCGTCGCTGGCAGGACGCGTTATGAAGAATAATAGCACATGTGTTATCGCGGTCTTCGCCAAAATAGCACTCACCTGCTCGTAAGGAACATTTTGACCCAGGTAAACCGTCTCTATTTCGTGCGAACGGATCAGGAAATTGGCAAACAACAGCCCGATCTCATGCCACTCACCCGGCGGCAGTAACAGGATGAACTTTTTACGACGCTTCCTTTTGATCGTCAAAGCATCGGTGGCTGCCATCAGCTTCCGCCTTACTACAGACGAAGCAAAATGTTCCTGCACCGGCATGGCATCCTCGGTCGACCACATGATCCCGATCTTCTGCAACAGTGGATAGATGACCTGCAACATGGCCTCAAACAAGCCAAATCGCTTAACTGCTGCTGCATAGGTCTTTTCAAATGCCGCCTCATCGAAGGCCAGCATCGACAATACCAGTTCGTTGATAAATGGCTCTGCCACGGCCCCTTCAGGCGTAGCATCGCCCTGCAGGCCCAACACCATAGCATGCAGATCATCCTCGTCCAGCGCCGCGATCCTGGATATCTTATAACCGTTCGATAAAAGGGTGGCTACATGCAGCAACTTGCGCACCTGCCGGTCATCGTACCGGCGGATGTTCGTGTCGGTACGGTCGGGGCTGATCAGGTTATACCGCCGCTCCCAAACCCTGATCGTAGGCGCTTTGATGCCCGATAATTGCTCAAGTTCTGATATGTGATAGAATTTCATACCGTCGGCAAATATAACGACTGTTGGAATGCCGCTTCTAATTACTCCCGACCGATCCGGGTCACCTCCTACCCCTTCAGGCACAACAACATTCGGCAAATGGTGTGGCCGCAGCCCCAATCACCCCACAAAGGAAGTAAAAATAGATCATTATTTTGTTCAACTTTTTCTTAAATTTGTTGAACAAAATAAATCACCCATTCCGGTGCCCAAAGTACCAGGCTGTTTCTTTTGGGGGAATCTGTAGAGCATAATCGCCAAACGCAAAGAACGATCGATCGAGCAACAGGAAGCAGGAAGCCGGGCGCAATAACAATTCAACAGTTCACTCCGGTTTTCCGGGACTTGACTCCCCCGACTCCTGATCCGGCAAAGTTTAGGCTGTTAATGAATGGTCACACCATTTAGATCACGCTTAAAAAATTCCTTTATGAAGTTTAACCAACCACTACGTAATTACATGCTTGTAGCCGCCGCTATGGTCGCTCTGGCAACAACGGCCTGTAAAAAGGACGACGATCAACCAGTACTGAAGAACATTACGGAAACAGTCGTCAACGATCCGCAACTAACGCTCCTGGAGGCCGCGGTAGTGAAAGCCGGACTGGCCAACACCCTGGCCACCACCGCCAACCTCACCGTCTTTGCCCCCAACGATGCCGCCTTCAAAAAACTGGACATCAACGGCGACGGTACGCCGGACCTCGATACGGAAGCGAAGATCAAGGCACTTGATGCAGAGGGCGTTGCTTTGCTCACCGCCGTTTTGCAGTACCACGTATTGACATCGACAGTCAAAGCAGCCGATGTACCGGCCGGTCCCAATGCAGCCATCACTACGCTGGGGGGTAAACAGGCTTTCGCTACCCGCAACAGCAGCGGCGTATACATTAATGGCGTCAAGGTGGTAAAAGCCGATGTAGCGGCTACCAATGGGGTTATACACGTGATAGATCGCGTATTGCTGCCGCCGGCCGGCAATATCGTGCAAACGGCTGCCGCAGCACCCAACTTCACCTACCTCGTCGCTGCAGTACAACGCGCCGGTTCCGACATTATCAATGCACTAACTGGTCCGGGCCCGCTTACGGTATTTGCGCCCACCAACCAGGCTTTCATCAATGCCGGCTTTCCAACGATCGCCTCCATCCAGGTCGCCGATCCCAATGCCTTAAAACCGATCCTGCTCTACCATGTGGTGGCAGCACGGGTCTTTTCATCCGACCTCACCGAAGGCGCACAACCCACCACGGCCGGCGGCGGTAAGCTAACCATCACCCTGTCGGGAGGCGCCAAAGTGAAGGGTACGGGTAATATGGAAGCTTCAAATATTATAACAACCGATATAGTAACGACCAATGGCGTGGTGCATGTTATCGACCGGGTTTTGCTTCCCTAACACACCTGCCCTATTTACAAGATGTTTACACACCGCTACAGATACCTGTTTATCGCATTACTCGCCCTGTATGCGTTTATCAATACCGAACTGTGTGAGGTATACTACTACTTTAATATCCGGGTAGCCTGGTACCATGCCTTGCTGACCATTTTGTTGATCACCTGGATGAGCTGGGAGTCTAATCGGTTGTTGGAAATACCGGTGCAGCGATGGCATCCCCCCGGCAAACGCCGGGGGTGGTACCTGGCTACCTTTTTCCTTACCGGCATGGCGGCCTCTTGCGCAGGCGCCATAGCCGTCGTTTACACTATAGGCCTGTGGATCTATGGATACACTTGGACAGTCCTCGAAATGCCCATTAAACTAAACCTCATCTATGCTGGTCTCATCACCTTGTTCTTCCATTTACTGAACACGATCCTGTATTTTTTTGGCGAGTACAAGAACAAACTGACGGAAGCAGAAGAATTGAAGCGGATCAATGCCCAGGCGCAGCTGCAGGCGATCAAAAGCCAAGTCAATCCGCACTTCCTGTTCAACAACCTCAATGTGCTGTCGGGCATGGTCATCAAAGACAACCCACGCGCCAATCGCTTTATCGAAGAATTCTCCAAGGTGTACCGGTACATTCTCAATACACAGGATATTGAACTGGTGGAACTGGAAAAAGAACTGGCATTCATCAAACCTTATGTATACCTCCTGCAACAGCGGTATCCCGAAGGGCTGCAGGTTCATATTGGTATACCCGCTCAGTACAATGCCCGCTACATTATACCGGTGGCCTTGCAAATGCTGATAGAAAATGCCATTAAACACAACGTCATTTCGCGCACCAGCCCGCTGCACATTGAAGTGCTGACAGTAGGCGCCGAAGCCCTGGTGGTACGCAACAACCGTCAACCGCGCCGTTCGGTAGAACAATCGAACAGGATCGGCCTCAACAATATCGCGCAGCGCTATGAAATGATCTGCGGCCGGCAGATCTCCATCCATAAAACGCGCGATGTATTTGAGGTGACCCTGCCTTTATTGCAACTAAACTGATCATATGAGACTACTCATTGTAGAAGATGAAATACTCGCAGCAAAACGCCTGCAGCTGATGATCGGTCAGTACGACCCGGCGATCACAGATATACATTTTACGGAAAGCGTAGAGGAAACGATCGTGTGGTTACAGCAGCATGCCGCACCCCATCTCATATTGTCCGATATCCAGCTGTCGGACGGACATAGCTTCGAAATATTCAAGCGCATCGATTACCGTGGCCCCGTCGTTTTCACCACCGCCTACGACCAGTATGCCATGGAAGCCTTCCGGCTGTTCAGCATCGATTATATCCTGAAGCCGGTAACGGCCGAAGCCTTGTCGGCCGCCCTCAACAAGTACAAGCAGATCATCGCGCCGCAAATAGATTACCAACAGGTATTGCCACGGGTACAACAGGCGGCCGACGATCAATACAAAACGCGCTTTCTTGCACGCATTGGTCAGCGATTGCAATTCGTGAACACGGAAAATATATCCTTCTTCCAGGCCGATAACAAGATCGTTTACCTCACCGACGATCAGGGCGTGAGGTACCTGATCGATTACACACTCGAAAAGCTGGAACAGCAGTTGAATCCCAGGCTGTTTTTCCGGCTCAACCGGCGCTACATCGTTCGATACACTGCCATCGAGTATATAAAGCCCTACATGAACAGCCGGCTTAAGCTTTCCCTCAGGGGCGCACAATCCCAGGAAGATTTTATCATCAGCAGGGAGCGGGTGGCAGAGTTCAGGGCATGGGCTGAATCCTAGACGGCGCCAATGACAATCGGACCAGGAATCATTCCTAGCACATTCTACAACAGCAACAGGATCACCATGAAGATCGGAATAATCGGAGCAGGTATATCGGGACTTTCTGCCGCGGCCTACGCGGCAAAAGCAGGCCATGAGGTACACGTGTTTGAACAGCATGCAACACCCGGAGGCCGCGCCCGCCAATTCGTAACCAACAATGGCTATACATTCGACATGGGCCCCAGCTGGTACTGGATGCCCGATGTCATTGACCAATTCTTCCACGACTTTGGTTGCAGCAGAAAATCATTTTACGACCTTGTCCCCCTCGACCCACAGTTCAAAATGATCTTTAAAGACGGTACCCTCGATATGCCGCGGCATTACGATGAAATGAAGCGCCTGTTCGAGACGTTGGAGCCGGGCGCGGGCAAAAGGCTGGATGCTTTTATGGACGCTGCCGGGTACAAATACAAAGTGGCGATGAACTCCTTTATCAACAAACCCTGCCATTCCTGGTGGGAATTTGTATCCCCGCAAATAGGCGCCAGCGTGCTGAAACTTGATCTGCTTACCAACTTTCGCAAATATGTGAAAAGGTATTTTTCGCACCCCCGGCTCATTGCGCTTATGGAGTTTCCGGTGATCTTTTTAGGCGCTTCTCCCGAAAAAATACCGGCCTTGTACAGCTTGATGAACTACGGTGGTTATGCGCTAGGAACCTGGTATCCGATGGGCGGCTTTTATGAATTGATACGCGCCATGGAGCAAATAGGCAGGCGTCAGGGAGCCAGGTTTCATTTTCACCATAAGGTGGAGGAGATCAGGACGAAAGGGAACAAAATAGATTCGCTCACTGTCAATGGAGAGGAACACCGTTTTGATGCAGTGATAGCGTCGTCCGACTACCACCATACGGAGACCCTCTTGCCACCCGACCAGCGCAATTACTCCGCAATCTATTGGGAAAGCAAAACCTTTGCACCGTCGGCACTGATCTATTACCTGGGATGCACCGAAGTATTACCGAACCTGCAGCACCACAACCTCTTCTTTGAAAACGACCTCGACGTACACCTCGACGAGATCTACCAAAACAAAAAATGGCCCACACAACCACTGTTCTATGTCTGTTGCCCATCGAAAACAGATCACAGTGTGGCGCCAAAGGATCACGAGAATTTGTTTTTGCTGATGCCGCTGGCTACAGACCTCGAAGACAAAGAAGAAAAAAGGGAGCAGTATTTACATCAAATGGTAGGTCGCCTTGAAAAGCTCACAGGAACCAACGACCTGTTGCAAAAGCTCGATTACAAACTGAGTTATTGCCTGCAGGATTTCAGGCGCGACTACCATGCTTATGGCGGCAACGCCTATGGACTGGCCAATACCTGGTCGCAAACAGCGGTGCGAAAACCCGCCATCAGGAACAGGAAACTATCGAACCTTTATTATACCGGACAACTCACCGTGCCCGGGCCAGGCGTACCACCCTCCATCATTTCCGGAAAAATAGCAGCCACTGAAATTAATCACCTTAAAACTGTTTAAATTGAAATTGCTTTTCGACGAGTTATCGCGACAGGTAAGTAAGATAACCACCCAACAATACAGCACCAGCTTTTCGTTGGGCATCCTCGCTTTGAATCCGTCTATCAGGCCGGCCATCTATGCGATATACGGATATGTAAGGCTGGCCGACGAGATCGTAGACAGCTTCCATGATTACAACAAACCCGTACTGCTGGAGCGGTTCACAGAACAAACCTGGCAGGCCCTTGATGAAGGCATATCGCTTAACCCGATCCTGCAGTCGTTCCAGGAAACCGTGCAACAATTTCAGATCGACCGGTCACTCATCGTACAGTTCCTCGAAAGCATGAAGATGGACCTGCAGCCCATCGATTACAATACCGAACGCTACAACCGGTATATTCTCGGATCGGCCGAAGTAGTGGGACTGATGTGCCTGAAGGTTTTTGCAGAGGGGAATGCAGCGGTTTATGAAACCCTGAGACCCTATGCCATGAAGCTGGGCGCTGCCTTTCAAAAAGTCAATTTTCTCCGGGATCTCAAAGACGATTATCAAACGCTCGGTCGCACCTATTTCCCCGAACTGAAAATGGACCTGTTCGACAACAGTATCAAAGCGGCCATCGAAAGGGACATAGAAGCTGACTTTAAAGAAGCCCTTACAGGAATAAAAAAACTGCCTTCCTGTTCACGGTTTGGCGTATACCTGGCTTACAGGTATTACCTGTCGCTCTTCAACAAGATCAGGCAAACGCCCGCGCAGAAGATATTACAGCGCCGCATCAGGATACCCAATGTGCAAAAGTTATCATTGATGATGAGCAGCTATATTCAATACAAGATCGCCGCCTTTTAACATCGGGCGCCATCATTACAACGAAGCGAACCATCAAATAGAATATCATGAATGTTTTAATAACAGTAGCAACATTTGTACTCATGGAAGGAGCAACCTGGCTCATCCATAAGTACATTATGCATGGCCTTCTGTGGTCGCTGCACAAAGACCACCACGACCATAGTCATACCAGTGATCTCGAGCGCAACGACCTGTTCTTCGCCATTTTCGCCATACCCACCGTCGTACTGATGTATTTGGGTTCTGCGAGAGGATTCAATTATTTGTTCTTCATCGGGCTTGGCATTTTGTGCTACGGCCTGGCATACTTTTTTGTACACGATCTATTTATTCACCAACGCCTGAAAATACTGCGCAATACCAGTAACCCCTACCTGCTGGCGATCCGGCGGGCGCACAAGCAGCACCACAGGCATACCGGAAAGGAAAAGGGTGAATGCTTTGGCTTTCTTTGGGTACCCGTTAAATATTTCCGGTTATATTTTGGTAAAAAGAACACCTGACAGGCAGGGGATCGCTACCTAATATTAATAAATGATATGGAATGATGTTAAAGACAGGAAGCCTTTTGCTCAGCATTTGCGTTTCTTTTTTACTTACGACAGATAGCAGGCTGGTGCAAATACGATCGCTGTATGAAAAGGCGCCCGGCGGAAAACCGTATTGCGAGGAATTGATATCGCTGCTGAAGCCCTACGACGAAACTACGCCACTGTATTTTGGATACAAGGGTTGTGCCTATATGATCATGGCAAAACATATCGGCAGTCCGTTCTCTAAATTGTCCTCCTTCAGAAAAGGAAAAAAGATGCTTGAAAAGGCCATCGGGGCCGATGACCAAAACATAGAACTGCGTTTTCTACGGTTTACTATTCAAACGAATACACCTTCTCTCCTTGGATACGGCGGACAGATCAAGACCGACAGGTTATTCCTGGAACAACACCTTCATCAAACCGATAGCAGTCTGCGGAACAGGATCAGCCGCTACCTGAGCAGGGAGGATTGAAGCTCGCCTTCCCTCAACACCAGCAAGCTGACCGCCGTGCGTTGCTGTAAATAATCGACCACCATTTCCTCCTGGCGCCTGCACCACGGCAACAGCTTTTCAATAAATGGCTTGGCCATGAGCCGTTGCGGTGTGGTTAACAGGATCGTAGTGCCTTGCCCCAGGAAACGCTGCAATACCAGGAATAAGCGGTCAAACTGATCAGGATCGTAATTGATATCACTCAGTAGCAGCACATCCGGGTGGAGGTCATCAGGGAGATGATTCCAATCCAGCAAGCGGGCAGTAACATTCGACAGCTGTAAATGCTGTGCCGATCTTTCCATCGCAACTACTGTCTCCTCCAGGTAATCACTGCAACATACAGCCTTCGCCCTGCGTGCAGCAACAAAAGAAGGCAAGCCAAGTCCCGCAGCCAACTCCAACACCTGCTTCTCAGCCACCCACTCAGGATGCTGGTGAATAAAGTCGGCCAGGGCCAGTGCCGCCGGCCATAATTTCGTCCAATGCGGAAAAGGCACGCCCGCCTGTAGCTGCGTTTGCCGCAGATAGTCGTTCTGTACCTCCTGTGCATTGGGCACATACAGGTCGATGGTATAACCCGGCCGTTCGAGTCGTTGTAATTCCAGTGATACTGCCATGAAGACAATTAAACCTGTAAAGTAAAGGCATTTTGTTCTTTCCCATGTGCTTATCCCATTCCCAATTCACACAAGGCAATGCACAACTCATACTCCGCACCGTTTCCCGCCTTCCCGCAGGCATTTAGATTTGCCGGCAAAATAAAGCCATGAATAAAACAATATTGCTGATAGCGGTAGTGCTATCTTCCCTATTCGCCCATTGCCAGAAAGACAAGAACAGTGCAGACGGTTACGGTGACGGTCCGCGTACCAATGTATCTGCCGCCCTGCAGGGAAACTGGATGTACGGCAACTTCTCGATGACCGAGTACTGGACACAAAACCCCGGCGACTACCTGGGCAATGCGGTTCAGTTTGCCATTGCATTTAAGTTCAATGCCAATGGCACCTACGAACAGTATTTTACGTCCAGCGCAGTTTCGGGCACCGTCGTTACTTACCAGCAATCCGTTAGCAAAGGAACTATAGAGATCAATGAAACGAACCATACCATCATCACGCATGCCAATGCAGCGCATTACAAGCGCACCCAAAATGGCCGCACCGTAGAAGAAAGGGATATGCAGAAAAGTGAAATGACGCTAAAAACCCAGTACACCTACACCACCGGCAACGAAGCCGATGGCACCAAAGCGATCTACCTCAAGCTGAATGGCAATGGGGAGCCCTTGCCATTCTTACAAAAGTTTTAAGCAAAAGCGGCCTTCTTATAGAACCCGCACAGCAATACACCGGCCGGCAGCATACCTACCGGTGTATTGCTGTAATCCTATTGCCGTGAAATAATGTTTGTTGAAAGAATGTGTACGCAGGGCAACCTCCAGCTTTTCGCTATTCATCTATTACATCCTTATCTTCAGTAGCTGAACGCAGTTTATTGACCTCCTCATTCATCCGCTTCACCTCTTTGTTGATGATCTGCTGATAGTAAGTGATCTTTTCCGTATCATTCAATACTTTGGCGTCGCCCAAGGCCTGTGCAGCCACCGATACGGTACTGAGGGGTGTTTCCAATTGCTGGATCATTCGCTCGATATCGGCTGTGCGGTTGTTATACAACTGTTGTCTCCGGCTTACCCAGATATAGGTACCATAAAAAATGCCCCCGATCATCAGCGTGAGGAGGATAGAGCCCAGCATGATCCAGGTCGTGTCATTCAATGCCATCTTTCGCCACGAGGGCACCACCAATATCAACAGATCTTCCGTTGCGTGCGCAGGAGCAGGTTGCCCGATCACATATTGCAGTGTTAAATTGTTGGGGTTGGCGGCCAGTTTGTTGTTGAAGCCCGGTGAAGCGACGGGATACCGGCTAGACTGAAGGGAGAACTCGAATGGCACATGACCCAGGCCCCGTTGCGAGAAGGATTGCCGGAGCAGTTTGTCCAGAATGGTACGCTCCACCGCCGGCGCAGGCTCATTCAGCGTGATCTTATCTACCACATGCTCTATACTTTTTACCAGCTGAAACCTCACCGACTCCAGTTTCTCTTTTCGCACCAGGTTCACCCAGCTGTACTGGATAAAAAGGATCCCTGCCAGAATACATCCAACAAAAGCAAATTTGAATCGTGTAGAATTATTGGCCATGAGCAAGCTGTTTAGCGACCAACGCTCAATCTACCATTTAGGTATCACAAACCACCCCAAAGCTGCTTTCGCCATGGTGTTTTAACGAAGTTTTACAGATCGGGACCACGATAATACCCTCAACGCTAAGTAAAACCCTTAACAAAATGTACCCCAATCCACTTTACTTGCTGCATTAGGTATCCAAATTCTTGTTTTCGCCTCACCGCAGGTGCATCTTTACATCCGCAACGCTTTACTATCCAAATCCGAAAGACCAGTACAACAAACGATCCGTACCCTGTTTTTCAATCGTACCCCCAACCTCATTGCAGACCCGTACCCGTAGGAATCTATTACCCTCTGGCGAGCAGCCGGAGGGTTTTTATATGTATAACTGTAGAAAGAAATGGATAAACGTTCGTAGAACAAAACCCCTAAACCCAATCATTTCAACCTGTTAATGCTGATGGCACAATAATGGGGCACACAATTGAGCATACAAATAAAACCCATTATGGCAAACATACTATTCGATCGCAGGCACCTCCGCGAATACCTGCTGTGGGGTGCACTGGCCGGACTTGCTTACTCGATCCCAGTACTTGTTTATTTATCGTTGGCGAATTATTATTATTCAGCCATTGTGTTCATAGGCTGCATCCTGTTCATGCTGGTCATATTGCTGTACACCATACGGCTCACCAAACGCCGGCCCGAATACAAGAGCACCTGGATGATGATCATTGCAGGAAATATGGTCGTTCTCACAGGCATCATTATATCGGTATTACTATCTTTTATGCTCTGCCTGTTCTTTATTCCAGAATTCCTGAGCGGCCATAGCCCGGACTCCTTCATGAAAGGATCGCCCGACGCCATGAACATTAACAACGCCGGCACCCTCATGATCATCGCCATCACGGCGACCCTGGTGAACTTTGGGGTTGGTGGCGTTATATCGATCCTGGTGGCCTATGCCGTAAAACTGAATCAAACGAAAGACAGAACACCGGGCATCCTCAACGAACCGGCAAAACAATAGATTCCTTCAACACAAAGGGTTTCCATGCAGGAGGTGTGTCTGCCAGGCACACCTCTTTTTTTGCAGCCTACCAGGCTATCCGGCCGGCGAAATGGTTCGTTCGTCCTATTTTTCGTGCTGCCCGGTAAAAGAAGGATAACTTACTGGTGCTATTTAGGGCGCCGCATAAGGGCTTTTTACCGGTACCGTGTCTTAGGGATATGATACTGACATGGCAACCGCAAAACACCGCCTCCGGCGTTTGTAATACCATCAAAGCCTATACGCCAGTGGAAGCCCACTACCAACAATGCTTTCACGCATACTTCGAGAAACTTTTCGGATACGCCTGGTCCATCGTGAACGATGAGGCAGAAGCAAAAGACATTGTACAAACAGCCTTCCTGAAGTTGTGGGAAAAACGCAGTGATATCAACGTTCACGGAGCCACCAGGGCCTACCTGTACACGACCGTTTACCACCTTTCGCTGAATACTGTGCGCAACCGTAAAGCGCGCGACCAGCACCAGGCAGGCATCGCCGCGCGCTATGTTAGTCCGCCAGTGCAAACAGCCGAGGATAAAGAGCTTCGCGAACGCATTCACCAGGCCATCGATACATTGCCCCCGAGGTGCCGGGAAGTGTTTTGCAAAAGCAGGCTGGAAGGAAAAAAATATGCCGCCATCGCAGAAGAGTTGACTATTTCCATCAAAACAGTAGAGGTACAGATGGGAAAAGCCCTAAGGCTATTGCGCGAACAACTGGCCGACCTGGTCATTCTCTATATCGTTTCTCTTTTTACAGGAGCTATCTAACACACCCATCATGAACAGCAACGACCACATCATGTTTACCGAACTCATTACTAAATACCTCTGCGGAGATGCCACCCCAGCGGAAGCCCTGGCACTCGACGACTGGCTCGCCGATCCCGAAAATGCCCGGCAATTCAGGCAGATACGGCAGCTCTGGGATCAATTGCCCGGCAATGCCGCACCACCGGTGCCGGACGCACAACAGGCCTGGGAGGCTTTAAATGCCCAACTCCCACCGGCCGGGAAACCTGCCCGCCTACTAACCCTGCGCTATCGCTGGCTTGCTGCCGCCGCCATCTTATTACTCCTGTTGCCGCTATGGTGGTTTCTGAAACCGTCACCTGTGCAACCACCAGCCAATAGCATAGCCTATACGGCAACCACCGGCGCCGGGGAAATCAAACCTGTTACCATACCCGATGGCACCGCCATCACATTACACCATAACAGCACGATCACTTATTCAACCGGTTTCAACCAGTTGGACCGTGCCGTGCAGCTTCGTGGGGAAGCGTACTTCGATGTAACGCACAACACGCAGCTTCCCTTTACGATCAGTATAGCCGACCTTACGATCCAGGTGGTGGGCACATCATTCAATGTCAGGGATATTACGCCGTCCGGAAATATTGAAGTGCAGGTGCTGTCGGGTATGGTTAAAATGTTTACCAGCACACAAGCCATCATGGTGCCCAAAGACCATACTGGTATCTATGATGTACAGAAGAGATCGCTTTACCTCGCCGGTACGATCGATGTGAACAGCGTTAGCTACGCCACGAAGTCATTCCAATTCAACGACCTCACGGTGCAGGAAGCCTGTCAGTACCTGGAGAAAGCCTTCAATATACAGTTCCAGTTCGATCAACCATCGCTCGCCGGATGCCGGCTATCGGCCCGATTCGACAACAGAACACTTCCTTATATTTTGAACATCCTCAACGCAACACTCAATACGAACAGTCGCCGCCAGGGGAACCTGATCACCCTCAGCGGTAAAGGCTGTGAGTAATTTAAACAAGTAAGCCATGAACTACCTGAACACAACCTGCCTCATTGCCCTCGTTTTTTGCCTGTCGGCAGCCACACGCGCCCAGGTAAGCACCAGTACCTACGGAAAGCCCATCACGGTTCAATCGGGTGCTGTCCGGATAGACACGCTGCTCAACCATTTTGCCCGGCAAACCGGTGTTGAATTCTCCTTCAGTACTGCCAAAGTAAGGCCTTCGCAAACCATCACCGTGCCCCAGCGCCAACAGTCCCTGTCGCAGTGGTTGAAGACCTTGCAGCAAAGCCTGGGCATACAACACAAAGTAGTAGGCAATCACATCATCCTGTATGAAGCCAATAACACCAGCGCCCACACGCAACAACCACCCGCCGCACCAGCCGCCAACAGTAAAGGCCGCAACAAGGTAGCACCACCCACGATCCGCATTCACATCGACAGTACGCAGCACCGGGCCGATACGGCTGCCAGGCAACCAGCAACAAAAACTGCTGGCAGACAATCAGGCAACGAATCAGCTGCAAAGCAAACAGCAACGGGAACAGTCTCCAATCAACAAGCGCCACAAACCGCCGGCAGGCAATCAACCAATGAGTCTGCGGCAAAGCGAACAGCAGCTGGAACAACTTCTACTCCAACAACCTCCGGAGTAGCTGCCACCCAGGCAACCACTACTGCGGGCAAAGCGATCAGTGGTAAGTCGGCAGCCCAGGAGGCAAGGATCATCGAATCATTATCCCTCGTCACCCAAACTGGTATTAAGCCGGTGGTGAAAACCAGCCCAACCTCACCCGCAGGCAACGCCCGTTCAACCAAAACCAGCGCGACCCGTACAGCTCAACCACCAGCTTCCGCCCATAGCAATCGCCGCAATGAAACGATCGATGATGATGAAGATGCCGCACCCGACGACGAAGCCATCCAATTGTTGTTGGGGTATAGTAAGCATGGCGGCGGCGACTATGACGGCATTGTCTTTGCTGGCTCCTACGCCAAATATCTATCACAGCAGTTCTCACTCACCGTCGACCTCCGCGGCACTATGAATTGGAGACAAGACCAGATCATCGAAAAAGACCAGTTGACAGGACAGGTAACAGATCGTTCGATACGTTTACTGACTGCCGGCGTACAGCTGGGCATCCTGGGCGGCTTCAGCCCGGTGCACAGTGCCCACCATGAAGTGATGATCAACCTGGGTCCCTTCGGCAGGTTTCAGTCTTGCGCCAGCGGCTCGGATGGTTATTCCACTTACCCGCCGCGCGTCTCCAATTTACCGTTCACTGTGGTCGAGTTCTGGAACACTACGCCTCAACATACGATCACCCTGGGTGCCCTCCTCCAGGTCCAATACCGCTGGACCCTGGGCCCGCGGATCACGCTCGGCATAGCCGGTGGTTTTCAAACCGATACCGAAGGCGATGTCATCCAAGAGGCCGCTATTACCATCGGAAAGCGATTTTAATGCGGAAGGGGTGTCACAATCAACGATTGTTGTGATTATTTTATAGCAACGGAGGCACGATATTGTACAATCCACCCTATATTTAGTGCTGGAAAAAGCAATCTGTAATCAAAAAATTGTACTCACCGTACCCGCACAACAATATCGTACTTATGATAGGTAAGAAAACAATCGTGGCAGGCACGCTCGTAGCAGCTATAACAGCATTGGCCTGGACGCCCGTACAGGATAAGAAACTGGCAGAATCCAAAGCACGCGGTAAAGCCCTCTATGAAGAGCTGTGCATCACCTGCCACCTCGCCGATGGTAAAGGCATGCCCGGCGCCATACCGCCCCTCACCAAGTCGAGCTATATGAAAAACATCACCAAAGTGATTCAGGCGGTAAAGTTCGGACTCAGTGACCCCATCGAAGTAAATGGTGTTAAATACAGCACCCCGATGCCTTCGCCCAATATCAGCGATGAAGAAGTTGCCGATGTGGTTACCTATATCACCAATAGCTGGGGCAATAAAGGGAAACTCATCACCGCGAAAGAAGTGGAGAAAGTAAAGCAGTAAAGTGTATCCATCGAAAATCAGGCTGCGATGGCAGCTTTTCCTGATACCTTATAACAAAACAGGCAAGCCTTCGAAGGCTTGCCTGTTTTGTTGTAAATCTGTTCGGTATTAAATCACTTCTATTACAACCGTAGCATCATTGGCCAGGATCGCCAGCGGCACCGCCTCCAATCCCGGCACAAAATTGAACAGGCGCCCATTGGTGGTGGGCAACACCTTAAACGAGCGATTGGTCGTCAGCTTTACTTTTACCGTGCCTTTATCGATGAGGATGGTTTGATCGTTCACTATTGTAACGGCTTCGCCAGTTGGCGATACCACCGGAAAAACGACCCGCGGCGTAACAGCGCCCGTGGCGCCCTCATAACTAAACCGGCAACTCACTGTATTGGCTGCAAAAGAATAGCTCGTGCGGCAACGAACTTCACCGCCCGCAGGCGACTGTTGTGCTTTATTGACCAGTTTAGAAACAGCCTGCACCTCGATGACATCCTGCGAAGTTTTAGTTTCGATTGCAGCAGTAAGGTCATTGCAGTTCATATATAGCTCTTCCCCCGGTCGCCATTCGATCCGCGGCGTAAGCGGCATCGACAAAGGATCGTTGTCGGGCTGCATATTGCCTGCTTCATAGCGTTGATACTCGTTCATACTCGACGCCAGCAGGGGGCCTGTTTTTTCATGCCACAGCAGGGTTAATGCCCCACCGGTAGCATGGCCACCATTTGTCTTTTTGTATTCCTTATCGTACCCCGTCACCGTAGCACGGAACGGTCCCTGGCTGATGAGCCAGGTTTGTATATCATGAAAAGCCCGCACTCCATAGGGTTGTTCTCTGGGCAGAAATGGCGATTCTTTTCTGGGTTGGGGCTTTACCGTTTCGTGATCCAGGATCGTAGTTAGCGCCTTGATATGGCAAAAGGTATGATGCACACTCACCGGCACTTTGTGCGATACATAGTGCGGACCTCCATACAAGAGTCCATCATGCGTACATTGCTGCAGCAATTGAGCATTCTTTAAAGCTACCGTGTGGAAGCGCGCATCGCGGTTGGCCATCAAAGCATAAGCCGGCTGACATCCATCGGAGGTCCGGCTTCCCCAATAGGTCCACTTGAAATTGCGCGTACCCCAGCTATTGTCCCAGCCGCCATCGGGCAGCATGAATTCCATGTGCGACTTGAGCGCTTTGGTAACGATCCCCAGCACTTCTTCATCTTTGGTCAACAAGCCGTATTGCACCAAAGAAGGCAGCGACTCTTCAACATTATAGCCAAGGTCTACCGCATAACAGCCTTTGGCACTCGCCTGGTACAGGTCGCCTTCACCATACAACAGTCCGTCTTTCTTAGTGAAAAACTTAATGGCCTGGTGCGCGAAAGCCCGGCCTTTTTCTTTATAGGCAGGAATATCGAGCAACGTGCCCAGTAAACTCAATCCATATGAAGCAGCAATGGGGTAATTGATATTGCCATAGTCGAGCGAGAAATTATTGTACACATAATCTCCTGCTTTCTTGAGCCTCGCCCTCAGTTCCTGCTTGAAAGGTTCATCGAGCAATGCCCCATGATATTGCAATGCATCGCACAAGGCTATGATGGAGAAAATAGTGGTTCCCTTCCACGCGCCCTTGACGGGTTCGTTCAACCACGAGCCATCGTCCTGGCTCACCCTTCGCTCCATCCAGCGGTACAACAACACTGCGCCATCCACAAAACGATGGTCATTGGTTTTCTTTGCCAGGTGCAGGAACGGATAAATGGTATCCCCCACCCTGCCGTGTACGATGTTATAACCCGGGCACAGGATGCCGCCATAATTATCGGTTTGTGAAGCATCCAGTACCTGCAAACTCAGCAAGCGCTTACCCCAGGTATTGACCAGCTGACTGCTCAGTTTCATCAGGTCCGGCGCCGGATCGGCCATATTACCCAGCCATTGTGTTATCCCGTCACCGGCACTCAATAATCCGATACTACCCAGTGATGTATTTCTTAAGAACTGCCTGCGCGATGTTGAATGATCCAATGAATAGGAATTTGGTTAAAGATAATAAACAACAACTGCCCTGCCATCGAAAGCAGCGCGGTTGATAAAGTATAACGTTATTAATTTCGTATCACCAGTTTCTTCGATTCGACCCATTGCTGATCGCCTGCAACGCGCACTGTGTATACACCCTGTTTCAGGGAATAGATGGTGAGCGTTTTCCTGATCGTGCCCTGGTACACGGTTCTTCCCGCTACATCGAAGATCACCACCTTGCCGGGTAAAGTGGTTTTGATGTTAACCGCCCCCGGCGATGGATTGGGATACACCTGCAACCGGAGCCTTGCCGTAGCAGCATCCGGCGACGCGATGGCTGTAACAATGTTGATATCGGCATTGGCCACGGTGCCTACCGATGCCCAGTTGAAAGCCTCCCAGCCACTGATGGCCGTGCGGTTGCAGGTCATGGCCGTAGTGCCATTCTCCGAACTCACATAGAGGTTATTACTGCCCCGCAGAGAAATGGTGCCATCGGCATTGGTGACCCAGGTAAAGCGCTCCCAGCCGCCCACCACGGTACGGCTACAGGTTATGGCCGCAGCACCATTCTCCGACGATACGTATTTACCCATACTGCGCAACACGACGGTGCCATTGCCGCCGTCGAGTACGGAGAACCGTTCCCAATCGCCTGCGGTAGCCCGGTTGCAACGCATGGCCTGTGTTCCATTCTCGCCCGATACAAATTGATTGTTGATACCGCGCAACGTTATGATCTGCCCGATGGGCGCACCCACCGGCGTATTGGAAGTAATGCTGATCCAGTTAAGGTTAAAACCACCTGCTACTGCAGCCAGACCTATCTCCTGCTGCCCTGCCGGCAATGTAACCGTATGTGAGATCGTTTGCCAGGTTTGCCAGCCACCCGTGGAAGGCACAGCAAGCGTGCCGAATACGGTGCCACCCCCAAAGCGCTCCAGACGTATATTACCGCCGCCACTCTGACTCGCGATCCGGTATTGAATTGTATAGCTGCCAGCGGTGGGCACATTGATGCGGTAACCCAGCCAATCGCCTGCATCGATATAACCTACATCCTGTCCGCCACCTGCGTCGGTACAAGCTTCTGTTTGAATACCACTCATGGCGCAGTACGCTTCGGCTTGTATCGTTGCCGGTACCGCATTGTAAGTACCTGTACAGGTGGTTGAACTTCCCCTGCGGGGATCAACGGCCGCCAGCGGTCCACTATTGACCACCGTATTGGCAAAGGGTATATTGTTGAGCACGCCACTCATGGCAGATACGCCATCCGTAAGGTAAGGCGGTCCAACGATCCTGCGCAAGGCTGCGTTGGGACTTGAACTGGTACGCTTGTAGGTCCAGTGGCACCAGCCGATACCGGCTGCATTGAGCTTGTCGACATTCTGCCTCAACCAGGCGTCTGAGTTTTCGCCGGTTTCGCCCACCCACACCGGTACGTTCCAGCGCGTGCGAAACTCCGTGAGGTTGATCATGCGGTTGATCTGGTTGGGATTGCCATCGCGCACATTGTCATCGGCCTCGGGTATCCAATAGCGGTGGGCATTGTACACCAGGTTGCTTTGGTTGGTGAACTTATTAGGCTCGAGCCAGTCATAGTTATTGCCCCAGCCATTGCCTTCGATCATGATGAGGTGGGTATCGCCCAGTCCGCGCACCATGTTCACCAGCCTGTTCGTGAGACTAAAGATCGCCTGTCCGCCACCAGGTACATTGTTGGGCTCATTGATGAGGTCCCAGAAGGCCACGGTATTGTTGTTGATGTGCCGGGTAACAATGGCCTGCCACAGGCGTACGGTAACGTCCTGGAATATGGTACGGTTCCAGAGATCATTGGCCACGAGGGCATCGGAGATATTGGCATCGGTGCCCTGCGCGCCGGGTGCTGCATGCAGGTCGACGATCACGTACATGCCACGGGCGGCACACCAGTTCAAACAGTTTTCAAGGGTACGGAATCCTTCGGTATTGACATCGGTAAACAGCTGGTTGTTGTTGTACCAGCTGGTGATGGAGTTTACATAGTTGGTATAATTAGATGAATTGCGGGCCACGGTATTCCGCACAGCGCGTTGTGCTGCGGTAAGGAATAGTTCATAGTGCATAGGGATACGCACACAATTAAAACCCTGGTCGGCGATCCAGTTGATATCGGCCTGAGTAATGAAGTTATCGCGCCAGCTCTGGTAAAAAGCCTCTACCTGTGCATCTGTTTGCCCCTGGTTGTATAAAGTACGTTTGAACGACCATTGGGTGCCCCCGCTGTTGGGGTTCATCATATACCCTTCCTGCAGCAGCCAGGCGCCCAGGCCTACGCCTTTCAGCATCACCTCCTGGTTACTGGCATTGACAATTCGTTGACCATCTGCCCGCAGCCGCGATAACTGGGCGCTGGCAGAGAGGTTTAGCATAAGCATCGTTAGCAGACTACAACATAATAGCCTCGCTACTTTTGGTAGACATACACTCATATGAATTGGTTTTTTGGTTAACAAACGGATTAAGCAGCCTGGTGCAATGGTGCACCCGCTGTGTTCTATTGGAGGATGTTGCTATTGGTTGCTATCAAATGAAGCGTCATTGAGCAGGGAAAAAAAGTGGAAGCATTCAACCTGGAAAGGTAAATGCGTTCCACCTTTAAGTGATTGCTTGCGAAACGCGAAGCGTTATCCATCAATAACGCTAACTGCCTGTATCAAAAAAGATAAGAACAGGGCGGGAGTTCAGGGATTATTTCGTTCCACCCCATTCTTTCAATTGCTCAATTTTAGTGTTCTCCAATTCCAGGATCGGAATGGGCAGGTACTCATGTTTACCGGCTTTGAAACCACGGGGGCCCAATACCGTAGGCGCATCGCCCCAACGCACCAGGTCGAGCCAACGATGGCCTTCGCCAGCAAGCTCCATCCTTCTTTCGAGCTTGAGGTTGTTGAGCGTGAGCGGTACACGGTGCAGCGCATCGCCATAAGCACGGTCACGCACAGCATCGAGCAGGGCCTGCGCTCTGGGCAGGTCGCTATTGGTCATCAGCAGCGCTTCTGCTTCGAGTAGGTACAGATCGGCCAGGCGCATATCGTACATGTTCTTGGGAAAGTTAAGCTCCATGTTACCGGCGCCTGTCCACTTGAAACTTTCGCGGCCAGCCGTCTTCTCCAGGAAGTAACCGGTATTCATGTATCCCTTCTGGTAAGTGATCTTATTATCGGTTTCCAACTGTTTCAGGTTGGCGATGGTGGCGTTGAGGCGTGGATCGTCTTTCATTACATTGAAGAGATCATCCGTAACCGGCAGGAAGCTCCAGCCAGATACATAGTCGGGCGCAGAAGCATCTTTCCGGTTGTAACCGCGCGGCCCGGTCATGATGTTGAGCACATTACCTTCTGTACAGGATACGCAACCCCATCCACCGGCAGAGGTATTTGTATAAGATATTTCAAATACAGATTCTGTATTGAACTCATTGGCCAGTGAGAATAGCCCTGCAAAGGTGGAGAACAGTTTATTACCATAAGCGCCGGTGCCACCGGGCGTTCCATTCACCACGGCAAACTCGGCAGCAGCTTCCTTGTATTTCTTTTGCCAGAGATACATTTTACCCAATAAAGATTGTGCAGCCGCCTTGGTAGCCCGACCGGCCTGGGTTGATAAGGTCAAGGAGGCGGGCAGTTCGGCAAATGCTTCTTTGAGGTCTTTTTCGATCTGGGCATACACCACATCGGAGGTTACCTGCAATACATCGTACATCTTCTCGGGCGCCACCGGCTCTGTGAGCAAGGGAATGGATTTGAAGAAACGAACAAGATCGAAATAGAAATAGGCACGCAGGAATTTTGCTTCTGCCGTAAACCGTTTCTTGTTGTTTTCATCCATCGGCACTTTGGGCAGCTTCGCCAGCAGGGTGTTGGCCCTGAAGATGCCGCTAAACCCTTTTGCCCACAGTTCGAGGTGCGGACCTACGGCGGGGCTCAGGGTATAGTTGGAGAATACCTGGTAATTGGTGATATCGTTGGGGCCGCCACCACCGGCAAAGTGATCGTCGGAGCCGGCATCCATGGTACCGATCTTGGTTACATAGCCACCACCCTGCCAGCCAACCACATCATACACGGCCACGAGACCATTATAGGCTTCCTGCTCGTTGCGGTAGTATTTGTCTTCCAGGAACTGGCCTCTTGGATCGGCCTCGAGGAATTCTTTGTTGCAGGAGGTTGTCAACAATCCTGCTGCGATGAGCACGCTATAAGCTATTTGAAGAGTTTTCATTGTTTGCTTGATTTTTAAAGATGATTATAAGCCAACGTTGATACCTAACATGAACGAACGCGCCTGGGGATAAATGCCCCGGTCGATGCTCATGACACCGCCACCGATCTCCGGGTCGTAGCCGGTGTATTGGGTAAGTGTAAACAGGTTTTGGCTCATCACATAAAAACGAACCCTGTTCAAGCCTGCCTTCTTAATGAGATTCGCAGGAAGCGTATAACCGATCTGTAAAGTCTTCAGTCTGAAATAACCACCGTCTTCGAGGTAGAAGTCGGAGGGGTTGTTGTAATTCTTGTTGGGATCGTCCTGGTTAAGCCGGGGATGGTCGTTGCTGGGGTTTTGAGACGTCCAGCGACCGAGGGTCTTGACCTGCCAGTTGGCATTGCCGATATCGAGGCGGCGGAGGCCCTGGAAGATCTTGTTGCCGAAGGCCCCCTGTCCAAAGATCACCGCATCGAAACCTTTGTACTCGAGGTTGATGGTCATGCCGTAGGTCCAGGTGGGGGTTGGATTGCCGATGAATACGCGGTCGGCCTCATCGATCACACCACTGCCATCGGTGTCCTGCCAGCGGAAATCACCGGCTTTGGCATCGGGTTGTATCTTCTTGCCTGTTTTATCGACATGGGCATCCACTTCGGCCTGGCTTTGGAAGATGCCGAGGGTCTTGAGTCCGAAGAACTCACCAACGGGCTGGCCTACCTGTGTGCGGGTGATGGATCCAAAGTTCATGGACTGGAAGCCTGCACCGCCGGAAAGGAACTTGATATTGTTGCCGAGGAAGGTGACTTCATTCTTCATCCACGATACGTTGCCATTGGCCGAGAAAGAAAGTTCACCCAACCGCTTGCGGTAACCCAGTTCCAATTCAACACCCGTGTTCTTCACGGTACCGATATTGGCAGCGGGGTTGCCGATGGCACCTACATACCCGGGAATACGGGGATTTTGCAGGATGTCGACCGTCTTCTTGCTGAACCATTCGGCTGTTACGTTGAAGTTATCGAACAATACCGCATCGAATCCGATATTGGCGGTGCGGGTCTCTTCCCACTTCAGGTTGGGATTGGAGGGGGCATTGGGACTGTAACCGGGCGAATAGCTGCCGCTGGTGCCGATGGTATAGTTGCGGCCACTACCTACGGTGGAGACGAAGGCAAAGTCGCCGATATTGTCATTACCTACCGCACCATAACCGGCACGGAACTTCAGGAAGTTGATGCCGCTGTTAACCGGGAAGAAATTCTCTTTAGTGGCTACCCAGCCCAACATGAACGAGGGAAACACGCCATATTGTTTATTGGGACCAAAGCGGGAAGAACCATCTCTTCTTACGAGGGCCTGGAACAGGTATTTCTCCTGGTAGTCGTAGGTGATACGACCGAAGAGAGAGGTCACCATGTGCTCGATGCCTTCGGAACCATCGGTATTGCGTTGATCGGCAGGCACTTTAAAATTGAGGGATGCTTCTTTAAAGTTATCTGCAGGGATATTGAAGAACGTTACACTCGTATTGCGTGTATTGTTCTCGAGGTAGGCACCCTGGCCGGCCAGTACGGTGAAATTGTGATCGCCAAATGCTCTCGTATAAGAGACCGTGTTTTCGAGGTTGTAATCGAAACGTCGGTTGTTGGTGCGGCGGAAGTTCGTTTGCGTGGTGCTGTTGGTGGCGTTGAGCCAGAACACGGGGGTAAAGGCTTCATCGCCCCAGAAGGACAGCTTAAGGCCGAAGGTCGACCGCAATTTCAATCCTTTCATCGGCGACACCTCTGCGTACATATTACCGACTACATTATCGCTCCAGCTGTAGTTACCCAACCGGGTTTGGATATAGGCCAGCGGGTTGGTCATTTCCTGGCCAACGATGGTGGAGATGCCGTATGGATTACCGAATGCATCACGGCGTACGCCCCGGTTGGTATAGGGCGCTGCAGCCGCTTTGGCGGGATCCATTTCTACCAGCGGGGTGATGGGATCGAGGTTGATGGCGGCCGAGAGCGGACCACCAAACTCGCTGTTGGTATTACCGAGGCCTACGGATTTGTCGTGGGCATACCCAATGTTCTCGCCCAGGTTGAGCCAGGAATTGATCTTATGGGTAGTGTTGATGCGCACATTGAGGCGCTGGTATTTGGAGATGTCGCTGGCCACGATACCTTCCTGCTCCAGGAAGCCCAGCGACATGTAGAAGGTCGACTTTTCGCTGCCGCCGCTGATGCTCAACTCATGGTTGTGCCGGCGGGCATCCTTGTTGAAAATATGTTCCTGCCAATCGGTGCCCACACCGAAGGATGCGGGGTCGGCAAAGGGGGCCGCTTTACCCGCATTCACCGCCGCTTCATTGCGCAGGGTGGCATATTCTGTGGCGTTCAGCAGGTTTAGCTTTTTGGCAGGCGCCGAGGTGCCGTAGAATCCATTGTAGTTGATGTTCACCTTCCCCATTTTACCTTTTTTGGTCGTTACGAGGATTACCCCGGTAGCGGCCCGCGAACCATAAATAGCTTGCGAGGCTGCGTCTTTCAACACCTCGATGGACTCGATATCGGATTGGTTGAGGAAGCCAATACCGCCGGCATCTACTACAACCCCATCAATGACCCATAGCGGGTTGTTGTTGTTGAGGGTGGTAATACCGCGCACGCGAACGGTGGCTGCGGAGCCTGGCTGACCACTGTTGGAAGCGATGGTGATACCCGAGGCCCGGCCTTGCAGGGCGTCTTCTACCCGGTTGATGGGCATGTTCTCGAGGTCGGCCGCTTTAACCCGGGAGATGGCACCGGTGGTAACGCTTTTCTTCTGCGTACCATAACCGATCACCACGATATCATCCAGGTCGGCCGCCTTGGGCACCAGGAGGATCACGGATGGAACTTTGTCGGCCGGGTAAAGTTGTTCGGCATAACCAACATGTTTAAAGACCAGGGTTTCGCCTTTTGAAGCGGAGAGGGAGAATGTTCCGGAAGGATCTGTAAGTGTGCCCCGGGTGGTGCCTTTTACCGTGATCGACGCGCCGGCTATGGGCGTACCGTCTTTGTCATTGATCTTACCGGTGACCTGTAGCTGCTGGGCCCATAGCATCGGCGGCAACAGCAGGCATAGCAAAAGGAATGCGCAAGCAATTGATTTTGTCATACACAAGCAGTTTTATGATCGTTTTGGTAAAATGCGGTTTGGCAGGCCCGCATGCATGAACAACCTCAAATTACTTCCCAACTACACCCATAGACGAATATTCACATACGTCATTACTACTACAAAAAAATTTAATATATTGGCTATCAATTCCTGCCATTTACGCCACGCCTACTTCAATCTTATTTTACCCTATTTTTACAGCAAACGATTGCGTTATGAGGCTGCTGCTATTGCTATGCTATTCCATGTCATTTACTGCCCTTTTTGCCCAAAACACCATTGGTTTTCCCGACATCATCAATTATCCCAAAGAACAATACCGCGGCGGCGGTCAGAACTGGGATGTGGCCATCGACCAACGTGGCCTGATGTACTTCGCCAACACGGAGGGTCTGCTCACCTACGACGGCCAGTACTGGAAACTCTATCCCATTGCCAACCATACCCGGCTGCGCTCGGTAAAGGTTGATGAGCGTGGGTACATTTTTGTGGGCGCCCAGGACGAACTGGGTTACTATTTTCCTGATCGCAACGGTGCCCTGCAATACCATTCCCTGCGCCACCTGGTTCCCGCCAATAGCGGTTCGGTGGCCGATGTATGGGATATCGAGCTGCACGATAATGCTGTTTTTTACAGGCTGTCCAATATGGTGCTGGAGTACCGCGACGGTACTATCAAGGTGCACGCGGCTCCGCGCGAATGGCGCAAAATGTACCATACCCGCCAGGGCCTGTATGCACAGGACATCCGGGATGGTTTGATGAAGTATGAAGCCGGTGTGTGGAAAACAGCCGTGGCCAATGCAGCGATCGGCGACAAACTGATCACCGGCCTGCTGGATGGTCCCAACGGTTCCTTGTTGATCGTGAGCCATAAAGACGGGTTATTTCGTTTAAAAGACAACCAGCTTGTTGCGTGGAAAACGGAAGGAGACGCCATCTTTGCCGCTAGCCGGATATATGGAGCCATCACGTTGAATGAGACCGAAATGGCGGTGGGCACTACTTCGAACGGCTGTTATATTATTAATAAGGAGAACGGACGGATTGTTCAGCACTTCAGCATGGAAGAGGGGCTGCAGAACAATAATGTGCTGCGTCTCTTTGCGGATAGCCGCCAAAACATCTGGCTGGCCCTCGACAATGGCATCGACTTTATCCGCTATAATACCTTCATCAAGCAGATCTACCCCGACAAGAAGAACATGCTGACCACCTATGCTGCGCAGGTCTATGATCGTAAACTGTATGTGGGCACGTCGGATGGGCTGTACAGCACACCTATTTGCCAGTCGAGCGATTTCAGCTTTTCGAAAAACCATTTTCAGCAGGTGCGCAACAGCAAGGGGCAGGTCTGGAACCTTTCGGTGGTCAACAACCAATTGCTGATGGGCCACCATGAAGGCACTTTCGTCGTGAGTGGCAACAATGCGGCCCAACTCATTACCGAAAAAGGATGCTGGCTCTATAAACCCTTCAGCGCTACGGGCTCGCCCTACCAGATGCTGATTGGCGCGTACAATGGTTTGTATGGTGTACAGTCCGGCACCAAGGGCTTCATGACTCCTGCTTATCTCGGTGGATTGAAAGAATCCCTTCGTTTCCTGGCAGTAGATAATGAAGATACCATCTGGGCTTCGCATCCGTACCGGGGCGTGTATAAGCTCAGCTTACAGGGCAATAGCGTGCATTATACCTTGTTCACCAGCAAGAACGGGCTGCCTTCCGACTACGACAACTTTGTATACCGGATCAGGAACCGGGTGGTTGTTGCTACCAGCCAGGGCATCTACGAGTTTAACAGCGCTGCCAACCGCTTCGAAAAAAGCGCCCTCCTGTATGACGTACTGGGCAATACCAGCGTACAGTTCCTGACTGAAGATGCCAATGGGAATATCTGGTTTACCTCCAAGCGGCGACCAGGTATCATCGATTTTCACAAGCCTTCGGGCAAGAACGCCTACTCCCTGATCTATTTCCCCGAGTTGCAGCAAAAGATCGTGAACGGTTTTGAGTTCATATATCCCTATGATGATGAGAACATTTTCATGGCGGCCGAGAAGGGGCTTTACCATATCAATTACCGCAAGTATATCCAGTCTGCCGGGGGACCGGCCGTTACGATTGGCGCCGTGCGCGCGATGGGCAAGTCGGACAGCCTGTTGTTTGGCGGTTATTATTCCAATGGCCAGGTGATACAGCACCAGCAAACCGACGATGCCCTGGCAGAACTGCCCAATGGTTACAATGATTTTCATTTCGAGTTTGCATCTCCTGCCTTCGACCAGGGCAGTAATGTGGAATACAGTTACCGCCTGGCAGGTATCAATGATGGCTGGAGCGAATGGACGGCTAAAACCGAAAAGGACTATACCAACCTGCCTTATGGCAATTATACTTTCTCCGTGAAGGCACGGAACAACGTAGGGATTGAGTCGGCTGAAATGAAATACAGCTTTACGATCCTGCCTGCTTTTTACCAAACCAGGTTTGCAAAAGCTATTTATGGGTTGCTCTTTCTGAGCTTACTGTTCCTGATCTATAGAAGGCAGAAACAGAAGTTTGCTATGCAACAACAGAAATACCAGCAAAAGCAGGAACACCTGATCTCTCTGCACCAGCTGGAACTGGAAAGAAACGAGAAGGAGCTGATCAAAGTGCAGAATGATAAACTGGCTTCGGACGTGAACTTCAAGAACCGCGAACTGGCTACAGTTACGATGCACCTGGTAGACCGGGGAAGGGTGCTTTCGAATATCAAGGAGGTGCTCAATACCACCATTAAAAAGCTGGAGCCCACGGTTACGCAAGAACATTTCAAACGGGTGATGCGGTTGTTTGAGGAAGCGGAGAACAATGATGAAGACTGGGAACATTTCTCCAAACACTTCGATGAGGTGCACAGCAATTTCCTGGCGCGGGTGAAAAAGTATTTCCCCTCTCTCACCACCACCGACCTGAAGCTTTGTGCTTATTTACACATTGACCTAACCTCCAAAGAGATTGCCCAATTGCTCGGCATCTCTGTACGGGGCGTGGAAACGAGCCGGTATCGGCTCCGCAAAAAGCTGAATATACCTGGTGAGATCTCGCTCAATGCCTATTTGCTGGAGGCGATCGAGGGCGATTATGCTGCGCACCGGGCCAGTGCGGCCGAAACGGAAAGAATGCGGTCGGTTCCGGATAACGTTTAAGGAATTGTTTTTAACGATTGAGATAGCGATACCGCAGGCTGCGCCTGCGGTATCGTCACTTATAGATGTTCTCTATCGATCAATAGAAAAGGATGATCACCCTCTATCAGTATAACTTATACATTTGCACCACTTTAATGATCCACGATGAGCCTGCCTGCGAAAAATTACACCCAGTAATTGTTGTAACAAATCAGCATTAATAATATGTCCAACAGAGTTATTTCCATCGGCAGCCAATTTCCTGCCTTTAAGAAGAAAGCAGTAGTATCGATCGAGAAAGGAAAAGAGTTTACTGAACTTACCAATGAAAGTGCCAATGGTCAATGGACTGTCATGTTCTGGTGGCCCAAGGATTTTACTTTCGTATGCCCTACGGAGATCGCCGAATTCAACAAGAAGCACAGCGAGTTCTCTGACCGTGACACTGTGTTGATCGGTGCTTCTACCGATTCTGAGTTCGTGCATGCAGCCTGGAGAAGGGATCACGCCGACCTGCGCGACCTGAAATTCCCCATGCTGGCCGACACTTCAAAATCGCTGGCTGAAGAACTGGGTATCCTCGACAACGAAGAGAAGATCGCTTACCGCGCTACCTTCATCATCGACCCGCAGGGTATCGTACGCTGGGTAAGCGTTTATGACCTCAATGTAGGCCGTAGCGTACAGGAAGTGCTGCGCGTGCTGGATGCTTTGCAAACAGACGAGCTGTGCCCCTGCAACTGGAACAAGGGACAGGAAACACTGACCGCCCAGTTGAACATGAACTAATCAACTATTCCGTGTGAGGTGAGCAGTATGGCAGCACCCTCTGCCCTACCCTCACCTCTCTTTGTAAGTACTTCATCCGAACCCCACGGCCCGCAGGCGGGGTTCCCTATAAAACATTTTTGTTATGAGTGCCACTCTTGCTATTCAAAACGAGACGTTCCAGAATCTACTGAATGATCTGAACGTTCCTCACTATACCCCTTCGGCCAATGCCCAGGCTTTGCTGCAGGTGAATGCCCGGTTCATCAAGGACCTCAAGATCAATACCGGCAATGTATTGAACAACACCCAGTACCTCAACCGCAAGGAAGCCTTGCTGCTGGCCCTTTCAGTAGCCATCAATGAGAAGTTTGACCTGCTGAAAGAGAGCTTTGCCGCACAGGCAAAGGAAGCCGGCGCTACCGACGAGGAATTGGCAGAAATAACTGCCTGTACGTCTTTGATGAACACGAACAATGTATTTTACCGCTTCCGCCATTTCATGGGGAAGGAATATTATAACAATACCCCGGCAGGCATCAAGATGAGCATCATGATGAACCCTGTGCTGGGAAAAGAATTCTTTGAACTGGTGAGTCTGGTCGTTTCTTCGATCAACGGATGCGAAATGTGCGTAACTTCCCATGAGCAGTCGGTACTGCAGCACGGAAGTTCGGAAGCGCGTGTGCTGGAAGCTGTGAAACTGGGCGCTGTGATCAAGGGATTGATCAGTGTGCTGGCTTAACATGTTAGCCCCTAACCAGGAAATAGAGGCGTTATGGCTCTGATGAAGCAACCCGGCCGAGAGGCCGGGTTGATGTTTTTAAGGGCGCGACCGCAAAGCAAAACGGTTAGCCAGCGGGGGCGCCTGACTCCCCTTATCAGTTAGTTGAAAGACCTGCAGCTGATCGTTGTTGGCCGCTGCCAGTATTAGTTTCGTTCCATTTTTCAGCGTAAGTACTGCCAGGTCCTTGATATCTCCTTTTAACCGCAGGCCGGTGGCGGCAGGCGTAGCCACTTTGAACTGCTTGTTCTTTTGGCCCAACAATAAGCAGCCATACGAGGCATCGTAGCGACCAATCATGACATCGGTCTGGTATTCATTGCCTGCCAGTAACAGGTCGGTGGTGCCATCTCCATCCAGATCATCACAAACGATCGCATTGACCGGGGCAAACTGCGCCTCCATGGGTAAATAGCGCTTTACAAACTTCCCATTGCCGAGATTCTCGAACCAGCAGCTGGCGGTTTCATTACATTCCAGCTTCGTCAAACTATCGCGTGCCTTGCCCTGGAATATTTCGTTGAAGGAGGCTTTTGCATAATCGCTGTGGTACAGGAACTGCTTTTTGATGGCAGGCACCTGATCGGCAAACTGCCGCCGGTTGATGGCGGGATAAAGTTTCCGTTTCCCCTCATTGTCTTTGAAGTAATAGAACGGTATCGGATCAATACTGCCATTACCATCGATGTCTTTCGCGAACAATTGCATGGGTTCTTCTTTGCTCACCTGGTAGTCGCAGTTGAGGCCCATATTGCCGGCAATTATATCGGGATCACCATCTCCGTCGATATCGGCAGCGGCGAGGCTGCGCCACATTCCATCGATCTGTTGTAATCCGGTGGAGGATGTTATCTCTTTCAACTGCCCCCGCTCATTCCTGAAAAAGCGTACCTGCATCCACTCGCCGGCGATTACCAGGTCGGGTTGCTGGTCATTGTCCAGATCGGTCCAAACGGCGCCCGTGATCATGCCTGGCCTCTCGAGGACCGCCGCGACACTCCTGGTTACATCGGCAAAGCTGCCGCTGTTATTGTGCAGGATATAGCTGCGGGGCGCCAGCGGATACTTTCGGGATACCCGCCCCCCGATAAAGAGATCGGGCTGGCCATCACGATCATAATCGCCTACAGCAACAGTACCTGCGATGGTACGTACATGGCTGGGTATGGCTTGATGGTTAATTATAAAGTTGCCCTTGCCATCATTGGTATACAACAATGGTTGGTTGTACGCGGATTCGTCCTCAAACCGGTTGTCGCCGGTAGTGATCAGCAGATCCTGGTCGCCGTCGCTATCGGCATCGAAGAATACCAGATCCTGGTCTTCCTGCATCTTGATGCTATCGGTTATTGGCTTTGCCGTGAAGGTTCCATTGCCTTGCTGTACGAAGAGCTGGCCGGAGTGATTAAAGGCCCCGCCTACGAAGAAGTCGGTGAGGCCATCTTTATTCACGTCGGCTGCGGATAGGAAGGGACCCAGTTGCGAATACTTCTGTGGCAATAGTCGCTGATCGGCAAAGTCGTTGTGGTTGTTTTCAATGTGTTTATAGGCGATGCGCGTGTTCGTGGCCGCTCCTTCAACATGGAGGGTCGAAGCCGGTTGCACGATGCCATTTGCAGGCAATGTGGCATCGGCAATGGATACCGTGAGCGAGGTATCAATGGGTACCTGGGTCAGCAACTGACGGCGCCCATCGAACCATTGTACTGCTACCGAATCGATGCTGGTGACACCCGTTGATGAATGGCGGGGTACTACGCCTGCCTGCACCACCTGCTGTGCTTTGTTGTCGTTGGTGCCGGCGGGGGCTTCTATGCCGAGGCCCACAAACAGGCGTTGATCGACCGATGAAAAGTAGCCCCGCACCGGGTTTTGCTGCACGCGCTGCACCACTCCCGGCTGGTATACAGTAACCGTGGTACCAAAGCCTGCCGGATTGCTTTTATCGCCTTTCAAGGTGATGGTAAGGTGATGTGCTGTTACCGGCCGGTCTTTGCGAATGGTATTATTGACCATCACAAATGCCTCCTTGTTGATGTTGTTGACGACCATATCGAGGTCGCCGTCATTATCGAGATCGGCCCAGGCCGCTCCATTCGACATGGCAGGTTCATCGACACCAGCCTCTTTGGATACATCGGCGAAACGGTAATTACCGGTGTTGTAATACAGGTAGTTGCTGAGGTTGATATGCTTGAGTGATGATAGCTTGCTGTTGATCAGTTGCCGCTGTTCCTGCGGACTACGTTTATTGGCAAATACGGTGGAACTGAACTCGATGAAATCGGCATTGATAAAATCCCTGCCGATGCCGTTGGTGATGTGCATATCCTTGAGGCCGTCGTTGTTGAAATCGGCCATGAGCACGCTCCAGCTCCAATCGGTGGTAGCAATGCCCGCGAGTTGGCCTATTTCACTGAAATAGGGTATGCTGGTATCGCCCGCATTATAGTTACCGTTGTTCAACTGCAGCATATTGCGCATATAGCCCGGTTCGTAACCCGCAGCCCTTTCGGCCTGGTAGCGCTCGTAGTTCATAAAAGAGAAGGTGGTCTTTCTGCGTTGGTTGTGCTGGGGCATCATGTCGAGCGTTACGAGATCGGGCAGACCATCGTTGTTGAGATCGGCGGCATCGGCGCCCATGCTCGAGTAGCTTTGATGCCGGAGACTCTTGCCGGCTACATTCGTAAATGTCCCGTTGCGGTTATTGAGCCACAACAAATCGTCTGACAGGAAATCGTTGGCTACATAGATATCGGGCCACTGGTCGTTGTTGAAGTCTTCTACCACCACGCCCAGTCCGTAGGCATCATCGCGGATACCGGCAGCGAGCGATACATCGGTAAATACTGGATGCCCAACGCCTACGGGCGTTCCGTCATTTCTATAGAGCCTGTCGTTGGCGGGTGAGTTGCCTGTAAAGTTGCGTGGATAGATGGTATTGGCATTGGGGCCATTCAACAAATAATTCGAGAGGTACATATCGAGGTCGCCATCGCGGTCGTAATCGGTAAATACAGCCTGTGTCGAGTAGCTGGTATCGGCCAGGCCATACGCTGCGGCGGCTTCGGTAAAGTGCAGGTTGTGATCGTTGATGAAGAGCAGGTTGGCTGCCCGTTGAGAGAGATCCTTACCAAATACCGAGACATAGATATCGTTGTACCCATCGCTGTTGATATCGACTACACTAACGCCGGTTGCCCAGGCGGTGGTGAGCAGGCCAGCTTTCTCTGTGATGTCTTCGAACTGGTAATTGCCTTTGTTGATATAGAGGCGGCAACTGACCTGGTTGCCGGTAAAGAATACATCCTGCAGGCCATCGTTGTTGAAATCGCCGATGCCTACACCTCCACCCATGTATCCAAATTCATTGATGAAGGAGTGCGATGAATCGAGTTCATGCACTTCGTTGTTGAAATGGATACCGGTTTCACTGGCAGGCAGGGAGGTAAAAAAAGTAGTGGCCTGTTCCTCTCTACAGGCCACTGATAAAATACACAGAATAACCAGTGTATAGGACGAAAACGATCTCACTACTATCATGGGCGATTAATAACCGGTGTTTTGTTTGGGTATGCCGCCTGCTTCGAGCTTGGGATTGTTGTCGATCTCTGCCTGTGGTATGGGCAGAAACTCATCCCTTGCCTTGTAATAGGAAATAGGATCGGGCACACCGAGATAACCTTTTTTGCGCCAACGGAGCAGGTCGCGGTTGCGTACTTCTTCACCACCCAGCTCTGCCGTCTTTTCGTGCATGATGGCTTTGGTGACCTGCTCTTTTGTGGTGACCGGATACTGCGCTGTTGGATAAGCCGGCATATTTACGCTGGCCCTGGCCCTTACCTGGTTGAGGTAACCGACAGCTGCAGCGGGTGAGCCCAGTTCATTCTCGCATTCGGCCAGCATCAGCAATACTTCGGCATAGCGGATGATACGTTGGTTGATACCACCGGGACGAAATCCGCTGTTGTCTTTATAGATCAGCATGAACTTGCGCCAGCTTATTTTTTTGGTTACGCCGTTAACCACCGATGAATTGCCATTTTGCTCAGCATCGGTGAGGGTATTGGCGTTGTTGTTGTATTTGTCGCCGGTTTGGTATACCGACAAGCCGAAACGGGGATCGGTTTTAGCGGCCCCGGTTGCGGTATTCTCAAATTCGTTAAGTAGTCTGTTGGACGGTATCAGGTTGCGCCAGGCAATGGGTGAATACTCCTGGTTGCGGACGGTGCTTTGTGGTTGTGCATTGGGCTGGTCGTCGCCGGTATATCCCCAGTTGAAGTTGTTATCGCCCCGATCGAAGAAGACTGCTTCGAAGATCGACTCTGCGTTGAACTCATGCTCCTCATCGAAATTATCGAAGTAGTTGTCCATCAGTTTGTACACGGAGTTGCCGGGATTCACGGCCAGCAAGGCGGTTTTGGCGTTGGCATAATCCCCTTTCTGCATGTAAGCCCTGCCGAGGACGGCGTTGGCGGCTCCCTTGGAGGCCCGGCCTTTATCGGTGGCAACCTGTTCCAGGCCGGCTGCGGCATCTTTGAGGTCCTGGAATATCTGGTTGTAGACTGCATCGGCGGCAGCGCGTGGCTGAAACTGATCGGGCGTGGTGACTTGTTTGGTGTACAGCGGCACGGGGCCCCAGAGTGACACCAGTTCAAAATAAGCCCAGCCGCGGAAGAACTTGGCTTCGGCCACACATCGGTCGCGCAGGGCAGCGTTGTCGGTTACCTGCGGCGCATTATCGATCACGGTATTGGACCGGTGAATTACAGTATACAGTCCATTCCACACACTGTTCAGGACCGCATTGGATGCCGTAGTTGCGCCATTGAGCAGCTGGGCGCGTGGTACTTCCAGCTGTCCGCCCCCGGCCGATACATCGTCGGTGCGTGTATCGTGGAGGAAGAACCATTCACGGCCGATCAATGAGGCTGAGTGAAAGATAGAATAGATGGCGTTGGTGCCGCCCAGCAGTTCATTACTGTTCTTGAAGTAATTATTGACGGTGGGCGAATTGGGATTTGTTTTGTCGAGTTCTCTGTTACAGGCAACCACCACGATCACTGCGATCACGCAGGCTACGGTCGTTACTTTATATACAACAGCAGATTTCATATGTAGCTAATTTAGGTATCGTGTTAATGATTGTTCATGCGTTTAGAATCCTACCTGCAATCCAAACTGGAATGACCTGGCAGCGGGGTATTGTCCATAATCGATGCCATTGGTGAGGGTAGTGTTCTTGGAACCGATCTCCGGATCCCAGCCATCGTACCCGGTAAGGGTAAGGAGGTTTTGGGAGGAGATGTAGAGCCTGAAGCTGCTGATGGCTCCTTTGGTGACCGACTGCAGCGTACGGGCAGGTATGGTATAACCAACGATGATGTTCTTCAACCGCAGGTAAGAACCATCTTCGATCCACCGGGTGGAGGGGCGCACATTCTGGTTGGGGTCGCCGCTGATGGCGCGGGGTATATCGGTATTCTTATTGCTCTCACTCCACGCGTTCATGACAGCTGTTCCCGAACCGAACAGGCGGGCCATGCCTTCGCTGATGATCCTGGCAGCATTGAAGATCTTATTGCCCTGTACACCCTGGAAGAAGAGAGAGGCATCGAAGTTCTTGTACCTCGCGCCGAAATTCAGTGCGTAAGAGAACTTAGGCAGGTAATCTCCGATGAATGCGCGGTCGTTGTCGGTGATCTTTCCATCTTTGTCGAGATCGGCAAACTTAAGGTCGCCCGCGGCGGTGCCGGGGTTCTGTGTGGGGCTCTTACTTACTTCGTCGGCCGATTGGAAGATGCCTTCTACTACATATCCATAAAATGACTGGATGACGTGTCCTGCCTGGGTGCGGGTAATGGGTGTACCGCCTCCGAAGTCCTGGTCGCCACCCTGATCGATGGTAGCCGTTTCGGTATTGAGGCTAAGTACCTTGTTGCGGATGAAACTGATATTACCGGTCAGGTTCCAGGTAAATTCTCCGCCTGTTTTATTGTATCCTGCCTGCAGCTCAAGTCCCTTGTTTTCCATCGAAGCCACGTTGGCCAGTACACCCACGCCGGCAAAACCAAAGGAAGGTGGTGTGGGTACGTTGAGGATCAGGTTCTCGGTTTTGCGCATGAAGTATTCGGCCGATAAGGTGATGCGATTGTTCAGGACTCCAAAATCGAGGCCAATATTCGTTTGCTTGGTCTTTTCCCATTCGAGCTCCGAATTACCGAGCGCATTGTAATAGGAACCATTACCGGTAGAGTTCACATTATTGAATGGATAGGTAGCTCCGTTGGCAAACACGGTTACCTGCCAGGGATAATCATTGTTGAGCGCAGCTACGGCATTGAGACCGGTTTCGCCATATCCGGCGCGTACCTTCAATTCAGAAATAAAGGGAGCATTGCGCATAAACTGCTCCTGGTCGATACGCCAGCCTACGGAGGCCGATGGGAAGTTGGCATATTTTTTACCAGGCGCCCAGAGCGACAATCCATCCCGGCGAATGGCGGCGCTGAACAGGTACTTTCCTGCATATTCGTAATTCACCCGACCCACCATGGATTGCAGGAAGTTTTCGCTTTTGGTAGACACGTAACTGACGTTGGTGGCGCCGCGCAGTACCTCAATATCATTGCTGTTCTGGTTGCCGGAAGCATTCTCCTGTGAGCTTTTGGTTCCCTGCACTTCAAACACCCCGGTAACATTTATATGATGATCACCAAAGGTTTTATCGAAGGTGAGTTGTTCTGTAAACAAGGTGGTAGTGGCGACGTTCTTTTGATCGCGAATCGTAGACACAGTTGCGTTGCGACCTTTGTCGTTGAAGATGGGGCTGAACTGGTGTTGATTGAGGTTCACATAATCCACCCCAAAAGTGGAACGGAACCTTAACCATGGCGTGAAGTTGATATCCAGGTAAGCGGTTCCCAACAACTTCAATGTTTTATTGGTGGCATTACCGAGCAGTTCTGCATCTTCTACCGGATTGGTAGGATCAGATGCATCGACACTGTTCTCTGCACCACGGTAACCACCAATGGTGGTAGGATCGAATACCGGCAGGTAAGGCAGGCTGCGGATCACATTTACCAGGCGTGTACGGTTGCCGGATGTATTATCGTACCGTTGTTTGGAATAAGAGATGAACAGGTTTTCGCCGAAGGTGAAGACCTTGCTGATGATGTGCTCGGTATTCAACCGGAAGTTACCACGCTCGTAGTTAACCCCTACCGCGATGCCATCCTGTTTGAAATAACCGGCGGAGGCAAAGAAGCGTGATTTTTCGTTGCCGCCTCCCAAAGAAAGATCCTGCTGGGTGATGACGCCGCTTTTGAAATAAGCATCCTGCCAGTCGGTATTTGTTTGTGCATAGGTTTGGGTAGTTCCATCATAGATGGGCTTATTGAAGTTGGCAGTTTCCAGGCGTGGCGGTAGGGCTATTCCAGCTGCACCGTTGAGGGCGCGCTCGTATTTGAGGTATTGTTCTGTATTGAGCAGATCGATCTCCCGCCAGGGCGCCTGCGTGCCGATATAACTATCCAGGTTAACGCGGAACTTGCTGTCTCTCCTACCCTTTTTGGTAGTGATGAGTATTACCCCGTTCGTGGCCCTTGATCCATAAATAGCGGCCGCGCTGGCGTCTTTCAGCACTTCTACCGACTCTATATCCCGGCTATTGAAATTACTGAGGTTGCCGGTGGGAAATCCATCGATGACATATAATGGATCGGAGGCAAAACTAATGGAGCTGATGCCGCGGATGCGCACGATGGGGGTGGTACCCGGCTCGCCATTGTTGGTTACGGTGAGCCCCGCTACCCTGCCCTGCAGGGCAGACTCTACGCTGGCCACCGGCAGTTCGGCGATCGTTTTACCACTGACCGATGCAATGGCGCCGGTGAGGGAGCTTCTGCGTTGTGTACCATACCCTACGATGATCACTTCGTTCATATTGACCATTTCGGCCACCATGGTTACAGACAGCTCGTTCTCCTGGCCTACTACTGCGGTGAATTGTTTGTAGCCTACCATGGAGAAAACCAGTGTTTCTCCTACTTCTGCGTTGATGTTGAACTCGCCAGCCTGGTTGGTGGCAGTGCCTTTGGCAGTACCTTTTACCACGACCGATACGCCGGCGAGGCCATCGCCTTTGTCGTTGGTGACTTTGCCGGCAATCGGCTTATAAACCATCTCGGGCGAAGCCTCTATGCCGTAGGCAGCTGCTTCGTCGTAAAAGGCTATGCTGGCGATGGTGCCGTCCCCTTTACGCATGAGTACCACCTGGTTACCAGATACCTGGTAACAGATGTTGAGGGGCTTCAGCAATACATCCAGTACATCGCCGAGCCGGCGATCACGGGCCACCACCGATACCTTCTGGCGGGTGGGAATACGTTGAGCACTATAGACAAACTTGATCCCTGCCAGGTTACTGATCTCTCCCAACACGATCTTAACCTCCTTCTGTTCAGCGACCAGGTTGATCTTTTTGTTCAATATTTCCTGCCCATTGATGGGGCTGGCCTGGATGACTACCGAGAGCGTCGTAATCATCAATAGCGGCAGCAGTCCTATTCTCATAAACCCGTAAATTAACTGGTTAACGAGCGCATTTTTCATATTTTTGCAATGTTTGGTTAAAGCAAATCGGTTTGATTTAATCAACGTTTCCCCTGCAATCATCGAAGGCTGTGGGGATTCTATGGGGCTGATATTGTTCGCAGCAATACCAGCCCTTTTTTTATTGAATGATGTTCCTTACTGGCACCCGTTGGACTGTATCACGGCCTGTCCATCGATGATCTCATAGGTGGCGCCGATAGCAGTACAGATGAGGTCCAGTTTATGGTAAAATGTTTCATTCTTCAGGTCGGCGGTTACCGTGCATTTGTCGAGCAACTCGCTGTCGTACACGATGTTTATTCCATATGCTTTGCTCAATTCGCTGAAGACCTTGCTGAGCGCCGCATCTTCATACTCCATCTTTTGTTCGGTCACTTTGGATACGATCAGCAACGGTTCGTCGAGCAATACTTTCTGAAACTTCTGGCCGGTCTTTTCATATACGAGTTGTTGGTTGGGGGTCAGGATCACTTCACCGGGTTTGTGATCGGTAGCGCTGCGTTTTGTAGTGGGTACAGCCCGTGAGTATACCGTTACTTTTCCGGTACGTACGATAACCTGTATGGTGGTATCCTTTTCGAATGAGCGTACGCTAAAACTGGTGCCCAGTACTTTGGTAACGATCTCGTTGGCAAATACCCGGAAGGGACGGTCGGGGTTTTTGGTCACCTCGAAGAATGCTTCGCCCGACAGGTATACGTCGCGGAACTCGCCGCTATCGAAATAGTTGGCATAACCTATACGGCTGCCTGGCGAGAGTGATAAGGCACTTCCATCGGCGAGGGCAATGGTGACCGGTTTATCGGATGTGTTGACCTGCTCGATGAGGCTACGGGAAGCTGTCATGTTTTCCCAGGAATAGGACTCTCTAACGGTTGCCTTTTTATTGAGATAGAACGTTATGCCTGCTACTCCTACTATCAATATGGCGGCGGCTGCATACCAAAAACGGGTCCTTACCCTCACTAGTTTTGCCGGTGGCTCAACAGGCTCCACTATTTCCATTGGTTGTTGCCGGATCGTTTGCAGCAGCCGATCTGTTTCTGCCTGTATCTCTTCGTTGCGGATCACTGGCGGAGCGATGTACAATGATTGGAGGATGGCCCTTGCTTCGGCCACTACCAGGTGCTTATCGGGATTGCGGGCCAGCCAATTGCGCCAGAGCTGATCATCTTCGGGCCGTTGCTCGTACACCCAGCGGACAAAGTCCTCATCCATAACGAAATCCGTGATGTCGTACAACCGAAAATCTTTCATGCCTGGCGATGTTATAGGCATAAGTTCCGCCTACCGGGCAATCCTACTGTTGTTTGAGAAAGTTTTTTTTGAGAAAGGGGCAGACGGGGACTTCGCAGTGGTTCAATGCAGTGATTATCAGGGAAGAATTACGGAGAGCGTATGTGAAGGCCGTTTAGATCTTATAGATGGGATGTCAACCGGTGGTGGTGCTGGTGGTGGATCACCGGGTGAGGAACTCGGCCTGCCAGAGGGCGCGCAGCTTTTGCAGGGTTTCGTGCAGCAGGTTGTATACGCTTTGGCGGCTGATGTTCATGAGTTCGGCGATCTGTGCATGATCGAGGTGATGGTAGAACTTCAGGTATATGACTTCCTGTTGCCTTTTGGACAACTGGGCCAATGTTTTGCGGAGGGCCATTCCTTTCTCTTCGGATATCTGCTTTTCGATGATGAGCTTCTCTACCGGAAACTCTTGCAGGAAGGGGTGTCCATCCTGCCAGTCGTCGAGATGGGTATTGTTGGCAAGGCGGTGCAATGACTTGAGCACCTTGTTCTTGACAGCCCTCAGTAAGTAATACTTGAGCGAAAGGATAGCGCCGCCATTGTGACGTCGTTGCCAAAGGCTGATGAATACTTCCTGGATGCAATCTTTTACCAAGCCGGCATCGGTAGTAAAGCGGGTTCCATAACTGTATAGATCGGGATAATACTTCTTCATGAGCGCGGCAAGGGCTTGCTCGTCGCTTTGTTGCAATTGTTGCAGCAGATTTTGGTCAGCATGTGTGTCATGCAGTGGCATCAGCAATCACTTGGTTAGATCGCAGGTAGTGCGTGAGTCCACTACCCTTGATTTGTGTTAGCTAAGTTCCCGTATAATCCAATGTAATCGATTGCATGTTAAAAAAACACTATCAAATGCTAATAATGTATCATTACGAGTCGGATCTTCTAATGGGTTGCCTGTAGGCTTGTGCCATAAAAAAGGTGAGCCACTTTCGCAGTGGCTCACCTTTATTCGATTATGTATCAATTGATTTACTTCACGTAACCCAGGATCTTCAGCATGCTTTGTGCTGTTTGCTCCTTGGCGTAGACCCAATCGACTAGTTTTCCATTTTTATCCTGGCCTACGATCACGTGTTTGGGAGAAGGAATGAGGCAGTGTTTGATACCGCCGTATCCGCTGATCTGGTCCTGGTAGGCACCGGTATGGAAGAAGCCGAGGTAAAGCGGTTCGCCATTGGTGATCTTGGGCAGGAACACTTCATTCACGTGTTCTTCGGAGTCGTAGTAGTCATGGCTGTCGCAGGTAATGCCTCCGAGTACGACCCGCTGGTACTCCTGATCCCATTTATTGATCGGTAATAGCAGGAACTTCTCTCCAATGCCCCAGGTGTCGGGCAGGGTGGTGATGAAGGAGGAGTCGATCATGTACCAGATCTCCCGGTCGTTCTGCATCTTTTGGCCTATTACGCTGTAGATATGCGCCATGCTCTCTCCTACGGTATAGCTACCGAATTCGGTAAAGATGTGCGGCATAGGCACGTTGTTCTTCTTACAGGCCTTTTTGATGTTACCGATGATCTCGTTGATCATGAACTGGTAATCGTATTCGAAGCCGAGTGAATGCTTGATGGGGAAGCCACCGCCGATGTTGATGGAATCGAGTTCGGGGCAGATCTTCTTGAGCTGGCAATACAGGTTGATCACCTTGTTGAGCTCGCTCCAATAGTAGATATCATCCTTGATTCCCTTGTTGAGGAAGATGTGGAGCATCTTCAACTGAAAGCGGTCTTCGTTGCCTTCGATCTTATCGACATAAAATTCGAGTACGTCGCGGGCGCGGAAGCCGAGGCGGGAAGTGTAGAAGGGGAAGGTAGGCTCTTCTTCTGCGGCGATACGGATGCCGAGTTTGAAGGGTCCTTTCACCGACTTCTTGTATTGCTGCAGCTCGTCTTTGTTATCGAGAATGGGGATCACATTCTTGAAACCGGAATTCAACAATCCGGCTATACGGCTGGTATAGGTCTTTTGCTTGTAGCCGTTGCAGATGATGAATGTTTCCTTGTTGATCTTTTTCTTCTCGTACAGCTTCTTGATGATCTCGATATCGTAGGCATAAGAAGTTTCGAGATGGATATCGTGTTTCAGCGCTTCTTCCACCACGAACGAGAAATGAGAACTCTTGGTACAGTAACAATAGTTATAGTCTCCCGTATAACGGTGCTTCTTGATCGCGTTGGCAAACATCTTCTTTGCCTTCCTGATCTGCTGGCCGATCTTGGGCAGGTAGGTAAGCTTCATGGGCGTACCATACTTGTCGATAAGCGCCTTGAGGTCAAGACCATTAAAATGGAGGTTACTGTCCTTCGTTTCAAAACCTTCTTGTGGAAAGTTGAAGGTTTGCGACACCAGGTCGGTGTACGAATTGTTCATGAACTGATTCTGGCTGATGGCAGTGAATTTAAATAGTTAAAAAAAACACCGTTCAAAAAAAGTATACAAAAGTAATAGTTTGCAGGGGTTTACAAATAAAAACCTTGCCGTATTGTGGCTTTGGGGCCTGGCCCGGTGGAAAGTATGCGGCTTAATGTGGCTTAGAATGGCCCTGTACGGGCATTTGGCGGGCTGAAACAGGGGGGAAAGGGCGCGTCGAGGGCTTGGTTCGCCAACGGAGGTTGGCGTATTAAACTTGTGTTAAGGGGTTGGCTGGGAGCTGCGGGAGGTGGTGCGTAGTGTGCTGCCAGCGCTGGTGGCGGTGTTGCGGTTGGCCAGGTGGGTGGTAGACGATGATGGGGCGGGTGAGCAGTGAGAAGAAAGGCGGGCGGGCATAAAAAAGCCGGATGTCTTTGACATCCGGCAATATGATAAAGCACGGGGGCTTATTTTACAGTAGCAACGAGGAGTTTGAAAGTCTCAGGCTCGTTCATAGCGAGATCGGCCAGTACTTTACGGTCGAGGGTGATTCCCTTAACAGCCAGTTTGTTGATGAAAACTGAGTAAGTCAGTCCTTCTTCACGAACGGCAGCGTTGATACGAGCGATCCACAGTGCGCGGTACTCTCTTTTCTTCAGCTTGCGGCCTACGTAACGGTACTGAAGACCTTTCTCCAATACGTTCTTGGCTACGGTGTATACATTCTTACGTTTGCCATAGAAACCCTTGGCTTGTTTTAAAATCCTTTTGCGGCGTGCCCGGCTTGCTACAGCATTTACTGAACGTGGCATATCTTAATAAGTTTGAAAGTTAAAAGTTGATGATTTAAACGGCGTTTGTTATTTCAGCCTCAAGAGACGTTGTACGAAATCCAAATTGGCTTTGTGTACAACACCGTCCTTATTCAGGGCACGTTTACGCTTTTTAGACTTCTTAGTAAGAATGTGACGTTTGAAAGACTTCTGGTGAGTGATCTTGCCGGTGCCGGTTACTTTGAATCTCTTCTTGGCACTCGAGTTCGTTTTTACTTTAGGCATTTTATTTATACCTTTTATTGTTACACCCTGCTGGCGCCCCCGATCCACCGGGGAACTTTTTGGGCCTTGTGGGCAATATGGCTTTTAACAGTGTTGGCTGACAAAAACCGAAAATGGAGCGCAAAGGTAGGGAAAGGACGTCACATGTGCAGCTTTTGACGGGGAAAAGATTCCAGGTGGCCCAATTCTCTGAGTGCAGACTCCTCTTTTTGATACCCGCAAAGGTAATCATTTTTGAGAAGAAGCCTTAGCTCTTTAATATTCAATTGATTAACAACTATCCTTTGTACACTCAAAGTTGGCTAAATGCTTATAGATCGGGCCTTTCAACTTCTTCTCACGCCGATAATCACGATTCTTGATGGATGGAATATGTTGAATCCCTTATCTTTAGTCTCCATCCCCCTATTTTGCATATGAAAAAAACGCTCAGACTCCTTGTTTTTGCAGTGCTTCTGCTTCAAGTATTTAGTTGTAGTAAAACCCGCCCCGGTAAGGCCCGGGTGCTGGTATTCTCCAAAACCACCGGCTACCGCCATAGTTCAATACCACAGGGTATTGCGGCCATTCAAAAGCTTGGCCAGGAGCATGGTTTTGAAGTAGATACAACAGAAAATGCCGACTATTTTAATGAAGACTCGTTGGGAAAATATGCCGCAGTGGTTTTCCTGCATACGACCGCCGATCTCCTGAATCATGTTCAGGAAGCTGATTTTGAACGCTATATCCAGTCGGGCGGCGGATACGTAGGTATTCACGCCGCTTCGGATGCCGAATACGACTGGGGCTGGTATGGCCGCCTGGTGGGCGGTTATTTCGAGAGCCACCCCGAACAGCAGGTAGCCAAAATACTGGTTAAAGACTCCACGCACCTCTCCACCAAACACCTGCCCAAGGTGTGGGAGCGGAAAGATGAGTGGTACAATTTCAAGAACCTGAATCCCGATGTGCATGTTCTGCTCACCATCGACGAAAAGAGTTACCAGGGCGGCAAGAATGGCGACAACCACCCAATGGCCTGGTATCATGACTATGATGGCGGACGTGCTTTCTATACCGAATTAGGGCACACCGAAGAATCTTTTGTAGAAGACAACTACCTGAAGCACCTGCTGGGTGGCCTTCAATATGCTATTGGCAAGAACTATCAACTCGATTATTCCAAAGCCAAATCATTGCGCACGCCCGATGAAGATCGCTTCACGAAGACCGTGCTGGCCCAGGGTATGTTCTTCGAGCCTACTGAAATGACCATCCTGCCCAACCTCGATATCCTCGTGGCCCAGCGCCGCGGCGAACTGTTGTTGTACAAGAATGGTGATTCAACAGGCGGCATCAAACAGGTTGGTTTCCTCAATGTATACCATAAGACCGAAGCACCCAATGTGAATGCGGAAGAAGGTTTTATGGGCTTACAGGCCGATCCCAACTTCAAGCAGAACCATTATGTATATGCTTTCTATAGTCCGAAGGATACTTCCGTGAACCGCCTCTCCCGCTTCAAGTTCGAGAACGATACGCTGGATATGAAGTCGGAGCACGTCATTTTACAGTTCTACTCCCAGCGTGATATTTGCTGTCATACGGGCGGCTCTATCGCTTTTGGCAGGGATGGCAATGAGTTGTTCCTTTCTACGGGCGACAACTCCACTCCTTTCGATGAACCCAATCAAAAATATGTGAACCATGGCTTTGGTCCGCTGGATGACCGGCCTGGCCATATGCAATACGATGCACGCCGTTCTTCTTCCAACACCAATGACCTGCGCGGTAAGATCCTGCGTATTAAGTTGAAGGAAGATGGTACGTACGAGATCCCCGAAGGCAACCTGTTCCCGAAAGGAACAGCCAATACCCGTCCGGAGATCTATGTGATGGGTAACCGTAACCCCTACCGTATTTCGGTAGACAAGAAGAATAACTTCCTGTACTGGGGCGAAGTTGGTCCGGATGCGAGCAATGACAGCCTGGCTACCCGCGGGCCCCGTGGTTATGATGAGGTGAACCAGGCAAGGCAGGCAGGTTATTTTGGCTGGCCGCTGTTTGTGGGTAACAACTATGCGTACCAGGCTTATGATTATAACACCGGCGCTACGGCAGGTGCTTTTGACGCCGCCAAACCGGTGAATAGCTCACGCAACAATACCGGCTTACAGGCTTTGCCGCCTGCGCAACCTGCGTTTATCTGGTATCCTTATGGTAACTCAAAGGACTTTCCCCAGGTGGGCGCCGGCGGCCGCAACGCCATGGCGGGTCCGGTGTATTACACGGAGATGTTCCCATCAGATACACGTTTGCCGGATTATTACAACGACAAGCTTTTCATTTACGACTGGATCCGTGGATGGATCAAGGCGGTGACCATGAAGCCCAATGGCGACTTCGACAAGATGGAGCCTTTCATGGAGCATACCAAGCTGAACTCGATGATCGACTTCGAGGTGGGTCCTGATGGTAAGTTGTACATGCTGGAATATGGTACCGGCTGGTTCAGCAAGAATGCGGATGCGGCTATTTCGCGCGTTGATTACAATGGCGGCAACCGGGCTCCCAAGGTAGACAGCCTGCAGGTTACAAAGACCGCCGGCGCGTTGCCTTTTACTGTTAAGGCGACTGTGAAAGCGAAAGATCCCGAGAAAGATAAACTCACTTATACCTGGCATATTGGTGATGCCACCAAGGTGACCAATGAACCTGCGCTGGAATACGAAATCTCCAAGGCTGGTGATTACGCGATCAGCGTGGAAGTGTCGGACGATAAGAATGCCAAGACCAAGAGCAGCGTGATCGATGTGTATGCAGGCAATGAGGCGCCTGTGGTGTCTATTGCTTTGCAGGGCAACCAATCATTCTATTTCCCCGGCAAACCTGTTTTATATAGTGTGAAAGTTGATGATAAAGATGATACCGCTACGGCGAAAGACCTGAGCAGCCTGATCGTTTCGGCCGACTATGTAGAAGGCAGCGACAAGGCGGGTGCTTCTCAGGGTCACCAGGTGCTGACGGAAGCGATGATGGGTAAGAACCTGATGCTGTCGCTGGATTGTAAGACCTGTCACAAGGTGGATGAGAAATCGATAGGGCCCTCTTTCGTGGATGTGGCCAAGAAATATGAAAAGGATCCTCAAGCGGTGTCGTACCTGGTGAATAAGATCATCAAAGGCGGCGGCGGTGTGTGGGGCGAAGTAGCGATGGCGGCGCACCCCAACCTGAAGGATGCGGATGCGAAGCAGATTTTGACCTGGATACAATCGCTGACTGCTGCGCAGGAGGCGAAGAAATCCTTACCGGCGACAGGTTCGCTGCAACCGACGCTGGGCAAGCCTGCCAAGGACAATGGCGTTCTCTACATCAGCGCCAGCTATACAGATAAGGGAGGGAATAATATCAAGCCGCTTACGGCGAATGAGGTTGTTACGCTGCGCAGCAGCAAAGTACCTTTCCGCCGGGTTAAGAAAATGGAGAAGTATACTTCCACGAATGTCAATGGCTCAACGGTATTGGTGACACCGAAGGCAGAGGGCTGGTTTGCGATCGACAATATCGACCTCACCAGTGTTAGCGGTGCTACCCTGAATGTGGGCTATCAGCAGCCGGCGAAGTTTGGCTATACGTTCGAAGTACGTCTCGATGCACCAGACGGTAAAAAGCTGGGCACTTTCACGTTGCCAGGCTCGGGTGAAGTGGCAGCCAAGCCAGATGCACCATATAGCTTCAAAGACCTGTCGACGGTGCTGGAAGCGGTGACCGATGGCAAGAAACACTCCTTGTATATCGTGAGCAAACCAACAGATGTGGCTGAACCTAACCAGGTGGGGCTGTTGTTCATTCAGTTCAAATAACGGGGCGCGACCGCGCTTCTTATATAAAAGTAAAAGGGGTGTCTCGATGAGACACCCCTTTTACTTTATGAGGTTGGGAAGGTTTATTCACGGACGATTGCGGGCGACGGCGAGGCGTTTTTTCGCATAGTAATAATCGACCAGCAGTACGACGACGAGGATCATCAATCCGAAGAATTCGCGGGTGTCTTCTATCCAGGGGCGGGTGGCCTTCATGGTTTGTGCGATGTTTTCGGCATCGTGTTTGGTGATCCAGTCCCATACGCCATCGATGGTGAAGAAGAGATAGGCTGCATATATTGCATAGACTGTGATGCCGGCGAGGTAGGCGCGCGGGTAGTATTTATTGCGGAAGGCGAGCCAGCAGAGTACAGCTCCGTAGCCGTAAATAGGTATCCATACATAGGGATCGGGATCGTTGTATTGCAGGGCTGCACTAAGCACGAACAAAAGACAGAATAAGAGGTTGAAGATTCTCATAGCTGCAATCTAAAAACAATTGGGCAAAAAAAAGTGTCGCCCGATGGGTTTCGGGCGACGCTGTAATTGTAGGCTGAGCCTATTTTTATTGATAGATATATTCCCACGTATATCCATTGAGCGCCATACCAAACACACGACCGTTAATTATAAAGATCTTGAGATCATTCGAGGGCGTGCCGGCCTTTAATGCCCATTTATTTTCACCTGGAGAATATGTATACAGGCTTCCGTTGGAGACATTATAACATACACCATTGATAGCAAATATTCCAGATTCCGAGATATAAGTAGAACCCGCTTTGGACGTCAGGGAAGGCACAGCGGGGTCAAATTCCGCGAAATTTCCTTGATTATCCTGGATATAGGCCTTATTATTTATTGTAGCTACGCTGTTCATCAACCCACCTGGCAAGGTAAGCGGCAGCACCTCGTTCCAGCTTCCTTTGCCGCTGTTAGCTGCCGGATCGAGGCGATATAATTTCTTTTCATAAAGCATAGTGGCGAGGTACACTTCATTGTTCAACACAAAGGCGTCGTCGTACATACTTCCGACATTCAAATTGGTCAATTGTGTGTATGCGCCTGCTCCTGTACCTGTTTTTGTGAGGTCAGCGACCCAACATTCCCTACGATCGGGACCGTCGCCTCCTCCAAAATACCATTTGTCGCCTTTTACAACCGAGAATGCGACACGCCTTAACGGCACAGTGGCCGGTATATCAAATTCATGATTCCAGACTTTGTTGATCGGATCATAACTGCGTACCTGGGTCATGAAGCCAATTGAACCGGTCGAAGCATTATCATATCCAAAGGCGAAGTAAAGCTTGTTATTATATACAAAGTTGCACTCCTGCCGATAGATGATTGATGCCATTTGGGGGTCATGACTTTTCCAATAGTTTACTACCCGCAGTTCGGTGGCAAATTCCTGATCAACGCCCGACTGCTTTATCACGAGTTTGCCTGACACTGCATCATTAGGAATAGTAACGCCAATCGTTGTGGCAGTATTGGAGTATGGGGCAAGTCGATTGCCATTGAGCCATACCTCGGCCGAGCCGAAATTCTTGCCGGTTATTTCGAGTGGTCTGCCACGCTCGATGGATGCCGGACTGAATGAAATCAATGTTGGCAGCAACGTGAATTTAGTGGCACTTACAGCCTCTTGTTCTTTTACCACGACCTTAATGATATCATTTTCTGCATCAACCGGTACCTTTACCTTCAGTTTAATGGCTGTTGCTTCCGTAATCTCTGTGGCAGCCTTTGTTCCAAAGTATACCGTATTCTCTGTTGTTACAGTACTAAAGTTGGTACCGTTGATCTCGATCACGGTTCCCTCTGGTGCTTTTTCTGCTGTGAAACCTGTAATGGCTGGCCTTACCCAGAAGTTGGCAGCGCTCAGCGCTTCGAGGCTTGCGGCCGTTACTTTTACTTTACCATTGAGTGCACCGGCGGGCAACTTTGCTTTCAGGCTGGTTTTGCCAACGAAGGTTACTTCGGTTGCTTTGATGCCCCCGAAATACACTTCGCTGGTATTGGTGAATCGATTACCTGTAATAGTTACCTCGGTTCCGATATCGCCTTTTTCGGGAACGACGGTTGTTATGACGGGTGCGGTAGCATTTACTTTAAATTCGGTGGTGGAGGTAACTGTTTGGTCACCTACCGTTACCGTGATCTTGCCCGTGGTGGCATCTTCCGGCACAGTTACCGATAGCTCGGTGCCGTTGGCTGCTGCATTACTTACAGCGGCTGCGAGTCCATTAAACTTAACGGTGTTGAGTGCTTTGTCGGGCGAAAAGGCTATCCCCTTAATGACTACGGTTGCGCCTTCGGCTGCCTCTGCCGGTGAGAAAGTTGTGATGGCGAGTTGAGCGGCCTGTTTGTCGTCGTTCTTGTTACAGGCCACGATAGCAATGATGGCTGCAATTGCGGTAGCCCATAGCCATCGCCTCCGGGTGGAGCGGTGCAAGTTTTTCATATTTTAGATTTTACTGTATATGCTTTTAAACCCATTCACCGGGCAGCATATGCGGTAAAGAAAACATAGCGGAAGGAAGTGTGGTAGTGAAATCGGCTAAAGCGCACAACGGGATGGAAGAACCGACGGAATTGCAGCGTGGGTAGATCTTAACAGGCGGGGACGACAAGGAGGGGCAATAAAAAAGCATCCCGGCTGTGCAGGATGCTTTCAATATGATAGTACGGGAAGTTATGCTTCCTTTCCTTCTTTTTTCTTCTTCTGACTCTTGGGAGCGATGATCATCAACATACGCTTTCCTTCGAGCTTGGGCATGCCTTCGGGCTGTCCGCTCTCGGCGAGGCGCTCAGCAAACTTCAGGAGTACGAGTTCACCTCTTTCCTTGAACATGATCGCCCGTCCTTTGAACTGCACATAGGCTTTTACCTTATTGCCTTCTTTGAGGAAGGTTTCGGCGTGGCGTGCTTTAAAGTCAAAGTCATGGTCATCTGTACCAGGTGTAAAACGGATCTCTTTTACTTCAGCCGTTTTACTGTTGGCCTTCATCTCCTTTTCCTTCTTCTTCTTCTCGTACAGGAATTTATTGTAGTCAATGATCTTACATACCGGTGGATCAGCCTGTGGTGAAATCTCAACCAGGTCCAGCCCCTGCTCTTGCGCCATTTTCTGCGCTTCCTGGGTAGAATATACACCTACTGTTACGTTGTCGCCAACCAAACGTACCTGCGGTACGCGGATCATGTGGTTGGTACGGTGTTCTTGTTGTTGTTCTTTTCTGAACCTTGGATTGAATGCACCTCTTGGAGGTCTCGGTGGAAATGCCATTTACAATTTTTACGTGAATAATTTATACCGGCTTTGTTGTTTTTTGTTTCCCCTGCATCTGTCTGCCGGCGACTTGCTGCAGGCCCGGCAATGGCCGGAATATTTATGCGTACGCTTGTACGTAATTCTATGCTGTTACATTTTATTCTCCTCTACGTTCCTTTATTTCTGCGCTGATATCGGTGATAAACTCTTCGATGGGTTTTACGCCAATATCGCCTTTACCCTGACGGCGGATCGCCACTTTTCCTTCGTTCATCTCCTTCTCCCCTACCACGAGCATGTAAGGCACCCTCAGCAGCTCGGTATCGCGGATCTTCTTTCCAATCTTCTCGTTGCGGTCATCCACCTCTCCACGAATATCCGCATTTTTCAGCGATTCTAAAATACTATTTGCGTAAGGCAGGAACTTATCCGAAATGGGTAAAACCTTGACCTGTACGGGCGCGAGCCAGGCGGGGAACTTTCCGGCGTAGTGCTCGAGCAGGAAGCCGATAAACCGCTCGTGGGTGCCCAGGGGCGCCCGGTGGATGATGAGCGGGGTTTCGGGTGAGTTTTCCTTATTGGTGAACTCCAGCTTGAAACGACGGCCCTGGGCGAAGTCGACCTGGTTGGTGGCCAGGGTAAATTCGCGGCCGATGGTGCTCCAGATCTGTACGTCGATCTTGGGGCCGTAGAAGGCGCCCTCGTCGGGTACTTCGATATAGGGTATGTTCGATTCTTTCAATACCTGGCGTACCATTTCCTCGGTTTCCAGCCACAGCTCGGGTTCGTTGATGTACTTCTGCCCCAGTTTGGCGGGATCGTGAAGCGACAGGCGCATCACGTACTTATCGATGCCAAAGATCTTGAAGTATTTGATATACATATCATTAACAGCCCTGAACTCATTGGCGAACTGTTCGCGGGTACAATAGATATGTGCGTCGTTCATGTGCAAACAGCGCACCCGCATCAGCCCAAACAGCTCTCCACTCTGCTCGTAGCGGTAGCAGGTTCCGTATTCTGCGAGGCGGAGGGGAAGCTCTTTATAGCTTCTTGGCTCGGCCGCGAAGATCTTGTGGTGGTGGGGGCAGTTCATGGCCTTGAGGTAGTATTTCTGCCCTTCCAGTTCCATGGGAGGGTACATACTGTCCTGATAATAAGGCAAGTGTCCGCTGGTGAGGTACATGCTCTCTTTAGCGATATGGGGGGTTACCACCCTTTTGTATCCGCCTTTGAGCTCGGTTTCCTTGGCCAGTTTCTCGAGCTCTTCGATGATGATGGTACCATTGGGCAGCCAGAGGGGCAGGCCGGGACCTACATCATCATCCATGGTGAAGATACTGAGTTCCTTACCCAGCTTGCGGTGGTCGCGCTTTTTGGCTTCCTCCAGCAGGGTGAGGTATTCGTCGAGCTCCTTTTGCGACGGGAAGGTGACACCGTAGATGCGGGTAAGCATCTTGTTGTTGGCATCGTTCTTCCAGTAAGCGCCGGCTATATTCGTGAGCTTGATGGCTTTGATGGGTGCTGTTGTGGGGATGTGCGGCCCACGGCACAGATCGGTGAATTTACCCTGGGTATAGAAGGTAATTTCTCCGTCGTTGAGGTTACTGAGCAGGTCGAGCTTGTACTCATCGCCTTTTTCGGTGAAGTATTGTACGGCTTCTGCTTTGGGCATGGCCTTGCGGACGTAGCTGTTGTTCTGCTTCGCCAGTTCATTCATCTTTTTCTCCAGCTTGCGCAGGTCGTCTTCCGTGATCTGACGGCCGCCGAGATCGATGTCGTAGTAGAACCCTTTATCGAGTGCGGGGCCTACCCAAAACTTGGCGCCGGGGAACAGGTCTTCCACGGCTTCGGCCATGAGGTGTGCAGATGAATGCCAGAAGGTGTTCTTACCACCATCGTCATCCCAGGTGAGCAGTTTCAGTGCGGAGTCTTCCGTGATGGGGCGTGTAGCGTCCCATACCTGTCCATTCACATTTGCTGCCAGTACTTTCCTGGCCAGCCCTTCACTGATTGATTTTGCGACGTCCAAAGCAGAGACTCCTGCTTCGTATTCCCTGACTGCTCCGTCTGGTAATGTAATCTTGATCATTTTTTAATTATGCCGTTTCTGTTGTTTGCGTTAATAACACGTGACATGAGCCTTCTGTTCATACAGTTCAGGACGTACGGTAAGTGATCTTTTTGGTGAATCACGTATCTTGAGCCCGCATCCTGACTATCTCATATCCGAAAGACCGCAAATTTAACGAACTTTTGCAGACTGCGACGTACGATATTTGTCGTAATAAATGAAGATTTTAACTAATTTGCCAACGTGAGGTTTTTATTCATGAAGCGATTTCTACTATTTGCATTATGCTGTGTCAGCATTTCGTTACCGGCCCAGGATCTGACGGGCATCTGGCGGGGAGGATTCAGGTCGACGGCGAAGAACAAGCTGATGGAAATGCTGGGTCAGGACGACCGGTATAAGTTTGAAGTACAGCTCGGCCAGGAGGGCAAGCGTTTTGAAGGTGTTACTTATTCCTATCTCACTACTGTTTTTTACGGGAAGGCTACCTGCCAGGGTACGATAAATCCCCAAACCGGCAAAGTTTTACTGGAAGAGATCAAGATCGTGGAACAGCGTATGAGCAGCGGCGGCGGCATCTGCATCATGACCCTCTTTATGCAATATTCCAAGGTAGGCGACGACGAGTTCCTGGAAGGTACTTACACGAGTATGAAGACCAGCGACTCGACCGATTGTGGCCGAGGTACGGTTTTTCTCCGGAAAGTGCCCACGTCGGATTTTTACAAAGAGCCTTTCCTGCTGGAGCACGAAAAGGATCCGGTGAAGAAAGATCCTCCGCCTGTTGTTAAGAAACCCGACACGACCACTGTGGTGAAAAAGAATCCGCCGGCGACCAAAACTCCGGCTACGAAACCTGTAACGAAACCCGCAGCGAAACCTCCGGTGGCAGTAACAAAGCCAGCGCCGACCAATACGACGGCGCCGAAACCAACCACCAAACCGACGACCAAACCTCCGGCCAATACAACGACGAAGAAGCCTGATCCCGTCACCAATCCGCCTGTAGCGATTAAGCCGGTGGAAACGAAACCAGCTACCAAAATAACTACCGATACGGTGAAGAAGGTGGAGAAACCAGTGATTGCGGCTGCGCCTCCCGGACCTACTCCGAAGATCCTGCTGACGCGCGAGAATGAACTGGCCAAGACGATCGTTACCGGCTCGAACGAGATCTTCATCAAGATCTATGATAACGGCAGCGTGGACAACGATACCATTTCGGTGTACCTGGATAAAAAGCTGGTGCTGTCGAAGAAAAGGCTGACGGAGCGGGCGCTCATTCTTTCTGTTAAGCTGGATGACGAGAACCCGTATCATGAGCTGGTGATGGTGGCGGAAAACCTGGGTGAAATTCCTCCGAATACTTCGCTGATGATCGTGGACATTGGCAAAAAGCAATATGAAGTGCGCATTACTTCTACCGAGCAAAAGAATGCGATGGTGGTGTTCAAATACGATAAATCGGCCCCCTGATAAATGACTTATTTTACGCAAGGGCCCGGTGCATGATGCTACCGGGCTTTTGTTTGCCGGATACTGGTACCGTTCACATAAATTTGTGTTGTCTGGTTGTGACTTGTTCTTAATTTCCATTAAAATCCCCCGATGCGTCTTCTTCTCCTTTCGTTCCTGGTTCTTTTCAGCTGTTCGCTGACTGCGCAATCCCTGACCGGCATCTGGCGTGGCAAACGTACGCAGGGGTCACAAGGGTGTTTTCCGGAATACTTTCTTGAATTGCACATTACCTGGTCGAATGAAACTTCGATGATGGGCAATGCCTATAGCTATGTGAACGACAAACAATTCACCAAAGTAAACTTTACCGGCAAATACAATCCACTGAACAAGCGCATGGTGATCACTGAAAGTGCGGTGCTGCAATACAGTGTACCGGCGAATTGCATTCCCTGCATCAAGATCTACGACCTGATATGGTCGAAGAACGGGGCGCAGGAAGCTTTACTAGGCGACTGGCAGGGGCATGAGATGGGGAACAATACCGCGTGCCCTCCGGGCAAGATCACGCTGAACCGGGAATCGATCCCGACGTTTCCGGTAGACATCTTTCAAAACGATTCGCTGCTGAAACTGCAACAAAACCTGAAGTTGCAGAACCGGGAAAAGGAGGTGGTGCAGACACTGACGATCGACACGTCGAATATCAAGATCGAGTTGTATGACAATGCCGAGATCGATGACGACACGGTGAGCATCTTCCTGAACAATACTTTACTACTGCACAAGAAGCGCCTGACGGATAAACCGCTCACGGTGCAGTTCAGCGCTTTCCCCAATATGGAGTATGAGCTAATGATGTATGCCGAGAACCTGGGCCGTATTCCGCCCAACACTTCGCTGATGGTGATCACGGCGGGCAAGAAACGCTACGAGGTGAGGCTGTCGTCGAGTGAGCAGAAGAGTGCGGTGGTGAAGTTTAAGTATTTGAGGTAGGTGCCGAGGCAATCCCGATATTCGTCGGGACAAGAGAAGAGAACGAGCTAAAACACTATAAAGACAAATGCCCCGACTGGCGAGCCAGCGGGGCATTTTTGTTGCGTTTTACTCTATAGACCTACTTCATCTTTTAGAATCCCTGACGGCCCTGTGTGCCTTGCGTAGCTGGTTTGCGCGGCAGTTTTTCGTCGCGCTGAGCTGCGTGGTACACGAAGGATGCGATCACGGTGGCTGCCTGCTTGAGGTCGTCGGCCTGGAGGTGATCGTATGAATCCATATTGGTATGGTGCGTACGGGTATTGTATTCTATTTCGTCCTGGATGAACTGGAAGCCGGGTAACCCGATGCCGTCGAATGAGAGGTGATCGGTGCCGCCTGTGTTCTGCAATGTCACCGTGGCTGCTCCAAGGTCTTTGAATGGCTCGAGCCATTTTGCAAAGATCGGTTTCACGCCTTCGTTACCCTGAAGATACACCCCACGCACTTTACCTGTTCCATTGTCGAGATTAAAATAGGCAGAGACCTTATCTCCTTCCACATTAAAACGGCGGGTAGTGGTATCGGTGAAGTGGTTGCGTACATAGTTACGCGATCCATGGAGGCCCTGCTCTTCCCCACCCCATAATGCAATGCGGATGGTGCGGCGAGGCTGTACGCCCAGCGCTTTGAGGATGCGTACTGCTTCCATCATTACGGCGCAGCCAGCTGCATTGTCGGTAGCGCCTACGGATCCATGCCAGGAGTCGAGGTGACCGCCGAGCATGATGAGCTCATCTTTCAGTTTGGGATCGGTGCCTTTGATCTCCGCTACTACATTGTAACCTTTGAGATCGGCGGTGTAGAACTTCGACTTTACGTCGACGTCGATCTTAACGGGTATTCCGGCTGCCACCAGACGTTGGAGCGACATATAATCTTCGAAGGCGAGCATGATATCGAGGAAGTTCTCGGGCGTGTTGCCTGCATAGGCGCCACCACCTTGTACGAACAGGGTACCATCGCGGCCACGAGGGCTGGTGCTGAGCAGGGCTACGGCGCCTTCGGCTTTGGCCAGGTCACGGATCTTTGCCTGCAGGGCTGCTGCGGCTGCGAAGTTGCCACGACCACCGGGGCCACCGGGACCACCGGAACGGCCACCTGCATTGCCTGCAGGCTGTGGTGTCCAGGCTGCCATTTTCGCGAGCTCTTCGTCGGTATGGCGGCTGCCATCGGATTTATAGGTTGGCTTCAGCGTATCTGTACGGGGCACGAGCAGGAGCTTGCCTTTCAGTTTGCCTTTGTATTTTTCGAGATCGGTGGAGTCTTTTACGGTTAAGAGTATCACTTCGGCGCTCTTAAGGCCTTTGGTGCTGGAGGTCCAGGTCTTTGGAAAGGCGATGAGCGGGCGGTAGTAAGGCGCTGTCATGGCTACGTATGACTTTTCCAGTTCCCATCCTTTGCCCCAATCGCCCCAGGGTTCGAGGCGGGCGTCGGCCGTGCCATATTTGGTGAGCTCGGACTTAGCCCAATTGGCGGCGCGCATGTAACCGGGTGAGTTGTTGAGGCGGGGGCCACTCACTTCGGTGAGATAAAAGACAATGTCCATTACTTTGGAATTGCTGAGCCCTTCTGTGCGGATCTTCTGCACCATGGCTTCGTCCAGTTTTTCGTCCTGGGCGAACGTCATGAAGGCTGCCAGCATTGCTGAACAGGAGAACAGTAGTTTTCTCATGAAACTTTTAATTTATTGGTTGGACGGGAAATGTACTGCTTTCCTGCTGTTGGGGAGGCAGGGCAAGGAGATATTTTGTATAAAACGTGATGAATGGAGCCCGGAGTGGCAGTAATGTACACGAAGGGCGGGGTAACAGCGGGGGTGGCGGCTTGTTTAGTAGCCGGCGAGGTAATGGGCTACGGCGGCGGCAATGGGTTGGCCGGTGTGGTTTTCATAATAACTGAATCCCGGACTGGGGTTGGCTTCGAAGCAATACCACTGGTCATCGTGCGTGCGCAGAAGGTCGATGCCGACCAATGGCAACTGCAACCATTTTGACAGGGCCAGGCATTGCGCTTCAATCTTTGGGGGTAGCTGGATGGCCGCGAGGTGCGTTTGTCCGCCCTGTTTGTGTGCATAGCGATAATCGAGGCGATTGGTATCTATTTCCGTGGCAAATACCTGCTCCCCTACTACGTGCACCCTGATGTTGGTGCCTTCGAGCAATTGCTGGAATAAGGTGGGGCATGACCTGATCTGCTTCAACTGTGCTGCCACGCCGGGTGTAAACTCCTGCACGATGCTTCTGACGCCGCTGGCGCTTTTGTAGATGAGTCGGCCCCATTGATGACGGTAAGCTTCGACCTCGGCAGGGTCGTTGGTAATGATGGATGGCGGTGTTTTGAAGCCATACTTTTCTATGAGCATCATTTGATAGGGCTTGGCGGTATTGCTGGCCATGGCGCGGTGCTGGTTCAACACCCTGGCGGTGGTGATGGAGATCCAGCTCATGAGCGTTTCGTGTGCGCGAACCACCTGGTGGCTGCGCTCTTCCTTGTTGGGCAGTTTGCCATGCTCTCGGAGTACCTGCACATCTGCCACGCGGTTGTACACGCCGGTTATTTCTTCCAGGGTACAGGATCTGGGTCCGATCGCAATCTCCCCTTCGCATTTTCCTTTGCGTAACTGGTAGGTTATGTACAAGGGCGTATAATCGAGCTGATTGAGCAGCAGATACGGTATGCTTGCCTCTTCGAGTGTATCGACTATGTTTTCCATCGGGCCGTCGGTTGGTATGCCGCATAGTAAGACCATAATTTTCAGTTTAGCTGACAGGATGGGTGATCGTTTGTTTTTGCTGAATGGTTTGCCGTATGCGACTAACCAATGCTTTGCCGCCTTCGCTGAGGATGGGAAACGTTGTGGCCGATATGAAATAAGTATCGTTGGGTGTAACGAGCAATTGCAGTCCCAGTAGCTGAGCACCGGCCTGGCGTTGCAGGTCATGTACGGGCGCGGTAAGGGATGCAGGTAAGGGTTCGTGTGGGCTGGCCGGGAATATCGCTCCGTCGTATGCGATCAATGATTGTATCCTTGCTTCTTCGACCGGAGCTGCATCGATCGTTTCGCCCTGGCGGTGGTCGTGCCAATACGGTAGTACTGAGAATCCTGCTTTGGCCGCCATCATCATCCACTCCTGGTTGTTGTAGCGTTCGCCTGCCATGCCGGTAGGTGCGGCTTCATTGAACAATACCTTTGGCTGCAGGCTATGTAACCAACTCAGCAGCATGGCATACCACTCCTGGTTTACATATTCTGCATCCTGCTTTTTAAAGGTGCTTTCGAATAACGCCGGCAAGTATTGGATGCGGTTGATGACTGCCTGTACCTTTTCGCTTTCGATGACCAGTCCACGCTGCAGGGTGATGGCTGAACGGTACTGGCCTTCGATCATTTGCAGGGAGAACTGTTTGCTGGTGAGTATTTCATCGACAGTTACCTGCACTACATAAACGCCCCGGGCTGCGAGCTGTTGGTGCAGCCAGGTAGCGGGGCGGTCGTTGGTATTTTGTAACAGCAATATCATGGTGGGTTGGAATAGTATAACAGGATAGCGAGGGTGTGCTATCCTGTTATTGGGTGTATGGTGCGTTATACTTCCCGGGTGTCTTTATGGTCTTTGGCCTGTTTGCTATCGGCTGCGTTCTTCTCCGGATCGTCGGGATTATTGAAGAGGGCCTGCTGCAGATCGGGCCGGAGTTCGGTGGTGATGAAGTGCGTGAGCATCTCTATGGCACTCTCCAGGTTTTGCAGACGCGCTTCGGCATCGGGTGCGTCGGGCGACTGGGTGGGCCTTACGTCGATGCCTCCTACTTCCCGAAACTCTTTGTGTTCTTTGAATTCCTTTTCCTTGATGTCTTTGGTGAACTCCTTCAATTCTTTGGTATCCTTCCGGATCTCCTTGATGACCTCTTTGGTTTCCTTGATGAGTTCTTTGCGTATTTCCTTTACTTCTTTGCGTATGTCTTTGAGGTCCTTGACGGTTGTTTTTGCGACGCCACCTACGCCCAGGTTCTCGAAAGCCTGGCGGAGATTGGGCCGGTTGCCGATGCGCTGGGTGGCAGGACGGCCGGGATTATCCTGTTGCACCGAACCGGTATTGCGCAACAGCGTTTGTGCGGTGGCGGGTGTAAGCAGCGGCTTGCTGCGTGCACGCAGGCGGCCTTGTATACTACCCAGGGCTCCCACTACGATCGGTGATGCGCTGGAGGTGCCGCTGAAGGTATCGGTATACCAGAAGTCTTCGTTGGGGCCTCCCTGCAGGTCGCCGTAACCGCAGGTGGTTACTTCCCTGCCCCACCCCTGTACATCGACGCGGGCACCGAAGTTGGAGAAGTCGAGCCGGCTGCGGTCCACACCATGGTTGCGACCGTGGGTTCCGGGCGGTGGTGCCCCTGCCCCTACGATGACGGCGCCGCTTTGCGGGTTGGCCATGTTGAAGGGGTTGGTCCAGCTGGCCGGGAATCCCGCCGGACGGGTATTATAGATGGGGGTATCGAAGTTTTCGGCCCCATTGCCGGCAGCTTCTACTACGATTACGCCGCGCGAGATGGCATAGCGGATGGCGGCGAAGTCGTCGGGCCACCATTCTACGGCTATATAACCGCGTTGATCGGCGCGGCCGGCGAAAGCGAGTGCGGGTCCGGGCCGGTGTAATTCGATCAGGATGATATCGCCTGCGCTGAGTGCGTCGGCTGCCTGGCGGATAGCGTTGGCGCTGTTGGCGCCGCCGGCTGCATTGAAGATGGAGATGGCGCGTACATTGGCGTTGGGGCAAATGCCGGTAACGCCGAAGCTATTTTCATCTCCTCCAAACTCTCCCACGACTGCGGTGCCGTGGTTGCGCCAGCCGATATCGGCACTTGGTGTGCCGGCGATGACACCCCCCTGGTTGGCGATGAGGTCTTCGTGTGAGAAGCGCCAGGCGCCTTCGATGTCGATGACGCGTACGCCATCGCCTTTACCGCCGGGGAGCGTCCAGGCATAACGGGCGTCGATACCTGCGGGTGCGGCATCGAGGTAGATCTGGCGGGCATTGAAATCGGGTGTGGCGGGTGGTGTATCGCCACCGATGGGCGGGGCTATATCTTCCCGGATGATGGGTGGTTCGGCGGGAGGTTTCACGTAGGCTGCTTCCACGTTGGGATCTTTGCGGAGTTGTTTGGCGAGCTGTTCTTTATCGGCCGTGGTGTTGACGGCGTAATAGCCGATGAGATCGGCCACTGCTTCGGCGCTGGGGGCAAACTGCCCTTCGCGGACGGTGGGGAGGCGGCTTTCGCTGCCAAAGAGTGGTGTAAGGGTGGCTCCAACGCCACTGAGCAATGCGTTGAGGGGAGAGGTATCGGTTCCGCTGCGGGAGGTGAAGGATTCGCGGGATGCGACGACGGCTGACTCGCTGTTCATGAGCACGATCAGTTCGCGCAAATCATTGTCGTTACCAGCTCCTGCCGGAGCGGCACTTTTTGCTTTTGCCATAATTTCTTTTTAAGGATGAATGTTTGGTTTGACCCGGTGTTTACATGGGTAGTTCATCGGCTGGCTTTTCATAAAAGCTTTCGAATGCAGGATTGGATCTTACTTGTTCTATTTCGGCAGGTGATAACTGATGAGACAGTGATACTTTATAGTGTCGGCGTAATTGTGCATCGGTGGAGCCGGGGAATACGGGCTCGAGGTGTACGATGCCCTGTTGGATGAGATCGAGCAAGGGATCAGCAACGGTGCCTGCTGCGCGGTGGCTTTCAAGGCTTCCCTGTTGGTGTTGCAACAGCTGGCGAAATGTTTCCGTGATGATTGCCTGATACATGGTCTCCAATTTCTGCTCAAGGATCGTACCATCAATTTCCATTCCCGGGTGGCGGCCTCCTGACCTGAATCAGCAGCAAGATACTGTGCCGGTGAGGGTTGAGCTAAGGTGAAAACACCCCTTTTGGAAAGGCATCAAGGCAACGAGGCATTGAGGCAACGAGGGGAGAAAGGCAGCGAGGGGAAGTAAGGCATGAAGAGCAGCGAGGCAATACCGACAAACGTCGGGACAACGAAGGAAAAGGGCAGAAAGTCATAGAATTCACCGAGGCTGGTTAGCCATCAATTTATACGCTTCAATCTAACAATACGGCAGTTTAAGCTAGTTGGCGCTGTGGCGCCAAAAGAGATATCTCATTTATGCGTTTAAACAAGCTATGCAACCCATTCATTCCGAACTCTCTTACGAGGAAACCATTTCCGCCATCGAAAAATGCCTCGATCTAAACCATCTTGTAAAAGGCCGACAATATGGTGAAGCGGCTTTGCAGCGGTTTCCGGACAAGGCAAGTGCTATTGCGACCCTATATGGCGCTCTATTGCTGCGCTGCAAGGACTATCAGGCAGCCGCTTCCATGCTGGAACAGGGTTTACCCGCTACAGCCTATGAGCTGGGCTGTTGCTATGCTGAACTGAAAAATAAAGAAAAAGCACTTCAATACTATTTAAGGGCAGATAGCTATGACGGCTACTGGCAGGCCGCTCTGCTGCATGTAGACACGAAAGAATCGCTGCCTTTTTTTGAGCGGGCAGCGGAGGCAGGAACGCGCACCGGGCATACCGATTTGTGGCGCTGTTATTTCAAATGGGGGTTCACCCTCCACAAAATGAACAGGCTTAGTGACGCTGAACCGTTGTATGAAAAAGCCCTTGCACTTGGACCTACTGATCAATGGACTTTCAACAACCTGGCTATCGTGCACATGGGCAACGGTAAAAGAGAGGAAGCCAAAGCCCTTTTACTGGAAGGGATCAAACGCTTCCCGGAAGAGCCTGCTGCCTATTACAATATGGCCTGTTTGTATGGCCAGCAAGGTCTGCAGGCCGAGACCATGGAATGGGTGGAGAAAGCGGTACAGAATGGCTATACCAGTTCTGAACGGGTGAAGAGAATGGAAACTGAGGCTGATATTGAATGCGTACGGTCGTTGCCGGCTTTTGCGCAGCTTATCAAGAACCTGAAGGACTATCGCTATAGCCGATGCGAGAGCATCGAGCCGGAGGCTTTCGACGATGCTTCGTACCGGTTTCATTGCATTGATACGTTGTATACCAATAAGAAACTCAAAGGAGACACCTTGACGCCGCTGATTGCGCGGGCCTCTAACCTTGCCAAGATCGAGATCAACAGCAATTATGGTCTGAAGCACCTCTGCGAGGAGATCGGGCAACTGAAGAAACTGAAAGAATTGCATATCCGGGATAACCCCCTTGTTGATCTGCCCGCCTCACTCAACCAGCTGGAGCTGTACCATGTTCGACTTGAGATGAAGAACCAATCGGCCTTTCCCGCCTTCCTATCGGGTTTGCAGATCGCCGGCTCCTTTTCTCTCACTTTGAATAACCTTAAAATAACTCATATACCTGATGAGATTGCCAGTCTGCGTTCGTTGACGACGCTCGAAATCAGGAACACTGCCATCGAGCGCTGTAGTGATGAGATCGGCAGCCTGTATAACCTGCGGGAACTGACCTTTACAAATACCGCGCTGAAAAGCCTTCCGCAATTAGGGGAAGGTATGCTGCAATTGAAGAGCTTAACGATCACCGATAATGCGCAACTGCCTTACCTGCCACCGGAAATTGCGTTGTTGCCTACACTGGCCTGGGGCGGCATTATTCTTAAGAAGAATGGTTTTCCTAGCACGGAGGCCGAGCAGTTATTCCGGGAGGCGCTATTAAATAAGACCGACCGAAGAACATTGGCTGTGTACCTGGCCTTGCTGCAGCAATCTGATGCCTACCTGCAACAGCATGCCCAGATTGAACAGCTGTTGACTGCTTTGAATTCGAAGGTGGGCATGCTACGCAGTAACGCTCTTGTGTGGCTGAACGGATGGTTGAAGGCGCAGGCTTCTATTGTTCCGGTCGGCGCCGGTTCCGAAGTGTTGGTGGCGGGCAAGTTCAATGCTGCCACTGCCGACATCAAGGCTCAAGTGAAGGATATGGGCGCCAGGGTGGTTTCGAAAATTACGGCTACAACAACCCATGTGCTGACCGGCGAAAAGCCGGGCGACCTGCCTGCGGAGATCTTGCAGGGCAAGGCTCAACTGCTTACTGAAGCGTTGCTGCAGGGCGCCACTGCCCCTTCGGCGCAAGCATTAAAAGAAGCGGTTCCTTATGTTAAAGAACAGGTTCGGATGTTGCTGTTGAGCACGTCGCCTACCAATGTTGACATAGCGCTCGAGTTGATCAGGGAGTTAGGATGTAGCGGCGACTGGCATGAAGAATTGTTCGTGGCTTTCCAGTTCTCGGATGACAAAGAACAAAAAAAGCTGATCCAGATCCTGCTCAAACAAACGGGCAGTGCGGCTTTGCAGGCTGCTTTGGCGGGCAAGTATGGTATGTCGACCGCTGGCGAGAAAACCATTCAGGAATATCTTGATAACCTGTCGGCAAAAGCTGGCATGGACCCGGTGCGATTGGCTTATGCCATCTTCCGGCGTACCACCCATATTCAATCGCCGAGAGCGGTTGCCTACTTATTTGAACATGGCGAGTCCTGGATGAAGACCGAAGCCCTCGAACACATGATCACGAAAGACGGCGCGTTGAACTTCGATGGAGAGCGATATCCTATTATGTTCTTCCCGGATGAACTGGCAGGCTTTTCAAGCATCAAAAAGCTGAGCCTGCAGCATACGAAGATCAAGGAAATCCCTGCTGCGGTTTTACAACTTCCGGCGCTGGAAGAACTGAATCTCACTGCCTGCAAGATCAATAAACTACCGGCCGGCTTTGCGCAGCTAACGACCTTGCGCAAGTTGATCCTCACCGATTGTTCGTTCAAGCAGTTCCCTGAGGAGATCTGTTCCCTCCCGCAACTGGAAGTATTGTGTTTGAATATTTCGCGGCCGCAATCGACGCAACAAATAACAGCGATCCCGCCTTCGATCAAATCACTGCAGTGCCTGCGGGTGTTGGACCTAACCGGCAACGGTCTTGGTAATTTCCCGGAGGTGATTACGGAACTGGCGGCCCTCGAGGTATTGGCAGTGAAAGACACGATGCTAACAAGCCTGCCTTCCTCTCTCCCGAAGCTACAGCAGCTCAAAGTATTGGTGGCGAGCAGCAGCAGGATGACCTATGAAGTAAACTATGCCCGGAGAAACCAGTTCGATGCGTTCCCCGCTGTATTGTCCGGGCTCCTATCGCTGGAAAGGCTCGACATTGATTGTGAAGGTTCGATACCGCACAGCATAGGCCAATTGCAGCAATTGACAAGGCTGATACTGAGCAGTGACCTGGAGGAGCAGTTTACGGCGCTCCGCGGGCTTTTGCCGAATACAGACATTACGATGTATGGACATTTTAACAATGAGCATTATATATGAGAACTTTACTACTTCAGCATACAGACGGTTTGCCCGACGACCTTTTGAAAGGTGATGATCTTGTAAAACTGGTGGTCAGGAATTCGACCATTAGTTTGCCTGCCAACATCGGCACGCAAAAACAATTAAAAGAACTGCACCTGATCGACTGCAAGGTGGATGCATTGCCGGCCGGGCTGCTTCAACTCCATGAAACTTTTTTCTTTTTCGAGCGGAATGAACCGGCCAATGTTCAGGTGGCCGCGTTGGTGTTGTATGATCATCAGCGCAAAAAGATCTCCCGCGAGCATGCCGAGCTTTACCTCGACCTGCTGAAATCTGACAGCACTGCGGATTGTACCGATCCTTTGCTCTATGATGCACTGGATTACCGGTTGCCAGCGGTGAGGAGTGCTGCCCTGGCGCGGCTGCATAATATGCCTGTGCCTGACTCTATTGCCGCTGGTTCTGTGATCTGTATACAGGGTAAACCGTCGGCTTTCAACATTTCGGATATCAAGGAAAGGCTGAACAACCTGCAACTGAAGCTGACCGACAAACCGAATGCATCTGTGACGCACGTGATCGTTGCAGAGGAGCCTGGCTGGAACGGTAAGGCGCCTGCTGGCAAGTCGATCCTGACCGATCAGCAATTTTATCAATGGCTCAACAAAGCTGATCAACTCTTTCTGTCGAATGACACGGAAGAGAACAAGGATGCCAGACAGAATATTGCGGACATGCTGCACAGTGGCGATGCCTCCAATGCCGAACTGGCCCTGCAGATGTTGAAGACGAATGGCGTGAGCAAGGCGTTGCTGACCGATCTTTTCCTTTTCTATCATAAGACGCAGGACAAGGGTTTAAAGCGAAAAGCCAAGCAGATCTTCAAGCAGCATGCCCCGGAACCTGTTGTTACCTATTTAGAAGCCAATGCACATAAGCATCTTGGCACGCTGGAAGTCTATACCCATTTTCAATCTTTCATTGAATGGGCAGAAAGTGGCGGTTATCTCGACGTCGTGAAAATCGCGCTGCATAACCGTGATTACAGCAGTCTGATCGCTTACGGATCGCTGGAGAATAGCCGTAAAATGATGTTGCAGCTGATAGAGGATGAAACACTTGACCTATCGGAGATCAGGATCGATCAATTTACGCCGGGTTTGCTGGCGACATTGCCTATCCGCATTTTGATCAGCCGGGGAACGATGGGCTGTATGATACCTGGCGAGGTTTTAACATCACTGCACCAGGTGGAGGTATTGATCCTCAGCAACCGTCACTATGTGCACACAGGCCTGCCCGACAATATGGAATCGCTTACCAGTTTGCGACAACTGCAACTCGGTGTGCTGGATAAATTTCCAAAGGGCATATTGACCATTCCGCAGCTTGAGCACCTGAAGATCCAGCAGCTTCAGTATACCCAATTTCCCGCTGGTGCGCAATGGCCGGCGAGTTTGCGCAGCATGATCATTCAATCGCAATACTGGGAAAAGATCGATGATGCTGATAAACAAAGACTGGAAGCGACACTGCCGGCGGGATGCGAGATCATCTATGAAGTAATTCCTAAACAATAAGCAATGAATCAGCAGAACGGCTATATTTTTTACGGCAGCAAGACCCATGCGCAGGAAGTTGCGCGGTTCATTGAGCACGTGGTGGGCGTTAACATGGCCGGGATCAAACAGGGAAGAAAAAAGAAAACGGTATGTATATGGGGTACACACGGCATCGGCAAAACGGAGCTGGTGAGTGCTGTTGCCCGTGACCTGAACTATGAGTTCAGGTATATTGCTCCGGCGCAGTTTGAGGAAATGGGTGACCTATTGGGTATGCCAGCGATCAAGGATGGCGTTACGCAGTTTGCCCCGCCGGCCTGGGTGCCTGTGGAGGATGTGCCTGGTATTTTGCTGATCGATGACGTGAACCGGGCTGATGACCGCATTCTACGTGGCATCATGCAATTGCTGCAAAACTATGAGCTGGCTACGTGGCGATTGCCACCGCAATGGCATATCGTATTAACGGCGAACCCTGATGGCGGCGATTATTCCGTGACGCCGATGGATGACGCAATGATCACGCGGATGCTGCACATCACGTTGGAGTTTGATGTAAAAGCCTGGGCTTTGTGGGCCGAAAAGCAGGGCGTAGACCACCGCGGCATCGACTTCGTGCTTACCTATCCTGAAATGGTGAATGGCAACCGCAGTACTCCGCGAACGCTGGTTCAATTCTTCGACAATATTCAGCATATTGCTCAATTGCAAGATGAACTTTCGCTGGTGCAGTTGCTGGCGAATGCTTGTCTGGACCCTGTTACCAGTGCCACCTTCATCACCTACGTACAGCACAACCTGGGCAAAATGATCACTATAGCAGAGATACTACAGGCCCGCGATTTCGATACTGAGGTGGTAGCCCGGCTGCAGGAGTCTATGAAGGGATCTATGCGGTTGGATATTCTTTCTACTTTGACTACCCGGTTACTGCACCATGTTGCTGCGACTGACCGAAAGCTTTCTGCCGCCGAACTGGACAATATCAAAAAGTTCCTGAAAACAGACCTGATGCCCAACGATATCCGGATGGCGGCCATGCAGGATATTTTAAAGATCCCGGCTTTGAAACCGGTGCTGGCAGACCCACAATTGAGTAAATCGCTGCTATTGAAAATGTAATGGATGCATAAGGTAAGCGACGATATCACGAAAGCGAGTATCAAGCTGTTGATCCGGGAGCCATTCTACGGCCATATCTGCACGCTGCTGCAGCGGGAGCTATCGGAACAGGCATGCAGGATAGCCATCGTATGGGATGACCGGAAGGGCTTTTACCTGCGGGTGAACCCTGGTTACTGGATGAACCTGGCGACCGATGAACTGAAGACAGGTGTTATCAAACATCAATTGCTGCACCTTGTTTTGAAACATCCTTTCCGGAGAAATGGCTTTGGCAATAAGCGGATTTTTGATCTGGCGGCCGACCTGGTGGTGAACCAGTTCTTACTGCCAGCCCAATTGAGCTATGACGCTTTTACCATTGAACAATTCGGGTTTCCTCCCAATTTAACGCTCGAGGCTTATTACCGGCTTTTGCAGCAACAGGAGGATGCTGGCGTTGATAACAACCCGGGTGATGGCGGCGACGGTGCGCTGGACGAGCACCAGCACTGGCATATGGATCCTTCCTCCAGCAGTGCCCTGAAGCATTTAATGAACCAACAAGTAGACGACATGATCACGGCCAGCTGTGGCAGGTTGCCCAGCACCGAGATCGGCAAGCTGCCTGGCGGGATCCAGGAATACCTTCAACAAATTATTGACCGGTTTAAGCCGGTAGTGAGCTGGAAGCGCGTGCTCAAGCTTTTTGCAGCCAGCGCCCGGAAGACCTACCTGCAAGGCACTTTAAAGAAACCCTCCAAAAGATATGGCACGGTGCCGGGCATCCGCATCCGGAGCAAGCAACGGCTATTGGTGGCGATCGACACTTCGGGGAGTATTTCGGCAGAAGACCTGGCGGCTTTCTTCCAGGAGGTTTACCATATCTGGAAACAGGGGGCCGAAGTGCTGGTCGTGGAATGTGACGCCGACATTCAGCAGATCTGGACCTACAAAGGCAAGGTGCCGGAGCACATTAAAGGTGGCGGCGGTACCGACCTCACCCCTCCTATCGTTTATGCCAACGAGGTTTTCCGCCCCGACGGCCTTATCTACTTTACCGACGGTCATGCGAATACTCCTACCGTGTTGAGCAGGGCGCCCCTATTGTGGCTACTTTCGCCCGGCGGCATCGGGGATCCGGCGTGGAACTTTCTGCCCGGCAGGAAGGTTAAAATGAAATAAGGCGGTTGCCGGCCAGGCACATTTCGATCAAACCCTTACCGGCACTGCGTTTGCCAATTCAAAACAATACAAACCCGCGCTAGCACTGCATCTCGCCCCTTTCGAGTTAGTTCTCCGCTATATCTCCCTTAGTTGATCGCTAGCCCTCCCCAGGGAGTACTCAAAGGCTGCCCACTGCTTACCCGGAGACTGGTGAGGAGTGGCTCAGGGATGGACCAAACTTGCGGCAGGAAAAGGCCAGGTGATAGTCGGGAAATGGGGGCTGACTTTGGCTGTGGGCTGGGCCCAGGCGATTGCAACCAAGTTGGAATTATTTATTAAAAATATTTCTACTTTATGTATGGAATTGAGTGGTACACTGCGTCTTATTAAGATACACCATTCACTAAAATTCCATTTTATGGCAAAAGTTCACGCACCTTTTGAACTGAGCGGTATGACCTTTGATTCGGTCTTCTGCAGAACTGAATTTGGCAACATTTTGAAGGGTAAAGGCGGGGCCACGCCCTGGCAGGTAGCGAACAAGGATACGATGGAAAATACCCGCCGGATCAACCGGGATTTCAAGCGGGCTACGAAGGCTGCTCAACTGATGCGAAATGCCCTCGGTTCGCTGATAGACTCTGTGAACAACGCCTGGCTGTGTGGTCGTGTAAATGGTCTGATGCATAATGTGGTTAAAACGGATATGGAGCATCACTGGGGGGACCGGAGAGCCAGTTGCGGTGACCTTTCGCTGGTAGCAGGGTTCGAGTTTAACCAAAAACTAGACCTGGATGATGCCCTGCCTTTGAACATTTCAGATTGCTATTCGGTGGAAGGCGGCAAGGTGCAATTGAACATGCCAGCTTTCCGGGTGCGGAAGAAGAAATGCCTGCCGGCGAAGGCTACGCATTATCGGATGGTGTCGTGTGTGCTGAGCATTGATTTCGATAAGAAGAAATATGTCTGTAACCGGGTGCATAGTGAGTTGTATGCCATGGGGCGTAAAGCGGGTGGTGCTTTTGCTATAGAACAGGAATTCCTTACTGACCAGGCGCAGGGTTGTTTATGGATTGTTGGGATCGAGTTTTACAAGCTGGTGCAGGAGAAGCCGGTGCTGGTGAAGGGTGGCGCTTTACGGGTGATGGAATGGGTGCCGCAGGATGTTTGTGGGGATACGGTGGGTGAGCAAGTGGGTAGTGCGGATGTGACCACAGTGGACTTTTTGAACGCTTTGGAGCCGGTGGAAATCGTTACGGAGATGTGCGACGGGGTTGAATGTGCGGAGTTTTTTGGGCCGGAGGAAGTGGAGGTGTGTGCCGGGGAGGCATTGGTGGCTGAGAAAGAGGAGTTGTGTGAAGCGGTACCGGGGCTTGAAAGTGCGGAGGAAGTTGAGGTGTGTGAAATGGTGACGGGGCCTGAAAGTGCGGAGGAAGTTGAGGTGTGTGAAATGGTGACGGGGCCTGCAAGTGCGGAGGAAGTTTGGGAGCGGGCGCTGGCGGATGCGGAGCGGATCAATACGTATGCCGAAGCCATCTGGGAAAGTGCGTTTGGGGCGGTAGAGAACGCTGGGGTGGCGGATGAGCTTCTGAGAGAAAATGTTGGTGTAGTCCCGGCTTTGGAGGTGGCACCAGCGGGTTTTGCTATGTGTAATGATTTTGCTTTGGAGACGGTGGAGGCGATTGAAGATCGTTTGAGCCAGCGACTGAGGCGTTCCGTCGCTTTCGAGGTTCATGAAGATGTGAATTTGCAGGCTATTAGCCGGAAAAAGGCAGTGGCAAGGTGGTGGAATTCAGGTGCAGACGAAGCAATTTTGACTGGCGCGGATACAATAAAAGATTCCGTTTGACTATTCGTGACGGATATGGGTAATTGATTATCTTAGGGAGTATGAAACCCCTAACCTATTTAGCTGCCCTGCTCATAGTGACGGTGCAGGGCTGCAAGTCAACGGTATCAAAGCCGGGGCCCATTGAGATCGCTTTAAAAAGTGAAGGAGACACATATTCTACCAACCTATCGTTTTTTGAACAGGAAGGTATTGTTAAAAACTCCGGCGGGCTTCTGGGATACGAAATCAAGTTCGATATCGGGACCATTACCTTTCGAGGCAGGGAATTTGAGTACCCTATCATGGTGCAAGGCACTAAATCAATTAGCAGCGACGCTAAAATAGGCTGTTCGTTGCATTTAGCGCCTTCGATTGTCCTGAACAATACCGATTCGACTTTCCAGGTAAAAGGAGACCTTAGTATAGACCTCATTTCAAGAACTCCCGTTTTAACAAGCGAAAATACAACCGACCTCCTAAACGAGGATGGCAGTAAACCCGCCGAAGGGGATGAGACTTTCCAAATTGCATTCGACAGCAAATACAGGAAGACCGTAAACACCATCTCCCTAAACTTCGATGTTGCTGTGAAATACGACTCTCTTAACAACATTGCCGGCATTACCCTGATCTCTAAAGATGCGCAGTACGCCAAACTTGGTGAAGGGCATTATTACCTGGGGCGCTTGAATAATAAGGATGAGCAGAGTACGAAGATTTATTTGAGGCAGTTGGAAAGTGGCTTATAGACCCTAATTCTGTTACATATTTTTATAGGGACACAGTAGCAGAATTATGCAAATGGGCGCAAAAAAGAATCGCAAACCGCTGATTATAAGAGGTGTTAGCTATTTAAAAGTCTAAGCTGCAAGCTGGTATAGTTTTGCCGCCACTACTCTCCAAGTGGGGTTGTCGAAGCAGACGACCTCAAAGATATGTTCGAGGATGATGGCAGTGCCTATATACTTCAACAAAGGATGGATGTAACCGTTTTTACGTTTGTCCCATACCCAGGATATGATGATGAGGCTATCGGCGAGGACTACCGCAAACCAGATATCGGGACGCGGCACCGATGGGAAATAATGGCGGAACCGGAACCAGGCAGGCCATAGGATAACTATGGTAGCAAGTAACATCAGGCGTTTATGGATGGCGCCATAGGCACGGTTCAGGACTCCCGCTATTACCAATGCCAGAAACATGATCGCCGAGGTAAATACGCCCACTATGCCGGATACGGCCGTTTCTCCCAATCCCTGTCTCAATTCTTTCTGCACCGCGTAAACGCCTAGCGATGGCATCGTTACCGCTGCGCCCACCGCTGTTAGCAGCGCTATTATTCCGACTATCGCATGAAGCAGGTATTGGTGAAAACCAGCCAGCGTGGTTTGTACAAAATACAGGAAGATCCAGCCAAAGGCCAATGCCCCATGCACGTACACTACCACAGGTGCGCTGAAGGTGCCGGCAGTTACGGGCGCTAGGTATGTCTTCGCGAATCCGATATGTACGGCTATCAGCGCAACGAGAGACATCCACCAGAAAAAGGAGGGTTTAAATTCGGTGGGTTTGAGCAATGGGGTTGGTTTGATCGGGTTGTTCGTTCTTAGTTTACCCCATTAAGCTACGCCATTTTTCCAAAACAGTTTACAGGGTTGCGGTTGACTGTGAAGGTTGCTACCTACCCTTCGCCATTATGGTATTCATCCCAAAAAGTCTCCAGATCGTTCCGCAGGCGCTGTTTATGCGCCTCTTTCAAAAGCGGGTTGAGGTTGTCGACCATGTAATCAATGGAAGACCAATATTCTTCTTTTGGCCCTCCTAAATAATGGCCTTTGTACAGCGGGTGGTGATTTTCTTTAAAATCCCGCACTATTCCCTCGTAGAATAATTCGAAGTTCTCTGTTTTGGCTATGAATGTCTTCAGTTCAGAAGTTTGCAGGAGGTCTTTAAAGAAATCGCGCCCATGGTGCCCATAGCAGCTCAGCGACCGGGCGGCGGCGAGATAAGCAGTTTCCCGACACCAGCCATATCTTTTTATAACGCCATTGATATCTACTCCCTGATTTACTTCGTGATCGAGGTCGTTTTTTCGTAGAAATGCGATGTAGTCAGGAATGTATTTCTTATCGTGATAGACCAATGCCAGCATGGCTGCTGTGCCGACGACCGTTTCATCATCGGCCCAATAATGTTCGGGACGGCTACTGCAATCATCTGTGGTTGCCTTAACAAATTGAATGATCAGCGTATGAAGACTTTCAAACTTTACAGCCTGATGGTAGAAATCTCCTTCTGAGAATTCTATTTCGGGCTCCCCGGCTTTATGATCGTTGGACGTAAACTTGAACGCGTATTGGACTTCGTAGAGATTCACGGGTTTGCCACCATTGGGCGAGAACTTGTTCTTCGCCTCCACTATCTGTACGTGCACGGTTTCGATTACGCTTCTACAAGCATCTTCCCCCATGTCTTCGACGGCAGCGGTCTGTAAGTGGGCAGATCGAACGTTTTTTGTAATGGCATGCGTTAAGTATCTATCGTTTTCTTCGTCTTTGCCTGTAACGTTTAGCGTTATTTCAATTTCGACCATGGTGACTTTTTTCAGTTCCAACTAGAACGGAAAAAAGTCGCACTTTTTATTAAGTGTTCCATCAAACACGCTCAATTGCAGGAAAACGTAGTTTAACGTACTTATTTAGCAAGATGAACTGAATGCGGCCTGATTTCCAGTACCCACATCTACTTATTTATGAGGGGGATCACTTTGGTTCCGATCAGTTCGATGGATCTATAGACCTGTTCTTTGCTGAGGCCTGGATTGTCCATCTGAAAGGTAAACCTGGATATCCCGCCCAGTGCCTCACTATGCCGCAATATCTTTTCGGCCACTTCTTCCGGGCTGCCTACTACATAAGCGCCCAGTGGTGCGGCCTGTGCTTCGAACATTGGGCGTGTGGGCGTGGACCAACCTCTCTCCTTGCCTATCTTGCCCATCATTTCCTGGTATCCGGGAAAATAGATGTCTTTTGCATCCTGTGTTGTTTCGGCGACAAATCCCAGGGAATGCAGTCCGACTTTCAGTTTATCGCGCTTATGGCCTGCCATTTCACCTGCCTGGTAGTACAGATCGATCAGTTGGCGGAAGCGGTGTGTTTCGCCACCGATAACGGCTACCATCAGTGGCAAGCCCAGCGTGCCGGCGCGTGCAAAGGACTGCGGCGTGCCACCTACACCTATCCATACGGGAAGCGGCTCCTGCAGAGGTCTTGGATATACCGGTTGCGCATTTAATGCAGGACGGAACTTCCCTTTCCAGGTAACCGTTTCATTGGCGCGGAGATTTAGCAACAATTGTATTTTTTCGTCAAACAGGGCATCATAATCGTTCGTGTTCAATCCAAACAAAGGAAATGCATCGATAAACGATCCTCTACCGGCCACAATTTCAGCACGGCCTTTGGAGATGATATCGAGCGTTGCATATTCCTGGAAGACCCGGACCGGGTCGGCAGCACTCAAAACGGTGACTGCGCTGGTGAGGCGTATGTTTTTGGTGCGGGCTGCTGCGGCTGCGAGTATCACCGCCGGCGCTTCGTCCAGGAACTCCTTTCGATGGTGTTCGCCCAATCCGAATACATGAAGTCCGGCGTGGTCGGCAAATTCTATTTTCGATAGCAAGGCTTCCATGGCTGCCACGTTTTCCTGGGGATTCAAAGGGCCTTCATATGCCCCTGTAGCGATGAAACTATCGATGCCTATTTCCATGGTTCTTATTTTGAATTTATGAGGATCAGTCAATTGGTTGCGTCAATACAACCTGGTGATGTAACAATTACAACGAAATCAGGAGATTGTTATAAAAGTAGGTCTTTTTAGCGGAGCGGGGGGCTCTGGGGCATCGAACCCGGATTTCAGCATTTACGATACTAATTTCTTCACGTGGCTTTCATCGGTGAGTCCGAATTCGGCGGCGATCTCTTTGAGGCTGTATTGTTTGCTGGCGAGGCGCTGGTTGATGAGTGCTTTGCGGTAATCCTGGATATAATCGCGGAGGGTGGTGCCGGTATTGCGCTTGAAGTAGGGGCCTACATAATCGGCTGTCATGTTGAACTGCGCTGCGATGGCGGGTGCGCGCAATTGTTCGGGGCTGTAAATATTCTTGTGCAGGTAACAGTACATGGCCTGCATATCCTGGCTGCGGCCGGGCAATTCTTTTAACTCGGGCATATTACGCTGCAGGATGGTGGCGATGGCCAGCAGTTGCAGCCAGATGAGTTGCTCGTTGTGGGTGGTATCGTGTTTCATGGTGGCTACTGTATCGAAGAGATGACCGGCGATACGGCGGTCCTCGGCGGAGAGTTGATAGCCGGCCAGGTGGGTTTCGCGGCTCTTGATCAGGTATTCGAGGTGCTGCCAATTGCGGCCGGTGCCGCTGATCTCTTTGTAACGATAGGGATCGGTAAACTTCAGGTATATGAACCGAGTAGGCGAACTGATGTCGAAGTAATGTTCATCATCGGGCCCCAACAGAAAGATACTTCCTGCCTGATAGCGTTGCGACAATTGATTGATGACATGGGCGCCCCTACCCTTTTTGATATAGATGAGTTCGTAATGATTGTGGTTGTGCTCGGGATGCTGCCATTGGTCTGCCTCAAAATCCGACACCAGCAAGGGCTGGTACTGATGATAACGCTTCATGTCGGAAAGTTACAAAATCTTCACGGAATTATACCAATGTTACGGGTGGGCGTTTGGCAACTTTGTGTTGTCATTTATCGATGACGGCTTTGCCGCTGGCAGGCTTTCAACTTAACATTATCATTTATGAATGCTACCGTACATACGGCGCTGGTGGTGGGCGCCAATGGAGTGATCGGCACCAATTTGATTGAACATTTATTATCGTTGGGCAACTGGGAGGTGATCGGTTTATCGCGGAAGGGCGGTGTTGCGGGGCCTCGTTTGCAGCATATCGCCGTAGACTTGCTGGATGCGGTGGCTACGCGTGAGCGGCTGGCGCACCTGACCGGGGTGACGCATATCTTTTATTCGGCTTACCAGGACCGTGCGACCTGGGCGGAGCTGGTGCCACCCAACCTGGCGATGTTGGTGAATGTTGTAGTGGCCGTAGAGCCGGTTGCGAAGGGATTGCAACACATCAGCCTGATGCAGGGGTATAAAGTATATGGCGCGCACCTGGGGCCGTTTAAAACCCCGGCGAAGGAAAGTGATGCGGGGCATATGCCGCCGGAGTTCAACGTTGACCAGCAGCAATACCTGGAGCGGAAACAGATTGGTAAAAGCTGGAGCTGGTCGGCCATCAGGCCTTCTGTGGTGGGCGGCACGGCGTTGGGTAACCCGATGAACCTGGCTTTGAACATTGCGGTGTATGCGTCTGTTTCGAAAGAGCTGGGGCTGCCTTTGCGGTTTCCCGGTAAACCGGGGGCTTATGACAAGCTGATGGAGATGACGGATGCGGGTTTGCTGGCGAAGGCGACGGTGTGGGCTGCAACTACTCCTGCTGCGGCCAATCAGGCTTTCAACATCACGAACGGCGACCTGTTTCGCTGGAACGACTTGTGGCCGAAGCTGGCGGCTTATTTCGGATTGGCGGTGGCGCCTCCCCTGCCGATGAACCTGGATACGATCATGGCAGATAAAGGAGCGCTGTGGCAGGAGATACAGGCAAAGCATGGTCTGGCCCCTCATGACTATAGCGCGCTTTCGCACTGGCGGTTTGCCGATTTCGTGTTCTCGTGGGATTATGACTTCTTTGGTGATGGCAGCAAGGCGCGGCGCCTGGGCTTTCACGAGTATGTGGATACGGAGGAGATGTTTTATAGGTTGTTTGATGAATTGAGGGAGCGGAAGGTGATTCCGTAGGGCGGGATTGCCGCTGAAATACCCGGATTATACCAATTGCGTCCGCCCTGCGGACGCAATTGAGCCAAGTTTTCGGGATTGTGAACGCAGTGTGTGCACAATCTAAAGCGCCAAGTTTTTAGAATTGTGTCCGCAGTGCGGACACAATTCTATTTATCTGTAACTGAACCATCCCTGCAACTTTGGATCAATTAGTTTAGGAAACTGTTGAATAGCGCTTTAATTACATGTTGGAGAGTTTAGCTGACGTTATTCCAGGTTTCTTAACATTATCTTCGCTGCTATTTTCTTCCAATTAAGATCATCTAAAAGCGTAGATAGCCGTGAATACGATCCCTCGGCGAGCACGAGTCTTTTTGAAAGCTTATACTCGGCAACCTCATCCATCGGCAAATGAAGGGCAATCTTTAGATCGTGGACCCGATTAGGATTACTATAAACATCTTCCATCAAATGTAACTGCCAAAACTTATGAAGCTCCTCATATTCGTCAATCTTCTGTGCAGTGCTTAAGCCAGTACGAAATTTGGAAATTTGCCCATCCATTTTTGAAATAAATAGTGGACCATTTCCTCCAAGAGCGTATTTAAATTCCTTCGTCTCTAAGTACTTTCTGGATGTATAGAAAAAATCCAGGCATATGGCTTTTCAATTGTTGATTCATCGACAATTACGAGGTCCAACACTGCTCCATATCCTCCCATCTCAGGTATTCCTTGGATACTATCTTCCGCTATTTTTCTGGCTTCTTGAAATGTAATCATGCGTGTAAAAAAATGTAAGCCATCCAATTTAGGTCTTTTTGTGCAAGAAGTGTTCGATCGGCAGACCGGACCTGTGATGTTCTCTGGCTTCATTAATCATTCTGACGATGTCGGCAAACTCGAAAGTATCGACCTTTTCATTCCTCGCCCGAACCCTAACTTTGAAACCTTCCTCAGGTGGAAACTTTTCAAGAAATGTCGTGTGTACTTCAATTAGCCAATTGGTTGTTGACCTACTATCGGTGGAAGTGCTAAACAGGTGAACCCCGTACCGGGAAACAGATATTTGGAAGTTCATTGGAGTATAGTTTATTGGATGAATTATTTACGTTCTTCTTTTTTCTGAAGGAGGTAGGCAGCTTCTGTTAGCTTACCAATATTCTCATAGAGGAATATCAAATTACCGCGTGCCTGACCGGTTTCGTGAGGGCCGCTGGGGTTTGTGAGAGCGCTGCATAGCCATTCCCATAGATCGGTCCGTAAATCAATAAGGTGATAGTTTGAAAAGAACTCATCCAATACTAGCATTGGTTCCTTCCTTTCCTGCTTTCCTAACAGTTGTAAACGATTCGCTTTCTTCAGTTGCTTTTTGGCTTTGTTGTTCATGAGGTGTGATTTAAAAATTATAAGCAGTATTGTGTGAAATCCTATTGGGGCACAGGTTCACCTTGTCAACCGGAGGTTGACTTTCAGAAAGTCAAAAAGGATCAATTACGCAGGCGAAAAAAGGGAAAATGAAATAAGTGGAGACAGCCTAAAAAGAAGAGGCGCAGGTCTCGACTTGCCGTCCCAGGGTCTGGAAACCGGATGACGGAAACGAGTACCCACGCCAAAGCGCGAGCATCGCCTTTACATCTAGTATCCTTGATTTTCCAGACCCTGGACTAGCGTAAACGCGAATGCATTAATGATTTAAGCAGTAAAAGTAGTGCTTTACAAGCTTACTGCCAGAAGCATTGATTGCATTCAAAACAAAGTAACAACAATTTTCGATTGTACCCAAGTACGGGTACACTTATTTTTTGAGTTCGCCTGAACTTTCCAGATATATGACAACTCAAAACAAGACCTTGGTGGAATTTGGCAAGCATCTTCAGGAACTACGAGAGAAGAAGGGGTTTTCAACGAGAGAGTTTGCCTATGAAGCGGAGATATCGCATAGTTCAGTGGGGAGGCTTGAGTCTGGATTGTCAAATCCTACATTAACGACGTTGCTTAAAATTGCCAAGGCCCTCAGTACGGATCTAAATTCATTGGCAGATCCATCAAAATAAGATCCATTTAATGATCTCATTAATAATTTTAAGAACCTTAATTGAAGTTTCGCAGCGCCATTTGATTGGCAAAAAGAAATCATAACGCCGACAAAAAAGAATGACTCAACGACATACCAATAATATAATAGAACAGCAGGGAGTACGATTTGTCCAAGGTGTTGTTCAAGATAACAATTCCATTTTTCAACCCTTTTCCAGGGAAAATGATCAAGGAAATGATTGCTATATTGAGTTTGTGCGAAATGGTATAGCGACCAATTTTGGAGTATTCGCTCAAATCAAAAGCGGTAAGAGCCATAAGGATTCTTTAGGTTATAAGATAAAAGCAGGCAATCCCCACTTACAATATTGGAGCCAGGGACTTAGCCTAGCAATCGGAATCGTTTATGACCATTCAATAAAAAAGGCGTTTTGGGTTGACATTACCGATTATATAAAAAAGAAGCCGGAAGTCCTTAAACAACAATATCATAATATAAGAGTTGATCGAGTTAATGAGTTTACAGAAACCACTTTCGCAGATTTCTTGGAATACTGTTTTCAGTATAAAAACACCTACACTAATAATGAGCGCTTTGGTCTTGCGCTCGAATGGTTTGCAAATACTTCAAGCCCGAACATTTGTTATGAGGGACTCAAAGCGCTTTACTCAATTCATCGAGAAAGAACAGCTACATGGCTTTATATAATCACGAGCTTTTCCAGAATAAAGGAAGAACCTATTAGGCAAACTATTATAGGACTTCTTAGCAATTATACAAACGCCAACATTTTTTGGAATGCAAAGAATATCGAGCAATTGTACCAAAAAAACAAACTCGAGGACCTGCGTAACATTATGTCCACATGCTTTAGACGAAATGAAATCGAATTAGTTTTGCCATATATGGAATTGGGTATCTCAAGGGGCAGTTTTAGCTACCTGACTTTCTTAGTCATTAACATGATAAACGACCTTCATTGTGTCTTGAAAGAAATTGCTTTCGATTCAAATGTAGAGGAAGAAAGAAGAAACTTCTGTTTTTGGCTATATATGCAAATCTCTAAGTTTTTGTCCATTGACGAAACTTTAAAAACGGCAGATGAGTATTTTTCAAAATTTCCGGCTTCCGTTAGAGACGAATCGTTAGTTGGGGTAAAGCAAAGTATTGAACAAGGCATTTTGTGGCCTGTTGGTTAAATCCATATAAATCGCAGCGTTAATGGCTAGTATCAACTAAAACGAATCGCGATAAGACAGATTGGTGATCTTTGTTTGAAGGGTCCCAATTGGTAAATTTGTTGGAATGTGTGAAAGTATGAACGCAATTAAATCAACACTTCCATAAATTCGATTCCCCAATCGCCACCTAAGAAGTATCAAACACTCACGTTTCAAATGTTCCAAAATTTGGCAGGATTTCCATTGTGGCCCTGACTCTTTACATATAGGTTCAGAGCAAGTGCGGTAGGAGTAATATCTGCATTATTTAAAAAGTGATCTCCAAAATCAAATCCCCCGCTTATCGGGCCTCCAATTAACCCGATAGTCCTTAAGTGATCAAGCTCTCGGTCTATTCTGAAAATATCGTCAATTACACAAATCTTAAATAGATCTTCACATGTAACATTTAAAGAATTCGCAAATAACAATCCATTTGGGTAGACCACTTTTGATGCTTTCTCACAGCTATATTTAAGAATTCTCGCCTCTATGACAGTCAATTGTTTAAGTAAGTCAGAAAATATTAGGTTTTCATCATCTTGCCCGTCCTTCGTACAAGAGGAGGCTAAAAGCCCTGCCCAAAGCTCTTGAATTTCATCACTATCATTTAGGGATCCATTATCTATAATCGACAAAGCTACCCGTGGATGAGCTTTAATATGTAATTGTTCATTCTCAAAATCAATCTTACCTTTAGCTTTTTGCAAGATCCGCAGTATGTTATTCAATCGCCAACTTCGAACTTGATCCTTTAACATTAGGCCAATTTCTTCCAAAGCTGGCGCACAAACACGTTTCAAAAAACCCTTTGCTGCTTCTGTTGAAAAAGTAACTGCAGTATCAACAGCTTCTGCAATTGGTTGGACGCCTAATAAATCAGTTGCTTTTTGATTGCTCATTGTTTTTAGCCGTTTTTAAACAAAGAATATCTTACACAGTATACATCTTTTTATCGTCAACACCAATATAGTCTATGGTCAACATAGAATTGAGAGGCAAGCCCATTCATTAAAACCTAAAATTCCACGTCACCGCCGGGATGATGGGGAACAGCGATACCTGACGGGCCTCTACTTTAAGTGAGCCATCGTAGGGACTGCCCTCCTGGTCGAAGTAGATGAAGTAGGGATTCAGGCGGCTGTAGACGTTATAAATACTAAACACCCAGTTCTGCTGAAAACGCTGGCCCGGCTTGTGCTTCGGCGTGAGCGTGGCCGATATATCGGCACGGTGATAAGCTTCCAGACGATATTGGTTCACCTTACTATACTCCTGCGTCAGCACCCCACCCACGATATAGAATCGTTCCGGTAAGGTAGTAGCATTGCCTGTGCCATACACAAACACGCCCGACAGCCTCCACTTCTTATTGATCTCGTACATCGCCACCACCGACATATCGTGCCGGCGATCGTACTTGGCCGGGTAACGCTCGCCTTCATTCAATCCGGCAAACTTGCGCCAGGTCCAGGATAAGGTATACCCTATCCAACCCGTGAGTCGGCCCCTGGTTTTGTTGATGAACAGTTCCGTCCCATAACTCCACCCCTTGCCAAACACAAACTCCTCCTCCGGATCTTTCAACGATGGCGTATACCCCTCGCGGTATTCGATCTGGTTATCCATCGACTTGTAATATACCTCGAGTGAGGTTTCGAAGGTATTGTCGTTGAAGTTGCGGAAAAGACCCGCCGCATACAACCAACTCTGCTGCGGCTTTACCCGGTAGGTACTGGGCACCCACAAATCGGTAGGCAAGGTGGATCCTGCATTGCTGACCAAATGAATATACTGGTTATTGCGCGTTACCGCTGCTTTCAAGGAGGTTTGGTCGTCGATGATGTAACGCACCGTCAACCGCGGCTCCCATCCCCCATAGGCCTTCACCCGTTTGCCACTTCCGTATTCTATACTATCCAGTTTATTGCCATCGGGATCCCGCTCGAAGATCTTATACGGACCTATCTGGGTAAAATTGCTATACCGCAAACCCGCCTGCACTTTTATGCGCCGGCTCAGTTCCCAATCGTCCTGCACATATACGCCCGACTCCAGCGCATACTTACGGCTTTCGTTATTGGGTTCAAAAACCGTTGTGCCCTGGTTGCCGGTCAATACATTGGGCGTAAAACGATGGTACGTGTATATACCGCCAAAGCGCATCTTATGCTTGGGCGACGGATAATAATCTACATCTACCTTACCCGACACATCGCGTATGCCCGATGATAATTTGACGGAGAAATCATTTTGGGCTGCCCCAAAGGAGAAGTTGTAATCGTTATACACCAGCGTGGTATTCGCAAACAGCTTGCGGCTGAATACATGGTTCCAGCGTAAAGTAGCCGTTGCATTGCCCCAGGGTATATTGGCATTGAAAGAACGCACGGAGTTGCGGAAATCGAACACATCGCGCCCCACATAGCCACTCAAATACAAGCGATCCTTCTCGGAGAACTTATAGTTCATCTTCATGTTCACATCGTAGAAATAATAACCTGATCCATAGAATGAATTGCTCTTACTGATGAAGGGCTTCACAAGCACATCGATATACGTGCGCCGGGCCGATAGGATGAAGGAGGCTTTGTCTTTCTTTATAGGACCTTGTACAGATATGCGTGAAGCAATGGCGCCTATGCCACCCTCTACCTCCCACTTCTTCATATTGCCTTCTTTCATCGCTATATCGAGCACTGAGGACAAGCGACCACCATACTGAGCCGGCATGCCGCCCTTGATGAGCGAGATATTCTTGATGGCATCGGCATTGAAAATGGAAAAGAATCCGAAGAGGTGGCCGGTATTGTACACGATGGCATCGTCGAGCAAGATGAGGTTTTGATCGGGTCCACCGCCACGCACATACAAGCCCGTATTGCCTTCACCGGCATTGCGTACGCCCGGCATCAGTTGCAGGGTCTTCAGCAAGTCTACTTCGCCCAGCAATACCGGCACGGCCTTTACCTGGGTCATCGACAGATCGATCTTCCCCATCTGCGCCTGCTGCACATTACCATCTCGCCGGCGCGAGGATACCACCACGGCCTCCATCATGGACCGCTGCATCAGCTCGAAGTTGAGTACCGTATCAGCCTTAAGATTGATCGTTAGCTGGTATGGCAGGTAACCTGCGAATGTTATGTAAAGGTTGTACGTAGTGGCGGGTAAGGTGAGGGAGTAAAACCCGTATTGGTTGCTGGTGATCTGCTGGCCGTGTCCATTAACGGCGATGGTGGCGCCAATGAGCGACTCGCCCGAGAGGGTGTCTTTTACATAACCGCTCAGGGTATGTTTTTGGCCCTGAGCGGTTATTAGTTGAAGCAGGATAAGTATCGTTACTAGCGCTTGTTTCACTTTTTGGAATAGTCGAGCGAGTCTTCCACGCTTCCGCAGTGGAGCATTTCATCGCCGAAATAGGGATTCATGATGACCGGTTCATTGCTCATCCAATAAGCTCCCTTGTCGTTGAAGGCCATGGGGCAATATTGCCAGTAGAGCTTTTGGCCTTCGTACTTGACCACGCGTGTAAGGCTCCAGATGGCATCGGCGATCATTTCGAACTGCTTGCGCTGCTCTTCGAGGCCCTTGCTTTCGGCCAGTACTTTGGCGGTGGTGCTGATATTGGCGGTATAGCTTTTGGCGGTTTCTTTGATCATGCCGGTGCTATCGCCCTGTATTTCATTGACTTTCAATGATTCGGAGGCAGTAATGAGGCCCTGTGCTGCAGCTCTGGCTTTTGTGGTATCGCTGGCCACAAGTGCATCTTTTACACTATAATATGCATTCAATAAGACCGCATATGACTGATTGAAGGGTCCTGTATTTTCGGCAATGGCGAGCGGTTTCTGCTTTTCGCGGGGCGCTTCTTCCTTGCCGGCAAACAGTTTCCAGGCCACGAGTCCGATTACAGCAACGGCGAGCACTCCAATGATCAGTTTTTTCATCTTTTTGTTGTTTATTCCATTTGAGCAGGAGGCAGTTAGGGGTGCCTCCCCGATTTGGTTGGGCAAAGTTAAAAGATTTAACCTATCCTAAGGCCTTAAAATGCCATTTTCGGGGCCCGGATTTCAGTGATAATGTGTAACTTGCGGGGTTTCAAATCAAGCTTTTTATACTATGCTGGCAGGATTTACGAATATGACCTTTGAGTTTGGTGCACGTGCTATTGTGGAAGATGCTACCTGGCATATTCAACCGAACGAACGGATCGGGCTGATCGGGTACAATGGTACCGGCAAATCGACCTTACTGAAACTGCTCGTTGGAGAGTACTCCGCTTCTGCCGGTACGGTAGAAAGGGGCCGTAGTACTTCCATCGGTTACCTGCACCAGGACCTGCTGAGCTTCGATACCAACGACTCCATTCTCGAGGTTGCCCTGGGCGCTTTTGAAAGGGTGCGCCAGCTGGAAGTAGAAATCGAGGAAGTTGGTAAAGAGCTTGAAAAGACCGGCGACGAGGTGCTGCTGCACAAATACACCGATATGCTGCACGAGCTGGAAACGCTGGGCGGCTACAATATTCACCACAAAACAGAAGAAGTTTTGCAAGGTCTGGGTTTTGCGAATGCCGACCTGCAACGTCCCTATAAAGAATTCAGCGGTGGCTGGCGTATGCGTGTGCTGCTGGCCAAGATGATCCTGCAGGCGCCCGACCTGCTGCTGCTCGATGAGCCTACGAACCACCTTGACCTTCCCTCGATCGAATGGCTCGAAAAATACCTGACCCATTACCAGGGTTCGGTAGTGATCATCAGCCACGATAAATACTTCCTCAACCGCATGGTGACGAAGATCGTGGAACTGTACCAGCGTAAGATGCACATCTACAACGGCAACTATGCCTATTACGAAACGGAAAAGGTGATGCGGATGGAACTTGCGCAGCGTGCGTTCGAGAACCAGCAGGATTATATCCGCCAACAGGAGCGCTTTATCGAGCGTTTTAAAGCCAAGGCCTCCAAGGCTGCCGCTGCCCAAAGTGCGATGAAACGCCTGGACAAGATCGAAAGACTGGAAGATGTAGCCCTGGAAAGACCCAGTCTGCGCATCAACTTCCAGGTAGATAAAACGCCCGGTAAGGTATTGGCCGAGCTGAAAGATGTGGGCAAGAGTTTTGGCACCAACAAGATCATCGAACACTCCAATGCCGAGATCAACCGTGGCGATAAGATCGCACTGATCGGCGCCAACGGTAAAGGTAAATCGACCGTGCTGCGTATCATTGCCGGTGTTGAAACGTATACCGGCGACCGTCGCTGGGGCCACAATGTGGACGAGAGCTTCTATGCCCAGCACCAGTTGGAGGCTTTGAACGTGAACAATACCATCATCGACGAAATGAAGGAAGCCGGCAGTCAGAAGACTGAACTGGAGCTGCGCACCATTTTGGGTTGCTTCCTCTTCAGCGGTGATGATGCCGATAAGAAGATCAAAGTTTTGAGTGGTGGTGAGAAAGCGCGTGTGGCGCTGGCCAAAACGATCATCAGCAAAGCGAACTTCCTGATGCTCGATGAGCCTACCAACCACCTTGACATGCATACCGTGGACCTCCTGATCGAGGCCCTCAACAAATACGAAGGCACCATCATCCTCGTAAGTCACGATCGTTATTTCGTTTCGAAAGTGGCCAACAAGATCTGGGCGATCGAAGATCACCAGATCAAGGATTTCGACGGTGGCTATGAAGAGTGGGTGGACTGGAAAGAGCGTATGAAGAAAAAGCAGGATGAAGAAGCGAAGGCCCTGGCTGGTGAGCAAAAGAACCAGAAGAACAACGATAAGAAAGCAGAGAACAACCAGCCCAAACAAGAGGCAAAACCTGCACCCGCCGCTCCTGTAGCGCCAGCCCCTGCGCCGGTTAAACAAGAGCCCATCAATAAAGAAGCCAAGAAGGAGCTTCAAAAAAAGCAAAAGCTTTTTAAAGAACTGGAGGAAAAAATAACTACCTTAACGAAGCGTAAGGCTGAGTTGGAAGCCATGCTGGCTTCACCAGACATCATTTCCGACAAGAGCAAATTCCTGACTACTGAACGCGATTACATCAGCATAAACAATACGATCAAGGAGACTTCCGAGCAATACGAAAAAGTGTTTGAGAGCATTATAGAGCTGGAATCTCAATAACCCCCGCTCCTTTTACTGGCTGAACGTTTTTCCCCGACTTCTTTCCGTGGATACGCGCGTGCGCGCGTTACCCGCTATCCTTTTATTGCCCCAAACCTCGCCCTGATGCCGTGGCACGGTATTGTTGTTATCGTTCATTAAACAAGTTAATCTATGAAGCAAACACTCTCCATGAGGCTTTTACTGCTTTCATTACTGATCGCAGTAAGCGGCGTTTTTATGATATCCTGTAAGGGTAAGGTCAAAGACAGCGATATCCAGATGGCGATTGACGAAAAGGTTAGAACCATCTCAGGGCTGGGCACTGCCAGGGCTTCCGTGCAGGAAGGTGTGGTAACGCTGAGCGGTGAAGTGACCGACGAAACGGCGAAGGTGGCGTATGAGTCGGCCGTTAAGACCATCCCGGGCGTTAAGCAGGTGAACAACAACCTTACCGTTGCGCCTCCTCCGGCAGCTCCTGAACCCGTAGTGATCTCTCCCGACGAGACCTTGCGAAATGCCGTTACAGAGGCCATTAAGGCCTACAATGGCGTTAAGGCGGATGTGAAGGACGGCGTTGTAACACTTACCGGCAATATCAAGAAAGCCGAATTACAGGTATTGATGCCGACCCTGCATGCTTTAAAACCTAAAAAGATCGAGAACAAACTCACCATTAAATAGCGGAGGGACCAAACCATGGCTTTACAAGACAAATACAAAGAGCTGGTAGATGCCGCCCGTGGCTCGGGTGTTACCAACCTGCAGGTTCGCGAACAGGACAATGTGCTGTATGTGGATGGCGAAGCGCCCAGCTATTCAGTAAAGGATGACCTGTGGAAGATCTATGATAAGATCGACCCGGATTACCGCGCTTCGGACCTGGTGTTGAACATCACCGTTGCGGCGAATGCCACACCGGAAGAATATGAAGTGGTTGCGGGTGATAACCTGACCAAGATCGGGAAGAAGTTTGGCATGACCTGGAAAGACATCCATGCTGCGAATACCGACCTGATCAAGGATCCGGATAAGATTCAGGTGGGGTGGAAACTGAAGATACCGAGGAAGTAGGCAGCGAGGCAACCACCGCCGTTTTAACATTTCTTTCAAAAAAAGCTGTTCCGATTAAACGGAACGGCTTTTATTTTGTAATAGATGCGGTTGTAAATTGTAAATTACACCTTAACCCCGAGTGGTCATGAAGTTCAGTGTAACCTGTATCCTCCTGTTGTGCTCCGTGCTGGCTTTCGCTCAACCGAGTGCTTTGCCTGCGGCCTCCCGGCCCAAGATCGGCGTTACACTCAGCGGTGGTGGTGCCAAAGGGCTCGCCCATATCGGTATCCTCAAAGCCATCGACTCGGCCGGCCTCAATATCGACTACATTACCGGCACCAGCATGGGCAGCATCATCGGCAGTCTCTATGCCGTTGGCTATACTTCCGACTCCATCGAAAAGATCGCCCGCGCCATCGACTGGGACCTGTTGCTGAGCAACCAATCCTCGCTTCGCAGCATTTTCATGGAAGAAAAAGACGAGTATGCCAAATACGTGATCGAGCTACCGTGGGTGAACCACCGGTTCCGCCTGCCCAGCGGTGTTTTACAGGGTCAGGAACTTTGGCTCAAATTCTCCGAACTCTTCTTCCCCGTCTATAACGAAAAAGACTTTTCCAAATTCAGCGTTCCCTTCCGATGCATTGGTACCGATGTAGGCACCGGCGAAGCCGTTGTGATGAAAGAAGGCGAGATCATCAGCGCCATCCGCTCCAGCATGGCGATCCCCTCGGTATTCACCGCTGTTGAATACAATGGCAAGAAGCTGATCGACGGTGGCCTGGTGCGCAACTTCCCGGTCAGGGACGTGAAAGAAATGGGCGCTGATTATGTGATCGGCAGCAATGTAGCTACCGGACTGATGCCTTCGGACAAAGTGCGCAATGCCCTGCAGATCTTATTGCAGGTTGCTTTCTTCCGCGAAGCGGAAGACAATAAGAAAGAAGTGGCCCAGTGCGATATCTATGTTCCTTTCAACATGGAGAAGTACAGCATGGGAAGCTTTGGCGATGCCAAGGAGTTGATGGAGCTCGGCCTGGAGGAGGGCCGCAAGCTGTATCCCCGCTTTAAAGCACTGGCCGATTCGCTCAACGCGATCTACGGACCGCCTGTTCCCAAAGTAAACCGTTTGCCTCAAGTACATGGCGTAGTGATCTCATCGTACGAAGTGCATGGCACCGATCGAACGTCGGCCGAGTTCTTCGTGCATACCATGAACTTCGAGACCAACACTTTCTATACGGCCCGCCGGCTGGCCAATATGGTGCGGCAGGCTTATGGCACCCGCTATTATAGCCGCGTTACCTACTCGCTGGAGCCACAAACGGACGGCACTTCCAAGATCATTTTCGACGTAACCGAGTACCCGCTCACGTTTGCCAAACTGGGCCTGCATTATAACCGCTTTACCGGTGTGGGCCTGATCGCCAACCTGACTGCCCGTAACTTCTTTACCCCCAATTCGCGCAGCCTGGTAACGGTCAATATCGGAGAAACCTTCCGTATTCGCGGTGAGCATTTGCAATACCTGGGCCGCCTGAAGAATGTGGCCATGATCCTGGAAACGCAGTACGACAATTTCGACATTGGTACGTATACCGAGTCGAAGCAGGACGGCTTATACAACCTCAACTTTTTCAAATTCGGCAGCAAACTGCAGTTCTCGGCCAAGCGACAGTTTACCGTGGGTGCCGGCGGCCGTCTTGAATGGGTAAAATACAATCCCAAGATCTCTTCGGAAGTAGAGTTCAAAGGCAGTAAGAAGTTCTTTACGCCCTTCGTGTACCTCAACCATAATTCGCTCGACAAAAGCATTTACCCCCGGCGGGGCATTAAGCTCGATGTTGAAGCGGGCTGGGTGGCCCCACAGAATTCCCGGATGCGCTTTTATGAAAACGGCGTTGAACTACCTCGTGGCTTGATCGTCGTCAGCGATCGCAGCTTTTACCGCACCAACGTGAACCTGGAGTCGTATACCCCGCTGACCCGGAAATCGACGCTGCTGTTCAATTTCCAGGGGGGCGCGAATTTCAATTATTCGGACAACGCGCTGAATGAATTTGTTATTGGTGGCCTTACCAGAACTTTCCGCAACCAGATCACTTTTGCCGGCTTACCCGAGGGTGCGGAATACTCGGCCAGTGTGGCCGCTTTGCAGGGAGGTATCCGCTGGCAGGTGTTCAACAATACTTACCTGATGGGCAGGGCCAATGTGCTCTTCAACAATTTTGTCAAGGACGTGGGCCTGTTCACTACACGCGATTTCTTTTCGGGCTATGCCCTCACCTTCGCTTATAATTTCGCTTTGGGGCCGCTGGAGATCAGCGCCATGTACTGCGATCAAACCAGAAGCTTTCAATCGTACGTGAACCTCGGTATTCCTTTTTAAGGGATAGCGTATCACCTGGCCGCTTCTGCTGCTTTGGGAGCAGACAACATATCGAGCCCACGTAGTAATATGGCAATGGCACTGGCGGCAGCACCCAGCCATGCGGTAAGGTTGTTGAATGCATCGCGCTGGGTGGTAAACAGGAATACACTCACGGCTACCACTACCAGTATGACGGGCAGCTGAAACCTGTTCCAGCTATGGCCAGGGTCCTGCCCTCCCCGGTCGATCATGATCTCGCGCTTTTCAATGCGCGTAAGTACAAACTGCCGGAAACTTTCATTCATGACACAATACCCGGTGGTGCTGCCATTGATATTCAGTATGCCCAGGGCATGCAGGTTTTCGGCCACATCCCTGTTTCGAAGATTGATGAGTCCATCGCAGGCAATGTCGTATAGCACCCACTGATCATGCCGGGTGAGGGATTGCCACAAAGAGAGAAAATAATAGTGCGCCAGCGTTTGCAATTTGAGGCTGAGGATATCAAATTGTTCTGCCATGATCTTTTCAACGGGCCGCCCGGCTTTCAGCTCCTGCCCTATCGTGTGTGTTATACCTTCCTGCATGGAGGAGATGATGGGTTGGTAGAGACTGTATAAAAAGTGGCTGTGCCGGCATTCTGCTTCAAAACGCCTGTTAATGCAATTGAATATTACTTCCGCATCGATTTCCCCGACTGTTGGAGGTGCTGGTGATGTAGCCGCTGGTGATGCAGCGGATGTTAATACTAAGGGCGGCGTTACAGCTTCCTTCCCTGGCCATTTGTAATAGAATACGGTGAAGTTGCTCATGATATTATACCAACGTCCGGAGATGTCTTCTCCGGGCTTATTGTCGGCGCTGTTGTCCTGTAGCACCATTTTATCGAAGTGGCTACCGGAAAATATGATCAGGCGTTTTTCGCCGAGTGTCAATAAGTATTCGAGGTATTCCAGCTTACGTTTCGATACTTTAAAGTCGTTCATACGATGGTCGAAATGCCTGACGAGGATGGTTTTTGTTGCCTCCGCCGGTTTGCCCAGTTGCTTACCGTCATTGCCATCTTTCATCAATTGGGAGAAATCATATTCGGCTACCTCCTGCTGCGCATCCAGGTAACGCAGGCAGCTGTCTTGTTTGGGAGGCGGATTGACGATTCCAATATCAGCCAGGCCGATCCGCGTTGCATCTCCCGCGCCTTTGCCAGGTGATGGTCTGGCTTTTCCATCCAGTATCTTCAGCTCCCGGATCGTGGCACTGTACTTTCCACTGTTAATCATTCCGATGATGAACATGCGGCCGGGATGCAATCCGGCATCCTGCTGCGCCGTAAAGGTTTCATCCACCAATTGCAGGGGAGACTCCCTCGTTTTATCGAAGAAGAAGGTATAATCGATCAGCGCATCCAGCAGCCAGCGGAGTACGCCCAGGAAGAAAAATATGACCGCTCCTATCAATAGTAATTGTATAAAGATGCGCTTGCCCGTTTGATCTCCAAATGTGCCCAGTACTGTTGATAGCCGCTTGGCGGCAAAGATGCGGGAGTCGCTGCGGGCAAAGGTGCCAGTCATATTCACATCCATCCAGAATTTCAACGTATCGAGCGCCTGTATATCCCAGGCAAACTTGCCTCCTGTAGTGTCTGACAGGTACTCAATTCTTTTGGCGTACGATGAAAAGGATGGTTTGATGACGTTGTATAGATTTCCGAATCGCGTGTTTTCTTTTTTGAGCCGGTCGGTGCGTTTTTCCCACGCAAGACTATCTGCCACATAGGTATAATGAACCGGAAAATGGTACGACAACCGGGGTATGGAATCCTGCTTGTAGAAATCAAATGGTTTGCGGTGCAGGAAATTGTTGACAAAATCGAGCTGCTGGTATTTGAGCACCAATTGCTGTTCTTCCCTGCATATGAGTGAAAAGAACAGTATTGCCGGTACGATGGCGGTGGCGGTGATAAAACCGTATACCGAGCAGTGATACCAAAACTCAAAGGAACGTTGGTGGGGTAACCGCTCGTTGCGCGGGGACTCTTTCGTTGTTTCGGTGGGCTGACCGGCTGATCCGGTTTGCTGACCAGTACTCACTTGTACTGCCCGTTCAATGAAATATATGGCAGCCAGCAATGCCAGCTGCGTAATCAGGAACCAGCCTATTCCTTTGTTGAGGTTGATGAGGAATATGCTACAGGATGCCAGGTATACCCCTGCCAGGATGCCCAGGGTGTATTTTTCGAGTTTGAGGAAATCGATGAAACTGGCATGCCACCCGCGATGCTGGCGGCTTTTTTTCCAGTCACTATAATTATAAGCGATGTAGGAATAGACTACCATGATGTAGGTTAAGCCGAGCGATACGCCCACCAGGTATAATCCATCTACGCCATTCTCGAACAAGATGAATAATAAGAGCCCCAGGGCCATGATCCCGAAGGTGATCGACACTTTCAGGTAAGCTTCGTACCGGTCCAGTTTGGGTTCGAGCCAGATAAAGAAAACGGCTTTGGAGATGGCTTTGATCTTCAGTATCCTGGCCGTGAGCACCAGCAGGAGGATCAGCGCCAGGTTGAGCAGTACCAGGATGGCTGTTGCGCTTACCATATCGAGGTCCTGGTTCCATAATATCTCCCGGTCGAAATAGGTAACGAGGTAATAGGGCATTCCCTGTATGGGCTGCACATAAAACCGGGTATTGGTTCCCGAGTACCCGGCATTAAAGAACCCGGTGGCGTTTGTGTTGAGCAGCGACTCCAGTTGCATATCCTCATTACATTCATGGAGCAGGTTTTCGTTGAGGCTACGGTTGAGGTCGTTGTGCACCAGCACATCTCCCTCTTCGTTTACCAGGCAAAATCCATAACCATATGGCAATACGGGGTTGAATAAGGACCGCAGCGGTGCGTTGAGGGATACTACTTTGGGGCGTGACAGGTCGCGTAATAATTGCTGTTTGAGTACAGTATCCTTCATGGGCGTTTGCTGTACCATCAATGGCAGGTGCGACCTTCTTGCGATGCTGACGAGCTTTTCGTCGGCCACCCAGGATTTGATGGCGGACAGGTAGTATTCGGTAGTATCCCGTCGAAACAGAGCCCCCTGCATGACTGCCTGGAAATAATCGCGGGTGAACACATTTACCTTATGGGGCACCATTTTCTTGTTGGTCCACCGGATGATCTGCTGCCCGGCGGAATCGGTCCAGATGAGGTGTTCAAAATAGGGATACTTTTTCCGGAGGTAGGCAGTTCTGTATGGATCCGTTTCGCCTCTTGAAATGCCGGTGCGCAACACCCTGTATTCTGAATCGGCGGGATTGTATTGATACAGATCGGGCCAGGCGGTTGGCTCTCCCGGCCTTGTACGTTCCTGTGCAAACCTGATCAGTTCTTTTTCGCCTTCGGTGATCTCATCAAGTGCATCGTTGACCTCTGTTAAAAAATTGGTTTGCATCTGGCCGGCCAGGTCCTGCATGGTTTGGTCGGAATGTGGTTTGAGGAAGGCCCAGTATACGTACAGGTTTACCAATATGATCGTAAGGATGGAGGCCAACAGGTGGATCGACATGTAGGAATTCAGCACATCGCGGGCGTTGAGGCGCTCGCTGCGGTTCATCAAAAAGATCCTGAGCAGGGGAAACATCAATACCACGATTACGATGCCGAATACCAGCCACATGATAAAGATGCCCATGATCTTCGTGCTGCGGGCATTGTATTCTTCGAGTGGCATGTACCCGCCGATCACAAAGTGATGGGTTCCCTGCACGGTGAAGGGCATGTGGAACAGCCGGTATTTTTTACCGCCTGTTTCTACCAATTCCACGATGCTGTATTCTGTGAGCTTTTCGCGGGTAACCGTATCTTTTATCTCCCGGCCTTTCCAGATGGCCGGGATCGTGTCGTGCGACATATTGAGCTCATCGAAAACAACGTGTTTGTCATACGCCAGAAAATAGTGATGGAACAGGTCTCTGCGCAGAAAGGGCTGTACAAATTCGGCCATCCGCGCTACTGCCTGGAGGGTATCATCGACGGTAAAAAAGATCTTCCATTGACCAGCCCTGGCTATCTTGACAGTTGGCGATTCTCCGCTGCCGGGATTTCTTTTGAGGAAGGTGAGTCCGTATTCTTTCTCCAGCAGCCCTGTATCGGGACTGTTCATAGTTTTTAACGAATCCATATCCCGGAGAAAGTGCTGGCTGTTCTGATCGGCGTATACGACGATCTTTGACCGGATGTTACTACCAATGCTTTGCAGGCCCCTGAACGACCTCGACAGGAGGTCTTCCCGGTTCCTTTGCATCACCACGCGCGTGTAGTAAAAGAAGGCTCCGCCCAAGAGGATGAGGGTAATGAAAGCTGGTGCATAGCGCCGGGTAAACTGCCCGAGGGCATTGCTGAGTTTTGCGCCGGAAATGGTAGGCATAGTCGTCCTGGTAAGTTTTGGTGAAACTATTTTACCAGGGCACGGAATTCAGTACAGGGGATACTTAAACGGCGGGAATTCTGTACTGTAATCTACTGATTATCCGGCTTAGGGGCAAGGGTATTATTACTTATGTAAAAGGGTTAAACCACCTGGGTGGTATTGTCGTGCGCTTTGATGAAATCACTCACCAGGTAGCTTACCAGCTTGCCGGTGGTTTCGTCTTTGCGGCCATCGGCCAGCTGTGCTGCTCCTTCGCATATGTGCAGGTAAGCTACATTGCTGTCGCTCCCGGTAAAGGCCAGGTACTGGCGGGCATGGAGCGGCAGTATGCCTGCGGGTGTCAGTGCACTGGACAGGGTTTTCTCGATGCAATCGAGATCGAGTTCGATGCCGGTGTAACCATCTTCCGTGAAAGTGGTAGCGTGGGCTACGGCCTGCATAAAGGTGCGCTTCTCGTGCACGAATATGTCTTCGTAGGTGATGAAATCCATGAACGGATTGTTCACGATATCGAGCCAAACATTTTGCGGCAGGTAGTTCTCGTGCAGTCCGATGATGCAATATTTCTGCAGGTATCCATCTTCTTCGGCATAGCGGAAGCCGTTGCCGCTATGGCGCCCTTCGGCCGGCCGGAAATCGGAATGGGCATCGAGGTTGATGCTGTTGATCTGCGCCAGGGGCAGGATGCCTGCTTTGTGCAATCCCTTGGCGGCGCCTTTAATGAGCGGGTAGGCATTGTTGTGCCCGCCACCAATGACGATAGGCACTTTTTTGAGGGCTGTTATGTGGCGGATGAGTTCTTCCACTTCATCATCGATGGTATTGACGGCATGGCGGTAGGCATCGATCTTTTCGTCGTAGCTCTGAGCATTTTGTTCGATGACGTATTTGAGATCGCCGAAATCGAAATGACCCATCAGCAAGATTTCATCACCCACCAGGAAGTCATTGCTCTGTATATTTAAGAATGCGGAGAGGAACGGTACCCAGATGGAATCGGTGCCCCCTACCCCATGATTGGCGCGTACGCCGATATCTTCGGGTATACCCAACATTATATAACGGGCGGTAGATTGCGCCAGCGATTCTTCCCAATGGGCTTTGTCGGCTATTACCTGGATGCTTTCGCCCAGCCTGGTTTCGAACCTTCGTAGCCTGGTAAGCGACAGTACATCCTGCTTATCGTATGTTTTGAAGTGCTTCATTCTTTTAAAGAGTATTTGAGATGATTTATGTTATGCAGCATCGGGCTGCAGCCTCTTTCTCGGTCTGAAGAAATCCAGGGGGTGGGAACGGAAGTATTTCCAGAGTATGCCCAGAAACTCCGGGTAGTCGCGCAGGTGAACGCCCCTCGACCGTACGGCTACAATGAATGCCAGTGCGAAACTGATCAGGAAGTTGAAGAAGCCGATGCCGAGTACGCCGACCATTACGACGGCCATATAACTGAAAGATACATGATTCCAGCCGACTCCATACAATCCGATGGAAGTATTGGCGGCGGCGATGGTGATGTGGCGGATATCGAATCCGATGCCGAACAGGTCGCCAAATGTGGTGGCCATGCCCAGGAAGAATCCGAGGGTAATATTGCCCGCCAGGCTGCCGGCATGGCTGTCGAGGTAACGGGCGATGCGCCCGAGGCGGTTGCGGGATATGTATTGCCGCAGGAAGGGGTGCTCCTCGATGCGGCGGCCAATGCGCCCGTAATTGATCTTATTTTGTACATACCCGGCAATGATGCCGCTGAGGAACAGGAAGACGCCGGTATTACAGGCATAGAGCAGTGAGAGGCTATGCCAGGGGTGCTGCCCTTCAATCATTTTCATGGCCGCCTCACCACTTACGAGAGGCTGTCCAAAGCAGAGATCATATAGCCAGGCCAACAGATAGGTGACGGGCCACACGATGATGAGGTTGCCGATAAAGGAGGCGATCTGACTGCGGGATACTTTCGACACCGTTACGGCGAGGTTGTACAGGTTCGGCGTATCATCGGCCTTGCGGGTATCGAGCGAGCTGGCTACTGCACTGGCAGTAAAGGCCGGCTGCTTGGTAGCGAGGGTGGTCTTTGTTTCTTCGATGGCTACAAAGCCGATACTATAATTGACGCTATACGTGAACCCGTGCCAGAAGGGCGCCATGTGTACTTTGCCCAGCAATACTTTTATGATGGCTACGAAGCAGACGATCAGGCCGCCGCCCATGGCGCTGAGGATCATTTGCCAGTATTCGAGCGGCGATGAGGTGATGTACTTATTGCCCTTCTTTGTTTTGTGCTCGGTGATCTGGTAGGCGAGGTAACCGGTGGTTTGTGACAGAAACTCCAGTATACTGTTCTTACGGTTTTCGTTGCGCACCACTTTCATGAACAGGGTGGCCAATCGCGCCGTATCCATGCGCTGGTCTACATCGACGGTATCGAGGAGCAGCTGCATACGGTCTAGCTTCTGCTCTATCTGGAAGAGTATATAAGTTTGGGAGAGACTGGCGCCTTTTTCGGCCGTCTGGTTGCGGATGTATTGCACTACCTCCAGGTCTTCTGCCAACACCTGGCGCAGCCGCTGAAGAACCAGCCGTATCTCATCGGGATGAGCGTCGTGGATGAGCAGCTCCTTCAATTCATACACGAGGTATTGTTGTACCGCAAAGGGATTGTCATCCTCCGGCTCTTTGAAGGGGGCACTTTTGATGATGGCATTTTCCCAACCCAGTTGCGCCACACCGGCCGATAATACCTGCATGGCCACCATGGCCTGGCGGGTGATGACAGGCTCGCGACCTTTTAGGTACACTCCCACTGCTTCGAAGAACTGTACCCAGCGGGCATGTCCTATCTCTTCTACCCAGAGATAATCCTGGTGTTTGTAAAAGATGCGATCGAGCAGGTATAGGAAATCATTGGTATCCTGCACGGGCGGCAGGAACTTATGTTTGAACCTGGCATACAACTCGCGCCCTACGCCTCTCGATACGGTTACCCCACTTTCGGTAAGCATGGGCAAGAGGTTGCTGTTGATGAGCTGCGCGAGAATGGCAGTGCGCAGCTCACCCACCACCTGGGGCTGCTGGTGCATAAAGGCCAATACCCTGCCGAAGTTCTGTATGGCTTCTTCGGGCTTACTTGTTTTGGGCCTTATGAGGTGAATAAAGGTGATGAGGTAATCGAGCGAATGTTCTCTGTCTTTGATAGAAACCTTTGGCCGCTGTTGCAGGAACCCGACCAATGGATCTACGTTCTTTTTCTTGCGGATCTTCATCGTGTGCTATACATGAATTTACAACATTTTACAACCAGGCTCCCTTTATCATTACTTTATCGACGAGGTTGGACCCGAATGCATAGGGCAAGTACGCTAACGATGGTATTGGTTTGGTTAGTATAAGATTGGCTTTTTTACCAATGGTGATGCTGCCGGTTTGATGGCCCAGCTCCATGGCATGAGCGCCGTTGAGGGTGGCTGCATTGATGGCTTCTTCGGGCAGCATTTTCATTTGTATACAGCTCATGGCCAGCATGAGGTTCATGTTGCCGCTGGGTGATGAACCCGGGTTGAAGTCGGTAGCGAGTGCTATGGCACAGCCCGCATCGATGAGGGCGCGGGCCGGTTGAAAGGGCATGCGCAGGAAGAAGGCGGCTGTCGGCAACAGGGTGCCGATGGTATTGGACTGGGCCAGGGTTTGTATGGCGTCTTCGTCCATGGTTTCGAGGTGATCGACACTGATGGCGCCGAGCTTCACCCCAACCTGGGTGCCACCAGAGAGGTTCAATTGGTTGGCATGGATCTTTGGTTTAAGTCCATGCTGCATGCCTGCCCGGCAAATGCGTTCCGTTTCTTCGGGCGAGAAGAATCCTTCTTCGCAAAACACATCGATATAATCGGCCAGGTTTTCGCGGGCGATGACGGGCAGCATATCATTGATGATGCTTTGTATATAGCCTTCGTGGTTTTCCTTGTATTCGACCGGGTAGGTATGTGCGCCCAGGAAGGTGGCTTTGATATCGAGGGCAGATCGTTGTTTCAATTTTTTGATCACGCGCAGCATCTTCAATTCGCCTTCTACCGTGAGGCCGTAGCCACTCTTGATCTCGATGGAGGCGGTGCCGAGGTGGCTGACCTCTTCGAGGCGTTTCCAGGCCTTGTTGAACAGGTCATCTTCAGAAGCGTCGTGGAGCTTGCGGGCCGAGTTGAGGATGCCGCCTCCTTTGGCCGCGATCTCCGCATAACTCATGCCTTTGATCTTGTATACAAACTCTTCTTCGCGGCTGGCAGCAAACACGAGGTGTGTATGACTATCGCACCAGGCGGGCAATACGCAGGCGCCGGCGGCATCGTGCACATAGGTGGTGACGGTATGGTGATGTGTTGTATCGAGGTCGTCCATGCTGCCAAAAGCAGCAATGGTATCGTCTTCGATCAGCAGCCAGGCATTGTGGATGACAGGCAACTGTGCCAATGCAACACCGCGTAACAAGGGACTTTGTTCACGTACGCCGACAAGTTGTTGTATGTTTTTGATCAGTAGTGAAGGCATGCCGTAAAGATAGGGAATGCCTTTACAAGAAATCTACTTTGTCGACCTTTCGGGCAATGCGGAATGCGGCATTGATGAGGCCCACGTGGCTATAGGTTTGCGGGAAGTTGCCCCATTGCGATCCATCCACATGCACATCCTCACTGAATATACCCAGGTGGTTGCTGAAGGATAATATCTTGTCGAGGTTGCGGATGGCATCATCGGTGCGGCCCACGCAGGCGAGCGCATCCACATACCAAAAGGCGCATACCAGGAAGGTGGTTTCGGGAAAGCCGAAATCGTCGTAGTGCTTGTACCTGTAGAACAGTCCATGATCGGCCAGCAGTTCCTTTTCGAGTGCCGCAATATGGTCTTTGGCGCGGGGAGAATGGTGATCGAGGTAATTCATGGTCACCATCGACAAGGTACTGGCATCGAGGTTGGGCGTGCCGATGGCCTGCGGATAGACCTTTCGCTCCTTATCGTAGGATTCTTCGAGCATTTTGTGGGCTGCGGCGGCCAGTTTCTGTGCCTGCTGCATAAGCGGCTGGTCGTTGAATACCGCGCCGATCTTGAAGGCCGCTTTGGCGCCTGCCCAATGGAATAGCAAGGTGTAGGTATGTACCTGTACCTGGTTGCGGAACTCCCACAATCCGGAATCGGGCAGGGTGAGCGTTCGCTCGATCTGGTTGAGCAGCCAGGGCACGATGGAGCGGTAATTGTATTTACGCATGAAGGTAATGCGCTGATCGGTGTAGAGGGGCAGCAGGCTCACCAATACCTGTCCGTACACATCATGCTGCACCTGTACGTAGGCTTTGTTGCCGATACGTACAGGACGGTTGCCGAGGTAACCTTTGAGATCAATGCTCAGCTCTTCCAGGTCCTTCTCTCCTGCTATCGAATACAATGGCTGTAAGGAATTGCCGGCATTGGCGAGTATGTTGTGTACGAAATCGAAATACTTTTCCAGTTCTTCGAAGTGACCGATCTGGTTAAAGGCGCGCAGGGTATAGTGTGCATCGCGGAACCAGCAGAAACGGTAATCCCAGTTGCGGGTGCTATCGTGAAACTCTGGCAGGCTCGTGGTACCCGATGCGATGATGCCACCGGTATCTTCATACTGGTGCAGTTTGAGCACGAGGGCCGAGCGGATGATCTCGTCCTGGTAGATATCCGGCAGGTAGCAGCTCTTGATCCATTGTTGCCAGTGGTGGATGGTCTTACGCAGGAACTCATCGCAGGTTTCCTTGAGCGGTGCTTCGAGCGGCTCGCCGTAGGTGAGCACGAGGTAGCGGTCCTGGTCGAGGATGAACGGCTGCTTGTTGAGGATATAGGTAAGCGATATATCGGTAGTGAGGCGTACCTGCTGGTTGAGGTTCATGTACCGGATATGGTTGCTGCCGGTGGTGGTTTCGGGCACCAGGTTGCCATAGTCGCCCCGCGGGTCGCAGGTGACCCGGATAGCCGGATCGCCCTGGATCAATTCTATCTTGCGGATGAGCATAAGCGGCCTGAACTGGCGTTCGTGGATGAACATGCGCGGTGCGCAATCCTTTACTACGAAACTGCCATCGGACGCGGTAAACTCGGTACACAAGACATTCGTATTGGGTATATAGTACTGCCGGACGGTGTACCCTTCTGCGGCTGGCAATATTGAAAAGTGGCCGCCTTTTTCTTCATCGAGCAGGGAACCGAACAGGAAACTGCTGTCGAAGCGTGGCAGGCACATCCACTTTACATCTGCTTTCAAATCTATGTAGGCCAGGTAGGAGCAATTACCTATGATGCCCATGTTGTATTTATGCACCGGCATATTCTCTTTCAGTTAAAGGTGTCAACAATTGCTCCAACAGTGGTAACACCTTTCTTTGAGAAAATACGGTGTACTGTGCAGCTGTTATTCCATTGCTTACTTTAATGCTGTAGGCCTTACTGCCCAGCGCTTTGAACATATCTTCATCGGTTGTATCATCTCCGATGCACAGGGTGAAATCGGGACTGAGGTCATTGACGATGCGCAGGGCCATTACCCCTTTATCGAATCCCGACATGCGCACTTCTATGACCTTGTTGCCATCTATTACCTGCAACATGGTATTTTGCACCATTTGCGAGAGGTTGTTGATCAACTCGCGTGAGCGGCTGAAGCCGAGATCGGCGGCGGTATTGCGGTAATGCCACGCGATGGTATTGTTCTTCTCTTCTACAAATGATCCCACACAGCGGCTTACGAATATTTGCATGATGGGCCTGATGACCTCTTTCCATTGATCGGAAGATGGTATAGCCTGCTGCCAGCTTTCGCCTTTCATTTTGTAACTGGCGCCATGCTCGGCTACTAGCGTGAGCGGCAGGTGGCCCAGCCATTTCTCGAGCACTTCTGCATCGCGGCCGCTGATGATGACCACGTGATTCCTTTCGTCGCTGCCGAGTTTGTACAGCAGTTCCTTTAACTCTTTGCTGGGTACAGCTTCCTGCGGCAGCCGCGCAAAGGATACGAGGGTGCCATCGTAATCGAGCAGGAGGCAACGTTTCTGCGCCTTCTGGTAATGCTGATGGATGCGTTTGTATATCTTTTCGTCGAGCAGTTTGGTCTGCATCTTTATTTGTTCTTTCCGCACACTCACCAGCTGGTCGAGGAAATCGTTGACCCATTTCACGACATCGTAATCGGCCAGCCTTTTTTGCATGAGGGCCATGCGGTTCTTTTGTTCGTGCGAAGGCATGTGCAATGCCTTTTCGATGGCATTGGATACATCGACCACATCGGTCGGATTGACCAGCAGTGCCTCATTCAACTCACTGGCGGCGCCGGCCAATTCGCTCAGGATAAGCACACCCCTCTGCGTTGAACAACTGGCTACATATTCTTTGGCCACGAGGTTCATGCCATCGCGCAGCGGTGTGATGAGGGCTATATCGGCCGCCTGGTACAGCGCACAGAGCTCATTAAATGGCAGGTGATTGTACCGGTAGATGACGGGCTGCCAGCTGATCGTCGAGAACTTACCATTGAGGGTGCCGATCTTTTCTTCGATCTGCTTTTTCCTTTCGAGATACGCTGGTATTTCATCCCGGGATGGAACTATATTGAGCACAAATACCAACTTCTCCTGCCAGACAGGATGTTGTTGCAAGAAGTATTCGAACCCATTGAGCCGGTCCATGAGCCCTTTGGTATAATCGAGCCGATCGACCGAAAAGATGATCTTCTTGTTCTCGAAATTGCGTTTAATGTCGTTGCGCAGGTCGAGCACGTCGGTATCGTAGGCGGCATTGTGGAAGCGTTTGTAATCGATACCGATGGGGAACAGATCGGCCTTGACCAGCCGGTCCTGGTACTGCATAGTATAGAAATAATTATCTACGCCCAGCAACATCTTTACGCTTTGCATAAAGTGTTGTACATAGTCGTGCGTATGAAACCCGATAAGATCGGCACCCAACAGGCCACGCAAGAGCGCTGTTTTCCACTCGGCGGGCATGAGGCGCAATATCTCGTACGACGGGAATGGTATGTGTAAAAAGAAGCCGATGTTGACTTCGGGTTGCACAGCCCGCAGCATTTCGGGCAACAGCATCAACTGGTAATCGTGGATCCACACGGTATCTCCGGGCTTCACCACTTCTGCGAGGCGGTTGGCGAATGCTTTGTTCACTTGTACAAAGGCGTCATAATAATTTGTTTGGTAGTCTACGAGGCTTGGGAAATAGTGGAATAAGGGCCATAACACGGAGTTGGCAAACCCGTTATAATAGTCCTTATAGACCGTTTTGTCGATGAACAGCGGGTATGCTGTGAAGTCGTATTTCTTTAGACGTGGCTCTACTTCGGCTGTCCAGTCTTCATTGGAGAAGTCGGCCACGCCCATCCACATCTTTGCTTCGAAATTACCGGTTGCAGCAGCGTCGCTTTCGAAGTAGCTTTTTATTGCAGAGACCAGCCCTCCGGAGCTCTGCCTTATCGTCACCTGCTCTCCATCCCGATCGACAGAAAACGGTAACCTGTTGGAAACAATGAATAGTCTACCCATGGTAAATATATTAGGGGTACGGATTATTTAAAATGATTACTAAATGGTTTTCAAAAAAGAGGCCAGTTTGGGTAATGCGTACCGCAAACGGGAAGGGAAGCTATCCAGCATGGTGTTATCTGGGTGGCCCTGTTGACTGACAACAGGCAATAGCCGGGGTATGAGTATATAATTCCCTGGTTGTAAATGTATAGGCGAGGTATTAGGCGGGTCTTATAACCACATTACAATTACATTAAAATGTGGAAGTTCCTGTACAAACGTTTTTGGCGGGACTATTGGTAAGGGGCTTAGCTTAAACAAGCTGCAAAAAAAACTGCCTGACAGGATAGCACATCCCGCAGGCAGTAGTGGTTCTTCAAAACTTATTTATCGAGTCGTTCTTTTATATCTAAACCATTTGCCGTGGCGGTTGTTTGCGCCAGTTCGTATCCTGCGTCGGCATGGCGAATAACGCCCATACCGGGATCATTACGCAATACACGGGCAAGGCGTGCTGCTGCTGCTGTTGTTCCATCGGCCACGATGACCATGCCGGCATGTATGCTATAGCCCATGCCTACTCCACCGCCATGATGCAGACTAACCCAGGAGGCTCCGCCTGCGGTGTTGACGAGTGCATTGAGCAAGGGCCAATCGGCCACTGCATCACTACCATCTTTCATAGCTTCGGTTTCGCGATTGGGTGAGGCTACGGACCCTGTGTCGAGGTGATCGCGGCCAATAACGATGGGTGCTTTTACTTTTCCGGTGCGCACGAGTTCGTTGAAGGCGAGCCCGGCTTTTTCTCGTTCTCCCTGTCCGAGCCAGCAGATGCGGGCCGGCAATCCCTGGAAGGCGATCTTTTCTTTAGCGAGCCGTAACCAACGTTGCAGCGATTGGTTTTCGGGGAACATGTCGCCGATCACCTGATCGGTGACAGCAATATCGGCCGGGTCGCCGCTGAGGGCTGCCCAGCGGAAGGGGCCTTTGCCTTCGCAGAAGAGCGGACGAATGTAAGCCGGTACGAAGCCCGGGAAGTCGAATGCATTTTGCAGTCCGCGCTCCTGTGCCCTTGCACGGATATTGTTGCCATAATCGAAGGTGATGGCGCCGCGTTTTTGCAATTCCAGCATGAGCTCTACGTGCACGCGCATGGAATCGTATGCGAGGTCGACGTATTGTTTGGGATCCTGCTCGCGTAACACTTTCGCTTGTTCGTAGCTGATCGTATGGGGCCAGTAGCCGATGAGGGGATCGTGGGCCGATGTTTGATCGGTAAGGGTATCGGGTACTACCTTGCGGGCGATGAGGCGTTCAAGCAGGGTAACAGCATTACACCAAACACCGATGGACAGTGCTTCACCTTTGTGTTTGGCCTCGAGGGCACGGTCGATCGCTTCGTCGATGTCGTCTATCAGCAGATCGAGGTATTTTGTTTCGAGGCGTTTTTCGGCGCGCCATTTTTCTACTTCGGCGATGAGGGCTACGCCTTCGTTCATGGTGATGGCAAGTGGCTGTGCTCCGCCCATGCCACCGAGGCCGGCGGTTACGTTCAATGTTCCTTTCAGTGTACCACCAAAATGTTTATTGGCAGCAGCCGCATAGGTTTCGTAGGTGCCTTGCACGATGCCCTGTGAGCCGATATAGATCCAGGAGCCGGCGGTCATTTGTCCATACATCATGAGGCCTTTCTTTTCGAGGGCGTCGAAATGCTCCCAGGTTGCCCAACGGGGAACGAGTTGGGAGTTGGACAATAATATGCGGGGTGAATCGGGATGCGTTTTCAGGATGCCTACGGGTTTACCGCTTTGGATGAGCAGGGTTTCATCGTCACCCAGGTCTTTAAGTCCTTTGATGATGAGGTCGAGTGCTTCGAAGTTGCGGGCTGCTTTTCCGCGACCGCCATATACGATGAGATCGTCGGGCCTTTCGGCCACCTGCGGATCGAGGTTGTTGAGCAACATACGCAGGGCTGCTTCCTGTACCCATCCTTTGCAGGTGAGTTGATTGCCCGTAGGTGTTTTATACTTTACGGGATCATAACGGCGAACAGTAGTATTTTCCATATGCATCGTTTTATGCGTTGATGTTTTTGTTTGGGACTTTATATGCCAAACGGTTCGTACCCTTTATTGAGTTCAACTCCGGCCAGGGAGGTGTAGGTATTCACGGCTTCAACAAAAGAGAAGTCGTGAATGATGGACCTGATCTTATTGATGTCTTCCGCGAATATCCTGTCTTCTTCGGCAAAGCTTACGATGCGGCGTACGTGTTCGTGTGCGAACTCGAGGATGGCGCTGCTTTTGGTGGGGTGACGGAACTCGATGGCCTGGCTGGCGCTGAGAAGCTCGATGGCCAGTATGTACTCGAGGTTGTCGAGCACCTGGTTGAGTTTGCGGCCGCTGATGCTGCCCATGCTTACGTGATCTTCCTGACCGAGTGACGTGGGTATGCTATCGGCGCTGGCGGGGAAGCACAATGTTTTGTTCTCGGTAACGAGGGCGGCGGTTGTGTACTGCGGAATCATGAATCCACTGTTGAGTCCTACATTCTTCATGAGCAGCATGGGGAGGCCCCATTTACCTTCGAGCAGCAGGTAACAGCGCCTGTCGGCGATATTGCCTATTTCTGCGGCGGCAAAGCAGGCATAGTCTAGCGGCAGGGCCAATGGCTGGCCGTGAAAATTGCCGCCGCTGATGGTATCGTTGGCACTCAGGATGATGGGATTATCGGTCACGGAGTTCAATTCAACTTCGGTGAGTTCCTTCAGGTGCAGCCAGGCATTGCGGGAGGCGCCGTGTACCTGTGGCATACAGCGCAGGGAATAGGGATCCTGCACGCGGCCGCAATCGACATGACTTTGCATGATCGCAGAGTCGTCCAACAACAGGCGTAGGCGTTGGGCTACGAGCTGGGTGCCGGCGAAGGGACGTAGCTGGTGTAATCGTGCATCGAAGGGAGCCTGGGTGCCAGTAAGGGCTTCGAGGCTCATGGCGCCGATGACGTCGGCTACCTCGAGGCAGTAGTGCATGCGTTGAACAGCTTTGACGGCAAAGGAAAGAATAAACTGGGTGCCGTTGATGAGGGCCAGTCCTTCTTTGGGACCGAGTTGTATGGGCTGCAGCTGGAACTGCTGCAATACTTCCTGCGACTTGTAGCGATGGCCGCGGTAGATCACTTCGCCCAGGCCGATGAGTGGCAGGCAGAGGTGTGCGAGTGGCGCCAGATCGCCGGAGGCGCCGACACTTCCCTTCTCCGGCACAATGGGTATTACATCATTTTCGATATGCCAGTTGATGCGCTCGAGGGTTTCGAGCTGTACGCCGGAGTATCCTTTGGCGAGGGCCTGCATCTTGGTGATCAGCATCAGCTTGGCGATCTCTGTGGGGATGGGCTCTCCTACCCCTACGCTATGGCTTTGTAATATTTTATGCTGCAGGATGCGGGTGTCTTCGTCGGATATTTTCGCATTGGCGAGGATACCAAAGCCGGTGGTGATGCCATATACGGTACGGTCGTCATCGACGATCTGCTGTACCTGTTGCTGGCTGCGAATGATGCGTTCGCGCGCCTCTTTGCTGATAACGCCCTTGATGGCGCCGCTGGCTATCGCCAGTGCTTTTCCGACAGTGAGCTGATCGATACCGTATTCAAATACTTTTTCGTTGGCCATAATCAATCTTTATGATTCATGATTTGTTCTACCCGGTCGAACAGGCTGCGTGCTGCCATGCCCGACTCCATTTCACCGATGGCTTTGAGCAATTGCTTGCTGTGGCGGCCTTCGTTGACGAGTTGTTCCATGGCTGTTGACAGGGCGGTCCAAACGGGTGCTATTTGTTGCTGTAACTTTTTTCCTTTGGGCGTGAACGCTACGACCTTCCGGCGTGCGTCGTTGGGGTCGGCGGTGGTTTTGACGAGTCCTTTTTGCTGCAGGGCACTCACCAGCTGGCTTACGGAGGAGTGCGAGATGAGGAGTTCGTCGGCTATATCCCGGATGGAAACGGTTTCTTTTCTTGACAGGATATAGAATACGGGAAACCAGGCTGCGTCGAAAGTAAGGTTATGGGCTTCGTAAATGCGGTTTACGTCGCCCAGGAAGGTTTCGCTGAGCCTGCGCAGGCGGCTGCCGAAGACGAGAAAACCGAGGGATTCGTAGAAGTTCATAAATTATATAAGTACTTATACAAATGTAGGGATTTTGGGGAAATGAGCAAGGGGGGGAAGAAAGGCAGTGAGGCAATCCCGGCATGCGCCGGGACAACTGAGGCAGCGCAGGCATCAAGCAATCTTAGGCACAGTATGCACCTTAGGCAATCCCGACATGCGTCGTGACAGCCAGGCATCATGGCCACCCAGGCACCTTAGGCGACCCCGGCGTTGGGCGCTTAGATAAGTGAGGATATGGAAGAGGCAATACAACTTTCTATTCGATCCGGACCAACGACAGGGATTAGCGGGCCATGCTCCATTTCCGGGCTAGTTCGACCAGGTTCGCGCACCCTCAAAAACGGCTGAAAGGTTAGTTCTAAAACGATGCAGCTAATAAGAGATTGTTTCGTAATTTTCGCCACGCTTATTCTTTCTAACTAAAACAGAACAAACACGACTAATGAAAACTACGACTGGCGTTTCGCTTGGATTGATGATGTTCCTCGAATACTTTATATGGGGGGCCTGGTATGTGACGATGGGAACTTATATGGGTGAGCACCTGCAGTCATCGGGGGTTCAGATCGGCGCCGCTTATAGCGCATTGGCTTTAGCTACCATTATTTCACCCTTTTTCGTAGGCCTGGTGGCCGACCGGTATTTTGCCGCCCAACGCATTATGGGTGTTTTGCACCTGCTTGGCGCTGCTATGTTGTTCCTGGCCACCCAGGTAGAGAGCAATAGCCCCTTCTATTGGGTGATCCTTGGCTATTCCCTTTTGTACATGCCTACGATCGCTTTATCGAATAGCATTGCTTTTTCACAAATGAGCGATCCCGGCAAGCAATTCCCCTGGATCCGTGTGTTTGGTACCTTGGGCTGGATCGTGGCCGGCTTTACCGTTGGTGGTCTGGCTATTGAAAAGAGCAATACGACCTTCCTGATCGCTGCTGCCGCTTCGGCCGCTTTGGGTCTGTACAGCTTTGCATTGCCTAATACACCTCCCAAAGCCAAAGGCGAAGAAGCTTCTTTTGGCAAGATGCTCGGTAAAGACGCTTTCGTGTTGCTGAAAAGTAAATCATACCTCATTTTCTTTATCGCAGCCATCCTCGTATGTATTCCCCTTTCCTTCTACTATGGCTTTGCCAACCCCTTCCTGAACGAAGTTGGCCTTGACAAACCGGCTCAGAAGATGATCCTGGGGCAGTTTTCCGAAGCGATCTTCATTGTTGCCATTCCATTCCTGTTCAACAGGATTGGCGTGAAGAAAATGTTGTTGCTGGGCATGGCCGCCTGGGTGCTGCGCTATGTTGCATTTGCCTATGGCGATGCAGGCAGCAATACCTGGATGTTGTATGCCGGTATCATTCTGCACGGTATTTGTTATGACTTCTTCTTTGTAACCGGATATATGTATACTGAAAAGAAAGCAGGCGAAAAGATCAAAAATGCGGCCCAGGGTTTATTTACCTTTGCCACTTATGGTCTGGGTATGCTGATTGGTACCTGGTTCTCGGGCATCATCGTCGACAAGTATACCATTGCCGGTGCTACTACAGCGCACGACTGGAAGAGCATCTGGTATGTACCTGCCATCATTGCAGTGGCGGTGATCGTATATTTCACGCTCTTTTTCCGCGAGAAAAAAGAGATATCACAGGCCGCTTAAGCGGTTGCCTCGCAGGCCGGCACGATTAGCCTGTTTTCAACAACAACCATCAACTTAAACAAATATTTATGCAACGCATTGCCATGTTAGGCTCCGGGTTCATCGGCCGTTTTTATGCCGATTCTATTCAGGGCTACAGAAGTAAGGATAAGATCGTAAGTATTTATTCGCGCCGCGAAGAGAGTGCTAAAAAGTTTGCGGAGGATTACAAGGTGCCGCACTGGACCATCGATATGGAAGAAGCCATTGCCCATCCAGAAGTAGATATGGTTTGTATCGCTTTGCCCAATAACCTCCACGAAGCAGCCGTAATGCTGTGCTGCAAGCACAAGAAAGCAGTGATCACAACCAAGCCACTCGGTCGCAATGGCGAAGAAGCCAAGCGCATGCTGGAGTCGGTAGAGAAAGCCGGCATTTTCAATGGCTACCTCGAAGACCTCGTTTATACTCCCAAGTTCATCAAGGCCCTCGAAAGCGTGAAGAACGGTGCATTGGGTCGTATCCTGTGGGCCAAATCGCGCGAAACGCATCCTGGCCCGCACAGCGATTGGTTCTGGGACATTGAACAAGCAGGCGGCGGTTGTATCCTCGACCTGGGTTGTCATTGCGTGGAGATCACCCGCAGCTATATCGGTAAAGACATCAAACCTGTAGAGGTGATGTGCTGGGCCGATACGCAGGTAAAACCCATCGATGCGGAAGATCACGCTATTGGTTTGGTGAAATACGAGAATGGCGCTATTGGCCAGTTTGAAGTAAGCTGGACATTCCGCGGCGGGCTCGACCTGCGCGACGAAGTAATGGGTTCGGAAGGAACGATCTGGATCAATAGCTTCCTGCGTACCGGTTTCGATATGTTCACCACCGGTAAAGGGGCTGACTATGTAGCTGAAAAAGCAGAAAGCAATACAGGCTGGTTGTTCCCCGTAGGCGATGAGCTGAACGAACTGGGTTATAACCATATGTTCATGGACATGTTCGATGCTGCTGAGAGCGGCAAAGATCCCAAAGAAACGTTCTACGACGGCTATGTGGTGAACTGCATCCTCGATGCCGCCTACCGTTCTGCCAAGAGCAAGCAATGGGAACCCGTTAAGCTGGAGGTATGGCGTGGTAAGGAAGGCGTTACCAAGGACGGTCACCTCACCGAATACGATGCCGACCACTACCTGGTGAAGGAAGAAGTGACGCACTACGGCGCGAAAAAGGTGATCATCAAGAACAAAAAGACCGGCAAGATCAGCGAGAAGACATTAGGATAATTTCCGATCTGGTCATATAAGTGCAGGGATGCAGCAGATTTAATTGCGGCATCCCTGTTTTATTTTTATCTTATGGGTATGAAGTATTGCTGCCTGTTTGTCTCCCTACTTTTGACTTCGTGCATTCTAAAAGGAAAGAAATCTACCACCCAGGAAATTGCCCATTACGACTGGAACGATGGCATTTCCAGGTATTTCCCCGATGGAGGAAAATGGACGGCCAAAGACTCCATATCCCTCGTTGTGCTCCCTAAATTTCTCTCAGCCATAGGAGAAAAGCCTTTGCCCAATTATGGGATTAATACGCCGGTTGTCCGTTTTGTGTATTGTGAATCATTGCGTGATCCTTTTGTAATACGAATCGACAACAAAGAAATCGTGGTTAAAGAAGTTGATCAAACGCAAAAAGGCCTGACGTTTAAAGACAGTATCCAACTTTTGTCTGTCAGCGAACAGGCGGAAATGGTCGCGGACAGGGAATTTGGTGAGTACGTATTGCGGGTAGCACGTGAGGAAGATATGACTGGTATAGTGCCCCCGCCCGCACCTTACGAAAAAATAGACCATCTCTCGGTTCTCTCAAACAAACAAAGAGTGCCAGTGGTTGATTTCGTGGTCTATACCCTGACAACAACCCAGATCGATCCTTCACCTGTCCGAGACCTACTCACCAGGATAGACGCAGCTGGATTTTGGCAATGGAACGTTTACGACAGCCCTTACCCCGGCGCCGATGGAGGCAGCTGGTATCTTGAAGTTATGGCACATGGTAAACATCATCTGGTGCATTATTGGTCACCCGGGGATGGTCCGTTTAAAACTTTATGCAAATCGGTTCTTAAATACTCCCACATCAATGGAGACAAAATACATTAATCGCAACTTACCTACGACGATCTTCATTTGCGCAGTATGCCTTTGGACTGCCTGTAACGAAGCGCCAACAAAGGAATATGTCTCATGGTCTGCCTATGGCGGGTCAGCAGAAAACATCCATTACTCTTCCCTCCGGCAAATCGATACCAGTAATGTTTCGCAGTTAGAGCCGGCCTGGGCTTATCGTACAGGCGATGCCGATACCGTTCACTTTTCCCAGATACAGTGTAATCCCATTATCGTAAACGGGATTTTGTACGGCACTACACCCACTACTAAACTGTTTGCGGTGGATGCAGCAACCGGTCAGCACAAATGGACCTTCGACCCAGCCGACTCAACCCAGCAAAACAACGGCGCCCGATTTATTCTCAATAATAACAGGGGCGTTACTTATTGGCAGGGAGGTGACGATGCGCGCATACTATACACCGCCGGTTCGTTTGTCTACGCTGTAAATGCAGCAACAGGTAAACTGGTGGATTCTTTTGGAACCCATGGCCGGGTTGACCTGCACGATGGCCTGGGACGCGATGTAGGCGATCGCTTCGTGACTGCAACTTCGCCCGGTATTATTTATAATGACCTGTTTATCCTGGGCTCAAGAGTTGATGAAGGTTCGGCTGCTGCGCCCGGACATATCCGGGCCTACGATGTACACAGCGGAAAGATAAAATGGATATTCCACACCATTCCGCAACCCGGTGAATATGGATACGATACCTGGGACGATCCCAACGCTTACCAGCATATTGGCGGCGCCAATAGCTGGGGAGGTTTTGCGCTGGATAAAGAGCGCGGTATTCTCTTTGCCCCTACTGGCTCGGCTTCCTTCGATTTTTATGGAGGCAAAAGACTTGGCGCCAACCTGTTTGCCAACTGTCTCCTTGCGTTAGACGCTGCAACCGGCCAACGCAAGTGGCATTTCCAGTTCGTGCACCATGATGTATGGGACCGCGATGTGCCCTGTGCGCCTGCGCTGGTGACGGTAAAAAAAGAAGGTGCCTCCGTCGATGCTGTTGCCCAGGTTACCAAACAGGGCATGGTATATATTTTTGATCGTGAAACAGGTCAACCGGTTTACCCGATCGAAGAAAAAGCGATCGACACCAGCTTAGCATTGCGCGGCGATAAGATTTGGCCTACTCAACCGATCGTATCGCGACCCGCGCCCTTCGTGCGGCAACGTTTCACGGATAATGACCTCAATCCTTATTTACCGGATAGTTCACGCGCGAAGTTGAAAAAAGACCTGGCAGGTTATCGGTATGGCAACATGTATATGCCACCCAATACGCAAACGATGGTATTGCTGCCCGGTCTGGATGGCGGCGCCGAGTGGGGTGGCCCTTCGTACGACCCCGAAACGGGTATGCTGTATGTGAATGCCAATGAGATGCCGTGGCTGATCACCATGCGGGAAAACAAAACGGGACCACCAAAGGCCGAAAACTACGGACAGGCAGGTAAAAGATTGTATGACCGTCATTGCATGTCGTGCCACGGTGGTGATCGTAAAGGCGCTGGCAATTACCCTTCCCTGCTCGGTGTTGCAACCCGGTATAAAGAACCGGATCTGTTATCGCTGATCAATTCGGGCCGTAGAATGATGCCCGCGTTTGGTCATTTGAACACCGAAGAGAAAGCCGCAATCATGTCCTTCATCACGGAGCAAAAGCTACAGCAAAGCCGGTCGTTCAAGTTACAACCCTCCAAAGCCGACAGTTTTCTCAATCTTCCTTATAGCATGACAGGATATTACAAATTCCTGAGCCCCGAGGGTTATCCGGCAATCAGTCCACCCTGGGGTACGCTCACAGCCATCAACCTGCATACAGGCGATCATGTGTGGAAGACGACGCTGGGCGAATACGCGGAACTGAAAGCAAAGGGCGTTCCGGCTACCGGTACGGAGAACTATGGAGGTTCGGTCGTTACGGCGGGAGGCCTGTTATTCATTGCAGCTGCCAGGGATGGGAAACTGCGCGCCTTCAATAAATTCTCCGGAAAACTTTTGTGGGAATATGATTTGCCGGCACCGGGCTTCGCTACGCCCTCTGTTTACGAAGTGAATGGTCGTCAATTTATAGTGATCGCCTGTGGCGGCGGCAAATTGCGCACCACCTCAGGCGACACCTACATGGCTTTTGCGCTGCCTCCTCAAAGCAAGTAGATCAACTTACCCCCGCTTGAACCCTGGGAGGTGAATGCTACCACCAAATGTCGCTGACATATGCCATAAAAAAATCCCGGCAATTGGTGCCGGGATCTAAGTATCATTTTGTCCTGTGCCTTATTGTTTGGGCGCTGTCGTAACCGGCTTGGTAGCGGCAGGCGCTGCTGCATCGGGTTTGGTGAGCGTGATGTTCAACTTTTTAGCCACTAGCGGCAGTATATCATCGCCCTGTGGGAACGAGATCAGCTGCTCTTTGCTCAGTACATAGGTTATGCCATTCTCTTTGGCCACCGTTTGGGTAGTGGTTACTGCTTTTTGCTGTATCGGTGCCAGTAATTCCTGTTCCCTTGCCTGGAGCATTTTAGGCGCTTCCTGTTGGCTGAAGTTTACGGCTTTCAGGTAAGCTTCGTTGAGCTGGCGGCGTTTCACCTGCTTTTGTGCGCTTGTCCACTTAACGGAATCGGCTGCAAATATGCTATCCAGGCGCTCGTATGACTCCTGGTATTCATTGGCTTGCTGCTGCAATGCTTTTTGATAGTCTGCCATGTCTTCATTGGCCTTTTTGAACTCGGGCATAGCCACGATCAGTTCCTGGAGGCTGATGTACCCGATCTTCCCTTGTGCATTCACTTTTCCTGCCGAAAGGAGCAGGCCCACTGCCACGATCACGAATGAAATTCTCTTTTGCATGTTAGTTGTTTGTAGTTGTTTTTATGTAAGTCAAGAAAACCGGGCCTGACGCTGCCTGATGCGGCGTCGTCAGGCCGGCATTAACATTTCTTTTATTTCAGTTGCATATCTTTTATAATACCATCGATGCGCGCATTCAGCTCGTTATGAACTTTATCGAAATCGGCCGCTGTGGCGAGCTTCGTGTTCACGCTGAAGTAGAATTTGATCTTGGGCTCGGTACCGCTGGGGCGGGCAGAGATCTTGCTGCCGTCGGCGAGTATGAACTGCAATACGTTGGATTTAGGCAGGGTGATCTCCCACGCTTCTCCGGTTTGCAGGTTCTTTCCTTTGCGCAGTTCATAATCGAGCAACTGCACGACGGGTGATCCATTGATCGTTTTCGGCGGATTGCTGCGGTAGGTCTCCATCATTTCGGCAATCTCCTTTTGTCCGTTCATGCCCTTTTTGGTTATGGAAATAAGATGTTCTTTGAAGAAGCCGTATTTCACATACAGGTCGATGAGCTTATCATACAGGGTGTATCCTTTTTCCTTTTCGTAGGCTGCCATTTCGCACAGGAAGGCCACGGCAGAAACGGCATCTTTATCGCGCAGCTGCGATCCGATCATTAGTCCATAGCTTTCTTCTCCGCCGATCACATAGTTTTCTGATGCTTCTTTTTCCTTGATCAGTTCGGCGATCCATTTGAAGCCGGTGAGTACATTGTAACACTTGATCTTGTTCTGGGCAGCGATATTGTCGATCATATCGGTAGTAACGATAGTCTTCACCACCATATCGTTGGCCTGCGCAATGCCTTTGGCTTTGCGGGCTTCGATGAGGTAGTTGAAGGCCAGTACGGCAGTCTGGTTACCATTCATGAGCACCCAGTTGCCTTGCTTGTCCTTGATAGCAATACCCACGCGATCGGCATCGGGATCGGTTCCGAGGAGGATATCGGCATCGATCTCTTTGGCTTTTTTCAAACCAATGCTCATAGCTTCACTCTCTTCGGGATTGGGATAAACCACGGTAGGGAAATTGCCATCTGGTACCGCTTGTTCCTTTACAATGGTTACGTTGGTAAATCCAAAGGTCTTCAACACTTCCGGTACCAGGGTGATACCAGTACCGTGTATGGGTGTATAAACGATCTTGAGGTCATGTTGTTTGGCGATCACTTCGGGATAGACGCTCAGGCTCTTCACCATCTTGATATAGGCCTCATCGAGTTCTTTACCGATGAGGGTGATATTGGCTTCGCCGCCTTCCCACTGCACTTCATCAACGCTGGCGATCTTCTCTACTTCCTGGATCACATTTTTATCGTGCGGGGGTACCAATTGTCCGCCATCGCTCCAATATGCTTTGTAACCATTGTATTCCTTAGGATTGTGGGAAGCTGTACAAACAACACCTGCCTGGCAACCGAGGTGGCGAATGGAATAAGACAGTTCCGGTGTGGGGCGTAAAGCTTCGAACAGGAATACCTTGATGCCGTTGGCCGCCATCACATTGGCAGTGATCTCTGCGAAAAAGCGGCTATTGTTGCGACTGTCGTGTGCGATTGCGATCCTGATCACACCGCCGGGATATGTTTTCTTCAGGTAGTTGGCAAAGCCCTGCGTGGCCATACCCACGGTATACTTATTCATGCGGTTGGTACCTACGCCCATGATACCGCGCAAGCCACCGGTTCCAAATTCGAGGCTTCTGTAGAAACTCTCTGTCAGTTCCTGTGGACTATCGGCCTGTAATTTTTTGATCTCTTCTTTGGTGGCCTGGTCGAAATTGCCTGTCAGCCATGCGCTCACTTTGCCCTGTATTGCAGCATCCATATTCATTCGGTTTTTATAGTTGGGGGACTAATATCGTTAAGATTGGGAAGATTAACAAACGAGGCCACATATTTATTGTAAATTAGCGCCCAACAAGTTATCGTTAATTTTGACTGTGCTTTACCGCAAACTAAGAGCAATAAATTGGTTGGCCCTTCTGTTGGCCGTCTTAATTTTCATCGCACTGCCCGCTACGGGTCAGGATAGTACGCAAGCCGTTTCGCCGGATAGCCTGGCAAAAAGCCTGCCTGTTACCTACGAATTCGTTACCATCGACAGTTCCGTCAAGAAGTTAAACATGCGCTATGAGCCCTGGCTCAATTTGAGCAGTGAGCAAAAGAAGCGGCGGGTGTGGCTGGTTGGCGGAGCCCATGTAGCCCTTTGGGGCATTTCTTTCATTGCTCTCGACCAGGCCTGGTACAAGGATTATCCCAAATCATCATTCCACTTTTTCAATGACAACCGCGAGTGGCAGCAAATGGACAAGGCTGGCCATGTGTGGACGGCCTATCAGATGAGCCGTATTTCGGGTGCGCTTTGGAACTGGGCGGGATTAAAACCCCACCAAAGCGCCTGGCTGGGTGGCCTGAGCGGAGTTGCCTATCAAAGCATTATTGAAATACAGGACGGTTTTTCGGACGAATGGGGCTTTAGCTGGGGCGATATGGCGGCTAACATCACCGGCTCCGCCTTGTATACTGCTCAGCAACTATTGTGGCAGGAGCAGCGGTTGCAGGTGAAGTTGAGCTACTGGCCTTATGATTACAATGCCCCTGAACTAAGCGCCCGCCGCGATCAGTTGTTCGGCAAAAGTGTGCAGGAAAGGATCCTTAAAGATTATAACTCGCAAACCTACTGGCTCAGCGCCAACCTGCGATCTTTTTTGCCCAATACCCATCTCCCCAAATGGCTCAACCTTTCTGTAGGCTATTCGGCAGATGGAATGCTGGGCGGACATGAAAACCGCTGGACCGACAAAGGCGGCGAAGCTCACTACCGGCCAGACATTGCCCGTACCAGGCATTTCTACCTGAGTCCCGATATCGACCTCACCAAGATCAAAACAAAGAGCAGGTTCCTGCGCTCTGCCTTATCACTCCTCAATATGGTCAAGATTCCGGCCCCAACCCTGGAGCTTACTTCAAAAGGAAAGGTGAAAGGACATTGGGTTTATTTTTAGCGTTGCCCCCTACTCCATATAAGCCCCGAGCACTTGCTCGCCTTCGGTCTCTACGAATATATGTTCCTGGAGCGTGGTGGCGACCGATAATCCGACATAATCAGTATGTATGGGATACGCTTTGTGGGTTCGCTCTACCAGCGCGAGTGTCTGGATCTTACGCGGATGATAAGCCAGCAAAGGCTTGATGGCGTATAGCATGGTTTTGCCGCTATTGGCAACATCATCTACGATGATCACCACTTTATCATTGAAATCGGGTGCTGGCGAAAGGGTTACCTCAGCCGGCTGCTTTTTATCGAGCGTGATGGTGATCAGTTCTGTTTGCAGGTAGCCGATCTGGTTCAGCAACTGCTGGATATTGCGGGCGATCACGCTGCCGCTTTCCCGTATGCCAGCCAGTATCACCTGTTTTTCGTCCAGGTTGTTTTCTACGATCTCGTAGGCCATTCTTTGCATTTTTCTGTTGGCTGTTGCCGCATCCAGGATATAGTTCTTTGCCATGCTTGTTTATTTGAATACTCAAATATGCTTTTCGGGTTGCTAAAATACAAAGAGCAGGGTGATTTACAATTGTAAGCTCTGCCAGCGTCTTTTCTCTGGCCGCTTTACAGCTGTCAAAAACTGCTGCAATAGGCTTTGTTAGTTGCCTGTGAACTACTTATCGTGTCAATATTATCTCTATAAGCCTGCAAATCCTGAAACCTTGCTTATCTTAGCGGGTACCAATTTACGAATGCATGGCATACCTGCAACAGTTTCTGTTTCTTGTGGCGGCGGTTGTGGCCGTCTGGATCTTCACCAAAAAGGTTCTTCAGATCAGGAGAAATATTCTGCTGGGTAAGGATGAACCGTTCAATGACCGATCGGATGAGCGCTGGAAGAATGTATTCCTGCTCGCTTTCGGACAAAAGAAAATGTTCCGCCGCCCCATGGTGGCCCTGATGCACTTCATCATTTATGCCGGATTCATCATCATTAACCTGGAGGTGCTGGAGATCTTTATCGACGGACTATTCGGTACCCACCGGCTTTTTGCCGGCTTCATGGGCGGCTTTTATACTTTCCTCATCAATTCGTTCGAGATACTGGCAGTAGGTGTGTTCGGCGTGTGCCTGGCCTTCCTGGTTCGCCGGAATATCATGAAACTGAAACGCTTCATCAGCCACGACCTGGACGGCTGGCCCCGCAGCGATGCCAACTACATCCTGATCACCGAGATCATTTTGATGACCCTGTTCCTGATGCTGAATGCTTCGGACACCCTGTTACAATCGCGCGGTTACGGTCACTATGGCGACCACGTTACCGGCAACTTTGTGGTTTCGCAGGCTTTACAGCCCTTGCTGAGCGGACTCAGTGACGGCGCCCTTGTAGGCGTAGAGCGCTTTTGCTGGTGGTTGCACATCCTCGGCATCTTCGCATTCCTCAATTACCTGCCCTTTTCGAAGCACCTGCATATTTTGCTGGCTTTCCCGAATGCTTACTATACACGCTTGTTGCCCAAGGGTGAAATGCGCAATATGCCCGAGATCCAGAATGAGGTATTGTATGCGATGCAGCCCGAACTGGCCCCTACGGATGCTACCCCACCGGCCAAGTTTGGCGCCAAAGATGTGGCCGACCTCAGCTGGCGCAACCTGATGGATGCTTACAGTTGCACAGAGTGTGGCCGTTGCAGCAGCATGTGCCCTGCTACGCAAACCGGTAAGGCTTTATCACCGCGCAAGATCATGATGGATACCCGCGACCGGCTGGAAGAAGTGGGTAAGAACATTAACGCCAATGGCGAGTTCAAAGACGATGGCAAAACGCTTTTGCATAATTATATCACTACGGAAGAATTGCGCGCCTGCACTACCTGCAATGCCTGTGTGGAGGAGTGCCCGGTAAGCATCAGTCCGCTGGAGATCATTCTCGAGCTTCGCCGCTCGCTGATCATGGAAGAAAGCAATGCACCGCAGGAATGGAATGGCATGTTCAGCAATATCGAGAACAACTTTGCCCCCTGGAAATTTAGTCCGGACGACCGCGACAAATGGGCGGAGGAGTTACAGAATCAATCTTAATCTTCTTTTACGATACTACCGAAGGCTCTGCAGCGATGCAGGGCCTTTTTCTTTGTGAAAAACAGGAAATAGTCTGTGTAAGGCGGGGTATAGCACCACTGCCCTCTCTCGCTTCAAGCGGCTGCAGGCTCGTTTTGGGCTAGTTTAAAAGCCCCGGTGTTACGGGGTGGAGCCTGTTGAAAGCCTTCTTGTTTCCAGTCCCTTGTGAAGTCGTCCTACAATTGCTCCGCCGCATCCTTGTGCCGCCACATTTTCCAGGCCATGATGAGCGCGGTAACTGCGAATATGCCGCCGATCACCCAATTCACGACGTTCTGGTTGGCATTGAGCCGGTCGACCATGAGGTGGCCACCAAATATGAAGATGCAGTTGCCAATGAATGTACCAATGCCGATGCCTACGATATAGGAGTTATAATGGTCTGCCCGCGGCAGCAATACTTTTTTGGTGAAGAGTACGGTACTCCAGCCAAACCAGAAGGGTATCTGCATAGGATTGATAGCGCTCATGGTGACGCCCAGCCAAAAACGATGTATCGAACTGCTGAGGATCACGTTTTTCCCTTCACCCGACGGGTTAGCGGCTGCAATAAATGTAGTAACGGCCAATGCTACCACGATCAGCAGGGTAAACCATTCGAGCCAACGAAAGAGCTTCTTTTGTTTACGTACCCAATCCATCGCTACGAGCGACAAGCGTACATATCCCATCTCCACCAGCAACGCGCCCAGGGCAAAATAAAGCGCGGGGCGAATGCCATCAGCCACAGAGATCTGCATGGCGGCCACGTTGAGTGTGCCCAAGGGCAATGTGCCCAGGAAGCTGATAAAAAGCCCGGTAACAAATATGCGTAACAGTTTCATGTTGTCAATTCATCATTTCGGCATGGCAGCCAGTTTCGCCGACCACTCTTTATCCTCCCGGAACATTTGCACCCCTTCTTTCCAGGTGAGGTATTTGTGTCCCCGGCGATGGTTCATACGGCTGATGCGCTCTAATATGAACCAATGCCGCACGATCTCTTTCCAGGCAAAAAACAAGGAATGCCGCGGGTCATAAATATGGGTGGGCTCGGCGCCAGCTCCATTCACTTCGATGATCGCAAAGTTGCGTCCTTGTTTCAATTCATCCAAAGTATTATACCGAATATCGAGCCGTCCAAAATAAAATTCCGGTATCTGGTGGCAAATATCATCTATAACCGCCTCCAATGCCTCATCGGCAAGGTGCGAATGATCCAGAAACAACGAACCCCGGGCGTGGTTGCCATACGGAGATACTACCTGTTTTTCGCCTGCCGGGAGTATATCATTCAGCCTTTCGCCATGCATCGCCTCCAGGCTTTCCATATACATCAGCGCCCTTTTGCTTTGCATCAGCAACTGACGGATGCTATGCTGACCATCGCCAGTAACCGATAGGAACTCTTTTTTGACGATGCCGGATATGCGGCCACGGGCAGCATCCGGATAGCGGTAATAGAATATGCCCACTTCATTTTTCCAGGGTACATATTCCTGTATATGAAAATCGAGGTAGGCATTGGCTACATAATCACGTACGGCGGCTTCATCGGCCAGCACTTTTACGCCGCGCCCCCTTCCTCCCACATCGGGCTTGCCGATCATCGGAAAAGACAATCCCTGCCTGCGCAGTTCGAGCAAGGCTACTTCTCCATTGGCGGGGATATTGAAAAAAGCAGTACGCGGATGGTATTGCTCGGGAATGAGGCTAACCAGGTCTTTCTTCGATTCATTGAGGAAGCCTCCATTTTTAATACGGGGATTGGCAGCCGCAAAAAAGAACAAAGAGCGGCATCGTACACAGCAATAGATCCAAAAGGGATAGATCCAGATATATACCGGTGTAAAACTCCAATACTCCCAATTGAACAATTTGATGAAAAAGGGACGGTGTAACAGGCGTTGGAATACGTTCATCAGGGAAGCATCATTGTTTTTTCGATGAAGAGATCGCTTGTGTGGGCCTGTTTGCTGTTGAGATCGAGGTAGCGCATGTCTATTTGATCGTCGCCTATGGCGAGTGACGTAACACTCACGGTAAAAACCTGTCCATTGCGATTCATCAGCACATCGTTGTGCGAATCGCCATCACCGGCAAACTGATGAAAATCCAGGATATCTTCCTGGAAGGGTCTGCGATGACGGGCGAGCCAGTTTTCGAACCATTGCTTACGGCGGGCAATCACCGTTTCATCGTACAGGGTTACCGAACTCCAGATATATGGCTGGGCTGTATCGAGCGCCAGTTGATATTTCTGTTGGCCATCCCAGCGGCATTCATACAGTTGACCATCCTGCCAGATGATAGCAGTAAATGGTTCGATGTTATCGAGCGGTATGGTTTGAAAATGCTGGTAAGGCATCGTGCTGTTGAGCAGATCGAGCAGTATCAATCCGCGGCTGCGCCGGTAAGGAGGCTGTGGCGTGTGCGCCACCCAACCACCATTGAGGAACACGATGGCATGCCCGTTTTCGTGCGCGGCGATCCAGGTGCCACCGGCATCGGCATCTTTAGGAAACAGCACTTTACCTGATGAAAGATCGTACACAGCCGGCGCTATTGCGGGCGAACGTCCGTGTTTTTCATCACGATTGGAGGTGAGTATGACTTTATCGGGAGCAGGAATATAAGTTACTGTGCACATTGCTTCTTGTACTTGATGGTAGACGAGGCTACGCCAAAATTTTCGGGCAGGGTGATCGTGGATACTTCCGTGAGCCCTACGCGGATGAGCGCCATATGGTGTATGGTGTGTTCCAGGTTATAGGCTACTTCGCGGTAATAATTGGTGGCGATGGATAAGGGTTCGGTAGCGTGATCATCGTAAGTGGCTTCGAGGGTGAGTTGCTTATCGCTACGGCCCAGGCCACTGTATATTTCCTGTAGCAGGCGGCTGGCGAGCTCCTTATCGGTTTCGATGGCGAGGTCGCGTTTGCGTTTTTCATAGTTGACGACTCCCTGATCGTATCCCTTCTCGAGACATTGGAACAATTCAATGACGTGACGCACATGCTGTCCAATGGTATTATTGAACAATGTTTTACATGGCTGCACATATTCTTGCTGAGAGATCTGCGCAAGCGACTCAGCAAGCTGTACGAATACCGTATTGACAGCTTGTTGTAATTGCATCGGTCGGTTTTATTAATTGCAAAATAGCACTAATTCAGCGTCTGCCCAATCGGCTAACTGATTTTTAATCAACACCTCACGCACATTTCAGGCTTTTAGGGCGAGCACCTGCAGCGATACGCTGAGCTTATTGGCGATGGTGCTCGTTCTGCCAACTCCGTAAGGTTTCCTGCGTGTGCCAAACCCACCTTCCATTCTATAACCTCCTGCCACCGGTTCTACCGAAAACGGGAAAGATATGGGCAATGATATCGATTTGATTGTCAGGGTACCTTCCATAAAAAATGTGCCAGCCTTCTTGCCGGGCGAAACTTTCGTAGATACGAATTTGATATGCGGAAAGTTCTTAACGTCAAAAAAGTCGGCCTGTTGGAGGTGTTCATCCCGTTTCCTGTTGCCCGTGTTGACCGTTGCCGCGTCCACAAACACGTCAAATACGCTATTTTCCGGCTGCGCCGGATCGAAACGGATGGTGCCTCCTAAACCCGTGAAACTGCCTTTAACGTTTATACCAAGGTTCTTAATGACAAATGTAACGGATGAACTGTCGTCGAGGGGTACCAGGTTTTGGGCAAAAGCAACCGCAGTCCACGTGATCGCTACCCACATCATCATCATCTTTCTAATCATATATCCATGCCTGTTTTACTAAAAGTATTCCTCCTCTGGCAGAGCTGCGCTACCTTTCATCAATTAGCGATCAACTTATCTAAAAGCCTGCCTAGTGTTGCAGGCGCAGCAGCCTGAAGAGTTGCGCCCTGCAAAGATACAACAGTATCAGACAGCTGATAAAAGTGACCACGGCATAGGTAAACAGTACGGCATCGCCGTCGAATACGATACCCAGCTTGGTGAGGTGAAAGAAAATAGCTCCCGCCATGAGGCCAGCTCCCAGTCCGGCGCCATACACCGTGGTACGGGGTATCAGCAGCAGTATGGATGCGATCAGCTCAAGGACTCCCGTGCCAATGCGCCCCCAGGGCTCCATGCCCAATTGGGTGAACAATTTGACAGACTGCTCATGTGCCGTAAACTTGAAGTACAGGGTTTGGAGCAATATGAGGGCAGCAAGTATTCGCAGTGCCCAGGTGAAAATGGTGAGCGGTTTCATGATGATGTGTTTTAGGTTTTGCCCGGCATTTCTCCCGGGGCTATGATCGTCGCAATGGCCTGGCGAAGTCACTGCTTATTTGTAGAGCCCCGCCCAGTTCTTATCGGCTTGCGGTTGTAAATGCGCTTCATCCTTGTTCCAGGAGGTAAGTGTGTTGTTGAAGAAGCGGTTGTAGAACAGGTAAAGTTTCCCGTTGAGCATTTTGAAGGTTTTGGGATCTACCGGTACTTTTTCTCCTTTCGTTCCCATGGCGTAGGCACACCAGCCGCCATACTGAGGCTCGTATTGGGGAGGGGCTTTTTTAAAGGCTACGGCATGTTGTGCGGTGGTAAAATAGTAGGTAACTCCCTGGTGATATACCGCATGCTCTTTGCTCCCTTTGACCGCTTTGCCTTCCGTGAAATAGGCTACCGGATCATACCCCTGAATGCCCAGCCCTTCTTCGGCATTGAATTGCTTTTTGCGAAGGGCGGTAGCATCCTGCGACCAGGCGGTAACGGCCAACAGCACAAAACATAACCAAACCAATAACTTTTTCATGACGCGTAGATTTTTGATTTTGAACGTCGAAGTTATTCAGGGGTAACTGGAGCTTTTGTCGACTACCCGACATTTACCAGTATTTGCAATTTTTTCACATCCGGGATGCGGATCTCCTGCCGGTTGAATCCGATAATGCCTTCGAGGGCAAGTTCATTGATAAGGGTGGTAATGGTTTGGCGACTGGCCCCGATGAGCTGGGCGATGTCTTCGTGGGTAAGAAAGTTGGGGATACGAACCTGGCCGGCGGCCATTTCTTCGGGATGCTGCTGTATCAGCAGCCAGAAAAAGTGGAGGAGCCTCGTTTTGACGTCCTTGTTGAGCAGGTTTACCAGGCGGTTTTCGATGACACGGAGCTTGGCGCCTACCTGCTTGCTGTATTTAAGCGCCAGTTGGGGCTTTTTGGCCAAGAGCTGCTCGAACGACTCGATGGTGAAGGCGCAGAGACTTACGTCGTGCCGGTAAGCCTGGGCAAATTCTCCCTGCAGGTTATTGCGTTCGAGGGTAATTTGTCCGAATATCTCTCCTTTTTCGATGATCTCTTTGATCACCTCTTCGCCCTTGTCATTGATGTAGCCGATGCGTACATGTCCTTCCTTGAGGAAATATAGTTTGTTGTGGTGGAAAGCTTCGAAGTAGATATAATCGCCCTTTTTTGCCTCGATGAAGTTGTGCACCACATTCAATGCTTCATATTCCTCATCGGAAATATGGCGCCAGAGATCGTACCGGCGTATCAGCAACATTTTTTCGTCAGACAGCATACAGGCAATTGGGCTATCAAATGTAATGAATGTTTTGAGTTTCGTATTTTGGCAGTAGATTTACACCCAAATTTTGATGGCATGCATGTACCTACTATGGCAGAGATGATGGCCAGTGGACAAACTCCGGATATTTTGTTTTGGGTGGGCTGTTCGGGCAGTTTCGATCAACGCGCTCAAAAGATCACCAAGGCGTTTGCCACCATCCTTCATAAAGTAGGGCTCAACTACGCCATCATGGGCAAAGAGGAAATGTGCACCGGCGATCCCGCCCGCCGTGCCGGTAATGAGTTCATGTTCCAGATGATGGCCTACCAGAACATCCAGGTATTGAACGGCTATGGCATCAAAAAGATCGTAACCACCTGCCCCCACTGCTTCAACATCTTCAAAAACGAATACCCAGCCCTGGGAGGCTCTTATGAGGTGATCCACCACACGACCCTGTTGCAGCAACTCATCGATGAAGGCAAGATCGTGTTGCAGGGCGGCGGCCCCTTCAAAGGCAAACGCATCACTTACCACGACAGCTGTTACCTGGGCCGTGCCAATGACATTTATGAGGCGCCCCGGAAAGTGCTGGAGGTTCTCGACGCCGAGCTGGTAGAAATGAAACGTTGCCGCAGCAAAGGCCTGTGTTGCGGAGCTGGTGGCGCACAAATGTTCAAAGAAGAAGAAAAGGGTGAAGTACGGATCAACATTGAACGTAGTAACGAAGCCCTCGATACCGGCGCCAATATCATCGCCTCTGCCTGCCCTTTCTGCAATACCATGCTTACGGATGGTGTTAAGAACAAGGAGCAGGAACAAAATGTGCAGGTGCTGGATATTGCCGAGCTGATCGCCCAGTCGATCTAAGCGGCCATTCGCGTACTGTATCTATGGTCCTGTGTTACAGGACCTTCCCCCTATCCTTTCCCAAAACCGGTTTTTCGTATCTTTGCGGCATGAACTGGAATTATCAATCTTTGTTACCCGCTGATTTTGCCGCCGATTCGAGAGTATGGATCTATCAAAGCAGCCGCCTGCTTTCTATGGGTGAAGCCCTCCAATTCGAAGAACTGCTCAATACATTTGTAGAGAACTGGAAATCGCACGGAACCCCCGTCAAGGGTTTTGGTACCCTGTTCTTTGGACAGTTCATCATTTTGATGGCCGATGAGAACGCGACGGGCGTGAGTGGGTGCAGCACCGATAGCTCTGTTCGGTTCATTAAACAGATCGAAGAACTGTTCAAGATCCAACTGTTCGACCGCCAGTTGCTGGCCTTCCAGGTAAAGGACAAAGTTCAGTTGCTGCCGCTGGCGCAATTACAACATGCCGTAGACAATAACTTCATTACACCCGATACCATTTACTTCAACAACCTGGTTCAAACCAAGGAAGAGCTGGAGAGCAAATGGATGATTCCGGTAAAGGAGAGCTGGCTTACGCGCCGAATTGCCATCAAGGCATAGACAGCATCGCTACATTAATATATCAGGAATCAGGCAGCCCACAAAAAGGGCTGCCTGATCTGCATTTATAAGTTCGTGCAAATCTGTATTTGCCATCCTTCCTAATTTCAATACCTTAGAATTCACTTCGCCAATCCTTCAGGCCCGGCCGTAAAATATATTCCCACTATAGCCTTCTACCTTACCAGGCTATAGCTTATTTCTCCATCAAACCGGACCATATGCGAATGCTGATTGTAACCTTCGTCTTTTTAATTAGCACCTCCCTTCATTGTGCCGCACAGTGCTCGCCACCCAATCCGGTACCTCTTATTGTTTGTGGCACCGGAACGCCGCTAGCCGACAACGTGACCATAAATGCCGGACAAGTCTATTACTACAATGGTACCGGAGGTTCCTTTTCCAATATTACCGTGAACGGTGGAACCTTATTGCTGTGCGGAACCGTAACAATCACCAATATCAATATCAACAGTGGGGATGTAGTAATCACAGCAGTGGGCGCAGTGACATTTAACGGCAGCTTTAATACAGGCACCAATAATTTTTTCAACTCGGGCATGGTAACCTTCAACGCGAATGTAAACGTTCAGGGTAGCAGTACTTTCATATTCAACGCCGCCGGGGCCACTATGACGGTAAACGGATCGTTGGCGGTTTTCAACAGTGGTCAATTCATTAATAACGGAACCGCTACAGCTAACGATATCATCCTCAACTCGGGCGCCAATGTCTGCTTTGGCGCCAACGCCTCGGCCCATGCCACCAACATCACGAACAACCAAACCAATGTAGCAACGGTACCAACCGGCATAGCCTGTGTAAGCTACAGCAGTAGTTTCACCGGTAACAATCCCATTTCGGCAACTTCTGGTTTACACATCTGTCAGCTGGCTGGGGCAACAGCTCCTCAACCCGTCGTGATTGGCGCGGCTACTGTTGTCAGTCCCTGCACCAGCTGTGGCAGCGTGCTGGGCCAGCCAATGCCATTAAAATTATCTTCCTTTAAAGGCACTATGCGAGGTGACCTGGCCATACTGGTCTGGGAAACTGCATGGGAAGAAAACGTGGAATCATTCATGATAGAGAGAAGCAGGGATGGAGCAAACTGGACTAATACAGGAACTGTTAATGCCCGTAACCAACCGTCCAGATACGAGTACTCATTAGCTGTTAATGGCGCTTCGTACTATCGTCTGAAGATGGGAGATATCGACGGCCGGTTTACCTACTCCTCCACCATCCGCCTGTTGGCTGCTGTCAATTCATTGCAGATAACCATACTGTCAAATCCAATAGAACAAGCTACCGCTACCCTGTCGATTGCGGCCCCCAGAGTACAACAGGGAGAATTGTTGATCGTTGACCAAACTGGCCGCCCCGTAATCAAACGATCACTTTCATTGGGTAACGGTGTTAACAATATCACTGTCGATCTTCATGGGCTTGGCAGCGGCCAATACTACGTATATTTTAATGGGATGCTGGATAAATCCGCTCCGGTAAAACTGGTTAAGCTGTAATTAAGGCAGATGACGCGATAAGGCTTGCAAATACAAAAGCAAATACAAATATTTGCAGGCCTTTTATTGATACACGCAAGCCGAACCATGTTTACATTCAACCTGAGATATTTCCTGCTGGCAGTATTCTTATTCGCGGTAGAAGTCTTTATCGCCCTCTATGTTCATGATGCGATCATTCGTCCTTATATTGGCGATCTACTGGTGGTGATATTACTGTATTGCTTCGTAAAGGCATTCACTACTGTAAAGCCTATTCCTGCCGCCATTGGTGTGTTGCTGTTCTCCTACCTCATAGAAATACTTCAGTACTTCCGCCTGGTTGAGTTACTGGGCCTTGGGCATTCCAACCTGGCCCGGGTAGTTATCGGCAGCTCCTTCGAGTGGATTGACCTGATCGCCTATACCGCCGGCACAGTCATCGTATTATTGTTTGAAAGTTTTTTGGCGCGCAGGTCTTCCCGAACGGTAGCAACAGCAGCCTGATAGAGACCTGAAAATAATTCCACCCTGCATGAAGTGATTTACTGCCGGAGGCCTATATTTGCAACATTGTTGAATATTTGGCATGAAGGCTCATTCTCCATACCGGCTTCTGGCAGCAGCAGTATTATTATTGCTGTATCTCTTTATTGCCACGCCTGTACACTGGTGGCACCAGCACCAGGAGGTGGTGGGTAGTACGATGGCCAAAGCATCCGACCAGGCCACTCAATGCACTCTCGACCAACACCAGGGCGATTCGTATAGTACGGTGTGTAAGATCTGCACTCATCACTATTCGGTTTACGCCCCTTCCGAAAGCTTCACCTACCCTGTAGTAGTTACCAACTACCCCATTCATCAGGCAGGCTACATCATCAGGCCGCAAGCTGTTTTTGTACAGCTGTACTCCAACAAGGGGCCGCCTGCCCTGTCATTTTCCTGATAGACACATTTTCAATTTACTGACATCAGCATTGGCATACCGCGTGCCCGCGTGTTTCTATGCAGCATGACCACGCCACGGTAACTGCGCACAGCAGTACGGGTATTCGCATGCCCCTACCCTGGTGATGTGCTCCTGCTATTGCCTGCTGCTGTCGATCCCGTTTGCAACATCTCATCACACAATTATTCATTTATGCATACACTGGAAGCGATCAACCTTTCCAAACAGTACGGTGAGTACACCGCGCTCAATGGTTTACACCTTTCTCTTAAACAGGGAGATATCTTTTGCCTGCTCGGACAAAACGGGGCCGGCAAAACCACTACGCTGAATATCTTTCTCGGCTTTATTGCTGCCAGCGGCGGCGAAGCAAAGATCATGAACACCCCTGTTTCACTCAATGGGGCTAACACGCGCCAATACCTCGCTTACATTCCGGAGGTGGTGCAACTGTACCCCAACCTAACGGGCATCGAGAACCTCGATTACTTCAGCCGTTTAGCCGGCTTTTCTTATTCTGCCATCCGCCTGCCTGAATTCCTGCTGAAAGCAGGTTTGCAGGAGGAAGCCCATAAAAAGCGCCTGCACACCTATAGCAAAGGCATGCGGCAAAAAGTGGGCATCGCCATCGCCCTGGCGAAAAACGCGCAGGTGATCTTTATGGATGAACCAACGAGCGGCCTGGACCCTAAAGCCACACAGGAGTTTACCGATGTGGTGAAAGAGCTGGGCCGCCAGGGCAAAACGATCCTGATGGCTACCCACGACATTTTCAATGCCGTAAACGTGGGCACGCACATCGGCATCATGAAGTCCGGCAGTCTGGTTCACTCGTTGTCTACCTCAGCCATCACCGCCAATGCGTTGCAGCAACTATACCTCGAAACCATTTAACCCAACACAACATCCCGCAAATGATGAAACAAATACCGACTGCCGTATTATTCCTGCTGCTCACCCTCACCAGCTTTGGCCAGGTGAACTATGCAGGCAAAGTAACTAACACAGCGCATGAACCCATAGAGGGCGCCACCCTTGTCTTGAAGAATAAGAACGTTCATACCACAACGACCACACGGGCGAACGGCATATTTCAATTTGCCGGCATTACACCGGGCGAATACCAGCTTTCGATCACGGCCATCGGATATGAGACCTGGCAACAGGCATGTATCATTACAGAAGTTGCTGATTCGCTCCGTGAATTTCAGTTGAAACGTCAGGCGCAGCAATTACAAACAGTAGAAGTGCTGGGACGCACGAGTACAGGCTACACGAGCGCTTATTCGTTTTCGGCCACGCGCATGGCTGTTGCCAACAAAGAGTTACCACAGGCCATTACGACAGTTACCAAAGAACTGATCAGCGACCGGCAGGCCTTTCAACTCGCCGATGCGCTCAAGACGGCCAGTAGCGTTACCGCCACCAGCTATTACAACCAATTCACGATTCGCGGCATCAGTCAAAATGAAGAAGGCACCATCATCAATGGCATGCGCACGCGGCAATACTATTTCAATCAACCCCTCACTGCCAATATCGAACGGGTGGAGGTTATAAAAGGTCCGGCCAGTGCCACTTTCTCCAGCGTTGACCCCGGTGGTACCATCAATCTCGTGACCAAAAAGCCATTGACTATAGATAAGAAGGAGGTAAGCCTGAGCGTCGGCAGCTTTAGCACCATCCGGGGTTCGCTCGACTTCACCGGCCCGCTCAATAAGGAAAAAACATTGTTGTACCGGCTCAATGGCGCCTGGCAGGATGCCAAAAGTTTTCGTGACCTGCAATTTCAGAAGGCATTGCTGATAGCGCCTTCGTTTTCTTACATCCCTACCGATCGCACCTCGGTGAACGTAGAACTCATCTACAGCAACATCAACACCCGCCTCGATCGTGGCCAGCCCATCTTTGGGGCTGTGGCCGGCAAAACCAACCTCAACAGCACCCCCATTCGCTTTAACCTGGGTGTGCCCAACGATTTCTTCAAATCGAAGGAGGTGATATTCCAGGGCAACCTGGCGCACAAGCTGACCCGTTATATCACGTTCAACACGTCGTACATGAAACAAACCTGGACGGAGGACTTGCAGGAACACCGTACCACCAATGCTTTCGCGATCGATATCAATGACCAGCCTATCCCTACCCTCGCTGCCATGCAGATGGTGCAACGGCAGCAGAACTGGAATACCGACAACCTCAACAGCTATTTTATTCTACAGGGCAATACCGGAAGTATAGGGCATAACCTGCTGGTGGGATTCGATCTCATCCGCACCCACAAGTTGAAAGGGGGCGGGCAAAATGCTGCGCGCGGCTATTTGCTCACCAACGGGAAAGTGGCCAGCACTTACGACCCGGCCAACCAATCGCAGTACCAGCTCATCACACAGAACGGTATTCAAATGCCGCGGCCCAATGTGGACCACTTCAACCTGGTCGATCCTGCGTACACGATCCGCAACGTGAACGATTATGTGTTTACCAAATCGGCCCTGTCGCCGGCCCTCATTCAATCGGAGGCGTTGTATGTGCAGGAACAACTGAAATGGAAGCGATTTACAATGTTACTTAGCCTGCGGGCCGACTGGTTTACCGACATTACGAACTACCGGGCCAACAACACGATCAAAGTAAAACAGTTTCGTGCCGTTCCGAGAGCAGGTATCACCTATACTGTTTCACCTGCAGTAAACGTCTATGCTACTTACCTGGAAGGGTTTCAGCCGCAGGCCAATACCGTTACCCTGATTCCTGTAGCGGCGCCCGCGGGCAGCACATTCGATCCTATTACCAGTGATCTTAAAGAGGCCGGTGTGAAAGCGACTGTATTCAAATCGATACAGGTCAATGTTGCCATCTTTGAGGTCAACCAACGCAACCTGCTGATGAATGCCAACGACCCGGCCAATCCCGACCTGCTGGTATCGCGGGGAGCTGAAAGAAGCAGGGGATTTGAAATGGATATAGCCGGCTTTATCGTTCCCTATTGGCAGTTCAATGCCTCTTACAGTTATATCGACGCTACCATCCGCAATGACCGGGATAAAAGCCTCATTGGCGCCCGGAAGCAAAACACGCCCATTCACAGCGGTAATATCTGGACACGCTACAACTTCGAACAGGTAACCTTGCTGCGCGATATAGGCATTGGTGCTGGTATGCAATACAGCGGCGATAAAGTGCCCTGGTTTACACGATCATTTACCATACCCGCTTATACCCTGCTGGATGCGGCTATTTATTATACGCCCAGCAAGAGTAACCTGCAACTGGCACTCAACATCAACAATGTGCTTGATGAAGAATACTGGATAGGTGCGCAAAACTACCTGCGCCTGTTTCCCGGTGCGCCACGAAACATTCTCTTCACCGCCACTTATAAATTTTAATACCGGGTCTATGCGTATACCCATCATAAAACTGATCGCCCATCATAGCTGGAAGCGCGCTTTCAGCAATAGCGGCGTTTTCGTACTCAACCTGCTGATTGCTATGTTGTTGATCTATGCAGCCGTTACCGGCTGGATGACTGTCGATAAACAGGTAGCTATGCGACAACAATACCAGGAGCAGGCGCGGCACGACTGGCTGAGCAACCCCGATAAACATCCGCACCGGATGGCGCATTATGGACATTTTGCCTTTCGTCCGCGCCCATCACTCAGCTTCTTCGACTTTGGCATGGAGAACTTCATGGGCAGCACCCAGTTCCTGGAAGCCCATAAGCAGAATGCCGTGAACTTTTCCGAGGCGGGCTTTTCTACCGGCCTGCTGCGGTTTGGCGAGCTCAGCATTGCCATGATATTGCAGGTGCTGGTGCCCTTGCTGATCTGCTTTCTGGGCTTCAACAGCATTGCTACCGAAAGAGAGGACGGTACGTTGAAAGTATTGTTTAGCCAGGGCGTAAGCTGGCAGGAACTCATTACTGGTAAGGCCGTGGGCATCATTGCGGTTGTGTTGGCATTGTACCTGCCCGTTTTGTTGCTCTCCATAGGGTTTTGGCTGATGTTGACCGGCTTTGCCGTCTCGGCCGATGAATTGATCCGCCTGCTCAGCATCGCTGGCATTTATTTCCTGTACTTCGTTATTTACAGTCTCATCGCGGTGTTGATATCGGCCTGGAGCAAAACAGCCCGGTCGGCGCTGGTGCAATTGATCGGCATCTGGTTGCTGTTTACGACTGTATTGCCGAGGGCTACGCAATCGGTGGGTTCGTGGTTACATCCGGCGCCTTCTGCTACGGTTTTCCAGGCAGCCGTAGAAAAGGATGTTTTGAAAGAAGGTGATAGTCACAACCCGGATGATCGGCATTATAAAGCCATCAAGGATTCGGTGCTGAAAGCGAACCAGGTTGAATCGGTCGAACAACTGCGTTTCAATTACAGCGGTTTCATTATGGCCGAGGGTGAAAAGATCAGTGCAACGATCTACAACCGGCATTTGGAACAATTGCAGCATATCTATGCACAACAAAACAGGTTGGCCCGGTATACTGCCTTTGTCAACCCCTTCCTGTCGGTGAAGAATTTATCGATGGCCATGACCGGTACCGATTATCAATCGTATGCCAGCTTTCAGCAGCAGGCGGAGGAGTATCGTTACGGACTCGCGCAACAAATGAATGCCTTGCAGATGAAATACATCAGCAACCACAAGCCGGGGCCCGGCGATAAGCCGGCTATCATTGGCCGTGAGCATTGGGCCACCCTGCCAGAGTTCAGCTACCGGCCTGTGAGCCTTGGCGCTGCTGTGGGGCATGAGCTACTGTCCTTGACCGCTTTGATCTGCTGGCTACTGCTGTTGACTGTCCTGGTACAGGTATCTTCTCAAAAACTAAAAGCTATTTAATCCATGATCCAGTTAGCATTCAGGAATTTTATCCGTTCCCGCAGTGTAATGGCAGGCCTGCTGTTGCTGCTAGTAGCGGGCATCATCAGCCTGTTCATCGGCAGGCAATTTGTAGAAAGGCAGCAGCAGCATATTGCCGATGTAACTGCCTGGCAGCAGGAGCATATCGACCACAATGTAAAGTACTTCGATAAGGAGACCGGTTTGTTGTTGTATTACCTGCGATTCACCCTTGCGAACCCAACCCATCCGCTCAATGGATTGTCTATTGGTCAGCGGGATGTAAACCCTTCGGTTAAGAGCCTTACGATCCGCAACCTCGAGGCCCAGCAATACGATACCGAAATGTACAACCCTACCAATCTATTGCTGGGCAATCTCGACCTCAGCTTTGTGCTGATTTACCTGTTTCCGCTGGTGATCATTGGCCTCACATACAATACCCTATCGGGCGAAAAGGAAAACGGCACCTGGCCTCTGTTGTCCCTGCAATCGGGCAAACCGGGTAAACTGATCCTGCAATTGTTTGCCCTGCGCGGCGCAGTTATATTGGGAGTGTTTGTGGTATTAATGATGGCCGCCGTGTGGATACTGGCGTTGCCCATCAGTTCCGGCTTGTGGGCCTTTGTGTTGGTAGGAGGTTTGTACCTGTTCTTTTGGCTGGCGGTGAGCGGCTGGGTGGTATCGTGGCAACGAAGCTCGCCGGTGAATGCCATCAGTTTACTGGCCATTTGGGTGATACTCACGATGGTAGCACCGGCCGTGATCAACAATTTCCTCATCAACAAATACCCTACTCCCGAAGCGCTGAATACAGCTGTGGAGCAACGGAAAGGCTACCATGAGAAATGGGATGTGGAGAAATCGGTGACGATGGCGAGGTTCTATAAGCACTATCCGCAGTTTGCCCACTACGGTCAGCCGGGCGAGGCATTCAACTGGCTTTGGTATTATGCGATGCAGCAGATGGGCGACGATGATGCGCAACAGGCATCGGCCCAATTGAAAGAAAAGCTTCACCAGCGCGAAAAGGCCGGGGCATGGATCTCGTGGTTTGTACCAACCCTGCACACGCAGTGGCAAATGAATGACCTCGCACATTCGGGGTTGGGAAATCATTTACAGTACCAGGACAGTGCCGCCAGGTTTCACGAACAGCACCGCTTATTCTTTTATCCCAAGATCTTTTCCAACACCCCGGTCAAAGAGATCGACTGGCATTCATTCCGGGTAGCCCGCTTTTCGGGCCCGAAGGATATTTCCTGGCTCCGTTTACTGTTACCATTGGTCATGAGTGCAATCCTTTTATCATTGCTCAGCCTTTTCAACGGGAGAAATCAATTTGTACAATCAAATTAATAGCTAATTTTATGGTCTTCCAACCTCAACCTCCCTGAACAGCGTTCCGCTGCGGGCTCTTTCCTTCATTTTTATTAAACACTTATTGAGCCATGTTAAACAAAAACTGTATTCGTTTCGCTATTGTCTTACTCTCGTTCATGACCAGTACTGCATTCGCTGTTGCACAGAGCACCGAAGGCGAATTGAAAGCCATTATCCTGCAAAGGGACAGCTTGTTCTGGAATGGGTATAACAAATGCGACACCACCTTGTGCGCGCCTTACCTTTCCGAAAACCTTGAATTCTTCCACGATAAAGGAGGTATTACCCGGGGGAAGGCGGCGTTGCAGCTGAGTCTGAAAAAGAACCTCTGCAGCAGGGCCGACTGGCGTTTGCGCCGGGAAGCAGTGCCCGGTACAGTAGCATTCTATCCACTGACAGACAATGGGAAGCTCTATGGCGCCATATTGCAGGGTGAGCATTATTTCTACATTACAGAAAAGGGGAAACCTGAATACCGCACCGGACGGGCCAACTTCAACCATTTGTGGTTGGTGGAGAATGGACAATGGGTGATGGTGCGCATTTTAAGTTATAATCACCGGGAGGCAGATCAGGAGGATAAAAAGTCTATTACCGTACCTGTTGCCACCCTGCAACAATGGGCTGGCACCTATGATGGTCCGAAAACAACGAGAGTAGTGATTGCAGCGGCTGAAAACAGTTTACTGATCAAGAACGGAAAAGGCACGCTGGCGATCTATCCCGAGTCGGCCAGTAAATACTTCAGCAAGGAACGCAACCTGACCTTTGAGTTTGTTGCTGAGACAACGCCAGGGTCGGTTTCACTGAAGGTCTCGGAAAACGGTTCTGTGGCAGAAGAGTTGAAGCGGGTGAAGTAAACTGGCCGCTCGACATGCAGGCCACTTGAACCGCCTTTCGATTGAAACTTTTAAATTACCTTAACAAGTAATCGATAATAAACAAGAAAAGGTTTCGTTCTCCAAGGAACGAAACCTTTTTTGTTTGACCAACAGGAATACCCAACAACTGCTACGCTTGCTACCGATAAAGATATCGTTCTTACTTTTTTGCGTTGTAAGTTTACTCTTCGTCCTCCCGGCCAGGGCCCAGGAAATGCCTGAAGGGCGATTTAAGACCGGAGAACACGAACTGGGCGATACCGTCGTTTCGTACATGAAAAAGCTTACCCTGAAAAACGTGGATACGATCATTCGCCTGAATTTATCTTTCAACCACCTGGTTGATCGTTTCGGAAAAGACCCGATTCAGGTGGCCAATACCAGCTATTTGTTTTTCGTCAGAAATGACAGTAGCTTTTTTGTCAAGTATAGGTGGCAAGAGGACTTTGACGGCATGACCTCCGACTCTTTTTCGGTACCCGAATATATTGAAAACGATACTTTATCCCGCTGGCTCTCCAAAAATATAGAAGGTGTTAATAACTGGCTTGTTCCCTTTATCTATAAGGAAATTTCAAACAGCCTGCCAAAATTTAAGATTTGGAATCCACTTGAATACAGAACCTATTGGATCGAATGGTATTACGCGGGAACGAGAGCGCATACTTATTTTGCTACCCATTGGTTCGAAAAAACCAACTTGCACAATTGGGCCAACATAAATTACACCCACAATACCTCCACAAAGTTCTTTCAATTATTCATGCAACTGGAATTGATATGCATTGATATGGAAGCGAAGCGCCGTCGATTATGAAACATTACATTCAAACGATATTACAACGTCCCTTTCTCAAAGCGGTCATGCTGACTGTTACAGCATTCCTTACTATAACCATAGGGAATGCCCAGTCACCGTCGCAGCCTGATATGCCCGACTCTATTCGATGCGGCCCTTATTTATGGAACTGGCGCTCCTACCCGATCAACGGACTTGGAAAATTGGATTTAACCAGCTTTAGTTATGTCTTCGTAAAAACCGGTAACAAAATAACCACCCGCAAAGAAATTACCTATATAGGAAATGATTGCGGTGAACTATTCGAAGCAGCCTCAGAATGGTTAACTATTTCGAATGATACCCTTTTTGATTGGCTATCCCGTCAACTCCCGACAATCCGCCATGAGAAGCTTCTGGACCTGATTGTCCAGGAGGTTTATCAAGGCGACACCTCCTACCGGGCGATACGAAGTAGCCACCCAACCACGTGTGTCTTGGCATACTATCAAAAAGGCAGCGTCACCGTAAAAACAATTGAAGAAGATGCCATACAGCCTCTTTTCAGGGAGCTCGGCAAAAACCTGAACTATGCCTACAACACCAGCACCCCCCTCTACAAATTCTATATCATGCTGAAGCAAAGGATTGAGTTCCTGGATAACCAATATGTATTTAAACCCGTTAAACATTAATAGTCTAAGCACATCAGCTCGCCGGGCGACTATTCTCCCCCAACACCAACCCACCCAGCTCCTGCCAGTTATTGATGGTACCCTCGTGGTGCAGCATATGGGCGATCATTGTATACACATCAGCCGGCCGCTTACCAGCCCCACGCAAATATTGAATGGAAGTATCGGAAGCTGATTTGGAAAGTTTCACCTCGCCCTGCTTCATCAGCAAAGGGTGATGGTTAAAAGTAGTTTGCAGGAATGACTCCTCCTGTAATATCGAAGCCAGGTAAACCTGCGCCAAGGTCGAAGGCCACAGATCTGCCCCCCGTACCACCAGATCGACCCCGAAATGACGGTCGTCAACGACCGAAGTCAGCTGGTAGGCCGGAAAGCCATCCCGCTTGCGCACTACAAAATATTGCATCGAAGCCGGCAGCACTGCATCCCTGCTATCGTTGGGCCAGGTATGCACCCGTAGCTTTCTATCCAAACTGGTATATAAACGCCAATTCATATCCGGCCCATCCAGGGCAATCGTCTGCAGCAGGCAGGTTCCCCGGTAAGCCTCCCCGCCATCCGCCGCCAGTTTGCTACGCGAACACGAACAGGCAAATACCGCATCCTTCTCCACCAATTCCACCAACGCAGCTTTGTACAGCTCCATCCGGTGCACCTGCGAATATTCCCGTTCAAATTCCTGTGCTGTACGCGGACCTTCGTGCCAGGGGATCTCCAAAAACTGAAGCGTATCGAATATATCCTGAATATAAGCGGGCTGCACCCGCTGCCGGTCGAGGTCATCGATGCGCAGCAGGATACGGGCGCCAGACCGCCGGGCCAGCTCGGCCGTTAGGGCAAACGACAACACATTGCCCAAATGCAAATACCCGCTAGGCGTGGGGGCAATCCTGGTTTTCTGAAAGGCAGGGACTTTTTCCATCTGTGCAACCGGTTGTTTCCGCTAAATAACTGATTTTAAAATTCAGGCAAGTTTATTCAAATTTGTTTAAATATTCACGTTCCAGCGCCAATCATGAAAGTCACATTCCTCCACCGCCTGTTGTACCTGCTTGCCTTGTCCGTTTCCCTGGCCAACGCCCAGCCATCCAAACACAATTTAAAGTTCGACCACCTCGCTGCCCGATGGGATGAAGCCATGCCCCTTGGCAATGGCATGCTCGGCGCGCTCGTATGGCAAAAGGATGGTCAACTACGCCTTTCGCTCGACCGGGCCGATCTCTGGGACGAACGCAAGGCAATGGACATTTCAAAGCTCAATTTTAAATGGGTGGAGGAACAGGTTATAAAAAAGGATTATAAGCCGGTGCAGAAGCTGGGCGACTACCCGTACGATAACTTCCCCTATCCTACCAAATTACCGGCAGCTGCCATGGAGTTCAATATAGCCCCATTTGGTAAAGTAATTTCAAATGTGCTCGATATACAAACCGCGCTCAATACCGTAAAGTTCGAAAGCGGTGTGGTCTTCAACTGCTATATCCATGCCACGCAACCACAAGGATACTTTGGTTTTGAGAACCTACCTGCTGACCAGCTTGAAAAATTACTCCCGCAACTGATCGTGCACAACTACAGCAATGGTAACACAGCCGGCAGCGACAACAGCCATGCCGGTCAGGGATTACAAAAGCTGGGGTATGAAAAGGGAAAAGTAGATAACACCGGCAACCTCATACGCTATCGACAACCCACTCACGATGGCCGCTATTATGAAGTAGCTATACAGTGGCTTGTTTTCCCTGGCAACAAAATCATTGGCAGCTGGACCATCAGCAACAACCAACCTGCCCTGTTGCCCAAAATCGATCCCACCAAAGAAGAACCCACCGGCTGGCCCTCGCACATCACCTGGTGGCAAAACTATTGGGCGCAGTCGTCAGTCATGTTGCCCGATAACCTGATCGAAAGGCAGTACTACCTCGACCTCTATAAACTGGGGGCAGTAGCGAGGGCCGGTGCACCAGCTATCACTTTACAAGCGGTATGGACAGCCGACAATGGCAGTCTGCCGCCCTGGAAGGGCGACTTTCACAACGACCTCAATACGCAGCTCAGTTACTGGCCAGCCTATACCGGTAACCGCCTCGCAGAAGCTGCGACCTTCACCGACTGGCTGTGGAAGATAAGACCAAAGAACCTGCAATACACGAAGCAATACTTCGGTGTGTCCGGACTTAATGTACCCGGGGTAGCTACTTTAAGCGGCGACCCCATGGGCGGGTGGATACAATACTCCCTATCCCCCACCGTGAGCGCCTGGTGTGCACAACATTTTTACTGGCAATGGAAATACTCCATGGATAAAGCCTTTCTCAAGCAAAGAGCGTATCCATACATCAGGGAGGCCGCTACTTACCTGGAGAACATCACGCGCCTGGAGAACGGTGTAAGGAAACTGCCTCTGAGCTCGAGTCCTGAATACAATGACAATGATATCAGTGCCTGGTTCAAGGAGTGGAGCAATTTCGACCTGTCGCTGGCGAAATTTCTCTTTACCGCTGCCGCTGAGGTAAGCGAAGCTGCCGGCAAAAAAGAACAGTCTATGCACTGGCGTGATATGCTGAATGAGTTACCAGACTACGAAGTGAATGAAACCGGCTTCACGGTGGCACCCGGACAAAACCTCAACGAATCGCACCGGCATATGTCGCAATACATGGCGATCTATCCATTGGCCCTGCTCGATATCAACCGCACGGAAGACAAATCCATCATTGAAAATTCCCTGCGGCGCCTGGAACAAAAAGGCACCCGCGCCTGGTGTGGATACTCCTTTTCCTGGATGGCCTCGCTCTATGCCAGAGCCTATAAGGCTGATAGCGCACTTCGCCAATTGCAGATATTTGCGTCCAACTTTTGTTCGCCCAATAGCTTCCATTTGAATGGCGATCAAAAAGGCGGTCAGTATTCCGGCTTCACCTACCGGCCATTTACACTCGAAGGGAATTTCGCTTTTGCGCAAGGCGTGCATGAGCTGCTGTTGCAAAGCCGGAATGGTTATGTGGAGGTATTTCCCGCTGTGCCTACCCAATGGGCGGATGTATCCTTTACCGACCTGCGTGCCACCGGCGGCTTGCTGGTTTCTGCTGCTAAAACGGCCGAACTGCCCACGGTTGTGGAGATCAAATCTGAAAGAAGCGGACTGGTGCACCTGAAACTTCCATTCTCAAGCTTTTCATGTTCGGAGCCGGGCAAACCCATCGCCAAGAACAAGGGCATTATTACTTTCCTGATGAAAGCCAATGAGAAGATTGCGTTTACGAGCAGAATGGAGGGGGGATTTGAATAACCTAAAGCTACATCATCCCACCTCCCGCTCGTCAAAATTGTGACAGCCTCCCCGGAAACCTGGGACCAGGACCTCCAATACCTGGGACGATCAACTACTTTTCCTCCAATGCACCCGCAAAAAGGGACGGCGCAAGGAAGTGCCGGGGACGAACGACCTAATTCCAGGGACGGAAAACAGCCTTTTGCCAGTTTCTCCTCATTGCCTCCCCGATGCTACCGCCGCTCCGCTCTATGCTACCTCGGATTCCGGGGTCCCAATGAGGACCCAATGCGGAAGCATTGAGGTACCATCTGGGTTTCATTGCGACCAAAGCCCGTCCAACAGAACCTGTACGTTGCCAGAATCCTATTAGCGCCTTAACTGAACACCCATGCAACAAAACCTATTATATTCCCCAACCCCAGAGATCAGCCCGCCACGCGCCCCCTATCGCCCCTAAACAACACACTCACACCAATCCGGCACATCAATGGGTTAAAAGCCTGGTGGAATGGGTGCCGACTGGGCGCGTAACTTTCAGGGTATTGTCTGGGAATGCTCTAAGGGTGGTCTGGGAATGGTCTTAGGCACTAGAGTATGTGTAGGGGTTTCGTAGGAGTTCCGTACCACCCTTAGAGACCTATGCTACCATTCCACTAGGTTTTCGCCGCCACCCTGCCGCTTAAAGTTGCCAATCCGGCTAAACCGGCTTTAACTGTACACCTTCCATTGACCGTCCGCACTATACACTGGCCTTACCGGTACTCCACTTGTAGTTCACTGAGAGTCCACTAAGGGTTCACTGAAGGTTCACTAAAATACCCGTTTCCCGTATACCTCTGTCGTATATTCCGAGAAGTCTGAGTAAGTTTGGTGTGGACTGCATGCGTCCCCTCCATGCACCCGGAGCGGCGCTCAGGCATAAAGAGTTCCTCACCTAAACTTCCCAAAACTGGAAATCCCAATCGAGGAAAGACAACAAAATGCATCTAAAACTGGAGTACGAAGGCCGTTCCCTCGCCTTCTACGGAGTTTACGTGGATATGACCGCGGTGCAGCATCATGATCTGCTTACACAGACTTAAACCTATACCGCTGCCGCTTTTCTTGGTACTGAAGAAGGGAATGAAGATCTTATCGATGAGCTCTTCCGGCATGCCAATGCCGTTGTCAGCCACTTTAATCACCGTTTTACGATTCGAAGCCAGGTAACCCGATAACACGATCCGCGGTTCTGCCTGATCCTTCACCGCCTCCATCGCATTTACGACGAGGTTGATGAGCACCTGCTCTACCAGGCTGGTATCGGCTTCCAGCATCAGGTCGGGATCTTTGAGGATGATCTCCATCTCGATATTCTTTTGCTCGAGCGTTGGCTCCATCAGCTGGTGCAGGTTCTCGAACAGGTCGCGCACATACACTTTCTTCACATTCGGCGCCGTGATCTTGTTCAGGTTCCGGTAGGTTTCGGCAAACTTGAGCAGTCCCTCACTTCTCCGTTTGATGGTATCGATACCCAACTCCAGGTCTTCAAGCTGTCCGCCCTGGTTATTGAGCGTACCCACCGATTCCTGCAAGCGCAGTTTTAACGTGGCCGCCAGCGAGGAGATCGGCGCAATGGAGTTCATGATCTCATGCGTCATTACACTCAGTAGCTTTTGCCAGGCTTTTGATTCCGTTTCGTCCAATGCCTCATTTACGTTCTGAAAAGCTACAAGTTTATACTTTAGGCCTTCCGTTTGGAACGCAGTAGCAGAAAGCAATACTTTCACCGCGTTCTTATCGGGGTGGGCAGTCGCGATCTTACTGTCGCCCGGTTTCAGGATCAATACCTGCCGGTACAGGTCGCCATCGCGTTTGGACAGCGAATGGATCGTTTTGAGGTAAGGCAATTGCAGCATCCGCTTCAGCGCTTCGTTCATCCACACCACTTCGCCCCCTTCTTCCTTGAACATAAGGATGCCGGTATCGATCAATTCCAATATTTTTTGCAGGTATTGGTACTGGGTTTCCTTTTCCTTACTGATCACCTTGAACGTAGAATTGATCTCATTGAAACCCTTGCGCAAGGGCTGCAACTCCAGCGGGGCATGCTTTACATCGAAATAACGGGAGAAATCACGGTAATGGACCGACTCCACAAACTGATCCAGCTCATCATGCGCCTTGCGTTGAAAACGATACAGGTCTACCACCTGGTAAGCGATCACCGGCAGCATGATCACCAGGTAAATAAAGAGCTGGTGAACGATGAGGAAGGCTGTAGCTGTAAGCGTTATCAGCAGTAAGAAGATCCGGCTCAGGATGCGCCATTCTATGTTTCGAAAATCCATCATATTAAAACCATTTCGCGTACCGGGGTTCGTATCAAGGGGAGCCGCCGAAAAAACGCATCACCCAACCCGGACTGTTATATATCGTATTTACTGAGCCTTCTGTACAATGCCGTACGGGTCAACCCCAATTCCTTCGCCGCCTTGGTGATATTGCCATTGTGCTTTTCGATCACCCGCAGGATGGTGTTCTTTTCTACCGAACTGAGCTTCAGTTCATCTGGCTCAGAATCTACCACTACGGTCGACTCGATCGGCGAGAAGATCAGGTCAGAAGCCTGCAACACATTGCCATCGGCCATGATCACCGCCCGCTCGATCGTATACTGCAGCTCGCGTATATTGCCGGGATAATGGTATTGCAACAATTTCTCCATCGCCCTGGTATCGAACTCCAATACCGGCTTCAGGTATTTGTTGCTGTACATACGGCTGAAATGCTTGGCCAGCAGGATGATGTCATGATCACGTTTGCGCAATGGCGGCACCATGATCTCTACCGTATTGATACGGTAGATTAGGTCCTTCCGGAAACGGTTCTCGTTGGCCAGTTCTGCCAACGGCACGTTGGTAGCGCAAATGAGGCGGATATTGATGGGCAGCGCATCGTTGGTACCCAGGCGGGTTACCTGCCGGTTCTGCAATACGCTCAGCAGCTTTGCCTGTTGGTGAAGGGAAATATTGCCTATTTCATCGAGGAAAAGCGTACCGCCATTAGCGCCTTCAAAACGGCCCACACGGTCTTCGCGTGCATCGGTAAAGGCCCCTTTCTTATGGCCAAACAATTCGCTTTCGAACAGGCTTTCCGTCAACGCACCTACATCGACCTTCACATAGGCTTTGTCCGACCGCAGCGAATGCTGGTGAATGGCTTTGGCGATGAGGTCCTTGCCGGTACCGTTTTCGCCCAAAATAAGGATATTGGCGTCGGTTGGGGCAATCTTCTCGATCTTATAGAAGATATCGCGCATGATCTCCGATTCGCCCAGGAGCTCTTTGCCGATAATGGAATCATTACTGAGCGACGGACCGGCCGCCGCCTTACCACTCCCCTGCCGTTTCAGCGCCTCCTTGATGGTGGTAATGAGCTTTTCGTTGTGCCAGGGCTTCACCACAAAATCGGCGGCCCCTTCCTTCAGGCTGCGTACCGCCAGGTCGATATCGCCATAAGCCGTGATCATGATCACGGCGGCTTCCGACTTGAACTCCTTCTTCACTTTGGTGAGCCAGAAGATGCCCTCATTGCCGGTATTGATGGAACTGGTGAAATTCATGTCGAGCAAAATCACGTCGAAAGTTTGCTTCGACAGCAGCCACCGGAGGTTCTCCGGGTTCTTCTCGGTCACCACTTCTTTTGCTTCCGTTTTGAGCAGCAGGCGCACGGCCGTCAGCACGTCGGTATCGTCGTCTATTATTAAAACACTGGCGTTCTTTAGTAACATAATGGGAAAAAAATAAATATTGAGATGGATGCAACAAATCCCAACTACAATTATACCATAAATACAAAGGCATGGCAAACAATTTTTTATGCAAAAACACCGTCCGGCGGCAACTGTATCGAAAGCGGACAGTGGTTGTAGCGGTAACGAACAGATTCGTAGTCATCGGCCCTCTAAGGTTTTGGTAATCATAGGAATTGTATTCTGGCACGTTGTTGCTTTCATTGTACGGCAATTAGGTATTTCTCATGTGATTGTTATTTCGGCCATCCGGCCTTCAGCCAGCCGGATGGCATTTTTAAAAAAGCTAAATTCTAAAAGTTTATACCGTGGATAGAGTCATTGCCAAAAAGAAGTGGTCAACCAAGAAGTTGTTAACGATCGGAGGGATAGTAGCCCTGGCCGGATTGATCGGCGCCAGCATCTACTTTACTTCGGGCAAAAAACGCCTGAATGTCGATACGCAGCGCATCACCATTAGTGAAGTCAAGAAAAGCGCCTTCCAGGAAACCATTCCCATCAATGGCGTTGTGCTCCCCATTACCACCATTTACCTCGATGCCCAGGAAGGCGGCCGTGTGGAAGAGAAATTTGTAGAAGATGGTACGGTGATGAAAAAAGGACAGCCGATCCTGCGCCTCTCGAACCCCGACCTGGCCCTCAACCTCGTAAACCAGGAAACTTCGGTTTATAACCTGCTTACCCAGATGCAGATCGCGAGCAACAACGCGCAGCAAAATACCGTAACCAAGCTCAACCAGATGACTGATGTGGAGAATGCCCTGAAGGAAGCTGAGCGCGTATACAACCTCAATAAGAAGCTGTATGGCCAAAAAGTGATCGGCGAACAGGAATTCCGCCAATCGGAGAACACCTACAACTACAACCTGCAGAAGAAAAAACTGACGGCCGAGATCCTGCGCCAGGACTCTGTATCGACCAACCAGCAGATCGCCCAGGCCCGCCAGCTGTATGTAGGCTCACAAAATGCCCTTGACCTCACCCGTAAGAAAGTGGGCGACCTGATCGTTCGCGCTCCTGTAGACGGCCAACTGACCTCGCTCGATGCCGAACTGGGTCAAAACAAGAATAAAGGCGAACGCCTTGGCCAGATCGACGTACTGAGCGGATTCAAGGTTAGGGCCGATATCGACGAACATTACCTTTCCCGGATATACAACGAACTCAGCGGCTCTTTCGACTTTGCCGGCAAATCCTACAAGCTCCGCATTACCAAAGTGTATACACAGGTTACTGCGGGCCGCTTTCAGGTAGATATGCTGTTTGTAGGTGATGTACCCAAGGGCATCCGTCGTGGTCAAACCCTGCAGATCCGCCTGGCGCTGAGCGATGAAACAGAAGCGATCCTGCTGGCGAAGGGCGGTTTCTACCAACAAACGGGTGGCAACTGGATCTTTAAGGTGAGCGAAAGCGGCAGCACGGCTTATAAGGTCAACATCAGCCTGGGCCGTCAAAGCCCTGATTATTACGAAGTACTGGAAGGCCTGAAACCCGGCGACAAAGTGGTGACCTCCAGCTATGAGAACTATGGGGACATGCAGGAACTGGTATTGAAGAAAGAGTAACCGAATCAAAACGATGCAACAGCACCGGTGTGCATAAAACAACACAACAACCTGTAACATTCATCAACCTTTATACGTCATGAAGACCAAGTTCACCTACGCACTGTTTGTACTGCTTTGCTGTACACTGGGCGCCTCCTCCAACAGGAATTCGGGTAACTGCGATGCACTGAAAGAACACAATAGCCAGGCCGTTTTGACGGAAGGAAATGAACAGACAGAAAAGGGTACCGAAGCGCTGGCCCTGCCGGAAGCTACCGGTTACCTGCCCGGACTGAACATCGTCTTTGCAAACTAAACACATAATATCCCGGTATGCCGGGGGAAACAAGTAAAACAAATAACATGATCAAGATCACAGACCTCGAGAAAGTCTACCGTACAGAAGAAGTTGAAACTGTGGCGTTGAACAAACTCTCCATTGAAGTAAAAGAAGGCGAATTCGTAGCCGTTATGGGCCCCTCGGGCTGCGGCAAATCGACCTTGTTGAATATCCTCGGCCTGCTCGACGATCCCGATGCCGGCAGCTTTGTTTTCAATGGCCAGGAGATCGCGCATTTCAATGAGCGCAAACGTGCCGACCTGCGTAAGCACAATATCGGTTTCGTGTTCCAGAGCTTCAACCTCATCGACGAGCTGACAGTTTTCGAGAATGTGGAATTGCCCCTGATCTATACCGGTGTTAAATCGGCCGACCGTAAGAAACGGGTAGAAGAAGCCCTCGATAAGATGCAGATCATGCACCGCCGCAATCACTACCCACAACAACTTTCCGGTGGTCAGCAACAACGTGTAGCTGTAGCCCGCGCCGTGGTGAACAACCCCAAACTGATCCTGGCGGATGAGCCCACGGGTAACCTCGACTCCTCGAACGGTAATGAGGTAATGACCCTGTTGACAGACCTCAACGAACAAGGTACTACCATCGTGATGGTGACCCACTCCGAGCACGACGCCCGTTACAGTCACCGCATCATTCGTATGCTGGACGGACAAGCCGTGCTGGAAAACATCATGGTATAAGCCAGCCATCCGCGCCGGCGTGCTGACAGCGGCCCTTATACCAAGGGCCTCCCCAGGTGCGCCCGCAGCGGCAAGCATATTATATACCGCTAAAGCGTATAGTCATGATCTACAACTACCTGAAGATAGCATTTCGCAGCCTGTTAAAATACAGGTTTATCTTCTTCACGAACCTCTTTGGCCTTACCGTAGGGTTTACCTGCTGTTTGCTCATCTTCGTGTATATACTCCACGAGCTCAGTTTTGATCAGCAACATCCGCAGGCCGACCGAACTTATCGCGTTACCCGCCTGTTCCGGAATGCCGAGACCGGCGCTACCAATCTCAACCTCGCTTCTGTAGCACCTCCGTTCGCACCTTTATTGGCCAACGATTTTAAACAGATCGAACAGATCACGCGGGTACTGCCAACCGGCAGCGTAACGATGCGGTACGAGGACAAACTGTTTACTGAACGCAACGTGTACTTTGCCGACGAACAATTCCCTTCATTCTTTACCGTGAATATGGTAGCCGGCGACCGCACAACGGGCTTAAAGGAACCCTTTACCGTAATGCTGTCCGAAGACGTGGCCCGCAAGTATTTCGGCGCCGCCGACCCGATGAACAAGATGGTGCGCTTCAACAACGAGCAAACCTTTAAGGTAACCGGAGTCTATAAGGAATTCCCTTCCAACACGCACCTGCATCCGAGCCTGCTGGTATCTTTCAATACCTTGCGGGATACTCTCATTTATGGCGAGCGCAACCTGGCCACCAATTGGGGCAACAACTCTTTCTACACCTACATGCGCCTGCCGGCCAACTATGATGCCGCCAAACTGGAAGCTCAGTTCCCTGCATTCCTGGACCGTCACGTAACGGAGGAGGGCGCGACCATAAAAGCCTCGAAGTGGACCCAGCTCTCTCTGCAAAAGCTGTCCGATATTCACCTGCATTCGCACCTCGATTCGGAGATCGAAGAGAATGGCGATATCAGGCGGGTATATATCTTTTCGGCAATTGGCTTATTCATCCTGCTTATCGCCTGCATCAACTACATGAACCTGGCCACGGCCCGGTCGGTATTGCGTGCCCGGGAGATCGGCATCCGCAAAGTAGTAGGCGCCGAACGGCGAGAGCTGGTATTCCAGTTCCTCAGCGAATCGACCCTCATTACCTGGATCGCCATGATACTGGCCTTCACCCTCACCTGGCAGTTGATCCCCTTATTGAATAAAGTATCCGGACAAACGCTCAGCATCCAGGCATTGCTGCGCTGGGAAATATTGTTACCCATTATAGCCGCACCCTTCCTCGTTGGTTTGCTCGCAGGCATCTACCCTGCCCTCTTTATGTCGTCCTTCAGACCCGTGAAGGTGCTTAAAGGATTCATGAAGACAGGCGGCGCCAATATCTCCTTCCGTCAGGTACTGGTTACTACGCAGTTTGCCGTATCCATCATGCTCATCATTGCCACGGCTGTCGTTTATCGCCAGCTGAAATTTATACAGGAAAAATCACTGGGCTTCGATCGCGAACACATCGTGACCATGAACTACGATGGTGCCCTTACAGAGCGGTATAATGCCTTCCGCACCGAGCTGATGGCCAATACCAATGTGAAGAACGTGGCCCGCTCTTCCCGTATCCCAACGGGTCGCCTGCTCGATGCGCAGGGCGCCTCGCTGGAACGCGGTGATTCCCTCACGCCCGTATCGGCCGACATCAAGTATGTGGAAGCCGACCAGGACTTCATCAGCACCTATGGTGTTAAAACCGTTGCCGGCCGTTCCTTTTCGCGCGATTATGGACTGGATACAGCCAGCTTTATGGTAAACGAGGCCGCCGTAAAAGCCATGGGCCTTGTCAGCAATGAAGCTGCCGTGGGTAAGAATTTCCGGTATGGCGGACAAAGAGGTAAGATCATTGGCATTATCAATGACTTCCATTTCGAATCACTGCACCAACGCATTATTCCGCTCGTATTGCTGATACCGCAGGATGGCCGCTTCAACAGGATGTCGATAAAAGTGGCCGGCGCCAATATGCCTGCCGCCATAGCTCATATAGAAAACACCTGGAAGAAGTTTCTACCCGAAACGCCTTTCAACTATACATTCCTCGACGAAAGGTTCAGCGATCTCTACCGGGCCGAGCAACGACAAGGCACCCTGTTCACGATCTTTTCGTGCATAGCCATCGTGATCGCCTGCCTAGGTTTATTTGGACTTTCGGCCTTCGCCATCAACCAGCGCATCAAAGAGATCGGCATTCGCAAAGTGATCGGCGCCTCCGTATCGAGCATCGTTACCCTGCTGTCAAAAGATTTCCTGAAACTGGTGATCGTGGCCACCGTGATCGCCTTCCCGGTTGCCTGGTATGCCATGAACAGCTGGCTCGCAGATTTTGCTTACCGCAGCACTATTCCCTGGTGGATATTCGCCGGGGCCGGCATTATTGCCGTTCTCATTGCCCTGGTTACGATCAGTTACCAGGCCATCAAAGCCGCTACGGCAAACCCTGTGAAGAGTTTGCGGAGCGAATAAAAAATCACCCTAACAAACAAGTACAACATCGCCTTATGCGCAAAACAATGATCACCGCTCTGACCTGCACCGCTCTCGTAGCCTCGCTGGCTGCCTGCAACCGGAACACGGTCATCAAGAAATCGATCTCCTTTAACAAAGATGTGATGAAGGTTTCCCTGTATGAAAAGATCGATGGCAAACTGTTAAAGGATTATGAGAAAGAAGTCGATGTTCACGGATTAACCAAAGAAGAACGGGATGCATTGGGCAAAAAGGTCATCGACTCGTTTGCCGCTTTGCCCAATATAGATAGATAGGATCTGATACACCTTGCCTGGCCATACCACCCTCGAATATTTATAAAGACCCAACCAACTCTTTAATCATGTTTAGTAATTACATCAAAATTGCGTGGCGCAATCTCTGGAAACACAAGACGTTCTCCGTGATTGTTGTTTTCGGTATGGCCATCGCATTCGCAGCTTCTTTGCTGCTGTCGGTTACAGCTTATCACGAGCTGTCGTATGATCAGTTCCACCAAAACAAGGAACGCATCTTCCAGCTCTACACAGAAAGTCAATCGCCCCGGGGCGTCGAAAAAAGTTCTACCCTCGCGGTGCCGCTCACGCCGGCCCTGAAATCGGAGCTCGTCGACATCAAGCATATTACACGCTGGGGCAGTAGCGGCGGAGAGATCGGTCGATACAACGGTAAAGAGCTCAATCTAAGTATTCGCTCAGTAGACCCGGACTTTCTTTCCCTATTCACCTTCCCCATCAGTGCGGGTGATAAAAAAGCGCCGCTACGGGAGCTGAACGATATTGTCATTACCAAACATGCTGCCAACCGTTTTTTCGATAAAGAAGAAGCCGTAGGCAAAACCATCGATATCAAAACGCCCAAAGGATGGCAGTCATTCCGCGTCACCGCCGTGACGGAGGACTTTCCCGAAAACTCCAGTCTAACCTTTGATGTGCTATCCCGGTTTGAACATTTCAGCGGTTATGACGAGCGGAAGGATGCCTGGGATTCGGAAAACCATGAAGTTTTCGTAGAGCTGCGCGAGGGTGTTACTACCGCCGCTTTCGAAAAACAAATGCAGTCCATTGTAAAAAAATACTATGTACAAAGGCTGGAAGATCTTAAACGCGATGGAGTGCGACCTGATAGAGAAGGGACGCTGATGCGCTTGCGCACGATTCCTATTACGGACATCCACTTTAATGAGATCAGTAATACCGGGGCCGGTGTTAGCATTTTTTACACCTACCTGCTGTTGAGCATCAGCCTCTTTATCATATTCATCGCCTGCGTAAACTTTGTCAACCTGTCGCTGGCACGCTCATTCACCCGCTCCAAAGAGATCGGCATTCGCAAAGTGATGGGCGCCTTACGCTGGCAGCTTATCAGCCAGTTCTGGGGAGAAGCCTTTATCGTTAGCGTCCTGGCGCTGGCCGCCGGTGTATTGATCGCCTGGCTGCTCTTACCTTTTTACAAACAGGTATTCTACCCTTCGCTGTCGGTAGAAATGCTGCGCTCGCCTTTGCTGATCATTTATATCCTCGCTGCCTTTGCACTGATCACGTTAATAGCAGGCGGTTATCCTGCCTGGCTGGTATCGAAGTTCAACACCATTCAAACCGTAAAGGGGAAGTTACCGGTGGGTAAATCGAACCGTCTGCGCAATAGCCTGATGGTGGTACAGTTCGTGCTTTCATCCCTGTTGATCATCTGCACCCTCATCGTATGGCAACAGCTCGATTATCTGCGCAATAAACCGCTTGGTTATAATAAACAACAGGTGCTTAGTATACCGGTAGGCCCCGATATGGAGGGACAAACGGTGCTTAACCTGTTGCGCAATAAGCTGGCAGCCGAACCGAAGATACTCAGCATCACCGGTACCGATATGAACATGGGCCGCGGGCGCGATGGGTCTTCCACTACTTCCATGATGGGTTTTGGCTACAAGGAAAGAACGGTAACCACCCACTGGCTGCGCGTAGATTACGACTTCCTCAAGACGATGGATGTACGCCTGCTCAACGGCCGGGATTTCGACCGCAGTTATGGACTCGACTCGGGCGGTGTGCTCATCAATGAAACCATGGCGAAACAATTGGGCGAAAAAGATCCGCTCAGCGCCGTACTCAACCTCGATGGTGGTCAACTGAAGGTACTGGGCGTAGTAAAGGATTACCATTTCAAATCGCTGCACCAGGAGCTGGCTCCATTAACTATGGTGATACGCCCCAACTGGCCCCTCACCTACATTTTTATTCGTGTTCAACCCGAAAACCTGCCTGCCTCGGTAGCCGTGGTGGAAAAGGCCTGGAAGGAAGTGAATCCCAAAACTCCTTACCGCGGATCTTTTCTCGATGAGAATACAGACCGTAGTTACCAGCGGGAAACAAGAATGTCACGAATATTCATGAGCGGCGCCGTACTGGCCATCCTGATCTCTTGTATGGGATTGTTTGCCATTGCCCTGCTCGCCATTTTGCAACGCACTAAAGAGATCGGCATACGCAAAGTACTTGGCGCCAGTGTACCGCAGATCGTGGGCCTGGTATCGAAAGACTTTATGCTGCTGGTGATGATCGCTATCGTCATCGCATCACCCATCGCCTGGTTCACCATGCATAAATGGTTGCAGTCATTCTATTACCGCATCGATATTGCCTGGTGGGTATTTGCACTGGCCGGCGTAATGGCCCTTGTGATCGCCTTCATTACCCTTTCCATGCAATCGATCAAAGCAGCTTTGAGAAACCCTGTCAAGAGTTTGCGAAGCGAGTGATCGTTATCAACACCGCCACCCATTCACCCAAAATAATTTGTCTCTTATGTTCAGGAACTATCTAAAAACGGCCTTCAGGAACCTGTGGAAACACAGGGCCTTTTCCTTTATCAACGTGATGGGATTGACAGTGGGCCTCACGGCCTGTTTTCTCATTTTCCTGTACGTGCAGTTCGAACTGTCGTACGAAAATTTCAATAGCAAATCCGATCGCATTTACCGGGTGGTCACTGACCTCAAAACACCTTCGGAAGTGCTCCACACCTCCGGGCCATCCTGGGCGGTGCCTCCCAATATCAAAGACGAGTTTTCGCAGGTAGAGCACTTTGTACGCGTGAGCAACCAAAGCACCTTGTTCCGTAAAGGCGATATCAAGTTCCAGGAAGATGTTGTTTATGCGGATTCTTCCTTTTTCCAGGTCTTCGATTTCAAGCTGTTGCAAGGCAATGCCAAAACAGCCCTAACGGATCAGATGAGTATTGTACTCTCGCAAACGGCGGCAAAGAAATATTTTGGTAGCGCCAATCCGCTTGGGCAAACCATACTCGTAACCAGCGAGTCGATACCCGCCACCGTAACCGGTGTAATGGAAGACATGCCGGAGAATACGCAGCTAAAAGCTGATATCCTGTTATCGATGAGCACCCTAACAAAGCGCTTTCGCCCCAGCCTCGACCAGGAATGGGGCAATTATGGTTCGGCAGCTTATATACTGGTGAAACCCGGTACCAACGCCAAAACGTTGGAAGCCCAATTCCCTGCCTTCGTTAAAAAACGAAATGGCAAAGCAGAAGCAGAAAGCCAGATGTATGCAACTTTATTACTGGAACCCCTGCGCGACGTGTACCTGTATTCTACGCGCGGCAGCAAGGGTAATATCAACAACGTTTATATATTCTCCATTGTAGCCGTATTCATATTACTGATCGCCTGTATCAACTTTATCAACCTCACCACCGCCCGCTCGACAGAGCGCGCCCGTGAAGTAGGCATCCGTAAAGTAGTGGGCGCTCTCAAGGGACAGTTAACCGGCCAGTTTATCGGAGAATCGGTGATCCTTTGCCTCGTAGCCTGCCTGCTGACCGTAGGCCTGGCTGCCTTGTTGCTGCCGCTCTTTAATCAACTGGCGGGCAAACAAGTGAATGCAGGTATCTTCAGCAACTGGCCATACCTTGGTTTATTGGCGGCAGCTTCTATTGGTATTGGTCTGCTGGCAGGCCTCTACCCTGCCCTGGTGCTCTCCTCTTTCAAGCCTATCGTGGTATTGAAAGGCCGCTTTTCCACCGGCATGCGCGGCATCCTGTTGAGGAAAGGTTTGGTGGTAGCACAGTTCAGCATCAGCATTGCACTCATCATCGGCACCATCGTTGTTTACCGCCAGATGAGCTTTATGCGCAACCGCGACCTCGGCTTCAATAAAGATCAAACACTCATCATTGATACAAAAGGCGATAAGGGCAAAGAAGCTCTCAAGCAGGCACTTACCACCATCCCTGCTGTAAAATCAGTATCACTCGCCTCGAGTGTACCCGGTGGCGGTAATCTCGGCGCCTATTCCGAGATCGAGAACAGCAAAGGCGATCTGCAGGTGGCCAACCTGGATCTTTACTTTGTAGACTTCGACTATATCAAACAATATGAAATAAAGCTGGTGGCAGGCCGGGCTTTCTCGCGTGAATTCCTTACGGACACTACACAAGCGATGGTGATGAATGAAACAGCCGTGAAGCTGTTTGGCTATGCTTCGCCGCAACAAGCCATTGGCCGCCGTTTTAAACAATGGGGCCGCGAAGGCAAGATCATCGGCGTAGTAAAAGACTTCCACTTCCGCTCCCTGCAGCAGGAAATTAAGCCGCTCACCATGCGCATAGAACCGGGTGGCTGCAATGTACTGTCGGCAAAAATAGCAGCAGCCGATCTGCCTGCTACCCTGGCCGCTGTAGAAAACAAATGGAAGACCGTTATACCAGGCAGGCCGTACAGCTACACCTTCCTCGATGAAATGTTCGACAAACAATACCGCGCGGAAGAAAGGTTTGGCAGGCTGTTCCTCAATTTTGCGATCCTGGCCATCTTCATATCCTGCCTGGGTTTGCTGGGTCTCGCCGCCTACAGCACGGTACAACGCACCAAAGAGATCGGTATCCGCAAAGTGATGGGCGCCTCCGTAGCAGGCATTGTCAACCTGTTGTCGAAAGATTTCCTGAAACTGGTAGCCATTTCCTTCTTTATTGCAGCGCCTGCCGCCTGGTACTTCATGCACCAATGGCTGGAAGGCTTTGCCTATAGAACAACGATAACCTGGTGGATCTTTGTACTGGCGGGCGTAACAGCCCTGGTCATTGCACTGGCTATCATCAGTTTCCAGGCCATTAAAGCAGCCGTGACGAGTCCGGTAAAAAGCCTGAAAAGCGAATAGAACTATAGTATACACCACCCTCGATAAAGCATAGAAAACCATTTAAACAATTAACAGTGATCAGAAATTATTTCAAAATTGCATGGCGAAACCTGGTCCGGAACAAGACCTTTTCGTTCATCAATGTTTTCGGCTTAACGGTGGGTCTCACGTGTTTTTTACTCATTGCCGCATTCGTGTACGATGAGCTCAGCTATGACCGGTATGCCAAAGAGTCGGATAATATGTACCGGGTCGCCTTGCACCTGGATGAAAACGGCGGTACGACCGATTTTCCATTGGTGGACGCTGCCGTTGGCAGGGGCATTAAAGAAGCTTTCCCCGAAGTGACCTCCTTCACCAGGTTTGCCGGACTGGGACAATGGTACTTCACCTTCAACGGACAGAAGTTTAAAGAAAATAAAGTTGCTTTTCTCGATTCCAACTTCCTCCATACCTTTTCCATACCATTGATGGAAGGTAATCAGGTAACTGCACTCACGGAGCCCAACTCGATCATTCTGTCAAAGGCTGTCGCTATCAAATACTTTGACAAGGAACCAGCGATTGGCAAGCTGTTGACGGCTAACGACAAAACCTATAAAGTAACCGGTGTTTTCGATCAACTGCCAGGCAATTCGCATTTCCATTTCGACCTGGCCATCAGCATGAGCAGCCTGCCGGCAAGAAACGAAACCTGGAGTAATGTTTCGCGCTACACCTATTTGACCCTGCAGCCCGGTACCGATCCGAAGAAACTTGAAGCCAAATTCCCGCAACTGGTAGCCAAATATGTGGTTCCGGAAGTGCAGCAGGATATGGGCATATCGCTGGCCGAAGCGCAGAAATCGGTGAACACTTTCCGCTTCTTCCTGCAGCCGCTGACAGACATTCACCTCCACTCCAATACGAAATATGAATTGCAGGCCAATGGCGATATCAATTACCTGTACATATTCGGCGCATTGGCAATCTTTATATTGTTGCTCGCTTGCGTAAACTTCACCAACCTTTCTACCGCCAGCGCAGCCCGTCGTGCACGGGAAGTGGGCATTCGCAAGGTAATGGGTTCATTGAAGGGGCAACTGATCGCACAATTCCTGGCCGAGTCGATCTTGCTGAGCCTGCTGGCAACCGTCATCGCACTCGTAGCTCTATACTTCCTGCTGCCGGCGTTCAACCACCTGTCGGGCAAGGATATCAGGATTACCTTTTTCCTGCAGGTGCCTTCTTTACTGACCGCATTCGGATTCAGTTTGCTGACAGGCGTACTCGCCGGTCTTTATCCTTCGCTGGTACTTTCCTCTTTCGCGCCCATCAAAGTACTGAAAGGACGCCTGGCCAGTCAACCACGCGGGCACCTTCTGAGGAGCGGCCTCGTGGTATTCCAATTTGTGATCTCAACGGCACTCATCATATCCACCCTGATCGTATACCGCCAGTTGAATTTCATGCAAAACCAAAAGCTGGGATATGATAAAGATCAGGTACTGGTGATCCAGGACACCTATGCCGGGTTAGGCGCTAATGAAACCGCTTTCAAAGAAAAGTTGAAACAAGACAGACGCATCCTGCATGCCACAACCTCCTGGGCCATTCCCACCAGTGACAAGAAGGATGGTTCACAGGTCTACCTGAAAGCGGAGCAACAGGGAGAAACAAGGCAAGAGATACAATCGGGCATTTACCGGATAGACTATGACTACATACCAACCCTCGGCATGAAGGTGGTTGCGGGTAGAAACTTCTCACCCGATTTCCCATCCGATTCATCGGGCGTTGTGATCAATGAAACAGCGGTCAAATCGCTGGGTATCCGCGGCAATCCGCTAGGGCGCACCATCGTACGGTCGGGTCAAATAGAATATACCATTGTAGGTGTTGTACAGGATTTTCACACAGCGACCGCCCGTCAAAAGATCGCCCCCCTGATGATGTTGATGGGCCGAAATGGTGGCACCCTGATGGCCAAGGTTAAGACAACCGATATAAAGAAATTCCTGACCGATACCAAGGCGGCGTGGGAGTCTTTTAGCCCATCGACCCCATTTACGTATATGTTCCTGGATGAACAGTTTGCCACCCTATATGCGGCTGAAGAAAAGAGCGGCCAATTGTTTACGGTGTTTGCCGTGATCTCGATCGTAATAGCCTGCCTTGGCCTGTTTGGACTGGTGGCTTATACCGTAGAGCAGCGCACCCGCGAGATCGGTATCCGCAAAGTATTGGGCGCTTCTATACAGCAGGTATTGCTGCTGGTATCGAAAGAGTTTCTGTACCTCGTAGGCATAGCCCTCGTGGTGGCCATACCGGCCAGCTGGTGGGTCATGACGCAGTGGCTCGAAGACTTTGCCTACCGTACCACGATCAATGCAGGTGTATTTGTAGTGGCCGGTTTCATCGCATTGGCGATAGCCGCCGTCACCATCAGTTTCCAGGCGATCAAAGCCGCCTTGATGAACCCCGTTAAAAGTTTAAGAAGCGAATAAGCATACATTATTTAATCAACAACTAAAACCATTGCCAGTGTTGTGGAACTACTTAAAGCCAGGATGGAGGTCTTTACTAAGAAATAAAGCCTATACCACGATCAACATACTTGGGCTGGCAATGGGTATCAGCGCCTGCCTGGTGATCGTACTGATCGCCAGGCATGAGCTGAGCTACGATACCTTCCATCCCGGTGGAGAAAATATTTACCGGGTAGTAGGGTCGAGTCAGTTCAAAAATGAACCGCCCAAACCAAAAGGCTACGTCCCCTCTCCCCTACCCATGCACCTGCGCGAGCAGGTGAGCGGCCTTGGTGAGGTAGCTGGCTTTTATAACTACTACGCCAATGTAACGATCCCACGTGCCGGCCAGGAGCCCCTGAAGTTTGAACAACTCCGTGAACAGCCTTCCCCCATCATCGTAGCAGAAAAAGACTACTTCTCCATCTTCCACTACGAATGGCTGGCAGGCAACGCAGCGGTAATGAACGAACCCTTCCAGGTAGTGCTCACCGCCTCGGCCGCCAGGAAATATTTTGGCGAAGCTCCTGCGCAAGACCTGATTGGCCGCGAAGTGATCTACCGCGACTCACTGCCACTGCAGGTAGCTGGCATCGTGCAGGACTGGAAAGGGAACACCGATCTCAACTTTACTGATTTTATCTCCCTCCCTACTGTTCAACACAGTTTCCTGAAAAACGATATTGACCTCACAGGTTGGGGGGTGTGGGATTACTATTCGCAGGCCTATGTAAAGCTGGCAAACGGCGTTCAACGCAACCAGCTGGAAAGCCGCCTGGCCCGATTCGCCAAAGACAATTTAAGGGGCGAAGGGAATACGCTTTCATTACAGCCTTTGGCCGACCTTCATTTCAATGCGCTTTACGAAGATGGATATTCACGCAAAGTGCACCTGCCAACCTTGTATGGCCTGCTGGGCATTGCCGTTTTCATACTGCTGATTGCCGTAATCAATTTCATCAACCTGTCTACGGCTCAATCCATCAAACGATCTAAAGAAATAGGAATCCGCAAAGTATTGGGCAGTGGCCGCCTGGGCCTGCGCCTGCAGTTCTTCGGAGAAACGTTTTTGATCACCCTGACGGCAGTAACAATAGCGGCCCTTATGCTAAAACCGGTACTGGCCGCCTTTAACGACTTTATTCCGGCTGGTTTGATCCTGCAACCCTTTACCATCCATACCTGGGTGATATTGCTGGGCATCACGATCGTTACTACCCTGCTGGCCGGCTTCTATCCGGCCCGGGTCATTGCAGCGTACAATCCGGTATCGAGCCTCAAAGGGCAACCAGCCAGTGCACCACAACACAGACAATACCTCCGTAAATCACTCATCGTATTTCAGTTTACCGTATCCCTGGTCTTCATCATCGGAACGCTTGTAGTGGGCAAGCAGATCCATTACATGCTTACCACCGATGCCGGCTTCGACAAAGAGGCGATCATCAACCTTAAACCCGGCAGGGAAGAAACCCCTGCTAAAAAGATATTACTGGCCCAACAGCTGCAGCAACTACCCGGTGTTACCGCTGTTAGTCTGCATGGAGAAACGCCGGCGGCCAACCGTCATGGTGGCACCTCGATGAAAAATATTGGCGGAAATCTGCCAGATAATGAACTGATCGCTTCCTTCGGCTTTGCGGATGCCCAGTACCTGCCACTCTATAACATTAAACTGATAGCAGGCCGCAACCTATTGCCTTCCGATACCCTACGCGAGTTTGTCATTAACGCCAGTTGCGCGCGTGCGCTGGGTTATGAAGATCCCGCAAAAGCCATCGGCAACCTGGTAGAAGTAGGTATTTCCGGGAAAAGAGGCCCCATCGTAGGCGTTATAGAAGACTTTCACTCGAAATCCTTCCGTGAAGCCATCAACCCTTTCTTCCTCACCACGACAGCCAAGGCTGCCCGCACTATCAGTGTGAAGCTCCAGACTGGCGCACAACCCGGAGCAACCTGGCAAAAGACCATGGCCGCCATCGAAAGCAAGTGGCAGGCGATCTATCCCGACAAAGAACTGAACCTTTCCTTCTTTGATGAGACCATTGCATCCTTTTACGAACAGGAAAGAAAAACAGCCCGGCTGATGAACACCGCAATGGGCATGGCCATTTTTATATCCTGTATCGGCCTGTTTGGACTGGCAGCTTTCCTGATGCAGCAACGGACCAAAGAGATCGGCATCCGGAAAGTACTGGGCGCCAGCGTTGCCAGTATCACCTCCCTGTTATCGAAAGAGTTCCTCCAACTGGTGCTGATCGCAACACTGATCGCATCGCCCATTGCCTGGTACTTTATGCACCGGTGGCTGGAAAGCTTTGCGTACAGAACTGATATTAGCTGGTGGATACTGGTGCTGGCCGGCGCCATTGCCATGGTGGTCACTTTTTGTACCATCGGCTTTCAGGCCATTAAAGCGGCTATTGCCAATCCGGTGAAGAGCCTGCGTAGTGAATAAATGAATTGTCAGGACGTAAGCGCCCTGGATCGATTAAAATATAAAAACAACGGCACGTGTTTAAGAACTATTTGAAAACCGCCTGGCGGAACCTGTGGAAGAATAAGACGATGGCCTTCATCAATATACTGGGCCTCATGACCGGTATTACCTGTTGCTTACTGATCGGCCTCTATATTCAGCATGAATACAGCTACGACCGGTTTCAACAAAAAGGCGACCGCATAACGCGGGTATTGATGGATTACAAATTCTCGAGTGGCGACTGGAAAAAAGTACCTGTGACCAGCACGAAGGTATTGCCCGTATTCGCCACCACCTTTCCCGAAGTGGAAAACGGCGTGCGTATGACCCAATTGAAGCGGGTAGTAGCCATCGGTGACAAGCAATTCGAAGAGAAACGTTTCATGTTTGCCGACTCCACCTTCTTCAACCTGTTTTCCTTCAAACTGCTCGAGGGCGATCAGCGGCAGGCACTTTCAGGTCTCAATAAAGTGATACTCACCACAGCTACGGCTCAAAAGTATTTTGGGACACAGAACCCCGTGGGTAAGCTATTAAAGATCGGTAGCAGTGGTGTGCCGTATGAAGTAACGGGCATCCTTCCCAACTGTCCGTCGAATTCACAGATGCAGTTCGATTTCCTCGCCTCTTTTTCTTCGCTGGAAGCCAACCAGGTGGAAACCTGGTGGAATGCCAACTATACCACCTTTCTGTTGCTGAAAGATAAAGCGGGCATGAAGACCATGCAGCCGAAGGTGGATGCCTACATGGAAAAAGACATGGCCGGCAAAAATGCTTCTGTACGTTTCATACTGGAACCCTTCAACGATATTCACCTGCGTTCGGAGTTCGACAGCTTCGAGCCCAATACCAATATTGCGTACCTCTACATCCTTACTGGAGTAGCCGTATTGATCCTGGTGATCGCCTGCTTTACGTATGTGAATCTAAGCACGGCCCGTTCGCTCGACCGGGGCCGTGAAGTGGGCATCCGCAAAGCCATTGGCGCGCTGCGTCAGCAGATCTTCCGGCAATTCCTCAGCGAGTCGTTGTTACTGTCGGTACTCGCGGTACTGCTTAGCCTTGCAATGGTGATCGCCTTACTGCCGGCCTTCAACCGGCTGGCCGGTACCGAACTCACTACCGCATCCCTCTTCACGCCGGTGGTGGGCGGCTTTATATTGTTGATCATTGTGTGCATCAGCCTGCTGGCTGGTAGTTATCCCGCATTGGTTTTATCCTCTTTTCAACCTATAAAGGTGTTGAAAGGATCGCTCAGCAAAACAGGCAGTCGCGGCGCCTGGCTGCACAAGACCCTGATCGTGTTCCAATTCGGCATATCAGTATTCCTGGTAGTGGGCACGATGGTCATTCACCAGCAAATGCGTTTTATCCAAGACAAGAAACTGGGGTACGACAGAGACCATGTACTGGTATTACCCTGGGATAATAAAATGAATGACATCGGCAGCACCATCAAACAGGAGCTGGCCGCTATACCCGGCATTCAGTCGGTGTCACGCACCGGCCACCTGCCCACCACCATCGCAGGTGGTTACAATATGCGCACAGCTACCATGCCCGAAAGCGATAATATGTCGGTGATCGCCAACCCGATTGATGAAGACTACCTTCCCACCATGAATATTAAACTGCTTGCAGGATCAAACCTGAGCAGGCAGGACATCATAGACGTATCCGACGACCAAAAGGAGGGCATTCAGTATCACTTCCTCCTCAATGAATCGGCTGCCAAAGCCCTTGGGTGGACGGCCGCCAACGCAGTTGGTCAACGGATGTTCCTTGACGGGGGCCGCCCGGGCGTTGTGAAGGGTGTAATGGAAGACTTCCATTTTCAATCCCTGCACAAAGCCATTCAACCTTTGGTGTTGTTTCCTTCCGCTTACAGCTACAACCTGTTGGTAAAAGTGAACAGCGCCAACCTGCCGCAAACGATCGGTACGTTGCAACAGAAATGGAAACAGCTCGTAGCTCACCGGCCGTTCGACTACCATTTCCTGGATGAGGATTACAATAAAATGTACCAGGGCGAGCAAAGACTGTCGCAGATCATGAACCTGTTTGCCGCCATCGCCATCGGTCTGGCGTGTATGGGTCTCTTTGGATTATCGTACCACGCCATGCAGCAACGTCGCAAAGAGATTGGCATCCGCAAAGTACTGGGCGCTACTGTGCCCCAGATATTGCTGCTGGTATCGAAAGGTTTTATGAAACTGGTGTTGATCGCATTTGCCATCACGGTACCCGCTACCTGGTGGGCGATGCAGCGTTGGCTCGAAGATTTCGCTTACCGCACCAGCGTTGGCTGGATCTTATTTGGCGCTGCTGGTGTAATTGTATTGGCGATCGCTGCCGGCACAGTAAGCTTTCAGGCCATCCGGGCAGCCCTTAGCAACCCGGTGAAAAGCCTGCGAAGCGAATAATATGGCAACAACAGGCGGTGCCTGCACCGCCTTTGCACTATAAACCTTTAGTCTATGTTTCGCAATTATTTCAAAACGGCCTTCCGCAACCTGCAGCGCAACAAAGCGTATGCAGCCATCAATATCGCGGGTCTCACCATTGGGCTCACCGCCTTCTGGCTCATTGCCCTGTATGTGGCCGATGAACTGAGCTATGACCGATTCCATACCAACGCCAGCCGGGTGTACCGCGTAGCGCAGCATACCCGCTGGGATGGTGGTGATATACACCAGGCATCTACCTCAGCCCCCTTTGCACCGGCGTTGAAGGAAACCTTCCCGGACATACAGGAAGCTACCCGTATTATACCGGAAGGCGGAGGCATCGTTTCCTTTAAAAATAACCCGGTTAAGGCCGAGGACGTCTTCTTTGCCGATGCGAACATATTCAAGGTATTCACGTATCCATTTATTGCCGGCGATCCTGCAACCGCACTGCGTGAGCCACAATCGATCGTCATCTCCGAAACCCTGGCCCGTAAACTCTTTAACGATCCGCAGAAGGCGCTCAACCAAACCGTCTTCTTTTCGAATAACTTTCCCAATAAAGTAACCGGTGTCATGAAGGATGTGCCTGGCAACACGCACATGCGTTTCAGCGGCCTGCGTTCGCTGCCTGCCAACTATACCGACAACTGGCAAAACTTCAACAGCTATACTTACCTGCTGCTTCGCGAAAGAGCGCAGGTAAAGAAGCTCGAAGCAGCCCTGCCAGCCTTCGCCGCCCGAACTATTCAAAAGATCATGCGGGTGAACGATTACCGGATGGAGTTGCAGCCGCTCACCGCCATTCACCTGCATTCCGATCTGCAGATAGAGATCGGCCCCAACAGCAGCATTACACGGGTGTATATTTTTGCCTCTATTGCGATACTGGTATTGATCATCGCCATCATCAATTATATCAACCTTTCCACGGCACGATCCTCTACCCGCATCAAAGAAGTAGGGGTGCGTAAAGTGATCGGCTCGGGAAGGGGGCACCTCATCGGCATGTTCATCGCCGAAGCCCTGATACTGACCGTAGTAGCCACACTGGCCGCAGGCTTTTTCACCACCGTGCTGCTACCTTTATTCAATACGCTCTCGGGAAAGGAGCTCAGCCTCTGGCGCTTTGGTACTTTCACCACGCTGTTGTGCGTGATTGTATTTGCCTTGCTGGCCGGCGCCTTCAGCGGCCTCTACCCTGCCCTGTTCCTCTCCCGCTTCAAAGCGATCCCGGCCTTGAAGGGGCAAATGGGCAACTTGTCGAACAATATACTCTTCCGCAAATCGCTGGTCGTATTCCAATTCACCATCACCGTGATCATGATCGCCGGATCGATCATTATATACCGGCAATTACAATACACCTCCAAAAAGGACCTGGGCTTCAATAAAGAGCAGGTACTCACCTTCCATATACATGACCGGGAAGTGCGCAAGCAAACCGGTGCCATGAAGATCCAGCTTACCCAAAACCCATTGATAGAAGGCGTTGCGGTAGCAGGAAACCCCATCGGCAACAATGACCTCGGCGCGCATGGATTTGTATTTGAAATGAATGACGGCTCCTTCTCCACCAGCAATAAAATGTCGCAGGAACTGATGGTAGACGCGGATTACCTCGGCACCATGGGTATTCAGTTAAGCCAGGGAAGAAATTTTACACCTGGCAATGAAGCCGACAAATACGGATCGGCCCTGATCAATGAAACCCTGCTGCGCGAACTGGGGTGGAAAGATGCCCTGCACAAACGCGTCCGTTTTACCTACGGACAAGGAGAGGTGGGTGAAAGAACAGTAGTAGGCGTGGTCAAGGATTTTCATACCTATTCCCTGCAACACAAAGTGGAGCCGATGGTGCTGATGATGCCGCCGGTGGCTTCGATGGAAGACAATGTGTATGTAAAGATCAATACGGCGCATACGAAAGAGGCGCTGGCATGGATTGAAAAAGTGTACCACGAGCTCGACAAGAGCAATCCTGTCGAGTTCAACTTCCTCGATCAAAACTTTGCCCGCCAGTATGCCGCCGAACAAAAACAGGAAACCCTGGCACTGATATTCACGATACTGGCCGTATCCATTGCAGCCCTTGGCTTATTCGGACTTGCCGCGTTTACAGCACAGCAAAAGGTGAAAGAGATCGGCATCCGCAAGGTATTGGGCGCCTCTGTACCATCGATCGTCAGCATGCTGAGCAAAGACTTTATCAGGTTGGTGGTGATCGCTATCGTGATCGCTACGCCGATTGCCTGGATGGGCATGCACAACTGGCTGCAGGGCTTCGCCTACCGCGTCGGTATCCAGTGGTGGGTATTTGTGCTGGCCGGAGTGCTGGCGATGTTCATTACGTTGGTCACCATCGGCATACATGCCGTTCGGGCAGCCCGGGCCAACCCTATCAACAGTTTAAGGAACGAATAATTACCAACAATAAATCATTCACCGTGATCAAAAACTATTTCAAGACGGCCTTCCGCAGTTTGATGAGGAATAAAAGCTATGCTTTTATCAACGTTACCGGATTGGCGGTAGGCGTCGCTGCCGCACTCATGATCTACCTGGTCATCAGTTACCACCTGAGTTTTGACACGCATCACCAAAAGAAAGACCGCATCTATCGGGTCTTTACAAAAATAGAGGGAGCCGAAACCAACGAAGACCGTACGCCGGGCGTACCCTTTCCCGTGCCCAATGCCCTGCGCCAGGAATTTCCGGAGATAAAAGTAGCTGGTGTATTCGGCAGTAATAACGATCAGATCACGGTACTCGATGAACGTAATCAGCCTGGTAAGAAATTCAAGGAACCAAGAGGATTTTACTTTGCAGAACCGGAGTTGTTCGAAGTGTTCGACTTCACCTGGCTGGCAGGTGATGCGAAATCGGCATTATCCGGCCCCGATATGGTGGTGCTGACCAAAGAGATGGCAGAAAAATATTTTGGCGACTGGCATTCGGCGATCGGACGCTCCCTGAAACTGGAAAATGATGCCGTATTGAAAGTAACGGGCATATTGGACAACCCGCGGCCAACCACCGATATCCCGCTTCAAATCGTGGCATCGATGAAAACCTTCCGGAAAGCCAATCTCACCGATTGGGTCAGCGTCTGGAGTGGGCATCATTGTTATATTGCATTACCTGAAAATTATCCCGCCTCCCGCCTCGCTGGTCAATTGCCGGCTTTTGTCAAGAAAAACAAACCGGCAGAATATTTAAAGGAAGGGCTTGCCATACAACCGCTCGGCGAAATGCACTTCGATACCCGGTTGGGCGTGTACTCGCGCCAGGCTTTCAGCCGGGAACTGATCACCGCACTTTCACTAATAGGTTTGTTTCTCCTGATCATTGCCTGCGTGAACTTTATCAACCTCGCTACCGCACAGGCAGTAAACCGGGCCAAGGAAGTGGGTGTGCGCAAGGTATTAGGCAGCAGCCGGTGGAACCTGATCACCCAGTTCCTGGGAGAAACCTTCCTGATCACGTTCACAGCAGTATTGCTGGCAGCCGGCATTGCCTGGCTAACAGTGCCAGCACTTAATACGCTTTTGCAGATAGAAGTGTCACGATCATTTCTTACCTCGCCTGCCGTACCCTTGTTCATGTTTGGCACTACGGCCATCGTTACGCTGCTGGCAGGCTTCTACCCGGCCCTCGTGTTATCTGGTTACAATCCAATTACAGCCTTAAAGAGTAAAGTGGTGGCGATATCATCCGGCGGACTTACACTGCGCCGGGGGCTGGTCGTATTCCAGTTTGCCATTGCCCAGGTGCTGATCATTGGCATGTTGGTAGTCGTGAGCCAGATGAACTTTTTCAAGAATACCTCCATGGGCTTCACAAAAGACCATATACTCACCGTACCTATTCCCGGCGATAGCGCCGGACGTGCGCGCATCAATTACCTGAGGTCGGAACTGCTGCGGCAACCCGGCATCACGGATGTCAGCTTTGCCTTCACCAGTCCGTTCGACAATGGCAACTGGGGCACCGATTTTAAATTCGACAATAGTCCCAAGAACGCCTCATTTGAAGCCAACCTGAAATTTGCCGATGCCGAATATTTCAAGACCTACGATCTGGCATTTGTGGCAGGACGCTCCTATTTCCCTAGCGATACTGTCCGTGAATTCGTGGTTAGCGAAACATTTGTAAAAAAAGCAGGATTAACTAACCCGCAACAAGCCATTGGAAAAAAGATCGATCTCTGGGATGGCGACAAGGTGGGTACCATCTGTGGGGTGGTCAGGGACTTTCATACCCAGTCGCTCCGCGATGCCATTGAACCGGTGATCCTGGCGCCTGGCAAATCGACCTATCGTATGTTCGGGGCGCGCATCAAACCCGAAAAAACAACAGAAGTATTGGCCGCCATTGAGAAACTCTGGACCACCACTTATCCCGATTTCGTATACGAATACCAGTTCCTCGATGAAAAGGTAGAAAGGCTGTATCGTCGGGAAACCCAATTATCTAAACTCTATTCCATCTTCGCCGGCATCGCCATCTTTATCTCCTGCCTTGGCCTCTATGGACTCGTGTCGTTCATGGCCACCCAGCGTGTTAAAGAAGTTGGCATTCGCAAGGTGCTCGGCGCTTCCGTGGGCAATATCGTGTATCTCTTTTCCCGTGAGTTTACGCTGCTGATCCTCCTGGCCTTTGTAGTGGCGGCGCCGGTGGCCTGGTACCTGATGAGCCGCTGGCTGGCCGATTTCGAATACCGTATCCCCATGGGCGCCGGCATTTTTGCACTCGCCATGGGAGGATCGATCATCATAGCCTGGATCACGGTCGGTTATCGTGCCGTGCGGGCAGCATTGACCAATCCTGTAAAAAGTCTCAAAAGTGAGTAGATGACCGTTAACGTTAAAATGACAAACAGTGCTCAAGACCTATTGTAAGATCGCCTGGCGAACCGCCATCCGTAACCGGAGCTTCACGGCCATCAGCCTGGGAAGCCTCGTATTAGGTATTACCCTGTTCTTCCTCATCAGCCTTTGGGTGAGGGATGAAATGTCTTACGACGACGCCTTCGCCGTACAGGAACAGGTTTGCCGCCTGGAAAGCGACCTCGTCATGCCCGATGGGCAGGCAAGCAAAAGCAGCAATGTAGGCTGGCCCATTGGCAGAACCCTGAAAGCACAGTATCCCGAAATAGAAGCACTCACTTACCTGCGCGATTGGCGCCCCATCGTAAAGATGAAAGACGATCGCTTCTTTGAATATGCCCTGTATGCCGACGAATCGTTTTTTCCCGTATTCGGCTATTCGTTGGTAGAGGGCGATGCCGCCACTGCGTTGCAGCATCCCTACAGCGTGGTACTTACCAAAGCACTAAAAGAGAAATACTTTGGCAAAGAGTCGGCGCTCGGCAAAACGATCATGATCTACGATACGGTTCCTTTTAAGGTAACCGGTGTATTCGGTGATCTACCCGCCAATTCGCACCTGCGGTTCGATATGATCGGTTCATTTGCTTCTGGCTGCAGCCTCAACCCCGGCATGTGCGAAGAAGAATTCACCAAGGGCTGGTTCGACATCAACGTCTACAACTATGTGCGCCTGAAGAAAAGCGCCGGTGTAGCCTCTACATCGGCCAAGATCAAAAACCTGGTGCAGATGGCAGGCAAGGAAGCTGTAGCTCAGTCGGGTTTCAAAGCAACCTTATCGCTTCGCCCAATTAAAGATATCTACCTCTATTCCGATATGCCTACGGCACGGGGTACGGTTGGCAACATCAAGACCATACAGTTGTTCCTGGCTATCGGTATTTTTATACTGCTGATTGCCTGCCTCAATTTCATCAATTTGTCTACGGCCCGTTCGGTGGATAGGGCCAAAGAGATCGGCATTCAAAAAGTACTCGGCAACGATCGCCCCAAACTCATCCTGCAATTCCTGACTGAGGCGGCTATGTTATGCAGCATCGCTGCCCTCATCAGCATCATCCTGATGGTGGCGCTGCTACCTGCCTTCAATGCCTTTGCGGGTAAATCATTTACGGTAAGCTCCCTGTTATCACCCGGCAACCTGTTGCTGCTGTTGGGCATTATCCTGGCATTGGTACCACTAGCGGGCTTCTACCCTGCCTGGGTGTTATCGTCCTTTAAACCCATCAAAGTACTCAAGGGTAGTTTTTCGCATAGCAGCTCCGGCACGTTGCTGCGCCAGTCGTTGGTCGTGCTGCAATTCGTGATCTCGGCAGGCTTCATTATGTGTACCGTGATCATGTGGCAGCAAATGAAATACATGCAGGGGCGTGACCTGGGTTTCGACAAAGACAAAATGCTCGTGGTAGATATCAACAAACTGCCCTGGACCCTGCGACATGATAAAGCGCCGCTGTTCAAAACCGAACTGTTGCGCAAGAACGGTATGCGGGCAATGACTGCCGCCGGCGCCGTTCCCGGCCGTTCGGGCTGGGCCGGTCAGTTTGCCTATCCCGAAGGCAAAACCAAAGAAGAAGCCCTCGTGGTTGAGTACATCACCACCGATCATGATTATGTGAAGACCATCGGCCTGCCACTGGTTGCCGGCCGCGACTTCTTGCCCAACAGCGAAGCGGATACCAAAGAGTCGTTTATCATCAACGAAACGGCCGTCAAAGAATTTGGCTGGGTCAATCCGCAGCAGGCCCTGGGCCGCAAATTATCCACCTCGGGCAAAGAAGGCATCGTAGTCGGCGTGTTGAAAGACTATCATCAGCACGGCCTGCAAGCAAAGATCAACGCGGTTGTATTGAGCCCTGTAGGTTATTATTCGCTGTTCGCGGCACGCTATGACAACATAACGCCATCGCAGGCCGTAGCAAACCTGCAGGCCACCTGGAATGAAGTGTTTAAAGGTTACCCGCTCGAATACCGCTTCCTCGATGAAGATTACCAACGCCAGTACCGTAAAGAAGAAAACCTGCAAAGCTTTTTCGGTATTGCAGCCGGCCTCTCAGTATTGATCGGTTGTCTCGGCTTGCTGGGCCTGATCATTTACACAGCCCATAAGCGGATCCGGGAGATCGGGATACGCAAGGTATTAGGCGCCGGTATCGCCCATATCGTGGCCCTGCTGTCGGCCGATCTGCTGAAGCTCGTGGGCATTGCGATCGTACTGGCCGTGCCGGTAGCCTGGTGGACTATGCACCATTGGCTGCAACAATTTGCTTATCGCATTACGATCAACTGGTGGGTATTTGCCGCCTCTGCCGGCATTGCCCTCACAATAGCCATGTTCACGATCAGCTTTCAGGCATTGAAAGCGGCACTGATGAATCCGGTGAAAAGCCTGAAGACCGAATAATATTATTAAAGGAAATTGCCATGATTCCTACCACCCATCTTTCCAGCGCCTGGCGCAACCTTGTCCGAAACAGGATGTACACGATCCTCAATATACTCGGCCTGTCGTTGAGTATAGGGATCGCCATCGTCATATTCATGATCATCCGGTTCGAACACAGCTTCGATACCTGGCATACCAATAGCCCCCGGATTTACCAACTGCTGGGCACCGATAAATTTGACGGCCTCAACTCCCATATACCACAAGGAGCCATCCGCGCACTCAAAGACAAAGTGCCGGGTGTTGAAAAAGCCGTGAATGTGTTGCAATACACCCCCTCCGTGATCAAGGTCAAAGAACAAAACCTGGAACAGGATAAAACCTATTTTGCTTCGCCCGATCTGTTCGACATTATCGATGTGCAATGGATCGAAGGTTCTCCACAGGCATCGCTGGGTCAACCCTACCAGGTAGTACTGGATGAGCCAACTGCCATCCGCTTGTTCAAATCGACCACACAGGCCATGGGCCAATCCATCCGGTACGAGAACACACTGGACCTCACCGTGACGGGTATCATCAAAGCCATGCCGCCCAACACCCAGTTCAGGATGGGAATGATCCTGTCGTACGCATCGCTATTGAAATACATGGACTGGTACAAGGATGAGAATTACTGGAGCGGAGGCGATTCGCATTTCCAGGGATTTGTACTGTTGAAACCCGGCGTTCAGCCGGCCAGCATAGTCACTGCCCTCAATAAAGAAGCAGCAGCGCGGAAAGACCAGGCCAGCATCATCAACTATCAGTTGGTACGTTTGTCCGACCAGCATTTCAATGCCAACCCCGAGATCGACTTCTTCAATTACGCAATGCCCCGCTGGTTGCTGTATACGCTTACCTGCATAGGTATTTTCCTGTTAATGATCGCCTGCATCAATTTCGTCAACATGGCCACCGTACAAGCCATGCAACGCAACAAGGCCACGGGTATCCGTAAAATATTAGGCGGCAGCCGCGCCAGTCTCATCGGACAATTCCTGCTGGAAACCGGTCTGGTCGTAACAGCAGCCCTCGCGGGTGGTGCCCTGCTGGCTTATGTGTTATTGCCCTTTACCGGCGAACTACTGCAAACGCAGGTAGCCCAATGGGATCCCTGGCGCAGCGACCTCCTGCTGTTCCTCGGCATCACAGGACTGGTACTCACCCTCCTCTCGGGCATCTACCCGGCCATCATGTTATCGGGTTTCAAACCCGTGAATATGTTGCGCACACAAGTATTCGGAATGCCTGGAAAAGGCTTCTCACTCCGTCGCCTGCTGGTGGTAACGCAATTCACGATAGCCCTTATCCTCGTCATCTGCACCCTGATCGGAGTAAAACAGCTCAATTATTTCCAGCACAAAGATCTGGGCTTCGATAAGGCATCAGTGATCAGGATACCCATGCCCGAAGCACGCAGTCAGCTGTTGCGGGAAAGGCTGCGTCGTGGCCTGCAGCAATCTACTGCGATCCGCGATGTCACCTTCGGACTCACTACCCCATCGGGCACTACCAACTGGTGGTGGGCCAATGTAAAACACTACGGACTGAAAGATGGCGAACAGCAATTCCGCCAGCAGTTCGTCGACACCAACTACTTATCTTTTTACAAGATACCCCTGGTGGCAGGCCGGTCATTCACCATAGCCGACAGCAACCAGGCCATTGTCCTGATCAACGAAAAAGGCGCCCGTGATATGGGCATAACCGACCCCGCCAAAGCACTGGGGCAGCAGGTTACCCTTTGGAAAGATACATACACCATAGCAGGTGTAGTAAAGGACTACCAGTCGCAAAGTCTGCAATGGGGTACAACACCCCATATATTCATGTACAATGGACGATTCTTTAACGCTTCTATCCGTATCGATCCTGTCCAACAGGAAGCAGCCCTGCAACTGGTGGAGAAGGAATGGAAAGCGCTCTTTCCCGATTACTATTTCAAATATGAGTTCCTCGATGATAACCTGAAGAGCTTTTACAGTGATGAGACCAAACTCGCGCGGTTCCTCTCGCTGTTCTCCATAATTGGCATATTGATAGGTTGTCTGGGCGTGTACGGCCTTGTTGCCTATGTATGCATGCGCAAAACAAAGGAGATCGGAGTCCGGAAAGTACTGGGCGCAGGGTTTATGGACATAATGGGCCTGCTCAACAAGGAGTTCGTATGGCTCATCGGCATTTCGTTCGTGATCGCAGCGCCGATAGCTGGCATTACCATGCACCACTTCCTGCAGGATTATGTACACCGCATCCCCATGTCGTGGTGGATATTCCTGCTGAGCGGAGCGGGCGCTTTATTGGTCACCTTGCTCACCATCAGTTTCCAGGCTACCAGGGCAGCCATCGCCAACCCGGTTAAAAGTTTAAGAAATGAATAATCAATAAACAACATAAACAGCATACTATGAAGCAGATACTCACCCTCCTGCTGGCAAGCAGCATAGTTTCCCTGGCACAGGCTCAGGAAGAACTACCTTACATGACCAAATCATTGAAGGACGCCGCCATTGAGAAAGTAACGGCCGAAACCTCCGGTGGTAATATCTCGATCACCGGCAATGCCACCGACCTGAAGATCGAAGTGTATGTGCGTCCCAACAATGGCCGCAAAAATGATCTCACTAAAGAGGAGATAGAAAAGAAGCTGAATGAGGACTATGAATTTACCGTTTCCACGGCCAACCATGTACTGACAGCCATCGCTAAACCGAAAACCAAATCGGGTCGCTGGGACTGGAAGAAGGCGCTTTCTGTTTCCTTCAAGATCTATGTGCCCCGCAATGTAGCGACCAACCTCACCACCAGTGGCGGTAACGTATCGCTCGCTCACCTCTCCGGCGTACAGGATTTCCGCACCAGTGGCGGCAACCTCCACCTCGAAGACCTCACCGGCAAGATCAAGGGGGCTACCTCGGGCGGCAATATTCACCTTAAAGACTCTAAAGACGATATTACCCTCACTACCAGTGGCGGCAATGTAGAAGCCCGCAACTGCGATGGAAAATTGCACCTCACCACTTCCGGCGGAAACGTAACGCTCGAGGACCTGAGTGGCAATATCGATGCAACGACCAGCGGTGGTACGGTGCGTGGCAATGCCATCAAAGGTGACCTCTCGGCCGTTACCTCGGGCGGCAATGTTATGCTCTCCGATCTTTCTGCGAGCGTGAATGCCTCCACCAGCGGTGGTAATATGAACGTCACCATTAAGGAACTGGGCAGCTTTGTAAAACTGTCCAACTCCGGCGGCAATATCAACGTCGAGTTGCCGGGCAACAAAGGCCTCGATCTTCGTATTACTGGTGACAAAGTAAAAGCCAGCGCACTCAACAATTTCAGCGGTACGGTAGATGAGGATTCTATCGACGGCAAGCTCAACGGTGGCGGCATACCCGTAACCGTAAAAGGAAGCAGCGGCAGGGTAACCCTGACGATCAAATAATCAGCTCCGGGCATCGCCGGTCCTTGAGCCAACTGTTTGAGGACTGGTGATGCTTCAGGAAACTGCAGGTCAAATAAAGATTAACCAACTAACATACCACCCGTGTTTAGAAACTATCTTAAGATTGCCTGGCGCAATCTGTTAAAGCAAAGAGCCTTTTCCACCATCAATATATTTGGATTGGCGGCGGGCCTCACCTGCTTCCTCCTGATTGCGCTATTCCTGGCCGACGAACTGACCTTCGATGCCTTCCACAGCAAGGCAGGCTCGCTGTACCGGGTTACGGAATCTTATACCACACCAACCGGCAAGGAAAGGACCGCAGTAAGCGTAGCCTTCAATACCTCTGCCATCGTGCTGAAGGAGTTGCCCGAAGTGGAAGCCAGTTCACGGATTACCACCTACGGGCGGGTGAATGTACAGCCCGAGGAGAACAACAATGTTTTTTACAACGATTACACGACAGCCGATGCGGCTTTTCTCCACCTCTTCGATTTCACCCTGCTGCAGGGAAACAAGGATGCTTTGAAAGAGCCCTTCACCGTAGCCATCACCGATAAGATGGCGATCAAATTATTTGGCCGCACAGACGTGCTGAACAGGGCCATTAAAGTAGAAGACGACAGTCTGCCCTACCGCGTTACTGCCGTATTGAGCGTACCATCCAACTCGCACCTGCAATTCAACCTCCTTTTCTCGGAAGCCACCCAGTTTACGAATGCCCGGTTCCGGCAGTTTGCTGCGGCCGACTGGACCTCCACGAACTTTACGACCTACGTACAACTAAAAGATAACAACCAATCAACCATAGCGGCTACCAAGCTGAACAAGCAGATGGCTGCCCGGCGTCCCGACACAGAGAATAAGCGAGTGAGCCAATTCGGATTGCAACCATTGAAGGAAATACATTTCCGCCCCGACGGACAAAATGATGAAAGGTCCAAAAGCGGCATCATGCACCTCTATGTATTTGGCATGGTGGCGCTGTTCGTATTGTTCATCGCCTGTATCAATTACATGAACCTCACCACGGCCCGCTTCGCCAGCCGCTCAAAAGAAATTGCTGTGCGTAAAGTATCCGGTGCACTGCGCGGCAGCCTCGTGGTCCAGTTCCTGGCAGAAGCATTTCTCGTTACGGCCATTGCACTGGCCATAGCGCTCGCTGCCGTACAAATGATCCTTCCACGCTTCAACGCCTTCACCGGCAAAGAACTTAGCCTCAACCTGCACACCGATTACCGCATCTGGCTGGGCGTGTTTTCAGCCACCGTATTGGCAGCGCTGATGGCCGGCGTATATCCCGCCCTCTTCCAATCGGGCCTGCGGCCACTACAACTACTGAAGAACAAACTGAAGCTGAGTCAAGGTCATCTCTCCTTCCGGCGTGCACTCGTCGTATTTCAGTTCTCCATATCGATCATTATGATGATCGCCACCGTGATCGTATTCCAGCAATTGAAGTTCGTCGACTCCAAAGACATGGGCTTCAACAAAGATCAATTACTGGTGGTGGATATCAACAGCGGCGCCGTTCGCCGGGGAGCCGCCACCATCAAGAGCGAATATGCCAAACTGGCCGCCGTGAAAGATGTTACGGTTACATCCCGGGTACCGGGTGAATGGAAGAATATTCCACAGGTCAGGATCAAAAGCAATGCATCGCAGGGAGCTGCTACCCAGGATATGTTCTACATTGCGGCCGACGATCATTTCCTCAGCACCTTTGAAGTACAATTGAAGAGCGGCCGCAACTTTTTACCCGGTAACGACATCAGCGATTCGCCTTCCGTACTCATCAATGCTACCGCCGCCAAAGCCCTTAACATCACAGCCGCTTCTGAGCAGCTGATCGAGATACCCGCCGCCATCTTCGGCGACGGACTGAACACATTTGCCACCCCCTTTAAAGTACGGGTTATCGGCATTGTGAATGATTTCAACTTCCGTTCGCTGCGCGAAAAGATCGCCCCGATGATCATCGGCCATCCACGCATGCCCATCCACAACATCGATTATTTCACTGCCAGGATCAATACAGCCAACATTCCGGAAACCTTGAAGCAGATGGAAAGCATCCTGCACTCCATCGATGCATCGCACTTGTTTGAATACAATTTCCTGGACAATCAATGGGACCTGTTTTACCAGGAAGACCACAAGCGGGAAGTCATCTTCCTGTCGGTAGCCTGCATGACCATCCTCATTGCCTGCATGGGATTGTTTGGCCTGGCCACCTATGCGGCAGAACAAAGGATCAAGGAGATCGGCATCAGGAAGGTGCTGGGCGCCAGCGTTGGCAGCATCATTGCGATGTTATCGAAAGACTTTTTGAAGCTGGTGCTGGTAGCCGCCGTGATCGCGTTTCCGCTGGCGGCCTGGGCCATGTACCAGTGGTTACAGGATTTTGCCTACCGCATCAACCTGCAATGGTGGGTATTTTTGCTGGCCGGCGTGGCAGCCCTCGGCATCGCCCTGTTTACCGTGAGCTTCCAGGCCATCAGAGCGGCCCTGTCGAACCCGGTGAAGAGCCTGCGCAGTGAATAACAACATAAAAAAATTTATATGATCGCCACTTATCTCAGGATTGCCCTCCGTAACCTCCTTAAAAAGAAAGGACATACGTTCCTGAACTTAACCGGCCTGGTCATCGGCATGACCTGTTGCCTGCTCATCTTTCACTACGTGTCGTACGAAAAGAGTTACGACACCTTCCATAAGAACGCCGATGACATTGTGCGCCTGCACATCGAAAAGTACCAGCAGGGCGACCTGCAATGGAAATCGGCGACGGTTTTCCCGGCCATTGCGCCTACTATGAAGAAGGACTTTCCCGAAGTGGCCGACTTCTGCCGGCTGATGGATGCCAATGCGCTCATCACCAACGAAAGTAACCGCCAAAAGTTCAACGAGACAAAGGGCTACTTTGCCGATGCTTCCGTGCTCAGGTTGTTCAACATCCCCCTCACGCAGGGTAATGCAGCAACCGCCCTTACCGGTCCCGACAAACTGGTGGTGTCGCAAACGATGGCCAATAAGTATTTCGGCACTACTGATGCCTTAGGCAAAACCCTCACGGTAAAATACAACGGACTATCGCTCCCCTATGAGATCACCGGCGTATTCAAAGACTACCCGGCCAATTCGCACCTCGATATAAAATACATCGCACCTTATGATGCGCTGAAGAAAATCATCCTTACCACCTGGGGCGATAGCAGCAATCCGTTGGAGAATGCCTGGGGCTGGTACGACTTCTATGCTTATGTACAATTAAAGCCTGGCACCGATCGCGAGAAGCTGGCGGCTAAATTGCCTGCTTTCGCCGACAAATACATGAACAGTTCGGAATACGCCAAAAAGAATAACCAGAAGACTATCCTGGGCATGATGCCATTGAAAAATGTTCACCTGTACTCCCAACTCAACCAGGAAGCGGAAGTGAATGGCAACGGGCAGGCCGTAGGATTTCTATTCCTTGTAGCGATATTCATCATCGGCATCGCCTGGATCAACTATATTAACCTCGCCACCGCACGCTCGGTAGAGCGCGCGAAAGAAGTGGGTGTTAGAAAAGTACTCGGTGCCCTGCGCACTGACCTCATCCGCCAGTTCCTGATGGAAAGTTTATTACTGAACCTGGCAGCACTGATCTTATCGCTGGGATTGTTCTTCCTGCTGATACATCCCTTCGGGCGCTTTACCGGTCAGCCGGATAACGATTTAACCTTATCTCCCCACTACTGGCAATTGTTCCTGCTGGTGTTTGTAACAGGCACCTTTCTCTCGGGTTTGTATCCCGCCTTTGTACTCTCGGGTTTCCAGCCTATCAAAGTACTCAAGGGCGTGTTCCGGAACTCCACCAGCGGCGTTCTGCTACGCAAGGGACTGATCGTGGTGCAATTTGCCACTTCAGTAGTACTCATCGCCGGCACCATCATCGTGTACCAGCAGGTGAGCTATATGCGCAACCAACAGCTGGGCGCCAATATCGATCAGACTTTAGTGGTGGAAGGCGCCATGGCACAAACTGACTCTGTTTACCGGAATGCCTTCCAGCCATTTAAAACAGCTGTATTACAACAAACGGGGGTAAAGCAGCTGGCGAACTCCTCCAACGTGATGGGACAGGAAATATACTGGACGAACTCCCACAAGCAGGTAAGTAAAGAAGGTCAGGCGGCCAACACCCTGTACAACCTGGGTGTGGATGCCGATTTTGTACCGATGTTCGGTATGAAGATCATAGCTGGCAGAAACTTCTCCCCTACTTATGGTACAGAAAACCGTAATGTATTGCTGAACGAAAAGGCAGTGACCACCCTCGGATTCCCCAATGCAGCAGCAGCCCTTGGCCAGCGGATCAACAGCGGCCGTGATACGAATACCGTGGTCGGCGTGCTGGCCAACTATCACCACCAGGGTTTGCAAAAAGCCATTGAGCCCATGCTGGTACGTTATATGCCGGATATTCGCAGCTACTATTCCATTAAAATAAATACGGGCAATGTGCAGGCAACGGTCGCCGCCATACAACAGGAATGGAACCGGTATTTCCCCGGCGATCCGTTCAACTATACCTTCCTCGACGAAACCTTTGGGGCGCAATACAAAGCCGATATCCTGTTTGGTAAGGTCTTTGGCATCTTCGCCTTCCTCGCCATCCTGATCGCCTGCTTTGGCCTGCTGGGCCTCTCAGCGTACAACGTGATACAGCGCACCAAAGAGATCGGTATCCGGAAAGTACTGGGCGCATCGGCACAAAGCATCCTGGTATTGCTGTCGAAAGATTTCATGAAACTGATCCTGGTATCGCTGCTGGTGGCCATCCCCGTAGGCTGGTACATCATGCATCAGTGGCTGCAGGATTTCGCTTATCGCATAGGCATCGCCTGGTGGGTATTTGTGGTGGCTGGCATATTGGCCCTGTTCATCGCACTCACCACCATCATATTGCAGGCCGCCAAAGCCGTGATCACAAGCCCGGTGAAGAGCCTGCGCAGTGAATAAAACAGTAGTATTAATCTATAAACAGCAGCAACTTGTTCAAGAATCACCTCAAAACAGCCTGGCGTAAACTGTGGAAACACAAAACCGAAAGCGCCATACACCTCGCAGGATTGTCAATTGGTATGACGGCCGCCGTGCTGATCATGCTGTGGGTACAGAATGAAATGAGTTATGACAATTACCACAACAACGGCGATCGGGTGTACCGCATCACCAACCATATTCCCATCACCCCCGAAGAAACCTGGATATGGGAAAACACACCCTATGCGCTGTGCGATAAGGCCAAACAGGATATACCGGAAATAGAGGCCATGGCGTTGATGAAGTCTATAACCGCCTATGGGCCTCCTATCAACATCAACGGACAGTACTTCAAGGAAAAGAAAGGCGTGTATATATCGAAGGGCTGGTTTGATGTGTTCCATATGGAATTCACGGAAGGTACAGCTGCGGCCTTTTTCCAGAATCCCTTTAGCATGCTGTTTTCCGAATCGGCCGCTAAAAAATATTTCGGCACCACCCATGCGGTAGGTCAGCTGGTAAAGATCGATACCGTCACCTACCAGGTAGCGGGCATTATGAAAGATGCACCGGCCAACTCCAGCTTCCAGTTCGATATGTACATCCCCATCGAAGCCTGGCAAAGCAACCCCAGCGAAAAGAAATACGATCTGCAATGGGGCAACTTCAACTACATCAGCTTTATTCGATTGCAGCCCGGTACCAAACCGGGCACCATCACGCAAAAGCTCAACAAACTGCTCGATCAGAACAGGAAGGACAATAAGGTGACCACCTCACTGATGCCCCTGCTCCAGCTGCATTTCGATAGCACCGTTCAAAACCCCGACTTCGCCGTCGGCAACCGCCAGTCTGTATACATCTTCGCCATATTGGCCATCCTGATCCTGGTAGTGGCCTGCATCAACTATGTGAACCTGACGACTGCCCGGGCCAGCCTGCGTTCCAAAGAAGTTAGCGTACGCAAGATCGTGGGAGCCCCCAGGGCTTCCTTGTTTGCCCAATTCATGGCCGAATCACTGCTCACCGGACTACTGGCCTTATTCATCACCATTTGCCTGGTACAGCTCAGCCTGCCCTTCTTCAACCGCTTCACCGATCAGCAGTTCAGGCTGCCGATCTACGAAGGCAAGTTCTGGTTGCTGATCACCGGCACCCTGCTGACAGTTACGATCCTCACGGGCATCTACCCTGCTATATTATTATCGTCCTTCAAGCCATTGAATCTATTCCGCGGCAATAGCCTGCTGAAGCTGAAGGATGTAACGTTAAGGAAAGTACTGGTCACTACGCAGTTTACTGTATCGGTAATGCTGATAGCAGCTACCCTCATCATCTACAAACAACTGAACTATATCAACGATCAAACGAAGGGTGGCGAGCGCTCGCAGGTGCTCACCTTCAATGTACCCTGGCGCGCATTTAAAGGAATACCCAAAGAAAAAGCAGCAGGTATACAACAAGCCTTCAAACAGGACCTGCAATCGGTAGCAGGTGTAGAGCAGGTAGCGGCCAGCAACGAATCATTGATCGATATACGTAGCTCTTCAGCCGGTAACGCCGATTGGGCAGGCAGACCCAAAGATTTTGAACCTTCCGTGGTGAAGCTAACAGCCGACACCGATTTCCCCGGCATGTTTGGCCTCAAACTAACAGAAGGAAGATGGTTTCATCCCAACGATGCCAACGACGCCAATACGGGTTTTATCCTCAATGAAACGGCCATCCGGGAACTCAAAATCACGAAACCGTATGTTGGCCAGTGGTTCCGGTTCAACAACGATTCCGGACAGATCGTGGGAATAGTAAAAGATTTCCACTTCCGCAGCCTGCACGAAGCCATATCGCCCATGATCTACCACAATGGCGATCAAAGCATGCTGCACTTCAATGTGAAACTGACGGCCAAAAATGCCGGCACTACCATCGCAGCAATTGAGAAGATCTATAAAGGGGTAGTTCCCCGCGAACCATTTGAATATACCTTCCTCGACGAGTCGTTCGAAAAGTTGTACCGTGCAGAACGCAAAATGTCGACGCTGATGGGCGTATTCGCCGGTATTGCCATTGTCATATCCTGCCTGGGTTTACTGGGCCTCGCCGCCTTCACGGCCGAGCGCCGCATGAAAGAGATCGGCATCCGGAAAGTGCTGGGCGCAAGCGTTCACAGCATCATAGGTCTATTATCGAAAGAGTTCTTACTAATGGTATGTATAGCCGCCCTGATCGCCACACCAATAGCCTGGTGGGCCATGAGCCACTGGCTGGAAGATTTTGCGTACCGGGTCAATATTGCACCCGGCATTTTTGCCCTGGCCGGCGGAGTGGTATTGTCGGTGACGTTGCTGATCGTGGGCCTGCACAGCTGGCGGGCCGCCTCCTCAAACCCCGTTAAAAGTTTAAGAAGCGAATAGTACACCTCGTAAATCAAATACTATGTTGAGCAATTTCATCCTGCTTGCCTGGAGAAACCTGGTCAAACACAAAACATTCTCCTTCATCAACATCTTCGGCCTGGCCGCTGGCATATCGTTCGTGTTCCTGATAGCCGTGTATGTGTGGGGCGAATGGCGGGTGAACCACAGTATCCCGGACAACGATCGGATCTACCTGGTACGCAGCAAATGGAAAAAGCCCGAAATGGGGATGGACCTCACGACACTGGCTCCCCTGGGTAAATCGCTCAAAGAGAACTTTCCCGACCTGGTGGAAAACTATTACCGCCACGACGGCATTACCTCCATCGTATCCAAGGGCAACAAATATTTCCGGGAGGGATTGCAGCCAGGGGATGCCAGCTTTCTCCGGATGACCGGCTTTCCGCTGGCGCACGGTGATGCCCGCACAGCATTAAACAATCCCAACTCGGTGGTGATCACGGAGGCAAAGGCACTCAAGTATTTCGGACGCACCGATGTATTGAACGAAACCCTCACATTGCAATCCTTTGCCGGCGGCAAGCAGGACTTCATCATTACCGGGGTGTTGAAAGACCTTCCTTTCAATACGTTTACCAATTTCACCAATACCAAAAACGAAATATTCCTGCCGGAAGAAAGCCTGCGTTTCTTCGGCCGCTATGACATGTTCCAATCCTGGAACACCGTTTACATCATCAACTATGTGCAACTCAAAGCAGGTATTAAACCGTCAGACATCGAGAAACCTATACGGCAACTGCTGAAGCTGAATGCCTCGCCCGAAATCCAGGCCAACCTCGAAGTGTACCTTACGCCCATCAGTGAATATTACCTCGACCTTAACAATGGACTGGCGCGGCGCATGGTCTACACCCTCAGTATCGTAGCCCTGTTCATACTCGTGATGGCGGTGATCAATTTCATCAACATCACGGTAGGCAATTCTGGTACGCGCTTAAAGGAGATCGGACTGCGTAAAGTAATGGGCGGCAGCCGGAGACAACTGATCATACAATTCCTCACTGAATCAGTGGTACTGGCCCTGCTGGCAGTATCGCTCGCCCTCCTCATTTACCAGGCGGCTTATCCGTATTGCGGTAAGATGCTCGGCAGGGAACTGCCTTCTCTCCTAAACATGCCAATCGCCTATCTGGCCATACCGCCCGGCATGGCGCTGATCATCGGCCTGCTCGCGGGCAGCTACCCGGCCCTGGTGTTATCGATGCAACCATCGGTAGCCTCGCTCAAAGGGAAACTGCAAACCGTGAAAGAGAAAGTATTCCTGCGCAGGGGCCTCATAGCACTACAGTTCACCACGGCCATCGTCGTATTCGTGGGTGCAATCGTGGTAGACCGGCAAATAGAATACTCCTTCAATGCCAGTTTGGGATACGATAAAGAACAGATCATTACGGCAGCAGTACCGCGCGACTGGACCACCCACGGCGTGCAGCGAATGGAAACGGTGCGCAATGAGCTAACCACCCTGCCAGCCATAGCGAGCGCCACCGTATCGTACGAAGTACCGGATGGTATGAACGGCGGCGGCGGCAAACTCTACAAAGCGTCCGAAGACTCAACGCATAGTATTATCATTGGAGGTATGAGTACCGACGATCAATATGCGGCCACCTATGGGCTCACCATGGCAGCCGGTGAATACCTGGGCCGTGATACCACCAAACTGGTGATCAATGAATCGGCAGCGAAGGAACTGGGTTGGAAAGAAGCCAGCATGGCCGTAGGGCAGCCTGTTAAATTCGAAGGATCGCCGAACGTGATGACCATTGCCGGGGTCGTAAAGGATTTTCACTTTGATAGCAAACATGTGGCCATCTCGCCGATGTTCATGATGCACATCAGGAACACAACTACCTACCGGTATCTCTCCTTCAAGGTGAAGCCGGGTAATATGTCGAAGACCATTGCCGGCCTGGAACACAAATGGGCTACCGTGTTACCGGGTGCCCCGTTCGATTATAAGTTCATGGACGATACATTGGCCTTCATGTACCGGTCAGACATACAATTGAAGCAGGCAGCACAAACAGCCACCCTGCTGGCGTTGGTGATCGTACTGTTGGGTGTATTGGGCGTAGTGACCCTCAGCATCACCAGGCGCATGAAGGAAGTAGGCGTACGCAAAGTGCTGGGCGCATCGGGCTTACAGATCATCAGCATATTCCTCAAAGAGTTTACCTGGATGATCCTGCTGGCCATATGCGTTGCCTGTCCGCTGGCTTACTGGGCACTCGACAATTGGCTCAGCAATTTTGTGTACCGCATAACATTGGGTTGGACCAGCTTCGCCATGGTAGCCGCGATCATGGCCGCGCTGATCGTCTTGATCGTATCCATACAAACCATCATAAAAGCGTTGAACAATCCCATCAGGAATCTTCGGAGTGAGTAAAGTTAATTAAGGTCAGTATTTCAAAGCCTTACAAGAAAAGAATTGTACCTGAAAAAACAGGCTTGCCGGCATGTCTTTTCAGGTACAATCCCAATGATATACTACATCGGCAAAATTCAGTTCCTCCAACTCTCTTCTTTTAATGAAGAAATTCGCGGAACCAAGATCTCCCCAGGAAAAAACGTCGCATCCATCAAACTGGATCAACAATTCCGATTCCTCTTCACCAATGTAAGACATGGGTCTCGGGTCTATTCCATTTTGAGAGTAATGATACCCGCCTATTTTATTTTTACGACCGTTCAGGTCACGATGCAGTTCCATATATTGCTGCCGCACTTCATAGCCATACTTTTCTGAGGGAAACCAGATCAGATCCTGTAAAGCTTTGCCATAGTACCTGGTAAATCTGAAGTCTTCGTCAGTAACGGGTTCTACATCTTCTTCAAAATGAAGGGCATAATCACCTCCCCACCTTTCCCAATACACGGGTTCATCGAAGCCTTCCCACAGGGCGTCATCGTCGTTGATCACTTGTTTATGGTAAATGACTGAAAATTCTTCGTCAAATATGGATACATCATTGAGGAAGAATTGTAGGATGCCTGTGGAAGGAAAAGGGTTCATGGCAGGGATTTCTCCGAAATTGATTTGCCCAAGATGAAACAATGGTTTACCTGTACGCGAATGAACAGGATAAGGCATAGCGGCCGGCCAATACGGAACTCCGCCAAACTTACTCTGCCGGATACCTGTTTGGGCGGGTGATGCGGAGATGCGCAGAACAGGTTTCAGGGTTGCTTCAATTTCCTTTTTATAAGGTTTAAGAGCAGGGTGGAGAGGATGTATTTTTTTCATGGTGCGGGAACAGTAAAGAAGAAGAACGCTCCCATCCGGTTTCTTATTTTGACAGCATCCATTGTGGCGTTTCAATCGCCGAACTGGCTTATCCAACCGGCGTTAACCCTGCTCCAATTTGTCTTCATTTCGTTCTCCATTTTCCGGCTGCTTCATCACCTGTACCCGCAGGTCCTGGTGCGGATAAGGAATCTCGATACCAGCTTCCCGGAAGGCTTTTTGTATAGCATTGATGACATCACTTTTTACCTGCATCAGGTCGCGGGAGTGCGGCAGCCAGAAATAGATCTGAAAATCAATGGAGCTGTTATTAAAAGCTGTATTGAGAACCGCCGGTGCAGGGAACTTCAGTATCTTATCATGCGTGGCCAGTACCTGGTTCAGTATTTCCGTGGCTTTCCCGAGGTCTGTACCATAACCCACACCTACGGCCACATCTCCCCGGCGTAAGGTGCTGCCCTGCGTCCAGTTTACCACGTGCTGGTTGAGTAGGTCGCCATTGGGGATCACCACCACGGCCCCGTCATACGCAGCCAGCACGCTACTACGAAAACCGATCGATTTGATGGTACCTCCCCTGCCCGCAACCTCCACAATGTCGCCTACATTTACCGGCTTCTCAAAAGCAATGATCAACCCGCTCACCAGGTTATTGACGAGGGCCTGCAAGCCAAAACCGATACCCACGCCCAACGCGCCGAGGATCAGCGTTACCTTATCGAACGGAATACCGGCTGCAGCAAAGGCAAGCAGCAAGCCTAAACCGATAATGACAATGCGTACCAGCAGAAGCCAGCTGCCGATACCAGCCCGGTTATCATGTGTTTTGCTTTGCAAAGCAGCCTGTCCGGAAGCAAAAAAGGAGACGATCCTTGAAACGATCACCGATAAGGAAAGGATCAGGAAGAAAGAGACCACACTCCAGATACTGAAACTGAAATCACCAACAGACCTTTGCCGGAAGAAAAATTCCTGAATTGGATCGGTGACCAGTTTAAATATGTAGAAGTTCCGGCCAAACAGGATAAGCCAACCGATGAGCAGGAAGATATAGAACACAGTTGGCGCGCTTTTGCCGATGCGATCAAAGTTCACATAGAACAACTTTCTATCGGCGCCCTTATACACTTCAGAAGCCAGGAACAACCCTTCATTGAGGAGTCGTATGGTCCACAGCATCTGCACGGCGATCATGGTACTGCAGAAGCCGCTAACGAGGCTGGTCTTCGCAAAATTATAGGTACCATACAAATTGCCGATGGTGGCCGCGAGCATCTGCACCCCCATAAAAGCGAGGAAAAAGACAACAGTCTTTTCCTTCAATTCGTCGCGGTGGCCATTGAAGATAAAGTAGGCGGCGTAAACGCAGCCGCCAGTAGATAAGATCATCATCATCCACCTTTCGGGCTGGGATGGCTCCAGAATGAGGTTGATACAACAGGCTGCCAAAAATCCGGTCACCAATAATACCCAGGCGATCATCCAGTATGTCGAAACACCGCGCCGGTAGATCAACGACAAACAGATAGCCACTATGATCCACAGAATGGCGCTGAACACAAAGGGAGGGTCCGGAAATACAAACTGGAAATAACTGATCACGATCACGATGGCCGATAACAAAGGAACACGCAATACGTGTTGCCCCGCATAATCAGTATGCAGCACGCCGGATTTGATGAGCCGCCTTTTCACGTTCCTCAAAAAATAAGCAGACAGCAGGATCAATATCACCAGCATCGTAATATTGCCGCTGTTGTTCTGCGCATAGAACTTCCAGCTCAATACATCCTTGGCCGCCGATCGTTGAAAGATATCATTAAAGGATCGGTGTTGTGCCGGCTTCTGCCACAGCCTGGGCACCTCCTGCCGGAAGCTCCTGTAAGAAACGGCCACCCGGTAATTCTCGATCTCTTCCAGGCCGGCGGTCAGCGAAGTGATCATATCATTGATGCGCAACTGAAGGGAGCGAATCCGCGGCACGGTTTGCTCGAGTATACTGTCGGCAGGCCGCAATTCCTGTCCCGTAGCCTTCAGTTTTTCGATATACTGCACCAGTTGCACGGAGTCGTTGCTAAAGGCATACAGGGCGCTATCACTGGTAAGCGAATCGATGATGTTCCGGTAGCGCATCAAACTTTTCAGCGACTTATCTACCTCTTCTCTCCGGGCAATAGATTTGCGGAGCAGCTCTTCATAGATCTTCGTAGTGGTACCCAGGTTGCGGTGCGTCTCCACCGGACCTTTATTGGTAAACACCCCTTCCCCGGCCATATTGTACCAACGGCGGATCGCATTCATTTCATCAATAACATCCGCGGTATCGATCGATCGTTTGAGATAAGCTTTCGCATTGTAGATATTCTTTTTGATCTGCTCCAGCAGATCGTCCTGCCGGATGGCAAGTTTATCGGTCTTAAACTCGCTGATGCTTTCGCGGCCCCTTTCTTTGATACGCTTGATGGGATCGCGGAACACGGGTTTTACCGTGTCGATCAAAGAATCCCGCACATCAACACTGTCCTGCCGCCCAACACTATCCCGCTGCTGGGCAAGGGCCGCTGCATCAATAAGGCAAATCAGCAAAGCCAGCCCGAGAGGCCACACGATGCGACGAATGAAAAAAGTATTTTGCATGGATCTATCCTGCTTGTATTACAAGACACTATCCACCACCAGCTACCGCCTACCCGAGGGTCCCGGGAAAGAAAAAACGGCAACATTGGAGGCTGAGGCCGTTAGCAGGTGTCTTGACAGTACCGGCACGCAAACGGGATGCCGCTAAAAACAAGGCAGTTATGAAACGCATCAGCGCGTTACTACTCATCGTTGGCCACAGCCTGGCCGGCGCCGGCCAGGATACGCATTACTGGACCCAGGCCTTTGGTACCCGGGCAGCACTGTTGGGCGGCTCGGTCGTTGGCGGCACCAAAGACAATACCGCGCTTTATTACAACCCGTCCTTACTCGCCTTCATAGATACCGCATCAGTATCCATCAATGCCAACCTTTACCAATTCGAGAACATACGGATAGAGAATGCGATCGGCCAGCGGGCCGATTTCAAAAGTAACCGCATCGCCACCATCCCCCTGTTGGTAACGGGTATGTTCAAAAGCAAAAACAACCGGTGGAAGATCGGCTATGGATTCTTTGCGCCGGTAAATTTTGAATGCAAAGCCACCGCCCGGATAGACGATAAAGTACAGATCGTGGATGATACGGAGAGCCCGGGCGAAGAAGATTTTATAGGTCAGAAATCGGTCAGCAGCACCCTAAAAGAAATATCACTCGCCATAGGCGTCGGCTACAGGGCGAGTGAGCGGTTTGCGATCGGGATCACCCCCTTGTTCACCCTGCGCACAGCCGACTACCTCCAATCCACGCTATCGAGATTCTACCTCAACAATGCAACCCGACAGTTGGTAACGGCTACTGTACTGCAAAGCGCAAACTACTACCATGTAAGGGTTGCCGCGCGCCTGGGCGCCTCGTACAAATGGGATAAGGTAGAAGCAGGCATCGCTTTCACGACGCCCTCCCTGGGCATCATGGGCAATGGAACCGTAGCCGCCGATATCACGGCTACACAGATCAAATTCAAGGGCACGCGACAGGACATACAGGCGAATGACCGCCAGGAAAAGCTAAAGAGCAAATACCACGCGCCATTTAATGCCAGTGCAGGCGTAAATGTTTACCTCGGACGGAAAATGTTGACGGTAACGGCCTTTTATGCTGGAAAGGAAGCAGTGTACGACATCCTACGCGCAGAACCGGCCGCCTTTGTGAGGCCGGCAGACCTCTACCCCGCCCTCGGCAGCGAAAATTTCATGCGGGTAAAAACGGGCGCCACCTCGGTCTTTAACATGGTAGTGGGCTACGAACACCCCCTCAATCAAAAACTCACGCTCGTCATGAGTATCCGCAGCAACCAGTCCTTCTATGATCCGCAGCTCAATACCGCCGTCGGCATCAAACCAGATATCACCTCCTGGAATATCTATCACCTCTCCGCAGGCTGCACCATACAGCTTGGCCGCAGCAGCATCAGCGCCGGCTTGTTGCTAAGCGCCGGCAACGACAAAGCCCGCGTGCAGAACGGTAACCTGGAACAGGTGGAAGAAGACAATTTCCTACAGGGCGCCACCACCATCACCAAAGCCCGTTACAGCACCATCGGTCTGCTGCTGGGCTATAGTTTCAGTTTCCAAAAAATGTAAGCTCCTGTCCCTTCTGGCCGCTTATTTCCTCACCACACACCGCCTACGCCAATTCACCACACACAATTGTTCCGGCGCATGCCCGGGAGCGAATGCCCGTAGCGGATACCGGGAAGAAGCCCCTCATTTTGAACCCGCTGCAGGGTGTACGCTTAACTGTATCGAAACCGGACAGTTTTTGTATCGGAAACGAACTACTTCGTAACGCAAGAAGCTCATAGCAACCTGTAAATCACCCTACTACGTTCTGGCATGTGTTTGCCATAATACCGGCAGGCATCCAGCAGGCAGGGAAAGCATAGCCATGAACGAAGGGAAAGAATAGCCATGAAAATTGATTTCCTTTAATGCAACAAAATGCCTCCTGGATAGCCTTTTAGAGAGAAAGAAACAAGTGGTCATTAAAGGCAGACAGCTGCCCCACCCAAAAACAAACGAAAAACGTGATCAGCAATTATCTTAAAATAGCATGGAGAAACCTCACCCGCAACAAGGTGTTTTCCTTCATCAACATCTTCGGCCTGGCACTTTCCATGGCCGTTTGCCTGTTGGTGATCATTCATGTAAAAGATCAGCTGAGCTATGACAATTTCCATCCCCGGGCAAACCACATGGCGCGCATCATCAGCCAGGTTACCGGCCGCGAAGGCAATTCGTTGATCTGGGCCAGCACGCCCCTGCCCCTGGGCGACAAACTCACCAGCAACTACGACCTCGTTGAAACCATTACCCGCATCTACCCCTGCAACGGAAATGGATCCAACGGCGTAAAAGACCTGCGGCTGCGACAGGCATTTGTCGACAACAGCTTTTTCTCGTTGTTTGGCTTTACCCTGGAGGCCGGTAATCCCAGTACAGCACTCACCGCACCCAACAGCATTGTATTGAGCCACCGCACCGCCGAAAAGTTCTTCAGTCAGGGCGGCCACGCGATCGGACAAACCATCAACCTAGCCAACCTGGGCGATTTTGTGGTAACGGGAGTGATGAAGGAGCCTGTTGGCAAATCGCACCTCCTTCAGGACGCTTATCTTTCTATGAGCACCGTGCCCCAACTGGAGAAGGCCGGCAAACTCTCTGCCGCCCTGCAGCAATGGGACCTCACCAAAGGGTATACTTACGTAGCCCTGAAGCCCCAGGCAACCAACGATCAACTAAATACAGCGCTGGAATCCATCTCGGCCAGCCTGATGAAGGAATCTAAACTGGTGGGCAAAGAAAGCTTCCGCTTCGAAGTGCAACCTTTCAATAAGATCATACTGAGTGAAGAAATGGGATTTTCCCTCGGCGATACAGGCTCCCGCGGTAAAGTGTGGGCCGAGATTACGGTGGCCTTCGTGATATTGCTGTCCGCCTGTTTCAACTACACGAACCTGTCGGTAGCCCGCTCCCTGCGCAGAGGAAAAGAGGTGGGCGTTCGCAAAGTATCGGGGGCCATGCGCAAACAGATATTCGCACAATTCATTATAGAATCCATGCTCACGGCCATGCTTGCCCTGGTGCTGGGTTATGTGCTCTTACACCTCATTACAGGACAACCATTCAGCCGGGAGCTCACCCAATCGGATGAGCTTTCTTTGGATGCAGCCACGGCTGGATGGTTTATCCTGTTTGCCGTATTTGCAGGTCTGCTGGCAGGCGGCCTCCCTGCCTGGGCGCTGTCATCCTTCAAGCCGGTGGAAGTGCTGAAGAACCTGTCTACCGTAAAACTCTTCCTGGGCAATAACATGCGCAAGGGGCTAATCGTGGTTCAGTTTACGCTCTCCCTCATTGCCATCGTTTTTACCCTTACCTTCTACAAGCAGTTCGACTATATGGCAAATGCTGATCCTGGATTCCGTAAAGACCACATCATCACCATCCCGGTTACACCAGCCAGTCAGGGCATCCTGAAACATGAACTGGAGCAATTGAACGGAATTACAGGAGTAGCGTCCATCTCCACCATACCTGGCAAGGATGCATCGGGCAACACCCGCGTAAGAACGCAGCCTGGCGCCGAGCCGATCAGTATGGATTACTATTTTGCCGATGCGGCCATCCTGCCCGTGATGCAGCTTTCGTTGCTGGCCGGCCACCCCTACACCGACAGAACAGACAGCCTCCAGGCAGAGAGCGCCGTCATCGTGAACGAACTCGCCTTACAGCCACTTCAAATAAAGACACCACAGGAAGCCATCGGCAAAACCATCTGGATCGATGACAGTGTGCAGGTACAGATCGCCGGGGTGATGAAGAATATCTTTCACCGTGGCCTTGCCAATCCCTACATGCCTTTGATGTTGCGCAGTAAACCGCAGGCCGGGCATTACCTGGTGGTGAGTACCGCTACTTCTTTACCAGCCACCTTCCTGGTCAATGTAGAAAGTGTTTGGAAAAAACAATTTCCGCTGTATCCGTTCGAAGGCAGCTGGCTGCAGGAAGATTGGATCGGGCGCAACAATACTGTCGGTATGGTGGGCATGCTCGGATTCCTGACGCTCATCACCATCACCATCGCAGCCCTGGGCCTATTGGGCATGGTGATCTATACCACCGAAACACGCCGCAAAGAAATTGGCATCCGGAAGGTGATGGGCGCCAGCGTGACTGTTATCATGGCGCTCCTGAGCAAAGGATTCCTGAAACTGTTGCTGCTCGCCGGTTGTATCGCCCTGCCCATCGGTTATATACTTGGATTCTTCTTTTTGAACATATTTGCTAACCGGGTCACGCTTGGGGTTGATCTCTTATTGATCAGCTTTGCCGGCATGCTATTGATCGCTATTATGACTATTATTACACAAATTTACCGGGTAGCCACAGCCAACCCGGTAGAAAGTTTGCGAACAGAATAATATCTTAACGCGGTCAAACTACTTAAACCAGTAAACAAAAAACAATAGATCACATGTTAGAGCTTAAGCACATCTCCAAATGGGTCAATGTAGGCGGTAAACCAACTTTCCTGCTGAAAGATGTTAACCTGAAAGTAGAAGCAGGAGAGTTCCTATCCATTATGGGCCCTTCCGGATCGGGCAAGTCTACCCTGCTGCACATCATCGGCATGCTCGACGACGCCAACGAAGGAGAATACTTCTTCAACGGAGAAGCAGTGCACAGCATGAAGGAGAAACAACGCTCACAGCTATACAAACGGCATATCGGGTTCGTGTTCCAGGCCTATCACCTGATCGATGAACTGACCGTGTACGAGAATATCGAAACGCCCCTTATTTACCAGGACATCAAATCCTCCGAACGCAAAGCCATGGTGGCCGATATCCTCGACCGCTTCCAGATCGTGGGCAAGAAGGACCTCTTCCCTACCCAGCTCTCCGGAGGTCAGCAACAACTGGTGGGTATCGCACGCGCATTGATCGCCAAGCCGCAACTGCTGCTGGCCGATGAGCCTACCGGCAACCTCAACTCCAAACAAGGTGAAGACATTATGGACCTGTTTAAGCAATTGAACAAAGACGGCGTTACCATTATCCAGGTTACGCACTCCGAAAAGAATGCAGGTTATGGGTCCCATATCATAAACCTGCTCGACGGAAGAATTGATACCAATTAAAGCAACATAAATAAAGAAACTCAACCATGAAACCCGGTAAAGCCTTGATGATCTGTTATGCGGTAGCACATTTGTCGCTGAACAGTACGGCACAGAACACGCCCATAACACTGAAGCAATGTGTAGATGCGGCTATTGCCAAGAACTTCGATATAAAGCTGCGGGAGCTCAATATGGACCGCCGGCATGTAGACTGGAAACAGGGGAAAGCTAATTTGCTGCCTACATTGAATGCCAATATTGGCCACAACGCCAACAACGGTCGTAGTATTGATCCAACCACCAATAGCTACGTTACCCAAAGCTATACATCTGCCTCCTACAGCCTTGGTTCCGATGTCACCCTGTTCAATGGCCTCCGCCTGATGAACACGCTAAAATCGGCGCGCTATGCCTACGACGCCAGCCGCGCCAGTCTGCAACAACAAAAGGATAACATTACCCTCACGGTAATACAGACCTACCTGGATATACTCACCAATGTAGACCTGCTGGCGCAGGCCAAAAAGCAGGTGGAGGTAACCCAAAAACAGGTAGACCGCCTCGAGATACTCAACCAGGCAGGCTCCATCAAACCCTCCGACCTGTTTGACATGAAAGGCAACCTGGCCGATAATAAAATGTCGGTCACCAACGCACAGAACAACCTGAACACCTCCCGCCTGACGCTGGCCCAATTGATGAACCTGCCCTACAACGAGGAGGTTCAATTGGAAAGGCTTACAGCCGAGCAGTTTTCCGTTGATTATTCGGCAACCTCCGATACCATCTACCAGTTGGCCCTGGAACATATGGGCCTGGTAAAAGCAGTAGACCTGTTGGTGAAGAGTGCTCAAAAAGATGTGCTGGCGGCCAAGGGTGCCTTGTGGCCCTTGCTGACATTCGGCGGCGGTATCGATACCCGCTTTTCCAGCACCGGCACAGACGCTACAGGGGTAAAAGTGCCTTACTACGATCAGCTCAGCAACAACTATTTCACGTACTTCGGACTCAACCTGCGCATCCCGATCCTCAACGCCCTGCGCAACAAGCACAATGTAGAGTTCAGCAAGATCGATCTCAAGGAAATGGAGTACACCAAAGAGACCAACCTGATACAACTCAAGCAAGCCATCGAGCGCGACCACAATAACCTCGAAGCCACGAAGAGCAGGTACCTGGCGCTGGTGGATCAGGTAGCAGCATATGTGGAGAACTTCCGCGCGGCTGAGATCCGGTTCAACGAAGGAGCCTCCAACTCGGTCGACTACCTGATAGCCAAGAACAAGCTGGATGCCGCCAACCTCAACCTCATCATCGCCCGCTACGATTATGTAGTACGTACGAAGATCCTCGATTACTACCAGGGCAAGATGATGTATTAAGCAATTCCTTACAAGTGCTGAAAGATAAAGAGGCCGTCTCATTCTTTTGAGACGGCCTCTCCATTTGAGTACACCAGGTGGAAACGCGGTAGCTCATGGGAACATTCCCGGACACCGGGAATGTTCCCAGTCAAAAAATGGATGACTTTTCTTTTGACAAGTGAACGGTATTGCAAAGATTGTGTACACAACGATTGCACAAACCAAACACTAGCCATATGAGGACACTTTTATGCGGTCTCCTATTCCTATGTGCTGTCCCCACCAGCGCACAATCATTCGGCACCGGTAACATTGTAGTAGTACGAATTGGTACCGGCGCCCTCCCCATGACAGCAGGCGTTGCACAGCCTGTATACCTGGATGAATATACGCCCTGCGGAGAACTGGTCAGAACCATCGCCATGCCGGTAACCGCCAGCGGTAGCAACCGCCGGCTCACCCTGCCGCCGGCAACAGCAGATTATACCGAAGGGTTTATCAGCCGGTCCGAAGACGGCCAGTACCTGGCGCTGGGCGGCTACGATGCAGCCACCGGCACCACTTCCATCACCAGCACTACCAGTACTGCCGTTAACCGCGTAGCGGGCATAATCGATGCCGCTGCCAATGTAAACACCAGCACCGCATTCAGCAACCGGTTCAGTACTGTTTCCATCCGCTCGGCCATCACCGATGGCAGTAACGTATGGGCTGCCGGCGGAAATGGTGGTGTTGTCTATGCCACAGTAGGCAGTACCGGTACCTCCAACACCCTGATCACCACCACCACCGGTCGGTGCCTGGGCATCTATGACGGGCAACTGTATGCCACTTCCACCGCCACCAGTCTGCGTATGGCACGTGTGGGCACTGGCCTGCCCACTACTACCGGACAAACGATGACCAACCTGCCCGGTTATCCTGCCACTGGTGGCGGTCCGCTCCAATTCTTTATGGCGCGGCAGAACGGCAGCGATACGGTCAATGTATTGTACATAGCCGATAATAACCAGCTCAAAAAGTATTCACTGGTAGCAGGCACCTGGACAGCCAACGGCACCATCGGCACAACAGGTGATAAATACCGCGGACTCACCGGCACCCTCTCGGGCAGTGATGTAATACTCTATGCCCTTCGCAGAAATGACACCGGTGGTGAGATCATCAAATACACCGACAACACCGGGTACAATGCTAGCTTTGCCAGCCTTAAACCTACCATCATTGTACAGGCCGACAGCAACAGGGTATTCAGGGATGTAACCATGGCGCCGCAGGCAGCAGCCCCATTGGCAGTGCTCAAAACCAACACCAGCGACGCCGGCTTCCGGGTACTTTCCAATAACAATGGTCCTACGGTACTGGCAGAGCTCACCACAGGCACCCCACTGCAAGGCATCGTGAATGTGTATGACCTGAAAGGCCGCCTTGTCTATAGCCGTAAAGTATCGGTTGACAAAGGTATTTATCGCTACCCGCTCCAAATGCCGGCCAATGCCCGTGGATTATACTTCGTCAGCTTCACTTCCCACCGCGGCGTTTACATCACCCGTAAGTTCATCTACTAATACCTCAAAACTCCTGCACATGAAAAAAGCTATATTGCACCTGATCATTATAGTTTGCACAGCATGTTTCCTGCCCGGTGAAAGCTATGCACAAGGTCAACCCGTATTGTCCACGCCCGCTCATAACAACACCGGATACGTGCGCAACCCCTCCTTTACCTGGCAGGCCTTTACCAATGGCTACAGCTATGAAATACAACTGGCCACCGATGCCAGCTTCACCAATATCATCACTACGCGCAGTAACCTGAACATCACCCGTTTTGTACCGGTAAGCCAATTGCCGGCGGGCAATGTATACTGGCGGGTAAAGGCAAAAGACGAAGCAGGCGCCGACGTAAGCAACTGGTCCGACACCTTTACGTATGTGGTAGCCATCCCGCCCAGAACCTACACCATACCCGCGCACGCCACCCTGCAAGCCATTAAAGACACGATGCGCAAAGCCATTACGAATACGCCTGCCATCCTCGCTTTCACAGCCGGTGAAACCTATGAACTGGATGGAAATATCTCCGGACTGTTTGCCATCGACACCGCCAACATCAATGACCTCATCATAGAAGGCAACAACGCACAGATCGTGATAAAGAACAATGCACATGTAGGCTTCATGCGCATACAAAACTCCAACCGGGTAACAGTGCGACGATTGACGGTAGACTGGGATCCCCTGCCCCACTCCCTGCTGGACGTCATCAGCGTGAACAAAACAGACAGCACCGTGCTGAACGTGAATGTGCGTCTTAGAGAAGTGAATGGTAAAATGTCGCCCTATTACCCGGCCATTTACGACAACGCCTCCTTTACCGATCACTGGTCATGGTCGTACCTGATCGATACCGCCGATCCCGGTAGCCTGAAGAAGATAGACAACAATACATTTGGGATTGTGCCGGCCGATATTACACCACTGGCCTGTAAAGGACAGCCAGAATACAATATTTACCATACGGGCACTACATCCGGCAAATATTTCGCAGTAGGCGATGTGTTGTCTATTGTAGCCAGGGACAATGTAGGCCCGCTGCTGAGCACCAGCAATTGTGTCGACTTTGTTTGTGACAGCATCACCAATTACACCAGTCCGATCGGCTGCTACTACTCGTACGATGGGAGCGATATGAAGATACTCAACTGCCAATCCACCCTGAAAGATGCAAGCCGGTTTGTATCGGCCAATGCCGATGGGGTACATTGCCGCGCCAATGCCATCGGCCCCTGGGTAGAGAACAGTACATTTATCGGTAATGCCGATGATGGCGTCGCCCTGTACAACAAAGGCATCTTTGTAAAATCGAAGGTCAGCAATACCACTTTGCTGCTCACAAACAATGTATTCATGAACCTGAAAAAGGGGCATATCTTTCGCATCTTCACCCCTAAAACAGGCAAGGTGATGAGCACCAATTTTACGGTGGATACCGTGTACTTACAAAGTGGCAGCTACCGCGTACAGTTCACACCTGCCATCCCCGCCAGTGATTATGACAGCCTGGTTGATATGGGACTTACCGACCTGCAGCAGAACGTACAGTTGTACAATGCCTCCCTGCGCAATGAAAGGTTCATGATCAGCAACAACCGGTTTACCGTAAGGGCGCGCGGCGCCATCATACGGGCAGCCAAGGGCATGGTGGAGAACAATCAATTCTATAGTTGCTCATCGGCAGGGGTGGCCTTGTACAATGAACCCGCATTGTGGTACAATGGACTTTATAGCCGTGATGTGTGGATCACGAACAATGATCTCCGGGATTGTGCATTCGACAACCTGGGCGCCGATGCGGGCTCCATCAATGTGCGTCTCAATGAGATCGATTCAGCCGGGCCCAATAACTATTTTATAGATAAAATGTCGGCCTGGTCACTCGACCATGCCAATATCCGGATCACCAACAATACGATAAAGAACTTTGCACAGCACGGCATCTCGCTCTTCAATGCAGCCAACTGCACCATTAAGAACAACACCTTCACCAGTGCTATGCCGGGGTTTTACAGAACCGGAACGCATTATGGTATCTATATCAATACCACCTATGGAACATCTATCATCAGCAACAATTTTACCGGCGACACCCGCACACCGATGACGCAGATACAGCGGGTGAATGACACCGCCACGACGGTTGTGCCGTAAAAAGCAAAACAGGGCGCCCCTTTGTGAAGTGCCCCCAAAAAGTTAAACTTTTGGGGGCACTCCCCCTGGGCGCCCTTTTTATACTTGGGATGAGTTCTACCTAAGTTCCCGAATAGTCTAAATAAACCTTACTGAAATCCCGATTGGCCAGCTCTTCACGGGAAATCCAGAAATGTACATTCCCTTCGCCAAATTCATACTGAAACAACATAATATCGCCTTCCTCATCGTGCTGTTCGTCGTCGAACAGTTCATTCTCACCCTGCCAGTAACTTGGTTGACCGAACATATCATCACCGTAACCATTTTTAGAAAGCTCACAACCCAGGATCTTTTCAAGGTCGGCCTTCATTTCCGCAGGTATCAAGGGCGGAAATTCATGTATGGCAATCTTAGCGCCACGATGAAAGTTCACCGCATTCCTGGTCTCTGCATAATCTTCAAAATAATGCTCCATGTCAGGGAAACCTTCTTCCGGGTATTCGCGCCTCTCCAGCTGATCGGTTGGTCCTTCGTAAAAGAACACCTCGCATTCGCTGTCATTGGGACTGAAGAAAAAATACAATATGCCTTCAGCCGGCAACTGTTGCTGAATGTCATGAGGCTTCAGGTCGGCCAGGTTAAACTGAGCCAGGAACAGGGTATTGTCTGGCCATTCTATCGAGGCAGGAAGGTGTGGTAGCCCCTTGGTCTTGGAAGCACCCAGCGGAATCTCTTCTTCTGAGTCGGCCTCCGTTTCATCGACGGTAATGTAACAATGCAAGCTTCGGCTGAGCACCTTATTATCCAACTGATGGAACGGTCTGGAGGCCTCTCCATCATAATACCATCCACGGATCATTCCCCACGGTGAGCTTTGCTCATTGTACTTTCCAAAATCGATCATTGCAGGGGTCAACGTTACTGTTGTAAGGTATTCTCTGGCCTTTGCTAAAGGCGAGCTGGGATTAATTGTTGGTATCAACGTATAGAAGTTTTTAGCCAGTAAAAACGCGTAGGCCGCATCCCTGTTGTTCAACTTTATTTACAAAGGGTTCGAACAGCCGATGATATGTCTGAAACGCCAGATCCAGTGATCGAAGAACCACCTTAAAAAGATTGCCCCCGTAGAAACGGGGGCAAAGCGTAGACATGAATGGTAAATCGAACAGTCTTTCAGGATATTATAGCTTGATCAAATTGATCAGTTTCCTCGTTTTGCCCTGCACAGCTTCGAGCGTATAATATCCTTTGGCATATTGGGCTCCCAGTTGAAGGCGGCCGCCTACATACAAATTATCTTTCGTTTCCACCAAACGGCCCACCTGGTCGTACACGCGGATCAATATCTTTTCTCTGGCATCCCCTTGTTTGAGATGTATCGCGAAGTCATGGTAACTGGGCACCGGTGCTACTACTACCACAAGATCGCCCGTTGCGGTTTCCTCCTGTGCATTTCCGGTACCATCGCTGGAATTAGCAGGGGCGGTAATGACCGGCGACTCATCTACCTGTCCATTACAGTTATTGTCCTTACCGTCTTTGAGCTCAGGCGCACCCGGATAAATGGTGGCGTCATAATCGTGACAATCGTCGCCTCTCGTTACATAACCTGGCAATGGTACGGCCGAGTAGATGGCGCCCTTATCGCGGCCGAAGCCATCTTTATCCACGTCCTGGTAATACCACTGCTTGGGCAAACCATCATCTATCACCCCATCACAGTTGTTATCGCGCCCATCGGCCAGTTCCGGAGCACCAGGGTACACGGCAGCATCCCAATCGACGCAGTCGCCTGCCACCAGCACCATACCCGGGATCGGAATGGCCGACAACTTAGAACCACCGTCTCGGCCAAAGCCATCTTTATCGGCATCGATATAGTAACGAGTCAAGGGTAACCCTTCATCGATCTGCCCATTGCAGTTATTGTCCTTACCGTCGGCCAGTTCTGGAGCACCTGGGTACACAGCAGCATCCCAATCAACACAATCACCCCCTACCAGTACCATGCCCGGTATCGGTATGGCCGACAACTTCGAACCGCCATCACGGCCAAAGCCGTCTTTGTCAGCATCGATATAATAGCGCGTCAAGGGCAATCCTTCGTCGATCTGTCCATTACAGTTGTTATCGCGGCCATCGGCAACCTCTGGCGCACCGGGATACACAGAAGGCTCCCAATCCATACAGTCGCCACCTACCAGCACGCGGCCCCAGATGGGCACTGGCGAGAGGATCGAGCCGCCATCACGGCCATAACCATCCAGGTCGGCATCGATATAGTAGCGCTGCATACCACAACCCTCATCGATGAGACCATCACAATCATCATCTTTTTGGTTGCCGCAGATCTCTGCAGCGCCCGGATGAATAACGCCGTTGGTATCGTCGCAATCGGTTTTGTTAATCACATATCCCGCAGGGATCAGACAGGTGGTACCCTGCTTGGTATCAGTGGGTGATCCATATCCATCTCCATCAGCATCTCTGTAATACGTGATGATAAAGCCTTCATCCACCTGGCCATCGCAGTCATCATCCACCCCATTACATACTTCTTCCTTACAATCATTGCCCACTTTGGTAGTAGCTTCTGCTACCGTTTTCATCGACTCCACATTACCGGTGTTATCGGCAGCAAGCACGAAGAAACGATAGGTATTACCCACCACGCCCGTATAAGTAAGTGCTGTATCGGGTGCAGCAGGCTGCACCGCTTTATAAGCGCCCCCATTTTCCGACACATACAAAACATAATCGCGTATACCGGATCCACCCGCATCATCGGCCCCATTCCAGCTTACCCGGAACTCGGGAGTAGTGGAGATGGCCGGCAATGCTTTCACTTTGCTGACCGGCGGCAGCGCATCGATCGTATTATAAATAGCAGGCGTTTCAATAGCCCCATTCACATCAAATACGATGCTCGCTTTGGCGCGGAGGCTATCACCCGTTTGAGTGTGATTCGCCGCTTTGATAGTATAGGTAACGAATCCTTCCCCCCTGCCTGCCGAATCATTGATCGGCAGAAAGCCCAGCAGGGCATTCGCCGGAGGCAAACCGGTAGCCGGATCTTTCGATTCAAATACCCAGAATACTTCCCGTTTGTTGACATCGATACCGGCAGTAACATCCACTACCACACCCAACGAGTCCATCACGTTCAACCGGGTAGTATAGAAAGTTTTATCGGCAGGTACCGGGAAGGTCATGCCCGCGAAGCCAAAGTCGCCCAGGCGTAAAGAGAAAAGGTTGGCGTTGCTATCGATGGGATGGTTGATCTTCACCACCTGCGCAGGCGCCGAGGCAAATTCAGGATCGTTCTCGAAACGTACCATGTAAGCATGGTTCTTCGATTTCGCGATCATCTTGCCCGGCCCATAGCCTTCCGGGCCAACAATATCATTGGGGTCGCGGGAACACACGATAGGAATAAAGGTAACCTGTCCCCCAACAGTCTTCTTACAGCCATACTTCCTATCGGTCACCGTTACGGTATAGTAACCAGAAGAGCTCACCGTTCTTACACCACCCGGCCAGCTGTAAGCATAGTCGCCCGAGCCACCGGTAGCCATGGCCGACAAAGTAATGGACGGACGTTCATCTTCGCAGAACTGCACGGTACCAAGACCGGCTATCTCCACCTTCAATCCATCATCCTTGATCTCAAAGTCTTTGAAGTACTCGCATTCAGTATCCTTCTTGCGCACCACGGCCTGGTGCGTACCGCCACCGAGGTTCTTGAAGGTATTGGAAGCCTGGTATTTCGAGCCATCAACACTGTATTCGAACGGACCATCCTCACTCGTTACGTGAATAGTGGCTGTTCCATTCTTCTTTCCGCAAGCACTGGCAGGCGTAGTCTCTACCTCTATTTCAAGGTCCACCAGCTTAAACTCGTGGATATTGTCTTTTTTCGTAACGCCCCCCGGCTTCCAGGAGCCATCGAGGATACGCTTGTCCATCATTTCGCCTGTTTTGGCGCCTTTATCCCCAAAGCCCTGCAGGCCGTTATCATTCATATCATGGCCGTCTATCTCCAGCTTATGCGGACCTTCCGGGCCATCCTTCGTCAGCTCGGCAGGTATCTCAAATTCAAAAACAGTATTGTCCGATCCTGCTACTGCAGTAGTAGAGTTCTTCTTATAACCGATTGAAGGCACATCAACGCTCACATCTTTCATCGGTTCACTCATCGTGATCTTGATCTTGATGACGCCGCAGGCCTTTTTCTTATTGTTTTCCTCAACGAGTGACAGCCGGTTACCATTCATATCCCAGTTCCAGGTGGCCTTGTATTTCAGGGCGCCACCTTCTATCTCGACGATCTTGGCATAGGGACGAAAATTATCGACCTGAAAATTGCGATGGTCGTTCACCTTAGTCAGCAGATCTTTCATCGTTACACCAACCCTATACTTCCCATCGGGGAACTTCGCTTCATCGATGATCCTGGCCGTTTCGTAGTTGGAGGCATAACCATTAGGAGTATTCACCGTCTTGCGGGCATCTGTAGCAAAACACTGCTTGTCGTCTATTTCCTCCATGCCCCCCTTTTCGCCCTTTGTATTCGATACTGTATAGGTAAACCATTGAGACCAGCTATAGCCCAATGGCGTGGTGGGGTATACGGATTTCGTCTCATCCGTAAACGTTACGATCTTCTCTACAAAAGCGGTATTGTTGTTGGCGCCACTCGATTTATAAAAGGTCTTCGAATCAAAAACCATATAGGGATTCGTACGCGTCTTTACAGCCGGGATCCAACGTCCCTTCACTTCCCGCTCTACAAAATAACCAACGCCGCCGGGGTTCGCAAAAGGCTCATCGATCGACTGGTGGTCCACCACTTCCACTTCAAAATCCACCGCATTGTGTACTTCATTTTCCTCATAGTAAAGCTCAGAATCGGGGGTTTTTCGGTATTTCACATCCTTACCATCTTTATTCACATCCTTTAACATGGGAGCATGAAATTGCGGATCCTGATGCGCCGGTTGCGTAAAAAAGGTAAAGGGGTTCAGCGCACTCACCTTTTTGTCAGTGCCATAAGGCCAGTAGCCGAAATGGGTATGGTTCGAAAGCGTAGCCCAGGTTCCTCCACTGTAGATCTTTCCAATTATCTGCCCTTGTTCCACAGATTCCTTTACTTTCACCTTCGCATCCACGTAAAGCAAGTGATTGAGCTCAATTTCGAACATTTGCCCATTGATGAATACGGTAATGCCAATCCCAAGATTGTCGCCAGCACCTGATATTGAATTAACAATACCACCAGCCGGGGCACGTACATATTCGTTATCCACTTTTGTAGAGCCGTTCATATCAACACCTTCATGAAAATACCCGGAAGTACCAAGAGCAACCAACGGCTGACCAAAACCATGTAGCACACTTACATATTCTTCTGTAGTACTGCCAGGTTTCAGTACCGGCCATATGCGTTGGAAACCATTACCCCTGATCTCGGAAGTATCGGCCCACACACCATTGATCATTTCCCTTACCTGGTAGTAGTACTTCTTACTTTCATCGAGGTTGATATCCTCAAACTGGTCAAAGCCACCCTGGGTATACCAGGGAGTCCAGGGGCCGCCCTCTTCCATTCTGCGCGCTTCCGATACCGTAGCACCAGGCGAATTGGTCCACAATACGGACATCCTGCCCTCGCCAATCTTCGGAACTACCGCATATATTTTCACCTGCGCCTGTACGTCTGCACAGATCATTGCTATTGCTGTACACAAAAGCAAAAGGAATTTCCGAAGGCGTAAACGATGTTTCATAAATGCAAAAATTATAGAACGTTATTTCATCTTTAATGATAGAACTTCAGTATCTGTACGAACCTGTAAGGTTCCATCCGGCATAAACTCCAGTTGCCGGTAAGGCAGCCGGTGCCCCTGACCACTGAAGGTGCTGCGCGCCTGCAAAACACCGCTGGCAATATCGTAGGCCTGCACACTCAACTGCCCATCCGCAGCACCTTGAGAAAATATATAGAACCGCTGCCCCGATTGGTCGCTGATAACGGGATACTGTCCAACAGGTGAGCCAGGCAGTACACCCGAAAACACCCGGGTAAACCCTGCACGCATATCATACAGCGACCAGGTTTTGCCGTTGCACACGACCATTTTATCTCCCGGCACGAAAGCCAGCCCATCCAGGCTAACGGGTATCGTATGCATCAATCGCCCGTTTCCGTTTAATACAAGCGTCTTCATCTTCATGTCCGCGGCAGAAAAAAGCGTTACTCCCACATATTGGTGATCAGCCGAAACATACACCTCCGTAGGCGCAGCATTGGGCAAGCGGGCCGACCAGCGTTTGCTGCCCTTCTCATCAAACAGCACCACCTCGTATACCGGCACATCCGCCTTCACCGTATTACCGGCAAAAACAAATGCTCCCGCTTCGCTCACAGCCACCGAATAGGGGTTGGCGCCTAACCAGCCCAAAGACTGCATCAGCACGCCCGATCTGTCATAAACAGCTGCATAGATATCTGCCGCGGAATGACGGTAAGCAGAATCGCCGTATACCCAAATATTGTTGGATTGCAACGGAACGGTAATCGAGCTCAGCGCCGGAATAGCCACCTCCTTGCCATTGCTGGTAATCCCATAAAGAAACCTGCCACCTTCTACAACCTTCCGCACTATGATATTGGTCACCGCAGCAGACAAGGCATTATCCTGCTGCCACGCCGCAAAAGGCTGGCGGGCGATGACCTCAAATCCTTTCACCGGCGGCTCCTGTGCCATCCCCAACCGGGCATTCAACAGGAATACCCAGCAGAACACCAACAGCATTTCGCCCAAATGAAGACGCCGCCTGCTTTTATATAATTGAATAGATCTCATTATTGCTCATTGTCCATTAACATAAAGCCCAGTACCGTTGTCGCCTTCGCATACACGATGATCGTACCCTTCGCACCAGGCCTCAGCCTGCCGGCCGGACCACCAGCCTCCTCTAATGGCAAAGTCAACGTCGCGCCCGCCTTGCCCAGCTCACCAGGTTTCAGGGCAATAGGCGCCCCACCCAGGCTGGTAAGCTTTACCACGGGATTCACGATATCGGTATTGCCATTATTGGAAAACTCCACCCGGATGCTCAATACATTCGTGGGCCTTGTATTCGGCGGCGCGATCACATTCGTGGTTATCTGAGCAGCCGTACCGGGCACCACCTTGAAGCCCTGCACACTGACTGCCGTATCGCCGGCTTCATTTTCAACCACCACATCATAGGCTCCCAGTGCAGCGCTATCGAGATCAACCCGCGCATAGAGACTGGTAGGATCGATATGGTCTATCTTGTCGGCAACGATCACACTACCGCCATTACGCAGTCGCAGTTCCTTAACAACATCCATTTTAGAACCCTTGACGAGGATCGTAGCCTGCCCGGTATTGCCCCCTTCGGCAGCTTCTACCGACCTGATCTCAAAATGTAAAACAGAAGCCAGTAGGCTGATCGATTGTACATCAAGAGCCCCCATGCGGCCACTCACCATCAGGTAGTAAGTACCGGCCTGCAAAGCGGGGATGATGATCTCCTGGCTGCCCTGGAAAGGCTTTTCGGCCGAGAAGTCATGCGCAGCCCTGTCGGGCACATCGCCATACCGGATAAAGAGATCGTTATTGCCCTTCAGCGAATCGCCTTTCAGCGAAACCAGCACAGACTCACCCACCAGCGAATCGGGAATCTCCATCCGGTAGTAGACCGCCTGGTTGTTGCGCAGGCTCGCAGTCTTTTCCACTTCCAGTGGCATCTCTTCTACTGAAACCCGCATAGCATGGGCAGAAGCAGTAATGTTGTTATCATCATTCACCTCGGCAATATTGTTCAATACGTCGGCATGCACGAGGGCATAATATTCACGCAGGGAAACACCCTGTAGTCTTATCTTTTGTGATTGTTGTATAAAGTTGTTCGGCGCCAGCAGCACTTTCACCGGAGCAGTAACAGCCAACACATCCGAAACATCTTTGGTGGTGTCGGTAGAGAGGTACAGGCTTTGCTGCAGATAGCCACGGGCAGGGTTAATACCCACGTTCTTCAGCTTCCAGCGAATGGTAGCTTCACCACCAGCCATCGCCGTGTCGGGCAATTCAATATCGGTGATCACAAGGTCCGACAGTTCATCGCGCACTACCGTAATCATCGTCGTTGCGCTGTTTTCTTCGGCTTGGTGTTCATACACCTGGTCATTGACATCCGAACGGTAGATCAGCACATGATTACCCAGGTCATCCGCCGGCAGGAAGGCCTCCACGCTATCTTCATAAACACCACCTGCTGCCAGAATGCCCTTGTGCACATAAGTACTTAACAGGATATCGCCCGCATTCCAGCTAAGATCTTTAGAGAGGTAGACCTTATCGGTCCAGGCAATCGCATTGGTAGCACCTGCTCCCCTGTTCTTGACCACCCACTTTAATTTAACCGGCTGGCCCGCATAACCTTCATCAGGCGAAGTGAAGCTCGTCACCACCAGGTCGGCAGCCGGCGTCAACTCGATGCCGATGGCAATCGGATCATTGTTGCCCCCATCCTGCGGGCGCACTTTACCCACATTGTTCGCCGTATCGGCGTCATACAGCAAATGCTGCGGATCGCTCACCAGCAAGAGGTATTGCTTCCCCGAAATACCATTGGGCAGTACGACCGTTTGCTCGTCGGTATAACCCGTACCGGCGGGTAAGGCCCCACGGTGGGTAGAGGATTTTACCAGCGTATCATTTTTATCGAAAACCGTATCGGCCGACAGGTACACGGCATCCTGCCATTGGTTGATCAATGTTATTGCCTGGCCATTGTTCCTGACAGACCATTTCAGCGAAATCGGGTTGCCCGATTTGCCGGCAGCAGGAGCCGATACACTGGTAACTATGATATCTACAGGAGGATATTTCCTGATATACATGGATTTGCTGCGACCGGTATTGTTGGCCGTGTCGCCTTGCTCATACACTTGTTTGCCGGCATTGGTAAATACATACACATAATAGCCGGCGCCGCCGATATTACCCGGCACGGGCACAGGTATTTGCACCTGGTAACTGCCCTCTTTGGCAATATTCCTGGTTTGTGTAAGCTCCCGTACAAACAAGCTGGCAGCGGGATCCCAGCTTGACTTCTGCGACAGGTAGATCCTGTCTGTCCACGTACTATCGTTGGTGGCTTTGTTGCCTTTGTTGATGACGGTGTAGCTGATGTTGGTAAACTCAGCGGCTGAAGCTGAATCGCTTACCTGTACATCAGTTACCTGCAGATCGGCCCAGGTGCCGGCAGCAATAGCCACAGGCGCTGTGCTGCGCAGAATATTATTGTTCTCCTTACTTTCAAAAGCCGTATCCTTCACATCGGTTTGCACGTATATATAGTAATTGCCTTTTAAGCCATTGGGCATTACGATCGTGGTATGTTGCAGGGTATCGCCACCCGATGGGATGTGAGTAACGAGGTACGAAGTATCCTTCACGAGGATCGCCTGTTGCAGGTTCCACTCAGCGGAACCGGATACATAAATTCGATCATTGAGTTGAGTTGCAAGCAGCAGGCCATCGCCACTATTCTTTACTTGCCACTCAATATTCATGTGTTCACCGGATACCGCCGTAGCAGACGATACGATCTTATTCACCAACAGGTCGGGCGCAGTGATTGGCATCGCCTGTGGGGAATGACCTTCATTGTTATTTTCAAAAGCCTGTTCAAAAACATCTTTCAGCGCATCGGTTTTCACGATGAGGTAATAGTTGCCGGTCAATTTGGCTGGCAGCTTATACGAGCGCTCCGTACGGTACGATTGGCCGGCGCCCAGATTCGATTTACTAGCCGCTGTACCCAATGGCACAGCAGTAGCCGCCTGATACGTTGGCGTAGGCGAAAGGAATACATCATCGCGCCAGTACTTATTGAAAGTACCCGAACCGCCGCCATTTTCAACCTGCCAGCTCACCGTGATCTTATCACCTGCACCAGCGGTAGCAGGCACCGTTACACTATTTACGGTAAGGTCTGCCGGCGGCGTAAGTACGATGTTGATTGGGTCGCTGGTACCTATATTATTATTATCATTGGCATGTTCATAGACCACATTCACCCAATCGGCCACCACATGTACATACCAGGTGCCGGTAATGGTGTCGGGCAATGTCACAGCGGCATAACCGGTATAGGACTCGACCGCCTTCAACGCCTCGCCATGATAGCCCGAACCGAGCTTGATAGCTGTTGCGGTATTCAACACGGGTTCTCTCGACAGCCAAACCAGGTCGTGCCATCCGGCGCCGGTAGCAATACCATTGCCTGCATTGACGACGGTCCAGCTCACTTCCACCTTTTGTCCCGAAAAAGCATTATTGGGAGGCACTACCTTGCTCACCTGCAAATCGGGCGGCGGCGTAAGTTGGATGGTAGCAGCAGCAAGCCCTACACCTGTATTATTCGTAAGATCTTTTTCCGGAACGTTTTCATATTCGTTCGTTTCTACAATAACGTAATACCGGTTATTGAGACCATTGGGCACATTAAAAGTGGCAGAATTGGTATAGCTGCCGCCATTGTTCAGCGCTACCGGGGTCTGTTTACTGGCCACGCTGATGTCCTGGTCGTCGAGCACCTGGTCGAGGGATAGATATACTTTATCGAACCACACCTGATCGAGCGTTGCCCCCTCACCGGTGTTGTTCACCTGCCAACTCACCGTCATCTCCTGGCCCGACCATCCCGTTGGCGGCACCTGTATATTGCGTACTACGAGATCGGGCAGGTAACGCAGCTGAAACGTTTGCACGGGGCTTTCCAGCATAGAGCAATCGCCGCGCGCTACCAGGCGCCATTTGTAGGTTTTACCATACTCCAGTTTGTTGTGCGAGTAAACCGTGAAATTAATGCTGGTGATGCCGGTGAAGAGCGGATCTTCAGGTTGTGTGCCGGTAGCGGGCCACACATAAATATCATATGAGCTCGCCTTCTCTACCGGGAACCAGGAGAAGGTAAGCGGAAAACTGACTTTGTTATTACCATCCGACGGCAGCATTTTGGTAATCGATCCATTGAGCGGATTGGAGATCACGTTCACCTCCAGGGTGCTGACAGGTCCAGCCTCACCGCATCCCGTAGCATAGGAAACAGACAGCAGGTGTTTACCCACCGACTTCCAGGTTACGGTAGCTTCGTTATCGGTGAACTGAAGGGTGCCACCCTCTACAGTCCAGTTATAAATAGCTCCTGCTACTGGCTCAACCCGATAGGTTGCGGTGAAACCAAGACAGGCATTGTTGTCTCCCTGAATAGAGCCCGGACTTTTAGCCGCCACACACACCAACGCATCTTTGAAAACATCCGGAAATTGTCCTTCACTTTCCACCCAGGCCCTAACGACAATTGGACCTACACCGGTAGCGATCAGCGTATCGCCCTCGATATGCCCCTGACCAGCCACCAGCTCATAAACGATAGGCTGGCCGCCGTTGGCGGTTGCTTTGAGTGGATAACGACCATCGCCATCATCATCTACCGGTGTGGGGAAATCGATCACCGGCACGTCTGCCTTCACCCAAAAGACCAGGGCAACTGTAGTGCATTGCTGGGGATTGCCATCATCGGTAGCAACCAGGTACACGATGTGTACACCGGCGTTGCAAAGATCCCCCACCAGTTTCATCTTCACTTTGGAAGTAGCGCCATTGGTCACCGAATAAGTAAACTTGCAGATCTCTTCTTCATCGATCCGTACCTGCGTGGTCACCGTTTGGCCCGGTTCGGGAGAAGTAAAGAAAGGTTCTAATTCTATCGTTTCTCCCACATTCAGTTCAATAAGACGGGTGGGATTGTTGAAAGTGAATTGAGGGGGCAGATTACTCAGCGTTCTTACATCGTACGCAAAACATTTATTGGCGAGGTATTGCACACCATCGTTCTCGCCCGACGGCCCATCATAGCTGGCATCTACTTTATCAAACAGTCCGATCTGCTGGTAATGTTGCAGAAAGTCTCCGTTAATACCAACGAGGGCGGGAAATAGACTGTTCTCATAGGCCGTAGCCCATTGCATATCGCCATAATTCATTTTCAGGTTGATGCCTGGTCCCAGTAGTTCGTCGCCTGGCACACCAATGATGACCTGGAACGTATTGACGAGGTCGGCCATTTCATCGGCATACCCAACGCGATCCCAGGTAACGATAAGATGGGTGGGCGTTACTTTATAATAGATCTGTCCGCTGGCCGGGTTGCGGGTATCGATGTCAGACCAGAAGGGAGCGATCATGGGCGCGAAGTAGGGAAGCGGAAAAGAATAGTTGTCTTCCATAGGCTCCAGGAACGACAGGGAGCCGTTGGTATTGATGTAAACAGAATTGTATTCGGTACCGTACAGGTTGAAAGAAAAAGGAAGGGAGATCAGTTCCGAGCTGCCGTCGTTGTCTCTCGGCAGGGCGGAGAAGGTACCATCTATTGGCACAAAGCAGGCGGATGCAGCCAGGGCCTGAGCCGCCGTCGATTGCGAACCACGTGCAGTAGCCGTAGTAACGCGTGGAGCACGTACCTGACCATCAGTAGCACGCAGCGACTTTGCATCAACAGCAGTAGCACCAGATGCGCTCACCTTACTGTGCGCCCTGATCTTGCTGTCGCGGAGAAACCCGTTCCACGAAACCGTGCCCGGCCTGAGGTCGGGAACCCGTTTTACGGTTTGAGCATCGGCCATGCCGGCGCTTGCCAGGATAAACAGAAGGCTAAATAGAGCAACCCGTAAAGAAGTATTCATCGTAAAAATGATTGACAACATGAAAACAGATTGATGCATGCCCATGCGGCTTCCCAACGCAAGCGGCGCGGGGCCATGCATGGTGCAATGGGCAAAAAAAGTCTGTATGCAGGTAGTACCTGCATAGGTAAATGCTTAGCGATAATTGGATCGGAGACTGCCGGGCAGTCGGCATGCGAGGGTTGCATGGAGCAGCAACAGGCAATAGGATTGCACTAATCAAAAAGGAGGTAAGTCCGCAGAGGAAATTCCATTTACCTGTGTCTACTGTCGCAAAAGTACATGGTGCGTGAAGCCGGAAAAGAGCCTATCCGACCAATTGTTAAAATTTACGATGAATTGAGTAAACCCGTTTGTCAGAAAGCAACCATGATAATCGCTATGTCACCGCGGTTCATCCGCCGCCAACAGACCCTTGTTCTTCTCGAAGTCGTACAAGGTCACACGCCGGATGGCATAGTAAACGTCCCAATACGACCGGAGGGCGTCGATGTAATCGCGGCGGGCATTATCCTTTTCCGATTGGGCAAGATTAAGATCGGTAACAGATAACTTTCCGATCTGAAAAAGATTATTGGCGATCAGGTAACGCCGGTGAGCAACAGAATCTGTTTTGCGGGCAAGGCCAATATTCGCCTTCAGCAGGTCCACATTCTTTACCAGCGTGGTGATCTCCTGGTAGATGGTCGACTCATCCATCTCATTGGTGGTTTCCGTCAGTTTTTCGATGGCCTTTGCAGTATTGTACCGGGCTTTTCTGCGCCCCCAGTCAACAATAGGTATGTTGAACCCAACGATAAACCGTTGCTGGTTATTGGGGTTTTGGTACACGTTGCCGATCGTATTGCCGGCATTGTTAAGCCCGTAGCTGGCCAACAGGTTTACCTGCTGTTTGGCCGCTCTTGCCTGGGCCACATCCCGCTGCGCCTCCTCCATCTTCCGCTTAAAGGCAATGAATTCGGGCCTGTTCTTTTTTGCCCAGTCAAAGGCATCCGTGATCGAAATACGCAGGTAAGGGATCTCCTCCGGGGCAACAAGCAACAACTCATCATTGCCTTTGATCCCAACGAAGGATTTGAGTGCCAGCTGAGCCACCTGGTAGTTGTACCGGGCTTTTTCCAGGTCCTGACTGCTGCGTAGCATCTGCAGTTCCAGCTGCAACAACTTATCTTCCGTCGTGGTACCCAGATCGATCCTTTTTTGTTCGGTTTCATAATTACGCCGGCTATTAGTCAGGTTCACCTCGGCGATCTGCATATCATTCTGCGCATCCAGTACATCGAAATACAGGCGCGTCGCATCCCGCGCAATATTTTCCATCTCCTGCGAATACACTTTTTTCGATTCTTCCAGCTTCAGCGGCTCTATCTTTTTTCGCCATTTCAATTCATTGAAAGCAAACAGGGGTTGCGAAAGCTGTAGAAAGACCGGCGTGCCACTGTATTGTTTTGTTTTACTCCTGAAATCATCAAAACGGGTGAGGTCGGTATTCAGCGACAGAACACCACCGGTTAGCGGAACCTGCTGGCTCAAACTGAAACCGATATTGTTGTTCAGTTGGTTGATGGATTGAAACTTGATGGTACCATCGGGTTGCCGAACCGCATAATACTCTTTATTGTATACCGGCGCATTGCCATACAACGATATCTGCGGGTTAAGGTCACTTTTATAAGTGAGAAACTGGTAATGGCTGATCTCCTTTTGCGTTTGCGCAAGCCTGAAGCGGGTCGACAGCGACTGGGCCTGGTGAATGATATCCGATAACGTGAGGCCCGAAGGTTGCTGCGCGTGGGCAATCGTTACCCAAACCGTCCAGCAGGCAAGTATCCATAAAATCTTCTTCATAGCAAAGGTTGTTGGCGGTTTTTCCGGTTCCTCCATTTGGCCACCTGCCAATAGGCAAGCGGAATAAACCAGGTCGTAAAAAAGGTGCCGATCGTAAGGCCGCCAATAATGACGATCGCCAAAGGTTTTTGCAGATCATTGCCGATACCGCCCACAAACAATACAGGCACCAGCGCAATACTGGTCGTCAGCGAAACCATCAGCAATGGCTTCAAACAAATATCGCCCGCTTCATGGATCATTCGCTCCAGCAATTTTTCATTGAATGGAAGGCCCTGTTGAGCATATCGCTTTTCGAGGCGGTTCAACGTTTCAATCTTTAAGATGGGATCATCCACAATGAGGCCCAGGATCACAATAAAACCGATAACAGCCATCACATCCAGCGTACCTCCTGTCACCCACAACAGGAACATACCGCCTGTAATACCCAAAGGGATCGTAAGCATGACGATGATGGGTTGCACCAGGTCTTCATATTGAACAGCCAGGATAAAATAAAGCAGGAACAACACGATCAGGAAGATCATCCAAAGCTGTTTTACCTGCTGGCGGTCATCGAAATACTGACCTGTAAATTCAACATTCAAACTATGTTGCGTGGCGAGCGTAGCAATCTGCTGTTGTAGTGCAGGAATATCCTGTTTATCCTTCGTATAGGCAACTGAGCGATAGGGGCCCGACTTATCAGCAGTAATGAATTTAGCATGCACACCTTTATGGAGGGTAACGAAGTTGTTCAGTGGATAAGAAACACCCTGCCGGCTTACAACCAGGATACCCAGCTTGGCCTCAACAGCCTGATAGGCCGATTGTAACTGGATCGACCGGTTATCTCCAAACCGTCTGATGTCAGATACGGTATAAACACCAAACTGTTGTTGAAGAGCTTCTTCAATAACGCTCCGGTCAACATCGTATAGCGACAGCTTGTTATAGTCAAGCACCACCGAAACATTCGGCTCGTCGAGCAGGCCCGCTCCCGCTTCGTACGGCTTCGGCAATTGTGCAAGTAGATGATCGAAGTCCGCATATTCATTGCCTGCTGGCTGGTTACCAGATGGCTTAAAACGGGCCTCAAAATAGGGAGCCGTCGAGTTGAACAGTTGTGTAAAAGCATTGGGTGCGTCAATGATCTGCAGCGCAGCCAGGGGGTGCTTTTCCTGTAGCCAGCTGGCAACCAGTTTATCGGTCCTCATTTTGGTCGCTTCGTCATTGCAGGCAAAATATAACTCAGCTTGCTGAATATTGCTCCCGCCCGCCTGCAACAGGAATTGCTTGATACCAACCTCGGCTTCGGCCACCTGGCAAAAAGGCTGAATAGTTCCATACAAGTGCCGGATACGCTGCAGGTTTTCCCGGGCGTCGATCGCTTCATTCCAATCGATCATGACCAGGCTTTCTCTTTTTTCAAGTTTAGGCAACCCGGTAATGGGAACCTTTGTCGCCAGCCAAATGCCGATAGGCATCAGGAAGATCGTGAGCAGGAAATACAGCAGCTTGCGTTGTAGAATGTGATGGATCATGGCATGATATCCCTTTGCCACAAACGCGTATAAAGCGGTATCCTTCTTCAATCGATCCGGCGGTGTCTTCAACAACAACTTATACAGAAGCGGCGCCAGAATAAAGGCAACAAGCAACGATACAGACAGAGAGATCGTCAAACCAATGGCCTGATCAAATACCAGCGCTCCTGCCATTCCGCTCAGCAGGATCAGGGGCGCGTACACCGCTATAGTGGTCAGCACCTGGCTGATCACCGGAGCAATGACCTCATTGGTTCCTTCCACACTGCTTTCGAGCATCCCTTTGCCGGCAACCCGCTTGCGCGTGATGCTATCGATAACGACAATGGAGTTGTCGATCAGCATGCCAATACCAAGGGCCAGCCCCGATAAGGAAATGATGTTGAAAGAGATGCCAAACAGGTAGAAGAAGATGAACGTGATGATCAGCGAAAGAGGGATACTGATGCTCATCAGGGAGGGAGAAGCCCAATTACCCAGAAAGAGGAACAACAATAGAATAGTGAGAATGCCGCCATACAACAGGTCCTGCTCCAGGTTGCCTATCCCGGCATCCAATAAAAAGGTTTGGTCCTGCGTAAGCTCGAATTGAACCTGTGGATACTCCCGTTTAAACAGCTCCACCGCCTCCTTTACCAGCGGCACCAATTCATTCATCCGGCTATCCGGCTGTTTTTGTATCGTAACAACGAGCCCTTCCTTTCCATTGTAAAAATGATAGCCCGTGGGTATTTCCGACGTTTGCTCCAGGCGGGCCACCTGGTTGAGTCTGATAACGGTGCCATCCTTCAGGGTGATCGGCAACTGGCCGATCGTATGAACATCCTCGAGCCTATTGGCCAGTTTCACAAAATATCGATACTGCCCGGCCGTCACGCTCAAACCACCCAACTCACGGTTGGCATTCCGGATGGCCTCAGAAATATCCTGCTCGGTAAGTTGCACCGCCGACAGTTTCGCACCATCGGGAATCACGCCAATGATATCCTTCCGTACGCCGTTGATGTCTACCAGCGAAACGCCGTTTAATTGTTCCAAACGCTTTTTCAAAACCTTCTCCGTCAGGGAAGTTACCTCACCGATAGAGGTACCTGCCTTCGGAATTACCTGTAGCCGGATCACTGGAATATCGGCGGTATTGATCCGTGCTACCTGCGGCCGCTGCATATCACGCGGCAACGAAGCCGTGATCCTGTCAATTTGCTCATTCACTTCAATGAACGCAAGGTTCATTCGCGTACCATATTCAAACGTCAGGTACACAAGGCCTGCGTGATTGCCGGAACGGCTATCGATCGACTTCAGGTTGTTGATGTTCATCAGGCTTTCACGCAAGGGCCTCACAACACGCTCCTCCATCACCGATGCTGATACATTGGGATAATGTACCCGCACCATCACCCGGGGAACATCGACATTGGGCAACAGGGAAACCGGTATTTTGCCGATCACTACGAGCCCCGCTATCAGCAAGGCAGCAAAGATCATGAGCACTGCGATGGGGCGTTGGATCAGGTAGCGAACCATTCGGCTGATGAAGTGGGTTGTTGAAAGATATCGTTTATTCCTTTAATAGCGTATCTGCTGATTTCACCACCTCTACCGGGGCTTCGTGGGCCAGCTGCAGATTATTAGAAGTGATAACCTGAACACCGGGCTTCAATCCCTCTTTGATCTCGATCTCCTGACCATTCTCTCTGCCGGTAACTACATAGTGCCAATGCGCTTTCTGTTGTTCAACGGTAAACACGACTGCCCTCCCGCTCCGCATAACCACGGCATCTTTTGGCACCAGCAAAGACCTGGCGGCCGGCACCCGGATCACAGCCATGCAGTTCATTCCGGGAAATAACATCCGCTCCGTCATTCGGCCGGCCCCCGGTTGATCGCGCCTGGCGCCTACGGCAAGTTTTATAGTAACAAGGCCATGTTCATCGACGTAAGGATTGATCTCAGCCACAGTGGCGCCGAAAACCTGTTCCGCATCTGAAACAGGCGACAATTCGGCCGGCGTCCCCTTCCTGATCAACGGTATATCCGATTCCAATACTTTTACTTCCAGCAGCAGGTGCTGGGGATCGTATATCCGGAATAGCTCCTGCCCCGGCTTCAACAGCTCACCGGCTTGTACCTTCACATCCGCCAGGATGCCGCTAAAGGGAGCTCTGATCATCGTTTTCTCCATCTCGGTTTTCAACTCCAGCAGCTCCTGCTCAGCAATGGCAAGCCCCGTACTGATCCGCAACTTCTTCCGGATATCAGCCGCCTGTTCTTTACTCTTGTCCTTCAGGAGTGTTTCATAACCCAGCAACTGACTTTCATACTCGCGCAACGCATTGAACTGCGCCAGCTTCACCCTTTCTACCTTTTGCCGGATCGCAGCCGTGTCGACTTGAACGATCAAACTGCCCGATCCGAACCGGGCGCCGGTACTGGCATGACAAACGGTTACCCGCCCGGCATTTTCAGCAAATACGAGCTGCTCTTTAAAGGATCTTATTTTCCCGTTTGATTGGATCAGGTACTGAAAAAGACGAACCTCTGCCACGACGGTCGTAACCGATGAAGTGGTTTTGCTAACACGGATTCCGGTAAAGTTTTGATTGTCGGCATGGCCTGCAGGAGTGGCTGCGGAATCGCAGGAGAGAGCGCATATACAGAACCAGGCACCGCTCAAAAGGCAGGCAAGCACCCGGATTGGGAACTTTCTCATAGTTTCGGTTATTGTACTGTTGCTACGGATAAAGATAAACTATTAATAACCAAAAAACGAACGCATAACGGCAAATGCACCCTATAACCGAAAGTTCTGCCCCACCCGCCTCATAGGCCGTGGGGACGGTTGCCGGCAACCACCTTCCCCCGGATAAGACAAACCAGATGTTGCTCGGCGGTATTCAATTCAATGTCAACAGACTGTTGAAAAAAGCCCAGCGCTTCCGAATCATAGGTGACCCTGATTTCGGTATACGCATTCGGCATAACGGCGGCAGTATCCCATTGGGCGCCGGTACAATGGCAATCTGGCTTTACCGAAGAAAGTACAAGCGGAACGTCGCCCACGTTCCTGACGCGAAACACAGCAACCGAATTACTATGTTGTTCAATATCACCAAGATTTTTCACGGTCGAGTCCACCTCTACCCTGGTAGGCTTCTGTACAACAGGTTTGGCTTGCCGGGAGGCACAGCCGCCAAACCCCGTGACCAAAGCGCAAACAATACCCGCTGCCAGCAATACGGACAGGTTGAATAAACGCATGATTAAACAATTAACGGATCAATAATACCTTCCCCGCAAACACCTGAAAGCATCTGCAGACTGGTTTCTTTATTTCAGCACGCATTTCAGGAGCACCATATTGTCGGTTGCGTGAAAGGACTGGATCATATCATATAAAGGCTTGTTAGACACTTTGATCATTTCAAGATAATCCTTGTGCGTGTCTCTCAGATAAATGATCTTTTCCGGTTGCACACCTACCAGCAACGTATCACCAACACGGCCAAGGGGAACATAGAACAAGCGCGACAAATAGTCATCGGTTCTTTCTATGTTCAGGGCAGTATTGAGCGTATTTTTTTGCTTGTCCAGGATACCGTACAAAATCCTGTCATCCTCCTTGTAAGAAAAGAACAGGTAATGCTGCCCTTCGAAAAATTCACTACCAATATAATCTGCCTTTCTGCGCTCAGCCGCTCTCGAACGTACATTATTATTAATGATCGACTCTGCCAGCTTATTGGCACCAAGGTTAAATTTGTATTGAACCCGGAAAGCTCCGCCATTAAAAGCAAAGACCTTATCATCAAAAGGAATGGCGTACAGCGAATTACCGATATCATTATTCAGGAAACCGGTATAATCGAAGGAAGCAGGATCATCCTTCATCTCACTTTCAAAGAACCGGTCCAGCACCTTGATCGTTGAATCCGTAAGCACCACATTGAACTGCTTGCTTTTCTCCGAAAAATTATTGTTGATGTAAAACAGGAAATCTCCTGTCGGGGTGATCGAAAACGTGTAGGCAAACATACCGAGGCTGGTGGTTTTCAGGTAGTTTCCAGCCAGATCGAAGTACAGCAAATTGACAGCATCGCACAGCAGGATGATCCTGGAAGAATCGACAAACTTAACATCAAAGATCTTGATATACTCTCCCGGCCCCTTCCCCACTTTTCCAACCTGGAAGAGATAGTTACCGTTCTCATCAAATACCTTAAGACCCGAAAACTTTTTATCCCATACATAATATTTATGATCAGCCACAAAGATACTCGCAGCCTCGGCGACAATGCTATTGCCAATTCCTGACAACTGAAATTTGAGCGGGATTGCCGCCTTAATAATTTTGCCGGGCGATACCAGCGAATCATATTTATCTTTCTCGAACAAAGGAAGCGGCGTAATCGCCTCGTCGATCACCAAAACATTATTCTTCTTGTCACCGCTGGCGCATCCGAACAGAATAATTACCGGCAACGCAAACAAGGCAATGCCTTTAAAAGCCTTGCGTAAAAGATTAACGACCATATACATATTGGGTTTACAGGAAAGGTCGGGGTAATATGATCCCCCAACCTTTCATTATACTTTGAAGATTATGAAACACCTCCACAGGAAGTATGACTGCAGTCATTGTCGTTGCAATTGGCAGTGCCGGGATTGCAATTATTGGAATTACCAACAATTTTACCTCCAGGACAAACACAATTTGTTTCTACCCAGTTACCCTTGGGTGGCTCAACAACAGCTTTGGCTTCTGTGGAAAATGTACTGATGATACCCATGGTCATAGCGGCAATTGCCAGCGCCATGATCATTTTCTTACCTGACCTCTTGGAAGCATTCATGGTTAAATGATTTAAGAAATGAATCAAAATTGTTTCTATTTCCTAACCGGTATGGGAAATATTAAGACAAGTTTACAAAGTCATACTGCCACGTACTGGCAGTACGATACATCGTTTATCTTTTTTAAGCTGTGGTATAACGCTGAAAATTAAAAGTGAAAGTGCCCTCTTCTATATAATAGTAGGACTGCCTGGACTCGGAGTATGCTATGGGTGCGCCCAATGAACGCATGGTATCGATAAGCCTGTACAATGTCCTCTCAGAAATATCAAGCCGGTCAGCCAGTTGTTTAGGAGTTCCCGTGCCTTTAATGCGTATAAGCCTGTCGAGGGTTTGCAGGCGATCAAGGTACTGTTTTGGCATCTGCGTTGATGAATAAGGTTAATGGGAATTAGAAACCCGGAGTAGCTGCTATCTACAATAAATATAACAACGTGAAGGCAACAAAACAAAAACTATTTTTATATTACAAACAGCTATTTAATACTGTTACCGTTAAATTTGTTTGATACGCACCTCCATTGATCCCATTATTTAATTGACTGTCAAAACCATGTCCCGCAACTAGCATGAAGCATAGTTCTATCATCACACCATTCCGGATTGTGTTGATTTTTATTGCAGTCATTGCCTGCAGCTTGCTGGTATTGCCCTCACTGAAGGTTGACCTGCTGCCATCGCACCGGTCAACCACATTAACGGTGAGTTTCTCGTTGCCTGCCAGCAACCCAGAAATACTTGAACAACAGGTTACCTCCAAAATTGAAGGCGTCTGTGCACAGTTAAGCAATTTGAAAAAGATCAATTCTGTTTCGAGGTATGATGCTGGCTACATACAGTTGGAATTTCATCCATCAACCGATATGCAGTTCAAGCGGTTAGAGTTAGCAGCCATGCTCAGGCAGGTTTATCCGCAACTACCTCCCGGTGCATCTTATCCGTTGATCAGTGCCAACAGCAATACAACCAGGGCTCCTGAACCATTGCTGGTCTATTCGATCAACGCCCCTTTGCAGCCTTACCGAATCAGGGAAGTGGCCGGGAAACACTTCCGGGATGCATTTGCCGGGTACCAGGGAATTCGGGAAACCAGGTTGTCGGGCGTACCGGGTCTTCAACTGTCCGTCAGGTTCGATGCAGCCAAATGCCAGGCCTGGCAGCTGGATCCTGCTCGCATTATGACCACCCTCCAATCGTACATGGCAGAAGCATACCCGGGGCAATTGGCAACTGCCAACGGAGGTCAATACTTTTTACAGATAGCTTCACCCGAAGTATCCATCCCGATGATCGGCGACATACAGCTGCCGGTCGCGGGCACCGTTCCGCTGCGCATCCGCGACATCGCCGAAATATACCAGGAAGAACAGGAGGCCGATAGTTATTTCAGGATCAATGGAAATAACTCGGTGACATTAAGTATCTACGCCAACGAAGGAGAGAATAAGATACTGATCGCCAAAAAGGTAAAGCAACTGATGGATGGGACCAAACAACAATTGCCACTGGACTTCACCACCCTGCTCGAATACGACGATACAGAATTCCTGGAACGTGAAATGACTAAGAACTATCAACGTACCGGACTTTCAGCGCTGATACTCGTCATATTCATCATAGTGGCCTATCGCAACTGGAAGTACCTGGTAACCTTGCTGTCGGGCCTCCTCGTAACACTCTTGCTCACCATACTCCTGGCCTGGGCCTTCCGCCTCAACATACACTTGTATACCATCGCCGGTATCGCCATATCATTTGGTTTGATGATCGACAATGCGATCGTAATGATCGACCACTATCACCGGTGGCGCAACCGGAAGATCTATCCGGCGCTGCTCGGTGCTACCTTCACCACAATAGCTGCGCTGAGCCTGATCTTCTTACTGCCGGAAGAAGATCAGCAGAACCTGGTCGACTTTGCGGCCATCATCATGCTGGCCTTGCTGGCCTCGTTGATCACCGCCCTGTGGTTCACCCCTGGTATGTATAGGCTGTTGAACGGGTCAGTGCCCGTTGCACCGGCCACCAGGCAACCTGTTGGTCAAACCCCTTGGTTAGCCCGTTGCCAGCGATATTATGAACAGATCCTTGCCGGCCTCGCCCGGTACAGAAAAACCTTCCTGCTGCTGCTATTGATCGGCTTCGGGCTTCCCGTATACCTGCTTCCGTCAACATGGGAAGGCAATGCCTGGTATCATCGCTGGTACAATAACAGCTTCGGCAGCGAAACGTACCGGGATAAATACAAAAGACCACTTGAAAAATGGGCGGGTGGATCACTCCGGCTATTCCTGGACAATGTTAACGAACGAAGCGGCTATCGCAATCCCGAAAGGGTTATGCTGCATGTAACAGCTGAAATGCCATATGGCAATACGGTCCATCAACTCAACGGAATATTGGCCGAAGTCGAAAGCTACCTTGCACAAGTCCCCGGCATCGACAAATTTGTAACAACCGTCTACAATGGCCAGCGCGGAAGCATCGACATATCCTTTACGGAAGAGAAACAATACAGTTCTACCCCTTATCTGTTAAAATCAGCCTTGGTGGCCAAATCGCTGGAATGGGGCGCTGTTGATTGGAATATATATGGCGTTGGACTCGGGTTTACCAATGAAAGCGGAGATGAGATCCCCACCTTTCGTGTATTGATGAAGGGGTACAATTACGATGAACTCGAAAGGCAGTCAGACATACTTGCCCAAAAATTACTCACCCATAAACGTATACAACAGGTAAACACCAACACCAATCTCGAATTTGATGAAAAGCCCGGGCGTGAATACCTGCTGCAACTCGATGCAAAGCAACTCGCGTTACACCAAACCAACCCGCAACAGGTGCTCAACAGCGTTGCTTACCGTACCAATCAGTTCAAAGCCACTACACAGGTCGCTATGAACAACCAGTTGTATCCGTTGGTGCTGAAAGAAAAAATTGCCGGCAGGTATTCCCAATACGACCTGTTACAAAATACGCTCCAACTGGATAGCAATCGAAAAACAAGAATTGCAGAATCAGGTAACCTGGAGATCCGCGCTACTACCAATAGCCTGCATCGGGAAAATCGCCAATACATCAGGCTGTTAAGTTTTGAATTCCTCGGCACACCACAAACGGGCAACGAAGTATTGACCGGCATCCTAAAAAAAATGAATCTGGAAATGCCGGTTGGCTATAGCGCCATACACCAGGGAGGCAATGATGCCTGGGAAAAAGGCGTGCGCAAATACGGGTTGATCGGCATCCTCATACTGGCTATATTCATGCTGGGCTCCATCCTTTTCGAAAACCTCCGGCAGCCATTGGCGATCATTTGCATGATCCCTGTTTCTTTTATGGGACTATTCCTGACATTTTACGGGGGGAGCTTTTATTTCGATCAGGGTGGGTATGCAGCCTTTATCATGCTGGGCGGACTGGTGGCCAATGCAGCCATATTTTTGATCAATGATTTCAACAACTTGAAAAAAAAGGAACCTGTAGAGAACCGGAATAGTACGTTGAAGAAAGCGATCGCCTATCGGGCAAAGACAATATTACTAACCACCATATCGACCTGCTGCGGCTTGATACCTTTTGTGCTGGAAGGCCAGCAGGAAGTATTCTGGTTTTCATTGGCCGTGGGCACCCTCGGAGGATTGGCAACGGCATTATTTGCCATCTTCTTTTTGTTGCCGGTGTTACTTTGGAAAAAATGAGCGGGAAACGGGGCTTCCCGACAACTTTCGGGACCACCTATAGTTTGGGGATCTTTTGAACGAACAACGGGGCTTCCCGACAACCGTCGGGACCACCTAAGGCCTGAGAGCCTTTGAGCGGAAAACGGGGCTCGAACCCGCCACCTATAGCTTGGGAAGCTATCGCTCTACCAAATGAGCTATTTCCGCTTGCCTCTTAAAGTTAAGGAATAATATAAGAATTGCCCGATTGCCGGTTACGGAAAAGCAACTCGTCCCGGGTCCACCTACTTTTTCAACAACTTAACGGTTTGCGTCTGTCTGCCATCCCGGTAGATCAGCAGGTAACTGCCCGCCGGTAATTTGCTGATATCGACCAGCGACTGCTTGACGCCACTTACGGCCGCTGCCCTGATCATTACCCGGCCCAGCAGGTCGGCAACTTCGATACGTGTGGCAGTAGTGGCTACCGGATGGTCCAGGTAAACCTGGCCGTGTTCATCGACCGGCACAGGGTACACTCTAAGCGACCTGGTTTGAGATCTGTCGACAACAATCGTCTTGCTTTTAACGGTACTACCATTATTATCTACCAATTGCAGCCGGTACCAGACTTTGGCGGCAAGCGGATGTTGATCCGTAAACCGGTAAGTAGTTACACTTTCCGTTGCCGGCACCGAACCCAACGGCGTAAACAGTTTACCATCTGCACTACGTTCTGCAACAAAACGATGCACAGTACCAGCAGCTGCTATCTTCCAATGCAGGGAAACCACATTTGTTTCAGCAACACCCTTAAAGCTTAACAGTTCTGTTGGCAGCAGGGAACACAGCGTTAGTGTAATGCTCGTATCTTCTGTATAAATACAGCCCGCTAATATACTGGTAGCCACCAGCCGGTAGGTTCCTGCATCATTGATCGTGTAGGGCCACAAACCAAGGTAGCCTCCTGGCAGCGCAGTTCCATCCGGATAGATCCAGTGATAATCATAGGAAGGCGAAGAGGTCGCAAACGCGGTAAAAGTTTCGAATTGGCAGTCTTGCTGAACATCAAGCGTTGGTTTGATAAGGCTATCAAAATATATATCATCCGAATAACTGTTGCCGCAGGCATCCGTTACCCTAACGGTATACGTTCCCTGAGGCAGGTTGGTATAAAGAGGATGGCTTTGGCCCGGAGGAATAACAGGACCGGCTAAAACATCATACCAGAAAGGCAATACCCCGCTTGAACTATCCGGCACCAACGACACCAGCCGGTCGCTGGCACAACGCCCCACCAATGCTTCATCTCTAAGAAAGGGTTGCGTATAATTGGGCACATTGATGTACGCGGTAATTTTGTCGCAGGCAAGCCCGGCCATGCCCGTCACAAAATGGGTAGGCCGGTAGTTCCGGTACAGGTATTCAACCGTATAGAAAGCCGGAGCAAGGTTAACGACAGAATCCTTAAAGGGCGATGTCGATACGGACCTGGTGGTAACCGTCGTGCCTTTGGTAATGGTAATATTATCAGCTCCCCGGAAATTGCTGGTTCCTTCCCAAACGATCTTATTATCATTCAGACATCCTTTTACCAGACTGGTGTTGAAAGTAACGCGTTTCAGGTGTGCGGGAAGTATTACGATATTAGCAGTATCCTTATGTCCGCATTCGCTGATATAATACATCCTGTAAGAACCTTCTGTGAGATATCCCAGTACAATACTGGCAGACGAAGAAAACACTCGTCTGATGGTATCCGGATACGTGAAGGTATGGGTAACCCCATTGGCAAAAGTCACCGAAGCAGGACCTGATTCTATCACCACAATCCCTGAATCGGCTCCATTGTTCTGTATCCGCAAAACGGCTGTACCTTCTTTACAGCCGAGGTCAATATTGTACGTCAATTTATGAAACGGCATGGTAGCCCAGTCAAACTCCAGCGTATCCTTATTGCAGCAGGTCTCCCGGACAACTTTATAACCAATACCTGGCGGAAAACCGGAAAAGGTTGAATTATTGACCTGGGTAGCCACCACTGTACCTGAAGGATTGATCAACGAATAAGTAATAGTTCCGCAATGTACCAGTCTGTTATAGGGATAGGCAGGATTGTTATCTGTACCTTGATCAAATATGTACCGGTATAAGCCGCTGCAACTGCCATCCTCCTCCTTCACGACCGACATATCCAGCGGCATTCTGTAATTCAACAACCTCGGCACCCTGCATCCGTTATATACGGTAAGGAGCAACCAGGGGTCCACCGACTTAAGGTGACCGTACCTGAAGCGGAAGGTATCTAGAATAGTAGCAGAGGGAGTTGCAACAACGCGCTTGATCACCGAACCGTTGGGCAACTGTAATTCGGATTCAAAAGGCATGCTGAAGTTGGCTCCTGCATCCGACGTTACCCGGTAAGCAACATAAAAGGAATCGCAGGCAACCCAATTCAATTTCAGGTCTACAATCAAAAAGTTATTGTTGGTGTTATCAAGCAGGTTTACCGTTCGCGTTTGCACATTACCACAGGAATCCTTTACCCGGTACGTATACCTGCCTATGGGCAAATTGTCAAAAAGATTACTGGTTTGTACAGGACGTATAATGGGTGAAGGGGCTATCAACTCATAAGTAAAGGGAGCTCGGCCACCGGCAGTAACATTTACTTCGATAGCACCATCGCTGTTGCCGGTACAGGACGGCGATCTCAATACATTGGTCAATTGGGTAACGGTATAAGAACCGGTGATCTGAAAATCGTGTGTTGTATTGTTACCACAGTTATCGGTAACCCGCATGGTATAGAGACCGGCAGGCAAGGCATTGAAGAGACTGGACGATTGCGGGGTCACGATCCTGGGGCCCGCCGTAATGGCATAACTATAAGGCGCCACACCTCCCGATACAATGGCATTGGCAGTGGCCGACGAAGGGCAACGCATTTCCGTTGTAATGATATTATCGATAGTCAGCGGAGAGGAACCGGGACATTGGCCATACGCCATACTGGCCTGCAGAAAAAAGAGCGCACTCAATAATTTCACCAGCTTACGGAGCATAGGCAAGAAAGTTAGGGCCTATAAACGCCCTCCTCCGAATGCTTATTTCAGCCAATGCGAATCATCGCCATCAAACGCTTTCATGCAGGCGCGAATAGATCCACAGGTCGATTAAACCGTATAATCATTTATCACATACAAGTTCATGCGGGATTGCCGGAAGATGCAAAAAACCGCCGCACGCCCTCCCTTCCACTCTCCAGCAAGTCCTCCACCACTTTCTTCGGCAACTTACGCACCCGCCCCGAATAGTTCAGGGTGCTGATGGTAATGGTACGCTTCCAGGCGCTGCTGCCATTAGCCTCCGGACTCGGCTTGTCGATCAGCGTAACATACACAGCTTTCATATAATCCTTCAGGCTCTTGATGGGAATGGGAGAATTACCCGCCTTCAACCGGTTATGGGCGATCTGCTCGGGCGACTCCATCATCAACCCCAGCGTCTCCGGGTTTTCCATGAACACATTGCGGGGAAAGACCACCCCGGCCATGTATTTCGAAGAGTCGAACAGGAACAAAGGATAATTGCTGAGGGCGCCCCCGTCAACCATAGTATGGAGAACGATCCCTTTCTCCTTTTTCTCGTACACCTTACCCTGGTCATCGATCAATACCGGTTTAAAATAAAGCGGAATGGAGAGCGAGATGCGCACCGCATCCTTGATGGCCATATTGGGATATTGTTCATGGGAGAAAATACGCAGGCACTGATAGGTAAGGTCGGTACCCGTTATGTACAGATCTTTGTATCCTTTCGATCGTCCAAGCCGGTGCAATTCGGCAAAAGTGATAAGACCATTTCCTGTTTTGCGCGCAATCAATTCTTCCAGCCATTCCGAGATCTTCTCGCCCTTGTAATAGCCAAATTCTTTATTCAACCGGCGCATTCCCGAACCCACAAACCAGGATCCGTCATTGAATTGCTGCGGCTTTACATAGGCTGTTAACGATAATATCTCGCGTGGCGTATACCCCACCGAGAGCAACGCCGCCTGAATCGCTCCGGCCGACGTACCTCCCACCCGCTCAATATCATCGAGGATACACAAACTGTCCAGCACTTCAAAAGCACCGGCATAAGCAAACCCGCGCACACCGCCGCCTTCCAATACCAGGTTCTTGTAACAAGGGGCTTGAGCCACAGCGGCAATGCCCGTCGAAACAAACAATACGGTAGAAAGTAGTAAATGCTTCATGTACTAAATGTAACTACCAGTCGCCGTGAACAAAAGCCACGTAACCCTTTTAACGTTTTTTTAGAGACGAGAGCGCCTCTGAACAATTTCGTCCGATCACTCAGTTTGACATACTCGTCAGGAGTATCACTCCTGCAAAAGGCAATAACTACCACGCCAAAAAACAACAAAAACAGTTACCCACATACGCAACGAATAACCGTATTGAATTGTCTTATATGTAGAGGGGATTTTACAAATTTACATCAGCTTACAAGGCATCACACCACACGATCAGCCATCCACAAAAACAACAATAAAAACGCACCATGCCGGCCAGGATACCATATCAGCTATTACCCGCAGAGGCCAAAATCAGTCTTTTGGGCGGCTTTCCCCCACCTCTTACAGCGTTATCATCGCGATACTGTAGCGACCTCTTAGCGACATTATACCGGCCTTATAGCGACCTTATAGCGACATTATAGCGACTTTACAGCGATGCACTTCCCGGGGAGTCCCTGACCTGCTCCTGGTCCCCTCCTGATCTACCGGTGATCAGGCCCTGGTCTGCTGCTGCCTCCCCCCCGTTGTTACTGCTCGTGCTCATCTGCTTACTCCTCCTTTCGCCGCCACGCTGCTGCACATCTCACCCTGCCCTCGCCACAGCCTCCCCACACCACACCACCTCACGGTCAATCACAGCTGCTACGACAGCAAGTCTCCCAATAGCCACGCCCCCATCAACCCTTCAACTGGTCGATAGCAGGCCACATAGCTCAGTCTTTTGATCGATTAAATAGGAACACCAACCGTCGTACCCTCCGGCTTCACTTTAGCCGCGGGTTGTTTGGCCGGTACAGCCTTGGCAGGCTGGCCATTCTTTTCAGTGCTAGTGGGTGTCGTAGCCTTGGCAGGCTCACCGCGCTTCACCCCATTAGCCGGGGATCCTTTCCCGGTCGCACCTGCTCCACCTTTCACCGGCACCGAGGCTGCAGCCGACGGCTTCTTCTTACCCCCACCCACCAGGTTGGTAAAGTTGTAACTCACCGTGAGACGATAGCTGCGCGTACGCGCATTACTGAAAGACTCCAGGTTGTAATTGGGACCAAATGTATACGTAGTATATTTCTGCTGGAAGATAGGATCGATCGCATTGAGCGTAAGGATCAGTTTCTTCTTCAGCAGCTTATATTGAGCCGAAAGGTTCATACGCACGTTACTGCGCACCGTGCCCTGCGGATTGGCAAAGCGGTTCAGCGTAAAATTGCCATTGAAGTTCCACACATCCAGGGGCGAGTAGTTGGCATTGAAGCTCGTCGTGAACGAACCGCCATCCCGGTACTTGTTCTTCGTTTTGTCGTATTCGCTGTACTTGTTGAAAGTATAGCTCGCGCTCGCATTCATCCGCAACCTTTTCGACAAGGTATACCCGCTCCAGGTACTCACTTCATACTCATGGCGATCGTCGATGTTTTGCCAGGTTGTTTCCGTTTTGCCATCGGGCAGCAGGTTGCGGATCTGACTGAAAATGCTTTGCACCACATTGTAGCCGAAGCCCAGGTTCGTGTAATAGTTATTGCCATTCCGTCCCAGCACCAGGTCGAAGTTATGCGCTGTAGTAGGCGCCAGCTCCGGGTTACCGTAACGGATATTATTTGGATCACCGTAGTCGATACTAGGGTTGAGCTGACCGATACCCGGCCGGCGGATCGTTTTACGATAAGCCACACTCAGGTTCAGCACCTCTTCCCAACGCTGGTTGAAATTGGCGAAAGGCAGCCAGGTAGTATAATCATTGTTCACCTCCGTCTTATCCTTCAGGTCAAACTTAATATCGGTTACTTCGGCAGTAACACCGGCCGTAACGCTCATTTGCTCGGAGATGATCTGCTTCATCGAAAAGCGGCCACTGTGTACGCTCTGTTTAAAACCAAAATCATTACTCAACAGATCGCTCTTCACATATACGTTATCCGGCTTCTTCCAGTATTGCGTATTCAACACCACATGACTGGCATCGGCCACAGTACCTCCACCCACCGAGAAGGAGGTAGATTTATTGTCAAGCAGTTTATCGTAATTCACACGAACGCTATACCCATGGTTCCAGCTATCATTGAGCTGCTGTTGCGTAGAGTCGACACCCGTGGGCGTACGATCCGGAAACAGGAACTGCTGAAAGAAAGTACGGTCATTCTGGTTATAAGAGTAATTGGCGCCAGCGATCAGGCGCAACGTTTCACCCGGCTTCTTACCGCGATGGGTATAAGTAAGGTTCATCGCGGGGTTTACGTTCTGCCCCTCCGTTTCTACATACCGGTTGCTTAACTTATAGATCTCCTGGTGCTGGTTGAGGTTGGTATATTCATTCTCACTCCGGTTCCTGAAATCATTGTGGTTGAAGAGCAGCAGCACATTCACGATATTGTTGCGGTCGATATCGTAATCGATGCTCAACCGGGCGCCAGGCCGGGTATTGCGGTTGCGGTAACTGTTGGTGCTGTTGAAATAGTTCGTGGAATCCTTGTACAGGTTCTCCCGTTTGGAATAGCCGTACCCGTTCACCCGGTTATCGCCGGTATTGACGTTGAGGTTGATGGACAAACCCTTTTTGCGGTAATTGATATTGCCGCTGATATTGCGTTCGCCATTGGTGCCTGCTGTGAGGCTCAACCGCGCGCCGGCACCTACCCTGCCCTTACGGGTAATGATATTGATCACGCCGCCCTGCTCATTGGCATACTGGGGTGGCGGGTTGGTCATTACTTCAATGCGTTCGATCATACTGCCGGGCAGCGACTCGAGAAAATCCTGTAGCTGCTGGGCGTTGAGGTCAACCGGTTTATCGTCGATCAGGATCTTCGGCTCCTTACCCCGCACCACCACCTTGCCATCGGGATCGTTGGCCACCAGCGGCACGCTCTTCAGCAACTCACTGGCGGTAGAACCTGCACTCAGGGCCGATTCACCGGCATTGAACGTGATATTGCCATCCCGGCTCTGGATCAGGGGCTTCTCGGCATACACCACCACTTCCGCCATTTCGGAAGAAGTACCCGATTTCATCACCAGGTCGTTCATATTGAAATCGAACCGCTCTGTTCTGAAGTTCATGCTGTCGATGACCATGGGCTGAAAACCTACATACGTGATCTTCAACCGGTAATAGCCAAAAGCAATATTGGAAAGGGAGAAATTACCGTTCTTGTCCGAAAGGGTCGTTTTGCGGGTGAGGGTGTCGGCCAGCAATTGCAGCTCGACCGTAGCGTCGCCGATCGCTTTTTGTTTTTCATCCAGGATATTGCCGGTGATGATACCAGGCGATTGGCTCGCCGATTCCTGTGCTTGCAAGGAAAAGGCCCAAACGATAGAAAATATCAACAAAAAGCTACGGTAAATAAGGGTCATGCAAGCGTAAAGTTAACTTTTCATGAAAAATTGCTAAATCAATTGGGTCCAATATCCATATTTCAGGTATGAACGGAAGCCCTGTACAATCAGGACACCGGAATGGCCCCTTCCCGCTACTGTATCCCCCGCCAACCGCCACTTTAGCCGGTTATTCCACCCTACAGACGCTTTTTATCTACCCGGACTTGTTCGCCCGTTTACATTTTTTAACCACATTTTCATTTGAGAACAGACTAACAATCGTTTTATCGTTCAACAAGGAAGGCAGTGGTTGTAGCCCTGCCATCCTGTCATTATTTATCCCTCATTTTAGCTATCTTTGCCCCTTTCAAATTTTGAATAACTGATGCCGGATCTGATTACCCATACCAAACAGGACGAAAATCGCCAGGGAGAAACCTATGCCCCCTTCGTGAATGACCCTGTTGCCTATGGCAAGAAGTTTTACATAGAGAGTTATGGATGTGCGATGAATTTCTCGGATAGCGAGATTGTGGCCTCTATCCTCAACGAGAGTGGTTTTGGAGCTACCCGCAACTACGAAGAAGCCGACCTGATATTGATCAATACCTGCTCCATCCGCGAGAAGGCCGAGCAAACGGTGCGCAAGCGCCTCAGCGACCTGCGCACGGTAAAGGAAGAAAAACCCGGCGCCCTCATCGGCGTATTGGGCTGCATGGCCGAGCGCCTGAAGTCCAAACTGCTGGAAGAAGAAAAACTGGTAGACTTGGTAGTAGGTCCCGATGCCTACCGCACATTACCCGGCCTTATCGAAGAAGCGGCCGAAGGTCAGAAGGCGGTGAACGTACTCCTTAGCCGGGAAGAAACCTATGCCGACATCGCCCCCATCAGGCTCAACAGCAATGGCATCAACGCCTTTGTGAGCATCATGCGGGGATGCAACAATATGTGCTCCTTTTGCGTGGTACCTTTTACCCGTGGCCGCGAACGCAGCCGCGATGCAGACTCCATCGTGAAGGAATGCCAGGACCTGTTCAACCAGGGATACCGCGAAGTAACCCTGCTGGGACAAAACGTAGACAGCTATTACTGGAGCAGTGGCATCAATGGCGAGCACATCGTCACCTTCGCTGAGTTGCTCGAAAGAGTGGCCCTCGTGAACCCGCTGCTGCGTGTGCGTTTCTCCACCTCCCATCCCAAAGACATCAATGATGATGTGCTGTATACCATTGCGAAATACGAGAACATCTGCAAATACATACACCTGCCTGTGCAGAGTGGCTCTACCCGTATCCTGCAACTGATGAACCGCACCTATACCAGGGAGTGGTACATGGCCAAGGTAGATCGCATCATGAAGATCATCCCCGACTGCAGCATCAGCGCCGATATCATCGCGGGCTTCTGCACCGAAACGGAAGAAGATCACCAGGATACGCTTAGCATCATGGAGTACAGTAAATACGATTACGCCTACATGTTCTTCTACAGCGAAAGGCCGGGCACACTGGCTGCCCGCCGTTACAAAGATGATATACCCGAAGACTTAAAGAAGAGAAGGCTGGAAGAGATCATCAACATGCAACGCAAGCTTAGTCACGAAAGCAATATGAAGGATCTCGGCAAAACCGTAAAGGTGTTGATCGAGGGTGACTCTAAGAAAAGTGCCAACGATTGGATGGGCCGTACCAGTCAGTACAAAGTAGTAGTTTTTCCCAAAGGCGGCCACGCATTGAACAAAGGCGATTATGCGATGGTTACTGTAACGGAATGCACCGGCGGAACGCTGATCGGTCATATCGTTGAGTAATCACCGGCTGCTAATAATAAAGGATGATGGCAGGAATTGTGAAACCAGATTAAATGAGCTAAAAGAATTGTGACTATGGATATCCAATCAATCAAAAACCGCTTCGGCATCATTGGCAACTCACCTGCATTGAACTTTGCCCTGCAGGTAGCCGCCCAGGTAGCCAATACCGATCTCACCGTATTGATCAGCGGCGAGAGCGGGGCCGGTAAAGAAGCCTTCTCGCAGATCATTCATGCCCTTTCAAACCGTAAGCATAACCCCTTCATTGCGGTCAACTGCGGCGCCATTCCCGAAGGAACCATCGACTCCGAACTCTTTGGTCACGAAAAAGGATCCTTTACCGGCGCAGTAGATTCCCGCAAAGGCTATTTCGAAACCGTGAACGGAGGAACCATCTTCCTCGATGAAATTGGCGAAATGCCGCTCGGCACCCAGGCGCGCCTGTTGCGTGTACTGGAAACCGGTGAGTTCATCCGGGTAGGTTCGTCCAAGGTACAAAAGACCGATGTACGCGTCATTGCAGCCACCAATAAAGACCTGTTGGAATTCACCCAAAACGGAAAGTTCCGCGAAGACCTTTATTACCGCCTCAGCACGGTGCCCATCCGCGTGCCCGCCCTGCGCGATCGCAAAGAAGATGTACCCCTGCTGTTCAGGCGTTTCGCTGTTGATTTCGCAGAGAAATACAAGGCAATGCCCATCCAGCTTGACGATGAGGCGAAAGATGTGTTAATTAACTATGGCTGGCCCGGAAATATTCGTGAATTGAAGAATATTGCGGAGCAGATTTCCGTTCTTGCCACCGACAAGCAGGTAACTGCCCAGGAGCTCCGCCGCTTTTTGCCCGATAGGGACACCTCGAACAGGCTCCCGATATTCGTAGGCAATACCGGCAACACCAACGGGCATGAATTTGCCAACGAACGCGAGATCCTGTACAAGCTCTTCTTCGATATGAAGAAAGATGTAACGGAACTGAAGAAGATGTTTGTGGAGATATTGCAGAATCCAGGCATGGCCCAGCAACATCAGTCCATGATCAATGAACTGAAGGGCGGCAAGGAGATCATGGCGCCGTCGATCATGCAGCAGCCAGGCGCGGTAACCAGCGCACAACCGGTAATGCTGCACCACGACGATGCTATCCATCATCATGAAGAAGTAGAGGATTCCCTCAACATCATGGATATGGAAAAAGACCTGATCATGAAGGCGCTCAAAAAACACAAAGGCAAAAGAAAAGACGCCGCCACCGATCTGGGAATCAGTGAAAGGACCTTATACCGTAAGTTAAAAGAATATGATATCAAAGAATGACCTCATTATAAAGCGTAACGGGACCGCCAGCCGGTCCGGCAATATCGGCAATACACTGCATCAATGGTTCAAGGCTACCGGCATCCGGTTCCTGGCCCTGTTGTTGCTCGCCGGTATGCTGGTACTCGGCGGCTGCTATTCGTTCAAAGACCTGGGCAGCATACCGGCCGATGTGAAGACCTTTCAGGTAGAACTGTTCCTCAACAAAGCACGGTACGTGAACCCGCAATTGAGCCCGCAGATCACCGATAAACTGCGGCAAAAGATCGTGGGTCAAACCCGTCTGTCGCCGGTACAGGACAATGGCGATTACCAGATATCGGGCACCGTCACCGGTTACGATGTCAGCACATCCGCTATATCCAACCAGCAGGCATCGATTAACCGGCTTACCGTCGCCATGTCGATCAAACTGGTGAACAACAAGAACCCGGACGATCCCAAATCGAACTTCGAAGCCACGGTTTCCCGTAACTTCGACTTCAACGCCAGCCTTTCCCTTACCCAGGCCGAACCGCAGCTGACGCCAGACATCATCAAGAACATGGTGGATGAAGCCTTCAACCGCTTATTCTCAAACTGGTAAAAACCTTCATGCAACAACATATCCATACGATTGTAAAACACTTTTTTCAAAAGGATTCCCTGCAGGAAGTACCCGAGCAGGTGCTGCAGCAGTTCACGGAAGACCATCCCTACTCAACAGTAGGTCACTGGCTGCTGGCCAAGAAAGTGTACGATACGGCCCCCGACCGTGCCGCCACCCAATCGGCCCATGCCGTTGCCTGGTTCAATAATCCTTTGTGGTTGCACTGGACCCTCCAGGAGCATGAGCCGGTAGCAGAAACGCTGCTAATCCCAACGCACCGGTCGGAACCCGTAACAACCCGCCCGGCACCGGATGCTGAGGCAACCATCCCCACCGCTACAAACCCAGTAGAGGAAACACCGACAGCCCCCGAGGCAATTGCCGCCCCCGAAGCATTCGTAGCCCCCGTGGTGGAGACCAGGATCGCAATGCCCGAGCCCGCCGCAAACGAGATCAACGATATCGACGAAACCGAAATACTCATCCCCGGCGTATCCGAACCGGTAAGTCTGGTAGAAGAACCCCTGAGCCTGGTAGACGATGTGCCGCCGGCCATCACCACGGCCGAAATTCCGGCTAGCGCTACTGAAACCCCGGAGGCCATCGAGGCCTTTAAGATACAGCCCGTATTTTTTGTACCTGGCGATGTCACCGCCGCAGGGCCAGCCAGCACCCCATCAGCCGCCTCACAACCCGCTGAAAACGTGCAGGATACACCTGCTGCTGCGCAGGAGACTCCATTGATTACCATACCATTACCGGGCATTTCCGGCTTATCGGAAGCCTTTAAGCCATCGATCAGCGAAAACGAAGAGCCGGTATTTGAACCTTACCATACCATCGACTATTTCGCCTCTCTCGGCATCAAACTGCGGGATGTGGACATGAAGGACAAACTGGGCAAACAGCTGAAAAGCTTTACCGACTGGCTGAGGAGCATGAAAAAGATACCGCCCACAGCCGGCAACCCGGATATCCCGAACGCAGGCGATGAGGATACGGTACAGCAATCGATCCAGGCATTTGCGAGCCCATCCGTAGAAGGCAAAGAGATCGTTACAGAAGCCATGGCCGAGGTTTGGGTGAAGCAAGGTAGTAAGCAGAAAGCCATAGCGATATACGAGAAATTAAGTTTGCTGAATCCCGCCAAAACCCCTTATTTTGCAGCTCGTATTGAACAAATAAAAGCATTGTGATATGATTTTTTTCCTGATACTGATCATTATAGCAAGTGTAGCGATGGGCTTGTTTATCCTTATCCAAAACCCCAAAGGCGGTGGCCTGGCCGGTAATATCGCCGGTTTCAACTCCCAGTTCATGGGCGTAAAACAAACGACCGACGTACTGGAAAAAGGAACCTGGATCATGGCGGTAGCCATTGCATTGCTCTGCCTCTGCTCAGCCTTCTTTATCAAAGGCGGTGGCCCTTCAGTGAACGATTCCAACATCAGGCCTTCTACACAGCAAACAGCTCCTGCTACCACCCCTGCTCAGGGAACAGTACCAGCACCTGCAGCCAAGTAAAACCTGATCGAACAACATATTGCAACCCTGCCGGAAATGGCAGGGTTTTTTATTACTGGCCATAAGTTTCCAATTCTGCCTGCTTTAACTATTTTAGAGCGTCAATCTTTTATACCTATGTGGAAGAAGCTGATACTGATCGTACTTATTATCCTTTTGGCCGGTGCTGCATTTATAGGCTGGCGGTTCTTTATGGGCAATACACCCTTTGCCGAAAAACACAAATACCTCTACATCCGTACCGGCCACGCCAACTACGACGAAGTGCTGCAAACCATCAAAGACAGCAACTTCGTGCGCAACCCCGGGTCGTTCGATTTCCTGGCCCGCCGTATGGACCTGCCCGAAATGATCAGGCCCGGTAAATACGAGATCAGCAAAGGCATGAGCCTGTCGGATATCGTGCGCATGCTGCGCAATGGCCGCCAGGTGCCCGTAAACCTTGTGATCACCAAGGTGCGCACCAAAGAAGATTTGGCCGCCCTCATTGGCCGCAAATTCGAGTGCGACTCCGCCTCCGTAATGGCATACATGAGCAATGAGGATACCCTCAAAGCCTATGGCTTCGATGCCAATACCATCATGGCCACCGTATACCCCAATACCTACACCTACTTCTGGAACAATACCCCACCGGGTATCTTCAAAAAACTGTTTGCCGAATACAAAAAGGTATGGACACCCGAAAGGCAACAACAGGCCAAAGACCATGGACTTACTACGGTACAAGCCTATACCCTGGCATCCATCATTGAAGAAGAAACCCAGAACAACCGCGAAAAGGACACCATGGCCAGCGTATACCTCAACAGGTACCGCAGCGGCATGATGTTGCAGGCCGACCCCACCGTGAAGTTTGCCCTGCGCGATTTCACCATCAAACGCATATACGAAAAACACCTGCAGGTAGAATCGCCGTACAATACCTACCGGAACAAAGGATTGCCCCCGGGCCCCATTTGCACACCGTCACTCACCACACTCGATAAAGTACTCCAGTCACCAACGACAAAGTATTTGTATTTTGTAGTGAGTCCCGATCTTACAAAACATATCTTCACCGAGAACTATAAGGACCATATGGCCTATGCCCGTGAATTCCACAAATCGATGGACGAGCGGGCGGCAAAGAAAAAAGCCGCTGAAGATAGCAGTGCAGCCAACTAAACAAGCGAGGAACCAAGGATACTAATGAACAAACTGGAGCGCATACTGCTGAACTTACCGCCCGTTAAATTCGTAACGGACAGAAGCAAGCACATCATATTGCCTGGCTTCGATCGGGTGCCGCTGTATGACGTGGGGGTATTCTTCTTCGAGCAGGTGAAGAAAGTAGGGCTCACAGAAAGGGCCTCGGCCGTATCGTACAACTTCATCATGGCCATCCCCCCTACATGCCTGTTCCTGTTCACCCTGATACCCCAGTTGCCCTTCATCAGGAAAAGATCGGTGCAATGGGAACTGAAAAGAATTATCCGGGACATGATCCCCGCTCCCGAATACAACAAAGAGATCATCAAATTCGTCGACGGCTTCTGGAACGATCCTAAGATAGGACTCCTCTCTTTCGGCTTCATATTGCTGATCTTCTTCGCCTCCAACGGCATGATGGGGCTGATGCGCTCCTTCAATAAGAACTATATTGGCTTTCAACGCAGAACAGGATTACAAACCCGCTGGGCAGCTATCAAGCTAACTTTGCTGATGATGGGCCTCATCTTTTCCTGCCTGTTATTGCTCTCGCTGCAGGGTATCGTATTGAGTTGGATGGGTATCAGCAGCAACTTCGTGAAGTCGATCATCAAATTCGTGCGCTGGGGATTCCTGATAGCGTTAATCTTTTACGCATTTGGCTTTATTTACAAATATGCGCCGGCCATCAAGAAGCGATGGAGCATCGTATCGCCAGGGTCAATACTGGCTACTTTTCTCAGCATCCTCTCTACGGTGGGCTTTTCCCTGTTCGTGAGCAGTTTTGGCAAATACAATGCACTTTACGGCTCAATTGGCACCATCATTGTGCTTATGATCGTGATATACATCAATTCGCTGGTATTATTAATCGGCTATGAATTGAACGTGAGTATCCACTCAATCAAGGCGTTGTCTGATGAACGGGTAAAACATGAGACAAGTGGGCAGCTGGCGAAATGATTTTTTCGTTAACTTGTAGTAAAACCATTGTATCATGAAGAAGCTTGTGACATGCCTGGTGCTACCGGTCATAGCATTGCTGGCCTTCACCGTCCACACGGACCCACTGCCGATCGGCGCACCACTTCCCAAAGCAGAGAACAAGATCAAAGACATTTCGGGCAAAGAACTTACCCTTAAAGGAGCTACCCGCGACAATGGCCTGCTGGTCATGTTCAGTTGCAATACCTGCCCGGTGGTGATCAACAACCAATCCCGCACAAACGAAGTTTGCAAATACGCACAGGATAAACAAGTGGGCGTAGTATTGCTCAACTCGAATGAAGGCAACCGCGCCGGTTCCGAATCGCTCGAAGCGATGAAGAAATACGGAGATGGCCAGGGCTTCAACTGGTATTATGCCGAAGACAAAAACAATGAACTCGCCGACGCATTTGGCGCAACCCGTACACCGGAATGTTTCCTGTTCGACAAAGCAGGAAAGCTGGTTTACCACGGCGCCATCGACGACAATCCAAATAATGCCGAAGCTGTAAACCGCAAGCACCTTAAGGAAGCAATTGATGAAGTGACCGCCGGTAAGGATGTGAGCGTTAAACAATCCCGTTCTATCGGATGCTCTATCAAGAGAAAGTCATGAGCACCCCGTTTTTAAAATCATGTCAGACAAAGGGCCACCCATAGCGGTGGCCTTTTTTGGGGATTGCACTCCGCCATCGCAGTGCAATTCATTCTTCCCTTCGTGTAGGTCCGCCCGTTTAAGTTCACCTCAACGGCGCCTCCTCCCTCACCCTCTTCAGTCCACAATCCCTTTGCGATCGCCGCTGCACAGGTATTCAATGTTGGACAAGTTACCATTGTAAAACCCGGCAAACTGGCCACCCTGGCTGCTCAAACCCATATGCGTGGGCAAACCATTGCCATTCCAACCGGTAGCATAGCCGTTATTAACACTGTAGTTGCGGTCAATGAACATCCACACGGGGCTCGTGCGGTGAATGGCTGGTTGATCGTCATAGACCACGCCGGGGATCACCAGGTTGCCGCGTGCATCATAGCTATAATCTGTACGCAGTGGAAACCCGGGAGCATTGTACCACGCCTGGGAGGTATGGCTGATGCGTTCCTGCTGATCGTACTCGAAGGCAACGACCGCCACATCATAATACAGATCGGGCTCACCATTATCGATGAAGCCGAAATAGAATACTGTATCACGCACAATGCGGCCGTTCTTATCATAGACATAGCGGTGCCAGAACTCAAACGTGTTGTCATTGTACAAACCGATGTAATCGGTAAGCTGCTTTTTATTGTTATAGAGGAAAAATCCGTCAGGCCGGCCGGTACCGGTATTGGTTTGGGTGATCCTGAGCGGATCGCCCGATTTGTTGTAAGAAAAGGAAACCAGTACAGAATCGAAGGGAAAAGAATACCGCATCGAGCTAACGCGGCATTGGTCATTTTTCTTGGGCCCTTTTCGCAGGGCGGGCTCCTGTTTGTGACAGGCAACAAAGCAAAGGGCAATAGCAAGCAGGCTGCAAAGCAGATAGATTGGGTAGATCTTCCTCATGTATTCGGTTTGGCCAGGTAGTTTCAAAACTGAGGCCAGGGTATCGCTACCATTTTATGCCCAAATTATCATTGGGGGGAAACATAATATGAGGAAAAAAGCCCCGGAAATATCCGGGGCCCTTCGATCTAAGTTTCAAGGGTAACAACTAAGCTATTCGTAAGTGATCTCCACTTGCCGGGATGGAAACCAGACATGGAGGAAGTGGAAGAAATAACCGTCTTTGTAATGCAGCTTTACAGGTAAACCTGCTTTATTGTATTCATCGGCAACGAACGGATTATTGAGACTGTAGTCTTTCGCCATCAGCATCCAGTTGGGATCGATCCGGTACAGGCTCGCCCTGGTATCAACCGTATCAGCTCTTCCCACGAGATTGTTTTTGATATCATAGGGATAGTCGGTGGTGAACTTGTAATTGATGTTGGGCTTCAATACCGTTGTTTCGGTCTTCACCACCCTGCCATAAGAATCATAACTGTAGTTGGAAACCAGCATGGTCGAATTGTCGGTCGGACGGTCATCCGTAATAGTACCCAATTGATAAAGGGTATCCTGGATCACGCGGCCGGCATTGTTATACACGTAGTGGTACCAACTATCGAAAAACTTGCCATCGTAAGTAGTGATGCGGTCCGTAACCTGTCCCTCATGATTATAACGAAAGATGGTATTGAAACGACCTGTAGAGGGTTTGTCGAAAGTGATATTCATCAGGTCACCCTTTTCGTTATAGGTGAAGGAAGCAATGACGCTATCCAGCGGGCTCCATCCTTTGATGGATTTGATGCGATAGGCAGTTACAGACTCCCCTTCACCGCCACCTTTGTTTACATAATCCAATAGCTTGTTACAACTACTCAACATACTAACCAGGGCCAAAGCGCCCACGATTAAAGAGATACGATTCCCTTTCTTCATACTTGAAAAGATTTAATGAGTTTTTAGAAACGATAAAACACCACAGGCTGCGACCGGCCGGCAGCCCGCGCGGTTTTTGAGGAAATGGAATAATAAATGAGTGTTGTTAACAACGACCTGGAAGACTAACAGAGAGTGGATTGCAAAAGTAGGAGGAAAAAATATACACGATCCTGGGTATGCAATTATTGTGCATGAAATGGCAATTCAGTTTGCCAAACTATACTGCAGGTCGTACCAACGTATAGAAACAACCGGAGTTTCGGAACACAACCAGTCAGCAAATCACAAGTCACGTTTCGCACTTCACTCGCCACCACTGCGCGCGGACCACGACTAGCTCTGGAAGCTCAGGACCACGTTTCGCTCAACAAGCCCAGTGTTCAGTATCCCACCGGCTACCACATGCGACATACACTTTACGCAGCGAGCCCGGTGTTCGCCTCTCCTCCCACCACGGAGCGGCACACGCTGTACACAGCAAGCCCGGTGTTCCCCACGCCACCACTGCTTGCCACACAAACTGCGCCACCTGTTCCGGATTAAGCGAAGGAATTACTTCAATGCAGCCTTTATCTCCGGCACTACCTGCCGGTCGGTGAGGGCGCGGTCGAAGAAACGCCGGTAACCGGTTTTATTGTTGACAAACAAAGTGGCGGGAATGCCGCCTTGCCAGCGCGCATTGATCTTCGGACAGAAATAATCAGCGTCCGATTCATCGAGCCAGTAGATGGTAGCCTTGTAGTTTTTATTTTTGACGAACGCTTCCAGTTTCCTGGGGAAGTCTTTGGGAAAATCCAGACTCACGAGCACCAGTTCCACTTTTTGATCGGCAAACTGCGCCACGCCCTCCTGCAGGTAAGGGATCTCCTCCACGCAGGGCGCGCACCAGGTGGCCCAGAAACTGATGACCAGCGGATGATCGCTGTTCTGCATATGCGCTTCCAGGTCGGTGATCTTGATCTTCTTCACCTGCGCCAGGGCTCCCAGCGCCGGTAACAGGATCAAGAGTAAAAGGATAATTCTTTTCATAATTTCATTTCAGTGATTGGATCTCCCATCGTTGCCCCGACGCCTGTCGGGGATGCCTTGGTGCCTGGATGCCTTTCTCCCCCCGGTTGCCTCGACACCTCCGTTGCCTCGGTGCCTGGATGTCCCGACGCATGTCGGGAACACCTCCGTTGCCTCGCTGCCTTTCCTAATCCACCACCCTGTCTTCGCCCAAAAAACCCCACTCGGTAAGCAGGTTGCCGAGCATCGGCTCCTGCAGCTTACGCTGCGCATAATGCCCGGCATTCTTCTTCTGCCTGTAAGCCTCGTATAAGGTCACCGCACAGGCCACCGAAATATTGAGCGACTGAATGATGCCCTGCTGCGGGATGATGAAATTGCCATCCGCCATCGTCCGGATCTCTTCACTTACGCCCGAGTGTTCGTTGCCAAAAACCAGCGCCATCGACCCCGTGAAATCGATACTGTACAAATCTACGGCATCACTGCTCAGGTGGGTCGTTAAAATACGGTCATAACGGGTACGCAGTTGTTTTACGCATTCTTCCGTATTCGTGAACTGATGTATAGTAAGCCATTTGGCCGCACTGCTGCTGCTTTTGGCGCCCCATTTCTTGTGCGGGGCGATCCGGGTACTCAAAACATAGATCTCCTGGATGCCACAGGCATCGCAGGTACGCATTACCGCCGAAATATTATGAGGGTCAAATACATTCTCCAGGACAATCGTAAGGTCATTTTGCCGTTTATTAAGGACTGATAACAATCTTTCACGTCTTTCTGGCGTCATATTTGTAAAGTATTGAATGCTAAAGTACAATAAACTATTTTTGCAACCTGTAAACCATCGCAAACCCTGATTACCATGCTTAAGAAAATACTTAAGATCACCGGAATCACCCTGCTTGTACTGATCGTGATCCTCTTTACTGCCCCCTTTATCTTCAAAGGGAAGATCGTAAAGATCGCCAAGGAACAGATCAACAAAAATATCAATGCGAAAGCCGACTTCAAAGATGTGAGCATCTCCTTCTTCCGTCGCTTTCCCCGTGTGTCTCTGGCACTCGAAGATCTGCAGGTGATCGGTATCGGTGAATTCTCCAAAGACACCCTCATCAGCGCCAAAGAGATCGACGTAGCCGTGAATCTCTTTAGCGTATTCAGCGCCAAAGACATGAAAGTGTATGCCATCAACATCGATGAGCCCCGCATTCATGCCCTGGTCACCAAAGAAGGCAAAGCCAACTGGGATATCGCCAAACCCGATACGGCCACCGTAGCTACGCCCGAAGAGCCGGCCAGCCCCTTCAAGCTGAACCTGCAAAAATATGCCATCACGAATGGATATGTGTACTACGACGACGCCAGTGCCGGTATGAGCAGCGAGATCGTGAACCTCAACCACGAAGGCAGCGGCGATTTTACCGCCGACCTGTTCACGCTCCAAACCAACACCACCGCCGACGCTGTAACCTTTACCTACGGCGGAATCCCCTACCTGGCCAAAACGAAAACGGCCATCGACGCAGATTTCCAGATCGACTCGAAGAATAGCAAATACAGTTTCAAGACCGATGAGATCAATGTGAACGATCTCAAGGTGAGCACCGAAGGATTCTTCCAGTTGGTCAACGACAGCACCTACAACATGGACATCGCTTTCAAGGCGCCGTCTACCGATTTCAAAAGCATCCTTTCGCTCGTGCCTGCCGTTTACCAGCAGGACTTTGCCAATATCAAGACCAGCGGCAAGGCCCTCTTCGACGGATTTGTAAAAGGAACATTCAGTCCCACGCAGATCCCCGCTTACAATATCAACCTCGGCATCCAGGACGGGTTCTTCCAATACCCCGACCTGCCACAGCCGGTTAAGAACATCAACATCGACCTCAAGGTCAACAATCCCGATGGTGTAACCGACAATACCGTGGTGAATATCCCCAAAGCGCATATTGAGTTCGGTAATGATCCGTTCGACTTCCACCTTGAACTGAGAAAGCCCCTTACCGATCAATACATCGATGCAGGTGCCAAGGGAAAACTGAACCTCGCCAGCATTACCCAATTCGTGAAGCTGCCAGATACCAAGCTCGCGGGCACCGTAAGCGCCGACGTGACCGCCAAGGGTAACCTGGCCGTGATGACGCAGCAAAAGCCCGGCGAATTCAGCGCCAAAGGTTTTGTAGACATCGCCAACCTGTTCTACTCATCCAAAGACTTCCCGCAACCGATCCAGAATACCAGCGCACGCATCAATATCGACAATCCCGATGGCGTGCCCGATCATACTACCGTTCAGATCCCCGCTGCACACGTAGAAGTGGGCAAAGATGCGGCCGATCTTACGCTGTTGCTGAAGACGCCGGCCTCCGATCCTTATTTTGAAGGAACAGTGAAAGGTGGACTCAACCTTGCCAATATCGCACAGTTCTATGCCTTCGAAGCGGGTACCTCATTGGCAGGTTTGCTGAATGCTGATATCGCCTTTAAAGGAAAGAAATCGTATATCGATAAAGGACAGTACGAAGCTTTCCAGACCTCCGGCGCCATCAAGGGCAGCAACATCGTGTACAAATCGAAAGACTATCCCGATGGAGTAAGCATCAGCAATACCGGACTCACCTTCAACCCGAAGAATGTAACGCTGAACAACCTGGCGGGTAAGTTCATGGGTACCAATTTCAACGCCAATGGCAGCTTCGACAACCTGATCGGCTATGCCATGAAGGATGAGCCCCTTACGGGAACACTCAATGTATCGGCCGACAAACTGGACCTTAATAAACTGATGGGCGCTACGACCGATGCCACCGATACGGCAACCGTTACGACCAGCGAAGCGCCCTTCGCCGTTCCTAAGAATATTCAGCTTACACTCAATACCAAGGTGGATGAAGTGAAGTACGACAAGGTAGATTATAAGAACATCAGCGGCACCCTCGCATTAAAAGATGAAACGGTAGCGCTGAAAGATGTGAAGATGAATGCCCTCGACGGCAGCATCGGACTGAACGGCTCTTATTCCACCAAAGCCAGCAAGACCCACCCTGATATTTCACTGGCTTACGATGTACAAAACCTCGACGTGCAAAAGACCTTCACGGCCTTCAATACAGTGCAGAAGTTGATGCCGATCGGACAGTTCATTGCGGGCAAGCTCACTTCAAAAATGACGATGAAAGGTAAATTGGGAGAAGACATGATGCCCGACCTGAGCACGCTGACGGGAGATGGTACCCTGTTTTTGCTGGAAGGATTCCTGGCGAAGTTCCAGCCACTGGAGAAACTGGCTTCCACGCTCAACATCACGGACCTGAAATCGATCTCCGTAAAAGATATCAAGAACTATTTCGAGTTTGCCAATGGCAAAGTGCTGGTGAAACCCTTTACATTCAAAGTGAAGGATATGGATATGGAAGTAGGTGGCATGCACGGGCTCGATCAGTCGCTCGATTATGTGATGAACCTGAAAGTGCCGCGCGCCAAGCTGGGCGAAAAGGCGAATAGCCTGGTGAACAACCTGGCCTCGCAGGCAACAGCCAAGGGCGTTCCTGTAAAGCTGAGCGATGTGATCAACCTCAAGGTGAATATCGGCGGCAGCATCACCAACCCTTCTATCAAAACCGATCTGAAGGATGCCGGCAGCAGTCTGGCACAGGATATGAAGGCCCAGGCCACCGATTTCGTGGAAGCTAAGAAAGCGGCCGCTGACAGCGCCGTAGCGGCAGCGAAGCAGGCCACCAAGGATTCTATCGCTTCGGCCAAGAACCAGGTCGTAAAGGGTCTTAAGGACGAGCTGGCGAAGCAGATCTCGGGACAGAAGGATACTACCAATACCGGCGGCACGAAAGACGCGAAGAAGAACCTCGAAGAAACCGGCAAGGGCCTTATCAATGGGTTCCTGAAGAAGAAGAAGCCGGCGACCACGGACAGTACGAAGCATTAAGCGGCAGGGCATGCTAAACCGTACACCCAGGGCCACCCAATCCCTCAAGCCAGTTTAGGATCCCGCAGTTAACATATCATTCAAACCCCGGCCTATCGGCCGGGGTTTGCTTTTTGGGGAAGGCCTCCTAAAACCGTCGGTTCACTTGAGCCTACATCCGTGGTCCGCTCTTCACCCGCCACCCTTACCCATAGCGCCGCTCCTCATCCTACCTGCACCCATACTACACACTCAGAACTCAGCCAGCAACCCGCTTTGGCATTGACTAAGTATTGCCTGGCTCCACTATGAAAACAGGCCATTTTTAGTGGATATCAGCGCAACCCGCCATGCCTTAACGATGAAGCAGCCGCCCGCAGAATACTGACCGGGTGGCGCAAGGTTGCCCAGGGGGCGGCCTACCAGAACCCGCCCCGGCCACCGGCTAATACGCCCCTCATCCCCCCGGAAAACCCGACCCCAGCAGCCCGGGAACCCCAACTTGCCAGGCCAAACGCCACTAGTTACCCCACCCCTCACTCTCCCGCAAAACCAGCTCCCGCCGCCGGTAAATCCGCATAACCATGCAGGCCAAAAAAATCCGCTCCCATATTGATTTAGAGGGCTTTTGCCATATATTTGCCATCCTTAAAAACACAACTCGAATCAGAATCAACTACTTATGGACAAATTGCTCTATCTCGTACCTGTGATGGGAGTCATAGGCCTGCTCTACACCCTGATCAAGTTTAAATGGGTTGCTAAGCAAGATGCCGGCACCGACCGTATGAAGGAGATCAGCACGTACATCGCAGAAGGTGCGATGGCGTTCCTCAAAGCGGAATGGAAGGTCCTCGGTTATTTTGTGGTTATTGTAGGTCTGCTGCTTGGTGTTATGGCACAAGCCAACCCTCACTCACATTGGTCCATCGCGATTGCCTTTGCTATTGGAGCCGTATTCAGCGCTACCGCCGGTTACATCGGTATGCGTGTTGCCACCAAAGCCAATGTGCGCACAGCCCAGGCCGCCAGAACCAGCTTAGCCAAAGCCCTCAACGTATCCTTCACCGGTGGCGCCGTAATGGGCCTCGGTGTATCGGGCCTCGCAGTACTCGGTCTCGGCGGATTATTCATCCTCCTCAAAACAATGTTTCACGCCACAGAAGTATCTTCTCCGGAGATGCTTCAAACGATAGAAGTGCTCACCGGCTTTTCGCTGGGTGCCGAATCGATCGCCCTCTTCGCACGCGTAGGCGGCGGTATCTATACCAAAGCGGCCGACGTAGGCGCCGACCTCGTTGGTAAAGTAGAAGCCGGCATTCCCGAAGACGATCCCCGCAATCCCGCTACCATCGCCGATAACGTAGGCGACAACGTGGGTGACGTAGCCGGTATGGGCGCCGACCTGTTCGGTTCTTATGTGGCTACCGTACTTGCAACCATGGTACTTGGACAAGAGACCACCTCCGTCGATCAGTTTGGCGGATTTGCTCCCATCCTGCTGCCTATGCTCATTGCAGGTGTTGGTATCATCTTCTCCATCATCGCAACATTATTCGTGCGCATCAGCGACAATGCAGGCATCAGTACCGGCGTTGTACAGAAAGCACTCAATATGGGTAACTGGGGTTCAATCATCCTCACCGCTGCTGCGTCTGTAGGACTGGTATACTACCTGATGCCCGAAACCATGGAACTCCGTGGTGCTGAATTCACCAAATGGGGCGTTCTCGGCGCTATTGGGGTAGGCCTCGCCGTGGGTACCCTCATGAGCATCATCACCGAATACTATACCGCAATGGGTAAAGGTCCGGTAATGAGCATCATTCGCCAGTCTTCAACCGGCCACGCTACCAACGTAATTGGTGGATTGGCAGTAGGTATGGAATCGACCTTCCTGCCCATCCTTGTGCTGGCTGCCGGTATCTATGGCTCTTTTGCCTGCGCCGGTCTTTACGGTGTGGCGATCGCTGCTGCCGGTATGATGGCCACCACTGCGATGCAGCTGGCTATCGACGCCTTCGGTCCTATTGCCGATAACGCCGGTGGTATCGCCGAAATGAGCGAACTGCCCAAAGAAGTACGCGAAAAAACCGACGTACTCGACGCCGTTGGTAACACCACTGCCGCTACTGGTAAAGGTTTTGCCATCGCTTCTGCCGCCCTTACAGCCCTGGCCCTCTTCGCCGCTTTCGTAGGCGTTGCGGGTATCTCGGGTATCGATATTTATCATGCGGATGTACTGGCCTGCCTCTTCGTAGGTGGTATGATCCCCTTCATATTCTCCTCCCTCGCTATCCGGGCCGTTGGTCAGGCAGCGATGGCGATGGTAGAAGAAGTACGTCGCCAGTTCCGCACCATTCCCGGCATCATGGAAGGTACCGGCAAACCCGAATACGACAAGTGCGTAGCGATCTCTACCAACGCTTCCATCAAGAAAATGATGCTGCCTGGTGCTATAGCGATCGTTTCTCCGCTGATCATCGGATTTGCATTTGGTCCTGAAGCCCTCGGTGGTTTCCTGGCAGGCGCTACCGTTAGTGGCGTACTGATGGGTATGTTCCAGAACAACGCAGGTGGTGCATGGGACAACGCCAAGAAATCGTTTGAGAAAGGTGTGGAGATCAATGGCCAGACTTACTACAAAAAATCTGAACCACATAAGGCGTCCGTTACCGGTGACACCGTAGGTGATCCTTTCAAAGATACCTCTGGTCCGTCAATGAACATCCTCATCAAACTGATGTCGATCGTTTCGCTGGTAATAGCCCCTACGCTGAAACAAATTCACAATCCTGAGCCCGAGGTGTTCAAGCCCGCTCAGCCTAAAACTGAGCAGGTGGTGGTGAAGCAGGCAGCTGCCGGCACTAACGCTACTACAGGAAAATTCTAACGAAATATTTAGAATTAAACGTTCAAATATTCAGCAGCTTGCTCTATATTTGCAACTCATAACTAAAGGCACTATATCATACCAAATACCAAAGTCCCCATGTTTCCACATGGGGTCTTTACTTTTTATCCCCTTCCCCAACTACTCTCCACCATCCATAACCGGCATTTTGCTGACTGATTAAGCTAATTCACCCAACACTATTGTCAGCCCGGCGGGTTTGACGTGGCCCGGCAGCCCAGCCGCATTGAAAGCCACCGATATAGCCAGGTTCACATCCGGCCGGGCTCACCTCGTTGCTTACCTGCCGGGATGCCGATTCGGACAATGATGCCCCCGCTGCACATCCCGACCCAGGAAATGCCGGATCCCATCACGGCTACCCGCTCCGGCCTGTTGACCCTGAGCCATTAAAAGCGCTTCACCCCGCAGAATCCGCACTCATTGGTAGCCACCGTCATAGCGGGCCACTCCCGGCCCGGCTTACCCGCTTGCTTACCTGCCGGCAAGGCACTTCGCCCACGGTTTCGGAGTGCCCATCTACCCCCTGGATCCATGTAAAAAACTGCCTTTTTGCCGGATATAGCCTATTCCTTTTCCCCCGCCGCCCGGCCCGGTTTATCCCCATTCATTGAATTAAGCTGTTATTAAAATCAGGAGCTTCTTACCTTCCCTTTAACAATTCATTACGAAATATGTCGTATTTTTAAGGCAAATGTTGTTCCGAATGTCAACCACTAAGAGTATCAAACCTACTGAGAGCGAACTGGAGATCCTGCAGGTATTATGGAACAAGGGTACCGCCAGTGTCCGTGAAGTACATGAAGAGCTGCTAAGCATTAAGGAAGCAGGTTATACCACCACCCTTAAACTGATGCAGATCATGTTTGAAAAAGGACTGGTAAAGCGCGACGATTCCAGCAAGACCCATATCTACCAGGCTGCCGTAAGCAGGGAAAAAACGCAAAAGCATTTGCTGGGTAAAATGATCGACACATTATTCGGAGGCTCTCCCACAGAACTGGTGATCCAGGCATTGGGCAATCACAAAGCATCCGCCGATGAATTGGAAGCGATCCAGAAAATGATAGACAACCTAAAAAAACAGTAGTAGATGAACCTGGTCTACCAATCCGCTTTTCTGAAGGCATTGGGATGGTCATTATTAGACAGCTTGTGGCAAATGGGTTTGTTGTGGCTGCTCTATGTAGTACTGACTGCCAATGGAAAAAAATTCACCGCACGCCAGCGTCATTCGCTGGCCCTGTTGTCGCTCGCAGGAGGCTCCTGTTGGTTCCTCATAACGCTGGCGATCAACTTCTATAAAGCGGCTGCAGCACCAGAAGTCATAACCCTCGTGGTCAATGCAGGTGATGCATTCCAGCCGCCGGCCACCAGGCGGGCAGTTGGATCGTGGATGGAGCCGGTACTGCCCTTCGTGAGCGTTGCTTACCTGGTGATTACCGCACTGTTACTGGTGCGCTTTTACCGTCAATACCATTTTACCCGTAAATTATTTACACAGGGTTTACAAAAAGCCCAGCCCGAACTGCGGGTATTTGTACAACAAGCGGTACAGCACATGACCATACCGCGTAAAGTGACCCTCTGGCTGTCTACCATGGTCGATACGCCGCTTACTATCGGATTCTGGAAGCCCATCATCCTGCTGCCCGTTGCAGCCGTCAACAACCTCACCATCGAACAAACAGAGGCGATCATCCTGCATGAGCTCAACCACATCAGGCGCAATGATTACCTGGTGAACCTGCTCATCGCCAGCACCGATATTATTTTCTTCTTCAATCCTTTTGCCAGATTATTCTCCGGTATCCTGCGCCGCGAACGCGAAAACAGCTGCGACGATATGGTACTGCAGTTCAAATACGACGCCACGCAGTATGCCCGCGCGCTGCTGACCCTCGAGCAAAGCCGCTCCACCATAGCTCCTGCCCTCGCGGTAGCCGCTACTGGTAAAAGCAACTACTTACTGCTGAACCGGGTTAAAAGGATGCTCACCAACGAACCGGCTTCCAACGCAATTAGCCAGAAACTGGCAGCCTGGCTCTTATCGGCCCTCCTGATAGGCTTTATTGGCTTATCCAACCCGGGCCGGGCCATCATCACCCGCATTGAGCAAGTGGCCGTAAAAGCACCGCAAAGCCCTTTTATTGAATACGCCTCCGATATCAGCACCCCGGCAGACCCGGAAGAGGCAGAAGAGGCATCACCCGCCATCGCACAACAATCCCACTCCAACAGGGACAAAGACTGCGATGAACAGGAAGATGACAATGAAACGAACGAGAATGAATTCATCACCGAACAGGAAATAGCCGCCATCCAGCATGAACTCTCACTGCTGGCCCTCCAGCAGCATGAAGTAACCAAAGAGGTGGTCGCATTCGTAAACACGAAAGAACTGCGCGATTTTTCCCTGCAGGTGACCAAAGAGGCTATGGCCATTGTTCCCGCCTCGATGACGCAACCTTACGTGCCCGTGAACAGCTTTTCGATCCAGGAGTTGGAAGACACCCTGCTCCCCAAGCCATACACCCTGACCACCTCGGAAAAACAAGCCAGGGAATCGATGGATAAAGCCTTGAAAGCACTGGAAGCGATCGATTGGGAAAAACTGGAGAAAGGATTGAATGCAACTGCCGGACAGGTAGATGTACAGGCATTGCAGGTAGAGATCGTAAAAGCCTTCAAAAATGTTGACTGGATGAAGGTCAACCAGGAAACTGAAAAAGCCTTACAACTATCCAGCCGCCAGCTGTCTGAAGAACAGGTCATGCTGAAAGCGCGCCTCGAAAAATTCAACCACCAAAGGCAGGAAAGGCAGGAGAAGCTGAAACAGGCGCAACAGCAGATCGTCATGGAACGACTGCAACTGAACGAAAAACCGGCCAACTGCCAGCAGCCCGCCGCCCCTGCTGAGCCAAAGCCTGTCAGGAAAAAGAAGATCGTTGTGATCTAAAACAATACAGAACGACAAGCGCCCCAAATGCCTTCAGCGACGAAAGCATTTGGGGCGTTCTCTTTATAGCTTACTGCACCAGGATCTTTTCCCGGATGGTTTCCTGCGGTGTCTGTAACGAAACAATATAAACCCCCTTCGCCCACTGCGAAGTGTTGATAGAGTACCTGTTCAACCCCGGGTCGGGTGCGATCACATTCTTATACACCACACGGCCACCCGCGCCGGCCGCCTGCAGTTGCAGGGATTGCCTGCTGTCGCTATTGATAACAATTTGAATGACGCCCGGCGCTGCATAGATGCGCGCCTGCCGGAAGTTTTGCTCCTTCACCTGCACGATCGATGAGAACATGCTTCGCCCGTCAATATCAGTTTGCCGCAACCGGTAATACAAGGTTGCCGCCGATAAAGGAGCACGATCGCGGAATGCATACTGAAGGATCGATTGGCTGTTTCCGCCCGGAACAGCCGTGGGATGTTTGCCAATTACATCCCATTGGCGGCCGTTCACCGAACGCTGTATCTCGAACCCTGCATTGTTTTGTTCGCTGGCTGTTGTCCAGGTGAGCAATACGCCCTCCCCATCGCGTCGCGCGGCCAGCCTGGAGAAGTTAATAGGCAGCAACGTTTTATCATCGGGAAATCCGATAATGGCGGCACAGGCCGTACCGTTAAAGCCGAGCCCCTCGGCCACCACCCCAAAGGGCGCATAGTTGTTGGCGAAATGCGGTTCGCAACTAAACGAATTGCAGGAGAGCACCCCCGTATGGGTAACGGTACGTGGCCCGCCCAACGCAGCAGGATCTACCGCATGGATGGTAAGCCCCCCACTGCAATCGATAGTACCAAAAAGGCTCATCCGTGCCGCCTGCAGTATCTGGATCTTACCCGAGCCCACTACACTGCCCTGGTATTTGAAGGTGACATTATCGTTGATGCGTAAAGTACCCTCGATATGGAGCGATGCAGGGCCCGTATTGGCGCATGCACCGGGGAAATTGGAGGATGTACCCATACAGAAATCGGCTGTGATGCATAAAGTTTGGCCCGCCGGAATGGTAAAACTGCCGGAGGCCCCGATAAGATCGGCCTGGGTAAGATCACATTGGGCCTGTGCCTTTACCAAAAACAACGCCAGGCATAGAACGACGAAAAAGGAAGTTGGTAAAACAGGTTTCATAAAGTGGAATTTGATGGTAGATTGAATAGCGCTTCTGCCGGTTCGGGAGCGGACAACCTGGTGAATAGGAATGACCTGTTTGGGGGAGGGAACCGGCGCAGCATAGTACCCCGGTTGCATGAAAACTAAATTACATGGTTTCTTTTCATAAAGTTCAATGCGCTAACTATCATGCCCTTGAAAGTTGCCATAGAATACAAGAATCATAATATGTTCTAAAAGCAAAACGCAGGACATGGAATTCTCCACGCCCTGCGTTTGCATAATATCTGTAATGAATTATTTCACATCGATCAGGTCCACCTCAAAGTAGAGGACCGAATTACTGGGAATGCCAGTCTTGGCCGGACAACCATACGCGAGGTATGGAGGGATCACGAGCTTTACTCTACCTCCCTTGGCGATCTTTGGAATACCGATCTGCCAGCCTGGTACCACCTGGTACAACATGAATTGCGCATTGGCACTTTGGTCAAAAACGGTACCATCGGTGAGTTTACCTACATAGGCTACATTCACCCGCGAGTTGATATTAGGTTGATTGCCCGTACCTGGGTTGATGATCTGGTAATACATGCCACTGGGATCTTTGGTGGGATTAGTAATACCATTGGCAGTCATAAAGGCCTGCATTTTTACTTCATCCTCTTCTTTAGTGGTCGGCTTACAACCACTACCTTCATTTTTGGTACATCCTACGTAGATCAGGGTCAGGGCCAAAGCCACACTAAACACGATTGAGAACAGACGCATCGGCAATAAGTTTGGGCGCAAATATAGCGCCTTGGATGTTAATTAATACAGAAAGTAATCGGCCATGCTGGCTTCCATTTTCTCCAATGTATAATCAGCCTCGACCCACCCACTTAACTTGTACTTTTTGTATTCAATCTCAGCGAGTTCGCGCTTGCCGTAGATCTTCCCTTTTTTCCCGGCAGGCGGCACGATTTTCGAGTCATCGACATTGGCGAGCTCCACCTTCGTGGCAAACCAGGTGGTGAAGTGCCGAGGTACCGCCAGTCCGAGTATCATACCCGGCAGCCCCCTGAATAGCTCCGGCCCACCCTGCGGAATGATCTCCGGGCAATAAAATGCCACCACGTACACGCTATCATGGATCACCCCTACGGCTTTTCTGCATTCCCAGCCCGCGATCTTCCGGGTTTCCTGCTGAAGCTTCCATTTCACATGTTGAAAACTATCCGAAAACGACTGGTAATCGTCGCCAAAGCTTCTTTTGATGACCAACTCCTTTTTCCCGAGGTCGGTATAGGCAACGCTTTCTCTATGGTAATAAGTAGGCTTGGGGCCCTTCCTGCCGGGTGTGTACAACAGGAGATTCGAAGTAAAAGTGAGGTCGCGGTACGTGATATCATAATCGGGTTCCGCGGCGCTATTGTACATATCTTCCGGATCATCTTCCTCATTCAAACGCTTCAGGTTCCTTTTGATCTCGTATTCAATTTTACCACGGGTCACAAAGTCTTGCGCCACAACAGTGCCGGTGAATAATAGCAGGAACAGACATCCTATTAGTTTAAACATATCTTTTGACTTTATCAGGTTCGATGAATACAGTGCAGTTGTATCTCAAACTGCACGGTTAGATCTTCTTTGTAAAATTCCAGGTAGCCGTCAACAGGAAGTAGCGTTTGATCACAAACCGGTTCGATTCGTTCGTATAGTTGCCGCTTACCTGCCTTGTGTAGCCCGTATTCTGGTTCAACAGATCGTTGACATTAAATAATAGGCTGAGCGATTCATCTTTCAGGAACTTTTTTTCTAGCCCCATATTCCATCGCACCGTATTGATGCTGGAATTGAATGCACTGTTCTTGGGAATAAAGCCCAATTCGCAATCTGAATTCAAAGACAACTTCCAGGGCAAGTACACCCGGCTATCAATCGAATGCCGGTGAAAGAAATTCCGACTGGAGGCGCTGGACCCAAGGCTCGACCTGCCAAAGCCAAAATTGGCGGTAAATGAATAGGTAGTGGTCATCACCTTCTTCCATTCGTGCACCAGCCGGAAATTGCCGTTTGCATTGATAGACTCATTACGCAGCTTCTCTCCATTCAGGGCAGAATAATTTCCGTAACGGCTGGCCCCGATCATTACAGAGGGTCGCAGGTGAAGCTTTTCGTAATACCAGCCATAGCTCATATCGGCTCGTAGCCCAACGATACCATCCAGGTTGATGAACTTATTCACCGTACGATCTTGCGCATCTCTCATTTGCTGGTTCACAATGGCATTACTGGTATAGTCGGCGCCGAAATTGATATAGAAATTGGTTTGTTTGGCGGCCGAAAATTTGAAGTAAGTGAAGTTGGCCGATTGCATGAAAGCTGGTCGCAGATTGGCGTTACCCTCCTGCACGTAGAGACGATTGCTCGTACGGAGCAGGGGCTGCAGCTGCTCGACAGAAGGCTGCACGGTGTGTCCTGTGTAGGAGAAATTGAGCGAACTGAAGCCTGGTAACCTGATGCCCAATCGAACTTCCGGTGCTATATTGACAAATCGCCGCCGGCTATGATCTTTAAGATCATTGTTGACCTGATCGAGGCTGGTATGGAATAGCTTACCGCCCACATTCAGGCTCACCTTTTGCCTGGACCAGTTGAGGTTCACCCCCGTGATATGCGTGTTCACGGTGAAATCGTAGTCGTTGCTCAAAGAGTCGACGCGGTCCGCAAACTTTCCATTCAGGTTATTATAAATATTGAACACATTCGACGAGCGCGCAGTTCTCCAGCCATAATCTACCTTATACCCCCAGTCTTTTGAAAATTTGTCGGTATAGATTCCCTGCACGGCATAAGATTCCACAGGAGCATTTGTTTGCTGAAGTTGGTGAACCGTATCGGTATTTTTGAAGGCACCCGTTGCCGGATCATAAAAATCGTTGGCAGAGAATACGGTCAGGTCATTCAGCCGCCGGCTATAATTCTGCTGAACTTTCAAAGTGAACGTTCTGCCATCCTTACGGAACCTTTTCTGCAACTGCACATTGGTTTCGAATTGCCGTTCATCCCCCTCCGACTGGTTGTTTTGCTGACTACTATTGACCCGGAACCCCTTTTCGTTGGAGGATCCGGAAAGCGATTGCCGGTTGGCCGAACGATTGACCAAACCTCCATTGGCGCCTATTTTCAGCGTGGTAAAGGAATCCAGCCCGAGCGTTATGGAACCACTGGCCTTTTGCTGAAACAGGTAATTGTATTCCTTCGTTTCACTGGAATTGGAAAAAGAGGTGCCATCCGGCAAAACAGTCTTGCTCGTTGAGTTGTACCATCCGTCAGCATCTGCTTTCTTGATCCGGTAATTTCCAAACGCCTTATGCTGCCCATTACCCCATTTGTTCGAGAAATGCGCTCCTCCGGTTAAAGTCTCCGGCAGTCCTGCTCCGTACAAATTCTCGGCCTCATCGACATCACGAGCCGTATAATACATGCCACCGGTACCGTCGTCGATCGGTTCATAATCTTTCGCAACATACTTTTCCATGTCCTCGTAATTCATCCCCTGTGCGCCGTTCCGAAAAGCAAGCCCAAACACAGAGATTTTCAGCCCCTGATTAAACAAAGCTCCCATAGCCTCGTGCTGATAATATCGATTGCCGTTACTACCGGCAGATAGTTTCCCAAAATAGCCGTTCCGCCTGTTCTTTTTGAGTTTGAGGTTAATGGTCCGGGCCCGTTTGCCATCGTCCATACCGGTAAACTGCGCCTGCTCGCTTTTCTCATCATAGACCTGCACTTTTTCAACCGCGCCGGCCTGGAGGTATTTGAGTGCCAGCCCCGGATCGTCGGAGAAGAACTCATCGCCATCCACCAGCACCTTTTTCACTTCCTGGCCCTGGGCCATGATCTTGCCATCTTTCTCTATCAGGATGCCAGGTAAACGCTTGAGCAGCTCCTCCACATTGGAGCCGGGTTTTACAGCAAAACTATCCGCGTTATACTCCAGCGTATCGCCCCTCATCCTGATCGGCACGCCGGCGCGCACCACCACCTCCTCCAGCAACTTGACTTCGGTGATCATAGGCACTTTACCCAGGTCGAGGGATGTTGTGTCGGTGACATGGATATCCTGCAGGAAATCGGCCATTTTAGGATAGGCAATCAGCAGGGTGTAATGACTGGGCGTTATTTTGGTAAGTTCGAAAGTACCGTCCTTGCCCGACCGGACAGAGCGGTACAGAGAGCTATCGCGTCTATCGATCAGGGCGACGATGGAAAATTCCAGGGTGCGTTTTTCGGCCGTGTCGACCACGGCTCCTTTGAGCAGGTTCTTTTGGGCAAGTACAGGAAGCGCGGAAATGGCCATAACCAATATTGCCATACAGGTAATGATAGGACGAAGGCTCGGCGGCATACAGGCTGGTAGGTTTTGGTATTGTGTTTCCAAAAATAACGGCGATCCGCACTCCTCAACGTGTGGCACAAACGATTAATGAATTATTTAACAAATCAGGAACTCTTATTATACATTGGTGGAGATGAGCGTATTTTATTAGCCTACCGGCAACTTTAACCGACTGTCTTGTGCGGATAAAGTACGAGACATTACCTGCCAGCCGGGCAGGTCCTAAAAGACCGGCCCAAAATGGATTCAAACGCGGTGTAGGGCAGCCGGCCCGAAGTACGATTTCCCTTGAAAATTTCAGCCGGCTTCGCGTCAATTTTTCGCCCTACACTTTGGCGGAGGATTGACCTTTCCGGAACGCCAATGGATTCCATTGCCGGACACGGAAAATGTTGCAGTCATCGGGCTTGCCATAAAACTTCACGAACCATCGGCTCTTTTCGGCGATATGCCGATTCAAAACATGCTTCCATTTTGTGATCGACTACGGTGCAGAAGCAGTGATCAACGCCTCCTTTTCTGCCCTCCAACGTGCAGGGTTTGTTTTGAGTTCTTTACATGCTTCCGGAGGGTTGCCAAATTTACCCTCGCCACATTGATAAAATTCGTCCCGAAAAAGGCAGGTGAATGTTCCACGGAATTTGGGAAATATAACTTGTACGAATGCGTCCCGACAAACAGCAGCAAAAACTGCGGTAGAGAATCAATGCCCAAGCCTGAAAAATGGGGTGATTGGCATGGCCCCATAACCCACGCTGAACCGGCTGAGGTTCTCTTAAACAAATACGATTTCCCTGCCGGAGCTTTTAAACGATCCCTGACGTGCTTGTCGGCCAGGACTGGACGCCGGAAGCCAGCCCATCCCGCCTTACATTGACGGGGGCCAATTCGGGATGCGGGATGCAGTATGTATGCCGGTCATTCAGCCAGCAAAAATTCATGACGGCCAGGCCGTGCCCAAAAGGAGATCAACGCAAAATCGTCGTCGACTGAATGGTTCGGAATCGACAGAACTTTGGGGCAATTCTTTGCCGGGGACATTCCTTCCTGTGCGACGGTCGTGTGCTGGTTCAACGCCCGATTGCCTTCAACCTCCCATTTCAAAAATCCGAGGGAAATAAGGTCACTTTGCCCAACGACGTTATGCATATACTTTGCCCCCACAAGAACGGGTTTACAGTCGCCCAAGCTGGCAAAAACGGCTTAGGGAAATTGCTATCCGATTCGCTTCACAATGATGCTCGAAGGCGACCAACGCTACTTCCTCTTGGCAACAGAGAAGATCTCACAGCACGCCCGGGCCCTGAAGTTTTCGGGCACGTAAAAGATGACTGAAGAGCTGTAGGTTTATTGAACATCGGGGCGAGCACGACAAGGCCCGGTTTGAGGGGATAGTTTTCACCGGCAGCTACCCGAAATCACCGGCCAGGTCACCGGACGTTTTCCTATACCGGCGTCTCATGTTAAATCGCAGGTCGCACGCCAGCCTTGTAAAATAAATCTTGCGGATCGTGGCGGCTAATTGGGCATCAGGCAACGCATCCTGATTTTCAAAAACACAATCACTCATGCATCCTTGTCGCAGAGATCATTTACATAAAAGTTGTCCGCCAGAATGATCAATTACCGTTGGCCTTAAGAGGAGTATTTCAACACAAGCGATGGTCGATCTAAATACGTCCCTTAAAAAAACCCAATCCGAATTTCCCAAATTGGTCACGCTGGAGTATGACGAAAATTTACCAGGTTCATCCGTAAAGTTGGTCAGCAGAAATTAACTGCGGCGGTGCGCCGGTAATCGCAAACCAAAGAGTTCGCCAGGCACCAATTCTTCCTTATCAAATTAGTTGGCATTTCCTATTCAGATTTTGAGGAGCCGGAATTGTTGGGGGCAGATTTCTCTCGCCGTGGTTTTATACTCCGTCCTAAAAATCAAACGAATTACCACACCAGGTGCTGGCCGCCATCCTCCGATGCTGATGTCCATTTTTGAAAACCACTTTCTCCATTTTCAAAAACTCCGCCGAAGGATCCAGACTATGGACAGCCAGCCTTCCATTTTTTCTCCGGCTCCAATTGTCAACATAGGGTGTTCGGAAAACCAGTCGCAGAAAATCAGGGTTGGCACCAATCAGCGGATTACCGGGCAGACGGAAAAAACCCCACAAATTTTAGATAACCCGTTCCGGGAAAATTCAACGCTATCGTCGGGATCGTCCATTAGGAATAGGTCATATATGAAAATACCGCGTCATCAATCCCGACCGGCAAAATCGCATGGGGGTTCTTGGGCCACCCTGACCGAAAAGAGAACGTGCGCCAAAAAGGATGCGCAACCTCCGAAAGGGTCAAAATAGAAAAGTCGACCATTCCAACCGGTCGACCCAACACATGATATAAATACACATACATCAAAAATACACCAAACACAGTTTTGACCCCGCATCAACCTCTCGATTTTAGGTCGACCAATCTTCGGACCTCAATGCTGATATCACCCTTTCTATTTTGAAAGAACGGCCCGGGCATTTTTGCCTTCACAAAAAAGGAGGTCCAAAATGGAGCAGTGCGGAAGGAACCCTATTCGGTCTTCAAAAACCTGCTGGTACATGACCGGGTCGGGAAATTTATGCATGATAGATTTCGGCAATAACTCATTCCTAAAATCTAGCCATTTTGTCACATCCAGGTTTTCGATCCTTTCAGCCGTCACACCGGTGCTCACAGACCATCCGAGTTTTTTAACCGACCAGCGCCAGCACGCCAGGTTCCAGTCAACCAGGAACTCGAAAGACTGCTGGTACAACAGCTCCAGTTCATCGCGGTAAAATTCGAACCAGGGTGACCGGTTGTAACACGACACGATCGTCTTCCAATGTTGGGTCTGCCAGGGGTACCTGTTGGAGATCCGAACATCCCGTGTCAGCTTCCTTTGCCCCCTGCCTTCCTCCAACGGAATACTTAGTGAAACCGGCCCACCGGAGCCCGCCAGGATACATCTGTTCCTAAAACTCATTTTTTGCCAATTCTCATATACATCAAACTCAACATGTGAAAAGCTACTTGCCTTTTTATACAACATAACTGGCGCAAAATACTCTATATCAACTATTAAATTATCCATAAACTACATTATCCTTTAACATTCAGGCACTTGCCCTAAAAGGCACAAAAACAACCTAAATTGGTACCAAAACACAGCCACTAAAATTGTAATTAAGATGCCTTAATAAGTTTAAAACTATACAACTAAATGCAAATTATAAAGCTAAATTTGTTAGCCGATGACAGCGAGCATATTAACGCATTGTATCTCATCCATAATCTAAACTTTTTAGCAAAGATTCCTATAAATGTACATCCCCGTTTTTGGCGGAAAAAATTTATCCCCTACTTTGTGTCCACAAAAAATAGACATGAATAAAAGGCTTCTAATTGGCTTATTCCCTATCGTGCTTTTGGGCTGTGCCAAACCCTCGGGGTTCGATTACCTGGGTGTGAGGAATATCAAAGTGCTCAAATTCGGGTTCAAAGAGTCGACTGTTTTTTCGGAAGTCGGCTATTATAATCCCAATAAATTTCCGGTTACCATGAAGCGCGCCGAGGTCGATGTTTATGTCAATAACAGCCTTTTGGGACACAGCGTTTTGGACTCCACGATTCAGATCCCTAAGAAGGATACGTTTTATCTTCCCGTCATTTTGACTGTCAATATGTCCACTACAGCCTTTAATCTGATCCAGACATTGGGCGGTGGACAAGACAGCGTAAAGGTCAAACTTGACGGAAAAGCAAGACTGGGTAGAGGCGGGATTTTTATCAATTACCCGATAAAATATGAGGGAATGCAAAAATTGAAGTTTTAAAGCCGGGCAGAGCAAAGGTCATAAATGACCTGTCAGACGTAAAAATAGCCCCCGACATAATAGGTCATAAAAGACCTTTATAAGATATTGAATTGCTCTTATGTTATCAGATCAGATATTATAAATTAGAGGGGCATTGGTTGAATTCACCAACTTTTTGACACCATATATATTATGTACTGCTTTAAAATCGGGGTCGTTTTCCAAAACGACCCCGATTTTTATATCACCCAACACTCTCATATCAGGTCAAATATTACGTGTCCGAAAATTGAAGCGATACCCAAATTGGTTAAAATAGCCGCCCCCAGCTCCTGGTGAAGCTCTACCCACCAAGGTCACATTTGACCTACCCCGATTTTGGGCGCACGAACTTTCCAGGCTTAAAAATTCTAGTTGCGGAAAAATTCCCAGTCAGATCAGGTCGTCGCAGAGAGGTCAATTTAGACAGGTTGTCCGCGTTCGTGGTCAGTTGAAATAGTAGAACTCGTCGTCGAAATTATGATTTTGAAGGCTCTTAGAATTGGCAGAAGGAAAGTCATATTTGACCAATATACGAATACTGCGAAAGTTACATTCCGACCGAAATCTGGCTATTTATATATATAACCCTAGGCAGGCAGTTAGCTGCTGGGAGGTCAATTTTGACACTTATTTTGTGCAGCTACGACAGTGTGTTTTGAGTGAAAATCGATTGTACCGGCATTCGAATCGCGCGACTAAAAGACGTCATAATTGCCGCAGGCGATATTTATAATGGGCAACAAAAATCTCCAGCCCTCCGAAAATACACTTCCCGAAAAGAAGCTCCCAAGTGGATGAAAAGGCGTCATTTATGACGTTCCAAAATTTAGACGCTTTCGGGTTTGTCGTGAAATATTCGATAGTAAATAGCTGAATCAAAACGTCCAATTCGCCTTCCTGAATTGCATAAATGGCGACAAGAAATCCTGGGATTTCTGTTTCTGCCTGATCAAAGCGCGTACTAAAATCCCAACGTGGGAAGGTCTAAAAAGACCGCCGTCTGGAGGAGCGCTAGCGAATTATGATGGTGTAGTCAACTGGAACTGTCCCGCAAACAGATGTCTATAAAGACCTTTTCGGCAAGGTCAATTTTGCCATCCCCGGCCTCTCAATGCTGATTTCAGCCACAGCAGATAGGAGGTCTTATTTGCCCTCCCCGATCGCCTGCCAGGCCGAGACTATACTGCTTCGCGCAACGGCTTTTTTGACCTTTCCCGAATCCGGCTACCGGCGTTAACGCCGATTTCAATCGGGGCATTTTTGACCATTCCAAAATGCTGTTTACCCCTTGATCTTTTGCTGGAAACCAGCCACCTATTGCCGTTTCATATCCATAAACAGGGCAACTAATCGGGTCATTTTTGCCGTCTCTAAATGAACAGAAAATACTACCACTCACGTAAGGCAGGCATACCAAACCAAGGTCTATTTTGACCAATTTGAAGGTAATTCGTTCAACCTCAAAACTGTGTACAATACTCCAGGCCTGCCTTGAAAACCTGGTCATTTATGCCACCTCTGGAGCCAGGAAAGAGGCCTTAACAGATTAGCTAAATATGGAATCCCTGCTGGAAAACAGTCCATTTCGAGGGCTCTAAAATTGGTCTAATAAGTCCTTTTTATTTAGGCTTTGCAACCGTCAAGTTAGACGTAGTATCCAGTCACCCTATGGGAGTTTTGAAGCTCCAATCGCCCTCAAAGAATGGTTGATCCGGGTATTTACTGCCACTCGAAGCCGGTCAGTTTAGACCTGTTCAAGCAGATCTCCAAAAGGTCAATATTGACACCTCTTACACTGAATTTCAAGTACACAAACCTGACCACAAAAGACCTGCCTTATTGAAGCAAGGGGCAGCTTGAAGTTTTGGCCGTCCCCACCCTTTTGGTCAAAAACAACACAATCAATTGGGACATTTTAGACCAATTAATGGGCATCGAAAATCGGTCTAATGCGACCTGCAACATATCTAGCTTCTGCATGATGAAACCATCCCGGCAGGGCATATTTGGTGTAATTGAGCAATCCACTGACGGTCTAAAATAACCTTTCTGAAAAGGGTTAAATAAGCGATAAATGACTGTTACTCAGAGGTCTTTTTTACCCGCCTGGCCCTATTGTCTTGTATGGCTTAATTAACCGATCCATTAAGGCAACATTCAGGTCACAATTGTCCGGTTTCAACGCATAGAAAAGTGCCTATAGGCCGTGGAACACCGGGCATATTTGTCCATCTGATGGCAAGCCTTTGCTTGATTTTAGGGTGAAGCCGCGGCCTGCGTGTGAAAATTAAGGCCAAGGTGCCGCCTTTAAAGCAGGCCTTTGCAAGGTCATTTAACCTGAACTTTACCCTATCGCTGAGGCCCGGAACCTGCTCCCTCGTTTAAGTCATTTCTGACCTGCTTTTACCTGATCAAATAGAAGTCAAACTTGCCTTTCTTTTTCAGGGGCCGCCCGTTCAATAATGAGGCAATAAAGACCTCCTTTTGCGATTAGTTAACCGGTCATTTTGGCCCTGCTATTTCACTATTGAGCATCGCCGTCCTCCCCCATGCAAAGCATTTTTCTGAAAAGGCGTATTTGACCGGAATTAACAGATGATATGTGAGGTTTAAACAAGGCTATTTTGCCCTTAAACTACTGACGTCCCGAGGGCATTTATGACATAGAATAATCAGAGTCTATGACGGAGGATTATTTGATAAGGGCAGGCCTTCTTTGACCTGCTTGTAGCCTGCAGAAATTGCCCATCAGGGGGCGCAAAGGGAAAGGAAAATCAGGTCTTTAAAGCCCTAAGAAATTAGGCCTTATTTGACCTAAAAACCCCTGCTCCCCAAGGCCTGGGAATGCCCCTTAGAATGCCTGGAATTCGACTTCGGGGAGACTGGCAGGCTACCCCTTATTTGACCCGAAAACACCTCCTCCCACGGCCCGGGAATTTCCCTTAGAATGCCTGGAATTCGACTTCCGGGAGACTGGCAGGCAACCCTTATTTGACCCGAAAACACCTCCTCCCACGGCCCGGAAATGCCCCTTAGAATGCCTGGAATTCGACTTCCGGGAGACTGGCAGGCTACCCCTTATTTGACCCGAAAACACCTCCTCCCACGGCCCGGAAATGCCCCTTAGAATGCCTGGAATTCGACTTCCGGGAGACTGGCAGGCTACCCCTTATTTGACCCGATCATTGCCTCGTCAGGCACACGAAGTCAGGCACAAAAAAAGCGGCCATTTCCTGGTAGAAATGGCCGCCTAAAGCGATTATTGTAAGGCTATCAGTGGTCCCCGCCCCCGTCTTCGGGTTTCTTACAGCATTTGGGAAGCTTTTTATAGGCCTCTCCATCGGCTGTAACGTCATCGGCATCGTATCCTGCATTGGCAATAGCCGTCTTTACATTCTCAATATTCGTGCGATCGGCAATAAACGTAACCTTGGTCGTCTTTTTCTTATAGTCGACGGTCACTTTTTGCACACCGTCCTCTCTCTTCATGAAATCTTCGATCCGTTTCTTGCAGCTTTCACATTGCACAGTAGGGGTCTTGATCGTCACTGTCTGGACACCCTTCTTGGCTTGTCCAAAACCAGTGGTCAGGAGCCCTGCGACAGCGATCATCAAAAGGAATAGTTTCTTCATACAGACATAGTTTTACCAAATATAGCTATTTCCCCGTCCAGTTGCCAGGGTCCTGGCTCCACTTTAACAAAACCTCCTGCTGGTCGGCAGAAATCAGTCCCTTTTCAATCGCCAATTCAATGAGAACAGGATAATTCGTCAATGAGCGATAAGTAATGCCTGCCTTTTCAAAGGCCGCTGCTGCCACCGGGAATCCGTACGTGAAGATGGATACCATGCCGATCACCTCTACTCCTGCTGCCTTCAGTACATCAACCACCTGCAGGCTGCTTTTGCCGGTTGAGATCAGGTCCTCAATGACCACCACCTTCTGTCCTGGGGTGTAAGATCCTTCGATTTGATTGCCCAACCCATGCTCTTTGGGCTTCGGACGAACGTATATATAAGGAAGCTTGAGCTGATCGGCCGCCATGGCGCCCCAGGCTATACCGGCAGTGGCTACCCCGGCCAGCAATTCAGCATCGGGAAACTGTTCAAAGATCACATTGCACATTTCCGACTTGATGAAATCGCGGATATACGGGAATGACAACACCTTCCGATTATCACAATAGATGGGACTTTTCCATCCCGAAGCCCAGGTAAATGGTTCTCCGGGATTCAATTTAATAGCATTAATTTGTAAAAGCTTTTCTGCTACTGCTTTTTCGTTCTGGGACATAATGTGATTTTATTCAGTCCGGCGAAATTGGCGGTTGAACCGGGAAAATGGAAAATTATTTATGCACATCAAAATCTACTTCAACGACAAACCTCTTTTCCTGACGGACCAGATCACGCCCGATATTGAACCCTACGCACATCACGATGATGCCGTTTTGATCGATGAATTCTCTACCCCGGGCGTCAATTCCATGATCCATGAAATGAGGCAGGAGAAGATCCACGCAGGCATATTTGTACACCCCAATTTAGCAGAGCTTGAAAAAACATTCCGCAGAAAATTCACCCTGGTACAAGCAGCCGGCGGGCTCGTGTTGAATGATGCAGGAGCTATTCTGATCATGCAACGCCGCGGCAAATGGGACCTACCCAAAGGGAAACTGGATCCCGGCGAATCGCTTGAAACCTGTGCCGTACGTGAAGTACAGGAGGAAACCGGCGTCGACAAAGTAAGTCTTGAGAAACCTCTTGTTGTCACTTATCATACCTACGACGAAAGCGGCAAGCACATTTTAAAAGAGTCGCACTGGTATTTAATGAAAGCTCCCGGCGAGCAGGCGCTGGTGCCACAAACAGAAGAACAGATCACCCAGATCAAATGGGTACCTCCTGAAGAGATCAAACAATACACTTTAAACACTTTCCCCTCTATCATTGACGTATTGCAGGCCGGCGGCTATTTGTAGTGGATTTGATGGCTTATTTGCATTTCGTATTCTATCGATTGCAAAAGCATCAACCTTTAACTGCAGGCCGGCGGATATTTGCAGGCTGCTATCCGGTCAAGCTATGGTTGTATTATTGCTGTGTGTTTACGCACAGGCTAATTCCCAATCCATTTCAACAGGTCTTCGATCATTTGTTGCTTGTGACTGATGACCTCTTCATTTCCATTGGTAATGCGGTGCTCATTGAAGAAATGATCTGTGGGATACACTTTATACGTGAGGTTGTGCTTGTCCAGGCGCATAAATTCAAGCGGTACATAATCGAGCCCATAAATGGGAGAGTTCTTGTCATCACTGCCCACAGCCATAAAGATCGGAATGGTTAGACTCCTTAGCGACTCGAGTGCGGGCCGGGAACCGTAGCTCCCCCAGCGCAAATAGGTATGCCCATCCCATTCTTTGTCCGCAGCCCGGGGATGCTGGTATATATCTGCAAAAACGGCCATAAGCGAATCAACCCTTCGCTGGGCTTCCTGGTGGGTAATATCCCCTTTGGCAGCTAAGATCCTTTGCGCAGTGATCCAGTCATAGAACTGGTTTAATCCGGAGCCAACTATACTAGCACAGTGTGTGATCTTTTTATTGATAACAGCCAGCCTCGGTACTACCTGTCCCCCTTCCGAATAGCCATATGCGATGATCTTTTGTTTATTGACCGGTATTCTCTTGTATAAATAGTCTATCACTGCTGAAGCTGCCTCAGTGCGCCATTCCAGGCCTGCTTTTGCGTTATATTCTGCAGATGGTTTCAATGTTGCTGCCACCAGTTCCATATCAAGTTGGTCGCTTTCAATAGCTACGGTATCACAAAACTGAACGCCTGGCTTACTGATCAGTACAATATGAAACTTATTTGCCAACCGGAGCAGATCAAAGTCGAGCGTATTGACGATCTGCATATGTTTCTTCATCTTTACCAACGTGGCCAGCGGGAAATGCCCTGATCCATCCAATGCAATGAGCAATGGTTTGGTAGAATCTATACCTGCCGCAGACACGTAAAAGTGTATTGAACCCAGCCGCTTGCTCTCAATGGTAAAGGCCTTCAGCCCGTAATCGGCCGGCTGGGTGGGCTGCGTAAATCCTGCACCTGCAATCAACAGCAGGCAGGCAAGTATATGTATTCGCATGGGGATTATTTCCTGGGAAGTATAGCAACAGTGAGCCGGCTTATGCAAACCAGTTTCTCTCTTTCGTCTACGATGCGGATATCCCACACATGGGTAGTGGCTCCAATATGGATCGGAGAAGCCGTTCCTGTCACAAAACCCGCTCGTACGCTCCTGATATGATTGGCGTTGATCTCCAGCCCTACACAAATGAATTTAGACTGATCGATCACCAGGGCAGATGCTACACTGCCGAGCGTTTCGGCCAATACACAGGATGCTCCGCCATGCAGCAATCCATAGGGCTGATGCGTACGATGATCTACCGGCATGCGCCCTTTGAGAAAGTCGGGTCCCAGTTCGGTAAACTCGATGCCGATCTGCTCGGCAATGGTACTATTACCCAGTGGTTGCAGATCCTGCGGCTGTATGTTTTGCTGAAACCAGATCATCCGATTATTTCTTCTTTAATTGGAGGGAGCGGGCGACTACGTCGGGCAGGAACTTCATCACATCTCCGCCATTCTTCAATACGTCACGAACGAGCGTAGACGCTACTGAAGTGTATTGCGGCAGGCAGGTGAGGAAAACTGTTTCTATATCATGATCGAGGCTGCGGTTCATGTCCGCAATGGCCTTTTCGTACTCGAAGTCGTTCACATAGCGGATGCCCCGTACGATAAAGTTGGCGCCTACGTTCTGGCAACAAGTCACCGTCAGTCCTTCGTACAATACGGCGCTTACTTTGGAATTATCCTTATATATTTCCTGTATCCAGCCGATCCTTTGTTCATCGGTGAACATCGGGGTTTTATTGATGTTACGTCCGATACCGATCACCAGTTTGTCGAACAAAGGCAAGGCCCGGTCGATGATATCGAGGTGGCCAATCGTAATAGGATCAAATGTTCCGGGAAATAAGGCAATACGTTGCATAAATTGGTTTTAAGGAACAAGGTCTGACAGATCGGAGCTATTGCACCCGCCTCTAATTCATACTACCTCTCCCTCCGGAAAGCAGGTACAGCGCCGCCATCCGTACGGCCACACCGTTCTCCACTTGCTGCAGTATCAGTGATTGCTTACTGTCGGCCGCATCGCTATCCAGTTCCACGCCCCTGTTGATGGGTCCGGGGTGCATGATAACAACTTCTTTATTCAGGCTATCCAGTAAACGTTTATTGATACCGTAGGCAAGGCTGTATTCGCGCAGGGAAGAGAAGAGTACCTGGTTTTGCCGCTCGAGCTGGATACGCAACACGTTGGCCACGTCGCACCATTCCAGCGCTTTGCGCAGGTTGTATTCAACCCTGATATCGAATGCCTCCTGTATATACTTCGGTATTAGCGTGGGCGGACCTGCTACCATCACCTCTGCGCCCATTTTCTTAAGCAGGTAAATATTGCTCATGGCCACGCGAGAGTGCATGATATCGCCGATGATGGCCACTTTAAGTCCTTCCAGCCGGCCCAGTCTTTCGCGCATGGAAAATGCATCCAGCAGTCCCTGTGTGGGGTGCTCGTTGATGCCGTCGCCTGCATTGATAATGGCTGCCGGGATGTGCTTGGCCAGGAAGTGAGGGGCACCGCTGGCACTGTGCCGCATCACCACCATATCTACCTTCATAGATAAGATGTTGTTGACGGTGTCCAGTAAGGTTTCGCCCTTCGAAACCGATGAACCGCTGGCTGTAAAGTTGATGGTGTCTGCACTAAGGCGCTTCTCCGCCAGTTCAAATGATATGCGGGTGCGGGTAGAATTCTCGTAGAATAAATTAACGATGGTTACATCCCGCAGAGAGGGTACTTTTTTGATGGGTCTCTGCAATACTTCTTTGAATTCCGTAGCAGTATCTAAGATAAGCTGGATGTCCTGCCGGGTAAGATCCCTGATGCCGAGCAAATGTTTAACTGAAAGTTGCATGTCGGGCAGCAAAATTAGGGCAAAAAATATTATGGTGCAAAATAAGGTATCTCACAGGATACTAACATATTACAACAGCACTACCTCTTCTTTCCCATCCTTTTCCTTCCAGAATACCTTCACTTTCTGCGAAACGATGGAATCGATCGATTTACCAACATAATCGGCCTGGATGGGCAATTGGCGGCTGAAACGGCGGTCAATCAGCACACAAAGCTCCACCTTGGCAGGCCTGCCAAAATCGAGCAGGGCATCGAGGGCAGCCCGTATAGTGCGGCCTGTCCACAATACATCATCGATGATCACCACGTTCTTGTTCTCTATGCTAAAGGGAATATCTGTATGATTGGGCGCGTGCAGGGAAGTGCGCACATCGTCGCGATAAAAGGTAATGTCCAGTTTTCCATATTTTACCACATCGGCTGGCACCAGTTCGCGTATCTCCCGCACGATCTGGTCCGATACAAAGATGCCCCGGGGCTGAATGCCGATCAATACCGTATTTTCAAGGTTTACGTGGTTCTCCAGTATTTGATGGCCCAGACGCTTGATGGTAATTGCCAGTTGCTGCTCGTTCAAAACCGTTTTCATGTAAAAAGTATTAGTCTCTTCAAAGCCACCACTCAAAAACCGGAGGTCCCTTTAAAAAGAAAAATTTCCATAAAAGTAAGAAACCACTGCCAATGACAGTGGTTTTCATATAAAGAATATGTTCGTGGTAAATAACTGCTTTCAGTGAAAGGTTCCCAGCGTATAGGCGAGGCCTATCTGCCAAACGCTGTTGCGCACGGTACCCGGATAGTCCGAAACGTCGGTCATGCCGAGGTTCCACCGCAGGTCCACACCAGCCCGTTGCGTAATCCGGTAACCAGCGCCCCACACCCAGGAAAAATCGAACGGACGGTATGATCCGTTTACATTGGTTAAATGAGCGTTGTCTTTCCTTTGGGCATTGATCAGGAAACCGAACTGCGGCCCTGTTTCTGCGTACAGCCCCATCCTGGATTGATATCGGGCCAATAACGGCACATTGAGGTAGTTGAGCCGTTCTCTGGTAACAGGTCCTTCATGATCGTTACAGGCGCCCTGACGGGAATACTGTATTTCCGGCTGCAGGCTGAATGCATCGAACAAGGGTACATTGGCAAACCCTGCAGCATAAAAACTAAGCTTCGCATCATAGGCGTGTACATCCGGACCAACCAATCCGGCCACCGTAAACCCGCTCCTGATTCCCACCTTCACCTGGGCCTGGCCTGCAAGGAACGAAAAGGCACAAACGACCAACAATAAGTATTTATGCAGGAACTGTTTTTCCATATCAGTGGTATTCATTCCCTTGTTTGTCAGCGGCACTTTCGGCGGCCCTAATAACGACACAACAGGTGAATTATTACTTACAGGACACAAAAAAAGCCGGTCATGCTGCATGACCGGCTCTACAAAAAAACAACACACTATTTTTCTCCCAATACGTAGAATACACCCACCTGGATCACGCTGTTCTTAACCTTAGCACCTTCTACCTGTTCGCCCTTGGCGATATTGCTCAGGCCCAGGTTGAACCTTGCATTTACGCCGATATTCGAGGGCAGCAAATAGCCAACGCCAAAGGCCCAGGAGACATCCAGTGTTTTCATGTGCTCCTTGATGTTCTGCTTGCCTTCGTCTGATTTGGCTTTTGCGCTCACCAGGAATCCGAACTGCGGGCCGGTTTCCCCATAAAAACCGCTGGTTGTATTGTATTGTGCCAGAAGCGGAATATTGATGTAAGTGAGCTTGGTCTTGGATTCGAACGTAATGCCCTCATAAGATGATTTCTCTTTTGCTCCCTGTGAAGACAATACCAGCTCAGGCTGCACACTGATCGCATCCGTTACGGCTATCTTCGCAAAGCCGCCCAGGTGAATACCCAGTTTCATCTTATTGTCTTCAATATCACCTGAAAAGTTTGCCAGGTTCAATCCTGCTTTCGCGCCATACCTGATCTGCTGTGCAGTGCCTGCCAATGAAAGGGCGGAGAGTGCCAGGATCATACAATACTTCTTCATAAAATCTTTTGTTGATTGGTTAATGATGCGGCAAAGCTGCGCTAAAACAAGCCGGCAGAAAATAACATGACAATGTGGTTTACATCGATTACTGCCAGCCAGGAACTCCCCTTTTCCGCTCAACAATTAAAAAAGCGGGTATGGATTGTATATATTAAAGGATGAATCAGCCATCACCACCCGGATAGAATGTGTAACATGTTCTGCTTACACAATTGTTTTATCATGTCTTGATTAAATTTTTACAACTATTCACACAATAAAAACCAAGTAATTTCTTTTTTATATGCGATAACGAGTACGAAGTACTTAATCCGATTTCTTATTTAATCAAAAACCACAAAAATGAAGAAGGTTTTATTCGCAGCTTTTTTGACAGTAGCAGCTCAAGGTGTATTTGCGCAGGTAAACAAAGGACAATGGTTAGTTGGTGGTAATGCCGGCTTTGAATCATCTAAACAAGGTGAGGCTAAAAGCACCGATATCACATTCAGCCCTAAGGCAGGATATTTCTTCGCCAGCAAATTTGCCGGTGGTCTGAGAGTGGATATTGAAAGCTCTAAACCCAAAGGTGGTGATGCCAGCAGCATGGTATTGGTAGCTCCCTTCCTGCGCTACTACTTCCTGCCAGCAGCAGAAAAACTGAACATCTTCGCTGATGCCAGCTATGGCTTTGGTTCTATCAAACAAGACGAAAGCAATGGCGTTAATCAATTTGCCATCTCTGCCGGCCCTGCCGTGTTCCTGACTCCTAACACAGCACTCGAATTTGCCCTGCAATACCGCTCATTGGGTGGTGATGCCATCGGTGATGACCGCAGAGGTACTTTCGGTGTAAACATTGGCTTCCAGATCCACCTGGGTGGCGGTTCCAAATAATCGAATCACATATCTGCCATGAAAAAAAGCAGGCTGTCGGTTACGATAGCCTGCTTTTTCTTTTCGTTCCTGCTCCATCTGCTATGCCTGCTGAACCGCCAGTCGCATGGCCGCCCGCATCTTCAAAAAAGCCTTGCGCTCTTTCAGGAACCAATACACCCAATAAGCCGCCAAAGCCGGGAAGGCAATAAAGGAAAACATGTGATAGGCGAATGCCTCTTCAAACTCAAGATGAATGAGGTGCATGCAGGCCCTCGTCAACCCACAGGCGAAGCATTCCACATCAAAGATCACTTTAGAAAGACATACGGATTCTCCCTGATCGAAGAAATCGGCCGGCAATATCAACAACACGATCGGTGTAATGACGAGAAAAGCCAGCTTGGCAATAGTAAAATAGTATCGGAAACGTTGCATGGGATTGGGGGATAAAAGGCCCCGGTTCATTACCGGAGCCCTTGTTCAAAAATTATAAGGTAGTAGCATACGTACCATCCTTAGGCTGCAGATCGCCGGTGATGATGCGGATGAAATCGATCAGCGCCCAGATGCCGCAACCACCGAGGGTCAGCAACTGAACAATACCTTGCCAGGTGTAACCCAGGTAGAACCTGTGGATACCCAGACCACCCAGGAAGCCGCAAAGCAGCAGGGCGATCAATTGAGATTTTTCACCGCTGGCAGGTGCCGCATTCATTTTAGATGCGATCTTCTTGCCAAACAGTTTAAGACCAACCTTCTCTTTAAAGGTCAGCTTGCCACCTTTCAATTCGGTAGCAATTGTTTTCAGTTCTTTGGTAGAAACGTTGCCATCGGCAGCAGCTTCTTTCCAGGCCAGCGCAGCTCTTTCCACGTTGGGGTTTACAGCAGCTTTTTCGGCAGGCTTCTCGCTGGCAGGAATAGCGGAAGTGAAAAGCACAACGGAACATGCCGCAATCGCCAGCATTGCAAAGGGTTTAAAGAATTTCATGAACATGATGATTAGGTTATCGCTTACTCTTTAGGATTTTCAGCATTCTCCGCCTGACTTTTTTTGGATTTCGGCGTCATTCCAATACAGTATATCCAGGCTAAAGTAAAGCCTGTAAATGGCTGCCAATTCGCAACATGTTCGTATTGACACTTAGCCTCCACGAACTGACAAAAACAGGGTGCTAAACGGCAGCCAACAACAATACAATGCACCTGCGCTCACGGGTGAGCGCATAGGACCTTAATCAATACTGGAAAAAACCATGACTGTTAACCGGCTACTGAGGGGGATGAAATAGCCTGTAGATGCACCGTAAGGTGATCAGTCCGGGTTTAGGTTATTGCCGGAGGGTGTTGGCAATAATTTGTTAAAAGTATACAAGTTTCGATAACCACAAAAAAATTGGGCATCACCCAAACGGGTGATTTTTCGGGATGCAGGGACATGAAGCGACGACTTCCTTACCCGAGCGAGACTCTATGGGAACTCAGCGAACCGACGCGATTTGTCACCACGAAAAAAGCTGCACCATTACAGTGCAGCTTTCTCAACTAGCTGAATTCGTATCTGAACCGACGAATTACGCTTCCGACATGAACGGATAACGATAATCAGTGGGCGGATTGAATGTTTCCTTGATCGTGCGGGCACTTAACCAGCGGTACAGGTTGAGGATAGAACCAGCCTTATCGTTGGTGCCGGATGCACGGGCACCGCCAAATGGCTGCTGACCCACTACCGCCCCTGTGGGCTTATCGTTGATGTAGAAGTTACCGGCCGCATTACGCAGCTTGTTGGTAGCCAGTTCTACAGCCGCCCTGTCTTGCGCAAGGATAGACCCTGTAAGCGCATAAGGAGACGTGGTATTCACCAATTCCAGGGTTTCTTCAAACTTATCGGCATCGTATACATAAACCGTCAGCACTGGTCCGAAGATCTCTTCGCACATGGTCACATATTTGGGGTTTTTGGCTTCGATGACAGTTGGCTGTACGAAATAACCTTTGCTCTTATCGCATTCACCACCCACCCAAATTGCTGCATCCTTGGAACTCTTTGCATTAGCGATGTATGAACTGATCTTATCAAAGCTCTTTTCATCGATCACCGCATTGACGAAATTGGTGAAATCTTCCACGGTACCCATCTTAAAGCTCTTCACACCGTCGATCAGTTTCTTCTTTACCTCTTCAGCAATATTAGAAGGGATATAGGCGCGGGAAGCAGCAGAACATTTCTGTCCCTGGAACTCGAAAGCACCACGCAGCAGGGCTGTTACCACCGCATCGGGCAGGGCACTCTTATGCGCCACTACAAAGTCTTTACCGCCTGTTTCGCCCACGATACGGGGATAAGAGCGGTAGTTAGACATGTTCTTACCAATGGTCTCCCACATGTTGTTGAATACACCGGTAGAGCCAGTAAAGTGTACGCCGGCGAACTCGCGGTGCGTGAAGCAAACTTTACCCAGGGAAGGTCCATCCACATAGATCAGGTTGATGACACCATCGGGCAAACCGGCTTCTTTCATGATGCGCATGAACATCTGTGCAGAGTATACCTGCGTATTAGCGGGTTTCCACACCACTACATTACCGCACATAGCGGCCGATGTAGGCAGGTTACCACCGATCGCGGTGAAGTTGAAAGGCGTTACGGCCAGCACAAAGCCTTCGAGCGGACGGAACTCCAGCCTGTTGTGGATGCCGGGGCCGCTGATGGGTTGTTGCTTATAGATCTCGCTCAGGAAGTGCACATTGAACTTGAGGAAGTCGATGATCTCACAGGCACTGTCGATCTCGGCCTGGTATGCATTCTTACTTTGCCCCAGCATAGTAGTGCCGTTCATGTAAGGACGGTACCTGGTGGCGATGAGGTCGGCCGCTTTGAGGAAGATGTTTGCACGGTTCTCCCAGCTCATGGCTGCCCAGCTATCTTTTGCCGCCAGAGCAGCTTCGATAGCTTCGTTAATATGTTGTTCTTCTCCGTGGTGAAAATAGCCGAGTGTATGCGCTATTTCATGAGGAGGATGAATAGCTACTTTTTTGCCGGTGCGCACTTCCTTACCACCAATATACATGGGTATATCGGCTTCCTGGCCCTTCAATTCGGCCAGCACTTCTTTCAATCTTTTCTTTTCAGCCGAACCTGGTGCGTAGTTAAGCACCGGCTCGTTTACTGGAATTGGATACGAAAAATAACCTAAGCTCATATTCTATGTAGTTTACTTGTAATTAATAGCCGATATCAGGAAGCGGTCGCCCGATTGGATAAACCAAAGCTCGCCATTACCGATCATCGCTCCCTGGTCGCGGCGAAATATTTGCTGCAGGTTCTGCTCGCGCAGCGCCTTCTTTACCTGTTCATTGAAGATGACATCGTATCGGGCCAGCAACTGCTGTTTATCCTTCAGTTTGGGATTGCTCATTGGATACCGTAATACATTGGCAACGCTATCCTTGTCGCCGTTATCAACCCATTTGCGCAGTTGCACCAGGAACAGTTTAAACCCTTTCGGATCGGAAAAACCGGCAGTTGCCCAGCTAGGGTCGTTTTCGTCAGTATATGCACTGTCATCGGCGAGCTCGTCGACTGGTGCAGCAACCGGAGCTGCAGTGCTATCACCGGCAACGGCCGGCGCTGACTGCGTTGAATCATTTGACAATGCACCAGGATCTTTCGCTCCCTGCTCACCACAGGCTACTAATCCAACCAATATCCATAGCAACAACAAACGCATCATGCTTTCCGTTTTTATTTCAGGAACAGGTATACGGTTAGCGCACCAGGGGGGGTGTGCTATCACAGGCAAGGTTAATCGGTATGTACAGCCCGGTTTTACACCTGGGCTTCTTTTTCCATCATCAGGTAAGCCTTGATGAATCCATCCAACTCACCATCCATCACCGGCTGCACGTTACCTACTTCAAATTCGGTACGGTGATCCTTGATCATCTTATAGGGATGAAATACGTAACTGCGTATCTGGCTTCCCCACTCGATCTTCTTCTTGTTGGCGTTGGCGGCATTCTTCAGGGCCTCACGCTTGCGCATCTCCTCTTCGTACAAACGGCTCTTCAACATTTGCAGGGCCATCTCGCGGTTCTCACCCTGAGTACGTGCTTTCTGGCACTCCACGATGATCCCGCTGGGTATATGCTTCAAACGAACGGCGGTTTCCACCTTGTTCACGTTCTGTCCGCCCTTACCACCGCTTCGGTAGAATTCCCATTCGAGATCGGCCGGATTTACCGCTACTTCAATGCTGTCGTCCACCAGGGGATACACATATACTGAGGCAAAAGAGGTATGACGCCGGGCGTTGCTGTCGAAGGGAGATATCCGAACCAGCCTGTGTACGCCGCTTTCGGCTTTCAGGAAGCCATAAGCAAACGGACCATCGAACTGGAGGGTAGCGCTTTTAACGCCTGCTCCATCCCCATCCTGCCAATCGAGTTCGGTAACCGACCAGCCCTGCTTTTCGCCATACATGCGGTACATACGTGCCAGCATTTCGGCCCAGTCCTGACTTTCGGTACCTCCTGCCCCGCTGTTGATCTGCAACACGGCGGGCAGTTCGTCTTCGGGTTGGTTGAGGGTGCTCTTGAATTCGGCTTCTTCGAGCTGGAGCAAGGAACGGTCGTAAGATTCGCGGGTTTCGTCTTCAGATGCTTCTCCGGCTTTCCAGAAGTCGAACAATACGGCAAAATCCTCCACAGATGCTTCAGACTGCTCATACAGTTTCACCCAGTACTCGTTCAGCTTGATGTTCTTGAGAATTTCGGTAGCACGCTTGTTGTCGTCCCAAAATCCGGGGGATAAGGATAGTTGTTTATCCTGGTTTATCTTGTCACGTCTGTTATCGACGTCAAAGAAACCTCCTCAGGACCACTACACGGTCCCTCATAGCCTTGATTGATTCTTGTGTCATAAGGGCGCAAAGATAAGGATTAGTTCCTTTGACCGCCAGTTGCCGGCCCTGGCCTAATAATTATGGTTAAGCATTGATTAATAGGCGATAAAATCTGCCAGACAATTTTATTTTTGCGGGGGCGAACCGATGGTAACAGTTGCCGGACCAACGGCCATTATTTCGCAAACCATGTGTCAACCAACAGCATTCACCACCTAAATGGTTTAAATATGAAATATGTAGCTTTTTTACCTGTCTTACTGACAATCAACCTGTTCCTGACCAGCTGCGGCGATCAGGCGGCCAAAACCGATACTACTGCCGCCAAAACCGACTCGGTGCGCCTCTTTGAAGGTAGCGTTGAATATTCCGCCGATACGGCCAAACTCATTGGTTTTGTAGCCTATAATGAAGCGACCGACCAAAAACGGCCGGCCGTACTGGTGATCCCCGAATGGTGGGGCCTCAATGAATACCCTAAGGACCGCGCCCGTCAACTGGCCAACCTGGGTTATATCGCGTTCGTGGCCGATATGTATGGCAATGGCCTGGTGGTAGACAGTCCCAGCCTCGCCAATGCACAGGCTTCGCGCTTTTATACCAACCCCGCGCTTGCCGGCTCACGGTTTATGGCGGCACTCAACAAACTGAAAACCTATCCGCAGGTTGACTCCAGCAAACTGGCCGCTATCGGTTATTGCTTCGGCGGATCGATCGTACTCAATGCTGCCAAACTGGGCGCCCCGGTAAACGGGGTAGTGAGTTTTCATGGTGATCTTCGCGGTGTACCGGCCGATAAGAAACTGTTAAAAGCAAAGATCCTCGTAGCGCATGGTGCAGCAGATAGCTTTGTACCACAGGAGCAGGTAGATGCCTTCAAGAAACAAATGGACTCTATCGGCGCCGACTACACCTTCAAGGCCTACCCCGATGCAGTGCATGCGTTCACGAATCCGGGCGCAACAGCGATAGGAGAAAAGTTTGGCCTCAATATCAAATACAATGCAGCGGCCGATACAGCTTCCTGGAAAGAGATGCAGGACTTCTTCGGCAGGATCTTCAAATAGTTTATATGCATGCATAGGTAACGGCTATGGGAGCAGTACTAAAACTGTACCCATAGCCGTTATGTTTTATTTAACACCCGGTTTATTGGCTCAGGTGGTGCTTTCCACTATCTTTCGGTTACAATTACCATTTATACACCATGAACTGCACCCACAAACCATTGCTAACGCTGGCCCTCGCCCTGGGGATAGGCTTCAGCAGCCATGCACAAACAGATACCATCTCAAATGAACTCAATCTCGGCCGGCTAAGGATCGATAAAGACTTCACCCAATCGATCACCATCAAAGGAACCGATCTGGAAAAGATGCCTTTCAACAGCCTCGCCGAGGCCATCAATGTATGGAGCTACGGGTACTATACGCAACAGGCACGCCTCCGGTATGTAATAGACGGCGTGATCATGAATGATGTCAATGCCTATAGTCCCTACGACATTGAAGAAGTGACCCTCGTACAAAACGCATTGGGACAGGTAAGCGGCGCAACCAGTCAGCAGGTATTGGTGCTCATCAAAACCCGTAAAGGGGGCAACCAACCCAAAGGAATGACCATCGCCGGACAGAGCTACCTGGTCAATACCAGTTTTGAGAAAGACCAAATCGGCGAAAAGATAGAAAGCGTCAATAATTTTTCGCATTTATACCAGGTATCAGCTTACCAAAACGGCAAGCACCTCCAATTTGGAATGTCGGCCAACTATTACCGCGATGTATTTCCTGACCCCAAGTGGCGTAAGGATGCTGTCCGGATACCCGACAATACCGATCGTTTCCGCATCAATGGGTGGGCAACGGCTCAACTGGGCAACAAACACGAACTTACACTCCGTGTCAATGCCACCCCACAGGTACGCGACTATGAACTCGGGACCGCTTCGGGAAACTACCGCTATGGGTCCGATTTGCGTGTCAAGCAAACGATACTCAACCCAACCATTGGTTTGCGTTCAAAACTGAGCGACCGGCTTACCAATGAGCTCACGGTTTCATACGGATGGCAAAAGGGATCGATCCACCAGGTCTCGACGAGCATAAGTACCCCAGTCAGCAGCAGCACCAACGAGATGTATAACACCAAGAACCGCAGCCAGCAGGTATTGATCATGGACCATATCAGCTACCGCGCCCAACTTAGCCGCGACTGGTCCATAGAACCGGCGCTGAACTTCAGCTTCCGTTATCTCGACCGGGAATGGGAAACTGTGTTGCACAGGGAAACCAATGGCATGCCCACACAAATTCTCGGGAACACGATTTCGCAGGAAGGCAGGATTTACCTGGTAACCCCTTCGGTCAACCTTCGCTATCGCAACAGCTTTAACCTGCAGGGCGGCGTGCTTAAGAATATTTCAAAAACCTATGGACAAAATGTAAACGATCTCCTACCTTTTGTAAGCACGAGCATTGACCTGTTCCGCCTCGCACGGCCCGACAACCCAACCAGCCTCAAGCTCTTCGGCTCCTATGCAGAAACAGATAATACCGGAGATGCATCGCTCGACCTGGAGGCCACCAACTACAATGGTGTTCCACTCCTCGGTGCTATCCCCGTACCCGTATGGCCAGGCTCGGCGGCGGAAAACTCTTTCTGGAACTGGCAAACGGGTGCGCGGCTAAGCCTTTTCAACAACCGGCTTATTGCCAATTATATCTTTGAAAGAAGGAATTTCACTGCACCGGTATACAACAGTTCACCGGTTGGCGGAAGCACGCTTTTTCCCGACATCACTTCCAGCTCCCATTATATCGGCATCAACGCTGTAGTCACCGACAGCTGGAATTTCAGCTGGCGCACCGGCATCAACGCCACCAGCATAAAGAGTAAATCGGATGATGCACCTATGTACTCGCGCGTTTACGGTATTTATGGCGATTTCAACAGCGACAAAACTGCCTGGACCGGTGGATGGACCAACCGTATTACCGTTGGGCGATTCGTTGCAGGGGCCGATCTGTTGTATTACAGTAATCCGGACAGCAAGCAAACCCTTCTCCAGGACTATGGCAAATTGAATGGACTGGCTTTGCAGAATGCCTACGTGGGATACAATGTGCCGCTGAAGAATAAGGGCAACCTGGAACTCTTTGTTGATGCCAGGAACCTCGCACAACACCAACGTTTTAAGATGGCCGGTAACCGTAAGTACTTTGGATTGGGCGTAAAAATAAGTTTGTAAACAGAAGATCTACCCGTTATGAGGATCAGGCTACCTGGTCTTCATAACGCGGTAATGTAAAGCAGAAGGTACTTCCCTTACCGGGTTCGCTCTGTACCGAAATATCTCCCCCGTTCTTTTGGAGGAACTCCCGGCATAACTTTAATCCAAGACCGGTACCGGTTTCGCTATTGGTGCCTTTTGTGGAGTAATAGGCTTCGCTGAAGATGCGCTGCATGTTTTCGTGGCTCATGCCAATACCGGTATCCTGTACAAATACTTCCACTTGTTTCGACTTCTCGCTGGCGCCTACAAATACAGTTCCCTGTTCCGGTGTAAACTTGATCGCATTAGACAGGAGGTTGCGCAATACCAGGCTTACCATTTCACGGTCAGCAAAACAATATACCGGTTCTTCGAGGCGGCATTCGAGGTATACCCGTTTGTTCTCGGCCTGGAGTTGCAACAGTTTCAGCACATCCATCACCATCCGCTGTACATCGAGTACTTCGGGGTTCACTGTGGCATGTTTCATTTGCGACTTGGCCCATTGCAGCAAGTTTTCCATCAGGCTGGTGGTATAGTTCATCTCCGTGGCAATGGCGGGTACCATTTCGAGTATCTCCTGCGACGTGAGCTTGTATCGCTGCATATTATCGAACAGGTTGCGCATGGCATACATGGGCGTTTTGAGGTCGTGCGCTATGACAGAGAATAGTTTGTTCTTCACCTGGTTCAACTCCATCAGTTCTTTGGTCTGCTGTTCGAGCAGCGTGGCCTTTTCAGCGATCTCCTGCTTTTGCTTGCCGATCTCGAGGTTACGACGATGGAGTTCACGGCTCTTACCCAACAAGGTGAACTGGTAATCGGTATTCTCCTTTTTAATGAGGAAGAGGGTATAAAATATAAAGCCCAGGGCTGTTACATGGTGAAATACGTATAACCAGTAGTTGACGGCCGATAACCGGAAATAATAGTCGTGGGGCACTACGGTGGCAACGATATAACAAGCAGCCGACCAGCAAAAGGCAAAGATGATGCTGGTGAATTTCTGCAGAAAGAAGACCGACATCACGCCATACAGGATAAAGAAGAGCGATACGCCGGCATCTACCTTACCCAGGTATACCAGGCAGGTAACGATGGGATACACGCTGAAATACACGAGGCGGGCGGCTTCATAATACTGCTCGTAGGTAAGCCAGAGGATAATGACGCCGATAGCCAGTGGCGACACTACTACATACCAAACCAACGGAGGAAGATGATCGTTGCTGAAGATTCCGGCCAGGGTAAGTATCAGGCCGGCCACCATACTGAAAATGTTCAACTGGTTGAATATACTCAACCTGCGCTTTTCGCTTTCTTCCATGCTACTGTCAACACCAATCGACTTGATGAAGCTCCAGTACTGCCCGAGGGTTTGCCCCAGGGGGTTCACGGCGGAAGATTTCGCAGGATTGAATTTAATAAAACGTATCAGGGGGTGGCGGTTTTAGAGATATGACGAAAGATAGCTATAAAAGAGATGTAATGCAAGTCCCCGGAGGTCCTTACTGCCCAATTAACGGTTGCATGAGTGGTCACCATGCCCCTCCGTTACCTGCTCAAAATTGCAAAAACCCTATTGGAAATCAAAAATATATGTTAATTTCACGCCGTCTTCATTACCAAAAATAATCACTATGAAAAGACTTACACTTCACTTGCTTTTGTGCATGATCCTGATTAGCGCTGTAGTTCCCGGCAGTATGGCTGCCACCGTGGTACCCGTACCCGCTGCAGCTACCGCTCCTGCCTCTTCCGAGCCTGATCCCAATGCGGTTAACGCTGCTATGAAAGAGTTTAAGAGCCTTTCCCGCAGTGAAAGAAGAGCCCGCCTGAAAGATGCCAAGAAGGTGTTCAAACAGTACAAGGCCGACAAAAGAGCGGGTAAAGATGCAGAGACCGACCAGGTGCTGCTCGCTATCCTCGCTATCCTGTTGCCCCCGTTGGCTGTTTACCTGAAAGAAGGAGAGATCAACAGCAAATTCTGGATCAGCCTTATCCTGACCCTTATCTTCTGGATTCCCGGTGTTATCTATGCTTTGCTCGTAGTATTCGACGCAATCTAGTAGCCACCATCCACAGGATTAACATATTGAGCTTCTGCCCCACCATAAGCAGGAGCTCATTTTTTTTAATGCTTCCTTAATAGCTTCCCCAAGTAATTGTTAAAGCCCTTACCGTAGTGTGTAACCCCGCCCCCTGCGGCATCTATCTTCCAACAAAAACATACACTATGCAAAAGGTTTTATTATTTGTGGCCCTGGTAGCGATCATGACGGGTTGTGCGCAAAAGACAGTGCCCACTAAAGACAATACTGCCCATAGCTCCCTCACCAATACACGCTGGAAACTCACCGCTTTACCTGCTTTGCCCAGCGGATTGCCCAAGCTCCCTAAAGATGTTTTCCTTCAACTGGATACAGGCCGCATCAAAGGCTTTGGCGGATGCAATAATTATTTCGGGGGCTATACCGTGCAAGGTGATGCCATCAGCTTTAAAGGCATAGCCAGTACCAAGATGTTTTGCCAGGAGACCATGGTGGTAGAGGATAAGCTCTTCGATGCCCTTAACAACACCACGCACTACCGTATTACCGGCACCAGGCTGGAGTTGCTGAAAGACAAGGACCTGTTGGCTTCTTTTGAAGCGCTGTACCTGCAATAGGGATATGGTGAGTGCTGCCGGCCATGGAAAGTATGATGAGCGGGGCTGGTTTATCTTGAAATACAAGGTACTGGTAACCCATGCCGGTACCCACGATCGGTGAGTTGATCCAATAAGGCAAAATTGTATTTTTGGTTTATGGTTGAAGCATACAATTTCCTGGCCAGCTGGCAATTGTTTCCCGAAAAAGGAGTTTATGAGTTTGGGGATCGTCCACGCTCGGGTATCTATAAACTGGAGGCCGTAGAAAATGAACGGTTATTATCGGTGAGTATGAATTGGGTTACCATCGAGAACCAGGCCTTCGAATCGAAGTATATCCTGGTGCCCGATGGGCAGGAACACAGCTTTGAGAATCCCGAGATCGCCGATACTATCAGTGCCACTTTTATCGATGGCATCACTTTCGAAACCAGGTTCTTTAGAAACAGGCAGCCTGTATTGCATGTTACCAACGAGATCATGCCGAATGGTTATCTGAAAATAACGCAGAAGGGCAACACGCCGGCACAGCGGGAGTATACCAATGTGGAGTATTATCATAAGCAGATGAGCGTGCTCCCCTACTCTGCTTCTGTGGCCGGGGCGCTTATCAAGCCCACTGAAGAAGGCGTTATCAGGCATAAGGCACTCACGGCGATGGAAGAGCAAACCAATATGCAACTGGGGCAGATACGCAAGCAGATAGAATTGCTGGCGCTTCAGGCGCAGGAGATCCAGAAAAGGAAGGAACTGTCGATGCTGATCTATAATGCCAAGCTCAACTTTGCGCCGGTTATCGGTCAAACTTATTACCTCTACGAGAAAGCAGACGGCAGCCATTTATTGTCGTTGGTAAGCCCCCGTGAATGGGGTGGCGGCGCAGGACCCTATAAGCGATTTATAGCCGCCGTTAAGCTGCTGGCCGATCATACCTGGATGGAAGTGGTTTAAGTCGATGAATTTTTGCGGTACACGCATAAAAAAACGCCAGCCCTCGCGGGCCAGCGTTTGAAAACACCCGATCATTATTGTAGGGCCGGTGCCGGATTGGCTTTTACCGGTGTAGCTTTTGACTTATCGATGGTGGATGAATTAGCACCATTGGTTGCAGGCTTTAATTTGTCGGCCGCAGGTGCATTGCTCCCCTGCGCAGCAGGCTTTACCGATTGTATGGTGGGTAGTGCGTTGCGGTTGATGGCTGGCTGCACCTTTTCGCCGGTCGGCGGATTGCCGGTACGCGGCGTCAGGTTCAACCTATCGTCCTTCGGCGTTTGTACGCCGCCCTGTGTGGGCGGTTGCGTTGCAGGCAGCACCGCCGGCTTTACAGCTTCTGCCTTTTGATCGCTGCTCAAGGTACCGGAAGGCGCGGAGCGTTTTGCTGTTGTACGCGGAGCCAGGTTGGTATTGCGTGCGCCCGGGGCCATCGTCATTCCCTTAATGGTTCCTTTTTTCAATTGCATGCCACTGCTTTCGTCGTGGTTTTCCTGTTGTTCGGCCAGGGTAGCCCTTCTTTGTGTTTTTGGTTTTGCAGGTGCGTATTGCATGCCGGGCACGCGGTTGTTGAGGAACTGTTTGCCAACACTTTCGCCGGTATTCTTTTTCTCATCCTCCTGCGCATTGGCGATGAAGGCTTGCGCCAGAAATACCATCACCCCTATCATTACTTTATATCGATGTTTGAATGTCATATGTGTTGCTTTTAGCGGTTATTTAATGCTTACCAATACATTGATCTTTCCTACGCCGTTGGCGTTGTAGTCCTGGAGGGCTTTGCCTATTACCTGACCGATCTTTACTTTATCGGGATCGGCTTTCATGGCTACGCCGGTGATGGAGGAGGTAACGATGAGGTCGCCTCTTTTGATGGCGCCGCCTTCCATACATACTTTGGTAGGAATGACGCCTACCACACCCATGGGCACTTTACCGGCGAGGTCGCTGTCGATGTCTTCTTCTGTGAGCAAAACGCCGGGTTTGGTAGCGTATACTCCGGCCACCAGTGTAGAGTAAGCACCGGCAGATTTTTCAACTGCCCTGTCTTTGTCAGTAGCTATCACCAATACATCGCCGGGTTCGTATTGGGCAGCAGAACCAGTAACATCAAATGCTTCTGCTATATCGGCGCCACTGTTCTGCGTACCACCGTTGAAGAACCCTCTGCCTGCTTTGTTGATGCGGGCTACGTTGACAGAAGCGCTTTGGTATACAGCAATGCTACCTGATGCGCCCTGGTGGTTAACGAGCAGCGTAGATCCCGTTCCGGTTGTGGTAACGTGCACAACTGGCTGACTGTTGGCATTGTTGAAGTTGGCGAAACGGCCAGCTTTACCGGTGCCGAAGTTGGGGATGAAACCAGAGATGGCATTTCCATTGCCATCGCAGGAGGCTTCTACGCCATCGCCAGTGCCACCAGCATTGGCGGTAATGCCGTTGCCGTTGCCTTCTGTAAGGGCCAGTACGGCCGGACCGTTGCCACCGGGGTTGGACGAATAGAAGAGACCTGCATAGCCACCTGTACCAGATGACTCACCAAATATACCTGCGGTACCAAAGTTGGCGAAGATGGAATTCACTTCACCTTTTACAGCAGGAGATGTACCAGTAGTACGATCTACCTTGAAATCACCTGCGGTACCATTACCTACTGTTTTCACGGTGACGGCGGTATTGTCATTGTCTTCGTTGAAGATCTCGAACCTGCCTGCACGTCCCTCGGAGAAGGATGGCACCCAGGCATACAGGGCCGTACCAGCTCCATCGATATTGGTTTCTACTCCATTGCCATCTTTACCGGCATTGGCCGTGATAGCATTACCATTACCATCTGTGAGCGATATGAGTGAAGCGCCATTACCGGCGGGGTTGGATGCATAGAAGAGACCTGCACGACCACCGGTTCCTGATGAAATACCGAATACGCCCGCAGCCCCGAAGTTGCCGAAGATGGTATTCACCTCTGCTCTTACTGCAGCACCAACACTGTTGGTATTGTCGAGGAAGAAGGACGATGCATTGCCGAGGGTATTGTCGGGTATATTACCATTGCTGTTGGACTCTACCTGCAGGATATTGGCTTCGGTATTGGTTTGGTTGGTATTGGTAAACAGACCTGCGCGGCCGGTACTACCGTTCAATCCAACCTGTCCGAATACACCTACTCCGGTATTACTGGTGTTGGTGGCAATGAAACCACGTACGCCATAACCACCGCCATCATTGCGGCCTACTACAGCGCCTGCAATGTCGGAAGTTGTGCGACCTACTACCGCTTCACCTGCGCCAGTGTTATCGCCAATAATACCCGCCGAGGATTGCGAGCTGGCGATTCCATGCACACCAAAACCTGAACCGGTAGAACTAAATACACCGGTACCATTGCCAGTTGTCGTTACGTTGATGACTGTACCATTACCTACGGTACTGGCATTAAGTACATTGTTGTTATTGGCATTGTTAAAGATCGACAAATTGGCGGCGATACCATTGTTGGAAGTAGCCTGCAAGCCGATACCGGTATTGCTGTTGGCATATACTCCATAGCCGTTGGCGCTTGAATTGCCATATACACCAAGGCCATTGGGCGTATTACCATAAACGCCCCAACCCGAGCCATTCTGTGATCCCCATACACCTATACCCAGTCCGCCGGTACCGTTGTTGGCACCGCGTACAGCCGATGAGAAACCGCCGGGGGCTGTGGAGGTGATGACTCCGCGAATGGCCGCGATGCTGGAAGTGGTCGTATTGTTGATACCTTCCAGCGATGTACCATCGCCATTGTTGGTAATGGAGAACAATGTGTTTGCATCATTTTCTATCGTATTATAAGGCAACGTGAGTGACCCGCCGCCACCGCCGGCAGCAGGCGCCCAGTCTACGCCATTGAACTTTAATACCTGACCGTTCAAAGGCAGGGTTGGCGATACGTTGACGCCACGGATCGCAGCCACTGTGGGGTTGGGATAAGTGTCGTCGAGGTCGCCACCTGCTGGTCCTGTTGGCGGGAAAGTGATACCGGGATCGAGCTTTGCCATCGTCACTGCACCGTCGGCCAGCTTTGGTGTGGTGATGTTGGCATCGAGTACTTTGACGGTCGTTACTGATCCATCTGCCAGTTTTGCTGAAGTGATATTCGCATCCATTACTTTGGCAGTTGTCACTGCGTTGTCGGCGAGCTTTATAGTAGTAACAGAACCGTCGCCCAGCTTCGGCGTCGTTACTGATCCATCCGCCAGTTTTGCTGAGGTGATATTCGCATCCGTTACTTTGGCTGTAGTTACAGCATTGTCGGCGAGCTTCGGAGTAGTAACAGAGCCGTCGCCCAGTTTCGGCGTCGTTACTGATCCATCCGCCAGTTTTGCTGAGGTGATATTCGCATCCGTTACTTTGGCTGTAGTTACAGCATTGTCGGCGAGCTTTGGAGTAGTAACAGAGCCGTCGCCCAGCTTCGGCGTCGATACTGATCCATCTGCCAGTTTCCCTGTTGTAATATTGCCATCCAACACCTTCGCCGTGGTCACTGCATTGTTCGCGATCTTGGGCGTGGTCACCGCATTATCTGCCAGCTTCACTGTCACTACCGATCCATCCTGCAACTTGGCCATCGTTACCGATCCATCAGCCAGTTTCGCTGTAGTGACGTTGGCGTCAGCAATTTTGGCCGTCGTTACCGCATCACTGGCAATTTTACTGCTCACTACTGCGCCCGGCGCTATGGCCGGATTAGGGTAAGTACCTGTAAGATCTCCACCTGCCGGTCCGCCTGCATTGCCCGACCCTGCAAACAAGGCATAGGGTACAGAGAGTAGCTGGGAAGCTCCTACAGACGTAAATGCGGTACCGTTCTCGGGATCAATTTCTACTTGTATGAACTTGGGACCGTTGCTCCAGTCGATGCCGGCAACAGTACCACTTACATTGGTAGCGCCACCGCTTCCTATTTGTACATTGAACAGTCCCACCTGGTTGGTGGTGACCGATCTTGTTTCTGAATATACGATGCTGCCTGCAGCCGATCCGTTACGGATGTTCAAACGCAGCTTGATGGGCTTGTTGGGCAACGCGTTGCCCACAGCATTACGGGCCACCCCCTGGTAGTTCATCAGGGCCGGTGCCTGGGCCATCGAGCACAGCGCCACCAGCTGCAATACGGTGATCAGGCATAAAATTCTCTTCATAGTTGATTTGTTTTGTGGTTAGAGAGATGCAGAGTTGATTGTTTTAAGGGCGGTTGATTGTTGACCGCAACGATTCAGGTATTTGCACAAAATGATCATCGGTTGTCGATCTTGAGCACCCGGAATCCGCTATGCCTGATAACCGATTTGTTATCACTCCTTTTCCTGTCGGGCGATAAACGCGCCACTACGAAATAGGTGCCCGATGGATAGCGGGTAAGGTCGAAGTAGTGGATGCGGCAACAGTTGTTGTAATCGAACTCCCGCTTCTCCAGTACTTTACCATTGTTATCCGTTAGCTGTAACTGCATAAAGCCGGATTCCCGGATAAAGAAGTCTAGCTCGAACTTGCCCGCTGTGGGATTGGGAAATAAGCGGTATTCGCCCGGGGCGAATAAGAGTGACAGGTAGGAATTACCGATGATCTCCGTTAACGGCTGTAACAAGCCGTGCGTGAGGAGAAAGGTACTGTCGGACGGTGCCATTGTACTGATCATGGTCATTTCTCCCACGCTCCAATCGAACCGGTAATACCCATTGGGCTCATTGTAGATGCCCCCGGTCGAGTTGAAGATAAAGGGCCTGATGGTTTGCCCCCTGGAGGGAAACGCCATGATCGTCAACAGCAAAATGAACGACGCCTGGTAGATTTTGTTCATAAGCAGTCGGACTTATTTTTAGGTTAAATAATGACAATGCATAGTCATCTGCTTCATGCACGGGCATGAAACACTACGATTGTACAGGTAGGGTGTGAAAAAAGATAAAGGCTACATGCGCTACATGCAGAGGTGATCATTGCTGCTGCCCGAATCCGGTCAACAGATCACAATAGGTATCAGTAATACTACAGGCGAAGGAAGTTTTGATCTACTCATTCAGGCTCGTGCTGAATACACAGGTTGTACAGTTTACCATTTCATCAAGGTACGCGGGGCTCAATTAACAGGTATAAAAATAGAGACTTTTCCAAAATAAAAAAATTCCCTCTTTGTGGTAATTTTTCTTCAAGGTTGACCATGATGGTCAGTTATGCTGGCTTGGCTACCACGAATAGGGTATGTCGTCATGCTATAGGTGGCGAAAGCTGGCGGCAGTGAGGGGTGGCTGGGTAATGAGTGTTGGCTAAGTTGTTTGTGTTGGCCGTGTTGTGTGGCCGAACATCGTGGCTTGGCCTGGTTGTGCGGCTTGACCGGGAAATGATCGTTGGATGAATAGTGAGTAATGACCGGGCGGCAAATTCGGGAAGTCTGTCGCAAAGCGGCAGACTTCCCGGGGAGCATTAGTGCCTTCAAAGGAACCGGTTTAACTTTCTTCATAGGTAAATGGAACCACTCAAAGGACTTATTATGATGACAGGCTGCCTGTGCAGCGCTGTGAATGGCGGAAGCGAAAAAAAGAGGTGGGACACTGATGATGTCAATTCAGATGGTCCACATAATCCGTTCATGTCAGCGCTTGAAAGCACAACGGAGAGGCCCCACCAGCCTTTACAAAGAACTATCTTGATAAGGGTCCGGGCCATTGCCCGCAGCAGCACCACCTGATCTCTTTAGCTGCTAACCCTTTGGGTTATATTCGCTTACTGTAATACAAATTTGCGACAAGATTAGCCTACTCCTGTTACGGTTTCGGTAAAAGGCGCTTACGGAAGCGGGAATTTGCGGCGGAGGGGGAAGTAGCCTCGCGGGCGGGCAGCTTGTAAACGAGCCCGCGGCGCACAGGACAAGCAGGAAGATGACTTACAAGAAGAGTGGCTGGAAAGCTAACCAGCCTAAGGAAGTTTGGAAGGCCATGTAGTGTTTTACCAACGCACACAAATGAAACCGGCAGGCCTTACGCCATTGTTGACGCGGGGCCTGCCGATCCAAATAAGTATTTTACAGTTATAGCTGACTGAAGTAATTGGGATAATCGGTGATGATACCATCAACACCGAGCTTGATCAGTGCTTTCATCTCTTCCTGCGTATTCACTGTCCAGGGCACCAGCTTCATCTTTTGTTCCTTGCAGGCCTTCACCATGTCGGGTGTTACGAGTTTGTAATGCGGACTATAGATATCAGGCGTAAAACCCAGTTGCTTCAGGTTGCCTTCCAACGTGGCTTTCGCGTCGCCCGTGAGAAAACCGATCATCACACCGGGATAGTTCTTGTGCACTACCTGCAGCGGACGGACATCGAATGATTGTATGTAAAAACGATTGCCGATGTTCTTGCTCTTCACCACATCCATAACGGCCGTGATCATCTCTTCGGGGCCGGCATTATAACCGAGGCTATCGTATTGTGGACTGGTCTTAACTTCTATGTTATAGATCACGGGTGTCAGCTTACGCTCCTTAGTAAACGCTTCTACCGAATCGATGAGCTCGCCCAACAATGGCATGTACGTTTTGATCTTCTGCTGCTGCGGCCATCCGTTGTAAGGTTTGGAACCTACGTCGAACTTGCGGATGTCGGCATAGTTCATCTGGCGCCACACATACTTCTTCGCATCCGTTTTTTCGATCTCCCGACCATCGTCGTACAGCGAATGGTTCACGTTCACATAAGGATCGTGGGCGATCAATACCTGCTTGTCTTTGGTGATATAGATATCCACCTCGATGAAATTGGCGCCTACCTCGATCGCCTTGGTCATGGCCGGGATGGTATTCTCAGGCATCAGTCCGCGAGTACCGCGGTGACCTTCTTTATAGAATGCAGGAAACTGAAAGGAGCTCACAGATTTCTGGGTTGTTTTACAGGAAAACAGCGCAAATAACGCAAGAACGGATGATACAGACAGTAATGGCAGCGTATGTTTCATGGAGTATTTGGTTGAAGCCATAAATATACAATCACTGCTGTGATGCCCGCATTAATTTATTTGTTACGCCTGTAATCCCACGATGCATGTTCATCTTCATCGCGGTTAATATTGTTATCAGCAGGTTTGCTTACATCGATGACAGTACGATGCTCATCGCCGGTTTTGTGCAGAGGGCCCAGTTTGATCTCTTCCGGATCGGGCAGCACTGCTCCAGTTGCAGCTTCATCGATTTCCTGCTCCTTACCTGCATCACTACCTGCATCCGAATTGTCGAGGTATTCCTTTTCGTCCTCAGGCCGTTTTTTGTTACCCATGTCTTGGTCTTTTTCTATGTTAACAAATCTGGCACATCAATCGTTGGTGGTTTGGCAGCGGCAAGGGTAATACATCATGCACGCAGAAGCACTACCATTTTACCCGAAGGGTAAAACCCCAGGTTTCAGGATTGCCCAGGTGTACAGCGCCAAAATCATAGGCATAGCTGACATATTTCCTGTTACCTAAATTACGACCCCAAAAGAGAATTTCCGCATATTTGGTGATGATTCCTGCCCGTGCATTCAGGAGGTTATAAGGTGACTGGCGGATGTTATTGGCCAGGTCGAAATACTGCTCGCCCAGGTACTGCCATTCGCCACGTGCCATCAGTTGTACAAATGGCTTTTGGCTCACCGGCAACTGGTATTGGAGGGCCAGCATAGAGGTCATATCGGGTGTAAAAAGCTGCTTTTTACCAGCCAGGTCTACGGTTCCCCCGTTCTGCGATACCTTGAGTGTTTTGTACTCCGCATCGGTAAAGCCCGCCTGATAATTCAATTCCAATCCCTTCAACGGCAATGCCGCCAATTCCAGCTCTGCTCCTTTGCTATTCAGCTTACCGGCATTCCGGGTTACGGTGATGGCTTCGGGCAGTACCAGCGTAGGCACCTGTGCATCGGTGATCGTGGCATAGAAGAGCGCTACATTGACGCGCAGCTTATTGTTGAAAAAGGTATTCTTGCTGCCCAACTCGATATTGTTGCTGTATTCGGGCTTGTAAGCGTACAAAGGCGGCGTGGAAGGATCGGCAGCCAGTTGCGTGAGGCCACCGGCGCGATAACCGCGGCTATAGGTTACAAACAGGTCGTTGTGCTGTGCGGCATGGTACAGCAAACCAACTTTGGGTGAGAAGGCATTGAAGCTGGCGCGTGCACTGGTATCGGGTTGAAAGTCGAAGATGGGCGTGGGTGATCCGTCGGGCTGGTATTCGCCCAACACCTGTTGTTTCTTGCGCTCGTAGTCATAACGGAGACCTGCTATCACTTCCCACTGCTTGTTCAACACATAACCTGCTTCTCCATAGAATGCCAATCCGAATCCTTTACCGGTAGAAGTATTGATGAGTCCGTAGTTCTTATCGGGCGATCCTACCATGGCGGCATCTTCTCCGAAATGAGTGGTTTGTTTTACCGGGTTGTCGAGTGCAAACAGGTAAGTACCGGCCGTCCATTTAAAAGGTGCAGTAGCAACTGAGGTGAACCTGAACTCCTGCGTAAATACTTTCACCTTGTTCCAGTCCTTGCCATAATCATTGATGATGGTTACGCCGTCTATGGGAGAAAAATCACCATCGATGGGACTGCGGTAATAACGGTGGTTCGACTGCCAGGCTGTTTGCGAACTGAAGTTGAAAGCAGCACCGGTATGTTGTATCGACAACGATGTATTGAAGGTATTGTCGACCATCTCTGTCACTGCATTCTGATTGAGCTCGAAGGGATGTTCCAGTGCATCCTCTACCCCATTCGTGAGCGGGAAGGTGCCGTTGTTGCGGTTGGCTACATGCTTGAGGTTGAAGGTGACGGACCAGCGTGGGCTCACCAGGTATTTGAGGTAATAGTTACCGGATATGCCGTGCTGGCGATCGAAGTCTTTGTTGTTGTACAGGTTGGTATAATATCCATCGCGTTGATCGTAGATGCCGGTTACGCCGAGGTTGAGTTTATTCTTTACCAGCGGGGCCCGGAAGCCGGCTGCATAACGCTGCTGGCCATAGTTGCCGATATTGGCTTCGGCAAATCCGTTGAGTTGATTGCCGGGCTGTTTTGTGATGATATTGATGACGCCGCCCATGGCATTGCGGCCATAGAGCGTGCCCTGCGGGCCGCGCAACACTTCTATGCGTTCGATGTCGTTGAGCTGAGAAATATAGGTATCGAGGCCAAACTGGTTTACGCCGTCGATATACGTTGCTACTGCAGGATCGTATGAGGTGGTAGTGATGCCGCGGATGGAGGTTACATTGCGGCCATCGCCCGGATCGGCGGAATAGAGATTGGGTACGATGGCGGTGATCTCTTTGGTATTCCACAAACGATAATCAAGTACCTGACGGGCCGTGATGGCCGACACGCTCACGGGTATCTTTTGCAGTTTCTCTTCTTTCTTTTGGGCAGTAACGGTTATCGCCTCCAGGGTGTCGGACGTTTGGGCATATGCACTTGCGCACAAGACTGTTCCGATCAATGGTAAAATTAACTTCATATGAATCGTTCGATGATTATGAACGTCAATATTACGCATAAATCGCGCACAGACACGCAGGTAATAGCTCCTTCCCCCATTGGCGGGGAAGCATTTTAGCCAGCGGCGGAATTATTTCGGAAGTTCTGGTCTATCCATCTTATCGGGAACTCCGGTAATGGCATCCAGGAATGCTATCAGCGACTTCTTTTCTTCGGGTGTGAGGTCGAGCTTTTTGATCAGCAGGTCGGTTGCCGGAAACAGCGGATCATTTGCCTGTTCGGGCTTGCGTTTGGGCTGCGGCATACCTGCACTGTACATGTTCATGATGCCTTCGATGTTATAGAAGAGTCCATTGTGCATCCACGGGCGGGTCTTCATCACATCGCGCAGCGAGGGGGTGCGGAACTTGCCTACGTCGGCGGCTTCTTTGGTCACTTTGTATCGACCGAGGTCTTCGTATTTACGGCCGTAATAAGTGAGCCCGATATTGTGAAACTGGTTGTCGGTGAAATAGGTTCCGTTGTGGCAGTTCATGCAGCGGGCCTTGGTGCGGAAGAGGTGCAGGCCCTGGATCTCTTCATCATTGAGTTTGGTGTATTTGCCATTGATGAATTCGTCGAAGCGGCTGCTACGGCTGGCGATGGAACGTTCGAAAGCGGCGAGCGCATCGAGTACGCGATCGAGGCTGATCCTTTTGCTGCCATATACTTTTTCAAACAGGTCCACATACCCCGGTATAGCCTCGAGCTCCTCGGGTATGGTGGGTGGCTCCTGGTTCATTTCGTGGATGGTGGCGATGGGGTTGATGGCCTGGTCTTCGAGACTGGTTGAGCGACCATCCCAGAACAGGTCTTTCACCTGCGCTACATTGAGCAAGGTTGACGTGTTGCGGGTGCCCTGCCTACGATCACTGCCCAGGGAAACGGTGCGGCCATCTGTCCAGGCCAGGTCGGGATCATGGCAGCTGCTGCAGGAAATCTGGTTGGAACCGGATAAGCGGGGATCGAAGAACAGGAGTTTACCCAGGTTGATCTTCGGATCTTTCAGGTTGGCCACGATGTTGGAATCGACCGGCAGGGCGCTCATTTCTTTCCATTGTACACCTGCTTCGATGGTAGGTTTGGGCCATTCGGCTACTGGCCTTGAGTACAACGCACGCAGGCTGTCGTTGACATCGATGGTGCCTGGCGTGGGGTTATGGGTAAAAGAAGCGATTCCGGCTACGAGCGCAACGAGCACCGCTACTACGATGAACTTCTTCATACGGTACAAATATATTGGGATGGGAAAAACAAAAGCGCAGAAACACCGGATCGTATCACCGGAGCTTCTGCGCTTTTTAATTATATATGACCCGGCTCGCCAGCTGTTTTGAGCATCTGTGAGGGTGCGAGCAACCGGCTTGTCGTGTTACCCACGCTCCCTGTGTAAGCCAGGGGAGAGGTCGTTTGTTTTTTATTTCATTACCAGGATACCGTTGGCCAGCAGCCTGATCTCTTTTTTAGGCTCGGTGATGGCGTCGATCTCGGCCTGGGGCTTCTTGGCGTCTTCGGCGTAGTGCTTGAGTTCGCTCACAGAAGTTGTTTTCAGTTTGGCCTCGGTGTCGAGTACCACGGTTTTACCGATAAGTTCGAGGGGAACAAAGAAGCCATAATCCTTCATTTTCACGAAGGCGGTGGTGTTGTCGTCTACCTGTACTTTCATCCAGCAGCCTTTTTTGGGGCATACGTCCAACACCTTGGCAATCACCTTGGTTTGGGGGATGCTGTCTTTCCTGGACAGTGCAGCAGGCAGCTGGGCAATGTCTACCGCGCCTTTAGCATTTGTTTTTGCTCCATATACATCGCCTGGGTTAGCGGGTCCTTTGGGAGGTTGTGCTTGTGCCAGGGATAAGGTCGTGGCGGTTACCGCCAGTAAGAAAAGCTTTTTCATATCGTAATTACTGCTTTAATTTAGATTACAAAGGTGCATAAATAGCGGCAGACTCTGTTACGAAAGCCGAAAATTGAATCCTGCATGCCTGATTTACAGGATGATACAGCGTAATTCAGGGATGTGGGAATATTTTACGCCTTTTTTATCCTTAGGGCCTAATCTTTAGTTGATTATCCCTACCTTTGCAAACTCTTTAAAAGGGATGCTCATGAGCCGCAGGAATTTCGATATCGCATTCGTAGGGTTGAAGCCGGGAATCCATGAGTTTGAGTACCCGATTGATGATAAGTTCTTTGTAGAGTACCAGGAGCAGGATTTCAAGAACTGCAAAGCCCAGGTGAAGTTGACGCTGGATAAGAAGACGGGCTTTATGCTGCTGAAATTTGAAATAGGCGGTCAGTTAGAAGTCATCTGCGATCGTTGTGGTAACAACCTGCCCCTTCAGCTTTGGGACGACTTCAATGTCGTTGTAAAAATGGTAGAAGATCCCGAAGTGATGAATGAGCAGGAAGAAGATCCGGATGTACATTATATATCACGTGGCGAAAGTCACCTGCATATAGCCGACTGGATCTACGAGTTCATCAACCTCAGCATTCCGATGCAGCGTATGTGCACGGAAGATGAAATGGGAGGTCCGCACTGTAATAAAGAAGTGCTGGCGATGCTGAAAAACATGGATGTTCAGGGCGAAACGGCCCCCAACCCTCAATGGAAGGGATTGGAAAAGTTCAAAGATTTAGAAGACAATTGATTTTTTAGTAGTTTATAAATTTATAGGTTATGCCTAATCCGAAACGCAGACATTCCCAACAAAGGGGTGCGAAGAGAAGAACTCACTACAAGGCTGAGAAGGTTACATTAAGCAAAGACAGCACCACCGGTGAGATCCATGTTCGCCACCGTGCTCACGTGAGCGAGGGTAAGTTGTATTACAAAGGAAAAGTTGTTGTAGAGCAATCTCCAATTAAATAGGCCTTTTAATACAAACCTTACCTGCCGGATGAGAATTGGTTTAGATATGATGGGTGGAGATTTTGCGCCGCTCGAAGCGGTGAAAGGTATCCAGCTTTATTTGTCGGGAACTGATAGTCCGGCAATATTGTTTCTAACCGGTGATGAAGCACAACTCAACCCGCTGCTGCAGGAGTATGATATTCCTGCAGACCGCGTAAAAGTAGTGCATGCACCACAGGTTATTGACATGCATGAACATCCCACAAAAGCATTAAAGGAAAAGCAGCAATCGTCTATAGCCATCGGGTTTCACCTGTTGGCTTCGGGCAAAACAGATGCGTTTATAAGCGCCGGCAACACCGGCGCCATGCTTGTAGGCGCTATGTACTCCATCAAAGCCATTGAAGGCGTGCTGCGCCCTACCATTTCCACCATTATGCCCCGGGAAAGCGGCAAAACTGGTTTGATCCTGGATGTTGGCATCAATGCTGACTGTAAACCGGAGAACCTGAATCAGTTCGCCATCCTCGGTTCCCTCTATGCACAGCATATCCTGGGTATCGACAATCCCCGGGTAGCGTTGCTCAACATTGGTGAAGAAGAAGGTAAGGGTAACCTCCTGGCGCAAGCCACGTATCCCCTGCTTAAGGCCAACACACAGATCAACTTTACCGGCAATATCGAAGGCCGGGATGTGCTGGAAGATAAAGCCGACGTCATGGTTTGCGAAGGTTTTACCGGTAATGTGATCCTGAAAATGGCTGAATCCATCTACGACATCACGCATCGCCAGGGCATCAAACACGAGTACTTCGACCGCTTCAACTTCGAACTGTATGGTGGTACGCCTGTGCTTGGGGTAGCCAAACCGGTGATCATCGGTCATGGTATCTCGCACGCGCTGGCTTTCTCCAACATGATCAAGGTGGCGCAAAAGATGATCGAGACCGACCTGATGAGCAAGATGAAGGCCAGCTTTATCGCTTAACCCTGGTTGAGCGGGCGCCGGCAACATGGTACATCCTAATCCGGCTCTTTCAACACGTGGTTTTGAAGCATTGGCAAGCTCCTTGCACTTAGTTTTCCTTTTCCAATGAAACGCATAATTGGGTATCTAAAGGCCTACATCGCCACGCTCAACCTGAAAGCATTCGGGAGTGTGAGCCTGTTGATGGCCATACTCATTTATTTCAACTACACAGCGGGTTTAGAGCGCACCATCATGAGCAAGCCTACGTTAGCACGGCTCGGTGGTTCTTTCAGCCTGTACCTGTTTGTATTGGGCAGCGCCTGGCTGCTGCAGTCGCTCTTCGTGAACACCGTACGCCGCCCTCCCCTATTCTTTTACGTGCTGCTGATCGCCTCCTGCCTCATCTTTGCCATTAAAGTATCGGCCGACGAGCTGTCTGGCATGCTCACGGCGGGTCTTGGCTTTCCGTGGGACCGCTACGTCTATATGACCCTCAACTGGCCCCTGAAATGCGCTCTTGTGCTGATCCTGGTGACGATTGTATGGCGCGTGGGAAAGTATGAAGGTCCGGTGGCGGGTATGCAATTGAAAGGATTCGATCTGAAGCCTTACTTCGGACTACTGTTGATGATGGTGCCCCTCATCGCTTTAGCGGGCACACAGGCCGATTTCCAGCACACTTACCCCAAGGTGCAGCGCATTGCCTTCATCGACGATTTTACAGTCAATTCCTGGCCTTATAAGCTCTTGTACGAGCTGTCGTACGGCATCGACTTCCTCACCATAGAGGCCTTCTTCCGTGGCTTCCTCATTCTTGCCTTTGCCCGCTATGCCGGCGCAAACGCCATCTTACCCATGGCTGCTTTCTATTGCTGTATACATTTTGGCAAACCGCTGGGTGAATGCATTACTTCTTATTTCGGTGGTTTGATTCTGGGTGTGGTGGTGTTGAATACCCGGAATATCTGGGGTGGTTTGATCGTACACCTGGGTATTGCGTGGTTGATGGAGCTGGTGGCGTTTATCCTGTAAGCGCCCTGCAAGGGGCGCGGGACGCCCTTCTGACGAAGTAAAAAAAGTAACTACAAACCTGTAAGCCGGATTCTGTTTACCGGTACACCGCCTTTACCGAAGCATCGGTGGGCGTACTGGTACGGTTATCATTTATCTGGGCCTGGCATTACTGACAGGCTCTTGCTGCCTACCCACCCAACGGACCTCTTACGAGGTTCGGACGAGCAGCCCTCGACCGTTGGTATACATGGCATTTCAGCATGTAAGGTTTACCCCTGCCATACATTACTGTACAACACCGTAGGCTCTTACCCTACGTTTTCACCCTTACCCTCCGTAGCCCTGGCGAAGGCGTAGACCCACGCCAGAACTACGAACTAAACTACCGGAAACCCGGTGGCTGAAGGCAGTTATTCTCTGTGGCACTGTCTGTTTCACTGCGCTGCATACAAGATGCTTTGCGGCGAACCCGGCTCTTCACCGGTACATTGCTCTGCGCTGTCCGGACTTTCCTCCCCTCCACATGCCGTGCAAGCACGAGCGGGAGGAGCGATAACCCGGTTTGTAGTTATGACAAAGGTACGATTTTGAGAGGGGAATGCCTGCATACAGGGAATGAAAGCGCAGCGTTTGCCTGTGGTGATGGACTACGAGCCAGTGGGGCAGCCGGTTTACGCACATTAAATAAGCTCTACCCAACACAATTCAGTTCTTAATTCTTACAATTAGGACTGGATATCTAACCTCTTAGCTGCCGGCTGATGGTTACGGTGTTCACGGACAGTACATTTATGAAAAGATACCATGAAGAAATGCCTCACGATATTGGCCATTGGCCTGTTTACCCTGCCCACCTACGCGCAGCGAACGCAGGAAGTTGTAACGGCCGAACTGGCCTTTGCCCAGCATGCTCTCGATCATAGCGTAAGACAAGCTTTTATTCAGTATGCGGATAGCCAGGGGGTGGTGTTCGGGGGCGGCAAGGTGCGCAAAGCTCTCCGGATGTTCACGGCGATGCCCGAATCGCCCATCTCCCTGTTGTGGCATCCCGCCTTTTCGGGAATGGCGAAGTCGGGCGAACTGGGTTTTACTACTGGTCCCTATACCTCGCAGGCACATGCGCCGCTTCCGGATACTTCCATTACGGCGGGTCACTACTCCACCATCTGGTATAAGAACAAGGCCGGGCAATGGAAATTCCTGTTGGATATTGGCATCAACTATCCAACATCCCTGTACAAGCAGCAGGAATTGTATCAGGCTTCCAACGAACGGTTGGTGCCTTCCAGCCATGCTGTGCTGGGGCAGGTGATGGATACCAATGCGTTGGCTCCCGAAATGGTATTTATTAGAAAGTTCCAAAGCGAAGGGCTCAGCGTCTACCGGCAGGTGATCATGCCCGAAACGTGGTTCAATATAGAAGGACAGCAGCCTGTTACACATGTTGAGGATGTAGAGAAAGACCTTTCACGCATACCCGGTACGCTCCGCTTTAAACCAATAGCTGGCGGCATGTCCGAGAGCCGCGATTTTGCCTATGTGTATGGCACGGTTACCAACGAAGGGAAACAGGAATTTTACCTGCGTGTGTGGGTACACACTTCGCTAGGCTGGAAGTTGCTACTGCAAACGCTGAGGAGCTGAACGAACGATCAATAACGCCCTTTGTTATTCCGTCCATATATGTCAAGGGTCCGGCCTGGTGAGGCCGGACCCTTTTTTATTGGGAATTATTTTCCTTTCTATTAGAATTTATAGCCTGCAAATAGACTGAACACATTGTTCTTCGCATCCACGCGGGGCACATAATTGGGATTGGTCATGATCGCTTCTTTGTTGAGGGTGGCCAGGCTCATATTGAAGCGGGCACCGATCAAGAGGCCCTTGAAGGGATATACCTCCAGTCCGCCGGCAATGCCATAATCGAAGCGGTTGTAATAATCGATCATTTTACCGGGGGTATTGGGTCGCGAGTAACTACTGGCGCTGCTATCCACCTTGCCGCTGACGAGGAAGGCCACCTGACCGCCGGCCTGTAGCTGAACAAATTTGGTGATGTTGATACACATCAGCTGCGGCAACAGGATGTAGTCGAGGTGAACACTGCCGGTGGTGCTGGAAGTTTTATAATCGTAGCCCTGCCGGGAAAAGACGATCTCGGACCGGTAGCCCAGGATGCCTTTCGAGGGCGGTGCCAGAAATGCCCCTACCATAAAGCCGTTGCGGCTTTGTCCGTTGACTGAGCTCACCTTTGTGATGTTCGAGAAATTGAGTCCGGCCTTGAGACCGAACTTGGTTCGCGGAGATGGCTGTTCGGGTTGCGGAGATTGCGCTGCTGCTGCGAGGGGCAGCGCGAAGATTAATGCAGAAAGTAACTTGTACATGAGCAAACGTTTAAGGGATAAATGTATCCCCTACGCTACAGGAAACGAACGGCAGATCGCCGGAATGACAATTTAGGGTGATGAACTGCCGCGCCGGCCTTTCGGGGCGGCGGCTAGCAGTGGGCCGTGCGGGCCGGGCGAGAAAGATTGAGGGCCGCGGTGCTACGGGCCGGCAGTGGCTTCTCAGGACAGCGGTAGCTATCCAGCTGCGCAGGCCGGCCCCTACGCTGCGGTGCAGGCTATCGATCCTAATACTGGAAATAGATCTCCGTGGCACCATATCCATAAGCAGGGTGGTACTTGTTGAAGAAGCTTTTGACGCCCTTTTTGTATTTGAGTATCTCGTGGATCTCGTCACGCAGTTTGCCGCTGCCCACTCCATGGATGGCGATAAATGCCGGTTTGTGGTGCAGGATGGCCAGGTCGAGGTATTTCTCGAAGGTCCTGATCTGCAGGTCGAGCTTTTCAAAATTGTCGAGGGTGTCTGCGTCGGGCGTCAGCTTTTCGATGTGCAGGTCGATCTCGTTCTTTGCCGGTTCCAGGTTTTGACGGGTTTGCGACACGTCGTATACCTTGAACCCTTTGGCGCCGAGTATGCTCACGTCGATAGAGGGTTCTTCCACGCGGGGAGGATAATCGTCGAACAGTTTATAGGAGAAGGTAGCTTCGCCTTTCTTCTTCAACTCCTCGATGCGCGTGAATACCTGTTTGGGCTTGAGTTTTATGGATGACTCGAAATACTCGGCCTTGTTCTTATCGGGCTTGGTGAGGGAGAACTCGAAGGAGAAGGTCGGACTGTCATTGAGTGTTTCGAACTCCACGTCGTGCAGGTAGAAGTCCTCGAAGGGACGTATCTGGTTGACGAGATCGAAGGAGGTCTCGCCAAAATAGTTCAGCTTATACGTGAATTTATAATCGCCATGGGTGCGGTTGACGAGGTGCACCTTCAGGTCTTCCACCACATCGTCGCCAAACTCGTCGGGCACCAGCACGGGGATGAAGGTGATCCAAACCCCGTCTACCACTTTATCCTTGATCTGTTTCTTTTCGCGGGGGAGATCGTCGATGTACTTTTTATCTTTTTTCTCTTTCTTCTCGGGTACGATCTTATTCTTCATGAACTGTTTGAAATACGGGAAATCCAACTGATCGGTATAGGCCGGGAATTTCACGCCCCTTACATCGACCATCACCATTTTCTCGTTGATGATATCCACTACTTCGCCGTCGTCGTTGGAATGCAGCACCACCACTTTATCGCCTATCTGAAATTTCATGGCACAAAATTATGCAATTCGGCGAAAAGCGGAAACAGGAGGTTGGCGGAAGGGGGTGGACGTGCGGGGATGCGTGGCGAGTGGGGAGTGGGAGTGCTTGGAGGTGAGGGCGGAAGTGGCGAGCAGGGAGTGGTTGGCTGTGCGGGTGGACGTGCGGGGATGCGTGGCGAGTGGGGAGTGCTTGGAGGTGCGGGCGGAAGTGGCGAGCAGGGAGTGGTTGGCGGTGCGGGTAGGCGTGCGGGGATGCGTGGGGGCGTGGGTTGTGGCGAGCCGCGGCGCTTACTTGTACCACTCCAACTCCCGCTCCATATTGGCCAGGGCGGCGGCTTCATGGTGCTCACGAAACCAATCCGTATGGTAGACGTGACCGCTGGCGATCGTGTTTTGGAGGAATTTCTTTCTGCCGGGGTTGTAAAGCATGTCGGGGTAGATGCGGTATTCTTTGCGAACTTGTTGTGCATATCGCTCGTAACGACTCCAGGGTTCGGCCAGGATGGCCATATCGAAATCGAGGAACCAGGCGAGGTCGCCGGCATGCGGCGCACCTTCAGGAATTATATGGGTTTGCGTGGCTTTGATGAACTCGCTGATGGATTGTATCTTTTCCGATGGCAGGTTAAGCCGGGCAAGTCTTTTTTCGGCGATCGCCGCGCTGCGTGCTTCGTTATCTTTGCGCACCACGCTGTACACGATATCGTGGTAAAAGATTGACAAGAGGACGACATCACGATCGGCCAGATGTTGCTTGTATTGAGCTTCCAGCTGGAGTAAATGGTTTATATGGACCAGGTTGTGGTAATGACGCTGGCTACTGGTATAGCGCCGGCGTATTTCATCCCACAACTTTTCCGCCACCCCGGAATCGCTGCTATAGCGCAAGCAGCAATCGAACCATATTTCCCTGATCTCTTGCAACATGTTTTAAGCGACAGCGGCAGCGGCCAGCTTGCTCTTGCGGTAACCGTACACAAAGTAAATGATCAATCCGATGCCCATCCAGATGGTGAATACGATCCAGTTCTTGAGTCCGATCTCTGTCATGAGGTAGAAGCAGCTCAACATGCCCATTACCGGGATCAGGGAGAGCTTGCGGGTAAAGGTGGCAAAAGACAGTATCGCTGCTACAACCAGGAACAGGTAGAAAGGAATGAAGTGTTTCCAGTATTCCCAGCCCTGACTAAAATCGAGGCGGGTACTGATCGGCTGCCAGAAGGCGATTGCCGCCACGATCACCAATACAGGAATGATCCACTGTCCGTTGATGTAAGGCAATTTGAAGCGTTTGTTGGATGCCAGCTCGTCCTTGGGCAATGTCAACACCCCACCACACACCAGGATGAACGCGAAGAGTGTGCCGATACTGGTAAGATCGGTCACCACGGTGAGGTTGAGGAACAGGGCCGGTACACCTACCAGGATGCCCGTAAGGATCGTAGCGTACGAAGGCGTATTGAATTTCGGGTGCACTTTGCTGAAGCGTTTGGGCAACAGTCCGTCGCGGCTCATGCTCATCCAGATACGGGGCTGGCCCATCTGGAATACGAGCAGTACGCTGGCGGTAGCGATCACCGCACTTACGGAGATCACAAAGCTTACTTTAGGCAGACCAATCTTCTTGAAGACCTCTGCCAGGGGATCGTTCACATTGAGTTCCGTATAGGATACCATGCCGGTCAATACCAAAGCGATGAGGATATAAAGTACCGTACAAATAATCAGCGAATAGATCATGCCGCGTGGCAGGTCGCGCTGGGGATTGCGACACTCTTCGGCGGTGGTAGATACCGCATCGAAACCTATGTAGGCAAAGAATACGGCTGATACTCCTTTCAACACACCATCAAACTGATTGGGCAGGAAGGGGCTCCAGTTGGCAGGTTCTACATAGAAGAATCCAGCTATGATCACAAATATGATGACTGCTATTTTGAGCGCCACCATGTAATTGGTAGTTCTTTTACTTTCCTGTATTCCCATGTACACGACCCAGGTGATGATAACCACAATCAGGAAGGCGGGCAGGTTCATGATAAGCGGCAGACTGCCGATGTGCGGCGCTGCATCGAGTATCTGTTGCGAGGCGCTGTCGTAGTTGTTGATAAGCCAGTCGGGCAGGTGAATCTGCATGCCCTGCAACAGGTTATTGAAGTAACCGCTCCAGCTGATGGCGACGGCGATATTACCGATGGCATATTCGAGGATGAGCGACCAACCGATGATCCAGGCCACCACTTCGCCGAAGGATACATAAGCGTAGGTATAGGCGCTGCCCGCTACGGGTATGCGGGAAGCAAATTCTGCATAACAGAGGGCGGAAAATCCACAGGTGATGGCGGTGATCACAAAAAGGATGATAACGCCAGGACCGCCATCGAAGGCAGCTTTACCAATGGTAGAGAAGATACCCGCACCAATTACGGCAGCGATACCCATGGCTGTGAGGTCCTTTACACGAAGGGCTCTTTTGAGTCCGGTGTGTGAATGCCCGTCGCCCAGGCCCGCGTTGTATTCTTTCTGAAGTGCTTCCAGTGATTTTCTCCGAAACAGCGAATTTGCCATGCTGGTGTTGGGTTTAAGGGGCGGAAATTAGGGAAAAAAGCCGAAACGAAGTTTTTTGAAGGAAGGGTTTGGGAAGGATGGCAGAGGATGCACAGCGTGGGTGCATGCCTGGACGTTGGTGGGCACCAGGCCGGTCTTTGCGGGATCGCACCATGGCGAACTTTTGTGGCAGCTGGTCGTGTAAGGAGTACATGTATACTCGTCAATCAATATTCTCTTTGCACTAAAAAATGCGCCAGATTGGAAAGCGGGTCTTTGCGACCGGTAATCACTGTGATATTTTCCAGGTGGCCGAAGGCGCTGTTGAGGTATTTGTCTTTCAGGTCGAATGCCCATTTATCGACGCCGCATTCGCGGAAGAGTTGCAACACCCGCTCTACTTTATCGGCCGGGTTCTCCTTCATCAGGCGCTTCATTTCCTGTACCTGGGCGCCAGCGCAGGACTCGAGGGCCTTAATCATTAAGAAGGTCTTTTTGTTGGCCATGATATCACCGCCTACCTGTTTGCCGAATTTGGCAGGGTCGCCGAAGGCATCAAGGTAGTCATCCTGTATCTGAAAGGCGATGCCAAGGTCGCGCCCGAATGCATAGATATCTTCCAGGTTGCCTTTGGAGGCTCCGCCGAGTATGGCTCCCAGTTGAAGGCTGGCAGCCAGCAGTACGGAGGTCTTGAGCTCTATCATATGGATATACTCCTCGAGATGCACTGTTTCCTGCTGTTCAAAATCCATGTCGAGCTGTTGCCCTTCACATACTTCCTTGGCCGTTTTATTGAAGAGGTGAACGATCTTATGGAAATGCTCCGACTTCACCTTATTGAGGTGGTCGTAGGCCGAGACCAGCATCACGTCGCCGGCCAGCAATGCGGTAGACTCACCATATTTAGCATGCACGGTGGGCATATTTCTACGCAGCGGCGCTTTGTCCATGATATCGTCGTGGATGAGCGTGAAGTTGTGGAAGAGTTCGATGGCATTGGCTATATGCCAGGCATCGGGCACGATCTCATCGAAGAGCTCATTGCCCATGAGTACCAGGATGGGCCTCACCCTTTTGCCGCCCAGCGACAGGAAATACTCGTTGGGATCGTACAGTGATGCGGGCTTTTCGGGAAAATGCCTGGTACTGAACTTCTGCGCAAAGTCTTTGGACAACTCTTCGAATGAATGCATGGTTGATGAGGTATAGGCTGCAAGATAGGAGGAAACGGCGAGAACGGAAAGTGATGGCCGGTAACTGCAGGCTTTTAAACAGGCGACCTGTACGATTTGCAGTTGTATACGGAATTGAATATTTTGTTATCAACAAATACCCACAAGCCCATGAAGTTGCTGCCACTCGTTTTCATTGCATCGGTTGGTTTCTTCGAAACTTCGGCCCAACTCTCCAACCGTGCTGTGATGGATCTCAAATCGGGCCGCCGCCCGGATGATACCAGCTACGTCTATTGGCTGCCTTATGCCGAAGACACGAAGTTTTTGCTGATACAGGCTGCTAATAGTAAGATGAGCCACCGCAATGAGCTGTCGCTCGACTTCAAAATGCGTACAGGCAGCAAAATATGTGCTGCCCGCGACGGCATCGTGATCGAAGCCAAGGGCGACAGCGATCAAGGGGGATTGAAAGAAGAGTACCTGAACGATGGCAACCATATCATCATCCGGCATACCGATGGAAGCATAGCTAAATACTGGCACCTGCAAAAAGACGGGGTTCTGGTGCAGGTGGGCGATACCGTCACCCAAGGGCAGCATATTGGTTATTCGGGCAACACGGGCTATACCGCTTTTCCACATCTTCATTTCCAGATCAATGACGCAAAGGGAAAGCAGATCCTCACCCGCTTTTTTACCCGCCGGGGCATCAAGTACCTGCGCCCGGGCAACTGGTACAAATGCGTGCATGACTGAACGGACCGATATAGCCCCGTGAGGACCGTTTTGCGACTTCCCACTTCGTCGACTATTGACAACCACCGCCAAAACGCATTAGCGCCTCATTAGAGGCCGCAAGCTTCTCGGCAGCCAATTATTCACATTCCTTGAAATCACCCACGCAAGGGCTCCCAATCGGCTTTAAAGCGCCTACACATGCTCATCCCGCAGATCGCTGGCCGAAGGGCTTACCGGAATGGGCGCCGACCAGGTACGGACTTTTCGGGGTATTGCCTGGGAATGGTCTAAGACTTGTCTGGGACTGCTCTATAGCACTAAGGGTTCTGTAGGAGTTCTGTACCAGTTCCGTACCATGCTGAGGCAGGTACGCTACCATCCCACTACCCTTTTGCAACTATCCTGCCGCCGGGGATTGCCCACTCCGCCCGGCGTCGCAAGCCCCCCTTTAGAAAGCCGCACTGGCACCCGTTCCGGCCGGGGGAACATTGCTAAGTTTGTGGTATAAACATTCAAGCCATGCAACAGAACGATCCAAAACTTACCACTTGTTTGTGGTTCGATGACAATGCGGAAGAAGCCGTCGATTTCTATGCTTCCATTTTCAAAGACAATTTGAAGCGCGGAGATATTCTTCGCTGGGGCGATGTCGGTAATGGACCCAAGGGTTCGGTGCTCACCTCCACTTTCCAGCTTTATGGTCAGGAATTTCTTTGCCTCAATGGCGGTAAGCAGGTCACTTTCAACATGGCCGTTTCGATTGTTGTGAACTGCAAGACGCAGGAGGAGGTGGATGAGCTTTGGGAAAAACTTTCTGCTGGTGGTGAGAAGAGTATGTGCGGGTGGCTCAAAGATAAATTTGGCTTGTGGTGGCAGGTGACACCAGTTCAATTGCCCAAAATGCTGATGGACAAGGACACCAAAAAAGCCGATAGCGCCATGCGCGCCATGATGGAAATGACCAAACTGGAGATCGACGAGCTGGAAGCTGCTTTTAATAATCCATAACGCCACTGGTTAAGGTCCATAAGAACCTTTAGTACGACATGTCATAAGAAACCCTGCAGCTGCACTGCGGGGTTTCTGCTTTTTATTGAATCCATGTCTGACCAGGCCCTGACCGGGCGGTGATCAGGGGCAGACCAGAAGCAGATCAGGAAGTAACTGGGAGCAGCATCGCTGTAATATCGCTATAAGGTCGCTATAATGTCGCTGTAAGGTCGCTAAATGATCGCTATGGTGTCGCTGGAAGTGCGCTGTATCTTCGTTATAAGGCAGTCCATTTTTGAGGTAAAATGGGCACTTTTCGACTGTTCAGCGATACAGGATGCCCGTGAAAGGCTTTTATGTGCAGATATTGTAAACATGATTTGAAGATGGAAGTATTCTACTGCTGTTGAAGGCTATTTATCGTATACGCGCATACGCCATTATAAAGACAATATTTCGCAATTAAAGGTTGCGTAACAATCCACTATTATTTTATTGCAGATGAAGCTCCACATTGTGCAAAAAATGATGGGCCGCCCCTCAGCGACCCATCTCCTCCATTAGCGAACCATGTAACCTTCTTAACTATTGAACCGTTAAAATCAGCCTTTACTTAATTCCCGATTAGTTTTGCTTTGAACGATCCGCTGGCAGATGTGGTAACGGTAAAGTCATCATACCCGGCTCTGGATACCGTAAATGTTCCTTCTATCCAGCCTCCGCTAATTCTTGTTACCGTAACTCCTCCGCCACTCACTTTCTCCGGTCTTTCGGGTATCGAAATATCTATCCACCTGCTTCCGTAGGTCATGCCCGGTTTTATATAGTGCCAGGAATTTCCATTCCCGAGCTCCCAGGCGTGTGTGCCTACACCGCCGTCCCATTTCATCATGATGTAATTGCCAATGCCTTCGTCGCCACCCGATAATATATAAGTATCACCGCTCTTTACGGCCGGTGTAGCCGGATGCATTACTTTGGCGCCGCCTGCAACACTCATTTCAATCCAGCTTTCGCTGGTCAGTTTGATATTTGACAACAACAGGTATTTACCCTGGTCATCGCCGTTTAACTGCATCACTACGGTGGCTGTAGTAAAGCCGGGAATCGAAGCAGGTGCTTTATACTCCACGCTATTGCCGGTGGTGCGATCGATAGAGCCCGGGCCAACCAGCTTCCAGTTCTTGATATACCTTACCGGTAGTGCGGCAGGCTCACCTACCGGGTAAGGATTACCACGTGGCGGCAGCGGCTGCAGCAGATCGTCCATACAATTGCATGGATTGGGTACCGCATTATAGATCAATGCTACGATGTTAAGTTTCTCGCCTTCACCAAGTGTTGCGGTGACCGGCTTCAGGCTTACGCGCTCCATGATCGCCCAATCGCTGAAATGCGTGGTGCTGTATTCTACCACTTTGGCCGTTGTATCTACCACACTTCCCGAAGGCATCTGCCATACGCCGTCATCACCCTGAAAAGACAGTACAGCGGTTAAAGGAAATGCCATTGAATCTTTAAAAGGCAGATAGGCCATGGCGATCTCTACCGGTTTGGCAAACTGCTGCCCATGCGGCGTAAGCCTGTAGGCAGTGCCTTTCCCTCCCACATTGGTGTTAATGATGGGTTGTATGCCAATGGTGGTATTGGCGCTCAATGCGCCTGATGGTATTGTAATCGTTACGGAATGATCGGCACTGGTAACAAATCCGCCTGCTGCGCCGATCACTTTCGTGGTAGCTGCTCCTGTAGGTGTTCCTACGCCACTTACCTTGGGCACAATCTCTATCTTCCCGTCTTGTGCAGGTGTATCTTTCTTTCCGCAGGCCGTTGCCAGCAGTGCCAGGCAAACAACTCCCAGCGCTACAACGCTTGTCCTATTGTGTGTTCCTTTCATTATGGAAAATTGTGGGTGCAAGATGCCCTAATCTGTCTTTGAATAAAACCTAAACAGGCGTGAACTGCCTGAAAGATTTACCGAATCATTGAAATATCGCCCTTAAAGGATTGAAGCTATCCTGTACCGTTCACTACGCGATTTGAACAGTTGAACCATGGTTTTACGTCATTCGGGTAGGCTTTAACAAGGGAGTATGTAAAATGCAGCCTATTATTGTTGCACCTGCCGGCACTCAACCGTCTTAACGGCCGGCGATCAATCTCTAAACCCGTATAATACATGCAAAAATTTTTACCCTTTCTGACCTTGTGCCTGTTGGCAATGCTGCCTGGTACTGCGCAGGAACGCGCTCTCTCCGAAACATCCAGTGAAGCCGATGTGGAGCAGGTTTTCAAGTTAACGATCCTTTCGCCCGGCATCGGCTATGAAGTCCCTGTGGGGAAATTCCAAACGGTCTTCCTGCATGGATACGTGGGCTTCAATGGCGGCTATTCGTATTCAGATGCCATGGGCTCCAGCTCTTACTTCTACCTCGAGCCGACAGCTTCGGTTGAATACCGATACTATTATAATTTTGAAAAGCGCCAGGAGAATGGCAAGCGCATCGCCAAAAACAGCGCGAATTACCTTTCACCCTTTTTCAGGACGGGTATTGCCCGGAGATACTGGGTCAACGAGTCTGGCTATGTGGAGCACAATGGACGAGCGGTGCATTCTGTGGGCGCCGTATGGGGGCTGCAACGCAATTACAAGAGTCACTTCAGCCTTGACCTCAATATCGGGGCCGGCTACATCTTCAAGGAAAAACCCTTTACAGACATGCACGGCAATACCGAAGAGAACGGTGGACGCTTTACCATTCCTGGCCGCCTGAGTATTGGCTTTTGGCTGAACTAATTCGCTGTGGCTGATTGGGTGTGCGTGTTGGCAAGGTCCGCTTGCAGATCAGCTGTAAAGTAAATTGTAATACAAGTTCCGTTTTCACTGGTGATGGACAGCTGTGCATCGAGTTGGTCACAGAGCCCCCTGATCAGGTGCATGCCCATTGAATCGGCCTGGTGAATATCGAATCCCCTGGGCAACCCTACTCCATCGTCTTTGATGACCAGTAACCATTCCTCTTGTTGAGGTGCTTTCAATTCGATGGTAATGACGCCATAACGCTGGCCAGGAAAGGCATATTTAAAACAATTGGTGACGGCCTCGTTGACGATCAACCCCAACGGGATCACATGGGCTACGTCCAATTCAATGGGATCCACGTCGATCATAAAGTGTATCCTGTTGTGACTACCCTGGCTATCACGCAAGCTACCCACCAGCTCGTGTATATAATCAGCCATCTTAACAGACAACAGGTTGTTGGACTGGTAGAGCCGCTGGTGGATGAGCGACATGGTCTGTATCCTTTGCTGGCTATCCTGGATGGCAGTTATTGCCTCTTCATTTTTGAGGTAACCCGACTGTGTGCCCAGGAGCGCCATTACGGTTTGAAGATTGTTCTTTACCCGGTGATGGATCTCCTTCACTAACCATTCTTTTTCGGTGACCAATTGCTGCAACGAATTATTTTTCCGCGCTATTTCCTGTTGCTGCTTTTCAAGCTTTTTGTTGGTGCGCTGCTTTAACCGGTACCTGTTAAACAGCAAGGAAATTACCAGCAACAATAGTGCTACCAGTACATAGGTAAGGTTCCGGAGCAACTTCGCCTGTTGAAGCTGCGCCTCCTGCATTTTTGCTTCTTCCTTCAGGTATATGATGTTGCTTTCTTTGGCTGAAATTTCCTGGTCCTTTTTGTAGGCCTCATGCTGTATGAGCAGTTGGTTGATCTGCTGGTTCGCTTTCATCGTGAGCGATGTATCGCTGGCCTCTTTATACAATTTATAGTGCGCGATGGATGCCGGATAATTACCCAGGGCCGAATCTGCTTTATACCACCAGAGGTAGTTATCGGCCAGGCCGTTGAAGTTCCTGTACTTCCTGCAGTAACGCTCATTGGCAGGCAGGTACCTGTACATATCCTTATAGCGTTGGGATGCCAGCAAGTAGGGTATCAAGGCCCTTTGCAGGTTCCTGAGACGGCCTTCATCATCGGTATTGCCCACCAAGTTCTGCAAGGCTTCTACATAGGGGCTGGCGCTTTCATGATCGCCGGTTATCAGGTAGGCCAATACAAAAGTGGTGAGATAGTTTATCTTATGGATTGCTGCTCCCTTGTCGTACAGGAATTTATTCCGTTGCAAAAAACTGATCAGCCCTTGCTGGTCTTTTATGCGCATATAGGCATCCATCAAATTGGGGGCGATCACGGCAGCTGCTCCTGTATCTTTTTGGTCTATGGCTATGGCAAATGACCTGGTGAAATAATTAACGGCCTCCCGGTATTGCGTGAGCCGATAACAAGTGAGTCCTACGCGATTGTAAATGGTACTCAATTCACTGCTTCCGGGCTTGTATTTTTCGCCGACTTCCACCGCCAGTAGTCCATATTTCAAAGCCTGCTGCAGATCGTTGTGGTGGTACAATATGTACCCGATGAGATCATACACACTTTGCACCTGCGGATACTTCAGTTCCTTATAAATAGCAAGCGACGCATGCAGGTGTATCAGGGCAATGCTGTCTGCTTCTTTTATCTGGTAGAAATCACCCAGGTGTTTTAATACTTCGGCCTGCTTAAACTTATTGCCGACTTCCCGGTACAGTCGCTCTGCGGTTTCTGCATAATTTACCCGCTGCGGCCACTCACTTTCGGAATATACATCGTAATAGTTCTGTAATTCCAAATAGGCATCGCCCAGCGCTTCTTTCTCATTGTGGATGGTGAATATAGCTATGGCGGTGTCGATATACTTCTTCCCTTTTTCTTTCTGGTGATCTTCGCGGTAGAGTTGGGAATACACGTTGCAACAACGAGCTTTCAACAAGGGTGCCTCCGGCGCTGTTGTCTGTTCCATGGCCTGGTTTAAAAACAACAGCGCACTATCATAATCGCTACGCTCCATGCCTGGCCTTAATATGTATAGCAATGCTCCTTCGAGCAGCAGGCTCACCCTTTCGGGACGGCCTTTCGCCTTTGGTAGCAGAGAGCTTATTTCCGTGACGGTATGGATTGGCACTTCCTGTCCAAATGCTCCTTCAACAGCGGACATTAACGTTATCAACAGCACAAAACGATTCACCATATGCACGTTTTTGGTTGCGTGAACGATGTATCATAAGGTGCAGACCTTGAAATTGATTGAGTAGCCAGCCAGGAGGAAATCACAGAGAGGTTTCACAAGAAAGGAGTTCTCTAATTTACTATAATATTTCGTTGCAGCATTCATTGAGCAACTTTAGTTTGCACAGTAATCCAAATGGTGAAACAATATTCATTGGGGCCAATTCATCGAACCGTTGAAATTGTGATGGCCGTCACATAAAAAGCCCCCAGGAATTCCTGAGGGGCTTCTATTTTGAGTAGTCTACTTTTTTGAAGGAGTATAAGTCCGGTGCAGTGACCCTTGCGGCTCTGTCAGATACTGGCTATTTGCCGGACCTATTTCTGCTTTCCGCCTTTTGACTTACCGGGTTTTCCGGGCTTGCCTGGTTTGCCGGGTTTACCCGCCCTGTATTTCTTGGGAATCACGCTGGGCTGTTGTAAGCCGACCTCTACCTTATCATCGGCTGCAGTGGCAGTGATGACCCACTCGTAATCGAGCTGGCGTTTGGTGAGATTGGCCGCTACGACCTTGATGCGCACTTTATCGCCCATTTTGAACTTACGACCGCTGCGCATGCCTACCAATTGATAATCGCTCTCCACGTGGCGGAAATCGTCGTATTCGAGCAGGCTGTTGATGCTTACCAGCCCTTCGCATTTGTGTTCGATGGTCTCTACCCAGAATCCAAAGGCGGCTACTCCGCTGATGACACCTTCAAATTCATCACCGAGGAAGTTCTGCATGTACTCGACCTGCTTGTACTTATTACCAGCACGTTCCGACTCCATCGCACTACGTTCCTTTTCGCTGCAGTGCTTGCACTTCTGCTCCATCTTCTTATCGGGCTCCACCTTTTCGTTGAGGATATCGAAGAGCACCCGGTGCACGAGTACATCGGGATAACGGCGGATGGGTGAGGTGAAGTGACAGTAGAACTTAAAGCCCAGTCCGTAGTGACCGATATTCTCCGCGGTATAGATCGCTTTGGCCATGGTGCGGATACCCAATTGTTCCAGCACATGCTGCTCGGGTTTTCCCTGTACATCTTTCAGCATCTGGTTGAAGGAACGCGCTATGCCTTCGGGCGATTTGGTATCGAACTCATGTCCGTATTTACGGGCAAAGGCCGCAAAGGGTTCCAACTTCATTTCATCGGGCGTATCGTGCACACGGTAAGGGAATGGTATATCCTTTTTGTTGAACTTTATTTTCGATACACTTTCGGCCACGGTACGGTTGGCGAGGAGCATGAACTCTTCAATGAGCTGGTGCGCTTCCTTGCTTTCCTTGATCATGATACCTACTGGCTTTCCTTTTTCATCGAGTTTGAAGCGAACCTCTACCGATGAAAAATTGATGGCGCCTTTGCGGAACCTGGCCTTGCGAAACTTCTGGGCCAGTTCGTTCAGGATCACGATCTCGTCTCTATAGAGTCCTTCGCCCTGTTCGATGATCTCCTGCACTTCTTCGTACGTGAAGCGGTGATCGGAGTGGATAACGGTTTTACCCAGCCAGTGTTGTTTGATCTCTCCTTTGGGGGTGATCTGGAAAATGGCCGAGAAGGTGAGCTTATCTTCTTTGGGACGCAGCGAGCAGAGCTCGTTGGAGATCCTTTCGGGCAACATGGGCAATACCCGATCGGGCAGGTATACCGAGGTGGCGCGGTTGTAGGCTTCCTGGTCGAGTGCCGTGCCGGGCTCTACATAGTGGCCTACGTCGGCGATGTGCACACCGATCTCGTAATTGCCATTCTTCAATACGCGGAAGGAGATGGCATCGTCAAAATCCTTGGCATCGACGGGGTCGATGGTAAAGGTGAGCGTATCACGCACATCTTTACGCACTTTGATCTCCGATTGCGGTATCAGATCCGGTATGCGTTCGGTTTCTTCCAGCACTTCTTCCGGGAAAGTAAGCGGGAATCCGTTCTGCATGAGGATCTCTTTCATCGCCATATCGTTGGCATCGCCGGGCGTCATGATCTGCATCACTTCGCCAACGGGTTTTTTATTGGGCTGCCACTCGGTGATGCGCACGATGACGCGGTCGTTGTTCTGGGCTTCTTTGAGCGCTGTGAGGGGCACAAAGATGTCGGGCATGGGTTTGTCGACATCGGGGATAAAGAAGGCAAAGGTTTTGCCGATCTCTATTTTACCCATGAACTCTGTTTGTTTGCGTTGCACTACGTCAACTACTTTGCCCTGCTGGCGGCCGCTGCTGCGTCCACCGCCGGTATTGATGACGCGCACCCGCACGGTATCACCGTGGAGGGCGGTATTGAAATCGCCGGGGCGCACAAGGATATCGCTGGGGTTATCGGGTACGATCACGTAGCCGACGCCGGAGCGGGTTATATCCAGGGTGCCTTTCAGCGTATCCATGTCTGAAAAGCCTTTTTTCTTTTTGTTCTTTTGCTTGCTCTTCTTTGATTGCTTCTTACTCATCGCAAGTGTTTAAGGCCTGTAAGTAAATTCCCTGATGAATTTAGTAATTAAATCACTAAATACCTGTTGTTCGTTAAAAAGGAACTGGACTTCGATGGGAATTACATAGACAGGCAATTCTTTTAATTGTTGTTCAAATTTTACCAACCGTACAGCATCCTTTTCGGTGGTGAGAATGATCTTGTTGGTGGTTGGGATGGCATCGTACCGCTTCACCATGTCTTTCAGATCATCAATGGAGAAGATGTGATGATCGCTGTACGGGATCTCATAGTAGGTTTTACTTTTTTCCTGGAGGTATTTCTTGAGTGGTGTGGGGTTGGCGATGCCACTCACCAATAGAACTTCCATGGTTTCGTTAATGTTCATTTCCTGCCGGGTGAGGATATGATAGGGCATACCGTAGCGGATGGTGGAAAAGAATACCTGCTGGTGCGGCAGGGGGTTGATCTCTTCCAGGATGGCTGCTTTTTCGGCTTCCGGCAGATCGGGGCGGCATTTGGTCACTACCAGTACCTGCGCCCGTTTGTAGCTGTTCTTTTCATCGCGCAGGTCGCCGGTGGGCAGGAACCAGTCGCGGGTGTACAGGTTGCTGTAATCCGACAACACGATATTGAGGCCTGCCCGTACGGTGCGGTGCTGGAAGGCATCGTCCAGCACGATGACCTTTGTATCGGGTTTATCGTGCAGCAGTTGTGGAATCGCCACCACGCGTTCTTCGCCCACGGCGATGCTAACATCCGGGAATTTAAGGTGGAACTGCATGGGTTCGTCGCCTATTTCCAATGCGGAGGTACCGGGCCCCGCCAGTGCGTACCCTCTTGTTTTGCGTTTATACCCCCTGCTTAATACGGCTACTTCCATATGGCTATGGAGCAGTTTCAGCAAAAACTCTACCATGGGCGATTTACCGGTTCCGCCGGCGGAGAGATTGCCTACGCAGATAACAGGCAGGTTGAATGCGGATGACTTGAGGATATTCTTGTCGTATAGTCTGTTGCGCAACCAGATCACAGCGCCATAGACCAGTGAAACGGGAAATAACAATACCCGTATGGGCCTCAGCAACGGAGCGTTAAAATTCATATGTACGATACGGGGTGATACAATAATTTAAAGGTATATCGAACTGGTTGAGGTCTTCTATAGGGCGTACGGCTTCGAAGTAGCAGAATCCTACGCGGATGATATCGTGTTTACAACGGGCCAGGAACCGGTCGTAGTATCCTTTGCCATAGCCTACGCGGTATCCTTTTTCGTCGAACGCTACCAGGGGTACGAAGATCACCTCCAGCAGTTCGGGATCTATGATATTACTGCTGATGGGTTCGAGTACGTTATAGCGGTTTTTGGTAAAGAGGCCTCCGCGCTGCATGAGTACGGCATCCATATCGCAGGTTTGTTCGTCGATCCGGGGCCAGGCTATCTGGAGGGAAGGGTTTTGTCCTTTGAGCATGTCCTCGCAAACCGATACATCGAATTCACGGCGAATGGTGAGCGGTGAATAGGACATGAGGAACTTAACGGGAGGAATAGTCAGTTTCCTGAACTGGAACGCCATGAGGGCTGTTTGCTGCTGGAGATCTTCTTCGGGAATATCCATCCTGCGTTGCAGGTAGTCCTTACGAACACTTTTTTTTATCATAGAAATCCTTTCAGTCGCTTTTGAAGGGCAGCCGTCTGAGCCTCGATAAATTGTCCGTCTTCTGCTTTCATATATGGTACAGATGCTATTAGAGGGTATTGGGTCCAGCGCACAATCTCTTCTTCGTAGTGAAGGTATTGATCATTGAAGATCCACCCTATAACCGGTATATTCATCTCCCTGCACACGCGCGCGGTTAATAGTGAATGGTTGATACTGCCCAGGTAGTTGCGACTGATCAATATGACTTTCGCCTCCAGGGCTTTGATAAGGTCGGCTACGAATTCGGTTTCATTGAGGGGAACCATCAGTCCGCCGGCACCTTCGATGATCAAATTACGACTTATTGACGGAACCTGACCACAAATTTTTGGGATGGAGATGCTGATGCCTTCTTCTCTGGCAGCAATATGCGGCGATGCGGGCATGCGCAGCTTGTATGCTTCGGGGTGAACGAGGCCGGGCGTACCCGTTAGCGTTCGTTGTACGTACTCGCTATCGGTTCCTTCGTCGATGCCTGCCTGTATGGGCTTCCAGTAGTCGGCTTCGAGCGCGCGGGCGAGCAAGGCCGATATAAAGGTTTTGCCGATGCCGGTGCCTATGCCGGTGACGAATATCTTGTTCATGGTGATGGCTATTTCCGGGAGTCTCTTATTTTCTTTCCATTATGTAAAACACGGTGTGTATAGCCGATAAATCTGCGGTGTACTTTCTTTTGCAAATGAGGTTAAGAAGCGTGCCTGCTCTTCTTTGAGGATTGACCGACTTTCGAATTCTCTTTTAGCAGTTGGATCTGCGCCAAAGCTTGCGATAAGGAGATTTCTGGCTGTTGAGCAAGAATCTTCTTCACCTTCAAGGACATCTCCTCTAATGATATTTTGAAGTTTTTGCCGGATTTCATCTGAAATCATTTGTCCAAATGTATCAAAAAAGTCTTTACCCTCAAAAGTGGCCTGAGAACCAAGGCCTTATTGATCAGCCGGCTTATTTACAAATATGCTGAAAATGGTTGTTCCATAATTGCGCGCAGTGACAAAGAGCGGATAGTTCTCGTAGTTGTTGCGGGGCGTATGTTCCAATACGAACCACCCATTGGGCTTCAGCAATTGCTTCTCCACGATCTTTTTGGGCAGCTCATCGATGGTAGTGAGCGCATAAGGCGGTCCGGCGAAGATGAAATCAAACTGTTCGGTACACTGCTCGAGGTATTTGAACACCTCCATCTTGATCACCTTGAAATTAGTCAGCTTGAGCTCCTGCGCCGTCTTTTTAATGAACTCGTACATGGCCGTATCCTTTTCCACGATGGTAAGATCGTGTGCGCCACGGGAGGCCAGCTCGTAACTGATGCTGCCCGTACCGCCGAAGATATCGAGGGTCTTCAGTTCTTCTATCTCAAGGTTGTTCTGTAATATATTGAAGAGTCCTTCTTTGGCAATATCGGTGGTAGGCCGTGTATGCGGCATATTCGCCGGCGGATTGATACGCCTTCCTCCCAGTTCGCCACTGATTATACGCATAAGGCCATGTTCAGCAAGGGTGAAAAATAATGGGCAGGGAACTCATCAAATCCTGCATGCACGCGCGCATTGCCGTGCATCCCCTCCCACTCTATCTTCAGGAAGTATTTGAACAATTCCTGGTACAGGATGGATTGCTCATCGAGCAGTCCGGATATCTTTAGCAGCACCTGCTGGTTATCGAATCCAAACCTGCTGCAAAGCGCCAGCAACTGGTACGATACATCATCGGGCGTATCGTAGCCATAGGTCTGTATCAGGTGCAGGGCGTTGTTCTTAAAGACAGCCACCACGATCCTGTCGGACGACACGATCACTTTCAATACTGCTTCCCCACTGTGCTCTTTTTCGATGCCCGACAGCATAATGGTATAATAATGCCAGTATTTCCCTGCCGCAAACTTCTGCTGCATGAGGGAATGTGCTTCGCGCGGTATGCGGTAGATATTGTATACGTTCCAGCCGGGTATCTTTTCGCTCAGCAACAAGCCTTTGTGGGCATTGCCAAAAACGAGTTCGGTAACGGGCTTGTTGAGCTCGATATGAAAGAACTTTTCGGGCAGCAGGTTGCTATCGGTATAATGATAGATCACAAACGCCTCGCGGTAGGCCAACTGCAACAATTCGTCACCTGCCAGTACCTCCTGCAGGGCCTCCATTACGGGTTTGCCGGGCAGAAAATCGAGGTTGTACTGGCGCAACGCCATAAAACGCTGCTGTTGCTTGTTGTACAACACATAGCTAAATACCTTTTCACCCACTTCCATGAGTAACAGGCTGTTCTGCATCTCTTCCTGCCGGGCATTTTCCGGAATGATATCAAATGTTGCTTTCAGCATATTAAATTCGAGGTGCAATAATACACGAATTGAACGAATTAAGCGAATTGGCTCATTGGCAGCCTGTTGGGTCCGGCCTTTGCCGCCGGTGTCCTTTAACGCAGGGATTATGCCAATATTTCAACGATCCACGCTTTTGGGGAACCCCCATGTGCGGGCAATGCGCTACTTTTGCAGGCTCTCCCAATGTACCACAACCACGCAAGGGGTAGTTTTTTAAAGGGGATTTAATTTGTTATGGCCACAGTTGTACCGAATGACCTACGGGTAGAATCGTCGTACCGGCAGATCTTGAAGATTGCGATGCCCATCAGCTTCGCGCTGCTGGTGCCGCAGATCAATTTCATCACCAACAATATTTTCCTGGGCGGCCTGGGTGAACAGGAGTTAGGCACGGCCGGCCTTACCGGCGTGTACTATCTCATCTTTGCCGCCATCGGCTTCGGGCTCAACAATGGCCTACAGGCGCTCATTGCGCGCCGGGCTGGTGAAAACCGCGTAGAAGAGATCGGTAAACTGTTCTCGCAAGGCGTACGGATTGCGCTTATCATTGCTGCCATCGGCATTGTCCTCACTTTTCTGGTGGCGCCCGTGATCCTGCGCTTCTCCCTGCACGATGAAAAGGTGCTGGAGCAATCCATTCACTTCTTATACATCCGCATTTGGGGCCTGCCTTTCCTGTACATCTACCAGATGCGCAATGCCTTGCTGGTGGGTACGAACCAGAGCCAGTACCTGGTGATCGGTACGCTGGCCGAAACGGTGGCCAATATCTTTTTTGATTATACGCTCATCTATGGCCGGCTGGGCTTCCCTGCCCTGGGCTTCAACGGCGCTGCCATCGCTTCGATCATTGCAGAAGCTACCGGTATGCTCGTGGTGTTTGCGGTGATCCATCGCAAAGGCATCAGTCAGCGTTTTTCCTTGTATAAACACTTCGGTTATCATAAAGACATTTCCAAACTGATACTGGTGCAGTCGTCTCCGCTGATCTTTCAGCATGCCATCAGTGTGATCAGCTGGATCTTCTTTTATATCCTCGTAGAGCGCCATGGTTATTCGGCCGGCCACAGCAACCGCGACCTGGCCATTTCCAATACGATGCGCAATCTCTTCGGTTTCTTTGGGGTCTTTACCTGGGCTTTTGCCGCCACCGCCAATACGATGGTGAGCAATGTTATTGGTCAGGGCAAGAAGGAAGAAGTTTTACCCATGGTGCGTAAGATCGTCCGCATCAGCTTCTGCATTGCTGTAGTGGTTGCCTTGCTGCTCAACCTTTTTCCCGAAGTATTGCTGGGCATTTATGGTCAGGATGCTTCGTTTACTGAAGATGCCATTCCTGTGGTTCGGGTGGTTTCCAGTGCGCTGGTGCTGATGTCCTTCTCCACGGTTTGGCTCAATGCAGTGACGGGTACCGGCAACTCGACCGTCAACCTCGCCATTGAAGCGGCGGCCATTCTATTTTACTGTGCGTACGTTTACCTGGTGCTGGAAGTTTTCAAATGGTCGATCGTATGGGGCTGGATGTCGGAATGGTTGTACTGGACCACGTTGTTCTCCCTTTCCTTCTGGTACATGCGGAGCGGCAAATGGAAGAAGAAAGAGATCTGATCACCACTTCCTTACTTTTCAAACTTCTTGTGCATGGTGATGCCCAGTTTACCCTGTATGTTTTCGATGGGTGCTTCCAGTTTGTAGATGGAGATGCTGATCTCTATGGCGTAGGGATACTGGTGTTTCAGTTTGCGGATGATGCCTTCTGCCACTTTCTCCAGCAAGGGCGTGGCTACCTTCATGCGTTGCTTCACGATCTCGAACACATCGACATAATTGATGGTATTCTTCAGGTCGTCGAAGGCTACCTGACCTTCATCGTAGGTTACTTTCAGGTTTACTTCGTAAGGGCTGCCGGTTTTCTGCTCACCCTCATAAAGTCCATGGTAGGCGTGCATCCGGATGTTGTGTAACTCGATTGATACCATACAAGAAATTGGCCCCGTCTTTTCGGAACGGGGCCAAATTAGAAAGAAGTATTGACTTGATATGTTATTTTTTCGGTATCAAGGCTTACCTGGGCTTCTTACACCAACCCTTTGGCGGAGAGGTAGCGTTCTGCATCGAGGGCAGCCATACAACCGCTACCGGCAGCTGTTACCGCCTGGCGGTAGATCTTATCCTGTACGTCGCCTGCAGCAAATACGCCTTCTACATTGGTTTTGGAGGTTCCGGGGATGGTCTTGATGTAGCCAGCCTCATCCATATCGATGATACCCTTGAAGATATCTGAATTGGGTTGGTGACCAATGGCTACGAAGAATCCCTGAATAGGAATGTTTTGTGTTTCGCCGGTTTTGATGTTCCTGATCCGAACGCCATCAACTTTGTTCTCGCCCAATATTTCATCGGTCTCTGAATTCCAGTATACTTTGATATTGGGGGTAGCCAGTACGCGGTCCTGCATTACTTTGGAAGCGCGCATGGCATCGCGGCGGATGAACATGTGCACGGAGGAAGCCAGCTTGGAAAGATACAACGCTTCTTCAGCAGCGGTATCACCAGCGCCTACAATGGCTACTTCCTTGGTACGGAAGAAGAACCCGTCGCAGACGGCGCAGGCGCTGACGCCAAAGCCGTTGAGGCGTTGTTCGCTTTCGAGGCCCAGCCATTTGGCGGAGGCGCCTGTAGCGATGATCACCGCATCGGCTTCGATGAGCTTTTCTTCATCGATCCAAACTTTATAAGGTTGTTGCGTGAAATCGACTTTGGTAGCGAGGCCGAAGCGGATATCGGCTCCCATGCGTGTTGCCTGCTTTTCGAAATGGATCATCATTTCGGGGCCCTGTACGCCATCGGCATAGCCGGGATAGTTCTCTACCTCGGTAGTAATGGTGAGCTGTCCGCCGGGTTGAATGCCCTGGTACAATACCGGTTTCATATTAGCCCGTGCCGCATAGATAGCTGCTGTATATCCTGCCGGTCCTGATCCAATGATTAAACAGTGTACTTTTTCGCTTTCCATAACTTATGATTCTTGAATAAAATCTGACAAAAATAAAGGCAAAACAGTTACAAAGCGCACCGCTTGACATTCCGTTCTGCACTGTGCATAACCTATGTATAACAGCGTACAGGGCTATAGGTTCAATGCGTGGTTGACAGCGGGAATACTGCGGAAGGTAGTGTGATGGGGACACGTTGTGTGGTGTTCCTGCGATCAGCGGGGAATGGCCAGTGTAAGGTATTGTACAGCATAACCGCCGAAATAACCGAGGCCGCCACCTTTGATATTGCTCAATACTTTGACGGGTGTTGCAAATGGATTGCCGATGCTGGAATAGTTGTATTCCATGGTGCGCCAGAAATCGAAGGTGGCCTTATCGATATTGCAGAGCTTGACGGTTACTATGTCGCCGTGGTAGAAAAATGCATAATCCTCGAGGTCGACCGGCTGGTTGCGGTCTACTCCATGCTCTACCTGTATGTCGTAGGTTTTGCCATCAACGATCTGATCGTCAAAGACTGAATTGAGTCCGGGATAAAATGGTTCTGTATTGGACATGGTGAAGTACCGGATATAGTTGCCAAAGCCGGGCGGGTCGGTGGTGCGGGCCATGATGATAACGCGGGCGGGATCGGTGTTTTGGGGAGCCGGTAACCACCACAACGAGTCGATGGTTTTGGTGAGTGCGGGGATGGTGGTATTCGCTGAATAGGTTTTGCCATCCACCTTTACTTCGAGCGTGTATGCCTTGTTGAACTCGCCAACGAAAGCAGTGGCGAGATTTGAAGAGTCGGTAGAGTAATAATAGACCGTATAGCCGTTATTGGCGGGATAGGCGTATTCTTTGAGGCGATGGGTGTGGCTGCCGTTGCTAACATATATCTCGGCATTGCGGATAAATGATTTGGCCAGGGTATCGGCAGAGAGCTGGCTAAAGTAGTTCAGACTGCGGGATAGAATCACTACCGGCGCCTGACCGTTTTCGATAGTCGCTTCTATCACGACGGCCGGTTCGGCCGAGTCGGGCTTGAAGGAGATGGCTTTTTCGCAGGAGGCCAGTAGAGCTCCGAGGAATATTACAAGTATGATGCGCGGATACATACGATATAAAGGTACATGAGCGTTAATAAAAAACCCGGCAGGCTTTGACCGTACCGGGCTTTTATTTGATTAACGTACTATTACTAACCTAAATATGCTTTCAACGCGTTGCTGTAGCGTGCTTTTTGTAAGCGTTTGATGGCTCTTTCCTTGATCTGGCGGATACGCTCTTTGGTAAGATCGTATTTCTGACCGATCTGCTCGATAGTAACGCCGTTTTCGCCGTCGAGGCCGAAGTAAGCGTTCACGATCTCTGCTTCGCGGGGGCTGAGCGATTTCAGCACGCGGCGGATCTCGTTACGGAGCGAATCTTTCATTACATCATCATCGGTGTCATCACCACCTTCGAGGAGGTCGCCCATGGCCACATCTTCTGCTTCGTGCACAGGTGCATCGAGGGAAGTGTGACGGGTATTGCTCTGGAATATATTGTTGATCTCTGTTTCGCTCATTTCCAACAGCTCGGCCAGCTCTTCGGTGCTGGGCTCACGCTCATGCTCCTGTTCGAAGGCCATATAAGCCTTGTTGGCTTTATTATAAGTACCGATCTTATTTTGGGGCAGACGTACGAGACGACCTTGTTCGGCCAAAGCCTGCAGGATCGACTGACGAATCCACCATACTGCGTAAGAGATGAATTTAAAACCTTTGGTTTCGTCGAAACGCTGGGCGGCCTTGATCAGACCGAGGTTACCCTCGTTGATCAAATCGCTGAGGGACAAGCCCTGGTGTTGGTATTGCTTGGCTACTGATACTACGAAACGAAGGTTCGCCTGCACTAACTTATCCAATGCTTTCTGATCTCCCATCTTGATCCGCTGGGCCAGTACAGTCTCCTCTTCGGGAGTGATCATCGGAATTTTTGAGATTTCCTGCAGATATTTCTCTACTGCCTGCGAGTCGCGATTAGTTATCTGGGTAGCAATTTTGAGCTGTCTCATATCAAATTTCTAGGTAATAAAATGACTGTTTCAGGGCAGGGTACAGTATCAACAATGAATAGACTGAGAAAGTTCAGGGCAGGTTGCAAATCAACTGCAAATGAGCTGTTAATGTGTCCGATCCGTCCAGAACCGTCTGCAAAAATAACACGCAATCCCGACATCTCATAGCTCCTGTGGATAAAATCGAAGCTGCTGCGGGCATATTGCGGGCCGAATGTTCCTCCAAACCTGTCAATGAAAAGCCGTCCAATTGGCTGTAAGCTGCACTCCTACTACTATTGACGATGTAACCATCAAATACCTGTGGTGGTTTACCCTTTCTAAAAAAAATTGTGAATTAGGGCAAAAATATTTTGTAACTAAGAAAATAGTTATAGATTTGAGATACAACTAAAAAACTAGTTATGAAAGTACTTACCAAGGCCGAAGAACAAGTGATGCTGGTGGTGTGGGAACTGGAACAGGGCTTTTTGAAGGATATCATGGAGCAGATTCCGGAGCCCAGGCCCCATTCGAATACGGTGGCCACGATCTTAAAGATATTGGTAGAGAAAGAGTTTGTGACCTACGAAGTGCAGGGCAGGAACAATCTATACAAACCATTGATTTCCAAATCAGATTACGGCAACAAAAGCGTCAAGCAGCTGGTGAAGGGGTATTTTGAGGGGTCGCCGGCCAAGCTGGTTTCGCAGTTCGTAAGTGATAACCAACTGAGCCAGGAAGAACTGGAAAATCTCCTTAAACTCATCAAGGACGCCCAAAACAAATAATCATGACCCTCCTATCCTATTTCGGCAAAATGGTGTTGTGCTCGGGGGTTTTGCTTGGTTATTACTGGCTTTTCCTCCGCAACCAGCGTTTTCACCAGTACAACCGGTTTTACCTGCTGGGCATCCTGTTGCTGTCGCTCCTGGTGCCTTTGTGCACGCTTCCCATCCTTTTCGATACGGCCGATCAAGCCCAATTCACGGCCTACCGGGTTGTGGAGGCTATGACCCTGGCACCTGCGGGTTCGGCCGGAGAAATACTTCCCGCAGTGGTAACGCCCGCAGTGGTAACGAAAACAGCCCCTGTGTTTACCTGGCCCCGTGTTGCCGGAGTTTTCTATGCTGCAGGCGTACTTTGGCTTGCACTGGCTTTTATCCGGGCCCTGATCCAGCTATCGCGGCTAAAGCGCAGGTATCCGGTGGTACGATCGGGAGACATCCGCCTATACCAGACAGACGCTCCCGGTACTCCTTTCTCTTTTTTCAAGTCGGTTTTCTGGAACAGCAATATTGACCTCGACTCAGCTGCGGGTAAAAGGATCTTCCGCCATGAGCTTTACCATGTAAGGCAATATCACGCGCTCGATGCCATTGCGATAGAGCTGGTGCTTATTGCTTGCTGGTTCAACCCTTTCTTTTGGATCCTGAAGAAGGAATTGACCACCATCCACGAGTTCCTGGCCGATCGCCACGCGACCAGTGACGGCGATGCGAAAAGTTATGCCGAGCTACTGGTGCTGCAGGCTGCTGCAGCCAGCCATCATTCCCTGCCCCGTTATTTTTCCACCACACCTATAAAACGTCGTATTACCATGATCTTATCATCCAACCCAACCAAATACGGCTATGTGAGCCGTATCATGGCCCTTCCGGTTTTCCTGGTGCTTGCCGGTACCATTGCTGTGCAAGCTCAAAAAAGCACCCGACAAATTGCCCGGAACAGCTCGAAGGCATCCAAACAAACTACCCCTAGCGGTATTTACCCGGTTCCTGATAATTACACCTGGCCTCATACGCCTGAGCCGCCGGGTAATGCTGCCAGGAATTCGCTGGGTAAAAAGCCGGTTGATCCGGCGCGCAATGGTATGGAGCCTAATCTTGAGCTGGTAAGACAACTAAAACTCTCTATCGTTAACATGCAACAGGTAAAGGAAAAAATGGGTGCCCCCGGCCAGAAGGTGCTTTCTTCCGATGAGAGCGTATGGGTTTATGTAGGGGGCGGCAAGCAACTCCGCATCCAGTTCAACAAGGAAACCGATGTCATAGAAGCTTTTTACTATGCTCAGCAGGGTAAGCCGTCCAAACAGGCATTTACTTACGAGCGTGTGAAAGAGATCCGGGATAATGTTACCTCCCGCGAGGAGATTGTGACGCAATTCGGTAAACCAACTAATATGTACGTTACCAGTGACCGGGAAACCTGGGAATACGAGGCGCCCCATAAACATTTCGCAGTTGACTTCCATATTTCCGGCGAGCAGAAAGACCTGGTGAGCAAATTCAGGTACGCAGAGAATAGTCCGGAGTTCAAATAATCAAGCCACCATCACCTTGCAAATCTGAGTTATGAGTATCGTGTTGTACTGTTTGAAAGTGACGCTTTGTTCGGGTATCCTTTTCGGATATTACCACCTGTTCCTGCGCAACAAGCGGTTTCACCATTATAACCGGTTTTATCTGCTGGCCTGCCTGGTATTATCTATTGTGGTGCCGTTGTTCAGGATCCCGGTATTTGAAGATGCGGGGATGATGAACCAGGTAGCTTACCAGACCATGAAGGCCGTTACCTTCCAGGCGCCTGCTGGGGAAGCTGCTGTCGTGGAAACGACGGCTGCTGATTACTTCACCGTTGCGAACTTGCTATGGCTGCTGTATGCCGCCGGTGTTTGTTTTCTGTTGTGGGGAGTGATACGGGGGCTTTTGTACATCCGCCATATTTCGAGGCAGTACCCCTATGAACCGATGCAGCGCATGCGATTTTACCAAACCCATGAGCCCGGAACTCCGTTTTCTTTCTTCCGTTCCATTTACTGGAACGAGGCGCTCAACTTCAACAGCGAGGAAGGTCAGCAAATATTCCGCCACGAATTATTCCATGTACAGCAGCGGCATACGGTGGATACCCTATTGGCTGAAGCTGTCACTATCCTGGGTTGGTTTAACCCGTTCTTTCACCTTATCCGGAAAGAACTGAAAGCGATCCATGAGTTTTTGGCGGATCAATATGCCATCTCCAACAGCAACCGGTACCAGTATGCAGAGTTGTTGGTGCAGCAGGTGATGTCGTCACGGGCTGCGGATCTCACTTCTCCTTTTTTCCAAAACCAATTAAAGCGTCGCATTGCCATGATCACACAACTCAATCAATCGTCGTACGGCTATTGGAGCCGCGTTATGATATTGCCTGTTTCCATTATCCTGTTCTTCTCCGTAACACTGCATGCCCAGGAGAAGGCGGCCGATAAGGCTGTTCAGCATGCACAGGCTGCAGAACTATCTGTACCGGTAGCAGACACGGTGCCCCTAAAGATTTTGAAAGAACAATTGTTTCAGTTGAAGCAAAAGACAGTCATGGACCGGGCTGCTCAGCAGCAGCTGGAAGCCAACGAAAAAGAGCAATTGCTCAAGACCATCAAAACACAACTGGAAAAGGCCCAGCTGGAGCAAAAGCTCTTCTATCAGGAATCACAATCGGGTTTTCAAAAATTGTCGCCCCTTAAAGAAAAGGTGGTCAAAGAACAATTGATCAAAAAAATACAGGAGTATCAGGAATTAGCCACGAAACAACAACAGCTTAGTTTCTTTTACAATCAATCACAGCTAAAAGGCAGTGAGCTGGAGGTCGTGAAAAAGAAGCAAGAAATACTGATAGAGTCGTTGAAGCGCCAGGAGCTCAAACCCAATGATCCGGTGGCAGCGGCTACGAGACAGGAACTGATCAAACTGAAACAGCAGGAGCAGTTGATCATGGACACTGCGCTGCTGAGCAAGTACTATGACAACTACAACAAGTTCTATGATAACTACAAGTGGAGTGCGGAAAAAGAGGCTGACCAGTTGCAGTTGCTGAAGAATACGCTCAAAGCACAGAACGATGAACAACAGGCCTACAAAAAACAGCTGCTGGACCTCGTTCAAAAGAAGGCTTCCGAACTGAACCAACAAGAAAAGGTGATCCTTGAAAAGATCTATCAAAACCAGCAGTCTGCCGGCGCCTATCAGCAGTCGCTCCTTGCCCTGAAACTGCAACAAGCTGCCAAACAGGATAGCACGAGCATTAAACTGATCAGGTATTTCAACCGGAGTTTCCGGTACCCACAGGACATGATCGATAACGATGGGGAAGGTTCTATCTGGTTTTCGTTTGTACTGGATGCATCCGGCAAGCTGTCGGATTTTGAACTATATGAATCAGCGCCAGCTCAGGCTGCCGGCCAGGTTCAGGAAATTGTGATCGTAGGTTATGCTTCCAAAGCTACGTCCAAAACGTTGACGACCGAGGATAAGTCGGGCCTGATGAAGACAGAGGTGCGGCGTATTGCAGAAAAAGGTAATGGTATCAGTGGAAATGTGGCACCTGGACGTTACTATTTTAAGGCCACTTTCAGGCTTGACAGGCCAAACCCACCAGTGCCTACCACCACCAGTGCGCCAGCAAAACAAGAAACAGACCGCTTTGCTGTGAAGCTGTACGAAATACCTCAAAAACCTGGTGGCCTTCCAGTTCTGAAAAATATGTCCGGAGCAAATTTCAGTCTTCCTAAACTCCAGGAAAAAAAGGGATCTCCTTCAAAGTTGTAATCCTATCGTTATTGTTCGCTAATTCGATCGAACTGTATCGTTTCCGATCAGGATAGTCATGTTTATTATTTTAATAAGTAGTGATTTTCAACCACTAACATACTGGCACAGGTGTTGACTATTGGAAGATACTTTTCGCAGTAGATTTTTTATAGCTTTTCTATACGCAAGTTAACGTAGTTAACTACGGGGCAGGTTTTCACTTGCCCCTCATTGTATTATTGTTGCCAGTAACCTGAGTAGTACAAACTTTAAAAAGAACTGGCAGCGCTGCTACACTAACCGTTGCGGTCCGTGCAGCAAGGCTGCCAGTAAATATAATGCGGCCGGCGGGTGTTAGAACACGATCTCCTGTCCGGCTGTTTTTATAATCAGTTCTTTCTTAGTGCCAGCTTCTACCCTACCTACGATCTTCGCTTCGATGCCCAGCGCTTCTGATTCTTTGATCATGGCTGCAGCAGCCTTTTCGGTAGTGAACACTTCGAGTCGATGACCCATGTTGAATACCTGGTACATTTCACGCAGGTCGCTGCCCGAGGCCTTTTGAATGATCTGGAAGATCACCGGAGGCTCGAACAGGTTGTCCTTTATGATGCGAAAGTCACCGGGCAGGTACTTCAGGCATTTGGTTTGGCCACCGCCACTGCAATGGATGAGGCCATGGATATCATCAAATTGCTTTTCGAACAATTGCTTGAGCAAGGGCGCATAGGTGCGGGTGGGGCTTAACAGCAGGTGTCCCACATCGAGTGTGGTGCCTGCGATCTTATCGGTCATGCGGTGTGGCCCGATATACACCACTTCATCGCTCAGTGAGTTCTCGTATGACTCTTTGTATTGCTGTGCATAGAACTTACTCAAAACATCGTGCCGGGCACTGGTGAGTCCGTTGCTACCGAGGCCACTATTGTATTCGGTTTCGTATTTGGCCTGTCCGGCGCTGGCGAACCCCACAATCACATCACCGGGCTGTATCTTCTCGTTGGTAACAAGTTTATCCTTGGGCCAGCGGGCGGTCATGGTTCCATTGACAGCGATGGTGCGTACCACATCACCTACATCGGCCGTTTCGCCGCCGAGGAAATGGATATTTACGCCGTATTGTTTCAGCTCATCAAATATCTGTTGGGTGCCGTTGATGATCACTTCCAGCACTTCGCCCGGCACCAGTTTCTTGTTGCGGTCGATGGTGGAAGAAAACAGCAGGTTATCGTGGATGCCTACGCAGAGCAGGTCATCGAGGTTCATCACAATGGCGTCCTGGGCGATGCCTTTCCAAACGCTGATGTCGCCGGTCTCTTTCCAATACAGGTAGGCCAGGATGCTTTTGGTGCCCGCGCCATCGGCGTGCATGAGGTTGACGAAATTGGCGTCGCCGGTCAGGTAATCGGGATAGATCTTACAAAACGCAAAGGGGTATAAGCCCTTGTCCAGTTTCTCGGTAGCCTTGTGAACTTCTTCTTTCTGAGCGGAAACGCCCCGCTGGGAATATAAACTCATGGCGCAAAACTACTATTTAGCCTTCGAAATACATTATCCATTAAGCCTTAACCTATTGACTATTTTTTCACAATCAGGGAGTTATACCGGGATCAGGCGGGCATTGACTGCCGGGGACTTCGTTGCTGGTTGCAGGGGCATTCCCAAATGCCTGAATCTCAAACTTCTGACTTCGCCCGCCATAATGTATTTTCGCACCGCATTTATGAAAGTTTACTATTCTACAGCGGGGATCCCTGCCTTCAAGCGGGCGGTACTCACGATTGGGACATTTGACGGGGTGCACCTGGGTCACCGCCAGATCCTGGAGCAACTAAAGCAAGAAGCGGCCCGGATCGACGGGGAAACGGTTATTATCACTTTCCATCCGCATCCCCGAAAGGTTGTTTCGGCCGATCAGCCGGCCTTCCACCTGCTCAATACCATCGAGGAGCGGATCGAACTGTTTGACCGCAATGGGATCGACCACCTGGTGATCGTTCCCTTTACCCCCGAATTCTCCCAACAAACGCCTGAAGCTTATATAGAACATTTCTTAATTGAGAAATTTCACCCGCATACCATCATCATTGGTTACGATCACCGCTTTGGCCAGGGCCGTACCGGCAATTACAAGCTCCTGGAAGACTGCTGCGAGCGCCTGGGCTTTAAGCTGATGGAGATATCTCCCCATGTGATCGACGAAAACACGGTAAGCTCTACACGCATACGACATGCTTTGCTCGAGAGCCAGGTTGACCAGGCCAATAGCTTACTGGGGTATGATTATTTCTTTGAAGGCACTGTTGTGACCGGTAACCAACTGGGTCGCGAACTGGGCTACCCAACGGCCAATATACGAGTGGAGAACGCTGAAAAGCTGGTGCCTGGCAATGGTATCTATGTTGTGGAGGCGGCCCTCTTCGATGCGCCGACTGCTTCTCCGGCTGGCAGCCCTTCTTCGATCGCTACTGATACGCCCTTGCTGAAAGGCATGATGAGTATTGGCATCAGACCCACTATTGCCGATAACCGCCGCACCATCGAGGTGAACCTGTTCGACTTCAATAAAGACATTTACGGGCGTACTTTGCGGGTATATGTAAAGCATTACCTGCGGCCGGAAGTAAAGTTTGAAGGACTGGAGCCATTGATGGCCCAGCTTGCACAGGACAAGCTGGATTCCCTGCGCTTCTTTGGTCTTTAACTCATCATTTTAGCCACCATTTCTTTGAGCAACGACCCATCGGCCGTGCCGGCGTCGCCTATACCTATGCTTTTGAGGTTGTATTGATGCAATAGCAGGAGGGCGCTTTCCGTACCCTGGTACCCGTAGTTCTTAGCCGTGAGCACATAATCTTTCACGAACCAGGCGTTGACGCCAATGTTGAGGGCTATCGTTTTATCGTCTTTGGCCGACTGGCCGAATATCATATACGTTTTGCTGAACAGGTTATACAGCGAAGGCAATACCAGTTGGATGGGTGCCGCCTTGGGATTTGCCTCGAAGTATTGAATGATCTTCATGGCCTTGGCGAGGTCGCGGGCTGCCACGGCGCTCTGGAGTTCGAATGGGTTGTACTCCTTACTGACACCTACATATCGCTCGATATCATCTTCGGTGATGTTCTTGCGCTGTGCAAGATTTACGAGTATCTTGTCGATCTCGTTATTGATGCGGCTAAGATCGTTGCCGATATGATCTACCAGTAACAGCAATGCTTTCTGAGAAATGGTATATCCCTTGGATTGTACGAGTTCGTTGGTCCAGTCGGGCAACTGATTTTCGTACATTTTCTTGGTGGTGAGCATCTCGCCCTTTTCTTTCAGGGTTTTGGCCAGCTTGCTGCGGCCATCCACTTTCTTTTCCTTGTAGGAGACTACAAAGATGGTCGACTTCAGGGGGTTGTCTATATAGGGCTCCAGCTTATCGATATCGCGCATCTGCTGTGCTTCTTTCAATAGTACTACCTGCTTATCGGAAAACATGGGATAACGGCGGCATGCGTTGATGACATCGGGCCAGTTGGCATCTTTTCCGTAAAATATAGTGAGGTTGAAGCCGGCTTCGGCTTCCGTGAGGATATGATGTTCGGCGTAATTAACGACCTTGTCTATAAAGTAATCTTCTTCTCCTTCGAGCCAGTAAATGGGTTTGAATTGCTTCTTTTTCCAATCAGATAATATTTTTTCCGCAGACATGGGACGTTCTATAGTTAAAATTGGTGCAATATTACACCAAAAAAAGGCTTGCTAAAGGCTCAAATATACACCGCTAAAACACAATAGAATAAGGGGTTTCAACGTTTTGGGCGGTGCCATGCACCCCCCTCCGGGAAATTCTGGCATGGTTTTGGACTAACCCTCTAACGAAAGCTAAATGATAGGGTTTAGCACCCAAATTTTAAACTTTTGAAAACACATATTAATTATGAGCACAACCAATTATCCATCAGCCAGTCCCCAAAATCAACCGCCTAAGAAAGATTCTAAAAATCTTATCATCGGTTTATTAGCCGTTGGTATCCTGGGTACCTGGGGTTATTTCCTGTGGGACAAGAACAAATCTGACCAACAGATCACATCTCTGCAAACGCAATATGTTGCAGTAGACTCTTCCAAGAATGAATTACAGAAGAGTTTTGATGCAGCTGTTATCCGCCTCGATTCTCTGACCGGTTACAACAATGAACTGGAAGGCAAGTTGAGCGAGCGCAACAGCGAAATCTCCAAGCTCAAGAATAACATTGCAGCCAAGCTGAAAAAAGAAAGACTCACTGAAAGAGAGAAGAAAGAGCTGGCAGGACAGATCACTGAACTGAACTCAAAGATCGCCAACCTCGAACAGGAAGTTGCCCGTTTGACTCAGGAAAATCAAGTGCTGACCACTGAGAAAACAGCTTTGACTGCTGACAAGGAAAAGCTCACTACCGACCTGGCAACTACGAATACTGCCAAGCAAGAGCTGGAAAAGAAAGTAGACGTTGCTTCTACCTTCAATGCAACTAACATCAACATCACTCCTATCGATGAAAGAAGTGGTGGTAAAGAAAAAGTAACCACTACCGCAAAACGCGTTGACAAGCTGGTTATCTCTTTCGATGTTGACAACCGCATTGCTCAATCAGCTAACACTGAAGTTTATGTTTCTGTAACTGATCCCGAAGGAAAGCCTGTAACTGTTGAGGCCCTGGGTTCCGGTACCTTCACTACCCGTGAAGAAGGCGACAAGTTCTACACCTTCAAAATGCCTGTTAACTACGAAGCCGGCAAGAAGAGCCATGTAGAATATCCCTGGAAACAAAACAGCGGTTTCAAGAAAGGTAATTACAAGATCGAAGTTTATCACAATGGTTTCAAGATCGGCGAAAGCGTTCGTGAACTGAAAAAAGGTGGCATCTTCGGATAATATTTCTCTATAGGATATTTAGTAAAAGCGCCCCGGCAAATTGCCGGGGCGCTTTTTTTATTGTCCCCAGGGAAACCGTTTCAACTGCACAACTTTCTGCATCACTCCATCGGATAGGCATTTCATTCACGTTGCTTTCTCCTTACCAGTTTCAATATGTAGTTTGGGTGTTAAACCGCCTATTCATGTCTGATCTAATCATGTCGAAAATAAACAGGTGCAGAAACAAACTCAGCCAGCTGAAGGCTGCCTACGACAGTAGCGGCAAGAAGAACAGGTATTCGAGAGTAATTGACAGCGACGGTCTGAAAGTAAGTGTCCCCTATCATCCCTATGAATTAAACCCTTGCATGACAGAGGAAGAAATTAACTCTTTCGAGCAAAACTGCGGGATCCTTCTACCGTCCGAATTCCGTTTATCCCTGCTTCATCTTGGAAATGGCGGCGGACTGTTTTGGGACGAGTTGGTGCCAGGTGATTTCTATAAAGATGAATTTGATGAAACAGATTTCTTATTACTGGACACTGAATGGCCCTATGATACAGTTTTGAAAATCAGTGGTGAATACGCCAACCAGGTTTACAGTGTTTATACGCAGGGCAACGAGGAAGATATTTTATTGGCCAACTCTTTTTTGAAATGGCTGGAAGGAGAATTGGATGAGCAACTGGGAAACCCTACTACATTTTTTGATGATGAGAAAGAGTCGGGTGAAGATGGTGATTTAGACGTCAACCAACCACAGCGTATCGGTGTCAATGCAGCCCAAAACGAGGATCCGGCTATAGAAAAACTTGTCGGTGAATTTGCGTCCATTTATTTGTATGACAAAAAGAAAAAGGCAATTATCATCAGCCAGGTAAAAGAACTGGTTATCCATCGGCTTATTACTGAACAGCGATATATGTCATTGATGGATGGAGCGTTTACCAATCATTTGCACGAGATGCAGGCTTTCATAGGCGAGCGGGCATTGGAGCTTCACCAGGATGAGAAGATCAAACTGTCGCCTCATCAACTCGTACAATTGATGGAGTTAACAGGACTGGGGTACATGAACTTAGGCGATCACCGGGCCATTGAGCTATTCGAGAAAAGTATTGGTCTCAGTGGCAACACCTTCCATTTCGCCAATATCGCCAATACGCTTTTAAAACTGGCGAGGTTTGATGAAGCCAGGCTTTATATAGATAAAGCGCCACCAACGTTTTATACGCTGCACATAAAAGGCAGTCTTTTTACCGCCACAGGCGATGACGACGCTGCAATCCGTTGCTTTGAGGCTGGTATTGCGTCTTATGATGCCTATGCCCCTAATTATGAAGGGTTAGGGGACATCTATGCAGCAAAGAAGCAGTATGAAAAAGCAATTGGCCACTACAGGAATGCCATCAATAAATGCCATAATACAAGCGATTCCACCTTCCTGAAACTTGCTAAAATATATGCGCTCATACAAGATACAGACGGTTGCTTAAAAGTATTAGGCAAACTGTTGAAAATGGAGGCTATTGATAACTTACCACCTATTGAAGCCGATCCTGCATTTGAAATGATCGTTCAATCTGACGAATACAAAAAACTAGCGAGCAAAAAACAACGCGCCAGATAAGACCAATAGTTCTACAGTAATGCCCTGATGGCTGCGCGGCCGATGTGTACCACTCTCGAGGTACCGGGTTTGCGGCCTTCGTACTGAATATTGATCTCAAGGCTATTGGAGAGGCGCTTGGTGAGGTCGAGGTTCCAGAGATAGTTTTTGCCCGGTAACAACCCATCGAGTATGATATAGGCCGCTGGTGAGCTTGTATTGGCCGATGGATCCTGTGTACTGTAAGTAATGTTGTTATAGGTAAAGCGGCCGAGTATCGACGTGCTTTGAAGGATATTGTATTTCACTTCCGAACTGATGGCATTGGATTCGGAGTGCTCCAGGCCTCCAATCTGGTTTTCCTTATTGGTAAACTTATATCCTACCATTGCCCGGAAATTGGCTCCCTTGGTGAAGGTAAGCCGGGGCTCGATGGCATAGAGGTCGATCTTATAATTGCGGTTATCGAATTTGGGGTTCGAACTGGCCAGTTCATTGATGCCTGATTTACCACTTAGCTCGAGCATAAACAAACGGGTGATATTCCAACGCCCGCGCAGGTTCCATTCATCCACATTGCGGCTTTCATACCCATAGGTCAGTAATGACTTATTGCTGTTGCGCGAATTGTTGATATCCAGACCCCACTTAGGGCTGAAGCGGTTGTAGGAAAAGGTATTGATGAATATGGAATTGAGGGTAATGAGCGAGGTATCGTTCAGCGGCGATTTGAAGGGATTGAATTGAACGAGGCCTTTGGCCAGCTCCTTCTTGTTAAGTTGTAATGATGACTGCAGATTTACATTGGCCAGCAGCTTCATAAATTTCTTTGCGGCAGACATATTGATCACCGACCTTGGATTGAGCCCTACCGTATAATTGAAGGTGTTGTAATTGGCCTTTACAAACTGGTTGGTCGGTGTGAAGATGCGGATATACTTGGCCTGGTCCTGAAACAGGGCTACTTCAAACTCGTTGAGCTGCTGTACGCCATCGTTATTATAGTCGATCCAGGTGAACTCGCCCTGCCCCGCCGGTACTTCGAGATAGGCGAAATCGCGCTTCTGCTCCTGCCCTGCTCCTACTTCGTACAGCACGTTACCGGTTACCAATCCGCCCCATTCGTTCACCAGGTACTCGGCCCTTCCCAGCAGGCTATTGTCGGCTTTTTGGGTGGTTACCTTTTCATTGAGTATGGTGAGGGTTCTATAGGTTCCATTAAAGCGGAACTGGTGTCGTTCGTTCTTCAGGAGTTCGGTAAATACGTTGATATTATGGCTGCGGTCGGAGGTGGCGAGTTCCCTGCCCAGCGGGTAGGCGTTCGTACGGGTGAAATAGATCACCCCCCAACGATTGGGTTTGGCGACATCGGACTTGATGGAGGCCTGGAAGTTCTCGAACGAAAAGCTTTGAACCGCGACGGTATCGGTCAATTTATTTCGCACCTCGTTGTGTTCGATAGAGTAATTGAATCCGAGCGTATAGTTCTTCAGCGCCGGGAATTGACGCGAGATATCGATCGTTGGTCGAAAGAAGAAACCTTTATCGTTCGTAGCGTTCATGTTGGAGTACATGAACACATTGTTCAATTTCCAGCCTTTGATGTTTTGAAAATGCGAGATGGTATTGCGGATGCCGGTAAAGCTGCTGCCGCGGGTATAGCGGGTAAACTGGTATTTCAGCGAGGTGCCACGTGCATCCTGCAACTGAGTGCCACCGGTGACGATGGCTTCGTCTTCGGGCGTTACCTGTAAAGGCAATCCCCAATCGCGGGTAAACTCCACATTGCGCAAGCGCTCCAGGGGCTTGAACTTTGCTTCCACATATTCCAGTCCGCCTTCGGTGATCAACTGCAAGCCAGCCCGCGATGATTTGAAAGGGAGCGTATTCTTCAATTGAATTTTACCTGCATAACCTTTGTCGTTGCCTTTATCGATCGAAGAAAAAGTATTGACATCGTAATTGCTCATGGCCACTTCGGTGTTCACCACGGTATTCTTCGTGATGTTGTAGTCGATACCCAGGCTTACGAGCTGCTGCTTTTTGGGCGTTACCAGCAATACGGCGGGTTCATACTGGCCCTGCGCTTTGCCGTCGACAGGTTCCACCCAACGGTACACTTTTCCGTTGGCGCCATTGAGATCGGGCAGGTAATTACCGTTGCCGGGGCCCACATCGATAAATGACAGGCTATAACGGGCGCTATCGGGATGGGTACTGTATACGTAGATCGAGTCGCGGGCGGGGGCGCCTGTCCAGGTGGTATCGATCTTTTTATACAGGATCTTACCAGCTGCGAATGTGTCGATGGCGGCGGTAGGGTAAAATGCCCGGTTGATGCTATCGCCGATTCCATTGAGGAAGAGCTTTTGCCGGGGATCGAGCGACTGGTTAATGGGTGAGCTCTTGGCATCGGCATTGTTGAAAAAGCCTACACGTAACGTGGCCTTTTGGCCAAACTTCACTTCATCGGTGAGGTAGATATTCGAGTTGAGGTAGTTACGGTCGGCGTATTCGAACTCGACCTGGATACGCCGGTCTTTGGTGATCATCCTTTTGGGGGTGAAGGTGATCTCGGCGGTATTGTAGTTGATGACATAATCCTGGTCTTCGCCGCGCTGCAATAACTCGCCATCGATGAATACACGCTCGGTATTGGCCAATACTACAAAGAAGAACTCGCTATTGGCGCCCTGCAGGCGGTAGGGTCCCTGGTTGCCCTCCTGGCCATTGAATACGTTGCGGGTAAACTTACCCTTTGCAATAGAGCCGCTCACCAGCAGGTTGTTGCTGATGGTGGGACTGATGGCTGATGTGGTCTCGAAGGAGATACCCTGGAGGCGCTTATAGAAGTTGAGGAAATAGCTTTGCGATTGGCGGATATCGATATCGCCCAGGCTGAGTGCCCAGTTCTTCTTTTTGAACTGGAGGAAGATCCGGTCAAATTCGTTGAGCTCCTGGGTAGTGCCATCCGGCTGTATAGGTATGTTGTTGTCGGTGATGGCGGCTACGATCTCGATGCTATCGGCCAGGAAGCCATTCAACTGCAGGTTGAGGTTGGAGGTAACCACTGCGTCCTGGCTATTACCAAAGGAGATGGCCCTGCCGAAGCTACCATTGTAGTTGATGTTGCCGAAATTGAAGAAGCCTTCCGATTGAGATACGCCGGCATAATTGGGCACAAAGGGCTGCCCGATAAAATTGTTCATGATGCTGTCGTAGGGCATCCTGTTCAGCACGGCATCGAGCCGGCGCGGAAAGACCCGGTAATAGACAACGAGGGTATCGAGTGCAGGTTTGGCTTTCCAGGTGAGTGCTGCTTTTACATAGTCGATGGTATACAGGCTATCGGGTACGCCGGGTATGGACAATGTTTTTGGAATGATGGAGAGGCTGTCGAGCTGTACGAAGGTTTGATGGGCATAGACCGTCTTTTTGCGCAGGTTGGACAATGGCTGACCTGTCCGCGGGGCCTGCGCGAATGCCGGCTGCAGCAGTATTGGTAGGCTCAACAAAGCAAGTATCAGGATCCTCCCGATCAACAATGTGCGATTTCGTTTTTCTGAATTCCTTCGCAGAAGTGGAGGCTCCCTAAGGCTTCCCGAAGGCTATGGTTTCTTAGCCAACTGATTTACATCCTTTTGCATCGATCAGCAGGGCGTTGGATTATAGCGTTTAAAATTAGGATTTTATTGCCTTCCGGAGGGGCTTTTATGGCTTCGCTAAGGGTATTCGGGAAGGAAAGCGTGGGAAACTGAGATGGCGGGGCAGCGATCGGAAGATCCAGGTTGTCATGCTCCTATCACCCTATACCGCTATCAAATGAAACAATGCGTTCTCTATTGCCTGCTGCTAACCGTATTGGCCAGCTGTTCCCAAATGGCCATCTATCAAAGTCCGGTCCATACTAATTCCAGCACTTATAAGACCATTCCGCTGCAAAACGAGGGGATTGCCAGTGCGAGTTATGCAGGGTTGCATATATCGGCAGGCAACGCCAACCACCGCGGTCACGATTACACGCTGAATCTTAGCGGCACCTATCACCGGAGCCACAATTTTGAAGGTTTTCAGGCCACCTATGGTGCCAACTTTATGCTGGGTAATTACCGGGTGAGGCGCTTCTCACCCGACTCATCGACAAGCCGCTATGATGGTCTTGGTTTCGACCCTGCTTTTATCAATGACCACACCGGTAATAAGTTCTTTGGCGCCTGGGGTATTAACGGCAGCTTCAATGCAGTGATGAAAACCGATATCGGAGAATGGCGGATATTGGGTACTGAATTATCGTACACCAATGAGTTTGGCAATTACCTTAATTTCCGGCGAAAACTTCCTGTCTACTACGCAAACAGCGTCGATCCGCACAACCAATACTTTACCTACGGATTTTTTACCGAGCTGGTGAATACCGTAGGAGATGGAAATACCATGGGCTTCAAACTGGCCTGGACCAACGCTGCCACAAAGGTTACTACACTCGAAAGGGATGGATCTGGCAGACCCTACCATGAATTTACGCCCCGTTTTTTATCGGCCACCGCACAAGTAACCTTACACAAGATGACGATGTATGGACAAGCGAACTTTGGCTCTTATGCTTCCTCCCTGCAAGGGGGTGTGCTCTTGCGGCTGGGCAGCACAAAAAAGGCCGGCAAAGCTGCCGGCCTGTAATGATTTATCGTTTATTGCTTACGCTACTTTCAGCTTGCGGGCCTGCTTTTCTTCGAGGTATTCGTCGAAGGTCATGAGCTTATCGAGCACGCCGTTCGGTGTCAACTCGATAATGCGGTTGGCCACCGTTTGCAGGAAGGTATGGTCATGAGAGGTGATCAATACGATTCCCTTGAAGTTCTCCATGCTTTCGTTGAATGCCTGGATCGATTCCAGATCGAGGTGGTTGGTAGGCTCATCGAGGATCACCACATTGGGGTCCTGGAGCATCATCCGGCTGATCATACAACGCACTTTTTCACCACCACTCAGCACCGAAGTCTTCTTCATGATCTCATCGCCGCTGAACAGCATCTTACCCAGGAACCCACGCAGGAATGGCTCATCTACGTCGGTTACGTGCCCGGGCACGTATTGACGCAACCAATCCATGAGGTTGAAGCTTCCGGTAAAGAATTCGGAGTTGTCGTTGGGCAGGTATGCCTTCGATACGGTTGTTCCCCACTCAAACTTTCCTTTATCGGCTTTCTGGTTGCCATTGATGATCTCAAAGAAGGCAGTTACCGCCATCTGGTCATCGGCCACGATCGCGATCTTGTCGCCTTTATTCACGGTGAAGCTGGCATTGCCAAACAATACACGGCCATCGATGGTCTTAGCACCTAACTGCTCTACGTTCAATATCTGGTTACCCACTTCACGCAGTTGCTTGAAGATAATGCCGGGGTATTTACGGTTAGAAGCTGTGATATCTTCGATAACCAGTTTTTCGAGGGCCTTCTTACGCGAGGTTGCTTGTTTAGACTTGGATGCGTTGGCACTGAAACGGGCGATAAAGTCCATGAGGTCCTTACGCTTCTCTTCCATCTTCTTGTTCTTGTCGCCTTGCTGACGGGCTGCCAGCTGGCTACTTTCGTACCAGAAGGTATAGTTACCGGTGTAGATCTTGATCTTTTGACGGTCTACGTCGGCTACGTGCGTACAAACTGTATCGAGGAAGTGACGGTCGTGCGATACTACGATCACGACGTTCTCGTATTCTGCCAGGAAGTTTTCGAGCCAGGAGATGGTTACTACGTCGAGGTTGTTGGTAGGCTCATCGAGGATGAGGATATCGGGGTTACCGAAAAGTGCCTGCGCCAACAGTACACGTACTTTCATAGCACCGCTGATGTCTTTCATCAGCGTTTGGTGGGTCTCTTCTGCTACACCGAGTTCGCTGAGCAGGGTGGCGGCATCACTTTCGGCGGTATAGCCTCCCATTTCACCAAACTCACCTTCGAGCTCACCGGCACGGATGCCATCTTCTTCTGTGAAATCGGCTTTGGCGTAGATCGCATCTCTCTCATGCATTACTTTCCACAACTTGGTGTGGCCCATCATCACGGTGTTAAGCACCGTAACCTCGTCGAACTCGAAATGGTTTTGCTGGAGCACAGCCATACGCTCGCCGGGCGTAATATCGACCGTTCCCTTGTTGGGTTCGATCTCGCCGGAGAGTATCTTCAGAAATGTGGACTTACCGGCTCCATTGGCGCCAATAACTCCATAGCAATTGCCTTTTGTGAAGGACAGGTTTACCTCATCAAACAAAACGCGCTTGCCAAAAGAGAGTGTTACGTTATTTACCGATATCATATTCTTGACTGAATTTCAGGGCGCAAAGGTACGATAAAATAAGTTCCCGATAAGCGATTTCAGGTCTCTTTCGGGTCCGGCGGACGCGGCCGAACAATGCGCTTCAGCATACTGAGAATCAGCCCGGTACGAATGGATCAAAAAGAATGGTGGCGGGCCTTGCGGTCCGCCACGCTTTATCGATCTGTTTTAAACTTCCGTTGTCGCCGTTTTTGGGGCAAGCCGCCTATTCCACTTTGCCTTCCAGCGCCAGGTAGAATGCGTAGCGCAGGGCTATATCCTTCAGGTAATCGAACCGGCCGGAGGCGCCGCCATGGCCTGCTTCCATGTTGATCTTAAAAAGCAGCACGTTGTTGTCGGTGCGCAACTCGCGTATCCGGGCTACCCATTTGGCCGGCTCGAAGTATTGCACCTGCGAATCGTGCAAGCCTGTAGTAACCAGCAGGTTGGGATATGCCCTCTTTTCTACGTTATCGTAAGGCGAGTAGGATTTGATGTAGAAATACTCCGCACTATCGGCCGGATTGCCCCACTCTTCGTATTCGCCGGTGGTGAGGGGGATGGTGGGGTCGCTCATGGTGGTGATGACATCGACAAATGGTACGTCGGCCACTACGCCGCGCCAGAGATCGGGCCGCAGGTTGGTGATGGCGCCCATTAGCAAGCCACCCGCACTGCCTCCATTGGCATAGAGGTGTTCCTTGACTGTGTATTTTTCCTTGATCAGGAACTCTGCACAATCGATGAAATCGAAGAAGGTATTCTTCTTTTTGAAGAGGTGTCCGTCGTCGTACCACTGGCGGCCCAGTTCCTGTCCGCCGCGTACGTGTGCGATGGCATAAATGAACCCACGATCGAGCAGACTGACCACGTTGCTGTTGAAGCCCGGACTGGTGCTGGATCCATAAGAACCGTAGGCATAGAGCAGCAAGGGATTGCTGCCATCTTTGTTCATTCCCTTTTTATACACCAGCGATACGGGCACTTTTGCGCCGTCGCGCGCTGTGGCCCATACTCTCTCCGATGCATACTCCTCTTTCTTGAATCCACCCAGTACTTCGGTTTGCTTTTTAAGCTCCCTTTGTTGCGTGTCCATATTGAAATCGTATATGGAGCTGGGGGTGGTCATCGATGCATAGGCAAAGCGAAGGACATTCGTATTGTACTCAGGATTTACGTTTACGAAGGAGGTGTACACGGCTTCATCGTAAGGGATGTAATAGTCCTTTTTATCTTTTTGGTTGATGACCCTGATCTGGTTCAGTGCGTCTTTTACCTCGCCCAATACCAGGTGATCTTTGAACACCGTGATGGATGAGATGTATACATCTTTGCGATGCGGTATCACTTCTTTCCAGTTCTCCTTGGTGGTTTTGCCTTCGGGGGTTTCCATCAGGCGGAAATTAGGCGCATCCCAATCGGTGAGCACATAGAACTTATCGTTAAAATGCTCCACCGAATATTGCAGGTTTTCCTGGCGGGGCTGGAACACTGTAAAATTGCCTGTGGGATTGGCTGCTTCGAGCAAACGGTACTCGGACGATACCTGGTTCATATCGGACACGATGCCGACATACTTCTTCGATTTGCTGCGGAACACGCCGATGTAGAACCGATTGTCCTTTTCTTCATATACCAATACATCCTGTTTAGGATCGGTACCGAGCACGTGGCGCCATACCTGGTAGCCCAGAAGGGTGGTTATGTCTTTCTTGATGTAAAAGAAGGTCTTGTTGTCTGCGGCCCAGGCAAGATCACCTCCCTCTACGTTGGGAATGTTTTCGGGATACACTTCACCTGTTACCAGGTTCTTGAAGCGCAGGCCATAGAGGCGGCGGCTTACAGAATCGACGGTGAAGGCCAGCAGTTCGTTGTTGTCACTTACTGCCCTGCCGCCTACGGAATAATATTTGAACCCTTCGGCCATCCTGTTCTGGTCGAGCATGATCTCTTCGGGCGCTTCGAGTGTTTCCTTTTTGCGGCAGAATATAGGGTACTGTTTGCCCTCTTCGAAACGGGTATAATACCAGTAGCCGTTGTTCTTGAAAGGAAGCGATTCATCTTTCTCCTTGATGCGGCCCTTCATTTCGGCAAACAGTTTTTCCTGCAGCGCTTTGGTGCCACTCATCATGGTATCGAGGTACGCGTTCTCGGCTTTCAGGTAGTCGAGTACTTTGGTGTTTTCGCGTTCATTGAGCCAGTAGTATTCGTCTTTACGAACATCTCCATGTGCTGTAAATTCTTTGGAATTCTTCGCGGCTACCGGAGGCTTGATGCCTTCGGGCCATTGGTACGATTGCATAGTTGTTGAACTTTGATTACAGGCTGTGCAGATTACAGCCATGAGATATAGCCATTGATTTTTCATGCAGCAGTTATTTGTACTGAATGTACTCATTACTAAGGCAGGTTGTACTACCTTTTGTGTAATGCGGCAAAATTCAGGGAAAATGGGTAGCTGCCGGGTTTGATTTTAGTCAGCTTCGGCGAGCAGACCCTGTACATCGAGGTGCTCCGTGACCATTAGCAGATTGCCCTGGGCATCGAGCGGCCATTGGTCGTGCGGTTTATCCCAATACAGTTCTACGCCATTGCCATCCGGATCGTCCAGGTATATAGCTTCCGATACGCCATGATCTGACATACCCGTGAGCGGATACTTTGCGTCGACCAATCTTTTGAGGATGTTGGCGAGGTCTTTACGCGTGGGGTATAGTATGGCGGTATGGAAGAGACCGGCCGTATTACGGGGTGCGGGCGGGCCGTTTTTGCTGTACCAGGTATTGAGCCCGATGTGGTGGTGGTAGCCACCGGCAGAAATAAAGACTGCCTGAGTGCCATATCGTTGCATGATCTCAAAGCCCAGGATGCCCTGGTAGAAGGCGAGTGAACGGTCGAGGTCGGCCACCTTAAGGTGTACGTGGCCGATGCGTGTATGCTGAGGTACTTTGTATTCCATTAGCTAAAATAACAATATTGGGGTTGGAAAGTTGGGGGGGGAAGCAAGGCAATCGCGACATGCGTCGGGACAACAGGCCAATGATGGGGCAAACACTTTGATGGCACAAAAAAACCGGCCAGGTGGCCGGTTTAACGAACTGTATTGGACGATCTATTTGTCGACTGTAAATCCGGCTCTCAGGTATTCGCTGTTGAGACGGGCGATGTTGCTGATGGAGATCTCTTTGGGGCAAACTGCTTCGCAGGCACCGGTATTGGTACATCCGCCAAAGCCTTCTTTGTCCATCTGAGCGATCATATTCAGTGCACGATCCTTGCGCTCGGGATCACCCTGGGGCAGCAACGCGAGGTGGCTCACTTTCGCTGAAACGAAGAGCATGGCCGAGCTGTTCTTGCAGGAAGCTACGCAGGCTCCGCAACCGATACAGGCGGCATTGGCGAACGCGAGATCAGCCTTATCCTTTTCGATAGGTATAGCATTAGCATCAACGGGGTTACCGGTATTTATGGAGATATAACCGCCGGCCTGGATGATACGGTCGAACGCTGTACGGTCTACCATGAGGTCTTTGATAACCGGGAAAGCCTGTGCTCTCCAAGGTTCTACGACGATGGTATCGCCGTCTTTGTATGCCCGCATGTGGAGCTGGCAGGTTGTGTTGGCTTGCCAGGGGCCGTGGGGGCGGCCGTCGATGTACATGGAGCAGGCTCCGCAGATACCTTCCCGGCAATCATGGTCAAAAGTGATGGGGTCTTTTCCGTCGCGGATCAGTTCTTCATTCAATACGTCGAACATTTCGAGGAAAGACATTTCCGAAGAGATATTCTTTACCTGGTAGGTTTCAAATTGTCCCCTGTCATCTTTATTCTTTTGTCTCCAGACCTTGAGGGTCAGATTCATATTGTAATGCTCCATAGTATATTATTAAATGCCGGGTATGATTGTCTTTTGTTTCTGTTATTTGTAAGAACGTTGGGAAGGTTTTACCACTTCAAATTCCAGTGTTTCCTTGTGGAGTTCCCAGCTGCTGTCGCTTTTGAATTCCCAGGCGGCTACATACTGGAAGTTGTTGTCGTCGCGCATGGCTTCGCCTTCTTCGGTTTGTGACTCTTCACGGAAGTGACCACCACAGCTTTCCCTGCGGTTGAGGGCATCCTTACACATGAGTTCACCCAGTTCGATAAAGTCGGCTACGCGGTTGGCTTTGTCCAGCTCGGGGTTCATTTCCAATACGCCACCAGGTATACGTACATCGCTCCAGAATTCTTTCTTTAGTTGTTGTATCTCAACGATCGCTTCCTGCAGGCCTTTTTCGTTACGGGCCATGCCGCATTTATCCCACATGATCTTTCCGAGGCGCTTGTGGAAGCTTTCAACGGTTTGTTTTCCTTTGATTCCCATCAATCTTTCGATGCGGGCCCTTACTTCTTTCTCCGCTGCTTCGAAGGCAGGATCGGTGGTTGGGATGGGCTTGGTGCGGATATCATCGGCCAGGTAGTTACCAATGGTGTAAGGAATTACGAAGTATCCATCTGCCAGGCCCTGCATCAGTGCAGAGGCGCCGAGGCGGTTGGCTCCGTGATCGCTGAAGTTGGCTTCACCGAGGCAATAGAGACCAGGCACGGTTGTCATCAGCTCATAATCGACCCAAAGACCGCCCATGGTATAGTGTACCGCGGGGTATATGCGCATCGGCACTTCGTAAGGGTTTTCGCCGGTGATCTTTTCGTACATATCGAAGAGGTTACCGTATTTCGCCTTTACTACTGCCACCCCCTGTTTGCGGATGGTTTCTGCATCGGGATTGTTGATGCCGAGTTTGCGGCATTCGATCTTTCCATAACGTTGGATGGCATCGGCATAGTCGAGGTACACCGCCTGTTTGGAAGTACCTACGCCAAAACCGGCATCGCAACGTTCCTTGGCTGCCCGGGATGCCACGTCGCGGGGTACCAGGTTACCGAAGGCGGGATATCTTCTTTCGAGGTAATAGTCTCTTTCTTCTTCGGGGATCTCGCTGGCTTTGCGGGCATCGCCTTGTTTTTTAGGCACCCAGATGCGACCGTCGTTCCGTAAGCTCTCGGACATGAGGGTGAGCTTCGACTGGTGATCGCCGCTAACGGGGATGCAGGTGGGGTGGATCTGCGTGTAGCAGGGGTTGCCGAAGTAGGCTCCTTTTACGTGTGCTTTCCAGGCCGCGGTTACGTTGCTACCCATCGCATTGGTAGAGAGGTAGAATACGTTGCCATAACCACCGGTGCAAAGTAATACGGCGTGACCGAAGTGACGCTCGAGCTCGCCGGTAACCAGGTTACGGGCAATGATGCCGCGGGCCTTTCCGTCGATCTTTACAATATCCAGCATTTCGTGGCGGGAATATTGTATTACGTTACCCAGCGCTATCTGGCGCTCGAGGGCCTGGTAGGCACCTATCAATAACTGCTGACCGGTTTGGCCGGCCGCATAAAATGTTCTTTGTACCTGTGTGCCACCGAATGAACGGTTGCTGAGCAGGCCACCATATTCACGGGCAAAGGGTACACCCTGCGCCACGCACTGGTCGATGATGTTGGCACTCACTTCGGCGAGGCGGTGTACGTTGCCTTCGCGGGCACGGTAGTCGCCACCTTTTACCGTATCGTAAAACAACCGGAACACGGAGTCACCATCGTTCTGATAGTTCTTGGCGGCATTAATACCACCCTGAGCGGCTATGGAGTGCGCCCTGCGGGGAGAATCCTGGAAGCAGAAGGTCTTTACCTTATACCCCAGTTCGCCCAGTGCCGCCGCTGCAGAAGCTCCAGCCAACCCTGTTCCGATAATAATGATCTCGATATGACGCTTATTCGCCGGGTTTACCAGCTTGCAATGGCCTTTATAATCTGTCCACTTGTTTTCTAAAGGACCTGCTGGAATTCTTGAGTTCAACATATAACCAGTTTATGGTTTTTTGTTTGTAGTTATGTGTGTTGCGCCGGGTGTACTACAACATCGGCGCTGTCGCTATTGTTGTGGTGTTTGATGCCATTAGTTTGAGTAACCTATCCATCCGAAATAGATGCTGACAGGCATCAGGGCAAATAACAGGCATACGAGGACTGAAAATCCGATCCCGATGCTCCTGATCATGATCAGGTAACGTTTATTGTAAACACCAAGTGTTCTGAAAGCACTTTGGAACCCGTGTATCAGGTGATAATAGAGGGAGATAACGCCCAGGAGATACAGGATCACCATAAGTGGGTTATCGGTGAACGTTTCCACCATTTTGATGAACATGTCGTGGTGCTCGGGATTGTAAGAAGCTTCGGGCAAACCAGTGATGCGGGAAGGCACCCAGAACTGTGATATGTGCATAATCAAAAACAGGAGGAGCAATGTGCCGAGCAGGCCCATCGAACGACTATACCATTTGCTGCCCTTGTTGCCCATTTGCTTTGCATACCCTACCCCACGGCGGCTGCGGTTTTGAAATTCCACCATAAATCCCTGCACGATGTGCAGCAGGAAGCCGGCAAATAAACCTACTTCCAAAAAGCGGGGCACCCAGTTGGAACCCATGAAGTGGGCTGCAATGTTAAACATTTGACCATCGTCCTGGGTGTTAAACAGGTCGTAAAAGATGCAGGCATTGATACCAACATGCACAACTAAAAAAGAGATGAGAAAAAGACCCGTTAAGCTCATTACCAGTTTCTTACCAATGGAGGACGTAAAGAGGGCAGACCATTTCATCGTTTATGTATTTCCTTTTTTGCCAGGAGGAACAGCCGTTCCATCCGTAAATATTGATTTGTCTGGGCGAAAGTCTCAGGATGATTAAAAGAGGATCCATCTTGAGGCACATTGATCTATTCTACTGATTTCGACGCAAAAATAACGCAGCAAGGTGAAATATCATATTTCGGTAAAAAATTTCCTGCTTTATATACAATTCGTGGCAACATTTCGTTATACCGGGAGGTTCTGTTTTCATATTCAATGAATCTGCATTTCTGCACTGTAATTATGACACCTGAGGCAGGTTGTTCGCGTGCGCCCTAATTGTGCAATTCTTCCTTCACTTTTCATTGTACTTCTTCCACTTATTGTAAAATTCATATCTTAGCCCCCTTAAAATCGACCTAATGAAGCAAGAAGAGGATTTTGAGGCCAATCTGGCAGGGGAAGAGGGACAGAGTGAAGAGACGAAAACCAGTTGGTTCAAAAGGATCAAGAAGGGGATTCTCACCAGTACCGCCGAAAAAAAAGAAACTCCTGAGGGTCTCTGGAGCAAGTGTCCGGAATGCGGTTATATATGTACCGTAACGGAGCTCCGGGAGAATATGTTTGTGTGTCCAAAATGTGCCTATCATCACCGTATTGGCAGTTCGGAGTATTTCGATATCATCTTTGATGACGATCAATACGAGATCCTGTACGAGAACATCCGCAGTAAGGACTTCCTGCATTTTACCGATCTTAAATCATACGAGAAACGCCTGCAGGAAACCTGGGCCAAAACCGATATTACCGATTCTGTACGGGTTGCCAAGGGTACTGTCAAGTCGAATGACCTGGTGATTGCCTGTATGGACTTCGAGTTCATCGGTGGATCGTTGGGAAGTGTGATGGGTGAGCGTATTGCGCGGGCCGCCACGCTGTGCCTGGAAAAACGCATTCCGCTGATGATCATTTGTAAATCGGGCGGTGCGCGGATGATGGAAAGTGCTTTCTCGCTGATGCAGCTGGCCAAGGTATCGGGTAAGTTGTCTCAATTGACCGACGCAGGTATTCCTTATATTTCTTTGTTGACCGACCCATCCTTTGGTGGTATCTCCGCTTCTTTCGGTATGCTGGGTGACCTCAACATTGCCGAGCCGGGTGCGCTGATCGGCTTTGCGGGTCCGCGGGTTATCAAGGAAACAATCAAGAAGGACCTGCCAGAAGGATTCCAGCGCAGCGAATTTTTGCTGGAGCACGGCTTCCTCGATTTCATCGTACCCCGGAAGGAGCTGAAAGAAAAGCTGGCTACGGTACTTTCCTTATTTAAGAATTAAGAACTGTAATATTCTGTAAAGCCAGCATTCGGGCATACGGGTGCTGGCTTTGCAATATAGTTTTAGAACGTTTGTATTTACATGGCTGATATACGCAACAAGGCTGCCTACCACGAGTATTTCATCGAAGACAAATACGATGCAGGCCTTGTATTGCTGGGCACGGAGGTTAAATCGCTTCGTGGCGGCCGAGCCAGCTTCAACGACAGCTATTGCTTTTTCCATAGAGGTGAATTGTGGGTGAAGAGCCTGCACATTGCCGAGTATTCGCACGGCATCGGTAACAACCACAACCCTGTACGGGAAAGAAAGCTGCTGTTGCAGAAAAAAGAATTACGGAAGATCGAGGCTAAGATGAAGGAAAAAGGCTATACGATCATTCCTTTAAGGATCTTTTTCAATGAGGGCGGTTTGGCGAAAATGGAGATCGGGCTGGGCAAAGGCAAGAAATTGTATGACAAGCGCGAGACCATCAAGCAACGAGACAATGCCCGTGAGCTGAAAAGATTTATGAAATAAAGCTGGCAGGCTGTTCCCTTTATACCATTCCCCTATCCTCTCCCCAACGCCTTAAAGGCAACCGATAAACCAATGCCAGGAGCGGCCGCGGCGCCTGCCAACAACTGATCTGCCCATGTGCAACTGTTCATTGATGACTGCCGTATAACATTGCTAATCGTCCGCTTATGGTTTTGGCTTGATTTTTTCTCCTTAAATTCACGTATGTTGAAAAAAGCACTCCTCCTCTTCCCGCTGTTCGCTGCCCAATATGCGGGCGCGCAAACTTTAACCGGCGCCTGGTTTGGCCGGGCGGATGTTGTTAACCAGGGTACTCAGAACAATTACCTGACAGAGTTTATCCTGAAGCAAAAGGGAGATGAGGTAGAGGGCATTTTCGGTTATTATTTTAAAGATAGCTACCAGAGCTTCTTTGTGCGCGGTACTTATGACAAGAATACGCGCGAAGTGTATATCCCCAACCTCTCGATGTTCCATTATAGCGCCTCCACGAGGAATGGTATTGAATGCCCGATGAACTTCCACGGCAAATTGATGGTGAGCCAGGCCAAAAGCACGTTAAGCGGCTCTTTTATTACCGAACCGAAATACAAATACACCTGTCCTGAACTGCGTACCAGCTTTACGCTCGACATAGATGCCGACCTGGGCCAGCTGGCCAGTATAAGCCCGGGCCGTAAGTTCTGGCAGCCACAGCAGGAAGACGTCATCGTTTCCAACGCACCAGTGGCGGCTGCCGGGGGCGATTCAAAACCGGTGCCGGTAGCTTCTACCGCCGTGCTGGTGGCCGACTCTATTGCGTTGAAGCCGATCGACTTCAAACAAACGGATAGTGCGAAGCTGGTGAAGAAGTTCGACAGCCGGCAGAACATCATGCTGCAGGAGCTGGAAATCGAAGGTGATTCGATCCGCATCAGCTTTTACGATAACGGCGATATCGACCACGATACGATCAGTGTGCTGCTGAACAAGACCCCCATCCTGATGAAACAGGAACTTAGCTCACGCGCCATCACGGTGTATGTTGCGCTGAGCGATAGGCACCCCGTGAGCGAGATCGGCATGTTTGCCGACAACCTGGGCAAATATCCGCCCAATACGGCGCTGATGGTGGTGACCGATGGCCTGCACCGGTACGAGATGTATCTCTCCAGCAGCCTTTCGCAAAACGCTACGGTGCGGTTACGGAAGAAGAAGAAATGACAATGCCTATCCATTATAGCAAAGGCCGCTTCGGGGAAGCGGCCTTTGTCGTTATTAAGATTGCCCGGACTACCCGTTATTTTATGTGATAGTCGATAAGATTGGTGGATGTTTTTAGTCCCTGCATCAATAGAGGATCGCCTGTTGTAATGATCTGAACGATGCCCACATTCTTTGCTACATAGAAATCGTAGATGGTAAATGAGACCTCCCCAAATCCGGGCATGTTGTACAGCAGTTCCACTTCGCTATGAATGACATCCTTAAAGGTTTTCCCCTCCACGGTGACGGTAATACCCTTTTCGACGATGCGGCCTTCGAAGATAGCCTGGATACCATTCGCCTGACCAGCATCGTGCCTCCAGGCATAACCTATCGAAGCTGTATCGTTGAGATATAGGAAAGAAAGATCAAACGTTGCGCCACTATTGGGCAAATCGCCCTTTTGGATCATGTAATAGTTGTGGTCTTTGATACCAAACACCCCTTCGGTTGTTCCAGCCTGAGCGGTACTGGTACTCGTATAGACTATACCTGTAATACCATTGACAGTACGCGCCTGCCCCGTTGATGTATTGGTAGCTTCATAATTCAGCGACCCTGTTGTCTTATACTTCCAATAACTGTTTTTGCTCTTTGGCTGGAAATTGCCGCCGCCGTCGGCACCACTACCCGGCAGGTTGGGTTCTGTACTTTTTTCCTTCTTACAACTGGTGGCAAGCGCCGTGAGGACTATTAATCCAAGTAAAACTTTTTTCATGCGATTTAGTGATTGAGGTATGTAGGCATCGAAATTACAGGAAATAACGTTTACCCTTACTCAATATTGCCGCCTACCAACTGAAAGGGCTATCCAACCTGTATGGATAGCCCTTAAATATGGTTCAATTGTATAATAGGTACCGTTAGAAGAGTTCAGGCTGGTCTGATTCCGACTCCTTGATCTCCTTCATGGTCCATTCGAATTCGGTGCTCTTGGTGAAATCGGCGAGTTTGTTACCGACCGCTTTCCAGCCCATGACCTCTACGAATCCATTGATCTTGACCTTCTGGGTGCGTGCCTGTGTGCCGCGGCCCGATTTGATGATCACAATAGGCTCAGGATGGGTAGTTACTGCTTCGAGGTAATTGCCTTCTCCTTCCTTGATGAAGGTAAACCTATTGTTGAGCGTGGTCGTTTCGATCTTGAAGCGTTTGATGTTGAACTGCTGCTTATCGTTGTCGAGATAAATAGCCGTTACGATCTTATCCGGATTGAACTTCTCGATCTCCACCACTTGTTCGGGGTCGTATTTCCTGGTTAATTCCTGATCGGCGATCTGGTAGGTGCCGTCCTGGAACATCACAAGCAGCCTGTCTTCGGTTTGGAAGCTGCCGAGGTATTCACCCTTGGCTTCTGTAGAGAGACGACCAAACTGGTCATCAAACCACAATTTGCGGCCTCCGAGTGTAGAACGCCCCGCCTCCTTGAACTTAACGTTCTTGACAGCGTACTTGGTGACCTGGTTGCCCATGCTGCTACGGTTCTTGATCTCGAGTTCCTCAAAGGCGAAATCGAACTCTTTGTTGCGTGCCGTGGCGTTGGGATTGAGGACCACCCGTACGATTTCTGCTTCTCCGTTCAGGTTGGCTGAGAAATAAAGCACTTTGCTCTTTTCTCCGCCCTTGGTAAGATCGTATTCCTTATCGCGGGTAATGCCAGTTACATTGAAGCGTTTGGCGAATACGATGTTTGACTTGCTATCCACATAGATCATGTTGTAGGTGGTGCGCTCATCGTTCTTCTGGAATACATCGACATGGATGATATCCTTTCCTATGAATGTTTTGTCGGCCACCTTCACGATCTTCATCTTTCCGCTCTTGGTGAATACGATGATATCGTCGAGGTTAGATACGTCGGCTACAAACTCGTCTTTCTTCAAGCCTGAACCTACGAATCCATCCGCGCGGTTCACGTACAACTTGATATTGGCGATGGCCACCTGCTTGGCCTGGATGGCTTCGAACAGTTTTATTTCCGTTTTGCGCTCGCGGCCCTTGCCGTATTTGCTGAGGAGGTTCTCATAATAAGCTACTGCGAAATCGACCAGGTTGTTGAGGTCGTGCTTTACCTGTTTGATCTCTTTCTCGAGGCCCTTGATCTGATCGTTCAGTTCGTCGATATCCAGTTTATAGATACGGCGTACGGGCTTTTCGGTAAGCTTTACGATGTCTTCGCGGGTAATATCGCGACGCAACTGCTTGCGGAATGGTTCGAAGGCCTTGGCGATGGCCTGCAATACCTTATCCCAGGTTTCGTGCCTTTTCTCGAGCTCCTTATAGATCTTTTCTTCGAAGAAGATCTTTTCAAGCGAGGTGTAGTGCCATTTTTCCTGCAGCTCTGCCAGCTTGATCTCGAGTTCACGACGCAGCAGGTCCTTGGTTCTGTCGACCGACAGGCGCAGCAATTCGTGCACACCGAGGAACTGGGGTTTCTTATCGACGATCACGCAGGCGTTGGGCGATATACTTACTTCGCAATCGGTAAAGGCATACAGGGCGTCGATGGTGATGTCGGGTGATATGCCCGGCGCCAGATCGACCTGTATCTCTACTTCTGCGGCTGTATTGTCGGTTACTTTTTTGATCTTGATCTTACCCTGGTCATTGGCCTTTACGATGGAGTCCATCAACTGGGCCGTTGTAACCCCATAGGGTACGTCCTTGATGAGGAGGGTCTTTTTATCCAGCTCTTCGATATGGGCGCGCACGCGCACTTTACCGCCGCGTTTTCCTTCGTTGTAGTTGGATGCGTCGACCATGCCTCCTGTAAGGAAATCGGGCAGTAATTCAAACTTCTTTCCCCGCAGGTATTTGATCGCTGCGTCTATCAGCTCAATAAAGTTGTGGGGTAATATTTTGGTGGCCAGGCCTACTGCGATCCCTTCTGCTCCTTGTGCGAGGAGCAGGGGGAATTTCATGGGAAGTGTTACGGGCTCGTTTTTACGGCCGTCGTAACTGAGTGCCCAATCGGTCGTCTTGGCATTAAATGCTACATCCAGTGCAAACTTGCTGAGGCGTGCCTCTATATAACGGGCGGCTGCCGCATCATCGCCGGTACGCACATCGCCCCAGTTTCCCTGGGTATCGATCATCAGGTCTTTTTGTCCCATGTTTACCAGGGCATCCCCAATACTGGCATCTCCATGCGGGTGGTATTGCATGGCCTGACCGATGATGTTGGCTACCTTGTTGTAACGACCATCGTCCATTTCTTTCATGGCGTGCAGTATACGCCGTTGTACGGGCTTCAACCCGTCTTCCACGGCGGGTACCGCTCTTTCGAGGATTACGTAGGACGCGTAATCCAGGAACCAGTGTTTATACTGGCCGGTGAGCCCGCTGTCGAGATTAAAGGCCTGTTCGTTTATTTTTGATTTTGCCATAGATCTATTTTAGTGGGGCTGCCTGATGAGGTTCCCGTCTGTTACTTTATTTTCTTTGCTTCTTTTCTGCCGCTTTGTTCCCAGATCAATCCTGTTACTGTTCCATCCGCTCCACGCACAAATTCGGCTGTGGCATCTACTACTTTCAGGAAGAATTTCTTCTCCGACTCGGCATACATGTCGAATTCCGGCTGGCCGGTGGCCCTCACTTTCAGTGCATTGTTCTTCACCGAGATCGTGAGGATAAATCCGGGCGCCAGTTCATACTCGCCCGCGTATTGCTGCAGTATTGCCGCATCGACGGGTACTGTGATCTTTTCCAACGGTACATCGTAGGCCCGGTTGTTGAGGATGGCCAGTATGGCCCGGCTGATCTTTTCGAGCGAGCCTGTATTCATATTGCACAGCAATACGATACAGCAATCATCGGCGGGTATTCTCGAGAAAAGGGTGTTGAACCCAAAGATACCACCGCCATGCTGCAGCATTCTTTTGCCATACACCGAGTCTATCTCCCATCCATAACCATAGTTGTCGAGGAAGGGCTTATATGCTTTTTCGAGGGTGGCTGCTTTGATGGTCGCGCTCTTCATGAGTCCTTTGTGCCAGGCCCACATATCGTTGACCGTGGAGTACAAGGAACCTGCAGCATAAGCTACCGATGAGTCGACGATTGCAGCGGGTACCTTTAATTGTTCTTTATACGTTGTGTATCCAGTGGCTTTATTGGGATCGTTGAGGTGGGCAAAATCGAAGCCGCTGTGCGCCATGCCGAGTGGCTGCAATATGCGTTCGTGCATCACCTGCTCGTAGGGCTTTCCGGATACTTTTTCAACGATGTAGCCCAGCAGCATATAACCGGAGTTGCTGTATTTATACTTTGTGCCGGGTTTAAATTCCAGCGGCTTGTCTTTGAAAAGGGCGTTGATCTTTCCGGGGGTGGCGGGCTTTACGGCTTCCGACGCCATGAACTTACCATCATTGGTATAGTTGAAGATCCCGGAAGTATGTGTAAGCAGGTTTTCGATCGTGACTGAATCGGCCCAGGGATATTCCGGAAAGTATTTACTCAGCTTGTCCTTTACCGACAGCTTCTTTTGCTCTTCCAGTTGAAGAATAAGGGCTGCCGTGAACTGCTTGGTGACCGACCCCATCTGGTAAATGGTGTTCACATCGTTCCAGGTGCTGTCTTTGGCGCTCTTCAATCCGTATCCTTTGCTGATGACCACCTGGCCTTTGTTGATGACAAGCAAGGTGCCATTGAACTTATACTGACGGACATAAGCCGTTACCAACTCATTGATGCGGTCGGCATCGGTTTGAGCTTTTACGTGCTGGCCGCAGGCAAACTGCAACAGCACGAGTAATATAAGCCAGCCTCTGTTCTTCATGTTATATCTATGCATTGGTGGTTTCGGCTCCCTGTGCTACCTTGTTCTTTACTTCAAATTCCTTCATGTTCTTTACTTCGCCCTGTACATCGAATTCGCCGGTTGACAGCATGGTCTTGAGGCGCCAGAGTATATAGGCATCACCTGTAGTTTGCTTATTCTTGTTCAGGAACTGGTGAATGATCTTCGACCCCTTCTGCCAGTCGCCGGTGATGTATTTTCTCAGGTCGGCGTCATAAAAATCGTATCCCTGCTGACTGAGCTTTTTACCGCCCTCCAGTAAGCGTACACCTTTGCCTTCTTCATTCTGCAGCTTGGTCCATTCGTCGGGATCCACTTCAAATTCACTGAGTGTTATGGGCCTGGCCAGCTTTTTGGCTTTCAAAAACTCTTTAGGTGGAATTACGTGCAGCCACTCGGGGTAAAAGATCAGTCCTTTTTCATTGATGAAGGGCAGGTTGTTGAGGTACAGGATAAAGAGCCTTCCCTGGAAATCCTTCAGTTGGCTCATAAGCCAGTAGTAGCCACTTACATCATGTTTATTTTGCGCTGCCCAGATCCATACGATCTCGGCTGTTTCGTTTTGCAGGCGTTCTTTGAGTTCCGCCACGAGTTTATTATCGTCTACCAGGCCTTCATCGACCTTTGCGGCATAATCGCCTCCGGCCAGCACATCGCGCCACCATTGCTTACGGGCTTCGATGCCTTCGGTGGTATAGATGCCTGCCAGCGGGCCTACTGCATAATCGTCTCTAACGAGCAGCACTTCACCCTGTAAGGTTTCATCGAGTTCGATGGCCTTCTTCAATACATCAACATCAGCTTCATTAAATACTATATGGATCATACTATTACTGTTCTGGTGTTATTAGATAGTATACACAGGTCGTTACAAAATTACGCAGCCAGGGTATATGCCTTACGATGCCGAACTGTTTCTTCGCCTTCCATCCGAATTTATATTCGTAGATGGGGTTGATGAGAAAGTGGGTATGCTCGCTGATCTTATACCCTGTTTGTTTCACGATGCGCTCGAACCGCTCTATCGTGATGCGCGTATCCCTGATCTCCATCATCTCTTCTACATTCTCTCCGTTGCGGGTAAGGATGTACCGGTACAGGCCTTTTGGCAGCAGGTGATACCAGGGCAGTTTACTGAGCCATTTTCCCTTACAGATCTGCTGGTGGCCACCAAATGGCATTTGCCAGGGTGGAAACCCAAAGAATATGACCCCAGTTGGGTTGAGGAGCCTTTTCATTTCGGCGATCAACCTGGCCTGATCGGGTATATGCTCGATCACATCCTTGAGGATGATGATATCGAATTTACCGCCCAGTTCCTTCTCTACGTCGACTTTGTATATGTCCTTGTCTATGTAACTTACTTTTCCCGCTTCGAGGTATTCCTTCGTCCACACTGCCGCGTTGACCAGGCGGGAACTATCGAGCTCCACGCCTACCCCGGTGCAGCCTCTTTCGAGGAATGCCAGCAATACGCCTGCTTCGCCACAACCTATCTCCATGACCCTTTGGCCAGGTTTGATGGAGAACGATTGTTCAATGAACGGTATCACATAGCGTACGGCATTGTCGCGCTGTATGTCGAAATATCGTTTCCGGTCGGCATGAAACTCAAACATGGTTAGCTTTCCTTCTCCTCCTCTACGAGATCGAGTTCCACCTTCAGGTTATCGATGATGAATTCCTGGCGCTCCTGGGTATTCTTACCCATATAATATTCCAACAGCTGCTGGATATGTTCGCCCTGTTCGATGATCACGGGCTGCTTGCGCATATCGTCGCCAATGAAGCGGGCAAACTCATCAGGAGATATTTCGCCCAACCCTTTAAAGCGGGTGATCTCGGGTTTTGCGCCCAGCTTTTTAACGGCTGCCTGCTTTTCGCCTTCGTCGTAGCAGTAGATCGTTTGTTGTTTGTTGCGTACCCGGAACAAAGGTGTTTCCAGGATGTACACGTGACCATTCTTCACCAGGTCGGGGAAGAACTGCAGGAAGAATGTCATGAGCAGCAGACGGATGTGCATGCCATCCACATCGGCATCGGTAGCGACTACAATGTTGTTGTACCGCAATCCTTCGTAACCTTCTTCTATATTGAGTGCGTGCTGCAGCAGGTTGAACTCTTCGTTCTCATACACTACTTTTTTAGTGAGGCCAAAACAGTTGAGCGGCTTTCCGCGCAAGCTGAATACTGCCTGCGATTCCACACTGCGGGCCTTGGTGATGGATCCACTCGCTGAGTCACCTTCGGTGATGAAGATGGTGCTCTCCTTCTGACGTTCTACGATCTTGTCCTTATCCTTGCCGGTAGCTTCATCATTGAGGTGGAAACGGCAGTCGCGCAACTTGCGGTTGTGCAGGTTGGCTTTCTTGGCACGCTCGTTGGCGAGTTTCTTGATGCCTGCCAGCTCTTTACGCTCCCGCTCACTTTGCTCGATACGCTTCTTCAATGCTTCGGCGGTGGTGGGGTTACGGTGCAGGTAGTTGTCGAGTTCCTTGGACAGGAAATCGCCAATGAAGTTCCGCATGGTGGGACCTCCATCGAACACCACCTGTGACCCCAGTTTGGTTTTCGTTTGGCTTTCAAATACGGGCTCCTGTACCCGTACGGAGACGGCTGCACAGATTGAGCCCCGAATATCGGCCGCATCGTAATCCTTCTTAAAGAACTCGCGGATGGTCTTTACATATCCTTCCCGGAATGCCGCAAGGTGCGTACCTCCCTGGGTGGTGTACTGACCGTTCACGAATGAATAATATTCTTCGCCGTATTGGTTTTCGTGGGTGATGGCGCATTCGATATCCTCGCCCTTGAGGTGGATAACGGGATAGCGCAGTTCATCTTCATTGGTCTTCCGCTGCAAGAGATCGAGCAGACCATTCTTGCTCACGTATTTCTTCCCGTTGAAGTTGATGACGAGGCCGGCATTGAGGTAACAGTAGTTCCACAACTGACCGTCGAGGTATTCGTGTATATAGTGAAAGTTCTTGAACACGGTTTCATCCGGGATGAAAGAGACCATGGTGCCGTTCTCTTCGGTGGACTTCGTTTCCTTGTGCTCTTTTGTGAGCACGCCTCTTTCGAATTCGGCTGTTTTTTCCTTGCCCTCGCGGTAAGCGGTTACCTTAAAGTAGTTGCTCAAGGCGTTTACGGCCTTGGTACCTACCCCGTTCAAGCCAACGCTTTTCTGGAATGCCTTGCTATCGTATTTGGCGCCGGTATTGATCTTGCTCACCACATCGACCACTTTACCGAGGGGAATTCCACGGCCGTAGTCGCGAATGGTGACTGTTTTACCCTCTATGGTGATCTCGACGTGCTTGCCGTAACCCATGGTATGCTCGTCGATACAGTTATCGATCACTTCTTTTATTAATACGTAGATGCCGTCATCGGGGCTACTGCCGTCTCCCAGTTTCCCGATATACATACCGGGACGGAGGCGAATATGCTCGCGCCAGTCAAGACTACGGATCGAATCTTCGGTGTAATCAAACAGGTTGCTATCTTTTTCTTTTGCCATATTATATTGGTTATCAGGGATTTTACAATCCTTCTACCCGTCATTTTGGGGTAGACAATTCCCTGTCCCCTTATTTCAGGGACGGGCAAATATAGCAAAAGCGCGTAAAAAGCTGTTTGCCGGAAATATTAACCCTTTGTGGAAAAAAATGATTGATCATGAGATACTTGTAAAGGCATTTTGGAGTTACGCAGGCTCTGGCCGGTATAAAAGGCCACGAAAAAACCCGGCTGCTGCCCCTTGCAGGTAACCGGGTCGTTTATTTTGCGCAGGTAACCATTTAGCGGACTTTCATCACTTTCTGCACCACTGTCTTATCGGTGTAGATGATACGGACCGTATACAGACCGCTGGCAAAGTAGCTCAGGTCGAAGTCGTAGCGGGTATTGCCGCTGTTGTTCATGGTTCTTTCAGCCATCTTTTTGCCGGACATATCATAAATGCTTATCGATTTCAGGTTGGTGGGGTTTGGGTAGAACTGTACGCTCAGGGCTCCGCTGGTGGGGTTGGGCGTTATCAGAATGCCCTTGGCCTTCAGGTTGGGGTTGATGGTCAACTTACTTAAGTTGATATCGTCAAGGTAAATATTGTTCTCATTTTCGGAGCTATTGAGGAAGGCTACCATGATGGGGCCTTTGCCGATATAGCCGGTGAGGTCGACGGAGTCCTTACGCCATTCGGAATCCGTGGGTAAAAAGGAGGTGGTGACCGGTGTTTTGCGGGTGACGAGGTTACTACCCCACTTTTTATAGAGGCTGGTATAGCTGTTACCGCAATCCGTGCTCACCAGTACCTGCAGGGTATCCCACACATTGTTAGTGGTAGAGAGATCGCTGAATACGGCAGCCGCCACCTGAAAGCTGAGGAAGGCAGAGTCGGCCGAATTGATGTTTACGAGTGGGAGACGCAAATAATCCTGGGGACCGTTCTGTGCGTAATCGAGGTTGCGGATCACGACGGATGCGTTGCCGGTTTTGGCAGCCACGGTGGTACGCTCCCAGGTGATGTAGTTGTCGGGATTAACGATATCCCATCCCACAGGCGGGAAGGTAGTTCCTTCGAACCCTTCTACCACGGGCGGCTCTATCGGCGGATAGTATTCAAAAGTAGTGGTGAGGGTATCATTACTCATTTCTCCATCGGTTGTGCCATTGGGTTCGGCCACATAGATCTTTAAAGTATGCTTACCGGTGGTAGCGGTGAGGCTATTGAGTGTTACGTTAATAGCGGCCTGACTGGCGAGGTTGCCCGTCCAGGCAGTGCGCACCGGAGCGGCCCCATCTATACTGGCATAGATACCTGCCGAAGTAAGTACCTGCGACCCCAGGTTGCGCAAGGTGATGGATGGGCTAAAGCCGGGGGTACAAACACGGGCTATAGGATTGTTGATGCTGCGCAGCGACGCATTGATTGTGACGAGTATGACCGGATCGGCTCCGTTGGAAGCAAGCAGGGAAGCCCGGATGCCGGTGAGGGTGGACTCCATTCTTTCTGCCTGCATTTGGGTAAACATGACCATGCAGGCATCGTTGGTATAGTCCATATAGTTCTGGTACATGATGCCGGGCGATACGGGCGAGCAGTTGTCGGTGCGCACGCCGGTGGGGCATCCGCCGCTTTCATCGGCCTGGTTGGGCGTATCGGCTATTTCATCGGTTCCGGTGCAGGATCCGGTAGCATCATCACCCCAGATATGGTAGAGGAAGAAGTAATGGCCTGCTTCGTGCACGAGGGTGCGGCCTTTATTGTAGGGCGACAAATTGCCTCCGGGAACGGTGCTGAACTGGATCACCACCCCTTGTTCGGCTGCTGCGCTGCTGCCGGGAAAGGTAGCATAGCCCAGGATGCTGTTGCTCAGGTTGGTGAGCCAGACATTGAGGTACCTGGAAGGATCCCAGGCGTCGGCGCCGCCCTGGGCTTTATATTTCAATGAATTATCGGTGTAATTATAGCTGCTTTTGGTGGTTACATACCGGTTGATGCCGTTGGAGGGTTCATCATTGGGGGTACGCCGGGCGATCCTGAACTGGATCTTCGCTTTTCCGAAACGTGATTTGAAGTAGGAAGGTATCTTGCTGGAGTCCGCATTGAGGCCGGCAAAATCGACGTTGAGGGTGTCCAGTTGTGCTTTGATCTGTGCGTCCGTAACCTGGTTGGGATTCTGCAGGACAATATGAAAAACCACGGGTACGTAAAGGGTATCGGCCTGTTCGCGCAGAGTAGATTCAAGGGCACGCAGGGTAGCCGTCTCTTTTACCCGCAGGGCTTCGCGCTCGTAGGTTTTCCTCAGTTCTGGGTTCTTTTCGAGGTTCATTTCCAGCAGGGGAACAGTGGCACAACGGGAGGATTTTATTCTTTGCTGGGCCTTTGTGGCAAGGCCGGGCAGGATCATTATTATGCAGAGCAGTACAATTCGGTTGGCGGCCAACATGCTATAGTGTTTAAGATTACTACGAATACCGGATCAAAACTGTTGGTTGCCGGGGGCTAAAATAGAGGAATGTGGGTATTTTATCTGCCAACCTGCATTTTGAGGGTACCAGTTATCCTAGCAAGTTAATGAAATAAAAAAACCTCACCGTATTATTAACGATGAGGTGACTAAATCAATCGGTGAAGCGACTAACGCTCTTTTTCCTTCACCTGGACGGTTTCCACGATACTGGTATTAATGGTAAATGTTTTGATGCATTGCTGTTTGCGGCTACCCAGGATAAAATGGAGGGTACGTACGGTTGACCGCGGTATGCGGATACGGCGGATGGCATTGGCATCTGATTGCCAGGTGCGGTATATATCATCCCCCGCTTCGTTGCGGATGGCAAATATCGTTTTTGCGGATACATTGTCGGACTTCACGGTAAACAACAGGTCATCGCCTTCGGCGCCGAGGTACACCACTTCCAGACTTGGTTGCGCATTGTTTACGGCAGTATCGCGCAGACACCTAGCCGACACATTGGTACAGCATAAGAATGTGGCAACAACGATCAAGGATAAAATTTTCATACAATACTGTTTTGTTTTCATGGTTATTTATTTCACGGCAAAGGTGCACCTGCTATATTACCGCAACATGACGGCATATTTAAGCCTGTGTTATGTTGAATTGGCGATCAACGGACATTAATTATCAGTAATGAGGTGTAGATTTTTTTGCGCATCACTTTACATCGAGGGAAATCGTGCGTTTATAACAATCGTGCCATGAAACACCGCAGATTGATGTTGTGCGTGCAAAGAGTTGTTAATTTATTTTTTGTGATTTGAAAAAGTTTATGGCATAGTCCTTGTCTACACTATCATAACCCCGCTACTCCAGCTAACCGTAAGGATGTCTATTTAGTAACCATTTTTATTAACCTATAATTGTACATTGTATGAAAAGCATCAAGTCAAGACTGGTGGGATTAAGCATCGTTGCAGCCACCGCAGGATTATTCGCCTTCACGGCTGTTCAAACTGGTTCTGTTAAAGGTACTGTATCACCAGCTGATGGTGCGGTACGTGCATGGGCTCTTTCCGGCACGGACACACTAAAAGCTAATATCGATAAGGGTGCGTTTGAAATTACCGGAGCGAAAGCAGGTACTTATCGCGTGATCATCGAGGCCAAGCCGCCTTACAAGAATGCGGCGAAGGATGGTGTTACAGTAGTAGACGGACAGCCTACTGATATCGGCGAAATCAAACTGGAACAATAGTCTATTTGTACATAGTTATTGATCCTTACTCTGTGCATACCATGGGCAGGTTGACACCTGCATCCATGGTGTGCTTTTTTATGCCTTATCTTTGCCGGCCTTAAGCAAGGCTCATTATGGCAGATCATTTTTTGCAACTCGACGGGGTATCCGTGAAACTTGGTGCGCAGCAGGTTTTGGACAATATCAATCTTACCATCCTTCCCGGACAGCACTGGGCCATTACCGGCGAATCGGGCAGTGGTAAAACCGTGCTGGCGCACACGTTGGCTGGCCGTCATTTTTACAGCGGTCACATCAACGCTTCCTTTGGCACACCTGAAACTTATCACCACCAGATCATCATTGTTGAACAGCAGCACCGTTTCAAAGACCTGACGAACCGGAGCGATTTCTATTACCAGCAACGATTCAACTCTTTCGACGCCGAGCAAACCGCTACGGTTGGTCAATTACTGGCAGACTATATTACGCCCGACAATCAGCAAGCTGCTGACCGATGGATCGCTCAGTTACAGATTGGCGAGCTGCTGCAGGAACCGGTGATCCAATTGTCGAACGGTGAAAACAAAAGACTGCAACTAACGATTGCCCTGCTGCAACACCCACAGTTGCTCGTTCTCGACAATCCGTTTGTGGGGCTCGATGTTAACGGCCGCGCCATCCTGCACGATATCCTCGGCACGATCAGCCAAACGGGCATCCACCTGCTGCTGATCACTACGCCCGAACAATTGTCGCCCTGTATTACGCATGTAGCGACGCTGGAGAAGGGTGTTTTAACCGGCGCTGTTGCCGTTGCTGATTATGTAGCGCCGAAAGCAGTTAGTTTATCCTTGCCTATAGAGGAGGCCTTCCGTGCCATGGGTGATATGCAGGACACCGATTTTACCACGGCCATCCGTATGAAGAATGTGTCGATCCAATACGAAGGGAAGCATATTCTGCAAGACGTGCACTGGGCCGTTCAACGCGGTGATCGCTGGTGTGTTTCGGGGGCTAATGGCGCCGGCAAATCAACGTTACTGAGTTTGATCACGGGCGATAATCCCCAGGCTTATGCCAATGAGATCTATCTCTTCGATAGGCGCCGGGGAAGCGGCGAGAGTATCTGGGACATCAAACGCAAAACAGGGTATGTTTCGCCCGAGATGCACCTCTATTTCGATTATACTGCTGCCTGCTACCACGCAATTGCTTCGGGGTTGTTCGATACGATCGGCTTGTTCCGCCAGTTAACTCCTGAACAGGATGAACTCGTTCACCGATGGATAAGCCTGATGGGCCTGGAGAAAAAAGCCCACCATGGACTTAGCAGGCTCTCAGCGGGCGAGCAAAGGCTTACGCTGCTGGCGCGGGCGCTGATCAAGCATCCGGCTTTGCTGATCCTGGATGAACCCTGTCAGGGGCTCGATGCTGCGCATACACAGCTTTTCCGCAACCTGGTGGATGCCATTTGTGCGCACTCCCCTACTACGCTTGTTTATGTGAGCCATTACCGGGAGGAGATCCCCTCGTGCGTGGACAAGTTCCTGACGTTGGATAAGGGGCGGGCGACGATTACGGGCTAGGGAAAGGCAGCAAGGCTTGGAAAGGCATCCAGGCAACAAGGCAACTGAGGCAACGAGTTGTCGACGCAATCCCGACTTTGGTTGGTACAGCAAACTTACTTGTTCGGCAAGGGCAGCTTTGCTCCTTTCGTAAGATCCCATTGCTGATGATAGGTTTTTCCCGAGAGGGCAGTGACCCAGATGAATCCCAACTCCTGGTTTGCATCTTTTACCTGGGTGAGTATTGACTGTCCCCACTCGCGGATAGGGTCTTTCAGTTTCCACCAACCCAATTCATTACTTCCGTTCATGCCGTCTTCATCGGCGGGATATCCCAATTGAAACGCGCAGGCAGTGGGTGCAAAGCGATTGGCCCAGGCGGCAAATCCTTTGTTCAATTCTTCCATAGTGCCTTCGGAGGCATCGTCCACGAATATAAGGTCGCCTTTGCCCCGGTAATTTGGCGGCATATGACCCGGATCGTAGTGACGCAGCATCAACCTGTAGGCGGGGTTGTGTGCCTTTATCTGCGCATCCCATGCTGCGGCGGCAGAATCGCTGGCCTTTCCCCAGTATTCGAGTTCTATTCCCAGGCCTGCTACACAAGCATGGTGTTTGAACCTGGTGAGCCAGGTATTGATCATGGTGCTGATGTTTGATGCGGCGAGCCCTTTCTTCGCATTGGGCTTGAATGGAAATATCTCCAGGTATATTTTTACGCCGAGGCGGTCCATGTAGGATAGCCATTCTTCATGCGTTGCATGGGGCAGGTTGGTATAGGCAGGTGTTGCCTGCGAGAGATCGCCAACGGCCCAGGTGGCCCAGGGTGTTGCTCCGGGAAATTTATGCTGCACGTTGAAGATCACATTGGCCAGTGCTTTTTTATCGGGCAGGGTGATGAAGGTGCCGATCTTGGTATCGAGTTGGGTGATGCCATCGGCGGCGCTTTTGCGGGTGGGCTGCCAGGCGCCCGCCCATTTGAACTGGCGCGGTGCCGGTGGTGTTGCGTGCCAGGGGCTGTTGCCGACACCGGCAAATGCCAACACGATCATCAATACAAGCAATCCGAAAGGAAATAAGGCTATTTTTCTCATAAACAATGTTCATTATGCTCCCCAAAAGATAGGCGAAAATTTCGACTACCAGGGGCCTTAGCCGCGATTTCGCCAGCAGGGAACAATAGCTTGCGAAAAAAGCTTATCGGGAGATGTTTACCTGATCCCGGAGGACAATTCTCTTCCAGACATTTTTGGTGTAAATGCCTATGTTTTCAAAGTTGTGCTATTTGTACGGGACCGGTACGGGAGCGGTACGGATCGGGTACGGGAGCGCCTCGGAGCCGGTGCCTTCGACATTTAACAGCCTCGCTTATGTTCTTTCAGACTGGTGTTCTCTCCACGATCCAAACAAGAGTCTCTCTAAGCGCGTCTCAAAATTACTTTGGTTGCAGCCCTGTTCCAAGTGAAGGCATAAATACTACAGCCGATGTCAGGTTATGTCATGACTTTTCATGACATCGGCGCGGCCGCTGAGTAGGGCTACCTGTAATCCTGTATCTTTATTGCCGTAGTAAGGCTTTTCTTAACCGTTCATTCCGGCACCTGTATGCATACCGGCAAACGTTACCCACTCAGAGAGTTCATCGTATGGAGTCGTCGCGACATTTACCTGTGTTTTTTCCTGACGCTTGTCCCTACCATTCTATTTTGCTTCGGATTTACGTTCATCGCCATTTCGTGGCTTCCGGTTGCGATGCTGGGTACCGCTGTTGCTTTTATTGTAGGGTTTAAGAACAACGCCAGTTATAACAGGCTTTGGGAAGCCCGGCAGATCTATGGCGCCATCATCAACGACAGCCGGAGCTTTGCTGTGAAAGCCCGCGATTTCCTGGGTGGCAAATCGAGCGTTCACTCCAGGTTATTATTCGACCGGCATTTTGCCTGGCTTACTTTTCTCCGGTATCAATTGCGTGAACCCCGCAAATGGGAAACGATGGATGAATTGCGTTATGAGGAATATATGTCGAAGGCTTATAAGATCCCTGAACGTGAAGAGCCGCTGGAAAGTGCTGTTCAATCTTTTTTATCGCCCGATGAGCTTGCGTATCTTTTGAGCAAGAAGAACAGGGCCAGTCAATCCCTGGCCTTGCAATCGGAGACCATCAACGAATTACACCGCGATGGTTTCCTGAACGATCTTCAACAAATGCAATTACAAAAAAGCATCGATAGCTTTTACGAGCAGCAGGGCAAAGCAGAACGGATCAAGAACTTTCCTTACCCGCGCAACTTCTCTTCGATCACTACTTACCTGCTTTACCTGTTTGTGATCTTACTTCCTTTTGGTTTGCTGAAAGAATTCAACCATTTGGGCGATGGCACTTTCCTGGCGGGCTATACCATTTACTTCCTCATTCCGTTTGCTACGGTGGTAGGCTGGGCTTTTGTGACACTCGACGCGGTAGGCGACAGCTCCATCAACCCTTTCGAAGGAAGTCCCAATGATGTGCCCATTACACAGATCAGTAAAATGATCGAGACCGATCTCAAAGAAATGCTGGACGATCCGAATTTACCGGCTGCCGTGGCGCCGATCAATAATATTCTGCTGTAAGCGGGAACGCATAATACTAGTTATGCCTACCTGATCCTGGTGGCGGACCTCACCTTTTCGATGTATTCGGCGGGTGTCATCCTGAATTGCTTTTGAAAATTGCGGCGAAACTGCGCCGGGTAAGTATATCCGACCTCCTTGGCCACCTCATTGATGCGAAAGTTGCCGGCTGTCATGAGTTCGGCCGATTTTCTGAGCCTGGTAAGGTTGATCACATCGCTGGGCGACATGCCCGATGTCGTTTTCATTTTCCGGTAGAGGGTCGCTTTGCTCATGTGCATCAGGAGCGCTATCTTTTCCACATCCAATGCTGCATCCTGCAGGTTTTCCAATATGGTTGCAGTCAGCTGCTTCCAGAACAACTCTTCTTCTTTCGAATAACCCGGACTATTGATGTGCGCGAGGGGAGATTTTGCAAATGATTCTTTCAGCTTCATACGGTTCTCCAGCAGGTTGTCCATCTGCACGTGAAGATGATCGAGCGAAAAAGGCTTTTCGATATAGGCATCGGCGCCCAGTTTGAGCCCCTGTATCTTTGACTGATAAGTATTTTTAGCGGTGAGCAATATGACGGGGATATGACTTAAGCCGGGGCTAGATTTGATCTTCTCGCACAATTCGAAGCCATCCATTTTAGGCATCATCACATCGCTGACCACCAATTGTATTTCTTCCCGTTGCATGGTAGCGATGGCGGCATTGCCATCCCGGGCTGTGTAAGTCTGGTATTTCCGCCTAAAATCGTGGGCCAGGTAATCAAGTATATCTTCACTGTCGTCTACGAGCAAGACGACAGGCTTGGCTGTTTGAAGCAGGGGAGCCATTTCATTCATACCGCAGCGTTTGGTTGTTTGGTCAAAGCAATCGTATAGCTAATTACGCAATTAACGGCAGTTTTCCAAATGTCTCCCCCTTGCATCATTATTCAATGCGTACCTGCTGGTCTTCATCGGGGATCTGTGTGTTCCTTACTTTTTCGAGCGTCAAGGGGCCGACGAACCGATAGTTGATCGGGAATGCCGGGTTGGTGATGTCGCTGTACCAGTACTCCAGATTCATGGTGATATAGGTTTTCTCGAGGTAGGGCTGTACCTCATCCTTCCGTTTACTGATGGTGTAGGTGCCTTTCTGTTGCGAGAACCTGATCACGTCATCGGGCGCCGTAAGCGTAACGGTACTGTCGGCATTCAAGGCGGCTACGATCTTGTATTTCTTCCTGTCGAATGCTTCTTCGTCGATGTTGCCGGCAAAAAAGAATACCGTATTCTCGTTGACCACCCAGGCGTTGCGGTAAGGCGTGCTCAGCGCTGTTTGATTGTTTTGCGGTACATCACGGTTCCAGATCAGTCCGGCGTTGGAATACCTGCCGGAATAATCATTGAACGGTATGATCTGCATGAGCGACTTACTGAACCATTTCCTTTTGGACACATTGTTATTGGATGTAGAAGCGATCTTTACCGGCAGGATGTATTTGTTGATGAGGTCGAGGCCTTCCAGTTTGAGATCGAGGTCGTAATACCCCTGTAATGAGCCCGATGGTATCGTGGTCGTCATCGACCTGAAGGTATAATTGGCTGCGTCGAGTTGTTGAAAATAGAGATCCTGCCGCAAACGGAAACGATCGAAGTTCAGGTTTTGCAAGGTATCTTTATCTATCTCGATCGTAACATCGATATTATTTCTATTGTCATTGGACCCGCTGACTACTACGGGCACCTTCACGGTGACTCCTCCGCCGGCTCTTTGGTATTTCGCATAAACAGTCACTACACCGCTTTTGACCATGGATACTTCCTGCACATACAGTTCCTGTGTCCACTCTTTTTTACAGGAAAGGCCCAACAGCAAACTCGATAATATGTATAAATGGATCTTTTTCATGTTGATGCTTTTTTAGAAGGGTGTTGTCCAACCGGGGTTTTGGGTCAGTTTTTTGTTTCTTCTCAATTCGTCGTGCGATATGGGCCACAGGTACATTTTCTTGATGAAGATGGTGGGCAGGGAAGGTATCACGACCGGTGTATGGAACAGGTCGCGCTGTGCCGAGGTCATATCCATATTGCAACCCATTACCGGTGTAGCCTCTTCGACGGGTGCGTCTTTCCAACGGCGCAGGTCGTAGTAACGATGATTTTCGCCCAGCAGCTCGATCTGCCTTTCTCTTTTAAGTGCTTTCCTGAACTGGTCTTTGACGCCATAGGTGCCGCCATCAAAATCGGGCAAGCCGGCGCGGATGCGTACCTGGCTGATGGCCTTGCTCATCTCGGTGATATTCCTGGAAACGGCGTGCGTGGTTTTACCGGTATAATCGGGTATGTTGTAGGTGCCGCCCAATTCGTTGAGTGCTTCTGCATAGATCAACAGGATTTCTGCATAACGGATGGCGGGTTCGTATTTGGGCACTACGAAGGAGCCCAATATTTTCCCGTCGTGTGAGTCGATCGGGTTGACGAATTTCTTAACGCCCAATCCTGTGCGAACATGAAACTGTGGAGATGCCGGTTGTTTTCCATCTGGTTCGCCGCGGTAATAATATATCTGCTTGCTTCTCAAATTGGCATCGAGCGCGCTAAGCCGATACCAGATACTACCATTATAAGCTACCGATGCATAAAAGCGGGGCTCGCGGTTGGCATACTGCAAAGATACTCCGGCCGGCAATGGTTTATTATCCACCGCATTGGCAGTAAAGCCTCCTACGCGTGGATTGGTAGCGATGCTGGTACCATCATTCATGTAGTAGGCATCGCATTGTTTTTGGGAGATGCCGTGCGCATTCCAGCCACCCATGGAATAAGGGGTCTGGTGTTTTGCCATGGCTTCGGGACCAACATTGCTCACCTCATTAACTCGTGAAAATATAAGTTCAGGATTTCCCGAGGCAGTGATCGCACCGTTGAACAACTGGCGGTATGACTCGAACGGATCGATGTCTTTCCAGCCATTGGGAAATGAGGCATCGGAGTACCTGGCATCGTAGGGCGGAACAATTGTTTTAGGTTGCGCCGTTCCCTGATCGTTCGCATTAAAGGGGACTGTGAACAGGCGGTAGAGCCCCAGTTCTATTACATCTTTGGCGGCCGCTGCTGCTTTCGCCCATTTTTCTTCATTGTAGGTTTGCGGTATCAATGCCTTTCCTTCATTGTCTACCAGGTCGGCCATTTCGGTATTGCCATTGAACTCGGGGCTCGCTGCATACAGGTATACTTTTGCCCGCGCTGCCAATGCGGCTCCCCGGGTGGGGCGCACGATATCGCGGTTGGTGCGATCGGGCGACAGGTCTTTGGCAGCTGTTGCCAGTTCGCGTGTTATGTATTCAACGCAGGAATCGTAGTTGCTTCTTGGTACAGCGAGGTCTTCGTAGGGCAAGGTATAATCAATACCCTGCTCGGGCATCAAGGGTACGGGACCATATTTCCTCAACAGCAACCAGTAATAGTATGCCCGCAGAAATCTTGCTTCGGCTTTGCGGCCGGCAATCTCCTGTTTTGTCATATCACGGTTGCGATCGATGTTGTAAATGAATATGGTTGCCTTGCGAATACCCTGGTAACAAGAGCCCCAGGATCCCTGTATCCAGCTCTCGGTATATTCTCCGTTCTTATAATTCTTGTAACTTCTTCCATCCAACTCATCGCCCCGGTCGCCGAAGAACAGGTCGTCGGAGATCAGGTTAAAGGGTGCATAATCCTTACTGGCCACATCAACGTTCTCTCCACGCAGGTGCGTGTACACATCGGCCAGCCATTGTTCTGCATAATCCTTTCGTACGAACAGGGTATCCACATTCATCCTGTCTTTGAAGTAATGATCCATGTTCATGAACTTCTTGCAGGAGCTGAATGCCCCTGCTGCCACTGCCATGATCAGGATGCTATATATGCTGCGTTTCATTGTCGTCTTTTTTGGCGGATTAGAATTTGATTGTTGTACCCAGGGTGAATGTTTTGGGTAACGGATAGCGCGTACCGTCGCTGCTGGCCATTTCGGGGTCCCACACTTTTACATCATCCCACACCATGAGGTTGGTGCCGAGCAGGTACACCCGTAAACCGCGCAGCTTGAACCTGCTGGTGAGGGTTGCCGGCAGTGAGTATCCCAACTCCAGTGTCTTGAACCGCAAGTAAGCTCCATCTCTCAACCAAAAGGTAGAGGGGCGGTAATTGTTGGCATTGCCGCCGTAGCTGAGGCGTGGATATTTTGCGTTGGAGTTCTCTGCGGGCGTTTTTCCATCGGTGAGGTTGGTTTCCACCCAACGCGTTCCGGGCTCTACCACCTCAGCCAGGATATTGCCCCATCCGCTGTTTACAAACGGATACACGGTAGGTCCGTTGAGGAAGTAGGAGTTACGGCCGGCTCCCTGAAAATGCACGTTGAAGTCGATGCCTTTGAAACTGGCCGACAGGCCCATGCCATATTCGAGGGCAGGGCGCCAGCCGGCGCCTACGGGTACTATATCATCGTTATTGATCAATCCATCGCCGTTTACATCCTTGTACCTGATATCGCCGGGCATGTAGGTACCGAAAGTTTGCCTTGGACTGTTTCTGATCTCATCATAGTCCTTGAATAAACCGAGCGCGATCAATCCCCTGGTTTGCTCGGCGCGGTATCCCTTCTGCATCAGGTAAGGGTAGCTATTGTTTTGTTCATCACGCTCGAGTATCTCGTTCTTATAGTAGGTTATATTTCCTCTGACGGTGATATCTACCTTGCGGATATTTTTCCTTACGAAGAAATTTCCGTCGATGCCGCGGTTGTCCATCATACCTACGTTGGCCCAGGGCTGGCTGCTGATACCCACCATCGATGGCAGTTGGCTTCGCTGAATATAGATGTTGCGGCGTTTTTCCTGGAACACGTCGAGGGTGAAGGAGAAGGCGTTGTTGAACATCGCAACATCCAGTCCGAGGTTCTGCTTCCGGGCTACTTCCCAGGTAAGCGCATCAGACGCCACCTGCGTAAAGTACAATCCGGGATATACGTTGGGACTAACCGGTTCTCCAAAGTTGAAGGTGCCACCTCCTTCGATGGTACTGAGGTAAGCGAAGCGCAATGAACCGAAGTTATCGTTGCCCACCTCTCCTACCGAATAACGGACCTTAAAGAGATCGAGCCAGGTATAGTTATCTCGGATGAAATTCTCTTCGGCTACGTTCCAGCCAAATGCCACGGCGGGGAAGAAGCCAAACTGGTGACCTACCCGGAAGTTCTCCGATCCGGTATAGCCGAAGTTGAACTCGGCGAGGTAGCGATTCTTAAATCCATACATCGCCCTACCGGCGAGCGACAGGTTGCGGCGGGGCAATCCGTTCTTGATATCCGTACCCAGGTTCTGCGTTTGTCTTTGTTCGCGCACAAAGGTCTTCAGCAACCCTTCTACCTGGTGATCGCCCTTGAGGTTTCGGCTATAGCCCAACTCGGCTTCTGCCTGGTACACCCTTTCACCCCAGGAACTTGTTTCCTGTGTCATCAACTGCTCGCCGGAGAGGCGGTGCATGACGAGGTTGCCATTCCTATCGCGGCGGCGTTCTACATTGTATTGCTCGGGCCACTTGATACGGTTGATATCGTTGATGCTGTTGGCATCGAATGCCAGGCGTGCTGTAAAACGAAGCCCGCGGGTAACCATGTCGAGGCGCTGGTTAAGGGTAATATTCGATTCCGTTTTATTTTCCCAGTGCTCACGGAATCCGGTTTGGGTGGCCAGCACCCAGGGATTGGTTTGATTGCCGGTACCGTAAGCAGGGATTAGTCCGTTGGAGTATTTGAAGGGTATGGACACCGGCGATTGGCCGATCAATGAATACCAGATATTGAGGTTGTTGAGGCCCGGGAAGTTCTGCTTCTCGAGAAATCCAGACACACCCAGTGCAAGGGTTGTTGTTTTAGAGATGTCGAGATCATAGTTGAGTCGGTAGTTCCACCTCGACATATGGGCATTGGTCTTATAATCTTTCAATGCCTGATCGGTCTTGTACATACCCTCTTCGTTGACATAACTGGCCGATACGAAATAGCGGGCGATGGCTGCTCCGCCGGAGAGGTTGATGGCTGCGCGGTAGATATTGGCGCCATCCTTCAGCATTTTATTCTGCCAGTTCACATTGGGGTACAGGTCGGGATCCAGTCCTTCTTTGAACAGCTCCAACTCATTGGGGGTATAGATTGGCTCCTGGTTCCTGGTGATCTTCGCTTCATTGACGAGTTGCGCGTAGGAATAGCCATCCACAAATTTTGGGGTGCGGGTACGGGTTAAATAGCCATACTCCACCTTTCCGTCGACGTTGATCTTGCCAGCCTTACCTTTTTTGGTGGTGATGAGGATTACGCCGTTGGCGCCTCTTGACCCGTAGATAGCGGTTGCCGATGCATCTTTCAATACCGAAAAGGTTTGTATGTCTTCGATATTGATCTCGTTGAATGGTCTTTCAAATCCGTCAACATATACTAAGGCGGCCTGGTTGGCGCCGAAGGTGGAGATGCCGCGGATCCAGAACTCGGATTGATTGTTGCCGGGCTCACCGGATGTTTGCATGGCAATGATGCCGGGCACATTACCGGCCAGTCCATTGGTGATGTTGGCAGTGGGTGTGCGGAGGTCGTTCACATTGATCGAGGAGATGGCACCTACCACAGACAGCTTTTTCTGTGGACCAGCGGCCGTTACGATGACCTGTGTAAGTGCACTGGAGTCGGAGCGGCTGAGGCGTACATTGAGCAGCGATTTGGTGCCCAGTTTGATCTCCTGGTTACCAAATCCTACATAAGAAAATATGAGCGTGCTGTAAGGCTCTACTTTGATCGTGTACTGACCTTTTGAATTGGTCATGACTCCACCGCTCACCCTGTCTTTGATGGAAACGCTGACCCCTACCAGCGGGGCGTTGGCTTCATCGCTTACGGTGCCCGACACCTGTATGGGTTCCTGGGCGTGTGCAGTCACGAGACTACCGAACATTAACAGTAGTAATGTTATATATCTTTTCATTGTTGCAGTATTCTGGTTGGTCTGTGGTAGTATTTGGTATTTCAATTATTCGGTAGAGATGATCCTGATGCGCCGGTTCTTTTGATCGGCGACATAGAAGGTGCCTGTTTCGCGGTCGTAGATGATACCCATGGGGCGGTCGAACTGGGCGTCGCGCAGGGCTCCGTCGGAATAGCCGTATTTACCGGGGCGGCCGGCAAAGGTGCTCACAACTCCTTCGGGAGTAATTTTACGGATGACGTGGTTGAATACATCGCACACATAGAAGTTGTCGTTTTCGTCGAAGGCGCCCTGGTGCGGTGTATTGAAGCGGGCATCGGTACCTACTCCATCCATGTGGCCCGAACTTCTCCGGCCGCCGACAAAGTGCACGGGCGTTTCGAGCTGTCCGGTCTCCCGGTTGTACCTCGACTTCAGGATGTAATGTTGATTAACGACTACGATGTAGGCGAATTCGCCACTGGGTGCAAACTGGATGTTGAACTCCCAATTCACATCACCTATGCGAAAAAGTTCTTTGGATACTTTGGCCACTCGATCCCACTTGAAGATGGCACCGGTTGAATAGGCATTGAAGAAATAATCACCCGTTTGGGGTTGCGCCGCACCTCCATTGGTGGTTTGGCTATAGATGAGGGAAGTCCACCGGGAGAAGTTATCGGCCTTGGTTGCCACAGCGGTGCTAAGGCCTGTCCAATCCCACTGATCGTTGGTGATATACATGGTATCGAAGGTGGGGTTGAATGACAGGGTGCGGGGCCGGCCCAATCCATTCCCATTCCTGAACTTGGTGGTGACCTGCGTTTTAGCTGCATCGATCATGCGCAGGGCGCGTGATTCTTCGATGAGGTAGATGTTCTTCTCTTTATCGAAGGTGAGCCAATAGGGCTCTTCGAATTGTGCTTTGGCAATGGGTCCATCAACGATGGCTGTTTTACCATCTTTGTCGGTGAAGCCGGCCAGCGTACTTACAGAGGGTAGATAGATGTATTTGAATCCTTTAGGCGCCACCGTTTCTTTGGGTGCGGCATCTCCACCGATGATGACCTTTACATCACCTGTGCCAGCCTTGGAGGGCACGAGCACGTAGAGGGCATTGCCGTTGCTACCAATGACGCGTGCCGGATGGCCGTTGATATAGACCCTGATCAACGAGGTGTCGTAACCAAAGTTGGAACCGTAAATGATCATTTGGGTGTTGACGCCGCCGCTGTCGGGGGCGATGCGGTTGACTTCAACCGGCTTGGCGGGATCGTAAGGAATTCTGTTTTCGATCTCGCCTTTGTCGGAACAGGCGCAGACCAGCAACATGATGAGGGCAGCACATGGCCAGGCCCAATGCATCTCATAGGCAGTGTTAGTCTTCATACTCAATCGTTATTGCAGTCAGTCAATTTGATCCAAAATTACACGTCGCTTAAAATTGCGTTCTTTATTTTTGATCAAAATAGAGCCAATTTGACTCATTCGCCTTTACGCCCTTCCAGCCTCATCATGCGGGCTTTGCTGCTGCCAATAACGCTACTGCTATGCTTCTGCCATGGCTATGGCCAATCCATCTACTTCAGGCATTTCGAGATAGAGAATGGGTTATCGAACAACACGGTCATTACTTCTTTGCAGGACAAAGATGGCTTTCTATGGTTCGGCACTTCGGATGGTTTGAACCGGTTTGACGGGTATGATTTCAAAACCTTCCGGATCGACCCCAACCCTACTACCGGTTCCAACATCAATGCCATCTTCTATCTCTACCAGGATAAGAAAGGCACTCTGTGGGTGGGCGCCAATAAGGGGCTTTACTACTTCAACAAGCAAGACGAATCGTTTACCCGTTTACCCAATACGCAAAGCAAATGGGTTAGAACGATACAAAGCGATGCCGACAACAACCTGTGGTTCGTGGAAGGGAGTACGTTGTATAAGTACGACGTAAAAACAAAAGAGGTTAGCCATTATACCGAACCTGCGCTGAAGAATGTTACCACCCTGTATACTTCCAAAGATGGCACTTTATGGCTGGGCTGTGAAAGAGGGGTACTGGCCAGGTACCGGCGCAGCACGCAGCAGTTTGACTATTTTCATCCTTCACGCGACGAAGGCAATTACAACAATACGATCGAGTCGATCTGTGAAACCAGTAACGATCAGTTGTTGATCGGCACTTCGCTGACTGGACTAAAACGAATTGACATTTCGCAGGGTGTATGGACATCGGTACCCCTATTGCCCAACAACGAGGAGCGTTTGTTTGTGCGCAACATTCTTAGGGTGAGTAATACCGAATACTGGGTAGGCACGGAAGCCGGGTTGTTCATTTTCGATGATGCCACCGACAGCGCGCGACATCTTCATAAGATCACCGGCGACAAGTATTCGCTTAGTGACAATGCTATCTATTCATTGTGCAAGGATCAGGAAGGCGGCATCTGGGCAGGCACCTATTTCGGCGGCATCAATTATTTTCCCAACCATTCCCTGCAGTTCGAGAAGTTCTATCCCCAGCAACGGGAATCGGCCTTGCGCGGCAGCGTGGTGCGGGAAATGGTGCAGGACCAATATGGCAAGCTGTGGATTGGTACAGAAGACAAGGGGCTTGGCCAGTTTGACCCTTCGAAACAAGTATTCAACAACTACGGCGCCCATGGGAAACTGGCCTGGGGCCTGCCCACCAATATTCACGGACTGCTGGCCGATGGCGACAACCTGTACGTAGGCACTTTTGAGAATGGCCTGTATGTGGTAAATATCCCCAGCAATACCATCCGGCAGCACCAGGTGGCTTTTTCCAACAATGGCCTGAACAGTAACTACATTAACCTGCTCTATAAAACGCGCCAGGGGGCTGTATGGGCCTGTACATCGAACGGCATTTACCGATTTGATGTAGTGCAAAAGCGATTTTATGCGATTGAAGGGCTGCCGCGCAATTGCTTTTATTCGGCGATCCTGCAGGATACGAAGGGTCGCATTTGGATAGGCACGCACGATCAGGGAGTTTTTTATATTGACGGAACGACTTCCAGCAAACTGGCTATCCGTTATAAGGGCGGCCACCTGTTTGAGGAAACCAAGGTGGTCAATTTCCTGGAAGACCGGTTGGGTTACTTATGGATCTGCACCGAATCGGGTTTATTCAGGATGGGTGCTGGCAACCAGCTCACGAAAGTGTATGATTCGGAATCGGGCATGCCGAGCAATGTGGTTTGTAGTGTACTGGAGGACAGGCGCGGCAATTTATGGGCAGCAACTTCGAAGGGGCTGGTGTTGATCGACACCAGCGGACAGATTGGAAAAGTGTTCAGGCAAAGCGATGGCTTGCTGAGCAATCAATTCAACCATCGATCCGCTTTCAAAGACGAGGCGGGCAATTTCTATTTCGGCAGTCTCAAGGGTTTCGTGAAATTCAACCCCGAGCAGTTTGTCGTGAACAAGCATGTTCCTCCCATCTTCTTTACACGATTGCTGGTGTACAACAAAGAAGTGTCGACCAATTCACTCTACGCCTTTTCGGAGAACTTCATCCTCAACAGCTCTCCTATTCAACTTCCTTATCACCGGTCGACCTTTAGCCTTGATTTTGCCACCCTGAGCTATACTTCTACTGAAAACATTGAGTATGCCTATATGGTGGAAGGGATGGACGAGAAATGGAATTTTATCGGTAAAGACAGGAGGATCCACTTCAACAACCTATCGCCCGGCGATTACGTGATCAAGGTTAAATCAACGAATGGGTATGGTGAATGGATCGGCAATGAAAAACGCATTGCCATTGAAGTGACGCCTCCCTTCTGGAAAACAACCATTGCCTACCTAATCTACGCCATCGTTGCTGCCTGGCTCATTTACCTCTTTGCGCGGTTCTTCTACAACCGGCACAAAGAAAGGCAGGCTCGAAGGATGGAACTCTTTGCGATGCACAAAGAAAAAGAGCTTAATCAATTCAAGATAGACTTCTTTACCAAAGTGGCGCATGAGATCCGCACGCCGCTCACGCTGATCAAGGCCCCGATGGACAAGCTGTTCAAATCCATTGAAAGGTTGCCCGACCTGAAACATGAGGTTGTGGTGATGAACAAGAATACCGACCGGTTGCTTACCCTGATCAATCAGCTGCTGGATTTCCGGAAAGTAGAATCGGGCAATTATTTCCTGCATACCGAGCCGCGCGACCTGGTGGTTATCGTGGAGGAGCTGTTCAACAATTTTCAACCCAAGGCAGATAGAAAAGGGATCGACTATTCGCTGGTTATCGAACAACGGCCAATAGTCTGTAACATAGACGAAGAAGGCATCATCAAGATCGTCGGCAATTTGCTGGACAATGCGATCAAGTATTGCCATTCGTACATTATGGTGAATGTGGGCCTGCGGCCTGCTACGGGTGCTTCACCAACTCTGGCTGTTGTGCGGGTGGTGAATGACGGAGACCTCATTGCAGAAAAGGACCGCGTATACATTTTCGATGCCTTCTTCAGCTCAGGCAATAGCAGCCAGGTAGAGAGTACGGGCATCGGACTCTCGCTCGCACGGTCACTCGCGCTATTGCATAAAGGCAGTCTGGAGTATTCGGTTGACACGTCCCATAATGTGTTTACGTTTGTGGTGCCGTTATTTTAGTCATCATCATCCTTTTTCTTGTTGATTGTCAGAAATGCTGCCCTTGTAGGTGACGGTGCACTTTCTCCCTTTAAACCCAGCCACAGGATTTCGTTAAAGATTAAATCCGGAACGGCATCTTCTTTAGACCAATCGAACTTACTGCTTAATTGCGCCAGCTTTCCGGCTGTTGGATTCTTCTCGTTGAGGTCAACGTTGGCAGGAACATGATCGAATGCCGTGTAATCGGGCTTATTTGTAAACGACCGCCACATGGGTTTTGCTGCAGCATCAAATTGTGTCATGGGTTTCATGCCGAGAATGAGTTCAATCGTCCTAAGCATGCCCGAAGTGGAATACATTGTATGGTCAACAGATCTTCTCTTCACAAAAGGGCTGATTACATAAGCAGGGCTTCTGTGTGCGTCAATGTGATCGGGACCGTTCTGGGCGTCGTCTTCCAAAATAAAAACAGCACATTCTTTCCAAACCGGGCTTTTGCTGATATAATCTATGAACATGCCCACTGCCAAGTCATTGTCGGCCACATGTGCATATGGCGTTTTTTTACCCGCCCGCATACCTTCTGTATGATCATTTCCAAACCGAAGTGTGGTTAATTGCGGTACTTTTCCTATCCTCATCAACGAATCAAAATCGGCTACCCATTGTCTGAATCGGGTTGTATCGGCGATGCTCAGATTATAACCGGCATATTTTGTGGCAACATGACCTTCCAATGATCTTACAGTGGCCTTCCCATTATCTGCAAACTCACCATACGTTCTATAAGTTACCTGGTGACGTTTTGCATTGTCCCAGATAAAACCATCCCGGTTGTTTGCTATCTCTCTTTCTCCTTCACCACCGTAGGTGCCGCCCCTTCCTCCGTAACTGGAAGGCCAGGTTTTCTCCAGGTAGTCGGTAGCATAGGCACCCATACTCCAGTTGTGTCCATCGGCACTCACTTCAGCATCCACATAAAAATTATCCAACAGAACAAACTCCTTCACGATCTTATGCTGATTGGGAGTTATTTTTTCTCCAAACAGACATAGATTCGGATCACCATTTCCCTGGGGCAGATCACCTAATACCTGGTCGTAGGTGCGGTTTTCCTTGATAACATAAAAAACGTACTTTATGGGAGAAGCCTCTCCTACCTTCATCGGAATAGGATTTCCCGGTTCACCTTCTGCATTCAACTCTTTATCTTTTGAATAAGGCGTATTTTGATAAACCGCTTGTGTATAAGCAGACGACACTTCCGTACCGGGTTTGTCTATAAAACTCAATGTTCCCTTGAAGAGACCAGCAATGTATTGTATCTCTTTGGGTTTATCCTGATCGCCTGCATGGCGCTCTACTTTCTCTTTCTTATCCGTAGGATTCGGCCCCTGGGGATTGGCTCTGGAGGTAAGTCCCTTTCCATTGGTTACCAATATCTCTCTACCAACCACTTTAACATTGGTTGGATACCATCCAACCGGAATGAACCCTTTTGAAACAGATGTTCCCGGATTACTGACATCGAAAACTGCCAGGCAGTTATTATCGGCATTGGCTATATACAGTGATTTTTCATCTTTAGAAAGCGCAACCCCATTACTTGTTGATCCACTGGGTGCATTGGGGTATAAAGCAGCATTTAGCGTCTCCACGACCTTTCCTTCCTGTGTGTTAATAACAGATACCGAGTTATCGTTGGCGTTGGCAACGTACATCCATTTCCCGTTCCTGGTACAAGTAATTTCATTGGGGTGACTTCCTACAGGTATCTCTTTCTCTACTTTATTGCCTGCCGTATTCCACACCAACAACTTTTTTGATCCCCAAACACTGATGTATAGATGTTCCCGGTCGGGCGACAATTTACAGGTATATCCTTCAGCGCCTAGATCTGTCTTTGATTTGACAGTTTTGTTCTGAAGGTCTATTACATACAGCTGTTTGTCTTCCCTGGTTACTACGTATAGCTCTTTTCGCACTTTATCATCTACATCCAGCCCAGCCACGCCTATTTTGTTTGGCCAGGGCTTGCCTAATACCATTGAATCTTTGAGAGACAATTTGCCTTTAAGAACACTATAGATCCTGATCATATTGTCGTGCCCTCCCGACACATACAACAGGTCATCTTTGGAACCAAAGGCCAACCCGTACCAGGATTTTGCAATTACGATGCTGTCTATTTTCTTCTTTTGAACAATATCGACCAGCTCAATGGTCTGTGTACTTTGCCCGTTGTTGGTTACAGCGGCCAACTTTTTATTGTGACTGATCACCAGGTTTAGCGGCAGGTCTCCCAACTGAACCTGTGTTCCTGCAGGCGTTAGCGTCCAGCCATTCGGCAACCCTGTTTTACGCATTTCCAATTCCTGCATAACTTTATTCTGTGCAAAAAGCACAGCAGGCATGATCCATAAGCACTTAACAAGCAATAGAACTTTTAATTTTCTCATGGTGCATAATTATTCTAACTCTGCATAAATACAGGATGAAAATATAAAATTAAAAATAACTTAACCTTCGCATTCTCAAAATGCTCTTTGCAGCAGTACCAGGGCGACAATAAATCCGAATGGAGTGAGGTAACAAAGTGGAGCAATCTTTTTAAACACATAATTGCTATTTTCCGGGCTTCCAGGGTTTTCTATGCAGGTATTGAGATTTTTTTCTGTATTTGCCAATAATGTCCAAACGGGTCTTTGAACATTGCCTGTCTGTAACCGTACTCATGGTCGGTAACAGGACTAATTTCTATTCCACCTGCTGACAGACCGCGGTCAAAGACTTCCTGAACATCACTCACAAACAAACCGATAATGGTTGTTACGCCTTTGGCACCGATAGGTTCCAGTGCCTCAAGCCAACGCACTGTTTCATGAAGGTGAAAGATAGCACCGTCTATTTCCAACTCTGCAACATGAATACTACCATCGTCATTTCTCAACACAAAATGTTCGATCGCCCCAAATTTCGTATAAAAATCAATGTTGAGCGTTCCATTGGGAATGTGTAGCTCGGGAGCAAAATATGGTTTACTATTTTTTGTTTCTATGGCTGTCATAAAATGTGCATTAAATTCAGGTTGTCAATTGTACATGCGCAGTCGCCTAACGTTACCGGCAGTACTTAAATATACGCAATAGTATTTAGTGCAGGGTATTTTGATGCCCTTGCCCTGTCTGTCCGCCGCGTACCTAACATCGGCGCATAAAAAAGAGGTTACCATTGCTGATAACCTCTCCCAGTGACCCCGCTTGAACGATTGCCGACCAACTATTACGAGGAATTGAAACTACCATATTACTTAATGGTACTGATAATCAAAGAATAATGCAGCCCCTTGGTTTTGTCGCCCGCTCCGTCATTTTTTGATCAACCAATCTTCAACAGCTCTTGAAAAATCGGCTACATCAATCGGGTGCCTGCTGGTGATAATGTTACCATCAGTAACTACGGGTTCATCGGTTACAGTTCCCCCTGCATTTTTCAGATCAACCTGGATATTCCAGTAGCCCGTTAGTTTTTTCCCTTTCAGGACATCGGCTGATGCCAACACAACCGGCGCATGACAAATGGCCGCGATTAGCTTTCCTGACTTGTTGAAGTCCTGAATGAATTTGATCACATCTTTATCATAGCGAAGGTTATCGGGATTCCAGGCGCCACCGGGTATAAATACAGCATCATAATCGCTTACTTGCACCTGGTCGGCCGTGCGATCGAATTTGATCCATCCTACAGGCTGCAGATACTGGATAGCCATAATGTGTGTTTTTGACATCTCCGGGTAGCTCAGCCCGTATCTTGCCGGAGCGGGATTAAACTTAGGTGCCACGATGTCGACCCTGGCCCCCAATTGTTTGAAATACCAAACGGGTCCTGTTAATTCGATCTCTTCGAAACCATCTGCTGCTATCACGGCTATCTTCTTTCCCTGCAATGTCTTTTCTTTAACAGGTGTGAAGAAAAAAGCTTTCAATGCCTCGTTGCCGGGTGCGTTCAGCAATTGAGATACAGGCATATTGACAATGGCTGCAGAAGTAGTGAGTTGATTTACTACTTCCAGTTCATGCGACTTTACTTGTTCAGGTTTCATTTTTGTCTGGGCGTTTAAATTAACTAGAGAAGATAGGCTTAAGAGACCTGTCATCAGGATATGATAGTTCGGTTTCATCTTTTGAATGTTTTGATTTTAATGGAATGGAGTTTTTTTATTGGCGCAGAACCGGTGCAAACTCAATTAACCTGTGAAGGCCTGCCTGGAAAGGCTGCTTTTTGATGCTGGTATTCAGGTAATCGATCACAGGTTGTATCGGCGGAAATTTCAGGTGATATTGAAACGCTTCTTCGTTCCTGAATTTTTCATACGTAACGAACTGTGTATTGTCATCTTCCAATTGAGAAAGTTGGTAATTGATAACACCCGGTTCGCTTCGGAATTGCGGCATCGCCGTGTGATAGACCGCTTTAAAATTATCCTCCGTTCCCGGTTTTGCGTCCACAAACAACATAATGGTAAGCGGCTGGTCCATTTTTCCGGCACCACTGCGCCATTGCGGTTTGGGCAGCGGTTCAAGGTCTTTTATGTAGATCGTCTTTGCCGATTGTTTCAGTGAATTACGTGATAAAGATTCGATGGTTTTGAATCCTTCACTTCTACTGGCTTCGTCCAACCCGGCTTTGTTGCTCCATCTTTCAATAACCCACAGCACTGAACTATCTGCCTGCTCATAATAGGCTTCTGATAAAACGTTCATCTCCGACTTCAGCGAATGGAATACATAGTCGCTTACCGCCTGGCGGAATGCGGTCTGGAATTCCGGCTGTACTTCATAGCGGATCATGCGTGCCACAACGCTATCCGATCGGTCGGGGTTCCCCTGTTCACCAATTTTGAGCAACAGACCAGAAAGCTCATGCGGTCTCGACAGAAACGGGGAATGGCTGGTATTGACAGAATAGATCGTTTTGATACCCGCTCCGGCAATCATACGGTCCTGAAGCCCGGGTGAAATCACGATATCCTGGAGTGTTTTAATGTACACTTTCTCCACTGCACCGAAATTTTCCCGGGTCAGCGTAACCTTACCGGTAAAGGGAATGGCCGGCTCAGGACGATAGTTCTTAATTACACGCTGTTTGTCGATTTCGGAACCGTCACCAATAAAAAGGTAAGTGAGGCTATCCCGTTTCACATCGAGTGTTAACTGATCCGCCGAAGGAACCAGCAAAGGCCCCAGCTTGGAGTCAGGGTCCGAAAATGCGAGATCAGTCAGCGCCTGTCCCGAGGAAGGAAGAAAAGCTCCGATGTACACCAGCTTCCTGATCTTTGAAGGTATCTTCTCCGCCACCTGAGTTATTACCATTCCACCCATGCTATGCCCCACCAGGATCACATTGCTGTCTTCTTTTGAGATCGCTTCGATCACCTTATCCCTGTATACATCGAGGGTAAGTTGATGCGGCGGTATTGTATCGGAACCGTGGCCCGGAAGTTCCACGATCACTACTTTGTTTCCGCTTTTTGACAGATCAGCCTGCACTGAATCCCAAACATACGGGGCTTGCCATGCTCCATGTACGAGTACATAGGTTTGCGGTATAGCAATCGGATCTTTCTCCTCGTTCATACATCCGGCTGCGATTGATAGAACTGCTGCTGTTGAAAGCAGTGATTTAACCGTTTTTTTCATTTTAGTTTGTCTTAAATGATGCTGTTCGTTTACTCGTTCTTATCTGGAGCAGGTATATCAAATCCATTTAAAATGATTGCAATAAGGCTATAGCCGCCAATCAGAAAGTAAAGCTCTGCCACGCCATCCTGTCCAAGCAGTTCTACTGCCTGTTTATAGGTAGAATCCGGAATAATATGACCGCTCACCAGGGAACAGGCAATAACATGAGCAATGCCTTCTTCGTCATTAAGGCCATATGGATGGCCTCCGGCTGCCAGGGCTGCGATATCTGTTGGCGAAATACCGAACGCTTTAGCCATGATCTCATGTGCATACAGTTCGAAGCGGGCTCCAAAGGCGCCTCCTACTGTAAGTATGGCTACTTCGCGAACTGTTTTTGCCAATGTAGCCTGTGTGTCGAGTGTTCGAAGAAAGCTCAATGCAGGTATGCCAAACTGTGGATAATGCAGCATTGGCGGAAAAGGTCCCAGCAATGCTCCTGCCTGATCGAGCATGTTCACCTGGCTTTGACTCCGGCCAACGAGACCGGCAATTTCGTCATGCACATAACGAACTTCGGGGCTTAGCCTGTCTGGCGGCAAAGGCTTGATACGCATAGTTGACATTTCGGTATTAAACATTTTCATCGGTAAACTGTCCGTCTATCAGGATAAAAGCCATCCGGCAAATCTTACCGGAGCGGTTTGCCCAGGCGTGGTTGGTGCCGCATTGAATAACTATATCGCCGGCCTGTATAGTTGCTTCTGCACGGTCTAGAACCAGTGTTATCTCGCCTTCCAGCACGATGCCATAATCCACTGTCTGTGTCCGGTGCATTAATGGGTGAGGTGCACCTTCTGCGGACGTGGAAGCTTTTTCATCTCCCATCGCTCTGAATTTAGTGGCTGCTTCCGTTGCTGTCAACTTCCGTATTTCTTCACTTTCCGGTGGGAACTCAATAACACGCATCCTCGTTCCTTTTTTGGGTGGTGGCAACACCAATCCATTTTCATGAGGCTCCCTGGATTGAGGATGAATTAAAGCAGGCGTCTCCAGCGTGTGCCATACTTCGAAAAAGGTAGGCCCTCCGGTGCCGCCGACCAATTGGGTATGCACAGGTGGCGCATCTGAAATAATGATAGCTTTCCCATCGGCATCGTGACCTGTCACGACGCGTCTGAATGTTTTTTGTGGCAGATTCATGATTATTGTATTTAGCTGTTCCTTGATTTTTTGAAGACAAACACACCGAGGTAGTGAAACAGCACGCCTACTGCCCATGCGGGAGTAGCCCATAATGGCCATGGATACGTTCTATCGGTTAAATACCATATTATCCAGATAGCCGGAATGGCCAGCAGAAATACAATCAGGTGAATTTTGAACCCTTTTGCTGCCTGGGCGGGCGTAGTGGTGGCCCATTGATTTGAATGTGTCATACGAATGGTTTAGCCCCGTTGTGGCGATTTGTATGCCATTCACTCAAAACAACAAAGAGCAAAAAATAAGCGTTAGTAATACTCTGTAAATCAATTCACCCACATCAACAGGTGAAATTTAAGCGAGAAGAGAGGAAGTGTTACACCCCGAAAATATCGGGGGCAATCCTTGGAAGCCCCGAAAATTCCGGGGCATTTCGTTATAAAGGCTATAAGTTTTCAGGAGTGTCGATAAAATCCTGCCTTTTGATATTCAGTTTCGCCATTTTCGATTCGAGGGTGCTGGGTTTGATGTTCAATAACTCTGCGGCGCCCCCCGCACCGCGTATACGGCCTTTTGTTTTCTTCAGCATGGAAGTAATGTATTCCCTTTCTGTTTGCTGCTGAAAATGCTTTACCTCTTCAAATGTATTGATAGCGGCTCTTTCGGTAGATTCGGGCGTTGACAAACTAAAACTCCGCATTAATTGCAATTTAGATCTGCCATCGTTGAGCACAACAGATTGCTCAATAACATTTTCGAGTTCGCGAATATTTCCCGGCCAGTTATACGCATACATTTTCTCCATCATCGAATCAGCAATGCCATTAAATGGCTTGTTCAAGGCGTCGCAAAATTTGTGTGCAAAGAATAGTACCAGGGCTTCGATATCGCTTTTTCGTTCACGAAGTGGCGGCAGTGTAAGCGGAAACACATTCAACCGGTAATACAGATCAAGCCGGAAATTCCGTTCTGCAATTTCCTTTTCCAGGTTTCGGTTAGTCGCTGCCACTATGCGGACGTTGACTTTAATAATCGTACTACCACCTACGTATTCGATCTCCCGTTCCTGCAAAACACGCAATAATTTCACCTGCATGCTTGGTGGCAATTCCCCGATCTCATCTAAAAAGATGGTTCCCCCATCAGCCAGCTCAAATTTTCCCTTCCTTTTTTCAATAGCACCGGTAAAAGCCCCTTTTTCGTGACCAAACAACTCTGACTCTATCAATGTTGGCGGAATAGCTGCACAATTCACCTTTATAAAAGGGCCATTTTTCCGGGGCGAAAGCAAGTGAATGGCCTGTGCCACTCTTTCTTTCCCCGTGCCGCTTTCACCCAATATCAAAACGGACGTGTTATAAGGCGCAACCTGCGCTGCCAGGTCCAGCGCCGACAGTAATAAATGATGGTTGCCGATAATGCCTTTAAATGCCTTATTGTCCGTCACCTCCCCCTGCTTCTTTTTAGTTGTAACGGGCTGACGAATACGTGCAGGAGAAGATGTTTCAGCATATACCGTTTTATTTGCTACCTCTTCCAGGCAAGTTTTCAACCGGTTTAACAGGGCGATATGATCTTTATTGTAGATGTCAACGTGCCGGCTATAAAAGAAGTAATGTACAGACAATCCATAGCCAAGCGCCACGGGGAATGCGAGATAGGATTCCATCCGCAACCAATCCATCAGTTTTTTTTGCAGAAAATTGTTAATCGTGCTTTCCGTTAATCCGCGATTATAAATATTGGCATAGCTGTCGCTATCGCTGTTTTCAATGATGTCGGAAATTGCTGCCAAGTTCAAACCTGAGATGGTCATCCACTCTTTTTCACCAATAAACTGGTATTCATCGAATCCGGTACGCAAATACCCTGTATCGGTGAAATGATTTGTATCCAGCGGCCTGATGCCGCACGCAATAAAATCAAATGGTATGTAAGATTGCATCGCCTCCGCAATCTTCAGCAGCAATTGCCGGGCTTCTAACCCTTCATTACTTATTTCCGTTATACTTTTCTGCAACAGGTCTTCGCGCCTCAGTTTTGATTCAAAGCTATGTTGATGCAGATACCAGGCAATTTCCAGCGCAACCAGCAGATCCTTTGCCCTGACCGGCTTCACCAGGAACCCATAAGGCTCTGTTGTCTTTGCTTCTTCTAGTATTGTCTGGTTTGCATAGGCAGACAAGTAAATAAAAGGAATATGATCGGCCCTTAATTTCCGGGCGATATCGATACCCGATAATTTTCCCTTAATCCTGATATCAAGTAGTACCAGATCCGGCTTATCCTGGTGAATATACTCCTGCGCTTCCCGGGCCGAAACAGCAACACCGATTACCGTATAACCGGCTTCCTCCAATATCATCTGCAGGTTGTTGGCTACAATAAATTCGTCTTCTACGACAAGTATTTTTTTAGTCATACGACTCGTTATTTAAAGCGCTAAACCGGACCGATATATGCAGACCTTTGTTGCTTTCAATAGTAAGTGTTCCATCCAGTTGCCTGGTAAGCCCACGCATCAAACTAAACCCCAATGAACCCCGCCTTGACACGTTAACATCCGCAGGCAGTCCGATACCATTATCTGATATCGTGAGCACTAAATAGTCGGAGTCGCTATCTTTCAACCCAATCCGAACGATCCCATGCTGACGTCCGGAAAAGGCATATTTAATGGCATTTACAATGCCCTCGTTAATGATCAGCCCCAACGGGATCGCTTTCGCCACGTCCAGTTTCAATGGTTCAATATTTTGTTCAATTACAGTACGGCTGCCTGTATCAAAGCTGTCCTGCAGGTAGCTAACCAGTTCATCTATATAATGCGGCATATCGATAGAGGACGTATTTTCGGATTGATAAAGCTTTTGGTGGATCAGGGAGATAGCCTGTACCCTTCGCTGGCTATCATTTATGGCTGTAAGCGCCGCATCATTGTCGATATACCTGGACTGGGAATCGAGGAGACTCATGATGATCTGAAGATTGTTTTTGACCCGGTGATGTATCTCTTTCAATAACCACTCTTTATCTGTTACCAGGTTCTGCAGTTGTTCGTTTTTATGGGTAATTATTCTATTGCTCTTTTGTTTTAAACGGGTTTGGCGGTATAACAGCCCTGCAATGATAATCGCTGCAATAATACCGGCAAGGGTTAAATTCTTTATAAGTCTTGATTGTTTTGCTTCTTGATTCAATACAACTATCTGACCTTCTTTTTCCTGTGTTTCGTAGTTGACCTGGAGCTCTTCCGCCTGTCTTACTTTTGTTACGCTAAAGTTGGAATCCAGCAATTTTATGTATTCCTTATAGTGGGATATCACTGCTTCTTTATCCCCCAGCGCCGAATCGGTAGCAATCAGTAAACTATATACGTTCAACTTATTCATCAGCGCGTGATGGCCATAAGAAGGTATTTTGAAATAAGTTTCGAGATATTCCTTCGCTTTTCGATATTGCCCGCGCTTAAAAAACAGTTCAGCAAATCGTTCATTGACCGCAGATCTTCTGAAAGGTCCCCGGACAGCTTCAGCCAGTGTTTCCAGCGAATCCAGCTTTTGGATATGTATTTCGGCGGAGTCTAATTGGTTCATGTTTAAATAACAGGTTGAAAGCAGGGAGTGATAAAAGAACAAGTCTGAAATACTAACCGGGGGAGACACCTCTTTAGAAATCTGCGACACAAAGTGGAGCGCTTCCTTTGCGCGGCCTTCCTGATGCATCTGTTGAATTACAATATTCAGGATATTGTACACGGCGGGGTTACGGTCTATCTCAAATCGCCTGATTGATTTTTGCGCCATGGCAATTCCCTCTTTCTGTCTGCCCTCGGAATCATATAGAATGGCCAGCCGGCCATAAAAAAGGGCCCAACCGATACTATCACGACAGTTTTCGGCAACTTTAATTGTTTGACGTATATATCTCAATGGATCACCGAATTTTCCCTGATATATCGTGATGTTGGCCAGCGACTCTGTCATGTAATGGGTATAAGGATACTGAATAGATTCTGCCAGCGATAACGCTTTCAAAGCAAGATCATGGGAATTTTGTAATTGTCCGGATGCCAGAAAAACATAATTCAGATCCATCAATAAATTGATCTCAGATTCGATATCACCTATGCTGTGATACAGGTCGGCAGCCTGTTGCAAGTCGGTCAGTTTCCTTTGGAACGTGGTTGGCCTGGGGACTGTATACATACCACGATAAGCAATTGCCCTGGCTTCAGTTTCTTTATCACCGGCTTTCCGGCATTGATCTATCAGCAGATGATAGATCGAATCGCTTTTAGGATCTTCCGCCTGCAAGTATATTTTTCCCAGCAGGCAAAGCGCAATACGTTTCCACTTTTCCTCCTTAAGGGCTTTACTTTCTGTTATCGCTTTATTTAGAAAATATTCAACACTGTCTTTGTACCGGGAATAACCAGCGGGCTGAAAAACATAATAGGAGCCAAGCAGCAGCAATAATTGCAAATGTCTTTTGCCGGTTACTTTTGAAAGCGATCGAATGGCTGTGTTTGGGTCGCTATGATCGATCCATTTGGACTGCTCCCGCAATTTTTCATCGCCAAATCCCTCTGCTAAGATGGAAAACCGGCTTAAGCCCAGATACCGACTGGCTATTAATAAGCAACTGTCCTGATCGGTCAGCGCCTCCTTGGCAACATAGAGATAGGTCGAGCTAAGCCACAAATTCAGCCGTTGCCAGGATTCTTTATCCTTGTCAGGCGGGTAATAGGAATACGCTGAGGCCTCCGGCTTTACCGTCGATTGGGATCGGGCTCCGGCTGATAACAATAACCCGGACAGCAGACCAATTAGAACCGCCTTGGACATGGTTTAATTTTTGGGAGTGGTTTAGCCGACCGGAATGGCCAGCGTATAGTGTTCCCAATTTAACAAATTAACCGGTGATGCCAAAGGGTAATAAGGCGCTCGTCTGCAAAACAGCATATAATTCTATTATCCATTTTTGCAGGAGAAACAATGATCGCACCCATTCCTCTTGTTTCCGAAACTACATCAGTTATTGGGAAAAGCGATCAGTTATTAAATGCAGCTAACACACAGTATAGGTTCCGGTTAACTTGCCATCAAATCAAAACCATTTATATGAAAAAAGTAAAAACCTTATTTTCTGGCTCCCTATTGTTATTATTATTCGCCTGTCAAAAAAGCGATATCATTTCATCCGAATCAAAAGCAACAACGGAAAAGCCGGCTACTGAAGGAGACAATAAAGGGGCAAAATCAATTACACAAGGCCGCTTTAATGGCACTTATGTGGACACCTGGCATTACAGCACGCCGCAACTGTATATTTTCAATGGCAGCCAGTATGCGCGTTATGATGTGCTAGCCAACACCTTTATGGGTACCAATACAATTGCTGCAGGGTATGCCGCCGTGCCCTTTTCATCGATCGACGCTGCCTATGTGGACACCTGGCATTACAGCACGCCACAATTGTACCTTTTCAGTGGCACTCAGTATGCGCGTTATGATATTCTAACCAACACCTTTATGGGAACCAATTCGATCGGGGCAGGATATGCAGGTGTTCCGTTTGCAACGATTGATGCGGCATATGTCGATACCTGGCATTACAGTACCCCGCAATTATACCTGTTCAATGGTTCACAGTATGCACGATATGATATTCTGACGAATACATTTATGGGAACCAATTCGATCGTGGCAGGATATGCGGGCGTGCCCTTTTCATCGGTCGACGCCACCTATGTGGACACCTGGCATTACAGTACTCCACAATTATATCTCTTCAACGGAGACAACTATGCCCGGTACGATATTCTATCCAACACCTTCCAGGGAACAAACCTGATTTCGAATGGCTATGCGGGCGTGCCGTTTTAATGACCCGAGGTAAAGCCATCCCTCAACAGAGACGCTGGTAAACAATTACTACCAGCAACAAAAAAAGAGGTTCGCTAAGCGAACCTCTTTTTCGTGACCCCCCTGGGACTCGAACCCAGGACCTACTGATTAAGAGTCAGTAGCTCTAACCAACTGAGCTAGGGAGTCTAATCTTCCTTTTCCATCCGGCGGCGAACCGCTTTTCCGTAAAAGGGATTGCAAAAGTAAGGGAAATCAACTAAATGGAACAAACTTCTTTCAAAAAAATTGCCCGACCCCTAGGCTTTTTTTCCGCACAGAATTTTCCAGCACCTTTCTCACCTTTTACCAACAGTTCAAAAATTATACTACCGCCCCACCCGCCGTTTTATTTTTTAGCATTGAATTTGCATATGCTCGTGCAGGCACACCTGCAAGTATGCCCCCAACCTTTAAAATCAAGCATTTATGAAAAACATCTGCCTCGCCCTCTGCTGCCTTGCCCTGTCCCTGTCATCCATTGGCCAGTTAAAAGCCAAAGTAATCTGCCCCGCCTTCGACGTAGACATCCTCGAAGGAAAAGTGAATACCTACAAAGCCACCGCCGGTGCAGGCGAGATCAAGGCGAAATTTCCCTGCTTCACCAGCGCCACTACCGACAGCGCCAAATGCGGGGAAGCGATCTACTTCAAAGACAAAGACATTACTTTTTACACCAGCCGCGACTATATCGAAATCGGCGAAAAGTTCAAAGGAAAACTGAGTGTTCCGCTTATTGGCGCCAGCCGCGGCAGCCTGTTCAAAGTACTCGGCCACCCCAAGATGAAGGATGACACCTGGGACGCTTTTCAGACCGCTTATGGCACCCTTGTTCTCCATTACAACAAGGCCAACAAAGTAAAACTCATCCAGTTTAGCACGAAAGACACCAACACATTAAGCCTATGCGAATAGGCGCCTAACACAAAGAGGCTACTTACGGGTAGCCTCTTTTTTTCCTTCCAACACGGTACATCTGTTATTTTTCCTGTCCCTACTTCAACGCCCCCTTCAACTCATTGGCTGCATACCGCAATGCCGACTGCACTTCGGGAACAGTGGCCAACGGATTGAGCAAGCCATAATCGTGTATCATGCCCTGGCACCTTACCAGCGATACCTTCACACCAGCTTCATTCATTTTACGGGCATAGGCCTCTCCTTCATCGCGCAACACGTCGTTCTCGGCGGTTTGCACCAACGTTGCCGGCAATCCCTTCAACTGGTCGGCTGTTGCCTGCAAGGGAGAAGCATAGATCTCTTTGCGCTTTACTTCATCCGGTGCATAGTGCCCCCAGAACCATTTCATCATGTTCTTCGTAAGAAAACGATCGGTCGCAAATTGATTATAAGAGCCTGTTTCAAAATCAGCATTCGTTACAGGCCAGAACAATAACTGGAACTTCAATTCGGGCCCCTTCTTATCCTTAGCCATCAGTGCTACGGCTGCTGCGAGGTTACCACCCGCACTATTGCCGGCTACTGCCAGTCTCTTACCATCCACGCCTATTTCAGCACCATGCGTTGCCACCCATTTAGTAGCCGCATAACATTCATTCACCGCAACGGGATACCTTGCCTCGGGCGAACGCGTATACTCTGCATGCACTGCTACTGCACCTGAATGAACTACCAGGTCGTGAATGAAGCGCTGGTGCGTTGCAAAATCACCAATCACCCAACCACCGCCGTGGAAAAACATAAAGGCCGGCAGCGCACCTTTTGCGCCCGCAGGCTTCACTACATATAACTTTACGGTGAGTCCATCTTCCGTAATCGTTTTTTCGGTAGTCTCCACACCCGATACATCTACCTGCACCGATGTCTGAGCTCCCTCCAGCACTTTGCGTGCATCGGCGGGCTCCATGGTTTCCATAGGCTTACCGCCGCTGGTATTGAGTGCTTTCAGGAATGACTTTGTTTCGGCTTCGATAGCCGGATCAGCTGCGTAGTCCAATACGGCTGCCACTTTTACCGAATCGGAAGATGGTGATGCGAGGGCCTGGGTTTTATCGCCCTCACCTCCACACGCCGCAAGCAGCAGTACGGGTAACACCAAATAAACGGATGATTTCATTGTTGCTGGTTTTGATAATGATTGATTCTGTGAATACCTGCAAAGCTATAGGCCCACCGGGTCGGGGTCAATTGACAAATGATGGGAAGTCATGTATATTTCCATGCACCAGGCCTACCCCAAATCCTGCCTAAATCAATATCTTTGGTCCATTACTGATCTATTCACCTGCATCCCTGCATTACAGGCTATCGAACAGGGAGGCGACCGGCCTAGTCGACTATACAACTCCTGCTCTCAACCGGCTTATTTATTGTATTCACCAAAAACCTCTGTATGCGTACGATGATCAAGTCTGCGTTGTTATTGTTTGTATGGCAGGTAGCAGGTGCTTTTTATGAAAGCTATGCCTGCACCCGGGTTATGTACAAAGGCCTGAATGATCTTATCCTCACCGCCCGGTCGATGGATTGGAAGGAAGACATTTATCCCAACCTTTGGATCTTCCCGCGGGGCATGAGCAGGAGCGGCGAAGCCGGCCCCAACTCACTGAAGTGGAAATCGAAGTATGGCAGCGTGGTGGCATCAGCCTATGATTTCTGCAGTACCGATGGCATGAATGAAAAGGGGCTCGTGGCCAACCTGCTTTGGCTGGCCGAGTCTGAATACCCTGCCTATGATGGCAAAAAGCCAGGACTTACCATTGCCGCCTGGATCCAGTATGTATTGGACAATTATGCTACCGTAACCGATGTGGTGAAAGAGCTGGAACAGGAAAAATTCATCGTGGTGAGCGACAAGGTACCCGGTGAGGACCGCATGGCCAACCTGCATATGTCGGTATCGGACCCTTCGGGCGACAATGCCATCTTTGAATATGTGAAAGGTAAACTGATCATTCACCACGATAAGCGCTACCAGGTAATGACCAACTCACCCGTTTTCGATAAACAGCTTGCGCTGAATGAATACTGGCACGATATCGGCGGCACCGTTATGTTACCCGGTACCAACCGTGCAGCAGACCGTTTCGTACGGGCTTCCTTTTATACGGAGGCCATTCCTAAAACCGACAATACCCATATCGCGGTAGCCAGTGTTTTCAGCGTGATCCGCAATTGCTCCGTGCCCTACGGCATTACCACGCCCGATCAACCCAATATTTCCTCTACCCGCTGGCGCTCGGTATCGGATCAAAAGAACCTGGTGTATTATTTCGAAACGGTGTTAACACCCAATACGTTTTGGGTGAACCTGAAGGATATCGATTTTTCGGAGAAGGCAGCGGTAAAACGCCTGGGACTTTCAAAAGGAGAAGTATATGCCGGCAATGCCGCGGCGGCGTTTAAAGACAGTCAGCCCTTTAAATTTCTGGGTCTTCAATAATGACAACACTTACCGGCATGGTCGATCGATCATGCCGGTAATGATTCAAGAGCAGCATCCGCTCAAGCCACATGTTGTACCGGATCGGCTTTGAACTCAACGTGGATGGATGTGCCGCGGGCAGAGGAATCGATATCAACCTTTCCCTGAAATGCCTTCATACGAGAATGGAGACTGTGGATGCCCAGCCCATCTGTCTGTTCTAGGTTATCCGGATCGAACCCTTTACCATTGTCTTCTACTGTAATACTCACCATATCGGCATGGATGGCCAGCTGTACTATGGCCCGGGAGGCTTCCGCATGCCTGATCACGTTATTGATCAATTCCTGTATCGTCCGGTACACCATTAGTTCGAAGTGATGATCGAATCGAACGGACTCCCCCAATGACTGGAATGCAACCTCCAATTGATCGCTGTTGAATTTCTGGCAAAATGCCCTGACGGCCTCCTGCAGGCCCTGCTCATGCAATAGCACCGGCAATAAGTTGTGCGCTGTTTCCCGGATCTCGGCCGTAGCATCCTTCAACAAGGTCAACGACTCACGGTAAGCCGGTATGGATGGCAGTTGCCCCACCTGGTGACCCAGCGAATCCATATTGAGCCGTGCAGCCGACAATATGCTGCCCACTCCATCGTGCAGGTTGCGGGCGATACGGGTTCGCTCCCGCTCCTCCCCTTCCATCATGGCCCTGATGGCCAGCAGCTCGTGCTCCTGGCGGATCATGTGCCATTGCAATTTTTGTTTTTGCCGGATGCCCAGCCAAACCAGGGCGCCTATGATCAGGAAGGTAACCATGGCGATCACCGTGATGACGATCCACATGTCCTTCTTCTTCAAGCTAACTTTTTGTTGCTCGATGGCCAGCTGTTGATCGGAGAGTTCCTTATCCTTCTGCAACGAACGGTACTTTGCTTCCAAATCGTTGACCCTGGCCGCCATTTTCTCATTCAGTATGGTATCATTGTACTCCCTGAACTGATCGAAGGCTGCCAGGCTTTCCCTGTTCATGCCAAGTTGGGCATAGACCTTCAGCAGGTGCCCATATACTTTCCACAACCCTTCCTTACTGCCGATCTCTTCTGCGATCGGTTTCGCCTTCAACAAGTATTCTTTGGCTTTCGCCCAACGTTGTTGCGCATAATGAACCTTCACATAACACAGGTACACGTTCATCAGGTAGTAAGGCGTATTGGCGCGAACGGCCAGTGGCTCGGCTTCGCGCAGGTAGTAGGCAGCCGAGTCGGGTTTCTTCAGGTTGATGTAGGAATTGGCCAGGTTGGACCTCACCATGAACCGCGTTACCAGGTTATTTCCCTGATCGGCCATCTTCAATACCTCCAGGTAAATATTGATCCCTTCCCTCTCCCGACCCATAGAGGTAAGCGTTACACTCTTGTTATTGAGCACCCGGCTTAGCAGCGTAGTATCCTTATTCGCACGCGCAATGGTTTCTGCTTTCATGAGGTAATCGAGACTCTTATCAAAACGGCTTATTTCGTGAAAGGTATTGCCGATGCCATCGTACACCTGCGCTACCAGTCGCGTTTCGCCAGCTTTTTCAAATGCATCTACCGCCTTCAGGTAGGCAGTGATGGCGTCTTCAAACTCATCCTGAAAAAAAGCCAGGTTGCCTATATTGTTGTATACTTTACCGGTCTCCAACTGATTGTTCAGGGTAGTGAAATGCGTGAGGGCTTTTTGGTACCAGGAGAGCGAGGTACCGAACGACGCTTTATCGGCATACACTACCCCCATCAACATGGCGCTTTTACCCAGACCATATACGAATTGTTTTTTTTCACTGAGGGCAATGACCTTTTGCAGGATCGGCAGGGCCGTATCATTATCGACATCCATCATTTCATCCGCATACCTGAGCCAGTTGCGGATGCGGGTTGTATCGTCCTTGGCGGCTTTTATCAGCGGTTGGTGCTTGTTGTGAACATCCTGTATTGATTGAGCCCTTACAATGCCGGTGAGCATCGAGAAGAGCCCCATCAGCCAGATCGTTTTGCAGACGGAGGTTGCTATTGGTAGATTCATAATTCAGGCTATCTAAAACTTTTCTAAATTAGGAAGGAAATTGGTTTACAGGGGGCAAAACGACGATGCTCAGCTGGCCGCTTTGGCATTATGGAACTGCTTTACTACAACTCATACAACCATTTTCACAATTGATACAAGACCGGGGTGACTGGGGAGTGCCCTCAAAGTTATCGAAGCAGGAATCGACCGTAGTAAACGATGATGATCACGATCAAGGTTTTTGGGTATAATTGACAAATTTGTCAAATAACGGTCAAAAGCTCCGTTATCAACTTATTAAGGAGAGATTTTATGTGTTGAGAAACAGTATATTGCATTTTTATCGCACATGTTGATCAAGCCCCTCGCCCCACCAAAACTGTATTGCATCCTTTTTGTATTGCTGGCAGCCCTACCCTGCCGGGCCGATACATTGACGATACGCTCCAGCGATCAGGCCGCCGTCATTACAAAGCTGGCGCCCTATTTCGAGGTGTGGGAAGATGTTACCAAACAATCCGACACCGCCAATGCCCACGAGCATCGTGCAGCATTCATTCCCCTTCAGCAATTAAAACAACAATCGCCCACCAGCTATTATTGGTTGCGTATGCCGCTCAGCAATGCTACTGCTGCTGATGCCGATATGATCCTTTCTTTTCACCACCTCACTTACGTGGATGCCTACCTCTACGATCATGGCAGGCTGGTCATTCATAAACAGGTGGGCGCTTTCCGTCCTAAAAAATTCATTGCACCATACGATGGCCGGCAGTTCGCGGCCCTCCACCTGCAGGCAGGGCACCATTATGAGCTTTTACTTAAAGTACATCATAGCAAACACTACTGGCCTGTATTCGATTTCACGTTGCAGCAACGCGAACCCTATATGGCCCAGGCGATGATGTCCCGCGTTGTAGAAGCATGGCCACAGGGCGCAGTGATCCTGTTCTTTATCTACACCCTGCTCTCCTGGGCCGTAAGCCGCTTCAGACCTTATCTCTGGTTACTCTGCTTTATTGCGGGCATCGGCATGTATGGGTTCTGCACCCGCGGATATTTCATCGACTGGTTTACGCCCAACCATCCGGAAACCGGCTGGTATTTCAACTTTACTTTCGTACACCTGGGTAGTTTTGGTATTTATATGCTGCTGATGGATTTCTGGCAAATGAAACAATACAATCCCAAGTTGTTCCGGGTGGGTATTTTGCTTGTTCTTGGTCTGGGCATGCTGTCTGTTGTTCAACTGGGCATCGATCACTTTACCGGCAATTTCGCGCTGGCCAATAAGATCAACCTCTATCTATCGGTGTTTCCGCTCAGCTTTATCGCCTGCTCGCTCTGGAAATGCTGGCACCGCCTTACAAGGGCTCAGCGCTACCTCGCCTACGGTTTAGGGCTCTTCTTTCTTTCGGCGATCTACACCGTGCTCAGCTCGGCGCTCATTAAGGAGAAGGCCCTGTTGCCCACTCCTTACATTTCCAACATCACGACGATGGCTGTGTTTCTGTTGTTCGCCACCGGACTGAAGGAAGCGTTACGGCAGCATGAGATCGATAAGCATGAAGCCCTGGAGGAGCTCAATACCCTACAGCAGTTCCAAAATGCGATACTCGAAAAGAAGGTGGAAGCGCGCACTTCGGAACTCATGATCTCTAACAGAACACTTACCGAACAAAAGGCGTTGCTGGCCGACCGGGCTTCGAAGATCGAAACCCTGATCAACGAACTCAATCACCGGGTGAAGAATAATCTCCAGTTGTTGTATGGACTGAACAGTCTGCAGGTGCCGATGATCAAAGACGAAGCCTCCCGTGAAATACTGCGCGGTAATATGGGTAAGATCAAAGCGATGATGCTGGTAAATGAAAAGCTTTTCCGTTTTGAAGAACAAACTTCCGTAAAAGCCCATGATTTCGCTACCGAACTGGCCGATCACCTGCAGCGCATCTATGACAGTCGCAGCCGCATTCGCATCCTGCAGGATATCGACCGCAACCTGCTGCTGCAGGGCAAACAGGCTTTATCGTTTGGACTGATCCTTACCGAACTGCTGACCAACTCCTTCAAATACGCTTTCATCGATCATTCCGACCCGACCATCCGGATCACTATGCAGCAATCCGATGAGCACAATATGCTGTTTACCTATTCGGATAACGGCGCGGGGATCAGTCATCGCGAGCAGGGCGTGCCGGTGACCATGGGTGTTTCATTGATCCATGACCTGGCACGGCAAATGAACGGCTCGATCAACGTAACGAATGGACAGGGTTTAACTTATCAGTTTCAAATTCCACTATAAGCATGGTACGTGTACTTATTATCGAAGACGAGATCATCATTGCCCGGTTTATCGAACAACAGCTGTTGTCGTCCTTTCCCTGCACCACGCGCATTGCCGTGTCGGTAAAGGAGGCGCAGGCGGCCATGGCCGACATGCTCCCCCACCTGTTGTTGTGCGACATCAACCTGCAGGACAATCAATCGGGCATTGCGTTGGTGACCGAATTACGCGAGCAATATGCCTTTGAGGTGATCTTTATTTCCTCGTACCAGAACCGCAGCATCATCGAACAGGCTTCGGCCATCAACCCCGCCAACTATATTCTCAAACCGGTGGATGAAGCGCAGTTGTTTGCCGGCGTACAGCTGGTCATGAACAGGATCAGTCAGAATACGACTATGGGCGAGCGCATCACCCATGCCACTACCCTATTCAATACCACTGAGCGCAGCATCCTTCAATTGATCCGCGATCAAAAGACGACCAAGGAAATTGCGCAGGAGCTATTCCTGAGCCCCTATACCATCAAGAACCACCGCCACAACATTTGCCGCAAGCTGCAACTGGAAGAAGGGAATAATGCCCTGTTGAAGTGGGTGATGCAGAATCATCACTTGTTGTAAACCTCCCCAAGCCAGTTTCATTCATGCCTTATTCATACCTCATTCGCTCCTTCTTTTGGTATACTGCGCTTTAACACCGAATGAAACAATAATGAAACACGAAGGAAAAGCGAAGGAAACGTATGGAAGAAGCGAGCCAGGCAGGTAGTTGGTACAAACTGGATCTATTGCCTTGTACTGAAAAATCGGCGCTAAACCCCTTTTTTGGAGGCCCCCAAATGTCACTAAATGTCACGGAAAGTCACTAAATGCCACGGAAAGCCACAGATTGCCACGGGTGCAGCCAGGCCCTGACTTTTTCGTGATGTGCCAGGCTTAACTTTAAGTAAAACATAGCACATGGCACGACTTAACTACATTCCGCCTTTTACCGGTACGGTGGGGCCGGTAACAATTTACTATATGCGTGAAAAGTACTTTGTGCGGACACGCAGTTCGCTCACCGCCAAAAGAGTAAAGAAAGATCCCGCCTTTCGCAATTTCATGAAACATGCCGACTGGATGGCTGTAGCGTCGCCTATTGCATCAGCAGTCTATTGGCAGGTACCGCCTCCCTTCAGAAAAAAGTCGTTGTTCCGCAAGCTGGTAGGCCAGGCGCAAACCTGGTTGAAGTACGGATGGAAGGCATCCGATGTCTATGAATACCTTCTGCAACAGTATGCAGGCGTGCAGGTAATTGCAGAGGAAGAGCCCCCAACCCCGCTGCGTAAACATGTCGGCGGTCGTGGTGGTTCAGCGAACGCAACTATAAAAAACTTATCCGAAAACGACGAGTGTTTCGAGCTGCGTGCCTGGCGTCAGCGCGACAAACAATTCAGGGTTCAATACTGCCGACCTATGGCTCCATACGACCGGATCAGGGGCTTACCGTTCCCTGCCTGACCGATCCATCAAATAGCCGATATTTGCACCCTTATGGACCAGGCAGCACACCATACAGCTACCCCACCCGGAGCCGACGCACGTTTCAAGCGGTTTATCATCGACCAGCTTAACGACACTGCAATCGCGCAACGCAGCCCCGGCGCGAATTATATCGAGCCCCGGGAGTACCAGCTCATTTCGCCCCATAGCCTGGAGCCCGACCATGGCATTTTCATCAACCGCCTGGCTTATCCCATATTTCCTCCCGTGACTGTACTGCGGCAGGATCAGCAACTATTGATCTCCTGCACCTGCAACCCCGATGATCAAAAACTTTGCACCCATGAAGCACAGGTTCTCACGGCGCTGCTAAGACGCGATGACCTCGGTGCCTTCTTCTTTCCACAGGTTCGCCTGGAGAAGCTGAAAAAGTTTGCGGCGGATTATGGTCTGGCCACCGTAGATAACCTGGATGATTTTTTCAGTATTCAATACGAGAACAACAAACTAACCATTACGGCTACGCAGGCTTCCCTGCTGGCCGTGAACCCCGACTCTTTGCAGGCGCTACAGCAGCTGCTGTACCCGGCAACCGACGAGTTGCCTGCAAGCGTCCCGCAGGCCGAAGGCAAAACGACCATCATTGTTCTCAAACAACATAAATACCATAAGCACCTATTAGTGGAGTTGTACAGCGCCGGGCAATCCAAAGACGGCAAGATCAAGAATCCGTTAACTCCCCTGGCTCCGCTCGATCTTGCCTGGACCCTCGACGATCCTGATCACCTGAAGTTCTATACAGCCATTCATAAATTCCAGATCCATCCGGCAGCCAAACGATCCACCTCCGACCTCAAGGCCCTGAAAGCCATTATCCGGAACCCGGCACGCTATCGTTTTTACCTGCACCATCCGGAGGTGTCGGAGAATGTCACTGCCACCTCTGTTACACCTGTAAGAACCGCCTTGTTACCTGGCGGAATCAACATCAGCGTATCGCAGGAAGGCGCTTTTTACACCGTACACGGCAAACTTCAGTTGTCCGACAGAGAACTATCCCTGAAAGACGCCCAGCTACGTTTCAACTGGTTTCTGCAGGCTGATAACACCTTATACCTCATCGATCAGCTGCCGGCGCTGGGAATGATCGAACTGCTGAAAAAAAGAGACCATTTCCTGATCCACAGCAATAAGTACAGTGAGTTCAAAACACAGCTGCTGGAAAAGCTCGAAGACAAACTCGACATCGATTATCAATATATTCCTGAAGCCACGCCAGCCGATATGGCGCGCACGCCCAACGGCAACAAGCTGGAGCGTATCATTTACCTCTCTGACCTGAAGAATTTTGTGATGATCATTCCGGTGATCCGCTACGGCGAAGTAGAGATCCCCATCCGTACCAAAAGGCTCGTGCATACCACCGATGCCAAGGGGAAGGATGTGCTTATTCCACGCAATGACGATGCGGAACGCGCATTTACGGCATTGATCCTTAGCCAGCATCCACACTTCGACGAACAGCAGGAAAACGACCTGCATTACTGGTACTTGCACCGTGACCGTTTTCTTTCCGAAGATTGGTTCCTCCAGGCTTTTGAGGTGTGGGAAAAAGAAGGCATCACGGTGCTCGGCTTCAACGAGCTTGATAACAATCGCGTTAACCCCCACCGCGTCAAGGTCGACATCAAAGTGCTTACGGGCATCAATTGGTTCAATGCTGACATACGGGTAAAGTTTGGTAAACAAAAGGCTTCCCTCAAACAGGTATACAAATCCATCCGCAACCACAACAAGTATGTTCAGCTCGGAGACGGCACCCAGGGCATACTGCCGGAAGAGTGGATCAAGAAGTTTACGGACTATTTCAACAATGCGGAGGTGATCGACGAGTCGACCATCCGGATCAATAAGATCAATCTATCGGCCGTTGAACAACTGTACGAAGCCGCCCTGCCGGATGAAGCCATAGAAATGGAAATACAGGCTTATCGGGAAAAACTGAGTGGTGTACAAGACATCAAAGCCGTTGAGGAACCTGTAGAGCTGCATGGCATTCTGCGGCCCTACCAACGTGAGGGACTCAACTGGCTCAATTTCCTCGACGAACTGAATTTCGGTGGTTGTCTGGCCGATGATATGGGATTGGGTAAATCGATCCAGATCATTGCCTTTATTCTTTCGCAAAGGCACAAGGTTAAGCACAACACCAACCTGCTGGTAGTGCCATCGACGCTCATTTTTAACTGGCAACAGGAAGTAGAGCGCTTTGCGCCCTCCATCAAAATTTGTACTGTCCATGGAGCAGGCCGCATCAAAAACACCGAATCGTTTGAAGAGTATGAGCTCATCCTTACTTCATATGGCACCTTGCTGTCGGATATTTCATTTTTGAAAGACTATACGTTCAATTACGTTTTCCTCGACGAATCGCAGAACATCAAAAACCCCGAAACGCAGCGATATAAATCCGTACGACTGCTCAATGCCCGCAATCGCATCGCGATTACCGGCACGCCCATCGAAAACAATACCTTCGACCTGTTCAGCCAACTATCGTTTGCCTGTCCCGGCCTGCTGGGCAGCAAACAATATTTCAAAGATGTATTCTCTGTGCCAATCGATTCGTTCAAGAACAGTAAAAGGGCTATCGAGTTGCACCAGAAAGTAAAGCCATTTATCCTGCGCCGAACAAAAGATGAAGTAGCGCCCGAACTGCCCGATAAAACAGAGATGGTGGTGTATTGCGAAATGGATGAAGAGCAACGCGGCATTTACGATGCTTATGAAAAAGAGTTCAGGGAATACATTTCTGCCACTACCGACGATCAGTTGAAAAAGAACCCCATGAACGTACTGAAGGGCCTCACCAGGCTAAGGCAGATCTGCGATGCGCCAGCCCTGCTGGGTGATGACGCCCTTACGGGTCATAGCTCGGCCAAGATCAATACCCTGCTGGAACAGATCGAAGACAAATCACCCAACCATAAGATCCTGGTGTTCTCACAATTTGTAACCATGCTGGACCTCATCGCTGAACAATTGAAGAAAAGGGATATCGGGTACGAAATGCTTACCGGCAGTACGCGCAACCGTGGTGCGGTGGTCAATGCCTTTCAAACCAATCCGAACAGCCGCGTATTCCTGATAAGCCTTAAGGCCGGGGGCACAGGTCTTAACCTTACAGAGGCCGACTATGTTTACCTGATAGATCCCTGGTGGAATCCTGCTGTAGAGAACCAGGCCATCGACCGCGCGCATCGCATCGGGCAGGATAAGAAGGTGATCGCCATCCGGCTCATCTGTGCGGACACCGTAGAAGAAAAGATCATGCAGATGCAGGAAACCAAGCAATCGCTGGCCGACGACCTCATCAAAACCGGCAATGCCCTGGTGCCTGCTTTATCCAAACAGGAGTTGTTACAATTACTAAGCTTTCAACCAGCGTAATAAAAAAAGCCCGGCAGTGTATGCCGGGCGACAAGGTTTATGGCTGATTAATGGTTAATCTTATGGGTTACCCAATATAACGGGTGTTTTACCGTCGGTAATGATCACTTTGTTGTTGGTATTGCGGATCGCTTCAATCCATTGTTCCTGCAATACGCGGGGCTCCAGGCCGGTGGCTTTTACCCGGTTAGCTTCGGCCTCGATCTTTGCTTTCTCCAGTTGCATACGCGCTACTTCCAGTTCGTTCTTCACCTGCTCGGCCTGCTGAATGGCATTGTTGCGTTTTTCAATCGCTGCGACCATGGAGGCGGGTGGCTTCAGGCCGGAGGTCAGCGTCAACAGGTTGAAGAACTTGGCTCCAAACTCATCGCGCAAGCGCTTTTCCACTGCCTTTTCGAAAGCATTGAGGTTGTTCATGAGGCTATCGGTACTGTAGCTGCGACCTTCTTCACGATAGGCATTCACCACCATCTGATTCAATACATTGCTTTCGATATTGTCCATCATGAGATTGGGATCGTCCACGCCAAGGTGTTTATAATGGAAGATGATATCTACACCGTGGCCACGGGTAGCGGAATAGGTATAGGTAGGGTCTACACTGAAGGAACCCGCATCCTTAGCCGTAATGTTCACTTCGGAAGGGTCGGCCTTTTGTTCCCACATAGGCACCTGGAACAACTCGGAACCCGGACCAAGAATACCTTGTGCGCCGGTCACTGCTTTAAAGTCTTCGCGACCATTGCGGCCATAGTTTTCCATCTTAACCCCCTCGAAGTTGGGCAATACCCTGTTACAGGTACAGGCAGTAACGCTGACGAGTGAAAAGAATACCATTACATGTAAAAGTCTACTTGGTTTCATTGTTTATCGGGTTGTTTTTTGTTTGAATATTTTGCGATAGGGAAAGATGACGAGCAGCAGCCCGTGCGCGATCATACTGATCCAACTCAGTTTGGGTGTGTCTGACTGATACAGTGAAATATGCGTAAGGATGATAAAAAAGTTAACCACCCCAAATAACAGTATAAATAGAATTGTCTTTTGCATACATATTGGTAGTAAAGGCTGTCATTTTATTACAACTTTAACGAAAAAAGGCAGGACGCAGCGCCCTGCTTATCATTATAAAGCCTTGTAATTAAGCACTCAACTCACTCATATGGCGTATCTTACAATTCAATTAGTAACCACGCAGTTTATACATGGAAACGATCTTAGGCATTACAGGCATTGCTATCATGGCGTTTTTATTGTCGCTAGCTTTTAGAAAAAGAAAAGTGGTGACTGGCTTGTCATTAGACACCGTTAAAGGTCTCCTGAAGGAACATGTTGCTTTTTACCGCCGGCTCGATGAAAACCATCAAGTCGCTTTCGAGGCACGCGTGATGCGTTTCCTGGAGCGTGTACACATTACCGGCGTCAATACGACGGTGGAGGATGTGGACAGGGTGCTGGTAGCCGCCGGCGCCATCATTCCTATTTTTGCGTTTCCCGATTGGGAGTATCGCAACATTCATGAGGTGGTACTTTATCCGGGTTCCTTCAATGAAGAATATAGCCAGGATGGCAATGGCCGCAATATATTGGGCATGGTAGGCACAGGACCCATGCAAAACCAGATGATCTTATCGCAGGAAAATGTGCGGCAGGGCTTTCGTGCGGGAAGCGATAAGCACAATACAGCCATCCATGAATTTGTGCATTTAGTCGATAAATCGGATGGAGCTACTGATGGATTGCCCGAAGCCCTGATACCACACCAGTATGCTAAGCCCTGGCTTAGACGCATTCACGAAGAAATGCAATTGATCAAACAAGGCAGGTCGGATATCAATTATTATGGTACTACGAATGAAGCGGAGTTCCTGGCGGTAGTGTCGGAGTATTTCTTTGAAAAGCCTGCGGAAATGGAGCAAAGGCATCCGGAGCTGTATGCTTTACTGAAGTCGATCTTTATGCCAGCTTCTGTAGAGGAAAAATAACCCTGCCCAATGTGCGAGCAGGGTACGGATATCAATATACAACGGTTGCATCGGCCAGCAGTACTTCGCTGATGGCATTCCATCGTTTTGTAGACAATACCTCGCGCGCCATGCGGATGTGGAGGTCAAATAAAGGCTTGGGGGCTTTTTGTTTGATGCCCGAAAGCCAGGCAAGCAGTTCCTGGTTGTTGCCCGCTCCCATCATCCGTTTGCTTTGATCGAAGAGGTCTTCTGCCGGTATGGTGGCCACCAATGATTGTGTGATCTGCATCAGTTCGGGATCGCTGAAGTATTCCCACAATACAGCATTCAATTCATCCTCTTCTTTATTCATGTGCGTAAGATTGAACGCAATGAAATCATTGAAGGTGAGAAAAATATGCCGGCCGAGGGCGATCATCTCCGCAGGATCATTTGTCTTCTCCCAGGCTTCCATGGATTCCCGGATGCTTTCGGCCAGTGCATGGTCGGCTACATGTTCGTTCTCGAAACTGTCTACGAGTTCCTTGTTGTACCGGGCTATGGCCGGAAGTATGAAAGTGTCCTCATGCTGAGCGTGCTTGTCGAAGTAATACAATATCTTCTCCAATAGGTACATTGTATGTTCGGCCTCTTCGCGGCACTCGAAATCAGTTTGTTGTATCAGGTTAGCTGTTTCATACAGCATTGACCTGAGCGCCTTGTGAATGAGGTTGAAAATGTTATACCGTGCCTTTTCCATCTGAAATGATTTTGACTTTCGTTAATGGCGTAAAATTCCACCAATAGACCATGCCGGGAATACGGCGTTTGAACTAATTGCTATTATCCTGTCATTAATTCTCCAAATGTGGCAATGATCTGCTATAAGCAAAAGTCATGAAAATCACAGACTGTTCAGTTCATTAACCCGTAACAAGTTGGTATACCGGTAACTCAATGGAATTTTTGTCCCTTCGCCAGCATATCTATAATAGCTTCCATACGTCGCTGCCTGGTTTCGGGTTTCTTGGCAGTTTGCAATCGCCAGGAGATGGCGAACAGGTTGGTTTTATTGAGGGTTTGAAAAAAAGTGTAGGCGGCCTTGTTCTTCTTGATGCTGGCCAGAAAATCGTCAGGGATAGAGCTGTTGGCCGGAGAATCGTAGGCCTGGGCCCAGCGGCCATCGGCTTTGGCTGCTTCAATTTCTTTCGTGCCGGCCGGCTGCATGCGGCCTTCTTTTATAAGCCGTGCAACGTTGTCGATATTCTTTTTGGACCAGATGCTTTTGGAGCGTCGGGGCGTGAATCGTTGCAGGAAGGAATGTTCGTCGTATTTGTTGGCTACGCCATCGATCCAGCCGTGACAAAGCATCACGTCGAGCGCATCGGCGCGGCTGATGGTGTTGCTGCCGGCGCCTTTCTTGAAGACGCGCACCCATATGCCTTTTTCTTTTTGGTGATGGGTGGCCATCCAGGCTTCCAGGTCGGCCAGCGATTCGAATGAGCGTACCTGGAGGTCGTCCTGGATGCTGCGGGGAGGGATGGCGGTGGATTTCGGGGCGGCGCTTTTGGCGGCCGCTTTAGTGGCGGGAACGGGTTTGACTTTTGCCGCTTTTTTGGGGGCATTTCGGGGCTCCTTAGTCACCAACGAAGGTTTAGTCGTTTTTGCTTTTTTCGTGGTTTCCCGGGCACCTGCAGACGCTTTGGCGACACGTGCTGGCGCTGGCACTGTTTTGCCGGATGATTTCTTTTTGGAAGGCATGGCTAATGATTGAGGGGATCAAATTAAACAATTATTTGATCTCCCTACCTCCCCCCACTCACGCCACCTCAACAATCCACTTTTCCGCCACTACCGGATCGCTAAAATAATGCTCATTGTCCCGGCTATAGTTGTTCTCATACAGGTTGATCTTGGTCTCGTCCTGGTGCACATGCACAGCGGCCCGGCAGCGGATACCCCTGGTGGTACTGATAGGCAGGTCAGCAGCTTCGTCAAACAGATCGAGGTAACCCACGCGCCAGCCGTATTTTGAGAGTGTTAAGGGAACGATATTGCGAAACCGTTTATGAGCCTCGAAATTGACGGCTTTGAATCCATGCAGGTTCACGAATATTTTAAATGTTCCGTTTTCAGCTACCTGATCGAGCGCTTCAAACAGGGATTGCTCCCACCGCTCAACATCTTCAATATCCACATTGCCCGAAATTTGTGTACTGATCAATTGTGTGGCAGGATCCCAGGTAGTATTCGTTATTTTTCCCATAACTGTTGTTGCATTTGTGTATCCGAAATTATGCGTTTGTCCTATGACCACAGCGGGCCACTTGTATGAATGGCGCGTAATCCTGCTTTACCTGTAGCAAAAGGGCTACCTGAGTTTGGAACCAGGCGCGAAGAATCGAGTTTCCGATATATGCCCCTGCCCTACTCCGTCACTTCGAACTTCTTAGTCGCCAGTTCCTGTCCGTTGATCACGACCGACAAAGTATGCACACCCGCATAATGCTTGCGGGTTGTCAGGTTACGGAATGACTGTGCCCGTTTAAAAGCTACCGTTTTGTGCGGTTGATATATATTCTCAGTGATCTTGAATAATTTCCTGCTGGCCTTGCCGCCTGATTTCACATAATCGATTCCATACTCTACCCGCAGTTTGATGGGCTGATCTCCTTTGTTGGTAAGCTCGAAGGCAAAAAGCAGCGTACTGCCGATGCCAATGCTTTTATCAGTGATCTTTAGCTTGTCGACCACTACCTTATCGGCCACCGCCAATCCGAACAACTTCATGGCCTGGGGATTCGCTTTGCGCAGCAAGGTGCGACTGCCGTGCTTGATAATCCAATCCGTGCGGGGCGATTTTCCCTGCCAACGCTTCACCAGGTCCAGCACGATGTCTACATTATCCTTCGCTATGTCATTGAGGTTATTGGCCACGCTTTTACGCACAAACTCAGCAGGGTCGTCTTTCAGATTCTCGAGAATGGGAAGAATCGTCGAAGGATCCTTCTTCAAAGCCGGCAGCGCCATGGCCCAGGGCAGTCGCGGCCGGCATCCCTCACTCGACAACCTGCGCACATGAAAACTTTCATGCTTTGACCACTTCAGCATTTGTTTCATCGCCTTGGCCTGGTAACGAATGATAAAGGGGCGGATGGCAAATTCGCAACTAATGAACTGGGTAATGAATTCAATAGCTTCCATGGAGGTATCGTAGTGATCGATGCCGTATTTCTCGACATACTCCGTGAAGATCATGTGTTCGAGCGCTCCATTTTTCCCTTCTTTGCGTAAAGCATCGATGATCTTATACAGTTGCTTTACAGCTATATCATAATTGGCAGGCATAAAACCATGCAGGGTCTCTGCAATATGCTTCATGCGCTGCTTCAGCTCCCTGGCTTCCCAGTCTTTGTCGTATATCTTTTTAAGGAATTGCTTCTTGTCGAAGTCTTTGAGTGTTTTGGAAAGTACACTGGTGAGCCCGTTAAAGAAAGTATCGTTGTAGAGGTTTTTGAATGGTTCCACGCTTGCCCGGTTTAGGCTGCAATATAGGAATTCGCTGTTTGTGAGAGGACGTCTTTAAAACATCATGGTAAACGACGGACACCGGCAGTAAACGCTATGATAGGATTGTAGACCAGCAATTGGTCGATATCGGCCTTTGTGAAGTCTTTGCTCTTCAACAAAGGGATCAGCTTAGTAAACAGTGCGGTAAAACCAATGAACTCACCGCCTGCAGGTTTAGCGGGATCGTACCAGCCGGCATCGTGTGAGATAAGGACCCGGTGAAGCAGCCGGCGCTCTTTGAGCTCCGTTAGCAGGGAGACGTATTGTTCCGGCTTGCCCCAACCGATGGCGTCCAGGCTAACCCAGGCGCCCATAGTGGCCGCTTTGATATGTTGCTCGATATTGTCTTCAGCCTGCGCATGCACCCAAACAAATGTATCCGGCTGCAGACCGGCGGCCTTTAGAATTTCCAGTTGTTCAAACGCTGCTGGTGCTTTACCTGTGTGCGAACAAATGGTGAGGCCTGTAGCAAGATGGGTAATGGCAGCTGCGCGCACGATCTTCTGATGCAATGCCGATAGCTTACCTTCATCGACACTGATCTTAATAAAGCCAGGCCGCACATCGGTTCCTTCAATGCCTTCCTTGGCTTCCCTGATCCATCGCAGCGCCAGTTGCTGATCGGTTTCGGTATGTGCCCAGGCCGGCAAATGTTTATTCTTGATAGCACCATAGTATCCGGTATTGGTAACGATGTGCAATCCGGTTTTCTCAGCGATCGTTTTGAGCAATACAGGATCGCGGCCCAGAAATGCAGGGGTGCAGTCGAAGAAGGTCTTTACCCCTTGCGCCTTCATCTCTTCCAGGTAGGGCATTACCTTTTTGATCACTTCTTCCCGGTTCCAACGGTCATAGCTGATCTTGTCAGCTCCAATAAAATCTACCAGGATATGTTCGTGAATCAGTGTAGCTCCCATAGCCGATGAAATTATCGGTCCGGTTACCGTCATGAGCGTAGCGGGCGATTTCACTCCATCAAGCTGCGCCAAGGCGGCTTGAACTCCTTTGGTTGTTGCAAGAACGCAACCACCTACACTAGTGAGCAGAAATTGGCGGCGGGAGAAAGGCATGGCGTGAAGGTAAGTGACTTTCTCAATACTTCACTCCCCACAAAGTCACGGGCCCCACCAGGCCAGAAGGTTGCAAAGCATCCCCGGGTTTATAAGAATTTACCGGCGACCAGGTTTTGCGTTGTGCCTCGGGTAAACGGCTGTCGCCAATAAGCCGGTTGACCCAGGTATTAACGACCGTTATTTCCAGTTTATTCTCCCCCTGCTTCAAGGCAGGAGTAATGTCTACCTGCCATGGCGCCGTCCAAACAGTACCCAATTCTTGTCCGTTTACCTTTAACGAGGCCATGTTATATACCACGCCCAGATTCAACAATACATGCTCTCCCTTGGGCAAACTATTAATAGAAAATGTAGTCTTATAAATCGCGTTCCCGGAGTAGTGCTTGATCGCGTCCTGCGAGTGCGTGCTCCAATCTTCGAGCTTGGTAAACGTGACAGGTTTTGCTGGCCCCTTCATGGCAGTATCGAACTGCACCGTCCAGGGTCTTGCATGCATTTGCAGGGGTTTTAGCTTGGGGAAGTTAACCCCCGGTATCTTGCCAATAGCCGGTCTTCTGAACACAATAAAGGCGCTTTGCAATGGTTCCAGCTTTAACGGCACCAAGGTATGCCTTCCCTCGATTGTATACTCCGGCAACGACCGCATGCTGCCGGTAACAGCATCCCACCACTCCGGTTGCAGACCTGTAACGCGGAAAGCGGGTTCAAACGCCACCGCTTGTTCGGTTTGATTGGTAATAAAGTATATCTCTGCTCCCGGGGCCGACCTGTGCGCGTACAACACGTTCGTTGCGGTATTGCTGATGAAGTCGGGCCCTGTTTGCACCAGGGCAAGCGCCTCCTTCATCGAGACACCCCGCAGCACCATGCCTTTTCCGAATGTACCGTGCTTTACCTGGTCTCCGTCAATTCCATTCCACAATTCAGCAGCGGTGCGCTGTACCTGCATATCGGCAGCCGGGTAGTTTTGCAATCCCGGCGCTCTTTGGGGAGGCGCACCAATGACTACAGCTCCCGCCTGCACTAATTCTCTGATCTTATTGAGTACACCCGGCCGCATCGTCGCCAATGGCGGCAATACCAGTAAGCGATAGGATACGCCATCGGGCAATACCAAACGACCATCCTTCACAGTTAGCCTGGCAATGGCTTCGCCGTTGATATAGTCGAACTGGTAACCTGGGGGTATCTCAGGATCACGCACGCCCGTCATCTTGGGCGCATCTTCCCCAATGAAATAAGCGATATCACTCACCGGTTTTCCTTGTTGCAGCAGAAAATTACAGCGGCGTATATAATCGATGAATGCTTTACTTTGATCGAACCAGGTATTATGCCGGTTGAACTCGGTGCCAAACCAGGCATTGATACCTGGTAACTTTTCATCGTCGGGCTGATGAATGTAGACGTGTAGCAAGGTATTGTTCACGCCTTCAGTAAACGACCAGTCGCCACGCTTTTTCAATAAGGCAGGATATCGTGCAAAGGTGTGGCCGGCCGACGTAAAGGATTCGGCAGACACTTTAGTTTTACCATAGGTATGGGCCGAAGATGAAGCCGCCCTGTTTTCGATACTACCGAGGTCCCCCTCATTCCAGAATTCGCCAGCCACTTCATCGGCCTGCCCGCCATACTGGAGGAATTCACCGGGAAAGCCCCAATGGCCATAGTTCTCCAGCCACAGCTTCATACCATGCTGGTTTGCCTGTGTACGCAGTCCGCCCACATAATGATAGGCCACCCTGTCGGCAATGAGCCGGCGCAGGTCCCATAAAAAGCGGTCAGACATTTCCGCGCTCCCCACGATCCTGCCCGACAGTACCGGCAGCCAACGCAAAGGATCATACCCCATCGCCGTTTTGAAATCAGCGATCATATCATCGGTCCAGTTCTGCGACCCAGTTTCATAACTATCGGCCACCAGCCATTTCAGGGCAGACCGGTGTTCCGGTGCAATCTTCTGTTGTATCGCTCCGGCAAATGCCTCAAAATGATGGGGCAGCATGGCCTTGTTCATTTTATCGACTTCGAGCCCCTGGCCTTCTTTGGTGGCCGGACTGTTCGTTACGCCCGTTGGCACCATGCCATACCGCACAATGATCCAATCACCTTTCGGCACATTCCAGTGCAGCACTCCATTGGGAGAAAGCTGGCGCGTGAGGTCCATCACTTTGCCGGCATCTACCACCCCCTCTTTCCCGTCGGGTTCCGGTTGTCCGGGCCACTGGTATTCATTCCACATGGGCAATGGCGTCTGGAACATCTTCGCCAGCTGCTTTTCCATATAGAGATCCACTACCGGTGCAGCACCAATCTTTATTTCCGCCAATCCCGCTTTGCCGCGAATATTGGTCAGCAATAACCGGAATACTTTTGCAGTCGATGAACGCAGTGCAACAGATACCGGCGCAAAGGGAATAAAGCCCACATTGAGCTGTGGGTTACTCCGGTTAAGGTCAAACTCGCTGATGGTGGTAAAGTTGTTCCCATCGCCCGCCTGCAATATCACTCTTGCATGAAATGGGGTGGCAGCAGGATACAACACGATGCTGCGCGCCGTGAATGACTTGGTGAGTGCAAGGTCGATCTGCACCTCCTTAGTTTTATCGGGAAATATTACTGCTGTTTGACTGCTCTTATCGACAAGTTTCTGCAGATCGCTGAGTGGAATGGAGGCAGTGACAACTGGTTGATAGTTCGCTATTTCTTCTTCCTCCTGTGCCGGCATGGGGAACGCCATGATGGCCACCGATTGAAAATTTTCCTTTTCAACCGGCAAGGGTATCGATATTTTTTTGGGTCCCTTTACACGCCATTCAACCGAAGTAAGGTACCGCATGCTCTCGGCAGGCTTTACCCAGGGGCCACCTGATTGACTCCAGCCCGGACTGTTGAACAACCCTATCTCCATGCCATTTTGCGAAGCAGTGCGTAGTGCAGCTTCTGTGGCCTGCCACCAGTTGTCGGAAAACAATGGACTGTTTCCATACGGTATCTCTTCTTTCGACAGGCCGATATTGCCAATGAATGCCCTGCCAATGCCAATACGGTGCATGGCTTCAAGGTCCCTGACCACTCCCTGCGGCGACACCTGATCATTCAGCCAATACCAATACACACCAGGCTTCACCGAATCGGGCGGCTGACGAAATCCATGCTCCAGCGAACTCATAACAGGCGCTACCTTTTGAGCAGCCGTCCAAACCGGGCTACTGAACATCAACAGGGAAACAAGGGCGAAGGGCTTAGTATATTGCATGAGCCGCGTAATATACTGCGAAAATGCGAGGGAGACAATGGGGGAAGGGAACGATCAACTATCATCGCAACATGGCTTCAGGAAATGAAGACCTCACTTACTATCCTGGCTTGACAGCTGATGACGCACGCACGATGATCTCTGGTTGCAGCACCAGTTTGCGTGGCGGTAATTTAGATGAACCCTTTTTCTGCAACAACTCGAAAAACAGGGTGGCTGCCTCCTCCCCCATACGAACTGTATGTTGGTTCACAGTAGACAATGAAGGCGTTAAGTATTCGCTGAACTTCTCATTGGCGAAACCGATGATCGCAACATCTTCCGGTATACGTAAGCCTGCCTCTTTGATCGTCTGGATGGCGCCCAGTGCTGTAAAGTCTTCTACCGCAAACAGGGCATCGGGGTTCCGGGACAGCAGGTTTTTCATGCACTCCCTGCCCGATTCAATGCTTACTTTTCCATACGCAATGAGGTCGTCATCTACGGCTATGTTGTGCACGTTGAGTGCATCGATGTATCCGCGCAGGCGCTGGTTGAAATTGGTAACGTGCTGCTGACCGCCGATATGAGCAATTCGCCGGCAGCCCTGTTGAATGAGGTGGCTCGTGGCATCGAAGGCGCCCTGGTAATCATTGACCACTACCGAAGGCACCTGCAGCGATTCGTGCGCCCGATCGAACAGCACCAAAGGAACACCTTTGCTTTTCAGGTCGGCATAGTGCTTCAGGTTGATCGTTTCTTTGGATATAGATGCCAGCACGCCATCTACCCGGGAATGCAAAAATGTTTGCACCGCCTTTTTCTCCAGCTCATATTGTTCATTGCTTTGGTACAACAATACATTGTAACCATTTCTGCTGGCAACTTTCTCTATGCCATGGATAACAGATCCAAAGAAATTGATCTCGGCACTGGGTATGATAACGCCAATGATCTTCGACCGGCCCAAACGAAGGGAAGAAGCGATCTTATTGGGCTGATAATTCATGCGCCGGGCAGCCTGCTTCACGGCTTCGCGCGTAGCGATACTGATGGCAGGATGATCGTTCAGTGCCCGGGAAACGGTGGCAGCAGCCACATTGAGTTCCCGCGCGATATCCAGTATAGTAGTTCTCACAATAGGTTCACTCATGCTTATCTGGTTATTGGATGTTATGCCTGGCGCAGCTTGCTGCAGCCGCCATAAGTGCCGGCTTTATTGTATCTGAGCGATCAGCAGTTGAAGTTGCTCCCGCTTCGAGAAATCTGTATTATGTTCCTTTACCCATGCCTGAATGACATCCTTTTTTGCCGGAACGAGTTTACTGAGCTGTTGCAGATTCTTGATGGGATGGTATTTATTGTCCTTATAGAGGTAATAAGCCACTTTCGTATTCACCTTAAAGTCATCGGGTAGTTTCATGGCATACACAGTGCCATTGCCATGCAAGGATTTCATGGTATTGGAGGCGGAGGTATTGGAAGATGATCCGTATCCGGATGAAACGCCTTCCTCCTGCACGGCACATACGTATTCTGCAAAAACGGGGTAACTGTTACCGGCAATCCACTCGTAAAACTTCTTATCGGCAGGAATGAATCTATGCCCAACGATAACGACTGAATCTACATTTTCGGGATTGGCAATCGCCATGGGCTGGCCATTCTCTTCAAAGATCATTTCGCGCGTGAGCGCATTGTAGTTCAGTTTTCTTTCCGATACTTCACCGGAACGCAGGTATACTTTGCCGGAAAGGAATTGTTCAAAGACGTAATGAGAGAGAGATGATCCCAACACCTGGTTGGCAGATTGGGCTTGTGTGCGGGCAGCCGCCAGGAGAAAAAGGAAGCAGATAGCTTTTTTCATAGACAAGTTAGTTTTGGCAATCGTTAAAAGTGAGTACCGGCGCTGGCAAACAGCACCGGTACTCAATAAGGTTATTTATCCAACAGTTTGATAAAATATCCACCCACCACACTGCGTGCCTGGAAACCTACCTGCTTGCCATCAGTCGTTTCATGCCAGTCGCTCAGCGGTACGCGGCTGGATGTTTCTGCGGCATACTTGTACAGGGGTTGTACCAACGCATTCCAATCCTGCTGATTATTGGTAAGGGCTGCGGTCCACATGATCCAGTCGGACTTTGTATAGGTCCTTCTGCTATCGAGCGGCAATCCGTAGGCCTGCTGTTTCGTGAGGTAATACTTTACTTCTTTGTCGTATACTTCTTTCGGGAATACATTCAGGTGAAGAACTTTGTCCCACACCAGGTTGTATTTCTGGCTCCAGGTGCCCTTGCGATCGAAAGCCAATGTATAGTGATCGCCATCGCCCGACAACTGCATCCACCTTTTAGCCATAGCAACTGCTGTATCGTGGTATTTCTTTTCAGTAGCAGCATCTCCCAGTTGGCCAGCCAGCATGGCGTAACCCGCAATACCTACAATTGCTTTTACAGAGAGATTGGCGTTGCGTGCCATATGGCCGGCAAAGTCATCCGTGCACAATTGGTTCGCAGGATCAAAGCCATCCTTTACCAGGTATTCTACCCAGGTGCTGAGGGTGTTCCAATGTTTCCTGGCATAATTGGCATTACCTTCTGCTTTGGCGATAGCTGCCGTAAGGATGATCATATTACCAGCCTCTTCTACCGGCATGTCTTCACCATAAAGCTGACCATTGGCTAGCGGATAGGTGCCCAGATCGTGAGCCGGGAAAGGCTTGCTCCATTTACCGCTTTCGCTGTAATAGAAGATGCCATTGAGCATACCCTTCAACAGTTCCGGATTGTACGCCAGGTACAACGGAGCCGAAGGATAAGTAACGTCTACCGTATTGATACAGCCATTGCTGTAGTTCTCTTTGGAAAGGAAGAGTATCTCGCCGCGCGAATCCTTCAGCACTTTATGGGCCGATACACTTTGACGGTAAGCCAGCTCGCACAATTGGGCGTACTGCTCGCCACCGGCTTTCAATGTTTCGTTGTAGAGCTTACGGTTGAACTGGTCGCACTGTGCCAGGATGCTTTTTTCCTCTTTCGCAGCCAGTGCTATTTCCTGTTCGATGGTATTACCTTTCTGTGTCCACCAGGCTTTCAGGTTTTGTCCGAAATACTGGATGGAATACAGGTCATCGTAACCTACGAGGATGGTACGCGCCATCGGCGCATTCTTTGCAGCAGTCCCACTCAGGATGGTGTTGACCATCAGCTGGGTGCCTTCCAGTTTAGTAGCTCTTTTGATCTTAGCTGCACTGAATGCATTCACCGCTTCTGCAACGGTAGATACATATTGTGTTGCCAGGTCTTTCTCGGGCACAGCCACATAGAGATAACCCCAGTCGATGCGCAGGTCATCACCCTTCTTCTTCAGGATAGGCTGCTCGGTAGTTCCCATCTTCAGGATCGAGAGTCCTTGTGCATTATATTGCTCAGCTGCCACGGGCTGCGCGGGCGTGTTGGTAGCCAGGGCCGAAGAGGCGCCGAAATAAACCTGCACCTTATGGCTTGCTCCGTCTGTTGAACTAACTGAAGTATGCACGTATGTTACCGGACGCGATACCAGGTCGATGTTATCGGGCAGCAAGGGAGAAGTAAAGGAAAGTGTGAGCTTGGTTTTGCCAGCTGTGAAACGATAAATAGTTTGGGTAGCATTGACGGTTACATCTTCCTGGGTCGCCAGCTTGATGTTGCCGCCAGGCTGCAACTTGGGTTCATCGACGATACCTGCATCTACCATCGCTCCGCCAGCAGTATTAGCAACGTGAATAGCCAATACATTTTTTCCTTTTACCAGTTTGCGGCGCGCCGATTCTGGTATGGCGAAGTATTGAAACTTGTTCAGCCATCCTACGTGACTATATATCTTCTCTCCATTCAGATAAACCTCGGCATTGTCGTCATGGTTGAGCTTGAGGAAGAGTTTATTGGAGTTGATGTCTTCGAGCGTGAAAGTGCGGCGCACCCAGATGTTCTTGCTTCTCCACAGGGTGCCTCCGCCAGAACGATTGTCGGTAAACGGCGCTGCTCCTTTCTTCCAGGATTGGTCGTCGAATTCCTTTTCCGACCAGCCTGTGGCAGGCTCTGCTTCGGTAAAAGCCATCTCATATGCTTTCTCGTCGGAGGCCGGCAAGATTGACTTATAGACCTTTCCGGGCGCGCCCATAAAACGATATACTGTACCATCCACATTGATGAGACCGAGCATAGATTGTTCGGAGCCCGTCCAATGTTTGGTGGGGGATGCATTCAATTGATTGGTAGCCGACCACACGCTGAAATAGGGATCGTGGGTGATCAACGGGTAGGCAGGTGCACGCATTTCCTGTGCCATCACGCTGCCGATCTGCAGCGCCATCATTCCTAACGCCAGTGCTTTCTTCATGATTTGCTTTTCTTTTTTGAGTAGTTACTTTATGTGATAAGGTTTATTTTCCAGTTGGCACCGGGAGCGCTATGCCTTCTTTAACAGGCTCTCCAAACTGCGGCATACCCGCTATATCCCAGGTAAATGGCTGAGCACGCGGTGATCGGTGGCCGCCACATCCCTGGCCCGGTGCACTATTGGCATGGTAAAGGATCCAATCCTGTTTACCATCGGGTGACTTGAAAAATGAGTTATGTCCGGGCGCATATACGCCGTTCTCTTTCGATTGTTTAAAAAAGGGTTGCGGGTGTTTTTCCCAGGCGGCGGCATCGAGCAGGTTGTCCTTTCCGTTAAAGCTGATGACGCCCAGTGCATAGAAATCCGTCCAGCAACCGCTGGCCGAAAAGATGACGAATAATCGATTGCCGTGCGTCAATGCCTGTGGACCTTCATTTACATTCACGTGGGGCGGATTGTCTTTGTCATTCAGATCGCCATGTTTCTCCCAGTCGAACTGCGGGGCGCCGATCTTTACCCGGTTGCCTTCGATCGTCCAGGGATTCTTCATCTTCGCCAGGAAGATATCCTGCTGTCCATTGGTATCCCCTTCCCAGCCCGACCAGATCATGTACAACTGACCTTTCCAGGTAAACACATCGCCATCGATGGCCCACTTGTCGGAAGGATCGGCCACTTTTCCTTTAAAGGTCCATTCCCCTTCCATCGGGTCTTTCGCTGCATTCTCCAGCACATACATCCGGTGATGCTCGTTGCGCCCATCATCGGCGGCGAAATAGAGATACCAATTCCCCATCAGGTAATGGACCTCGGGTGCCCAAAGGTTTTTGGAGTAGCCGGTATTGACCGGTGGCTTATAGATCGTTTTGCGCTGCGCCGTTTTCAGATCGGCGAGGTTCTTTGTTTTCCAGAGATCGATGCGGTTACCTGTCGTGTGCGTATAGTAGTAATAACCGTCTTTATAAAAAGAAAAAGGGTCTGCCCCCGAGGCAAGCAATGGATTGGTAAAAGAAGCGCCGGAGGTTTGGGCCAGCGCACTTTTACCTGCGACGCAAATCAAAAAAAGGATCAAAATACCAAAACGGTTCATACGGTTACGTTTATCTTATTGAACCACGGGAAAAGAAGCGATCCGCAAGCGGGCCGCCCCCATGGGTACAAGCGTCAATTCTTTTACAGGTGCACTGGTAGCTACCGGACTTTGCGGCAGCAGTCCGCAAAGACCATACTGGTCGATGGTCCAGTTGGGTATTTGCTTACCCTTCGCCTTCAACACCACCGGCACATTGGCCTGTGTAAATGGATTGTTGTCTTTGGGCCAGCTCTTTCTTACCACCGTGAATAATTTATCGAGTGGCTGATTGTTCAGTACCAGCCCATAGTTCCAGTCGGTTGCCGGAAATATCTCGAAAGAAGGCCATTTGGCGGGGTCGGCATTCGCCTGCCATTTAGAATCGCCGATCGCCGTTTCTTTACTGTCTCTTTGTTCAAAGCGTTCTTTGATCTGCAGGGAATAAGTGATAGGACCATGATTGATGCTCACACTTTGCTTGTTCTTATCCCAGGTGCGCAGTTTTAATTGCATGGGCAATTGAAGCGTCACCTTATCATTGTTCTTCCATTGGTTACTGAGCTTCACATAGCCACCAGGCGTCGCTTCGAAAGGCACTGCCTTTCCGTTTACCTTCACCACAGGTCGTTGACTCCATTCGGGCAATCGCAGGTACAAAGGAAAGCTGGTGGGCTTAGATGTCTTAACGGTAAAACTTACTGATTCTTCGAAAGGATAATGCGTATTCTCAACTATGGTAACGGTATTACCATCGCCTACTTTGGCCGTCACCTCTCCTTCTACATACAATTGGGCCGCCAATCCATTATCGGGCGTTGCCATCCAGCTGTTCTCGGCATAATATACCCAGCCTGCGGCGTGGTTATGCTGGCAGCAGCGGCTGCTGAAGGGGTTCATCATCAGAAAAGGTCCGTTGTTGTCGATACCGGGCGCATGGTTCTTGCTATCGCTCACCACCATATTGGGCGCTGTGAGGTAGCGCAACGAACGGTAGTCGGGCATAAAGGCTGCGGGGAATGTATTGAAGGCAACATCCTCACAGTTCTCGGCCCACTTGGTATCACCAGTATACCACAGCAGGATCTGGTCGGAGGTCATTTGCTCTACCATACCGCAGGTCTCTACCAACTGGCGGGGATCGTCGTACCCTTTGCGGGCATTCTCGTCGGCGCCAAATAGGCCGCCAGGCACCTGCCCGTATATATTGCGGATAAGTTCGAAGTTATCATACGTAGCCTGCAGGTCGCCGGCATTGCGGCTCAGCATGGCATATTGTGCAGGCTCGCGGAAGCACTGCGCCACATTCACGTTGTGCCAGTTGGGCAGGTTGTTCTTTTGGGTCCAGTTGGCAGTGTTCTTATGCAGCTTGGTAGCGAGGTCCAGTAACCAGGCATCACCGGTACGGTTGTAGAGCCAGTACACGCTATAGATATTATCACCACCGCGGCTGTTCTCCCAGTAATCTTCGAGCAATTGATCGTCATTCAGGGAGAGTTGCCATTTGAAATATTTCGTCATCAGGTTCAGCACGCGCTGATCGCCTGCATATTCATAATAAGATTGGAGGCACCAGAGCATAGGCATATTGGTCCAGAGGTCTCTTTTACCACGGCGGGTAACGAGGGGGCCAAAGTCGCCATCTGCGCGCTGGTTATCGAGTGCTGCATCGATCCAGAACTTCGCTTCCCTGATCATCTTCTCATCGCGCAGCATATAACCGATATTGCCATATCCCTTCAACCAGTAAGGCAATTCTTCCCAGCCATATTTGCCTTTACCGTCTTTGTGCAGCCAGGCATTGTCTTCGCGGGAAAGCCAGATACTGATCTCCCCCAAATGGCCTGTAAGACCATCCCTTTGCAATTCCATCGCTTTTCGCAGCCAGCCGCCTGGCTTCACGGCAGTCACCGGCAGTTTTACAAAATATTGTTGTTGGAGGGGCGCTTTGTTACTGGGATAAAACTGGTTGAGGGCTGTATTATCGGGTTTGTTGACAATACTTACCTGGAGACTGTTTTGCGCTTGCAGCGGGCCGGCGAGCGCCAGGCTGATACAAGCCGACAAGGCAATGGTTCTATAGTTCCTGTTCCACATAGAAAGTTCGTTCGGTCGTTTTCTGATTGAGCGCTGCAGCACAGTTGCTATCGAACGCAGTGTAACCTGTTCCTGCAGCGCCTTCCGGAGAAGGCGCTGCGAAGGATGAAGGTATCAATGGTTATTTCATCGTAACCAGGTTAATATCGTACAGTTTGTTGTGCACTTGTTTAAGTCCCTGCACCGGCATCTTAAAGACCTTACGATCGTAGGTCATGATACCATTCACTTCCACTTCCACATCGGTGGTCTGTGTATATACGGCAGCCGACAACCCTCTCCTGATCAGGGCCGGGAACTTGTCGATGAGCTGGGAATAGTTGTTGAACAGCTCTTCGCTGTTTTTGTAACTACGGTATCCCCAGTTGTTCTTGTCCTGCCAGGTATGTCCTTCGAGGGGCAATCCCAGGCCACCAAACTCTCCCAGCACGATCACATAGTTAGAACCGTATATATCTACACTCGGCATGGCGGGCTGCGGGTAGTTGTGGAGGTCGATGATATGTCCCGCGGCATGGAAGTTACCCCCACTCGCGGTATTGACTAAACGGGAAGGGTCTTTTTGCATGGTCCAGTTCACGATCTCTTTGGTCTTGAACTGACCCCAGGCTTCGTTGAAGGGCACCCAAACAATGATGCTCGGGAAGTTGTAGAGTGCGTCCATGATGGCGGTCCACTCGGTACGGTATATTTTTTCTGACTCTGCGCTACGCTCCATATCGTACCCGATACCTTCAATGGCCGGGCGTGGTTCCCAACGGGCGCCAAGGTCACCACTGGGCATATCCTGCCAAACCAGGATACCGAGTTGATCGCAATGCGCATACCAACGGGCGGGCTCCACTTTCACGTGTTTGCGGATCATATTGAAGCCCATTTCCTTGGTTTGAACGATATCGAATTTGAGCGCTTCATCGGTGGGCGCTGTATAGAGACCATCGGGCCACCAACCCTGATCGAGGGGGCCGTACTGGAATACAAATTTGTCGTTCAGCAGCATGCGTTGTACACCGTTGCCATCTTTACCCATAGAGATCTTGCGCATCGCAAAATAGCTATCGGCCTCATCTACATTTTTACCGTTGCGCACCACGGCGATCTTCAGGTTATAGAGAAAAGGCTTTTCGGGTGTCCATAGTGTGGGATTGTCGAGCACTGCCTTTACTTCATTGCCGGCAGCCACGCTGAATTCACTGAGTTTGTTAGCGCCATTCAGCACGGTCACCTTCACGAGGTCGCCGGGCTGTGCATTGGCTACATTCGTTTGTACCGTAATGGTTTTGTTGTCAATGTTGGATGTATGCTTTGTAGAAACGATATACGTTTTATTGACCGTTTCGAGCCATACGGTTTGCCAGATACCGGTCACAGGCGTGTACCAGATACCATTGGGCTTTTTCACCTGCTTGCCGCGAGGCTGGGGGCCATCATCGGAAGGGTCATATACAGATACAGCGATCTCCTGCTCTTTTCCTTTTTTGAGGAAGGGGGTAATATCGATAGAGAACGGATCAAAACCGCCCTGGTGGGAAGCGGCCTGCTGGCCATTCACATATACGGTACAGCGCCAGTCGACCGCACCAAAGTGCAGCATTACCTGCTGGTCTTTTTTGGCGGGCGCCAGGGCTATCGATCTCTTATACCAGAGTACACTGTCTTTTCCTACCGTTTTGCCTACACCCGAAAGTGCCGACTCTACCGCATAAGGCACCAGTATGCTGCCGGCAAACGATGCGGGCATGGTACTTTCCTGTGCCTTGGGAACAATGGCATATTGCCAGAGGCCATTGAGGTTTTGCCAGTTCGCACGCACCAGTTGCGGGCGCGGATACTCGGGCAGCGGCGCAGCCGGGTTTACATTGGCCGACCACTGGGTAGTGATCTTTCCTGGCACGATCTGCCAGTTTTGTTGGGCCTTCACGGAACCGGCCAGCAATAACGATAGTAAGTAGACGGGTACTCTTTGCATGATGGGAGATATTATTTGGCTTTAAAACTATAGAATTATCGGGATTTGCTAACTGGTTTTAACAACCGGCAGCCAACGAAATGCGCTGGCTGCCGGAGTTTGACTAGTATGTTATTTTCTGTATAGGTGAATAAACCCAGTCATCCACGTTGAGGATCTTCACACCAACTCTTGCATACACAAAATTCTGTGCTGGCGTGATCGTGGGAATAGGTACACTCAGCTGCAGGTTATTGAGATCGGTACCGGCTACAACGGCTGAATCCTTGCGTTGAATCTGCAGGTTGCCATTGGCGCCAACAAAAGGAGTTCTGTTAATGAACAGGGAAACCTTTTCGATGTTCTTCGCGTTGGCATCGGTGATGATCTTTTCAATTTTGGCTGTTGCGTTGACGCGGCCACTTGCCTGGGCAAACTGTGCGCTGCGCACCATGTAGTAGGGCAATACCTCGATGTCCATTTCCTTATTGCCACTGATGTTGACCATGATGGTGTCTTTTGCAGCGCCGCCATCTACTTTTGCCAGATAAGGCCCATCATTCTTTGGCAATACCAACTTGTAATTGCCATTAAACAGGATTGCCGAAAAGGTACCTTCCTGGCTGACGGCAACGTCAATAGGTGCAAGGGTACCCCAGCCTGGTTCCCAGAGTTGAAAACGAACCTGCCCCTGGTCTACCATGATGGGTTGCCCCTGGTAGGTGATACGACCTTTGAAGGTTGAATCGGGCGCATCGCGGTTATCTTTCTTGCAGGAAGCAAACACCACCAGCAAGGTGAGTATAAATATGAAATTGATTGAGCGTTTCATGTCGTTACTTTTTGCTGATTACTGATTGGGGTTCCTGATGATCTGTGGATTACGGCTGATCACGTTGTCGCCAATAAAGGAATAATAGTTGCCAAAACGGAACCTGTCGGAGGCATTTACACGGTTGGGCAACACTTCTTTGAAGATCCATTTGCCGTGGTTGGGATTGCCCGGATCATGGATCTTATAAGGCCACAATCCCCAGGGCTGCGTGTTTCGCTTGGAGGCAACTCCGAGATTCGTATTGAGCTCAGCGGCTGTAATAGGATTACCATCCCAAACGATATGTGCCAGTCTCCAGCGTTTCATATCAAACAGGGTATGACCTTCGAAGGCCAGCTCTACCCTTCTTTCGTGCACGATCCTGTCGAAAGTAACGTCGGCAGCGGTAAGAGGAGTAGTAAGCCCTGCCCTTGCCCGCAGCGTATTCAGATAGGTTGCTGCGGTCGCTTTTTCTGTCAGTTCAAAGGCAGCCTCTGCAGCGATCAGGTAGATCTCACCCAGGCGGTAACGGATAAACCAAACATCGCTTTGTACACCCCGCTGTCCAGATCCGGTAGTAGGATCAAGGTACTTCCGCACATAGAAACCTGTTTGTGCACTGAAGGCATAACCATTGATGGGACCATCGAAACCTACTGCCTGGTAGTCGACATTATTTATTTTTTGCGTGCCTCCGGGATTACTCGAAGTAACTACAGAACCATCCGGCAACTGCAAACCGGCCCAGATATCGACAGGTTTCCCTTTGAACAAGGTGCCGGGCAACAGTATAGTACCGCCCAAACGCGCATCGCGGCCTGCAAAGATCTCGGAAGGCGTATTATAGTAGGCATAGTCACTTCCATTTTTTGTTACAAAGGGCGCGAAGGTATTATCCAGTTTTTCGAACTGCAATGCCAGGTTGAGCGATGGGTTAATACGACCACCTTCCTGCTCCTCGGCCGTATAACGTGGCTGGTTTTGTATGGTGTAGGGATGTACCTTACCGCTTTGTAATTTATAATCCTCTACAAAGATCGCTTCCTTGTTATTGGACTTGGAAGTAAAAAGTGCAGCAAAGTTCTCAACCAGATCACCTTGCTTCTCTTTATAAAGCGTGTACTCGCCAGCCTTGCCTTCGATGATATCTTTAGCAACCTGCAACGCTTTCTGGTAGTAAGCACTGGCTTTTTCAGCAGGAATTCCAACCTCACCGCCAGGCAGGGTAACGGAAGGCGTATTCACCCCGTATTTTGCAATCGAACCGGCATACAGGGCTGCTCTCGCTTGCATGGCTAAAGCAGCGCCCTTGGTAGCACGGCCTTTTTCGGCCGTACTGGTGGGCAATATATCTTTGATAGCTTCTGCTTCGCTGATCACAAAATCATAGATGGCCGATTCCTTCGCACGCGGATGTTGCAGGTAAGTGGGATCTCCACCGAAATCATACTGCTCGGGCTCCAGCAGGAGCGGCACACCACCCATACGTTTTACCAATTCGAAATAATAGGATGCACGGAGAAAACGGGCCTCTGCAACAAATCGATTTCTGTCGCTTTCCTTTAACTTTTCTGCGGCTGTACATTTTTTGATGAACAGGTTGAGGTCGCGGATGTAGCCATAATCCCAGCTACCCCATTCCCCATATCCCCATTCTGAATTTTGTACCCGCCAGTAAACGCCATTGTCTGAGGGGAAAGCATCATTAAAATTAACCATCGTTTGCCAGTCTTCAACAGTCTCGATATCGTAGTACCGGCTGTACGCATTACCCAACCAGGTGATGGTTACGGTGGGATCGCTCCACATTTGCTCTTCGCTGAACACATCGGTCGGAGACTTCTGCAGGAAGGAATCGTCCTTCAAACAGCCGGTGAGCGAGGTGGCTATTGCTATAGATGTTATTGTTATTAACTTTTTCATTACACGGAATTGAAAGGTTATAAGGAAAGATTGACACCCACGTTCACGAAGCGGCTCTGCGGATATTGCAGGCCATTATCGTCGATTACTTCAGGATCAATACCGTATTTATTCAGGTTATCGAGAGAGAACAGGTTATACACGTTAACATAAAACCTGGCACGCTGGAACTTCGCCTTGGCCAGGATCGATTTGGGGATAGAATATCCCAACTCAATAGTCCTTGCGCGGAGGTAGGTAACGTTGTGCATCCAGAACGTGGAGTTCCGATAACTGCTGTGACCACCATTGTTGAAACGATAGGCGGGGTATTTACCGGGAATCCATTTACTGCTAAGGTCAAATGGATTCTCGTGACGCCAGCGATCGGTAAGCTGCTTGTTCAATGCGCCTTCGTTCTGGAAGGGCCATCTTTGCTCCCAGTTCTGGTTCCAGGCATACATGCCACCACCTGAGAAATCGGCAGTGAAGTCAAATCCTTTGTATTGCAATCCAATGCTAAATCCAAAGGTTACGTTGGGTTGTCCGCCAGTTGTATAGCCAATGGGGCGTTGGTCAAATCCGTCGATACGACCATCTTTGTTGATATCCTCATAAATAATATCGCCGGGCAACAAATCCCTGTTGCCCTTTCCATCGATATCAACAGGATAATTGTTGATCTCCTCCTGGGTTTGGAATTGTCCGATAGCTATCAGGCCCCATTGGATGTCGCGGTAGCGGTCGATACTTTGGTCGCCCGAGTTGCGGTAGTGATCCCAGGAATTGTTCCAGCGTGGTTTGTAGGTCTTTACATATTTACCACGAGCAATCATTCCATTGCCACTTACTGTATAGTTAACCTGACCGATCTTTCCACTGTAAGCCAGTGAACCTTCTACCCCAAACTGAGCTTCGTCACGTACGTTCTCATCAGGCAAACCATATCCCAGTTCTTCCGGCAACAGGATATCATACTTCGGCCCACGCAAACCAGAACGGAGGCGATAAAAATAATCCACTGTACCACGAAGCCGGTTATTGAAGAGCGAGAAATCTGCACCGATATCGGTGATCTTGCTCCTATACCAGGAAATTTCCTTCACAGGCTCACCTTTATTGGTAGAATAGATAAGCGGTGATCCACCGAATACTACTATACCTTTATTGTACTCATACCCGGTCAGGTAGGCAAAAGGTCCAAGATTGGCGATGTCGTCATCACCCGTGATACCCCATGATGCACGGAATTTAAGGTCGGACAATACTGAATTACGTCCAACCAGTTTGCCGAAAAACCCTTCTTCAGAAAGTCTCCAGGCACCCGATACGTAGGGGAAATAACCCACGCGGCGATCTGGCGCAAACTTCCAGGACGCATCGCGGCGTACGGAAGCTTCGAAGATGTATTTGTTGGCATAGCTATAGTTTACACGGCCGATATAACCGATCCGTGCCTCACGGTCGTCGCGGTCATCGTACCTGTCCATAGTAGTAAAGTAGATCAGCGGCAAGGCATTTACCTTGGGTACTGAGTGTACATATTGTTCCAGGTTGCGGAAATCCTGCTTTTCGGCTACAGCCGTTGCACCAATGGTATGCTCTCCAAATGTGCGGTTATAGTTGAGCTGCCACTGCCAGATATTGCGCATAACCTTTCGGTTGCCGCGCTCACGCCAGGGGTTGGTAACAGAAGCGGTGACTTTATAAATATCTGTCCCCGGATCATAACTATATGCATCATATGTATACTCGTGACCGTTCATGACGCGATCGGCCAGGTAATACGAGAACTGCGCGCGGGCAGCCAACCCTTTAACAAACGGTATCTGGTACTCGGCATTGAAGTTGGTCTGCAATACGCGCCAATCTTCGCGCCAATAGCCCGACTTCGTTTTGGTCAAGAGACCCCAGTTGGTTTCATTGTGGCGGATATCCTGGAGATAAAGCGGGTTGTCGTTAGCAAAAGGACGATCCATGGGGGTGTTGCGCAACAGGGCGAAACGGGGAGCCCAGTAGTCATCCGGACCAGGCACACCCGGCTGATCGCGGGTCTCGATGCGGCCGTTGATCTGTACACCTACTTTAAGACCGTCGGCGATCTTGGCTTCCACATTACTTTGGATATTGGTTCTGCCAAAGGTGAATTCGCGTCCCAATACAGAAGTTTGGTCGAAGCGGGTTACCGAGAAGTAATAGTTGATGCGATCTGAACCACCGGTAGCGCTGGCATTGATCGAACTCATCGGCGCATTCTTTTGCACGATGTAATCGTACCAGTCGAAGCTTTTGTAACCATACTCAGTGCCGGCCTTGTATTTGTCAAGCTGCGCCTGGGTAATGGCTGTATTTCCATACTGGTTCATTTCAGCTTCCGCCTTACCGAGCATCCAATCGTAGGAATTGTTCTCGGCGCGGGGGAAACGCGTCCAGGTTTGCCAACCGGTGTAAGCATCTACGCTTACGGTGTTGCGGGTACCGGTACGGCCGCGTTTGGTAGTAACCACCACTACGCCGTTGGCAGCACGCACACCGTAAATAGCGGCAGATGCATCTTTCAGCACTGTGATACTTTCAATGTCGTTGGGTGCAAGGTTGTTGAACTGTCCGGCATCCTGCTGAATACCATCGATCACGAACAGGGGGCTGCCCATGTTGCGGATCTGGATATTCGCACTGGCGCCCGGGCGACCGTCGGCCATCCGGAAACTGACGCCCGGTATCTTACCGGCCAGTCCCGAGCTCACGGTAGCTCCACCATGCACCTTTTCGATGTCTTTGGAGGTAACCGTAGAAATGGCCCCGGTAAGGGATTCCTTTTTCCGGGAGCCATAACCGATAACGACTACTTCACCAAGGTCTTTATTGGCGCTTTCGAGCGATACAATAATATTGGTTTGAGATCCTATCCGAACTTCGCGTGCTGCGAAGCCGATAGAGGTAAATACCAGCACCGCCTTGTTGCTGGCAACACTAATAGAGAAAGCTCCATTGGTCCCTGTAACCACGGAATTTTGCGTGCCTTTCTCAGACACGGTGACATTCGGCACCACAGCGCCGGCACTGTCTTTAACAATACCCGTTACAGGGATCCTGGCCCCATCCTGGGCCATTGAAACATTGCAAATTGTAGCGAGGAGAATAAAAAGGAAAAGAAGCTTTCCTTTCTGCGGCCAGGGAATGCGGTAGCATGTCATTCCCGGCAGGGAATACCAGTTCGTACACTTCATACGGCAGTTAATTGTTAGTGAATCAATGGAAACGTTTGCATAGAATGGCGCAATCGCTGGACGATTATCCGTGTCCACCATTCATTGTAAAATTTGCATTAATCTCTTTTCTTTCGGTCTTTTATCGTCTCATTGTTTCACCAAAATGTCTCAATTGTGCAAACGCAATTGGCTAAATAGCAGTACTAATACGAATTAGCAAGGATGCAAACATCACAGGGTAAAGGAGTTGCGGGGGCATTGAATCTATATTCCAATGCTGCAAAAAGGCGCAGGATACTTTGTTATATTTGTGCAAACGGAACTTATTGCTTTGAAATTCGCTGTCATTTGCATAACGATTGCCCTCCTTGCCGCCTGTACCACTTCATATGGGCAGGGTTATTACTTCCGTCACTACCAGGTTGAACAAGGGTTATCGAACAATACCGTCTTCTGCAGCGTGCAGGATAGCAAGGGCTTTATGTGGTTTGGCACCAAAGACGGCGTAAACCGCTTTGATGGCATCACCTTTAAAGTATTCCGCCCCGATCCAAACGATCCCAAAAGCCTTGGTAATAATTTTGTGTACAGCCTGCATGAAGATGCCAGGGGTATTCTCTGGGTGGGCACCCGCGAAGGCTTGTACCGATATGATGCCCCTAGCGAAAGCTTCAGCTATATCGAACATACCCGCTTTTCCGATGTGCGCGACCTCACTTCCGATAAAAAAGGGAACGTGTGGTTTGTCGTTGGATTAAAGCTCTTCCGCTACAATGAACAAAAGGACAGCGTACCAGAGCTCATTAATAAAGACAGCAGCCTCATCACTTCCGTAGTGGTTACCGCCAATGACCAGCTCTGGGCATCTACCATAGATGGAAAGCTGCACTCGTTCAATGCAGAATACCGGCCCGAAACATCCTATGATGTATTCGATCAATCAGCACCCACCCAATCACGCTGGATCGAAGACCTGTTCGATACCGGTAAAGGATTTATTTTCATCGCCACCTCCAACCAGGGTATCAAAAGCTTCGACATCACAGGACGCACCTATAAAGACATCCTTACTTTCAACGCCGATCGCACAGATGTGTACGGAAGAGACTTCGTCCATTACGGCGGCGACGAATACTGGATCGCCACCGAATCGGGTATCTATGTATATAACCTAAAAGACGGCACCTACAGCAATCTCCGCAAACGATTCAACGACCCCTACTCTATTTCAGACAATGCCGTATACTCCCTCTGCCGCGACAAAGAAGGCGGTATCTGGGCAGGCACCTACTTCGGCGGTGTAAATTATTATCCCCGTCAATACACTTCTTTTCAGAAATACTATCCGGACAATACCCCCAATACCATCAGCGGTAATGCCGTACGCGAGATCTGCGAGGACCAGTACGGTCAGCTTTGGATCGGCACAGAAGACAGGGGCCTGAATAAACTCAACCGCACCACCGGCAAGATCACGCACTACCTGCCGGATGGCACCCCTTCCGGCATCTCCTACAGCAATATCCACGGTATACTCCCCACCGGCAATGAATTGTGGATCGGCACCTTCGAACACGGGCTCGACGTGATGGACATCCGTACCGGCAAAGTGATCCGGCATTACTCGGGAGGCGGTGGCGCCAGCAGCTTCCGGGGAAACTTTATATTGACACTCTATCAAACGAGGTCGGGTGAGCTGCTCGCCGGCACTCCCCTTGGCCTGTTCCGCTATGTAAAAGACGGCGACCACTTCACGGCAGTCGATGAAGCACCGGGTAATCACTTCATTTATTGTATTCTCGAAGATCACCAGGGTACGATCTGGCTGGGCACCATTGGCAGCGGCGTTTTGTATTATAACCCTGCTACCGGCGATAGAGGTCGACTGCTGCACGACCCTGCCAGCAAGAACAGCCTGCCCAGCGATCTTGTCAACAATGTCTTTGAAGACAGTCGCAGGCAGTTGTGGTTTGCTACAGAAGGGGGTGGTCTCTGCAAATACGATCACGCCAAACGCACCATCAAACAGTACACTACACGCGACGGTTTGCCCAGCGATTTTGTTTTTAAAATACTCGAAGATGGAAAACAGCAATTGTGGGTAAGTACCTCCCGCGGCCTCACCTGCTTTGATCCGGTAAGCGGCAAAATGAAAGTATACACGAAAGCCAATGGGCTGCTCAGTGATCAGTTCAATTACAATGCCGGCTTCAAAGACAAGAGCGGGCGCATGTATTTTGGCAGCGTAAAAGGGATGATCAGCTTTAACCCCGACGAGTTCACGTCCAATAATTATGTGCCACCGGTTTACATTACCGGGTTCCAGGTGAATAATAAAGAACTCCCCATCGACCCCAAAGGCGATCTGCTGCGTCAATCCATCATTCAAACAGCAGGGATCACCTTAACGCACGACGCTTCTACCTTCAGCATCGACTTTGCCGCCCTTAGCTATACCGCCCCCGAGATGACGCAGTACGCGTACAAAATGGAGGGGCTCGACAGGGACTGGACCTATCTAACCTCCAACCGCAAAGTATATTTCACGGGCCTGTCTGCCGGCACTTATCATTTTCTCGTTAAAGCGGCCAATAGCAGTGGTGCGTGGAGCAGTCAGGTAACGAGGATCAACATAAGGGTACTCCCCCCCTGGTGGGCCAGTCAGTGGGCCTATGTTGCCTATTCGCTGATTGCCTTTCTGCTGATACTTTATATCGTACGCAATTATCATCACCGCACGGAAGAAAAGAATAAGAGAAAGCTGGAGCTGATGGAGCATGAGAAGGAAAAAGAATTGTACCAGTCCAAGATAGAATTCTTTACCAATGTGGCGCATGAGATCAGAACCCCGCTCACGTTGATAAAAGGTCCATTGGAGAAGGTGATCAAAAAGGCTGGGGAAACACCCGATCTGAAAAACAGTCTGCAGATCATGGACCGCAACACCAACAGACTGGTAGACCTCACCAATCAATTGCTCGACTTCAGGCAAACAGAAACACGCGGCTTCAGCCTAAGCTTTACACCAGTCGATATTACCGGCTTGCTGGAAGAGACCTATGCCAACTTCAAGCCGCTGGCCGAACAGCGTAACCTTCATTTCTCGCTCGATATGCCGGAAGGCAACCTGTTGAATATGGCCGATGCGGATGCGCTGAACAAAATATTCAGCAACCTATTTAGTAATGCAGTCAAATATGCCGGCAAGCAAGTACATGTTCGCCTGTTGCCGCTTGAGCCGGGGCAGGATTATTTCTTTATTGAAGTAACCAACGATGGCGACCTGATACCAGGGGATATGAGCGAGAAGATATTCGAACCCTTCTTCCGTCTCAAACGAACTGAAAAGACCAAGGGCACCGGCATTGGACTGGCACTGGCCCGTTCACTGGCACAGCTGCACAAGGGCGACCTTTACCTGCAACCGTCAACCAATGGGTTAAATACCTTTGTACTGAAATTACCTTTACTACCGCCCGACGACAATTCGGGATCGCAATCATCCAATGACCTTATTAACCAATCGGTAAACGAATAATGCTGCTTATGACAACACCCACCATACTATTGGTCGACGACAACGAAGAGATCATCGAGTTCCTTGCCGGGGAATTAAGTGGTCAATACAATGTGCTGAAAGCCTTCAATGGTAAGGAAGCGCTCACCATCATTGGCCAGGAGCCGGTACAATTGATCGTGAGCGACGTCATGATGCCCGAGATGGATGGCTTTGCTTTGTGCAGCCTTGTAAAAGGCAATATCGATTACAGTCATATCCCGGTTATCCTGTTAACGGCCAAGAGCAGTCTCCAATCGAAGATCGAGGGTTTAAAGCTGGGTGCGGACGCATACATTGAAAAGCCTTTTTCGCCGGAGCACTTACAAGTGCAGATCGCGAACCTGCTGAGCAACCGCGTCAAAATACGTGAGTACTTTGCCAACTCACCGCTTGTTCACATAAAAAGCATGGCGTACTCTACGGCCGATGAACAGTTCCTCGAATCGCTCAACGAAACTATCCGTCAAAACCTGGAAGATACCGAGCTGGATGTGGAAAAGCTGGCCAGGTTCATGAATATGAGCAGGCCCACCTTATACCGGAAGATCAAGGCCATCTCCAACCTTACGCCCAACGAGCTCATCAATATTACCCGCCTTAAAAAGGCCGCCGAACTATTGGCCACGGGGCAGCATAAAGTATATGAAGTATCGGATATGGTGGGGTATAATTCGCAGAATAATTTCGGACGCAACTTCCTCAAGCAATTTGGCATTACCCCCACGGAATACATGAGCATGAAGAAGGGCGAATAAAAAAGGGATCCGGAAGTGGCCCTGCAGAGGCCTCCGCTGCGTGCAGCGGAGGCTTTGTGCGAGGACTGCTTCCGGATCCCGGGTAGCCTATAGTTCGCCTTTTACTCTTTCAAAATTCTGATCGATTGTCCGTTCTTCAATCGAAGTGTATACACACCACTATTGTATTGATGCATTTTAATGGTAGTAACTGATTGCGTGATCAGTATCCGCTGCCTTTCGCGGCCCGTACCATCGTACAGGATCGCCGTCGTATTGATCAACTCCTTATCCGTTACATTCAATGTTGTAGCCCCCTTCACCGGGTTCGGATAGAGGGTAACCAGTCCCTGGCGATCGCTTCTCAGCAGGATCACTTTACTGTAGGTGCTGCGGCCATCGATATCGATTTGCCTGATGCGATAAGATGCTTTTCCATTGAGCGCAGCAGCTTCCTGGTAGCTATAGGCGTGCTCACCATCGCCTTGTGAATTGACAGTACCGATGGTGGTATAGGCCTGCCCATCGACCGATTTCTCAATTCTATAGGAAGCCACTTGTTGTTCCTGTACTGCCCAGTTAAGGTTAACCTTGCCCTGGGCATCGAGCGAACCATTTACTGATTGCCAAACCACTGGCAACACTGACTGCGTGGTTTGCAGGAAGAAGCCGCTGAACCCAACCACACTGAACGTAATTTCCCACCGGTTGGCCGTTCCATTAAATACAATATTGGCATCCACCGGATCGATCAACACACCACTTCCGCTATAGGTGCCCGGCAAGCCGGTTCCGTTGCTGCTGACACCTTTCAGTTGGCTCAACCGAATCCTGGCCTTTCCGGCTGCATCGCCCGAACCGGTCGGAAGCAGTAAGGTAACACCCGGATACGCATTGAACGTATTAAATTCGGCTTGTGTAAAGTAAAGCGTTATAGTCGCAGTAGCGCTGGCTGCTGCGGTAGCGGGTTGTATCTCATAGTGCCTTTGTACATATGGTGCACCAAACTCGTCTGTTTGCACAGTAGGTTCAAACCATACCTTGGTAGAAACAACTCCACCTACCGCAGAACCACCAGACGGCACCACCTTAGCGATCAGGTTACAAGCCGCATCGTAGATGTTGGTATTGTTGGCCGAAACCACCACCGTAGTATTGCTGGTATTAGCTGTTGCCAGTTGCGTGGTGGGCAGGCCGATCACTGCAGGTTTCACGACATTGGCACTTGCGGCATCTGTTACAGTAACATTGTACGTTCCTACACAAAGGCCGGTAGCGGTGGTACCCGTTCCACCCGATGGAGACCAGGCATAGGTATAAGGCGCCGTGCCACCAAAGGCCTGCACGGTCGCAGAACCATTACAGCCATTTACGCAGGTGGCATTTACGACGGTCGTTATCGCCGCCAGCGGTGTTGTAAACTGCGCGAATAATAAGTCGGAGGAAGTTCCGGATGCAGTTAACGTAAAGGGGCCAAAAGTGGCTGTACCGGCGAACTGTCCTGCTATCGCCATCTTTTGCAAGGGTCCACCTACCGAAATACTTCTGCCTACGTCATCAACGGTACCACTGGTACCGCCTGATTGGCCAGCCCATAAGAAGGTGCCGTCTGTGGCTGCTAAACCAGCCACAAAGATGTCGCCAAAAGTGGCGGAAACACTGGTCAGGGTAGTCGATCCGAACGTAAGCGTATTTTCAAACTGCCCCGTTACGCCGATCAAGCCAAGACCATTACTGCAGATGCCATTACCCCGGTCGAATGCGGAACCACCGCTGGGCTTAACAGCCCAGATAAAGCCGTTGGTGGCAGGGTCGTACCGGGCCATATAAATATCATCGTCGGTATCGCCGGTAAGGTTGATGGAGCCGAAGGTGATCGTTGGATTATCGAAGTAACCCGTAAAAATAACGTCCTGGGTATAGGCATCGTACGTGATGGCCAGGCCCGCTTCATCGCCGGCCGTACTTACGGGCACAGCGCTTAAGAAAGCCCCGGTACCCGCATTCAATTCCAGTACGATGATATCGTTCGTACCCAGGTTGCTTACTGAAGGTAACGCACCATAGGTAGCAGTAGTAGTATTATAACTACCAGTTACGATGATTTCATCGAGTGGAGCAGGAGCATAGCTAATACCGTTTCCATTATCGCCACTCGCGGTGGCGCCACCACCACTGAGCCAAATAGGCGCGCCGGTGGCGGTGTTGAATTTGGCTACATAGAGATCGGTGCTCGATCCTCCCGTTGGGCTGATCGTTGTAGCGCCCAAGGTCATACTACCGCTGTAATTACCTGTTATAGCGGGATTGTTGCTCCCATCGAGACATATGGCATTGACACCATCACCAGTGGCAGAGCCCACTTTGGTAACCCATGTAAAAGTTCCTGTGGAAGCACTAAGTTTCGTTACAAACACATCCGTACCTCCGGTTGTGGCAATGGGAGTCAGCGCCCCAAAGGTGGCCGTCCCTGTGAATGTGCCCGTCACGTAAACATTGGTACCGTCGGTAGCAATGGCAAAGCCGGCATCAACGCCTGTACCACCCGCATGGGTAGCCCACCGAAAAGCGCCTGTAGACGTATAACTGGCGATCACAATATCTGCAGAACCATAAGAAATAAGGTTTCCTGCCGGGGACAAGGCCGGATCAAAATTGATCGTACCCCCAAAAGTACCTGTATAGTACGTGTTACCACTATTGTCTGTACAAACACCACGCGCCGTTTCGCCGGGTGTTGACCCAAATCCATAGGCATAATTCCAGGTTTGTGTAAACGCCCTGGTGGATAGCATGAAACATAGCAGAAGCATTGCAAAACGACTGGCTATACAGGTCGTAGTCAATGCAGGCAATAAGTACTTTCTCATAGAAAAGTTTGTTGTTATGAATAATAGCAGGTTTTGCAAGCTATACGCCCGATGTTTCCTGCACCGCCGCAGCCTGTACAGGTGCCGCAGGTATAGAGCCCAATCTTTCATGTTTTTTTAGTCCGAACAGGGCCAATTGTGCCCCAGTAAAAAATCCTTCTTCGCAATACACCACCTCGGCCCTGATAAGTTGCCCATCGGCGCAGGCGATCAGCAAACCATGGGCAGCATCCAGTGCTGTAACGGTGCCGGGAGCCGGGCCCGGCGATCCCGTATGTACCGACGCTTCGGTGATGCCAAACGTCCAGCCATTCCAGCTGGTAGCCGCGCCCTTATTCCACGGATTGCATGCCTTCACCAGCGCCATCACCTCCACCGCCTTCATGGTATTCCAATCGATCACCAGGTCGGCAGGTTCAGGCTTTCGATGCCAGCAAGCCTGCGATTCATCCTGCGGCGTAGCATGGATGCTACCGGCATCCAGCAGTTGCAACAGGTGTTGAGCCACCTGCAGGCCGGCATAGGCCAATTGCGTATTGAGAATACCGTAAGTAACCTGTGGTTGTATAGGAACCGGCACCTGTAAAATGACAGGTCCGTTATCGAATGCTGCATCCATTTGGTGCACGGTAATACCTCCCATGGCCACCCGGTTCCTGATCATCCAGAACAAGGGGTTGGCGCCGCGCCAGGCAGGGAGCGGCGCGTAATGAAAATTGATAAAACCAAAGCGTGGTAACCCAAGTGCAGCAGCAGGTATTTTCCAGGGAAAGGTCTTTACCAGCACCACATCCGGATGATGCTGGTGCAGCCAGGTGAATAATTGTTGTTGAAACCCGGTGCGGGAAAAGAACGTGCAGGATACGGCCGCTTCTTTACTCATGCGTTCTACCAGCGGTCGTATATCCTGTTGTCCATCGGCCATGCCAACAGCCGCTACCCTGCCCGCCTGGAGCAAGGCTGCAAGGGCAGGCAGGGCAAGCCGGTCGTTGCACAATATGGCAATCCGTGTCATATGCAGAAATAGTTGTTTTTCCAACCCGCCACCATCAGTTCCGCTTCGTGGGCCCGGTAGTAGGTGTGGTCGGCTTCCTGTACAGCATGTTTGTCGATCACCCGGAAACTGCAGTGGCCATTTTGTCCTTCAATGATGTTTCCATAATAAAGCGGTGCATAGGTATGATGCGTTTGAGGATGTATCGTTACTGCTCCGCGCGGACTTTGGAAGGTCCACCCTTTTAACGAAGTATTTCCGTGCACCAGGAGTTGATCGCTAAGGATGGCAGCTTCCCAGCCAAACAGCTGAAACAGGTTGGCTGTTTTGTTGCGTTGGCGCATACCATGTGTAAAGGCCTCCTGTTGTTCATTGCTGAGCGACGATGCCCAGGGCACATATGCATGGAAAATGCCGCCCGGGAAGGCGCATTTGGCCAGCATCTGCTCTTCGGCCATGTATGGAGAACAATAAAAAGGCAGCGGAACGGCATTGGTGCCGGCTTGTTTCAATGCTTGAAAGAACAGTTCGGCCAGGTAAGTACTAAAGCAGGCGGCCACGCTGTCGGCCTGTCCCTGCTGCAACAGCGAAAGATATTGGTGGATGGTAAATTCCGCCACTTTGTGACTGCTGATATAGTTACCGCAAACGGCCGATCCCGATGCCGCGATACTTACATGATAGCTCCAGGGGCCCCTATACCCACCATCATAAAAGGAGGTGGCCAGCAACACATTTTTCGATTGTGCTGCCAATTGTAATCCCGATAAATAGCAGGCATGTGCCCCTTGAAATGAGATGTGATAACAATAATCGTTGATGGCGTTCACCGGAAGCTGCATACCGGCATCGAGGAAGATAAATGGCCGCTGCACGGAAGCAGCCAGTTGATACAACGGTTCTGCATTATTTACATTGCTATAAGCGATCAACAGCTGCACATCATCCTGCAACAGCATCTTTTCTGCTTTGGCATAATTGACGTCGATATCTTCCCCAAAACCGATATTATCGGTAACGACCTGCACATCCTGTATACCAAGGTGTACAAAACCAGCCCGTATACCATCGAGCATGTCGAAACCCATAGCTGGATAGTCAGTTGAACGCGGCAAAAGCAATCCGATCTTGACAGGCATAATGAATGGTTGAATGAAGAAGTGGCTAGTTCCTGGCTGGGAATATCCCCGACATACAGATGATGTAATTGAGTGCCAGATAAGGATTCCTGATACTGAACGGTTGATTATTGCCGGTATTCCCTGTGTTTAATCCCAGGGGATAGGGTTTCATCATACTTCCGGCGCTGGAAGCGTAAGCTGAGTTGCTGCCTCCCTCTGGCGCATAAATACCCGTATTGGGATTATTAGAAGCAGCTGTGGTGGAAGATGCCGGCGTAATATTTACCTGAGCGTTGTGGCTGTGTGCAGGCATTTGCGTGATCAGCATGGTGGCAGTCTCTGTGCCGGCCAGCTGGCCAATAACATAGGGCGACAATCCTGCTCCCTGCCCTGCTCCAACAACCTGGCGTCCACGCAGATCGGGCAGCGCAAAGGTAGTTTGACCGTTGCCCCCATAAGTAGTACCAAGTAAGGAGAACAAGGCTGTATTTGGGGCGATGGGCAATATCTGGCCCGCGCAAAGTGCCCAACCGCGCGGAGCGAAATTGCCGGCAAATAGCGTTACATATGCGAGTGTACCTTCCATATAACTAAGTTGTAGAATGATTGAATGGTGGTTAATTAATTGCGCGATGGAAAGATGCCTTCAATGGCAATGATGTAATTCATCGCCAGATAAGGAGGCAGGATACCAATGGGCTGGTTGCCGCCGGCAGGAGGCGTAGGCGTGGTAACATCCGTAGGCGCCATACCAAATCCATCGGCCGACGTGCCGTACAAACTGTTGGCGGGTGTGGCAGGCAATGCACCAGCGGGTGAATCACCGCCTGCAGCTGACGAACCTGGTATGGTTCCTCCTGTTACAGTAACAGTGTGGTTATGGGATGGCATCTGGTTGGAGATAACAGTTATAGATTCCGTGCCGGCCATTTCGCCCAATTGAATCGTATTGCCCGGGTGTACAGCGATACGGCTGGCCAGGTTGGGCAGGGCGAAAGTAGTTACACCGTCGCCTCCATAAGTAGTTCCGATCAGGGCGAACAAAGCAGTGTACTCGGCAATGGAAAGAAGCTGTCCCTGGCAGAACATATAACTTCTCGGCGCAAAATTGCCTGCAAAGATGGTTACATTCGACATATATGGTTCTGTAAACATGATAATGTCATTTAGGTTTTGGCAGGATGCGATCCTGTAATGATGGAATGTTGAATTAGTTCCTGGACGGGAATACCCCCTGAAGACAAATGATGTAGTTCATGCCCAGGTAAGGAGGCATAGTAGGCATGGGCTGACTGCCTCCTGCGGGCTGGATCGCTACCGTATAAGCAGGAGCCGCCATAGCAATCGCCGGCGTAGCCGTGGTGCCATAAGCCTGTGCTGTGCCCGCAGGGTACATGCCATCGGGATTGGCCTCTGTACCGGCAGCGGCATCGCATTGAATGGATACATTGACATTACCTGTGTGGTTGTGCGCCGGCAGGTTGTTGATGGTGAGCGTTACGGTGCTGCTTCCGGCTGCCTGCCCAAGCGTATAATTGCCCAACCCGGGTCCTGTTCCTGTTCCGATAGGCACGCGGTTACGTAGATCGGGGAGCGCAAACGTCGTTTGACCATTGCCGCCAAACGTTGTGCCTAATAGTGAGAACAAGGCCTGATTGGTGCTAATGGCCAGTATCTGCCCATTACAATATGCCCATCCGCGCGGCGCAAAATTGGCCGCAAAACAGGTTACTACTGCGAGAGTTCCTTGCATAGAAGATGTTTTGGTTTTATGTGTTGACAATAAGGTGTAATGCCAAAAAAGGAAAGCTTTTTTAACAGCCATTGCAAAACGTAAGCAGAGACATTAACCAAATAAGGATAGGATCGGACAAGGCTATATGGGTACAACGCTGTATAGCCAACAGCAAGGGTTAGTAGAAGTTACTTAAGTTGAAGCCAGTGATACTGAGGTAAGGATTAGGGGAGTTGATAACACGAATAATAAGCTGGTTATAAAAATAGGTAAATTTGATTATACTGCAACCGGTTGCACATTGAAGTGGTCTTCATTACCAAGATTAGGTAATACTACGCTTCACCCAGGTGAATACCCGTAACAGACCACAACAGATGGCATCACTCCCTTTTTAATTAACTTGCGCCAAAACCCAGGGAATGGCGACAGATATTAAGTGCCCGAAATGTGGGCATCAGTTTGATATTGAGGATGCTGTATCAGAAGAATATAAGAAGGAACTCCGCGAACAGATGGTGGCCTACAAAAAGCAGTTGATGGAGGAATCGGCGAAGGAAAAACGCGAACAGGCCGATCTGTTTGCCCGCCGCGAAAAAGACCTGCAACAGCAAGCCCAAACCGCTGCCAGTGAATACAATAAAAAGTTACAGGAGGAGAAAGTAAAGCTGCAGCAAACGCTGGAAGTGAACCTGCGCAAAACCATTGGCGCCGATTATGAGAACCAGCTGAGCCTGCTCACCCAGAACAATAAAGACAATGAAGAGAAGCTGAAGCTGGCCCGCCAGAAGGAACTGGAATTCCTGAAAAAAGAGCAGGATCTCAAAAACAAGGAGGCCGAGCTGGAGCTGTCGCTGCAACGTAAGCTGCAGGAAGAACGTGCCCGGCTGTCGGACGAGATCCGCAAAATGGAAGAAGAAAAGAATGCCAACCGCGAGTTTGAGCACCAGCTCAAACAAAAGGAACTGGAAAAACAGCTGGAAGACCAGAAACGCCTGATTGAAGAAATGAAGCGCAAGGCCGAGCAGGGCTCTATGCAGTTACAGGGCGAAGTACAGGAGTTGGCCCTTGAAGAAATGCTGACCGCCGCCTTCCCCTTCGATATGATCAATGAAGTTGGCAAAGGCATCCGCGGGGCAGATTGTATCCAGACCATCCGCAACCAGTTTGGCCAGGAATGCGGCCGGATCATCTATGAAAGCAAGCGCACCAAACACTTTGATAAAGCCTGGATCGAAAAGCTGAAGGCCGACATGCGGAGTACCACGGCCGATGTGGCGGTGATCGTAACCCAGGCCATGCCCGAGCAGCTGAATAAATTCGGACAGGTGGAAGGTATTTGGGTTTGTACGTTTGGCGAGGTTATTGCACTGTCGCACGTGCTGCGCGACGGCATCATCAAGATCTACAATGCTTCCAAATCGCAGGAGAACCGGGGCGATAAGATGCACTTGTTGTACGATTACCTTACCAGCAATGAATTTGGGGAGCAGTGGAAAGCGATCCGCGAAGGTTTTCAGTCGATGAAGATGTCGATCCAGCGGGAACGGGATGCAATGGAAAAGCTGTGGAAAGCACGTGAAAAGCAACTCGAGAAGGTACTCCTGAATGCGGCCCACATCAAAGGCTCTATTGAAGGGATTGCCGGCAGCGATAATATTCAATTGAATTTACTCGACGAACCCGATTTATTGGAAGAATAACTGTAAAATTGCCGCCGTTTTAAGGATACTGATATGAAATATACCCTGGCCCTCGCCCTGCTGCTCAATACTCTATGTTCTATTGCACAGGATTACCGCAATCCACCCCGCAATGAAGTTAAAAAGGATAGCTCCCTCCGCGTATTTACCGATACGCTCAAGGCCGTTGTAGCGCGCAAAGATGCCGGCGCCCTGGTAAAGCTGCTGAGTCCTGCCGTGAAGGTAGCTTCTAATGGCGCCGCCAATGGCGTTAAGGGCTTTAAAGAGATCTATGCTCCTCAGTTTCCCGCCTCGCAGCTGTGGAAGAACCTGCAGGAAGTGATGACACTGGGTGGTGTATTTACTGGCAAGCCCAACCAGGAGTTCATTTACCCCTATGCAGCTTTTAGAGACGTTAAGAACAAGGTATGCGATGGTTGCGGCCGTTGTGTAACGATCATCGGTCCAGATGTACACGTGCGCAAAAAAGCCGATCGTACTGCGGCATCGGTGGGTCAGCTGAGCTACGATGTGGTGAAGATCGCCACCGATCCTGCTTCAAAAACAAAGGGTGGCAATGAAGACAACTGGGTATACATACAATCCTTCGACGGTAAGATCAGCGGCTGGGTGCGCAACGACCTCACGTGGGATATCTGCGATTACCGCCTCCTCCTCGAAAAGCAAAAAGGCAAATGGCAGATCAAGGCCTTTATTGCGGGAGAGTAGAGGAGATCACACCTCCGTCACTACCCACGCCAATCCCAATTGATCGAAGAGGCGGCCTTTCACGGTCATCGGCACAACGCTTCTTTTACGGAACTCGAACGGCATGGTTACCCAATCGTTCACGGCCGAAACAATAGTCCCCGACAGGCGCATATGCTCCTTGAAGTCCATCATGCCTTCACCATGCCATTTGTAAATGGCTTCCTTCGCACTCCATAAAAGTGTTGTCAGCTCCAGGTGAATATGGGAAAGAGCTTCCCAATCTTTCAGGAAAAGGGCCTCTTCGGGATGAAGGAATTTTTCCGCGATCCGGCGTAGCCGGGGCGTCACAAATTCGATATCCACCCCTACCCGGTAACGATCGCTCACGATAGCCGCTGCAAAATTGCCGCAATGGGAAATGGAAAAATGGTATTGCTCATTTTCCAGGAAAGGTTTGCGGGTATCGGCCACCAGGATCTCCTCGAGGGGGAAGTCCTTGTACAGGGTGGGCAACAGGTACCGCCCCGCCAGGTGCTGCAGACGCTTATAAGGGTGCGAAACATCCTTTTTAAGAGGAACTTTTTCGAGGAAAAAAGACTCGGTTTCCTCAATACGCCAGATACCTAGCCTGGTATGCTCGTTGATATTATGTTGATAAAAGAGCGCCACTGTATAATTTTAGCAATTACTTTCGTTCCCTGAGCTAATTTCGCCTCAAATATAAAATAAGCATACCACATGATCCTGTCGGACAAGCGCATATTGGAAGAAATAGAGAAAGGAACCATCAAGATCGAGCCTTACCAGCGAGAATGCCTTGGCAGTAATTCATACGACGTACATCTGGGAAAAGTGCTGGCTACCTACCGGGAGCATATCCTCGATGCCAAAAAACACAATACCATCGAATCGTTCGAGATCCCCGAAGAAGGATTCGTGTTATACCCACACGTTTTTTACCTGGGCGTAACGATGGAATACACTGAAACCCACGCTCATGTGCCTTTCCTGGAAGGTAAATCCTCCACAGGTCGCCTGGGTATCGATATCCACGCAACAGCCGGTAAAGGCGATGTGGGCTTCTGCGGTAACTGGACCCTCGAAATATCGGTTAAACAGCCGGTAAAAGTATATGCAGGCATGCCTGTGGGACAGCTGATCTATTTCCCGGTAGAAGGCGAGATCGAAGTAAAATACAACCAGAAACTAAATGCGAAATACAGCGGCCAGCCCAACCGGCCCGTGGAAAGCATGATGTGGAAGAATAAGTTCTAAATAGCTTCCTTCCCATACTGCTTGTAGTAAGCGATCAACCACGCGATCACCTCATTATAACTCAATTTGCCTGAAGGCTGTTGATTGGCCTTCAGGTACTGCCCATACAACTTATCGATCACCGCTTCCACCGGATTGCGGTGCTTCAGTAAAAACTCCTTCAGTTCGGCATAATCCTTTTTGGCGCCCGGCGGCAATGTCTTCGAAAGCTGCCTGGCCAGCACCGAATCCTGCCGGTACAGGTAATACCAGGAATAAGAATACAGGTCGAGGTACACGGAATACCGGAAAGACGCCTCCGGTGATGTTTTGGCCGCCAGGTAGCCCGCAAAATTAGCTTCACTCTCCTTGGCATAGCCCAACTGATGGCCTATTTCGTGGCAGGTCGTAAACGGCTGCACAAACACAGGCACCGTCGTATTCACCTGCGCCTCGCCAGTAAAGGGGTTGTAATAGCCTGTATAGCCCAGGTAATTGCCCAGGTAGCTGTACAGCGAGGGCTTTACCGACCGGAACCGATAGCCGATGGCAGCATGATGCAACGTCACACTATCATAGGCATCCACCGCTGTACCAAACAATACCCGCTTCCGGTGCAGTGCAGCACGATGAATACGACCGGTAGAATCGAGATCATGCAACCGGCCTACGATCGCATGCATCACGGCCAACAGGTCTTCCTTCGTGTATTTATCGGCTTTGAGACCAAGGTCGGCCGCAATGCCGGGCCGGTTATAATTAAGTCCCCAAAACAAGTTGAAGGAAACATAGATCCACAAAATGATCGCGAGGGCCAGCCTGCCCCCGCTGAGCCAGTATTGCCGGTTGGCCTGCCGGCGATACAACCGCCGCACCAGCTGAACCAACTTGTAAAGCAGGAAAACGATCGCCCCGCCATACAGCAGGTCGCCGATGCTAAAGGGTATCCACCCCAATAGTATACGCTGCGCACCTGCCATAAACGGATACAATCCATGCGCATAATACCGGTCTACCGCTTCGGGAAAAAGAGAGAATACCTTCAATAGGATAGCCGCGCTCAGGAGCAATACCAGGGTCTTGTTTTTTTGCCACATACCCTCTAAAAATAGGAAAATCTTCCTCGCCGCCTGCAGCAAGGTCGTTAAGCTTTGGTAAGAACGGGCGGGAACCGCTTAGCCGGTTACCGTGAATGTGTTATTTTGCAATACTATACTGGCCAGGAAGCGCCCGCTTGGCGCTCAGTGTACCAACTGCTCCCCTGCCCTGTAAAACAAAAACGCTTGTAACATGAACCTGGAATTTAACAAGAACGAAGATGCCATGAAATTATCCCTGAGCCAGCTGCGACAACGGCTGGAGCAGGTATCCATGGGTGGCGGTAAAAAAGCCGTCGAAAAGCAACGGGAAAAGAACAAACTGACTGCCCGTGAACGGATCGACTATCTCTGTGATGAACACACTGCTTTTACTGAGATCGGCGCCCTCGCCGGCTGGGAAATGTATGCCGAGCAGGGTGGCTGCCCATCGGGCGGTACGGTAGCCGGCATCGGCTACGTAAGCGGCAAGCAATGTATGATCGTTGCCAATGACCAAACCGTGAAAGCCGGCGCCTGGTTTCCTATAACGGGCAAGAAGAACCTGCGCATGCAGGAGATTGCCATGGAAAATCATTTGCCCGTCATCTACCTCGTAGACAGTGCCGGCGTGTTCCTGCCCATGCAGGACGAGATATTTCCGGATAAGGAACATTTCGGCCGCATCTTCCGCAACAATGCGCGCATGAGCGCCATGGGCATCACCCAAATTGCGGCCGTGATGGGCTCCTGCGTAGCGGGTGGCGCCTACCTGCCCATCATGAGCGATGAAACCCTGATGGTGGAAGGCAATGGCTCTATCTTTCTTGCCGGCCCCTACCTCGTAAAAGCAGCCATTGGTGAAGATGTCGACAGCGAAACGCTCGGTGGCGCCGAAACACACAATGCCATCAGCGGCATTGCAGATTATAAGTTCGCCACCGAACAGGAATGCCTCGACCAGGTGAAAAGGATCGTATCCCGCCTCGGCGGCAACCGGCAGGTAGCCGGGTTCGATCGTGCTCAACCAGCTGAGCCTAAGAAAGCAGCTGCCGAGATCTATGGCATCCTGCCGTCTGACCCTACCAAGGCATACGATATGCTCGATATCATCGAAAGACTGGTCGACAATTCGGAGTTCGATCAGTTTAAACAGGAGTATGGCAAAACCATCCTATGCGGATATGCCCGCATCGATGGCTGGGCTGTGGGCATTGTCGCCAACCAACGTAAAATGGTGAAGAGTAAGAAAGGCGAGATGCAAATGGGCGGCGTTATTTACAACGACAGCGCCGACAAAGCGGCCCGCTTCATCATGAACTGCAACCAGAAAAAGATACCGCTGGTATTCCTGCAGGATGTAACCGGTTTTATGGTAGGATCACGCAGCGAACAGGCCGGTATCATTAAGGATGGGGCCAAACTGGTCAATGCCGTAGCCAACTCGGTAGTACCCAAGATCACCATCGTAATAGGCAACTCTTATGGCGCCGGCAATTATGCCATGTGCGGCAAAGCCTACGATCCCCGCTTTATTTACGCCTGGCCCGGCGCCCGCATTGCCGTGATGGGCGGCGAACAGGCAGCCAAAACCCTGCTGCAGATTCAAGTGGCAGGCATGAAGGCAAAAGGCAAAACCGTATCACCCGAAGATGAACAGCAATTGCTGCAGGAAATAAAAGGCCGGTACGATCTGCAAACCAGCCCCTATTATGCGGCTGCCCGGTTGTGGGTAGACGGTATTATCGATCCCCTGCAAACGAGAAAGGTGATCTCCGAAGGGTTGACAGCAGCCAACAATCAACCCTACATGGCGCCCTTCAACCCGGGCGTGATACAGGTTTAAGTTGAACACATAGGCGGACTGCAGTGAACATCATTCAGCAAGGCATCCGAAGTTATACCGCCTCATTGATACAATCGTTCCGGAACGCAAGACCGGAACGATTTTTTTTATTGTTCATTTTTGCCGATCATTGCCGCCATGTAATACAGGCGCCCATCAGCAGCTGATTTCAAGTGAATATTACGGAGCGGGCGCCCATTCAAAGAATTAATCCATTACCGTTTTGACAAGTAACAAAGAATTGGTGGTTTATACAGATGGCTCATCCCGCGGCAATCCCGGCCCCGGGGGGTATGGCGCCATCCTGATGTATGGAGGAAAAACCAAAGAACTGTCGGGCGGATTTCGCCGCACCACCAATAACCGCATGGAACTGCTGGCAGTGATTGCCGCACTCGAGGCCTTGAACCGTGAAGGGCTTTCCATCACAGTGTACAGCGACAGTCAGTATGTGGTAAAAGCAGTAAAAGAAGGTTGGTTGAAGAAATGGATGGCCACCAATTTTGCCGGCGGCAAAAAGAACCCCGATCTCTGGAAGCGTTATCATCAGCTTTCCCAGAAGCACAATATCAAATTTGTTTGGGTAAAGGGCCACGCCGATAACCCTTACAATAACCGCTGCGATGAATTGGCCACCTCCGCGGCCGATGGCAAAAACCTTCAGGTGGATCAGGGCTACGAGTCAAGTGAGGGATAAATCGGGATGGCCGGCCTGCCTCTCAAGCGGCAAGCATTTTCTTACATCCTTACGATGATCTCCTAACAACAGAGCTCACCTGCCCGGCCGCCAACAAAAAACCCGGCCGCTAAGCGCTGGCCGGGTCCGATATGTTGATGCAATACCAGTTATGCTGCTACAGGCATTTGCGCAGGACGCTTCGATGCCTTGTTGACGAAATAATAAACACCAAAGAAGATAGCACTGAAGAACAGCGTAGCATACAGCGATCCTTTAAAGAACGGAAGCGCCTGCTCATAACACTGCACCAGGCCAGCCCATGTTTTCGGATACAGCACCACGCCTACGCCCAGCCATACCATGAAATTGGAGACCAGGAAAAAATAAACAGGAGCGATTACCGAGCCCATAAACACGTTCCTGATATTTACCTTATTGAAGATAAAACCAACCAACACTACAGAAGCCATCACCAGGTAGTTGACGATCTGTCCGTCGTAGAAACCACGGATGCTGGTGAGTCCTTTGGTATAAAGCACCTCATACAATACATCAGAGATAAAGAGGGAAAACAACGGTACTCCAAAGGCCAGGGCCTTGTTATTACGGATGGCCATACCACCAAAGAGTGCCATCGCGATCTGGGGCGCAAAACCCCACATGCGGTTGTCGAATGCGCGGTACAGCGAAGCTGCCGCAATCATGACCACCAGGTAAATAATCGTTGATCTGTTCAGTTTCATAGTTCAATTTGATGCTGCAAAAATAGCTTAATTCCAGTAATTGGGATCGCCGGGCAAAAATGGCTATGGTTTACAGGGTTTTACCTTGCACCTGCCAACCACTTCAGCCAATCATATGGCTCCCCCTTTCGCACGCCTGCGTTCGCCTTCACCTGCCTGCTCCCTACTGGCCCTATCCTGCTTCCCCTACCGGCGCGATTGAAGGCGGCTGGAGTGCATTTGCGCCATACAATGGGTCCGTCCTGATTTAGGCAGGTACTGTTGCCGTGAAGATCACTGCTCCTTGGCTACTCGAAATTTGCACAGCGGTGCCCGCAGTGGCCAGCATGGCTTCTCCCTGGTTGAGGGATACCTTATCGCCTCCCGCAGTGGCTTCAGCAGCACCTTCATATACAAAGAAGATATCGGCCGTGGTAGCCGTTACCGTGGTAGCGCCTCCCGCCTTCAAGGATATACGGTGCAGTTCGAAATCGTTCACAGGAGTAGGGAAGATCTCTTCGTTTACCGCAGTGCCCGGTTGGCCGGTGATCACCTGCGGTACGATCGGTTCAAAACGAACATGCTTCATCAGCTCCTGTACGTCGATATGCTTATTGGTGAGGCCACCCCGCAGTACGTTGTCTGAGTTGGCCATGATCTCCATATTCTGCCCTTCAAGGTACGCATGCAAAATGCCGGCATCCTGGAAGATGGCTTCGCCGGGATGCAGGTTTACCACGTTGAAGAGATAGATCGAGAAGATACCGCGGTCGATACGACCGGGTTCGCAGAAGGTATTGAAAGCACGGGCTGCCCAGAAATCTTCCTGCACTTTTTTCAAAGTACCCTTTTCATACAAGGGCAGTATGCGGTCGAGCAGCGGTTGCAGGTGATTGTTCACGGTTTGCTGATCCATTTCCATCACGGCTTTATACAGCGAAGCATAGTCGCCGTTGCCAAAGATTGGGAGCAGGAATTGTAATTCGGGCGTAGCCTGCAAAACCTGTTTCAGCTTGTCGGCCGGTTTGAAGCCATGCAGCAGCCAGAAATCGCTCAGGGCATACATGAGCTCGGGCTTGTGGTTATCGTCCTTATAATTCCTGTTGGGCGCATTTAACGCCACCCCTTGCTTGTTCTCTTCGGCAAAAGCGGCTACGGCTGCTTTCTTCTCAGGATGCACCTGGATAGACAACATGTCTTTTACATCGAGTACCTTGAACAGGTAAGGCAGGCGGCCAAACTCATCCTGCACTTTTTTGCCCAGGATGGCCGGATTGGCGGCTACCAGGGCATTCAGTGCCTGCGATTGACCATCAGCGCCTATAACAGTAGAAGGAGCATTATCGTGGCCACCCATCCAGTATTCTGCGAAAGGTTTGTTGTCGGGATTCGATTGTTGTAATAATGCGGGAATAAATTGCGATCCACCCCATGCATAGGGTTGAACCTTTCCCTGAAGCTTACTTATATTCGTACTATTGCTCATATTCCTGTTTGAGGGCACAATAATACAAAAAGCTTGTCATGGCCCAACACATAGAAACCGGCAAAAAAGGTGAAGCACTGGCAGCCGATTACCTGCAACAACAGGGCTATACGATCCTGCATAGCAACTGGCGGCACCGGCACTATGAAATAGACCTCATTGCCACCCGCGATGCGGTGCTCCATTTTATTGAAGTTAAAACAAGGATATCCCTCGATTTTGGCCTGCCCGAAGAAGGCGTTACACGCAAAAAGATCCGCAACATCGTAAAGGCCGGCGTTGCCTTTCAATTTGAACATCCAGGTTGGAAAAGAGTGCAATACAATGTACTGTCTATAGTCCTCAACCCTCCCCAGCCACCCGCTTATTACTTCATAGAGGACGTATATTTATGAGCCGTTGAAAGCCTATTCATCATCCCCGTGGAAACTATGTTTAAAAACCACCCCGCCAGAATGGGCTTTCAGCGCCATTTTTGTGGAGAATTGGATAATATTGCATTAATTTATACATCTAACCCAGTACACAACAGATGCCATTCAATCTTCGGACATATAAAAAGACCATGTTGCTCAATCGCTCTGCCTTCAGGCGATTCCTTACCAAACTGGAAAAGAATCCCCCCAGGAAGCTCGATCAAATGGCCGTAGAAACTGATGTGGAAGTTTGGAAGGAAATGGATTGCCTGGCCTGCGCGAATTGCTGCAAGACCATGAGCCCCACCTTTACCCAGGTCGACATCAAGCGGATCGCTACGCACCTCAACATGGGCGCCGAAGAATTCAAGAAAAAATGGCTGTACAAGGACCGCAATGGCGACTGGATCAACAAATCACAGCCCTGCCAGTTTCTCAACCTGGAGGACAATAAATGCTCCATCTACGAAGTGCGTCCCAAAGATTGCAGTGGCTTTCCGCACCACACCAAACGCCGCATGGTCGATTATATGCACGTATTCAAACAAAACGTGGAATACTGTCCCGCCACTTACAAACTGGTGGAGAAGATGATCGAGAAGGTGAATGCCAAATAACCTATGTGGGAACCTTATAAAAAAGGATTCAAGGCCTTTCTGCAACTGGAAAAATCATTGTCCGATAATTCCGTGGAAGCCTATGGCCGCGACCTCGAGAAGCTCACTCAATTCCTGCTACAAAACGGTTTGGAGAAAAACCCGGCAGCCCTCGAACTGGCCGATCTGCAACAGTTTGTTCACTGGGTGGCCGAACTGGGCATGACACCCACCTCACAAGCGCGCATCATCTCCGGCATTCGCGCATTCTATAAGTACTGCTCCATCGAGCAGATTGTAAACAACGATCCTACTGTACTGCTCGAAGCTCCCAAACTGAAAAGGGCACTGCCCGATGTATTGAGCTTTTCGGAGATCGAGACCATCATCAACCAGATCGACCTCAGCAAACCTGAAGGCGGCCGCAACAAAGCGATCCTGGAAACGATGTATAGTTGCGGCTTACGCGTAAGTGAAGTGATCAACCTTAAACTCTCCCAACTATATTTCGATGCGGGCTTTATCCGTGTAGTGGGCAAGGGCGACAAAGAAAGACTGGTACCCATCGGCACAGCCGCCATTAAATACATCCATATTTACTGCAACGATATCCGGGTACACATGCCCATCAAAAAAGGGCAGGAAGATTTTTTGTTCCTGAACCGGCGGGGCAGTAAACTCTCCCGGGTCATGATCTTTCTGATGCTGAAAGACCTGGTAAAAAAGGCCGGCATCACCAAGAACATCAGTCCGCACACCTTCCGTCACTCTTTTGCCACCCACCTCGTGGAGGGCGGGGCCGACCTGCGGGCGGTACAGGAAATGCTGGGCCATGAAAGCATCACCACTACGGAGATCTACACACACCTCGACCGCGATTTTTTGCGCGATACGCTGCAGCGCTTCCACCCTGCTTTTAAAACATGACCCAGCTATAACCTTATGCCTTCTTAATCAATATTTCGGTACCAACAGGCACGTTGGTGAAATACAATGTTCCTGCAACAGAGAAGTACAAACCGGGATTCCAGGTCTTTGCGTTCCCTGCCGGAAGGTTCACCCCAGGCTCAATCTCTCCTCCGCCGGCGGTAGTGCCGATCTTGAAGCTGGTTGCAGCATTGGCTGTTTTCACAACAATATAACTCACCAACTCACCAGCCGGGATAGCAACAGAACCATTCGCATTGAGCGTTACCGAGGTATTGTTGTTATCAGTAGCATAGATGACCTTGAACTCTGGCGGAATAGAAGAACCTTTTACGCCCGTTCTGGTACACAACCAACCGGCCACATTGGCAGTAGCCGAATCGCTGTTCGTATAGAGCGCGCCTTTGGTAAATACTGTTCCGAGAGGCACAAAACTACTATCCAGGGGATGCATGTAACTTTGCCCACTCTCTTCATACTCATAACTGGCAATAATTGCACGATCCTGAGGATAAGGAACGTTATAGTTGAACGTGATTGTAGAACTGGTACCGGAAGCAACGCTATTGGCAAACCCATCGGCCACCACCCACACCGGACCAGTTAAGCTATTCGTCGTAGTAGATCCTTCTGTAATCACATTCGTTGCAGTGTTTCCCGAAATGCTACCAACGGTTACCACACTCACAGGAGCAATCACTTCTACCGAAATAAAGTAGCTGCCAGTTGTAAGAGAATCGATCAGGCGGTCGAAGGTCACAACCCCAGTGGTAGTATTGATATCCTTGACGCGCATGATCTGACCCGAATCCATGGTAATGGCCGCTTCAGGAACCGGTATATTAAGTCCGGTTGCATGAACCAGCAAGCCTTCATAAAGCTTAGGCAATCCGGCAATGGTTGCGGTAGCACTAAGTTTGTTGCCGGCCACTGTAACGGCTACCTGTCCAATGTAGATCCTCCTTACCAGCGGAGATAATACCCTTCTTTTCTGATGCCAGTATTTACGTGGATAAGTTCCATAGGCGCTGCTCACAATCTCCTTGCCGAAGCCGGCAAATTCCAGCTGACTGCCATAACCAAAGTAGCGGTAGTTACTGAATTGTGAACTGATGAATTTGTCATCGTTCATTTTTCCACCTTCAACATAAGTAGAACATTTCCTGTAAGTGATATTGTGGTCATCCAGCGTCCAGTTAGGGTTGCTCACAGATGCAACCTGGTTCGACAACAAACAATTATCGAACTCAACCATCGTATTGGAGACAGCTGCTGCTATATTCAGCGGAATTCGTATACCTCCGTCGTAAGATACGATCACGGAATTGGTAAACTTGATACGAAATCCGGTAACGAACCAATCAGGTGTAGTTTGATCATAAGCACTTGGCAGCAGGTTGAAATGCGAATCGGCAATTTCAGCCGTAAGAGTAAACAACACGCCTATTCTCCGAAAAGATTCGGCATGAATGTTTTTTGCCCGGAGGTGAGAAAAATAACCGCCGGTGCCGCTGAAATAGAACAACTCATAGATATTTCCCGCTACATTCAGGTTGTCGATAGCTGGCACATCGCCACGATTAGCGCCATATCCGTTTGTTCTGAAGCAAGTTCTCACGGAATTCCATATCTTGAAATTGGTACACTTTGTTTGGCGTTCCTGCGAATTCGTGGTCACGACACCATCCCGGCAATTCGATAACCAGATACCATCGAACAAGTGCGACTCATTGTTTTGGGTACCGTAATTTGGCGTAAGAATAATCCCTACATAAAACCCATTCACAGAACAATTGAGGAACTTACAGTCCGTAGAACCTCCGTTGCCCGTAACCGCAGCATAATAACTTTCAAACCCCGGATAGCGGTCTGTACCGTTAACATTTGAATGAAATGGATCCAACACGATACCGGCAAAGGGAGAATAAGCATTGTCCCGGATGCTGCTGTTGATCTTGTAGCTTGTGGATGCATTCCACGCTGTTGCCAATGGATAGTTCAGCACATTGGGCCCCTGAATCGTCAGGTATTCCACGATGCAACCCTTACCACGCTGGATCGCCAAACCAAAATTGTCTGTATGATAACAAACGATCACCGACTCGAAACTATCGCTGATATAGGCACTGATGGTACCTGAGATCCTGATGTTCACGCTCTCAGGAACTCCATTGGCATCCATATCCTTAAAAGCCAGCAACCCTTTGGTTGTTTTATACCGGCCTGCAGGAATAAAAAGATGACCGCCACATCCGGAATTTCTGACCACACAGTCAATAGCTTTTTGCAAGGCTACTGTGTCATCTGTCGAGTTATCGCCTTTGGCACCAAACCATTTAGCACTCACCTTATCGGTAGTGATACCCGAAGGATTTACCGTTAAGCTGGTAGCAAAGATCTGCTGATCATAACCCGCATCGATAATGCCACCATTGATCGTACCCGAACCAGTCAGTTTGTTACCACTGCGAAAGACAATTCGCTTACCCGCCGGAATGGTAACTGTGCCATTCACTACAATGTCTGCACCTGCCGCATAGTCGAATACGATCTCCGTAATGCCCGCGTGTGTAAAGGCGGTGTTAATCTTGAGGGTCTGGTCGGTACCGTCGCCGTAGATACCGCAGTGTACAGCCCTTACAGGACCATCCATGACCCGCTTAAGATAGGTGCCTGCTGTTCCGTTAAGATAAAATATACCATCTACCGAAGCGCCGGCAGGCAAAGATGCCAACTCAACCAACGTACCCTGCCTGTCGTTGGGAAACATTTGTGCCGCCTGGGCAGCAGGAATCACTGCGGGATCGATAACTCCCGTGTACGTGTTACTCATTCTGGATAAGATTTAATTATAAAACCATTTGATTAAAACCTGCCTGATAAAAAGCATTCAATAGAGCCTGATGGCGTGGAGGGAATTGTGTCTTTGGGAACCTGTGTAGTATTTGTGAATCGCAATACAATAATACAAACAAGTTTGCACACCACAAACCATTTTGCATTATTTTTACTGAAAAGTAATACACTTGGAAGCCATCGTTACGCGCATAAAACAATTACTGGATTTGAAAGATCTCAACTATAGTCAGCTGGCAGAAACGCTGGGCTATAATAGTCCGGAAAAAATATCCCGGCTGTTCAGGATTGAAAATGCAAAGCCGTCATTTGATATAGTGGCAGACATTGCAAACAAGTTTGCAGACCTCAATATCGACTGGTTAATAACCGGCCGCGGTGAAATGATCAAACCTGCCTCCATGGCTACACAAAGATCTCCTGCAGCCAAAACCGGCAAAGCCGCCAACAGTTCCCTTCGGTACGAAGACATATCCATCCCGGTTACCGATATCCAGGTGGCAGCCGGTGGCGGATACTACAACAACGACTTTATATCCAATGCCGCGGCTGTGCACCTGCCCTCCAATCTGCTTAGAAAGAAAGCCACCTACTTATGTGTAAATATTAAAGGAGAAAGTATGAGTCCGACCCTACAGGATGGCGGACTGATGATTATTCGCCTGCTGGAAAAAAGCGAGTGGGTCGACATGCAAGACGAACGCATTTACGTAGTTAGTTCAACAGAAGGTAAAACTTATCTTAAGCGAATTAAGAACAGACTTAAGCAGGGTTTTTTGGTCCTGATGTCCGACAACCCCGATAAAGCATCCTACGGCAACTTTAATCTTACCAGCGAAGAGATCAATACGATCTGGTATGCAGAGTGGTACCTCTCCGCTAAATGCCCAACATTCACGACCAGTACTACGGCCGCTTGCAGCGCCTCGAGGACCGGGTCGATAAACTCGAAAAAAGAAAATAATAGATACCCATCGCAGTTCAGGCACCCAACAAAAAAACACCAACCGTACAAAACAGTTGGTGCAACTACTATTGAGTGTATCCTTTACCAAACCCCTATCCTACCGCAACATCACTTTGGTTTGGTAAATCTTTTTGTCGGCAGCATTCGATAACCTTAACCAATAAATACCGGCACTCCATATGCTTTGCGTCGGTATGCTGGCCACTTGCGAGGGCTGCGCTACCTGTATTTGCTGGGCATGAACTATACGCCCGCTTGCATCCAGGAGCTCGAGCCTGTATGCGCCGGTCTTGGGCAGATCCAGCCGCAGGTTCACCTGATTACCCTTCACGGCCGGGTTGGGGTAAGCCGTGATCTCGCGCTTCATGGGCAGCCAGGATTGCAGGGTGTCTTTTACGGTACGTAATACCTGTTCTTTAAGTGGGACCTTCGTTACCATCACTACAGAACCCACCATATCAGTACAAACCTTTCGGCCTGAATATCCCCTTACCTCTACCGCTTTCAACTCATCAGCTTCGGGCGTCAATGTTATCTCCTGCAAGCCCTTGCTTTCTTTCGTAATCGTCACCTCCCGGGTCTCATAACCAACTGCACTGATCACTAACACGAGCTCCTGGCCATTCTTCACTGATGGCCATTCAAATTGCCCCTGCTCATCCGCAGCCACCGATAATTCACTTCCTTTTACCCGCACGGTAGCAAAACCTACAGGAAATTGCGTCTGATCGTCCTTTATCAAACCACGGATTTCTGTGGCGGGAGTGGCAACCGCTACGGATTTTTCTTTTTCGTCTTCTTTCCATATTACAGGTGTCCCTAGTGTTGGTTCGGTTACTTCTTTACGGAGTATAGGTTCTCCTTTTACGATCACAGGTACCACCATGCCTACCATACCCAATTCCTCGGTAACAGGACCATTTGCTGCAAGCTCCTTACTCTCCGCACCGCGCTCATGGGTTTCAGCAGGTTTTATCAATATCTCCACTCTTCGTACACTGTAAGCTGGGATATCCATTACACGTTTTTCAAACCCCTTGGCATCGATTTCCAGGGTTACAGTAGCACCCTCACCGGTGAAAACAAATTCAAAATTCCCCTCCTTATCTACCGGCAGGTCTACCTTACTGCCCAGGATCCGTACCGATACACTATCGAGCGGCTTTCCCGTTTTTTCGTTCAGCACCAGGCCAAAGGTTTTTAACGGTGAAAAACTAACAGGCTGCCTCCATGGAATTCCGTCATCATGGATTACAGTATACCCAAGCGTTTGGAATCCCTCGACCTTTTCCATGGTCGTACTTCCACCAAAGAGCTTTGCAAAATCAGCCAATTTAATTTCCGTGTTGATCTTCCGGGTTCGTTTCTTTTTAGGCTTCTCTGTTTTCGGCTTCTCTATCTTCATATAGTCTACATCACCCTGCGTTACCGAATTGGTCTGCGCGGCCACCGATTGCCCCACCCATAGGAAAGCACTCACCAGGATATGCCAGGCATACCTTACGGTAAACGATGGCTTGATCTTTCTTTCCTGGTAGGTTTTGTTCAGTTGGTCATTGTTGAATCGACCACAAACAGATGATGAAGCTGTCGATATGTACTGCAACACTTCCTGGTCGCTCATCAAGGTAAAATCAACCACCGTTTTCTGGCAGCTGAGGCAATGCCTGCCCTGCTCGTTGGGCGTCATCTGTTGCCAGTTCTCGTGACAAGGCTCGGGAATGGTAAGGCGTAAAGGTGTAGACATATACAGTTGGTTTAAATTATTGGGAGAAGCCCACTGGTCCAATCGGGTTATTGTAGCACTACCTTGGTTTGATAAACCTTTTTATTATTGGCGCCTGCAATACGCAGCCAATAAACTCCACTCGTCCAGGTCGATTGGGTGGGCATGGCCACTACCTGTTCTTTGTCTACCACCTGCAGGCCCTGCACATGTACGATACGGCCACCGGCATCCATCAACTCCAGCTTGTAATCGCCCGTCTTCTTGAAACTGACACTGATATTGACATTACTGCCAGGCACCACCGGGTTGGGATATACTTTAACCTCCCGGGTAAAGACCGACGCCCAATCGCTGATGACCTGCTTCACTTGTTCGCGCTTCGATGGCTTACGCACACATACTACTTCGCCAGTAAGTATAGTAGTTGATTGCTCCAAAACTACCTTCAGGCTTTCCACCCTTTTTAAAGATACCGTTACTTCCTTTGTAGTATATCCAATAGCGCTAACAACCATGACAACTTTCCGCTCTCCACTTTTGACATCAACAATAAACACGCCGTACTCATCAGTAAGCACCCCCGTATTGGTTCCCTTGATTTGGATGGTGGCATCACTAATCTGACGGCCTGTATTTTCATCCAATACCACACCAGCTATTTTCGATACTACCCTTTTGTGTGGCCGGTAGACCGCGACCATACCTACTGTGCCAGTAAGGCGGTAGGATATTGTATCCCTGGAGACCGCATCTACTATTTCACCCTTCGTTGCGAGGTTGGTATCCGGCTTCTCCTGCTTTACAGTAGCAACCTTCCCCTTTACATTACGCGTTTGGGCCGATACAGAATGACCGAGCAACAAGAACCCACTCACCACCACCTGCCAGATATACCGCCAGGTAAAAGATGGTTTAATGCGTTGTTCTGTATAGGTTTTGTTCAATTGATCATCGTGAAACCGTCCGCACACCGAAGTAGAAGCGGTGGAAATATATCGCAAGACTTCCTGGTCACTCATCAGCGTAAAATCAACCACTGTTTTCTGGCAGCTGAGGCAATGCCTGCCTTGCTCGTTGGGAGTCATCTGTTGCCAGTTCTCGTGGCAGGGCTCGGGGATGTTGAGGTGCAATCGTTCGGCCATAAACAGGCTATTTATTAATTAGATGCGGGCACCGGCCCGATTACATAAGCAAAACAGACATTTTTTTTCGGTCATGAGCTGCACCGGCCTCACGACCACGAACACGGCAGATCCTTCACCCGCCGCCCGCACTCCCTATTTCGTCTTGATCAGAAAATCAATATCCTTATCCACCGAAAGGATCAGCAGACAGGTAGCCGTACAAAACACCGGGCTCGTAATGCAATGATGCCCATTCCAGCTGCCATCGCCATTCTGGATCTGTACCAGGCGGCCACTCATCTTCTCGTACCAGCTCTTCCACTCATTGCCGCCAATGATCAGTGACTCGCCGGTCATGAGGTAACTCAAAAACTCCTCTCCGCCATTATTACCAAAGCCTGTTTCCACATCTTTGTCCTGCGCCCGTTGCGCAGCAGCATTCTTGATCTTATAAGCGGTGGCATATTTCTGCGCTTCTGTTTTGCTGTATCCGATCACTTCCAGGTTGGCTTCATCTACTGCAGCATTTTTATCAAGCTTTCCTGCTTTTTTTGCCTGATCGATTGCCTGCTTTGCCTCGCCCGCCTCTTTCGCGCTGGCCCGGGCCGAACTGCTTACCGAATACAACAGCACACCCGCCGCTTTGCCGGTAACAGCCGAATTGGTCTTCACATCATAATTCTGTTTCTGATAATCCCGCGAACGCTCTATTACTTTATCATCCACTTTTGCACCCGCATCTTTTGCGCCTTCGAGTGCGTTATTGGCCAGCGCAGATTGCAACACCGGCGCCCAGCCGCCATCTTTCCAGCCGCCATCTTTATCCTGCGCCTTTTGAATGTTGGCTACGCATTTCTGCAGGGCCTTTTCCACCTCGGCCTTCATATCGGTGCTGTTGTTGAGATAACGCAGTGCATTGCTGAAGAATTGAGCAGTAAGGATCACATCGATATTTTTACCCAGCTTGGTTTGCGGTTGTGTATTGGTGAGGGTCGTAATATTGACCGACTGCTCGGGCGTATTCTCCACCGCTTTCAGTAAATAAGCAACCGCTTTCCGCAGTTTTTCTGCGTTGTTACCTACGAAGGGTTTATCAGAGGTACGGAGCAGCGCCATCCCCACCAGCGCAGTCGTAGCCGGATCGGCTTGCACGGCCTGCGGATCTCGTACATCCTGGTGTTGGTGCGAACCCGCTCCCCAGCCACCATTGGGCTGCTGTGCCTGCAAAACCCAGTTCAGCCCATTACGCAGGGCTGCTTCGACCAGCTTATTGTTCACCGTTACGGTACTGGTATCGAATGGCGCCAGCCCCGTGAGGGTCAGGAACACACAGGCTTTTTCGGGTTGGGCGCATTCAATCGCTTTTTTAGGAGCCGGGCTGTCAGCACGGGGCACAAAAGCTGCTAATATTACAATAGCAGAGACGCCGCAAAAGAATAAAGCGGCAATTGGTTTGGAACGTTGTGTCATGGCCACAAAATTTAGGTGAAGGAAAATGGCGGGGCAGTTAGATCGAAGCGCGATACGCTGCCCGCTGACACCAGTAGGATGTACCTACCGGCGGAATTACATAAAAGATTGTTCAATAAAAATTGTTAATGTTCTTTAACGCTGCAATCGGCCGTCAGTCAACTATAGTTTACAATGCGATAGCATTCCATCACTTATATATTAAGCGGTGCTCAGCCGCCCCTGCACCGAAATATTGGGGAACCAGATATTTACATATCCCATTATGGTATCTTTTGCTAATTTTAAGGGCACGTGGGATTTCTTAAGAACATAACAGACAATGGTTTGCCAGATATCGACCTGGTAAAGCAATTTCAGTCTTCCGGCGATCTGGAAGTGCTGGGCATGCTTTATCAACGCTATATGGACCTCACGTATGGGGTATGCCTCAAGTATATGCCCGACAGCGAATCTGCCAAAGATGCTGTAATGCAGGTATTTGAAGAGCTGGTACAGAAGTTGCCCAAACACCAGGTGGAGAATTTCAGGAGCTGGTTGTACTCATTGGCCAAAAACTATTGCCTGCAGGTACTTCGCAAGCAAAAAAACGTAAAAACCACAGAATTTAATCCCGACGATATGCAATCGGGGGAAGAATTGCATCCAGAGGGTATAAGTCCCAAGGAGGAAAACCTCCGGAAAATGGAAAAATGCCTGGAGGCCCTTCCAACAGAACAACGGGATGCCGTGAAGTTGTTTTATCTTGAAAACAAGTGTTATAAGGATATTGCAGAGATCACGGGCCTCGAGTGGAACAGGGTGCGCAGTTATATCCAGAACGGCCGTCGAAACCTCCGGGTTTGTATGGGAAAAGAGGAAGAAGCAGAAAAATTGATCAATATTAAAAGTTAAAGAGATACATGCCTGATACCGACCATATAAAGCATTATTCAGCAGCAGATATCCAGCGATATCTCGAGGGCAAAATGCTGCCTGCCGAGATGCACGCCCTGGAGATGGCTGCCCTGGATGATCCTTTTCTGGCCGACGCCATCGAGGGCATGCAACAACCTCAGGCTGCCGATAAAAAGGCAGTCGAAGCCAACCTGGCCGATCTGCGCCAGCAACTGTACGATCGGGTTACCCCCAAAGACAGGCGCAATGCCGCGCCGGTTATCGCCTTCCGTTGGTGGCAGGCCGCTGCCGCCGCTGCGGTTGTCATCATTGGGGCCGTCGTCGCTTATCTTTCTTTGAACCAGCTTAACAGCGCGGAGTCAAAGGATCAACTGGCCATCACCACACAAAAAAAGATGCCGGAGGCGAATGCTGTCGTGACGCCCCAGCCGGCCCCATCAGCGGATGCATCAGCAGCACCTGCGGATTCTACCCCATTGAAGTTTGATGCCAATGCATTAACGCGCGGGGATTCTACCAAATCGGCATTTATTGCCGGCAAACAGGATAGTTATGGTTATTCAGCGAATTTAAGTCAATCATCATATTCAGGCGATAGGTACTATAGGCCACTTCCTAAGCCAAGTTCTGATGCAGCAGCCAAACAGGAAGAGGGCCTGGTTTTGGCAAATGGCGCAGAGGGCGACTTAAAAGTCATAGAACCACCCGTTACAACCCTGAAGAAAGACGCCGTCGCCACGACAGAACTGAAAAAGCAGGAAGTCGCCAACAACCTGCGCATCACCGATACCTTTGACAGCACCACTAATTTTAGCAGGGTATATGAACAAAGATCGAAGAAGAATCCCCTCGCAGCCAATAAACCGGTCGATTACGAGCAGATCGTTATTGGTAAAACAACGCGCGATACCAGCGCCGCCGGCTATCTTACCAAGCCACGTGAGCTCACGATGAACCAATCCCGCAAAGAACTCAGCGCACGCCAGGCCAAAAAGAATCCGGATGCGCTGCTGAGCGGTTATATCAGCGGCCGCGTAACCGACCAATCACAAAATCCTATTTCCAATGCCCTGGTGCGGGTAGATGGCCGGCAGGATTATTTCACCGACCACAAAGGATATTTCAAGATTCCGGCCAACGACTCCGTAGTGAACGTAGCGGTGGGCCTTTCGGGTTACTATACCCAAAATGTGCAGCTTTCCAACAACAGCTTCGACAACAATATTGCCCTGAACCAATTGGGCAATAAAGCGCCCAATCCCTTGCTCAATACCCGCGCGGCCAACGTAAGCACAGAAGCCGACAACAACGTCGCCTATAACTTCGAGGCTAAACAAAAAGCCCTCCGGGAAGCGAATGCTACACAACTCGCCGGCGATGCCCAGCCCGAATACGGCTGGATCAAATACCAGCAATACCTCGCGCAAAACGTTCGCATCCCCGCTAATGGCGCTCCCGGCGCGGGTAAGGTGGTCGTATCGTTCGAAGTAAGCAAGAAAGGAACCCTCTCCAACTTCAAAATAGAAGAATCATTGGGCACAGCCTATGACGATGAAGCTATCCGCCTCATCAAAGCAGGCCCGGCCTGGAAACTCCTCAAGGGACGTAAAGCAAAAACTTCGGTAGTCGTTACTTTCTAACCACCTGTATAACTCTTCTTTACGCACAGCAATTATCGATTACCTTCGCGAAAATTTAATTGCCATGCGCAAAACCATCAACGTAGTTGCTTTCACGCTTCTGACCGCGTATGCCGGATACGCACAGCCACTGAAGACACCGGCGCCATCACCCACACAAACCATTAAGCAGGATTTCGGACTGGCGAATATCGAATTATCCTATTCGCGTCCCGTCATGAAAGGCCGTAAGATCATGGGCGACCTGGTTCCCTATGGCAAAGTATGGCGCACAGGTGCCAACCAGGCTACCGTCCTCACCTTCGGTGATGATGTGATCATCGGCGGCACCAAAGTGCCTGCCGGTAAATACGGACTGCTGAGCATTCCCGAAGCCACCACCTGGACCCTCATCATTACCAAACAGCTCGACGTAACCGCCCCCGCTGCTTACAAACAAGAGAGCGATGTGGTGCGTGTAAAAGTAAAGTCTGCACTGGTGCCCGCTGCAGCCGAATCATTCACCATGCAATTCGTGAATGTAAAGCCCAGCAGCTGCGAACTGCAGATCCAGTGGGACAAAACCGTGGTTAAGCTGCCCATCCAAACCGATATCGACAGCAAGATCATGGCCCAGATCGATCAAACCATCAATGGCAGCGGAGAAGAAGCCAAAAAGCCTTACTTCGTAGCGGCGCTGTATTACCTCGATAACAACAAAGACCTTAATAAGTCACTCGAGTGGTTCAACAAGGCAGCTGAGCTGAACCCCAAAGCATACTGGGTATTGCATCAGAAGGCCAATTGCGAGGCCAGGCTGGGCAAAAAAGCCGATGCCATCGCTACTGCCAACAAATCGATCGAACTGGCTACAGAGGCCAAGAACGATGATTATGTAGCGCTGAATAAGAAGCTGATCGCTAAGCTCACCGCGAAATCGCTTGTTAAAGGATAAGCACCTTAACACTTCATACGAAAACGGGCTGACCCATTGGTCAGCCCGTTTTCTTTTATACCACCAGACCGGTAAAATCCGGCCATAAAGCATTACAATTTACTATAATATGGCGAAAACTATAGAGCACCTACAGAGCAACTACAGAGCACTTACAGAGCACCTATAGAACCCTTCCTGGCGTCATCATCCGTACTTACTCCGTACGGAATCCATAGGTACCCGCCTGAAACCATACTGGAGATATACCACAGACCCTCTGGACATACTCTCTATAGACATATGTTTCTGTAGGGTATCCGGTAAGTATCCAGTGCTATTCAAGAGAATACCACGTGAACTACACACGGCTTTTGCCTGAACTCCCAGCGGATAATACTTGCCACCAGCTGCACTTTTATCCGAACACTGCAGCAACGTAGTGCCTTGGCGCGTGCCTACCTATACAGCCGGTTCCTGCTGGCTGAGGCAGTGGAAGCTGCCGAGTCCCCAGATGATCTCTGTAGAATCGATACCCACCACTTTGCGGTCGGGGAATGATTGCTGAATGATCTGTAAGGCCTTGTCGTCCTTATCGCAACGGAAGGTAGGAACGATCACCGATTTATTGGCAATGCAGAAATTAGCATAAGAAGCCGGCAGGCGCTGGTCGTCATATACCACTGCATCGGGCATGGGCAGCTCTATGATGTTGAGCTGTTTGCCGTTCAGCAGGCGCATCGCTTTCAATTGCTGCAGGTTGGTTTGCAGCAGTTCGTAGTTCTCATCCTGTTTGTTCTCTTCGATCACCGTAAGCACTGTATCCTCGTTCACGAAGCGAACGGTATCGTCGATATGACCGTCGGTATCATCACCCACAATGCCCTCATCGACCCAGAGTACCTGCTCTACTCCGTAGTAGTTGTACAGGTAATCCTCTATTTGCTGTTGGTTCAGGTGCGGGTTGCGGTTAGGGTTGAGCAGGCAGGCAGTAGATGTCAGCAAAGTGCCTTTGCCATTGAATTCTACCGAACCGCCTTCCATCACGATACCGGGATTGTATACGGGAATATTGAATTCCTTACCGATCAATGTAGGGATCACATCGTCGAGGTCGAAGGGAGGATATTTACCGCCCCAGGCATTGTACCCCCAGTCGACGATCACTTTTTTGATATCAGCTTTAGGGTTGATCAGGAAGGCCGGACCATGATCCCTGCACCACGCATCATTGGTGGGATGGATAAAGAATTCCACCTGGCTGAGGTCGGCGCCGGCTTCGCGGATATATTTCAGGGCGAAGTTCTTCATGGCCTCATTGGCCACGTTGATGCGCACTTTTTCGCTCAGCGAAAGTTCGCTGATGAACTGACTATAATAGGGATAGATAGCGTCGATCTTGCCGGGCCAGGAGGCTTCCTTGTGCGGCCAGCTGAGCCAGGTAGCTTCGTGCGGCGCAAATTCGGCAGGGAAATAGTAACCTAAACTTTTGGGCGTAACAGCTTCCATGAAAGCGGATAGTTTTAGAAAAGTAAAATGCCCAATGTCCGGATGTGGTGGCGCTGATGGCAGTGCTCCGCTCGCGAACATTGAGCATGAATATGGTTAGATCTCTTCGTCGATATAACGCCTGGTGATTGGCTGGTACGAGTCGATACGACGGTCGCGCATGAACGGCCAGTGCGTACGGTAGCGATCGGTTTTCTTAAGGTCGATCTCAACCACTTCTACTTCTTCCTGGTCGTGTGATGCTTTATAGATCAGCGAACCAAAGGGATTGGAAACGAAAGAACCGCCCCAGAACTTCATGGCGCCATCCTGTTCCAGACCTACGCGGTTTACACTCACTACGTGTACACCGTTGGCCACGGAGTGACTGCGTTGAATGGTTTGCCAGGCATTGTATTGCTCGGTGTTGGTGGCTTCATCCTGCGCCGTAGCCCAACCGATGGCGGTGGGATAGAACAGGATCTCAGCACCCATGAGCGAAGTGATGCGCGCCGCTTCGGGATACCATTGATCCCAGCAGATGAGCACACCGAAGGTGGCAAACTTTGTTTTAAATACTTTGTAACCTAGGTCGCCGGGCGTGAAGTAAAACTTCTCGTAGTAAGCCGGATCGTCGGGAATATGCATTTTGCGGTACTTGCCGAGGTACGAGCCGTCGGCATCGAGTATAGCGGTGGTATTGTGGTAAAGACCTTGTGCTCTCTTTTCGAACAAAGAAGCGATGACCACTACGCCGGCTTCCTTCGCCACTTTGCTGAGGGCGTCGGTAGAAGGCCCGGGAATGGGCTCGGCCAGTTTGAAGTTCTCGTAATCTTCCACATCGCAGAAATAGAGTGATGTGAACAATTCCTGCAGACAAACGATCTGCGCGCCTTTGGCTGCTGCCTCTTTCACTTTTTCGATCGCCTTTTGGAGGTTCTCTTCTTTGTTGGCAGTGCAGCTCATTTGCACCAAACCTACTTTTACTGTTGACATTTTAGCTCCTTTAAAAATTGAAGTGCAAAAATAGTTTTTTAGCCGGGAACAAGACGTAAAATGAGGGTTAATAGTTGCGTGCTGCCGGTGGAGGGGCTGGCAAAGGTGGTGAATCGGGGAAACCAAAAGCCCGGAAGGGCACTTGACCATTCCGGGCTTTGTATGTTGTGTATTTGCGCTCTTACGTTCTTAAGCGGCACTTCCCATCTGCTTCAGGAAGGCTACGTGCGAAGCTACTGCATAGCGTACACGTGGGTACTCGATGTAGTTGATGCCGTATTCCTGACAAGCCTGACGGATGATCTTGCTGATCGCAGGATAATGGATGTGAGAGATCTTAGGGAACAGGTGATGCTCGATCTGAAAATTCAATCCACCTACCAGCCAGCTTACCAGTTTGTTGTTGGTAGCAAAATTGGCAGTGGTCTTGATCTGGTGAACAGCCCACTCGTCATCGAGCCTGTTGGTCTCTACGTTGGGCACGGGGAAAGCAGTATGCTCAACAGTATGCGCCAATTGAAACACCAGGCTCAATACCAGGCCGGCTACCAGTGTCATCGTTAAGAAACTAACGAGCCAGGAAGTAAACCCTACCATGTAGATCGGCAATCCAACAAAAAGGAAAAGATGGAATATTTTGAAGCCCCAGAACACGAGGTGATCGCTCAGCTTCATTTTCTTCAGCGGCATGTTACCGATCTTGCTCTTGAAATATTTCTGATAGTCCAGTACGAAGATCCAGAACACATAGAGCAACGAGTACAGGAACCAGAAATAGATATGCTGATATTTGTGCAAACGATATTTCTTCTGGGTAGAGCTCATGCGCATCCAGGGTTGGATGTCGATATCATCATCGATACCATCCACGTTCGTATAAGCGTGGTGGATAACATTGTGCTTCATGTTCCACATAAAGCTGTTGCCACCAAGGATGTTCAGTGAAAATGCAGCAAAGGAATTGATCCATTTGTATTTGCTGAAACTTCCGTGTGCACCATCGTGCATCACATTAAACCCGATGGCCGCTACCACACCACCCAGCAACACACTTTCCAGTATCTGGAAAAATACATTCGGCGTAAAAAATACGAGGTGAACGTAAATGGCCATAAAGGCAATCATCAGGATCACCGCCTTAAAGAAAATCGGAAAGTCTCCCGTTTGAGATTTGCCCACCTCTTCGAAGTAGTTACCAATACGCTTTTTCAATTCAGCGTGGAAAGAGTGTGGAACGTTTGCAAACTTAGGCGTTGACATGAAATTCAATTTGTTATAAATGGTTGCAAAGGTACGCTTATTCGACCTAATAAACGCTCAATTTGTGCAATACCTATGCCGGATTTGAAAATTTGGCGAGACGCTAACGTATGTGACAATCGGGCGACAAATGCCTAGGTTTCTACCTGTACCAGCGCATCTAAATTCCTGATTCCGATCTTTTTCTCGCTGATAAATCCTTCTGCATACTTTACGCCGATCCTTTTGCCCAACATACGCGCACGCGCGATAACGCTGTCCAGAAAATCGGGAGAGGAGATATAGGTCTGAGGCTCTTTGTTATCAGGACCTCCATTGAAGAATTGTGTTGAATAAGCTTCGATTGATTTCATGCGTTGCTCAAACACATCACTGATGTCTATGAGAATATCGGGTTCATGAAACCAGTCCTGCATGTAGTGCAGTACGTATTTGGGTCTCCAGCGCGCCTGTGGATTTCCCTGCTCATCTTTCGTCTCTATCTTGACCAATCCGGATAGAAAGCAGGCGTCTGCGATGAGATGCCCTGCGCGGCCATGGTCGGGATGGCGATCGTCGAGGATGTTGGCGATCACGATCTCGGGCTGGTACTTACGAATAGCTCGTATCAATTGCAACTGATGTTCTTCGTCATTGCGGAAAAAGCCATCGCGCATTTTGAGGTTCTCCCGCACCTGTACGCCTAAAATCTGGGCAGCGACAGCAGCTTCGGCGTAACGTGTTTCGATGGTTCCGCGGGTGCCTAGCTCCCCCTGTGTAAGGTCAAGAATACCAACTTTTTTTCCAACCCTGATCTCATTGAGGAGCGTTCCGGAACAACCCAGTTCAACATCGTCCGGGTGCACGCCAATGGCGAGAATGTCTAATTTCATACCTGATTTTTGCAGTTAAATGCGCGTCAAAAGTAGTAAAACATCAAAAAAGGTAAAAGGTTTGTTGTTAAGACATTATTACTACAAGATGGTTCTTGATGAAGGGGTTACGTGTTCGAGTCCCAGGGGGAGTCACAAAACTATGCGTAAAACATACTGCGGACCTCTACCTCACAATCCCTCGGCCCAACGGATCAGTCCATCCACCTCAGCCGGGGCGCCATTGATGCGCACGGGCGAACGCTTTTTGCCCAGCCGCACCACTACCATATTCTTTGACGGGATCATGATAATGTACTGCCCCAGAATCCCGCGGGCATAATAGATATCCTGCCGGGTAGGCACGATCCACCATTGATACCCATAGTAATCGCAGGCATTACCGCCCTCATCTTTTATGCCGCAAGGCGTAATGGAGGCCTGGAAGTAATCGGGGGTAATGATCTCATACCCTTTCCAGCGGCCGCTATCCAGCATCAGCCGGCCCAGCCGGGCAAAGTCGCGCACATTGGTATTGAAGCAACAATAAGCCTTCTCATGGCCTCCTGTATGGTCGGTACTCCACAGCGCCGGATGCTCGGCCCCCAGTGGTTTCCATAACTTTTCGGAGGCATAGGCACTTAGCGATTTGCCGGTGGCCTTCTCGACAATTAGCCCAAGCAATTGAGTATCACCGGATTTATAACTATGCAAGGTGCCTGGCGTATGGATGATGTTGACGCCCGTAGCCGTTTTATAAATATCGCTGCCGTAGTAGGCTTGTGTGGTCACCGATAGCGGATTGGAGTATGATTCATCCCAATCACTGCCACTGCTCATCGTGAGCAGATCGATGATCTTCACCGCTGCCTTGTTGCCCACGGCAAATTCTGGCAGGTAATTCCCTACCGGATCCTGCAGGGAGCCGATGCTGCCGTCTTTGAGCGCCGCGCCCACCAGCAGGCTCGTAATGCTTTTGGCCATGGAAAAAGAACCCGACCAGGAACTGTCGGTATACCCTTCATCGTACCGCTCATACAGCAACGAATCGTTGCGCACCACCAGCACCGCCACTGTGCCGATCTCCTTCAGCAAGGTCTGCAGGTCGGCTGGCATGTTTGCCTTGTTGTAAGCGGCTGCCGTATCCCAGGGCTGGTGTTCGCCCGTGACCACCGTATTGTTGGTGAACTTTTCGTAATCATCGATATCGGCAAAATTGTACCAAACGGCTTTGAACAGATAGGTGCGACCACTGGCAACAGCGTACAGGGAGAATATAAGCAGGATCGAAAGGATAACATAGAGAAAATACCGGGCTACCTTCTTCATGCGGCAATAGGTTTGAGAAGGAAGTTACACAATAAACATCTCCTATCCATCTGATGTTATAGATTGCGCTCATTTGGCTTTTTTGCGTTTTTCGAGTAGCTTCGCTGGTCTTTTGAGCAATAAAGTGTTCATATTCAGAAATCTGAAATCTAAAATCGTACATCACATATGGCATACGACGTAGTAGTTCTCGGTAGCGGCCCCGGTGGATACGTGGCAGCAATCCGTGCCGCCCAGCTGGGTTTTAAGACAGCAATTATCGAAAAAGAAAGCCTGGGAGGTATCTGCCTCAACTGGGGTTGTATCCCCACCAAGGCCCTCCTGAAGAGTGCCCAGGTTATGGAATATATCAACCACTCCAAAGATTTTGGTATCGAAGCTTCCGGTACTGCCGACTTCGCCGCTGTGATCAAACGCAGCCGCGGTGCAGCCGATAAGATGAGCAAGGGTGTTCAGTTCCTGATGAAGAAGAATAAGATCGATGTGGTGATGGGTTTTGGTAAACTGATTGCAAAAGGTCAGATCGAAGTTACCGCCGCAGACGGCAGTAAGCAGGTCGTTGAAGGTAAACATATCATCCTTGCCACCGGTGGCCGCAGCCGTGAGCTGCCTGCCCTGAAGCAGGATGGCAAAAAGATCATCGGATACCGCGAAGCCATGGTGCTTCCCGAAAAACCCAAGAGCCTGATCGTAGTAGGCAGCGGCGCCATCGGCGTTGAGTTTGGCTATTTCTACGCAAGCATGGGCACTAAGGTGACCATCGTTGAGTTCATGCCAAGGATCGTTCCTGTTGAAGATGAGGATATCTCCAAAGAACTGGAAAAGCAGTTCAAGAAGAAAGGTATCGATGTACTCACCAATGCTGAAGTTACCAGCGTAGACACCAGCGGTGCCGGTGTTAAAGCCAAAGTAAAAACAGCCAATGGAGAGATCACCCTCGAAGCCGACATTTTATTGAGCGCTGTTGGTGTAAGCGCCAACATCGAAGGCATCGGTCTCGAAGAGACAGGTGTTAAAACTGAAAAAGGCAAGATCGCTGTAGACAAATACTATCAAACAAATGTTCCCGGTATCTATGCCATCGGTGACTGCGTTCCCGGCCAGGCCCTGGCACACGTAGCTTCGAAAGAAGGTATCATCTGCGTAGAGAACATCGGCTACAACGAAAAGAAATACAACCACCAGCCTGAGGCACTCGACTACGGCAACGTACCGGGCTGTACGTATTGCACACCCGAAGTAGCTTCTGTAGGCTATACTGAAAAGCAAGCCAAAGAAGCCGGCTACGAGATCAAAGTAGGCAAGTTCCCGCTCAGCGCATCTGGTAAAGCAGTAGGCGCCGGCCACACAGAAGGTTTCGTAAAAGTGATCTTCGATGCCAAGTACGGCGAGTGGTTAGGTACCCACATGATCGGTTACAACGTAACCGAGATCATTATTGAAACTGTAGTTGCCCGCAAACTGGAAACTACTTATCACGAAGTACTCAACAGCATCCACCCCCACCCCACCATCAGCGAAAGCATTAAAGATGCGATCGAAGTTGCATACGGTGAGGCGATCCACCTCTAATGGATGCTCTGATATAATTACACAAGAGGCCGCATCGATGATGCGGCCTCTTTGTTTATAGAGCAATACGTAGTCGCCAATACACCGGCATTTCCTGGAACCAAATAAATCTAACCCGCGGCGGATTGGCGGTCAACCGGTTCTTTCCCACAAGCCCCTAAAAGCAAAGCGACCCCGGAGGGTCGCCTGCATTGGTTGAAGTTGGAACCAGAAAACGTTTATGGCCTGGACCGGGTTGACGCACGTTTACTGCTGTCAACCACCGGTAGGTTTGTCAAATACATTAGCTTCCCTGCGCCTGCTTGCTGCCGAATACTTTCTTCAAGATCTCGGTAGTGCGCGCAACAGGATCTTTGCGGATCTTCTGCTCTTCGAGACTCACCTGGTAAAAAATACCATCCATCGCTTTGCCCGTTACAAAACTGGCCAGGTCGGGATTGATCTTGTTCGTGGCAAAACGGTTGTAATTGGTAAATACATCCGACCAGTATTTCGTAGCGCCTACTTTACTGAGGGATTGTTCGATCACCGGACGGAAAGCTTCCGTCAACTGCGCCGTAGTTTTATCCTTCAGGTAATTGGTGGCTGCAAAATCGCCGCCTTTCAAAATACCCAGGGCATCCTGGATGCTCATGGTCTTCACCGCATTGATGAAAATGGGAGCAGCCGATTTGGCAGCATCTTCCGCAGCACGGTTTACCGACAGGATGGCTTTGTCGACCAGGCTGCCCAGGCCAACATCACGCAGCGTCTTTTCTACCTTCTGCGCCTCTGCGGGCAACAATATCTTGATCGCTGCATTCTTGAAAAACCCGTCGAGGGCCGATAACTGATTCGATGATTGCTGGGCGCCCACCGAAAGCGCTTCCTTTAAACCCGACACAATGTCGGCATTCGTTAAACCGCCGTTGGCGGTTTGGCCATAATCTTTCAGGATCTGATGAGCAGTTTCACAGCTGCTAAAGGTAATGGTACAGAGCAGTAGGGCGTAGACCGATCTTTTCATTAGGAATAATTTGAGGGCGAATGGATTGTCGATTAATTTTGTTGTATGTCCACCACAAACGTACAATATTCTGATTGGTTTTTCCGTATGTGTGTGGGCAAATTCATACGCAAAAAATTGCACTTCTTCCCTGCAAAGAGTAAATTCAAACATAGTACCAGTATTCTATAAATAAACCGTATGCAGATCTCCATTTGGGAAAAAGAAAGTTTTTACGCACCGAAAGATGTTATCATTATTGGCAGTGGACTGGTTGGTTTGTGGAGCGCTTATTATATCAAAAAACAAAATCCTAAATGGTCGGTGGCCATCGTCGACCGGGGCATCATCCCCACCGGCGCCAGCACCCGTAACGCAGGTTTTGCCTGTTTTGGCAGTGTGACCGAACTGCAGGAAGACTTCACCAAAATGGGTGAAGACAAAACCCTCGAGCTGGTCAGCATGCGCTTCCAGGGCCTGCAACGCATCCGCAAAGTGCTCGACGAAAAACTCATCGACTTCGAACTCTGCGGTGGTTACGAAATGATCGCATCCGATAACGATCCCGGTGTGGAAGCTCTGGAAGAAACGATGGCTACTGTCAACAAGAAATTAAAATCGGCCGTCAAAACAAGTCAGACCTTCAAACTCTCCGATAAAAAGATCAGTGATTTCGGGTTTCAACATGTAGCCCACCTCGTCGAAAATAAAATGGAAGGCTACCTGCATTCCGGCAAACTCTGCCAGGCACTACTGCAGCTGGTACAATCGATGGGCATCACCGTATTCAACGGCGTAGAGATCACCCGCTACGAAAAGATACTCGGCAAAATTGTACTGTACACCAACCAGGATATCCGGTTCACCACCGGCAAACTGCTTATCTGTACCAATGCATTTGCCAAAGAACTACTGCCCTCTATCGAGATCATTCCTGCACGCGGCCAGGTACTTGTTACTTCGGCCATACAAGACCTCAAACTCAATGGCACTTTCCATTTTGATGAAGGATATTATTACTTCCGCAATATCGGCAACCGTGTATTGCTGGGTGGCGCCCGTAACAAGGCATTCGATGCCGAGCGCACCACTACCATGACCACTACCGACACCATCCAGAAAGAGCTGGAGCGCTTCCTTTCCAAATACATATTACCGGGCAAAGAATACGCCATCACCGACCGCTGGAGCGGCATCATGGGCATGGGCGCGGAGAAGATGCCCGTCGTGAAAGAAATTACCACCGACATTTATTGCGCCGTACGCATGAGCGGTATGGGGGTTGCCCTGGCGCCCATTGTGGGTGAAAAAGTAGCCAATATGATGATGGGATGATCTGGTCGTAAAGGCTATTGACCTTTCATTAATTTATAAGACTTCGCATCACCTTCAATCGTGATGATGTACACCCCATCCGGCAGGTGCTGGATGCTGATGGACTCATTGCTGCGGGTGATGCGTTTTTGCAGTGTCTTCTGTCCGAAGCGATTGGTGAGTGTAATGAGCTTACCGGTCAGAGGCCGTTCGCTGGTTTCGCTTACCGTGAAGAAAATAGGTGCTGGATTGGGATAGAGCCTGATGGTATTTTGAATGATCCTTACCGGATCCTCGACCGGTTTGTCGGGTTCAATGATGCCTGTGCCGGTGAGTCCTTTTGATGACAATAAAGAATAACGAACGCCGCCCGGCAAAAACAACTCCCTCATCTTATTGCGCTGCCCGGTTGTAAACAGGTTGAGACAGGCATCGTCTGTAAAATCCATGAAGTTGTTGTACATATCGCCATAGGGACCACTGCCGCAACTGATCACAACGCCTTTGGGACAGCTTCGGCTGGGTGAACGTTGTGGCGGTGTATCATCTACCTGGTCATCGCCGCAAAGCGCATCGCCCCAGATATGCCGCAGGCCCAGCCAATGCCCTATTTCATGCGTAGCTGTGCGGCCTTTGTTATAGGGTGCAGTAGCCGTGCCTGTTGTTCCAAAGGCGCTGGCAGCGATGGCAACGCCATCTACCGATTTATCACAACCCAGCACACTCGCATAGCCCTGTAAGCCGCCCGACAGATCGCCTACCCAAAGGTTGAGGTAACTATCGGCATCCCAGGCATCCGATCCACCGCGGGCGGTGAACTTGATGCGGTCATCGAGGCCGAAGGTTTGCGCCGAAGTGCTCTTGCGCACAATACCGGTAGTAGCCTTTCCTGATGGATCGAGCTTTGCCAACTCGAACCCGATGCGGCAATCCGCCGCAAGGTGTTTGAAATAAGCAGGTATAAAAACGCTATCGCTGTTGAGCTTTCTGTAATCTTTATTCAGCACATCGATCTGCGATCTGATCTGCACATCGGTGATGTTATTGGCAGGTTTGTTGTACAATATATGAACGACCACCGGGATCCTGATGATAACGGGAGGCGGCGCATCGGCACCATTGAGCATAATATCTTCGTGACGGGGAGTAAGCGCTTTTGCCAGTCGTTGGGCGAGTAAGGGATCCGATTGTATCTTTTGTTGCTGGTATTCGAAAGAGGCACAACTACGTTGCGCGTAAGCACAGCAGGTAGTGTACAGCAATAAGCAAGCAAGTACAAAATGTTTCATGGTAACGACTTTCTTTGTGGAGCTTCACATAGGTAATGGAAGTCGTTTTCATCAGGATTTATCTGCACGGAGGCAGGCTGGAAATTCTTTAGGAAAATTGGAATAGAGGAAAGTGAGGTAAGGATATGAATTGTACTAAAGGATAGTACTCAATCGATAAGCTACTGTAAAGCAAATGAAAGTTTTCTGTAATTCAAAACACTTTACCAAAATTTTCGGGGATGGAAAACGGTTAATGTAGGGTCAAATTGTATTTTTGACCCTTTGAGCACCATATAATTATGAAGAACATTCTCTATATATCGATAATATCAGCAATCACCTTAAGTGCATGTACCGACGATAAACCTCCGGTTACTCCCAATTCGGGAACAACCGATGGACCGCCACCGGTGATCCCTTTCACCGTAGTCAATAAACTGCCTCACGATACCTCCTATTTCACCGAAGGTCTGGAGTTCTATAATGGTCAGCTGCTCGAAAGCTCTGGCGGCAATGAAGACAGCAGCCCCTACCCTTCCGAAATGGGGGTGGTAGACAAAGCTACCGGCAAGGTATCGACCAAGGTAAAGCTCGACAGGGCCAAGTACTTTGGAGAAGGCATCACCGTGTTCAAGGATAAGATATATATGCTTACCTGGACCAGTGAAGTAGGTTTCGTGTATGACGCCAAGACCTTTAAACAGCTCAGAGAATTCAGGATACCCTCCAAGCAAGGCTGGGGATTGACGCACGACACAGCCTCTCTCATCATGAGTGATGGTTCCAGCAACCTGTACTTCCTCGACCCCGATTCTTTACGGGTTAAGTATACCGTGTCCGTCTTTCACAATGGCAACCCGGTCAACAATATCAACGAGCTGGAATATGTGAACGGCGTGCTCTATGCTAATAAATGGGGAGAGAATACGATCCTCAAGATCGATCCGGTGGGTGGTAAAGTACTGGGACAGATCAACCTCGACAACCTCGCCCAGGAAGCCCAGGCAGCTTATGCCGGCAGCATGGAGATGAACGGTATCGCTTACGATCATGCAACCGGTAAGCTCTACGTAACCGGCAAAAAATGGCCGATCCTCTTCGAGATAAAACTGTAAGAATTACTTGGTGATAAGGTAGATCAGCGAGCTGCACTTTTCCTTATTGCCGGCCGCTTTGAGGTTCGACACAAAACCACGCCAGAATCCTTTTACGATGCTGGCTTTTCCTGTTTTGTATTTCTCGCTCAGCAGGCTCACATAGAAACTATCGAACCACATGGGTTTGATGTTCTTCAGCGAAAGGCCCTGCTGTTGCAACAGCGTGCGTACGGAAGCGGGTGAGAAGTGGTACAGGTGGCGCGGCACATCGTAGGCAGCCCAGTATTGCTGGTAATGAGCAGCATCGTGCGATGTGTAGTTCGGTACGGCAATCAGCAATACACCACCGGGTTTCAATAGCGCTTTTAATTGAATGAGGTATTCATCCAGCTGATGCACATGTTCCAGCACATGCCACATCGTGATCACGTCAAAATTTGCGGCGGGCAGCTTGAAAAGATCGGCTGTATCCTGTAAAGCGATCCGGTTTTGCTCCTGTGCACGCTTACGGGTTTCGGCATCCGGCTCGAGCCCGGTTACCTGCCAGCCCTGCTGGCGCATATAGGCGGCGAAAGCACCTACCCCCGCGCCTACATCGAGCAGCGTGCCTGTGTTACGGCTGCTTACTGACCGTATCAGTTTTTTCTTACTGCCCAGTGTATAATTGCGAACGATATGATATAACCTGTTCACCAGCCCTTTGCTGGTGTTGGTATGGGAGATATAATTTTCGGACTGGTAATACTTTCCGATAGCGGAGGCGGCCGGAATATCCTGCGTAAACCGTAGCGTGCAGCTATTGCAATGCCATACGGCAAATGTTTCGTGCGAAACAGTGTAGTCCTCAACGGTGAGTACCGGTTGAATGGCCGTGCCCTTGCAGGCGGGGCAATATGTATAGTGAATCTTGTCCATTTTTTCTACGGTTGCAAAGAAAGGGAATCTATATGGATTTCAGCGTACTGAAATGCCATTATCGACCAAGCTCCCGGGCCTATTGGGAAATGCCCACGGGCTGCTGATTGCCCGTAGAAGAGGGGGAAAAGCCATTCTTGTAGAAATGGAAAAAGATGGCGCTTAAAGCGATCGCCGCGATGATGATGGCGTAGATCCACCAGGTATTTTTGGCGCCATCGGCTTCCTCTGCAAAAGGATCGGCCATTTCGGTGGGTGAAATCTCCCGGATCACTTCACGGTCGCCCACCAGCATGGTGTGTTGTGTATTGCTATGGATAACCCTTATGGCAGGAGCGGGCTCCTGGGGTGAGGCGATGGCCCCCGCGGCTTCGAATACGATCTCGCCGGATACATCTTTACGCAGGGCGCCTACTCCCTTCCACTCCACGCTGTCTTCCGTACGCAGGCGGTTGCGCAGCTCATAGGCCCATTCATTGTACCATTTAATGGCCTCATAATCGGCCATGTCCTTTTGCTGGGCCAGGTAGGTGAAGAACTCCTTATCCGGCGCATCGAAATACTTATCGAACCGGAAATGGTAAGAAGGCGGCAGTATCTGCTTATTGATAAAATCGGTTTGCGCCGGTATCCGCTCTATATAAACGGTACCGAGCCCCGGGATGCTGATGCTTTTATGCTGAAGCAAATAACTGGTCAGCGCTTCTATCATATTCCTCCTGTTTTATAAGTATTCAATGAGGCCGCAAGATAAGGTTTAGCCGTTAAATCGGGCAAAACCCATGCGGGAGCTATCGTTGGTTAAATGAATACGTGATGCCACCCAGGATGTTGAACCCGAATACCTCGTATTGATTCCAGCGCTCGTATTTGTTGTTGAGGATATTATTCATCTGCAACCAGAGGTTGAAGTTTTTGGTGATCCTGAACTCCGCGCCAGCATTAACGTCGAAACCGGCCGGACTCTTGTGTGCATCTCCGGTCTTTGTACGGTATTGCGCACCGTCCCATACCCAAAGATCCGAATGGAACCAGAGGTCTTTCAGCATCTGCCAGCGCAGCCCTACATTCAATTCGATCGGTATCATACCCCAGGCCTTCATTTCACGCTCCACCTTGGTAAACCAGTTGAGGTTGAAACCCGCTGTTGCATTGAATTTTTCTCCTATAAGATAGCCAACTTCGGTATGCAGGTTTACGACATTGATCTGCGGTTCGTAGATAGTAAGGAAGGTCTTGCCATCGGTCGTATCGTTCACGAACAGGTTCATGTCGCGGTATTTCTGCAAGCCCAGCTTGGCCGAGTAAGAGAAATGGCCCGCCAGTGACCCTTTTAACCCAAAGTACATTTCACTTACCCGCGTATTCATCAGCGAATCGGGCTGTGCTATCCAGGAATTGAGCGAAGCAAAGCGCTGGTAAGATCCCTTTAGGAAATACCCGATATAACCCAGTTGAAGGGTCAGCTGCTTGTCGTTGGTGGTGATATCCGCCATCAGGTTGGGCAGCAGGTTGAACTTCTTGTTTTGCCAGGTGGGCAAGGCGCCACCATGGATATACAGGTTGGGCGTTTTGTACAGTACAGCTGCCCCTACCTGGTACAGGTTATTGTTGTCGGTGTATTTTTTGCCCGGTGTGTTGACCGAGTAATTGGTAAGGTCGGCAGTAACGCCCAGCTTGAAAGCAAATTCATCACCAAAGGTCTTTTCCAATGGCAGGTTCAGCACGGTATTGGATTCCCGTCCTTTGGCACTGTGGTTATCGCCAAACACACTCACGCGCAGGCTGGGGTGGTAGTTGAGCCCAAACTCTGTAGGCTCCAGGTTGCGGAAATGCACTTTAGCTTCGATAGTCTGAAAGCGCTGGCGCAGGTCGCTTTTTGAGAACTCCAGTGTTTCGGGCTTGTAGCCGTATAGATAATAGTCGTTGCTGCTGAACCCGAGGGTGCCGTTCCATTCGAGGTTCTTTGATGTCTTATAAGTACCAGCCGCGCCTACACTGGCCAGACTGTTCTTTTGGAAGGGCTTATCGCCTTTGGAGTTATAGTAATTGGCAAATACATTGAAATAACTGTTCTCGCCATTGCCAAAGCTGAAACCAGCCTTGATATAAGGTTGATGTACATTGCCAATACCAACCTTGATATAGTTGTTGTACAGCCAGTTCCTGAGTGAATCCATCTGCAGAGCCACGGGCTTCAGCTCGGCTGGCTGATAGGTAAAGTATAGATTTTGAACAGGTATATTATAGTTGAGTACCGGGCGCGAAGTATCGGCCACAGGAGGCGCCGCATTGAAATTGATCTTGGCTGCTTCCCGCAATACCGGTTTGAAAGTGGAGGTAATGTCAATCGTTTTGCGTTTAGTAGTGTCCTGTGCCTGGACAGCCAGGGCCGTTCCCCAGAAACAGGCTCCCATTGCTACTACTTTAAGAACTGACTTATTATTCATCTGCAAAATTGATTCTTTGTTAAGTGGTTGTGTTACGCTACCGGCAGTGCCGGCTTTTCCCCGATGCCCTACTCTACTTTGCTGTTCTTTTTCTCTGCATCACCAGTTTCCTTCAGTTTCCGTACAGCTTCCTGCCTCAATTCTTCGATCTTGGCATTGTCTACTACACTCTGATAAGTGGCTTTGGCATTGAAGTAATCCTGTTGCTTGAAGTAAACATCACCCAGCAGGATATAGGCCCTGGTAACCCATTGCTCATATGAACCAGCCTTGTTGATCACCTCAAAGGCAGCCTTCTCTGCATCGGGCAGGCGGTTTTGTGCCAGGAAGCTATTCGCGATCTCATAGCGGGCTTCGGCGCCATAAGCCGATTTGCTCAGGGATACTACCGAGCGGTATGCCGTGATAGCCTGATCGTATTCTTTGGCATTCTGGTGCGATTTGGCAATGGCCAGGTTCGCCAGTACCTTATCATCGGTTCCGATACCCTTCTGGTTGAGCAGGTCGCGGGCATTGGCTACGGCCTCACTCCATTTCTGCAACTGGTACTGGCTGCGCAGCAATCCACGCATGGCCTCCAGCTTGCTCTCCTGTGATGACGCGAAATCCTTCAGCTTACCAAAGTATTTCTCCGCTTTATTGTAATCTTTCAGATCGAAGAAGTTCAGGCGGGCGGCATTCACCAGCGATTTCTCACCAAACTTATGCGGCACCCTGTCGGCCAGTATCTCATAACCGGCAGCAGCCTTGACCCAATCTTTCTGGTTGAAATAGATCTCGCTCTTATAGTACAGTGCCTCCAGTGAATTCTTTCCTTCGGGGAACTTCGCGAGGTAATCTTCGAACTTCTTAGCTGCACTGGGGAAGTTGCCGTTGTTGAACTGTACTTCAGCCTCCTGGTAAGCCAGTTCATCCTCCTGCGAGCCGGTTACCTCTTTACCCATCTTACGGGCAAAGGCCACATATTCGCTGGTTTTACCCTGCTCTATATAAATGATACGCGCATTCTCGAGGGCCGCTTCTGCCTCGGGCGAATTGGGAAACTGCTGCAGGATGGTGGTATATTGGTTCAGGGCCTCGCCATTGTTGTCGAGGTTGTAGTACGCAATACCCATTTTCAAATGCGCCTTCGGTTTAAGCGAAGAGTTGGGATCGCTCACGACATTCTTGAGGTAAGGGATGGCTTCTCGGAACTGCTCATTAGCCAGCAGGGTTACCGCCACTTCCATATTGGCATCGGCCACCAGGCTCGAAGTGGGATACTTGCGGCTGATGGTAGACAACAGGTTGATCTTCTCTTTCCCATTGTTTACACCCGCGATCATCGCTTTCTGGAAGGTAGCATAATCGCTGGCGGGCCAGGAATAGTCCAGCACTTTATTGTACATGGCTTCCGCTTTCTTATAATCGCGGGCCATATAATAACAATCGGCGATGCGTACGTAAGCATCCTGTTCGATGGCCGAAGCATTGATCTTCGGACTGGTGGAAGCCACTTGCTCGAAGAAACCTTGCGCCTGTTTGTAGTTCTCTTTTTTCAGGAAACTATAACCCAGGTTGTATTTGGCATTGGTGGGGTTTACCTCACCATTAACGGCGCTGCTCTTCAGGTAATCGAAATAATAGCGGATGGCATCATCCAGCTTATTGAGGCGGTAAGAGATCTCCCCTTTCCAGAACTGCACATAAGGCAATACGGCGGTACTGTTGGGATCGATCTCGGCCCGGGTGAGCAACTCGAGTGCCGTTACCAGCATCCCATCGTTGGCCAGCTCCGTGGCGCGGCCATAAAGTATTTTAGGATAGAGCCTGCGTGCATTGGCCGAAGGCGATTTTACGCTTTCCAGCAGCGCCAGGGCATCCTTGTAGTTATTTGTATTGGCCAGCACACCCACCATCAGCTCGCGGGCCTCATTGGCGTATTCCGATTGGGGATAGGCCTGAATAAAGCGCTGCAGCTCGGTGAGGGCCACATCCTGGTAGCCAAGCTCGTACGACAGCTTGGCGTAGTTGTACATGGATATTTCCTTCTGCTTGGCATTGCTGTTATTGGCGGCACCGATGAGGAAGGCATTGCGGGCATTGGCTTTTTGTCCGGTCTTGAGATAAGCATCGCCCAGGAGGTACATGGCATTTTGCGCCAGGGAGTCTTCCTTGCCGCTGATCTGCCTGAAGCCATCGATGGCCTTGTTCCAGTTATTGGCCTTATAATAGCAATAAGAAAGCTCATACACATCTTCCCGTCGCACCTTATCCGACTTCGTTACATAGGCTTCAAGGTAGGGCAATGCCTTTGCGTACTGCTGCTTTTCAAAATAAGCATGGCCCACGATCTGCCGCATTTCAAGGTCGTAATGCAGGTTACCGCGCTTCAGCTTATTCTCGGCATATTCAAGGGCCTTGTCCTTTTGGCCCAGCGAATAGTAGATATTGGCTACATAGTACGGAACTACCTTACCATAGTTGGGATGATCTTCCACGATGGCGAAGGCATCGAGCGCATCGCGGTATTTTTTATCGTAGAAGGATATGAAACCGTAGTAATAGTTGGCGTCGATATAGTTGGGATCGGTCTTGATCTGCCGGATAGCATCGAACATCGGCTTGGCCTTGGCAAATTCCTTATTGGTGAAATAAGCATAGCCAAGATGGAATTTCATATCGGCGATCTCCTGGTTGGTGAGATTGGAGATATCGGCCTTTTCGTACAGCGGAATGGCATCGCCATAATTTTGCTGCCTGAAATAATACTCGGCCAGGTGAAAACCCATCATCTGCACGCGGGCTTCATTGTCTTCGAGATCGATAAAGCTTTTTGCTTTCTCTACTGCCGCGGCCTCATTCTGCTTGAGGGCGCACACGATGGTGTAATATTTGATCTCCTGGTATGGAAGGGCCTGGTTGGTGATATCGGGCTCACGCTGCTTCAGCTCGAGGTCTTTGAGTAAAGGGTAGGCCAGACTATATTGTTCGCGCTGAAAATACTCTTTGGCCTGTTTGTAATTAGCCTGCGGATCGTCGAGGAACCTCGTTTGCTGGGCGATGGTGAAATGGGAAAGGCCAAGAAGCGCAATGATAGCTGTCGTTTTTTTCATTCCCTGCTTTTTAATTCAATTCTTTTGGATGTGGGGGAACAAAAAAAATACGAACATCGAATCGGATTTTAGTAGCTCATTCTTAATTCCAGTTCGGCATTCGTAGTGCTTCTGTTGGCGCCCCTGCTGGGTTTTTAACGTGGTAAAGTTTCTAATTATTTTATGTTCAACCAAAGATCGTTCCTAACACTGTGGATAAGTGCAAGGATTAACAATTCTTTTTGATAATGAACACAAAAACAAATCCATTACTTTTGAAAAAACATCCTACTGATGAAACTTATATCCACTAGTTACTCTGACGGCGCATTCAATTTTGGGGCCCTCGTACTTCGCCTTGCTATGGGCGGCCTGCTGTTGCCGCATGGTTACGACAAACTCGTTCACTTTGCACAATACAAAGCAAAGTTCATCAACTTCATGGGCATTGGACAAACGGCTTCATTGTCGCTCACCGTATTTGCGGAGCTTTTCTGCAGCCTGTTCGTTATACTCGGCCTCGCCACCAGGCTGGCAGCTATCGCTCCCTTCATCGCTATGTTCGTGGCGCTGTGGAAGGGACATAACCTCGATATCTTTGGTAAAGGTGAGCATGCGGCCCTGTTCATGTTCGGCTTCCTGGTGATCCTGGTCATCGGCCCTGGCAGAGCGAGCGTTGATGGCGCTATGGGTAAATAACACCCCGGCAGCCTTTCCATTATCAATCACCAATCAATTTTTCCTGTGTTTATTGCGGAGACCAACATACGTGTACGATACGCCGAGACCGACCAGATGGATATCGTTTATTACGGTAACTATGCTCAGTATTTCGAGGTGGGTCGCGTGGAGTCCATCCGCCAATTGGGATTCAGCTATAAAGAAATGGAACATAACGGCGTGATGATGCCGGTGGTGGAAATGCAGGTGAAATACCTGCGGCCGGCTCATTACGACGACCTGCTGACGATCAAAACCAGTTTGCGGGAACTGCCCACGGGGCATAAGATCGAGTTTCACCAGGAGGTATACAACGAACAAGGTAAATTGCTCACCGCCGGAAAAGTGGTGCTTTACTTCCTGGATATGAAAACCAAGGCCAAAACCACCATGCCCGAGCCCCTCCGTAAGGCATTGGCCCCTTTCTTTGAGCACGCGAGTTAAAGATTCCTTAATCTCATAATCTTTCAAATACGGGGCGGATGCTATTATTTTGCTGCTCCAATATCGATGAAAGCCATCCGATCCAAACATCGTAGAAAAACCAACCAGTCCGATTCCGTAGAAAAACCGAAGTCCACGTCCGAAGAAAAACCAGATCCAGATCCACCAGGCGTGCGTATTATGGCGCAGGCCGGAGAGAAAAACCGATTCCGTCCGAACGTCCTTTGAGAAACATCCCTTGTGGATGTTTTTCTTTTTTAGCAGGGTCCTGCCTACCGTCAGCCCACTCCTACTTCTTACCAGCAATAAACCCAACAATACTTTTTACCAGTTCCGGCGCAAGGGGCAGTGCGGGATCATTGTAGACTTTAATATTGGCTGCGCGGTCTCCCTCTACCGGTTTCAGCACATGGTTCATGCGGGGCACCAGCACAAGCGTTGCCTTTTTATTGGCGGCCGAGAGCAGTTTTGCTTCCTCCACCGATACCTGGATATCGTTTTCGCCCTGCACAATGAGTACAGGAACAGTCAGTTTACCGATGATCGTTTGCGGATTGTATTTGAACCAGGAGATCATGTACGGCTGAATAGAGGGTCTGAACAATGAATACAGCAGCTTATTGACGCTATCTACGGTTTTGCCCTGGGCCAAACTATCCAATATCGGATAAGCAATGTCTTTGATCATGGGCGGCTGGGCCTTGAGTTGTTCTTTCAGTACCAGATCGGCAGACTGGCCGGCGCCGGCCAGCGAAACATATTGATCCGCCTCCTGCGCTATGAGCATGCCGATGAGCGAGCCCTCGCTATGGCCGATCACTACCACTTTGGAGAACCGCTTGCCTTGCTTAAGCTCGTGTAACCATCCACGCGCATCGCTCACATAATCATCAAACCTCAACTGATCCTCACTCCTGGCCGCAGCAGCACTTTCACCGATCGCCCGCTTGTCGTAGCGCAGGGTGGCAATGCCGTGCTGCAGGAGCGAATCGGACAGCATCCTAAGGGAATTGTTCTTCATCACAGGGTTATTGCCGTTCCTGTCGGTAGGTCCCGACCCAGCAATGATCAAGGCAACGGGTATGTTGGTTTTGCGGGTTGCGGCAGGCACCGATAAGGTACCGGCAATATTACCGGTTGCGGTGTTGAGTGTAACAGCCGTTTCTGTAACGGATTGGCCAACACCCGCAACAGCCTGACAAATGCCCTTTAAGGGCAATAAGATCGCTAAGAAGCCTATATACAACTTCATGAGAAGAAATTTACGGAAACAAGAAGCAGGCATCCTTATTTGGCCGGAGACTGCCTTCTGAACTCCAGGAAGGAGAACGCTACCGGCACAATGATGAGGATCAGGAGAATAACACCTGCAATGATCAGCAGGGGCACATGGGCTTTCACCACAAAGGAACAGATGACGATGAGCAACCCACCGGCCATCCAGAGCCGGCCACCGAGGTAATGTGTCTTTTTCCATACCTCTTCGTTCTCGAGGGTCCAGGGGGTGCGAATGCCCACGAAATAGTTGGGACGCAATGCCTGGAAATAATTACCCAGCATGGTAAGCATCAATCCGATGATCGCCAGCAGCCATTGCGGGTTCTCTATTTGCCCCACCTTCGATACATATAGCAGGTATACCGATAAGCCAGACATGAACAGAACCAGCATAAAACGAAGGCTGTGGTATTTATCGCCCATCCGGTTCAGCTTTCGCTTCGGGTCCAGGAAAGGCAGCAGTAACATCAGCCCGTAGATGAAAACGCCGATAGCCGATGGCACCAGCAATAAAGTTGATTTGCCCGACCAGTCATCTGCCTTGCCACTGATATTGAAATGAGTAGGCACCTGATCGGGCAGATCATTCCAGATATAAGCGAGGTAACCGTAAGGAATCAGCATCATAATCCACAACAATATTTCCCTTATGAACCGGTTCATAGATTATTTTTTAAGGGTGAGAATATATTGGATGACGTCGTCGAGGACCGTCGTGTTGATGGAATAATGAATATACTGCCCCTCCTTTACAGTGGTTACCAGGCCTGCGCGCTTTAATTTATCGAGGTGATGCGAAACGCTGGGTGCCGCCATGTCGAACCTGGCAGCGATCTCTCCTGCCGTCATATCCCGCTTACGCAAAAGTTTAAGTATCTCTCGCCGTGCGGGATCATTAAGCGCCTTGAATACGTCGTTCATGGTACAGGCTGAGCAATTATATATTTAGACAAATGTCTAAATACTTTCTGACATCACCAAATCCTGTTCTCAATTTTGCTGCCTGTCAAAATTGAACATCCAGCGAACGCCATACTTGTCGATGAGCGCGCCAAAGGTGGCGCCCCAGAAGCGTTCGCCGAGCGGGTCGATGACGCGTCCACCAACCTGAACGGCCGAAAAATAAGCGCGGATCTCCACTTCGCTGCTGCAATTAACACAGAGGCTCACGTTGTTGCCATGTACATGTTCTTCATGCACCATATCGGTAGCCAGGATGACCAGGCTCCCCTTGGTGAGCGAGGAGTGCAGGATCTGGTGTTTCATGGAAGCAGGGCATTGGGCTTCCATAGGCGAACCTTCTACCGGTTGAAGAGCGAGCTCGCCACCCAGGCATTGCTGATAAAAATTCATGGCTTCGCGGCATTTGCCATTGAAGCCGAGATAGGCATTGACAGTGGTAGTCATAATGAAAAGTTTTAAGATTAGACTACAAACCTAGTTGTACGCAACGGCCCGCCTGCATAGCATTTGCGACAAACTGCGCGGTTGATTGCGACAGGCATTTGACTTAATTTTAGGGCATGAAACACGTATCAATACTCGTGCTGAAGGGAGCCACCGTTTCCAGCATCGATGGGAGTTTACAGATCTTTTCCCGGGTGAACGATTTCCTGAAGCACAAGGGTCAGGAACCCTTTTACAGGATCGAAGTGATCGCCACGGAACACAATACTTCCATCGGTCATGGGTTATATGCTGTACAGGCCAACCGGTTGCTGAAAGAGGTTACCAAGAGTGACCTCATCATCCTGCCTACCGTGTGTGGCGACTTTGGCAAGATCGTGGAACAGAACAAAGACTATTATGATTGGATCATTGATCAATACCACCGGGGTGCAGAAGTAGCTGGCTTATGCGTTGGATCTTATTGCCTCGCTGCTACCGGCTTGCTCAACGGGAAGCAATGCGCCATTCACTGGGCATCGGCCGAAGCGTTTCAGCAAATGTACCCGGCCATACACGTCATTGCCGATAAGATCATCACCGACGATCAAGCCATTTATACCAGCGGCGGAGGCTATTCGTACCTCAACCTGCTCCTGTACATCATCGAAAAACACCTGGGTAGAGAGATATCCATACTGGCCTCCAAGATGTTCCAGATCGATTATGAGCGAAAAGACCAAACACCCTTTGCCATTTTCGTAGGGCAAAAACAGCACGGCGACAGCACCGTGGTCAATGCGCAGGAGTTCATCGAGGCCAATTACCAGGAAAAGATCTCGGTAGATGAATTGAGTGAAAAGAACCATATCGGCCGCCGCACCTTCGAGCGGCGTTTCAAAAAGTCGACTGGCAATTCCATCAACGAATACATTCAACGGGTACGTGTAGAGGCGGCAAAACGACAATTGGAAGCCGGCAGGAAAACGATCAATGAAGTGATCTATGAAGTGGGCTACTCCGACCTCAACGCATTCCGCTCCGTATTCAAAAAATACACCGGCCTCTCCCCCATCGACTACAGGAATAAGTACAAAGCATAAGTATCAGGAAGTGGGCAACCGCTTGAGCTTGTCCTCAATCGTGTGCTTTTCTGCTGCCGTACGCGCTTGTGCCAGTGCTTTCTCATAAAAGCTTCTTGCCTTACCATCATCGACGGTCGTGTACAACTCGCCGAGCAACACATGATAAAAGTGTTCATGCTGCATATCCAGACTTTCTGCGGCGGCAATCGCTTCCCTGCGCCCCCTAACCTTGTACAACGCGAAGGCCCTGTTGAGGGCTACGCCGGGCGAAGCATTGGTCTGCATCAGCAGGTCGTACAACTGAAGAATATTGTTCCACTTTTCGGGGGTATCCTCCTTGCGGCAATGCCAGTAAGCAATACCTGCCTCGAGATGATAGGAATTCACCTCATTCCCTTCCGCAGATATGCTGAGAAAATGATCGCCCTGCGCCACCAGTGCTTTATCCCATAAAGATTCATCCTGCGCTTCATACAATACCAATTGGCCGCTGCCATCGACCCGGGCCTCCAACCGGGAGGCATGATAACACATCAGGGCCATCAGGGCATTGGTAGAAGGCAGGTTCGTAGCTGTATGCCCGGTAAGCAAATGACCCAGGCGCAGTGCTTCCAAGCAAAGCTCTTTCTTCAACACTTCGTTCTGTGTTTTGGAATAGTATCCTTCATTAAATAGCAGATAAATGACCCGTAGTACATTATCAAGCCTATTACCAATTTCCTGTTCGGCCGGCAACTCCATTTTCACCTGGCCGTCTCGCAGCTTATCCTTTGCCCGGAACAGTCGCTTGTTGATCGTTTCTTTGTTGGTTAGAAAAGCCTCTGCAATTTCATCGATCCCAAAGCCGCAAAGGATACGTAAGGCCAACCCGATCTGCGCCTCAGCGGCGATGACAGGATTGCACACCGCAAATATCATTTGGAGCTGACTGTCCTGAATATTCGGCGTCGAGAAATCGGGCTCTTCCGGTTCCGTTTCTTTTTCGAGACCGGCCGCAACAGCCGGCAGCACTTTTTCCGCCAGTATCTTATTTCTTCGGAAGTGGTATAAGGTCTTTTGTTTAGCTACGGCATACAACCAGGCAGCCGGATTAGCTGGCAGGCCCTTCATACCCCATGATTCCGCCGCCTGAAGAAAAGTTTCACTAACGATATCCTCGGCCGTTTCTATGTACTGCAGGCCAAACTGCTTACTGATAACCGCCACCATCCGGGAGAACTCCTGTTGAAATAACTGCTTGAGTGAATCCTGTTGTTTTTCCATATGCATCACTGGCTTAAATCGGAATGGCGTTCTTTGCCGTATATTATAATGATTGCCAAATATACTTTCTTTAATGATTAGCAACAGAAATCCAGCCACAGCGTGCATCCCCGCACTTCTTACGAGAAAGATCATGTTTCTTCTTCAAATATATTAGGAGGAATGTATCAGGAGAAGTATATTTGTCTACTATTTAGGTAGACTTATAACGAACACTGTACCAAATCAACTATTATGAATACTGAACGAACCCTCCATCTCCTGTACACGGGCCTCAGTGCCTGCCAGCATAATTCTATTTATCGCTGTTAATCCGTTAATATTTACTAGCTGATTGGATACTGCACGGACTCCGGTTCGTCATTGCCATTACATGCCATCTGTCGCCATACAGGTGAAAGGCAATTTCCATGCCCATACTATCCAGCCCCTGATTTTTTAACTATATAATGTATACGAATGAAGCAACATCTCCGGATGTGGTTAATGGCTATTTTATTGTTGCCATTGCACATCTTCGCCCAAAACGCCAACTCCACCATCAACTCTGTACTACATGGCAGGGTTACTGATCAAAAACGAGGCACGCCGCTCGAAGGTGCTACCGTAAGTATCCGCAATACCACCCATAGTGTGATCACTGATGCGGATGGCAAATTCACCTTTCGCACCGGACAGAAACTGCCCTATATACTCGTGGTAAGTTCTGTGGGCTACAAACCCCAAACCATTACCGTTAGTACGGAAAACGTGGAAGTAAAACTGGAGGAACTGGCCAACCAACTCGAAGACGTAGTGGTAACCGGCGTTGCAGAAGGAACCAGCCGTAAAAAACTGTCTTTTGCCCTCACCAAAGTAAGTACCGAACAATTGAATACCGTACCTGCCACTGATGCCTCCCAGTCACTACGTGGCAAGGTGGCCGGTATTCAGATAGACCAGGCGGCAGGTAACCAAAGCGCTACTGTATACCTGAGAGGCGCCAAATCCATCAATGGAAATATCGCCCCGCTGATTGTAGTAGATGGTTATGTAACAGGCCTGGGCCTTTCCGATCTTAACCCACAGGACATTGAATCGATCGAGGTCGTAAAAGGCGCTGCCGCTTCTGCCCTCTATGGCACCCGCGGTGAAGGTGGAGTAATCCAGATCATCACCAAAAAAGGAAAGGGTCTCAACAAGATCAATATTACCGTAGATAATGAATATGGCGTTAGTGACGTGCAACGCACACCCCCTACCTCGCAATACCATTTCTATAAAGTTAATGCCGACGGCTCCTTTGTATTGAGCTCTGGCAATAACAGAACGTTGGATTTTAAAGACAATGGCTTCTCCCTCAATCAGCATAGGTACACGAAGTACAACGATAACGTGAACAATATGCTGAGCAACAATCCGTACTACACCAACTACGTGTCCGTATCAACAGCCGGTGAAAAATTCAACCTGTTTGGCTCTTTCCAGAATCAGTCGAAAGGAGGCATCGCTGGCCCCATCGATCCCGATACCCGCAGAACTGCCCTGCTTAATGTTGGCTTCAAACCCAACAAGAACATCGAAACCGAAGTAACGCTTCAATACTTCAACCGCAATACACCTTCCGCTTCCCTCTCCTCCAGCGGAGCAGGTTCGGTATTGTATTCAGCGCTCCTGTATGAACCATTCGTCGACCTTACCGAAAAGCAGGCCGATGGAAGATACGCCTTCAAGCCTTATGGATTCGATATCCAAAAATTCAACGTAGGCAACCCCTTCTACCAATTGAGCTACCGCGAATATTCCAATACCTCCAACAGCTTCCTGATCGGCGGCCGTCTTAAATACAAATTCTCCAAAAAGATCTCGGCTGAGATCGCAGGAGCTTTCCAGAACGAGTACAATGAGCGCGAAGACTATTATCCCAAAGGATACCAGACCCTTACACCCGACATCACCAGGAACAACGGTTACTATGGATTATCCAACGACCGCCAGGCCTCCAAGAACGGGCAAGTACAGTTAAACTATACCGACCATTTTGGTGATCTCGACTTTGGGGTGAACCTCAAGACCGTGTATGAAGAATCACGTAATACTGGCCTCAGCGCTTCGGGTTATAACCTCACAGCGCCGGTAAAGAGTTTGAGTGTAGTAGAAGCAGCTTCCCGCGCCAGCTCTTCCTCCTGGTCGCAACTGGTGAACTATGGCCACTTCCTCAACGTTAAATCGGCCTGGAAGAATAAAGTATTCCTCGACGTATTAGCCCGGTTGGACCAAAGCTCTCGTTTCGGTAGCAATGTAGAAACCACTTTGTTTCCCCGTGCTTCGCTGGCTTATCGCGTTACGGAAGACATCGCCCTGGGTCCCGTTACCGACCTTAAACTTCGTGTAGCCTACGGCCAGGCTGGTAGCCTGCCGGGCTATGGCGCCAAAGAAAGCCAGGTGGCATTGACCAGCTCAGGCGGCGTCAGCTACCAACGCGCCGGTAATACCGAACTAACCCGCGCCGTGACCTCCGAACTTGAAGTTGGTTTCGACGCCGTGCTCTTCAACAAGATCAACGTGCAGGCCAACTATGCAAAAGCCAGCAGCAAGAGCGACTTCATCAGTAAACCGCCTTTTGGTCCCGAAGATGGTGTAGCCTACATATGGAGCAATATGGGCGAAGTGAAATCAAGCTCTTTTGAAGTGGAGGTTAATGGTACGATCATCAATGACAGGAAATGGAACTGGAGCGCCGGCGCCACCTTTAGCAAAGTAAAAAGCAGGATCACTTCACTGGGTACTGTGCCCGAGTTCGTCTCCGGCGATTTCCGCAAGGCAACCGGCATCAGCCCTTACTCTTACTACGGCTACAGCATTCTTACCAGCCTCTCGCAGCTGGAAGTAGATGACAAAGGTTTTGTATCCAATGCAGCAGGCGGCACCCTGAAGCCCGAAGACTTCACCGTCAACCAACTTGGTTTTGTGGTGTTGAAAAGCCAGATCGGTACATCTGCAGAAACACCGGTATTCTATCAAAATGCAGCTACCGGCAACAACAAGGTTATTGGAGACGCCCAGCCAGACTTCCAGGTAGGCTTTACCAACACCGTAAGCTGGGGCCCCCTTTCACTCTATGCAGTGCTGGATTGGAAACAGGGCGGACAAAAGTATAATGAGACCGTTAACTACCTCACTTATCAATATCGCTCAACATTCACAGACAGAGCAGTGGCTGCAGGTTTGCCCCTGCCTTTCACAACGGCTGTGTTCAATGCTCAGCAAACAACCGACTACTGGCTGGAAAACAGCGGCTACGTATCACTCCGCGAAGTTTCGCTCAGCTATCAGTTGCCTGTGCAGAAATTGGGTATCGGCCGCATTGTTAAGGGAGCCAAGCTCTCTGCCATTGGCCGCAACCTGTATACCTGGACCGACTTTACCGGCGTAACGCCCGAAGGGTTTGACATCGACTTCTATGCCTACCCCATCTACCGCACCTTCAGCGGAAGACTTACCATCAACTTCTAAAAAAACTTCAATGAAAAAAGCAATCTATATACTGGCCTCCGTCACGATCCTGGCTTCCTGCAAGAAGCTCAATTTCGATGATCCCACTACGCTTACCAATGATGAAGCAGTGATCAAAGTGCCGGACCTCGGATACCGGCTGGTAACCAGTAGTGTGCAAACAGCCTTCAGTACTTCTACGAGCTCATCCGGTACGCATTTCAGCTTACTGGCCGATCAAACAACCAATACCAACGGCAACTCTTCCTGGTGGGATTTTGCCAACGAGCCAAGGCTGCGGCTCAATAACAACGCTTCGTACCGGGGTGCTGTAACCTGGAATACGTTTTATAATAACTTTTACCAGTCGAACCTGGATGCCACCATTGCGCTCGACATCATCGAAAACCAAAAGCTGAAGATTGTCGACAATGCGGGCAACGACCGCACCAAGGATTGCCAGGCAGCGGCTTACTTTTCAAAGGGACTGGCACAAGCATACCTCGGTGTAATATTCGACAGGGGTATCATTGTGGATACCTTGAACCTGTCCAAAAGATCACTTCCCAATTCTTATAAAGAGCTCATTGCAAATGGCGTCGCACATCTTGAAAAAGCGATCAAGCTGGCGGATGAGAACACCAGCTTCAAATTCGACTTCCTGGCAGGGATAACCATTCCCAAAGCCACCTTTACCAAACTGGTTAACTCGCTGATCGCGCGGATACTTTCTTCGCAACCCAGAGACAAAACCGAAGCAGCGGCGCTTGGCAATGATTTCTGGAATAAGGTATTGAGCTATGCGTCAAAAGGCATCACCGCCGATTATACCATCAATACCGTTACCGGGGGGTATTACAACCAGCTGGTGACCAACCTGGTTCAACGCAACGCCGATGGATCGGGCTGGCTGGCTCCCGATCTTAAAGTGGCCTACCTCGCCGATAAAACCGGTAATACGCCTAAGTTTTACCCTACCAGCGGCATACTGCCGGCCATTACTACCGATGATGAAAGGTTTTATGAATACTTCGGTTACACTGCCAGCTTTGGTATTATGCTCGAGTCGCGCGGACGTGGTTTATTCACCAACTACTTCAGGAAACGGTGGTACAATAGCCGTAATACCCTGAACGTGCCCGATGCCGTTAATCCCTATTTCCTCTTTGAAGAGATCCGCCTGCTGAAAGCAGAAGCCAAATTCTGGCTGAAGGACTATAATGGCGCCGCCGCCGAACTGAATGATGCTACAGCTTCGCGTATCGCTAAAGGTAAACTGCCTGTGGTGGCAGCCAATGAAGCCGATCTCAGGAAGGCACTACACTATGAATATGCCATCGAGATTGATGCAGCAGGTGGCGCCTTTGTGCCCTTTACGTTTATGCGTCGCAACAACCTGCTGGTGGGAGGTACACCTACCGAGTATCCCATTCCGCAACTTCAGCTTGAATTAACCAAAACGCAGGTATACACATTCGGCGGCAAAGCCTTCTTTGGCGAAAAAGGCAAGTACGGCGAAGTAGCTACGGCGCCCAATGAAGGCTGGAAGGCTTCGGAATAAACAACAACGATTACTCACCTACCAATATATCAGTTATGATCAAAAATTCGATAACTCGACTCTGTAAGATTACCGGCGCCATCCTTGGGATGCTGGTTTTATCGGCAGGCGCCACATCGGCCTTTGCCAATCCGCCTAAAGAACTGGTCAGGATAAAAGGAGAAGCCGTTGGCATTGCCAATGCAGGCAAAGTTTACCTGCAACGTTACCAGAACAAGATGTTCTTTGTGATCGACTCATCGATCGTGAAAGATGGCAAGTTCTCCTTCGCAGCCAAACTTGAGATCCCTGAACTCTATGGTATCTCTACTGATCCAGGAGAATTGTCTACGCTGTTTGTTTTTATAGACAGTAAAAACGACCTAACCATTAAGCTCGATACGGCAAGAGGCGGCCGCAACTCGACCATTACCGGCTCAGCAGCGGCAGACCGCTATAAGCTGTACCAACAGAACGCCCGGAATACCAATATCGAAACTTTCATCAAGGAACAACCGGCATCTATCGTTTCAGCCTTTGTACTGTACCGCTATTTCTCTCCCAGCCTCTCGGCCGATGAGGTAGTGAAATACACCAACCTGCTGGATGCCTCTCTTTCCAATACCCAATACGTTAAGTTGTTAAAGGAATTGCCGGCTTCGCTGCGTAGTACGGCGATCGGCGAAAAAGCCCCCGACTTTGAATTACCGGGTCCTGATGGCAAGCTGGTAAAACTATCCAACCACTTCGGCAAATACCTGCTGGTTGATTTCTGGGCGGCCTGGTGCGGACCTTGCAGAAGGGAGAACCCCAATATCGTTCGTGTGTTCAACAAGTACAAGGATAAAGGATTCTCTGTTTTCGGTGTATCGCTCGACAGCAAAAAAGACGCCTGGATACAAGCCATTCAAAAAGATGGATTGAACTGGCCCCAGGTATCTGACCTGCTGTTCTGGGATAGCGGTCCGGCCAAACTGTACGGCATTCGCGGCATACCGGGCAATGTATTGCTCGACCCAAGCGGCAAGATCATCGCGAGGAACCTGCGTGGCGAAGAGCTGGAGAAAAAGCTGGCCGAGTTGATCAACTAATCGCTTATTACTAACAAAGAAAATGGGATCCCGGCAATGCGCGGGAACCCATTTTTTATCGGTAACTGCTTATTGAAATACCGGTCTGATCTCCACACTACCGCCTGCATCAAGGGCCGGACAGCCATTTGCCATAGCAGTAGCCGCATCGAGGTCATCTGCCTTGATCACCAAAAAGCTTCCCAACCTTTCCCTGATCTCTACAAAAGGACCATCGGTGACAACACCGCCGGCCCGCAACACTTTTCCTTCTTCGGCAAGGCGGATACCGGTTTGCACCAGCTTGCCCTGACTGGCAATGCCCCCTACCCAATCCTGCCATTTCCTGTACAGGTCCTGCATCTCGGCAGGTGATGTTTGGCTATAGTCATAACTCGGTTGGCGGAACAGTAACATAAACTCTTTCATGGTTATACTTTAAATAGTTTGTAATGAGATTAAGAGATCATTGAATACAAATGAAGGCCGCTGCAGCATACACTTATCCGTGCTGCCCTGGTTGATAACCGCCCACTGGCGCCGGAAAAGCAATATTAATACGATTATAGCTATTGATGGTGATCACGCCTATGGTAAGGTCGATCAACTCCTGCTCAGAAAACTCTTTCCTGGCATCTTCATAGATCGCATCGGGCACATGACCAACGGAAAATTTAGTAAGCGCTTCGGCCCAGGCCAATGCAGCCCGTTCGCGCGCCGAATAGAATGGAGCTTCACGCCAGGCGTCCAGTACAAATAACCTTTGTTCGGTTTCACCTTTTGCCCGGAGATCTTTCGAATGCATATCGAGGCAATAAGCACAGCCATTGATCTGCGATACGCGGTAGTAGACCAGGTTCAGCAATGATTGCTCAACCGGTGATTTAGCAAGGTAAATACCCAGTCCGTACACTGCTTTCATTGCCTGTTGTCCTGTTGCGTGGATGTTAAGCCTTTGTCCCATGGTTTGTTGATTTTATTATTGATCGTTTGTGATTACATATCAATAATGACCGGAGGGGACACAATTGGACAACCTGCAGCAAATAATTTTTACATTATTTTGGTGCTCTCGCAACCTATTGAGACTGAACGAAAAGAAACAGATAATAGCAGCACAGCCTTCCTACTGGATTATTTCAACAGGTTAAGCACCTGGTACATTTTACGCACTGCATCGCCGGAGGAACCATCATAATTATTGACGATGATCGCATAGGCGTATTCATTACCATCTTTGGCAGTATGGTAACCGGCAAAGGCGCGTGCGCCTCCAATAGACCCGCTTTTCATCTTCATGCCATTGAACTCGGGCAAACAATTGTAAAAGGAAGTATACCAGGGCCGTGTGCGGGCATATTGCAGTACCTGCACCAGCGATCCCGTGGTAACGCGGTTTTGTGGAGAAAGGCCGCTTCCATCCATGATATGGATGGCGCCCTTATCGATACCCTGCTGCTGCCAGAAATCGCGCAACAGTTCAACTCCCTTATCGGTAGCAGCAACACCTGTTTTCTCTAAAGAAAGTGTTTTCACCAATGCTTCGCCATACAAGTTGATGCTGCGCCGCAGAAACCAATAGTTGATACTATCAAGTGGTGGTGAAGTGATGGTACTAATGATCCTTGGGGCCACCTTGTTGCCGGCTACGGCTTTATGTTGCCTGCCGCTAACCCGAACACCCACCCCCTGCAAAGCCTTCGTGAGGTCGGCGGTAAGGTCGCCGGCCGGGTCGGCCGAAGCACCGGATATGGAGAAAGCTTTTTCATTGACAGGGATGGTACCGCTTACCAACTGGTTTTGCCGTGGTGACGGGCTCAGGTAAATAAAAGCATTATCACCGCTACCCTTCGCAGCAGCTTTCAACTCGTTCGTATAGGTAACCACACGACCTGCTTCTTCAGTGATCGCAACACTATCGCCGATAACGGCGCCCGACCGCAAATGAAGGTCGTACTGGTTTTCCTGCCAGTTGATGCCATAGGCACCTGCACCATAATAGTTACCGATATCCTGCCATATCCATCCATCGGGTATGGCCTGCGTAGAGAACCCATTATTTACTGATAGGATGGCACCCTCTACCGACCGGGTGATCCCAGCCTTTTTAAGTTCATTCACCCATTGCTTCAATACAACAGAATCACGGGTTTCTTTCCAACGCCAGCTTCCCAGTGTTGGATCGCCACTGCCCGTTATATACAGATTGCCTTTTAAAACGCCGGCCTGTGTGGCACCATCAATGCTTAGTTTCGTTTTGTAACTATATTGCTGACCCAGCAATTCAAAGGCAGCTGCACTGGTAAACAACTTCTGGGTGCTGGCAGGTGCCAGTCCAACATTACCGTGATGATCAAAAACAGGTTTGCCCGTTTTCATATCCACCACATATAAACTAAAGGTGGCATATTTCATCGAGGGAGCTGCTTCGAACTGTTGTACGGCCTTTGCCAGTTCTTGCGGCAGGGTTTGCCCAACAACCACCGAAATACAGCACCAGCAGGCAACAAAAAAGACAATTTTCTTCATGACAGTACTTTCTGTTAATGGATCACCAACGTAACGAAAATTTATGAATTACGCATTGCTGTGCACCAATAAGTCGATCTTCGGCTGATCCCCTACCTTTGTGGCCCAATTAGAAATGCTATGGAACAGGTATATGCATCAATCATTACCATTGGCGATGAATTATTGATAGGACAGGTAGTAGACACCAACAGCACCTGGATGGCGCAGGAATTGAATAAGGCAGGCATCTGGTTAAAGCGACGGGTAGCGGTGGGTGATGATAAACAGGAGATCATCAACGCCCTGAACGATCAGGCTCATGACACACAGATCATCCTCCTGACGGGAGGCCTGGGCCCCACAGCGGACGATATCACCAAGCCGGTGCTGGCCGAATACTTCGGCGGCAAACTGGTGGTCGATGAAAAGACACTGGCCTTCCTGCATCACCTCTTCGAAAACATTTACCGCAGGCCGCTCACCGAGCGCAACCTTAAGCAGGCCGAAGTGCCCGATGTTTGCACGGTACTCCCCAACGCACGTGGATCGGCGCCAGGCATGTGGTTCGAAAAAGATGGCCGTGTTTTCATATCCCTTCCCGGCGTGCCGCATGAAATGAAAGGGCTGATGACAACCGAAGTGATACCCCGCCTGCAACAGCATTTCACCATGCCGCACATTGCACACCGCACCATGCACACAGCGGGTATCGGAGAAAGTTACCTGGCCGATGTGATACAATCCTGGGAAGAAAAACTTCCTGCACACCTTAAACTCGCCTACCTGCCTAATTACGGTATGGTACGCTTGCGCATCACCGGCTCCGGCCCCGACAAGGACCAATTGGACAAGGACCTCGACACCGAGTTTGCCAAACTCAAAGTACTGGTGAAGCAGTGGATGGTGATCGACGAAGATCTGCCATTGCATGTGGTAGTCGGCAAAAAACTAATGGAACAGGGTAAAACCATGGGCACGGCCGAAAGCTGTACCGGTGGTTATATCGCCCATCTCATCACTTCTGTACCGGGCTCCAGCGCGTATTATAAAGGCAGTATAGTATCGTATGCCAATGAGATCAAAGAAAATGTACTACACGTATCACCCGCCACGATTGCAGCCACCGGGGCCGTCAGTGAAGAAACGGTGCGGCAAATGGTAAAGGGGGCACTCGATGCCCTGCATACCGATTATGTGCTGGTCACTTCGGGCATTATGGGTCCCAATGGCGGCACTGCCGAAAAACCGGTAGGTATGGTTTGGGTAGCGGTAGGCAACCAGGAAAAGATCGTGACCCAGCAATTCAATTTCCGGTTCGACAGGATGCGGAATATTGAAATGACCGCCAACAACAGCCTCAACTTCCTCAGAAAATTTATCGAAGAGCAGGGCTGAGGCGAACGATTGTTAGTAAAATCATTACCTTTGGCCCCTTGGGGACGTTCAAAGGATGAAGTTTGTTGTTTGTGTTGATTGCTGTTTCTTTGTACCGTATTCTTTTTCAATATGGTAGCCCCACCACAGACAGCCAACCTTTTGTTGGGAACCAAAAAACTAAAATAAAACCGGAAACTCATTATGGCAGTTGTTGACCTGGTAATGCCTAAGCTGGGCGAAAGTATCATGGAAGCCACTGTTTTGAAGTGGCACAAGCAACCCGGCGATCCTGTGAAGATGGACGAAACCGTGCTGGAAATAGCCACGGACAAAGTAGACAGTGAAGTTCCCTCTACAGCAGAAGGCGTTATTGAAGAAGTGCTCTTCAATGTAAATGACGTGGTGCCCATCGGTACGGTGATCGCCCGCATTCGCACCGGCGCTGCAGAGCCCGCTGCTCCTGTTCAAAAGCCACAACAACCTGCCGCCGGTAACCAGGGCACATCCAGCCCGCAGGCCAACAGACCTGTTGCCGAAACAGCCGTCGTGCATACGCAGCCTACTGCACCCGTCAATGGCAATGCAGGTCGTTTTTATTCGCCCCTCGTACTTACCATTGCTGCCGGTGAAGGTGTAAGCATGAGCGAACTGGAAGCCATTCCCGGCACCGGTAATGAAGGAAGGGTTACCAAGAAAGATATTCTCCATTATATTGAAGCGAAGAAGGCGGGCAAACCCGTTGAACTGATACAGCGTGCACCTGCTGCCGAAACAAAGGTCGTTGCCCAGCCTGAGATCATCAGGTCCCAGGAAACAAGACCTGCTGTGGCACAGACCTCGCAGATCACTACTTATTCCGGCAACGTGGAGATCATTGAAATGGACCGCATGCGCAAGGCCATCGCCCATCACATGATCAACAGCGTACAAACCAGCGCCCATGTTACCAGCTTTACCGAAGCGGATGTAACCAACATGGTTTTGTGGCGTGAGAAGGTGAAGAAGCAATTCGAAAAACGCGAAGGCGAAAAGCTCACTTTTACACCGCTCTTCATCGAAGCCGTGATCCGCTGCATCAAGAAATATCCGTGGCTCAACAGCAGTGTTGACGGTGATAAGATCATTCTTAAAAAAGACATCAATATCGGCATGGCAGCCGCATTGCCAAGTGGCAACCTCATCGTTCCGGTTATCAAGAACGCCGACCAGCTGAACCTGGTAGGACTCACCAAGCAGGTGAATACCCTGGCCAGCAATGCCCGCAATGCGAAGCTGAAGCCTGATGATACGCAGGGCGGCACCTTTACCCTCACCAACGTGGGTACATTTGGTAGCCTGATGGGCACACCGATCATCAATCAGCCGCAGGTAGCCATCCTGGCTGTAGGAGCGATCAAGAAGCGGCCTGTTGTCATTGAAACAGAACAGGGCGATTCCATTGCCATCCGCCACATGATGTACCTGTCTATGTCATACGATCACCGCATTATAGACGGCGCATTAGGATCTACCTTCCTGAATGCCGTTGCAAAAGAACTCGAACATTTTAACCCGGATCGGGAAATTTAGTGTTGTGTTGCTGGCTATTTTAAGCGAAACGCCCGGGTTAATCCCGGGCTTTCTTTTTATACCGCTATGGCTGAAGGCCTATTTCGAAGGCGCTCCATACTTCTGCCGCTCAAATTTGATTGTAGTGCCCAGGAAGCGCTTATAGGTGATCACAAACAGGTTATCGTATTCACTGTCTTCCAGATCGGCGGGAATGGTGTTTGCATTTGTCAAACCGTTCACAATATTGTCGACCGTATTGCTGTGGCCCACGATCAGCGTATTTCGTTTTAGAGCTTTCAACCGGGCTATAAAGGCCGAATCGGGCATGGGCCCATAGGTTTGAATGGTAAGATCGCGAAAGTTGCGTATCGGCTCGGCCGTGCTGCGGGTGCGGATCGTGTTGGTAGAGAAGATGTAATCTATCTTTTTGGTTTGCAGGACCACCTGCAGCATGTTTGCACGCTTTTGTCCAGCCTCGCTGAGGGGAGGATCGTTGGGCGTAGACATCGTAGTTCCGGGCGAAGGAACGGCCTTTTCGGCGTGGCGAACCACATAATAAGTATGCCGGCAGGACGTTAGCAGTAAGGAAAGGGACAATATTGCAAAAAGCAGTTTCATTTGATAGAGTTTTAACAGTCTAAAATTAAACGACCTTTCGAAATAGGCGTCAATTTTCGTAAATTCAATTAACCGCTAAACCATTTAAGCATGATGTGAGGACGAGGCTATCACGCTGGTTGTAACGCCATACGAAACCAACAGGCTTAGCGCTGTCGGTAGCCCGCAGCATCATCAGACCAAAAATAATTACCAGATGAAGACACTCTCCGAAACCTGGTTTGCCGATGGCTATATCGACTTCGAGCTGAAGAAATACACCCTGCTCGCCTACCTCCAGGAAGTGAACAAGTACTTCGATGCCAATAAGCTATACCCCCAGCTGGCGGACATCATTTTTCATTACAACAACCTTGTCGCCTTCCGCGAGAACAAAAAATACCTGCAGGAGCAGTTCCCCAAAAAACTCACGGGGGTTCAGCTGGAGAAGCTGCAACTGCTGTACGAGCAGATCATTGAAGACGATGAAATGATGCAGGAACTGGAAGACATCATCAACTACTCGGCCGGCAAAATGCAAAAGGCCATCCAGAACGGTACCGAGATCTATGAATTTGTCGAGCACAAGCTCATCATCTACCCGGTAGGGCTTATACCACTCGATGTGCGGGAAGGCTATTTCTTCCTCAGCGAGGGTACGCACCGCAATACCCGCGTATACCAGTACCGCCTCAGCATCTTCGAAAAGCACGACGAAAAGTACCGGGCCATCCGGACCGATTATGTTGATCAGTGGGAAAAGAATATGGTCAATACCTACGAGAATATCAAGGCCGAGCTTATCCGCCATAAACGAGAATTGCCCAACCCGGCCGTGTATTCGATCGAGACGGAGCTAACGTTTCCCGTAGACGAAACCCTGCTGCCGGTAGCCAAACGCAGCCTGGTGAGGTATATCACCACCGCCGCCTGATCTAACCTGCTCATCAATACAAAGTCCGCAAGCAGCATTCCATTGGAATCTACTTGCGGACTTTTTCAGTTACACTTTATGATAGGTTGAGTCGTGCTCAACGGAGGTATTAAAAGGCTCTCTTTTCCTCTACCGTAGTACCCCAATCGATGCCTTTATCGGTAGCGGGTACGCCTTCAGCGATCCATTTGGCGGCAGGGGCTCCTTTCAGGTAGTGGTCGAAGAACTGGCCCAGGCGGATGCTGAGGTCCTTGCGGTTCCTTCTCTCTACCAGGTTATGGTCTTCGCCGTTGTATTGAAGCATCCATACCTTTTTGCCCAGCCTGCGCAAAGCGGTAAAGTATTCAATGCCCTGGTACCAGGGTACAGCACCGTCGGCATCATTGTGCATGATGAGCAGAGGGGTCGTTACCTTATCGGCCTTGAACAAGGGAGAGTTCTTCAGGTACAGGTCTGGCTTTTGCCACAGCGTGGCGCCAATGCGGCTCTGTGAATGCTCGTACTGGAACTGGCGGTTGAGGCCCGAGCCCCAGCGAATACCACCATAGGCGCTCGTCATATTGGCCACGGGCGCACCGGCACCTGCTGCCGCAAACATCTTTGTACGGGTAACCAGGTAAGCCACCTGGTAACCACCCCAGCTTTGTCCCTGTATCGCCATCTTGGTAGAGTCTACCCAGGGCATTTTGGCCATGTAGCGGGCAGCGGAAACTACGGAGTTGTAAGCGCTTTCGCCCGGCTCGCCATTCTTGTAATAGATATTGGGATCGAAGACCAGGTATCCGTTCGAAACAAAATAGGCAATGTTCACCGTAGAAGCGCTCGGCGCCGGAGCCCGGTAATTATAGAGGCCATCGGCGTCCCTCTCATAGAAATAGAAGATAACGGGATACTTCTTTTTAGGATCGAAGTTCTCGGGTTTGAACAGCAAGCCCTCCGCTTCTTTGCCATCTAACATCTTCCATTTTACCAGCTCGGAAGTAAGCCAGTTATAGTCCTTCTGCTGGGGATTGATCTCACTAAGGCGGGTGAAGGATGTAAGATCGCTGGTGGTATACACGTTGGCAGCTTCCTGCACATTCATGCGACCCAAGATGAATACATCGGCCTGTTTGGCTTTCCTGGGCGCCACGTTCGAAACAGGGGCCATGCTCAGTTCTACCGGATCACCGGCTACACTGAGCTTCTTGGTGAAATAACCATCGTATTTGGTAGTTCTGTTGAAAGCATCCATGATGATCTGCTCATCGGGTGCAATGGTGCGCTGTTCAGGATCGGTACGCACATACCGCAACACGATCTTATTCTTTTTGCCATAACCGCCGGTAACGTTCACAGGCAACTTTTCGCCCCGTGGATCTACCTGCCAGATATCGTAACGGTCATAGATCAATACTGCCGCATCATTATCGAGCCAACCCGCCGTACCAAAGGAAGACGGATCATCGGGATGATCATCTTCATCATCATACAAATGGGCAGTTACTTTCTGTGTTATGTTCCTGACCGTTCCTGTGCTTACCTCATAAGTAAAGTATTGCTTTGTGGGCATATCGTACCACAGAACAAAGTTGCCTTTGGGAGAAGCAGCAAAGAATCCTCTTTGCTTATCTCTGATCAGTTTGTGCGAACCGTCGGCCAGCGAAATAATATAGGCACGCTGGCGGGAGAATCCCTGCCATTGCGCTTCTACCCGGTTGCCCTTGCTGGAAGTACCCAATACAAACCCTGCATTGCCCTCATCAACCAGTTGAATATTATCGGAGCTATCGGTACCCAGTTGTACTAACTTACCGCTGCCAATGTGTAATACCGATGCATAGCTTTTGCGCAGTTCGCCGGCCGACTGCAGCAATTGCTGTGGCTGCAGGTAGTCGTCGTTATAGTGCCACACATCGAGCCTGGCTGTTTCGAATTCCACCAACGTGGTATCCTTGGGTTTACGGATAGCAGCCAATCCGAAGAACAACTTGCTGCCATCTTTACTGAAGGTGAGGAAATAATTTTCACTTACCGTGAGGCCTTTGCTTACGCCGGCGGTAGAACGGTCTACCTGCAGGCGGGCACTGTCGAAGCCGGGTTTATAATAATACAGTTTATAAAACTTCTGCAGGGCCTTGGTAACGCTATCTCTTTCTGCCACGAATGCCAGTTGAGCACCTGTTTCATCGAACGCGATATTTTTGATGTCGTTGAATTTACGCATCACCGTATCAACTTTACCCGATGGCAGGCTTGTCCACAGTAACGCTGCTTTCGACAAACTATCGCCATTCTTACGGGTCGTTTTATAGACCAGTACATTGCCCTGCTCGCTGAAGAAATAATCGTTCACCAGTTTGAACTTCTTTTCTTCGCCGGTATAGAGGTTGCGCAATACCAGTTCGGTACCTTCTTCCACTTCTTCACCACCGCGGCCAGTTCTGCCACCTTCCCGCTTAGGTGCTTGCAATGCAGCAAGTCCCTTCGATTGTGCCTCGGTAACCTTACCACGCAAACTGTCTGCCACACGCACCAGGCTATCAGCCATGCGCAACAGGTTATTGACCTGTGTGAGCGAGTCGGGTTTTGCAGGTTTTGAAGCTTCCGGCACGGCCTTTTCAAGCAGGTAAGCCATCCACTGACCAGTACCCTTAACAGGTGTTTTGAATGATTTAATGCGGGCTATTTTGGTGAGATCGGTTTTACCCAGCTCTATGATACCCAAACTATCTTTGGGCATATCGTTGGGCGTTTTCTTTTTGATGCGTGCATCACGGGTATCCTTAAAGGGGGCACGTATCCTGAATACGACGAATCGACTATCTTCTGTAATGGTGGCGCCATAGCCACGGGCAATCTCTTTCTTCCAGGAATTATCTGCTGCCTGCAACACCAGGGTGGCATCGCCTTCCTGGGGAGTTATGGCATAGGCCACGTATTTGCCGTTATTGCTGATGGCGCGTTCGCCGATACTTTGCCAACCATCATATACTGAATGGTCGAGGGGCTTTTTCTGTGCCATCAGGGCAACAGAGCACAGCAAGCCCGGTAGCAGGTAGATTAGTCGTCTCATATTTACGATTGGTTTGGAAATAAAATTACTCTAATTGCTCATTTGACGTCCTTTATCATCAGCCATTGTGGCCGTTCATAAAGAAGCCCGTAGCTATGGCATCAGGCAACAGACAGCTTGCTCTTCTTATGGGCCCTGTACACGAGCCAGGTTTGTAGCAATACCGATAGTACTATGAATGACAGGCCGATATAAAAGGAACCCTTCAACAGCTTATCTTCCCGGTAAACGACAAAGGCCAAAGCAATACCGTATAATGGCTCCAGGTTATACGTGAGGTTGAAAGTGAAGGCTGATAATCTCCTGAGCGCATTCATCGACAACATAAAAGCCAGCACCGTACAGAACCAGGCGAGTACGAGCAACCAGCCCAGATCGCTCCAGGTAGGGAGGATATGGTCGGCGGGGAAAGCCTGTAAGTAAAATGGTATGAGGCAACTGAGGAACAGGAAGCCGCCACTCAGTTCGTACAACGTAACTGTTTCGGGCGTGTGCTGCTGCAGCAACTGGCGGTTGAGGATAGGAAAAAGAGCGCCCAGCAGCGACGAGATCAATCCAATAACGATACCTGTCTTGTACTGTGGATCGAAGTGGAAGATGAGTGAGATGCCGAGAATGGCGATGAGCCCAAGCAGCAGCTCGGTCCAGTTGATCGGTTTGCGCAGCACAATGGGTTCAAGGAGTGCGGTGAAAAACCCGATCGCCGAAAAAGTAACCAGGGCTACAGAAACGTTGGCGTATTTGATGCTGCCATAAAAGGTTACCCAGTGCAGGGCCGCAATGGCACCCACTCCGGTAATCTTCATGATCTGTTGAAAAGGGATGCGCTGCAACTTCTTTTGCAGAAAGAATAATAGCCACAAAGTTACGGCTGTAAAGAGGAGGCGGTACCAAACCAGGAGGCCTTCATTTAAGGTGATCAAACGGCCCAGGATGCCGGTGAAGCCTGCCAGCAGCACGGCCCCGTGTAACTGAAGTAACGCTTTGCGCATGCAGCAAGATAATAAAGAAGCCAGTAGCTGCTTTAGAAAATATGAAAAGTGGTGGAAATGGCCTTTCCCGGCCTGCAGGCACTATGGGCTATCCCCATTTTACTTTCTGATCTTCTCCCTGCATGGTAGGAAATACAGTGGGGGCACCGGTATTCTTTACCCGGTTGCGGTAATCTTTGAAGAGGCTGTGCCAGCGAAGCTTCAATACACCCAGGATACCTTCCTTCACAATGCCCTTGTGCATCTTAGAAGCACCGAACTTGCGGTCTTCAAAAATGATGGGCACTTCCTTGATCTTGAAACCGAGTTTCCAGGAAGCAAACTTCATCTCGATCTGGAAAGCATAACCCAGGAATTGTATCTGGTCGAGGTTGATGGCTTCCAAAACTTCTGCACGGTAGCATACAAAGCCTGCCGTTGTATCCTTAACGGGCATCCAGGTAATAAGCCTTGTGTACAACGAACCGCCTTTAGAAAGGAGGATCCTGTTGCGGGGCCAGTTTACCGTGCCGCCGCCGGCTACGTAACGTGAGCCGATGGCTACATCAGCACCGTTCTTGCAGGCTTCATATAAACGTTGAAGATCGGTGGGATTGTGGGAGAAGTCGGCATCCATCTCGAAGATGAAGCGATAACCCTTCGCGAGCGACCATTTAAACCCGTGGATATAGGCCGTACCCAAACCGAGTTTGCCGGTACGCTCTTCCAGGAATAACTGACCAGTATATTTTAACTGAAGTGACTTTACAATGGCTGCTGTTCCGTCTGGTGAACCGTCATCGATCACCAACACGTGGAAGCCTTGCCGCAATGCAAATATTGCGTCGATAATGAGGGTTATATTTTCCTTCTCATTATAAGTGGGTATGATTACTATTTTATCCAAATCAGGCAATCAATGAGATTCACAAATTTACGACAATTCAGGCGGCAGTTTTTGCCCAAATTCCTCACATAGGCATTTTAGCCCTTCTTTAACAAGGTTCTATTGAAGATCTCGGTGAGTTTTTGCTTGGTGTGCATCGGAAAATCACCTTTCATCATCCAATCATAATACTGGGGTTCAGCCCTTAAGACGTCGGCAACCGCCCTTCCCTTGTGTTTACCGAAATTGAATACCTCGACACCGTTTTCCAGTATCATGCGGCGGGCAAAATCAACCGTATTGTCTTCGCCGATCACTTTGAGAATGCTTTCGACCGTATTACCCAACTGGGGGTATTTTTCGATCTGGGCTACCAGCACTTCCCAGGTGGCTGTAGCATCGGCCTCGGCGCCATGAGCCCCTTCCAGGTTCTTATTACAGTAAAATTTATAGGCAGCACTTAAGGTACGTTGCTCCATCAGGTGAAACACCTTCTGCACATCGACCAGGCGACGACCCTTGAAATCAAAATCGAGCCCAACCCGCAGGAACTCTTCTGCCAGCATCGGAATATCGAAACGGTTGGAATTGTAGCCGGCCAGATCACAATTATCCAGGAACTGCTTGATCTCGTTGGCAGCCATCTTAAATGTTGGGGCATCTTTTACCATTTCATTGGTAATGCCATGCAGATCACTCGAAACAACAGAAATGGGTATTTCCGGATTGATCAGCTTACGCTTTACCTGCTTGGTGCCGTCCGTCTGGATCTTCACAATGGCAATCTCTACAATACGGTCCGTGCTGAGGTTAATACCTGTTGTTTCCAGGTCAATGATCGCTAATGGCTTTGCTAATTGTAACATCAATTTTGATATTGGGTTAATTGGTCACCTTTTTTGCAAATGTAAGCATATCTATTCCATCATAGTTACCGGAGCTCATCAAAAGCAAATTGGCGTTTTGGTATGCCTGTGACTGCAACCATTGTACCAGTTCCTCCTTTTGATTAAGGACAACCAGCCCTTTTTTGCCGAAACCTTCCACGACCTTCTCTTTGGGAAGCGGGGGCATGCGTTTTAATTCGAGCGCATGGCCCGAGTAAAATACAGCCGCCGAATCGGCCTTATCCATAGCTCCTTTGTATTCTGTCATGAACTGTTCATTGAGGCTGCTGTACGTATGCAGTTCGAGCAAGGCGATCAATTGACGATCGGGAAATTGCTGCTTGACAGCGTCAATAGTGGCTTTCACCTTCGAAGGAGCGTGCGCAAAATCGCGGTATACGATGGTACGATCATTTTTAGCCAGCAGTTCGAGGCGTTTGGCTGCACCTGTAAAGGTGGCAATGGCCTTCGTGAAGGTTGTAGCATCGACGCCCAGTTCGCGACAGGCATACCAGGCAGCATACAGATTCATGAGGTTGTGATCACCAAAAACCTGTAGCGTAGTAGGTTGGTCGTTGATACTAACGGTGGTAACGCCATCCTGTATATGGTGTGCAGGTACGCCGTAAGGCTGATAACGTATATCTGCCCGTTTGTTGTCTTCCACCAGTTTGCGCAGTACCGCATCCGTTTCATTATAGATAAGGATGCCGCCTGCCTCGATCTTATTGATGAAAATGACGAACTGCTCCAGGTAAAAATCGAATGTGGGAAATACATTGATGTGATCCCAGGCGATGCCGGTAAGGATCGCGATATGGGGAAACAGGAAATGGAACTTAGGTCTTTTCTCCAGGGTGCTGGCAGGATACTCGTCGCCCTCGCACACCACCACCGGTGCATCGGTAATATTGACCGATTGATCGAATCCTTCGAGGCGGGCCCCCACCAGGTAATCGAAAGCCTTGCCAGATTGCTTCAGCACGTGCATGATCATGGAGGTGGTGGTCGTTTTACCGTGACTGCCGCCTACTACCACTCGCGTTTTTTGCTGACTTTCCTGGTAAATGTATTCAGGGAAAGAGTAGATCTTCAATCCTAGTTCACGGGCGCGCAGCAGTTCCGGGTTATCGGCCTTGGCATGCATGCCCAAAATGATAGCGTCGATTGATGCAGCAATCTTTTCAGGAAACCAGCCTTCGGCTTCCGGGAGTATGCCCGCTTTGGCCAGGTTCGACCGGGCGGGTTCAAATATCTCATCATCACTGCCTGTAACTAAATATCCTTTCCTATTGAGTGCCAGGGCAAGCTGGTGCATTACGCTACCGCCAATGGCTATAAAATGTACTTTCATATGCGAAGCCGAAAGGTAAGATTTTAATTGTTTTGAGCCTTACCCATTATGTTTTACTACCTATGTAACAGGTAATTATGTGCCAGGGAAGTTGTTTTATTGTGTTTGGAGGGATCTTTTTTTGTACCCCATCTTGCAAGAACCGAATTTAGTTTGTTTCTTTGACTCATCAAACGCAATTGATCCCCTCCTACTCTCCAATCCCTATCAATTTCCGTACTCATTTAGTCCTTTGATTTAGCCTAATCCGCTCCTTTGAATTTCCTGATGATCGTTTTGTTACCATCCCTTTAATTCCAATTCATCAGGCTTATTCTCAAACCTAAATACCACAAAAATGAAACGGATTTTGACTATTATCGCATTGATCGTTGCACTTGGCGTTACTGTAACTTCTTGCACAGCTTCAAGAGGCGGCTGTAAGTCTACTCAGGGCATGTCGGGTTACCGCTAAGCAACAGCACGAATAGATTTGATCTTCTGGACGGCATCATAACAATGGTGCCTTTTTTTATGCCCCTGCATTAACCTTCGTCGGACCTCATTCATGCCTCATTCGGTACATATTCGGTGTTCTCGTGGCATAAACCGGTACAAAATAAGCACTTAGGTAATCATTGGCCGCCCGTGCACGGTGCTCTTTCCAGCTTGCCTGGTCAGGCATGACGGTCGGTTGCAACGGAATGTCTTCAACTACAAATTTCCCGGACGGTCCCAAAAGAAAAAAGCCCTCCTGGGAACAGGACGGCCTCTAACGATTGCTTGCCATATGAAAAAAAACTTATTTCTTCGTGGAGTCAGCAGCAGGCGTTGCAGTAGAATCTGCAGCCTTAACTGTAGAGTCAGCAGGAGTTGCAGTAGAATCAGCAGCAGGAGCAGGAGCTGCAGTAGAATCAGACTTAGTTTCAGTTGCAGTTCCACCGTCATTGCAAGATGCTACGAATGCGCCGATTGCCAATACTAACAGGAGCTTTTTCATTTGTACCGTTTTTTGTTTTGTTAACAGATGATTTAAGGATTAATACTGAAACAGGAAAAAGGTAACCCCGCCTCCTCAAAAAAATTCTAAATATTTTTTAAGCCACAGGAACACAGTACTTTGTGCGCCGAAATCTCCCAAATTCAGCCTTTGCGCCCCGATTTTGGGTTACTTCTCATTAATTTGGGTATTAATAATACGGTTTACGTGAAAACAGATCCCCGGGAAATAGCTTTATTGGAAGGACTGGCAAAAGATGACCGGCAAGCCATTGAGACCATTTACAAGCAGCACTATAATATGGTGCAGACGTTGATAATCAACAACAATGGTTCGGCCGACGATGCACGGGACGTTTTCCAGGAAGCCATGATCGTTTTATATGAAAAAGCCCGATCCGGAACTTTCGAGCTTAACTGCCTGTTAAAGACCTATATCTACTCCGTTTGCAGGAGGTTATGGTTGAAGCGGCTGCAACAGCAACAAAAGTTCGTATCGGATATCGAGAACGTCAGTGAAACTGTTCCGGTAGAAGATGAACTAGAGGCACACGGACAAAGGAACACTGAATTCCAGATGATGGAGAAAGCCATGCAGCACATCGGCGAACCCTGCCGAAGCCTGCTCGAAGCTTTCTACATCCAGAAAAGGAATATGCTTGACATTGCGGGCCATTTCGGCTACACCAACGCCGATAATGCCAAAAACCAGAAATACAAATGTTTAATGCGGTTGAAGAAGTTATTCTTCGCTGCTTACAAAAACAACACACCGTAATGGAAGAGATGCAATTACTGGATGCCGTGGAGCGCTACCTCAACAATGAAATGCCCGCCGACGAAAAGGCTTTCTTTGAACAGCTGCGCAAAACCAATCCCGAAGTAGATCAGTTGGTGGTGGAGCATTCCATGTTCCTGCAACAAATGGACCGCTTCAGCGATTGGAAACAATACAAAGCCACCCTCCACGATGTACATTCCGAACTCCTCGAGACGGGCTCCATACAGGAAAAAGCGCCCCGCGCTACTGTGGTACAACTTTGGAAAAAATACCAGCGTGTAGTAGCCGTTGCGGCTTCCATTGCCGGTATCACTGCCCTTACCATCAGCGCCATCGCCTACTATTTTGCACCTAAGCCTGCTTCTGAAATACAATTGTTATCGCGTGAACTGGCCAATATTAAAAGAACGCAAACAATTACCGATAAAAAGATCAATGCACTGACTGGACAAGCCAGTACCCGGTTCATTCCACCTGCCGATCCTAAAAGCGGCGGTACCGGATTCCTGATCGATGGCAAAGGTTACCTCGTAACCAGCGCGCACATCGTTGCCAATGCAGATTCTGTTTATATTCAAAACACCAAAGGCGACTATTTCAAAGTTTCTACACTCTACGTCAATAAGCAAACCGATATCGCGGTACTCAAGATCGTTGATAACCGCTATCAACCCATCAAGAACCTGCCCTACGCCTTACAAAAGAACCTGGCTGATCTTGGCGAAGATGTATTTACTATGGGTTTCCCAAGAACGTCTACCGAGATCGTTTATAATAAAGGTTACCTGAGTGCTAAAACAGGTTACAACGGCGACACCACTACTTATCAGTTGGCCATCTCTGCCAACCCCGGTAACTCCGGCGGCCCCATCTTCAACCACAGCGGTGAAGTGATCGGCATCCTCAGTGGCAAACAAACCACAGCCGAAGGCGTGGTATTCTCAAGCCGTACCAGGAACATCTTTACGGCCCTGCACGAGATCAGGAAAGACAGCACGAACGAAGATCGTATCAAGTTGCTGCTCCCCTCCTCTATCAAAGGCCTCGACCGCATACAGCAGATCAAAAAGATCGAAGATTGCATGTTCATGGTGATCCGCTACTAAGCAGCTTTTTTACTCAAGTACTGACAATAGAAGCTCCGTCCTCAACAGACGGAGCTTTGTATTTTCAGGGGGGGTATTAAATAAGAAAGCGCCTCCGGAGGAAGCGCTTTCATCAATCAAAATATGATCAGGATTATTTAGTCCACAAAGCAGGAGGATATTCACCGGCATTCACCAGTTTCTCCAGGTTAGCCTTTACTTCAGGCGCATCTTCCTTGTAAGTAACACCAAACCACTCAGAAGAAGTAGGGATCACTTTAATAACACCCACTTTATCCTTAATGAACTGGTCGGCCACGATAGGAATGAAGAACTCCGATTTCAGTTGCGTACCGCTTTCTTTCAGGAATGCAGTGAAGAGTTCTTGAGAATAATCGAACACAGCGGGATCGAAGCACCAGAAGTTCATCGACACACTGGAATCGCGGGGCAGTTCCTTGGGTACAAAAGTATCTTCGGTAACAATCACGCCATCTTTCATTTCAATATTCAAACGCTCAGCGATGGAAGACAGGTTACCCTGTGCATCAACCTGGCAAACGCCACGATTTACGGTACCGTTGTCGCTGAGGGTCTTCAGCAATTCGTAACCGATGATAGACCATACTTTAGCCTTTACATCGGTAGTGAGGAATTTATACGCTTTTTCAAATGCGTCGCGACCGTAGAAGTCGTCGGCATTGATCACCGCAAATGGTTCCTTCACGGCATCTTTAGCACACAATACCGCATGGGCAGTACCCCAGGGTTTGCTGCGATCGGCAGGTATTTCATATCCATTGGTAAAAGACTTCAAATCCTGGAATACATAATCGATCTCGATACGACCTTTGAGCCTTGGTTCAACGATGGCTTTAAAGTCTTCGGCAAAATCCTTGCGGATGATGAATACTACCTTTTTGAATCCAGCGCGGATGGCGTCATAAATAGAATAGTCCATGATCGTTTCACCACCGGGTCCGAAAGACTGGATCTGTTTCATACTTCCATAGCGGGAAGCCATACCGGCAGCTAAGATCAACAAGGTTGGTTGCATTATTATCGTATTTTTAAAGATTCGGGCACGAAAATATATAAAAATAAGTGATCAAAATATATCTTAACGGCTATTGATACATACTTGAGAAGTATTGATACAAATAGGACAGTCGATTGCGCAAAAGCTTTCGTGCAGCCTTTGACCCATGAACAGTGGAGGGATAAAGGCGTTCGCGTTGCCGTGCTGCGCCTCGATCTCATACACCCTGTACTATCGGGCAACAAATGGTTCAAGCTGAAATACCACCTGCAGCAGGCTTTCCAACTGCAAAAGAAAGGGATACTCACTTTTGGTGGCGCCTATTCCAATCACCTCGTGGCTACTGCCATAGCCTGTAACCTGGAAGGCCTTGCAGCCATCGGCATTGTACGTGGAGAAGAACCTGCCGTACTGTCTCATACTTTGCACGACACTAAACGCTATGGTATGCAAATTCAGTATGTGCCCCGTAGCGTTTTCCAGCATGAACAAGCTCTTATAGACACTTTGCAGCAACAATATCCCGATTACCTGATCGTACCGGCAGGCGGGCAAAGTGCAGCAGGTGTACAAGGTGCAGCAGAGATACTGTCGTTGACAAATGCCGCTTCCTTTACGCACGTAGCCTGCGCGGCGGGTACCGGCACCATGTTTTCCGGGATCATCAACAGCATCGCACCGCATCAGCAGGTGCTAGGCTTCTCTAGCCTCAAGCTGGCCAACCATGACGACAACAGCCTGTTGTCTATGATCGGCCAGCATAGCACCTCCAGTTCGTGGCAATTGATCTATGACTATCATTTTGGCGGCTACGCGCGCAAGAACGATACGCTGCTGGCCTTCATGAACCAGCTTTACCAGGCAACGGGTTTACCAACCGATTTTGTATACACAGGAAAACTAATGTATGGCCTGTACGACCTTATTCAACAGGGTTATTTTCAGCCCGGCAGTGAGATCCTTGCCATTCATAGCGGCGGCCTGCAGGGCAACCGGTCACTACCTGCAGGTACACTGTGCTTTTAAAAGGGTGATTTAGAAGCTCCTAAAGACTTTTTTTGACGCGTAGGCTCCCTAAATGATGAAACGGTACAAAATTCGCTTGCCAGTGCCCTGTAGTGCTGCAAGTCCTATCTTTGCGGCACTAAAATAGAACCACCCAAAAATCCGTTATAGGCTCATGACAAGGATCGTATCGCTTGCTCTCTTATTGCTCTCACTAAACTCCCTTGCACAGGATACCTTGCCTAAGTTCTCTGCATATACCAGGGGCAACGATAAGGTCATTATCGGCTGGACGAACACCTATCCCAAAGTTTCGCAGATCAGCATTCAGCGTTCATTCGATAGCCTCAAGCTGTTTAAGACCATCCTCACTGTACCCGACCCAATGGTACCGCAGAATGGTTACCTCGATGCCAAAGGCACCAACCCTAAAATGTTCTACCGTCTTTTCATTGTACTCGATAGTGGTAAGTATGTGTTCACCCAATCGCAAAGACCGCATTATGATACCACCTCCCATAGCGCCTATGTACCGAAAACAGAAGTGATGCCCGAGAACAATGTGCGCCAGCGTGTGGTGATCGCCGAGAACATGGCGCCCAAAGAAGCAGAGTTGTTGAAAGAAAAAATACAGGAAGCTACCAGGAAGGAAGAACCTAAAACGGTAAGTCCGGTAGAGAAACCCAAACCCGCCCCCGAACCCGAGCGTTTCTTCATCATCAAAAGAAGGGACTCCGTGATCAGGCTATTGCCGGCAAAACAGCTGGGCCGGTTCAGGGACTCGATCGTATTGAGAACAAGGGACACGATGACCTTCCGCAATTCAGATACCATCCTCTTAAAACCCTTTATACCAAAGGCCGTCTTCAAACCTTCCAGGTTTGTTTATTCAGACAATACCGGTAATGTGGTGATCCAGTTGCCGGATGTGAAAACCAAAAACTTTGCGGTTAAATTCTTTGAAGACGATGGCACTTTCCTCTTTGAAGTAAAGCAGATCAAGGAACCTTACCTGGTGGTCGACAAGACCAATTTCCTCCATGCCGGATGGTTCAAGTTTGAGCTGCTGGAAGATGGAAAGGAAAAGGAACTGCACAAGTTCTTTATACCGAAGGATTAGACTTCCAGCGCATGGATCAAGCTTGTGCGAGCCGGAATAGCCCCTTACTGCATCTTCGGCGTCCGGTTAAAGCCTAGGCTTCTACAGTTCTGTCTGCAGACTGGAGCACTACATTAAACACTTTCTCGAAATTCCTCTTTACTTTTTGTTTCACGGCTTCGAAGTCGGGTGCATAACCCAGTTCTTTTTGGAGAGAGGTTACCTGCTTGTCGCGGATACCGCAGGGAACGATATGATCGAAATAAGTGAGGTCGGTGTTGACGTTGAAGGCAAACCCGTGCATAGTGATCCAACGGCTGCAGCGGATGCCCATGGCGCAGATCTTACGTTCCCGGCCGGGCACGGTGGTATCGAGCCAAACGCCGGTTTCTCCGGCAGAGCGTTCCCCCTTCAGGCCATATTCGGCCATGGTGAGGATGATCACTTCCTCCAGGTTACGGAGGTATTTACCGATGTCGGTATAAAATCTTTCGAGGTCGAGGATGGGATATCCTACCAATTGCTGGGGGCCGTGGAAGGTGATATCACCGCCGCGGTTGATGGCGAAGAACTCGATATTGCGGGCGGCCCGCTCTTCATCGCTGATGAGCACATTGGCCATGTCGCCGCTTTTACCGAGGGTATACACCGGCGGGTGCTCCACAAACAACAGGTGGTGAGTGGTAGACTGGTCTGCGGGCTGACCAGCAGCATCATTTATAGAATTGATTTCCAACCCATTACTACCCTGTTCGGAAACGGTGGCGGCTTCCCTGGTGCGGGCTTCGGTCTTGCGGCGAACATTTTCCTTCAGGAGGCTTTCCTGGTAGTCCCAGGCGTCCTGGTAGCGCATACGCTGCAGGTCTTCAAAAATGACGGACTGTTTGTCTGAATGGGCCATAGCGAACGCAAATTTACGTGTTTATGAGTACTCCTTCCGATATCTTACCTTTGCGCCAAATTGAGTGGTTTCCATGAGCAAAAAAGATATAGAGCTGGATAATGAGTTGGACGACAGTTCGGAAGGGTCCGAGGAACTCTATGAACGCATGAACCTGGTGGTAGACCGGGGTCAGGAGCCCATGCGCCTCGATAAATTCCTGGTACAACGCATCGAAAATGCTTCCCGCAACAAGGTGCAGCATGCCATCGAAAGCGGCCGGGTGCTTATCAACGGCAAGCAGGTACAATCGAACCACAAGATCAAACCCGGTGAGGAGATCGTGGTGTATTCCGATAAGGAAGTGCAGGGAGAAGACATTGTTCCCGAACAGATGCCCCTCAACATCTTCTTTGAAGATGACGATATCCTAATCATTAACAAGCCGGTTGGTCTGGTGGTTCACCCCGCCAGCGGCAACCCACGCGGTACCCTCATCAATGGAGTGGCCTGGCACCTGCTGCAGCAAAACGCCGACCTCAATACGGAGGTGTTGCCCCGCTTTGGACTGGTGCACCGCATCGATAAAAATACAAGCGGACTGATGGTATTGGCCAAAACGGAGAAAGCCGTGAGCAGTCTGGCCAAGGAATTCTTCAACCATACGATACATCGTCAGTATGTGGCGCTCGTGTGGGGCGATGTTGCCGAAGACAGTGGCACCATCAATGCACATATCGGCAGGCACCAGCGCTTCCGTAAGATTTTCGACGCCTACCCCGATGGCGAGCATGGTAAAGAAGCTATAACCCATTACAAAGTATTGGAGCGCTTTGGATACGTGACCATGGTTCAATGCGAGCTGGAGACCGGCCGTACGCACCAGATACGCGTGCACATGAAACACATCGGCCATCCGCTCTTCAACGATGAGGTATATGGTGGCGACCGGATCGTGAAAGGAACCGTTTTCAGCAAATACAAACAGTTTGTAGATAACTGCTTTGCACTTTGTCCGCGTCATGCATTGCATGCCAAGACACTGGGCTTCATTCACCCACGCACCCGTCAGGAAGTGGTATTCAACAGTGAAATACCAGATGATATGGCGCAGTTGATCGTGAAGTGGAGGAATTATGTGCAGGTAAAGAACATCATCTAAGCAGGCAGTTCCTGAACAGGAAATCATATTGAAAAGGCCGCAGGTCAAAGGACCACTTCAACAAGCGCTTAGGCGCCGGAGGGGTTCAAACGATCGGCGGTCTTTTTATTTTTTGAAGTCGAACAGCGTAGCGGTGAATACGGCATTTTCTTTCTTCTTGAGCACTACGCCCCAGCTGCCGTTATAGCGCAGTACTTTGGGCACGAGGTATTCGCCAAAGCGTGTCATCTCGGCTTCCATGTTCACATCGAAGCGGTATACGCCGGCATTGTAGCTGAGGTCGTAGTTACGGGCTACTATATCCCAGTTATCGATATTGAACCAGGTGGTCATTTCATTGATCACGATCCGGTCGCGTTCGCTGCTGGTAAGGTCGGCGCGGGGTATGAGTTTGAAGATGTAACACATCTGCCCGTTGAAGGTGTTCATGTCGATGATGTAATCGTACAGTTTGGCCGCTTCGTCATCGAACACGGCGATCTTGTTGCCGATAAAAGGAATGCCGGGGATCTTTTTACCGGGGTTGAAGAACAGCATTTTCAGCTGCTCCTTGTGTTTTTCTATGCCGGTTTTGTTCTGTGTATTGAACTCATGTCCTCTTACGATATTGGTTTCTCCGCAAATGGTATCCTTTGCAAAGAACAAACCGGCGTAAAGATTGGCGGTATAGTAATTGAAATTGCGGTTCTTATCGTACATGTCGCCGGTAGTGGATTCTTCGAGTATTTTCATCCACCGGCAGGTGTCTTTAACTATTTGCTGGGTGCGGCTGCGCAGGGTTGCTTTAACTGCTCCTTTTTTCTCCAGCATGCGGATATCGTTGAGCGCCGTATATCCTAATACTTTGAGGTTGCGGAAGGCTTTATAGAAGGTGGTGTCTTCTTTTACCCGGTCGATAAAGGCGGGCACATTGAGGTTGCTCCTGACGACTACTTCTTTCAGAGTTACTGCTTTATTGTTAACGGTAACGGCCGTATCCTTCTGTGCCCATGCGCTCAGGACCAAAAAGAATACAGGGAAAAAAGCCAGTGCCTTCATCCCTGTAATATAGTTATTCCCGTTGGAGGGAGTGTTTTCGTAGGTGATAATTGTGCTGCTTTTAAGGAATGTTACCAGGAAGTTATTTCACAAAGGTCATCTTATAATCGACCCTTACTTTCCCTTTGGAGATATCATCGAGTTTTCCCTTCAGCAGTTTACGCTTCAGCGGTTTCAGGTAATCGATGAATAGCTTTCCTTCTATATGATCGTACTCGTGCAGTATAACGCGGGCGGTGATGCCATTGAACGTTTTGGTGTGAGCAACGAAGTTCTCATCCACGTATTCAAGCGTCACTTCTTCGGGACGGTTCACATCTTCGCGGATCTTGGGTATGCTGAGGCAACCTTCGTTGTAGGCCCACTCTTTACCATTCAATTCCTTTATGTGTGCGTTGATGAATACCTGCTTGATGCCGGGTTCGTCGGGGTATTTGCCTTTTTCATCTTCATCCTGGTTTTCGAAGATCTGGGCGCTGTCGACCACGAAGATGCGGATGTCGCGGTTGATCTGTGGTGCAGCCAACCCTACCCCATTGCTGGCGTACATGGTTTCCCACATATCCTCGATGAGTTTGGCTAGATTGGGGTACTCCGGAGTAATGTCCTTGCTTACAACCCTTAAAACGGGGGCTCCGTAAGCTACTATGGGAAGGATCATGTTCTTATACTTAATTGCTTGATTATTCGATTGTTAAATTCTTATGCGAGGGGCAAATATACGCCAAAAATGCCAACTGGCCCAAGGGAAGCGGGATGTGTTGGCGGGTAACACGGGACGGCTGCTGGCGGGTAGCAGGTGCCGGGTGTATAGGTCGCGGAAGGCGGGTGACGCATGGCAGGCCGTCGGGCGGCTACTTTAGGTTGGCTGACTGTCGGTTCATCGGGACCGGGCTGTTGAGGCATACAGCACCTGCCGGCCCTGTACCGTCTTTAGGAGCCTATCCTTTGCAGGTATTCCTGCAGCATGATAGTGGCCGCAATTTCGTCGACCAGGGCCTTATTCCGGCGCTGCATCTTTTTGAGGCCCATCTCGATCATGGCCTGCGATGCCATCTTGGAGGTATATCGTTCGTCGACCGTTTTGATCGGCATGGTGGGAAACTCCTTTTTCAACCGTTCGATGACCTTCTTCACCAAGGGTGTGGCATGGGTATCGGTATCATCCCAGTTCTTGGGCTCGCCGATGATAATGAGTTCCACCGGTTCCTTCGAAAAATAGTCTTTGAGAAAAGCGATCAGCTTGGGTGATTCAACAGTGGTAAGCCCCGAAGCAATGATCTGCAGGGGATCGGTAACTGCAATGCCAGTACGTTTAAGTCCGTAGTCTATAGAGAGAATGCGCGCCATTATATTCCAGGATTTGGTGGCCAAATTAGTAATAGATCAGCAATCACGAAAACAGCAAATACCACGCTGGCAATACCATTGGCGGTCATGAAAGCTAAATTAACCCTCCGCAGGTCGTTGGGCTTGACGATAGCGTGTTGGTATATCAGCATACCGACAAAGACTGCAATACCGGTCCAGTATAACCAATGGAAATGTCCCACAAATCCGGCGGTTATCACACAGGCCGCGCTCAGCACATGCAAACCTTCCGATACACGCAATGCACGGACCTTACCGAGCCATGCTGGAATAGAGTGCAATTTGTTTGACCTGTCAAACTCTTCATCCTGCAAGGCGTAAATGATATCAAATCCACTTACCCAAAACACCACAGCAAAAGAGAACAGGATCGGTAGCAGCTCAAAATGACCAGTCACCGCGAGGAATGCCCCAATCGGCGCCAACGACAATCCTACTCCCAAAACCAGGTGGCACAAAGGCGTAAAACGCTTGGTGTAACTATAAAAGAGAACGACGAACAAGGCTACCGGTGAGAGGTAAAAACAAATCCGGTTGATAAACCAGCAGATGATCACAAACAGGAGGCAATTCACAATGGTAAACATCAAGACACGATCGGCTTTCAATATACCTGCTGGAATTTCACGGATCGCAGTACGGGGATTCTTTGCATCGAATTCGCGATCAAGATACCTGTTAAAAGCCATGGCGGCACTGCGGGCAAAGACCATGCAAAGCACTACCAAGATCAAGGTTTGCCACATTGGCTTGGGCTGCTCGATGCCCGACCAGGAAGATGGAATATAATCACGTGTTAGCTCTATTATCCAACCTATCAATGGTTCCCTTGCGCCCAGCACAAACCCAATCAACGCAAAGGGCATGGCGAAGATGGTATGTGAGAACTTTATGAGCGAGAGATAATTCTTTATCGTAGACATAATTCTGTTTTCTATGCTTGAGTTCAGGAGGCTATATGACCGTCGGTTGGCGGGTCGATTTTGGTACGCACCAATTCCCACAACACGATACCGGCAGCCACCGATATATTCAGGGAATGCTTCATCCCCAGCTGGGGTATCTCAATACATCCGTCGCAGGCTTTCACCACATCGGGATCTACGCCGCTCACTTCATTGCCAAATACAACAGCGAGCGGACCGTTCTGGTTGTCATCAAACTGATGTAAAGACTGGCTATTTTCCACCTGCTCTATCGCCCAGATGCGGTACCCCCCGTCGCGGAGCGCCTGCACCGCCTCCAGGGTATTGGCAAAATACTGCCAGGCAACCGTGTCGGTAGCCCCCAGGGCCGTTTTATGAATATCGCGGTGAGGAGGTTGCGGTGTATACCCGCATAAATAAATGCCCTGCAACAGGAAGGCATCGGCAGTGCGGAATACACTGCCCACATTGTGCATGCTGCGAATATTGTCCAGTACTACGATGATGGGTATTTTGTCCGACTCCCTGAATTCATCCACCGATTTACGGTTCAGTTCGTCCATGCTCAGTTTGCGCATCCCGCAAAGGTAATAAAGAAGGGGAAACTCGCCGATCATCTGTATTTTTGCGGCCTCCAATAAAACCACGTAAGTCAGGTATTATGAAACCAACGACCGTTATTTTCGATATGGATGGCCTGCTCATTGATTCTGAACCCCTCTGGGAAGAAGCAGGGAAAGAAACACTCGCCGGTTTCGGCGTAAGCCTCACCGATGAGCAATATCATTTCAGCACAGGGCTGCGCACGAAAGAATGGGTCGACTGGTGGTTTACCTGGTTCAATATCGACAAGAAACATTCCCTCGAGGCCGAGCTAACCATCGTACAAAAAGCCATCGAAAAAATAGATACGCACGGCATCGCTATGCCCGGCGCGCTGGAAGTATTTCCCTTTCTTAAAGAAAAGGGATACAAGATCGGGCTGGCCACTTCCTCTCCCCTGGCGCTGGTAAAAGTAGTTGCCGAAAAACTACAGATCAATCCATACCTGCAGGCTATCGCCTCCGCCGAAGAGCTGAAATATGGCAAGCCGCATCCGCAGGTATACCTCAATTGCGCGGAAGCATTGGAAGTTTCGCCCCTCGAATGTGTTTGTCTGGAAGACTCTTTTAATGGGATGATCGCCGTAAAAGCAGCCAGGATGAAGTGCATTGTGATCCCAGCCAGGCACCAGCAGCACCAGTCAAGATGGGATGCTGCCGACATTAAATTGGGCTCCCTGCTCGATCTCAACGACCAGGTGCTGGATGAGCTTTAAATACATACACGCCTGCTGTAGCAGGCCTCACCCGTTTTAGCAACAATTACTTGCATTCATGTACACAACGCCTGGCCGGACAAACCTGCCGGGCACTACGTGCTACAATGAAAGAAACAGATCAACATGAGTATCGCCAACAGCAAATAAAGCGGCTGCAATTTTTCATCTTTCATAAGGAAATTTTGAATAGTTAGCTTCGACCTTCCCAATGAAAATCAATACACGATTGGCGGGGATACTAATAATCAGAGTTGGGTATGGGGACACCCAGGAATTGCTACTAAATCGGGAATACTGCTGTGAAATGGAACAGTAAGATACGAATTTCCGGCATATAAAGCTGCAGGATATCCCAGCCTATCTACTTTATTTTACTAGAAGATACAGGTAGCAACCATCTACCCGTAACGGAGCAGCATAAAAAAAGCGTTCCGGCTTTTCGGCCGGAACGCTTATATCAGGTAATGAATGATTCAATTACTCTTTAGTCTCACCACCTTGCTTCTCTTCCTGCTTCAGCTTTTCTTTGATCTCAGCCAAAGCACCCAGATCACCGAGGGTAGCTTTCTCTACTTTGCCTTGAATATTCTTCACTGCCTTCTTGGTCTTATCGGCTTCGGAGCGAGCTTCCTTGCGGGCAGCTTCTTTCTCTTCTATCTTGGATTGCTCCCAGATGCGTGTGTGCGATACAACGATGCGCTTTTCATTGCGATCGAATTCGATCACCATGAATTGTGCAGTTTCGTCGGCACCCATGCTCTTACCATCTTCCTTGCTCAGGTGACGGTTAGGCGCAAATCCTTCGAGGCCGTAAGGCAACTGAACGATACCACCCTTGTCGTCGCGGCGGATAACGGTTCCTTCATGCACTGATCCAACAGCAAATGTGTCTTGCAGTGCATTCCAGGGATCTTCTTCCAGTTGTTTGTGTCCGAGTTGCAGTTTGCGGTTTTCTTTATCGATACCGAGGATCACTACGTCGATGTTGCTACCAACTTTAGTGTACTCTGAAGGATGGTTGAAGCGCTTCAGCCAGCTCAGGTCACTGATGTGGATCATACCACCGATACCAGGAGCCAGTTCAACAAACACACCGTAAGGAGTGATGTTCTTCACCAGGCCGGTATGACGGCTTCCTTCAGGGAACTTAGTTTCGATAGTGCTCCAGGGATCTTCGCTCATTTGCTTGATAGACAAGCTCATTTTGCGGCTGCCCTTATCGAGGGTAACGATCTTCGCTTCGTACTCATCGCCCAATTTGAAGAATTCCTTCGCATTGATCGGCGTGTTAGCCCAGGTGATCTCACTTACGTGAACCAGACCTTCTACACCAGGCATGATCTCGAGGAATGCACCGTAATCTTCGATGTTTACAACTTTACCCTTCACTACAGAACCTTCATGCACGTTTTCGGGCAGAATATCCCATGGGTGAGGAGTCAGTTGCTTCAGGCCGAGGCTGATACGTTTCTTCTCGTCGTCGAAATCCAATACCACCACTTTCAGCTTCTGATCGAGTTTCAGTACTTCGCTCGGATGGCTGATACGTCCCCAGCTGATATCGGTGATATACAGCAGACCGTCCAGACCACCGAGGTCCATGAACGCACCGAAATCGGTGATATTCTTGATAGTACCTTCCAGTACCTGGCCTCTCTCGAGCTTGCTCATGATCTCTGCACGTTGTGCTTCGATATCGCTCTCGATGAGTGCCTTGTGAGATACTACAGCGTTCTTGATCGCTTCGTTGATCTTCACAACCTTGAACTCCATGGTCTTACCTACAAACTGATCGTAATCAGTTACAGGCTTAACATCGATCTGAGAACCTGGCAGGAACGTTTCCATACCAAATACATCAACGATAAGACCACCCTTAGTTTTAGAAGTAACTGTACCGGTAATAACTTCGCCAGTTTTGTGAACTTCCACGATACGCTCCCAGGCACGAGTGATACGTGCTTGCTTGCGGCTCAGGTTCAGGTGACCATCCCGGTCTTCCTTCTCAACGACCATCACTTCAACCTCATCACCTGTTTTCAGGTTCACCAGGTCACGGAATTCGTTCAGGGAAACCAGACCATCACTCTTGAAACCAATGTTGATCACCACGTCTGTCTTAGTCATGGCAACCACCAGGCCTTTTACGAGCTCACCGTCGGTAACTGCTTTGAAAGTACCTTCGTACACTGCATCATACTTCAGCTTTTCTTCCTTGCTGTAAGTAGCTACATTACGCTTGTCAATGCTCCAGTCGAAATCATCATGCGCAGATGTATCTTCTACATACTGAGCCGCCACAGGTGCAGTTGTTGTCGCTGTAGTCTCTTCAGCAGGTGCGGAAGAAGACTCCTGTGCATCAGCGTTTAGTTGTTTAACAATTAAATTTTGAAACATGATAGAATCCCGGAGGGTTTTAATTCCGGGCTGCAAAGATACGCCAAAATGCTGAATGGGCGCGGGTTTTTATCGTTTTTTTGCCTCAATAAAGACTTCAATCGCAATCTTTTACGATCAATGTGCAAAAACAGGATACCTTTGTGGCAGCAAAGCAGTAGCTACAATGCCCTTATGCGGATGTATAAGCAAAATGTTGATTATTATTTTTCTGCAAAACATTTCACAACACACAGTTTTCTGCTATTTTTGAACCCTTTTTATACCAACCGTCAACAATGATCACACCGGTTTTAATCCAGCTATTTGAGGAAGGCCTTAACAAACTGACAGAAGAAATCAATCAATACCCCGATGATGCGAGCTTGTGGGTAGTTAAGGATGGCGTTAACAACAGCGGCGGCAACCTATGTTTGCACCTTACAGGTAACCTCCAGCATTTCCTGGGGGCTGTATTGAACGAATCGGGTTATGTACGCAACCGCGAAGCAGAGTTCAAAGTAAAGAACATCGTAAAAGCAAAGCTGCTCAACGAAATTGATGAAGCCAGAAAAGCAGTGAAGGATACCCTCGAGCAGGTTAGCAGAAGACAACTCGACAACAATTATCCCCTGCCCATCAACGGCGAAATGGTCAACACCGAGTATTTTCTCGTGTACCTCCTGGCACACCTGAACTACCACATCGGTCAGATCAACTACCACAGAAGATTATTGGCCCAGCAACCGGCTTAATCCAATTCTATAAAGGTTTGGTGCTTCGCATCAAACCTTTCTTTTTTTGGCTACGCCACGGTTATCCCGCAACCTGCTGTGCCATCCTCTTATTGCAATTCCTTCAGGTCTGCGCGCCTTCCTTCCGCGCAATCGAAACCGCCGCCAGGTAACCACTGGTCCAGGCATGCTGAAAGTTGAAGCCCCCGGTAATTCCATCCACATCAAGTATCTCTCCCGCGAAATATAGTCCCGGCAACAATTTACTCTCCATGGTATTGGCATCTACCTCGGCCAGCCTGATACCGCCTGCCGTCACAAACTCATCCTTGAACGTCGTTTTGCCCTTTACCGCAAACTCCTGCGCACACAATTGCTTTACCAGTTTGTTCTGTTCTTTCGCCGGCACATCGGCCCAGCGGATATCGCCATTGATCCCCGACTGCTCCAGTAAATAATCCCACAGTCGCTGCGGCAAACCAAAGGGATTGCGGTTGCTGATCTTTTGGGCAGCCAGTTCAAAACGTAGCGCCTGCAGGTGCTCCCGCATACTGTTCTCATTATAGTCTGGCAGCCAGTTGAGTACAATGGAGAAAGAGTAATGACCGGCCGCGAGGTCCCTGGCCCCCCAGGCCGATAAGCGCAACACCGCAGGTCCGCTAAGTCCCCAGTGGGTGATCAATACCGGCCCCTCTGCACTGAGCTTACTACCGGTGATCTTTATCTGCACAGACGGTACGGATACACCCATCAGTTGTGTGATGGGGTTACCTGGCATATTGAACGTGAACAAGGAAGGTACCGGCTCTTCTATGCTGTGGCCCGATGTCTTGAGCCAATCGAACATAACTGTTTTGGGATATCCTCCGCATGCGATGCACGCGTAATCGGCAGTCAACTCCTTCCCACTCGCAAACGTAAGCTGGAACCGGCCTTCGTGTTGTTGGATACGCTGAACTTCTGCCGACATCCATACTTCAATGCCATACTTGTTTACTTCCCGCATCAAACAATCGATGATGGTTTGCGAAGAATCGGTCACCGGGAACATGCGGCCATCCTCTTCGGTTTTCAAGGCCACGCCGCGTTCCTTGAACCATTCAATCGTATTGGTCGTAAAAAAATGGTGAAAGGACTTCTTGAGAAAATTGGTTCCGCGCGGATACCTGCGCACCATATCGGCAATGGAAAAGCACGCATGCGTTACGTTGCACCTGCCCCCACCCGACACCCTTACCTTCGACAATACCTTGTTCGTCTTCTCCACGATAATCACTTCCAGGCCGGGATGCATCCTCGCAGCATTCACTGCACAGAAGAAACCCGCGGCACCGCCGCCCACCACTACCAGTCTTTTTTTATTGCCAGCCATATTGTTTAGGTCGTTTACCTAAAAGAAAACCCTCCGGTAAGAGGGTTCCTTTTAAAATATCTACATGCGAAATGTGATCATAATTATGCCACCAGCACAGGCTCGCTGGTCACCAGGTGACTATTGGCCTTTTCAGCAGCTTCGATAATGCTATAGTCTGACAGGATATCGGCCTTGTTCTTCTGCACGCATACATCGTGTTCGAAATGAACTGAGGCAGTACCGTCGATGGTACGTACCGTCCAGCCGTCCGACTCGGTATACACTTCTTTCTTACCCATATTGATCATGGGTTCGATGGCCAGCACTGTACCTTCTTTCAGCTTGGCGCCTGCACCCCGTTTGCCGTAGTTGGGTACCTGCGGATCTTCGTGCAGGCTTTTGCCCAATCCATGCCCCACCAATTCACGCACTACACCATAACCGTATTTCTTTTCGGTATGCTCCTGGATGGCTGCGCCGATATCGCCGATGCGGTTTCCGGCAATAGCCTGTTCAATGCCTTTGAAGAGTGATTCCTTGGTTACACGGATCAGTTGAAGCACTTCGGGCTTTACATCGCCAATAGCGAATGTATACGCGTGGTCGCCATGGTAACCATTCTTCACGATACCGATGTCCACGGAAATGATATCACCGTCCTTCAGTTCTTTCTCGTTGGGAAAACCATGCACCACCACATCATTTACCGATATACAGGAATTGAAGGGATAGCCATGGAAATTGAGGAAGGAGGGGATGCCACCATGATCACGGATCATTTCACCGATGGTTTTATCGAGTGAAAGCGTAGTGATCCCGGGGCGAATAACTTTGGCAATCTCGGCCAGAGTGGCGCTTACCAGTAATGCGCTGTGCCGCATCAGTTCCACCTCTGCCGGAGTTTTAATATGCACCATGCTTAATAAAATCTATTGTTTAAAAGAAAACCTGACAGCTATATAACAGCTGCCAGGTTTTAATGTTGTATGATGATTTATTACAAGGATGCAGGCGAAACCGTCTGACGGCCTTGTACGCGTCCACTCTTCATCAAACCATCGTATTGACGCATCAACAATTGGGTCTCAATTTGTTGCAGTGTATCCAGGATCACACCTACCATGATCAGCAGTGACGTACCGCCGAAGAAGGAAGAGAATGAAGGCTGAACCTGCAGACGTTGTGCAAAACCGGGCAGGATACCAACCACGGCGAGTAATACCGCACCGGGAAGGGTGATCTTGTCCATCACTGCACCGATATAATCGGCAGTGGGCTGACCGGGTTTTACGCCGGGGATAAAGCCGTTGTTGCGTTTCAGGTCGTCTGCGATCTGCTTGGGGTTGAAGATCAGGGCTGTGTAAAGGAAGGTAAAACCAATTACCATTACAGCGTAGATCAACATATACCAGAAATTGCTATGGTCGCCGAATACCCGGGCCAGGCCGCGTGTAGAATCGAAATTCGACAACAGCGTAGGCAGGAACATAATCGCTTGCGCGAAGATGATGGGCATTACACCAGCACTGTTCACCTTGATGGGGAGGAACTGGCGGGCACCACCAAACTGGCGGTTACCAACAATTTGCTTAGCGTATTGAACCGGTATTTTACGTACACCCTGGATCAGGATGATGAGGCCCATGATAATGGCTACGAGTACTGCTACTTCAATTACGAAGAAGAGGATACCACGGCCGCTGCCGCCGGTAACTTTCGATTGCCACTCCTGCATGATCGCCTGGGGAAGACGGGCAAGGATACCCACCATGATGATCACGGAGCTACCATTACCCAAACCTTTATCAGTGATCCTTTCACCCAGCCACATTACGAAGAGGGTGCCGGCACTGAGGATGATGGTTGTAGACAACCAGAAATAAGAAGCATAAGCATCGATCATTGCTTCTTTATTGGTCTGGTGCAGGAACGCCACGTAAGCGCTGGCCTGCAGGATGGCTACAGCAACAGTGAGGTAACGGGTGTACTGGTTAATTTTTTTACGGCCACTCTCTCCTTCTTTTTGCATTTTCTGGAATGGGGGATAGAGAATGGTCATCAACTGCATGAAGATAGAAGCGGAGATGTAAGGCATGATACCGAGGGCCAGGATAGAAGCCTGTGAGAAGGCGCCACCGGCAAAGGCATCGATCAGCCCGAGGATTCCACCACCAGAGGCAGCTGTATTGATCTTTGTGGGATCAATACCCGGCAGTACGATATGGGTGCCGAGGCGATATACGGCTATCAGAGTAATGGTCACCAGGATCTTGCTCTTCAGTTCCTCAATACTCCAGATATTCTTCAGGGTTTGTATGAATTTTTTCACGGAATCCAGAAATTTTTTATGATGGCCTCAGTTTTGGAAAACCACAAACAGGTTTGCTTAAAAAGACCATTCAATCCCTTATGGCAAACCTGCTGTACCGATATTAAGCTGGTTAACTACAATGCTTTGTTATACAAAAAAGACGCATGCTACCATGCGTCCTTGCAAGTTACGGAAAATTACTTTACAATTTCCACTGTACCACCGGCAGCTTCGATCGAAGCCTTGGCTTTATCACTTACGGCGTTAACCTTGAAAGTCACTTTACTCTTCAGCTCACCATTTCCCAATACTTTTACCAGGTCGGTGCGGCTAACCAGTCCATTGATGTACAGGTTCTCCAGGCTGAATTCTTTCAGTTCATACTTTTCAACCAGGTGATCTACCTGACCGAGGTTAAATACTTTGTATTCAACCCTGTTTATATTAGTAAAACCACGTTTTGGCAAACGACGCTGAATAGGCATCTGACCACCTTCATGGGCGTTCTTACGTTGATAACCAGCGCGGCTTTGACCACCCTTGTTACCTTTTGTAGAAGTACCACCCTTACCGGATGCTTCACCACGACCTAATCTTTTCTCTTTATGCGTTGCGCCTTCTGCGGGCTTGATCTGATGTAATTTCATGTTTTCTGATTTTAACTCAACGGGGAATCTCCCCTCGCTTTACAAAATTGATAATAAGGATCCAACTGATGCATCCGGGACTATTCGCATTGCTGCTACTGTCCCGGGTGTCATTAAGCCTGTTCTACCTTTACCAGGTGGTTTACAGCACGAACCATACCCAGTATTTGCGGAGTAGCTTCTACTTCTTTGGTAGCATGCAGCTTGTTCAGGCCCAGCGCCTGGAGCGTTAATTTCTGACGCTCGGGTCTGTCAATAGCACTCTTTACTAAAGTGATCTTAATCTTGCTCATGATATAATCATTATGATCAGCTATTGGCCGGCTGTCTTCAGCAATGCTGCAGGCATCCGGCTTTCAGCCAATAGTTATCCGTTAAATACTTTCTTCAGGTTCAGTTTACGTTGCTTGGCAACAGTAACCGGCTCACGCAACAGGGCCAAAGCTGCAAATGTAGCTTTTACCACGTTGTGCGGGTTGGCAGAACCGAGTGATTTAGCCAATACGTCGGTAACACCAGCACTTTCCAGCACTGAACGCATGCTACCTCCGGCGATCACACCAGTACCGTGAGCGGCTGGCTTAATCAATACTTTGGCAGCACCAACTTTCGCCCACTGATCGTGAGGAATGGTACCCTTCATGATGGGCACTTTTATGAGGTTCTTCTTGGCATCTTCAATGCCTTTGGTAATAGCTTCCTGTACTTCTTTGGCTTTACCGAGACCATGACCAACCACGCCATTTTCGTTACCTACCACTACGAGGGCAGAAAAACTGAAGGCACGACCACCTTTAGTGGTTTTTACCACCCGGTTGATGGCTACCACTTTCTCTTTCAGCTCAAGATCGCCGGCTTTAACTCTGTTTAAATTAACTTTTGCCATTATTTCGAATTGACGATTTTAATTGTAATTACGCTAGGGATTAGAATTGCAGACCACCTTCACGGGCACCATCAGCAACGCTCTTCACGCGGCCGTGATACAGGTTACCGCCACGGTCGAAAACAACAGTAGTAAGCCCCAGTTCAGTTGCCTTGCGGGCAATTGCAGCACCTACCAGTTTGCTCTTTTCAACTTTGGTTACTTTTTGAGCAGCAATTTCCTTATCCTTAGAAGAAGCCGCAGCCAGTGTAGTACCAGTTACATCGTCAATCAGTTGCACATAGATTTCTGTGTTGCTCCTGAAAACTGCGAGCCTGGGTTTTTGACCTGTACCGGCAACTTTCTTACGGATCCGGTAGCGGATTTTCTGTCTTTTAACTAATTTATTCATTGCTCTTTATTTTAAGAGCCGCCCGATACTGCCGGGCGGCCTATTTTCAAATTATTTACCAGCAGCCTTACCAGCTTTACGACGAATAACTTCACCAGCGTATTTAACACCCTTTCCTTTGTATGGCTCGGGCTTACGCAGGCTACGCAGTTTTGCAGCTACCTGACCGATCAGTTGTTTATCGATGCCTTCCAGCATGATCTTGGGGTTTTCACCCTTTTCCTGAGAAGTGGCCACTTTCAATTCCTTGGGAATTTCGAAAATGATATTGTGAGAGTAACCGAGCGACAGGTCGAGCAGGTTGCCCTGATTAGAGGCTTTGTAACCTACACCCACCAGCTCCAGGTTTCTCTTGTAACCTTCTGTAACACCCTTCACCAGGTTAGCTACCAGCGCACGGTACAAACCGTGCATAGCGCGGTGGCGGATCTGGTCGGTAGGACGAGTGAAGAGAACAGCGTTGTCCTTTACTTCAACAGTGATATCACGGTCGATTGCTTGCTTCAATTCACCTTTGGGACCTTTTACGGTCAGCACATTGTCTTTACCTACGGCAGCAGTAACACCACTGGGCAGAACGACGGGTTGTTTACCTATACGAGACATAAAAAATGAGTTTAATAATTTCTGATTCTGTTTGTTTGTTCCTGGCCGGTCAGCCTCTATAGGTAGGGCTTAATGTATCAGGAACTTTATATAGAGAATAGCGAGGGCCTGAGGCCCGCGCTATTAATATACGTAGCAAAGTACTTCGCCACCTACGTTCTGCACCTTTGCCTGCTTGTCGGTCATCACTCCTTTAGAAGTGCTGATGATAGCAACGCCCAAACCATTCTTCACACGTTTGAACTCAGCGGGGCTGGCATACTGACGCAGACCGGGACGGCTTACTCTTTCCAGAGACCTGATAGCAGGTTCTTTAGATTGAGCATCATATTTCAAGGCGATCTTGATCACACCTTGTTTGCTGTCATCCTCAAATTTGTATTTCAGGATGTAGCCCTGATCGTACAGAATCTCTGTAATACGCTTTTTCAGGTTAGAAGCCGGGATCTCAACGATACGGTGGCCCGCCATTTGTGCGTTACGAACTCTGGTCAGAAAATCTGCAATAGGATCTGTTACCATTTTTATAGAAGTTGTTGTATCAGTTCTAAATATAGTTGAATCTAATCTACAGGATGGACCGATACGGGACTGATAGTTACCGTACCTCATATCCTGCAGCAGTGTCTTACCAGGAAGCCTTACGTACTCCCGGGATCTTGCCATTCAGGGCCATTTCACGGAACGTTACACGAGACAATCCGAAATAACGGATATATCCCTTGGGACGGCCGGTCAACTGGCAGCGGTTCTTGAGACGAACTGAAGAAGAATTCTTGGGCAGTTCATCCAATGCCTGCCATTCTCCGGCAGCTTTCAGAGCAGCACGCTTTTCAGCATACTGAGCTACCATACGTTCTCTTTTCCTTTGTCTGGCTTTAACTGACTCTTTTGCCATAATAATTACAAATTCGAATTTTGAATGTCGGAACCTGGCTGCTGTGCTAACCCGATCCCGGATTTGTATTTTTTACTTCGGTTGAAAGTACCGCAGGTACTTAGTCTTTCTTCTTGAACGGCATACCCAGTTCTTTCAGGAGCTCGAAAGCTTCTTCGTTGGTACCAGCCGTTGTTACGAAAGTGATATCAAGACCAGTGATCTTGTTTACCTTATCGATATCGATCTCCGGGAAGATGATCTGTTCAGTGATACCCAGGGTGTAGTTACCACGGCCATCGAAAGCCTTCTCGCTGATACCCTTGAAGTCACGAACACGGGGCAGTGCAGTAGCGATCAGCCTGTCCAGGAATTCGTACATCTTAACTCCACGCAGTGTAACGCGGGCGCCGATCGGCATCGCTTTACGCAGTTTGAAGTTAGAGATATCTTTCTTAGACAAAGTGGTTACCGCTTTCTGACCGGTGATCTGTGTCAGTTCATCAACCGCCACATCAACCAGCTTCTTGTCACTTACGGCACCGTTTACACCACGGTTCAGGCAGATCTTTTCCAAACGGGGAACCTGCATAATGCTACCGTAGCTGAAACGTTTCATCAGTGCAGGTACAACATCCTTTTTGTACTTGTCTGCTAATCTCGGAGAATATTTTGTTGTGCTCATTTTTTAAAGCTTTTGCTATGAACCGCGGTTACGGGCTAATAGCGTTTTGCAATGATCTATCTATGACTGCCGGCCGTATCCCCCTTTTGAGGACCGTTGCCGCAGTTGGAATTACTTGATAACTTCACCGGATACTTTGGAAACACGCACCAGCTTACCATTTTCGCGGGTACGTTTTACCTTGGTAGCTTCGCCTTTCTTCGCATCCCACAGCATCACGTTGGAGATGTGGATGGGGGCTTCCTTCTTCACCAAACCACCCTTGGTATCGCGGGCAGAAGGTTTAGTGTGGCGGGTAACGATGTTCACTCCTTCAACGATCACCCTTTCTTTGTCTGGAAATACTTCCAGCACTTTGCGGGCTTTCTTAACATCTTTATCGTCACCTGTGATCACTACCACGGTGTCGCCTTTTTTAATATTGAACTTCGGTTTAAAACGATTGCTCATTTTTTTAAGCTTTGGGCTATGAGCTGCGAGCGGCGAGCTGATAGCGATATAAAAATTCTATTTAGAGACGGCTCGTAGCGCAGGGCTCGTAGCTCGTTGCTGTTCCTAGAGTACCTCAGGTGCCAGAGAGATGATCTTCATGTAACCTTTATCACGCAGTTCACGTGCAACGGGTCCGAAGATACGTGTACCACGGGGCTCATCAGAAGCGTTCAACAGTACTACTGCATTGTCATCAAAACGGATATAAGATCCGTCTTTGCGACGCAGCTTGTTCTTCGTGCGAACGATAACCGCTTTGGTAACGGTACCCTTCTTAATACCACCGGCAGGGATTGCATCCTTTACGGTAACAACAATTTTATCGCCGATCTTCGCGTAATCCTGGCCGCTGTTACCCAGCACGCGGATACACAATACTTCTTTGGCACCACTATTATCAGCTACGTTTAATCTGCTTTCTTGCTGAATCATTTTGTTAAGCTTTGAGCTCTTAGCTGCGAGCTTCGAGCATTATTACAATTATATTTTTTCCGTGGCTCGTAGCACCAAGCTCGTAGCTCACAGCTCTTCCGATTACTTCGCCTTCTCTACCACTTCAACCAGTCTCCAACGCTTAGTTTTGCTCAGCGGGCGGGTTTCCATGATCTTTACCACATCACCAATCGTGCACTCATTCTTTTCATCATGAGCGTGGAACTTGGTGGTCTTCTTTACGAACTTACCATAGATCGGGTGCTTTACTTTCCTTTCAACAGCAACAGTGATAGTCTTAGCCATCTTGTTGCTGGTAACAACACCAGTTCTTGTTTTACGCAAATTTCTATCTAACATTTTTTTAGGTTTTAGCTTTTAGCACTCAGCTATTAGCGCTCAACTTATATAGTTTGTTCTTGTACCTTATACAGCCAACTGCAACAGCCAACTGCTAACAGCTTTTATACAGCCTGTTGTTTCTGCTTCAACTCGGTTTTCAGGCGAGCGAGGTCTTTGCGAAGGCCGCGGATGCTCATTGGGTTCTCCAAAGGAGAGATAGCATGAGCAAACTCCAGCTTCTTCAAGCGCAGTTCGTCTTCCTGGATCCTGGCTTTCAGATCAGCTTCACTCAGATCTTTCAGGCTTTTTACGAAATCAATTTTCTTAGACATGATATACAATTTGAAAGTTTGGCAATTTGAAAATTTGAAAATCAACGCTTCGGTTCACTCCTCTCCTTTTCAAATAATCACCTTACTGTGTTTACGCTTGATAATCCCTGCGAACGATGAACTTGGTCTTGATCGGCAGCTTCTGTGCAGCCAGCTCGAGCGCTTGCTTTGCTGTTGCTTCACTTACGCCGTCGCATTCGAAAATGATACGACCTGGTTCAACTACTGCAGCCCAGAACTCGGGGTTACCTTTACCTTTACCCATACGCACTTCAAGAGGCTTGCGGGTGATAGGCTTATCAGGGAAAATGCGGATCCACACATTACCTTCACGTTTCATTGAACGGGTCAGCGCCTGACGGGCAGCTTCGATCTGACGGTTATTCAACCAGATTGGCTCGAGGGCTTTCAGACCGAAAGAACCAAAAGAGATGGTCGTACCGCGTTTTGCTACTTCCCGGATGCGGCCTTTCTGCGCTTTCCTGTGTTTCGATCTTTTAGGCTGTAACATCTATTGACAATTTGAAAATTTGATAATTTGAAGATTTAATTCAGCTCCGGTACAAACCGGTGTCCAATTAACCTCTTCTGTTGTTTCCACCGCGGAATCCACCGCCACCACCGCCTCTGCGGTCACCACCACCGCCGCCACCGCGACGATCACCACCACCGCCACCACGACGGTCACCACCACCACCTCTGCGGTCATCACGACGATCTCCACCACGCTGGTCATCACCTTCTCTTCTATCACGGCGGTCACTAATATCGCTCTTGCCACCAACGAAGTTGGGGTTCAGGTCACGCTTACCAAGTACTTCACCTTTACAGATCCATACCTTGATACCTATTTTACCATACACAGTCAGTGCAAACACGTTGGCGTAATCGATATCCATACGCAGTGTGTGCAAAGGTGTACGACCTTGTTTGATTTCTTCCGTACGGGCAATTTCAGCACCACCCAAACGGCCGCTTACCTTGATCTTGATACCTTCGGCACCCATACGGAGCGCAGAAGCGATCGCCATCTTGATGGCACGTTTGTAGTTGATACGGTTTTCGATCTGGCGGGCAATTGTGTCACCCACGATCATGGCATCCAGTTCGGGACGGCGAATTTCGAGGATGTTGATCTGAACGTCTTCTTTACCAGTCAGCTTCTTCAACTCTTCCTTGATACGGTCTACTTCGCCACCGCCTTTACCTATGATGATACCGGGCTTAGAGGTATGAATGGTAACGATCAGTTTATTCAGCGTACGCTCAATAACGATCTTCGAGATACCACCCTTGTTGATACGGGCATTCAGGTAGGTCCTGATCTTGTTATCCTCGATCAACTTGGTAGAAAAATCTTTTTTGTTACCATACCAGTTAGATTCCCAACCGCGGATGATCCCTAACCTGGCACCAATAGGATTTGATTTCTGACCCATTTATTTGAATTTGAAAATTTGAATATTTGAAAACCTGAAGCTCTTGCCGATTAAACCATCTGCAGGATTCGGGTTTTTCGCTTGTTTAGTTTGTTTTCGAATCAACGATGATGGTTACGTGATTGCTACGTTTACGTAAGCGATACGCCCTTCCCTGAGGAGCAGGTAACATCCTTTTCAGGGTACGTGCACCGTCAACGAAGATTGTTTTCACCACCAGTTGTGCATCAGCAGCACTCTTGCCTTCGTTCTTCTGCTCCCAGTTGTTGATAGCACTCTTCAACAGCTTGAGCAAAGGTGTGGCGGAATGTTGCGGATGGTGTTCCAGCAAAGCCAGGGCTTTCTCCACTTCAACACCGCGGATCTCATCAGCCAGCAAACGCATTCTGCGGGGTGATGTGGGATAATTTCTCAGTTTAGCTACTGCTTCCATTTTTATTAATTTTCAAGTTCAGAGTCCGGAGCCGGGAGCCGTTTTGCGAACTTCAGGCTCCGACCTCTTTACCGTTTAATTATGCTACTTTTTTACTTGAGTGTCCTTTAAAGTTGCGGGTGGGCGCAAACTCACCCAGCTTGTGGCCAACCATAAATTCAGTCACGTAAACCGGGATGAATTTATTACCGTTGTGAACGGCGAAAGTATGACCTACAAAGTCCGGAGTAATGGTAGAACGACGGCTCCAGGTTTTGATAACACCCTTCTTTGATTTGCCTTCGTTTACGGCCAATACTCTCTGCTCCAGTTTAGCAGCTACATAAGGACCTTTTTTAATCGAACGAGCCATATTATCTTAATTTGAGTATTTGAAGTTTTAAAATCAGCGTTTGATTATTTAGCTAATTTTTTACCATTCTTACGTTGGATGATCAGCTTATCGCTTCCCTTGCCACGTGTACGTGTCTTCAGACCCTTAGCGTACTTACCAGTTCTGGAACGTGGGTGACCACCGGAAGCTCTACCTTCACCACCACCCATCGGGTGATCTACAGGGTTCATCGCAACACCACGAGTGCGGGGACGAATACCTTTCCAACGGTTACGGCCAGCCTTACCCTTCATCTCCAGGTTATGATCGCCATTGCTCACGATACCTACGGTAGCGAAGCAGTTGATCAATACCTTTCTCAGTTCACCAGAAGGCATCTTCAATACAGCATATCTTTCTTCTTTGTTGGTCAATTGAGCAGAAGCACCGGCACTGCGTACCAGCTTGCCACCCTGACCAGGCTGCATTTCGATATTGTGAATGTTGGTACCGAGGGGCATGTTCTTCATTTGAAGAGCATTACCGATTTCGGGAGCAACTGCATCACCAGAGATAACGGTAGCACCTACCTGTAAGCCCTGAGGAGCGATGATATATCTTTTCTCACCGTCTGCATAGTTCAGCAGTGCGATGAAAGCAGTACGATTCGGATCGTATTCGATAGAAGCTACAGTAGCTTCGATGTCTTTCTTGTTTCTCTTGAAATCAACGATACGGTACATTTTCTTGTGACCGCCACCGATGTAGCGCATTGCGCGGCGTCCCTGAACGTTACGACCACCGGTAGATTTTACTTTTTCTACCAGGCTTTTCTCAGGAACATTCGTTGTCACTTCTTCATATGCATTGCCAATTCTCCAGCGAGTTCCGGCCGTAATTGGTTTATACTTTTTCAGTGCCATGTTTTAATTCTTATTCTGTGTTAAAAATCGTTTTGTCAATCCTTTGCGGCGTTTGACGCGCCATTCTTTTTAATAACCGTTCCGCCTCAGCGGAGCAATCATTAAATGTTAGCGTACAGGTCGATGGTTTCGCCTTCAGCTACAGTTACGTACGCTTTTTTGAAAGCCGGCTTAACACCGGAAATGAATCCGGCCTTAGTGAAACGGCTCTTTGCCTTTCCTGGAACCACTACGGTGTTAACGTCGATCACATTCACACTGTAAAATCCTTCTACCGCTTTCTTGATCTCCAGTTTATTGGCTTTGCGACTAACCTTGAAAGCATAAGTCCTGCTCTTGTCAGTGAGCTTATTGCTCTTTTCGGTTACGATCGGCTTTATCAATACTTCAGCGAGTTTCATATAACTCTAATTTGAAAATTTAAGAATTTGTATAGCTGAAAATGCCGCAGCATTTTCATAAACCGCATATACTATGCAGTTACTTCAGCTTCGTCATCAGCGAAGATCTTCGCAGCACTTTCAGTAAACACCAGTACATTGGAGTTTACGATATCATAAGTGTTAACGTCAGCGATCAGTGCACCATTTACGTTAGGCACGTTACGCAGGCTCAGGTACAGGTTGTCGTTGTACTCGGGCAGGATCACCAATGATTTTTTGCTGTCGATACCCAGGGCTTTCAACGCACCTACAAAAGTCTTTGTCTTGGGCGCTTCCAGGTTGATATCTTCAATTACTACGATCGCATTTTCCTTAGCCTTGTAAGAGAGAGCGCTGATCTTTGCCAGGTCTTTCACCTTACGGTTCAGTTTGAAATCGTAATCGCGGGGCTTAGGTCCGAAGATTGTACCACCACCTTTGAACAAGGGGTTACGCAGGTTACCTTTACGGGAACCACCGGTACCCTTTTGGCGGTGCAGCTTCTTGCTGGAACCTTTCACTTCAAGACGGGTCTTTACTTTGCTGGTACCCTGACGCTGTGCAGCCAAAAACTGCTTAACAGCCAGGTAGATCACGTGATCGTTCGGCTCAGCACCAAAGATCTCATCAGGCAACTCTACAGAGCGACCTGTTTTCTTTCCGCTTATATTTAAAACATCTACTTGCATTGTACGCTATTTTTCAGATCAGAAAGTTGATGGCGCGTGGCTTGATCAATTTCCCGACGTTGTTATTTTTGAATTAATACAATTGATCCGATATGACCGGGTACAGACCCGCTTACCAGGATGTAGTTTTTGTCGGGGAAAATCTTTACCACCTTCAATCCTTTAACTTTCACACGGTCCTGACCCATTCTGCCTGCCATGCGCATACCTTTGAATACGCGGGAAGCATCAGATGAGTTACCGATAGAACCGGGGGCGCGCTGACGATCGTGCTGACCGTGAGACTGCTCACCCACACCAGAGAAACCATGGCGCTTCACAACACCCTGGAAACCCTTGCCCTTGGTAGTACCAACTACCTCAACTTTTTCACCTTCAGTGAAAATGTCAACGGTGATTGATTCTCCAATAGCTTTCTCTATGGAATAATCACGGAACTCTTTTACGAATTTTTTTGCGGCTGTATTGGCCTTTGCGAAGTGATTCTTTTCTGCAGCGGTCGTGTGCTTTTCTTTCTTGTCGCCGAATGCTAACTGCACAGCGCTGTAACCATCAGTGTCTTTTGTTTTGACCTGGGTTACAACACAGGGACCTGCCTCGATGATGGTAACACTAGTTTGTTTACCATCAGGACTGAAGATGCTGGTCATCCCGATTTTTTTGCCAATAATTCCTTTCATCATTGTTCGTTTTTGCCTTCTCGGTTTAAGAGACATTTGCGGTATGATTGTCTAAACCTGCTGTCCGGGAGGACAGTGAAGGCACAACCATGGCAACTTCAATCCCCGTTTGCTACCGACCTTTTCTTTTATTATCTGCTTATTTTCACCTTACATGAAAGCCGCAGACTTCGAAGTACCGATAGTAAACTAACCTCGAAGGGTCAGTTCATATTTATTGTTTATAGAGACTGTCAGGGCTTGCACCCCTTCAGCTTTTTCAATTGTTATTTACCCAGCGCTGCTTTATTCGTCACCAACGGCAACAAAGTTTACAGATAGGCTTGAAAGAACTTAACTACTTGACGTAGCTATATATGAAAAAACCCTGTCAGGATTTTAGAACCCTGACAGGGTTCATCAAATGCTTTTATCATGCTTTGATCTCAACTTCCACACCACTAGGCAAGTCGAGCTTGCTCAGGGCATCCACCGTACGGCTGGAAGAAGTATAAATATCCAGCAAACGCTTGTGCGTACACAACTGGAACTGCTCACGGCTCTTCTTATTCACGTGCGGAGAGCGTAATACGGTAAAGATCTTTTTGCGGGTAGGTAAAGGAATAGGACCTGTTACTACCGCTCCGGTGCTGCGCACTGTCTTTACGATTTTCTCTGCAGATTTATCTACCAGGTTGTGATCGTAAGACTGTAATTTGATTCTGATTCGTTGAGACATAGTTCTATCCCATTTTTCTAATGGGGATGCAAAGGTAAGTGTAGTTTGATTACTTACAAAAGATTTGAAGATAAATTTTGCATGCCCACACTAAAAATCTGGCGTCTGCCGTTCGCTTTTGCACCTTCCGGCATTTGCACCCGCTTTTCCCATGAGAATTTCCATTTCTGCAATATACTGAAAGCCAATTTAATACCCGCCACTACCGCCGGCCTTAGCCGAAGAAGATGTAGAAGCAAATCGGCTTAAATTATGCATAATTGATTATTATTCAATTAATTACAATGTAATTCATTCCTTTTCGCTCCAGTTGTGCTGGCGTGGTCGATAGATACCCCATTCCTCCCAGGAAATTATTGCAGCGCCCGTGCATATTTCTGTAATACCGGCTTTCCGCCCACCACGCCGTAGCCGTAGGTGATGCTATCGCCGGCATTTCCCTGCACCACATAAAAGCGGTCGCCCCGCTTGTCGCCGTTTAACACCTGTGGCGGATCGGTCATTTTAACAAGCTCCGACACATAAAAGTTGTGCTGGTAAACCATCGGCCTGGGCAGGGTATCGCCCACCATGAAAGTGAGGTAGCTGCTGAAAGCGAGCGGCGTAGACTCAGGCGAAAAAGAAGCCATCCTGATAGACGCATACATCGAGCCCATAGCCGGCACCTTTTTCTTCGAAAAAGCGCTTTCGGGCAGGTTCAGGATGCCTTTGTTAGTAATACCGATCAGTTCTTTGGTCACAAAGGTCTGTGGAGGAATGAATTCAATTTCAGGCGGGATGGTCGCAGTGCCATGGAACCTCCCAAAGCTCGAGGAAACGTCGGGGGTCCAATTCAGTGACGTAGACGACAGGGCTCCGCTGATCGGTACTTTTTGATTGGCGTAACTAATAGCCATTCCATTGATTATTAAGGCCGAGCGTTGCCAATCGACATAGATTGGCTTGTTCAGTTTGTTCCTGATCTTCACTTTGATCGGTCCATTGTGTCCATTGAAATTGTAACACAGCTCCAGACTGTCATTGTCAATCACAAATTCGGCGGCGGTATTCTGCTGAGCGGCTTCTTTACTCGATACGGTCATCACCTGGTAGGTGGTGCAGGAAAACAATAAAGCAGTAGCCAGGGCGGGTAGAATATACTTCATAGATCGGGTTTTCTACCAATTTACTACAGAAGATCAAGGCCTTGTGTTAAGGAAATTCAAATTGCCAAGACTTTCACCCAGGCGCCGAGCTCCAGCAACATTCGATTCACGGAGCTTGGGTTGGCCCGCTGCGCGCGCGGGTGCCCGGTGTCCGGCAACCGGGAGCGGCGCGCCGGCCTTAAGCCGGCAGCAGGGCGCCACCAGTAGCCCTACCCTACTGGCATTTTAAGATGTCTCGTAGATGTCTCGTCTATGTCCCCTAGATGTGCCGTATATGTCTCGTCTCTTAAAGAGACGGGATATCTACGAGACAAATACCTGATATAAACGAATCAACAGCGAAACATCTGGCTACCTCCGCCGGGATCAGGTAAGCACAAAAAGACATCAGGCCGGCCAGTCGTACTGGTCGGCCTGATGGCGATCATTATTATTTATGGCTGCTTAGGTAAAGCGCTTGTTCCTCCTACCCGACTCCATTTACCTTCCTCCCGGAGGGCAATGTTGTTTCAGGTAATTGGTGTACAGGGTCGATAAGTGCTGGAAGGTTCCGGCTCCTTCGCTGATGCTGTGGGTGCGGTTGGGATAGGCCATCAACTGAAACTGGCGGTTGTGCTTCACCAGCTCATTGACCAGCATCTCCACATTGTTATAGTGCACGTTGTCATCGCCGGTGCCATGTATATACAACAGGTTTCCTTTCAGGTTCTTAGCATACGTAATGGGCGATCCTTTCACGAAATCCTCACGGTTTTCCTGGGGCAGTCCCATATAGCGCTCCTGATAGATATTGTCGTAAGTAAGCTGGTTGCCCACGGCTGCCACAGCAATACCGGTTTTATAGATCTCCGGATATTGGAACATGAGGTTAAGGGTGGCTGATCCACCACCACTCCAGCCCCATACGGCCACGCGGCTGCTGTCGACAAATGGCCATTTCAGGATCTCGGTGGCGGCGAGCGCCTGATCGCGGATGTTTACCAGACCGATCTTACGATATACCACCTTACGCCAGTTACGGCCTTTGGGCACTGGTGTACCGCGGTTATCGATCGAGATATAGATGTAGCCGTCTTTGGCCATGCTGCCCTGGTACAGGAAATTGTTCTCTACCCCAAACTGGTCTTTTACGTTCTGTCCCCAGGGTTCTGTGTACACATAAAACACCACGGGGTATTTCTTTGTAGCGTCGAAGTTGTCGGGTTTTACCATCCAGGCGTCCATTTCCACGCCTTCGGAGGTGGTCACTTTAAAGAACTCGACCTTCGATGCCGCTTTGTTGGCCTGGGCTACCGCCTCGCCTACCTTGTTCTCTCCATTGAGTCCTTTGTGGTCGGCCAGGGAGATGAGCTCGGATGCGTACCGGGTGTAATAATTGGTGAAAGTATGCTGGGCATATTTTGCATTCGGCGATACATCGTAATCATGGGTGCCCTGCTGGGTGGCGGGTGACAGCCTTTCAGGTTTACCCTTTCCATCGAGCTTGGTGCGGTACAGGAATTTTTGCGTGGCATTTTCGGGCGATGCCATGAAGTACAGGAAACCGCCCTTTTCATCGATGCAGGTAATTTCCATGACATCGTAGTTACCGGCCGTAATGAGGGTTTCCTTCTTGCCATCGCGGCTCACGCGGTAAAGGTGTCGCCAGCCGTCTTTTTCGGATGACCAGATGAACTCCTTACCGCCATTCAGCCAATCCCATCCGCCCCAGATGTAGTCGTTATCCCAAAGTGGCTGGATATCGATCCAGGCCGAATCTTTTTCTGTATAGATGGTTTGGGCCGCACCGGTCTGTGCATTGCACAAAAGTATCTTGCTTTCGTTCTGCTTGCGGTTGAGGTGCTGGAGTATCAATTCGTTGCTGTTTCCGGCCCATTCCAGGCGGGGCACATAGCTCTGCCAAACAGCGTCGGTGGGAACCGACATCCACTGGGTTTGCGCGGTGGAGGTATTGACCACGCCAATTTTGAAAGGAGAGGGCGCTTCGCCGGCTACGGGGTATTCAACGGGCACGGCAAAGGGATAGATGGAATCGGTATTGTTCACCATCAGGTAGTCCTTCGTATTCTTGGCATCGATCTGCCAGTAGGCGATCTGTTTGCTATCGGGGCTCCAGCGGAATCCATCACGGCAGAAAAACTCTTCTTCGTATACCCAGTCGAACGTTCCGTTGATGAGCTTACGGTTGCCATCGGTGGTAAGTTTCTTTATGACGCCGGAGGCCAGGTCTTCTACATAAATATTATACTCGCTCACGTAAGCTACTTTGCTGCCGTCGGGCGAAAACTTGGCAAACATCAAGGAAGAAGCGGGGCGGCCCTTGCCGATCTGCTTCAGGGTTTTGGCTGTGCGGTCATATACCCAATAATCGCCCCGGGTATAGAGGCGCCAAACCTTCTTCGAATTCGTGAACAGTAATACTTTGGTATCGTCTTCAGAGAATGAGAAGTTGCGGAATGCCAGCGGGCTTTGTCCCTGCGGGGTCAGCTGTTCTTTGGTCAATAACACCGTTTTCTCGTTTTTGGGAAGTACGAACTGGAGCAATTCACCTCCCTGGGCACTGTAATAGCTATTGCCATCCTTTGCCCAGCGAACGCCCCCCTGGGCCTGCAGGAACTGAAAGGAAAGGAGGCACAGGCAAACACTTAGCCATCTTGAAAAGAAAGCCGACTGACATTTCATGCTGTAGATTTTTAGGGCGGGAAATTAACGGAAAAGCCCGACATGGGGTAAACAAGGATTAACCAACCCTATTGCTTCATTGACGGATGGCGCCGAATGGTGGCAGTAGCAGGTTGGCTCCCAGCATTACCTAGTGTAGTATCCGGAGAAGGTGGACGTAGGGCGCAGGTTGCCATGGCCTGCCGGGTTAGTTTGCTGTAAGCCGGACAAGAAAAATCCCGGCCGGTGCCGGGATCTGCTAACCTTAGCTTCCCATGTTCAGGGAGCGTGTATCCATTGATCCGATAATTCTTGTCGCTTTATGCATCATACGGCCGGGCCGGCGATGCGGTTGTTTGACATATGCCAAAAAAGAAAGTTTAATCGGCTTGTTGGTTTTAATGTCGCTTTAATGAGGAATAAAAAAGCCTCTCCGGAGAGAGGCTCTTTCACGTGAGTTCATCATTGCTTTTAGAATTCACTTGGGGGAGAGTTGCAGCCTGTAGGGCCAGCACAAATCAAAAGCCTTTGGGGGCCAGCGATCGTTGATGCAAGATAGGCTATGCATGTACATAAAACAATTCAATCTTCAGCCCATGCTAAAAAGCACTTTCCCTAAAGCCAAAGATGTAAGAAACGGATATGCCGAATATATTCGACTTGGCTTCCTTGACTTTTGTTTTAAGGTCGAGGTTGTAGCTGGCTCCCAGTTCAAAGGCTCCGACCGAACCGATGAGAAAACGGAGACCGCCGGTAAATACGGGGCCATGCAAGGTGGCACTGCCACTTCCATAGGCGGTACTCATGCTGGCGCGGTGAATGCCGTAGCCGGCTCCTACATATCCACCAAATGATCCATCGGCGTCGGAGGTGGAACCAAAGCCAACATTGTATTCGGCTACCAGCGGCAGATCCAGGATGAAGGAGCTGCTGCCACCTCCCTCGTCGGAACGTGACGATACATTGAAGCCGAGACCGAAGTGAGTGCCGATCGACAAGGTGCTGTTTCCTTCCGCATTGAGGTTAAGACGAGGCGAGTACAGAAGAACGCCGCCGGTAACGCCGTCGGAATTACCGTAGAATAGATACTTGCCGCCAAATGAGTGCATGAATTCCTGCGCAGAGAGGGTGTACGATGCCATGAACAGGCATAGCATTAGCGTTAGCTTTCGCATGTTTGGAGAGTTTAGGGGTTTATTGACCAAATTAACGGTTTGCCGCAGACGACACAAGGACAAACCAATAAGTGCGCAGATTGAGCCCATAACTGTGCAGTTTCGGGCTGTAAGTGTGCAGGGAGGGGAAGGCTAAAGGCATGGGTGGAGCAGGTGGCCCCCGAGCCGGGGGCCATAGATGTGGCAATAAAAAAAAGCCCCGCCGAACGGCGGGGCTTATATGAGATATAAACTTAAAGCTTATTCGCTTACTTTCAGCTTTCCTTTCACCTTGGCGATCACCTCTTCGGCGATGTTGTTGGGTGCAGGAGAGTAGTGGCTGAACTCCATGGTAGAAGTTGCACGGCCAGAGCTCAAGCTACGCAATTGCGTTACGTAACCGAACATTTCGCTCAAAGGCACTTTAGCCTTGATAACCTGTGCACCACCGCGGCTGTCCATGCCTTCCAGCATACCACGACGACGGTTCAAGTCACCAGTTACATCACCCATGTATTGGTCGGGTGTGATAACTTCTACTTTCATGATAGGCTCGAGCAGTACGGGTTGTGCTTTGCGGCCGGCTTCACGGAAACCAGCTCTTGCGCAAAGTTCGAACGACATACCATCAGAGTCAACCTGGTGGAAGCTACCGTCGAAGATCCGCACCTTCACGTGCTCTACAGGATAGTTTGCCAGTACACCGGTACCCAGTGCAGACTGGAATCCTTTCTGAATTGGCTGAATGAACTCACGGGGGATAGATCCACCGAAGATATCATTCACGAATTGCAGGTTCTCTTTGGGGTTTGCTGTCAGCCACTCTTCGTCGGCAGGTCCGAGTTCGAATACGATATCCGCGAACTTACCACGACCACCGGTTTGTTTCTTCAGTGTTTCACGGTGTTCAACAGTTTTGCGGAACGCTTCTTTATAGGCAACCTGGGGAGCACCCTGGTTAACTTCTACTTTGAACTCACGACGCATACGGTCGATGATGATCTCGAGGTGCAACTCACCCATACCACGGAGGATGGTTTGACCGGTATCTTCATCGGTATTAACGCGGAGTGTAGGATCTTCTTCAACCAGCTTGGCGATGGCCATACCCATTTTATCAACGTCGGCCTGTGTTTTAGGCTCAACGGCGATCGCGATCACAGGCTCAGGGATGAACATGTTCTCGAGTGTGATGGGATGATCTTCGTCGCAAAGGGTATCACCGGTCTTGATTTCCTTGAAACCAACTGCTGCACCGATATCACCAGCTTCGATGAAGTCGATGGGGTTTTGCTTGTTGGCAAACATCTTCATGATACGGCTGATACGCTCTTTCTTACCGCTTCTTACGTTCAATACATAAGAACCAGCATCGAGGTGGCCGCTATAGCACCGGAAGAATGCCAGACGACCTACGAAAGGATCGGTCATGATCTTGAAGGCCAATGCAGCGAAAGGCGCTTTGGGATCGGGTTTACGTGTTTCCTGTTCGCCGGTATCGGGGTTGGTACCTACGGTATCATCGATATCAACGGGTGAAGGCAGGTAACGGCAAACTGCGTCGAGGGCAGTTTGTACGCCCTTATTCTTGAAGGAAGAACCGCACATCATCGGAACGATGCTCAGATCGATCGTAGCTTTGCGGATCGCTTCGTGTACTTCTTCTTCAGAGATTGAAGCCGGGTTGTCGAAGAACTTCTCGAGCAGCTTGTCGTCGTATTCGGCAACAGCTTCGATCAGGTTCTGCCTCCACTCTTCTGCTTCAGCCTTCATATCTTCTGGTACAGGGATCTCATCGAAGGTCATACCTTCTGTTTCCATGTGCCAGATAACACCCTTCATGGTGATGAGGTCAACCACACCCTTGAAGTCGTCTTCTGCACCGATGGGTAATTGCAGGGGAACGGCTTTAGCACCGAGCATTTCTTTCACCTGCTTAACTACCATCAGGAAGTCTGCACCGGAACGGTCCATTTTGTTAACGAAACCGATACGGGGAACTTTATAACGGTTAGCCTGGCGCCAAACGGTCTCAGACTGAGGCTCAACGCCATCAACTGCAGAGAACAGGGCGATCAGACCGTCCAGTACACGCATAGAACGCTCCACCTCTACAGTGAAATCCACGTGACCTGGAGTATCAATAATGTTGAAGTAATATTTTTTAGTGTTAGCATCAGCCTTACCTTTTACGGTAGGGAAATTCCACTGGCAGCTAACAGCAGCAGAGGTAATGGTGATACCTCTTTCTTTTTCCTGCTCCATCCAGTCGGTGGTAGCAGCGCCATCATGCACCTCACCAATTTTGTGGATCATACCGGTGTAGCGCAGGATACGCTCCGTAGTAGTGGTTTTACCGGCATCAATGTGTGCCGCAATACCAAAGTTTCTCTGTAATCGTAAGTCTGCCATGACTTTGTTGTTGTTTTCTGTTTAATGTAGTGCAGGGAACTCCCTGAAAATAAGTGCGCAAAGGTATGCAAATTCTCCCGTAAAAATCAGAATAGATGAGAACAAAAGATTAAATGTGGAAAACCAGCCAAATCCGTGCCTGCCGCAGGTTTACCGCCATCCTTTTTGCATACATCGGGTATGGAGCAAAAATAAGGCCCTGCACTGGGGCAGGGCCTTGGGAGTGCAGTTATTTATTTACTTTTCAATCACTTATACAAATAATTCAAGGCGGTCCGGTCGTTTGCGTTAAACGGTCTGTTTTGCCCCGATCCGATGCAGGACAACATCCAGGAATTGGGGTCGGGCCCGGCCGCTGTTCCCGGAATATAGACGGCTCCAATGGTGGAGGCACCTTCGTTGACCGGTTGCCCACCGCAGCTAAAACTACGATCCATATAGTCCGTGTGCCTGAACCCAATACAATGGCCGATCTCATGGGCGAGGATACTGGCCACGGTGCTTTGCGGCTGGTTGCCGATGGCGCGGGCGTTCACCTTGATCTGTCCATAGGGATTTCCACCACTGGTAGGGAAGCCGGCTGATGCGAGGTAATTGCCATTTCCCCGCACGATGCTGATGTTGGCACCGGATGATACGCGCGTGAAGGTAATCCTAAGCCCTTGCGCATTGTACCTCGCCAGCGCTTCATCCAGGGCGGCGACGTACGACGAGGGCAGTTGATTGGCCAGACTTACCCTGATCGTGCGGGGCAGTGCAGACACCAGGTTGTTGGTGCGATACTGCTCTTCATTACCGATCCGGAGGAAACGCATGTCTGCCTTTGCCTGCAGATCCTGGCGAGAGATCACGATATCGCCTTCGACGAGGTAGTTGCCATCCTCATCGGTCGAAACATTTTTGTTGCTGAACCCGAGCTGGTAGATCGCATCGAGGGATGCCTGATCGATCTCCCCGGCCGTTTGGTCGGATGTTTCATTGGTAGCGGCTTTCTTACACGCAGTGAAGAAGAGCAAACAGCCGAGACTACAGATAACTGTAACGGATAGTAGTTTTCTCATAATGAAAGAAGGTTAGAAGATGAATAATAAGACGGGGGATTCCGGGATGTTGAACTGCAGTACTCCCGATTGCATGTATTCTATTTCTAATATACCAAAACATTATCGATTCTTATCAAGTATAAAGAGCAACAGGATTGCAATTAATGGAGCAGGGAGCGGCTGCGCTGATGTGGCAGGCCGCCGGACGCGGGATGGTGACGGCGGATGCGGTATAGTGACGGCGGATGCGGTAAGGCGACTGGCGGATGCGGTAAGGTGACTGACGGATGCAGAAAGGTGAGACTGCTAACGGGCGATGGCGGCTGGCTGAAATGTGGAAGATGTCGCGAAATAAAAAAACGATATATCAAGGGCGATTGCCTAAATTTAGAAGACCTGCTGATTGACTATGAGAATCTACTTTTTATTAGCCTTGTTCCTAAGCGGGTCGATGGTGTTGACGGCACAGGAAGGCAAGCGCCTTGCTTCCGGTAAGTTGTCGCCGCTATTGGCTTCCCGAAAAATACCTGCCAGCCAGGTAAACCAATATTGGATCGTGTGCTCCGATCCGGTTGCCTTTAAAGATTACTTAACCAGGCATCATATGCTTTCGCAGGTTCGCGGGGAGTATGCTGCCACCAACCTGATCACCATCAGCTGTTCCAAAGCCCAGCTGGACTCTTTGATCCTCCCCTCTTCCCTGGTGCGATTTGCCGATATTCTCCGGGTTCCCAAAGAAGAACAGCCACTGAGCAGCTTCGATAACAGCAGCAACCAGGTAAATCTTGTACACAGTCTATTTCCCTTGCTGACCGGCAGTGACCTCACCGTATCTGTAAAGGAAAATAAACCCGATACAGCCGATATCGACCTGCGGGGCAGGTATCTGTCTACGCCCCTTTCATCGCCTACTATTACCCAACATGCGGGCATAATGAGCACGCTGATCGCCGGAGGTGGCAACTCGGACTATACGGGTCTTGGCATTGCCTGGGGTGCGCGGCTCACCTCCTCTAATTTTGCCAGTCTGCTGCCCGACGCGCACGCCGACTATCAGCAATACCATATTTCCGTACAGAACCATTCGTACGGTACTGGCATTGAAAATTATTATGGTGCTGATGCCGCGGCCTATGATGCCAGCAGCGTAGCCAACCCTACCCTGCTGCATGTTTTCTCTGCCGGGAATGCCGGCAACCAGGTGAGTCCCCAAGGGCCTTATGCCGGTATCGCCGGTTACGCCAATCTATCGGGCAGTTTCAAAATGGCCAAGAACATCATTACCACAGGGGCCGTGAACAGCATTTACCAGGTGGAAGCGCTGGGATCGAAGGGGCCTGGGTACGATGGCCGGGTGAAACCTGAACTGGTGGCTTTTGGTGAAGACGGCAGTTCTGGTGCTGCAGCTACTACTTCCGGCATCGCCCTGCTGGTGCAACAAGCCATCAAAGCCAATCAGGGAGCGCTGCCACCGGCAGCCGTCGTGAAAGCCATTCTCCTCAACTCGGCAGATGATGTGGCGGCTCCCGGTATCGACTTTCAAACTGGGTACGGCCATGTAAACGCTTATGCTGCCGTACAAGCAGCGTTGGAAAACAAGTACGCGACGGGGTCGGTATCGAATGGTCAAACCTATTCAACCACCCTCACCATTCCAACGGGCCTCAAACAATTCAAAATAACCCTGTGCTGGCCCGATCCACCGGCCGCTCCCAATGCCGGCAAGGCGCTTATCAATGACCTCGATCTTGAACTTGTCAATACACTCACCGGCGAGGTGTGGCGGCCCTGGGTATTAAATCACTTCCCGCATATAGACTCCCTGCAAAAATTACCGGTGCGCCACAGGGACAGCATTAACAACATTGAACAGGTGTCGCTGGAAGCCCCGGGTGCGGGTGTTTACCGCATCAACGTAAAGGGCTATTCGATCTCTTCCGGCGCACAACCTTTTGCCCTGTCGTGGCAGGCCGATACGGCCGATCACTTCAAATGGTATTTCCCGGCCAGGGGTGATTTCATCACCGGCGGCGAAACCAATATTCTTCGCTGGTCATCGACTATGAGCAATTCATCGCCCGCTACACTTGAATTCACCACGGATGGAAAAACCTGGCAAGCGATCAGTGAGGACGTAGACCTGTCGACCGGGTTCTTCGCGTGGACAACGCCCGATACGATTGTCCTTGCACAAATAAGGATGCGGCTGGCGGCTTACCAAGCAATCTCCGATACCTGCGTGATCGCCGGCTGGTTGAAGGCCAATACGGGGTTCAACTGTGCCGATTCTTTTTTGCTGAGCTGGAACCGGCCCCCGGGCATCAGCCGGTTTCGCGTATATGCCCTGGGGGAACGCTACCTAGTGCCTATTCTAACGACTAATGATACGGCAGCCATTCTCCAAAAAAGCAATTACCCGGCTTTGTACTACACGGTAGCACCGTTACTGGCCGGCGGATACGAAGGCTTGAAAGCCTATACGTTCAATTACACCGATCAGGGTGTGGCCTGTTATGTAAAAAGCTTTCTCGCCGATCAAGTGGATAATGGAGCAAGCCTGCGGATAGAACTGGGCAGTTTGTATGCTCTTAAAAAACTAACGGTGGAAAAGCTGGGCAACCAGGGCTACCAACCACTGCAATCCATTGCGCCCGTTGACCGGTTGACCTATCAGCTTACGGATGCAGCTTTAACAAGGGGTGCCAATACCTACCGGCTTCAACTGTTACGCAGCGACGGCAGCGTTGTTTATAGTGAGCCGGAATCGATCTACTTCCTGAAGGATGCTGCCTTTGTTGTCTATCCCAATCCGGTGAACGCCGGTTCTTTGCTCCATATCCTTTCTGCAGAACCGGGTACGGGAAGTTTTTATCTCTATAATAGCATCGGGCAGCAGGTATTGCAACAGCGCCTGACGGATCTTCATCAAACCATTTCCCTCCTAAAATTCCAACGCGGCTTATACTTTTACCGATTGCGGCAAGGCGACCGCAAGGTGCAAACCGGTAGTCTATTCATCTATTAATGCGGGCGGTTGTACAAACAGAAAAGCCGCACAAGGCGGCCTTCCTGTTCTTAAACCTCAAAAAGCGTTTATTCGAAGATTACTTTGTATACATAAGACTCCTGGCTATTGATGGCTAGGATACGCAGCATATACACTCCACGCTTAACACTGGGTCCGCGATGAACCTGGATGGTAGATTGTGGGGCTTTCTGTACTGTTTGATCCTGTACGATCTGACCGGTGGTGGTGAGCAGGGTTACTTTATAGGTTTCCTGCTGGGTAGCCGAGATGGCTATGTTCAACACCTCTCTGGCCGGGTTCGGATACAGGGTTATGGTATTGACTACCGCTGTTTTTACAGAAACGATATTACTATGCACCTGTTTGCCTTCGTTGCTGACGATCCGCAACCTGTAGTAGTTGGCGCCCGACAACGGTGTTTCATCGGCAAAGGCATAGATACTTTGGCCGCTCAGCTGGCGCGAGTTGGCCGTACCGATGGCGGTAAACTGTCCATTAGCGGCGTTGCTGCGTTCGATGATATACGTTTTCGTATTGGCATCGTTCTTTGCCATCCAGTTGAGGTGGTTTACGCCATTGATCTGTTTACCTGTCAGGTTCACTCCTTCGGCCAGGGTACCACCGCACATACCGGTTACTTCGAAATAAGATATCTTGGATAAACATCCGTTGTTCACCGACATATGACATACATAGGTTCCGATATCGGTAGGCAACAGGTAAGCTATCTTATAAGATGTAGTATTACTTACCAGTACACTATCTGTGGCGCTCGTCTTCTTGTACCATTTGTAAGTAGCATTGGCTGTAGAGTCTACATTCAGGTCCACCTGGTTGTAGTAACAATCCGAGCTGGCATAGATCAGCGTGTTGGCCAATGGCAGGATGTTGACGTCGTTGAGGGTGGCGTTACCGCAGGCATCAACTGCACGCAAACGAACCAGGGAATATTGTACGCCATTGGTGATGGTGAATACAGGGCTGGTTTGTCCCGTAGCATTGATACTTGGTGATGCAGGTATACTGCCGATGATCTCATACTCAAAAGGTCCGCATCCGCCGGTCACCACCGCACCAACGCTGAAGTTGTTGTTATCGCACTGGTAAGCGGCAGACTGCTGCAGGCCAGGGAATGAATATGGCGCCACTTCAATGGTATCATAGATCTTACCCGTACAACTCGGCACACTGTATTGGACGATATAGGTAGCGGGCTCCAGATCGATGAACTTATAGGTGGTACCTACATTGTTCGTAAAGTTGATCGTCGTAGTGACGTTGTTCTTTTTAATGATCTTCGGGGTAACGGTTCCCATGTTGGAGCTTACGTCGATATCGATATCCGTAGCACCGTTCTCCCAAACTCCAGAAGGACATTTCGATTTTACGAACTTGGTCTTCTGGATGATACTTGGCTTAGGAGTAACTTTCGCTGTATCCTTCACATTACAATTGTCGATTCCGATCACGGTATATTGCTGACCACCGGTAAGCGGCTGCAGGGCATTGATCAACACCGGGCTGGTGGCCGATGTTACCGTGGTTACAATTACACCAACCGGGTTCAGCACTTCTACTTTGTACGGTGCATTACCACTATTAAATGTAACCTTAATATCGGTGGTACCGAAGGTACAGGATTCTGTGGCCGTTACAGAGATGGAGATCGGTATGGGATCGGCGAAGAAACGTCGAACCATTACCGTATCATAACAGGTTTCTTTGATCTTCAGATCATAATACCCGTAAGGAAGTTTAGGGAAGGATCCTGTGGTATTGGTTGCCACCAGGTTTCCGAGCGTATCGTATACGCTGTACTGTGCGCTCTTGATGTTGTTCTGACCAGTTGCTTTGGCGTCGAATGTGCCACAAACTTTATTGCTGATGGAAACATTGCCGCCGGTAGGGATATCCCTTTTCACGGTAAAGCATCTTTCTATCAATGTATCGTAACAACTGTTCCTTACGCGGATACAATTATAGCCATAAGGTACATTATTGAATGTGCCTGTAGCATTGCTATCTATGGCTACGTTTGACGAATTGTAGAGAACGAATTTGGGTGCCGGAATGTTGGTGCCGGTCACTTTGGCCGTAAACCCATCACAACCCTTGCTGCTGATGTTCACTACAGAAGAGAGGGATGGCTTGGGCCTGATCACTTCAAAACACCTTACAATGACTGTATCATAACAAGTTGGATCGTTGGTGATCCTCATACAATACTTACCATAGGGAAGGTTATTGAACGTTCCGGTGGTGTTGCAGGATATCTTAACATTATTGGCATTGTACAGGCAATATTCCGCATTATTCAGGTTTGCCTGGCCGGCTATCTTTATATTGATCGTGCTACAACCCTGTGTAATATCGACTGTGGGATTTACGCCGGGAACCTGACGGGGTATTATAAAGCATCGCTCGATCGTGGTATCGTAACAAACATCATTCTTCACCCTGATACAATACCTGGTATCGTATTTCAGGTTATCGAATACGCCGGTATTGTTGCAGGCAATTTTCACATTGCTGGCATTGTACAAACAGTATTCAGGATTGGTGAGGTTGGTTTGTCCCGCCACGCTACCTGTAAAGTTTGAACAGGAATTGTTGGATGTAGCAATGTTGAGTGCTACCGCCGGTTTTGGCGCCTTTTCAGAAAAACAGCGTGTAATAGTAGTATCATAGCATCCATCTTTCATTTGTACGCAATAATCACCATAGGGAATATTATTGAATACCCCGGTAGTGTTGGTTGCGATCAGCGTATTGCTGCTGTTATAAAGTTTGTAAGTAGGGTTGGTAAGGTTTACCTGATCGGTAACGTTGGCATCGAAGGTACCACACTGCCAATCGGCGCGGTTTACCCACCAGCCTATAGCTGGTACGGGGCGCGAAGTGGTGAAGCAACGCCTGATCGTGGTATCGTAACAGTTGTCACGGATATCGATACAATAACTGCCATAGGCCAGGCCTGTGAACACACCAGTGGTGTTGCTGGCTATCATTACATTACTGCTGTTGTACAGCCTGAACGCCGGAGTGGTTAGCTTGTTTTGTCCGGATACGGTGGCTGTAAATGTATTACAGGTAAAGTCGCCATTGGTTACATTGGCGCTTACGGACGGCACGTTTGGATCGACCCACGACTTCACCAGCATGGTTCCGCAAGGGTCTTTGATCACTACCGTGAGTGACCGTTTCTTGCCAATGAAGAGGCGGAAGTTACTGTTGGTAGACCAAACAGTATCGCCTGCTGCTCTTACTACTCCATAGCGGAAATTGCTAAAGCCACTTGTGTTGCCTTTACTGTCTTTGAGGCTTACGGTAACCTGTGCACTATCGCAACCCAGTTTTCCGATGGTTACTCCATCGATCCACCACTGATAGTTCAAAATGGTAACGCGGCGGGTTTGCTGACCGCCGCAGGAATCTTTTAACTGGATGGCATATTCGCCCGCTATGAGGCCAGTGAAATATCCGGATGTATTGGTAGTGCCCACCTTGGTAGGTGATGGTGCTACGATCGTGTAGGTAAAGGGTGATCTTCCGCCGAGCAGGTTGGCGACCGTTACGGTACCATCGGCTCCGTTCATACAGGTAACGTCGGTCTTGTTTAAAACGAAACGGGGTTCACCGTAGGAACCCGGAACGACGACATTGTATTTTTCGGTAACACAGTTGGTCGTGATGTCTTTTACGCTGACCACGTAGGTTCCAGCCGCAAGACCCGTAATGTTGGTGGAAGATGTGTAGGCTGTGGTAACAGGCCCGGTCACTTTGATGTTGTAGCTGCCCGAACCACCGGTTACATTTACCTGGATACTACCGGTGGCCATACACCTCGACTCTTTGGTAGCGTAGGTAAAATTCAGCTTAGTACAATCCTGGGCCGCTCCTATCAGAGGGTGCAGGTACAGTAGGGGTACAAGTAGCCCCTTACACGTCAATTTCAACAGGCTCTTCATGGGGTACGATTTCGGATTATTTTTTTCTATAGGATATAGGCTCTCTTGAAATACGAGAATAAAATAAATAGGTTTTGGCCATTAATGCAAGCCTGTGAGGATAACTTATTAGAAAAATCAACGCTATTTGGGGAGGGGCGGGTATGTATGGAGAGGATTGTTCATACACAGAACAACTGCTGTTCAAGGGTTTGCCGGGTAATTTGAAAGGGAGCCTGGGCAGATATTAATTTTAGGCAGCCGGGGTTATAAATGTGCATAAATACTATACGGCGAGCCAAAAGGGGAGGTGGCGGAGCGGGTGAAAATAAAAAAACCATCCGGACAAGCCGGATGGTTCTCGGTATGATGCTCTACAAGTAGATTAAACTTTGAAGTGAGCGAAAGCCTTGTTGGCTTCAGCCATACGGTGGGTATCTTCTTTCTTTTTGAATGCACCACCTTCACCCTTTGCAGCGGCTACTACTTCGTTCGCCAGCTTTTCGGCCATGCTACGACCGTTTCTTTCACGGCTGAAGCGGATGAGCCACTTGATGCTCAGGGAGATCTTCCTGTCTGCACGAACTTCAGCAGGGATCTGGAAGGTTGCACCACCAATACGACGGCTGCGTACTTCTACAGCAGGCGTTACATTGGACAACGCTTTTTTCCATATTTCGTATCCATTTTCATTGGTTTGCTTGGAAATACGATCCATAGCGTCGTAGAAAATGGTGAATGCCGTATTCTTTTTACCCTGCCACATCAGGTTGTTAACGAAACGTGTTACCAGTGCATCATTGTATTTTGCGTCTGGAGCCGGGGCAATTTTTTTGGCTTTAGTCTTCCTCATTGTTATCGCTTATTAAAGTTGGACCAGCCAGGCCGATCCAGATTTATCTTATTTAATTGATTTACCCAACAGGCACGATGAACGTGCAGGGAGGGTTACGCCAATTTATTTCTTGGCTTTTTCGCGTTTAGTACCGTATTTAGAACGGCTCTTCTTACGATCCTTTACACCAGCAGTGTCAAGGCTACCGCGAACGATGTGATAACGTACACCTGGTAAATCCTTTACACGACCGCCACGAACCAACACAATGGAGTGCTCCTGCAGGTTATGTCCTTCACCGGGTATATAAGCAATCACCTCTACTTTATTTGTCAAACGCACCTTTGCTACTTTACGCAAAGCCGAGTTTGGCTTTTTGGGAGTAGTTGTATATACGCGGGTGCAAACACCGCGACGGAACGGACAGGAATCCAAAGCCCTTGACTTGCTCTTGGCCTTGATGATCTCTCTTCCTTTTCTAACCAATTGTTGAATTGTAGGCATTCTGAACCTTTTATTTTTGGGAGGGCAAAGGTAAACCGCTGCTATTTAAATACCAAATCTTAATCGGGGATTTTACGTATTTCTCCCGGTGAATGTGGATAACTCCTTAATTTCTTGCCGAAACAAGAAGCCATCAGCTGCAGGCTTATCCACGTAACCTCCTGTCAGCTAATGGCTTATTTTTAAAATACTATATCTTGAACATCCATCCGTGTTTGTCGGCAACTCTGCCTTCCCGGATGTCATTGAGGCGACGTTTCATTTCGGGGGCCGTCTTCCACTCGTCTACATTGAACGTCATTACAAAGTCTTTGTATTTCAATTCTTTGATCGGCGAGATGGTGGCGGCTGTGCCGGTTCCGAATACTTCGAGCAGCTGACCGGCCTTGTAGGCTTCGATCATTTCCTCGATGTTCACCGGCCTTTCTTCTACGGTGAGTCCCATTTCGGCCAGCACGGTGAGCGCGCTGTCGCGGGTAACCCCGGCGAGGATAGTGCCTGCGTTCAGATCGGGCGTAATCGCTTTGTTGCCCACGATGAAGAACACGTTCATGGTTCCGATCTCCTGTACATATTTGTGCTCAACGGCATCTGTCCATAGTACCTGATCGTATCCTTTGCTCTTGGCTTCGGCGGTTACCATCATGCTGGCGCCGTAGTTGCCGGCTACTTTGGCGTACCCTACTCCACCCGGAGCGGCGCGGGTATATTTTTCTTCCACATAGATCCGGGCCGGTGCGGCGTAATATGGGCCGGTGGGACTCAGGATGATCATAAACTTGTAAGTATCAGATGCTTTTACGCCAATCACTTCGTCGGTCGAGAACATGAACGGGCGTACATACAGGGAATGATCTTCTTTATTAGGGATCCAGTTCTTATCAACCGCGATCAGCTGGCGCATTCCTTCTATGAAGAGCTCTTCGGGCACTTCGGGCATGGCCATGCGGGTGGCGGATACGTTGAATCGCTTGAAATTATCGTATGGACGAAATATATATGCTTCTCCGTCTTCGTTGCGGTAGGCTTTGATCCCTTCAAAAATAGCCTGACCGTAATGGATGGAGGCCAGTGCGGGGCTCAGTACGAGGGGCTGGTAGGGCTTGATCTCCACATTCTTCCATTCACCGTTCTCATAATCGGCTTCGAGCATGTGGTCGGTAAAATACCTGCCAAACGGAATGTTATCCATCGGAATATCATTCAGTTTGCTTCTTTCAATTTTTGTCACAGGTATGCTATATGCATCAATCATAATCCAGTATTTTTGAGCCACAAAGAAACAATTAAACTTGCTGCCTGCAAAAAATCCAGGCAACTTTTGCTAACAATTGTTAGTGTCAAGATAAAATGCCCGGCCAGGGATGAAAGGGTAATATCATTAAAAAATTATATGTCGGCTTATAACATAGAATTACCGGGCATTGTGCTTGCCGGCCTTTACAAAAAGGCGATTGTGCAGGGAGAAGGGAAAGCCGTGGTGGGCGTTAATGCGCTGCCGCTTGCCGAAGACCGGGTGGAAGCGCCGGTCGCGCCGTCGCAGGCGTCCGCTGGTGGTCAGGCTTCGGCAGGTGTTTCGGCCGCAACTACGGTAGCGGGTAATCAGTCGGCTGCAGGCACTACGGCGGCTATTGAAGCCAGGGTTGCGGCTCAGCCAGGTGTGGCAGCCGGTGGGACCGGAGAGCGACCGATCAATGCGGTGACAGCCGCTGGGACGGTTAATCCCGTGCAAGCCACCGGGGCGACTGAACCCGTGCGATCCAGCTCCGTACCAGGCAGCGGCACTGCGGAGCCAGTGGCGAACCTGGGGTCGACTACAGGTATTGATGTTCCGCCGGTGTCTACCACTGTAGGCCCTGCCCAACCGTTACAACCCTCTGCATCTTCTGTCTATAAAATACTGGGCAATAACCGCCAGCAGGTGTCCGTGATCGTACGTTCGCCCGGTGAGGCCTTTCTACCCGAGAATAATCTTCAGCTACTCACGAAGATGCTGGGCGCGTGCAAGCTGAACCTGGGCGATGTGGCCATTGTGAATGACGCTAATCTGCGGGTAGATATGAACCTGCTGAAGCGGCAGCTTCAGCCCAAAACAGCTTTGTTATTTGGCGTTACGCCGGAAGAAGCGGGCCTACCTCTCTCCTTCCCTGCTTTCAAGGCACAGGAGTATGCCGGTACCACTTATCTTTTTACCCCTTCGCTGGATGAACTGAACATGGAAACGGAAGATGGGAAATTGCTGAAGCGCAGGCTGTGGGACAGCTTGAGAAAGATCTTCGGCGTTTGACGAACTGTAAACCGAACTGATGATACAACTGATTTTCGCGACGAACAATGCGCATAAGGTAGAGGAGATCCAAGCGGCGATTGGCTCAAAGATCGAGGTGATCAGCCTGAAGCAGGCGGGTATCGATATCGATATCCCCGAGCCGCATGATACCCTCGAAGCCAATGCTACGGAGAAATCGCGCACGATTTTACAACTAACGGGCCTGAACTGTTTCAGTGAAGACACCGGTCTGGAAGTGGATGCCCTGGGTGGCGAGCCTGGTGTAAAAAGTGCCCGTTATGCAGGTGAAGACAAGGCTTTTGATAATAATATCGATAAATTGCTATCCAAGCTGGGGAATAACCCCGACCGCCGGGCCCGGTTCCGCACAGTTATCTCCCTTTTGTGGGAGGGCCGGGAGTACCTTTTTGAAGGCATCTGCGAAGGCGCCATCATTGGGGAAAGAAGAGGAAACGGTGGTTTTGGTTATGACCCGGTATTTGTTCCTGCCGGTAGTACGCTTACTTTTGGAGAAATGTCACTTGAAGAAAAGGGGAAGCTGAGCCACCGCAAAAAAGCGGCCGATAAGCTGGTTTCTTTTTTGCAGGATAAGGTGCTGCACGCCTGATAGAATGGTGAGTTACAGTAGTTTCTGCTGATCAATCACCCCATTCCACTCTTTCAAATATTTATTTAAAAATTTGGACCAAAAAAGCAACTATAACATTTCCGAATCCGACTTGATTAAGGGATGTATTGCGGGCGACAGGCGAATGCAGGAAGAACTGTATCGCAGGTTTGCCCCCAAGATGTATGCTGTATGTCTGCGTTATGCCAATAATGCCGATGATGCCCAGGACCTGCTACAGGAAGGATTTATCAAGGTATTCAGAAACCTTCACCGTTTTCGCGCTGAGGGTTCTTTTGAAGGATGGGTGCGGAGGGTCTTTGTCAACACCTCCATTGAACATTTCCGCAAGAAATCGGCTCAGTTATCAAGCGTCAGTGAAAAGGAAGAGAACACGATAGAGGACACGGATATCTCAGCGCTCGACACCCTGGCAGAAAAAGATATTATCAATTTAGTTCAGGAGCTTTCGCCCGGTTACCGTACCGTCTTCAACCTGTATGTGGTGGAAGGGTATTCTCACAAAGAGATCGGTGAGTTATTGGGGATCAGCGAAGGCACCAGCAAATCGCAATTGGCAAGGGCCAAATCGATCCTGCAGAAGAAAGTGACCCAGTATTTAAGCGACACGAAAAAATCCTTTACCCGCTGATATGTCCGCCAACGTAAAAAATATTCTCTTTAACCTCGAGACGGCTCCTCCACCAGCTGCCTGGGATGCTATTAGCTCCCGGCTGGACACGGAGTTCGATGCCCGGGAAAGGAGCGTTGCCGATAGACTGCACGATTGGGAAACCGCTCCCCCACCAGCTGCCTGGCAGCACATTGCCCTGGCTTTGCAGGTGAATGAAGCTATCGCTGAACCTGGCCCCGTGCCTGCCGCCCAGCCGGCCAAAGTGATCAACCTCCCTTTTCGTAAACTCGCCATAGCTGCGGCTGTGTTGGGCATTGTGGGTTTTGCCACCTGGCGCTTCCTGAGCATCGAGGGCAGTGAACCGATCGTACAACAAGGCAACCCGACTACCACCCAGCCTGCGGTTACTGATACTGAAGACAGGACGGTACAACCCAGTCTGCCCGTAATAGACGCCTCTATCGGCGGAAGGCCGAAGCGCCGGATCGATATTTCCAAAAGGGTGAATGCGGTACAGTCCCTGCCAGGCGATTACGGCAATGGCACGCTGCCCGAAGAACAGTCGGCCGATATTCAATACGCGGCGATGGGTGACCTGCATGCTGAGCAAACGACCATGCGCAGAGGCGTGAAGGCGCCGCTGATCAAGGATGCCAGCGGCAATATCATCCTCGACAAAAGCCTCATTGTTTCGCGGGATAACAACTACATTATCATTACAGGCCCCAATGGGGAGCAAACGAGACTCAGCGCCAAGTTCCTTCCGGTGCTTACGGACCTCAACACGCCGATGGATCCTGCTGAGTATTTTGAGGCCCTGATCAGAGGAAATGGTTTATGGAAGGGCCGGTTCCTTCAATGGCGCGCCAGGCTCATGCAGGAAGCAAGCTTTACCCCTACAGCCGTCAATTTCCTGGATATTATGGCATTGAAGGACCTGATCGAAGAGAAATAGCATTTAAGAAAGGATCATAACTACTCTATTCATGGCACGCATTAAAGTGGACCTACCCACTCAATTTACTTTCGCCACTACCATCCCTGTTCGTATTACTGATCTTAACTATGGAGGCCATGTTGGCAACGACACGGTGCTTTCACTGATCCATGAAGCGAGGGTGCAGTTTCTGGCGCATCATGGCTTTACAGAACTGAACCTGGCGGGGGTTGGCCTGATCATGAGCGACGTGGGCATCGAGTTCAAACAGGAGCTCTTTTATCCCGACCAAATCAAGGCTTCGGTGGCTGCCGGCGACTTTACAAAGGTTTCCTTCGACCTGTATTACAAGTTTGAAAAGACGGTGGGAGATAAAACAGTGATCGTGGCCACTGCCAAGACGGGCATGGTGTGTTATGATTACGGCAAAAAGAAAGTGACGGCTATTCCGGCTGACGTCAAGGAACGACTGGAGCGTTAACTGTTCCAGATGCGCCAGCTCTCTTCGGCCTGGATCACGAGCATGTCGGCCCCGTTCTTGATGACGGCTCCCTGCTCCTCCCCTTTTTGCAAGAACATGGTTTTGGCCGGGTTATAGACCAGGTCGAACAGGTAATGTCTTTTAGTGAGCGCTGTATAAGGCAGCTGCGGGCATTCTTCTACGTGCGGGTACATGCCTACCGGTGTGGTATTGATGATGAGTGTGTGCTGTTCCAGCAGTTCGGGCGTCAGTTGTTCATAACTGATCTGCCGGCCGGTGAAGGGGTTGCGGGATACCTCCAGGAATATGATGCCCAGTTTTTCCAATACAAAATGTATGGCTTTGGCTGCGCCACCGGTACCGAGTACCAAGGCCTTCTGGTGGTGCGATTGCAGGAGCGGACGCAGGGATTCCTCGAACCCGGTTACGTCGGTATTGTAACCATGCAGTTCGCCATTGACGAACTTTATACAGTTGCAGGCGCCGATCCTTTTCACCACATCGCTTTGATGGTGCAGATAAGGGATCACCTTTTCCTTGTAGGGGATGGTTACGTTGAGCCCGGCCAGGTTGGGGTATTTTTCCAATACCCCACGCAGGGCGTCTATATTATCCAACGGGAAGTTGTCATATACACATCCGGTGATATGTTCTTCCCTGAATTTGTCGGTGAAGAATTTCTGCGAAAACGAATGGCTTAACGGGTAACCGATCAGCCCGAACTGTTTCATTATACTTCTTCTTTATTGAGGAATAAGCTAAAGGTGTCGCCACGGAGGCCTACGCGCATGGCTTCGAGTGAGATCATTTCGGTGGGTGCGATATTACCGAGGTTCACATTGCAGCCCAACAGTTCTATGAAGTACAGTTGCTGTGCTTTCTGGGGGGCTTCCCACAAGATCTTTTCGCCGGGTATCTGCGTCAGGATCTCCTGCACCAGGCCTTCCCTTACTTCACCACTGCCACGATAAATACCTACGTTACCGGCTTCGCGGGCTTCGGCGATCACGTAGGTTGCGCCTGCATTGAGTTCGGCCCGCATGAGCTCGATCCATTTGTAGGGCGGGATGATGTGGGCGGCATCTTTGCTACCTACTTCACTGAGGATGGTGCCGTGCTTGGTGAGCTTCTCGATGTAACCACATTTTTCCGCGTGGGGGATGGTGATGGAGCCATCGCTTACTTCCATGTACTCGATGCCATAATCCTTACAAACGGCAATGTAATCATTGAATTGGTTACGAACGAGGAACGCTTCGAACAGGGTACCGCCAAAATAGATGGGTATATTATAAGATTGGTATACTTCGATCTTTTCACGCAGGTTCGGGGTAACAAAGGAGGTTCCAAATCCGAGTTTCACGATATCAACATGAGGGCCCGACACACTCAGGAAATTATGCACTTCTGGAATACTAAGTCCCTTATCCATGACCATGGTTATACCATTGGTACGAGGCTTAAGGTTTCTATCGGGCATTTGTGTGAGATTGAAATTCATTCGCTGGATTTTACTATTACGGTTTCAAAAACCGCCGCAAAAATAGGGAAGAAACAACAGAAATGATACAAGGTATCCTGCACAGTATATTAGATAAAAGCTGTATAAGACTGCTTTTATGCTAATACAACATGCATCGATTCATAATAACACCTGATCAATCTTAGAAAACCGGGCAGGACTGCTGCCCATTACTGGGGCTTGTTCTTTTTGTAGCGTGCCACTACTTCCACCACCAGCTGATGCTGCAGCAGTGCAGGATTGAGCTGCACCAGCTTCTTCACCATACGGGGTGCTACATTCATGGCATTCTCCAATTGAAGTAGTGCTTCCTTGACCTTACCCAGGGCAAAGTATACGCCTACCAGGTAAAACAGGAAAAGCGGTTTGCCCTCTGTCATCTTGATGGCGGCTTTTACCTGCTCAAGTGCTTCTTCATAGAACTCGCCATTGTAAAGACAGCGTATAAGCGCTTCCCAGCTGGATATATTGCGGGGACGCTGCCTCACCACATTGGAGAAATATTGTATCGCCTCCTTGTATTCGCCCATCTGCATTTTACACTCGCCCATGGCCATATTGTACTCGGGCTGCATGCGGTGTATCTGCAGGGCTGTTTCGAGGTGTTTGATGGCGGTAGCCCATTGTGCCTCGTTGATATAGGTATAAGCGATCTTGTAGTGCAGTTTACTGTCTTCCACATTGAGGTGGGATGCTTTGCGGTAGTAGAACCTTGCCTGTGCGAAGTTCTTCATACGATCGTAGCAATGCCCGATGGCCTCATAGATGACGTCTTCGGGGCGCGACAGTTCGAGTACCTTTTCCAGTACTTCGATGGCGTCCTTGTATTTGCGCATCCGGATATAGGCATCGCCCATATTGCGGTAGGCGTAATCGAACTTTTCGTCGATCACGATCGCATATTTATAGGCATCGATGGCTTTCTCGTATAGTTTGAGGCCCTGGTAGGCGGCGGCGAGGTTGAACCAGGCGAGCTCGCTGTAGGGATGTTCTTCGATGATCTGCTGGTGCAGCAGGATGCTTTCTTCGTTGCGGCCGGTAAAGTCGGTCCAGAAGCAGATCTTGTACAGGGCTTCTTCGTTGTTGGGCTCCTGTTCGAGGATGAGCTTGAGGCAATCGAAGATCTTATCAAACTCTTCGTAATCGTCGTATACGTCTGCCAGTTCGAACAGCAGTTCGATGCGCTCCTGCCCTTCGAAGAGCTGCAGGGCATTCTCGAGCAGGGCAACGGCTTTTTCCTGTTGGTCGAGCGCCAGGTAGGCGTCGGTTTTGAGGATATAGAGGTTGATATCGTTGCTGTCTAACAGTTCGGCATGCTTGAGGATCTTGAGGGCTTCCTGGTAATGGCGGGTGGCGATGAGCAGGTCGGCCTTCTTAATAAGCAGCATGGCCGAATACGGGTATTGTTCAATACCGAGTTCGGCTGCTTCCAGGGCTTGTTGCAGGTCTTCGCGGTCGTCGAAATAGTCGATTATGCGCTCAAAGGCCTCCTCATCGAGGAAGGAGTGGCTCCGGCCCGATTTGAGGTTTTGAAACTGCTTTACCAATTCCCTCAGTTCCTCATTGTCATTTCGTGATGGATTGTCTCTCATGTAATTAAGTAAAGGTTTATGTAAAATAGCTCATTAGTGGATGCATACCAATTTTTTCTTATCGACAGGGTGTTGATAACTGGAGGTCAAAATGGTTGAACCTTAATATTTTAGGGGTGACGTGCAACATTTGTTAAAATAGTTGTGTCAATTTTATGGAATCTGTAACCTTTATGCATCTTTATTCGTTAAAGAGATACTAAGATTTGTGACGAGAGGTTAAAGGATTCTAAAATTTTTTCAATATTTTTGCGTTAGTTATGAAGGCAAACTCTACTCTTAAATTTACCCACATGCTAAAAAAGACCCTCATCAGTTGTGCGATGATCGGGGCGGTTGCACTTGCTGCTGTAGCCAGCAGCGGTGGTGGTAAAAAGAAGTCTGAGGCGCCGCTAAAGCCCATCTACACACCAATAAGAACCACTAATGGGTTCACGCTGAAAGCTGGTCCTTCCTATACGGGAAGCCACATTTTCAGTGCCGAACGTAACCGGAGTTTTGTAACGCTCGGGACAGTGGTAACCTACCAAAAGGGGAACACCGTGTACATCATGCCCCAGCAGGTTAAAATGAATGTAAAACCGACCTTCAAGTCGAATTTCAACCTGTTAGATCTTAAAATAAAGCTACATAAGTAAGCTTTATCGATTAAAAAGTCATTAAAAAGTCTTGTTAATTCATCCTCTTGCTCTCATCGTACGTGAGCTCACGATATCCGCTTTTGGGTAGATCAAACCTGGAGGCCGGTACCGGGTTCAGGTTGATCCTGGATACGGTGTATTTGATGGTGAGCTTTCCCTGAACCAGTTCGTACTCGAGGGGTAACCCATTGAGGTTTTTGAACTGGGAGTCGTAATCCTTATTCTCGGGGATTATATCAGCAGTATAATAGACGGTAAAGGTGGTGCCATCGGCCAGTTTGGCCTCGGCCTTGGTACAGTTGTAACCTGCGATCACCTTGGTTTCCTTTGTATCGGTGAATGTCATGCCGGTATACCGCTTATTCTTCTCGGCCCAGTTGTCGGCCGTCATCCTGATCAATAATTTTTGTCCGCTCACTTCGCGCAGCACTACCGACGTGCCGGCCTTGGAGTCGTGTATGGTGGTAGAGGAAAACAATGCACTCACCATTTCGGTACGGCTCATGGGGCCTTTGAGGTACACGGTGGTGGTTGCCCCATCGAGGGCATCGGCCATTTTTGGCTCTTTGCTGCCGGAGGATATGGCGGCATCATACACGAGGGTGAGCTCAGAAACCCGCTTTTGTCCGGCTGCGGTAAGCAGGAGGACCGTATTCAACGCTAAGAGCACTATGTATTTTTTCATGTTGAGCCTGGGTTGATGAGTTGCCTTAAAGACGCGTTAAGTAACCTTAAGCGTTGCCTAAAATAATAACAACCGGTCAATTTAAGGTACTATTATCTTGATTTTTAACGAAATACTTTCGATTAACGAGCAAGTTTGGGTTGGAATTGTGAGAGTGGGCTGGTGTGCGGGTGAAATGGGGGGGTGCGGCGGGGTTGTGGGTGGCTGGCAGGATTGGGGTTAGGTGGATGGTGGCGTGAGGTGGGTGGTGGGTCGGACTGTGGGTAGGTTGGTGCTGACGTGGACTTGGGGGCTGGCGGACAGGTGTTTGGGTGGGAGCTGCGGGTTAACAGCAAGTTCTGCTGTAGTCAGACTTTACAGCTATACTGTTATATCCATAAGTTTATCCATTAACATCCATATTTTGAACGGAAGGTACTTCACTGCTACCATCATAAAACGCCCAAGGGCGCCTCTAGCGAGGCGCCCTTGGGCTATGAACTTGAAGCGTGCGCTTCTGTGGTTATTTTTTTCCTTTGGTTCTTTCTTCCTGCATCTTCTTTTGCTGTTCCTGCATTAGCTCGAGGCGCTCGGCCCATTTGGATTTCGCCTTGGGCTTTTTGCGCGCGTCTTCGATCTTGGCTACCAGCTTATCATGGTTGATCACATAATGCTGGATCACGAACTGCAACAACAGCGTAATGATGTTCGACACGGTGTAGTACCAGGTCAACGCCGCTGGCAGCTTGTTGAACACAAACAACAGGATGAAAGGGAATATATAAGGCATGTATTTCAATGCCGGGTTACCCTGATCGGGCGTAGACGCCATGTTGTAGAAAGAGATCAGGAAGCTGGTAAGACAGGCAGTGATCGTGAACAAGCTAAGGTGGTTACCCAGACCCGGGATCTCGAAGGAGAAGTGCACCAGCACGTCATACGATGCCAGGTTCTTGGCCCAGAGGAACTCCTCTCCACGCAATGCGATGTTGGAGTTAAAGAAACTATACAAGGCAAAGAAGATGGGGATTTGCAACAAGCTCGGTAAACAACCCGCAAACTGATTTACACCCGCTTCGCGCATGAACTTCATTTGCTCCATCGCAAACTGCTGCTGATCGGGATACTTCTCTTTCAGCTTTGCCAGGTCGGGACGAAGAATCTTCATCTTGGCGCTGGTCAGGTATCCAGGATACATCAAAGGAGACGTAGCCAGACGGATAAAGAGCGTCAGCAACAAGATTGCGATACCCATGCTGCCGATAAAGCTGTTGAAGAAGTTGAACACCGGCATCACGATGTATTTGTTGATCGGCCTTACGAAGGCATACATATCGCGACCCAGGTTGATGATCTTATCCATCTCAGCCACCGGCTGCTTCTTCAATATCTTATAATCATTAGGACCGTAGTACAGTTGGAGGGGAACCAATGCATCAGCGCCCAGGGGCAGCTTGGCCTGCAGCGTGGTGGTAACATCGGCGATCTTGTTGGAGGAATCGGTGTGCCTTGTCCAACGGGTTTCGCCAGTAGAGAAACTGTTGAATCCAGTCTTCGCAATCAGCGCGGTGTTGAAGAACTGCTGTGATACGGCCACCCATTGTGTGGGGGTTTCGAACTTCCTGTCGGACTTGGTCATCACATAATCGAAGTCGTTATCCGTGTAATAGCAGATAGTGCTTTGCGAGCGCTCGTACTTGAAATCACTTTCATGAGATACGGGCTGGTTTTGCCAGGTAAGGTTAAATGCACCTTGCGTTAACAATTTATCAGCACCGGCCAGTTGTACATTGAAATCAATGAGGTAATCGTTGGGCCTGATGGTGAAGGTATGTGTGAGCGTACCATTCGTTGACGGGAACCGGAATACAATGCTTTGACTGTTGTCGGCATTCTTCACGACATCACCGCTGATAAAATACAGATCGGATACCTGCGTTACCTGGTTGGGCGCCGCATTAACCGGATAAGAGATCTTATCGAATGATGTTCCATTCAATACTACCAGGTTGCTATCGGCAGATTTATAGTTCTTCAGTTCAACTTTACCGGGCTGTCCGCCTTTGTTGGTAAAGGTTACTTTGATCACTTCATTCTCTACGGTTACCAACTTTTCTACTCCCTGAACCTGCTGAAGCAGACTGTCGGTTCCCAACACGGCTTTGATAGCCGTATCGCGCTTGGCGATGGCGGCTGTGGAATCGAGGGCCCTTTTCACTCTGGCCACAGAGTCTTCGTAGTGCTGGCGCTGGCCCTGGAGCTCGTGCGTATTCTTGGTTGAGATAAAGAGGTAAACAAACAATAATCCAGCTAATAACACAAAGCCGATTATCGTATTGCGATCCATGTTCATGTAATACAAAATTTTAGGAGGTGCAAAGATAGGGGAATATGGCTAGGGCCGGGGTTTATGACAAATGATTTATGTGTGAAGCCCAGCCGGGGCTTTCCCGTCTATTTAGTCGTGGTGTGCCTTAAAATATTACGGCACATTGAATAACCGTAAATACTTGTTACTCAATGTGCCGCTATTGATTTTCAACTTGATCCAGGATCAGGCTGAATGTGTCGTTATATCATTTCGCTTTGCAGAAGCGGGTTCTTTACCGCGCTTTTCTGATCGGCGTATTCTTTGGCTGCCTTAATGAAGTGCACGAACAACGGATGCGGGTTTTCGACCGTGCTCTTCAATTCGGGGTGGTATTGTACGCCGATGAAGAAGGGGTGCGCGGGCAGTTCCACGATCTCTACCAGTCCGCTTTCGGGATTCTTACCACTGGCTACCATGCCGGATTCTTCGAAGCGGGCGAGGTACTGGTTGTTAAACTCCCAACGGTGCCTGTGGCGCTCGGTGATCATTTCTTTGCCGTAGATGGTGCGCGCCAGACTACCTTCTTTCGTTTGACAGGTGTAAGAACCCAGGCGCATCGTGCCACCTTTAGCGGTGATCTTCTTTTGCTCTTCCATGAGATCGATGACCGCATCGGGCGTATTGGGGTCCATTTCGGTAGAATGGGCTTTCTTCAGATTGAGGATATCGCGGGCATATTCAATGACCGACATCTGCATGCCGAGACAAATACCGAAGAATGGCAGGTTATTCTCACGGGCGTATTTCACCGCTATGATCTTTCCTTCCACGCCACGATGACCGAAACCTGGGGCTACCAGCAATCCATCGAGGTTAGCGAGCTTTTCGGCTACGTTGTCGTCGGTTATGAATTCGCTGTGCACGTTTACCACTTGTACTTTGGCTTCATTGATGGCGCCTGCGTGTACAAATGCCTCCAGGATGGATTTATAAGCATCCTGCAGTTCAATATATTTTCCAATGAGGCCAATGGTGACCTGGCTCTTGGGGTATTTCAGCTTGTCGAGGAACTCTTTCCAGCGGTGGAGTTCCGGCTCATTCTGTGTAGTGATGTTGAGCTTCTTCATACAGATGAGATCGAGCTTCTCCCGCATCATAGCCAGTGGTACTTCGTAGATGGTGGGGGCATCGGCTGCTTCGATCACCGCTTCCTGCTTTACATTACAGAACTGGGCTATTTTACGGCGCAGGTCGGGCGACAGGGAGCGCTCTGTACGGCATACAATAATATCGGGGTGCACGCCTTCCTGGCTCAGCATTTTTACGCTGTGCTGGGTGGGCTTTGTTTTCAGTTCCTTGGCCGCTTTGAGGTAAGGGATGAGGGTAAGGTGCACGACTACGGTATCTTCCTCGGGCAGTTCCCACTGGAGCTGGCGCAATGCCTCGATGAACGGAAGGCTTTCGATATCGCCCACAGTTCCACCTAACTCAGTGATTATCACATCATACTCATTGTTTTTGCCCAACAGGAGCATTCTGCGCTTGATCTCATCGGTGATATGGGGGATTACCTGAACTGTTTTTCCGAGGAAGGCTCCTTCCCTTTCTTTGTTGATGACAGTTTGGTAAATACGGCCTGTTGTTACGTTATTGGCCTGTGTGGTAAAGATGTTCAGGAAACGCTCGTAGTGTCCGAGATCGAGGTCGGTCTCGGCACCATCTTCAGTCACATAACACTCACCATGCTCGTAGGGGTTGAGTGTACCTGGATCCACGTTGATGTAGGGATCGAATTTCTGAATAGTTACCCTTAATCCTCTTGCCTGTAATAGCTTGGCTAATGACGCGGCAATGATCCCTTTTCCTAATGAAGACGTTACACCTCCTGTTACAAAAATGTACTTGGCCATAATATATTCGTTAAATCAGTTTACAATGCTCAGTTTCTAACACGGCTGCAGGACGGGTACAAAATAATAAGCCACACAAACACCGCCGGGCTCCCTGCCAAATGGATTTAACAGGGTTTACTTGGATGTCTGTATATCTGGCGTACTACTTTTTACTTGATTATTGAACCAGTCCGGTTATGACCAGCGGAAAACCACAATAGGGGAATACTATTTCCTGAAGGTCATGCAAAGATACACGAATTTTTTGGCTGATAAAAATCACAAAAACGTAATGTGGAAAAACCTACCGTTTAAGAGGTATTAACTTATATAGAGATAGGATGACCTGGGCCTTGAGGTGCCTTTTACGGGGCCTGAAAAAGCGGATGGGCTGGTGCGTACGTAGGATACTGAGCGGGATGTTGTTTGCGCGTGACGCGCAGGGGGGATCTTGCTTAGGAGGAAAAAGCAGCGGGCATTGCTTAGCCGGGACCGGCAGGTGGATAGTAGTGCTTACGCGGGCAAGCAGGTGAACGCTCCTTACGGGGGATGGGCGCGCTACGTGGTTTATCTTAGTCTGATGAGGGTAAAATTATTCCATTGATTGGGCTGCTGCCCTTTCGCTTGCTGCGGTGCAGTTTGAATACTTTTGGCAGTTACGGTTTCTGGCCGGCTACTCTTGGCGGAATGCAAGAAGCCGATTGCTACGATCTCTACCAGTAAGACGACTTGTGTAAACCTCTCACTTTTCATAGTAAAATTGGATCAAGGGAGTTAAAGTATTTCTAAAACGAAGGAAGGCAATTTTTATTTCATTTGCAAGCTACCGACAGGGTTTTATTGACATTTTCGTAGCAATACGCTGCTGGCTACGTTATTTTTACGAATGGTGATTGCCTGTTATAGGAGTTTTGCGTGTGGTTATTCAAATATCGCAGTTGGGCCACATATTTAAGAGATTGAACCGGGTTTACCGCAGTTACACATATTTTCAGTATTTTGGTGTTTCTGAATGACTGTGCGGCAGTTATTCGTATTCGCCCTCCCTTTTTGATCTATATACCTTTTAAAATCTCCTTTCAAAATCATAGACCTGTGGATGAGCCCCTGACTCATTTTCTAACTGCCTAATCCAATTTTGCATGTCCAGGTTATCCGTTCTACTAGCAGCCTTGCTTTTGCTCAGCCAAACCCATTTCGGTCAGCGGTCGCTTTCTTCGACCCTTGCCCCCTCCAATAAGAGCCTGTATAAGGTCATATATCCCGTTGTGGCTACGTCAACGGAAACCGGTGTGCTGCCTTTTTCGGCTATTGTGGTACGGGATATCAGGCCCGACACGACCAAACTTGGCTTTTACCGTTCTACCAAAGACCGGCACTCGTACAAATACCGCTTTACCAACAACACCAGTGAGGAACTCACCAATTTTCTCATGGCTCACTATAACGGGAACCTGCAAAAGGGATCGACGCAGCAACTGGTCGTGTACCTGAGGAAAATGTGGTTGTCGGAATTCGACTCGGCAGAACTGAGCCTGCACAATACGCATCCGAAAAATGCCTGGCTTTACCTGAAAGCGGAAGTTTACCTGCAATCGGCTGAAGCCCTGCATCCGGTGTACCGCATCGATACCGTGGTATATGCGCGTAAGCATAACGGCTATACTTCGGGCGGCTTTATCACCAATACCCTCTTACAAGGATTGGAGGAGTTGGGACGCACCGATTTTGCCCAGGTGATGCGGAGACGGAAAATGACCCAGGAACAAGTGGATGCCTTTAACAGCCGGTATTTCCTTACCCCCGACCAGTGGAAGCCGGCAAAGGGTGTTTACCTGTCGTTCAATGAATTTAAAAAAGGAACCCCTTCTGCCCCGGACTTTGAAGTAAGGTTTGAATCGTTGACCGATATCCTATACGTGAAAGAGCAGGATGGCAAGCTGTATCCCCGTAAGAATGTATGGGGCTTCTGCGATGGCGAGATCACCTTCATCCGGATGGGCTCGAACTTTTTCCCGCTGTACAACCATCAACAGACCTGGGAATTTTATGGCACGGCTTCCATGGAATTCAAAGCGCCCCGCATGCCTGTTATTGCCGGTGCGAGCTGGCCCTTGTTGCTGGCATCGGCCGGCGTTAGTGAGGTGACCCAATATGAAAAAAGACTGGTGAACCTGCGCGCCTTCCAGGTAGATGTAGAGAATGGGAAGTTCTATTAAGGCATCTATCCTAAAAAAAAGAAGATGACAAAATGCCATCTTCTTCTCGTATAAATCAATTATGCTTCGCTGATCTATAATTTAGGGCTCCAGGTAATGGTTGATATTAAACACAGTACCGTTGGAGAGTGTAAGTGTTCCTACCGTATGATAGCTTTCCCAGGTTCCTGAGTAAGTTATATTGTATGATGCTACGGTTCTTGGAGAAGTTAGATATTCGACAGTCACCCTTGTTACAGGCCCGGCCGTGCTTGAACTTGGCGCAAACATATCTATTCGATAACCACCAGTGTTAACTACGCCAACTATTTTATCTGTTCCTGTAACAGTTGGAACCATATACTTCTCATTTACCACCGACATTTTGGTAGGGGATTCATGATCCCTGATCAGCAAACCAGAAACACGTTTAACTTCTCCTCCTCCCGACGCAACAGCCGTGATCGTTGGTGTGGCAACGGCATTTGCCTGCTGTACTTTTTGAGTATGCGTGAGGGTTGCATTTTGCCATATATCATAAAGCGCCGAATGATAGGTCTCTATTGAACTAATCGTGGCTGCCTCACCAGTTATACCCGAACTTGGAAATGTAGGCTGTAGCATGGAGAAATAAGCGCCGTCGAGGGTATAAGGCAGTGCAGCAGCATTTAATGTCCAGTTGAGGAACTCGATCGTAGGTATCTGATAACCGTCATAAACCCCTGTAGGATCGTCAATGGGATGTGGCAATGTGGGGCCGAAAGTTAATCCCCCCTGATAAGAGGTTACATATTGCCCATTAACGTATTCGACAAATACCTTACTGGGATCCTGGACACTCAGCGTTTCTCTTTCTTCAGGAGTAGCTGATTTGATTTCTTCCAAAGGCGCTTCCTTTTCAACACTTTTGGTACAAGATTGCAAATAAAGGGCAGAGATCAATAATACGCAGGATAAGATCTGCTTTTTCATATTTGTAGATTTGGTGAACAAGGTTTAATGGCAAGTATGCGCGTTATGGAACTGCTAATCTTTGGCGATCTTATCGTAGCTGGCTACTATGCCTTTGATCAGGGATGAGCTAAAGCCCTGGTGTTCCATTTCATTAAGACCTGCGATGGTGCATCCCTTGGGAGTAGTTACCTTATCGATCTCCTGCTCGGGGTGGGTTCCCTTCTTCAACAATAGGTCTGCCGCTCCTTTTACTGTTTGGGCAGCTATCAGCGTTGCCGTGGCCGCATCGAAACCAATCTCTATTCCTCCCTGTATATTGGCCCGGATATAACGCATGGCGTAGGCTGTTCCGCAAGCACCCAATACGGTGGCTGCATCCATCAGCTTTTCGTCGATCCAAACCGCGCGGCCCAGTTGATTGAAAAGATCTTCTGTGTAGGTAACCAGTTCCTTGCTGACCTCGTGTGCTGCCAGGCAGGTCATACTTTCCTGGATTGCGATGGCGGTATTGGGCATGGCGCGTATCACCGGCACCTTCTTCCCTACTGCTTTCAGCAACTGATCGATGGAGATACCGGTTATTACCGACATCAGGGTATGCCTGGCCGGTTCGATGGCGTCTTTCAATTTGGCCAATACATCATTTACCTGAAAGGGCTTTACGGCGAGTATGATAAGGTCGGCAAAAGCGACTGCTTCGAGGTTGTTGTCACCCACCAACACCCCTCTTTGCTCGAGGGCTTGCAAGGTTTTGATGTTGCGCTTAGTGATGAGGATGTGCTCGGGTTTGGAGAAGCCGCTATTGATCAATCCTTCTGCAATGGCGGTGCCGAGGTTTCCCCCGCCGATGATGGCAATCTTCTTACTCATGAGCGTTTAGTTTGGAGCAGGGTTTACAAAACACCGGTTGGTTGCGGCCGGCGTTTTATAAAATAGCCTATTAATAATATTTACCTGTTGAGAGGTAGTTGCGTACGTAATCGTCCACCCCCTCTTCCAATGTGTGGAAGGGTATTTTGTAACCGGCAGCGATCAGCTTCTGCATATTGGCTTCGGTAAAGTACTGGTATTTGTCCCGGATATCTTCGGGCATATCGATGTACTGTATGTTGGCTTCTTTATCGAGGCCTGCATAGGTGGCTTTCACCAGGGCTTCGAAGCTTCTTGCCTTTCCGGTTCCGAGGTTGTATAAGCCGCTGGTCAACTGATTGCCGGTTGCATCGTGCTGTTCCATCAACCAGTAACAAACATTGAGCAGGTCTTTTACGTACACAAAGTCGCGCAGCTGCTGTCCGTCTTTGAAATCGGGTCGATGGGACTTGAACAACTTTACCAGTCCGTCTTTTTTGATCTGGTTGAATGAATGCCAGATCACACTGGCCATACGGCCCTTATGGTTTTCGTTGGGTCCGTAGACATTGAAGAATTTCAAGCCGGCCCAGAAGGGGGGATGCGTGGGTTGTTGCAGTGCCCATTTATCAAACTCATTCTTCGACACGCCATACGGGTTCAAAGGTTTTAAGTTGAATGGCACTTCGTGATCGTCGTTGTACCCCAATTCGCCGGCGCCATAGGTGGCGGCTGAAGAAGCGTATACGAGTGGCACCTGGTTCCATACGCAATAAGACCAGATCTTCTGTGAATACTCCACATTGAGCTTCTGGTGTACGGCATAATCAAATTCGGTGGTATCAGTGCGGGCGCCTATATGATAAATGAAATCGACCGTATTGGCTTCGTTGCCGAGCCAGTCGAAGAATTGTTCGCGTTCTACTTTCTCCCGGAAGGTTTTGCCATCCAGATTGGGGGCTTTGTCGGCCCTGGTGAATTCGTCGACGAGGATAAGGTTGTTGTAGCCGTGGTTATTGAGAAAACCGACGAGGCAACTTCCTATAAATCCTGCTGCTCCGGTTACGACGATGGTTGCGTTCTTGTTCATGGTTAGCTTTTAATGAGACCGGTGATCAATCAACATGTTACCATCCTGACTGATCACCGGTTCTATTGCGTTTACTGCTTGTTTAATGCAGGTGCAGGATTTTATAATGCGCTTAATGCCTGTTCTGATTCTGTACCGGCCAACAGGTTCTCGATGGCGGTATCATACTTTTCTTTCCAGGTGATGGTGGGTCCCCAGTTGGCTCCATCGATGTTGATAGCTCCATTGGTTACGGTACCCAGTTCGGCAAACGGGTGATCGCCCATCAGTTTGCGGAAGGCTGCCACTTTCGCCGGCTTAACGCTTACCACTACGCGGCTTTGCGCTTCGCCAAACCAATAGGCATCTTTGCGGATGCTGCTGTCATCGGCCTTCACGTCTACGCCGAGATTCTTGTGGAAACCGGATTCGAGCAGGGTGATGAACAGGCCACCTTCGCTGGTATCGTGGGCCGACTCGATGGCTTTTGCCTTGATGAGTTCGGTTACTTTTTGCTGCAGGGTAAACTCTTCTTCAATATCGAAGTGAGGGGCAGGGCTGTGCTCTACGCCGTTCACTTTGTGCAGGTATTCGGAAGAGTTGATGTCGGCGCGGGATTTACCTACGAGGAAGATCACATCGCCGGCCTCTTTAAAGTACATGGTCATTTTATCGTTCACGCTGTCGAGCAGGCCAACCATGCCAATGGTAGGTGTAGGATATACGGCTCCATCGGGGTTCTGGTTGTAGAAGCTCACGTTACCACCTGTTACAGGCGTATCGAACTTGCGGCAGGCTTCGCCCATGCCCTGAATGGCGTGTACGAACTGGTAGTATACTTCGGGATCATAAGGATTGCCGAAGTTGAGGCAGTTGGTTACGCCAAGAGGCTCACCGCCGCTGCACACGATGTTGCGGGCTGCTTCTGCTACTGCGATCATGGCTCCTTTATAAGGATCGGCGAATACGTAACGGCTGTTACAATCGGTAGTGAGCGCGAGACCCTTACCGGTTGGCTTTCCGATCACTATCGCTGCGTCGCTGGGCTGGTTGGTAGAGGCGTTGCCGGCTCCTACCATGCTATCGTACTGCACATAGATCCAACGTTTGTTGGCGATGTTGGGTACGGTTACCAGTTCTTCCGCTACGGCTTTGAGGTCGGCCGGTACTTTGATCGCGGCAGGATCGAATGCCTTGATCTTTTCCATGTAGGCGGGTTCTTTGTACTCGCGGGTATATTGAGGAGCACCGCCACCGAGTACCAGTTCTTCGGCTGGCAGTTCGGCTTCCAGTTCTCCATGCATGTAGAAACGAAGGAGGCCATCGTTGGTTACCTCACCGATATTGGAGCAGGGAAGATCCCATTTCTCGAATACTTTCTGTACGGCTTCTTCTTTGCCTTTTTCTACCACCATCAGCATGCGCTCCTGGCTTTCGCTGAGGAGGAGCTCCCAGGTCTTCATATTGGCCTGGCGGGTGGGTACTTTATCGAGGTCGATGCGCATACCTACGCCACCTTTGGCGCTCATTTCGGCTGTAGAGCATATGATGCCTGCAGCACCCATGTCCTGCATACCTACTACGGCGCCGGTCTGGATGACTTCGAGGCAGGCCTCGAGCAGTTTTTTCTCCTGGAAGGGGTCGCCCACCTGTACGGCAGGTAATTCCTGTACGCTATCGGAGGTAATATCAGCTGATGCGAAAGAGGCGCCGCCGATCCCGTCTTTTCCGGTGGCAGAACCTACGAAGAATACGGGGTTGCCCACTCCTGCCGCGGTGGCGGAGATGGTTTCACCGCTTTTTACGATACCCACGCTCATAGCATTGACGAGGGGGTTGGTATGGTAGCGGCCTTCGAAATAGATCTCTCCGCCTACGGTAGGTACGCCGAAGCAGTTACCGTAGTGACCGATGCCATGCACCACGCCGGAGAGCAGGTGTTGGGTTTTGGCATCTTTGAGGTGACCAAAACGGAGGGAGTTGAGGGATGCCACGGGACGTGCGCCCATGGTAAAGATATCGCGGTGAATACCCCCTACACCGGTTGCGGCACCCTGGAAGGGTTCGATGGCGGAGGGGTGATTGTGGGATTCAATTTTGAACACTACGCCGTAGCCGTCGCCGATGTCCATCAGTCCGGCATTTTCTTCGCCGGCTTTTACCAGCATTCTTTTACCGTCACGGGGCAGTGTTTTCAACCATTTGATGGAATTCTTATAGCTACAGTGTTCGCTCCACATGCCGCTGAAGGCACAGAGTTCGTTGAAGTTGGGAGTGCGACCAAGTTTTTGTTTTATGAGCTCGAATTCTTCGGGAGTAAGGCGCAACTGCTGCGCCGTTTTAACTGATATTTCCATGGTGCCGCAAAAGTACTATTGATTTCGGATTTAGCCTTTAGGTTTCGTGATTCTTTTTGCCCCGCTTACCCCTATACCTTTTACAGCAGGCGGTTTGGCTGATTGCGCAAGCCACTGATTGACAATTGCTTTCTGGCCAGGTTTTGTTGTGAAGGCCTCTCCTGAGGCTGCCGGGAATGTATTACTTTTATGACTTTCCAGTTTGTCTATGACCATTGCACTAATTCATCACAACAAGGCTTTTTTACCGGCGATTTATGGGTATACCCGATTTTTTGCCGGGCTGGGCATTCGCTGTGAGGCGGTGACACCCCGGGAGCTTCCTGGCCTGAAAAGGCAGGTTGACTGGTATTTTATGGGGCTCGACAGGAGTGCTGCCCCACCCGGTGTTTTCAGGATCCACCAGTACATCTCGCCTTCTACGCCCCCCCTGCGCGGCCTCAAGGACTGGGGCAAGCTGGTGTTGAATGCAAAGCCCGACCTCCGGATCTTTAAAAATGAGTACACCCAGGGGCGGTTCCCATTTCGGGACAGCGTGCCTTCCTGTATGATGGAGGTGGGCATTGCCGATGAATGGTTTGCAGGGGTGAGCGGGGTTACCGAAAAGGTATACGACTTTATATATGTAGGCGATCTTTCGGCCGGGCGGAACCCGGAGCAGTTGCTGGACCGCTTTACCGAAGGGGATCTGCGGGAGCGGTCGTTGCTGCTGTTGAGTAGAAACTATGAGGCCTTGCGACAACGTTATTCGGCTTATTCCAATATCATCTTTAAAGGGCCCGTAGAGAAGGCTGCGGTGATGCAGCATATTTTACAATCGCGGTTTGCCCTGAACTATATTCCCGATAAGGCTCCTTTTAATCAGCTCACTTCTACCAAATTCCTGGAGTATGCTGCCTGCGGTGTGCCGGTGGTGACGACCGATTATGCCTGGGCGCAGGATTTTGCCCGTAGCTCTGGCGGCCGGTTCCTGTTTGTGGCGCCTGACCTGCACGATCTGAGCTGGGAGAAGGTGACTTCGTTTGATTATTTCACGCCGGATATGCGTGATTGGAGTTGGGCGGCGCAGATCAGGCAGTCGGGTGTGCTGGCGTATTTGAAGCCGTTCTTTCCGGCTATGTTGGAAGTGCGATGAGGCGTAAGGCCTGGCTGTGCCGGATGCGTTAATCGGTTAGGTCGGCTGCAGCGTGTCGGGTGACCGAGGCTTTAATCTGTAAGGTCTTGCTGGAGGGTATCGGTGTATTCGTCGATGATGTGTTCGATGTTGAATTTGCGCAGCACGAGTGAACGTCCATTCTTTCCCATACGCGCTCTTTCTTCGTGCGACAGGTTGATCATCTTCTCCATTTTATCGGCCAGGTCGAACGGATCGTGGCGGTTGCAGATGTACCCGGTTGAATTATTCAGCACTACTTCCTTACAGCCCCGGTTCATAGAAGTTATGACGGGTAATTCCATAGCGGCCGCCTCCATAAGGCAACGGGGTATGCCTTCATTGTAGAAGGAAGGGAATACGAAGCAATCTGCTTTCGCGAGGAATGGTCTTACGTCTTTGGCAAATCCGCCATAATGGATCAATCCTTCTTTTTCCCAACGGGTCAGTTCTTCCTGTGTGATGGAATCGGGATGGTGGTTTTCGAAGAAGCCGATGAGCTCGAAACGAACGTCGTAGTTCTTCTTCTTCAGGATGCGTGCGGCATCCGCATAAAGACCGATCCCTTTGCTTTTCAGCAAGCGGGTGCTCATCAGAAAGGTGAAACTATGTTTGGCCGGGCGGTGCACTTTTATCGGTGCAAAATGCCGGGTATTGATGCCTTCGCCGGGGAGTACTTTTACTTTTTCAATGTTGACAATCTTCTCATCGATGAAGATGCGGGCATCTTCATTGTTCAGGAACCATACTTCCTGTGCTTTGCGCAGTGAATTCCGATACAGCAGCCTGATGACGCGGTAGAGCCAGTTCTTTTTAGCAAATGCATAACCTAATCCAGTGATCACAGCCACTGATGGTATTCCATTGGAAGAAGCAGCGAGTGAACCATAGATATTGGGCTTAGCCACATAGTGAAAGATGAAATCAGGCTGGTGATGCCTGTATAGTTTCTTCAACTGCCAGTAAAAAGACAGATCGAGAAAAGGGTTCTTTGTTTTGTTGTCGAAATCGATGGGGATGAAACGGCATCCCATTTCTGTGAGGGGGGCGGAATATTTGTCGTCGGGTGCGAGTACTATTACTTCATAGCCTTGTGCCAGGAGATTATTGATCACATCGAGCCGGAAATTATATACCGACCAGGCACTGTTGGATACGAACGCAATGCATTTTTTATGTAGCGCTGATTTTCCGGACATTGGCAAATATTGTATCAAATGTATAGATTTGATTGCAATTGCCATAACCGGTAATTGTTTTTCATGGCTATTACCATATTGTTTTTTTTATTGTTTGGAGTGCTGACCGTTTACCTGACACGCAGAACAGTGCCGGCTCTCTCTATTTGGGAAGCGGCGCTTGCTTTTGGCTGGAAAGCGCTGCTGGCTTGCTTTTATGGCTATCTTTTCATACATTATTATGGTGGTGATGATACCTGGGATGTCCATATCGGGTCAATCAATGAATGTGCGTTGTTGAAAACGGATCCTGTTCAGTTCTTTCTGGACTTTCTTCCCATCAAGGCCTGGCGGATATCGGGTGGCGATATATCACAAGCACTTGCTTATTATTTAGACAAACTGGAGTGGCACCTGCAGGTTAAAACGCTGGGTATTTTCAACCTCGTGAGCGGAGGCAACTACTATGCTAATGCGATCTATTATTCCTTTTTGACCTTTTGGGGGCATTTCTTATTGTTCAAACTTACGGTGCAACTCTTTCCGGCCAGGCGTTTGTGGCTGTTTCTCCTGATCTTCTTTTTCCCGCCGGTGGTTTTCTGGCTCACGGGTATCCGGGCGGACGGATTCCTTTTTCTCTGCGTCTCTTTTTTCCTGATACATGCCTACCGATGGATCCATGATCACCGGCGCCGTTCTTTATGGTGGGCGTTGCTGGGACTGGCGGGTGTTTTCATTTTCAGGAATGTGCTGGTGCTGATCATGCTGCCGGCGGTCGTGGCCTGGTTTATTGCAGTAAGGTATGATCGCAAGCCCGGGGTTGTTTTCGGTGCTGCGTTCGGGATAGCTACGTTCCTCTTTTTGGTAAGCGGCTTTTTACCCGGGCCTTTTAACCTGGCGGCCCTGGTGGCGGACCGGCAAGCGGAATTCATGACACTGCATGGCAATACCCGGTTTGGCCTTACCCCCCTGAGCCCTGATGCGGGCAGCTTTTTGAAGGTTTTACCCGAAGCCTTTTTGAATGCCTTTGTACGGCCCTTTTTATGGGAAGCGCGCGGGCCCTTGCAGATCATGGCTGCCGTTGAAGTGCTGTTCTTTTGGACCTTATTGATTATGACCCTGCTGAGAAGAAATACGGCCGGGCTGCGGGGCTCAGCCCAGGCCTGGATCTGGTTTATGGTGTTTTTCAGTATCGCCAATTACCTGTTCATTGGGTTGGTGGTACCGTTTCCGGGCGCTATTGTACGGTACAAGGCTATTCCTGAGTTATTGCTGCTGGTAACGATGGTTTTGGCGGGCCGGCCAGGCCCCATTAAACAAGGCTGGAGGCGGCCTGGCGGGCATTAAATTAGTAAAAAGAAAAATATTTAAATTCTACTCCGAATTGAAGCAATTTCTGAGGTTTCATTCAATAGGACAGTAGCTTTTCCCACATTTTGTTTAAAAAAATCCCCATCTGCCTCAAAAAATTTTTTATCCACTCCATTTATTGTTTATTTGCACAACACGCAAAAAACTAAGAAATGGAATCATTACGCTTTAAAGCTATCAACGACCTAACGCTTTCGAATGGTACGGTGGTGGAGGGGTCAACCAAAATTACCGGCTTCTTTGGTGAGAACGTATTTACGCTTAAAACAGCTCGTGAATTCTTAAGTGATGAGGCTTATAAGAGCCTGCTGACCTCTATTAAAGGTGGTAAGAAGATCGACCGGGCTATGGCTAACCAAATTTCTGCCGGACTTCGTCAATGGGCTGAAACAAAAGGGGTTACTCACTATACACACTGGTTCCAACCTTTAACTGGTACCACTGCTGAAAAACATGATTCATTCTTTACACTGAAAGGTGACGGAAGCGCTCTGGAAACCTTTGACGGTGATGCACTTATACAACAAGAGCCTGATGCTTCTTCTTTCCCCAACGGTGGCATCCGTGCTACTTTCGAAGCTCGTGGTTATACTGCCTGGGATCCTTCTTCTCCTCCCTTCATCATGGAGATCGGCACCGGCAAAACCCTTTGCATCCCTACTATTTTCGTTTCTTATACCGGTGAAACACTGGACTACAAAGCTCCCCTGCTGAAATCGCTGGAGGCGCTGAATAAATCGGCTGTTGAAGTTTGTAACTACTTCGACAAGAACGTAAGCAAGGTTTCTGCTACTTTGGGCTGGGAGCAAGAATACTTCGTGATCGACGAAGGTATGTTCAATGCGCGTCCTGACCTGCTGATGAGCGGCCGTACTGTATTTGGTCACTCTCCTGCCAAGGGCCAGCAACTGGAAGATCACTACTTCGGTTCTATTCCCGAAAGAGTGTACGCTTTCATGCGCGACTTCGAAACTGAATCTTACAAGCTGGGTATTCCTCTGCGTACCCGTCACAATGAGGTAGCTCCCGCTCAGTTCGAGTGTGCTCCTATCTTCGAAGAAGTAAGTGTTGCCGTTGACCACAACACCCTGCTGATGGATGTTATGGACCGCGTTGCCCGCCGTCACAAACTGCGCGCGCTGTTGCATGAGAAACCATTTGCCGGCGTTAACGGTAGCGGTAAGCACAACAACTGGAGCCTTGCTACAGATACAGGCGTAAACCTGCTGGCTCCCGGTAAGACCCCCAAGACCAACCTCATGTTCCTGACCTTCTTCGTAAACACGATCAAGGCTGTACATGATTATTCTGATATTCTCCGCGCTGCTATCGCTTCTGCCGGTAACGACCACCGTTTGGGTGCGAACGAAGCTCCTCCTGCGATCATCTCTGTATTCATTGGTGGTTACCTGAGCAAGGTACTGGCTGATGTGAAGGAAAGAGTAGGTGGCAAATTCGACGAGCAGGATGAAGCTATCCTGAAGCTCGACCTGCACCGCAGCATTCCTGAACTGTTGCTCGACAACACCGACCGTAACCGTACTTCTCCGTTTGCCTTCACTGGTAACAAGTTCGAGTTCCGCGCGGTAGGTTCCGCTGCCAACTGCGCCAACGCGATGACCTCCCTGAACACCATCATGGCTGAAACCCTGAAGCAATTCAAGAAAGACGTAGACGCCCTGATCGAGAAAGGTGAGAAGAAAGAGATCGCGATCATGCACGTTATCCGTGAGTATATCGTTGCGAGCGAGAAAGTACTGTTCGAAGGTGATGGTTACAGCGACGAATGGCATGCTGAAGCTGAAAAGCGTGGTTTGCCCAACGTACGTACTACTCCTCTTGCCCTCGACGCTATGATTACTGACAAGGCTAAACACCTGTTCGAGCACAACAACGTATTGAACCATGTTGAGCTGGAAGCACGTCACGAGATCGAGCTGGAAAAATACATCAAGCACATCCAGATCGAAGCCCGCATTATGGGTGAGCTGTGCACCAGTCATGTACTGCCTGCAGCGATCAAGTACCAGAACATCCTGATCAACAATATCAAGGGTCTGAAAGAGATTGGTCTGAAAGCAGAAAGCTATGCCAATCAAATGCAGATCCTCGAGAAGATCTCCGAGCACATCAACAAGCTGAGCGATCTGGTTGAGAAGATGATCGAAGCCCGCAAGGTGGTTAATGTGATGACCGATACGCGCACCAAGGCTATTGCTTATCAAAGCCAGGTAAAGGATGCGTTCTTCGACGATATCCGTTACCGCGTTGACAAGCTGGAATTGCTGGTGGCCGACGAATACTGGGCGCTGCCTAAATACCGCGAAATGTTGTTCCTGCGCTAAGGATCTTCATAAAGCCCTTGTGGCTGCGTGAAAAGTTTCTTAGTCAGCGACTATACATAAAATAGGTACACTGACATGACAAGCAAAGGAGCCCTTCTGCGCAAGCAGAGGGGTTCTTTATTTTTATATGGTTTTGAATGTATCTCTTTGGGGAAAGGGTTGGTGTGAGGGGTGCTTCCTCCTGTACTTCTGCTGGATAATGGTTCGTTAATTCGTGGACAGGTACCTGGTGCGCTCAACAAATTCTTTGTACACCGGCCTGGTTTGGCTGTTTCCCCAATGGGGGGTATAAGACGGGAAGTTGTTTCCACAATTAATTATTGGTGGTTAAGGAGCCGGGATGTACGATGTTGTAATTATAGGAATAATTAACCCATAGCCGGTCATAAAATACCCTCATCAGTTCAAACACCTAAGTAAGTATGTGCATTACTGGTATATCGTTCACAAATAATACACAATCAGCTGTTTTTCGCTCCCGGAAAATCCCATGGGCATGATTGTTCGTATGTAACGCTATAGGATAAGGTTTAATGGTTAACGCATATGAATGGGAGCACCCCCGCCTTTTATTGGGCGGGGCTTTTACTTTTGTACTGTACTAAGCAAGGTTAATTTAACTTAGTTAAGCTAAAGAAAATTGACCTATAGGGAAATGAGACGGGCGGGGCCAGGTAGGCATTATTGCCATACCGGAAA
>NZ_JARHUJ010000007.1 GCF_029223285.1 Paraflavitalea sp. CAU 1676 | reverse complement strand
CCCTGTAAAGCTATATCCGTACAATCTGACAAACTGTAAAGCTATATCCGTATCATTGTGAACGACTGTAAAGCTCTCCCAGTAATAAGCTACCCACCTGTAAAGTTTTTTCAGTACAAGACACACCGTAAAATAGCGAAGGAGGTACGAACAAGTCACGAACAAGGTACGAACGAGGTGCACGCGAAGAAATAGCCTGGTATGAACCAGCACCGAAGATGCCGCCCCACCTCCGCAAACGCGCGTGGAGAAGTTAAAAAGCAGATTGTCAGTGAATTATGATGATGATCTACAGGTGCTCCAGGTGCGGCAGCAGGTGCTGGCGCATGGCATTGGGGAAATCGTCGGGTTTGTTGCCGTGCAGGATCTTCACCAGGTCGGCGTGGGTAACGGTGCCCACCGATGTGTGCTCCAGCTTGGATTCGTACTCGACCACGTATTCGAAAACCGGCATCAGGATGGTCTGAAAACGCTTAAGCGTTTCATTGCCAGCCATTTCATATAGGGTAGAGTGGAACTCTACCTCGCAGCGGATCCGCTCGATCGACGTGGTGGCGCGGTGCTCCCGCTCCACGATGGCGTCCAGCTGCTGCAGGTGCTCCGCTGTTTTGCGTTTGAACAGCAGGTCGCCCAGGCCTACTTCCAGTACCAGGCGCAGTTCGAAAAGCTCCTTCCGAACGTTGATATCCAATATGGTAGGATGTAAAATACGCTCCAGTCCCTTCATCACATCGGGCTGCGTGAGGATCATCCCCCGCTTCTTCTTCGACTCGATCATGCCCAGCATCCGCAACCGGCTCAACGCCTCCCGCACCACATTGCGGCTCACCCCCAGCGCTTCCGCGATCTCCATCTCCTTCGGGATCGAATCGCCCGGACGGATCGAACGCTTGATGATATAATCACGCAATTGAGATTCCACCTGGTCGGCCATGGTCACAGAGGCAATAGGCTTCAGTTTATATAACTCCTGATCGGTCTTCATACCGGCAAATGTAATAAAGTGGGTTGATATGTAATACTTAATAAGTTGTTTTCTTCCTTGGTTTTCAATGGACACGCTTTCATCGCCACCCCAGCATAAACCCCTAAAACCCCGTTAATGCCCTATTTATCAGCTTTCTGGTGCAAAATTAAATTTTCAGTCAAATATTTGGAGGGATAGCGGAACTCCCTATATTTGCTATATGTAGTACATATTAATCTACCAACAAGCTAACGCAAGCCATTATGAAAAAACTGATCTCCTGCCTATCGCTGGGCTGCTGGTTACTGCTCTCTTTGTGCACCTTCGCCCAGGATAGCGAGCTGGTCATCACCGGCACCGTCACTTCCGGCAGTAATACTTCCGCCAGAAAAGGGGCTTCGGCCGACAAACTTTCCCAGGTTACCGTCACCCTCAAAGGCACTACCCGCACCACCGTCACCGACGCCAGCGGGCAGTTCACTTTAAAAGTAAATGATCCCAAGGGCATTCTGGTATTTAGTTATGTAGGTTTTGGGGATAAAGAAGTCGCCATCGATGGCCGCTCCCGCATCGACATATCCCTGGTGCCGGCCGACAAAGCCCTCACCGATGTGGTCGTCGTCGGGTATACCACTCAGTCGCGCACCAAAACCACCGCCTCGGTATCGCGCCTCAATCCCGAAGAACTGAAGAATACGGCCAACCCCAACCCCGTGCAGGCCATGCAGGGCAAGATCGCGGGGGTGTCGATTCCTATTTCCACCGGACAACCCGGTACCGGCGCCGTCAACATCATCGTACGCGGTGGCACCAAGCTCAACGCCTACGGCTCCGGCCTCGGCAACAGCAATGGCAATGCCGCCGGCGCCAGTGATGGAACCGGTCCGCTCGTCATTATCGATGGTGTATTTCGCTCCATCAGCGATATCAATCCCGACAACATCGAATCCCTGCAGGTCATGAAAGATGCCGCCTCAACCGCAGTATACGGAGCGCGTGGGGCCAATGGCGTTATCGTCATCAAAACCAAAGGCGGTAAGTTCAATGCGAAGATGGGACTCACCCTCAATCACCGCACTACTATTGAAACGCCTGCCCGTGACTATAAATACCTCAACGCCGACCAATACCTGCCGCTGGCACGTACCACAGTGAAAAATACATTCGATGGGTTGGATAAGAACAACCTGCTCAACAATGGCGGCTTCTCGGCCGGCACCCGCGTGTACACCCAAAAAGGTCAGTACGGCAACAACATCAACCTCACCGCGCTCTATGATAATATAGTAGCGATAGAAGGACAGGCCTATGTAGATGACCTGCTGAAGCGCGGCTGGAAAACGATGGACGATCCCATCAACCCAGGTACCAAACTGCTGTATGCTGATAACCAGTACCAGGAAAACCTATGGGTGACCGGCCTCACCAACAATACCAACCTCGCCATCGACGGTGGCAGCGAACGCGCCAACTACAACCTCAGCGCGGGCTACACCAACCAGGAAGGTACCTTCGTAGGCACGCGCTACCGTCGCTATGATGTGCTGGGCAATTTCAGCTTCAAGGCTACTGATAATTTCCGCATCGATGCCATGTTGAACTACCAGAACGTGCTGCCCAACTTTGTCGATGCATATCAAAACGAACTCGTGCGCGGCACCCGCATCACGCCGCTCATCCGCATCTATAAAGACGATGGCAATCCCACACCGGGCGAACTCTATACCGTACGCAACCGCTTCCACACCCTCAAGTATGATGATTTCCGCGTATCCACCGAAAGGCTCATCAGCCGCATCGGGGGCGACCTCACCATTCTCAAAGGGCTTCACTGGAAACCCGCCTTCTCGTATGTGATACAGGATTACCGCGAACTCTTCATGCGCAAAGGAACACCTGCCAACGAGGTGCAGCCCGGTACCCAGCGCCAGAAGAATGAGTACACCGATAATATGCGCGACCTCATGACCGATCAGATCCTGCAATACGATTTCAACATCGGCGGCGATCACCAGTTCATGGTACTCGGTGGTTTCAACTTCCGCAAGGTTACCAACAGCATCATCAGCATCGGTTCGCAAAGGGCCAATAACGATTATATCTATACCATCGTAGAGCAACCCACGACAACAGTTAATGGCGTCATCACCTCCAACGTCACCAATTTCGCTACCACGCTCAATGAAGAGCGGTCGGCCAGCTTCTTTGGTCAGTTCAGCTACGACTTCAACAACAAATACCTGCTGGGAGGCTCCCTGCGCTACGATGGCTTCTCCAATTTTGCCCCCGGTAAAAAATATGCTTTGTTCCCCTCCGTATCTGCCGGCTGGAATATCCACAAGGAGAATTTCTGGAAGGTAGAACCCGTGAGCGCCCTCAAACTGCGGGCTAGCTATGGCGGTAGTGGGTTGAGCGGACTCAGTATTTCCGATACCTACGGCGCTTATGGCGCCCTGCAATATGCACAGGGCAGCGGTGTGCTGCGTACAGGCCTCGGCAACCCCAACCTCGTATGGGAAACCACCGAAACGATGGACCTCGCCATGGATGCCGGATTCTTCAGCGACCGCATCAACCTTACTGTTGATTTCTACAATAAGCTCACGAAGGACCGCATCACCAGCAGGCCGCTGCCTTCCGAAGCGCCCTTCCCCAGCATGCCCTATAACAATGGTACGCTGCGCAACCGCGGCGTAGAGATCGAACTGGGCGGCACGGTCATCAATACCGGCGCCTTCACCTGGCGCGCCAATTTCTCCTTCGCCTACAACAAAACGGTAGTGACCGAATTGCCGGGCAACGGCCGTGCAAAGAACCGTCAGGGTGGGGATGTGGTGTATGATCCCGCCAGCAAAACCAATATCGAAGCCGGCGGCTTTGCCGAAGGCGAACGCCCCTACGGACTCTGGGCTTATAAAGTACTCGGCGTATTCGCTACCGAAGCCGAAGCGGCAGCCTGGAATGCAACAACAAAAGATAACCTGGCATCACCATCCGGTATCACGGTAAAGAAACATGCCGGTGATTTCAACTTTGCCGATATCAACGGCGATGGCATCATCGATACCAAAGACCAGGTGTTTATGGGATATCGCACCCCCGACAAGATTGGTGGTATGCAAAATACCTTCAGCTATAAAGGCTTCAACCTGCGCTTCTCCATCGATTATGCGATGGGCCACCTCATCAGCAACGGTGCACTCGCCCGTTCGCTCGGTACCGGCCGTGCCTTCAACGAAGGCGCTCCCTCCGAAGCACTGGGACCCGATATCTGGCAGAAAGAAGGTGATGCGGGTAAGAAATATGCACGCTTCTCTTTTGCGGATTTTGATTTTGGACAACGGAACTACCTGCGTGGCGCTACACTCGGCATCAACCAGTCTTACTCATCCGATGTATCGGTGATGATCGAGAAGGGCGACTTCCTCGCCTTCCGTGAAGTATCACTCTCGTACGATGTGCCCAGGGCCATCCTGAAAAAGATCAGGGCTACCAGCATGAATGTATTCGCCAGTGTGTTCAACCTCGGCTATATCACCAAATACAAAGGGCTGAATCCGGAAAGCTATACCGGCTTCGATCCCGGTGGATACCCCAGGCCGCGCCAGTTCTCGCTGGGTGCCACACTGAAGTTCTAATTATCAAACGAAATCAAACGAGCTGTATGAAAAATATAATAAAGACCTGGATCATGGCTGCCGGCGTGCTGGCATTCACCGGGTGCGACAAACTGCTGGAAGTAACACCCCAGTCCAACATTACCGAAGAAACTTACTGGCAAAACGAAGGCGACTTCGAGCCCTATGTAACCGGAGTCTATAGTTATATGCGCACCTTCGCCAACAATATTACCTATGGAACCGAAAGGAGCGAGGAGCTGGTATCAGCCCTCAACTCCCGATTCGGCGTAGCCTGGGCGCAAACCCTTTCACCCACCACCGGCGCCATCAACTACAGCGAATGGTACCGCGCCATCGGTCATTGCAACCTGTTGCTCGAAAAGATCAAAGGGTTTGACTTTGCCACTAATCCCGATACCCGCAAGCGCATCATCGCAGAGACGTACTGCCAGCGCGCCTTCTTCTATTTTCACCTCGTACGCATCATTGGAGATGCACCGCTGATGCTGCAAGCCGTGGTAGATGAGAACGTGCCGCAACTGCCCCGCTCCAAAGCGGTAGACGTGGTGAAGCAGATCCGTTCCGATCTCGATTCGGCCCTGCTGCTTTTCACGTCCATGAGTAATTACAATATCAAGACCTATCCTTCCAAATACCGCTTCGCCTACGGTTCTGCTCAGGCCCTCAAGGCCGACGTATGCCTGTGGAGCGGCAAAGTGCTCGGTGGCGGCAATGCGGCGTTTAACGACGCCATCACGGCCATCAATGAAGTGGAAGCGAGCGGACTCACCCTCAATACCGATTTCAAGAATGTAGCGGGCACCCGTTCCGGCGCCAACAGCGAAGTAGCCCTCGCCGCTTATTTCCTGCGCGATGAATCGGGTTCCAACTACGGATTGAATGCATTGCCCTATTTAACGGGCGTGCAGGGCGCACTCAACCTCGATAGCATACCCTGGGCGGCTACCTCGGCCAATGGTCAGGGTGCTTACCAGATCAGTGCCAAATCCAAAGCGCTCTTCGATGCAAATCCCAACGATAAACGCAAACCCTTTACCTGGGTTACCGAAAGGCAGAATAGCGGCCTCAAAATATCCTGGATCACCAAGTATCCCGGTACCAAATATGCCGACGATCGCGTGTCGGACAATGACGTCATTATCTACCGCCTCGCCGATATCTTCCTGATGAAAGCAGAAGCCTACGCTGCGCTCGATAATACCACCGAAGCGATCAAGAGCCTCAACAAAGTGCGCGTACGCGCCGGCAATGGCGACTATAGCGGCGCTACCGATAAGGTGACCGTGGAAAAGGAAATACTCAATGAAAGAGGGCGCGAACTGTTCTTCGAGAACAAGCGCTGGTTCGATCTCGTCCGTTTTCATAAGGGAGGCACCATCGATGTATACACCTATGTGCCCAACCTCGTTGGTAAAACAACGCCGCTGTTTTGGCCGGTCAACACAACCGTAATCGCCAACAACGATAAGATTGTACAAACCGACGGGTATTAAACCGCCCATAAACCCGCTAACCTGACTTGGTATGACTTACAAACTGCTTCACTGTACACGCTCCTGCTGGTACTATTGCTGGCAGGCAGCCTGCCTGGTATCGGACTCACCTGGGTCGATAGTAAAAAGATATTGCTGGATGAAGGCAAGAGCCGCGGCTACAGTTGCCTCACCAGTATCGACAACAATACCATTGGCATATTGTACGAAAGCAGTATGGCTGATATGGTGTTTCAACAGATCGCATTAAAGGAATTATAATAGTATGGAGAAGAAACTCACCGCGCAAACGCTGCGGGGTAACTGGGCCACTTTGTTGTTGCCCATCCATAGAGACGAAAGCATTCACTTTGGTCGATTGTCGGAGGAGATCGACCAGATGATCCAGGCGGCACCCGATGGTATTTATTCCAATGGTACGGCAGGTGAAATGCACAACCAGACCGAAGATGAGTTTGATCAGGTACAGACATTGCTGGCAGATAAATGCCGCACAGCGGCCATGCCCTTTCAAATAGGCGTCAATCATCCCTCCCCGCTGATCACATTGCGGCGGATAGAAAGGATGAAGTCCCTGCAGCCTTCGGCGTTTCAGGTGATATTGCCCGATTGGGTAACCGTGGGCGCCGGCGAGCAGGTAGCGTTTCTGCAGCGTGTAGCCGCCGCCGCCGGCGATATACCGTTGGTCTTGTACAATCCACCGCACGCTAAGAAAGTATTGCAGCCGGCCGACTATGGCAGGTTGCAGGATCTGGTGCCTTCGTTGATCGGCATTAAGGTAGCTGGTGGCGATGCAGCCTGGTACGATGCCATGCGGCCATTCGCGCAAAAACTGGCTGTATTTGTACCGGGGCATTTTTTAGCCACCGGCGTACAGGAAGGGGTTGCGGCAGGCGCGTATTCGAATGTGGCCTGCATCAGCGTGAAGGGCGCGCAATGGTGGTGGCAATTGATGCAGCATGATCTGGCGCAGGCGCTGGATGTGCAAAAGCGTATTCTGCAATTCTTCGATGAATGTATTGTTCCTTATAAGGAAGCTGGATACTCGAACCCCGCGCTCGATAAATTCCTGGCAGCCGTAGGCGGCTGGGGCAATGTGGGCACGAGGCTGCGCTGGCCTTATAAGTGGATACCGATGGAAGAAGTGGGCCGGGCACGTAAAGTGTGCAGGAAGCTGTTGCCCGAGTTTTTTTAGGGGTGGAAAGACCGCGCAAACGTTTGATGAGAACGGCGGCGCAGGATAAGGTTATTTTTGACAGTAAATTAAACTGACTACGATGAAGTACATACCGATATACGGACTATTGATCGTGCTGGCGGTGGCAGTGGCCGGCTGCCGGTCGGGAAGGGGCCTTGCGGGCAGCGGCACACCGGAAACTTCCGTGGTCTTCGAGCCGATGGCTGGTGCTTATGCGTCTATGCGGATACCGGCCCTGGTGATGACCCAACGGGGCAGCTTACTCGCCTTTTGCGAAGGGCGCATCGGTACCGCGAGCGATTGGGCCGATATGGATATGCTGATGCGGCGCAGTACCGATGGTGGTCGCACCTGGGAGCCCATTCAAGTGGTAGCGCAGCGGCAGGGAGGTATGCCCACCAGCAATGCTACGCCCATTGTGGATGCAAATGGAACTGTTCACTTATTATACCAGCGGGGTTATGCCAATGCGTATTATATCCGCTCGACAGATGATGGAAGAACATGGTCGGCCCCGGTGGATATCACTTATGCCATAGATGCTTTCAAGCCTGAATACAACTGGCAGGTGCTGGCGCCCGGACCAGGGCATTCCATTCAACTGAAGAATGGCCGCCTGCTGGTGCCGGTATGGATCTGCGAGCCGGCCAAACTATTGCCGCACAAAAGCCATTACCCGTCGCGGGTTGCTACTATCTACAGCGACGATACGGGCCGCACCTGGAAGCGTGGCGCTATACTGCCCGACGTGCCGGGCGTAAAGAACCCCAGCGAGCACATGGCGGTTCAGTTGGAAGATGGACGGGTGATGCTGAATATCCGGCATGCTGGTGACGGCCACAGAAGGGCCGTAAGCTACAGTGCCGATGGCAGCAGCGGCTGGACGGCTCCTGTATTAGATACTGCTTTGTTTGAGCCGGTCTGCATGGCCTCTATCGTGCGGGCCAATGATAACGGCAAACCAGTGCTGTTGTTTTCCAATCCCGATAGCAGGGCTTTGGTTAAAACACCGCGCAAGAACCTTACGATAAAAATGAGTTACGATGAGGGTAATACCTGGCCTGTGCGACAGGTAATTGATACCTCGTTCTCCGGTTACTCGGACCTCGCCGTGGGTAAAGACGGTAAGGTGTATTGTCTGTATGAGACCAATACAGTCAGCAAGGGATTTAACTACAGCCTCGTGCTGAAGCGGTTTACGGTAGACTGGATCAAAAGGAAAAAGTGAGGCTGGTTGTAGGCCCTCGCATAAAGCGGGGCGCAGCGACGGCTATTAAAACCAATATCGGCTATGGAATAGCCATCTGATTAAAAAGAATTAAACATTCATAACCATGATGAAAATTGAAGGATTGATCGCAGCGACGTTTGGAGCGTTTCATGAAGACGGAACCTTAAACCTTAGTCCTATTCCTGACCTGGTAGAAAAATTAATTAAAGACGGTGTGGCCGGCGTATTTATTTGCGGCACCAATGGCGAAGGTCCCAACCTCACCATTGAAGAGCGCATGGCAGTAGCCGAAGCCTACGTAAAAGCAGTCAATAAAAGAGTATTGGTATTGGTGCATGTGGGGCATCCTTCCATTGCCGAATCTCGTAAACTGGCAGCGCATGCAGCCAGCATTGGCGCAGATGCGATCTCCGCAGTAGCCGCCTTTTATTTCAAACCAGGCTCGGTACAGAACCTGGTGAACTGTATGGTGGAGATCGCTTCCGCAGCGCCTTCCTTGCCATTCTATTACTACCACGTACCGGCACTCACCGGGGTGGGCATGGATATGATCGATTTCTTACGCCTGGCCGAGGATGTAATTCCTAATTTGGCGGGCATCAAATACACGGCAGCAACGATATTCGAATACCAGGCTTGTTTGAACTACAAGAATGGTAAGTTCAATATCTTGTATGGTTATGATGAAATGTTGCTGAGTGCATTGGCCGTGGGAGCGGGTGGCGCCATTGGTAGCACCTATACTTTCGCAGCGCCGCTGTATTTGAAAGTCGTGTCCTTGTTCCGTGCGGGTAAGCAACAGGAAGCGCAGGCACTGCAATTGAAACTGGTAGAGATGGTGCGTTGCCTGCTGAAGTTTTCGCCCATACCGGCACAGAAGGCCATCATGGAAATGCTGGGCTATTCATTGGGCCCTTCCAGGCTGCCCCTGGTAAGCCTCACGGCACAGGAAGCGGCCTCGTTGAAAGCCTCCTTGAATGAAGTTGGCTTCTTTGAACTGTTGGAGAAATACAACGCTTCGCCCAAAGCGGTGACCGTTGGTTAATCGGCCTCCTGGTGATGCGCAATGCTTGCCCGGTTACGCGTCTTTCTAAGGTTCATTCTATTTACTATTGACAATCGATCATGAATAAAATACTGCTGGCCTTTTGTACCCTGTTCCTCTTTACAACTGTTCGATCGCAAACAACAGCGCCCGAAAAGCCTTACTACATGCAATGGTCGCAATTGCCTGCCTTGCCCGGTACGCCGGGACTGGCCGGTGCATTTGCGGGCGTGTCGAATGGTGCCTTGCTGGTTGCGGGTGGTGCCAACTTTCCTGATGGCGGTGCCCCGTGGACAGGCAGCACCAAGGCCTGGCACGATAAAGTGTATGCGCTGGAGAATGTTGGTAGCACCTGGAAGGAGGTGGGCAAATTGCCACGGCCGTTGGGGTATGGCGTATCGGCCTCCTGGCGGGGTGGGTTGATCTGCGCCGGTGGCAGCGATGCGCCCGGGCATTTTGCAGACGTATTCATGCTTACTTATGTAAATGGACAAATACAAACTACTGCATTGCCCTCCTTGCCGCGGCCATTGGCGAATGCCTGTGGTGCGTTGATCGGCGATGTGCTGTACATAGCGGGTGGATTGGCTACGCCATCTTCTGCAGTGGCAGAGAAAGTCTTCTGGTCGCTTGATCTGTCGAAGGTTGACGAGACCGGCTCAGCGCCTGTTGGTGCTGGTGCCGGGGTTGGGAGCGCCGCTGTTGCAGCTGCGCAATGGCAGCAATTGCCTACCTGGCCCGGGCCGGCGCGTATGCTGTCGGTAGCGGGTGTGCTCGATGGTGCCTTCTACCTCATAAGTGGTGCAGAGCTGGTGCGCAACCCGGCCGACAGTTCGGTGGGGCGTGTGTACCTCAAAGATGCTTATCGATATTCGCCGGCTAAGGGTTGGCTGCGTATTGCCGACCTGCCGGAGCCGGTGCTGGCAGCACCGAGTCCGGCCTTTGCCACGGGGCAGTCGCATCTGTTGGTATTTGGTGGCGATCCGGGCAAGTACAACAATATGGGGGCGGTGCTGAAAGAAAAGCATCCGGGATTCTCGAATAGTGTATCGGCTTATAACTACATCACCAACGTATGGACGGTGATCGATACGGTATTTACCGATAAAAAGGCAGACGCGGCGATGGCGCCGGGCAATAGTGTATGGGCGCCCGTTACCGCGCCGGCGGTGGTGTGGAATGGCAGCTATGTGATCCTTTCCGGTGAAGTGCGGCCGGCTGTACGCACGCCCAGGATATTGATGGCAACACCGGTGCAGCCGTCGGGGGCTTTCCATTGGATAGATTGGCTGGTGGTGGGCATCTACTTCGCGATGGTGATCGGCATTAGCGTAGCGGTATCGCGCAAGATGGAGAATTCTACCAGCGATTTCTTTTTGGGTGGCGGCAAGATACCGTGGTGGGCAGCTGGATTGAGCATCTTTGGATCGAAGCTGAGTGCGCTGACCTTTATCGCGATACCTGCCAAGGCATATGCCACCGATTGGGTGTACCTGCTGAACAATATCATGATCGTGGCGGTAGCGCCGCTAATCGTGTATTTCTACCTGCCTTATTTCCGGAAGATGCAGCTCACGAGCGTGTATGAGTACCTCCGCATCCGCTTCAATCAACGGGTAAAATTATTGGGCAGTGCCACTTTCCTGTTGTTCCAGGTAAGCCGCCTGGGCATCGTGATCTATTTGCCGGCGCTCGTATTGAGTGCCGTAACAGGCATCAATATATTCGTGTGCATCATAGGTATAACGGTGATCACAACGGCTTATAGCGTGTCGGGTGGGATAGAGGCAGTGGTGTGGACAGAAGTGATGCAGGTAGTGGTATTGCTGGGTGGAGCGTTGATGGCGTTGATCTTTATGGCGAATTCCCTGCCTGGTGGTTTTGGCCAGTTGTTTACGGAGGCGTCGGCCAGTAATAAGTTCCGGATGGCGCAGCTTCAGGGCAAAATAACCGATCCGGTATTGTGGGTGGTTTTGGTGGGTGGGTTCCTGACGCAGTTGGTGACCTATTCGTCAGACCAGGTGGTGGTGCAGCGCTACCTCACAACCCCTACGGAGAAGGAAGCCCGCAAATCGATCTACACAAATGCCTTGCTGGTGATCCCGGCCTCGCTGATCTTCTTTTGCGTGGGCACGGCGCTGTGGGTGTTCTTCAAGCACAATCCGGCTTCTTTAAATCCCAACGGGCGCATCGACGATGTATTTCCCTGGTATATCTCCAATCAATTGCCGGTGGGGCTGGCGGGGCTCGTCATTGCTGGTCTGTTCGCCGCAACGATGTCCACCATTAGTTCCAGTATGAACTCTATTGCTACGGTGGTCACGACCGACTTTTATCAATACATCAAGCCTGCCAGTACCGACAGACAGCGGTTTGCCTTTGCACGCCGCACCACAGTGGTGCTGGGTGGATTGGGATTCCTGATCGCGCTGTATATGGTGTACCTCAGCAATGCGTCGATCTGGGACCAGTACCTGAAGATCATCGGACTGTTTGGCGGGTGCCTCGCCGGTATGTTTGTGGCAGGTATCTTTTTCCCGCGCATCAACAGTACGGGCATCTTCATTGGTTTTATCGTGAGTGCGATCAGTTTATACTTCGTGCAGGCCGCGAATCTTGTCAGTTTCTTCCTGTATCCTGCCGTGGCCGTGCTGGGCTGTGTGCTGGTGGGGTATATCAGCAGTTTGATCTGGAAGGAGGGGGAGGTGAAGGCGAGTTAAGTTAGTCTGAGCGTGAAAAATATTCGAGGGCGTCCCACCGTAAGGTAGGGCGCCCTTTTTAGGTTGTAGGAATGTGGGAATGTTTGTTATCTTGGTGAGAGCGGTACATAAGTAGTTGTATTGACGAAAAAGGACATTCAATGAGTTATATTCTTTTTGCATTTATTGGTGAGCAACCGGACCTGCAGGTAATAGCAGATCGGTATCAACAGGCTAAGCTTGTAAGTGTTGGGAAAAAGATATTTATCATCCCAATGACAGAAGAATTGTATGACGAAATGAATGAGTTCATCATCTCTGAAGATATTGGCAGCCTTACGTATATGTCAAGTAATATAGAAGTCAAGGTCTTGGCCATCATTGGCAATAGTTGCATTGGTTATGTCGAGGCCGAGTATTGTGGTCAAGGGGGGCAGACAGCAATAATTTGGCGTGACGGCAAACGGGATAAGTTATTCCCCTTCGGGCCAGGTGCCATAAACTCAGTTTTGAAAGAGTTGGGGGTAGTCAGGGATATCGGCCTGGACGAATTTGATTCTATAAACTTAGGCAGGCATAGAAGTAATGGAGGTTGGCTGGCTTCCGCGGATTGACTTGCGGATGCAGATCTGAATCATTTCAAGCCTTAAATCTGTTTCTTCGGTCAGCCATTCCATTGATTGGTGCGTTGTGGTTTGTGTTGGGTTTTGAGGCCCGCTACATTTGCGGCTCCTATTAATCTAATACAGAAAACCAAAACCAGCCGATGAAACGAGGTCTACTTAATTCTCTCTTGTTTGTTATTCCCGCATTTTCTTTCTCTCAGGCTCCGGCTATCAAATGGCAAAAGTTGTATGGCGGCTCATTTTTCGATGCGGCTTATGCTATGGCTCCCACTTCGGATGAAGGCGTAATTCTGGCCGGACATACACTGTCGTCGGATGGGGATGTGGGCGGTGTTGAACGTGGGCTGGGTGACATTTGGGTTACTAAAATGGATAAGACCGGAGGCCTTACCTGGCACCAACGATTGGGCGGATCGGGATACGACGATGTAAGTACAATTCAGCAAACCAGCGATGGTGGATACATACTGGCCGCTTTTTCCACCTCCAATAACGGGGATGTGTCTGGCAACCATGGCAATAATGATTATTGGATCGTAAAATTAAAATCGGACGGAACCATCGACTGGCAAAAAAGTCTGGGTGGTACAGAGTCTGATGTACCCTGGAAGATCATTCAGACCGCGGATAACGGCTATGTTGTTTGCGGCCACACGAAGTCGAACAATGGAGATGTGGCAAGTAATCACGGCCAGTGGGATTACTGGATCGTTAAACTCAATAATGCAGGGGCCATACAATGGAGAAAGGCGTTAGGTGGATCGGTCGATGAGCAGGCATTTGATGTCGTGGCCGTGACCGACGGGTATGTGATCGGAGGTGCGGCTGAATCGGCCAATGGTGATGTGACTGTGAATCGTGGCGGCTTCGATTGTTGGCTGGTAAAGCTGGATCTTACGGGTGGCCTGGTATGGCAAAAGACGTTTGGAGGTGCCGGCGACGATGTGATCATGTCGGTACTGCCAACGATCGATGGCGGGTTTATTATGGCCGCTAATGTGCGATCGATCGGCGGTGATATAGCCACTAATCATGGTAATTCGGATATCTGGCTGGTGAAGTTGAAAAATGATCTGTCTATAGAATGGCAGCAATCCTATGGAGGTTCGGAGGATGACTTCGTAAGTGCCTTAAAGAAATCTGCCGATGGAGGATATGTATTGTGTGGAAAGACTTATTCGTACGATGGCGACTTTCCCGTGAGCAAGGGCGGCGGTGATGGCTGGGTAATGAAAGTTTCCAACACAGGCACCATACATTATGCGAAAGTAATAGGAGGTACGTCAGGTGACGAATTGTATGCGGTTCATGAGAATGCTGATCATACACTCGTATTGTGTGGTTTTACGCATTCCACTGATGAGGACCTGTCGTCGAATTACAATAACGGGGAGGCAGATGTATGGTTGGTTCAGGTAGAGGCCTTCAGTACCTTGCCGATCGACTTTATTGATTTTACGGGTCGTTATGAAGGCAAAGCGGTATCGCTTAACTGGCGCGTGAGCGAAGAGTCGACTTCTGGTAGCTTTACCGTTTTAAGGAGTGAGGATGGGCGTCATTATACACGCATCGCTACGATTGATGCCCAAAATTCAGGTAAAACGGGTAATTATTCATTTAAAGATGAAAACCTCGCAAGTGTTAGCAGTGCGGTATTGTATTACCAGGTGCTTGCACGGGATGAAAACGGTAAAGAGACGCGGACGGCGATTGTGCGGGTAACCGTGAAAGGGACTGGTGAAAAACTTTCGCTCCAGGGTAACCCGGTTGCCTTAGCGGTAGTGGCAACTTACCAGTCACCAGCAGATCAGCATGTAACAGTATTAATTACTACTGTCGGCGGACAGGTGTTGGTGCGAAAGTCATTTAGCGTTCGCCGCGGCGTCAACAGGATTGATTTGCCCACCGGCAAACTGTCTGCCGGCACCTATGTGCTGACGGTAGCCGGAAAGGAAAAGCAGTCTGTCATGTTTGTGCAGCCTTGAGCTTGTGTGTTTTTTTTGATATGTACGCCATTCCTGAAAAGGGGTGGCGTTTTTGTTTTGTGAAATTGTTTATTATCTTGACGGGCTGCTAAACTTGCACGTCATTATCTCATGAAATTTTTCCGTATTGCCAGTGTAGTGTTGAGTTGTGTACCCTTGCTTTTTGGGGCAAGTTTGTATACTTATTACTATTGGTCAAAGAATTTTGTAGCGAGGCGTCATCCGGGAGTTGCCACTCATGTGTTGAGTTTGGTAAGCAATTTAACATCATGGCTGTTTGGCCCCGCGGTATTCTCTGTGGCGATAAATCTTTTGTTTGTCTGTATTTTAGTGACCATGCGTGCCATACCTGAAAATCGGATGTGGCGATTTATGACATTTTATACGCTGGGAACTGCTACAATGGTAGTAATCCTTTTCGTAGATCCGGGCGGCGCATCGGTTTGGTGGTTGGATTAGGGGAGCCGGGCGCGGACTAGGCAACTGGTTATTTAATTTGAAATATGAGACGAAATACAAAGATGCTGGTTATGTTTTCTACTGTGATCATTATTGCAGCCGGCTTGCTTTATCTTCAAATGCGGGGTTTTGCTGAAGGCGTGATCGAAGACAGCAAGAAACACAATGGATTTGCTGATAGTAAACTGGGTGATAGTACGGTAATGATTTTTAAGAAGGTTGAGTGATGAGAAGAGGTGAAAGGCGGTCTCAGGTCGAAGAATGGCATTAATCCAAGATTGGATTGTGATAATGATCCCAATAGGGGACTTAAGAACTGGTTGAACGGAAAGCATTAAGTACAATAATTTAGAATCGACTATATGATGCGAATATGTCTTTTTTTCTTGTTGCTGTTCTTGTGTAAAAACGAGGTGTTTTCCAATCAATCCAGGTATTATATTAGCAGCAGGCAAGGGATAACAATTATTTCCACAGGGAGCGTCGACGATTCTACTGCAAAGCAAAAGACCCAGGATCAGTTATTGAACTTTGTTATTAAAAACTTTGAACATAAAGCTCCTGGACTTCCTGTGCTGATTTTGTTGGGGCCGTTTGGTATACATGTGCCGAAAAAAGACTTTGCCACTATTGCTTATAAGGAATTTGGGAAAGACGATACTGTTTATATAGCTAAAGATGTATTGCAAGGATATAGGGACATGTATCATTTGGAAAAGGACCAAAATTGGACCTTACATGAAATGGTCCCTTATGAAGTCGTCGACTCAATATACAAAGGAACAGTCGATGTCAAGGGCTTGGTTATAAGGGTTTACGGGACGTTCGCGACTGCTGACGACTATCATAACAAAATCCTTAGTCTCACTGAATATGCAATAGATAATTTAGAGGAGATCAAAAACCAGCAACGATATGAGTTATTACCATATCATATGTCTGGCACTACGATTTCTGTTTTGACAATTGATAGGGTGAGATTGAAGGGTGTAAAAATCAAGCAGTTTGGATTTGTTCCCAAACTGTGATCACGTAGCAATTTTATGGTCAACTTTACTTTTATGACAAGATTATGAAAGAAGCATATTCAGGTAATATTTATCAATTTGAACTTGAATGCACTCCAATGCGAACCTGAAAAGGGGTGGTGCTTTTGTTTTATCATAAAAACAGGTATTTTGGGGCAATGATGAAAAATGTCCTCTGCTTTTTAGGAACGCTGGTTATAATGACATCTTGTTTATATAAGGCGGGTAACAGAATTCCGGATGTTAGCAAAGTATATAGGGTTTCTGTTTCACCCTTCTATATTAAAATGTATTTGAAAGGGTTGGATACCCTTTATACGAACAGGGATTTGATTACTTCGGAGATAGTCAACTTTCCGGAAAACTTTGTGCCCGTTACGGACACCGCACATGGGTATAAATTTGTAATAGAGATTGATAGTTTTGATAGCCTAACGAGTCTTGAAGAGAATTATATAGCCTTAGCTAGCTTGTATGATTTTAAGAAAGGGATGTGGGTAAGAGATCAGGATAGTTTACAACATGGCGAATTGGATAGATTCAAAGTATTCTTCCGGGATAGTGTATTAGCAAATACCGTGAAGGCCTATGTGGGATCGGTGCCAGATTCTATTTTGTATGTAGATAGTTCCAGGCAATTGAAGATTGAAGCGCTACGCAGTTCTAATTGAATAGTAGGAGAACAATAAACCGCAGCAACCTGGCCGCGGTTTTGGTATGAAATAGCATCTGAATTTTAAACCTTTGGTATCGGCGCCCTTTTGCGAGGCGATGTCTGAATTGCCCTTGCTAATATAAATGCTTACTACAAGAATGATTTGCAAATTAATACGCAATAGAGTATCCAGATTCCTATTGTTTTTCGGTTTGATAGTGATCTTCACGGCTTGGCTTGAGTGCAGATCGGGTGGATACAATTATTCGCTGCACCGGGATGTGGCAAAGTATGCAGCCGATTCCCTCAATATACATACAATCATCGGAAAGGAGTTGACCGTAATTGATACTAAAATTAAAGAGCATCGGCTGTTCATTAAAGCGGTAAACCGGTTTGATACAAGCTACTTTTTGGGAATTGACTTATCGTCGAAGCAGCTTTTGTTTGAGGTGAGGGATCCAATCGGGAATTATATACGTAGCGCGTTTGATGTGGAGGGAGATTCATTGTATTGTATTGACAGGACAGAACCTGCTGTGTTGCATATTGTGTCGTTGAGGTCGTATAAAAAGAGCACTAGAAAGTTGCTGCTTAGTGATGTCGTGGCGCCTGGTCAAATTCTGGTAAATGGGCGCCAGATGTATTTGGTTTCTAATGTTTATGGCGTGGCTGTTGTCGATCTGTCGACAATGAAAACAACCGCTTTTCGAAATAATAACTCCTCCCGGACAGTTAGTCCATTGGTAAGTGCTGTTTCGCTTCCATTGAACAAGGATATGAATCTACTTTCCGGAGATGAGGTTCAGGGTGATCGACTTAAACTTTATGCGATTGGAAAGTCAGGTACTGTTCAATGGGAGTTTTCGATTCAGGAAAGAGGAAATTACTATGGGATTAGTCCACTTAGTGCTGATGGTTTATTCTTAATTAAAGATGATTCGAGTGTTGTTGCATTGGATAAGCTGAGTGGATCGATAAGATGGAAGTCGGCGTCGTATAGCCATAAAAAGGTTATTTTTTGTGTTGCTGATGGCTATGTGGTGGATTTTTCTTTGGGAAATCCATTGCCGAACGAAGAGGATATTGATCGGATTATATATCCTGTTAAAGTTCGATTATTGAATGTTGCAACTGGTAATGTGAATTGGGAATATAGCTTTAATGCAATTGATGAGCCAGGTGTTGCAATGCTTGCAGGTAAATTGTTAGTTAGTGACAAAGAGATATTTAGAGTGGTTTCCCTACATGAGGGGAGGGAGTTGGAGAAAACGAGATTTAAGCATAAGGAGAAGCATAGATACGCCTTCCAAATTCAGCAAGATCTGGTTACCGGAGAAAATTATTTGTCATCCTATGACGATGTAATCTATTGGTAAACAAGTGCCCGGTAGAAGATGGCTATACCTAAAAACCTTCGGCCAATCGTTCTTATGAAAAAAGTTGCCAACCACCTTATTGTAAGTTGCATCGCCATTGCGCTAGTATTCGTAATTGGTCATATTTATTTGAAAATCGCTTGCTTTTTTTCGGCAAATAACAATGCAGCTGATTTTATATGCAGTTTTAAGTGGAAAGATGGCCTGATATTGTTGTGTAGTTATGCTTGCGTGAAGTTATTGAGCTACCCATTGGATTTTGATTCAAAGCGGAAAAGGGTTATGGTGACTATGGGTTTGTACGCCTTTTCATACACCATTTTAGCGTTCCCGTTTTTTATTGCATCGATATTCCAGCCCATGGTAACTAATACTTTATTGCACAGTCTGATAATTGTAGTTTTCGCTGAATGGTCGTCATCCAGGGTTCTTAACTTTTTTGGGAAGGGGTCAGTCGAAAGCTAGAACAACGGATTGCAGACCGTATAAAGGCGAGGGGGGCTCACGAGCCACTTTCTGTAGTATTTTCAATGCAGTTACAGAATCTAATAGTAGCAAAAATGGGAAAACGCCCTAGAACAAGAAAAAGAGATTTGATTATTTTATTTCTGATGATAGGATTTATAATTTGGGGGTTCATAAATCCCTTTTGGAGGCGTAAGGAAATAAAAGAGCACGCGCGCTATTCTATAGGAACTGTATATAAGAAAACAGGCTCACTGAAAAATGGAGACCACTATCATTATACTTTCCAATACGCCGGGGAAACACAGGAAGGAACTCGTTCCATATATGGAATAGACAGTCTCAAATTTGGAGACCGGTTTATTGTTGAATTTTCTTACAGGAGGCCTGATGTTTCAAAGATCCACTATGAATGGCCCGTATACAAGGAATTCAGTAATGCTCCAGATAGTGGATGGATAATAATACCGCGTAACGTTGTTGTAGGATATTGAATGGTAGGTACCCAAAATGACTAAAACCCCGTAATCAAAGATCGCGGGGTTTTATATTTAATGGATTTATTATTTGTCGATTAAGTACTGAAGAGTATGGTAGCTAGTTATCATTTCTTCATCACCAACTGATTCTCCACATTGCTGCTTCCATCATCATACCAGGTACTGATCATGAGATCGCTATTGGTGAATTTTTTGAACGTGTAGGTATCCTCTCCCAACTGGAGCTCCTGTTCGTTGATCACCTTATACGTGACGGTATCGTACTCTGGACTTCCTTCATCTATGATTTTTACATACACTTTGCCATCCGTGCGGAAATCGATCGTAAACGCACCAGCCGGGATACTGAGGCCCGATGAGTCTTTGAATACCCCCGTTTCGTAGGCATAGGTCTTCTCGATCTCGGTAGTCACATTCCAAACGCCCAATATACGATCGGCCGGTGGCTTGAGCGCGTCTTCGTCTTTGTCTTTTTTACAGGAAAATAACAGTGTGCAGGCGATTAACCCAACAAGGGAGTAGTACAGGGTGGTTTTCTTCATAATGAATGGATACGAATAATTGATTCGGCTGTCAAAATAATAGCCAGCTTTTGAATTTCAAAGCGCTAAGGGGCGGCAAGCTGTATTTTAATCCGGTTTTTAAGGCTGGTGGGAGATCAAATCCAGGGTGTATTGCAATACATTATCTTCATTGGCCAGGAAATCCTTTTGCGAGGGGAATACGATCGTGTCGGGAATGATGCCGTCGCCAAAACGGATGCCTGGTGTAGGCTGCACGTATTGCAACAAATCAACGACCGAAAAGGAAAAGTCAATGCGGGTAAGCGGCAACTGATAAGCCACCTTATTGTGCCCCGTATGCCCATAATAACCACCCATGCTTTCTTCACCGATCACCGTGGCGTACCCCTCACTTTTTACCATGCTCGCAAACAGCGAGGCTGCCGAGGCTACGGCCGGACTGATCAACAAATAAACTTTTCCTTGAAAGGCCAGACTATCCGGCTGCCAAATCTTATTGAAAGCAGGATCCTGATAATACTTTCCGCCACGCAGCTGGTTGTGCTCTTCCCGGAAATTGGCTTCCAGGTCGGCCACTTCTGTACTATCGTCCGTGTAATAGTATTGCTTGAAAGGAACCTGCTGGAACAAGGTATATGCTTCCCGGTTCTCTTTAAATGGATGACGCGCCAGGTACGAGAACGTGAGCAGATCATTGGGATCGCTGCCGCCACCATTCCTGCGTATGTCAACCACCAGGTGTTTCACTCCTTTTGATTGCAGTGTCGTAAAGCATTCCCGCAGAAATCTTTTGTAGGCCGCATGTTTTTCCGACTGCGGACCACCCAGTGAAAACGTATTGACAGTAAGAATCGCTGTCGACAATCGATCGATCAGCTGAAAACTGTAACGACGATCAGCTAGTGTATCGAGAGGGAGAGAATGCCGCTGTTTGCGCAGCCCGGTATATTCGGCATAGGTAGCAGGCGTCAAACTAATATGCTGCACCTGCCTGGCTCCGTAGGGCAGGTAACTTACCTTAAAACTACGCCTCGGCCCAAACTCATACCGGTAGTACAGCGGAAAACTGTTGGCAATGCCCGTCAGCTTGCCGCTGATGTTGTGGCCATCGGTTGTATAATACTTGTACAGTCGTGGTAATATGTTCTTGATAGGCTCCCCATCGATGGCAACGATTGCCGCCCCGGCAGGAATTTCCTGCCCGTCGATATTCACCAGCAATTGTCCGCCCACCCATTTGAGCGGATAGGGGAAATAGACTGCGGGTGCCTTTAATTGATCGAGGTAATTTTCCGGCAACGATACATCGTCGTGCAGGCTGCCGGTATAAGACAGGATCGATGATAAGTAAGCGTAATAATCCAGCAGGGTAATGGAAGCATCTATCCGCCGCCGGTAATGGTTGAATACACTATCCACCTGTTTCTTCGTGTGGTATTTGTATAAACCGGCATGTGCCTTTTCGAGTATGGTGCGGTAGAGGTCATAGTCGGCCAGGTACGCTGTTTTGCCGGCAGATAGCCGTTGCCCCTGCGCGGTAGCACTGCCCGCCACGCAACAACTGGCCGCCAATATCAGGAGAAGCCGCCGCATGCTGTTAAAACTGGTACTTGTATTCTACCTTACCGATCAGTACCCTGGTTTTGGAGAAACAGGCGTCGAGGATCTTGAGGCCTTTGGCGTCGTACGAGTAATGCCATTTCTGGTAATCGCCCGTACCCTCGATCGTTACCAGCATACTGGCCATCCTGTCCTGCTCATCATATTCGAAGATATAATCGGGCAGCAGTTTCTTAACGCGGTTATTGTACCGCACGATATCCGTCAGGTGATTCTTGTCGTCGTAGTAATAATAGTAGGAGGGGAGGGATTGTCCCTGGCGCACCAATTTCTCTTCGCCAGGATTGCCCTTGTCGTCGGGCACGATCGTCACAAAAGTGGTATCGGTGCTGTTTTTGATCTTCTGCATCTTTACCGGCTTGCCGGCCGCATCGTAAAACCAGCGGTGCTGCTCGCGGCTCACATAGTTGCCAGGCGATTTGGCCAGACTGAGTATGTCCACAATTCGGTTACTGGCATCGTAGGTATAGGTGATCTCCGTTTTGTTGCCATCGGCCGTATCGACGGTTTTGATGAGCTGGCCCGCCGTATTATAATAAGCGATATTTGTGCTGGTACCGGTGAGGGAGGTCGTCGTTTCGGTCGTGATCTCGGTCGTGTTATTCTTTACATTTTGTTCACATTTGAAGCCTTCGATCGGCTGGTTGTTGCCGTCAAGACTGTTGAAGCGCACTGCCTTCACTTTCGCCTGAGCCCATATGGCCCGTTTCTTCATCTGTTCGCCCGTGACCACCAGGTCATTGTAATAGTGCTGTGCCTTTGCGCCAATAGCCGCCATGCTGAGGGTACCGATCAGGATCATTGTTCTCATGCTGCTGCTAACGATAGAATAGCTGTTTTCCATATGGTGGATATCCAAATTTTTCTCTAAAATACTGTCTTTCCTTATTTTTAACCAAAAATCACCCGGTGTCCCATTCCAAAGAACGTCACGAGAAAATCTGCTTAAACTGTAATGCTGAACTGAACGGAAGATATTGCCACATTTGCGGACAAGAGAATATCGAGCCAAAAGAGACTGTGTGGGGCCTTGTAAGCCACTTTTTTTACGATATTACCCACTTCGACGGTAAGTTTTTCAGTACCACCAAATTATTGATCACCAAACCCGGCTTCCTCCCTGCCGAGTACATCAAAGGGCGCCGCGCCAGCTACCTGCATCCCATCCGGATGTATGTTTTCAGCTCCGCCCTGTTCTTTCTGATCTTCTTTTCGCTCTTTAAGCCCAAAAAGATGATCAATGGCTCCTTCATGGATGATCAGCCAGCTAAAGTCATCGACTCCGTAAAGCAGCTCTCGCAAGCACAGGATTTTCTGCTCGCCAATGTGAATAATGCAGAAGACTCTGCCGTGATCATGGGCAAGTTTGGCAATATCGCCAACCGGATCAAAGCGGAAAAAGCCCGCGAAGACAGTATTGCTAAAGCAGAAGAAGATAGTCTGGCCAACTTCATCGACAGCGTTTCGGACGGGCACACCAATATGAAGAAATGGAACAAGAAAAAGAACAAAGCGCGCAAAAACATCTCCTGGGATGAGGCCAGCAGCCACTATAAAACGGTAGCGGCCTACGATTCGGCCCAGGCGGCTTTGCCCGAAGCTGAAAGGGATGGCTGGTGGTCGCGCCTTGCCGCCAAGCGGAACATCGAACTGGCTGGCCGGTATAAGGACGATGAACGTGCTTTCTGGACCGATATCATCGATGCTTTCATGCATACCTTCCCCTATATGCTGTTCATTTCGCTGCCGCTGTATGCCTTCTTCATGAAGCTCCTGTACTTCCGGCACAAACAGATCTACTATGTAGAGCACGGTATCTTTTTCATATACCTCTACATATTCACCTTTATTTTCCTGCTCCTGTACTTCTCGGTCATGGAATTGCGCCTCAAAACACACCAGGGGTGGATCGGATGGTTTGAAGCCCTACTTTTGCTGGGCGGAACTTACTACGCGTATAAAGCCATGCGAAAGTTCTATGGGCAAAGCAGGGGGATGACGATCCTGAAGTTCTTCCTGCTCAACGTGATGGCCTTCTTCGCCCTGCTTATATTGTTCATTTTCTTCTTTACCATCACGGTAGTGAAGATGTAAAATATCGATGTATGGAAAAGAATCAGGTAGCAGACGCGTTCGTACGGCTGGTGACGATCATGGATGAATTGCGGGAAAAGTGCCCGTGGGACAGGAAACAAACCATCCATACCCTGCGGCAAATGACCATCGAGGAAACCTACGAACTGGCCGACTCCATTACCGATACCGACTGGAAAGGGATCAAAGAAGAGATCGGCGACCTGATGCTGCACATGCTCTTTTATGCCAAAATAGGGTCCGAGCAAGGTAAGTTTACCCTCGAAGAAGCCCTTCACGGCATTTCTGATAAACTGGTATCACGCCACCCGCACATCTATGGCGATATCCAGGTAAAAGACGACGAAGAAGTGAAGCAGAACTGGGAAAAGCTCAAACTGAAGGAGGGTAAAACCTCCGTGCTGAGCGGCGTACCCGTTTCGCTGCCCGCCGTGGTGAAAGCCACGCGCCTGCAGGAAAAGGCCAAACAGGTTGGTTTTGAATGGGATGCCCGCGAGCAGGTTTGGGACAAAGTAAAGGAGGAAATGGACGAGCTGCAGGAAGCCGTAACCGCCAATAACCAGGAGGAGATAGAGCTGGAGTTTGGCGACCTGCTGTTTTCGCTGGTCAATTACGCACGGTTTTTGCAGATAGATGCTGAAAATGCGCTGGAAAGAACAAACAAGAAGTTTATCAGCCGTTTTACCCGCATGGAACAACAGGCCACAAGTGACGGCAAGTCGCTGGCCGACATGTCGCTCGCCGAGATGGACGCCATCTGGAACAGCATTAAAAAACAAAACCCCGGCACTTGAAGCAGTTGCTGAAAACCTGGCTCGTTAAGCACATTTATCTGTTGGCCGCCCTCGGTCTGTTTGGCATCGCCTTCATCCTCAACAAATACGTGATTGGCACCACCACTGCCCGGTACTACGTAAACCTCATCGAAAAAAGGATACAGGAAAAAGAACAAGACTTTTCGGACCTGGCGGCAGATACTTCCCTGCTCGAAATGCTGGTTGATAAGCGCTACGACGAACAAAAGCTCGAGCGCCTCCTGGATACCAAAAAAGGATACGATTTTTTCATTTATGAGCATGCCCATGATTCGGCTGCCACACCCCACCTGGCTTTCTGGAATACCCAAAACATTTTGCCGGGTTTCCACTTTTCCAATACACTCGATACCAGCCGGCTGATCAAACTGCGCAATGGCCAGTATGTATACACCAGCCGGCAGGTAACCATTGGCAACGACCGCCACCTCACCATACAGGGCCTCATACCCGTGGTGTGGAAATACTTTGTAGAGAATGAAAACCTGAAAAAGGAATTCGCCGGTTATGCCGAAGCGGTATCCCGCGTGGATATCTCGGCGGTGCCAACTCCCTACGCGGTGAAGAGTATGCAGGGCAATACCCTGTTTTACCTCCAGCGCATCAACGAACACCTGCAGCAGCACAATATATGGTCCATTCTGCTGGTGATCACCGGCATCTTCCTGCTGTTCCTGTACCTGCAGCAAAAGGCCGATGAGATCAGCCGCCGTTTTGGCTTGTGGTTTGGCGCCTCCTTTCTGGTGCTGATGCTGTTGCTGATCAGGTTGTCGACCTATTTCTTCCCGCATGTGCTCGACCTGCGGCAGTTTGAATTGTTCGATCCTTACATCTACGGGTCGAGCCTGGTATTGAGTTCGCTGGGCGACCTGCTCATCAACTCGCTGCTGCTCTGCTGGATGGTCATTTTCATCAACCGCCGGCTCAACACGTCGACCATCAAGCCCTTTGTCGATGCCTGGAAGAACTGGCTGGCCATGGCCGGCGCATTAGCGCTGCTGGTGGTGTGTACCTTTACCCTGGCCGATATTCTGCAGACCCTCGTGTCGGATGCCAAGATATCCTTCAACGTCACCAATTTTTTCAGCCTGGTTGAATCGTTCAGCTTTGTGGGTTTTGCCGTAATGGCCACCCTGGGGCTCACGTATTTCCTGCTGGCGCAGATCTTCCTGACCGTCGCCGGTAAGATGATCGCCGGACGTAGCTATGCCGTGTACATCATTGCCGCTTTTCTCGGGCTGCTGTTCCTCTCGTTCCAGCGTAACAACGCCATGGTTGAGCTGAACCTGTATGCCTTGCTGTGGATGCTGTTGTTCATGTGGCTGATGCGGCAAAACATCTTTGCCGGGCTGAAATATAACCTCAATGTGTCGGAAGTGCTGTTCTGGCTGTTCGTTTTCTCCTTTTCGATGTCGGCCGTGATCCTGTTCGAAAACAGCAAGATCGAGTTTGAGCAACGCAAGCGCTTTGCCGAGAAACTGGCTACCCAGGCCGACCCCTCCAACGAGCGGTTATTGAGTATTGCCCTTGCCTATCTCGATAATAATTTCCTGGAGCCCAATTTCTCCCGGTTCTACAAACAAGAAGAGAACGCAAAGCTAAAAGACAGCATCAGCAACCGGAGCTTTATCGGTTATGCCAATAAATACGACTCGTGGGTGTTTACCTTCGATAAGGACATGAACCCCCTGTTCAATACAGAGCCGGGTTCCTTCGATACCCTCAATACGATCTTCCGTAACCAGTCGAAAGGTACCCTGGTGCCCGATCTGCGTTACTTCGAGCGCTCCTACGATAAGTTCTCCTATATATTCCGCAAGGAAGTGGTAGATACCAGCGGCGCGCCGGTGGGCTATTTCTTCGTCCTGTCGGACCCCAAACGTTACAAGAGCGAGGCCCTGGTGCCCGAGCTCTTCAAGCAAACCAGGGAACGTACACCCGAGTATTCGCCGGTATATGCCTATGCTATTTATGATAGTTTGAAACTGGTGAATCATTACAATGATTATGCATTCCCCACTTACCTCAACAAGCAGTCGCTGAAGGATGAGTTTACTATCGAAAAGCAAGATGGATACGAGGAACTATGGTACCGCGGTACGCCCGATAAAGTGGTGGTGGTAGCCAAGAAGAACAACTCTTTCATCGAGTCCATAACACTCTTTGCCTACCTGTTCAGTACCTTCCTCTTCCTGCTCGCCTTTTACCGCATCGTGGCTTTCGTGATGCGCAGAAGGCTGCACAAGACCTCTTTCCGCCAATATTGGGAACTGAGCATCCGTTCGCAGATACATAGCACGATCATCATGATCAGCCTGTTGCTGTTTGTCGTGATCGGTGTGGCCAACGTAATCTTCATCATCAACCGCTATCACCGCAACAACCAGGACCGCCTTACCCGCGCCATCCAGATCATGGTGAACGAGGTAGAGAAAAAGCTGGAAGGATTTGCCACCTTCAACGAAAGTGTCATGTTGTACGAACCCGGCTTCAGCGACGAGGTAGAGCAACTAATGCGCGATATTTCGGATATCCATGGCATGGATGTGAACCTGTACGATACGTTGGGTGATCTGAAAGTAACTTCCAATCCGGATATCTATTACCGCGGTGTATTGAGTGAAAAGATGAACCCGCTGGCTTACTTCCGCCTGCACAACCTGCGGCAGGTGCAAACGGTGACCGATGAAAAAGTGGGTAAGGTCGATTACCTGAGCATTTATGCGCCGGTACGCGACGATGATGGCAATGCCGTGGCCTACCTGAACGTTCCATCCTATAGCGCCGAAGTGGAGCTGACGCAGGAGATATCTTACTTCCTGGTAACGATCATCAACCTGAACGCATTCATCTTTTTGGTGGCAGGAGCTATTGCCCTTTTCATCACCAACCGCATTACTTCTTCCTTTACCCTCATCACGCAAAAGCTGCGCGATATCAACCTCGGTAAGGCCAACCAGGAGATCAACTGGCACCGCAACGATGAGATCGGTGTGCTGGTGACCGAATACAACAAGATGGTGCGAAAGCTGGACGAAAGTGCCGAAACCCTCGCCAAGAGCGAACGGGAAGGGGCCTGGCGCCAGATGGCCCGGCAGGTAGCACACGAGATCAAGAACCCGCTCACGCCGATGAAGCTCAGTATTCAATACCTGCAGAAAGCGATCGATGATAATTCGCCCAACGTGAAGGAGATGACGGCCAGCGTGGCGCGTACCCTCATCGAGCAGATCGATCACCTGTCGAAGATCGCGTCCGACTTCTCGCAGTTTGCCAATATCGGCAACCCGCGTAACGAAGTATTTGACCTGCACGAGCTCATTTATTCTCTTACATCCTTATACGAAGCTACGGAGAACTTGGACTTCCATTGGGAGCCGGTGCCGCACAAGGTGCTGCTTTTTGCCGATAAAACACAATTGAACCGCCTGTTCACCAACCTCATGCAGAATGCCCTCGAAGCGAGTGAAGAGAAGCCCATGCACATCATTCGCATGAATGAAGAACTGAACGGCGAATACATTACCATCAGTATTTCCGACAATGGCGGCGGAATTCCCGAGATCACCCAGTCGAAGATCTTTACGCCCAACTTCACGACCAAGTCGAGCGGAACCGGGCTTGGCCTGGCGATGAGCAAAAGCATTGTAGAGCAGGCTAAAGGCGATATATGGTTCGAAACGAAGGAAGGAGAAGGCACCACCTTCTATGTGAAGATACCGTTGCTACGGGCGATGAATTAGGGATGCCTACTGCAGCGACTTCAACAACTTCATCAATACTTTCTCGTCGGCGGTGTGGCCCGTCTTATCGTCGGGCTCTTCCAGGGCGTCCAGCTCCTTCAGGTATTGTTGCAACTTATCTTCTTCATACAGGCGGATGATGCCGGGATGCACATAGTATTTTCTGCATACGGTGCGCGTATTGCCCAATTGTATACTCACTTCGTCGAGCGCCTCCACCACTTTCTTTTTCTTTTCTGCGTCCGACAGGGCTTCTCCAATGTGGTGAAAGCTGCGCAATATGTTGAGTGTGCCGGCCCAGGTGCGGAAGTCCTTAGCGCTGAACCCGAAGCCGGTAGCCTGCTTGATATAGTTGTTGACCATGCCCGAGTCGATACTCTTACGCTGTCCCCCTTCATCATAATACTGGAACAACTCCTTGCCGGGTATATCACGGCAGGCCTGTACAATGCGGGCCAGTCGCTTATTGCGTACCGAAATAGTGTGGTTGACCCCTTTTTTACCCCGGAAACTGAACTGGATCGAGTGACCATTGATGGCTACATGTTTGTCTTTCAGCGTGGTGAGCCCATAGGAGCCGTAGAGTTTTTCGTAGCTGGAACTGCCGGGACGAATATAAGTGCGCTCCATCAGGCTTACGACCGTTGCCAGCACCTTTTCCTCACACAGCTCTTTGTGGCTGATGTCTTTTTCGATCTGCCCGCGCAGCGCCGGCAAGGCCTTGCCAAATTCATACAGGCGATGGAACTTGGTTTCATTGCGTACCACCTCCCAGTCGGCGTGATAGCGGTATTGTTTACGGTTGCGCACATCTTTACCCGTGGCCTGCAGGTGACCGTTCTCCAGCGGGCAGATCCATACGGCTTTCCAGGCCGGCGGGATTGCCAGTTTACGGATACGCTTCAGTTGTTCCTTGTCGTCCAACCTTTTATTGCGGAAAGAAAAGGAGAATCCTTTTCCTTTCTTCATGCGTAGGATACCAGGCATTTCATCCGATACATAGATGAGCGAAGCTACTTTGGCAGCCTGCTGATAATCCTGGTCAATGGCCAGCATCTCCCGGTGGTTCATCCGGGCAAAGTTTTGCATGCTATTACGCATGTAATCCTTTTTTGGTGCTTTTCGATTTTTGCTCGTGGTTTTCATCGGCTTCGTCTAATGAATGTGAACTATGCAGGTCTTTTTCCTTTTCTGCGAGCCTGGATAGTTTCGTGTAATACTTTTTGATCACGTTCAATTCTTCTTCAGTAAGGTCTTCGATGTCTACCAGCCGGTTGCTGGCTTTCTCGTGACAGGCGATCAATTCATTCAGCTTCATGTGAATAGCGATGGTGTCTTTGTTCTGCGTTTGTTGTATGATAAACACCATCAAAAAGGTGATGATCGTGGTGGTCGTGTTGATGACCAGTTGCCAGGTATCGGAGAATCCAAAGAGCGGGCCACTGATCGCCCACCCGACGATGAGTGCCAGGGCCAGGATGGAGGCCAGGGGACTGCCGGACGCATGGGTGAGTTTGGCGCTGATCTTATTAAAAAGGCGGGCAGTTTTAAGGTCCTTATTTGCCCGGGAGCGTTTCGTTGCCATAGTGGGTATAGTTGAGTTCGGGAATAGTCTATTAAAAAGCAGGCCAGCAGCCTCCACTATCCGCCTTTAAATTCCACAGTTTAGGTGCGTTATTAACCCCGCTTTAATGTTAGGCTGTACATGGGTAACTAATTCTACAGGAAAATGCCGCCTTGGCATCGGGCATACCGTTTGAAAATATCCATGCATAATCATTACTACTAAAAACAACCTATATGCACTTTATCCTGCCAGACAACCTGAAGTTCGTAAAGCGATTCATCGAAAGAACCTTTTTCGGCGCCCTCAAATTGAATGATTCGGACACACAGGAACGTTTCCTGGTAGAGACCGTCTTCGTAGACGCCAACCAATACCTCTGGTGCTGCTGTGCCGACGAACTGCCGGTAGACGCGGATAAATTCCCCGTATCCGTGAAATACATCGATAAAGTGAAAGGTATTTATATGAAAGTGACGGGCATTGCCAGTCGCATCATGCCGCAGCCTCAACCCGGATCGGCCGCTGCCCTCGATCATGACATCGAGGAGCTGACCGGCAACAACAATTTAACCTTGTTGAGAGTGAAAATGACAGAAACTGTATACTATAAGAAACGTGAAGATGGCCAGATCAATTTCTATGCGCTGGCCTGCTAAATAGACAAATAGGGCACCCTGCGAAAACAACTTATTGCTACCCTAAGAAAGTGATGCGGTCTATACTTACTGGTTGGACCGCTTTTTTTATTGCGCCCATCAAACCACTAAAGAAAAAGTTATGTCGAAAAAGACGGTCATTATATCTATCGTGTTGCTGTTGCTGGCGGGAGGGATCGTTTACTGGAATATCCATAAGCGTGGAATTGTACGATCGACGGTGAAGGAAACGGTAGCCGATAAAACCAATAACCTGTACAGCATGTCTACCGGCAGCTTTGAGGTCGATGAAGTAGCCGGTAACCTGACGGCAAAGAATATTTACCTGCAGCCCGATTCGAATGTCTACAACGCCTTGAAAGGCACCGAGGACGAGCCTTCGGTATTGGTCAAGCTCGATATTCCTGAGCTCGTGGTGGCTGGCGTAAAAACGCCTAAGGCTTTGTTGAACAGTGCGATCGATGGGCGAAAGGTATTGATCCAATCACCCCGCATCGAGCTGTATTTCACCGGCAAAGGAAAAGATTCTTTGAAGACGGTGCCAGATAAAGAAGTATACAGGCAGGTATTGGGCAACCTCACCATGATCAAGATCGATACCCTGTCCATCGTGAATGCGACGTTGGTAACAAAAGATTGGAAGACGGGTGATATCCGGATGATGTTCGACAGTGTGTCGATCGATCTGTTCCGCATCGCTGTTGACAGTGCGCACGACAAGGATACTACCCGCATCCTGTTTGCCGAGCAGGCAAATGTGCTTTGCAAAAAGGCACGTTGGACCAGTAAGAACAAACTGTACAATTACGAAGTGCGCAATATTGAAGTGAACAGTGGTACCCGCAGCCTGGGCATCAGTCGTTTTAAGATCGACCCCACCTTGCCGGAAGCGAAATTTCTGCAACAGTTCAAGTATGCACACGACAGGTTCGATATTGATTTTGAGGGTATCTCCATGGCCAATCTCAATGTCCCTATGCTGTTGCGTGAAGAAATAGAGGCTGATTCGTTGATTCTTAAAAACAGCAACCTTCGTATTTACCGCGACCTTTCTTACCCGCATGATGGAAAGAACAGGGTAGGGACCTACCCGCAGCAGATGTTGATGAAATTACCATATGAGGTCAATATCCGCCATGCCAGGTTTGTACATGCTTTTATCGAATATAAGGAGCGGAATGCGAAGAGTGGTAAAAGTGGCAAAGTACAGTTCCACGACGCCAGCATATGGGTAAGTAACCTGACCAGCAAGGCCAGCCTGTTGGACAAAGATCCTATGCGGGTGCAGTTCAATGCACGTTTCCTGAACCGGGCAGCCATGAAATCGGTGATCAATTTCTATCCGGGCAATGGAAAGTTTACGATGGAAGCGGATTTGGGTAGTATGCCGGCCGAAACGGTGAACCAGTTGACGGAGCCAATGGGCCTCGCCAAAGTAGAACATGGTACCATTAGTAGCCTCCATTTCAACATTACAGGCAACGACCATGCGGCCGACGGACAAATGACATTGCTGTATGATGATCTCAAGATATCCCTGCTGAAAAAAGATACTGCCGATAATACACTCACCAAAAAGAAACTGGCCAGCGCCCTGGCCAATATACAGGTAAAGAATGCGAACCCCGGCAAAAACGGCGAGGTGCGTCGGGTAGCCATTCACTTCGATCGCAATAAGGATAAGTCGTGGTTCAACCTCGTTTGGAAGTCGATCTTCAACGGGGTGAAGTCCTCTGTGGGGATCGAGCAGTAGCCTAAGTAATCAATAACGGATACACTGTGGGCAGATATTCACTTCCCCCAGGCTTTTGTTGCGCATAAAGGAAGAGTCGGTGAGTGTGTGTAGAAAAGCTTTTAATGCCAGTTTGTCGTTGCCGGTGAGCGTCAGCCCGGTGCGGCCCGATGCCTGTGTGAGTAGCGGATCGAGGTTATCGGTCGACTGCACATCGCTGGTATAATGCTGTAATACGAAGTCGAGGTTCTTGAAGCGGCCATCGTGCATATAAGGTGCTGTGAGCGCTATGTTGCGCAGGGAGGGTACTTTGAAGCGGTATTTGTCGGCCGGCAAGGTGGTGATGGTCATACGGCCCACGTCGTCGCTGTAAGGATAAAGGCCATTGTTGCGGAAGCTGTGATCGGTAAAGAAAGGTTCTTTGTGACAGCTGGCGCATTGCGCCTTAAAGACGGTATAACCCTGCGCTTCTTCGGGCGTAAAGGTAGGGCCTTCCCCACGCATCACCCGGTCGTATTTGCTGTTGGCACTGATCATGGCCGTCATGAACTGACTGAGCGCCTGCATCAGGCGGGCGGTGGTGATGTCGCGGCTGCCGAAAGCTGCGCCGAAGTAGGCGGGGTAATAGGGATCACGCCGGAGCTTGTATAAAACACTGTCGATCGATTCGCCCATTTCCACATGGCTGCTAATGGGCACCAGGGGTTGCAGGTCGAGATCGGATACGCCGCCGTCCCACATAAAGCTGGTGGCCCAGGCGAGGTTTTGTAAAGGCGGCGCGTTACGCGAACCTACCGAATCATTAATACCATGACTAAGGCGGTGCCCATGGTGCGAAAAGGCGGTAGATTGAATATGACAGGTGCCGCAACTGATGGTGCCATTCTTCGACAGCTGCCCGTCGTAGAAGAGGCGACGGCCCAGTTCAACCTTGATCGTCGAATATTTATTGTTGGCAAACTTGTATACCGGTGCGGGAAAATTGGCCGGTTGCGGAAAGGTACTGTCGGCTGTGGCGTGCCATTGTTGCGCGGGATCATAATCCAGAAAACCGGAAAGGGTAGCGGTGAGCAGTATCCCCAGGATAATATATAGGATGGTGAATTTCTTCATGGTTATTTGTTGGGATATTCCGTACCACCATAGCTGAAGGCGGCAGCGTAGTTGTCGGCGATATGGCTGCTTTCGGGCGCCAGCATGATATGGTGCTGCTGTTTAAGATCGATATGCTTTACAACCTCGGTAGCTTCAAAGCGGATGTGTACAATGCTCTTTTTATTGTCGCGTATCCGTAGCGGTGCGTTGGATGGTAAAGGGATGGTTACCCGGCGGATATTGTTGATGGTGGGGGTATTGTAGCCGCCATAACCGCCGATATGGTACTGGTATTCGCGAAAGCCGGTCTTGTCGGGTGGAATGGAGGGCGAGGTGCCTTCCATTTTAAAGAAGATATATCCGCTGTTCCAGGTCCAGTACATGCCTTCGCCATTGGCCATCCCGCTGCCGGGATCGAGGACGCCGGTTCTTGATTCGATGGGCAGGGTAGAAGTGAGGCTGTCCACCCCCACCAGGAAGGAAATGGCCGTGTAAGAGCCGGCGGGTACATAGAGGGGCAGGAGCCGGCTATCATTGGCCGACTGCCGGATGAGGAAAACGCTTTGCCCCTGGGGGATTACCAGTTTCTCTCCATTGGTTTTGTGCAGCTCGATGTTGCTGATATAGTATTGCAATAATGAGATCGTGATGGAATCGCCGGCAGCTGTTTGGTAGCTAACTGTATCGGTCAGGAGCTTTTTACCGGCAGCCCGGTGATCGAACCGCAGCGTCAGCTGTGCTGCCGCGCCGAACGCGGTACAGAGGAACAGGCTAAGGGTATACAGGATATGCCGGGTAAAACGCATGTTGGTAACCAGGTTATGGCGGTAAAAATAATCAGAACCGGTTAAAAGGGTAGGGGTAAACGCATTTTATTACCCGAACTGTTGGTAATGCGGTGTGTATTTCCCGGATAACAGGCTATGGGAGGTGACGAACGGCCGGCGCAGGCGGTCTTTGTTTGGCTATTTTGTCGTTATTTCGCGCCAAACCGCCCTACATGCGTTCCTTGTTGCTGATCCTGCTGCTGTGTTGTACTGCTGTCCTGTTTGCCCAGTCGGGCCGGCTGGAGGGCCTGGTGAAGGACAAAACTACATCCTTGCCATTGGAAGGCGCCACGATCACCCTGGTGCCGGGCGGCCAGCAGACTGTTTCTGATGAAAGGGGCCGTTTTTCCCTTAATAATGTTCCGGCAACCAGCGAGCTGGTGGTTACCGCCATCGGACATGCCCGTTTTCGGGTACGGGTGGGCGATCTGGCCAGCTTGCAATATTCGATTGCACTTGCTCCCACATCTGTCGAGTTGAGCCAGGTAACGGTCTCCAGCGGAGCAGGCGAACAGTTCAAACCCATCAGCAAACTTGATATCAAGCTGCGGGGTATCAACAATTCGCAAGAGGTTTTGCGTATGGTACCCGGTTTGTTCATTGGTCAGCATGCCGGAGGCGGCAAGGCCGAGCAGATCTTCCTGCGCGGTTTCGACATCGATCATGGTACAGATATCAATATCGGTGTAGATGGTATGCCGGTGAACATGGTATCCCATGCACATGGTCAGGGTTACGCCGACCTGCACTTCCTCATCCCCGAGCTCATCGATAATGTGACTTTCAAGAAAGGCACCTACTATGCCGAGAAAGGTAATTTCACGACGACGGGTTTTGTAGACTTCAAGACCATGAACGTGTTGCCCAATAACTCCGTCAAAGTAGAAGGGGGGATGTTCAATACGGCACGGGCTGTAGGTATGTTCAATCTGTTAGGAAAAGAGGCCAGGGCCAACGATCAATCGGCCTATATCGCTTCGGAGTATATGCATACCAAAGGGTACTTCGATAATCCGCAGGATTTTCACCGCATCAATGTATTTGGTAAATACTTTGGCGCACTCAATAAGCGCAACCACCTCAGTGTATCGGCGTCCGTATTTTCAAGCAAATGGGATGCGTCCGGTCAGGTACCTGACCGCGCAGTAGATAGCAAGCTGATCGGTTGGTATGGCGCTATCGATCCCCATGAAGGGGGCAACACTTCGCGCATCAATGCCAATGCACAGCTTACTACCACACTTGATAACCATGCCTACCTCAAGAACCAGGTTTATTATTCCAGGTATGGCTTCGAGCTGTTCTCGAACTTCACCTTCTTTAAAGAAGACCCGGTGAATGGCGATCAGATCCGTCAACAGGAAAAACGCGACCTGTTTGGTTATAATGGCAGTTACCATACAACCTTCTTTGCCGGCAATACCCAGATCATTTCCGAACTGGGCGCCCATGTGCGGATGGATAGAACGCACAACAGCGAACTATCCCGCACCAAAGATCGTACGATACTCACCAATGGCCTGATGCTGGGCGATATCTCCGAGAACAACCTGGCGGCCTATGTCAGTGAAACCTTCCGATTCAATTCCCGCTTCAGCATCAACGCGGGTCTGCGCTACGACTATTTTCAGGATGAGTATACCGATCAATTGAACGGATCGGTAAAAGGAAAAGCCTCGGCGGATATTGTAAGCCCGAAGCTGAGCTTTTATTATAACCCCAGCTCAACGGTGCAGCTCTACCTGAGCAGCGGCAAGGGCTTTCATTCAAATGATACCCGGGTAGTGGTGCCGCAAAACGGCCTCACCATACTGCCATCCGCTTATGGCAGCGACCTGGGTACGGTATTAAAGCCTGTGAAGAACCTGTTGGTGAATGCAGCCGTTTGGTATCTCTGGCTCGATCAGGAGTTTGTGTATGTAGGTGATGAAGGCGTGGTAGAACCCAGCGGCAGGAGCCGTCGATATGGGGCCGACCTGTCGGTTCGTTATCAACCCCTGAGCTGGTTGTATGCAGATGTGGACTTTAACTACGCTCACGGTCGTGCGGTGGATGAGCCTAAGGGAGAAGATTATTTACCACTGGCGCCCCGCTTTACTTCTATCGGGGGACTTACGGTGAAAACTAAACCAGGTATCAACGCTTCTTTGCGTTATCGTTATATGGGCAACCGCCCGGCCAACGAAGACAATAGTGTAGTGGCGAACGGCTATTTTATCACCGATGCTTTTGTTGGTTACAACCGCGAGCGTTATGAGATCGGGCTGGCCATTCAGAATCTCTTCGATGTGAAATGGAAGGAGACCCAGTTCGATACCGAAAGCCGGTTGTACAATGAAGCTGCTCCCATCTCCGAAATACACTTTACACCCGGCACGCCCTTTTTCGCCAAGCTGAGTTTCACGTATTTGTTTTAGGGAACGGAATTATACAATTACTGTCGAAGTCCGTCCATTGCCATCATCGCTGTTTAGGATCACATTTGTGTACTAAACAGCAATGGATATGAATGCAGCTACCGTAAGGACACATTTTGCAGCAATCAACAATAAGAAGATCGCCTACCGCAGGATCGGCAATGGCGATCCGATGATCTTGTGCCAGCGTTTTCGCGGCAACCTCGACGATTGGGATCCGGGGTTCCTGGATGAACTCGGCCGGCATTACGAGGTCTATATATTCGACCCTACCGGGATGGGCTCCTCCGAGGGTACCGTTAATTCCGATATGATGGGTTTTGCACGTGATGTAATTGACCTCGCCGATGCCTTGCAGATCGATCAGTTTCTGCTGGGCGGTTGGTCGTTTGGTGGCATGGTGGCACAGATTGTCACTACGGAGTTTTCTTCACGGGTACATCAAACAATATTGATGGGCACCAAGCCGCCCGGTCAGGTGAATCACCCGATAGAAGAGATCTTCCTGCAAACGGCCTACATCGAAGATTATACCTTTGAGCACGAGGTCATTCTTTTCTTCGAGCCGATCTCCGAACGGAGCCGCACATTGGCGAAAGCCAGCCATGACCGTATCAATAGCAGAACCATTGATCGTGATACCAAAGTAAAACCTCCCTTGTGGGAATATTATGGTAAGGGCGTCGCCGACTTCGTTAAGGATCCGTACAACTGCCGTCAAAAGCTGCAGGAAACAACTATTCCCATTCTTGTTATTTCCGGCGACCATGAGGTTTGCTTTCCGCCGGAGAACTGGTTCGACCTGAACCGCGCCCTTCCAACTACCCAGGTGGTGGTGATACCGCGGGCCGGTCATGGACCTCACCACCAGTATCCCGCTATGGCAGCTTCCTACATCCATGCTTTCATAGAGAACAATAAAAACAAATAACCATGAAGAAGGTAAGTATGTTAACGGGCCTTACTATGCTGGCAGGTGTCGCCGCTATGGCAGGCAATTTCTGTGATTCCTGTTCGAAAGCGAAAGCCACGAAAGCGGAGATCAATGAGGTGGATTATAAGATAGCTGCGGCTAGCGTAACCCACAACAAGAAATGGGGACAGCTGGAATTTGAGATCATTGTACAAGGGCAGGCGGGCCGTAGTGTTTCGAAGCCGGCGGGTCAAATGAACGGCGCTCCGGTAGATGGATATGTTTTCCCAACTACGCTTAGTTCGGAAGATATCGGCTTCAGCAAAACTGAAGGTATCGTTGCACTGGCCTTGACGGCGCATGCGGATTTTGATGATACCCCGTTGTGGGATGAGGATGGCGATGGTAATTACGGCAATGATAAAGTGATCTGGCATCCGCATTGGGTGGTACTGGTCGAAGACAAAAGAGTACCGGGTGGCTTATCGGTGAAAGAGTTTGATCCGAAAGATAAATCGGTGGTGTTGCCCAAAACGAACCCAGGCATGCCGATGTATATGGATTCGCCCGGCTTTCAGATAGTGACTGAAGGCAAGGCGATCCGTGTAGTGGTGCCCGATTACCGGGTGCGGTTCAACACCAACTTCAAGTATGATGCAGTGGGTGTTTATATGCAATTGTACACGGGTGGTGGTGAAGGCCATTCGGCGGATGGTAAAATGCCGATGCTGGGCGTGTATAAAGTGTACAGCGTATTGTCGAAGAAACTGGCACTTCCTTACCAGGTAAAATAACAGGTGGCAGCGCGGGTTCGGGGCTATCAGGATGATGATTGTGTACGATGGTGTCCGGGCCCGCTGCTTAACCAGGCGATCGAAGGATCTTCTCCTTGTCGATGCCGAGCTTTTTGATGCGAAAGTTGAGGGTCGATACATTCATGCCGAGTATTTCTGCTGCGCCCCCTTTTCCAAATATCTTTCCTTCGCAGGCCCTGAGCACATTGATGATGTGTTCGCGTTCGTTTTCTTCCATGGTCTTTATCCGGGTGGTTCCCTGCTGGGTTGTTGCCGGCGAATCGGGTGTTTTGAACTGGCGGATCATAGTTCCATCGCTTTGCAGTACCGCCCGCTCTATACAATGCTCCAATTCCCGGATATTACCCGGCCAGTGGTATTGCTGCAATTGCTTCAGTGCTTTTTCTTCGATGCCTTTAATAGGTTTGCCGGTTTTGTTGGCATGTACCTGTGCAAAATGTTCAGCCAGCAGCGGTATGTCATCCATGCGCTCGCGCAATGACGGCACGGTCAACGGAAACACGTTTAACCGGTAATAGAGATCGAGGCGGAACTTGCCATTGGCCACTTCCTGCTCAAGGTTACGGCTGGTGGCGGCGATGATGCGTACATTGACCCGAATGGTTTCATTGCCACCGATGCGCTCTACCTGTTTTTCCTGCAATACACGTAGTAGTTTGGCCTGCGACAGCGGACATATCTCGCCGATCTCGTCAAGGAAGATAGTACCGCCGTGCGCCTGTTCAAACTTGCCGATCCTCTTTTCATGGGCGCCGGTAAAGGCGCCTTTCTCGTGACCAAAGAGCATCGAGTCTATCAACTCGGAAGGCAGGGCTGCACAATTGACTTTTACCAATGGCTGGCTTTTGCGCCGGGAGAACTGGTGTACGCTGTCGGCGATCATTTCCTTGCCTGTGCCGCTTTCCCCGAGTACCAGCACAGAGGTATCGGTAGGGGCTACCAGTTGTACCTGGTGCAGTACGGTACGCAATTTTTCGCTGTTGCCGATGATGTTTGCCAGGCGCGGCTGGCTGGTGGAGCTACTTTTTTGCTTGTCCTCATAGGCCTGCGTTTCAAGGCTGTTGGTATGGAGGTAGCTGGCGATGTCCATCATAGTGATGACATCGCTTTCCCGGAAAGGTTTAACCAGGAAGCCATAAGGCCGGGTGGCTTTGGCGGCATCCAGCGTTTGTTTATTGGAGTTGGCAGAGAGGTAGATGAAAGGTATGTTCCGTTGCCGCAGTGTTTTGGCAAGATCGATTCCTGTGAGGGGACCTTTAAGGAATATATCGACGAGCACCATATCGGGCCGGTCCATATCGATCATATTGAGGGCGCCCGATACGCTGCGGGCTATTCCACTGATGGAATAGCCGGCCTGCTCCAGCATCTCCTGCAGGTTGTTGGCCTCGATGAACTGGTCTTCTACGATCAGTATCTTATTTTGTCCGTTAATTGGATGTTGTTGCATAGAATACGATCTCCTGTGATTTGTATAGCGGCGTATTGGCGATAAACGCCAGCGTTACCTGCGTACCATTCTTCGATTCAAACTGCAGCGAGCCATCGAGATCGCCTGCCAGGCCTTTCATAAGCTTTAGCCCAAGCCCATCGCTCACGCCGGCCTGCTTGCCGGCCGGTATGCCGATCCCGTTGTCGGTGATCACCAGGGTGGCCTGCTTGCGGGCATCCAAATCGAGCTGCAGGTGAATGGCCGGATCGGGGTGACCGGGCGGAAAGGCGTATTTCAAGGCGTTGGTAATCGCTTCGTTCACGATGAGCCCCACAGGCACCGCCTGCGATACATCGAGATCTACCTGGGCCACCTGCAACGTGAAACGGATGGGCCGGTCTTTGTTGAGTGATTCGCTGAGGTAAACATGCAGTTCTTCGAGGTAATCTTTCATGTTAATGGAGGCTACATCTTCACCCTGGTATAGTTTCTTATGAATAAGCGACATGGTGTACACCCGGTTACGGCTTTCCACGATGGCGGCGAGCGCATCGTTCTTCAAATGCCGGCTTTGTGATTCGAGCAGGCTCAATACGGTGTGCAGGTTGTTCTTGACACGATGGTGCACTTCCTTCAACAGCCATTCCTTTTCGCCCAGCAACTGTGAAAGCTCTTTGTTCTGCTCCTGGATGCGTTTGTTGGCTGCCTGCTTGCTCCGGTACGAGCGGTACAGGAGACCGGCGACGATGAACAGGACAATGATGCCCGCGATCGTCATATTCTTGATGAGTTTTTCCGCACGCAGGTCGCTTGCCTGCAGCGCTGATTGCTGCTTCAGGTAATTCAATTGTTGTTCCTTCCCGGTGAGCTCATGGTCCTTCTTTTCGGCAGCGAGCTGCTGGATGGTGGCCTGCTGTTGAAGCATGTTGATGTTCTGCTGTTTCAGTTGTATATCTTTTTGCCGCTGATCATAGAGCGAGAGCTGCAGGGAGGCATCGCGCCGCAATATTTCTATATCCTTTTCCCGCAATAGCAAATCACGGTCTTTCAATTTGAGGGCATCGTCCTTTTTTTCCGTTTCGTAACGGATGTTGATCTCGGCGAGTTCCCGGGCTTTGGCGACCGTAAAGATGGAATCGCTCATTTGCTGCTGGCGGCGGAGGTGCTGCAGCGCAGAGGCATAATTGCCCATGGCCGAATCGATGCGGTACATCAGGTTGTTGGCCCCGATCTTGTCTTCGGAGTTGATATGAGGGGCAGATAGTGTGGTATTGAATAGCGCATAGGGCCTTGCCTGGTCGAATGCCCCGCGATTGAAATAGAACTGCGCAATGGTTTGATTCTTTTCGGGTCTGAAGAACGGCTCATATTCTTTAGCCATCATTGCCTTATAGTACATCTCTGCTGTTTCGTATTGGTGCAGCGCATTGTAGCAATCTCCATAACAGTAGGCAACGGCCAGTTTTTGCCAGGGTTCTGTAGGCGGAAATTGCTGTTCTGTTTGTTTGATCAGTTGAAGCGCTTCATTTGTTTTCCCTTCCCTGATCAGGCCCCTGATAAAATAGGGGAAGTTCATGAGCACATACTTGTGAAATTCCTTTTTGGCTACTTCATGCAGTTTCCAGTGCCAGGTCATCTCATTGCCATGATCTTTTAAACTCCCATACAGCGAGGCGATCTGGTTGTACAGGTTGAGATCATGGGCAGGTGTTTTGAGCTTTCCCAACTCTTCTATCGATGAAAATGCATAGGAAAGGGCTATATGGTAGTTGCCCCAGCTTTGGTGTATCTGGAGCAGGCAGCCATAGATGCTCCGCAGGCAGGGAGCGTTGATCTTTTTTGCGGAAACGAGCAGGTCCAGCAGTTGTTTTTCCGCTTCAGCCTGGCGCCCCTGTAAGCGGCGTACGTTGGCGCGCCGGTACAGGATCTCGTATTCCGTTTCCTTGTTGTTCAGTTTACGGAACAGGTCGCTGGCTTCGGTGTAGAGTGCACAAACCTCCTCGTAATTACTTTCATCGGGCGAGAGGCCGGCCACATAGGAAAAGAGCGACCAGGCTTGCCAGAAGGTATCGCCATACCTGCCAAACTCTTTGGATAGCGGCAATAACACTTCCTTCGCCTTGCCGGTTTCGCCCCGGTTCATGTATACAGCCCCCAGCCAGTATTTTACTTGTCCCCGCAGGTGGGCATCGTAGGTTTGCTGGCTGATGTCTACCGCTTCTGTGGCCAGCTGCAGGGCTGTATCGAGCCCTTTGGGATTTACATGCCTTCTGCTGATGTAGATGTTGATAGCCGTTATTCTTTCCTGGAGTGTTGTAAGCGCAGGTTCTTTTTCCCGGGTGCCCACGGCGCCCTTCTGGGCGGTGGCGGCCAGCGCGGGCAATAACGTCAAAATGATCAGCCATGTCTTCATTTGGTTTGTTCTTTTTTGACGGTGAATACCTGTTCTTTCTGTATACCTAATTTCCGGATGCGGTGATTGAGCGTGGATACATGAAGGCCCAGCAGTTCGGCGGCGCCGCCTGCACCAAATATCTTTCCGCCGCAACGCCTCAGTACGTACAGGATATGGTCGCGTTCTACCTCTTCGAGCGTTTTTATCACGGGTTCTGCCGTGGCTGTGCTGCTGTTACGCGACCTGCTGCCGGGCAGCGGCACCTTCTTGATGAGGGAACCTTCGTTGAGTAAAATGCTTCTTTCAATGAGGTGTTCCAGCTCGCGCACATTGCCGGGCCAGTGGCATTGTTGTAATTGGTCCAATACGCCGGCTGCGAGCCTGGTGTTTTCCTGACGGGCAAACCTGGTGAGAAAGTGTTCCACCAGCAGGGGAATGTCTTCCTTTCTTTCGCGCAGGGGGGGTAACGTGATGGGGAATACGTTGAGGCGATAGAAGAGGTCGCTCCGGAACCTGCCTTGTTCAATGGCGTGGTGCAGGTTGCGGTTGGTAGCGGCGATCACCCGTACATCCGTCCTGATGGGGGCTTTGCCGCCGATGCGTTCGATCTCTTTTTCCTGCAGGGCACGCAACAGCTTTACCTGCAGGTCGGGGGGCATGTCGCCGATCTCGTCGAGAAAGATGGTGCCGAGGTTGGCGAGTTCGAACTTGCCGATCCTGCGGTCGATGGCGCCGGTAAAGCTTCCTTTTTCGTGGCCAAACAATTCACTTTCGATGAGGTTGGCGGGCAGGGCTGCACAGTTGATGTTCACCAGCATTTTGTTCCGCCGGGGCGAATGCTGGTGAATGGCTCTTGCGATGAGCTCTTTGCCGGTACCCGTTTCTCCCAGTAGCAGCACGGTGCTGTGCGAGGCCGCCACCTGCGACAACAGGGAATACACCTGCTGCATCGATGGGCTGGCGCCAATGATGCCGGGATAGGTTATTGCTCCAGTGCTGCCCTTTTCCGGCGGATGAAGATCATCCACTGAATGGCCGGGCTTAACTGGTTGTCGTTTGGCCATATAGTTGGTTGGTTAGGTTGTATGGTTGCTTTCGCTAATAAGTTACCCTGCGGTAACTGGTAAAGTTCATGCCTGCATAACTCTTGAAGAATTTACTGAAATGTGCGTTGTCTTCGAATCCCAATGCATAAGCAATTTCTTTCATGCTGGCCTGCGGTTCCTGCGCCATGCGTTTGGCTTCGAGTATGATGCAACTCCTGATGTGGTAGCTGGCTGGCAGTCCGGAAACCTTCTTGACAACCCTGCTGAGGTAGCCAGGTGTAACGCCGAGCTTTCCGGCGTAATCGGATACGTTCTTTTTGTCGGTATAATTCTTCCTGAGCAAAGACATGAACTCCCTCATCAATCCTGCTTCGCGTGTAAATGCGTTGTTGCCTTCTTTAACGATACATCCCTTGTTGAGGTAGATCATAAAGATCCTGAAATAGCTCTTGATGATATCTTCAAAGATAGCTTCGGGTGTCCATAGTTCCCGCGCAAGGGTGAATAATACTTCTTCGGCCTGACTCATAATTCCTCCAGTATGCAAAATCAATGGACTATTCCATCCGATGGTGTGCATGGAGGGGAAGGGAGAAGTTTCGATGGGATGGAGCAGTTGCGGTGAGAAGCGGATGTAATAGCCCTCTGTACCGGCAGGAAAATGGAGGTTGCGTGTTTGTTCGGGACCCAGGCATACCATGCAGTTGGTGGGTATTACATGGTCTCTCAGGTCGACTGTAACGAGGGCTTCTCCCTGCTTGATCCATAGCATTTCATAACTGCTCAGTTTTTCTTTGCTGAAAGGAGGTGGACCGTGCCTGTCTGTCAGGAAGCTGAGGGTGTGAATGCGCAGGTTGTCGAAGCCGGTATCGTTCGACTCGTGGCGGAATGCCGTAGCGTGGGTGGCTGGTTGCCGTACCGTGATCTTGGTTGCGTTCATCTCTCTTTGGTTTTGGTGCTCCCCTTTATACAGCCAATCTTTGTGCCAGTTGGTTAATTAATTGATATGTAGATTATTATGCCTTATTTTGGGTGAAATAATTGTTCATATATGAATAATTGATCAAAATATTGGTAGCATTTGGTCAATTGGTCATGCCTGCAGGCTGATATACCGGACTGTGTAATAGAGCGCCCATCCGCCGAAGGCAATGATGAGTATCCATACCCAGAATGGGATGCTGCGGGGCGTTTCACTGCCTTCTATGAGAAAGGATTGCTGATCGCCTTTGCCATAGGCATTGATCATGAGCGGCAGCACGCCGTCTACGATCGCATGATCCCTGATCCCCTCCACAGCGATGGCCGGCCCGTTGCGAACCGTGAAGGGAATGATGCGGATACCTTCTTTGCCCGTTGGGTCTTTGCTTACTATCTTCAGCGTATGGGTACCGTCGGGCAGTTTACGGGTATCGAGTTCAAAGCATACCGGCGACTTTACCGTTGCTACCGGGTTAGGCTCATCGTCGATGAATAGGTAGATGGTGCTTTTCTCATTCATGCAAAGGTTCGTTTAAGATGGTTTGCTTGATATGGTTGGCAGCGTTTTCGCCGGGTTTCACCAGCGCGGCGATCATGCTCCATACAGTGATCACGACGATGGCGACGGTGGCAGCAACGATCACGTAGTCCCATTGCGATTGAGGTGCGGTGCCATGGGCAAACCTGGTCCACCAACTGCTTTGGCGGCTGCATACTTCGCAGGCCAGGCTGGTGCCGTTGATGGCAAGAAGCGCCAGTGTTGCATACAGGCTTTTTTTCATGCTGCTGTTATGTTGCGGGTCATGCTTTCAAATGATTGCTCAGGTATTGGATCAGCTTTGAAGTCTGGTCGTCTTCATAGATGCCATAGGCATTGACGAGGATGCCTTTGGCGGCGAGCGTTTTGGCTGATACTGCAAAGACGATCATTTCGTCGCCGGGATCAGTCATGCCTTCAAAGCGGTGTACTTCGTCTATCTCGAACTCTTCGGGTGAAAGGGCGATCAGGTTCTTGTTGCATACGAGGCATTCTCTTTCGGTAACGATGTTGAAGTCGGTAGTATAACCTCTTTGCGCCAGGTCATTGATGGCTTCACTCACGGTTTCATAACTTTTCATTGCTTGCTGGTTTTTAATTTTATCAGTTCCATGATCTGTTTTATCTCCGGGGCGTTTACGGGTTTACCCTTGTTGCCCCAGCTATTGCGTTCGTAATTGATGAGGGCCATGACCTCCTGTTCCGTAAACTTCATATTGGTGCCTACTGGTGGCATTACACCGTATTCGGGGCGCGCATCGTAGCCGTTCATGATAATGTCGACATACAGTTCGAGGTTGTCGCCATTGACCACACTGCTTCCTTTGAGTGGCGGGAATGCTCCCGGCAATCCTTCTCCGTTGGCCTGGTGACAGGTTTGGCAGGCGGTCGCGAACAGGGCTTTACCGGCATCGGCCGATGGTGTGCCCGCGGGCTTTTTATCTTCCCGCTTGTACAGGAAGCTGGGCTCCGTGCCGCCTTCGGGCAGGGGTGTTTGCCGGAGCGATTGCAGGTAGGCGATGAGTTGGAGGGCTTCGCGGCCGGCTACGATCGTTCCCGGCCGGCCGTAGCGATAAGCGGCCGGTACATTCACCACGATGTCGTTCTTTGCTGCCGAATCTTTTTGTTCAAACAGCCAGGGATAGGCGGGCATGATGGATTCCTTCACCACGATGCGGGGATTGTACAGGTGAACGAGGTTCCAGTCGCGGCCGGGATTGCGGTTGCCGACATTGCTGAGGTCGGGCCCGGTGCGTTCGGTGCCCATGAGGGTGGCGGTATTGCGCCAAAAGTCAGTCCGTACTATGCCGGCATAGTCGGCCGGTATACCCGGCCGCTCGCCCCAGGTGCGGTCCATATCGATGTTGCGTACCTGCTGTGTGTGGCAGGCTACGCAGCCGTTGGCGATAAAGACCTGTTTCCCTTGTTGCGCAGCTTCGCTGAGCGGCCCTGCATTGGCCAGCGGGCGGTTATTGCGCTGGTTGTATACAGCGGGCAGTATTGCCACAAACACCGTCAGGCCGATAAAGAGCAGCAGGGCCGTGGTGTATAGTTTCTTATGATCGTCGAATAGGCTCATACTATTGTTTGGTTCTTGGTTCAGTGTACGGTGGCCGGTTCCATGGCCAGCCGCTGAATGGCTGTTTCGGTGATATCTACCTGTTTCTTCGGCACCACCATCCTGTAGAGGTTCCAGGCAAAGAATATATGCGATAGCCACATCATGCTGCCGCCGATGGCGCGCCATAGCCAATAGGGCAACATGAACTGAACAGTTTCTATAAAAGGTTTTCCATTCATCCACATCAAACCGCGCAGGGTACTGCCGATCATCAGGGGTATAGTGTAAAACAAGAGGCCGAGGAGCGCCAGCCAGAAATGGATGCCGATGGATAACTGCGGCGCTTCGCGGCCGGTGAGGCGTGGCACTACGGCGTAGATGCAGGCCCACAAGAAAAAGCTGATGATGCCGTACATGGTGAGGTGCGAATGGGCGACGGTGAAATCGGTGAAATGCCATAACTGGTTGGTGAAGCGAAAGGCTTCGGCCGTGCCCTGCAGGGAACCGGTAAAATAAAATACGACCCCGGTGAGGAAGAAGGGCAGGGTATAGCTGTCGCGCAACTGATCCCAGGCGCCGCGAAAGGTCATGAAGAAATTGGTAGTGCCGGCCACTACCGGGATGATCATGCCTACACTGCCAACGATGGCGATGGTCTGTAGCCACCAGGGGATGGCGCTGAACACGAAATGGTGTGTACCGATCAGTGTATAAAAGAATATCTGTGACCAGAAGGCCAGTATGCCAAGACTATAGGAATAGATGGGTTTGTTGAGTTGCTGCGGCAGAAAATAATACACCATGCCCAGGGTGAACAACATGAACCACATGCCTACGCCCTGGTGCATATAATATCCTTGTATGATGGTTTCGCCCAGCCCGTTTTGCCAGGCAGGGATATAGGCCACTACGGTAATGGTAATGGCAAACAGGATGGCCGATACGATGTACCAGTTGGAGATGTAGATCTCTTTAGTGGTGCGCCGGGCGATGGTTTGGATAAAGTTGGAGAGTGACAACAGCAATCCGATGGCAAACAATAACATGATGGGCCAGATGTACTCGCGGTATTCGCCGCCGCCATTGTTGATACCGGCCATGAGGCTGATGGTGCCGAGCACAACGGCCGCATTGAGGAAGGCCAGCGCATACCAGCCTTTTTTTATGCTGGCCAATGGTGCATTGCTAACGCGGGGTACGATGTAATATCCCAGGCCCAGCATGCCGAGCGAAGCCCAGCCCCAGAACACGGCGTTGGTGTGCACCGGCCGCAACCGGCCAAAGCTGAGCCATGCTATATGGTCAGCGTCGGGCGCCACGAACTTGATCCCGATGTATTCACCAACGGTGGTGCCGAACAGGAGCCAGGCGGCAGCGCTGATGAGGTAAGCGAGTATGAGCTTGCTCAATGCTTTATCGATCTGTGGACGAGGAGGCGCTTTTCGCTTCAGCGGTACCACCGGCAAACCGGGGTGGGTGTTGATGTGCAGCAATCCTTTAGCATCTGCCGGCGGCAGGGTGCCGGATAGTTCATGATGGTGAAGGGTATACTCCAGCGACTGTTTGCGTTGCAGCAATTGTTGTTCAATAAGGGGAGTTGCTGTATTCGACAACAGGCTGGCCAATTGGTTGGCTTCCTTAGTTCGTTGCTGGTCGGTGTATTGTTGCAATAACCGCTTTACGCGGGTGTACAGTATCAGCAGCGCTGCGAGTAGGGGGATCAGGAGGAGGATTACCGTAATGAGGATGCCGGGCTGGCTCAGCAGGGAGTTACCCGCAGGTGCTGTATCCTGCGCCATACCGCTGAGGCTGCTTAACAAACCAATAACGAGCGCCAATAATGGTAGGATGGTCTTCGATGTTTCGCCGCTGGTAAGGGCATGGTGTTTCTTTTCTTCCCGATACCGGAGCACCTGATCGAGTTGCTCGCGGGTGAGCTCATTGACCTGGTTCATGATGTTGGCGCGTTGCATTTCGTCTGATTGTCTGTTGCTTACCTTGTTGACCCGGCCTGTTGTCCTCCTGATCAGCCAGGTAATGACAATGATCAGGAACAGCAGGAGGGCTATCGCTCCTGTGAGCCATTTGTCTGCATGAAATGAAAAGCCGGATGGATTCATATGCCGTGTTATAAATGTAGAAAGAATGTGTTGGGCTCCATTGTACAATTGATGGTCTTTGCTGTATGGATCATAGCTGTATTATTCTCTACCTTTGTTACAGGAAGCATTGTTCATGACACCTGAGTTTGTATTGTTAACAATAAATATTGTTGTTATGATACGTTGGTCGATAGCTTTCATAGCGGTGGCGATCGTTGCCGGGTTATTTGGATTTGCCGGTATTGCGGCAGGGACCGAAGGTGCAGCCAGGGTCCTGTTCTTTATTTTCATGATCCTGTTTGTGGTATCGCTGGTCGCGGGCACTATCCGCCGTACGCACTGATGGCCGCCATGTGGACGATGATGCGATGGGCTTTACGGCCTATTCTCTTTCTGAGCCTGGTACAATTGTAACCGGGCCTGGAAAAGCAGGCTCATTTTTACTGCCTTCTCCTTGGCAGCTGTTGCTTTTTCCCCTTCGAACAGTTCATCTGTTATCTCACTGAATAAACTGATCCATCTGTCGAAATGCGTTTTGTCGATCGGCAATGGTGCATGTTTTTGTTGTGGGCTGCCGTGGGCGCCAAAAGTAGCCGAAGCTGCAGGGCTGGTCAATGGCAGAATAACGACTCCTGTTGTATATATGATGAAAGAAATGGGGCCGGTTAAGTACCTGATCTTGTGCAAAAAATGGCATTACGGGGAATTATTTACGCATGATGGATTATTGAGAGCCGTAATGGCCCGTGGGCATTGTTTTTACACCTGTTAAAGTATGGAAATACAAAGTGAGGAATTGACCATCGGCCAGGGATTGATTACCCGTCTTGCGGGGCCGTCGGTCATTGGTCGTACTGAAAACGCAAGGGAAAACGATCGAACGAGCGGGGTTACAGGTAGGGTAGTGACACCCAAGGGACCCTCACGGGAACCACTACCATTGTTTATGGACACGCTGTATAAGGCTCGTGAGTTTGATCCATTGTAAACAATTAAATCTTTAAGTTATGTTACGCTGGACAGTTATCTTTTTAGTCGTGGCGCTGATCGCTGCGGTATTCGGATTCGGTGGCATTGCGGCCGGCGCGGCTGGTATTGCCAAGGTTCTGTTCTTTATTTTTATCGTTCTGTTCCTGATCTCTTTGATCGCCGGCAGAACCAGAACACCTTAAACGATCACGAAAGAATTTTTCTTTCAACATCAAGGATGAATAATGTTAATGGTGTCAAACGGGCTTATGCTGTTCAGCGTATGGCTTGTTTGGCGCCATTGCTCATGCAGGGATGAACGAAATGAGCCCACTTTCTTTTTTTATAGTATTTTGGCGCTCTAAATTTTAATACTGCGCATGAGTGCTTCTGCAACGGGTGATTTTCACAAACGGGTTACGGGCGCCGGGGTGTTGATCGCCACCGGCATTGTTTTTGGCGACATCGGTACTTCTCCTTTGTATACCCTCAATGCGGTGTTCCACGACCGGGTGATCACCGAAGACGTGGCCCTGGGGGCCTTGTCGGCCATCTTCTGGACCCTCTTTTTTCAAACGACCTTAAAGTATGTGATCATTACGCTTCAGGCGGATAACAATGGGGAAGGTGGTATTTTCTCCCTGTACGCGCTGATCCGGCGGTTCTGGGGCAAGTGGTTATTGATTCCTGCCATGGCAGGGGGCGCCTTCCTCATGGCCGATGGCATTATTACGCCACCGATTTCTGTTGCCTCTGCCATCGAAGGTTTGCAAAAGATCAATCCGCATATCAATACGGTGCCCATTATAATAGGCATCCTCATCTTCCTGTTTTTCCTGCAGCAATTCGGTACCGATCGCATCGGTAAGATATTCGGACCCGTCATGCTTGTGTGGTTTTCTTTTATCGGTATTCTTGGATTGATGGCGATGCGCGGCTCGCCCGGTGTATTGAAAGCGCTGAATCCTTATTATGCGTGGGTTATGATAAAAGAGGTGCCGGGCGGTTTCTGGCTGCTGGGCAGTATCTTCCTTTGTACTACCGGGGCCGAAGCCCTCTACAGCGATATGGGCCATTGCGGTCGTAACAATATCCGGGTTAGCTGGATATATGTGAAGGTGATGCTGATCCTGGCCTACGCCGGTCAAACGGCCTGGCTGTTGCAGCATACCGGTGAAACGGTCGGGATGGTGAGTCCATTTTATCATATTGTACCGGACGCTATTTACCTGCCTTCACTGATCATTGCCACTTTGGCGACGATCATTGCCAGCCAGGCGCTGATCAGCGGATGTTTTACATTGATCAATGAGGCGATCCGTTTGGATATCTGGCCGCGTCACCGGGTGATCTTCCCGGGCGATTTCAAAGGACAGATCTATATTCCTTTCATCAACTGGTTCCTGCTGGCAGGTTGTATAGGCATGGTACTGCATTTCCGGGAGTCGACGGCCATGGAAGCAGCTTTCGGATTGAGTGTTACCCTCACCATGATCATGAGTACAGTGCTGATCAATTTCTATTTGTATGTAAAGCGGGTGCCGACGATCGCCGTGGTATTGATCACGGGTTTGTTTCTCGTGATCGAGTGTGCGTTCCTCACTGCCAACTTCCAAAAGATCAAAGAGGGTGGCTGGATCACGCTGATCATCGGCGCTATCCTGTTTGGCGTCATGTATATCTGGCGCCGGGGACGAGCTATCAAAAGATCCCTGACGAAGTTGGTGCCGATCGAAGACTATGTAGACCGACTCAAGCGTTTGAGCACCGATGAGCATATTCCCAAGTACGCTACGAACCTGGTGTACCTCACGGGGGGCGGCTCTACCCGTAAAATTGAGAAAACGGCGATGGATTCCATCCTCTCCAAGTCACCCAAGCGGGCGGATATCTATTGGTTTGTGCATGTTAATGTATTGGATGAGCCGTATGCGATGCGGTATCGGGTGGATACCATTGTGCGGGATGATGTATATTTCCTGACCTTCAATATCGGTTTCCGGGTAGAACCCCGGGTGGATTATTTCTTTCGCCAGGTAGTAGGAGAACTGGTCGCTGGCGGCGAGGTCGATATTTCGAAATGGCATGAGTTGTACTACCAGGAAAACAAAACGGGTGATTTCAGGTTCCTGCTGCTCGAATCGTTCCTGTCGATCGATAATGACATGCGTTTTACCAAGCGCTTTATGATGAAAAGCTTTTTCAACCTGAAGTTGCTGAGCGTTAAAGAAGAGGTCAACTTCGGATTGGATCCCAGCAATGTGACCGTCGAGAAATACCCGCTGGTGGTAACGCCGGTACGCGAGCACCGGTTGATCCGCGAACAGTAAGAATAATAGGCAGTTATTCCAGGGTATCCAGGATCGTTCGCAGGCTGTCTGCCCAACGCATGATCAGTGCAGTTTGTTCGCCGCTAAGCCGGGCATCGCGGTGTATCAGGGTGTAGGACTTCAATGGCATGCGGCCATCATTCAATTGCTCGGCGATGGACTCCAGTTTGCTGATCTGCTTCTTCGTACTGTAGCGTAGCAGCTCGTCAAAATTCAATGCTTCTTTTCCTTTCGTGATATGCCGTGCGGTATACCAGGCGACGGGCTGTACAGCAGTGTACCAGGGATACCGGCTATTGTTGCTATGGCAATCATTGCAGGCCGACTGCAATAGCGCCGCCACGGTGTCGGTCATGAACCGGGGCGAAAGCATACTGAAGGACTGTCGTGCTTCAGTATGGTTGCGTGGCGGCGAAGGCAGGAGCTGGATCGCTATGAACAGGAGCAGGAAGATTGCCAAGCGTTTTTGTTTGGGGCGAACAGGCCATTTCATGCCGGATCATATTTGGAAGTTAATGATTGTGCGCGGCCATTGGGTCGACACCTTTCTTAAGAATATATTCGCTATAGAGAAGATAAGCCCCGGTGACGACAATCTTATCGCCCGGTTGTATCCCTTCCGTGATCTCTACAAAACTGTCATCTTCTATACCTGTATTAACCATCACGGGCTGGTATTTTCTTTTGCTCGTTTCTTTCCACACATGACTTCCTTTGCCATCCCTGATCACGGCATCCACTGGTAGCCTGAGTGCATCGGTGCGCTTGCTGACCGGCAGTTGCACAATTGCCTGCAAGCCCGGTTGCCATTGTGCGGTGGGATTGACAATGGTGCCGCGTAGCCTCGTTAGTTGTGTCCCATTTTCATACGCGGGATTAATGAACTGCACCTGCATAGTACGGGAATCGTTTTCCCATCCTGGTATCGTAACCTGCAATTGCTGGCCGGTTTTGACGGCTGCCGCTTCAGCGGGGTAGAGATCGGCCTCCACCCATAACGCATTGTATCCTTCAAGACGCAGCAGGTTGGCCCCTTCTGTTACATACTGCCCTTCGGCGATAGCGATCTCCGCAACGGTGCCGCCCGAAGGCGCCGGGTAAGTAATGTAGGGTGATGTTTTTTGGGTTTGCGCCAGCTGGCCGATGGCCGCCGCCGTTTGGTCGTAGAGCAATAGTTTTTGGCGGGCCGCTTTTTCTATACGGGCAAAGGTGGGGTCGTCCGGGAATTGCTTTGCCTGCGCAGCTGCCAACAGGAACTCCTGTTGGAGGGTAGTCAATTGTTCGGAGTATATTTTATAAAGCGGCTGGCCCTTGCGAATAACAATGCCGGTCTCTTTCACGTACAATGCTTCTATGCGGCCGGCCACACGGCTCGATATAAACGAAGTTTGTTGCGGATCGGTGACCAATCTGCCATTCAGCTCCCTGTAGGTGGAAAGGGCGCCGGCGCCCACCGTCATGGTAGTGATATTGGCCAGCGCAGCCTGGCTGTCGCTCAATTCAAGACCGGCCTCCTTGCTGCTTTTATCGATCGGTACCAGGTCCATGCCACAGATCGGGCAGGTGCCGGGTTTGTTTTGCACTACCTGCGGGTGCATGGGGCAGGTATAGGTCTTTTGTGGCGCAGCCTGAGCTTCCGGTTCTTTTTTTCCCGGTGCGCAGGCTTCGAGGAGCACAGCAGGAACCATTGATACCAGGGCCAATGATTTCAGGAATTGTTTTCTTTCCATATGCTTATGGTTGTACGTCTTGATTGGATTTAATAAAGCTTTCGCTGTCTACCAGATAGGCCGCCTGAGCAGCCAATTCCCAGCCGGTAATGTCGGTACTGGTTTGTATCATGCCGCCCACGCTGGCTGTTGGGGTAATGACTACCGGCCTGAAGGATGGTCCTTCTTTCCTGAATACGACCGACTTATTGCCCAATTGGGTCACAGCGGCTGCAGGCAGCCACCAGCCTCCTTCATAAACAACCGGCAGGTTAGCGGTAAGCAACTGCCCGGGCCGGTACGATCCTTTGCCAAGGTATACCCTGGCTATACTGAAGTTTTGCCCGTTGCGGAATACCGGTTCTATGAGCCCGATAGTCGCCGTGCTGGAATCCGATGCATCTGTTGTTGGGTGAAATTGCAACCTGGTCCCTTTCCTGATCCTGGATGCCTGTTGAGGGGTCATGGCAAACTCTGCCAGGAGGCTGTTGGCCTGGTAGATGCTGAAAAGCGGTTGACCGGCTGTGATATACTGCCCCTCCCGCAACAGGATGGGCGTGGCGGCCGGGGATGACAAGGCCGGTGCCGGCGTAGCCGCTGACTGCGCATTCATGCCGCCCATACCATCGCCGGCAGCGCTGGCGGCAGGCATCGCGGCGGGGCCTGCGGCAGCCACAGGGGCCGACTGCTCCAGAATATATCCATCACTGTTGCTGAAAACGGGGATATGGTAAAGGATCTGCCTGCTGCGAAGGACCTGTTCGATCTCCACCATGCGTATACCCAGGAGCACCAGACGTTGCTTTGCCTGGGCCAGGAGGCCCGGGTTGCCATCGTCTGCTATCAGCAACAGTTCACGTTGTGCAGCGGCCAGTTCGGGCGCATACACCTCCATGATGCGCTGCCCCTTAATAACGGGCTGGTAATTGTACTTGACGTATAGCCTTTCTATCCTGCCGGCAATGCGGGAAGCCAGACTTGTTTTGTTGCGTGTGTCATACGCCACGATGCCCTGTAATTGCAGCGGATAGGTGCGGGTGCCCTTGCGGGGCTGTACAACCGGTATGGTGCCGATCACCCTGGCATTCACCGGGGCCGTCAGTTGGATGATGTTGCTGTCGGTCGCTGCTTCCTGGTGGGCATTGTGTACCGGTTGGGCCGGCTTGTTCCGGCAGGCGCCCATCAGGGCAGTCAGCGACAACAGGAGGGTGGTATTAACGATATAATTCTTTTTCATAATCCACTATCATTTCGTAGAGTTTCTGTTTTTCGTCCTGCACATTCAGCTGCATCATGGTAAGCGCTTCCCAAGCGTCGATGACGGGAGGCAGGGCGGTTTTATTTTCCTGGTAACTGAGGAAGAGGGCGTCCATTGTCTTTTGCAGTGATGGGATGACCTTTTGTTCCATCGCCGTGAGGCGTTGCTGCATGGACCTGATCTCGTATTGCATGCCGTAGAGCATGCCTTGTGTTTCCTGCAGCATGGCCGACCTTTCCTTTTCCATGCCCTGTATATTGTACTGCATGGCTTTGATCTTGGACTTATACATTTTCGAGGCCCAGGGTACAATTGGTATACTGATCATGCCCATGATGCTGAAGGCATTGGGCATCATGCCGTCGAGGGGATACATGTGGTCGAAGCGTACGCGGAAATCGGGGAGCTTTTCTTTTTTCATGCTTTCGATGTTGAGCTGCATGCTCCGGATGTTCTCGTTCATTTTGAACACATCGCGGCGCAGCGCAGCCAACGTAGCCGTGTCGTGAACGGCGGCCGGTACAAAGGCCGGTACGATGGTAGTATCCGGTTCGAATAGCTGATTGCCGGGGGCATTCATGAGGCTGTTGAGCCAGGCGCGTGCTTTGGCAATGGTGCCTTCCTGCATGCGGATCATGTTTCGGTTCTCTTCGATCTTTGCATCGGCTTTGTAAACATTACTCAATTGCGATTGATTGTAGGGATAACGCAGTTCTTCGATCTTTTTCATCATGACCATGATGCGTTCATTCTCTTCCAGTACGCGGATACGTTGCCGGGATATCAGCCAGGTGTAATACAGTCGTTTCGCCTGCGCCCTGAAGTCGTTGAGCGTGATATCGCGCGTAGCCCTTTCTGCATTGGCCTGTGAGGCGATGTATCGCTTTTTGGCGTTGAGTTTCGCCGTATTGGGTATATCCTGTTCGATCTGCAGCATAAGGCTGCCTTTGTCGCGGGCGTCCATGATCATTTGCCCGGGGTAAGGTGTCATAAAGGTCCCTACACCCACCATGGGGGCCATCCAGGCGGTGGCGGCATCGGCGCTGTATTGGTAACTGCTTGCTTTGAGTTCATAAGACTGCAGCAACACATTGTTTCGGTCGATGCGCTGCAATATGGTGTCGAGTGTCCATACGGGCGGTTGCTGTGCCAGTACCGTTACTGGCATCACAACCACCAGGATGATGCGGATAATGTTAATGATGTGTTTCATGTATCTCCAGTTTTCCGTACTTACGCAGTTCATATTCTTTGCTCATGAGGAAGATGAGCGGTGTTACCAGCAGTATATGGATAGAGGAGGTGAGTACGCCTCCGATCATCGGTAATACGATGGGCTTCATCACGTCGGTGCCTACGCCGGTGGCCCAGAGTACGGGTACCAGGCCAAACAAAGACACGCATACCGTCATCAGTTTGGGGCGCAACCGCTTCGCTGCTCCCTGCATCACATATTCCTTCAGGTCTTCCCGGCTGATCGTTTCCCGCGAGTTGCCTTTCTTTTTCACGAGCTGCTGCATGGCGTCGTTGAGGTAGATGACCATAACGATACCTGTTTCCACGGCGATGCCGAAGAGGGCGATGAAGCCTACGGCTACGGCTACCGAGAGATTTACGCCATAGAGGTAGATCATGTAAGCGCCGCCGATAAGGGCGAAGGGCACGGTGATAAGGCTCAGAAACGCTTCGCGCAGGGAGTGAAAGGCGAAGTAGAGCGAGAAAAAAATGATTACCAGTACGATGGGGGCTATCCAGAGCAATGTTTGTTGGCCGCGGATAAGGTTTTCATACTGGCCGCTCCATTCCACATAATATCCTTGCGGCAGCAGGCCTTTGGTATTATTGAGTTTGTCGACTGCTTCCCGCACGGTGCTGCCGAGGTCGCGGTCGCGTACATTGAACAATACGGCACCGCGCAGCAGCGCGTTTTCGGAGGTGATCATGGGAGGGCCGTCTTCGAAGCCGATATCGGCAACAGCCGAGAGGGGTACCTCGCCAAAGCCGGGCGCCGTGAGTGGTATCCGCTTGATGCGTTCTACACTGTTGCGGTAATCCTGCGCCAGCCGAACGCTGATGGAGAAGCGCTGCCGTCCTTCGACGGTATTGCCGATGGGGCTGCCGCCAAGCGCCGATTCGATCGTTTGGTTGACGTTGTCGATGCTGAGGCCATAGCGGTTGAGATCGGGCCTGCGGGGAATGATGGAGAGGTACTTGCCACCGTTGATGGGTTCAACGAACAGGTCGCTGATGCCGGGCGTTCCTTCCAATGCTTTCTTTACGCGCGCTGAAACGGCGGCAATGGTATCGAGTTGTTGCCCATAGACCTTTACACCGACATCGGTACGTATACCTGTGGCGAGCATGTTGATGCGGTTGATGATGGGTTGCGTCCAGCCATTCACAACACCGGGTATCTGCAATTTGGCATCGAGTTCATTGATGATGTCTTTCTTCGTAATGTCTTTGCGCCATTGTGAACGTGGCTTTAGCATGATGATGGTTTCGATCATGCTGATGGGCGAGTTGTCGGTGGCGGTGCTGGCGCGTCCTGCTTTGCCCAATACCTTGTCCACTTCCGGCACCGATTTAATGATCTTGTCCTGCACCTGCAAAATGCGTTTGGCCTCTGCGTTCGACACATCGGGCAGGGTAACGGGCATAAAGAGGATGCTTTGTTCGTCAAGCGGCGGCATGAACTCCGAGCCCAGGGAACGTAGCAAGGGTATAGTGATGATGAGGGCGATGATATTGATGGCCAGTGTTGTCTTGCGCCATTTGAGTACGACCCTGATCACCGGGGTATACAGTTTTTCGAGCAGGCGGTTGACCGGGTTGGCATGATCGGGCCTGAATTTGCCTTTCATGAAGAAGGAGATCAACACGGGCGCCAGGGTAATGACCAGCAGCGCATCGACGATCATGATGAAGGTCTTGGTCCAGGCGAGCGGATGAAAGAGTTTCCCTTCCTGTCCGGTAAGCAGGAATACGGGCAGGAAGGAGGTAATGATGATCACGGTGGCAAAGAATACGCCGCGCGATACCTGCTTGCTGGATTGCTCTATCACCCGTAATCTTTCTTCTTCCGTGATCCAGGGCGCCTGCTTTTGTTTCTTTTTGAACCAGTTCATTGTTAAACGGATTGTTTGTTTTGTTGTAACCAGTTGCCATAGCGTTCCGAAAGCTGCTTATAAGCGTTCTCACTCATGATGATCCCGTTGTCGACAATAACGCCGATGGCGAGCGCTATGCCGGTCAGCGACATGATATTGGAGGATATACCAAAGGCATTCAGCAACAGGAAACTGGCAGCGAGTGTGATGGGTATTTGTATCAGGATGCTGACAGCACTGCGCCAGTGAAACAGGAATAGGAGCACGACGAGCGATACCACGATCATTTCTTCAATAAGTGTTCGCTTGATGGAGTCGATGGATTCGGTGATGAGTTTACCGCGGTCATAGACGATATCGAACTTCACTTTGTCGGGCAGGCCTTTGGCTACTTCTTTCATTTTGGCCTTGACCCGGTCGATCACGGCGGCTGCATTTTCGCCGTAACGCATCACAACGATGCCTCCCACGCGTTCGCCGGCTCCATCCTGGTCGAATATACCCAGCCGGGTTTCGCCGGTCATTTGCACCGTAGCTACATCGGCTATGCGGATGGGTATGCTGTTTTGATCTTTGATGGAGATGTTTTGAATCTCCTCCATGCTTTTCAGGTAGCCGGCTGTTTTGATGATGTAGCCGATATCGCTGAGCTCAAATTTGCGCCCGCCTGTTTCATTGTTGTTGGTGCGTATGGCGTTGATCACATCGGCCACCGTGAGGCGGTAATACAGGAGCTTGTTGGGATCGATGGTGACCTGGTATTGCTTTTGGAAACCGCCGAACGAAGCTATTTCGCTGACGCCTTCTACATTCTGGAGGGCGAATTTGATGTACCAGTCCTGCAAGGCGCGCTGCTCTCCCAGATCGACGGCCGGAGCATCGAGCGTGTACCAGAGTATATGGCCTACGCCGGTACCATCCGGGCCCAGTTGGGGTGCTACGCCCGCAGGAAGGTTGCGTGATACGGTGCTCAGTCTTTCCAATACCCTTTCCCTGGCCCAGTAGATATCTACATCGTCGTTAAAGATGACATAGATAAAGCTCATGCCAAACATGGAGCTGCCTCTGACGTATTTAATGCGCGGCATGCCTTGCAGGCTGGTAACGAGCGGGTAGGTGACCTGGTCTTCGATGAGCTGCGGACTGCGGCCCATCCATTCGGTGAATACGATCACCTGGTTTTCCGATAAGTCGGGTATGGCATCGATCGGGTTTTTCTTCACTGCAAAGAGACCTGCTATAAACAGGGCGGCCGATAATGCCAGTACGATAAACCGGTTCTTTAAACTCCATTCTATAATGCGGTGTACCATGGGGTAGGTTTGTAGATTGCCGGAAAGCTTTCCGGTTGGCCGGCATTGCTTGTCAACAATGCCGGCATCCGGAGGCGGTTATTTATTTGATGAGTTCCTGCACCTCGCCGCAGGTGAGCATGTCTTTCCCGAAATAGGGATTCTTTACTTCGGTTGCAGTGCTGATCCAGAAAGCGCCTTTGTTGTTGAAGGCCATCGGGCAATAGGTTTTATAAACAGGGTTGCCGGCCCCAAAACCTTTCAGCAGATCATATACATCGGCACTCATTTTCTGGAAATGCTCGCGCTGGTGTTTGATGTTGCCGGTGTTCTCTGCCATATGCTGTGCGTGCATACGCAGGTCTTCCTCGTTCTTCTCATACAGGGCTTTTTGGTCGGCCGGCATGGTGGCTTTGTTTACTTTGGCCATGGCTTCTGCCAGCGCGAGGCCGCCATTGCCTGCTTCGTTGGCATCATCTTTCGAGAGGGCAAACTGGATATGGTAGTAATGCTGCCATATCGTTTCAAGGGCAGTACTCAGCTGTGCATCCACCTGGGTAAAGCGGTGAGATATGGTGGCGAGGTTGGCCGGTGCCGGTTCGGCGGCTACGCTGTCTTTTTTTGCGGCCTGGTCGTGTTGGGTGTGATCGGCTGAGGCTGTTTCGTTGTTGCCGCAAGCTGCGATGAACAGGGTGCTTAGGGCCATTGCACTGATGAAGAGGTGTTTCATTTGTTTAATTTTTATTGGGTTGTTGAATACGGGTGAAGTTTATTGCCTGATAACAATGCCGTTCGGTTTCTTACCTACCGCAATGTTTTTTATCACAGCATGGTTCTTTACATCTACGACGGATACGCTGGCTGCCATTTGGTTGGTGACGTAGGCAGTAAGTCCGTCGGCCGAAAAGGTGACCTCGGCCGGTTGTTTGCCCACGTTGATCGTGTTTTTGAGTTGCCAGCTGGAGGCATCGTACACCAGTACTTTACCACTGGTTTCCATTTGCGATGTCCACAGTTCGAGGCCGTTGGGTGAAAAGGTAGCATTGTGGTTCATGGCCGGAAGTTCCAGGTCTTTTACCACGGTGCCTTTTAAGGCATCGAGTACCAATACCTTTCCTTTCATACCGGCCATACCGCCTGCATGACCTTCACTGAGGTCCATGCCCGGCACACCTACAGCCAGGCGCTGTTGTTGTTGGTAGATGTGGTGTGGCCACATGGGCATATCGGCTCCGGGGCCCATTAGTTCGATGGTATCGGTGAGGGTATTGGTTTGAAGTTTGATGACCGATAAAGTATTGCTTTCGCCATTTACGATATAGGCTGCGGGATAGTTGATGTTCTTTTCCGTCATCTTCCTATCATCCATTTTATGCTGACGGCATGAAATGGCGATGGTAGCAATAAGTATAGCAAAGCCGGTAGCCATGGCTACTGTGCGCAGGTTGAATTGCATAAAACAACATGTTTTATTGTACTGTAAAAGGAGATGGTGTGGGTGAAACCCACAGAGGCGCTTCAGCTATATTGCTGAAGGCAATGCCGGAGAGGAGGCTGTATCAAATAAGGAAGATGCTGTGGAGCAGGTATAGCTTGCCGGTTCCTTCTTGCGGGGGAGCATTCGAAGGTGGGTAGGCGAATTTTTCGGCCAGTACGATGGCCTCGGGCAGTACAGGGTATTTTGCCGGCAGCGCAATGGCGCTGAGGTGCATCCCTTCGAAGGCAACAGTTGCCGCCGTTTTCTGGTCTTTGGGAACTTTTACCTGCTGGTGTTTATCCTTGCAGCATTTTTTGCTGCAGGTGGCGGCCATCTTTTTCTTCGATTCACAGTTGCTGCATTTGGGTGCCTTTCCGTGCCAGAGGCCCATGTCTACGAGCTTACCCATGCAATAGTGCAGGTGCACGGTAGCGCCCGCAGCCGAGCTGATGTAGAGGATGGATAATATAGCAACGATGAATTTTTTCATTCCAGTTACAAATGTAGTCCTAAGGAGTTAAGCCCGGGTTATATAATTTTCAGGGTGTTTTATATTTTAATGAGCCATAAATGGCCGCTATGCGGCCATTTATCATTGATACTGTTAACTAAACCTTACTGAGTGCCTTAATGGAGCTTTTCTGCTTTGTAGCCTGCTTTCTCGACTGCTTCCCGGATCTTCGTTTCATTGATATCATCTGCCGATATGGTCAATACTTTATCAAGTGATTGAAGATCTACTTCCCAATTGTCTTCTCCGGCTGTTTCATTGAGTCCGGGTGTTACTTTACCCAAACAGCCGGTGCATTTGATATTCGTTTTGAATTGTACTGTTTTCATGTTCTATCTATTAATGTTATTAATTGCTTTGTTTGCTGATGTAAAGTTACCCTGGCTGCCTGGCCTCCCTTTTACAGGATTAAGGTCGTTTTGTACATAATTTTCAGTTAACCGATCTCGATGGTCACATCGTCGTTGAGCGGATAGCTTTGGCACAGCAGGATCATGCCTTCCTGTAGCTGTTCGGCCCCGAGGGCATAGTTGGCGGGCATGGTGATGTGGCCGGCCACTAGTTTACCGGCGCATTTACCACAGGTGCCTGTTTTGCAGGAATAGGGAATGGGGACTCCTTCGCCGAGAGCGGTTGTCAATATTGTGTTGCCCGGCTGCACTTCGAGCAGGTTTGAGCGCTCGTAATAGTGCAGCATTACTTCATGTACCTGCTGCGGCAGTTGTGCCGTAGCGATGGTTTCAGGATTGAACCTTTCGCGGAAGATATTAGTGGCGGGTACTTCGATAGCGGCCAGGGCTGCTTCGTATTGCTCCATAAGGCCATCTGGTCCGCAGAGAAAGTAATGCGTAGCCGGCGTTGGCAGGGCTTCTGCTTTGCGCAGCAGTTTCTTTACCAGCAATTTGTTCATTCTGCCTGGTAAGTGTGGGTGGTCCGTATCCTGACCGGCAGAGAGGGCGATAAAGGTTTGGGTGCGACCCGGATACAGGTGTTGCCATTGTTCCAGCTGCCTGGCGAATATGATATCGGCTTGTGACCGGCAGCTATACAGCAGGGTGATGTTGATGGCAGGGGATTGTCGCAGCAGGTGGTTGGCGATCGAATAAAGCGGTGTGATGCCGCTCCCGCCGGCCATCAATACAAAATGCTTACCGGGTGGCGGTGTAAAGGATCCGAAAGGTCCCTCCACCCGCCAATGCCGGATACTGTGTGCCTGCTCTACGATGTGCGTACTCATGATGCCGCCGGTAATTTTTTTCACGGTGATGGCCGGGGGCTGTGCCGAGTTGGGCGAAGAGCTGAGGGAGTAGGCCCTCGTTACCGGTTCGCCGTCGATGAGCAGGGTGAGGCTGATGTATTGTCCGGGGTGATAAGTAAAGAAAGCGCCGCCGGTATCGAAGACCACGGTGACGGTGTCGTGGGTTTCGCGGATAACGGCGGCTGCTCTCCAGGTATAGGCGTTGTTCATTAGTTGATGCTATCGGATAGGGTTTGGTTACAGTTTAGCTGCTTTCAGTCTTAGGCTATTGGTGACGACACTTACGGAGCTCAGGGCCATAGCGGCGCCAGCGATCATGGGATCGAGCAGGAAGCCGTTGATGGGGTAGAGCAAACCGGCTGCGATGGGTATGCCGATTAGGTTATAGATAAAGGCCCAGAACAGGTTTTGGCGGATAGTGCGTACCGTTTTCGTGGAAAGGGCCAATGCTTTGGGTATACTGTTGAGATCGGAAGTGATGAGCGTCATCTTCGCCACATCCATCGCGATATCGGTTCCTTTGCCCATGGCGATGCTTACATCGGCCTGCGCCAGTGCCTGCGAGTCGTTGATACCATCGCCCACCATGGCTACTATTTTACCCGCTTGCTGCAGTTCTTTTACAAAGGCTGCCTTGCCGGCCGGCATTACTGAGGCTTTATAATGTTTGATGCCGGTTTCGCGGGCTACTGCGGCAGCCGTATGTTCATTGTCGCCGGTGAGCATGTACACTTCTATTCCTTTTTGCTGCAGTGTGTTAATGGCCTGCTGCGACGTGGCCTTGATCTTGTCTGCTATCGCGATGATGGCGATCAGTTGTTGATTGCCGGCAAAATAGACAACGGTTTGAGCGGCTTCCTGCAGGCTTGTTGCTGTAGCTGCCAGGGAGGGTGCAATGGTGATGCCGGCTTGTTGCATCAGTTGCGGGTTTCCGACTAACCAGGTGGTGCCTTTCAAGCTGCCTTTTATGCCCATGCCGGTGATGCTTTCCACCTGGCTGTAGGTAATAGATTCAACAGGCGCCTGCAGGTAATGCATTACTGCCTGCGAAAGGGGGTGCTCGGAATGTTGTTCGAGTGTGTAGAGTATCGATTCGTGTTTGGTGCGTTGTGCCACTTCATCATTCCAGATGATGGTGGTAACGGAAGGCTTGCCTTCGGTGATGGTGCCGGTTTTATCGAGGATGAGGGCGTTGACCTGGTGCGCCAGTTCAAGGCTTTCGGCATCCTTGATGAGGATATTGTTTTCGGCTCCCTTGCCTACACCGACCATGATGGCGGTAGGGGTGGCCAGGCCAAGGGCACAGGGACAGGCTATGACCAATACCGTTACGGCGGTGAGCAGGGCGTGGGTAAAGGCATTGTCGCCGCCAAGGATCATCCAGGTGATGAAGGTGAGGATGGATATGCCAATGACGATGGGTACAAAGATGCCGGCGATCTTATCGACCAGTTTTTGTACGGGCGCTTTGCTGCCCTGCGCTTCCTGTACCATTTTGATGATCTGTGCCAACAGGGTATCGCCGCCTACTTTAGCGGCGCGGAAGCGGAAGCTGCCTTTTTGGTTGATGGTGCCTGCGTATACAAGGTCGCCGGATTGTTTGCCAGCGGGTAAGGGCTCACCGGTGATCATACTTTCATCAACAAACGAGGTGCCTTCGGTGAGGGCGCCGTCGACCGGGATCTTTTCGCCGGGTTTTACCAGTAGTATATCGTTCACTTGAACCTGCGTTACCGGTACTTCGATGGTGTTGCCATCGGGTTGCACCAGTAATACCGTTTTCGGTTGCAGCCCGATCAGTTTTTTGATGGCGGAGGAAGTATTGGATTTGGCTTTTTCTTCGAGGAGCTTTCCTAACGAGATAAAGGCAATGACCACGGCGGCGGCTTCGAAATACACGTGTGGATGCATTCCCCGCTGGTGCCAGAATGCCGGGTAGATGGTATTGAAGGCGCTGAAGAGCCAGGCGATGCCGGTGCTCAACGCTACCAGCGTATCCATATTGGCTTTGCGATGGGTAGCCTGCTTCCAGGCGTTGACGAAAAAGCTACGGCCAAAGTAGAATACGACCGGTGTGGAGAGTATCATCATGATCCAGTTGCCGTAGGGCATGTTCATAAAGAACATACCGATCACAACGATGGGCAGTGAAAGCCCGATGGACCAGATGGTACGTTGCTTAACATTTCGGTAATGGCGCTGCTGGGCTTCCTCCTTTACTTCGTCCTGGTTTTCCTTATCGATAACGAGGTCGTACCCGATGGAACGTATAGTGCTTTGTAATTGTTGGGGAGTAGCCAGCGTCGGGTCATATTCAACCCAGGCGGTTTGGTTGGCGAAGTTGACGCCGGCCTGCTGTACGCCGGGCACTGATTGCAGCATCGACTCGACGCTGACGGCACAGGCGGCACAAGTCATCTCGAGTACCGGGAAGGTTTCTTTAATGTATTGGGTGTTGGTAGTGTGCTTTGGTGCTTTGGTGGCTATTGCTGTTGACATAATCCGAACATTTGTACAAAGCTACTTTGCCTGGCTGCCGGATCTGTTACAGGATTAGGGGGAGGAGTTATATAATTATGAGGCAGCGAGGCAACTGAGGCAACGAGGCGACGAGGGAAGGGGAGACGGCATCAAACTTTGTCGAGTGGTTTGCGTTTGTTTTCGCGAAGTTGTTTGAAATGAGAAGGCGTGAGGCCGGTGATCTTTTTGAATTGTTGCGACAGGTGTTGTACGCTGCTGTAGCCAAGCTGGTCGGCGATCTGGCCGAGGCTGAGCTCATCATACATTAACAATTCTTTGGCTTTCTCTACCCGCTGCAGGATGGCATATTTCTCGATCGTTACGCCTTCTACCGATGAAAAGAGGGTAGTGAGGTAATGATAATCCAGCTGCAGTTTCTCTTCCAGTATTACAGAGAGTTTCTTGACAGCCTCTTCGCCATCACTGTGGTGAATGAGCTGGATGATGGTGTTCTTGATCTTCTCGACCGTCGTGCTTTTTTTATTGTCGAGCAGTTCGAAACCCAGCGACTGGAGGCTGGTTCTCAATGATTGCAACTGATCTTCGGGCGGGACCTGTGGCAGCTCTACTTCTCCCAATTGTATGTTGGTGTAAGCGATTCCCTGTTTATCCAATTGCTGTTGTACTACCAGTACACAGCGGTCACAAACCATATTCTTGATGTAGAGTTGCATGACGGAATTTGGCCAAAGGTACAACGCCGGGGTGAAATGGCTATCCGGGAGGCCTGGCGGAATGCGATCGTAAAACCTGGTACGGTTTGCGTAGCTGAACCTAAAACGCGATCCCAAACTGGAAGCCTATCGTGAAGGTGGCGGGCAGGTCGTTGCCGAAGCGCACGGGGAAAGGCATGGCGAGGAAGTAACTGCTGTTCTTGTTTTTGATGATCGTTTTGTTGAGGACGGGCGTGAAGCCAAAACGGCCGCTGGTTTCAAAAGCCGCCCGGCCGGCGAATACAAATCCTTTTCCCAGTGCTGCGAGCACGCCTGGATGGAACAGGAAATTGCTCATCTTACTCACCCCTTTGGTAGTGCGTACATGCGGAACGAACTCCATGGAGAATCCGATTGTCGAACTCTTCCAGATATTGATACCGGTAGGCATGCCGACCGTATAAGCGCCATCGAAATTGTAGTGGGGTACATCGCTGCTATAGGTAACGATCGGGTGAACGATGCCTACATAACCTGTTATGCGTGGATAGGTAACGGTCGCTGGTGCGTTTTGGGCAAGGATGCGGAGGCTGAAAACGGAAAATAACAGACAGACAAGGACAGCAGCTTTGTTCATGGTAATGGCAGGGTGTTTTGGCTGCAATACTACAGGTGCGCTGCTGCCTGAAATAGAACGTTCCTGCACTTTTGGTACAGGGATTACTTTTTCTTCGATTTTCTCCGGTATTCCGATGGACTCTCGCCGGTATGTTGTTTAAAGACGCGGGTGAAATGGCTTTGATCCGAAAAGCCGGTGAGGTAAGCGATCTCCGTCAGCTTATACGTTCCTTCCTGCATCAGTTCCTTGGCCTTTCCGATGCGTTCCTGGCGAATGTATTCGCCAAAGGAGAGGTTGTTGAAGTGTTTGGAGAATTCCCGGGAGAGGTAAGAGGGATTGATGTCGAGCCCCTTGGACAGTTCCTTCAGGGTAAGGTTGGTGTCTATCTGATCCTGGATGATGGCTTTTAGTTCGTTGGCCCAGGCGGGTATCTTTTTGCCGCCGCCGCGTTTCGTGGTGAGGTAATCATTGAATACCCGCAACAGCAGGTTTTCGAAGGGCTGCTGCGTATGCTGCACATTTTGAAGATGTGCAGCCCAACTATAGAGCGCGTCATACAGGAGCATCCCTTTTTCGAGCAGCTCCTGGTCGTTGGTGTAATTGTGGGCGAGCCCCGCCGAGATGGCCCAGAGTCCGGAAGACTGGAAGGCGAGATCGTGCCGGTCAGTATCGGCACCGCGCACGATGGGGGCGAGGGTATGGACCGCTTTGTCTTTGATCTTGTATTTCTTAATAAAATAGTCGAAGGTGCATTGGTCTCCATAGTGCGTGAACTCGACGCCCGGTATATCGAATGGAGTGGCGCCGAGTGCGGTGGCCTGGGTTACTACCTGATCAAAGGGTACATAGATGATCTCGGCTTCTTTGTCGATAAAGCGCCTTATCAGCCAGGGGCAGGCCAGGCGATCGATCTTGGGCCGTTCGCGGGTGATCCATTTCATACCAACAAAAATAATCGAATGGGCCTATGGAGCCGTAAGATGGCTTCATTTTTAAAGCTGCGTGCTTACTTTTCACCCTTGTGTGCTCCCTTTTGCCGAAAATGGCCCGGATTCATAAATCCCTGGCTAACTGGTGCGATGGTTGGTGTCATAGTCAAGGCTGCCCGCTGAAATGGCGGCCTTATGCGCTATGAAAAGAATTGTATTACTGATAGCTATGTCGCTGAACTATTTCGTTGCCTGCAAGGATCCTGGCGGAGCAGGTAATGCGACAAGCGGCGATTCGACGAGGGTTACCGAAGCGAAAAGCAGTAAACCATCCTCCGTGGCAGAGGAGGTGATCTATCAGCGCGCTTTCCAATCAGCCATCTGGGGTATGCCGGCAGTGAATTATTACCTCATGTACAAAGAGATGGTCGACAAGGTAAAGGGCGGCTATAACCAGGTGGTGTATTGGTCGGGCCTGCTGAACTGGCAAAACCAAACGTTGACGCCCAACCCGGATGTGATCTACCTGATGCCTTTTTTCAATACGAAAGACGTGGGTCCTGTAGTGTTGGAGATACCTCCGGCAGACAGCGGTATCTTCAATGGCAGTGTGATGGATTACTGGCAGGCGGCCATTGAAGATGTGGGGCCGGGCGGTGTGGACAAGGGCCGGGGTGGCCGTTACCTGATATTGCCTCCTGGTTATGCCAAAGAGAAAGTGCCGGCAGGCTATATTCCGATGCCTTCCTATACTTACCAGGGGTATGCGTTGCTGCGATCGGTGCTGAAAGATGGAAGTGCGGAAGGCGTGCGGCAGGCGGTGGCATATGCCAGGCGGATCAAAGTGTATCCGTTATCGCAGGCAAACCATCCACCGGCAACCGTTTTCCTGGATGCGCAGAATATTCTATATGACGCGACAATCCCTTATGATAAGCGATTCTTTGAAGCGTTGGATGCCATGGTGCAGTCGGAGCCATTTCTGGAACGTGACCGGGTGATGGTCGAGCAGTTGCGGAGTATTGGCATCTACCGCGGGCAGGCTTTCAATCCCGATGCCCGCAAACAGGAACTGATGGTGAGCGCGCTACAGGACGCAAAGGTTTACCTGGACGATATGTATGATCATTTCGAAACTTATTATCCCGGTAAACGGTGGTTTTTTCCGGTAACAAAGGATTATCATGACAATATTGCCCGGGATTTCAAAGTACCCGATACCTACCCGGTCGATAACCGGGGTTTAATCTATTCAATTGCTTTCTTTAGTGCCAAACATGTGGGAGAAGCTCAATTTTATTTGCTCAATACGAAAGATAAAGATGGACATGCACTGGACGGCAGTAAGACGTATAAAGTAAACGTACCCGGCAATGTACCGGTGAAACAATATTGGTCGATCACGGTGTACGACCGGGCTACTCACGCATTTATCCGTAACCTTGACCGGCAGGGCCGATCGTCGCAGTCGCCGGGGTTGCAGAAGAATGGCGATGGTTCGGTCGATATCTATTTTGGTCCGAAGCCGCCAGCGGGCAAGGAAGCCAACTGGGTGCCTACTGATCCGGCCGGGAAGTTTGAATTGTTGGCTCGTTTCTATGGCATAGAGCAAGTGTTCTTTAAAAAGGAATGGCAGCTGAACGATGTAGAGGAGGTGAAATAAGTGGTGTGCTCAAATAGCTGTCCATGGAAAAAAACATCAAGCGAAGATTCCGTTGGCTTGTGCCGGTTGTGATGGGGCTGATCGTGTTGCAGGTATGCCATCACTCCGCATCCGTAACGAGGGATAATTTTCCCCGGGCGGAAACGCATTGGCATATGCGCCAGTTTGTGGAGCAGGGCGCCTTCGGGAAGTTCTATCATTACCGCGGACTGGGTATTACGGATCAACCCGGCATGCGGCCCAATATAGATGCCTACCATTCAGTAGGAGTATTTGACCTGGATGCGGGGCCTGTTACGATCATATTGCCGGATCCCGGCGAGCGATTCTTTTCCATGAACATTATCGATGAAGAAAATCATACCGTGGCGATGGTGAATGCGCCTGGAGAGTACGTCTACAACCGGCAGGTGGTGGGTACCCGTTATATGCTGGCTATTGTGCGGTTCTTTGTGGACGGGCCGCCGGAGGTCGATAGCCAGATCGTGCATGACCTGCAGGATGCGATCGTGGTAAAGCAGGCCTCCGTGGGGCATATAGAATTAATCCATTGGGACAAGGGGAGCCAGGCGCGGTTAAGGGAACGTCTTTCGGCGCTTGCTGCTTCCCTGCCCGATATGCGGCGGGCGGCGGGAAGGAAAGAACAGGTGGATCCCGAAAAGCACCTGATCGCTACAGCGGTAGATTGGGGTATGCCAGGTAGTGATGAGGCTTTGTTCCTTCAACGAATACCTATTCCCGATGATGGATCCGGTGTTTTTCAATTACACTTATCCGAATCGCCTGCGCGGGGCTTCTGGTCGGTGAGTGTGGTCGATTCGCTGGGAAATATACCGTCCGGAAATAATGATCTGTACACGATCAACAATGCCACAGCTCATCGAGGGGCCGATGGTAGCATTACGATTCAGTTTGGTGATTGCCGCGGCGTGGCTATCAATTGTCTGGCCATATTTCCCGGCTGGCGGTATGTGGTAAGGCTTTATCAGCCATTGCCCGTATGGCAGGATAGCAGTCAGGCATTCCCGGTCATTGTTCCTGTTAAATAGGTTGTGTTTTACAAAATCAGGCAGTCCTGTTTTCATGGGGTGGCGGTTTGATGTGATGCGGCGTGTCTCTTAACGCCGGCATCTGTCTATTGATCAAACTATTACTGTATGAAAACACCTCTTGTTCGTTGCATTATATTGTCTATGGTTTTATCGATGGGCGTATCGCCACTCCTATATGCCCAGCAAGATCATCCGGATGTGAAGACGGGTGTCAGTGAAGAGGAGTTGAAGCGGGCCAATGACCCGATGGCCAATGTAAAAGCTTTCAATATTCAGAACTATATCGTGTCGAAGTTGTACGGCTTGCCGGACAATTCCATGAATCAATTGCTGGCGCGTTATTCTCAACCACTGGGGAAAGTGCTCCTGCGGGCCACCATGCCATTTATCGTTTCATCCGAGGCTACCAAGGCTCCCACGACGGGACTGGGTGATTTCAACATGTTTGCGATCTATACGCCAGCTTCCAAATCCGGTAATAAGATTGGCATTGGCCCTGTTCTCGTAGCACCTACGGGTACGCATAACCTGGGGGCCGGCAAGTGGCAGGCGGGGGTGGCGGTGCTGGCCTTTATGGCGAAGAGCAAACTGATACAATGGGGCAGCTTGTTGCAATGGCAGGCTTCATTTGCCGGTGATGGTGACCGGGAAGACGTGAACCTGCTGATACCACAGGCATTCTTCATCTGGCAGATCGGGAATGGGTACTGTTTGCGGAGCACCGGTGTCTGGACGTTCAATTTAAGGAACGGCGATTATAGTGTACCCATTGGTCTTGGTGTGGGTAAGGTGATGAAGGTGGGCAAAGTAGTGTTCAACCTGTTTGCCGAACCGCAGTTCACGGTACTGGCCGAAGGAGTGGGGCAACCTAAATACCAAACCTTCGTTGGGTTCAATACGCAATTTTAATAAAACCACGTGTGCGTTTCGCCACAGATGTTTATTCCCAATCATTAAGTACTGCATGATGAAGCAAGCCTTTTCTATACTTGTGTTGATCGCCGGGCTGGGTGCGGCTATGCCGGTGGCGGCACAGTTTGCCACCAATCCGGTAGATGCCGACAGCTCCGCCGAGCATAAGGCCGGCGCAGGTTTTACGTTGGTGAAAAGTAAATATGCCACGTTGAACTTTGCCACCTATGCTACGATCCGCTACCTCAATTCGGTAGCTACGGACGATACCTATACCGATGCGAAGGGGCAGGTTCGTGAGGTGCCCAAGCGCAATGATATCCAATTTCAGAAAGTAACCCTGTACTTCAAAGGCTGGATCGCTACGCCTAAGTTCAGGTATTTCGCTTATGTGTGGACGTCCAACGCCAACCAGGGGCAGGGCGCCCAGGTGGTGGTGGCCGGTAACCTGCAATACGAGATCAATAAACACTTCGATATAGGCGCCGGCATTGGCGCTTTGCCTACCAACCGGTCGCTGTATGGTCAATGGCCTTCCTGGTTGCGCCAGGATGCACGCTCGATGGCCGAAGAATATTTTCGCGGATCATTCACTACCGGTGTGTGGGCGCAGGGTGAGATCGTGAAGAACTTTTATTACAAGTCGATGCTGGGTAATAACCTGAGCCAGCTGGGCGTAGATGCCGGACAACTCGATGATGGGTTCAATACCTGGAGCAATGCCTTGTGGTGGGTAACGCGCGACTATGGCCGCCTGGGGGCGTATGGTGATTTCGAACGGCACGAACAAGTGGCGACGATCGTTGGTGGTTCTTTTACCCGAAGTAATGAAACACCGCAATCGCAGCCTGGTACGGATGCCCCCGAGAATTCACAGATCAGGATATCTGATGGTACGGCTATTTTCAACGTGGGCGCCTTTGAGCCCGGTACCCAGGTGCAAAAGGCGCGATACCGGATGACCTCTTTCAATGGCGGTCTTAAATACAGGGGCTTTTCGCTGGATGCGGAGTATTTTATCCGGAGGGTTGATGACTTTACCACGAGCGGGTCCATTCCGGTTTCCAAATTGAGCGACCAGGGCGGCACCTTACAGGCTTCCACCATGCTTGTCAATAAGACGTTGCAGCTATACGGCATCGGTTCTTATATAAAAGGAGAGTATGGCAATCCTTCCGAATTGAATTTCGGGCTTAACTGGTATCCGCTTAAGAACAAAATATTGCGGTTGAACCCGGAAGTTATATTCGCCAATCAGTCGCCTGTCGGTTATTTTAGTTTTCCGACGGTGGTAGGCGCAAAGGGAACTGTCTATATGATCAATATAGAGTTGTTTTACTAAAGGCCAGGCAGCGATCGCTGCATGCTGTGCTTATTTCCGGATCACGGTAAAGGTGGGCCTGATGAGATTGAGCGTCAACTTCGCTACTTCTTCGGCGGAGGCGGGATTTTGGCCGGTGATCACATTGCCGGTTTCCACAACGTGTTTCGTGTAATTGGCTCCGCTGGTATACGTGGCGCCGAGTTCCTTCAAACGGGTCTCTAATAAGAAAGGCAGCAGCTGTGCCATGCCGGCCGATTCTTCTTCGCTATTGCTAAAAGCCGTGATGGTTTTTCCTTTTAACCAAAGTTTGTCTTTGCCTTCCATGACGTTCAACAAGGCTGCCACGCCGTGGCATATTACGCCAACGGGTTTATTCTTTGCATTGAAATGTTCCACCAGCTGTTTCAGTAAGGGATTGGCGGTAAGGTCCCACATGGCGCCATGGCCGCCGGCAATGAACAACAGGTCGTACTGATCGCTCCTCACATCGAGCAGGGGGATGGACCGTGACAAATGGTTCATGGCCTCTATATCATTCCTGAAACGTTTCGAGCTCCGGGTTACGGTAATGATCGATTCGCTTTTGGGATCGACAGGTACCGGTCCACCCAGGGGTGAAGCGATGGTAAGGTATGCGCCTGCTTCCTTGAATATGTAGTAGGGTGCTGCCAGTTCTTCCATCCACAACCCGGTTTTTTCAGCACTGTCTCCCATTTTATCGTTTGAAGTACTAATGAAAAGAACTTTAATAGGCTTTGTCATAACTAGAAATGATTTTACCAGGCACCAGGTAGGTCAATGCCTTCTTTTGATTAAATAAGATGCGGTATATGCTCACGGCAAAGCCTGTCAACCAGGATCTGGTGTACGACTACAGGGAGGGAAAATGAACTGACTTATTTATAGGTAACAGGACTGACTGTGAATTTGCCGTCTTTGTATTCGCCCAGCAGGATCACGTTCTTATAGCCGGCATAAAGTCGGGCAGCGGCTTGCATGGCCTTTTCATCGACGCTCCATATCTTCATTCCTTTGTTGCTGCCTTTGTCACAAACTTCGATGTAAAATCCATTCTTCAATTGTACCGGTGATACGGGGGGCCTTCCTGCACTTCTCATTATTCTTGATTATTTAGATGACATTGTTGGCCTTCCTACAGCCCCAAACTACCAATTAGCAGGCGACCATGATGGGCTGAACCGGCTAAAGGTAGTCTTATTATACCGTATTAGTGGTATAATGATGAAAAGAGTCCGCAGCTGTCACGTTTCGGGACTTGCTCCGTAGACAGCGGAGCAGGTCTGTAAAGGCGGATTATCAACTCGTTAAGCGGGGTCCATCGCTTCTGTTGCGTAAAAATTCAGAAGGGTTTTGTCCTGTCACTTTTTTGAAGGCGGTGGAAAAGGTGTTCCTGTTGTTGAAGCCGCAGAGGGCGGCGAGTCCGTTAATGTTGAGATGGTCTGTTTCTTCCTTTGCGATCAGCTCCAGGCAAAAGGCGATGCGTTGGTGATTGAGGTATTCGTTAAAATTCTTTCCTGTTACATTGTTGATAAATGAGGAGAGCCGGTGTGGCTGCATGTCGAGTTCGGCGGCGAGTTCCTGCAAGCTATAATTCCCATTTAAATAGGGCTTTTTATCGGACATCAGTTGGGTGAGGCGGTTCGACAGGGTCTCGGCCGACTCGTCGTCGAACAAAGGCTTGTGGCGGGGCGGATCTTCCTTTACAGTCGTTTTTAAGGCGAAATCGTACAGGATGCCGGGGCATAAAAATAAGATGAAACAAGAGAGGATGGACACGGCTGTGGGCGGCACTACCAGTACCCAATCGTTGGGACGGTTTATGATCATGGCAATGAGCGAAGGCAGAAATACCAGTGATTGGAGGATAGTGTATAGTGAAAGCCACCAGAGCCGGTCTTTGGAGGGGCGCGGCTGCTGTTCGGAATAAATTACGAGCCTGTGTACCTGCAATATCCAATACAAGGTCATGATCACCGTGATCATGGGAATGTGAAAGGAGGCAGGCAGGAAGAGGCCCCGTTCGTGGGGGATGATGTCGTGCACACGTTCCCAACCCATGGCGGGCGTGAGGCTAAGCGCATCGATGGGTGCGGAAAAGAAGGGCAGGTAATCTACCAGGAATATGGCAAACGGGAGGAGGTGTATGAGGTCTTTCCAGGAGAGCTTCGGAACGGTGAAACTGCGTACGTAACAGAAGGGCAGCGGGATGCTCAGTAACCATATCAGGTGGGGAAGCTTTTGCCAGCGCGTATTCACGGGTGGCCAATCGAGCATCAGGAGCAATCCGACCAAAAAACTGATGGCCATGGTGATGAAGGAAGATGCCAACAGGGCGCGGCTAAGGCTGACCGTTCTCGAAAACGTCAACAGGATGATGCCGGTGGTGAGGCACAAGATAAGCGACATGCAAGACAGCAGGGTAGGCTGCAGCAAGAGCAATGACATAGGCTGTGATTAGTGATTTCAGGTATCAGGTTTGCCGCAACAGTATTCCTTACAGGATCTGTTGGTTACGCATGGACATTCAATCGAAAAGCAGTAAGTGATAGCAGGTTTCCAGTGTGGTTTGCTGGTCCACTAAGTTAGTAGATATCCCAAACTGGGAATGGGAAAAATACTATGTCCTCAAAGTTTTGATCTATATCAAGTTATTTAGAGCGCGCAATCGCTTGCGTAAGAACTTATTGGGAAAAAGTGTAGCCAAGACTGAACACTATTCCGTAGTCGATGGTGGCGGCATCCTCGCCGGGCGGTTGGGAATCGTAGTTATCATAGAGGGTGAGGTTGATGCTGAAGTCGGTGATGGGCTTCCAGGTTAGTTTGATCTGTCCGTCGTGCCGGATACGACCTTTTTGGGTGAGACTGAAAAAGAGGTTCTGGGTGCTGGTGAGGCTCATATCGGGTTTGCTGAAGCTGAAGAAGTTGAAGGAGTTGACAAAGGGTATTTCAACCTGGGTAGGAGATTGAACGCCTTCTATATTGAGTTCCTGGTTAAAGACGATGCCGGTACCCGTCCTAACTCGTATATGGCTGGAAGATAGGAGGGAATAGGCCATACCCGCGCCTTCCTGGAAGCGGCGGGCGAGGCCGAGCTCGAGGTTGCGCTGGTAGTTGAGGTAACCCACAGCCTGCCATTGGGGATCGATGAAATAGTAGCCTGTGAGGCCGCCGCTCTCGTTATCGCGGGTCCAGCCGGTATCGGTTTGGGTAATGATGACAGAATATTGCGCTACCGTTTCCCATTTGCGGGTGATGCATTTGATGGTGCCGTCGCCATTGAGGCGACCGATGGTGCTGGACCGGGTAAAGGAGTATCCGGCGGATACGGTGCCTTCCCATTGGGCCGATTTGGGGCCCTTGAACGAGGACAGGGTGGCTACTTCGTCGAGCGGCATGGATATGGTGCTGTCGCCCGTTGTGATGCGTATATGGCCGGCTGTTGTATCGGGCTCGATGCGGGTGAAGAAGACTTCACGGTGGATGGATTCGAGCCGGTAGAAATGCGTGGCGGCTCTTACGGTAAATATCTTGGTGACCTTGATACTGACCACGCCTACGTCGTCGGCATCGATGGTGAGCTTGCCGAGCGACATGCTTTTTATTTTCCCGATGAGTACTGACTTGTTCTTCAGGAATACGGTGTCCTTCACCTCTGCCCGGGCCGTTTGCCAGGCCAGGAGGCTGCAGCAATACAGAAAGATCAATGACCGTAGGGCCCGGCGGCTTCTTATTTTCATATCAGGAGTAACGACACTTTTCGAGCGGGGGGAGGGCCTAGGAGGAGGAGGTTTTGTTGCCAAATAGTACGATTGCGGGCAAGGTGGGACGCCCGTGGGATGGTGTTTCGATGTTGAGAGGATGGCAGTTCAGGGGCAGGGCCTTACAGATTGCGCAACCGGTTGTTTTCAACTGGTATGGGATGTGCGGCCGATTTATAGGATATTTATTGCCTAAACTTAACGAATGAACAGGATTAGCGGATTGTTGTTGGGCCTGATGTTATTGATGATGGGGGAGCTCGTGGCTCAACCTGTGCAGATCATTCCTTTACCGGTCAGTATTCAACCGAGCGGCGGGGTGTTTGTCGTTGATGGTGCAGTGGGTTTGCTGGCGCCCGCCAATAACAAGGCGGCTGCCGATGTGGTGCGTTACTTCAGTAATTATATAGACCAGGTAAGTGGGGTGAAGCTGCCGCTTACCGGCGGCGCTGCCAAAAAGCGGCAGATCCGCTTTGTATTGGCCCCGACTAAAGGGGTCGGTGAAGAAGGCTATCAGCTTTCGGTGACTTCATCGGGTATGGTGGTGCAGGCGAACGAAGCCCGGGGCCTGTTCTATGGCGTGCAGTCTCTGCTACAGACCTTACCGGCCATCCGTACCAACCAGGTGTTGCAGATCCCCTGTATGGAGGTTACTGACTATCCGCGTTTCAAATGGCGGGGTATGATGCTGGATGTGAGCAGGCATTTCTTTTCGCCTGAGCTGGTGAAGGAGTTTATCGATCTGCTGGCTGCCTATAAGATGAATGTATTTCACTGGCATTTGGTGGATGGTGCAGGCTGGCGCATCGAGATCAAACAATATCCGCTGCTGACGACGCAGGCCGCCTGGCGGGTAGATGACGGGGGCAAGACCTGGAACTGGGCCGATGTGCAGTTCAATGCCGATCGCAGCAAGGCTACTTACGGAGGTTTCTATACGCAGCAACAGATCAAAGAGATCGTTGCCTATGCGGCTTCCAAACATATTACGGTTGTTCCTGAGATCGAGATGCCGGGGCATTCGGAGGCGGCGATGGCGGCCTATCCGCAATACTCGTGTACGCCGAAGAATACGTTTGCGCAAGCGGGTAATTTCTCTGCCCGCGATGTACAAGCTAATTATTGCGCCGGTAACGACAGTGCTTTTGTTTTCCTGCAAAATGTGCTGGCAGAAGTGCTGGCGCTGTTCCCTTCCAAATACATTCATATTGGTGGTGATGAGGTCGATAAATCTAGCTGGAAAGAATGTGCCAAATGCCAGCGGAGAAAGCAGGTGGAAGGTTTGAAAGATGAGGAGGAGCTGCAAAGCTATTTTATCCGCCGAATGGAAAAGTACCTGGTATCGAAAGGACGGCATATGATCGGCTGGGATGAGATACTGGAAGGTGGATTGGCGCCGCAGGCTACGGTGATGAGCTGGCGCGGTGAAGAGGGCGGCATCAGGGCGGCGCAAATGAACCATGATGTGGTGATGAGTCCGGGCACACCCTGTTACTTCGACCATTACCAGGGTGATCCTGAAACGGAGCCGAAAGCTTTTGGCGGTTTCAATACGCTGAAGAAAGTATATCACTACGAACCAGTGCCTGCGGCACTCGACAGTAATGCCGCCCGGCATGTGCTTGGTGCGCAAGCCAATTTATGGACGGAGTATATTCCCAGCAATGAACAGGTGGAATACATGATATTGCCGCGGATGCCGGCGCTGGCGGAAGTGCTGTGGAGCCCGCGTGCTGCGCGCAACTGGAAAGGGTTCAACGAGCGACTGGCGGCTCATATGGTGGGCTTTGAGCAACGGGGGCTGCGTTATTCGAAAGGGAACTTTAAGGTGGACATCAAGCCGCAGGTGAACAATGGACGCGTATTGGTGCAGTTGGGCACGGAGCGTGAAGACGGCACCATTTATTATACTACAGATGGTTCGGAACCCGGTACGGGCAGTAACCGTTATACAGCGCCTTTTGAGATAGACCGGTCAACGACCCTGAAGGCGGCCATCGCGGTGAACAATAGCATGGCGGCGAACAAGCCGGCGCAGCAGTCTTTCACGTTCAATAAAGCGACGGGCAAGCAGGTTGCGTATGCTACGCCCAACAGCCGGTATTACCAAGCCAATGGGCCAGCCACTTTGATCGATGCGCTGCGTGGCACGAAGGAGATCGGGCAGCAGTGGCATGGCTTCAATGGGAATGACCTGGTGGCTACCGTTGACCTGGGTGCGCCTGTTACGGCGCAAACTGCCAGCCTGGGTTGTTTGCAGCACTACGATCAATGGATCTTCTTTCCGCAGTGGGTGAAGTTTGAAACTTCGACCGACGGGATTACTTATACTACTATTGCGACTGTCGATAATACGGTACCCGTTAGTGACCGGTCGGGGCAGACGAAGGACTTCAGTGCCCGTTTTGCGCCGGCTACCTTCCGGTACCTGCGGGTGACGGCGAAGAACCTGGGTGTTTGTCCGCCAGGGCATCCCGGTGCGCTGCAAAATGCCTGGTTGTTCTGCGATGAGATCGTTGTAGAGTAATGAACGCATATTGACTTCAACAAACGTTTCCTTTCAACTTAAAATGATTTCTTATGAAGGCTACAGCCTTTCGATTGTTTATTGCCTGGCTGATCGTTGCAGGTTTGTGTATCCAGTGCCATGTTGTTTCGGCGCAGACGACTGTTATTAATGGCGCTCCCTTTGTGATACCTGCGTTGCGCGAGTGGAAGGGTGGTGCCGGGCAATTTGAATGGCAGGCTACCACCAGGCTGGTGGTGGATCCTGTGTTTATTGAGGAGTTGAACCCAGTTGCGGGGCTGCTGGCAGATGACCTGGCCTTGTTGTGGCAGCGGAGTAAACCGGTGGTGCGTTCGGGTAAGGCTGCCGCGGGCGATGTTTATTTTACGATGCTGCCGGGAGATAGCAGTCTGCCAGCAGAAGGCTATGTGCTCGAGATTGGTGACCAAGTGACGATCAAAGCCAAAGACGGGCAAGGGGCCATCTGGGCTACGCGCAGCCTGCTGCAAATGCTGGAACAGGATGAGGTGCACAAGCACCTGGCGAAGGGGGTAGCGCGCGACTTTCCGCAATATGCTGTGCGTGGGTTTGTGCTGGATGTAGGCAGGAAGTTCTTCAGCCTGCAGTTCCTGCAGCACTATGTAAAGTTCATGTCGTATTACAAGATGAATGATTTTCATATTCACCTCAACGATAACGGCTTTAAGGATTTCTTCAACGGCAATTGGGATAGTACATATGCCGCTTTCAGATTGGAGAGTACTACTTACCCGCAACTGACGTCGAAGGATGGTCATTATACCAAGCAGGAGTTCATCGACCTGCAATTGCTGGCGCAGCGGTATGGTGTGACGATCATTCCTGAGATCGATGTGCCGGCGCATTCGCTGGCGTTCAGCCGGGCGGTGCCGGGCATCGGCAGTGTGCCCTATGGGCAGGATCACCTTGACCTGGATAACCCGTTAACCTATACGGTCATCGATAATGTGTTTGAGGAATACCTGCAAGGGCCGAAGCCGGTTTTTATTGGTAAGGAAGTGCATATCGGTACTGATGAATACGCCAAGAAGGAAGCGGAGAAGTTCAGGATGTTTACGGACCATTATATACGCCTGGTAGAAAGTTATGGTAAACAGGTGCGGATGTGGGGTGCGCTGACGCATGCGAAGGGTAGCATACCGGTGAAAGCGAAAGGGGTGACGATGAACCTGTGGTACAATGGTTATGCAGAACCAAAGGATATGTTTGAGCAAGGGTACCAGGGCATCAGCACGCCGGATGGCTGGCTGTACATTGTGCCGGCGGCGGGTTATTATTATGATTACCTCAATGTGAAAAAGCTGTATGCCGAGTGGGCGCCCAATAAGATCGGCAAGGAAGTATTTACTGAACCTTATGCACCCTTGCGCGGCGGGTCGTTTGCCGTATGGAACGATCATGTGGGCAATGGCATCACTGAGAAAGATGTGCACCACCGGGTGTTCCCGGCGATGCAGGTATTGTCGCAGAAGATGTGGGGTGGCAGTAAGACGCAGCTGGCGTATGCGGATTTTGACAAGCAGGCGAAACATATTGGCGAAGGGCCGGGCCTCAATATGCTTGGTAAGTGGAAGGGGAGAGATTCGGTGGTGTATGTTAAGGAAGGCGTGATCAAACTGAAGGGCGGCAATAGTTATTTGAAGACGGGTATCGATGGTGTTGGTTATGGCTATACGGTAAGTTTCCATATCAAGGCGGCGGATCGGCAAGCGGCGAATGCGGTGTTGTTTGGATCGGCCGATGCGGTGGTGACGTTGAACCAGCAGGGCACGGGCCGGTTGGGTTTTTCGCGCGAGGGTTATCATTACTCCTTCAACTATTCATTGCCGGCCAATGTGTGGACGCACGTGGCTATTGTGGGCAATCACAAGGGCACGAGTTTGTTTGTGAACGGCAAGCTGGTAGAGAAGCTGGAAGGTGCCAAAAAGGTCTTTGCGAATGGTAAAGAGATGGCGAAAGTGCAAACACTTTTCTTTCCGCTTGAATATATTGGTGATCGCCGCCATGCGGGCAAGGCTTCGTTGCGCGGGTTGACGGTGTATGCGCGTGAACTGGCGGAGGCTACTATTGCTGCGCTTGCAGCTGATGGTGCTTCAGGTGTGACAGGAACGAAGTGAGTAGTACAGTTGCTTTCTGATATTTGAATATATTACGGCTTCATAGATCGAACATATTTAAACACCCCTTGCATATGAGGACTGCTTTGCTGGTACCTGGTTTAGTTGGTAGAAGGATTTCCCTTTCATGGTTATTATTCGTTGCCTGTTTTGTAGGCGGAGCGCTTGAAGCGGCCGCGCAGCAGATCTGGTTTGCAAAGCCGGCGAGTCATTGGGAGCGGGAGGCATTGCCGATCGGTAATGGCCGGATGGGCGCTATGTTGTTTGGCGGAGTGGGTAAAGATCATATCCAGTTCAACGAGCAAAGCTTGTGGAGTGGTGATAATAACTGGGATGGAAAGTATGAAACGGGTGATCGTGGTTTTGGTTCGTACCGGAACTTCGGCGACCTGTGGGTGGAGTTTAATGACAGCAGTGCGGTGACCAATTACAAGCGTAGTCTTGATATCGGTACCGGTGTGCATACCACGACGTTTCAGCGCGGTAAAGTGCAATATAGACGGGAGGCGTTTGCGAGCCATCCCGGCGAACTGATGGTGTTTGCCTATAGTGCCAGCGGTAAGGTGTTGTCGGGCGCTATTTCGATGACTTCGGCGCAGGGGGCTGTCCCTAAAGCCGACCGTAATACTTTATCCTTTGAAGGGGTGATGCCGAACCAACTGGCCTATGCAGCACGATTGCTGGTGATGCATACCGGCGGTACGGTCCGTGCTTCCGGTGATCAACTGGTATTTGATCATTGTAAGGAGATTGTCATTTACTTGGATGCGCGTACGGATTACAAGCAAGATTTTTTAGCGAACTGGAGAGGGGAGGCGCCGGAGAAACAGATTGCGCGTGATTTCGCGAAGGCCACCCTGAGTGGGTTGAACCACCTGCCAGCTACTCATAAAGAAGATGTTGCCCGCTTGATGGGTGCCGCTTCGATCGATATCGGTAAGACACCTGACTCCATTGCCAGGCTCCCTACGAATGAGCGGTTGGTGAAATATGCAGCGGGTGGCGTTGATCCGGACCTTGAAGAATTGTTGTTCCAATATGGCCGTTACCTGTTGGTGAGTTGTTCGAGACCGGGTGGTTTACCGGCCAACCTGCAGGGGCTATGGAACAATAGTAATTCGCCGGCCTGGTCCAGTGATTATCATAACAACATCAATATTCAAATGAACTACTGGCTGGCCGAGCGCACCAACCTGTCGGACTGCCATTTACCCCTGATCGACTATGTGGTGGCGCAGGCCGAGCCTTGTCGCATTGCCACGCGGAAGGCGTTTGGCGCCAATGTACGGGGCTGGACGGCGCGCACCAGTCAGAGTATATTCGGCGGCAATGGCTGGGAATGGAATATCCCTGCGAGTGCCTGGTATGCGCAGCATTTGTTTGAGCATTGGGCGTATACGGCGGATACGAACTACTTGCGCAAGACGGCGTACCCCATGATCAAAGAGATCTGCGAATATTGGGAAGACCGCTTGAAGAAACTTCCCAATGGCTTATTGGTAGTGCCGGAAGGATGGTCGCCGGAACATGGGCCGCGGGAAGATGGTGTGATGCACGATCAGCAGATGGTGTGGGACCTGTTTCAGAACTATATCGAGGCCGCAAGGGTGTTGAAGATCGATCAGGATTATGTTGCCATGGTAACGGATATGCAAGCGAAACTGGCGCCCAACAAGATCGGTAAGTGGGGGCAGTTGCAGGAATGGCAGGAGGATCGTGATGATCCGGATGATCAACACCGGCATACTTCGCATTTGTTTGCGGTATTCCCGGGGCGGCAGATCAGTGTGGCGCAAACGCCTGAACTGGCGGCAGCGGCTACTATATCCTTGCGCAGCCGCAGCGGCAATTATGGCAAGAACATCAATACGCCTTTTACTGTTTCTTCAACAGTAGGCGATAGCCGTCGTTCGTGGACCTGGGCCTGGCGTTGTGCTTTGTGGGCCAGGCTGGGCGAGGGGGATAAAGCCGGTTTGATGGTGCGTGGTTTGCTCACGTACAATACACTGCCCAATCTGTTTACGAATCATCCTCCCTTTCAGATAGACGGCAACTTTGGCATCAGTGCCGGTATGGCTGAGATGCTGTTGCAAACCCATGCGGGAGAGATCAGTCTGCTGCCGGCCATTCCGGTTGCCTGGGCGAAGCAGGGCTCGTTTAAGGGCCTGAAAGCCTGGGGCGGTATTAGGGTTGACTGTACCTGGAAGGATGGCAAAGTAGTTTCCTATTCGATCCGTTCTGTGCAGCCGCGCAAAGTGTGGGTGCGGGTGAATGGAGAGAAGAAAGAAGTGCTAACTGTCCGACTGAATTGATCGTGCCCAGTTGCCTTCCAGGTAAGTTAATACAATCCAAGGTTGCCATCATGAATCGAAACAATGAGACCAGGAGAGCATTTTTTAAGCAGTCGGGCCTTGCCGCTGCCGCTATGCTCTTCGCCAACAGCCCGGTGTGGGCCAGGATTTTTTGGAATAGGACTACGGGGCTGTTGCCGCCTTTGCACAATATTCCGGCAGATAAAAAGCTGGACCCACGCTGGGTGAAATCGCTGTATCAGCGGGGACAGGTTACGACCTATCGTAAATCGAAAAACGAACTGGCCTTCATTGGTATGCCGGCGGGTGGTCTGCACGCCGGCACGGTTTACCTGGGTGGCGATGGCCGCCTGTGGTTGTGGGGCATTTACAATGATGAACGAGAAGGTGTTGACCCCAAGACCGTTTTGTGGAACGATGGGACTGCTGAAAGAAAGATCCGGAACCGGGACGGCGCCAATTATATAGAGCCCACCATTGCCGCCAATAAGAGAGTGCTGGAACAAGGGTTTGCCATAAAAATACTGCTGCAGGGCAAAACGATCATCAAGGAATTAAAAGAAGAGGACTGGGAGGATATCCAGTTTGAAGCCAGTTATCCGGTTGCTACGATCCGGTATATCGATAAAAACTTTCCGCTGGAGGTGGTGGTGCAGGCTGGGGGGCTATTCATTCCCCTGGATGCGGAAAACTCTTCGCTGCCCGCTACTGTTTATTCCATTACACTTATCAATAAGGGCCAGCAACTGGTGAATGCTGCGGTGGTTGGCTGGTTTGAAAACGGTGCGCATAAGGTCACTGCCCGTGATGGTGATGGTATGCGAAGAAATACTGCCATCCGGCACGAACATTACTGTGGTGTGTTTGCCGATTTTAAGGCTACTAAAGAGGAGGCTGCGGCACAACGCGATGCCGGCAGCACCTGTATCATATATGTTGGCAACGGAGGCACCGTTAGAACGAATGCTGAACCCTGGCCGGTGGATCGTTCTTTGTTTGACCAACAGGACGAAACTACTGCCGAGAAACTACCTTCGGATAAATTGGTGGGCAGCACAGCCGCTGCCGGCGTTATCGGTGGTGGTGAAACGATGGTAGCGAACTTTGTGTTAAGCTGGCATTTCAACCACCCGCTTAGCAAAACCAATAAACTTGCTGAAGCGAGGGATGGTTATTACTACGGAAAGCGGTTCAGGGATGCGGCTTCCGTGGCTGCTTATATTGCCCCGAACTTTGATTCATTGCACCAGCAAACGCTGTTGTGGCAACATACTTTCTATGATTCTACCCTGCCTCACTGGTTCCTGGAACGGACTTTCCTGAATATCGGCACCCTGGCTACGGCCAATACCTACCGGTTTGCCAATGGCCGTTTTTGGAGTTGGGAAGGGGTGAATGCCTGCGAGGGTACCTGTACCCACGTGTGGCAATATGCGCAAGCGATGGGCAGGATCTTCCCTTCGCTGGAACGGGATACGCGGGCGCGAACAGACCTGGGCATTGCGTTGCAGGAAGACGGCGGCATCCTTTTCCGGGCGGAGTATGAAAACCGGCCGGCTATCGACGGTCAGGCCGGTAGCATTCTTCGTATTTACCGGGAACACCAGATGAGCGTTGATAATCGTTTTCTTACCGCCAATTGGCCCGGCATCAAAAAGGCGACTGTGTTTATGCTGACACAGGATAAGAACGGGGATGGCATGACCGATACCCCGATGGAAAATACGCTGGATGCTGTTTGGGAAGGAGAGGTCGCCTGGATCGTAGGGCTTTGCATTGCTGCTGCGAAGGCTGCGCAACTCATGGCTGATGAGGTGGGTGATGTTGCCTTTTCAAAAGTGTGTGCAACTTATGTCGAGAAGGGGTGCAGGCATATGGGTAGTGAGTTATTCAATGGTGAATACTTTATTCATCGCCCCGATCCGGTATCGGGCAGAAAAAAACTGGGGTCTTACAATACCTGTCATATCGACCAGGTGTATGGTCAAAGCTGGGCCTGGCAGGTTGGTCTGGGCCGGCTTTGGGAGAAAGAAAAGACATTATCGGCGCTGCGGTCTTTGTGGAAGTATAATTTTACGACTGATGTGGGGCCGTACATTAAAACGCATATGGGGGGCAGGCCCTATGCCGTGGCTGGTGAAGGCGGTATGGTCATGAATACCAATCCGCACAACGAACCAGCTCCCTATGGCGAGGATGTGACCTGGCAATTGGGTTATTTTCATGAGTGCATGAGTGGGTTTGAGCACCAGGTGGCGAGCCATATGATGGCAGAAGGAATGACGGACGAGGCGATGGTGCTTACGCGGGCTATTCATGACCGGCACCATGCTTCGAAAAGGAATCCGTTCAATGAGATCGAATGCAGTGATCATTATGCCCGGGCGATGGCCAGCTATGGTACATTTATCACCGCTTGCGGGTTTGAGTATCATGGTCCGAAGGGGTATATCCGGTTTGCTCCCCGCTGGAATAAGGAGCACTTTAAAGCTGCCTTTACTGCTGCTGAAGGCTGGGGCAGTTACAGTCAATCGATCAAGGGCAATAAGCAACAATGTACCATTGCTCTTAAGTATGGAACCCTTCAACTTAAAAGCCTGTCCTTTGAACGCAAAGGACTGCCGAAAACCGGGTTGGTGTCTGTAACTGTCGGTAAAAAAGTATTGGTTGCCAGGTTTACTTACCTCACAGACGATATTGTTGTGGCCCTGGAAACACCGGTGCAATTACAGGCCGGGGAAATGCTGGTGGTGACAGTTGGATAAAACACCGACACATCAACCACCGAACGATCCGGTGGCTGATGTATTTTAGAAATTACTTGGGTTAGTTGAAATAAGGTTATGGGTTCATCTCAACCAGCACGACCTTGCCAGGCGCTGCGCCGAATACACTGTATTTATTGCCGGCCATAGGCGTTGATGCGGCAATAGCGCTGATAGTGTTGACATCAAACACGAGTTCTTTACCGGGTATGGGGGTGAGGTTATTATCCAGGCGAACTGTAAAAGCCTTGCTGCCACTTGTGCCGGTAATAGTGCCGGACAGTGCGTAGCCGCCACCGCTCAAGGCAATGATGCTGGTAGCACGATCACCTTTGGTTCTGTCAAACAGCCATTCTTTACCGACTGCTTCCAGGTTATTGTCGAGCATCGTGCAATAAATATCACTGTCTGTTCCACCTTTGTTGATCTGGCCTACCACCAGGTAACCTCCATTGATAGCCAGCACGCGAGAAGCACTTCCATTTTTACCCTCATAAGCTGCCGCAAACGACAGGTCGTTGGTAAGCTTGTACAGTGTAGTCTCACTATTGCTCACTCCGGCAACTATGACGGATTCGTCGGGTGCAATGTACAGGTCGTTTACCTGATTGAAGATATAGGGGACATCGTTCACTTTATTCAGATCGAAGTCATATTTAAGCATGCTGTTTTGGAAGCTACCGGTGGTAGAACGGCTGTACACCAGCACGATACCGTCTTTTGCACCGGCCACTGCCTGCGTTGATTCGGTGTAATCGATACCGTGATCTATTTTCATACCTTTTACGATCTCAAAAGTGGGTGATAGCCTGGCCAAATAAGCGCTCCAGTTGGAAAGTCCGGTTTCGATCGTTTTGATGTTGAGTGCCAGTGCAAAGCCGCCGCCTGGGATGGTATCGATATCCGACAGGTTGGTGATTTCCATGCCCGCCAGTTCCAGGGTTTTCTGTGCCACGACCGATTGGCCGTCTTTGGCTATTTTGATCAGGTTGTATTTGTCGTCTGTACGTGTTACAAACAGGTAACCGTCGTTGAGTAACAGCATCCTTTGCACGTTGGCGGCATTGATCTGCTGCACTTTCTCTACCAATCCTTTCTGCGTGATGTTTATCGCCACGTCCTGCACATCGGTGGCTTTGAGTGCGAGGGCAGCCGTGCGTGCAGTCTCTCCCGCATTCATGGCCACGGTTAGTTTGATGGTTGCGTTTCCATTGCCTTCTGTAGTGGGCGTTGTGAGCCATTCGGGCAGGCCACTTAATTTCCAGTCTGTATTACTCGTGATGACAAGTTCCTGTTCTCCGCCGGATGTAATCGTTTCAAGGCTGAGTAGGTTTACACTCAGGTTGTACTTTGAGCTGGGCTCGTCGTTGTTTTTTTTACAGGCTGTGAAGGCGCCTACTGCAGTGAGGAGCAATCCCAGCTTCCAGGATGGTACGATAGATGGTTTCATTGAACTTGTTTAGCCCCATAAACGTATTGTTCTGCGTAAACTGCGGGTTGAGTGGGCAGAACGTAAGGCGTTCAGCGCCGACTGTATAAATCGGTGGGTTAAGCGTGGTTTAATTGGCCTCTGTCAGGCTGCAAAGGTGCCGGTTAATCGTTTATTAATCTTTTATTATTCCCACCCAAGTATCTTCTGTTTGTTGAACGCAGCATACTGCGTTGGCACGATCGCACATTCTTAATCATCAAAAACTTGTCGTATGAATCACGCTTTCATCAGCCGTGGTATCGTAAAGGTATCCTGCTGCTCCTTACTTTTCGTCGTAAGTTCCTGCTCCCGCAAACAAATCGTTACTGAAGTAATTTCTGCTCCAAACCCTGTGGCTTCCCAGCCTGTTTCTAAAAGCCTGCGCTCTGCGGCGGGTGATGTAGTGGGCAAACTGACCACGGGTTACCAGGGATGGTTTGCGGCGGCCGGCGATGGCTCGCCCTACAATAGCTGGCAACACATGAACCTGGAGTCGTGGCCGGAGTGTAGTGAGTATACTACTACCTATTCCAACATCACCTTTAACCAGGATGGGGTGGTGCAAACGGGTTTTACGGGTAACCTGGGTAATGGGCGCCCTGCCAGAATGTTCTCTTCTTATGATCAGCAGGTGGCCAATACGCATAGCCTGTGGATGCAGCAGCATGGTATCGATTGTATGGCTTTGCAGCGCTTTGGCAGTGCGATCGTGGTGGGTAGTGTGAAGAAGGCGCAGTTTGACGGTATTGCCACGATGATGAAGAACGCTGCGCAGACCTATGGCCGCAAGTTCTACATGATGTACGATTGCAAGGCCACCGATCCTATCGATACGGACTGGTCGAACACGATCACGGGCACACTGAACCTGACTGCGTCGCCGGCCTATGCCAAACAGAACGGCAAACCGGTGGTATGTTTTTGGGGTGTAGGCAAATCAGACAGGGGCGCTGCGGCCGACTGGTTGGCGAAGATCAACTGGTTCAAGGCGCAGGGCTGTTATGTGATCGGGGGTACGATGGGGAACTTTACGACGGATGCCGCCAATGTGGCCGTGTATGAAGCGCTGGATATGATCATGCCCTGGTGGGTGGGCAAGCAATCGAACTTCCAAACCTCTTATACGAGTGACCTGGCCTGGTGCGATGCGCGCAATATCGATTACCAGGGTTGTGTGTATCCGGGTACGGCTTTCGCCAATACGAATGGACAGGCTGTGTCGCCGCGTAACCAGATCAAGCGGATGTATGGCAATTTCATGTGGCAGATGTTTGCGGGCATCCGCAATGCGGGTGTGCAAAGCGCTTATGTGGCGATGTTCGATGAGGCGCAGGAGGCTACCAATATTTGCAAGAGTGCGGAAACGGCTGCCGATATACCGGCCGGCAAGTATTTCCTGACGCTGGATGCAGATGGGGTGCAGGTGTCTTCGGACTTTTACCTGCGGCTCGTCAATAACGGACAGAAGATGATGAAGGGTGTTATTCCCTACCAGGCTACACATACCACGAAGTATATGATCTCTCCCGATCGCTGCGATGCTACGACGGGCTGGGTATCGGCCAATACGTTGTCGGTGAATACTACCGACTTTAAAGAGGGCGCCGGTTCGCTGCAATCGGTGGGCAGTGGTACGGACGAATTCAAGAAGGTGCTGCCTGTGTACAATACCGGGGCCGTGCCGGCTACGGGGTATATCCGGTTCTGGTATTATGTATCTGATATAACTAAGTTCAGTGCATCGAACCAGATCGAGCTGGGCAGTGGTGGTGCCCCGGATGTGAGTGAGTACAACTGGAATATCGGTACGCTGGTGAACGGGTGGAACCTCATCACCAAAACTTTTGCCACGGCCGGCAATACGGGTGGTGTGCCCAATTTAAGTGCGATCAACTGGTTCAGGATCTATCATGCCAAGACAGGTAGTGTTACCACGCGGGTAGACCGGATCGAGATCGTGCCATAGGGTTACTGCTGTTGATTTGCGGCAGGATGCAGTAGGATGGGTGCTGTTTGAAATGGGTTATATTGCGTGGTATGATTGCTTCCACTTACTTGCTTCGACTGCTTCCTGCCGCTCTTTTGTTGCTGCTGGTTGGCGCGGGTGCCTGCTTTGGGCAAACTCCAATTGGTCAGTCTGCTGCGTTACCGGTGCGGGAACGCATCCGCCTCAACGATGGCTGGCGCTTTATCCGGTATGCCGATACAACGGATCAACTCATCTATGATGAAAGGCCGGTAACGGGTTACCGGAATGATAATATTGTGGCGGACACGCGGGCGACGGAATCGGGGCGGGTAGTTTCATCCGACCGGGTGCTGAAGCCATGGATACTGCCTACGGCGAATGTTTTCATCAAGGATCCCGCGAAGCGTCATCACCGACCGGCGGGTGACCCGGGCCGTGATTTTCCTTTTGTACAACATGATTTCAATGACCGGACCTGGGAGCTGGTGAACCTGCCGCATGACTGGGCGATCAACAAACCTTTTTACAAAGAGGCCAATGCGATCGTGGGTGGTGGTATGGGCAGGCTGCCGATACAGGGCGTGGCCTGGTATCGAAGGGCACTGAGCGTGCCCGCTGCGGATAAAGGCAAAGTTATTTACCTCGATATAGACGGGGCCATGTCGTATGCCATGGTGTGGCTGAATGGACACCTGGTGGGCGGATGGCCTTATGGTTATAATTCTTTTCGACTTGATCTGACGCCTTATGTGAACTATGGCGGCAACAATCAACTGGCGATACGGATCGATAACCCGGCGCAGTCATCGCGCTGGTATCCGGGTGCGGGTTTGTACCGTAGTGTGTGGCTCACGAAAGTGCAGCCGGTGCATGTGGCGCAGTGGGGGAGTTTTGTGCGGACGCGAGAGGTGTCGGCGAAGTCGGCGACGATCGAGCTTGATGTGGAGATAGCGAATCAGGCAAGCAGTGCAGCGGCGTTGGAACTGGCAACGGAAATATATACGTATGATGCGCTGAAAGGACGTGTGGGCAATAAGGTGGGTGCGTTTAAACGAGTGCCTGTGCAGGCGGCTGCGGGACAGCGTACGAAGGTGAGCGGTTCGGTAGTACTGCAGAATCCTTTGTTGTGGAAGCCGTTGCCAGCTAAAAAGCCTGCTCTGTATGTGGCGGTATCGCGGTTGTACGACGGTAGTAAACTGATCGACGAATATGAAACGCCTTTTGGTGTGCGCTCCATTGTGTTCGATGCGCTTAAGGGCATGTTGGTGAATGGGATGCCGGTGCGTATGCAGGGCGTGAACCAACACCATGACCTGGGTGCGCTGGGTGGTGCGTTCAACGTGCGGGCTGCGGAGCGGCAACTGGAAATGCTGGCCGAGTTGGGCTGCAATGCTATCCGGCTGGCGCATAATCCGCCTGCGGCGGAATTGCTGGACCTTTGCGACCGGATGGGCTTTCTCGTGATCGATGAGATCTTCGATTGCTGGGAGAAGGGCAAGAATCCGTTGGATTTTCATTTGATCTTCTCTGACTGGTATGAAGCCGATACGCGTTCTTTTATGCGGCGCGACCGCAATCATCCTTCCGTAATTGCCTGGAGCTTTGGCAATGAAGTAGGCGAGCAGTATACGGCCGATTCCGGTGCTGCGGTGGCCAAAATACTGTATGATATTGTTAAAGAAGAAGATCCTACAAGGCCGGCTACGGCATCGATGAACTATGCCAAACCGCAGATGCCTTTCCCACGGGTGATGGACATCATAAGTTTAAACTACCAGGGTGAGGGTATCCGCGATGCGCCGGCCTATGCTCACCTGAAAGGCATCCGCACCACGCCTTTGTATCCTGCTTTCCAACAACAGTTCCCCGATAAAATGATCTTCAGCAGTGAGACCTCGTCGGCGCTGAGCAGCCGGGGTACGTATATATTCCCGGTTACGGGTGGTGTGAGTGCGCCGGTAAGCGATTCGACGGGTGGTGATCCACGCAACCAGTTTGTAAGTGCGTATGAGCTGTATACGGCGGCTTTTGGTGCGTCGCCTGATAAAGTATTTGCTTCGCAGGACAAGCATCCTTATGTGGCTGGTGAGTTCGTATGGTCGGGCTGGGATTATCTCGGTGAGCCTACGCCATACTATGGGGCCAGGAGTTCGTACTCGGGTATCATTGACCTGGCGGGCTTTAAGAAAGACCGGTTTTGGCTGTACCAGGCGCGGTGGCGGCCGGATTTACCCATCGCGCATATCCTGCCGCATTGGACCTGGCCCAATAGGGTAGGGCAAGTGACGCCGGTGCATGTGTTCTCTTCGGGTGATGAGGCGGAGTTGTTTGTGAATGGTCGCTCACAGGGACGCCGCAAACGCGGCGCTTATGAATACCGCTTCCGCTGGGACAGTGTCGTGTATGCGCCTGGTGTATTGAAAGTGGTGACCTATAAGCGCGGAAAACCCTGGGCCAGTGAAACGGTGCGTACAGCGGGTGCGGCGGTGGCTTTGCAACTGGTGGCCGACCGCTCTTCGATCAAAGCTGATGGAGACGACCTGGCTTTCATTACAGTTCGTGTGACCGATGCCGCGGGTAATATTGTGCCGGATGCTGCGCACCTCATCCGCTTTAGCGTGGAAGGTGCGGGCGAGCTGGTGGCTACGGATAACGGCAATGCTGCGGACCTGGTTTCGTTTGCTTCGCCTGAGCGCGCAGCCTTTAGCGGGCTGGCGCTGGCCATCGTGCGGGCGAAGAAAGGTGCGCCAGGTGCTATCCGTATAAAAGCTGTTGCCGATGGGTTGAAGGTGGGGAGTGTAGTTGTTCAAGGGGTACGGTAGTACTGACATGACAGGCTTTAAGTGCACGGTTATTATTGTCTCTCTTTTACCGATATCGGATATGCTTTTGCCCTGAAGTCGAGCATGGGATCGGCGGTCTCTATACCATCGGGTATATTGCGCGGATTAAATGCGAGGGCTTTGTCTTCTGTAGTCGTATTCGCTGCCAGGCGGTTGACCTCGATGGTGCCCAGGAATACGCGCTTCCTTGTGTTGGGCCAGGCGATGGAGGGATCTTCTATCTTATCTTCCGGCGCGGCAATCACTGCGTATAGTTTGAAACGGAAGGGGTGTTTTTTTACCCGCTCGGTGATCTCTTTTGTCAGGTAGTTGCTATCGGCCTTCGCAATCTGCTCTGGTGTTAGTATCGATTCTCCTCCTTCCGGTATAAATTGGTATCGAACAAAAAAAGACTTGTCTTTACTGTTGGTGAACTTGAAACTGTTGACGCCGAAATAGGTGATGGTGGCATAACTGGCGGGTGTTCGCTGTGTGGTGAGGAAGGTTTTGGCCAACGGATGGGTAGCCAGAAAACTCTCCAGCGCCGTCGGCTTTGCTGCTCCGGGACCACTGGCTGCTATGGACAGGAGCAGTTCGCGAAACTGATCGGAGTTGGCTGTCGGGAATCCGTTGAAACTATGGCCAACGATATCTGTAAAATTACCATCTGGTGTGGTGAATCGTATGGCAAGTCCTCTTGGATTGGCGGGGCCGGCATTATCTGGTATGTCGGGTATACCGGTAAAATCGGAGAAGCGGATCGTTACCTTGCTGTTGGTATGCTGCAAGTGAAATGCCTTAGTGACCGAAGCGGCTTCCTTCGCTGGTGTAAAAGTTCCTTCCAATATGATCCCTTTGGTGTGTACTGCCCGGGCCTGGTGTTTGCCGAAGGTGGTGTGCAACGCGTCTACCAGGTCGGCGGGCGTGTGCTGTAAGGGTGGTGTTTGCGCTGCTGCATGCATGGTCATCATGCCCGCGACCAGCGCCTGCATGACGATGAGTTTGCTTTTCATGTTCGTACTGTTTAGTTGATTTTTCTGTTGGTGTAATTACAGTACGAAATTATCCCTGCGGAACAGGGACTTCAATGGCTATAAGTAAGGTTCCATTGTATAATTTACAAAGTACTCAGGATAGCGTTTTGCGAATGCCCAGTTTTTTCATCTTCGAGTGGAGCGTAGTAGGTGGTATATTCAACACTTCGGCCGCGCCTCCTGCGCCACGTACCCGGCCGTTGCATTTTCTCAATACATACAGGATGTATTCCTTCTCATTTTCGGACAAGGGGATGAGGGGCCGGTCATTGCTGCTGTGCATCGTTGGTTCTGCCGGCTGCAGGTGCACATCGGTAATGGTGTCGCCGGTGGTCATGAGCACGGCCCTTTCGATGATGTGCTCGAGTTCGCGTACGTTGCCGGGCCATGGGTAGGTTTGCATTTCGCGTACGGCTTCAGTAGAAACACCGGTTACCTTGCGGCCCATCTTTGTTGAGAACTGCTTCAGGAAATGCCCTACGAGTTGGGGTATATCTTCCTTTCTTTCTCTTAACGGCGGCAGGTTGATGGGGAATACGTTGAGGCGATAGAAGAGGTCGGCCCGGAAGCGGCCCGCTGCAACTTCCTTGCGCAGGTCGCGGTTGGTGGCGGCGATGACGCGTACGTCGGTCTTAATGACCGTTCTGCCTCCAATGCGTTCGATCTCTTTTTCCTGCAGGGCTCTTAACAGTTTAACCTGTAGTTCGGGCAACAGTTCTCCGATCTCATCGAGGAAAAGGGTGCCCTGGTGTGCGAGTTCGAACTTGCCGATACGGCGATCGAGTGCGCCGGTGAAGCTGCCGCGTTCATGGCCGAACAATTCACTTTCGATGAGGCTGGGCGGCAGGGCGGCACAGTTGACGCGTACGAGCATTTTGTCTTTGCGGGGTGATTGCTGGTGTATGGCGCGTGCGATGAGTTCTTTACCCGTTCCTGTTTCTCCCTGTATGAGCACAGTGCTGTCGGAGGAAGCTACGTTGCTCACCAGTTTCATTACTTCCCGCAGGCCATTGCCGGCCCCGATCATGGCTTCATAGGCAGTGGTAGTCGTTCTGATCTGTTCGTGCAGGTACTGGTTCTCCTGTTCGAGCCGTGCTTTGTACCGGTCTATCTCGTCGAGCTGACTACTGATCTTTTGGTAGGCGAGTATGTTGGCGAGGGCGATGCCCACATAAGAGCAAACTGCCTGGATCAATTTCAGTTCACGGGCGGTGAAGATGCATTTGGTTTTGGGGAAAAGGGCTGCACCTCCGATGCACTCGTTGTTCAGGTACAGTGGTATGCCGATCAACTCTACGATCTGCAAGGATGCCCAGAAGTCGACATAGAATGGCTTGTTGGTACGGCTCACCAATTCGCACATATCGAAGAATACGGGTTCTACCGATGTCTCTATTATATTATAGATACCGTCGTTGATGAAATAGTCCATGGCCGATCCGCGTGCAAAGTCGGGGTGCGACATGGTTTCGGGGCTCACTGTGTGCACATAACAGCGGTGGGTGAGTTTGTTGTCATCGTTGAGGCAAACCATGATCTCGGTATTGCGGAGCAGGCTGGCCAGCCGGTTGCTGACGATGGTTTGTACATCTGCGAGGGTGCGGCAGGAGGTAATGTCCCTGCTGAGGGAAAGCAGTAGGGCATTTTCTGCTTCGATGGTGAGGTCTTTAATGCTGCCGGTGTGCGTCAATTCCATATGCAGTCGTAAGTCAATACAAGGTACGATATTTCATCTTCGGCGTTCGCCGAAAGGCGAAATGTCGTCGCCGTTAATTGGGTGAATTTGTTATAAAGATTTGGTTATTAAGATACTGTAGTTGGGCATGCCGTTGGATCAATCTTGCACAATAACCCAAAACGCCTGTCATGAAATCCGCCACTATTATTCCGATACAACAGCTGCAGCGTACAGATATTGATTTTCATGTTGAACGATTGGATGCGACGGCTCCAGAATTGTTGTGCGGGGTGCACACGCACCAATACTTTGAACTTGTATGGATCGTGGAGGGGGATGGCAAGTATGAAGTGGATTTCAAGCAATATGTGATCAAGCCCAATAGTCTTTGTTTTATAAGGCCCGGTCAGGTGCACCGGTTTTTGCTGGATGATGTGCAGGAAGTTTATTCGATCTGTTTTACGGATGCGTTTTTTGCGGCCAGTGAGAGTGAGTCGGACTGGATCTCTATTGCGGGGTTGAAGGCCATTTTTGCGGACAGGCCTGTGATGCCGCTGCAGGCGGCGTATGTGGGAGATATGCGGGATGTGGTTGGTAAGCTGCTGAAGGAGTTTGCAGCGCGCGATGAATTTCGATTGTTGCTGTTGTTGAAATACTTCCGGATACTGCTCATTTATTTGTCTCGCTTGTGGGGTGGGCAGCAGGAGCAGGCACCCTCGCCCGAGGCGGTGGTGGTGCGTCGGTTTATGGAGTTGCTGGAAAAGCGGTACCGGGAAACCAAGCTGGTGACTGCTTATGCTTCTATGTTGTCGGTGACGCCCAACTACCTGAACGGGATCGTGAAGCGCAGCACGGGGTATCCGGCGGGGTATCATATCCGGAAGCGGGTGATCCTGGAAGCGAAGCGCATGGGGCATTATTCCGAGGCGGGCATGAAGGAGATCGCTTATGATCTTGGGTTCAATGATTCGGGGCATTTCAGTAAATACTTCAAGAGCTTCTGCGGTACGAACTTTACGACGTATATGAGCCAGGTGTATGAAAAACTGGCTGTGGGCGGGTGAGTTAAGGGGTGAGCCCGCACAGGGGCAATTCGATGACCGTGCGTTTATGTTGGGCGAGGTGTGGTCCTTCTTGTACCCGTTGGCTGTTATTTGATAGGATATGTTGCCGGTGGTTCCGATGATCCGGTGGTGATATTTTTGACGTGCCATAATTTTAAGTTTTTAAACGTGAATGAATAATCGGTGTCATGACGAGCGCTTGATGCAAGGTTACGATGTTGATACAGCCACCTTGTCGTATTTCGGAACATCGTTCCTAAAATGGTACATTCAGTTGGAATTGGGTGAAGGATCGGTCGGCATCAGGGTTCGTTCAAAGTGTTATCAAGACTTGACCGGGAGTTACCCGGGAGTTGGTCGGGAAGTACTCAGGACCTACTCACAGGTTGATCAGAATAGCATCAGAAGGTGATCAGGACTTGATCAGGCCTTTATCAGCCGATCATCAAGGAACGATCAGGCAATGATCAGGGAATGATCAGGCAAACGAGGTTTCAAAATGTGGCAGCTGTTGTTGTGTAAAAAATAAATATTGCCCGAGGCGGTTAGGTTTTGGTGTGTTTTGTGTTGTATATAGTGAGAGGTGTTGTGTTTGGATTTATGGGGTAGCTTTTTTGTGGGTCGCACCAAGGAAGGGGAAAATTCTGGCGATTTACCCCAATGATCAACTGGTATCTGGCGGAGTTTCTTCGTTTTGAAATGGCCTACGGCTATGGCAAGCTGGACCGGTTTAACCTAAAAGGATCTACACAGATCTTCCAAACACGCATTCAGTTCCTGATCAGGTAGTAATCCTCCTAACACCTATATAACTGTTAATTTGACAATTTATCGGCGATCCTGTACAGGTTGCTTACAATTTCGTTTGTACAACTCTTTTTATCCGCCAGGGGCGGATATTGCCTGTATAGCGGCTGGGTTTTTGAAAATGAATGCGTTGTGAGTGGGTTGCCTACTATTTCGAAGTGCGTTAAAACATTCTTACTCTCCTTTTGGCGATTCGTGCCATGTATGCCGGTTTCACCATTGTAGTTTTAATCTGTTGAATTTTGTGCTCCGTGCCATGTGATCGGCTTACTGCTTTATGCCTTACTAAAATTGCTTTATAAACTCTAAATGATTGCTTATGATCCTCCAACTCCTCTCGGGTCCGCCAACTTCCGGACGCCTCCTTTTTCAAACATCTTTAATAGCCAGCAGCCAGTAGTTTTTCAATAAGCTAGCGGCTTTTTTTATTGCTCTGCAACCTGCTGCCCGCCGGCGCTTGTGGCAGACAGGCGGCTGTATAGGCTGCCGGGACGCTTATTGCCCTCACCTAATTTATCCACTTTTACAATGTTCAAAATGATCTTTAGCCAAAAGTCATGGAAATGGCTGCTACTGGTAGCCCTAACGCTGCCGAACCTATTCGCCTGGTCGCCACTGCGAGCGCAGGACGCCCGTGTGGTACAGGGCGTGGTGCTGGATGAAAAGAAACTGCCTGTTCCCGGCACGACCGTATCGGTGAAACAGACGGATATTTCCACCAGTACCACCCACGAAGGCCGGTTTTCGATCCGTGTGCCGGCCGGCAAGCAGGTCCTGGTGTTTACCTATGTGGGCAAGATTGCCCAGGAAGTGAATGTCGGTAATCAGCCCAATGTGTCGGTGATACTAAAAGACAGCGTCATTGGCCTGGAAGATGTGATCGTAGTAGGATATGGCCGGCAAAAAAGAGAAAGTGTGGTGGCTGCCGTGTCGCAGACTACCGGCGCCGTACTGGAAAGGGCGGGCGGTGTGTCGAACATCGGGGCGGCCCTGACGGGCAATGTACCTGGCCTCATCACGGCACAAAGTACCGGCCTCCCCGGCGAAGAAGATCCGCAGATCATTATTCGCGGCCGGAGCACGTGGAATAGCAGCAGCCCGTTGGTATTGGTAGACGGCGTAGAACGTCCCATGACCAGCGTGGATATCGGTTCGGTAGAATCGATAACTGTTTTAAAAGACGCCTCGGCTACGGCCGTATTTGGTTCGCGCGGCGCCAACGGCGTTATTCTTATTACCACCAAGCGCGGCAAAACGGGAAAAGCGTCTATCCGGGCTACGGTGAACACGGTGGTGAAATCACCTTCCAAACTGCCGGGTAAGGCGGATTCTTATGAGTCGCTGCGTACCATTAATGATGCGATCGAGTACGAGGTGGCCCTTAAGCCCGAAAGCTGGAATCAACATACCCCGCTCGACATTATTAATAAATACAGGAATCCGGCCAATCTTGAAGAGGCCGAGCGCTATCCCAATGTGGATTGGGCCAAGACTTTGTTCAAGGACTATGCGATGTCGCAAAATGCGAACCTTAACATCAGCGGCGGTACCCGTTTCGTCAAATACTTCACCAGCGCCGACTTCCTCTATGAGGGCGATCTTTTCAAGGTGCCGGACAACAACCGTGGTTACGAGCCCGGTTTTGGTTTTACGCGTGCGAACGTGCGTACCAACCTTGACTTCAACCTCTCGCCGTCTACACTCTTCAAAGTGAACCTGAGTGGTTCATACGGTGTAAGAAAGAGTCCCTGGGGTTTTACCGGTAACCAATATGGTCCTTGGATCGATGCTTATACTACGGCGCCCGACGTATTCCTGCCAAAGTATTCGGATGGCAGCTGGGGTTATTTTGCGCCGAATGAAGGCCGTGCGGAGAACTCGGCCCGCAGTGTGGCGGTGGGAGGCATCCAGTACCAGACCACTACCCGTATTACGACCGATTTTGCGCTGGAACAGAACCTGGATATGCTGGTAAAAGGGCTGCGTTTTAACGGTACCGTTTCGATGGACAACACTTTTATTGAAAGCGACCGTGGGGTCAACGATCTTTTTAATGGCGTACAGCGGAAGTGGATCGATCCCGAAACCGGTTTTGTTTCTTATAAGGAAACCAAGGACCCGCCCACCGGCTTTGATTTTCAGGAAGGCGCCAAATGGTCGCCGGCCGCAGGCTCTGTAACGGGCAATCAACGCCGCCTGTTCTATCAGCTTCAATTGAATTATGCCAAGACCATTGCGCGCAAGCATGCCGTTACGGCTATGGGCCTGTTGAACAGGAATGTTACCTCAAATGGCAGCGAGATACCTTCTTACCGGGAGGACTGGGTGTTCCGTACTACTTATACCTATGATGGTAAGTATACGATCGAATACAACGGCGCCTACAACGGTTCGGAAAAGTTTGCGCCCGAATATCGTTTTGCTTTCTTTTCGTCGGGCGGGTTGAACTGGATCGTGACCCGGGAAAACTTCATGAAACGCATTGGGTTTCTCGACCTGCTGAAATTGCGTGCGTCTTACGGACAAACCGGTTTTGATAACGTGGGAGGCCGCTTCCTCTACCTGACGGAGTGGGCCTACGGCGGCCGCTCGCGCCTTGGCATGACCGGTGAAGGCGCCGAACAAAGCCCCTTCAACTGGTATCGTGAAACAGCCGTGGGCAATCCAAACGTTCAATGGGAGCAGTCGGAGAAATACAATATAGGTGCAGACGTTGAAATGTTCAAAGGCCTTATCAGAGCCAAGGCAGATTTCTTCCAGGACAACCGCAGTAAAATTTTGATGGGTACCCGCACTTCGGTGCCATCGTATTACGGGGCCAACCCACCGGTGGCCAACCTGGGGAGCGCCCGGTCGAGAGGGTATGAATTGGAACTGCATGTGAACTACCTCGCCACACGCAACCTTCGCCTCTGGGCCGACCTCAACATGACCCACACGCAGAATAAGGTCATCAATGGAGACAATCCCGAGCTGTTGCCCGACTACCAGAAGTCGGATAATATGCAGATCGGCCAAACTTATTCGTACGTGAGCCAGGGTACTTACAATACCTGGGATGAGCTGTATGGCAGTACTATTCACAATGCGAACGATAACCAGAAGCTGCCGGGCAATTATCATATCGTCGATTACAACGGTGACGGGATCATCGATACGCGGGACAATATCCCTTACGGGCACAGCAACTGGCCGGAGAACACCTACAATGCAACACTTGGACTGGATTGGAAGGGGCTCACCTTCTTTGTGCAGTTCTATGCCGTCAACAATGTGACGAGGCAGGTAGTCTTCAACAGCCTGGGATCGCAGAATCATGTGGTGTACGACGAAGGGAGTTATTGGTCGAAGGATAATTTCAATGCCGACGTACCCATGCCGCGCTGGCTCTCTACTCCCGCCGGTTATTACCGCGGCACTCAATACATGTTTGACGGTTCGTATGTACGGTTGAAGAATGCGGAACTCGCCTACACGTTCGGCAACGGGCTGGTAAAGCGAATAGGCCTTGCCTCGCTGCGTATATACCTGAACGGAAATAACCTGGCGGCGTGGAGCAAGATGCCCGACGACCGCGAGTCGAATTTTGCCGGTACGGGCTGGGCTTCGCAGGGCGCCTATCCTACCGTTAAGCGCTATAACCTCGGTGCCAATATTACTTTCTAAACGTGACCATCATGAAAAAACATATCAAGTCGTTATTGCTGCTGGCGTTTTTAGGCGCTGTATCGGGCCTGGCTTCGTGCAAGCGTTTCCTGGACCGTGAGCCGCAATCGATCGTATCGGAAGAGAATGCTTTTAAAAACTTTACGAATTTCCAGGGCTTTACCGAAGAACTCTATCATTGTATCCCTGATTTCAGCAACGCTTACTGGACCAATTGCTGGAACTGGGGCGAAGACGAGATACAGGGCACGGTACGTGATTTTCATTTCGTCTTTAAGATCGACAATGGTGATTTCTGGGGCTGGCAAGCGCAGTATGACGGCTGGCAAGCCGGGTGGATGGACCGTAACAATACCAGTACCAACGATGACCGTTTTGCGAAGTCGCTTTGGAAGCTGGGCTGGTATGGCATCCGCAAGTGCAACATGGGACTGGCCAATATGGATAAGCTGACGGAGGCTACCCAGGAAGAGAAGGATCTCATCAAAGGGCAACTCCTGTTTTTCCGCGGTTGGTTTCATTTTATGTTCATCCAGTACTTCGGCGGCCTTCCCTATATCGATAAAGTATTACCGGGTGATGAGAAGCTGACCCTTCCCCGCCTGAAGTACCAGGAGTGTGCCGATAAAGCCGGGGCTGATTTCGCGGAGGCAGCAAAACTGCTCCCCCTGAACTGGGATAATACCAATGCAGGCAAGCGCACATTGGGTAAGAATCAACTGCGCATCAACAAGATCATGGCGTTGAGCTACCTGGGCAAGAATTACCTGTGGGCAGGAAGTCCGCTCATGAACTACGTGTCGAAAGGGAATAAGAGCTACAATACTGATTATTGCAAGAAAGCTGCGGAAGCATTCGGCGAGGTACTGCAATTGTGCGAGGTGGGAGAGGCGCCTTATAAGCTGCTCGAGTTTTCGAAATACTACAATAATTTCTACACGACAGGACAAAATTTCGCAATGCCGGGTGGCACGGAAGCCATCTTCCGCGGCCCTTATTACGGAGCGCATGGCTCTACGTACAATACGGCTGCGCAATACGGCCCGGCCGGTATTCTCGTCGACGAATCGATCACCTTTTCACCTACAGCCAATTATGTTGATTATTATGGAATGGCAAATGGTTTGCCGATCAAGGATATTACCAAAGCCGATGCAGAATCGGGCTATGATCCGCAATATCCCTGGCGCAACCGCGATCCGCGCTTTTATAATGATTTCGTGTACGATGGGGTGAAGTGCATTCAGGGTGCTGCACCTGTGGAATCCAACCGGTATGCCAATCTTTTCACCGGAGGCAGTTACCGGGATGTAAGTACAGGAAGCCGCACCGGTTACCTGCTGTACAAGTTCATACCTATTACTTCCAATAAGCATGACCAGGGCTTTTCATACGATAAAGGTCTCAATATTCACTTGCCGTATATGCGGCTGGCCGATGTGTACCTGATGTATGCGGAAGCAGCAGCACAGGGCTTCGGTACGCCGGCCGGTAAATCGGGTAACTATGGCAAAACGGCGGTAGAGGCCATCGACGTGCTGCGCGATCGTGCAGGCGCCGGCCATGTAGCGGCACAGTTTACCGGTTCGCTGGCTGCCTTTATGCCCGAGGTAAGGCGCGAGCGTGCGGTGGAGCTTTCCTTCGAAGGACACCGGTTCAATGACCTGCGCCGCTGGATGCTGTTCATCGATGCCCCCTATACACTCAAAAAATCGTTGGAGTTTGACCGTGCACCGGGTTTCAACGCGGCAGATCCGAAAAATAACCGCGTGCTGAACCTGCGGGAAGTTACCATCCTGGAGCGCAAGTATACCGAAAAGCATTATTGGTTTCCGTTAAAGAACTCGGATGCCAGCCTGTACCTCGAGTTTCCGCAAAATCCGGGTTGGTAGTGTGCGGCATTCTTTATCAAATTTTAATCAACCATTTCATGAAGCAAATAAAAAATATACTGATGCTGGGCGTGTTGGCGGCAATGGGGCCGGCCGGCATGGCACAGGACAGCAGCGAAGTGAGTGCGCAGGCCGCTCCGGATCAACGGGTGCAGGTGGCGTTTAGACGCTTGGATAAAAAAGATGCGTTGGGCGGCGTGTCGTTTGTAGATGTTGCCGGGCAAATGAAAAAAAACTATATGGCCTATAGCCTGGAGAACATGGATGCCTGGGCAGCTGGCTTCAATGGCAACAGCCTATGGGGCATGGGCGGTTACCTGCTTATTATCGACGGCGTACCGCGCGAGGCGACCAACGTATTACCTACCGAGATCGACAGGATAACTTTTATGAAGGGGGTGAATGCCGTGGCCCTGTATGGTAGCCGTGCCGCCAAGGGTGTGGTGTACATCACTACCAAGCGGGGATCGGCCGGCGCTCAAAAGGTCGATATCCGGGTGAATGCCGGGATGCATGTACCGAAAGAGTACCCCGAATACCTGGGTTCGGCCGAGTACATGACCTTGTACAACGAGGCGCGCCGGAATGAAGGACTCGCCGAGTTGTATACTCCTGAAACGATCTATAATTATGCGTCGGGTAAAAACCCCTATCGCTATCCAAGTGTCGATTATTATTCGGACCAATATCTTAAAAAGACGTTCGGCCGTTATGATGCAACAGCCGAAATAACAGGAGGCAATGATAAGGCACGTTATTACACTAATGTGGGATACATTACGGCCGGCTCCCTATTGAACTTCGGCGAAGCGATCCGGAACGACCGCGTGGACCGGCTGAACCTTCGTGGCAATGTGGACATCAACCTCAACGAATATATATCCTGCAATGTTGATGCTACAGCCATCTTCTATACCGGCAAGGGGGTAAATACCAACTACTGGCAAGGCGCCGCCACCTTGCGTCCGCACCGGTATACGCCGCTGATCCCCCTGGATATGATAGAGCCTGAAGATGAGGCTTCGCAGATCTATGTAAAGAACAGCAACCATATCATCAATGGTAAATACCTGCTGGGCGGCACGCAGCTCGATCAAACGAATCCTATCGCGGCCATCTATGCGGGTGGCAACAACAAATACACGAGCCGCCAGTTTCAGTTCAATACAGGCGTGAATGCCGATTTGCGCAATGTGTTGAAGGGGCTGAGTTTTCGCGGTGCTTTTGCCGTGGATTACAATGCGTCGTACAACCTGGCTTTCAATAATTCTTATGCAGTCTATGCTCCTGCCTGGAACAGTTATTCGGGTAAGGATCTTGTAAGCAACCTGACGCAGTATAGTCAGGATGCCAGCAGCGGTATTCAAACTGTGAGCAATAGCTGGTACCGGCAAACGATCTGGGCTACGGGGCAGTTCAACTATGTCAACAGCTTCAAAGGATTGCATAATGTCTCTGCCGTATTGCTGGTGAACGGCTGGCAGCAAAAGGAGTCGGCCATGTACCATGCGACCAGTAATGCGAACCTGGGTTTGCAGTTGGGGTACAATTACAAACAAATCTATTATATAGACCTCAGCAGTGCGCTGGTGCATAGCGCCCGGCTGCCGGAAGGGAAACGCCAGGCTGTTTCACCGACCGTTTCGCTTGGCTGGCGCCTTAGCAACGAACCTTTCCTTCGTGGCAGCAGGGTGGTGGACGATCTGCGCCTCACGGCATCGGCTGGCATCCTGCACACAGACCTGGATATTACCGGTTATTACCTGTACCAGGGAGTATATACCGTATTGGGCAGTTGGTATGGCTGGAAGGATGGTAGTGGAATCCAGGCTACGGAATCGCGAAGAGGTAATAACGATGAGATGAGCTTCCCCAAAAGAGAAGAGGTAAGCATTGGTTTAGAAAGTTCCTTGCTGAAGGGAGCCGTGCAGGTAGAAGCCAATGTTTTTGCCAATCGCATCACCGGCAACATTATCCAGGCGGGTGTTTTGTTCCCTTCCTATTTCACGACCGGATTTCCTGTTTCCTCATTCATCCCCTATGTAAACTACAACAATGATCAGCGGGTGGGTTTCGACTTCAATGCACGCCTGCATCAAAAACTGGGCGATGTAAGCTGGACACTGGGTGTTACAGGAACGTACTACCGCACCAAAGCCACGCAAAGGGCCGAAGTGTTCCAGGATGCGTACCAGTATCGTGAAGGCAAACCCATCGATGGCATCTGGGGACTGCAAAGCCTTGGCTTTTTCAAGGATGCAGACGATATCAAAAACTCGCCTGCACAAACATTCGGCGCTGTGAAACCTGGCGATATCAAATACAGGGATCAAAACGGTGATGGTGTCATCGACTTGCGCGACGAAGTGTACCTGGGCCGTGGCGGTTGGTTTGGGGCTCCCTTTACGCTTGGAGTAAACCTTAGCGCACAGTGGAAGAACCTGTCATTCCTTGCCATTGGTATCGGTCGCTTTGGTGCCTATGATCTGAAAAACAATAGTTATTTCTGGGTCGACGGCGAAGATAAATATTCCATCGTGGTACGTGACCGCTGGACGCCGGCGACGGCCGCAACAGCCAAGTATCCACGCCTCACCACTTTCAACAGCGACAACAATTTCCGGGCTTCCGATTTCTGGTTGTATAGCACGAACCGGTTCGACCTGGCCAAGGTGCAGGTGTCTTATAACCTGAGTGGTGTACTCAGGAACAAGAAGTTTGTGAAAGAACTCGGTGTATATGTCAGTGGGTTTAACCTGCTGACGATATCGGGAGAACGAAAAGTTCTTGAAACCAATGTTGGCAGTGCGCCGCAAACCCGTTTGTTTAACCTCGGAGTGACCGCTTCGTTCTAATCAGGACCTGGCGGCCTAATCAAGCAAATGCATATGAAAAGAAGTATTATGATGCTGGTGTTGCCGGTAGTCCTGCTAAGCAGCTGTAAGGACCTGCTGGAACCGGCGATAGAGAATAACCGGGATCTAAACCCGGATCAATATGTGCCCAATGATGCGCGTTTTCCATTCGGCATCCTGCTGAACGGTTACAACCGTATTCCCACGAACGGTTGGTCATTCAATGATGTAGCCACCGATGATGCCGTTACGAACGACCAGGCGAACGGCTACCTGAAAATGGCAAACGGACAATGGACGGCCAACAACAATCCGGCCAGTCAATGGACGAATGCCTATGCGGCCATTCAATATATCAACATTCTTTTGAAGGACGTTGATACGGTTAAATGGGCCGCCGACGGGGCTGTGAGCAGGTTGTTCGGCATGCGCGTAAAAGGGGAGGCCTATGGATTGCGTGCGCTCTTTTATTATCACCTGTTGCAAACGCATGCTGGTATGAGCGAGGGCGGAGCACTGCTGGGTGTGCCTTTGATCGTACAGCCGCAGAAAACCGATGCCAATTTCAATCAGCCGCGGGCCACGTTGGATCAATGTATGAAGCAGATCTACAGCGACCTCAGCGATGCGGAGGGATTGTTGCCGCTCGACTACGAGAATGTAAACGCTCCCGCCCAGGTACCGGTAAAGTTTGGCGCCGTAAGTCCGGAACAGTATAACCGCGCACTGGGCATCAATTTTCGTGGTTTGATTTCAGCGCGTATCGTAAAGGCCATCCGCTCGAAGGTAGCGCTGCTGGCTGCCAGTCCGGCCTTTGCAGCGGGCAATAGCACCACCTGGGTGGAGGCGGCTAACTACGCCGGAGATGTATTGACACTGAAAGGTGGTATCGGCACCTTGGCTACCAATGGGCTCACCTGGTATGCCAACACCAGCGAGATTGCCGCATTGGCCGATGGAGCCAATCCACCGGAGATCCTGTGGCGTAACAATCATGGTGATAACCGTGACCTGGAACAGCAGAATTTTCCACCCAGCCTGTTTGGCAGCGGCCGCATCAACCCCACGCAGAACCTGGTGAATGCTTTTCCTACACTGACCGGCTATCCTATCACCGACGCAGCCAGCGGATACGACGCCGGCAATCCCTATAACAACCGCGATCCGCGATTGAAAACTTATATATTGGTAAATGGCGGTACGGCCGGTCCGGCCAGTGCTACCATCAACACGGCAGCAGACGGTACCACCAACGACGCCCTCAATAAAGTAGAAACCTCTACCCGTACCGGATATTACCTGCGCAAGTTGCTGCGTCAGGATGTGAACCTGAATCCCAATTCGGCCAATAACCAACGGCATTATAAACCGCATATCCGGTACACGGAGATCTACCTCAATTATGCCGAAGCGGCCAATGAGGCGTGGGGCCCGATGGGAACAGGAAATCAGGGATTCTCGGCGTATGATGTGATCAAGGCCATCCGCAAACGTGCTGGTATCGGCCTCACCAATGGAGATGCTTACCTGGAGCTGGTAAAAGGCAGCAAGGAGCAAATGCGCGAGCTGATCCGCAATGAACGACGGCTGGAACTCTGTTTCGAAGGATTCCGCTTCTGGGACCTTCGCCGGTGGAAGGCGCCGATGACCGAGACGGCTAAAGGAGTAAGTATCCGTAACAATGTGCCGACGGCCTTCGATGTAGAGCCGAGACAGTTTCAGCCATTCATGATCTATGGCCCGATTCCCTATGGAGAGATCCTCAAGTTTGGGGCACTGGAACAAAACCAGGGATGGCGTTAAATTCTTTTGACCTTGAAATTAGTAATAATGAAAAAACTGCTTTTACCATTGATTGGCCTGTTCGCCCTGATGTCCTGTAACAAAAAGGCGGAGTTTCCGGACTATGCTTTCCAAACGGTGTATTTCGCCTATCAATCTCCGGTACGTACCATCACGTTTGGGGAAGATGTATTCAATACCGACCTGGATAACCAGGGAAAATGCCAGATCGTAGCTACGACCGGTGGCGTTTATTACAGTAAGCGGGATGTAACGATACCGATTGCCGTCGACAATAGCTTGCTGGGTAGTGGTATGTTGTTTGGTACCGGTAAAGACGAAGTGTTACCGATGCCGAACAACTATTTCCAGCTGGCCGCCAACAACATCGTGATCAAGGAAGGCGGCCTCACCGGTTCAGTGGGTGTTCAGTTGACAGACGCCTTTTTCAATGATCCCAAATCGATCAAAAATACCTACGTGATCCCGGTTCGTATGACCGGCAAGTCGGGCGCCGACTCCATCCTCGATGGGAAGGGCTATGTTTTGTATGCCGTTAAATATGTCAACCCCTGGCATGGTAATTATTTGCGCCGGGGAAAAGACGTGATCACGGGGAGCGTCAACAACACCCTCGTACGTCATAAACCGTATGTAGAGGACGATGAAGTGAATAAGCTGAATACGAAGACCATGAAAGATCTTGAGTTTCCGTTGGTGTATAAGGATAAGAACGGGGTCAATGTGAACTGTACACTATTGTTGCGCTTTGATGATGCCGGTAAATGTACAGTCACAGGCGGATCGGCGAATATGACCGCCACCGGTACGGGCCAGTTTGTAAAGCGCGGTGAAAAGAACAGCTTTGGTGGTAAGGATCGGGACGCCCTGTACCTGAACTATACGGTGAATTTACCGGATATGCAAGTCACGACGACAGATACACTGGTGATACGTGACCGTGCCGTAACCATGGAAACCTTTAACCCGGTAGCGAAATAACCTATTGTGCCATTTTCAAACATTGTTATGCAAAAGATACTAACGATCGCAGCAGGACTCTCGGTGTTGGCGTTGATGCCGGCCTGCAACAAATATGAATCGCCGGCTTTCGGGACCGAAAAGCCCGCTACGGTAACCGCACAGGAAGATCTCGACACCTATGAGGCCTTGAAGAGCTTCATCAATCGCGGTGCACATCCAAACTTTAAATGGGGCGTAGCATTGGGGTTGCAGGAGTATCTTGATAAGGGTGTAAAATACCGGCTTGCCAACAAGAACTTCGACGAGATCGTACTGGGCTATGAAATGAAACATGGCGCGGTGGTGCAGGCCGATGGAAGCCTGGACCTCGCGAAGGTAAAGGTCCTGCTGGAAACCGCCAAAGCTGGCGGTACGACTGTATATGGACATACCCTGGTGTGGCATGCGAACCAGAAAGCGGCTTACCTGAACGGACTGCTGTCGCCGATGGTGGTGACTGCGCCGGCCTATGCGAACGACCTCAACCTGGCTGGCCTACAGGATAAAAGTTTTACAGCCTGGGATCGGAGTCACCCTGGCGGGGGCATCACGGTGTCCGACAACGAAGGAATGGGTACCGGTAATAAGGCATTGAAGCTGATATCAAGTGGTGGCTCTTCCGCTGCTGCCGACCTGCAGCTGATATCCCCTTCGATCGCCGTGAACCCGGCACATAAGTACGAGGTCGTCCTGTACATTAAGTCAGATAAACCCGGTGAAGGGCGGATCGCTTTTGAAGGGTTGAATAATAACACACCGGCGATCGATTGGACAAAATCGGGCAAGGCTACCGAGACCTTTACGACCGGTATCTCCTGGAAAGAGATACGATTCCAGGTAAGCGATTTTGCGGGAGGCAATATCAAACTGCACCTCGATCTGGGTTATAAACCCGGTGTAACCTACACGGTAGATGTCAACAATTTTTATGTGTATGATACGCAGGGGGCCCCTGCTGTCGTAAACCTGGTAACCGGTGGCGATTTTGAAAGCGGGTCTGGTTGGGGCGGCTGGGGTGGCAGCAGTACGCGTGGTGTTACCACCGATGGTATGGGTGTTGGCAATAAAGGGAAGGCATTTTTTGTCACCAACCCTGCCAAAGCAGCTAACTACTGGGATGTACAAACCAGTTACCCTTTTGCAGCCAATCTTACCAACGGCGAAACGTACGAATTGAGCTTTTGGGTGAAGGGGACGGCCACCGGCGTTATCCGCCCTGAATTGCAAAGCGCCAACTACTCTTCGAATGGTTTTGGCCAGGTACAGGTAACCACCGACTGGAAACAGGTAACCGTCGCTACCACCGCAACAGCGGCCGATAGAAGCCGGCTGATCTTCAGCTATGGTGAGTATGCCGGAACAGTGTATATAGATGATGTAGTATTGAAAAGCAGTAAGGCAACCGGAGGTTCAACGACCGTTACCGAAAAGACCCCACTGGAAAAATCGATCCTGATTGGTGCAGCACTCGATAAATGGATGAAGGGCATGCTCGACGTGGCGAAACCGTTGGTAAAGGCCTGGGATGTCGTTAACGAGCCGATGGATGATGGTAAACCGTATGAGCTTAAAACAGGTGTGGGCAGAACGCTGGCAACCGATGAGTTTTACTGGCAGGATTACCTGGGCAAAGATTACGGGGTCACCGCCTTCAAACTGGCGCGCCAATACGGCAATGCATCCGATATACTATTCATCAATGATTACAATCTCGAGTATAGCCTCGACAAATGCCGTGGATTGATCGAGTATGTTAAATACATAGAAAGCCAGGGCGCAAAGGTGGATGGCATCGGCACGCAAATGCACATCAGCATTACTGCCAATAAGGAGAATATTACAGAGATGTTCAAATTGCTGGCTGCTACCGGCAAACTGATCAAAATATCCGAACTCGATATTGGCGTAGGGATCAAGACGCCGGAGGCAACCGCTGCTCATTACAAGGCGCAGGCCGAACTGTATAAATATGTGATCGATAAATACTTTGAATTGATTCCCGCAAAACAGCGCTATGGCATCACGATCTGGAGTCCGCTCGATAGTCCGGCCAGTTCCAATTGGCGTGCCGGAGAACCCATCGGTATCTGGACGGAGACCTACGTACGCAAACCAGCCTACGGACTGGTGGCAGAAGGCATCAAGGCAAATTTGAAATAAGCATCCGTATCTCTCATATAGCAATTGTCCCTGGCTTTTCGTGGCCGGGGATTTTTTTGTTTACAGATGGAGGGGCGGATAAAAATAAAACCGGCCCCAGGCGTGGAAACGCGGGACCGGTTTAGCTGCCAATGATCGATAGGGTAGAGTTGCTACGTGAACAAGCTTTTATTCATTGAGCTTTTCAATGCTGTTGTTGCTTTTGGTATTGATGACTGCATAGAATGCCGGCTTGGGCTGGTTGTTCCGATCGAACAATAAAGGATAATTCGTTCTTCCCCGGATCGGAAAGTTGTTCAACCAGGAATGACCGTCGTTGACACCCCAAAAGGTAACACGGGTTATTTTGTCGGCGTGCTTCAGGAAAAGAGTGAACAGGTCCTGGTAGGCCTTTGCCAGTTTTACCTGTACCGAGTCGGGCAATCCCTGCGTGTAGGGATTCATGGCTGCGCTTCCTTCGGCTGTTCTGCCGATATCGGCTGTGTTATTCTGCCAGGGATTAGGGAGTACTGTGAGGTCGAGTTCGGTGAACATCACTTTTACGCCGAGCGCCGCATATGCCAGAATGCTTTCTTCGATGGCTGCCAGCGGAAGGTTGTCGATATGCCAGTGCCCTTGTATGCCTACACCATCGATACGGACTCCAGCCGACTGCAGCTTTTTGATGAGGGCCATGGTGCCGGCCCTTTTTTTCGGCTGCTCGATGTTGTAATCGTTGTAATACAGTTCGGCATCCGGCGCCGCCTGGTTGGCGAGCCGAAACGCTTCTACAATATAACCTTCCCCCAGGTGCTGGAGAAACACTGATCTGCGTAACGATCCATCTTCATTCAAGGCTTCATTAACGACATCCCACGAATACACTTTCCCTTTGTACCGTGAAGCTACCGTAGTGATATGATCGGTAAAGAAATGACGTACGGAGTCGGCATTCTTCATCCGTCTCATAAATCCGGGCAGCTGGCTATGCCACACAAGCGTGTGTCCGTTGAGTGGCATGTTGTTTTGTTGCGCGTAGGCAACGAGACGATCGGCAGGCCCGAAGTTGTAGCGGTCCCATTCAGGATGAAGATGCATCGCCTTCATGGTGTTTTCGGGCGTAACCGCATTGAAATGCCGGCTGATCAACCGGCTGGTGTTGGTATCCCTGCCTGCTGCCTGGGTAAAGTCGAAAGCGGTGCCTATGCGGAAATCCTTCTGAAAGGTCTCCTTCAGGGAAGGAACGACCGTGGCTGTAGCAGACGCTGGCGTTCCGGATGCCTTTGATGCCGTGGTGTGGCGGGTATTGCAACCCGACAGGTGAAGGCCAAGCAGGCAAGTACCGCATGCCCATGATAAATAGCTTTTCATGTGTAGATGAATTGGTGAGACGATTGAACTAAAAGGATCCTGTTTTTACAAGTCATTGTTGTTTGCGCCTTTTCGCATCCGGGCTATGAACTCGGATGGGAGCATGTTGAATTTTGTCTTAAAGGATTTGGCAAAATAATTTGGTGTGGAAAATCCAACCAGGTAGGCGATCTCTGCAATCGACCTATCACTTTTTTCCATCAGGGCAGCTGCTTTGTCGAGGCGGTAGGAGCGAATGTATTCTACCGGCGTTTGTCCTGTGAGTTCGAGCAGTTTACTATAGAGTGAACTGCGGCTCATGCCTACCTCCTTACTCAGGTTTTCTACAGAGACCTGAGGATTGGTGAGGTTCTCTTCGAGGTAGTGAACGATCTTTTGGAGCAGTTGCTCGTCGGCCGACTGTACGCCTATTTCCGGCGACATGACCTTGATCTGTTTGGAATAGGTTGATTTCAAGGTGTTATTGAGCAGCAACAGGTTCCTGATCTTCGCATGCAGCAATTCGACATTGAATGGTTTGGTGATATAATCGTTGGCCCCTGTTTCGAGTCCGGCCAATTGTTGCTCTTCGGCTGTTAGCGCTGTGAGCAGGATAACGGGGATGTGGTTCGTACGTTTGTCGGCCTTCAGCTTTTGGACGAGCTGAATACCATCCATTTCGGGCATGGTGATATCGCTTACGATCAATTGCGGATGATGCGCAAGGGCTTTTTGCCAACCTTCTTTTCCGTTCACCGCTTCGATGACCTTATAGCTGTTACAAAGATTGTCTTTGAGGTAGAAACGGAAGTCTTCATTGTCTTCGACCAGCAACAGCAGCGGCAAATCGGCCGGGTTGAGCAGCGGGGCATTGCCGGTTGTAGTTGTAATTGTATTCAGGGGTGCTTCTTCCTGCACGGCAGGTGTTATGTGGGGGAGCAGGGCCGGTTCTGCTTCCGGTATAGGTACAACAGTTTGTAATGGCAATTCGATCGTGAAGGTAGCTCCTTGTCCGGGTTCGCTGTCGACGGCGATGGTGCCCCCCTGCAATTTGATGAATTCCCTGGTAATGGAGAGGCCAATTCCGGTGCCCTGGTTTAATATTGCAGTGCTGCTGTTGGTTTGAAAAAAGCGTTCGAATATCTGTTCCTGTTTGTCTTTGGCAATGCCAATGCCGGAGTCTTTGACCTGGATGGAGACCCATTGGTGTTGCGGATCGGCTGGCTTATCGAGTACCTGTAATTCGACCCGTACGTTTCCTCCTTCCAGGGTGAACTTGAATGCGTTGGCCAGCAGATTGAAAAGAATGCGCTCCATTTTGTCGTGATCAAAAAAAGCGTGAAAGGCCGGCTTGTTGCTATGGAACAGGAAATGGATATGCTTTCTTTCGGCAAAGTCCATAAAGGCATCCGTTACCTCTTTGAGGAAGTTTACGAGATCGCCCTGCGATAATTGCAGGCTCAATTCATGTTCTTCCATCCTCCGGAAATCGAGTAACTGGTTTACCAGGTTCAACAACCTTCGCGCGTTGCGTTTGATCATGCTCAGTTTGTCGAGGCGGTTCTCGGTTTGTTCCTGAACGATCAATTGATCTACCGGACCCATGATGAGGGAGATCGGCGTTCTGAAATCGTGGCTGAGGTTGGTCAGGAACCTGATCTTGAGACGGTCGAGCTCCTGGATGCGTTTGGCTTCCTGCCGTTCCTGTTCGAGCAGGAACTTTTTCCGGATGCGCAGGATGCCTATGTGCCGGCTATACAATAAAATTCCGCAGGCGGCGAGCGCGTAAACAATGAAGGCCCAGGTGGTGCGCCAGTAGGGGGGGTGTACGTAGATGCGGATCATCTGTTGATCGCTGCTCCATACGCCGTCATTATTACCGGCTTTAACGTAGAAGGTGTATTCGCCGGGGTCGAGGTTGGTATAGGATGCCGTGTTCACGGTGCCTGTGTAGTTCCAATCTTTATCAAAACCTTCGAGCTTGTAGGCGTATTGATTTTGCTGGGGGAGTGTATAGTTGAGTGCTACAAAACTGAGGACGAAGTTTTGTCTGTACGCTAAATGCACCTGATCGGCGACTGCAATATGCGATCGGATGGGGCCATCTTCTCCCGGAACGACAGACTTATTCGATATTTTGAGGTCGGTGAGCCTGACCTGCGGCACATTGCGGTTGATGGTGAGAGCGGCCGGGTCAAAATAATTAAATCCTTCCAGTCCGCCGAACATGAGATTGCCATTGGATAAACGAATGCCGGATGCGCGTGCAAAATTGTTGTTTTGAACGCCATTGTGATAGCTATAGTTACGGAAAGTTTTTTTCTCTGCCTCAAAACTGGTGATGCCGGCATTGGTGCTACACCACAACAGCCCGTTGAAATCTTCCAGTATGTGGTACACGGTGGTATTTTGCAAACCGTCTTTTTCGGAGTAGGTAATAAAGTTTTTCTGTGCCGGGTTGTACAGGCTGAGCCCTTCTCCAAATGTGCCTATCCAAATGCGTCCCTGGCTGTCGCAATGCAGCGTCTGTACCTTATCACTGGGCAGCAGGCTGTTATTTTGAGCGTAGGTGGTCCAGGTGCCGGTGCCCGGATGGTACACGTTGATGCCGCCGCCATGTGAGCCGATCCAGATATTGCCGGCCGTATCTTCTTCAATGGCGCGCACAAAGCCATTTCTGGGCAGCAGTGCCTCGTTGGCCATATTTGCGCGTGGATGAGGTGTAAACTTCCTGACCACCCGTCCTTCCTTCACTATATTGATTCCCTCTCCGTTGGTGCCGATCCAGATCTGTTTTTTACGGTCTTCTTTGATCGAGAATATATTGTTGGAGTTGAGCTGTTCCTGGCCGGGGCCCTGGTGCATATACGAGCGTCTGCCTGTATGGAGGTCTATGGTGATGAGGCCCCAGGCATAGGTGCCGATATATAATTTGTTGTCGCTGGCTACCAGCAGGGCCAATACTGACAGGGGATGGCTTTTGTGAACCGGCAAACCAAGTTCGATCTCACTAACCTGATCGGTTTTCCGGTTGTAGCGGTACAGGCCGCCGCCGTCGGAACCAATGAATACGTCTCCGTTCGGGGCCTCGGCCATTGCGCTGATGATGGCCGCTGACCGTGTTTGTGGAAATAGTGCTTTGCTCAGTTTGAGGTCGAACAGGTTGAGGTTCCGGTCGTATTTGTTGATGCCTCCGCGGAAAGTGCCCAGCCAGTATATCCCTTGCTGATCGATGTAAACGCATCTTACCCATTTGCTGGTAAGGCTGTAAATATTGCCTTCCCGTGGCAGGTAGGTGGTTACCCGGTGCGCCCGTGTATCGGCGATATTAAGGCCTTCGGAAGTGCCAACCCATAGGCGGCCAGCTTCGTCGGGCGCCAGGCAGGTGATCTCATGGCTGCTGAGGCCGCTCGACGGGCCGCTGAGGTAACTATGGTTGTCGAAGCCTGCGCCGTTTGTGCGGAAGGTACACAGGCCGGCTGGTGTGCCTATCCAGACTACGCCGTTCTCATCTTCAACAATGGCCCTGATCTCGTTGTGCAGGAGGCTGCCGGGCTGGTCGGGGTTGCTTTGGTACCGGCGCACACGGCCGGTATTGCTATCATACAGGTAAATGCCTTGTTGGGTGCCTATCCAGATCCGTTTTTTGCTGTCGGCAAATACACAGGTCAGGACCCTGCTATTGGGCTGGTTATTATCAGCTTTCGAAAGATCGACCCTGGACAGGGTATTGGTGGCAGGGTCGAGGAGGAACAGGTTTTCGTATTGTGCCACCCACAGTTTACCCGTTGGGTCGCTGGAGATGCCGCGGATCACTGCGTGGGAGGGCAGTTCGCCGGTTTGACCGGTGGTGGGGTAGTGTATAAATGCGTTGCTTTTCCGATCGTACCGGCTGAGGCCGCCACCGCTGGTACCGATCCATAAATTGCCGGAAGGGTCTTCATGCAGGGCCAGGATCTCATTGGCGCGGAGGCTGGTGGAATCTCCTGGCAGGTGCCGGTAAACCGTGAAATTGGTTCCATCGAACTTGTTCAGTCCGTCATCGGTGGCAAACCACATCATGCCGTACTGATCTTTGATGATGGCGTTGACCGAATTGGACAAAAGGCCGTCTTTGGTTGAAAGCGAGGTAAAATTAAGGGGAGCCGTTTGTGACCGGCCGGCCAGCGTAAGCAGCAGGGAAAGCAACAATAGTGTGTATCTATAGTTCCACATAAGCATGCGATCGTTAAAACACTGAAACAGAATAGTTGGAGAACATTTGTGCCATTGATTTCAACAAATGAAGCATTCTCCTGGTCTACTTGCCAGCTATTTTTGTGATGACGTGAAATTGACAATTATTTTTCGTTTTTCCGTCTCAAAAAAGTGAAGTTTCCCTAAAACGATATTGCCATGCGGAGTAATATTCTGATTGTTGCCCATTCGCAGGAATCGCTGGACATGTTGGTGAGGATGATGCCCTACGGCCACCATCTTTTTACGGTGAATATTGGCAGTGAAGCCTGGCCGATACTGGGCATGCAGTTCATTCAGCTGATCATTTGCCAGGCGGGTTCCCTGTCGGAACCGGGGTGGAAACTTTGCCGCCGGTTTAAGGAGGATCAAACATCGGCACCTATTCCTTTGATCACCGTAACGAGTGACGAGGGGGCGGCAGCACGGATCAACTGCCTGGCGGCCGGGGCTGATGCGCATATCAGCGGGCCTTTATTGCCGGTGTTGCTTGAAGAAGAGATAGAGAAACAGTTAGCCTCCGGAGCAACGAGGCGGTTGCCGGAGCGGTCGGTAACGATGAATAAGTCTTTACCGGCGGAGGAAAAAGAACTGTTGTTGCAGCGGCTGCAGGCCTGTTTATCGGACGTTCAAGTCAATAGCTACCTGAGTGTTGACAAGCTGGCCAGGTTAATGTACATGAGCCGTCCTACGCTTTACCGGAAAATGAAAAACGTTAGTATTGCGACCCCTAATGAACTGATCAATGAGATGCGGTTAAAGAAAGCAGCGGAACTGCTAACGACCGGTAAATACCGGATCTTCGAGGTTGCGCGTATGATGGGGTATGCGTCGCAAAGCAGCTTTGGTAAATCGTTTTTCAAATACTTCAACATGACCCCTTCGGGCTACCAACGAAGCAAGACCATTACCGATGCTGCGTAAATAGCCGGAACGGCGAAGGTTTAACAACTGCCATTATGAAATATACTTACTTTCTTCTACTGATCCTGTTTACCATTCCTTTCCTGTCTGCTGCACAACCCACCGATAAGCAAGCGCCACCGGGTTTTGATGTTGAGCGGAGCGATATTGGGCACGGGAAGATCGACACGATTACCTATGCTTCCAAAACGGTGGGGGCCGACCGCCGGATGCTGGTTTATACACCGCCCGGTTTTTCATCGAGGAAAAAGTATCCCGTCCTGTACCTTTTGCACGGTATTGGTGGCGACGAAAAAGAGTGGTTTACGCATGGCAAGCCGCATGTCATTCTCGATAATCTGTATGCGGATGGCAAAATAGCGCCCATGATCGTCGTGCTGCCCAACGGCCGTGCGATGAAGGATGACCGTGCGACCGGTAATGTGATGGCGCCCGACAAGGTACAGGCTTTTGCCACCTTCGAACAGGATCTGCTGAATGACCTCATTCCTTTTGTCGAGAAAAAGTACCCTGTTTTAAAAGACCGGGAAAACCGGGCGATTGCCGGTTTATCGATGGGGGGCGGTCAGTCGCTCAATTTTGGCCTGGGCAACCTGGATCGCTTTGCCTGGGTGGGGGGCTTCTCTTCTGCCCCGAATACGAAGAAACCCGAATTGCTGGTGCCGGATGCGGAGGCTGCCAAACGGCAGTTGAAACTGCTTTGGATCTCCTGTGGCGACAAGGATAACCTCATTAGCTTCAGCAAAAGAACGCATGATTACCTATTTGAAAAAGGCGTACCTCATATTTACTATATAGAACCGGGTGTGCATGATTTCAAAGTATGGAAGAATGGGCTGCATATGTTTTCGCAGTTCCTGTTCAAGCCGGTAGACCCGGGGAGTTTTTCGTCGTACACGATCCTGGGCACGCGTGCTGCTACCAATGTGCGATCGGCCGACTACCCTCAGGTAATGCCCGATCATCGCGTGTCGTTCAGGATCAAAGCGCCTGCTGCGCAGCAGGTACAGGTTGACCTGGGCCGTAAATATGACCTTGCGCGCGATACCGGCGGTTACTGGAAGGTAACCACCGATTCGATCGGTGAGGGGTTTCATTATTATTCGCTGCTGATCGATGGGGTGCCCCTGGCCGATCCGGCCAGTGAAACTTTTTACGGAATGGGAAGGATGGCGAGTGGGATAGAGATACCGTTTAAGGGTGGGGCTTACTATAGCGTAAAAGATGTGCCGCACGGTGATGTGCGTATCAAGCGTTATTATTCGACCGTCACGAATTCCTGGCGGCGTTTCTTTATCTATACGCCACCGGGTTATGATAACGGCGCGCAGGCTTTGCCGGTATTGTACCTATTGCATGGCGGTGGCGAAGATGAGCGGGGTTGGGCTACCCAGGGCAATACCGACCTCATTATGGACAATCTCCTTGCGACCGGGCAGGCGAGGGCTATGCTGGTTGTGATGATGGATGGCAATATGGGGATGGGTGGATTTACCGAGCAGCCATTGCGCGCTTTTGAAAATGAACTTAAGCAGGTGGTGATCCCTTTTGTAGAAGCCAATTACCGGACAGCGAAAGGCGCGCCCAACAGAGCGCTTGCCGGCCTTTCGATGGGCGGTCTTCAAACGCTTTATGCCGGTATTAAAAACACGGAGCTATTCGGGTACTTAGGGGTGTTCAGTTCGGGATGGTTGCCTGCTCAGGAAGCGATCTCGACAGCGCAGTACAATTTTATCCGGGACAATCCGGCTGCTATTAAGGAGCGGCTGAAGTTGTTTTGGATCGCGATGGGCGGCAAGGAGGATATTGCTTACAATAATTGTCAGATCATGCTTAAGCGTTTTGATGACCTCGGATTGAAATATACTTACAGTGAATATCCCGGTGGTCATACCTGGCCGGTGTGGCGTAATAATCTTTATTCTTTCGCTTCCTTATTATTCAAATAAATGCCCAACAAAATAATGATGCTCCTGTGCCTGCTGTTGCTGGCACGCGACGCTGCCTATGCGCAGGATCCCGATTTTCATATTTACCTGTGCCTTGGCCAATCGAATATGGAGGGCAATGCCCGGTTCGAAGACCGGGACACGAGTGTGAGTGATCGTTTCCTGGTAATGGAGGCGGTAGATTGTCCCAGCCTCAACAGGGCCATGGGTAAATGGTATCCGGCCCGGCCTCCGCTATGCCGTTGCCAAACGGGACTAACGCCAGTCGATTATTTCGGACGGAAACTGATAGCCGCGCTGCCTGTCAAGGTACGGGTAGGCGTTATCAATATATCGGTTGGCGGTTGTAAGATTGAGTTGTTTGACAAAGATGGATTTGCAGATTATGTAGCTACGGCTCCCGGCTGGTTGAAGAATATGGTGAATGAGTACAGCGGCAACCCCTATGCGCGACTGGTAGACATGGCCAGGCTGGCACAACGCGACGGCGTGATCAAAGGAATTTTGCTGCACCAGGGTGAATCGAATACCGGCGATACGAGGTGGCCGCTGAAGGTTAAGAAGGTATATGAACAATTGCTGCAGGACCTGCAACTGGATGCTGCCCAGGTTCCACTGCTGGCCGGTGAAGTGGTACATGCCGAGCAGGGTGGCATTTGCGCCAGTATGAACCGGATCATCGGCACATTGCCCCAGGTGATCCCTACGGCCCATATTATTTCATCGCAGGGGTGTGCCGATGCGGAAGACAATTTACATTTCAACGCAGAAGGATACCGGGTCCTGGGTGGCCGCTATGCTGATGTTATGCTTGCTTTACTCGGTTATCCGCGGGCGCAGGGTGACCGTGCGAAAGGCGTTGAATAGATGAAGATGGCCGGAAGTGGCGTGTACCCTATTATATTACTCAAAAATCAGCACTCAATAATGAAGCTATTCACTGTTAAGAACGTTGCGATGCCATCGATGATCTGGACTGCCATGAGCCTGTTGGCGGGCGCTCCTGCTTTTTCACAAAAAGCCGTACCCCTTAAAAATCAGCCCCTGTTTACCAGGTTCAATTACCAGGGTAATGACCGTGTATATGCGGATAATCCGTTGCGGGAGGGGGAGTTTTACAGTCCGATCCTGCAGGGATGTTATCCCGACCCGAGCATTACCCGGAAAGGAAATGACTATTACCTGGTTAACTCTTCTTTCTCCATGGTGCCCGGTGTACCCATCTTTCATTCGACCGATCTTGTAAACTGGAAGCAGCTCGGTCACGTGCTGGACAGGCCGTCGCAACTAAAGGTGGAGAAAGCAGGGATCTCGGCCGGTATTTACGCGCCCGATATCAAATACAATCCGCACAACAATACTTTCTATATGATCACCACGCAGATCGCCGGGGGGATCGGTAACATGGTGGTAAAAACGCAGGACCCTGCCAAAGGGTGGAGTGATCCTGTGAAATTGAAATTTGATGGTATCGACCCTTCCTTGTTTTTCGATGACAACGGTAAGGCGTATGTAGTGCACAATGATGCGCCGCCGCGGGGTAAAGCGTTGTACAACGGTCACCGGGTGATCAAGATATGGGAATACGATGTGGCGAATGACGCGGTAATAGAAGGGACTGATCAGATTATCGTTGATGGCGGCGTGGATATTACGCAAAAGCCTATCTGGATCGAGGGGCCGCACCTGTACAAGAGAAATGGGCGCTATTACCTGATGTGTGCAGAAGGCGGCACTGGTGGCTGGCATAGTGAGGTGATCTTTGTGGGGGATAGTCCCAAGGGGCCTTTTAAGCCGGCCAATAACAATCCAATTTTAACACAGCGTTATTTTCCTAAAGACAGGGGCAATAAAGTGGATTGGGCGGGGCATGCCGATTTGGTAGAAGGTCCCGTGGGAAAATACTACGGTGTGTTCCTGGCGGTGCGTCCCAATGAAAAGGGCCGCGTGAATACGGGCCGTGAGACTTTTATTTTGCCGGTGGACTGGAGTGGCGAGTTTCCGGTATTTGAAAACGGGCTGGTGCCTTTGAAGGTGAGAACGAATATGCCGGCGGGAGTGAGCAACCAGGCGGGGCGCAATGGATTTTTGCCCAATGGCAATTTCTCTTTTACAGACGAACTGACGGCTTCCAGGCTGGATCATAAATGGATTGGCGTACGCGGGGCCCGCGAGCAATTCATCACCAGTACTAAGGAGGGCGTGCGGATCAATCCTTTCCCGGTTAGCATTAAGGCTACAGCGCCTACGTCGACCTTGTTTTACCGTCAGCAGCATGCTCATTTCGAGGCTACGGTACAATTGAATTATACTCCCGCAACTGACAAAGACCTGGCTGGCCTGGTCTGCTACCAAAAGGAGACCTTTCATTATGTATTCGGTATCACTAAAAAGGGAAACGATCTGTTTGTGGTGCTCGAGAGAACAGAGAATGGAAAGTCTACCATTGCAGGCAGCGAAAAGCTGGTGGCCGGATCCGCGGTGCAGTTGAAGGTGGCCGCTCAGGGCGATGCTTATATCTTCGCGTATTCAACGGATGGCAAGCAATTCAAAACCATTGGAGGAGTCGTTTCGGGTGATATCCTGTCGACCGATGTGGCGGGTGGTTTTACCGGTGCGCTGATTGGTTTGTATGCTACATCGGCCAATGATGTTCAGGTTCCCTGACATGCGTATACAACCGAAGTAAATGGTCTAAAATTATAAACTACCCACAACACATGGTTAAAGTGTCATTCGCGTGACACCATCCCCCAAGCGGGCAATATAGTATTTGCCGGAAGATGGATTAAGGGCCGGAGCCCTTCATTAAACATGCGCAACGGTGCTGCCGGCAGCGCTTCTCGGCTGGCTGCCGACAGGAGGATGTGGCCGGCGAACTGCTTAGTGAAGGCTGCCTGCCGCGACCGGCAGACGATGTAGACCACGCATTGCTCAATGCCTACCATACAGCAAGTAGAGGAAGCCACCAGATAATACTTCATAAACAAAACATTTAAGATTTAAAAAATAACAGCAAAAGCTGCCCGCAGCTTCCATGCGGCATTTGCGCCAGGCCAAAAAGGAATGCGGAATAAATGCGCGGATGGTTGCGGGTGACTGGCTGGCTGGTGTTACAACATAACCCGGGAAGAGATAAGTACTTTGGTCGAACGGGTAGAAAAGCTGCAGTCGGTGGCCGGTCCGCTGTGTTTGGAAAAGATTGCTTCGCTGGATCAACTGCCACAATAAAAGGACGCCCCGTAATACTTGGTATTTTTATTATGATGTTCCAATCGTGTCTATAGTGACAGGTACGGCTGCTTGATTAAGGAAGGCATGGGCATTAGCTCCATCAGCAGGATTGCAGGCAAGCCTTGTTGACTCCCCTGGCATAGCTCTTTCCTCGCATGTCATATAGTGTCATGACATAACCTGACATTACCTGTACGCCATATAGATTTTCTTCTTAAAAACTTTTAAAGCCTTGCTGTCTACCTTAAGTTTGCAATGCGGAATAAGGGAAGCTTCCCGAAATTATGCCCAAGGGCCGGAGTAATAGAATTGGATCTGCTCCCAAATCTTCCGGAGGCACCCGCTCCCAGGCGCTCCCGTACCCGATCCGTACCGCACCCGTACCGGTCTCGTACAAATAGCGCAAGTTTCGAAAACAAGCCACTTTCACTAAAAGTGGAAGGGCGTGTGATGCAGTGAATTGTTTAGGTATTAATACAAAAAACAGAGATGGACGATTTAATCAAGGAATTATTGGATTCCGCCGGATGGTATGAGAACAGAAGCATTAATATAGAATATGAAATAGAGGATTTATCAAGGGAAGGATTCTCCCTTCCGAATGAGAAGGTCATCTTACTATGGAAAGAGTTCTGGAACCTGAGGATCGAATTTGCCTTGCCAAGTGGGGAGTTTAGTGATATTGTGTTAAATGTAGACCGAGGCAGGCGCTGCACCGACCCTGATGATGTCAAAAAGATGGAAGCTATTGTGGGCAAACAGTTAGTCCCAGCTGGGTTGCTGCATTTTGAAACAGGGTTACTTTTGATTGCCTTAGACTTATCGTTTTATATGGTGGCGGAAGGAGGGGTTTATCAGCTGGGCGCTTCGTTTGAGGAATTTCTTGACAACACAATTCGAAGGAAAGATATTCTCAAATACAATTATTGAATTATTACATTAATAATGGAATGAAAGAATATTCAAAAAGAGTAGTTGAGGAGGTAGAAAAGATTATTCAGGAGAATTCCGGAAATCTGGTTCTAATAAAGGAAACCGGTAAAGATGGTGAGGGGCTAATATTCAAATATTCGGTGACCCATAAGTTTAGGCAGAGTTTCTTTATGTTTGACGATTATGATATTGTGGAATTGCTAATAGAGCAATTGTTGGCCCAAAATGTTGAGATATTCGAGGATTTTGCCCATTTGCAAAGGACGTATTCTAAGCAGGTTCCTAAGCCTATGTTTTGGCCGGAAGACAGGGCCTGGCCTCCTGAAAAGCAGTAGTTATATTTCTGCCTGGTTTGCGATTAGACCGGAATATCAATGGAGTGGCATTGGAAACAACACAGGCTTGTAGCACCTGATAGCAGATTTTATGGTAAATGCTCCTGCCAATATTTTAAAGGATAATGGAATGAAATTACGCATTAGTGGAATGTTTGTTTTTTTAGTGTTATTAAGTGCATCAATTGCTTTTTTGCTTTCCTGTCATAATAGCCGTAATGCAAAAACTTCAGCTGAAAGAAGCTATGACAATACCAAAATTGTATATTTTGTTGAATATTTTAACGCTGATACCGTGAAGATAATGGCAGGCAGAAAAGAAATTACCGCATTGGTGACCACAAATGCTTTGACGGGTGAAGGACGCAGTTTTATACTGAAAGCGAAGAAGATAATAATTAATATTAACAGTGATACTGCGTTTAAAATAGATGGTTTTGATACATCGTTCAATAATATTGTCATTAATAAAGTCGAAGAGAGATTCACTGTTCATAAGGCAAAAGATACTGTTCTTACATCTTGGTAAAGGTAATGTTGGCAGATGATGTTTGGTAATGTTCCAATCATTTCTACAGTTCCCGAAGAGGACCGTTCTTTTGTATTTGCACTGAGGTTATAATTGAATGACATCAAACTCGAAAATATGAAGTCATACTTTGATGATTTTTTAGAAGTAGCCAACGCCAGCGTACCTCTTTTAATTAAAGAAGTATCATGGGACAACATAGCGTTGTACATGGGCGGCGATAATTGGCACTTTAACACGTTAGGAGATTGGGTAGTTGTCAATGACGTGATCATGATTAAAGGCTGTCATGATTCGGATGCTGAATTGTATCTGAAGGAAATGATAGGCCGTAGCATAATACGAATTGAAAGATCAAAAGAAGAACCAAGCTATGATCCTATTTTAGTAATAGACAATGGTTTGCGGGTGCGTATTTTTTCGACTTCGGTTATCGACCCCTGGACTTTCAAATTTGGAGTTAGTTCGTTTTTTGTAGCATCCCCTTCAGATGATGATTGGAATGGGTAAACGAGCAGTTCGATGAATAGTGCAAACATTCTCCAATGAATACTTTAGCCCGGTGATTGATTTTTCAACTAAAATTGACAAGGATTCCATTATCCAACTTGTTGATTACTTTACTGATAATAGGGGTGATGTAAAGAGCATATTTGACGGAGTTTCGGGAGAACTGAGGGATACGGGAAAAAGAATGACATTCGAACCGTTTCAAACACCCGTAGTAAAAAGAGTTGACATAGACTACGAAGGTTCTTTAATTGGGTCTGTCTTAATTTCTGGAGATTTTGATGTTTCAGTAAAGGAACTTGGTGAATTGTTTGGACCTTATACCAAGAGCTTTGTCCCTTACGATGAAAATCTTCTATTCCATTTTAAGACATCGAAGAATAGTCAGTTGTTTATACATACATCTATTCCTGAAAGTAGCTTCCAAAGCGATCAGGATAAAATTACCAATCTGCATTTAATATGGTAAGGATGGGTTTACGTATATTTCGAGCCAATTAAAATAAAGATGGTAAAATGACTTTGACCGAAGGTAAATGCACCTGCTTACTCATAGCCCGGCATTATTGATCATAATCCGATTACTGCCTGCCTTCAGTGCAAATTGCTTGCCCTTCCATACTAGCGTACCACTGGTTTTCGCCGGCAACCCGATCTCAATATTCCATTTGCCATTGTTGAGGACATATGACACGGCGACCTTTCCCTTTGGATGAGGCATTTCGCCGCTTACGTTCATCATCGTGCCAAGATGTGGTTCTATTTTGATGCGACGGAAGCCAGGCGCATCGCTGTCGATACCGAGCACTGTGCGGTAAAACTCAATGTTCGGACTGGCGCCCCAGGCATGGCAGTCGGACCGGCTGTGGGGTAGATCCGATACCTCGGCCCAGGTGGTGAGGCCCATGTTGATATTATCCCTCCATACAGCGAGCCACTGCAGGTAATCATTTCCCATACCTGCCTTTACCAGCGCCTGATGCAAATAGTATTTGAAATAAATGGTGCACTGCGTGAGGTCCTTATCTCTCAACAGGTGTTCGCCTGCGGCGCGCAGATCCTCCTTGCTCACCAAACCTGCCAGTATAGCCAGGGCATTCGCGTGTTGCGAATAGACATCCTTCTCTTTGGTATCAGCAAATAGCTTGCGAGCAGCATTCCAGTACTTGCTGCGGATGGTTTTGCTTAGCTGCTGCGCTTTTTGCCGGTACAGGCTGGCGTAAGCACTCATCCCCAGGCGTGCTTCCATTTCGGCAGCCCATTGGTAGGCCATCTGCAGTTGCAGATCGAGTATAGCCGAATTGCCATCGCTGCCCTGCGGCGGCATTGCAAAATTCCAACCCTTGCCGCCCACCCAGTCTATAAAGTTCCAATAGGGCAGGTTCTTCAACGATCCATCGGCCGCCTGGTATTGGCTGAAAAAATTCAATACCTGTCGTGCGCCTACGAGCTTTTCTTTAATAAAGCTGCTGTCGTCGCGGTACCTCCAGTAATCGTGTAGCACGCCAATGTACCAAAGGGAGAAAGTAGAGATTATCTGCGTACTGCGCACCGGCCAGCGGCTCTGCGTGGCCCCTTCCGGTATGCGTGAATGATCCATCAAACTAATCGCATTGCGCGCCAGCCGATCGTCCCCACTATTGTAATAGCTTACCAGGGCCTGTATACGCGTGTCGCCGATGTATTGTAATTGTTCGTAGTAAGGACAATCCCAATAAGTTTCCATGGCACATAACCGCGCCGTGCGCCAGCCGATCTCCAGCATCTTGTCTATCTCTGGGTTATTGGCTTTGAATACGGCATTGTAGGTAAACGGATAACCGGTGAAGATGCCGTAGATATCATCTATCTCAAGCGCTTCCTGCTGCGTTTGCACGGTGAGCAGTATATACCGAAAGTTGCGGCAGTTGAGGGAGGTGAAGGTTTGGCCCATGCTGCCATCGGAGACCAGCGAATCCTTCCTTCCGTTAAACTCTTTGCCTTCCACCTCATTGCGGTTGCCTTTGCGATCGCCGTGTAACTTCAGGTTATCGTACAGCGCTTCTGCATAGCGCAGTGAAACCCCGGCCTGACTGCCCTTGCTGAACTGCAGATTAATATATGCATTGGTGAGTACCGATTGATCGAGCAGCAGGGTGGCCGTTGTATTGGCCGGGATGGTCACCGTTGTTTTCGTTGCCGGAAAACCAGCTGGCGCAGTAATGCCGCTTGCTTTGCGTACCACTGGTATGCGCTGGTAGGTGAGCTCCATTTGAGGAATAGAAGAGGGTACGAGCATCCAGGCCAATCCGTCAGATTGTCCCTTTCCCTTTGCCCCGAACAATTGGGCCGCTGTGGGCCAATCACTGTCGTTGAAATTGGCAGCCGTCCATCCCTTCACCGACTGGTTCATGTTGATAAACTCTCCATTGCTCGCCGCAAAGAATCCGGCGATGGGGTGACGTCCTTTATCGCGCACGCATTTCCACGTATTGTTGGTATTGAGTATTTCCTCCGCCGGTGTATTGCCCTGGAGCAGGAAGGCCGTACGTACCGATAGCTGTGCTTCGGGCCGGTGTTCGGCTTCGTTGTATACGAGCGCTGCTACCGTGTTTCTGCCTGGGGTGAGATAAGGGGCCAGGTCGACGGTTTCGTAATTCCAGTAATAGAAATCGCCCCTGGCTGGTCCCAATGATACGAGCGTGCCGTTGATGAATAATTTGTAACGATTATCGGCCGATACATGTATGATAAAGCGTGCGGGTTTTGCCGCCAATTCGATCTGCTTCCTGAAGTAATAGATACCATAACCCGTGCCCGGATCATTGGGTGGCACGATCCATTGCGCCCTCCATTCGTTGTTGCGGGGCGCTGTGGGTAATTGTTGGGCCAGGAGGGGAGCGGCCGTCAACAAGATGACTACTGACAACAGGCAAGCGGATAACTTTTTCATTAAGGGGTTTGTCACCCGATACTGCGCCATCCGCTACAGAAACGCGGCCTATTTTTGGAAATTCTTTACCCGGGATTTTGTGTGCAATCCCATCCTGTACTGTCTGTGGTGTGCCTGCTATTTTGTTCTCTTTGTTTGCGCAACTTTCAGCTTTTCATTCTTTATATTTATCGAAAGTCTCCTCTATGATGAAGCTTGCGATTTGGGCGCTGATGTTGTTCAACCTGGGCAGCGTTGTTGCGCAGAACAGGGTGCCAGTTTTGAAGACGGATGTTCCATTGGACTCTATAAGGCTGAGTGATCCTTTTATCCTGGCGGATAAAAAGTCGATGACCTACTATATGACGGGCACAGGCGGTTTGTTGTGGAAGAGCAAGGACCTCCAAAAGTGGACGGGACCTTACAAAGTAACGAAAACTGATCCGGCTTCGTGGATGGGACCCGAGCCGATGATCTGGGCTGCGGAGCTGCATCATTACAAGGGCAAGTACTACTATTTTGCTACGTTCACGAACAGGGGTGTAAAGATCGATACCGTGAAAGGGAATGTGATCGAACGCAGGGCCTGCCATATCCTGGTAAGCGAAGTGCCGGAAGGGCCGTATGTGCCCATGAAAGATCCTACTTATTTGCCGGCGAATATGCCCACGCTCGACGGTACGCTGTGGGTAGAAGATGGCAAACCTTACCTCATCTATTGCTATGAATGGCTGCAGAATTGGGATGGTACGATCGAGCAGATCGAACTGAAGCCAGACCTGAGCGGTTCCGTTGGACAAAGCAAGCTGTTGTTCAAAGCCAGTGCATCGCCCTGGAGCCGCGAACGTGACAGTGCTGGTAAAGTAATCCCCAATAAAGTAACGGACGGGCCCTGGTTGTTTCATACAAAGACCGGTAAGCTGGGTATGTTGTGGACCAGCTGGGTGTTCAGCGAGTATACGCAGGGCGTAGCTTATTCCAAAAGCGGTAAACTGGCAGGTCCCTGGATACACGAACCCACACCTTTCACGCCGCCCAACTATGGGCATAGCATGTTGTTCCGCACCTTCGATGGCAAACTGCTCATGGCGGTACATAGCCATCGTGAAGATAAAAGCGGCCGGTACATTCGCATTCCACAGTTGTTTGAAGTTGATGACAGCGGCGACAAACTGGTGCTGGGTGCGCGATACCATTAAATAAAAAAGCCCCCGGGGGAGCATTAAGCTGCCGGGGGCAATGGGTACGGATAATGGTTATTTTTACCGACTGGTATTATTTGATCTTCAATACCGGCTTCAATTTATAATCACCTGTGCCTTCCTGGAATATGGAAAGGGCTGCGTCGAAATCAATGACCAGTGAGTCGAGGTGAGCATTCAGCTGCTTGTTGAGCTTGATCTTTAAACCCGATTCGCTTCCACTGGGTATGGTGAGCGGATACAGTTTATTGTCGATCTTAATGCTGTTCTCACTGCCAAGCACAAACCGCACTTCTTTTACGCGGCCGGTGGGCACGGTGCTTTGTGCGATGAGGGTGTCGATGCCGTTCTGGTAATCGAGCAGGTTGTAGACGCCTGTTCTGGTTTCGAGGTTCACCCAGCCCGATGAATCGTCCTGGAGGTTCACCCGCACCTGGCGGATATCAACGTTTACTTCTGTAGCATTGTAAGGATTGTCGGTGAGTTTGATCTTGAGTTCTGTCGTGTTCTCGTTGTCTTTTTTACAGGCTACGATCAATCCGGTTGCAATGGCTACGGGGACTAAAAAACGTAAGGGTTTCATAGATGGAAAATTTGATTCCGGAGGGGCGAAAAGTATGCCAGAAATGGATTGATCTATACGTAAATAACATAAAATCAAGGTCTAACTGCATGGTTTTAAGGGGCTAAGGTGTTTGGGTAGAAAGGGGGCTTTTATATTTGAAATCTTTCTTCTATTTTGTCGGCAAATCTGTAACCCATGAAGGTACTATCCCTATCATCCTGTAATGCTCATGCCTGTAAGGGCCTGCTTTATACGTGGCCGCACGAACGGTGTTCGTTTTATATTTCTCCTCCCGGGCTATTCTATTCAACGTGATATTATATACTCTATATAAGGTTGCTCCCTGATATCGGGGTGTTGCCTGAAAGCCTGTTGGCTGACCCGGATGGATGAACCTTTTACGGTATCCGACCGGACATCATCGTACTAAATCCCGACTTATGAAGAGAACGATACAATCAATATTGTTTTGTTGTTGTGTGTTTGCTTCGGCTGCACAGATCACTACGCCGATCGTGCGTGCCAATTTTGAAGTGGACGGCGGTTTGCGCTCCAATATCTTCAATGGCATCTGGAATACCGGAGGCGACGACTGGTTTGGCAATGGTGAGCCCGGTACCGGTGTTTTCGTGATCGACACGACCGGCGCGAGCTATATCAATCAGCTATATCTGAACAATCCTGCTTCGCGGCGTTATCCCTTGTTCAGGAGTATGAACTACCCCCAATTCTCGGTTGTCAATAATATGATGTTGATCGATGCGGTTTTCATCCGTGACCACCATGGTGCTGATTCTACCGCGTTTGCCTCGGGTTCAAATAAAAATAGCCAGAGCCCTGCGACGTGGGCGACCCCGACGGTGCAGGGAGTGCCCGACAAAAGTGATATCCTCGATATGTTCATGCATGTGCGCAGGGCTGGCCCTTTTACCACCGATTCGCTCTGGTTGTTTGGCGGTGTTTCGCTGGAAGGTTCGGGTGGTAACCGGTACTTCGACTTCGAGATGTACCAGACGGATATCGTTTATGAAAGGTCCTCGCTGAAATTTAAGGGATATGGTCCCGATGCCGGCCACACGAGCTGGACCTTTGATGCCACTGGTAAAGTGGTGACGGCCGGCGATGTCATCTTTACGGCTGAGTACAGTGGTTCGGGGCTGCAGAACCTGGAAGCCCGGATATGGGTCAACAAATCGGCGCTTACTACGGTTACACCTGCGGCTTTTAGCTGGGGTGGGGCTTTCGATGGCGCTACAGCCGGCTCAACCTTTGGATATGCCAATATTTTGCCCACGAGTGCAGGTGCTTTTTATACGGGCCTTCAATGTGGCGCCAATACCTGGGCGGGGCCTTTCGGCCTCGTACGCGGTGATAACAGTTTTGTACCAGACTATGAACAGGATCAATTCCTCGAGTTTTCGGTAAACCTGAGCAAACTGGGTGTTGATCCCCTGGTGAGCATGGGGGATGCGTGTAAGATGCCTTTCCGCAGGATATTGGTGAAGTCGCGTTCGTCGAGCTCCTTCAGTGCAGAATTGAAGGACTTTGTAGGTCCCTTCGACTTTTTCCGCGCTGCTATGGCCACTGCAGCGGCAGATATTCCCATGTTTTGCGGATCTGCCGGCATCAGTACCCTCAGTGTAAGCAATCCGTTGATCACTTCGTTGTATACCTGGAAAACACCCGATGGTCATATCGCCGGCGGCTCTATCGGGCCAACGATCATGGTAGACCAGCCGGGTACCTATATCGTAAGCCAGGAGTTGATGGACAGTTGTGGCTCTACCTACGCTACAGATACGGTGCTAGTAACGCTCGATCCATTTTGTACACTGCTGCAACAAACTGATAAGAACCGGAAATTTGTGTTTGAGAAAAACCTGCTGAAGCGGGCCGTTTCTATTTTGCCGAATCCGGTGGGTAGTCACCTGCGCCTGTCGCTGGCTTCGCCGGTGAAGGAAGCGGCTAGTATTTCGATCGTTGATATTACAGGCCGTGAGTTGTACCGGGTGCGAACGGATGCTATCAAAACAGCAGCGCTGATCGATATTCCCTGCCCGGTGAACTGGCGCAACGGCGCTTATTTTGTGAGAGTGGTGATGGGTAATGAAACGATCACTAAAAAAATGATACTGGCGCGATAATATTTCTTCCTATACCTCCTGATCGTTGCCCGGAGCTTCACGGTTGTGAAGCTCCGGGCTTTTTTATGTGCTGCCGGTGTAGCCCGCTTTGTGCCATCCCTGAAATTTCAACTTATTGAGCCTGATCAGCGCTGCGATGGTGTATAAAAACAATAGCAATATGAGGTGAATGATGTGTTGCACATTTTGTCCCAGTGTACCGCCTGCCTGTACGATGGATTGGTACATGTTGATGAATGGCGTGGTGGGCAACAGGGCTGCCAACCATTGCAGGGGCAATGGTATGTTTTGCAGCGGAAACGTGTAACCGGTGAGCAGGAAGAAGGGATAGGTGGAGAACGCCATTAGTTGCACATTGAGCAGCGGATCGCGGAACAGGCTGCCGATCCATTGGCCCATGGGGATGAGGGTTATAATGAACAGCAGGAAAGCTATGCTGAGGCTTGTATAACTGCCGCGCATCGGCAATTCCAGGAGCGTGAAGTTGACGGTCATAAAGAAGAACGCATACGCGGCAAAAAGGATCAAGTAAAATGCTCCTTTGCCGACGAGGGCCATGGAGGGGCTGCCGCCGGATGTTTGCAACCAGTTGCCGACCTGCCGGTGTTTTCTTTCGCCGGCCACACTGGCCGAAAGGCCGAGCAACAGTGTTTGCTGCAGGATGAGCGCGAGTAATCCCGGCAGCAGGAAAGCGCCATAACTGCTGCGGCTGTTGAAAAGCGGGCGGTAGTCGAGGTTAACGGGCATTACTTCCTGCAGGGAGCCGCCGGTGTTCATGCCTTCGGACTTCTGCAGGTATTGCATGCGCACGCCGGCGCCCAGGGTGAGGCAGGTTTGGTTGATGCTGAGCAGCAGATCGCTCGACGGTAAAAACCTGGCTGCATTGAGGGCTACCACTACATGGGCCTGCTTCAATGATTTTACTTTTTGTTCCAATCCCTTTTCGATGTACAGGAATCCCTGGCAATGACCCTGGTACATGGCTTCTTTGGCTGCTTCTATTCCTGGTACGTTGAACACCGTTACTACTTGTGCATTGCCGACCTGCTGGGTGAGCAAGCGTGAAAGGGAGCTGTGGTCGTCGTCTACCACGGCCAGTTTTACGCCTTCTTCTTCCTTGTAGGTATATATGCTGCCGTAAAAGAATGCATAGAGCAGTGGTGCGATGAGCAGCGTGAGCAGCAGGCTGTGGTCGCTGCCGATGCGCGCTGTTTCGCGTTTGATGAGGCGCCCTACTAGGCTAAGCTGGTTGGTGGACGGCACGTTTTAATCGTTTAAGTTGTTGCTGATAAAGTAAGATGGCTATTGAAAAGGTGATGGCGATGAACAAGAGCAGGTAGCCCATTTCGGTGCGGGCATAGCGTAAGGAGAGGTCCATGTAATACACTTTAAAAAAACCGTCGAGGAAATGGGTATAGGGCATGATGTTGGCGTAGTACTGATCGTACCAGGGCATGGCCCAGCGCGGAAAGGTAAAGCCGCTGAACACGAAGGCCGGCGAGGTATAGAAGAGCGCTGCATCGGTGGCCAGCATGGTATCGGCAAACAGGGCCGATAACATGACGCCGATGCCGATACAGGCGAGGCTCAATAAGGTATACAGTACGAAGAATTTGCCGGCGGCCGATGCGGTGCCCAGGTTGAAGAATGGAAATACTACAAAAGCCACGAGCAGGAAACTTAGCCACGCGATGGTGAGGTGGGCGATCGATTTGCCGATGATCACGGCCGATGCCGAGCCTTTTGCGAGGGTGAATAGTTGCTGTTGGGTGCGGGTGGTGGTTTCATAGTTCAACAACAATACACTTACCATGATCATGATCATTTGCAGGCCCACGGTGATGAGGCCGGGCACCAGGTATTGCTGGTAGTTGTAGGTGGGGTTATACAGTGTGTAGGCGTTTAATACAATGGGCTGCACGAGCGCCATGGCTTTTTCTTTTTCCATTCCGGTCTTTACAAACTTTTGCAGGATGACGCCGGAGCCAGCGGTGATGATGACCTGGGCTGCTTCCTTGTAGATGAGCTTGGCGGGCACTACTGCCGCCGCATTGGTATAGACAACTACGTTGACGGGGTGGCGGCTCTTGATGTCGCGCTCCATGTTCTTAGGGAAATGGATAGCGCCCAATATTTCTCCGCGGCGCACGAGGTCTTCCAGTTCGCCGATGCTGCCCACCTGCTGCGTAAAGCGTATGGTCTCTACCTGTTGCAGGAGGAAGGTGAACTGGCGCGATACGGCCGATCGGTCTTCGTCCCAGAGGGCTACCGGCAAGTGATCGGCCTGTTGTTCGTTGTAGATGTAGGCATACAGAAAGAACAACAAGGGCGGCATTACCAGCAGCACGAGGTAGTGTGCCGGCAGCCGGAATATTCTTTTCCATTCCCTTACTATGATCTTCGCCAGTGTGCTCATCGGGGTAGTTGTAAGGCGGCGGTCATGCCGGAACGTAAGCCCTGTACGCCGGGGGGATCGCTGGGTTTGAATTCGATGGTGAAGGTGCGCAGCTCAAACTGTCCTTTGTCTTTGGTGGGTACCCAATTGGCAAAGGTGAGTGATGGCGCTATGGAGGATACGGTCACGTTGAATGTTTCGGGTGTGCAGCCGGGCACTTTCACAGTGGCTGTAGCGCCTGGTTTTAGTTGTGCTGCCTGATCCTGGCGGATATTGAAACGCAGGATAAAGGAATTCTCTTTTTCCACGCTCATGATGGGATAGCCGATGGAGACGATCTCGCCCTGGTGTATGACCATCGAGGTGATGACGCCATTGGCGGGGGAGTAGATGCGGGTGTTCTCCTTCAGTGCTTTGGTGAGCTCGTAGGCATGCTGCGCTTGTTGTACGATGGCGTTGGCGCTTTTGAGGAGCTCGGGCCGGGTACCTTTTTGCAGCATCTCGAGGTTGAGGCGGGCCGTTTCCATTTCTTTCTGGGCGGCCTGGTATTTGAAAAAGAAGATGTCGCGTTCCTGACCGCTGATGACATCGGCATTGTAGAGGCGTTGCATACGGTCGTAGGTCTTCTTGAAGAGATCGTACTGGTCTTCTGCGATCTCATAGAGTTTACCGGTGGCGCTTACCAATTCTTTGCGTGGCCCTTGCTGTAACAGTTCGAGCTGGCCTTTAGCTGCATCCACTGCGGCGAGGGCCTGCGAGCGGATGGCTTCTATTTCGGTGGTACGCAGTACGCCAAGCAATTGGCCGGTCTTTACGGTATCGCCCTGTTCTACAAAGAGGCTATCGAGGCGGCCGGGAAATTCGGCGGCTACATCCACGCTGGTGGCATCGACCATGCCGATGGGGTCGTTGGTTTCCGTTGCCGACTGGCGGAAGAGGAACCAGATGGCCACGGCCAGTACGATGATGGGTATGAAGAGCGCCCAGTAATGTTTTAAGAAGGTTCTCATTGTTATGGAATTAGTTCGGTGATGCGTTCGGGGGTGCCATAGATGTTCCAGTAGGTTGCTAACGCTATGTAATAGGCCAGGATAGCGGTATAGTAGGCTTTGTCGACCTCGCCTTGAATGATCAATACGTCGTTGAGGTCTTTGAGCGAGGACAACTGGTTTTGCACCCTTTCATCGACGAGCCGGCGGGTGGTGCCGATGTCGGTGCGGGCGCTATCGGCGGTGCTGATCTCATTTTGGGCAGCGCTGATCTTGTTGCGTGCTACGCGCAGTTGCATTTGCAGGCTTTCGCGGGTATTGGCTTCGGCCAGTTTTACTTCTTCTACCAACTGCCGCGCGGCTTTCTTTCGTTTTTGCGATTGAGTGCCGCTGAAGAGGTTCCATTGCATTTCTACCCCCACCATCCAGGGCGCCAGGGTTACGGGCAACTCGTTTTGGTAAAGGTTGATATTGCCTACTGCGAATATATTGGGCAGCTGGAAGGAGCGGGCTATCTGTTCGGCGGTTTGTGCAGTAGCGATCTTGCTTTTTACCAATTGATAGGCGGGGTTTTGCTGCCAGGCGGTTTGGTCATCTAGCGGCAGGTTGCCGGCCCTGTATTGCAGGGTGTCGGTAATGGTGAGTGCCGAGTCGAGCGGAAGGCCCAGCAGCTTATTCAGTTCGAGTAAGGCATTCTGTTTGTCCATCTGCAGGTTGGAGAAGGTGGTGCGTGCCTGTGAGAGTAGTACTTTGGTCCAGCTTTTCTGGTAAGGCGCCAGTATTTCATTCTTTACCAGCTCTTCGCTATAATCCCTGTTTTTGGTAAAGGCTTCTACGAGCCGTTGCTGTGTTTTGAGCAGGGTGTTGAGGTACCGTATGCGGATGTATTGTACGGCCAGGGCGTAGTGTACATCTTTTTCCACCAGCGCCGTGTTGATATTGCCGGCAATCACTTCCGACTCGGCAAAGTTGCGGGCTGCGGTGAGCTTGCTGCCGAGGTAGATGGGCTGGCGTGCTGCCAGGCCGGCGATAAAATAAGACTGCCGGCTGAGCGGTGGGTTGTAATCGGGATACACGGCGCCCAGTATGTTTTTGGAGGTGTTGTAGATCCTATCCTGTGCGGCCTGCGACAGTTCATTGCCGGTGAGCTCCTGGTATAGGGTGTTGGCGGTATTCACCGCCTGTTGGGAGCTGCCATCGAGGATGCCTTCGCGCACGGTTTGCAGGTTGATCTCGAGTGGCCTGCTGAGATAAGTATAGCTGGCCAGGAGATCGACCTTCGGTATATAGCGCTGTTTTTCTACAGCGAGATTGTATTGCCGGGCCAGCAGGGAGGCCTGGGATTGTTGTATAACGATGTTCCTGTTTCCCGCTATGCGGAAACAGTCCTGCAGGCTGATGTCCTGCGCGGTGAGCAACACAGGGGGCAGGCAGCAGGCAATGGTGAACGTTACTATATGTTTCATACGCAGGATGATTAATGGTCAGCCGGTGCATGGGTAGGGGGGTATGTGTGTGTTACCAAAGTCCGAGTACTTTCCACCACAGGCCGCCCACGGCAAACCATATGGCCAGGAATAGTACGCTGATAAAGAATCCATGTTTCCACCAGTCTTTCATATCCACATAAGTGCTTCCAAAGAATATCGGTGCTGGTCCGTGGGCATAGTGGGTGAGCGAACCCATCAGCGTGGCACAAGCGCCGAGAAAGATGGCGAGCATGGTGCCCGGTACGCCTACGGCGATGCCCACTGCGAGGAATACGGGATACATGGCGGCTGCGTGTGCGGTGGCGCTGGCAAACATATAATGGCTATACGAGTACACGAGTATCAGTATTGGAAAGGCCATCTGCCAGCTGAAGTGCGCCATCTTGTTGCCGATGAGGTTGCCAAACCAGCCTACGAAGCCCAGTGAGTTGAGGTAAGAGCCCATCATCACCAGCGAGGAGAACCACACAATGGTATCCCAGGCGCCTTTCTCTGCTTTTACATCCTCCCAATTAAGTACTCCGCTCAACAGCAGTATGCAGAGGCCTATGAGTGCGCCCGTGGTGGCATCGATGGAAATGAGGTTGCCGAAGATCCACAATACGAGCAGGATAAGGAAGGTAGCAACCATGAGCCATTCCTGCAAACTTATGGGCCCCATCTCTTTGAGTTTGGCCGCTGCCATGGCGGGTGCTTCTTTGGTTTGTTTGAGCTCGGGCGGAAAGAACTTATACAGTAACAGCGGCAGTAATAAAAAGCAAACAAGCCCGGGTACCAGGGCTGCTATGGCCCAGCTGGTCCAGGTAATGGTGATGCCGAGGTCTTTGGCAAACTTCTGCGCCATGGGATTGCTGGCGGTTGCAGTGAGGAACATGACGGAGGTGACCATGTTGGCATTGTAACTGCCCAGGGTAAGGTAGGCGCCAATGCGGCGATGCGTTTCGGGTTTATCGGGGTGCGAGCCCATGTTGATGGCGATCGACTTCATGATGGGGAAGATGACACCGCCGGCGCGCGCGGTATTGCTGGGTATAGCGGGCGCCAGCAGGAGGTCGGCCGTGTTGAGGCCATAGGCCAGGCCCAGGGTGCCCTTGCCGAAGATGCGGATGAAGTTGTAGGCGAGGCGTGTGCCCAGGCCGGTTTTAATGAAACCCCGGGCTATGAAGAAGGCGAGCCCGATGAGCCAGATGGTGGAGTTGCCAAAGCCGCTGAGGGCTGCGGTGACGGCGTGTGCCGGATCGCCGGGGGCCAGCACCTGGGTGGCTGCGCAAAGCGTCATGCCCAGCATGGCCATGGTGCCCATAGACGCCGCTTTGAGGATGATGCCCAGTATGGTGCCCAGGAAGATCGCCAACAGGTGCCAGGCATTGGGTTTTACCCCTTCGGGGGCGGGGATGAACCAGATGATCAATGCTACGATAAAGGTAATGAGCAATGCTTTGGGCCTGATCTCTTTCATGCGTTTGGTTTATTGTTCCAATTAGAATCTTATCTGCAATTGTGCGTAGGCCAGGTTGTAACTGTAGGCATTGGTGAGCCGGATATCATGTTTATACCTGTCGATCGCCACGCCTACCTGTAAGGCTGCATAGAAATTGTCGGCGAATATCAACGACACGTTAGGTATGATGGTTTGGCGTCCATTCTTTGCCTGTTTGTAATTCTCATCGAGCCACTCGCAACGCGTTGAAAGCTCGATGGCCCTCACCCGCGGATGTTCATATTCATAGCGAAGGGTGGGGAAGAAGTAGAAGCCGCGCGTTCTGAACTGGCTGATGGCTGGTTTGGGGGTAATGGTGCTGCTGTTGTGCGCAAGAAAATCGGATCCGGATTTATACTCGGCCATCACCAAGAGTTGCCAGCGGCTGGTGAGGTCGATCTTTGCGGTGGCATCGCCTCCCCAGGCATTGCCGGTGCCGCTGCCGGCCATGCTGCCGAGGCCTGCATTCATGGCTACGGTGAAATCTGGCGCAATGGTGGCTTCGAGCCGGCCGTAGACGTTTTTGGTATTGTCGTCGTCGGTGGGCTGGTTGCGGTTGTTGCCGTTGTACACGCCGGCGAAGTAGCGAAGGTTACCGTCTTTGGAGAGCTGTCCGAATACCGACAGGCCTATCTGAAAGCTTTGCCAGCCATTGCGGCCGAAAGCATAGTACTGGTTGGAGAAATCGAGTGTACGGATGATATCGACTGCAATAGCGTCCTCAATGCCAAAGAATGGGCGGAACTGTCCGGCCTGTACGTTGAAATACTTGTTGAGGCTGTATTTGATGTAGGCGTTTTCGAGAACCTTATTGGCCGGGGTACCGTTGAAGTCGGCCAGGTTGGCGAGTATATTGGCCGAGAAATGATCGTTGATATTGGCTTTGACCATGATCCGCGCGCGTTTGACGAGAAAGGTATTGCGTACGCCTTTGGCGCCGGTGGAGGGGTTGAAGTGTTTTCCATTCACATCGACCTGGTCGTTGAGTGATGCCATATACCGCGTTTGTAATACGCCCGAGAATGACAGGGAGCGTTTAAAGGCTGAAAAATTGCTGATGGTGTCTGCCTCCGTGAGCGAGGTTTCATCTTTTTGCTGGGCCGAAATGTTGGTGCAGTAGATGCTGGCTACTGCAAGCAGTAAGAGCAGGTGTGTTCTCATGCAGTATCGAACTTAATGGTTATCATAAATTTATTGAATAATTACCGAAGTACTGTTTTCTGCAGGCAGAAGATTGGGGTGCAGGGCCGACTAAGTTGCACAGATTTATAAACTGCTGTTGTATAGGGATGTGTTCTTATCAGGTTCTTACTTGGTGGTTGGTTGTTGCGGGAAGTGTCTTGCTTGCAATGAGCAGGATCATCTTTTGTGTGGCCGCTATGTTGGGCTGTTGGGGCGCGATGGGGCAGGACCTGGAGCCACGCCGCTATGCGGCCCTGCCAACGGGGATGAATGCGCTTGCGCTGGGATATGGTTTCTCGGAAGGAAATATCGTGGCCGACGCAGCATTGCCGGTTGAAGACTTTAGTTTGAAGACACATATGCTGATCGCCGGCTATGCGCACACCTTTGGCATGTGGGGGAAGCTGGCCCGGGTGGCAGTAAGCCTTCCTTTTACGGCGCTGGCGGGTAATGTAAAGATCCAGGGCCGTGATACAAGTATCAGCCGGGCGGGTTTCAATGACCTTCAGCTGCGTTGGGGTATCAACCTGCTCGGCTCGCCGGCGATGGACCGCAAGGCGTTTGCAAAATTCAGGCAGGGCACCATCCTGGGTTTTAGCATGGTGGTCAACATACCCACTGGTCTTTATCACAACGACAAGGTGGTGAATACCGGTAGCAATCGCTGGGCTGTTAAACCGGAGGTGGGTATCTCGCAGCGGATCAACCGGTTCTATGGCGAACTGTATACGGGCGTTTGGTTTTATGCCCCCAACGATGAATACATGGGGCACCAGGTGCAAAGGCAGGAGCCTGTTTTCAGTTTGCAGGGGCATGCGTGTTATCAATTCCGCAATACGATGTGGTTGAGTGTAGATGGCACCTGGTTCAATGGCGGTCAGAATTTCGTGGACGGCCGATCGCGTGGCGAGTTGTTTGATAACTGGCGGGTGGGCGCCACCTGGTCTACTCCAATAGCCAAAGGACATTCTCTCAAACTTCAATTTCACGTGGGTGCTTTTGCTACTCGTGGGTATGATTACAATACAGTTTCTCTCGCCTATCAGTATATCTTCTTCCGATAACTTATTACATATAAATGGTGTGTATGATTGTGCTATAAATGGCAGTTTGCCGTTACGATCGTGCTATAGGGAGATGTGTAAAAACGAGGAGTCCCGCGAAAGCGGAACTCCGGGCACAAATAAAAAACTCTGATATGAAAAGAACCCCTTACTGCGAGTTAATGATGAGAAAAGTTTCACAGGGCACGGAGCCTTTAAACTAAAACATGAAAAGTAACTTGTATCGTTGCTATCCACTGGCCGGATAATAAGTTTATACCTGCTTGTTAGAACCTGCATTGAAGTTACAGTAGTGATTGTCGCGTACAAAATATTGAGGTGCCTTGTGTGCCCAATCTTATAAGTTGTGGCATTTGAATGGAATACGAGAGGGTTGAGCGTATATCCGGCGCTGCTAGACAGGTTGCCCGCCTTTGTTGCGGAAGATCTTTGCCGAGCCGGCTCCCATACGGCGGATGGTGCTGATGGCTTCCTTGCGGCTTATGTTGATGGGCCTGATCTTGTCTTTTTCTGCATAGACCACCATGCCATCGCGCAGGCTGGGGGCGTTGGGGATAAAGATGACGAAGAGTTCTTCGTTGACCTGCTCGATCAGGAAGGCCAGTTGCCAGCCTGCATCGGTTTGGGCGAGTACGACCTTCATCTGATCTTTTTCGGTATTGTCGGGGTCCAGATCACCCAGGATCGATTTCATCACTTCGTAGCCGGGGAGGTGAACGAGGATGCGGGTTTCGATCCGCCTGATGAGGTGCCTGGCCAGGCCGGTGCGTGCCACGATGCCGGCTCCCAGGCAGATGAGCAATAGTAACATCACTGCCAGAATTTCATGGAAATAGACGCCCCCTACTTTCCAATCTTCCAGCCTGCGCGTCATGGGGACAATGATCCGGTTCAACAGGCTGACCGCTTTTTCGAGGATCATGATGACCAGTACTAATGGGACCAGGAAGAATATTCCGCCCATGAATGTCGTGGCACATATGCGAAGTAGCTTTTTCAAGGTTTTATTGTATAAAATTACGAAGGCCGCAATGCCCATTAGGTAGCGGTTGGCCTCAACTTACGAATCGATGCATGCGCAATGGGTTGATATAAGTCAATTTCGTATAGAAAGATGAGCTCCTGTATAAGCGTATACGCTTAGTCGAAGACGTAATACCCAGTTGCCATGATCATACACGAATTGTTTGATAATTGCTAAGTGTTTTTGCTTAATTGATGTCTGATATACCGTGTTTTACACCCTTTTGTGTAAGTATTATGTAGAATACCGATTGTATTCAAAAACAAACGGGCACGGTTACTGCAAGATGCTATAATATTAGGCAAGTCTCTATGTGGGAAATGCTGCCAATAATTATAAAACAATGCTGCTTTCGGGTATTTTTATTAGGCTTCGGTGTGCTTAAGATTGTAAATTGTTAGTGCATTAATCAAAGTAGCAACTCCCCCAATCCATTGCGTAACACCAAAATTTGAATGTATGAACAAGCACGAAAAACTAGTGGACCCATTAAGCCTACCTTGCCAAGATTTCTCAAACTTGTCTTTCTTTCCTCTCATGACAAGGTGTCAAAATTATCAGGACAGACATTTGAAGAAGCCGGTGCAGTTCTCCGGCCAGTCGAAACCATGTTGTCACACCATTCCAGCCTAATTACATTGTTAACTGGTAGACTCAAAAATCGTCCGTAGACTCAGGATTCGTAAAGCAACTTCTCCAGGATCATTTTTTAATGTTATTAATTTATTACTCCACCCTGATTTAATGAGTGTGTGGATCCGGCCGTGACAAAGTGCCCGGGTCTTACCAATTGAACGATGTAGACAATGCCTCGATAACACCTTAAACCGGCGTTATGGAATCCCATTCATTCTACGTAACATTAAATTTTTTACCATGCGTCACGATCTACTCCAATACCTGACATTTCAGGTCAAGAACGAAAGGCCCGGCTATACTTACGAATTATCATCAGACCGCATAGAGAACATTGAAGGACGGTTACATCGTTTTATGCGTGAGCAGAAGCCTTTTCTCCGGTTTGGTTATTCTATCCGCGACCTGGCGGATGATATCGATATCCCCTCTTACCAGCTTTCTGCCTATCTCAACCGCGAGATCGGCTTGAATTTCAATGATTACCTCAACCAGTTCAGGGTGAGGTACTGTGAAGGATTGATGCAGGACGGGCTGGTAGGACAATTGAATCTGAAAGGCCTTGCGCTCAAATGCGGATTCAGCAACCGAAACACGTTGACCACTGCCTTTAAGAAATTTACCGGTTTTACGCCTTCGGTGTATACGCGGAATATTTTGACATTCAGGCGGGCGCCCGGCATTGCCGCGTTGCGCCCCACCAGTGAATAAGGCCAATAACGGCCCGGCAGGAAGTCTTTCCTGCCGGATCGTTATTTGAGCCAGTTGCTGCCAAATACAATGTACCAGGCCCAGGTATCGGGCCCGCGGGCAATGTCTATGCCGACTCTTAATTTGAACTTTCTCGCCAGGAGGTAGCGGAATCCGGTACCGCCGGATACTACCCAATCGGCGGGGCCAAACTCACTCCATTCGTCGAATGCTTTGCCGGTGCCGGCAAATGCCATGATACTCCAACGTTTTACCACATCCCAGCGGAATTCTGCTTCGGTAAGGATATCGGCCTTGCCCTGGTAACGGTTTACCGGCACTCCCCGCATGTCTACATAAGGCAGCTGGTAGAAGGGGGCGTCGCCAAAGACCTGTTGCCCATCCACACGCAGGCCTCCCACCAGTTTGTGCGATAGCTGCCAATACATATAGGTGTAGTAATTGATGCGCCAGAAATCGAAATCGCTGCCCAGGATCCCGTTGGACATATTCGCATCCACATGCAGTTTCTTGCCCCGGTCGGGGCTAAATATATTGTCGCGGTTATCGAGTTCGATGATGGCGCCCAGCTGGCTTATAATGCTACTGAACTCCATGTTCTTTACCAGGTTACTGAGGCTGGTATCGCCCTCATACGTGGCGTCGGTTTTGAGGAAGAGGTACTTGAAGCCTGCATACCAGTGGCTGTAGCCAATGCGTTTGGTGGCCTGCAGCATGGCCGGTATCGTTTTGAAGTTGAACTTCAGTTCCTTTTCTCCCAGCCGATCGAAGGTTCTGTAAAAGGACATGTTCACGTTGGCATATGCTCCAAATACGGTGTATTTGATACGGCTTTTGACGAAGGTGCCGGAGCGGAAGCCGCCAAGTATCCAGGTATTATTGGCCGTGTAAGCCAGGATGCCGCCTGTTACATTTGGTGCTACCGGTGTGCGCACCAGTTTGCCTTTTACCGAATCGATATAGGGTTTGTTCTTGTTTATGAATACAGGTATCAGTGCGCCTCCAAATCCGCCAAGGGCTGGTTCCGTAATGATATAGGGTACGGGCACGAATCCATTGGCATCGATGATGTAATCGCTGAGGTCGAACTTGCCATCGAGCGAATCCTTTAGCGATATGAGCTTTTTTTGTTTTTGCGCCAGGGCACTGGTTGTGACGGTTGTTGCCAGGGTGCCGGCCAGGAAGAGCGTTTTGAAGAATCCTGTCATAGTGATTTGCTTTTTGCGGTATGCTGATGTTTATGGAGGGGGCGTTTTGCTGGAATTGCCGTTGGCATTGGATTTTGCTTTACCGGCCCCGATGGGTATCGTTACGTTTAATTGCCACATCCTGTTGCGGTTAGCACCGGGCAGGTCTTTCTGGATATCTGTGAGCCCTCCGTAGTACCGGAGGCAAATGCCCATGCCGTGGTCTTCGCGCAGTTTGTAGACCAAACCGCCGGCCATGCCGAAATCGAGCTTTGTGATGGTTTCGCGGATCTCTGTAGTGTAGGACAGTTCGTTGTCGTTGACCTTGCCAGTGAAAATGTCTTTGGGTTTGGTGAGCAGGTTGACCTGCGGGCCCAGTTCGGCAAACCAACGCTTGTAGATCTTATACTGGATCAATACGGGCAGGCTGAGCGTGCCGATCTGCCTTTTTACGGCGCCCCCTGTAAAGAATTGGTCGAGACTGTCGTTGCCGGTGCTGTAGGGTAATATGTCTTTTGCACCAAATCCTCCTTTGGCAACCCCTTCGGGGTGAATGTACCAGCGATCGTTGAGTTTGATGTTGAAGTAGAGGCCGAGGTTGAGGCCTACTTTCCCTTTTCCGCCTGCTCCGCTTATATTGGTGAGCGAGGGGCCAACGGTCAATCCAAATTCGAGCTGGCCGGTATTGAGCTTGTTGCCAAACAGCAGGGCGATCAATACCTGGGCGCTGGCAGTGTGTAAGAAGAACAGCAGGCTCGCTATGCAAAGGGTTTTCTTCATGTTATTTCTTGCTCAAAGATTTCAACATATAACCGAGGGTAATGAAAAAGGTGCTGCCCTCGAAGCGGTTGCGGGCGCCTGTTTCGGCCAGCCAGCGCAGGCCCAGCTGGCTGCGGATGCCTGGCATGAATACATTGCCTTCCACTCCCCAGCCATACACGCGGTCTTTACTGCCGCTGAAGACGGTGTTGCCGACCGGTATCTTATCATCGGATATTTTAAACTGCATGTAATAAATAAGCCCGGCATTGAAGATCGTGGGGATGGGTGTTTTCCCTTTTTTGTACCAGGTATGGCCCAGTCCCCCTTCGATGCTCAGGATGTCGCCGGTTTTGATATCCGTATCTTTTTTGTCGCCATGCACTTCGTACGAGAAAGTGGTGGCAAAATGAAAAGTCTTGGTCTTGTTGAGAAATAGGGTAGTGCCGGCTGTTAGCTCCTGCGCCCACATGCCGAGGCCGGTGTTGTCATCGCCTCCAAATTCATATTTACCGGTTGGGATAAAGATGCCGTAGCCCATATTGAAGTCGGCCCGCTTGGTATGCCAGCCCAGCTGAATGGGTTGTATGTACATATCGGTAAAAGAGAAGGGGCCATCGACGTTGACCACGTTTCCTTCGACCCTGTTGGAAGCAAAAGGTACAATGATGGTGGCGCCCCAGTTGCCATTGAATACTTTCACATTGGTGACGATGCTGCCGGCGATGCCGGTAAAGAACATGTCGAGCGAGGGACTGCTGCTGAGTTTGTCGCCACTGCTGTTGCGGTATGAAGAGGCGCTGTAGACGTATAAGGGTATTGCCAGGCTGATGGAGGGCGGAGGCTGGGTGCCTGCCTGCAGGCCCTGATCGCCTAAGATATTGTAGCCTTTCAATTGCGCTGTCGCCTGCTGCAGGATACTGGTGCCCGTTAATAAGATGATCCATAGTGCCGCTGCTTTCCTGGTTGTATGTTTCATGGCGATGATTTTACTTGATTCTATAAGTTTTACCTGCGGCGAAACCCGCCCCTTGCGCCGCCACCGCCAAATGACCCTCGGTGTTGCTGGAATCGTTGGGTTTGTACCTGTCCGCGCTGCCTGGCCTGTGCCGACCTGTCGAGGCCACCCATTGTGTGTTGGCTGGTGCCTACCGGTTGTTGCCAGCTGCCATGGGTATACTGGCTCCAGTTGCCCTGGGCGTTCTTCCGGTAAATATTTCCATCGTGCCCCGCATAGGTGCCGTTGGTGGTGTGTGCTACGGTATTGCCGCGTGGACCGGTATTGATGACGCCGTGCTGACCGGTGGAGGTACGATAGCCGAAAGCGGTGCCATTGGCGGTGGAGATGTGGCCGGTTTGCACCCATTGGTTTCCTCTCGATGCCACTGAGTTGCCCCATTGCGCATACGCGTTATGTCCCTGCCGGGTGGCACCATATCCACCTGTCCATGGATTGTAGGTGCTGGCGGCGGTACGGCCGCCATACCATCCCTGAACAGAGGCAGAGCGTCCATAGCGGCCGGTTGCCGGATTGTACCAGGCGGCAGTGCGTGCTGCGCCATAGGGGCCATAGACTGCGCGGCCTGCTGCGAAGCCACCCGTCCACGGATTGTACACGGCGCCTATACCATAAGTACATGGCCATGGACGATAGATGGGATACAACATGCCGGGGCCCCACCAGATATAAGGCGGGTAGTACCAGCCCGTGCCAAAGGCAAGGCAGGCGCCCAATGCCGCACCGAATATGAACATGCCCAGGTAGCCGCTGGTATAGCTGCTTTCGATGGTGGTGCTGGTAGGATTGGTTTGTGTTACATAGGTTACATTATACACGGGCGATCCGGGAGGGATGGTGTAGATCTCTTTCGGTACCTCGTCGGCCACCGACCACGGGCCATTCGGCGTAGTGGATTTAAACCATACGGCCTGGAAGCAGCAATAATAGAGATCGCCCACTTTGATCACTTTGTCTTGCGTATTGGATGCATACTGCAGGTTGGTTTGATCGATCGGTTTGAATTGCGGCGCGCCGTCGTAGGTCACTTTTACTTTCGATTCTACCTCGGCTTTGTTGACGATAGCGGTGGTGGGTATCTGGGCAAGCATCACGGCATCGGCTGCTTCGAGGGTACCAGGTACCGATGATAGTACAGTCGCTTTGGGGGAACCGGCTGGTATTTTGCTGAAGTCGGTGGGCAGTTTATCGCTGGTAAAATGCCAGGGGCCTTCAAAGCCGGCGGCACTGAACCAGCGGCCCGAGAACAGCACGTAGTAGGTGTTGGTGGACTGATCGAGAAAGATATCGTTGTCGGTATTGGCGATGTACAACAGTTGTGTGCCGGGAATTTTGCTATAGACCGGCGCTCCTTTTAATTGTATCAGTTCGGCCGGTTTATCGCTGAAGAATATTTGCGGATTGGTGCCTGCGGGCGGCGGTGGCGGCACCAGCTTTTTGACCTCATCGAAGTTTTGTCCGGCCGGCAGCTTGCTCATGTCTTCGGGTAAGGCCTGGGTGTAGGTCCAGGGGCCTTTGAGGTCGTTGGCGGTGTACCAATTCTTATCCACCAGCAGGAAGTAGTCTTTCTTTTTCTTTTCCTGGAAGAGGTCCCAGTTGGTGTTGACGACAAATTGCAGTCCTGTTTTCTCTATGGGTGCGTAAACGGGCTCTCCTTCCACCATGAGCAGGATGGCGGGTCCAGCACTGTAAAAGATGGTGGGCGGTTCGTTGTTGAGTGCCACGCCTTGTGCCTGTGGTTCGTGCTGGTGCATATCGGCCAGCAGGCGGTCTACCGCTACAGGATCACCTCCTGTTGGGGCCAGCTGCCTGAACAGGTTGCCCATCAATTGCACGGAGTCACCCTGCAGAGAAGGGAAGCGTACATCGGTATAGGTTACATCGCGGAGGTAGGCCGTGCGGGTGTCTTTGTCTACGATCGTATTACAGGTGACGGATGCTACACCCATTATTGGCTGGCCGCTCTTCGGCTGCAGGGCGAATGCCATGCGGCCTTCCATGTTCTTGTAATTGCTCCAGCTTTCGACCTGTGGCTGGTAGTAGGTGAGGGTGGCTCCATTGGCAGCTGTTTGCCGCGGCCAGCCGAGATCCTGCAGGGGAGGGGGGGGCGTTGTTTGACTTTGCAATGGCGTGCAAAATATTAATGCGCCCGCGACGTGCAACAGGGTCTTGGATGTTCGTGTGTTCTTCATCTTTCAAGGCTTTTGTATAGGCAATAGTTTCCAGGGCACGTTGCATGATACACGTGCAAAGTTGTTGAGGGGTCGTTATAGGTCGCTGGTTCGCGTTAGTTACCCAAGCTTTCCCATATCTTGTCGATGTCGGGATTGAGGATGATGTCGGTTCGCCTGTTCTTGGCTTTGCCTGCTGCTGTACTGTTGTCGGCTACTGGATTGTATTTGCTTCTGCCTGCTGCGGTAAGGCGCGCTGGATCGATCTTGTAATCATCCCGGAAGGCGCGTACCACGCCATTGGCGCGTTCGGTGCTGAGGCTCCAATTGTCCATGCTGCCTTTCTTGAATTTGGCATCGTCGGTGTTGCCTACGATTACGATCTTCAAATTCGGGTAATCGTTCAATACGCCAGCCAGTGAGCCCAATGCTTTTTTGCCTTCTGCTCCCAATGCCGAGCTTCCACTCTTGTACAAGAGGTTGTCTTCCATGCTTACGTATACATAGCCATTCTTGTAATACACATCTACGCCCTTGTCTGCAAAATCGGTCAGGGCTGTGTTGATCTTATCCTCGAGTTCCTGGAGCGTTTTTGCCTGGTTTCTCAAAATGGATTGTGTGGCGATGAGCCTCGATTGGGCGGCTTCACATTCCTCTTTGTACCGGGTAAATGCTTCGACGTTTGCCTGTCTTTCCGATTTGAACTGCTCGAGCTGTGATTGCATCTGGGCGTTGGATTGTTCCAGTTTTTGGTTGGTGGCTTGCAGCTGGCCGATCTGTTGTTTCAATCCCTGACTTTCTGCTTCCAGCATTTTAGCCTTTTTGGAGGCTGCGCAGGAACAAAGGAGCACGATGGCGACAAAACTGATGATTTGTTTCATGATGTTCGGTTTTATGATGATCTGTTTCTTGTTGCGTTGTTTAGTCAGGCTGCTACTTTTTTTGGGTGGCGGATGGAGTGGGGAAGATGTTGATCCAATCGTCTTTCATGCTCACGACATGCCATTTGTTTTGTGCAGCCGCTTTGAGTGAGGCCGAATCTTTTTCCTGGTAAGCAAATTCCCGGTCACCATCGTCGTGGTTGATGAGCAGCTGGAAGGATGGGTACCGGCTGCTTTGACAATATTTAAGCATGGCGATATCGCCCGCGCCGCCTTCATTGCCGCAGGCAAAGACGGGACGTTGTCCGATATGCAATTGTATGCCGGGAGGTTTACCTTCTTTGTCATTGAAATGTTCCAGTACCGGCGTGCGCAGGATGGTACGGTTACTGTCGACGAACTGGTATTTGAAGCTGGTGCCGATCACCTGTTCTTTGGGTATGCCATAATAGGCGGGCGCGATGGCGCGTACAAACTCGATGGTGCCTCCGGTGCAGATGAATGTTTTAAATCCATTGTCGCGGAGGTATTGCAATAGTTCAAGCTGTGGTTGGTAAACGATCTCTTTGACGGGCTTGTTGAGGACGGGATATTGTGCGTTTTCGAAGAAGCTACCGGCTGCGGCCTCAAAGGCATCTTCCGTCATGCCCGTATGCGTGGCGCCTACCATTTCTACGAGTGCTTTTTCGCCGCCTTTTTCGAACCAGGCCTTGTCGTGTTCCACTGCCGCTTTGAACGGTTGCTTATTCGCCAATGCGGGATTGGCGGCCACCATTTTCTTTACCTGGTAGATGGCGAAGAGCTCCTGTACATAGGGGCGTTCGGCCCACAGCGTTCCATCATTGTCGAAGGTCGCGATGCGGTCGGCGGGTGGTATGTAGTCGGGGCTGCCATCTTTGGTGACCTTTTCTACATAGGCGATGATGGCTTGTTTAAGTGGTCCATCGCGCCAGCTGGCCAGGGCTTCCTTCCCGGCCGGCGTTGTGGTGGCCGGGTTGGTCGTTGATGCTGGTTGCTTGTTCCCGCAGGCGAACGTAAGCCATAGGCCCACTGTAAAGAATAGATAAGTTAATGGCTTCATGAGATGACTTTTGCTGTTGAATGATTTTTTATGTCCATGGTTGTTGTTGCTGGCCGATCACTGGTTGATGGGGGACGTTGCCCATTCGTTTTCGTTTTTTGCGGTAGTCGGGTAGCAATACCTTGAATTGTTTCAGGTTGGGTGGTGGCTGCCCGTCCTGGGCTTGTGTGTCGTTGAACGCGATTTGATTGATGGATTGCCATGACTGTAGCAGGGGTTGTTCCTTTTCCTGTTGCCAGGTGAGGGTTACCGAAGGTGATGGCCCGCTACCGTGAAAACGATCCCACCAGGGATAGAAATGGTGGATCACTCCCGACGGGCTATTGGAAAGATGGCGTAGCCGCCGAAAGTAAAAGGGTTCGCTTTGTATATAGGCGCTTCGCCTGGCCCGCAGCCTGATAACGAACAGGTAGCCATACCGGGCGAGGATATATAATAACAGACCGGCGCCGATGGCATATGCTGCGAATAAGTACCAGGGCAGGCCTGCGATGGTGTACGGTCCTTTTTTTGCCGGCTTTGCCACCTGTTTGGTTTGCGTAGCGGCCAGGCTGTCTTTGAGGGTTGTCATCATGCCGAGGTGGGGGTTGGGCGCCACGTGGATTGTTGCCGGGGCTGCGCTCTTTTTGTACAGTCGGCTGTTGAGCGGATTCCACCAGGTAATGGTGACCGGTGGCAACTCGAAGTCTCCCTCTTTTTCCAGCAGGTAGGTAATACTTTGGGTGAGTCTGCCATTGGCATCGTACTCATTGCGTTCATCATCCAGTTCTGCATCCTGCAGATAGGCGCTGGCAAATGAGAGGTTTTCGGAGGGTAGGGTAGGTATAAACTGGGGTAGGGTACCCTGAGCTGATATGGATACCGTTCTTTCCAGTACATCACCTACTTTCAGGTGCGTTAGTGGTTTGTTCCATCGTTCGCTGATGATTACGTTCTTGGCTACCAACCAATCGTTGCCTTTCAGTTTGGCCGGTACTGGCTTTACGGTAAAGTGCCTGGCCGGTGTAGCGATCTTTACCTGGGTAGCGGTAGACGATCCTTCGGGTGGGGTAGTGGCCACGATGTTGATGGGTGGTAAAGTGAAGTCGCCTGCCTGGTAGGGAAATACGATGAAGTAAAATTCCAGGCCCGCATATTGTTTGCCATCCACGTCGAACATGCCGGGTGTTGTTTGATCGAAGGGTAGCGTAAAGGCGTTGGGTATTTGAATGTTGTCGAATTCGAGTGGCTGCGTGTACCAGGTGGGTGTCAGTACGGTGATGGTTACCTTGAATGGTTGTTGTACATATACGCTGCTGCGGTCGAGTGCGATGCGTGCAAAGCAATGCCCCTGCGCTATTGCCCGCTGTGTTATCAGTATCAGTAATATGGCAAGCAGTCTTTTCACCAGGCTTCTTTGGGTTTGGGTATATGTTTGTAATACCGTTTCTCCTGCAGTTCGAAGCGGCGGTGCAGGAATTCGGAAGGGTCGGCGGCTACCTGGCGCATGAGGATGGCGCCCGCGGTTTGATTGGGGGGCTGTTGTTGCTGCTGCTGGTCTTTGGGAGGCCATTTCGCTTCTTTGCCGTGATGGATATCGGAGGCTACTTCGTCGGTGGCGCGATTGCCGAATTTGGGTAATTTCTTTACGCGGGTATCGGAACTGAGCTGTTCGTCTTTGCCCTGTGGTTTGTGTTCTTTCAATGGATCTTTCTTCTCCTTCTTTTTGTCGGCGGCCAGGTCTTTTTCCTTTTTGCTGACTGTTGTTTCGTCGTATTTTTTGATGCTGTCGGCTTTTTGCCTGGCGAGGCGGGTTTGTGTAAGTCCGTTCGTTGCTTTTTGCCGGAGGGTGGGGTCTTTGGCGCCTGCCTCTTCAAAGGCTGTCAGGGCCTCGTCATAACGTCCCAGACGTGCAAGCGCCAACGCGCGGTTATAGGTGGCAGTGGCTGAGCTGTCGAGTGCCCAGAGATCGGCCGCGGCGGTGAAGTTGCCAGCTTTATAATAGGCAATGGCTTTTTGGTTGTCGTCTTCAAACGTTTCGGCGGCGGCCTGGTAGCGGCCGGCATTTTCCAATAGCTGTGCCTGGTAGTTTTTGCTGTACCACCAATCGGGGTGTTGGCTGTTGACGCCGCAACCGGTAAGCAGGCCGCCCACCAATGGCAGCCAGCACCAATGCAATACCCAGCCTTTGCGGAACCAGAAAAGGGTGATCAGTAGTGCGGGCACCAGGAGTAGTGCACCCCGGTCGTCCCAGTCCTTGTCGTCTTTCGTTTTATCTTTTTCAAAGACCAGTCTGCCGGCGATGCGTGCGGCGATGCTGCCTACGTCGGTGGTGTCGAGTGTAAGCGGTGTGATGGCGATGGAGGTATCCTGTCGCAGATTATTGATGATGGTGGGCTCCTGTTTGGAAGTAATGTTGGGATGGCCGGGTACTTTGGCACCTGCGGGTGTAGACAGCAGCAACAATTCGATGCGGTGAATGGAATGTTGTGTAAACTGTGTAAGGAGTGCGGCGTCGTCGCTGGTAATGGCATCGGTCATCAGCAGCAGGGTGCTTGGCGCCTGTACTTTGCGCAGCATGGTATCGACTATTTGCACCAGCATGGACAAGTTGCTGCCCTGCACGGGCATGATGCGGTTGACGAGGCTGGCTGCATGGTGTTTGATGAGCTTGTAGTCGGATGTAAATGGCAGTACCGGATGGGCGGTGCCGGCATAGGCCACCAGTCCGACGCGTGCCCGGGGATTGGCATCGAGGAAATCACTGATCTTGAACTTTGCCCGCTCGAGGCGGTTGGGGGCTATATCGGTGGCGAGCATGGAGCCCGATAGATCGAGCGCGATCAATACGACAGCTTCTATTTTCTGCCCGGGTATCTTTTTCTTTTCCCAGGCAGGACCTGCCAGTGCGAAGATGCATATGGTGGATCCCAGTAAGAATAATAGTAAAGGAAGGAGGAGGGAAAGCGCGTTGCCACGGGTGAACATGAATGGGCGCAAAGCGGGTGGCAGAATGAGCTTCCATTTCTTGCGTTCGCGGTTGCCGAGTAAGAGGAGCCCGGCGATGATGCCCAGCGGTATGAACAAATAGAGGGCCTTCGGTCGCAGAAAGTGGAACTGCTCCCAGTTGATGCTACTGATGATATGTTCAAGTTCGCTCCACATAATTGCCTGCGCTGGTGGTGATGTGTCAGTTCCACCTGATCGCCTGGATAATGCCATTCAACAGGTGGAAGACCAGGGCCAGTGCAATGGCGCATGCCAATGGGTACATGTACAGCAATTGCACCGGCTTATAGGTCTCCTCCTCATATTGTACGGGCTGTAGTTTATCGAGCTCTTTGTATACTTCTTTTAATTGTCCTTCATTCATGGCGTTGAAATATTTTCCGCCGGTTACCCGGGCTATATCCTTGAGCGTTTTCTCATCTAGGTCGTAACCGCCACTGCCGTGGGCCTTTCCTATTCCCAACGTGTAAATGATGATGGAGTCTTTACGGGCTTCCTGGGCGGCATCGAGTGGCTGCACCTGCTGACCGGCATCGATGCCGTCGGTGAGCAGGAGCATGATGCGTTGTTTGATCGTATCCTCGCGGAACACTTTTATGCTGAAGCCGATCGCTTCGCCGATGCTTGTCATTTGCCCGGCCATGCCTACCTCGGTTTCATCGAGCAGCCAGGTGATGGCATCGAGATCGGTCGTGAGGGGAGCCTGCAGGTAGGCATGGGTGCCGAACATGACCAGGCCAATCTGGTCACTTTGGCGGTTTTTCACAAAGTCTTTCATGATGGTCTTTACCGCTGCCCACCGGCTGGTTCGTTTGCCATCAAGTATCCAATCGGTTTGCGCCATACTGAAGGAGATATCGGCTGCTATGAGGAAGCTTCTTACCGTTTTGACCTTTTTGCCTGGCTTGCCTACGTACCGGGGCGAGGAGGCTGCTGCCAGCAGGCATATCCAGCACAGGAACAAGGCTGCCAATCCCAGCCAGGAACGTGTGGTGATCCAGGCTGCTTTGCGTGGATGCTGACCCGAGAGTTTCGCTGCGCGGTCGAAAAAGGGTGCCAGCAGGGCTGCTCTTCTTTTTTTGAGGGCAGGCAACAGGAACCAGACCAGCAGTGGTAGTGGCAGTAACCAGTATATCCATTTATAGGCGATCTCAAAGTGCATAGTTGTACCGGTGGTATTGTATCCAGTTTTTAGATTTGGCGGCGAAAGCGGCCGCCTCGTTGAGCGGTATTTCCTGTTGTGTATACAGGGCCTGTTGCAGCAAGCTGGCATCTTCGCCGGTGAACAGGCTGCGCGGGGCAGTTTTGTTCAGCAACGCTACCCATTGGTCATTGCGCAGGGGGGCAATGCCGGGCCTGCCGTAGCGGCCCATGGCTACTCTTTTCAGCAGCATGTTGACATTGTATACAAATGCCAGGGGTGATCCTCCCTGTTGCAGCCGGGTTTCCTGTTGCTCTAACCACCCCAGGGCCTGCCGCCGGTATGCATTGCGCCGGTAATGGCGGATGATGAGCCTGGCTGCAGCAAGCAGAATGAGCATGATCAGGGCGCCCAGTACATACCAGCCGGGTGCCCCAAAGCGGAAGGGTACGGGTGGGGGCTCTATCAGGCTGCCGAATTCATTCATGATTAATGCTGTTTTTATGAATGGTGGTGTTGCTGTTGATTGGCAGAAAAGACTAATCAAGCAGCATTCCCATCGATTGTTTTACCTGTTCTTCTACGGGTTGGGTAGTGTTGAAGAATACGATCGGGATGCGGGTATGCCGGAATTCATCAGTGATGCTTTCTTTCCAGGCGGTAAAGTCCTGGCGGAATCGTTCGCCATGTTGGCGCCGGTTATTGCGCCAGGCGATCTGTTGTTTGCCGTTGGATAACACCAGTTTGCCTTCGGGGAGACTTTCCTCGAAGGCGTCGTATATATGTACCAGTATCACATCGTTGTGGTAGCTGAGGTTGCGTAACCGTTCTTTCGTTTCTTCGTCGATAAGGCTGAGGTCGCCGATGAGACTCACGACGTAATCGTGGGTGATGGCTGCCTGTGCCTGTTGAATGGCTTTGTTGAGGAATTCAGGACTGTTGCCGGCGGTTTTGCGCTGCGGCAATTGCCGGTTGCGTTCTACGATGCATTGCAGGAAGTGCTGTATGAGCGCTTTGCTGCGGCGCGGGTGTATATGATCGGCGCCGGTTTCGTTGAATATGATGCCTCCGGCACGGTCGCCTCTTTTGAGGGTATAGAAGGCTGCGAGTGCGGCCGCATGTGCGGCGATCACGGATTTGGTATATCGTTGGCTGCCGAAGAAGAGCCGGCTGGTTTGGTCCACGATGATGAAAGAGGGGCGTTCTTTTTCTTCATTGAATGTTTTGGAGTGGGTTTTGCCGGTGCGGGCCGTCACCAGCCAATCGATATTGCGGATATCGTCGCCGGGGGTGTAGAGGCGAACTTCTTCGAAGTCGAGACCGCGGCCGCGCAATTTGGAGGCATGGCGCCCGGCCAGCAGGGAATAAACGGGGTGTGCCGGCAACAGGTGGCCTGCCTGCACCAGGTACTCGAACCGCATGAGGTCGTGCAAGGTGGTTACTACCTCGGGCGGATAATCGATCGGTGTATTTTGTTTGAAGCGGAACATATCAGCTTACGGCTACATTTTTCAATAGTTCGTCGATCACTTTGTTGGCATTCATGCCATCGGCATTGGCGGTATAGCTAAGTATGATGCGGTGGCGCAATACGTCGTGCGCGATAAATCGAATATCGTCGGGTGTTACATAGTCGCGCCCCTCCAGCCAGGCTACTACGCGCGAACATTTGTCGAGCGCAATGGTGCCGCGGGGGCTGGCGCCATAACTGATCCATTTGGCCAGGTCCTTTCCGAATTTGTCGGGATAGCGGGTGGCTGATATGATGTCGACGATGTATTTCTCGGCTGCTTCGCTGGTCTTTACTGTGTTGATGGCCTTACGTGCTTCGAAGATCACTTCCTGTGGTATCACTACCGGTGCTGCGCCGTTGGTAGAGCCGGCCTCTTTCCGCACCAGGCGCATGATAGACAGTTCGTCGTCGTAGCCGGGATAGGTGACCTCGATCTTCATCATGAACCGGTCGAGCTGTGCTTCGGGCAATGGGTAGGTGCCTTCCTGCTCGATCGGGTTTTCGGTGGCGAGCACCATAAACAGCGGTTCCATGGCGTGTGTTTTACCGGCTACGGATACCTGCCTTTCTTCCATGGCTTCGAGCAGGGCCGCCTGTACTTTGGCGGGAGCGCGGTTGATCTCATCGGCGAGTACCAGGTTGCTGAACAGCGGTCCGGGCTGAAAGATGAACTTCTCTTCACTTTGCGGCTGGTAGATCTCGGTGCCGGTGATGTCGGAGGGCAGCAGGTCGGGCGTGAACTGTATGCGGCTGAGCTTACAGGCCAGGTGTTTGGCGAGGCTTTTCACCGCCCTGGTCTTTGCCAGTCCTGGTAAGCCTTCCAGCAACACGTTGCCATCGGTGAGCAATCCGATCAGGATCTTTGTGATCACATCTTCCTGGCCGATGATGTTCTCTCCAATTTGTTTTTTCAGCTCCAGTATCTGATCGCGTGTCGCCATCGGTAAGCATTTTGTGATAAGGTATAAGGTAAAGAGGCCCCAGTACGGATTCATGAGGCCTCTTGGTTTATCAATGGTTAATGTTACGTTGTCATTTACCTCCTGTGGGTGCTTTGGGTTTTAGTTTTTCTTCCAGTGCCTTGTTGAGTTCATCTTCTATCTGGTCGATCGAGAAACTGGCGGGCAATTGCGATGGCGGATAGGCTTTGAACGTTTCGAGGAAAGCGATGGCATGCGTCATCACATCAAAGATGATATAGTCGTTCTTGACCAGCCAGTCGAAGTATTGATCCGAGACGCCGTCGGCGCGTTCATAAGGATCCATGCGCAGGTTGAACAACCTGGGTACCCGGTACCTGATAAACGGATCGGACCATACTTTAAAGCCGCCCGGGGCCGATTGCTCCCGGAATACAGCTTTCCAGTTCTTGAACCGAAAGCCCACCATTTCAGCATCGTCGTTAAAGTAGGGAAATTCGATGCGGGAGCTTTTGTCAGTTTTTCCGGTAAGAAAATCCAATTGGTTATAACCGTCGAGGTGCACTTTATACGATTTGCCGCCAAGGGTGGTGCCTTGGAGCAGTCGTTCCTTAATGTTGTTGTCGCCCGCGGCTGCCAGCAGGGTAGGGAACCAGTCCATGCCAGAGAACATTTCATTGGTGACTGAGCCTGCTTTGATGTGGCCTGGCCAGCGAACGAAGGCGGGTACGCGGTAAGCGCCTTCCCAATTGGTATTTTTCTCGCTGCGGAACGGAGTTGTAGCGGCATCGGGCCAGCTGAACTGGTTGGGGCCGTTATCGGTAGTAAAGATCACGATGGTATTGTCGGTGATCTTCAACTCATCCAGCAGGTTGAGTAGTTTGCCTACATTGTTGTCCATTTCAATCATGCCGTCGGCATAACCATTTCCCGGCATGCCGCTTTGGCCCTGCATGGACGGCCGTATATGCGTTTCGAAGTGCATACGGGTGAAGTTCATCCAGGTAAAGAATGGTTTATTTTGTTGCGCCTGCCTTTTAATATAGTCAATGCACGCAGCGGTGGTTTCGTCGTCTATGGTCTCCATCCTTTTTTTGGTGAGCGGGCCTGTATCTTCCACTTTCCCATCGGCCGTGCTGCGCAATACACCGCGTGGCTTATACATCTTTTCAAATTCCGGTTCGTCTTTGGGCCAGTACGGGCGCTCCGGCTCTTCCTCGGCGTTGAGGTGGTAGAGGTTGCCAAAGAACTCATCGAACCCATGGGCGGTAGGGAGAAATTCGTTGCGATCGCCGAGGTGATTCTTTCCGAACTGCCCGGTACCGTAACCCTGTGCTTTCAATGCCCTTGCGATCGTTACGTCTCTGGCCTGCAGGCCTACCGGGGCGCCCGGTATGCCTACCTTGGAAAGGCCCGTGCGCTTGGCGCATTGCCCGGTGATGAAGGTAGAGCGACCGGCTGTACAACTGTTTTCCGCATAGTAGTCAGTAAACAACAAGCCTTCTTTTGCGAGGCGGTCGATATGCGGCGTTTTATAGCCTACCACGCCATAGGTGAAGGCACTGATGTTGGCCTGACCTACGTCGTCGCCGAATATGACCAGAATATTGGGCTTCTTTTGGGCTACGGAGGTCTGGTATGTACATAAGGCCATGCTGGTACATACGGCAAATGGCCATGCCAGGTGTTTACTTAATACTGCCATGATAGTGTTGTTTGTATTTTCAATAGGTTTTCCTGCCGGTCGGTCTTGTTTTGTGGTAGGCGGATCGTTTTTATCCTTTCACTTTCACCAGGTTGCCTTCTCCATCGTAATAAAGCCTTTTCTGTTCTTTTCCTTTTTCGGCGATGATCTCATAATGTTCCTTGTGTTTGGAGTAATTGGTGTTCTTGTAATAGGTCTTTGAGATGACCTTGTAGCCCGGGTACTGGGTACTCAATGATTTCAGCGACGTTTGTATGGGTGCCGGTAATGTTTTTACACTTTGGGCCAATTTGGAAGTGACCAGTTCTCCGTTGGCTTTGTATAGGCCATAATACTTCATGTTGTCCCTCTTGAAGCTGATGGTATAGTAATCGATCTCGTCGGATGCGTCGAGGTCGTTTTCGGTGGTGATGGTCCAACCGTTCTTCGCTGCATCGGCCGGGGTTTTATAGTATTGTACGGCTTTGGCGTTGGGGAACTTCTTGTTGAGTGAATCGATCACGACCTTTGGTGTCAGGTTCTTGTTGATCTTTGAGGTGCCGCGGATTACGATGTCGTCATCCTGGGCAAAACTGTGGCTGATCCATGCCATGGCGATCAGCAGAAAGAGATACTTTTTCATTTGTTTCATTTTTAATGGAGGGTTGTTGTTTGTTAGTTAATGTTGACTAGCTGGTTGATGAAACTGATGGGTGCCTGGTTATCGTTTGAATTTTCGAAGGTCTTCTTCCTTTCTTTCCAGTTCGAGCGCCTGATCGGCGATGATCTTTTTCAGTCGAACGTTCTCTTCCTGCAGTTGCCTGAGCTCAATCCTGGTTTTGTTGGTGGCAGCCATTTCGGCTGCGTTGGCGTTGGCCTGGATGAATTGTTTGCGCCACCGGGCAAATACGCTGTACGATAAATGATACTCATGCAACACGGCGGTGACCCCCAGCTGGCCGGCTCTTTGAACGATTCCAAGCTTCTCCTCGTAGGAGAATTTTCTTCTTTGGGTAGCCATCGAATCAGTTGTAAGATGAAAAATGCTGGCGGTGATCATTATTTCTTTGCTGCGCCCGGGGGAAATCCTTCCATGATCTTATTAACTATTTTAGGAGCTTCAACATCCGGGTTCTTGATCGGGTTATCGATCTCCTTATTGCCTATCCCCTGCCATATCAGTTTCTTGGTGCCGGCGTCGATTACATCGATGATGAGCGATCCATCCTTATAATAATCGACATTGTAGTTGGTGGAGGAGGACATTCCCATGCCGGCACCCCAATAGTAGGGCCGGTACACACCGCCATACCCGTAGTAGTCGGTGTTGGAACTCAGAGCTACTTTGTCCTTCAGGATTGTAACCGTATTGACGTACAGGTCGGGCGTGCCGCTGGCGAGGGTGAGGCCCTTGCTCTGCATGGCCGCGATCACGGCATTCTTGATCCTTTCCTGGTTCAGCTGGCTGATGGCCGAGTTGCTGCTGTCGCTTTGATAGAGCGTAAAAGTCTTGTATTTACTGAAATCGGCGCTTTTATCGTAGTCGGTATTGACCTTCAGGCTGGGCGCGCAGGACGCCAGGCAAAGGACGGCGGCTGTCCAGACGGCCAGCGGTTTCGATTTTTTCATACGCTTATAGTTTTAATGTCTTTTGCTGGTAAGACACCGTCGGGGCGCTTTTTCCGCCATCATCTCTAAAATTTAGAGGTATCTCTACGCTTTGTTGAGAGATATCGCTGGGTAGAGCTCCTTCTCGCAGAGATGCTCCCGGATGAGGTGAATGATGCGCCGGTATTGCTTTTCTACGGTATCGACCGGTCGCTTCAGCAGGAAGGATGTTTTCTTAAGGGTATAGCCGTATTGTTTGTGAAGCGTATACACCTGGCGGTATTTCTCGGGCATCAGCAGCAGGCATTCATTGATACTCCGGTTAAGCTCGATCAGGTCGATCGTTTGCTCTACATTGTTGTCGTTGAACGACGCCCACTTTGTGCGCGAGGCTCCTTTGATGTGTTTGTTGTAAACAGACTGATCGCGCAGGTGGTTAAAGATCTTGTTCTTTAGGGAACTGTACAGGTACGACGATACGGAACTGCTTACTTTCAATTGGAAACGCTTCGTGTGCAGGGTGATGAATAGTTCCTGTACGACTTCTTTACAAGTGTCCGTGTCGGATAGGTAGTTGCCCGCAAAAGAAAGTAGTGGAGACCAGAATTGCTGGTACAGGATCGTGAACACGGATTCGTCTTTTTGGTTGATCAATTCAAGTAGATGACGATCGGTAGTTTTTGTAGACCTCGGATTCATTGTAGTACGTTTTGTATGGTTTGGTGCCACGGCAGGGGAGGTGTGGAGGCGGTATAGCAGTATCGATGTGTTGCACAGGAGGTGCAGCAGTTAGTCTGAAGTGTTTTACGGTTAAGCGTTGTATCAATTAACAGTAACTATGACAAGTTAGAGATATTTAGAGGTGACTTAAGAGAATATCTACATTGAGAGGACCTGATTTAGAAATCCGGGCAACAAAAAGATAGCTCTCCGCTTACGGAAATAAATATTGAACGGTGTCTTCTTTGCAGCGGGGAGATACCTCAAAACAGGCAGAATATGCAGCGCTTAATCATTTTTGTCTTGCTGGTTCTGTCTCGGGTTAAAGGCGAATGCCAGGAAAAGGATACGATCTTTTTGTATAACGGACAGGTCTTGATCGGTGAGTTGCGAAGTATTAACCTCGGGGAGGTATCGTTCGATGAGATCGACCTCAAGTTGCTAAGCGTGAAATTGTATAAGATCCGGGTGTTGAAATCAAACAGGCGATTCAAGATCGAATTGGTCGATAAGGAACTATTCTATGGAATTATCCGGAGCGGGGAAAAGGATGGGTGGATCGAGATCCTGTCGGATAATGGTACTACTGTTCCTATTCGTCTCGGGCAGCTGAACCTGGTGATACCGCTCGAAAAACAGTTCTTAAAAAGCCTGCATGGTAACCTGGCTGTCGGATTCAGCTATACCAAGTCGAGCGGCGTTGGGCAGGTGAACCTCAGTTCTTCTGTGCTCTATGCGGCCCGTAAACTGGAATATCAATTCATGGCTTCTGTCAACTATTCGATCGATACGGCTGCTTTTTCGAGAGACCGGGAAGATATCAGCCTCATGGCGGCCTATAGTGTGAGTACTGCGTGGTTTATTTCGGCGACCGGCAGTTATCAGCGGAATCTTGAACTGTCCATCGCCCGCAGGTTCCAGGAAATGGCCGGGGTAGGTAATAAGCTCTTTGTGCGCAATCAATGGCAGTTGTATGGCATCACCGGGCTATCGTTGAGCCAGGAGTTGAGTACGGCCGGCGAGTCGCCCGGATTATTGGTAGAAGTACCGCTGATGTTTCGGTTCAATTTTTTCCGGTTCCAGCATCCCAATATCCAGATCAGTTCTTCGCAGGCAGGCTACGTTGGGCTGACGCAATTGGGCCGTGTGCGGATAGAAGGTAATACCACCTTTTCGTGGGAGCTGATCCGGTATTTCTACCTGACCTTGAACCCCTACACCAATTTTGATAGCCGGCCCCCCTCCGGAAGCACCAACTATGATTATGGTATTGTATTGAGCCTTACTTATAAGTTTTGAGGGAACAGCAATGGTAATTCTTACATATTTAAACATTTAAACCTACGCGTTATGACAATTAAATCTCGGTACTGGTGGGCTGTCTTCCTGTTGCCTGTCTTATGGGGGTGTTACCCCAAAGGGGCGGATTACATAGAGGACCTCGACCTGGTATACACTAACTACTACAAGGATTTTGATTTTGCTTCGAAGAAAACCTATGCCATGTCCGACAGTGTGATCAAGATCACCGGCGATGCATTCAACGATCCGGATGGTGACGGGAAACCCACTTTCGTAGCGGCTGCTACTGCGGCTACGATCGTGAACCAGATCAAGCAGAACATGGCGAACAATGGCTGGACCTTGGTGAATAAGAATGCCAATCCGGATGTGGTTGTTCTTAATTCCACTATGACCACTACCAATATTTATTATTACTACGACTGGTGGTATTGGGGTTGGTATTATCCAGGCTGGTATCCAGGCTGGGGCTGGTACTATCCAGGTTGGTATTATCCTCCATACGTAACTGGCTACCGGTCGGGTTCGGTGTTTACGCAAATGGTCGATAACACGCCGGCGTCCAACCCCGATACGCGGGCGGTAGTCTGGAGTTCGATCATCAATGGGCTGAATGAAGGCGGTACTGCCAATATCACCGCCCGTATTCAAACCAGTATCGACAAAGCTTTTGCACAATCACCATATCTGAAACACTAAAAAACGGGTATATGAAAATAGTCATTTCATTTGCGCTATTACTTTTCGGCGCACTGGGCGTGCAGGGGCAGCATGCCAACAACTTCACGATGTCGTATCCCATAGCGTTTCCGACAGGCGACCTGAGCGATTACATCAGTAAAACAAGTTTCAGGGGTATCAATTTTGAGTTCAACCGCATGGTGAAATCGAATATGAGCGTAGGCCTGGAAGTTGGCTGGAATGTTTTTTATGAAGACGTCGGCGTTACCCAATACAAAGATCAAACGGTGACCATTACGGGCAAGCAATACCGGTATACGAATTCGGTGCCTATCCTGGCAGGTGTACAATTTCATCCACCTACCAGCAATAAGAAAATGGATCCTTATGTGGGTATTGGATTGGGTACCCTGTATTCGAACCGCGCCACCGATTTTGGATTGTACCGGATCACCAACGAAGCATGGCAATTTGCCATCCGGCCCGAAGCGGGATTCGTCTTCAAAACATCTTCCGGTGTTAGTCCTTTCGTAGGCGTAAAATATTACTGGCCCTTCGAGGGTGGTGGACTGGATGGACAAAACTTCCTGTCGGTGAATATAGGCTTGAAGTTTTTTCAGTTCTGATGCTACAGTGTCCCGGAAGGGTACAGGATAATGCAGGGCGGTTGATCGATGTTGGTTTGATATTGATCAACCGGCCTTTGTTCACACGAGACCAGGATTGCGGCAATACTTAAATGTTATGTATGAGTAGAAATGTATGGAGTTGGCTGCGACAGCTCTTTTCATTTAATAATCGTTCGGGTAACCAGGCGCCGCCTGATATTCGTCCGGTCGATCTGCTGCAATACCGGCTTGAACAATATATGCATGAAAAGAAACCTTTCCTGAAGCCTGGATATACGATCAAGCAATTGGGTGAAGACCTACAGGTGCCATCCTGGCAATTGTCGGCTCATATCAATCAAAAGATGGGTATGCATTTCAGCGATTTTCTCAACCAATACCGGATCAGGTATTGTATAGACCTTATACAGAATGGTACAGCTGCAAAACTGTCGATGAATGAGTTGTCGACAAAGAGCGGTTTTCAGAACAGGAATACGTTTACCAATGCATTCAAGAAGTTTACGGGTGAGTCTTACACTGAATACAGTAAGCGTTATTTCAAATTCTGAAGAGTGCCAAATATTATAATGTTTGGCACAGTATAGGCTTAGGAATTTGGTGGTGGTGAATTGTGATAGTACTTTTGGTAAAGAGGTAACAGATATGTGTAGATGATAAGTGAGTTGGTTGTTGGCGGGTGTCTGTGTAAAACCTATTTCTCACGCCTTTCACTTTTTTGTGCGCCCGGTATTAGCTGAATGAATCTGGCGATTAAGGCACTGATACCGGGGCACTTTTGAAAAGGGCCAATTGGCAAAAGGCGACAAAGTTCATTGATCAGGTTGTTTACCAGCAATACAACGATTTGGGGTCGGGGATTAAAAAAAAGACAGGCCGGTGAGCGATCATCGGTCTTCTTTCAACCAAAGTTTTCCTGGTGGCAACAATTAACAGTAAGACATTTATCTCAACAATAAATAAACGTTTTGGACAGAGCAGGAATAGCAGTAAGTCGATTAGCAAGCTGTGTATGTCTATACATGGCTTTTTTTTCTTTACCTGCCTGTAATGATGTCAATTCTGCCGAATCAATTCCTCAACAGCAAGTAGATCAAGCCGTTTCCTGTACAATGAATGGACTTATGCCGGCCGATAGTGCCCTCTATAGCCAGGGTGGCGGGCTTGATTTTGATAGCACCATCGTTCATTCCTCCAATAAGCCTCGTTTACCGGAAGGGATGGTATGGATACCGGGCGGTGAATTCAGTATGGGTGGCGTAAATCCGGCTGGAATGCAGGATGGGGGCAAAGAGCAGATGCAAGATGCGCGGCCGGTACACCGCGTTTACCTGGATGGTTTTATGATGGATGCCACCGAAGTGACCAATGCACAGTTTGCCGAATTTGTAAATGCTACCGGCTATATCACCGTTGCTGAAAAACAGCCCTCTGCGGATGAATTTCCCGGGGCGCCAAAGGAGAACCTGGTAGCAGGTTCTGTCGTGTTCAGCCCACCGGCTTCCAATGTGGAGCTGAATGACCGTTACCAATGGTGGAACTACGTAAAAGGTGCCAACTGGCGTCACCCGGAAGGGCCCGGCAGTTCCATCGATCAAAGGGGTAGTTATCCCGTTGTTCATATAGCATGGGAAGATGCTGCAGAATATGCCCGGTGGGCGGGTAAACGCTTGCCCACAGAGGCTGAGTGGGAGTATGCAGCCCGGGCTGGTAAAGCCGGCAGCTTGTATGCGTGGGGTAATCAATTCAAGCCCGACGGCAAATGGATGGCTAATACTTATCAGGGCAAGTTCCCGGTGCAGGATGTGGCTGCTGATGGGTTCAGGGGGCTGGCACCTGTAAAACAGTTTCCCGCCAATAATTTCGGCTTATACGATATGGCTGGTAATGTGTGGGAGTGGTGCAGTGACTGGTACCGGCCCGACTATTACCAGGAGTTGAATGACAGGGGTATCGCCAATAATCCGCACGGACCGTTAGTGCCGTGGGATCCAGCGGAGCCCAAGGAACGCAAGAAAGTGCAACGGGGCGGATCTTTTCTCTGCACCGATCAGTATTGTACCCGGTATATGGTAGGTACCCGCGGAAAAGGGGAGTGGCGATCGGGCGCCAATCATTTGGGTTTTAGATGTGTAAAGGACCTGCCAAGCAGTATAGCCATGAATAAATAGTCCAATCTGCCTTCACTCACAACAGTTAGCAGAGGTTCGTTTTCATAAAGCAGGTGTTTTCATTTATGTAGGGATCCCGCTTCAGCGGGACCCCTTTTTTGTGTAGGACGATACCCGAAAAGGGTCAGCAAATGGAGACATCCGGCTTGTTTTTATAACTATTGGCATCAGTTGTTTCCGTTTTTCCACACCGCACCCTATATTTGTATCTATACTTCGGGATTTTGGTAGCAATTACCTGATCTACTTACGCAACCTCCGGATTCTGATTAGCAGCAACTCTCCAACCAACCAGCATTTACATGCTTCACCAGTAAGCAGGTAGTTCAACTGCCCGTTTATTGTCGGAATGCCGCTTTCAATGCTGTATTGCTCAATTGGTGATGAAATAAAATTGATCATAATCCAAAATGTGCTTATGAATACCCGCCGGCTTTTTCTGGTAGACGATGATGCAGACGAACAGTGGATCTTTAATACCGCGCTGAATGCCGTAGATCCTACGATTGAACTTTCGCGTGCCGCTAACGGACAGGATGCCATCCGGCAGCTGGCGAGTTCCCCTTCTCAGCCCGATGTTATTTTTCTTGACCTGAATATGCCGGTCATGAACGGACTGGAATGCCTCCGGCAGTTGAAATCCAACCCGGGCCTGTCGGGCATACCAACGATCATGTATTCGACGACCGCCGACCCGCAAACGATATCCCAATCGAGGGCGATGGGGGCAGAGGATTTTATTACCAAGCCTTACAACTTCGAAGAGTTGGTCGATGCGCTAAGAGTGGTCCTGAGCAGGATCGTAGCCTAAGCGCTTGCTTCACGCATCTTCATCATTTAACCACAATGCTTTGCATGATGACCAGCACGACTCCGCAATGGCAGTTTTTGCAGGGAGGGGGAGAAATGGGTGCATTGACCCGCGCCTATGACTGGAGTGCTACAGCACTTGGATCGCCCGACACGTGGCCGCAAAGCCTGCGTACGACAGTGAGTATCGTGCTGAACAACCGTTTCCCGATGTTCCTTTTTTGGGGCCCTGAGCTGCTGTGCTTTTACAATGATGGTTACCGGCCTATTTTGGGCTATGATGGCAAGCACCCCGATGCCCTGGGTAAACCGGGAGACGGGGTGTGGACCGAAGTGTGGCTGGTGATCAAACCTTTTATAGATCAGGTGCTGGCTGGCGGTCCGGCTATCTGGAGTGAAGACCAATTGATCCCCATTCACCGTAATGGCCGGCTCGAGGATGTGTACTGGACCTTCAGTTTTAGCCCGGTGGCGGATGAGTGGAACAAGGTGGCAGGGGTGCTCGTTACCTGTACCGAAACCACCGAGAAGGTGCAGCAACTGGCGACGGTGGTGGAGTTCTCCAAAGAGTTGAAGCGGCAGGTAGCTGAACGAACCGCCGAACTGGCTGCTTCGAATATCCGGTTAAGAAGGTCCAACCTGGAGCTAGAACAGTTTGCCTGGGTGGCTTCGCACGACCTGCAGGAGCCCCTGCGTAAGGTGCGGGTGTTTACAGGCATGCTCAAGAAGAATGAGCAGTTGTCGACCGAACTACTCGCCAAGATAGATGCTTCCACAGCCCGTATGAGTAAGTTGATCCAGGATGTGCTCGATTTTTCGAGGCTAACGGCGCCTGAAGAATTGTTTGCCGACGTACACCTCGATGCGGCGATGCGGGAAGTGCTGACCGATTTTGAATTGCTGATCGCCGAGAAGCGGGCGGTGGTGCAATATCACGAGCTTCCGGTGATACGGGGCATCCCTTTACAGATCAATCAATTGCTCACCAATTTGCTCAGCAATGCGCTCAAGTTTTGCCATCCTCAACGCCATCCGCATATAGAGGTTACTGCGGTAGCCGTTACGCCGCAGGAAATGGCGGCCTATCCCGAACTGGTACCCGGTAAAAAATATTGCCTGCTGCAGGTAGCCGATAACGGGATCGGTTTTGGCCAGCAACATGCCGAACAGATCTTCAATATATTTCAGCGGCTTCATAGCCGCGAAGCTTTTGGAGGCACCGGTATTGGCCTGGCTCTGTGCAAAAAGATCGTGCTGAACCACCAGGGCAGTATCTCTGCCCGTGCAGTACCGGGCGAAGGCGCTGTATTTACGGTACTGCTTCCATACGAGTAGGGAGGTCGATAAGGGCAAATCTGCGGACAGGTATTATCTTTACGGTACATGGAGGTTTTTTTTCCCATAGCGCCATTAAGTGCCTTCGTAAGGCAGTACCTGATCATCGAAAGTCGTGAGCCTGTTGTCAATAGGATATTACCCGATACCTCGCTGGTATTGTCGATCCGCATTGCAGGCAAAGTAAGTTTCCTGTCGAACGATCACCCCCTTGTGTTATCTCCTTTCACCATTTCCGGCCTGCGAAAGACCAACCGGATTGTAGGGTATGAGCAAAATACCTCGAATATCCTGGTCGTTTTCCGGGAAGCTGCTGCCCGGGCTTTTATCAATGAGCCCCTGCATGAGTTATTTGATCAGCATGTACCCCTGGAGGAATTAGGCGGGTTTCAACAACTGCCCCTGTTGGCCGAACAATTGGCTGCCGCTGCCGGTCACCGGCCTCGGATCGACCTGGTAGAACAGTTCCTGCTATCCAGGTTGCAACACGAAGCAGCCGACCCATTAATCACGGCAGCCATTGGTCATATACAGGCGGCCAATGGCGTTATCCGTATCAAAGAGCTGGCAACGTCACTTTATATCAGTCAGGATGCTTTTGAAAAACGTTTCCGGCGTTTTGTGGGTGTAACGCCCAAGCAATTCGCTTATATTGCCAAAATGAAATCGGTGGTACAACGAGCTTCTTTAAAACATGATATGGCCACCATCGCGTTCGATGCCGGCTATTACGATCTGCCGCATTTCAATAAAGACTTCAAACTGTTCACCGGGCAAACACCCGGCGCTTTCGCGAAGGATCCTTCGGTCATGTAGCGTGTACTGGTTCAGTCATTTCGCCTGATCACATCTATCTTCACCAGGGTGCCTGCCACATCGTAAAAGAAGCGTTGCTGGCTGTTGCCTCTTTCGGCTACTACTTCGTAGTACAATTGCCTCGATTTGCCTTCATTCTTGTAACAGGAGCTGGAACGTACCTTAAAGCCAGGGTAATCCTTGCGGATATCTTTCATCGATTCCTGTACTTCGCCCGGCAGTACGGCTACATCTTCTTTTAATTTAGTCATGATGAGTTGGCCGCTGGCTGAAAAAACGCCATAGAACTTCAGGTTGTTCCTTTTTACGACGAGCAAATAATAGTTGGTGGTGTCGCGATACGACACCAGGCTGTCTGCTTCGGCAATTGCCCACGCATTTTTGGCCACATAGGGTGGCATTGAATAATACTCGATCGCCACTGATTGCGGAAAGTTCGTACACAGCGAATCAATGACAGACTTTGGTATCAACTGGCGGTTAATTTTGGTAGATCCTTTGATCACGAGTTCATCTTCCTGCCCAACTGCATAATAGAAAGATACTATGGTGAGCATCAACAGGAGGTACTGTTTCATAGCTCATGAATTTGGTGTACGGTATAGTTGTGTAAAAGAAAGACACTGCCGGCGGTGGTGTTCCGCCAGCCAAGGGTGAGATCAATGATTTTTTACAAGGAAAGGCAGTGGAGGTGGGGGAGATTTGTGTTATAAAACACAGCAATTATGAAACCAGCCTCTGGCATTTATGTGCAACTGTTGTTGGCTATGCTAACGACGTCTTGCTTTGCCCAATCAAGTGACTTGTCTTTATCCTCCTCAAAAAAACAAACTGAAATGATAGTCATCCATCAAGACAACAAAGAGATCGTTAAACACCTGTATGCAGATGTATTGAACAAACATGATTTTGCCCGTTTGAAGGAATTTGTCTCCGACGATTATGTTGGTGCACTGGGTACCAAAGGCCCCGCGGGATTTGGTGAACCGCTGCAGCTGTTGGTGCGGGCGTTCCCCGATCTTCAATGGCAGGTACAGGAGCTGGTAGCCGAAGGCAGTAAAGTGGTCGTTCGATGGAAATTGTCCGGCACACATACCGGGACGCCTTTCAATCAAATAGCGGCCGCGGGAAGACCGGTGAGTGGTAACGGGGCCATCTTCTTTGAGTTGAAGGAAGGAAAGGTCGTCAGCGCTATGGTCTTTAATGATCGCCTGGGATTTTTGCAGGACCTGGGTGCGTTGCCTAAAGATCAACAGTCACTCAATGCATTGATGGCCGAGCGGGCCAATGTCAATAGTGGGAAGGCTCCATCGGCCTCTGAAGGTGCGGGCAAGGGGGGCAAACAATAGAGATCAAGCCAGTTTAAAGCCGCAGTAGTTACTTTTCCGTAATGGCTGCGGCTTTTGCTTGTTTACTTCTTGTTGGGCGACAGGTAGAAGCTATACTTGTTGATAATTTCCTCGTCGTTCATCCTGAAAGCTTGATAACCTTTGACTATCATTTCAACATCCGGAGCGGTTTGGTAGGTGATGGGATTATTGCTCTGTTTGATCAATCGGATCTTCTCTTTCAGTGGTTCGGTAAAGGTGATCTTCCCCTGGTGTTCCAGGTATATTAAGGCTTCCATGGCTTGTACCGCATAATAGTAGCTGGGTGAGTACAGGAGCAGCTTCAGTACATCGATCCTGTTTTGGCCTGCCAGGGCGAGGATGTCTCTGTCGATCCTCATTCGCTCGTAACAGCATGCGCGATCACTATTGAATTGCTTGCGCAGTACCTGGTTGGCCGTATCATGGGCGATCCCGGTAGTAGTGGCAAATGAATAATCCTGGTATTGGGTCGCCAACCTGGCTAAATTGGTTTCGAGCAGGGTGTCTGCGTAAAGATAAATGACATCCCGCATGGTGATTGGAAAGGTGAGCAAGGGCACAAGGTGCCCCCTCAGTAATCGGAAATCGGGTACTTTGTAGGCTGTTCCGTTGCAAGTGCTTTTGGTATAAGTTTCAAGCAGCATTTTCTTCCGGATGATGACGCTGTCAATACTTTCTATTTGGTAGTCTAGAATAAAGTAATTGGCGAGCACTCTTGATCTTTCCACCCTGATAAGTCCATTCCATTCTATTCCTCTAGGTCTAACTTTTAGACCGCCCAGGTTGGCGGCCGCTTTCCGAATGCTTGCAGGTGTGGCCTTGCTGTCGAAAATTACATTAAGGAGCGGCATGACCCTTTGGTCGCGCTTGATCAGTCGCTCTTTGAAAGTGACGGTGTAGGTGATAGGGCCCTGGCAGAAACCAGCGATCCGTGCCTGTTCACAGGAGTCCAATACCTGCAGATTACGCTTTGATACAGGCATGGTTTGATTGTAGCCTTCAATACAGCTGAACATGAATAGCATGAACAGGATTGTTTTTACCTTACGTTGCAGCATTATGGATGTGGATTTCGTTGCAGGTTAAACTGAAGTGGCCTTGGTTGAAGCGCAGAGTTCTCTGCGGGAGTGATCTGGGTAGGTGGCAATATAGCCCTGCCATTGGTGACATTATATTTTACATGGTTGAATTTGTTAAAAATGGCCCAACTGTTGCTGCTGGTAGCCGGGATAAAGGGATGGCCCAGATTCCCAAACGAAAGTAACTCGTACAATTGTCCTCTTTCGAAGGTGATTTGCATAACGCCAATACCGACCGTGATATTATCATTGAATTGTGCCGACCTTGGTCGGGGGCGATTGTAGTAGGCGCCCCAATGTACCGTTTCATGTTTCATGACCCTGGTTACATAAAAGAGTGCATCCTGCATGGCTGCTGCATATCCGTTCACCAGTAGGTAGCCTTGTAGCGGAACGAACGCTCCAAAAGGTGTTTTTATGCGCTCCGATTCAATTCCTTCGACAACGACATCTACCAGCGCCTGGTCTAAAGCGATCACGCCTTGATTGGTTGCACTGGGTGTCATTTGTCCCATAACGGCCGCACCACCCTGGCCATCATCCAGCCCTGTACCTGTACCTGTACTTGTGCCGGTACCGTATGTCAGCCTGCGGGTAGTCAAGGTGGGTCCCTGATTATTGACCCTGAAAAAGTTGATGAGATCACTTCTGTTTTGAAATCCTGTTAGCGCCAGTAGGGCCCTCAACTCCCTGCTGTTTTGTCCCAGGCGCATGATCGCTAATCTCGTTTCGTTCACAATTCTCCTAAGTGCTGCCTGCTCTTGATCACTTAGCGTGGGATCTATAACGATCCTTCCATCCGGATCAATCAGGTTTACCGGGTTGTTGAGCGTGAAATTATAGGGAGAGTAGCCGAACGTAGCATGCGCCAATGGGTCGGTGGAATGCCAGCGGCCGATCTGGGGGTCATACATCCTCGCCCCAAAGTCGTACCACTCCAGGCCGGTGTCATCACTGAATTCCAGGTGTTGCTTTTCCTTTCCGTTGAAATAATGCTTGCCGGATTGCATGCCTGCCGCCCTGCTGCTGATGCCCGCCATGGTCAATCCGAATGGGTAGTAGTGTGATTCTTCCACCAGAGGGCCCTTGGTATGAATGAGCTGTAAATTGTCGAAGTACACGTCCAGGTTGCTTTCGTTACTACAATATACAAATATATACCCGTTCTTAGTGACCGTTACGTCGGGTATCGTAGTGTTGTTATGATTCTTAAGGGTGCCATTGGTGCCCACCTTGTCAAATCCTCCACTTACATAGTTGAACTGTTCATCGAGTATGATCCAATTGATGAATGCTTTGGCCTGTGTGCTGGTTTGGTTGTCCTGACCCTGCAAAAGGTTCGTGATGCCGCTTACCAGCGGCGCATTGCCACTCAGGTTTGCTCCGGAAATGCCTTTGCCTGCCATGGGTACGCTGGTAGCAAATGCGGAGAGCAATTCAAGCACAGGCACTGCATTGGGTGGTCCCTGAATGCTGCCCGAAACCGAGTACCACGATTTACCAAAAATATTGACCTTGTCGCCGGCCATTACTTTCAACGCTATGCCCAGACCTGTTTTGTTCGTGTTTCCATTTAGCTTGTATACGCGTGTACTCAAAGCCGTGGTATTGCTGTTGGGGTTATTGTTGTAAGGCGGATTGCCATTGTGGTTGGGATAGTCGGTTAGGGAGGCTGGCTTATTGACGATATAGGCTTCGTTGATGTTATAATAACCTTTCTCAATAAACACTGCATCTGCCGCGTTGTTGAAGCTGCCTTCGAGAGTGGTTGCCGGATAAATGAGTTGAGCCAATTCATCTGTTAGTACCGCTCTGACATTTCCGAGATGATCTTTCAGCGTATAGTCGTAGGCATATTTCTGCGAATTATTGTATGCGGTGGGTTGTACAGGCCTTATTTTCCCTTCTTCCTGAAGTATATATTGAAGCTGGTTGTTTTCATAGGTGAAATTGCCGAGGTAGCTGGTAGTGGTTTGTTTTTCGGTATAGTTGTTGAGTGCGGATGCTGGTTCCTGCGTTCTTTTTTCGAGTTTATGACCTACTGCATCGTAAATATAAGTGATGGTTCCCTTACCGGCGATGGTGATCGTGCAGGGCAAATTAAGGTGATTGTAAATGATGCTCGTTATGTCTTTATTCTTGTCGAGCGTTATGTTCCCATTATTGTCGTACAGGTAATCTTCTGTCTGTTCGTTTTTTTGGCCGCCAGGCAATGAGTTGGTGTAGGCGGATGAGTATTTGAAATCGCCTGCTTTTGAAAGAGGATCATTGATAAGCTCAGCAACATTCTTTAACCTGTTTCCGTTGGCGATGTAAGAATAGGTGAGGTTGTCGATCGGCGTACTGCCTCCGAACTTCCAGCCATTTTGTTGCATGGTCTTCAGATTTCCGTTTCCATCGTACGTTATATTGCTAACGCTGTAGTCGATGTTGGCGTTGAGATTGAAGCTGTTGCCGGTGAATTGTGTAAAGGCAGCAGCAGTAAGTCGTCTCGCTCCATCATAGGCGAAGTCGTATTTACGCCTTTCGCCATCACCTGCACTTTTCCAGATCGTTCCGCTGATGTGGCCATTAAAGGAAGGATTGTTGTATGTTGAGCCGGAGATAATCGCGGCGCTTTTATCGTATCCCAATTCAAATCCAAAATAATTGTTGCCGACATTCTTTACATAATCCCTGTTGATGCCCAGCAGCCACCCCCTGATATTGTAATCATGCACCTGGGTTTCCATGGCTGCAGTCAAAGGCGCTGATCCGGAAGCCGTTTTCTGCCCGATCTTTTTTTCCTTCAGCTGTCCCATGGCATCGTATACATAGCTTGCCAGTATACGTTGAGTGGTGGATGGCGCTGTTGGGTTGTTGTCATCGAGGAGGGTTTTCCTGACGCTTAGCAATCGCCCGGCCGCATCATATACCCGGTTGGTCTTGACCGGAAAATCGATCATGTTGCCCGATGCGTTATTGTGTAGTTCATACGTGCACAATAATTGCCCGGAGGGGTTGTAGAGTTGAGTTGTTTGATTGAGTCCACCTTTATAATTGACGGTTTGCACCTGGATCGCCCGCTGCTTGTTATCATAAAAAGTAACGGTTTCCTGCCACTTGCCGGCCGCGAGGTTGCCGGGGTCTTCGATAGCCCTTACCTTGATCGAGGTAATTGCGCCTCTTGTCATAAAGCTGGCCGCAGCAGGTAGTACTTCCGCATACGGGTTGCTGCCTTTGTCCAGTTTACTGTTGTTGGCGGTATTATAGGTTCTGGAAGTCGCGCTATAATCGTCGAAGCTGGTCATCGTGAGGGCAACCACCGTTGCGCCCGGAGGCACCGGGTTATCGTGTACCGCCTGCAGGTTGCTAAAGTTTGCGGGTCCATCAGCTACGATCTCTGCTACGAACTGAGCCCCCGGTTCCGAATCGAAGTTGCCTTCGAAGCTGATCCACTGACTGGCCTGGTAGCTGGTGCGGCCTATTTCCCGGCGAGTTATCATAAGATATGCCGGTATGGAAGTGGCACTGCTTCCATTAGTCGTCGTGTTGGTAATGGTGCCGGCGCCTGTATTGTTGGTGACATAAGTCTGCAGGTCGGCGCGGGTGCCGGAGTAGGTAAGCATGAAGGTTTGGATGTTCCGGTTCAAGGCATCGTACAATGAACCCATCCATTGGTTGTTTGCCTGCATATTGGCCGTTTGCGTAAATACCACCCGGTCGCGCTTATCATAGACGCTGGACTCTATACCACTGCCTGGAATTTTCTTTAGAATATTCCGGTCGCGATGATCGTATTCGAAACGGAAGCATTGCTCCTGCAAAAGGGTGCCGCCATTGGCATTGAGATCCCATCCGTTGCCTGATAATGTTTGCACGCCACCTGGCTGAATGACGCACCGTAAGCTGCCGTAAATATCGTATATATTGTAAGTACAGAGCCAGCCGTTGTAGCCCGATCCGGCTCCATTGTCTGCAGCGGCAGTATGTTGTATTTTTTTCAGGATCGTTTTGCCCTCGAAATCTTTGTATTCAATGATCTGTTTGTTGTCTTCATCGATCGTCACTGTTTTAATCAAAGAGCCAGGCAAATAAGTGGAGGTGGTAGCGTAAGTGCCCAGGTTGTTGGCGACATCTGTAACTGTCCAGATACGCACCTGGTCAAGAGGGGTGTTACTCCAGGTGCGGGTAGCAGTGCCGCGTCGGCTGCCGGTCCAATTAAGCCCTTCCGGAAAACTTGCTGTTTTGACAGCAACCGGCGATGCTTCGAAAATATTCCTGCTGTAATAATATTGCTCTCCCGGAAATTGAACGCTATGGAATGCCTGCGACTCTGTGATCGGAGCCTGCCTGAATTTGCCGTCGGAGGCTGTCGAAGCATAGGCCAGGTATTTCACCGATTCCCGGCCGAATGGATCATATACAGTAGGGTCAATGATGTCTTTGCCCAATGGGGTAGCCTGTTTGGATACGGACTGGATGGGGCGTCCCAATCCGTCGAAATACTGTGTTACCTGTTTAACATCTTCAGGATTGGTGAGTTGGGATGCGGTAAGTTCGTCCGTTATGCCTGGTTTGTTGATGTCGCGGGTTTGAATGTAGTTGTACGTAAGGAGACCCGATTGTACCGAGACCTTTATGGCACGGGTAAATAGTTCGTCTATACTGCAATTCACCCGTCGGCGGAACCAGGTTGAAACAGCCAGGTTTCCAGGGGTATAGTGCTGAGTGGTTGCCCCAGGTATGTCGGAGAAGATGTTGCCGTCCGTGCTTTGTTGCCATTGATATTGAAACAGGTTGTTGCAGGCGCCTCCAGACGCTGTTGTCGTGATCAATTGCCCGGGACTGGTATTGATGGGGATCGCAGGTAACGAAATGTCGATATTGCCGGGATCTACAGGTGGGTTGACGATTACGGTAAGGCTGTTGGTGTAGGCAATTTCACTACCGCAGGTTATCTTCCGGCGGAAATAGGTTGTATTGATCAAATTGTCTGTGAAGCTACCGGTAAAGTCCTGGAAACTTACATTGTCGTTGCTTACCTGCCATTGCGTTACATACTCCTGGCACATGCCGCCAGATGGTTGCGTGATACCTGGTATGCCGGGCGGCCTGTTGTAGGATATTGTTTTTGTAGCCGGCGATAGGGCGCCTGCATTCAGGTGCTGATGCACATACACCACCAACGTGTTAGAAAAAGATTTCTCTGCACCACATTCGTCCCTGCGTCTGTAATAGGTAGTAACTCCAGGTGTACCTGGTGCATAGGTAAGGCTTTTGGCGTTTGTGATATCCTGCCAGTTGTTACCGTCTGGCGAGGATTCCCATTGATATTTATAATCACCGGCACAGGAGCCACCCGAAGCCGCAGGTCCGCTCAAGGAGGATGCAGCATCTCCGGCGAAGATATGTTGCGTGGCCGGGGCTATCGTGACGGATGAAAAGGGTGGTGCCACTATTACAGTAGCGACATCCGAATAGCCGACCGTGTTGGTGGTTGTTTCCGTTACCTTTCTTCTAAAATAGGTAGTTGTGATCAGGGAGGAGGAAAAAGGCAGTTGCTGTACGGTGCTGCCTGGCATATCTGTGAAATAGCTATTGTCGGTTGAGGATTGCCATTGATAGTTGAATACAGGGCTGCAGGCTCCATTGGTAGCAGCGCTACAGCCGATAGTGGCCGGTGTACTATTGTAAGGGATCGTTTGATTCTTATTGCTGCTGATGGCGCCCGGGCCCAGGGCAGCTATGATCGTGAAGATGAGGTTAGGGGCGGTCCCTTCCGAGGAGGTAAGGCTTACGGATCCTGTGCCAGGCGAATCCCAGCGTACCACGATGCTTCCTACGGCGGTACCGCTTTTGCAGGTGCCGTTGCCGGTTATATTGCTACCGTATGCCTGCAGGATTGTGCCACTGCCGGTAATACACCATTCCATGGTGGCGGAGCTGCTGTAGCCGCTGATGTTGAAATATGCTTCCTTTCCGACAATTACACAGGATGTGCCATTGATGGTGAATTGTGCAGTTGCCGGGATCATTGATCCCTGCAATATCATTAGTACCAGGAAAATACTAAGTCTGTGACAGATAAGGTTAAGTCGCATATTTTTCCTTGATATTTAAACTTTAGACTAGTTATGGGTTATCATTTATTCGCATCCTCACGCCTCTGCGGGAGCCTTCGATACTTATGGTGTGGTGGTCTGGTACTGATATGTGATGGTTTTAATGATGTTGTTGTCCATGTCACGGATCAGTTTCAGCCTGCCGGCGTTGTCATATTCGTAGTATAATATCTGGTTGTTGGGATCGTTTTGCGTTAACATGCCAATCAATGGTTTATAACAATGAGAGGTCATTTGGGCGGCAGCGGGGAACAGCCGAAGCTCATCGACGGTGCCGCTGCCACTTATTGCGACGGTGGATGTATTTGTAACCTGATGCTCCCAGCATGTCCAGGTAGTACCATTGATCGTTACCGACCGTATATTCCTGGGCCAACCGGCAACCGGGGTGCCGCTTACAGTACAGGGGCCGGTTTGTGTCCAATACGATACGATGTAGTTTTTAGTGGTTGAAAGCCCGGGTTTGGAAATAGTGGTGCCGTTGAAATTGTAGGAGGCAGAACCGGTGACTGCAATGGACTGATTAATGTTTGCTACATTGATGCCTGTCCAGTTGCCGGTTCCATCGGCTTCGAATGAGGTGAAAGCAATCTCGTTGTCAGCAGCGTTGGTGACCTCTGCCACCGGATAAGATTTGTTGTAATCCCAGACATAGGCCATCGGGACGTCTGTCTCTTTGCTGACGTTTAAAGGGTTGCCGTCGTTGTCGTAGGAGAGATACCGTAAGCGGGTTTCATAAGCGAGGTTGCCCTTTTTAATTTCAACGGTTCGGGGGGCAAGCATAGGTGAGGTTGTTCCCCAATTGTCGTAATTCGTGCGAACACTTTTAACTGGCTGGGTATTTCTGCTTTCCAGCTGTTCGATGGGGAAATTGAGCATGTTCAGCGTCGTCATCAGGTCCAAAATGTTATTGCCCGGATATTCGAAAGGGTATTTAGTCTCCGTAACCAGCGATCCTCCGTCTGAAGTGTTTCGGGTCGATTTGCTTAATAGATGTTTCGCGTTGTAATTGTAGGTTGTCGTTTTGGTGATCACCGATTGATCTTCGTTATACAATTGTTCTACTGATTGCGTCAGTTTTTTTGATCCCGAAGGCACCTGGTAGGGGCTCCATGCATAGGGATTGATGCCATATGTAAGGGCCACATGTTTTTCAGGGGCATGGCCGCCGGACCATGAAGTGCCTGTTTGTGGAAAGGCATGCACACGTTGCAAATGAAGGCCTGTCACCATTTCAGTATTACTGACCAAATAGACATTGGTTACTTCCTTACGTTTGCTGTAATGGGTGTCGTACCCCACGTTGGTCCTCAAATAATCCGTCTGCTTTGTAAGTGCTGGTGGGTTCCAATAGTTGAAGTTGGAGATGTGGTACCTGCCTATGGTGAGGCTGGTCGACAGCGGCATGCCAGCAGGTGCCCAGGCATAATTATCGTATTCATAGATCGTTTTTCCAACATTGTCGAGTACGGTACCATGGTACTCTGTTACCTGGTTGTAAATGACCGGTCTGTCTGCGATATCGCTCAATTCAGCTATGAAGCCCGAATAAAATACCCTTTGCCGGTAAGATCCGCTCCTTGTCCAGTCCCCTTCTGTATCTACCGGAGTAAATTGATAATACGATTCGGAAGCCATCGTCTGGAGTTTGGGCTCCATGTCGATAGCTCCGTATCCACTTTCGCTTTCGCCATACTTGAATACGCGTGACTGACTGGTTCCATTCCTGTCTTCTTTAATGATCTGTGCAATCCTTAACCCCGGGCCACGGCGTCCTTGTTGATCGGCATAACTGTAGTAAAAGTTTTGGTCGTAAATGAACTCGGTACTGCCCCCGGTTGGAAGCGTTATCTTTTTAAGCACGCCGCTTTTGGTTGCTTCAAGGTCAGGTGTCCGGTTAAACCCCGGGTTGCCCACGCTCGAGGTGTTGTATATAGGCGAAGATATGTTGGCTTGATACTGTAGTCCGGTGTAGTAGGGCACCATATCGTGAATGCCGGAAGCGTTGTAGTAACCCCAGTAGTCAGCATGTCTGATATCAATCTGGCCATTCTGGCTGACCACTGGATAGTACTCAAAAGCATATTTTTCGATCGTGCTATTGTTTTTGTCCCTGAATTGGATCTCGTCGAGCTTGTGGCGTATACTGTTCAGTTCAGGCTGTGTGTAGCAAACAGACCTTGTAAATTGAATGGTCTTAATTATCTCGTTGCCGGCGTTGAGTATTTGTATATTGTTGATCTTATCTGTTCCCGGGAGCAGGTTAAATACCACTTTTCCATTCTTAAAATTGATGGTACTAAGGCGTGAGACCTGGTACCCGTCGCGTGCAGTGTTTTCTACATCCGTTATTTGCGGAACTTCGAATGGTTGATGTTGTTGACTCACGTTGACTTTGTCATTCAGGATGATCTGTTGGTTGATCGATACTCTTTCTTCATAAAATGCCGAATAAGTAAAGGTGATCGTGTCAGTTTTGTCAGCTGAAATAATCCTTGTCAGGGAATAGCCCGAAGTGGCGCTTTGCTGAGCCGTGCCGTAGGTGTCGGTAGGAGTGAACTCGTAGGTGGTTCCTTTGTCGTCAGTAATCGTAAAGCCATTTTGAAAGTTGTTTGCAAAACGGGGAGTAATGATATACGGTTTTTCCGGAAGCAAAACCGGGGTTTTTACGTTGTTGTTGTCTTTTAAAAGGAATTTTCCACTGGTGCCATTGAAGTTGTAAGAAAATATATCATATTCTGTATCGACCCATAAGCCCGGGGGGGCGTCGACAGGATTATTCGGATAGTGACTTATTCGTTCGAGATATCCCAGATCCGCGGGAAAAGAAATGGTGAAGTTGAATGGATTGGGAAATGGCTGGGGCCCCAGATCAGGCGATCCATAAATGGTTCTCGATATCATACCGCCTGCCTGCAGGCTCCACCCGAGCGCGATGGCTCCATCCTGATCGTTTACTTTTCTTCCGGATGCATGGTAGTTAATGGAAATAGGAACAGTTAAGCTTCCACTCGTGATCTCGTACAAGGGAACACTTATCTGTGGCACGCCGGTTGACTGGTCTACCGGGTAATCAAGGTATTTGAACAGGGATGCCGCAGTGGGTGAATGCGGGATTATTTTTGGCAACTCAGCCTGACCAACTGCTCTCTGGCATATCATGGAAAAAAGCAGGCTTGTTGCTAAGCACAACAGCAATCCCTTGTATGTATCTTTATGGATTGGTTTAATGGTCTTCATATGCAGGTTACTCGGGGTAATTAATGAAAGGATGTCCGTTTGAACTATTTCTTGCATTGATTGGCCTGAATGGCTTTTATGGCATTTTCCAACTGAGCGATCTTCTCTCTGCTATTTTTGAGCTCCTGCTGTTGCTGCTCGAAGTTTTTATTTTGTTCGATCAGGTAGAGAGTCAGTTCCTCGATCTTTTGTAAAAGGATGGCCTGGTTGTTGCCCACGTCGATACCCTTTTTTTGTACTTCTGCGGCCGCAGGTACGCCTGGCAGGTGATGGTGCTGGTCTATGAACTTTGATAGCGCAGAAAGCGGCATTAGTGTGTAATCCTTTTCAAATACATAATCGGGCCATATTATCTGATCCACCTTTAGCCTTCTTGCCCTGATTGCTCCATCAACGAATAATTTGAAACTGGCATCATTGATATTGGCAGTGCCTATTCCAACGTTGCCGTTAGCTCCAATGCGCATACGTTCAATGTTGTTGGTAATGAACGGCATTGAAAAATTAGTCGTGGTGCCCAGTGTGAGCGCCGAGGTTACAGCGTTGCCGGAATACAGCCATGCGGTGCCTGCCGGATTGGAAACGGTTATGTTAACGATAGCCGAGGTCGCCGTGCCAAGACTGTTGTCGGTAGCTACTGCAGTTAATGCATAACTGCCGGAAGTTACGTTGCTCCAGGTATAGGAATAGGGACTGGTAGCGTCCTCGCCTAGCTTTTCAGTACCCTTGTAGAATTCAACCTTGCTAACGGTTCCGTCGCCGTCTGTAGCTGTAGCATTGATGGTGATATTATTTCCGGCTGTAAATGAAGCGCCGGTGACGGGCGATGTGATCGACACGGCAGGCGACTGGTTCGATGAGGTGGTGTAGATCTTAAACTCCGATACAGCATAGGTTGACCAGCTAACGGGCTTTTCGGTCATATTCAGTTTTACGTATCGGGCAGTTGCGGAAATGTTATGACTAATGTTTACTGTGGTGTTGCCGGTGATTGTAACAGCAGTCGTCCAGGAGCTATTGTTGGCAGAAGTTTGAATAGTATAGCTGGCTGCATGGTGCACTGCGTCGAGAAAGTCAATGCTAACATTACAAATGGGGTAGCTTTGGCCAAGGTCGATCGTCAGATATTGATCTGCCGGCCCCGAATATCCGCCACTGGGCCACCAATCGGAGCCGTTGCCATCCACCACCCTGGCCGCGTAGTGGTTAACGTCTTCTGAAGAAGATAATACTGTTTTGCTTAATGCGATATTGGTAGTGCTGCATTGCGCTGTTGCTTCAGCGTACGATAGGGTCAATAAGGATAAGGCCCAGAGAATGAATTTCATTTTCTACGGTTTTGGGTGATTTTCAGGCGAATTTGCTTAAACTGGTTTACCGGCAACTTTCAATTGTTGCCTGGTTGTGTGTTAGCGTTTGTGGCTTTGTCGGAAGAGGTAATTATTATCTTTTTATATGCCGGCAGGTGTAGTAGGGAAGTTTGGCGGATTAACGCAGGCAATCGAAATAGATAATTTACCGATTGAATCAAACTTACCAAACAAAATCATAAAAATCAGCTTTAGGCGGTACAAACGAGTAAGTGTGCGGAATACGCGGATAAGTGTGCAGGTTTGGATGATAACTGTGCAATCGATCTGATTGGGGAACGTGCTAAAGTAAAAAAATGGGAAGGCGCCGTCGGCATCAGTCAGTTGCGGTCCTGTCGTATTCAATACCTGCAGGTTGTGCTGCTCTGAGGGTCTGCCTGTGCGTGTACCGTATGGTTGGTGCAACCTGGTGTTGGTGAGGATTAATGCTCTTCCTGGTAGTTGGTACAGACCGCTGGCGGGTTGTTGCAAAAATAAATTTGCGTAAGTAAATACTTACATATACTTTCGTAAGCGATTACTTACACAATTGATCTATGAGAAGAGATGTATTCCAGGCGATAGCCGATCCAACCCGGCGGGCGATCATTGGCCTGGTGGCCTTCAATGCCCTTAACCTGAATGCCATTGCCGAGAATTTTGACGTGAGCAGGCCCGCCATTTCGCAGCATATCAAGATCCTGACCGAGTGCGGGCTCATCGAGATCAAACAGCAGGGCAGGGAACGTATGTGTGAGGCGCGGTTGGAGGCGCTCCAGGATATTGCCGAATGGCTGGAGCCCTTTCGTAAGGCGTGGGAACATAAGTTCGATGCCCTGGATGCTCTGCTCCTTCGCATGCAGCCAGATGAAGAGCCGGCTGTTAAGCAGGGGGCGGCTGCGAAAAATGAGAAACGCGGGCCCGGTAAAGCCCCCAAGGGTAAAAGGAAAAAATGATCCTTAATAGCGTTGCTGATCAGTTCTGTTGTTGATCTAAAAGTGGTTGGCGGCTGGTTTGATGACGTAGTGGCCGGCTGATGCGGTTGTGCCCGATCCCTGTATCCAGATTGCTGTAGTTTTTCATGTCGCCCCATGCGGGCCGGGAGTGGTATGTCTTAACGGGAACGAAATATTTTCATAACCATAAAAAACAAAAACAAGTCATGCAAAAGATTGTCACATTCCTCTGGTTCGATGGCCAGGCCGAAGAAGCGGTAAAGTTTTACACTTCTGTATTCAAGGACTCAAAGATCATTACCATCGCCCGTTATCCCGACAGTGTGCCGGGTTTCGGCGGCAAAGTACTCACCGCTGTATTTGAGCTTAATGGTCAACGATTCATGGCGCTCGATGGCGGCCCTCAATACAAATTCAATGAAGCCATCTCACTATTCATCAACTGCGATGGTCAGCAGGAGATCGATTATTTCTGGAACAAGCTGATCGCCGATGGCGGCCGGGAATCTCAATGTGGCTGGCTGAAGGATAAATTCGGCTTGTCGTGGCAGGTAGTACCCGCCAATATGGGCGAGCTGATGCAGCCTGGTGATGCAGCAAAAGGCGGAAGGGCCGTACAAGCGCTCATGAAGATGTCGAAGATCAATATCAAAGAACTGGCAGAAGCCTGATGTTCTTAACACTAATTTTTCAACCTTTTAATACAAATGATCATGTTAACGAAAAATCCTACACTGGTGACGGCCGAGCCTGGTAAACAGGAAGTGGTCATTACCCGCGAATTTGAGGCTCCCCGCGAAATGGTGTTTAAGGCCTTCATTACTCCCGAATTATTGCTGCAATGGCTGGGCCCACGCGGCTATGTTATGGACATCGACCATTTTGAGCCCAGGGCAGGCGGCTCGTACCGTTACGTTCATACCGATGGTAACGGTAATAGCTATGGCTTTTACGGGGTTATACATGAGGTAACGGCACCCGAACGATTGATACAGACCTTCGAATTTGAAGGCATGCCCGAGCGTGGACATGTTTCGCTCGATACGGCCTACTTCGAATCGTTGCCAGGTGGCCGCACAAAAGTTACCATGAAGACTGTATTCCAATCGGTCGCCGATCGCGACGGGATGGTGCGCTCCGGCATGGAAAAGGGCGTGGCACAAGGCCATGAACGCCTGGACGAACTGCTTGCTAACGGCTTTTAGGAAAACTGCTTTGTTTTATCAGGATGGCTGACCGTTGAGGTCGGCCATTTTGTTTTGATGGTGCAGGTGAAGCAGCCGATGGCGGATCAGAATGGATAGCCGATACCGAGGTTCCAGATAATATTGTTTTTGCGCCACTCGCCATTGCCCAGGTCGATCTGTTTGATCACCCAGCGTTCTCCATCCGGCAGCCATGGTTTGCGCAGGGGGAATGCCACATCGAGGCGAACGATGAGGATGGAAACGTCGAGGCGTAAGCCCACGCCGGCGCCTACGGCCAGTTCTTTATAAAAGTCTTTGGTAAACTTGGCGCCCGGCTTCAGTGTTTCTTCGTTGTACAGCCAGATGTTGCCGGCATCTACAAAGGCGGCGCCTTCCACGATGCTGAACAGTTTAGCGCGGATCTCCGTATTCAATTCCAGTTTGATGTCGCCTGTTTGGTCGGGAACACCGGTTTGATTGACATCGTAATAGGTGCCGGGACCCACATTCCGGTTGCGGAAGGCGCGGATACTATTGGTACCGCCGCTGAAGAATTGTTTGATGTAGGGCAAGGATTTCGAATTGCCGTGTGGTAAGCTGCCACCAATGATGAGGCGGTTGGCCCAGCTGCTATGGGTACCAGTGCGCAGGTAGTAACGCAGATCGGCTTCTCCTTTTACATATTGCGAAAAGACGGCGCCAAATACCTGGCCCGATTTGCCTTTGGAGCTGTCGCCGAAGATGAGTCCGGCCAGGTTGCCCGACATGTCGAGTGTTCCGCTAAAGTAGACGCCCGTAGCATGCGCCGGTTTATCGATACGGGTATCGTACGTGAAGTTGTACGTGTTGCCGAGTATGAATTGTTTTTCGATGGCCTTGGCGAGGGTTGGATCGGTTTTTATCATCTCTTCGTACTCGGGTGTTACGTTGAGCGGCTGCACATAGTTCACGGCGATGGGATTGAACTGATGTTCTTTATAAAGATTTTCCTTCCAGGCCCATCCATAGGAGGTGCGGAATGAATTGAGTGTGTAAAGCTTGCTTTTGTTCAACATGTCATAACCCACCATCATATTGGTTTTGGGTACAAAGGCGCCCTTGGTATCGAGCCGGAAAAAGGGGATCAGGAAACGGGGAAAGCTCAGCGAACCTTCCAGTCCCAACCTGTACACGTTATATCCTTTCTGTGCGCTGCTGTATTGAATTTCCGCACCACCCGAAGCCGTGATCTTGAGCAGCTCGCCGGCACGGAAGGTGTTACGGTTGCGCCAGGATACGGCAATGTTGGAACCTACGAGGTTATTGCTTTTTGAGGTACCATTGATCTCGGCGCGGATTGATTTTTTCGGATATGGCGTGAGGTAATAGTAGGTATTGAGTTGGGCAAAGGGCGAATTGGGTACTTTCTCGAAGCGGTTCTTTACGAACTTGAACACGCCCATGTTAATGATGCGGCTTAAAGACAGGTTGTGGTCCTTACGGTTGTATATATCATTGGGTTGAAACTGCATGGCGGTTTCGAACAGGTAAGGTTTGAACTGTTTGTTGCGGTCCACTACATTGTAGCCTTTATACAGGGTGCCCGTGTTGGCGGTTGTATCGGAAGCGGCATTCAAGCGGAAGTTAGTATAGATCATCACATCTTTGATGGTGTACATCTCCTTGGCGCTGGGGGGTATGCCCCTTTTAAGGGTTACATACATATTCACTTTGTGGTTGCCGATGGTGCTGTCGGTCTCTATCAGTAAATGCTCGGGATTGAAATAATAAAAACCATTGTCCTTCAGGTAGGCATCGATGCGTTCGCGTTCGATCTTGATCATATCCAGGTTGAAAGGCTCTCCGCGTTTCAACAGGCTCTTCTTTTCGGTTTGCCGGATGGTGTTGGCCAGGAAGCTACTGTCCAATTCAAAGCGTACGGTATCGATCACATATTGTACGCCGGTTTTGACCGTGTAGGTAGCAGTAGCCTTTTTGTGTTTAACCGTGGTGTCGGCGGTTACAGAGGCCTGGAAATAGCCATGGTTCTCCAGGTAATTCTCCAGTACGTCGCTATTGCGAGTTAATTTCACACTGCTCAGTAGTACGGGCGGTTCACCCGTTTTGTTCTTGAGTTTTCCGCGAAAGGATGTTTCACTTTTGGGATTGCCGGCGATATTGTATACCCACAATTTAAAGCGCATGCCCAGGAATTTCCGATTGGGCTTTGGCCGCGTGAGTGCATTCAGTTCGCTGGTGAGGGCCTTTCGTTTTTTTCGGCTAAGGTCGTCGCCGCTCACCTTTACGGTGGCGCCTGTGTACAGTGCCTCGTTTTCGGGCAGGTACTTCGTGTTGCTGCAGGAAGCCAGGAACAGGATGAGCAGCGGCCATATCGATCTGTATATAAGTCCTTTTCTTTTCAAACTATATTGGTTCTATAGGTTCTGTCGATTTAATGATTGCTGCGGTGAACGGCTTATCGTCCTCCGGTTGTTTTGGGTACGGTGACCGGGGGTGGGGCAGTGGGCACTTCCTCCTCTTTCGCCTCCCGAAGCTGCCGTTGACGCTGCCTTTCCAATCTTCTCGCTTCCCGTTTTTTGGCCGATTCGAAGATCTCCCTGAACCGGTTATAATCGATCGTGATCACCAGACCCACGCCGGTTTCTATGATATACCCTTCAAGAATTCCTTCATATTCATTCTTCCGGTAGGCCCTTAACATGTAGCGGCCGTCGCGGCTCAGTTCATAATCGATCCTTACGTCGGCGCCGATATTGTTGCTTTGCCGGTTGGTATTCTCTGCACCTTCCAGTTCAAAATTGCTGCCAACGGTTACCTTCAGCCGGTCATTGAGTAGGCGCTTGGATACTTCCACATTCAGCTCGGTGCGGTTTTCTGCCTGACCGGTTGTGAAATCTTCCTGCGACTGTACATCGAAGTTGATGTCTACGCCCTGCACCAGGCCGGCTGCCAGGTTGTTCAGTTGTTCTGTCAGCAATTTGCTCACACTCTGGCGGGCAAAACTTTCCGGAGTGAGGGCGCTGTTACCTGTGGCGAAGGGATCGTCCTGTATAAAACGATTCAGGAGCAACAGCGAGAATACCTGCTTGTTCATTTCGCCGGGCTGCTGCCGCAACTGTTCCAGCTTGGTATTGGTAGTTTCAACGATGCCTTTGTCAACGCCGAGGCTCCTGTCTTCGGGCAGGCGGATATCGAAGGTTAGTTTTGGTTTCAGTAATTTATCTTCCATTTTGAGGTATACCAGGAAGGGCAGTCGTTGCCGGTATTTATTGCGATCGGCAGTGGAGGTTTCGCTACCGAGCTGGCTGCCTACCAGGTCGATGGGGGAGGTGTTAGCCTCATAAATGGCGGTGATGTCGACCTCGGCTTCGGTGGGTTCGCCCTGCCAGATGATACGGCTGCCTTTCTGTATATCGAATTTCCGTTTCAGGAAATTGAGCGCTAATTGATAACTGCCCTGTTGCAACTCATAGGTGCCGGTCATCGTCACCTTACCGCTGGGGTCAATGCCACCGTTGAGATTGGCTTCGCCTTTTACCTGCAGAAAGTCGCCGTTGGCCGCATCGACGATCATGTTCAACTCTGCTTCCTTGTCGATCGTAATATTGACATTGATGTCGTAGTCGCGGATATTAGCGGTATTCAATGAGTCGAGCCCCGATCCCTGCCATAAGGAATCGTTGGGTACAGCGTCCTTATCTACGAACCTTACCACCCCTTCGCGGTCCTGCACACCCGGATCTTCCTGGGGCATTACCACCGTGAGTTTGGTTTTCTCATTTACCTTGAGCGATCCATCTACGATCGGGTGAAGTTCGGTGCCCTTTATGTTAAGACGGCTGTTGAAATACAGGTCACCATAATAAAGTTCATTCTCTTTGGCTGTACTATTGAGTGCCTGGAAGTTGCGGGCGTTGAATACCAGGTCAAATTTATAATTGGTGAAGTTGGTGGTATACGCGGTGCCATCGAGGGTGGCGGTATTATTGGCAGAATCGCGGATGGTGAATTCGTTAAACACAACACCTTCATCGGTGATCTTTATCCCGGTTTGGTCGATCTTCAGGGGCGAGCCTATGGCGGTGGGCACTACGATGGCTTTGTTAAATGTCAGCTCTCCGTTTATCGAAGGTTTGTCGATGGTGCCCTTGAGGGCAAACTGCCCGGTGGCAGTACCCGAGGCCGATTTGATGCTGCCCATGCTGGCGGCCTGCAGGGACTTAAGCTGCAGGGTCCGGATCGCGACATCAAAATCGAAACTGCTTACCTCCTCCATTTTATACACGCCCTTAATGCCGATATCATTGCCGTGCCCGGTAAGAGTAATATCGGCCGCGTAGTTATTGGGTGTTTCGTTGTTCACGATCGCATGAATATCGCCCAGTGTGTCTTTACTCATGCTGACATTTTTGATCGTAAGGTCGCCGGCAAATACCGGTTCTTTCATAATGTTGGTGAAGCTGATCGCTCCATTGAGCTCACCATCGGCGATCAAAGAGTCTTTCTGAATAAAACTTACGAGGGTGCCGATGCGGAAACGGTCGAAGCCAACGCCGAGCGGCTGGCCGGGCTGGTCGGTACGCGTTTGTATCGATAGCCGCTGGTCCATATAACTAAGCCAGAACTTGTCGGCTGTAATATTGGTCGAGTCGATGCGGATCTTGTTGTCGTTGCCGGCCACCCATTCCTGGTAGTTCAGCATCAGCGAATCGGGACGCAGCGAGAATTCATACACGCTCCTGGCCGGCTGCGCCAGCAATCCTTCGAGGTGGTATTTGTCTTTGCCGTTCACATCCTTTGTGTGCAGGGCGAAATTGATCTTGTTGTCGGCCAGCGCTGCACGTAGTCTTGTTTCATACACCACCAGCGATTCGCCGTTGCGGTAAGCATCAAATCCGACGAGTGCCTGCAGACTGTTGCCTTCGGTATTGGCGGTAAGCTGTGCATTGCTGATCTCGTTGGTGCCGTACACAACCAGCGGTGCTTTCAATGTCGCGTTAATGCCGCCATTGCTGGTGAAATGCCCATTCAGCAATACCGGCTCCAGTTGTTTCAGGTCGGGTGCAAATCCTTGCAATAATGGACCTTTGACCAGTGTAGCATTGACCCGGAAATCATAGGGAGGCAAGCCGGTGAGGCTATCGGGGGCATTGGAAAAATACTTATTCATCGAGCGCTGCATCACGGTGCCCAGTTCGGTTAAATGGTATTGGCCCCACAGTTTTGCGGTGAGCACTTCGCTGCGGAGGTCGATCACCTGGCCCGAGTCGGAAAGGTTGGCCACCACTTCCAGCGTATCCGTTTCTATGCGGCGGTCGCCCATCACCAACAGGTTCTTGGTAACCAGCAGGCGGCCTTCGAGGCTATCGATGTTCAGTAGCGGGAAATCGGCATCGATATTCCCGCGGTAAATGATATTGTCGGTCGTGAGGTGCAGGGGTAATGTCTTTACGCTGTCAACCACCGCATGCAATTTGATGGCGGGGTAGGCGCCGGCTAAACTACCTGAGGCATCCAGCTCAACATGTATCGGCTCGTTCTGAATAGCTGCCTTGATCTCGAATACCTGTTGCCGGATATGGCCATTTAATTTGAAATCGTGGTAGCGGTATCCTTTGTAGTCGGCCACAGCAATCAATCCATCAACAGTAGCATCCATGGTCTTTACTACACGGCCGCGACCCTTCGCGGTTACGTTCATGGTCAGCAGGCCAAGGTCGGGTTGCTTCAATAACTTTTTAAGGTCGAAGGATTGTGCCGTCAAAGCCAGGTCGTAACCGATGTTGATCGAGTCGGCCGGGTTTTGTACCGTGCCTTTCACGGTAGCGGTGCCGAGGGTGGTATTGAGCAGCAGGTCGGCGTACAGCTTCTTTTCGGTGCCATTCAATTTACCCGATAGATTGAACTGGGAGGGGATGGTGATATTTTCGGGTATAGATCCTTTTGGCAACAGCCGCTCCACATCACGTGCACTGCTGCTGATGTCTTTGATGGCGAGGTTGGCCTGCAGCTTTTTCATGTCGGGCAGGCCTTTGATGTTGCCGGCCAACTCGAGGTTGGTCTGTTGCATGCCTTTGATGCGCAGGGAACCGATGCGCAGATCGCTTACGGAGCCGCTTACCTGGCTGTGCAGCTGCCAGGTGGATTGTGGATTCGCAAAGGCGGGTTGTTCGGCCAGGAAGGGTGCAAAGGTGAGGATGTCCTTCACCTGCACTTTACTATCGCGTATGTCCATGTCCAGGCGCAGCTGGCCGATGTCTTTCTGGAGGGCGTCGAGCGAAGGGTAGGCTACGTCTATGCTGCGTTCGAGGCGCGTGCCGGGTGTTTGCACGAGCAGGTCGTGCAGGTAGGCGCCCTTGGCGGTGTATTGAAAATTGGTTTGCAGTTTTTGAAGGGTGAAGCCCGAACGCTCCGTGAAACTGCCTTCGGCGATGCGCCCGCTGATGGTATCGGAGCTGTAACGGATATCGTCGGCTGCAAAGTGGAGTTCGCGCAGGTCGAGGTGGGCATAGTCCATCCCGGTTTTCGCTTTGGGCGTATTGTCATCGTCCATGCGAAAGGCGTTCTTCTCCAGCGCCACTTTGTTAACGGTTACCCGCCAGCCGGCTTCGGCCTGCGCCTGTACCTCCTGTTTAACTTCTTTGACCACCACTTTGGCTGCCGGCTTCTTGCCAAAGCGGATGGCAGCGGTGGTATTGTTGAGCGTTACTTCGTCGAGGCGAATCAGTTGCCGGGTGAGGTCGAGCTCCTGCATGTGCAGCAGTAGATCACCTACAGTGAGGTTAGCGTATAGGGCGCTTTCGTCGTTGCCGTAATCGAGCTGACAGTCTTCGAGTTCAATTTCCTTGAATTGTAACTGCATATCGGGCCCGGCAGCCGCTTCGGCTTTATCGGTAGCCGGCGACTCGGGTGTTACGATCGGCTTGCGCTGGTAGATGGAAGCCCGTAATCCGCGCAATTCGGTACTGGGCACCGAATAGGCGGCGTGGGCCGGGTCGAACCGGTCGATGCGGGTATCGAAATGGCCGATGTACACTTTCATATCGCTGCCGTTCACCACATCGAGGTAGCGGGCGCTGAATTTATCGAGCACCACACGGTCGATGGACATTTTCAGGGAGCTCGTATCGGTAGAAGGAACGGCTGGCTCTTTGGAAGCGAAAGCATCTATGATAAACTGGAAATTGAAAGTAGTATCGGGCAGGGTGCGTTTTACGTTGGCCGTGATGTTCTCCAGGCTGATCTCCTGCACCAGTACTTCGCTTTTGATCAGTTTCCAGAGGTTGAGGTCAACCTTGATGCTGCCGCCATAAAAGAGGGTGTCTTTTTGCCGGTCTTCGAGATAAATGCCTTCCAGTACGATCTTTTTGGGAAACCCGATGTACAGCCGGCTAACGTCGACCCGGGTCTGCAGTTTCTTCTGCAGCCAGCTCACAGCTTTGCCGCGGATGAAATGTTGAACGGGGGGAGTTTGGATCACCAACACAAGCAGGATCAATATGCCCAGGATGATCAGGAAGGTCTTCAGCAGGATCCGTCCGATCTTTTTGAGTATAGCGGGCACATTGGTCGGTTGTTTCACAATTTATCTTGTATTTATTTGTAATACTATCAGTTATGAGGCAAGACTATTATCCTTAATTCAAAAAGCAAGCCTTTTTTACCCCGCCGCTTTTGGATGACGGAATGTAATAATCGTGGAGTTCGTTCTACAAAGTAACGAATTCTGTTGTTTGACGATTAGCCGTTGTGAAAGATGCAGGTAGTAATGTGAAGCAGGTAAATGGGTATTGCAGCATATGGAAGGAATGCTGACAAACGCCTGTTGTGGGGCGTGTTAGTTTCAGCGGCTGATGCAGGATTCAAACAGCCGGAGTACCTGCTCAGCATAATCGATCTGTACAGACGGGGCTGCACCCGCGTCGGAGCTGATCTTTTCGAGAGCCAGTACCTGTGTTTTGTGGGTAGCCGCTACAAAGGCAAATACCTGGTCGATGCCCGCCTCGGGTAGCGGGGCTGCGTACCCGGTGATCGCGATGCCATAATCGCTTTTGAACAGTTGCTGTACGCCCATGCTCATTTGCAGGGCTACCTTGGCCGATACGCAATTGCTGCGCATAGCCTCGATGGGGTCCACCTGCAGGTGCCTGCATTTCTGGCCGATATTGTAAACGGTAATGCCGCCCTGGAAAAAGAAGGAGGCTTCTTCGGCGGCTGATAAGATGGCTTGTACGTATCCTGCGGTGACACTTTCGGCCACCGCAAGGGTTTCGTTCCTTTCAATAAGGATAGCCCGGATCGTGTTGGCTTTGTTCTCAAACAGCATGACAAGATCGTAAATGGAATAGCAAAAAAGGATAGTAAAGGCTAATGATTAATGGTAATAAGGTTAATGGTAGAACTGGTTGGATAGGTCAATGATCAACGGAAAATGCTATTGTCTTTACGTCTTATTTGCTGCGTTTGGACTTACCGGTATTGTGGTGTGGTTTTCTGTTATGGGTAACATCGTCCCCTTTAAAATCCTGCTCCTCGTTTTTCCGGCTATCGAGATTGTCCCGGATCTCCGGTTTGGGAATGCTATTATGTCCTTGTTTACTTTGCTTTGTGTTGGTATTGCGCGTGGTTTTCATACTGGTGATTTTCGGATACTTTTAAAAAGATGATGCCATCGGATCTAATCACTCTGTTCCTCGACCTGGTTGCCGCAACCGATCTTATGGAACCACCAGGCTATCTGCTGGCACTCCGTAAAAGTGGCGGGTTTGGTAATATAGGCGGCTGCGCCGATCTCTTTGCAGCGGGCACGTTCCAGGTCATTGATAGAAGTTGAATAAATGATGACGGGAATATCGTGGTACAGCGGGTGTTGTTTGAGGTAGGAGAGGGTTTCGCGACCATTCATGCGTGGCATGTTCAGGTCCATAACAATGAGGGAAGGCAACTCTTCCGGTGTTAAGTGATCGAGCAGTTCGATCGCCGATTCGCCGTTGTCGGCAAATCGCAGGGTTTCCCCAATTCCATTATCGCTGAAGGCTTCCTGCATCAGGAATTGGTCCTCCGAGTCGTCATCAACAAGCAAGATTGTCTTTTCCAACATACATTACAGTTTTTCAGTGCACTTGTGTGTTATCACAACTCGCATGCCCGATTTGGCCCAGACAGCCAGTATCCGGCTGGCATAGCCTTTTTACGTGTATTTGGATACGGAGCGCATTACACGCATTGCCAATTTTGGCCATGTATCATATTGCTCATTGTGTGGAAATATTCCCCCAATGTGGGGAATTCTGTTTAACCCTAAAAGCGCACTCTCGCTGAAAACCAATACAGGCACCAACCATCTTTTCGCCAAATTCTGGCATGATTTATTATTTGTTATACCTTCTTACATTAAACATTTGCTATGACCCGCCCAAAAACTAAGGCCATGCCGGCAAAGGATAGCGCTATTGTTGCCGCTTCCAAGGCCAATGGAGTACAGAAGACCAAAACGGCTGCCCGGAAAACAAAAAGTCCTACCCCTGCGAACGGGTACGATAGTCCCCAAACTTCCTCAATTGGGCAGTTTGATCTCCGCACTTTATTGCACGTGCTTACCGAAATGAAGAATGGTAATTTCAATGTCCGGATGCCGATCGATGAGATCGGGCTCAATGGTAAGATCTGCGACACCCTCAACGATATTATTTCCCTCAATGAAAAGATGATCGATGAATTTACCCGCGCCGGCAGTACGATCGGTAAGCAGGGTAAACTCACGCAGCGTATCGAAGTGCCCCACGCCAAGGGCGCCTGGAGTACCGGTATGGATTCGCTGAATACATTGATCTCGGACCTGGTGCACCCCACTATCGAGATTGCCCACGTAATCTCGCTGGTGGCCAAAGGCAACCTGTCGCAGGAAATGCCCCTCGAGATCGGCGGTCACCTGTTGCAGGGGGAGTTTGCGCGCATCGCCAAAGAGGTAAATGACATGGTGCGCCAGCTCAACCTCTTTTCGGTAGAAGTAACGCGGGTGGCGCGGGAAGTAGGTTCCGAAGGAAAACTGGGCGGCCAGGCCAAGGTAAAGGGTGTAGGTGGTGTGTGGAAAGACCTTACCGATTCGGTAAACCAGATGGCCAGTAACCTCACCGGCCAGGTGCGCAACATCGCCGAGGTGACGACTGCTGTAGCGAAGGGTGACCTTTCCAAAAAGATCACGGTCGACGTAAAAGGTGAGATACTCGAGCTCAAGAATACGATCAACACGATGGTGGATCAGCTCAACTCCTTCTCTTCCGAAGTAACGCGTGTAGCGCTTGAAGTAGGTACCGAAGGTAAGCTGGGTGGCCAGGCCCAGGTAAAAGGAGTGGCCGGGACCTGGAAAGACCTTACCGACTCGGTAAACCAGATGGCCAGTAACCTTACCGGGCAGGTGCGAAATATCGCCGAAGTAACGACGGCTGTGGCGAAGGGCGATCTTAGCCGCCAGATCACGGTAGACGTAAAGGGGGAGATCCTTGAATTGAAGAATACGATCAATACGATGGTGGATCAGCTCAACTCTTTCTCGGCGGAAGTGACGCGCGTGGCGCGTGAGGTGGGTTCTGAAGGAAAGCTCGGTGGCCAGGCAAAAGTGAAAGGGGTAGGTGGTGTGTGGAAAGACCTTACCGACTCCGTGAACCAGATGGCCAGCAACCTCACCGGCCAGGTGCGGAATATCGCTGAGGTGACTACCGCGGTGGCGAAAGGTGACCTTAGCCGTAAGATCACGGTAGACGTAAAAGGGGAGATACTCGAGCTCAAGAATACGATCAATACCATGGTGGATCAGCTCAACTCCTTCTCTTCGGAGGTGACCCGTGTGGCGCTCGAAGTAGGTACCGAAGGAAAGCTGGGCGGCCAGGCCCAGGTAAAGGGCGTGGCCGGTACGTGGAAAGACCTTACCGACTCGGTAAACGGGATGGCCTCCAACCTTACCGGTCAGGTGCGTAATATCGCCGAAGTAACGACGGCCGTGGCGCGGGGCGACCTTAGCCGTAAGATCACGGTAGACGTGAAAGGGGAGATCCTCGAGTTGAAGAATACGATCAATACGATGGTGGACCAGCTCAACTCTTTCGGATCGGAAGTAACGCGGGTAGCGCGTGAAGTAGGATCCGAAGGTAAACTGGGTGGCCAGGCGCAGGTGCCGGGTGTGGGAGGCACCTGGAAAGACCTTACCGACTCGGTAAACATCATGGCCGGTAACCTTACCTCGCAGGTGCGTAACATCGCGGAAGTGACGACGGCGGTAGCAACCGGCGACCTTAGCCGTAAGATCGATGTGGATGTACGCGGTGAGATCCTCGAATTGAAGAATACGATCAATACGATGGTGGATCAGCTTCGCGGGTTCGCTTCCGAAGTAACGCGGGTGGCGCGTGAAGTGGGCTCCGAAGGCAAGCTGGGTGGCCAGGCTGCTGTAGAAGGAGTAGGCGGTGTATGGAAAGACCTGACAGATTCCGTCAATGGTATGGCCTCCAACCTGACCGACCAGGTGCGTAATATCGCCGAGGTAACGACCGCCGTGGCGCGGGGCGACCTTAGCCGAAAGATCACGGTGGATGTACGCGGTGAGATCCTCGAGCTCAAGAATACCATCAACACCATGGTGGATCAGCTCAACTCCTTTGGTTCCGAAGTAACGCGGGTTGCCCGTGAGGTGGGGTCGGAAGGTAAACTGGGCGGCCAGGCCGATGTGCCGGGTGTAGGTGGCACCTGGAAAGATTTAACAGACTCTGTAAATAAAATGGCCTCTAACCTTACCTCGCAGGTTCGTAACATCGCCGAGGTAACCACGGCGGTGGCCAACGGCGACTTATCGCGGAAGATCGGGGTGGACGTAAAAGGGGAGATCCTCGAGTTGAAGAACACCATCAATACCATGGTGGATCAGCTGCGGGGCTTCGCTTCGGAAGTAACGCGGGTAGCCCGCGAGGTGGGTACGGATGGTAAGCTGGGTGGACAGGCGAATGTGCCTGGTGTGGCCGGTACCTGGAAAGACCTTACCGATTCGGTAAATCAGATGGCCGGTAACCTGACCGACCAGGTGCGTAACATCGCCGAAGTAGCCATTGCGGTGGCCAATGGAGATATGTCGAAGAAGATTACGGTGGACGTGCGCGGTGAGATACTTCAGTTGAAAGAAACCCTCAACACGATGGTGGATCAGTTACGTGCCTTCGCTTCGGAAGTAACGCGGGTAGCCCGTGAAGTGGGTACCGATGGTAAGCTGGGTGGCCAGGCCTTTGTGCCTGGTGTGGCGGGTACCTGGAAAGACCTTACCGACTCGGTGAACCAGATGACCGGTAACCTGACCGCCCAGGTGCGTAACATCGCCGAGGTAACGAAAGCGGTGGCGAGTGGTGACTTGTCGAAGACCGTACAGATCGACGTAAAAGGAGAGATCCTCGATCTTAAGAATACGATCAATACGATGGTGGAGCAGCTCAACTCCTTCGCCTTCGAGGTAACGCGGGTAGCCCGTGAGGTGGGTACGGAAGGAAAGCTGGGTGGACAGGCCGAAGTGCGTGGTGTGGCCGGCACCTGGAAAGACCTTACCGACTCGGTGAACATGATGGCCTCCAACCTTACCAACCAGGTGCGTGGTATCGCGAAGGTGGTTACTGCCGTGGCGACGGGTAATCTTAAGCAGAAGCTTTCGATCGTATCGCGCGGTGAGGTGGCGCAGCTTACAGATACGATCAATGAGATGATCGATACCCTCGCGGTGTTTGCCGACCAGGTAACCACCGTGGCGCGTGAGGTGGGTGTGGAAGGACGCCTGGGCGGACAGGCTTCTGTACCCGGCGCGTCGGGCATCTGGAAGAACCTGACGGAAAACGTGAACCAGCTGGCGCAAAACCTAACCACCCAGGTGCGTTCCATTTCGGAAGTGGCGAGTGCGGTAACCAAAGGTGACCTTACCCGTACCATCCGCGTGGAAGCGAAAGGTGAAGTGGAAGCGTTGAAAGATACCATCAACCAGATGATCAGTAACCTGAAGCAAACGACGCTGCGTAACCAGGAGCAGGACTGGTTGAAATCGAACCTGGCCAAGTTTGGTCAGATGCTGCAGGGACAAAAAGACCTGAAGACGGTGACCCAGCGAATCCTTTCCGAGCTGGCGCAGGTAGTAACGGCGCACTATGGCGCCTTCTATATCCTGAAGCAGGAAGATGAATCGCAAAATACCAAGCTGAGCCTTTTTGCGGCTTATGGTTATAAATCAGACAGAAATATCCCTACCGAGTTCGCGATCGGCGAAGGCCTGGTAGGGCAGGTGGCGTACGAAAAAGAAAGGATCATTCTCAACAATGTTCCGGGTAATTATATCAAGATCAGCTCGGGCCTGGGCCGGGCAAGGCCGGCCAACCTGATCATCCTGCCGGTGGTGTTCGAGAACAAAGTGAAGGCGGTGATCGAGCTGGCGTCGCTGGATATATTCAGTGAAACGCACCTCGACTTCCTGAGTCAGCTTACCGAAAGTATCGGTATCGTATTGAACACGATCGAAGCGAACACAAGAACGGAAGAACTGCTTACCCAGTCGCAGTCGCTGGCTGGTGAGCTCAAGATACAGCAGGAAGAGCTGCGCCGTACCAACGATGAGTTGCAGGATAAGGCCCTGCTGCTGGTAAAGCAGAAGAATGAAGTGGAAGCCAAGAATAAAGAAGTGGAAGAGGCTCGCCGTTCGCTGGAAGAAAAGGCCGAGCAGCTGACGCTGACCTCCAAGTACAAATCGGAGTTCCTCGCGAATATGTCGCACGAGTTGCGTACACCCCTCAACTCCCTGCTGATCCTGGCGCAACAACTGTACGAAAATGCGGAGGGGAATTTGTCGGATAAACAGATCCGCTATGCGAAGACCATTCACTCCTGTGGTGATGACCTGATACAGTTGATCAATGATATCCTCGATCTGTCGAAGATCGAATCGGGCTTTATTACTGCCAACTTCGGGCAGGTTCGCTTTTCTGAGATCGCCTCCTTTGTGGAAACGACCTTCAAGCCGATCTCCGAAGCAAGGCACCTGCGTTTCACGATCGAAACGGATTCAAGATTGCCCGAACTGATGGAGACCGACCTGCAGCGTCTCAACCAGATCCTGAAGAACCTGCTGTCGAATTCGTTCAAGTTCACGGAAAAAGGCGAAGTAAAGCTGCGCATCTACGAAGCACGCAAGACCTGGAAGGCTGGCACGCCTACACTCGATAATGCTTCGAAAGTGGTGGCATTTGCCATCAGCGATACGGGCATCGGTATACCGCAGGAAAAACAGAATATTATATTTGAAGCGTTCCAGCAGGCCGAAGGGTCTACCAGTCGTAAGTACGGTGGTACTGGTCTCGGGTTGTCGATCAGCCGCGGCCTGGCCGAACTGTTGGGCGGCACCATCGAGCTCGAGAGTCAGCCTTCTTTTGGTAGCACCTTTACCTTGTTCCTGCCGGTGGAAGCTGCGTTGAGCCTTACCCACCCGGAAGACAGGCTTTCCAACTACCGCCAGTACCAGTTGGGCGGAGACAGCGGCGAGATCGATACATTGATCAACTCTATCCGCAATTCTCCCGACACCAAAGACTCGCAGGCGATGCAGGGAATGGTGAATGAAATGATCAATGAAGCGGGCGACGACCGCAATAGTGTGCTGCCCAACGATAAAGTATTGCTGGTAGTGGAAGATGACCTTCGTTTCGGTAAGATCATTATCGACAAGGCGCATGAGCGCGGGTTGAAAGCGATTGTAGCCACCAACTACCTCGAGGTGTTTGATTTTATCAACCGGTTCATGCCGATATCCATTACCCTCGATGTAAAGTTGCCGGATACCAGTGGATGGAAGGTGCTCGACCTGTTGCGGAACGATCTGAACTATCGACACATACCTATTCATCTTATATCGGGTGAGGAAAACAAGGAACTGGCCCTCAAGCGGGGTGCCCGGAGTTTCCTGCTCAAGCCGCTCGATAACGAGGCGCTCAATGACCTATTCGATGATATCCTGACGTTCAACAATAAAGAAGTGAAGCGGGTATTGGTGGTGGAGGATAACGAGATCGATTCTTCACAGATCGTGAAAATGCTGCAGGGCGATAATATGGATATTACACTGGCCGATACGGGTAAAGAAGCCGTAGAACAGATCACCGACAAGGAAAAAGATTTTGATTGTATTATCCTGGATTACACGCTGCCGGATATATCAGGTACGGATATTGTGAACAAAGTGGCGGAAAATAAACAGAGGCATACGCCTGTTATTATATATTCGGGGAAGGATTTTGCGAAGAAGGAATTGCAACACCTGGGGCGCATGTCCAACAGTATTATCCTAAAGGGAGTAAATTCGCTGGAGCATTTGCTGGAAGAAACGGTGTTGTACCTGCACTTGAACCATAAAGATCTGCCAACCGAAAAGAAGCGCCTGATCGAGAATATCCGGATGAAAGAAGATATCCTGACTGGCAAAAATGTGCTGGTAGTAGATGATGATGTGCGTAACCTGTTTGCGCTGACGACCGTTTTTGAACGGTACAATATCAATGTGATCACGGCCGAGAGTGGCAAAGAGGCTATAAATTTGATCAATGAAGAGAGCCCGAAGGTCGATATGGTGCTGATGGACATCATGATGCCGGAAATGGACGGTTATGAAACGACCCAGAAGATCAGGCGCGAGCATAAGAACAGTACCTTGCCGATCATTGCGGTGACAGCAAAGGCCATGAAAGGCGACCGGCAGAAGTGTATAGAAGCCGGAGCTTCGGATTATATTACCAAACCTTTGAAGATCGATCAGCTGTTGTCGCTGATGCGCGTCTGGTTCTATAAATAGCATCAACGATCCGTATCCTATGAAGAAATAAGCTAGTCAACTGAAATTAAAATCTAGACACTGAACATGCAGCAAAAGATCTTATTGGTAGATGACCGGGAGGATAATTTGCTTTCCATGGAGGCTATACTTGAGCCCGATGGTTACCACTTTGTCAAAGCGACATCGGGCCGTCATGCGCTGAAGATACTGCTTACCGAATTCGACTTTGCGCTGATCCTGATGGATGTGAAGATGCCGAACCTCAGCGGCTTTGAGACAGCCTCGCTCATTTACGAGCGGGAGAAGCTACGACATATTCCTATTATCTTCATTACGGCCAATAATTTCGGCGAGGAGAATATATTCAAGGGCTATCGCACCGGTGCAGTCGATTATATTTATAAACCCATCAATTCCGACCTGTTGAGGGCCAAAGTATCGGTTTACATCGACCTTTACCAAAAGAACCGCCGGCTGCAGATACAGGAGCAGAAACTGAAGGCCATCAATAAGAACCTGGAGAATGAGATTGCTGAACGAAAGGCCTCCGAAGAGAAGGTAAAACAACTGAACCGGCAATTGCTGGGGAATATTACCTTATTGGAATCGGCAAACCGCGACCTCGATCGTTTTGCCTTTATGGCTTCTCATGATCTGCAGGAGCCGCTGCGCAAGATCCGTACTTTCAGCGATCTGCTGGCTACCAAGTATAAGGAAGCGCTCGATGGAGATGCCAATTCTTATATCAACCGCATACAGAATGCGGCAAGCCGGATGCAGTCGCTCATCAAGGACATTCTTGCCTTCTCTAAACTCACCGGCGAAAAGGATAATTTTGAGTTTACCGATCTTAATATCCTGCTCGATGAAGCAATGGGCGACCTGGAGGTCACCATTCGCGAAAAGGAGGCCCATATCAGTATTTTGGAGCCTTTGCCGGCGCTGGAAGTGAAGCCGGGGCTCATCCGGCCATTGTTCTACAATCTTATCAGCAATGCACTTAAATACAGTAAAGAAAAAGTAGCGCCGCATATTACGATCCGTTACGAGCTTACCTCGGGGCAGGGTAGCCGAATAGTGGATAACCGCGAAATGGCCGGCAAGTACTGCCGCATCTTTGTGGAAGACAATGGCATTGGCTTTGACCAGATATATGCCGAGCAGGTATTTGAAATGTTCCGCCGCCTGCACGTAAGCAGTGCATTTGAAGGTACGGGCATTGGCCTGGCTTTATGCAAGAAGATCGTGGAGAAGCACCATGGCTTCATCACTGCTACCAGTAAGGCCAACGAAGGCACCACGTTTACGATCACCTTGCCGGTTTATCAGCCTGTTAAAGTAAGTTTGCAGGGATAGCCTACCGCGTGCCGGCCTTCACTAAATCTGCGACTATTTTATCGATCGGCAGCGTAACCTGTTCGCCGGAGAAATCATTCCAGTCAATAAAACGAAAGGTTTCGGTTTCGCCCGTACGGTGGTACAGCTCCATTTGTTGATCGTCGAAGTCGAATTTGGTGGTGCGTAAGGGGGCTTTGATAGGCTCCAGGGCATGCGCAAAATAGTAGATGGCAATGATCTGCTGATCGGGTGTGAAAGCGCTCATCTGGAAAAAATCGGTAGTATAGATATGGTCGCCGATGCGAACGTCGAGATCCATTTCCTCTTTAAATTCCCGTTTGAGGCAATCGCGGGTTCCTTCGCCAAACTCCAGGCCGCCGCCGGGAAACTTCGTATAATACCTGCCGCGAATGTATTCGTCAGCTACCAGTACCTGGTTTTGCTCGTTCATCAGGATGCCGTACACTCTTACGTTGAACATAACTATCAGGAGGATTTGGTTAGAATATCTTCTTCTTCAGGAAAAACCAGCCTATTACCAGCGAGATCACCAGTGAAAGGAATACCGGGATATAAAAGGCGTAAGGGGAATCCTTATACGGGATGGGCACGTTCATGCCGTAGATACTGGCTACCAGTACGGGAAAGGTGAGTACGATCGTGATCACCGACAGGCGGCGCAAGACTTCATTTTGATTATTGGCGATGATGCTGGCAAAAGCATCCAGCGTACTGCTCAGGATGTTCGTGTAGATATTGGCCATTTCAAGGGCCTGGGAGTTGTCTACGATCAAATCGGCCAGGAACTCATTTTCTTCTTCATTAAGTCCGAGGAACTTGGTGCGCTCGATCTTCATCAGCAGCATTTCATTCGACCGCAAAGCCGTTACGAAATACACCAGACTCTTCTGTATGCGCATCAGCTGCAGCAACTCTTCGTTCCGGTTGGCGGCATACAGCCGTTGCTCTACGATGTTGCGGCGATGGTTGATCTCCTTCAGCGATTCCATATAGGTTTGAATGATCTTTTCAAAGATCTTCAACGCCATCATCTTCCGGTTGTCGGGGTGACGGTTCTGGAAGGTGTGCAGGAATTTCTTGATAGCTTCGTTGTCGAAAGAATTGACGGTTACGATCTGGTTGTGCGTCAGGATGATCACGATCGGGATCGTGATGTACAACGCATCGCTTTCGTTGAAAGAGTTGTTCTCCGTAGGTGTTTTGATGACGACGAGCTTAACATTGTCGTCTTCCTCAAAACGGCTTCTTTCGTCGATATCCAGTGAGTCGGTCAAAAAGTCGACCGGTATGTCCAGCGCGTCCGACAGTTCGGAGAATTCCTCCTGCTTCAGCGGTGGCAATACGTTTACCCAGGAGCCATTGTCGGGTTTGTCAATGGCTACCGTTTGATGGTTGATATTTTTGAAGTACTGGATCATTTGGCCGGCGCAAAGGTAGGGGTAAAACTATTTCCGATCGATAAAATGAAGTGTCTGATATATTAAATGTCAATTGGTTCCACAGCCTGCCCTTATACCCTGGCTTTCACGATCTTAAGATGGTGATCCGTATGGTAGATCGTGAAGTAGCAAAGTTCCCGCAGGGTGATCTTGCCGAGCAGGGGGTGCTTCACTACATAATGATCCAGCTGGCCGTCTTTCCAGTTCTTCCTAAGGGCCTGCAGGTAGATGGTGGTGAATTGCCGCCAGTGGCGGATCAGTTCTTCCTTATTGGAACCGGGTTTGAAATGCTTGGGAATATAACGGCCCTGTGCTTTGCCGCCGCCGGCCAGTACTGCCTGGTAATTGGCCACCAGCTGGGGATAAGACTGTGAGACGCGCCCCGGTTTGCCGCCGAAAATGCGTACCAGGAAACGGGGTAGGGCATAGGCCGCTGTTGCCGTTTTGGTAGAGATCACCAGGTGTTGCAGGTGTTGGGCGATGGACCATTGGCCAGCAGGTTCTTCGAAGAACAGTTCCTGGGGTATATCCTTACAAAATGTAGCAAAACGCTGGAAAGCTTTTTCCGATTCGCGCAGTATCTCTTCTATGTTGAGGGTTTCGGGTTGTGGGGTCATTAGAACTCGATCCCTCCTTCAAACACTTTTTCTGCGGGACCGCAAAGCCAAACATTGTTGTAGGTATCGTCATCGATCCGGTCGTACTCGACAGAGAGTTTTCCACCGCGGGTCAATACGGTAACGTCGTTGAAACCACGTTCGTTATGGTAGCAAACAAGGGCGCTGGCCGTTACGCCTGTGCCACAGGAAAGCGTTTCGTCTTCCACACCGCGCTCATAGGTGCGTACGATGATCTCGTCTTCTTTCTTTTGCTCTACGAAATTGACATTGATACCATCTTTGGCGAATGTATTGTTGTAGCGGATGTCCATGCCTTTCTTGAATACGTCGAAAGCCATCACATCCGGCACCATTTTAACGTAGTGGGGGCTGCCGGTATCGAGAATGAAATCGCCGTGCGATTCCTTGATGCCGATCACGTCCTTCATTTTGAGGCTAACCGTTCCGTCGTCGTCGATCTCGGCTTCATGATCGCCGTCTACCGCAATGAAGTGGTATGAGTTGCGTTTGATGCCCTGGTGGTAGGCAAACTTAACGAGGCAGCGGCCGCCATTACCGCACATGGTGCTTTCGCGGCCATCGGCATTGTAATATTTCATTTCGAAGTCATACCCGGCTTTTGTGTTTAACAACATGAGGCCATCGGCGCCGATGCCAAAACGGCGATCACACAAAAATCGGATCTGTTCGGTGTTCAGGTCGTTGTATTCCTGGTTCCTGTTATCAAGGATCACGAAATCATTTCCCGTGCCCTGATATTTGTAAAATCTTAGTTTCATCGAGTATGTTTCCTCTACGGTTTTGCTTGAATTCTTCCCAAAATTAATAACTATCGGCTAACAATTATAACCCGCTGACCACTTCTAGTGTTTTCGTGATCAATCCCTGCACGGCCTCACTGCCATCCTTTGAGAATTCTTTAACAACCCGGTTGGCGACAATGGCGCTCAGCGAAAGGCAATGGTGCCCCAATAGCCGGCCCAGTCCATAGATACCGGAGGTTTCCATCTCAAAATTGGTGATCCGGTGTGTTCCATAGCTGAATTCGGTAAGGCGGTCGATGAGATTGGGATTGTTGAGGCCCAGGCGCAGTACGCGTCCCTGCGGACCGTAAAACCCGGGACAGGTGACGGTTATGCCGGCATGGAAGCCGTCGCCGGCGAAATGCTTCATGAGCGAGGCGCTGCAGGCGCTGATATAGGGCTGGGAGATGCGACTGTGCAGTTGTGTTTGCGTAACGAAGGCTTGTAACAGCTGTTTTTCCGCATCATTTTCCTCATGGCGGTAAAAATTGAGCAGGTTGTCGATACCCAAACCGTGTGTCGACACCACATAGCTGTCGACCGGGATATCTGTTTGCAGGGCGCCTGAGGTGCCCACGCGGATGATATTTAAAAGAGTGTGTTCGGGCTTAACCGTGCGTGTTTCGAAGTCGATATTGACCAGGGCGTCCAACTCGTTGAGCACAATATCGATATTATCGGGCCCGATGCCTGTGGATACTACCGAGACCCTTTTGGCACCTACAAACCCTGTATGAGTCACGAATTCGCGGTGCTGGCGCTGGAGTTCGATCCGGTCAAAGTGCCTGCTGACCTGGCCAACCCGGTCGGGATCGCCGACAGTAATAATGGTATGGGCAAGCTCTTCTGGACGTACATCGAGGTGGTAAATAGCCCCCCGTTGGTTGATAATCAATTCAGACTCCGGGATACGCTGCATAAAAAATCTATTAGGATACTTGTCAAATATCCAACAAATATCCTACTTTTGCACACCCCAATCGTACCTGTGGTTTGGTTGTGGGAAAATAGAAGGTCCTGTGGCCGAGCGGCTAGGCAGAGCTCTGCAAAAGCTCCTACACCAGTTCAAATCTGGTCGGGACCTCAAATGAAAAAGGATCGCAGCATCGCGATCCTTTTTCATTTTATATAGGGTTGCAACCTCGCTGTGATTTTCAGTCATTTGTAACAACGGTCAAGTCTGCGCGTTCTCAAATTCCAGACGACGATACTTCCACTTACCCCGAAAAAGTAGCCCAATACCGGTGATTATTAAAGAAACAGCCATTAATTTTTTGAATTAATAGGTTTGTTAGTCCATTCATTAACCCTCCATGGGTATTCTTGCATGTAATTATTTGCTGCTTTATGAAAAAGAAATTCCTTGTTCAGTTGCTCTTCCTGGTGTGTTTGTCATCAGGATATACGCAGGCTCAATCCTACCACATTAATGCAAATGGTATATCAAAAAAGGTTTTGAGCAATTACTTGTCAAGAGCTGTTACAATGGTGTATTTTCTTACACCAGATAAACCAGAGGGTAATCTTGGTTATCCATATCATGCAGATGATATCAGGATGATAAAAAATATCGGGGCAAAATTTATTGGCCGCTCTATTTATCGTTGGGGTGGAGAAGCAAAACTCAATGACCCGCAATACTGGCAAAAGGCCCAAAGCCTGGTCAATGAAATGCACCGGTTTGATAAGGATATTATCTTCCAGTCTTGCATTTTTGAAATTGTAACAGAACAGGTAAATGAAGTTCCAATACCAGCCTGGGTATTTAGTGGATTTAATCTCCCCGCACAAAACCGTAATTTCTCCTATAACAGTATGATCAATAAACAAGGCAAGCTGGTTAATCACTGGCGGAAGGGGAGTAGTGTGCCTGATGTTAGTGAATTGGAAACGCAATTATGGTTTTATTTTTTAGCGGGCTCCTACATAAATCTAGGTTGCGAAGCCATTCATTTAGGGCAAATAGAACTAATAGGCATGAATGACAAGGATAGGAGTTCATGGGCAACTATTATTGCTAAAATAAGAAGCTATGCAAAACAGCACGCCCGTAGAAATTGGGTATTGCTGGACGCACATGTTCCCTACGGTGGAATGATAAAAGATGGCAAAAGTCTTTTAGATTTTAACACATTTCCGTTAAGAATAAAAGAAGTTGTTGAAAAACCATACGATGGCATATTGCAGGTAAATTATTTAGATGCGCTGTACAATAAAAGCAAGGGCGGTATTACTCCCAGCGGTTGGAAAACACCCCATGTTCCCTACCTGGTAGAGTTTGACAATTTTGGAAGAAGTGCTAAGCCTAATGTAGCTGATACCAATTCACATTTCATTTGGGGCTGGGATGAAATTTCGTGGTTTTCATTACTGCCCGAACACGCAAGAAACAGTTGGTTAAACTATGCTTATAACTGGATCAAAAAGATAGATGTTAATGGTCATCTGCAGATGCCGGGCTGCAGAATGATCAGTTGCCAGAATGAATCTGCCGGAAGTTACCGCGCCAATACAAATTCAGCTGCATGTCCCATTGGTTACGGACAGGAAGAAGTGATAAAATCTTTATGGAAAGACAGCAGGGCCGGCAACTGACAGGATTTGTTGTATTGCCCCAAAACTTCCGCTCATTTGAGGTATTCTTTCCGTATTCCAAGTTTCTTCATCTTCGACTTCAAGGTAGAAGGATTTATGTTCAGGATTTCGGCGGCAGCACCCGGACCCCATATCCTTCCCTGGCATTTCCGTAATACGGACAGGATATAATCCCGCTCGTTCTCTACGATCGTTTTTAAAGTAGCGCCATCTGCAGCTGCCGCCTCATCCCTTTTTGCAACAGTTGGCAATAATATATCTTCGATAACCGATGCCTTGGCAAGCAGCACGCTTCGTTCTACCAGGTGTTCCAGTTCACGAATATTGCCCGGCCAGTTATAAGCCATCATCTTCAACAATACCTGTTCCGACAGTCCGCTGATCTTTTTGCCGGCCTTCTGACTGTACTGTTTCATAAAATGATAGGCCAATGCAGGGATATCCTCCCTGCGGTCGCGAAGGGCCGGCAAATTGATCGGAAATACATTCAGCCGGTAGTAAAGGTCCAATCTAAATCGACCCTCCGCCACTTCTTTCTCCAGGTTCTTGTTGGTAGCCGCAATGAAACGTACATCCACTTTGATCGTATCTTTTCCTCCCACTCTTTCAATTTCCCGTTCCTGCAATACCCGCAATAGCTTCACCTGCAATTCCATCGGCATTTCGCCAATCTCATCCAGGAAGATGGTTCCCGTGTCGGCCCGTTCAAACTTGCCGATCCTTCTTTCATGCGCCCCGGTAAATGCTCCTTTTTCATGTCCGAATAGTTCTGATTCTATCAGCGTCGCAGGCAAGGCTGCACAGTTCAACTTAATAAACGGGTTACCTTTCCGGGCCGACAGATTATGCAGGCAATTGGCGATCATTTCTTTGCCGGTACCACTTTCGCCCAGGATAAGCACGGACGTATCGGAAGGTGCCGCCTGTTTGATATGATCAAACACATGCAACAGCAAATGACTTTTGCCAACGATCCCGTCAAAACCGTCTTCAACAAGACTGCCTTCAGTTGCCATTGGGGTCGCTGGCTGCAGGGCAGCCTTCTTTACAACTTCACGATCCAGTAAATGCTCGATGGCTTGGATCAGGGAATACTGGATCCTTTCAAACAGTTCCACCTGCTCAGTACTATAAGCATCAGGCCGCCGGCTGTACAAACAAAAGCTGAATGACCTTCGGTCCAGGATGCTCATGGGCATTTCGAGGTTCGAGCGCAACTGAAATGTATCGGCAAACAATTGCCGCAACGATGGCTGTCTGCACATATCCTTGAAAGCTTCCTGGTCATAATAAGCGGCCTGTTGTTCAGGCGCACTGCCTGCCTGCAAGGTAATCAGCTCTTCTCGCGATTTGCCCGTGATCATGCTCAACTCCTGCGCACCGATCATCTGGTATTCATCAAACCCAATCCGTAAAAAGCACATACCCTTGAACGCAGGTTCCCGCAGATTATCAAAGCCGGCTACCAGAAAGTCAAAGGGTATATACGACTGAAGGGCCGACGCAACCGCCAATAGTTTCTGTGGCCAGGCGCCGGTGCTGTTGATGATCGATTTCAAAAAATTGCGTAGTTCGGACTCTTTCTGGTATTTAGCTTCTACACTATGCAGGCGGCGATACCTGGCTATTTCCAGCGTAACGAGCAGGTCTTTCTCCCGGTAAGGCTTCACGATAAATCCGTATGGATTCGTTTGTTTGGCGGCATTCAGTATCTCTTCATTTGAATTGGCCGAGAGGTAAACAAATGGAATATGGTCGGCAGCCAGGAGCCTCGCCAGATCGATGCCAGTTTGTTTTCCCTTGAGGAAAATGTCCAATAGTACGAAATCGGGCCGTTTTTCCCTGATCATTTCCAGGGCCAGTGGCACTGAACGGGCGATACCTGTAACGCCATAACCTGCTTTCTCCAGCAACAGGCGCAGGTCTTCTGCCTCCACAAACTGGTCTTCTACTATCAGGATCTGCTCTTTCATAGTTAGTTATTTGGTTAGGCTTCACTTATAAAGTCGAGCCTTATTTCTGTACCGTTGTTAAGATTTACCTGGAAAGTGGCATCGAGATCACCACTCAGGCCCCGCATCAATTTCATCCCCATCGACGATTGCCTGGAAGGATCGAATGAATCCGGCAGTCCACTGCCATTGTCCTTAATGGAAAGGGTGAAGTGATCCTGGGCCGTCCTTTTGAACAACACATCGATCACCCCTCCCTGCCCGCCGGGAAATGCGTGTTTGATGGCATTGGTAATGGCTTCATTCAAGATAAGTCCCAGCGGAATACAATGCGCTATATTCAATTTTGCCGGGTCAATTTGCAGATTGTATCGAATGGTATTGCCAGTATGAAAGCTATCCTTCAGACAATCTATCAATTCATGTATATAGTCAGCCATGTTAATCGCGGATAAATTATCCGATTGATATAGTTTTTGATGCACCAATGACATGGCCTGAATGCGCTGCTGGCTTTCTGTTACAGCCGCTTTCGCCTCCTCTCCCTGCAGGTAAGCCGACTGCGTACGTAACAAACCCATTACCGTTTGGAAATTATTTTTTACCCGGTGGTGGATCTCCCGCACCAGCCATTCCTTTTCTTCCACCAGGTGTTGCAGCGTATCATTCTTCTTTTCAATTAGTAGTTGCTGAACCTGCAATTTCCGGTTGGTTCTTTGCTTTAAGCGTGCATAATTCACCAACAATGCAACCAGGATGATCAGTAATAGCGCCACACCCAGGGTCCAGCGCCTCGAGTTTTTTTCTTTTGCCAAGTCAGCCAGCTGTATCCGCTTTTCCTTTTCCAGCAGTTGAATACTTTGTTCCTTTTTCTCCGTTTCGTATTGAATGGTCAATTCTTCGATCTGTCTGCTTTTTCGTTCATTGTAGATGGAATCATTGATCACTTCGTATTGTTGCAGGTTCTTAATGGCAGCAGCATAGTTTCCAAGAGCAGAGTCGGCAGAGAAAAGCAGGTGATGCAATTCCCTTTGGTCAACCATTCGCGCTCCGCCGTATGCCAAAGCAGCATCCAGATAGTTATGTGCTTTTTTATACTGCCCGCGTTCCAGGTAGAACCTGCCAATATCAAGGTTGCCCAGAAAAACATATTCATCATTCAAAGCTGTTTTACGAAAGTAGGCTGCCATGGAATTGTAATATTGCTCTGCTTTGGGGTACTGCTTCAAAGCATCAAAACAATAAGCGTTGTTTTGCATGGCAATCGCCTTTTCAAGCGGGGTTTGCGGTGGTTTCGCCGTTATCAGGCTATCTGCCAAAGCCAGGGCATCTCTGCTTTGGTTCGAGTTTATCAATTGCCTGATGAGTAAACCTGCCGTCTTATGTAAAGTTAGCCGGTCGAGATTTCGTGCTATTCTTTTGGTTAGGGTTTTTCGATACCAGTAGCTGCTTTCAGCACTACGGCCCAGTTCGTCAAGCACCAGGGCCAATTCTCCATAATACAGATCAATCACTGCGGTATCATTGTTACGCATTGCATTGTCAACCGATTTCGTGGCATATGATAGTGATTTTTCGTAGGCCGCCCGGTACCTGTTCAGCTGTGAAAGCAGCAGGTAGTTAAAGGAAACTTTGGTATTGCCTGTTTGATGTCGTAGGTCGATAGCCCTCAATAATTCCTTTTCTGCCAAATCAAATTTATTGAAAGCGAAAAGGAAATCTGCCAAAGAAGTCCTGGCGGCAGCTTCCCGTTCAACATTTCGGGTCTTTGTATAGAGTTTGATTGCCCTATCAAAATACCCTTCAATCTCGGTATAGTATTCGCCGGTATAGCTGATATTCCGGGCGAGCCGCAACCAGGTTTGCGCTTCCATTTGCAGGTCGCCCTGCGCCCGATACAGGGCAGCTACTTCCGTAAAACGGGTTACACCCTCTGCTGTTTCCGAATTGAGCAAATAAGCATCCCCTTCCAATAATTTGCTTTCAATCCAAAAATGCTGCAAATGAAGGGTGTCGCTCAAACTGGTAGCATGATTGAATAGGCCAATAGCGGTATCGATCAACAAAGCTCGTGCATCGTTAAACTCGTCCTTGAGATAACTTTTACCCAACGCCTGCAACAATAAGATCCGGTTGCTATCGGGTTTGCTCTCCTGCAGCAAGTTTCGTAATGTATGCTGCGAAAGTTCAGCCGGCAATTGTGCCGTTGCAGGCGCAATGGTAGCTATGAAAAAAATAACAACTGTAATCGCTTTTAGCATCCGGGGTCCTTCTGTCTTGAAATTATTCGATGTAAACCGTGATATTTCACGGTTCCGCTAACCAGACCGTGAAATATCACGGTCGAATATCATTCCTTTTGTGGCAAACTGCTGACTGTTATTCACTTACGCTATGGGCATTGTAATTGGCATTTATCGGCCCTAATCATCGCTTATGAGTAATATGCTTCCACAAACAGTCGTCTTTATTACCGGGGCTTTTGTTCATCACAGTTGCTGGGATCCATGGAGAACCTATTTTGAAAGCAAAGGTTTCCATACGATCGCACCTCCCTGGCCCCATAAAACAGCTTCTGCAGAAACCCTGCGCATTAGCCATCCCAACAAAGATATAGCAGCAAACCGGCTTCCTGCAATAACAGATCACTATGACCAAATAGTCAGCCAACTTCCTGAAAAGCCGATACTGATCGGCCATTCTATTGGCGGACTCATCGTTCAGCTTTTGTTACAAAGGGGATCAGGCAGTGCTGGCATTGCTATACATTCAGTACCTCCACAGGGAGTATTTACTTTCCAATTCTCCTTTTTGAAAGCAGGGTGGGGGCCGCTCGGTTTCTTTACTTCCACGCGTCGGTCATTTCTGATGTCTTTCACCCAATGGAAATATGCTTTTACCAACGGGATGGATTGCGATGTACAAAAAGAAGCCTACTACCAATTTGCCATTCCGGAATCGAAACTGATCGTAAGGGACACGATCACGAAAGCAGCTAAAGTAAACTTCGAAAATCCCCACGCGCCCCTGCTATTGACATCCGGCAGTGAAGACCACACCATACCCGCTTCCCTCAATTATGCGAACTACCGGAAATACAAAAGAAGCAATTCGATCACGGATTATGCATCGTTTAGAGGCAGAAATCATTTTGTGCTAGGCCAATCCACCTGGAAGGAGGATGCGGATTATATACTGGACTGGCTGAGCAAGCTACCTTAATAATTACAAAAAGTCAACTACAAACCTTCACATACTATTAAAACAAGCGGATCATGAAAAAACTATTGTCAGTATTCATTATTACGAGTCTTTTGCTGGGGGCCTGCAGCAATGAACCAACAGCAAATTCGTCGCCGGTTGCTACACCGGCCGACAGCAGCAGTAACAAAGGCGCCGCGCAACCAGCCGCTCCACCCGCCAATTTCAGCCACGCCACCGCGAAAATCAACGGCGTCGATATCCACTATGTAAAAGGCGGCACCGGCGAACCGCTTGTATTATTACATGGTTTTGGGCAGAACTGGTATATGTGGAACCGACTGCTGCCCGAGCTCTCCAAACATTTTACGGTTATAGCGCCCGATCTGCCAGGACTTGGCGAATCAGGTAAACCAGATAGTGGTTATGACAAGAAAACCATGGCCACCTATATCCACGGACTGGTAAAGGAGTTGGGATACGAACATATCAACCTCGCCGGTCATGATATTGGCCTAATGGTCGCATATGCTTATGCTGCTCAGTTCTCCGGCGAGGTAAACAAACTCGCGCTGATGGATGCATTGCTGCCCGGTGTAGAGCCGGTTTGGAGCCAGGTGAAAGCGGCAGCCTGGTGGTTTGGCTTCTTTGGGTTTCCACACTCCGGCGAATTGGTAGAAGGGAAAGAACGCCTGTTCCTCACCAATTTCTGGCCGGTGGTGGGTCACGTAAAAGATGCGTTCACCACAGAAGAAGTCGACGAATTCGTCCGTGCCTATTCGGTGAAAGGCGCAACAACAGGTGCTTTCCATTGGTTCGGCGCTTTTGACCAGGATGCATTGGACAACAAGGTCTTCATGAAAACCAAGCTTAAAATGCCCTTGCTGGCCATGGGAGGTGAATACTTTGGCGCTGCCTTCCTGGTGGATCACTGCAAACTTGTTGCAGAGAATGTAAAAGGCTCGAATATTAAGGGCTCCGGGCATTGGATCGTTCAGGAGAATACTGCTCAGGTGCAAAAAGATCTGTTGGAGTTCTTCCAGGCTAAATAACACCGCTGTGATAAAACAACTAGTCGTCATATGCCTGTGCCTCGTTGGGTGGGGTAGAAGTGTAGCCCAAAACATAACGCCTTTTAAGCAACTCCGCTACGAAGAGGACTATTCCAGCCTTCAACAGGACAGCAGCAGTAGCTGGTATGCAAGTACAAAATTCAAAGCGCTGTCTAAAAACGGCAGCGCTTACCTTAGTATGGGGGGCGATATAAGATACCAGTACCAGCGGTTCACCAATGAGAATTGGGGCGAATCTCCAAAAGATAATGATGGATTCATCCTCACGAGGTACCTCGCCCACGCAGACTTCCATGCCGGGGAGCACTTCAGGACCTTTGTACAATTGCAAAGCAGTTTTGCCAATGGCAAGGTAACACCGCCGTCCCCGGTCGATGAAAATCAACTGGATCTTCACCAGGCGTTTGCAGATATAGCTTTCACCAATAACAAGACACAATCGCTGACATTGAGGATGGGGCGCCAGGAATTATTATACGGCTCTCAAAGATTGGTGGCCGTTAGAGACGGCCCTAATAACAGGCAATCGTTCGATGCCGCCCGGTTGTTGTATAAGCGCAGAACCTGGAATGCGGATATTTTTTATTCACGGTTTGTTCAGTCAAAGAAGCTGATATTTGATGACGGGTTTACCAATAATACCCGTTTCTGGGGTGCGTACCTGGTCAAAAACAGGATTCCCTTGATCAACAATGTTGATATCTATTACTTCGGCTTACTGAAAAAGAATGCAAAATTCGATGATGGTGCCGGGAAAGAGTTAAGGCATTCTTTAGGCAGCAGGATCTGGAACAACAACAAGTTCTGGAGATACGATATCGAAGGACTTTATCAATTCGGGGCCTTTGCCGGCAAAACGATCAGCGCCTGGACATTTTCTGTAAACACGGGCTACAAGTTTGCCAACACGGCAATGAAGCCGGAAGCAGGTATAAAGACCGAGCTGATCAGTGGCGATGCCAGCTATAACGACAACAAATTACAAACCTTCAATCCACTGTTCCCCAGGGGCGGCTATTTTGGACTGGTGTCCATAATTGGTCCTGCCAACTTATTCGACATTCATCCTTCCCTTTCCCTTGATCTTGCGCGTGGGCTGTATTTCAATATGGATTATGATATCTTCTGGCGCTACAGCCTTAACGACGGCATATATGGTCCCAATGTGGCACTGATCTATTCTGGCAGGGAAAGCAGGCAAAGATCCATTGGGCGGCAGTACTCGTCACATATTGAATATATACCCAATGAGTTTCTTTATTTCCGCTGCGAATTTACCTGGTTCAAGGCCAGCGACTTTTTGCAGGACGTAGGCACGGGTAAAAACATACTATTCGCTGCCTGTACCGCGCAACTTAAATTTTAGGCGAACAGTATGTAATCTGCAGAAACGCATACTGTTTGGCCATTGGGCAAATATTATCTGGGCTTTTGTTTTCTCCTCGTTGCATTCAGGGCCGCAGTAACCAATGAATAGCGGTTGTTCACATCATAGCCCAGTGCCCAAAACATGATGCCGCCGGCAAGTTGCCCGGCAGCGCCGGCTTTAAGCCTGATCGTTTTGATGCCGTTGTAGTAGATAGTGTATTGCGCAATGGAGTCTTTCAACATTTTACTGCTGTCGATCGAAATAACAGCACTATCACTGAAAGGATCTCCACCTGCCCTCAATATCGCTGCATAGGTTCTGATGTAAGGTGACTGCCGGATGCCGCTTGGCCTTCCATAAAAAGGCAAACCCACTACGCACTTCTCTTTTTTCATTTTTCGTACCCGCATCCAATACAAATAGCTTTCTTTGGCCATAGCGGCGGTACTGTGCTGAACATGCGGCCGGCTAACACTAAATGCATCATAGATCATAATGTTGAACCAGTCTACGGCATCGCCATGTAAGAATTGCTGGTTGATGGCGGAGCTTCGTCTGCCCCCGTTAACGCCCGGTGTGATCGCGCAGCTCAGATAATAGGATCCCCTGGTATGACAACTGTCGCTCAACTCCTGCAAGAACAACGAGAATAAACTGTCTGTTTTATCCCTCCTGCTGGGAAATTCCCAATCGATATCCACCCCGTTCAGGTCATAGCTGCGCAAAAGATCCATGATCTGTTGAATGCATGAACGCCGGCTGCTGGCTGACCCTGCCATTGTTTTGAAATGCTGATGATAGCCTGTTATGCTCAATAATATTTTGCAATTCGCCGCCTGTGATTTTGCCACAAAGGCTTTCAGGTTTTCAGGGTGCTTTATAAACAGTTTATTATTCTTCAGCAATCTTGCCGAGGACCAGTTGATGACATTGCATTGTTTGAGTTTGCTGTTGGGGATCAAAGCCGGTTTTCTGAAATCAAGTACATAACCCACAATTTTGAAGTCAATATGGGGTGGCGGAAAAATGCTGTCAGATACGGTGGTGCCGGGGACGAGCCTGCTGTTCGTTGAATCCTCCGCATGGAGTACAGGGTTATCGAAGTTGCTATGGGTGGCAACAACCAGGAGCAGCATGACGAGGTGAATTGAACGGCACATCCTGTAGTAGGACACTTTTCGCAGTCCATTTTCGCCATGGTTCGGGAAAATGGGTTATTTCAGTTTGAGTTTCCAGTCTTCGAGTTTCTGGCGCAGTGCATCCACTGCATGCGTATGGTCATCGTTTTGGTAAATAACCAGATTTAGCCAATGCTTTTCCACATCGTCTGGTTTTGAGACGGTCAGGAAAGCGCTGGACGCCTTTCGCTCACCACACCTTTTGTCGCCCCCGGCTTTTGCGCCGGCCTCGAGGGCAATCATCAATACTTCCTGGATGGGCAGCGAATCTTTCCGTGCCTTAACCGCAGCATCGAAGATCGCCTGTATTTCGTCGGGATGGGTAAGCGTGTTGCCCTGTACCGAAATGCCATACCCGGTCAACGTTCCCCCATATGCGTTGGTTTTTGTGCCGGTGTAAGTAGCGGGATGTGCGAGGTCGTTCATGCAGAGCACGGCATACTGTTGCTGTTCAGGATCAAAATCGGGATGCCTGATCTTGTCCAATATGGCCATCGGGGTAGCGCCATCCATGATCATACGGAAGCCTTGTAAACGTGCCAGCGAATTGCTCATGGCCTGCACCACGATGGCGCCCTTATCCGGCACAATAAGGCCAATGCCGTAAACGCTCAGGGTACAGGAAGCGCCGGCTATACCGATCTCATTGGTTTTCGGGTCCACCACAATGATTGACCAGGTGGCGAAAGACGGAAGGTGAAGGGCTAATCCGAAAAGCAGGGAAAGGCAAAGCTGCCGGGCTGGTTTCATATCGTTTATTGTTTGAGGTATGGGGTTCCAAACCAATGCCAGTTTTGAGGCTGGTTGACAACCAGTAGTTTAGTTTAATCTATTTAAAGGCTGTGTATGCTTTTGATACAAAGCTTGTTTGATATTGAACAGTGGTTACATAACAAACGAGGCCGTCTCAGCGATGAGACGACCTCGTTCTTTTGGGATTTGTAGCTAGTTATTTTCTGTCGTACTGCCAATAGATCGTTTTATCGTCATTCGTGGCAGTATTGATCAAAAAGATGTAGATCTCCCCCTTGTTCCAATCTTTGGTTTTTGCCCGGTTTGAAAAGTCGGCAAACGTAGTATTGTTACTGATGATATTACTGGCCGGGAAGCATTCAGCTCCGCATTGGAATACCTCTGCATCCAGCGACGTGGTGCCCTTGAAGAGATGCCGCTCTACGTTTACATATCCCCAGGGCCCCTGGAAAGACCTTACTTCAAAAGCTGGATCTGTGGGATCGAGTGGAACGGTGATGCTGAAGCCAGCTTCCTTTATGTATAGTAAGGATTTCCACTGGTCGGCCAGCAAACTGGTGGGGCCCTCGATAGTAAGTTTCTCTGCCAGCGGCAAGGTGAGCGTTTTGGACAGGGTGTACTTAAAGCCTCCGTTGCCAGGTTTTGAATACACAGTAACATCCATCTGCCAATTGCCGGCGGGCAGGGTGTCGAGCGCGACCAGGTAATCGGTTGTTTTTTTTGCCCCCTTGCCGGTGATCGTTTTCGTTTTGTCGGCATTGACCAGCGTCACCAAAACCGAATCGGCTTTGGCGAGGCCAATACTGCTAGTCCCGAAGGCAATATGTGCCGATTTGGGAACCGGTTCGGGAACGGGTTCATCTTCCTTGTCTTTATTACAGCCCGCCAGCCAGGCGCCTGCCAGGAGTAAGGTAATGGCAGGTAGGGCGCCGTACTGTTTCATTCTTTTCATGATAAGTAGTAGTGGTTTAAAATGAGGTTGACAAATCCGTGCGAATTTATTGTCTCGTGCCTGTCCTCAAAGCGTACTCTATCTGAGCGACCAGTTTTTAGTGATCAATTGAGACAATCCTTACCTCAGCCATATGAGATCATTTTATTAAGTGTGCTTTAAACAAATATTATTAATAATATTGTGCATGCGCACCCTTAACTGCCTGTTATCAATAAAGAACTTACTGGTTATCTGCTTGTCTGTTGCCTGTTTAACATCCTGTAATCATCGATTGGCGCCTCCCCCGATCGGGGCCGCCGGCAGCGATGGCTATGTACTGGTGTGGGCCGATGAGTTCAACGGCAAAGGAGTTCCGGATACAGCCAATTGGAACTATGAAGAAGGTTTTGTACGTAACCAGGAGCAACAATGGTATCAAAAGGGAAATGCATCGATGAGAAATGGTTTACTCACCATTGAAGCAAGGAAAGAAACAAAACCCAATCCCCACTACGAAGCAGAAAGTAAGGAATGGAGAAAGAATCGTCCACAGATCGAATACACCTCCTCCTGTCTGCTCACCCGCGGCAAACAACAATGGCTTTACGGTCGTTTCGAATGCAGGGCACGTATCGGGATCGATAAAGGCATGTGGCCTGCGTGGTGGACGCTCGGCATCGGCAAACCCTGGCCAGCTAACGGAGAGATTGACATCATGGAATATTACCGCGGTATGTTGTTGGCCAATATTGCCTTTCGCGGCGCTACCGGTAAAGCTGAATGGTTCAGCAACCGGTTCAACACCGATTCCCTGGGCGCACAAAAATGGGCCAGCCAATTCCATACCTGGCGCATGGACTGGACCGATGAATACATAGCCCTTTACCTCGACGATCAGCTGTTAAATAAAGTGACCCAGGATAAACTGACTAACCAGGATGGCAGCCAGTTCAATCCCTTCAGGCAACCCCACTATATGCTGCTCAACCTGGCCATGGGAGGCATGAACGGCGGAGATGTTACGGGAACCTCCTTTCCCCAGAAATTTGAAGTAGACTACGTACGGGTCTATCAAAAAAGGTAAGCCACTTATTGTCACGCACGCCGGCTACTTCTGCCATAATCGTGTTGCAGATTGCAGGAAGCAGCAAACGCTGTCGCTATTTTACTGCTGGTAGGTCTATTAAGGCTTATTTTCACATGAATATGTGAGTTGAATGGCGTATTCGGGAATGGCCGTAGTCGTAATATTACGGCAGGCAAAGTAAATCCCTAATACATCATCAATATGTTCCGTATTTCTCTCTTGTTGTTATTGCTGTCTATGGCTATTGCTGCCGGTGCGCAGGAGTTCAAATTATATGTTCACCTCGATACATCGGCGCACCAGTCGCTGAGCGGACGCTTGTATGTATTCTCTGCATCCGATACCAGCAAGGGAGTACAGGACCCCGATGCCATTCATCCAACCCCTTCATTTTACATAGATGTTCGCGGATGGAAAGGAGGAACGGCACAATTGTTCGATTCTACCTGCATTGGCTACCCGGTAGCATTTAGCAAGTTAAAGCCCGGCCCTTATAAATTTGGAGCCGTCTTTGATGTAGATACCACAGAACGCAGTAATACGGCGTTGGCGGGTAACTGGTATTCGCGCGATGTGAAGGTGGAAGTAAAACCTGGCAACGACGTTCATTTGTATCTCTCCCGGAAATTCCCCCAGCGGGCTTTCAACGAGAACGATACGGTAAAACTCGTGTCGATGCAAAGCGCCCTGCTGTCACGTTTTCAACAGCGCGATGTGTTTATTAAAGCTGGAATCGTGTTGCCACCTGATTACGGCAAAGATACCAGCCTGCATTATCCCGTTGTATTTGTGATACCAGGCTGGGGCGGCACTCACTACGATGTATTGAGCAAAGGCCCCGTAAAGCGATACGGGATGCGCCTGGGAAAAGACAAGATATACGTATACCTCAATCCCGAAACACAAACCCGTTATGGGCTGCATGCCTTTGTCGATTCGCGGGTAAATGGGCCCTGGGGCAAGGCCCTGGTAGAAGAGCTGGTGCCTTACCTCAGCACCAGGTTCAGGATCGAAGTGGACAGGAGCAAACATTTTGTCGTGGGTCAAAGTTCCGGTGGTTACGCCGCATTGTGGCTGCAATTGAATTACCCCACCTCCTTTGGAGGATGTTGGGCTGTATCGCCCGACCCGGTTGCTTTCAGCAATTTCATCGGCGTGGATATCTACGCAAAGCGGGCCAATCTTTATTACGATAAACAAAGGCAGGAGCATCCTTTCTTCCTCGAGAATGGTAAGGGCACCAGCACGTTGAAGCAGTTTGTATTGATGGAGGATTTTATGGGCGATGGCGGGCAGATGCAATCATTCGAAGCGGAATTCGGATTGCCCGATGCAACAGGCAGGCCACGTCTGCTTTTCAATCGTACCACGGGTGCCATCGACCACGCAGTAGTACAATCCTGGAAGCCGTATGATCTTGCCTGGTTTGTAGAGGCAAACTATAAACGGCTGGCAAAGGATCTGGAAGGAAAAGTACACGTGTACGCTGGAGCCGAGGATAATTTTTCCCTTGACAAAGCAGTTCAATTGTTTAAAGAGTCATCCGTAAAGATGAAGGCTGATTTTACAGTCGAGTTGTTGCCCGGGGCCAATCACTGGTCTGTTTGGAGTGAAGCATTTACGCAACGGGTGCAGCGCGAGATCGACCAGCGGATCAAATAGTTCAATAGCCGTTGCCCGGTGCGAGATGGACCTGCCCGGCCTGCAGGCGCTCATCGGTAAACCATTGGTGCAGGTTCCTTAAAGTTGCCTGCTTTTACATACTTGTGCGGGTTTTTAAATCCTGGATGAGGAATGACTTACTTCGATTTATGTTGTGTTCCTGTGAACAGATACGTCGAAATTCTCCGAACTGCCTGTTAAAAAGCAACTTCTTTGGCGGACGTGCCATCGCTGCAGTGTCTATACCGGAGAATTGCTTAGTTGTTGCACAATTGGGGTGAAACCAGCCCGGTTCATCCCGCTGCAATGCTATGTACTTACAGGTACCCAATGTAAAGGCACATGTATATAGAATTTAACAGGCTGGTAAGGCTTATTACCCTGGTGGCAGGCAGCTGTATTATTTTTTGCCAGCATGCCCTGGCGCAGGACAAGAAAGCGGAACCCTTCCGCCCCGTGCATAGTATCGCCCTCAATATCGGTCATGAACATTCATTCCATGGCATCGAAGAGAACGGCGGCAGCAAAACCCTTGTCCTGCCTTACTGGGGCTTCGATTACAATTTTCAGTTTGTCAGGAAGTTTGCAGTGGGCATGCATGTGGACTACATCAATGAGTCGTTTGAAGTAGAGAAGAACCTGGAGGGGGATGGAGAAGAGATCAACCGAACCCGGCCCCTGGCACCCGCCGTGATGGGATTTTTCAAACCCACCGAACATTGGAGCTTTGGACTTGGTGCTGGCGCAGAGTTTTCAAAAGAAGAGAGCTTCTTCCTCAATAGAGCTGCGGTGGAATATGGTGTTGAGATCAGGAATGGCTGGGAAGTATTTGGCGTGTTTCAATATGATTTTCGTTGGCATGCCTACGATACCTGGACCATCGGTCTGGGGATCGGTAAGTCATTGGGCAAAAAAGAAAAACGATGAAGCGCGCACGGCAACCCTCGATGCCGGTATGGTGCTGGTGGCTCCTGGCTTTCCTGGGAACAGCCCACGTGCTGCAGGCGCAGGACGAAAGTGATTCACTGGTGCTGAAAAGGATCCGGCATGGTGAAAAAGGATTCGAATTTCAAACAGCCGATAACAAATTCCTCCTTCAATTCCAGGGACGTCTCCAGTTCCGCTTTGCATCACCGGAAGATGAAGACCCAGTGACCTTCGATGATTTTACCGGAGAAAAGAAACCGGTGTTCAAGATCAACCGGGCGCGCCTGAAAATAGGGGGGCATGCGTTTCGCCCCTGGCTTAAGTATTATTGGGAATATGAATTGAGCCAATCCAATTTGTTGAACTATACCGTCATGGTTGAAAAATGGGACTGGCTGAAATTAATGGTAGGACAATTTAAGGTCGAATATACCCGCGAAAGAAGGATCAGCAGTGGTGAACAGCAAATGATGGACCGCTCCGTCATCAACCGGCCATTTACGGTAGACAGGCAGCAGGGCGTAGAACTGTATGGCCGCCTGAAAGGAAAGAAGCTGGCGGATTTTAATTACTGGTTTGCAGCGCTGACAGGAACGGGTAGAGGGAATAGTTCTAATGACGACAATCACCTCATGTATTTCGGGCGTCTGCAATGGAATGTATTCGGTGTATATCTCGACTTTGAAGGCAGTGATCTGGAAATACATGAAAAGCCTGCGGCGGAGCTGGCTATATCGGCAGTTACGAACCGCAGTCCATATACCCGGTTCTCACAGGCGGGCGGTGGTAGTCTTGAGGGGTACGAGAACGGACAGCCCGGTCAGTACAGGGTGAGCCAGGCCAATATCGAAACGGCATTCATGTATAAGGGAATCAGCTGGCAGTCGGAGCTGCACTGGAAAGAGATCATCGATAAATTGGACAATAACCGTGCTGATATCCTGTACGGGTACTATATACAGGCAGGATATATGTTTCACCAAACAGTTGACTGGTGGCCTAAACCGCTCGAGCTCGCCTTCCGCAATGCCAGTTATATGCCTAATAAAGAGGCCGATTTTACCAGGAAAAGAGAAACTTCTGGAGCGCTCAATTGGTTCTTCAATGGCCATAAGAACAAACTTACAGCTATGTGCAGTTATTACGAATATGATAAAACCGGCGATGTGCCGGCCCATCAGTGGAGGTATCGCCTGCAATGGGATATTTCCTTTTGAGGTATGGCCGCTACTTATCGACTAATCCCGCCTTTTGCAATTTCGCCTTCACATAGGCAATAAACTGGTCTCTTTTTTCTGTTCCCATAATGGCGTCGAGCTGGGCGTCGCGTGCGGCGAGTGCAACACTGGCATATTGCTGTTTGCCTTCGTCGGTTTTGCCATAACGATCGATCCTGTCGATGGTAGACAGGAAACAGAGATTTACGTTGTCAATGTCCGTCAACTGATCCGTACTCATACTCAGTTTTTCTTTCAGAAATTTTTGATTGTCGGCCCTGAATTCTTTCAACTTCAGCATTTTTTGTTCGTTGTTCATTTCCTTCCAGGTTTGTGCATGTGCGACGGCCACGCAGCACAGGCAAACAAACAGTAGCATGATTAAATGTTTCATATAAAATAATTGGTAGACAATAAAAGAAAATTAATGGCCAGTCTATGGCTGGCGCCGGGCTGAAGCAGGTGATAGTGAGGACAGTCGACGTAAATGGGGGAGCATTAAGAAAAGAGGTAGCCTTTGAAGGGGCAATTTACTATTAAAACCATGAATGCTGTTGATTGTAGATGATTGTGATGCTGAATTCAACCCATCATTCAACAGCATCCAGGCTGTCCATTTCCAAGTTGGGCAGGGTTGTCTGATTTTTAATCGATAATTTTGGTATCCGGTCTTTTACTGCCTTCCGTGCTTCGCATCATGTCCCATCGGCCCGCTGTTCAGCCCTGCTTCATTTTGTAACCGTCCTTCAATATCCGGTTGAAGGCTTTAAAATCATGATTATGAAGTATCATTTTTATTCGCTTGTCTTATTCAGCCTGGTCGTGCACAGTACGGTAACCGCGCAACTTACGCTCAAACCCGCAATAGGGATCAATTTCACCGATTTTTCAAAAGACCCCTCTACGGGAGAATACAAATCACAAGTGGGTTGGCAGATCGGTGGTACGGTAACTATTGGTAAAAAGTTCTACTTTGAGCCGGGCCTGTTTTACCTCCAGAAGAGCACCGAGTACCAAATAGACACCGTAAATGCCCAGAATGTTTCTTTCGATATCAGTGGGTTGCGTATACCTGTTGGAGTCGGTATCAATTTATTGGGAGATAAGAAGTCGATGATCGGTCTGCACGCACATGGCGGTTTTTCGGCTTTTATTCTAACCTCTGTGAAAGATCTTGATAAAGACGATTTTAAGAATGCTTCCTGGGGTGTGTATGCCGGTGCAGGGCTCGATATCTCGATCATATTCGTCGATCTTCAGTATGAGTGGTCCCTAACCGACATAAGTGATGTTCAGAATGTCGACGTCGGCAAGTCGCGGTCTTTTTTCATCAATGCAGGAGTACGGTTGCCATTGTGACGAAAAGGCCGTTGTTTAGTGATAAGCCTAATGAGTTTTTTTCGGTTTTGCGGCCAATGCTTTCTTAATAACGGGTAAAATGGCATCGGCAATCCGCATAAAGCCCAGGTCGGTGAGGTGAATGCCATCGATTGTTGCTTCGTGATCTTCTCCGATCAGTTGCGACGATTGAATGTAGTAGAGATCCTTCATGCCTTCCGCTTTCAATCGCTCGTAGGTAGTTTTGATGGCTTCATTTTGTTGGCGCACTGTTTCTCCTATTTTGCGGTCCCACAGGCCGTTCTGCCGAAAGATTGTTTCAACGATAACAATCGGTGTAGATGGCTGCTTTTCCCGCAGTGATTTTATGAAAGGGTAGGAGCGTTCCCTGATCTGTTCCGGTGAGGGATTGGGAATGCAATCAAGTACATAACAATCTGCCGGCACGGTGGCGAGGTAGGTGGCCAGTTCCGGCTCCATTTTGGCACTGCCGCTGAAACCAAGGTTGATCACATCCATTCCTGTTCTGCGCTGCAAAATAGCTGGATAGGCCATGCCGGGTCTGCCCGCTGAAGCACCCTGTACTACACTGGAGCCATACACCACCACTCTCCTTGACTGATTGATGCCAGGCTTCGCTGGTTTTTGAATAGTTGCTTGCCCGTCAATACCAATTTGCAGAGCGCTCATGCCATTGTAGAGGGGCAGGTAGAGCATGAATTGTTTCAGCGAACTATCCATATTACCCACGATCAGCTGTGATTGCTGGGTTCCTGTACCCGGCCTTCCCACACTTACAAATTGCCATTGCCCATCCTTCAGGCAATATAGGTCAAGGCCGCTGTGACCTATTGGAGTCATATTGGACATGTGCACTTCGCCATCCAACTTCCACTGTGTGCGGATACTGGTAGAATTGGTTTCGAAGAGTATGGCAATCCCCGCGCTTTGCTGTGCCAGCCTTTTAACGGCGTCTGGCATGGGGCTTCGGTCAATGCTGTCGATACGCCGGTAGACAGAGTCGGTTGTTTTTGCTTTACCAACGATGAGCAGCGACGACGCATCTACATACCGGGGTTCATGCTGGGCAAAGGATGAATGAAGGCAGCAGCAAAGCATGACGATGAATGGCAGGCGTTTGATGAATTGGTTCATGGTGTTCTGATGTAGTCAGGCATTGGAAAGGCTGGCAGCCCGAATTGATAGGTGCGAATGTAAAAAAAATCTACCGTGAGGCAACCTTTTCCTTGCTGCCCGGGTATTATGTTAGCATAAAACTCTCCCAGGTACCCTGGTTTCCTGGTTTTATTCAATTCCACGTACTCATTTACCGGATGCTATAGGCCTTACTTCCAGGTAAGGTCAACTGATAGAATTAAAACAGCTGTTTTAGTGCCTGGAGTTTTATTGGTGTACATCAAAACTATTAAACATGACAAAAGTACTGAATGGGCAAAGGCTTTTGAAGGCTGCCCTTATGGGATTTTCATTGACAATGGGTGTTATCGGTTGCAAGAAAGATGACAAGGATCCGCAACCTGTATTGGAAGTGCAATTGAAGGCTCATGCCACACTGGGCAATATGCTGGTGGACAAGGATGGCAGGTCGCTTTACTTTTTTGCGAGTGATGCAACTGGTGCAAATACCTGCACGGGTGGGTGCGAAGCATTGTGGCCGGTATTCAACGCTACGCTGAGTGCCGATAAATTGGGTGCAGGGCTTACGCTGAGTGATTTTACAACCGGCACTACCGGTAGCGGCAAAGCCCAGTTGATCTATAAGGGACGTCCGTTGTATTATTACGCGCCGTTGGCGAACGGCGCCAATACACCCGAAGCTGCCGGTGAAGTGAAAGGCGAAGGCTTTGGTGGTAACTGGTATGTTGCTAAGCCCGATTATTCGGTGATGCTGAGCAATGCGCAGCTGGTAGGAGCCGATGGTAAAAACTACCTTGCCAATTTTACTGAAGGAACGGGTAAAACGGTTTATTTCACCGATAGTAAAGGTGTAACCTTGTACACCTTCAGCAAGGATAAACAAAACGTCAATTCCTTCACCAAGGCCGATTTCTCCAACAACGGCGTATGGCCTATTTATGAAACAGATAAGGTAGTAGTGCCGTCGGTGCTGGACAAAACGCTGTTTGGATCTATTGTGGTGTTTGGTAAAAAGCAACTCACTTATAAGGGCTGGCCATTGTATGGATTCGGTCAGGACAATAGTGTGCCGGGCGCCACGAAAGGCGTTTCATTCCCAACGCCGGGCATATGGCCTGTAGGAAGAAAGGACATCGCTGCCGCTAACCCATAAGGGGTTAGCGCCGGGCGCAGGAGAGGCAGGTTGCGAAAGTCTGCAGAATGATTAGATTTGTCGTAGGAAAAGGCGATTCATGAACATCACTAACTGCAAACTAATTGCATACACCCTCGTCATGCTTATAGTTCGGGGGCAATCTGCACATGCCCAGCCGGCCCAGCCGAAAAAGGATAGTGCGGAGAACTTATCGGCAGTAGTCGTGTCTGCTTCCCGCGTTGGTGAAAAGATCATGCAGGCGCCGGTAACCATTGAACACCTTGATCTGCGTGCCATCCGGCACTCATCCCAGCCTTCCTTCTTCGATGCCATAGAGAATATCAAAGGGATCCAGCTGATCACTCCCAGCCTTGGCTTCAAGGTCATCAATGCCCGTGGCTTTACGAATACCACCAATGTACGTTTTGTGCAGATGGTGGATGGTATGGATATACAGGCGCCCCATATCGGCGCCCCGATGGCCAATGCGCTGGGGCCCGGGGATCTGGATATTCTGCGAGTTGAGGTATTGCCTGGCATGGCATCTGCCCTTTACGGCATGAATGCGATCAACGGAACCGCTAATTTTATAGTGAAGGATCCATTCCTTTACCAGGGTTTGACGGTGATGCAAAAAACAGGTGTCAACCATGTAAGTAGTGATCTGCACGATCCCGCTCTCTTTATCGAATCTTCCCTGCGCTGGGCCAAAGCCTGGAACAACAAATTTGCTATTAAAGTGAATAGTACGTATTCGCGGGGGTACGATTGGGTAGCCAATGACCTCACCGATCTCAATGAGCTGGCCAACCTGTCTACGGGGCTTACCGTACATCAAAATCCGGGAAAGGACCTGGTGAATGTTTATGGAGATGAAGCATCCAACCGGCGTACGCTTACCCTGGGTGGTAAGCAATATGTGGTAAGCCGCACCGGTTATGCAGAAAGGGATATGGCCAGTTATGACCTGGATAATATCAAGGGAGACCTCACCATGGCTTACCGGCCTTCAGCTCACGTTCAACTATCTTACACATTCCGTATTGCGCGCAGCAATACCATTTACCAACGCACCAACCGCTTTCGCCTGGATAATTATATCACCAGCCAGCACAGTCTCACCCTGAGTACGCGCAGCGTTCAATTCAGGGCATATATTAATAGCGAGAATACCGGCGATTCGTACAATATCCGTTCCATGGCGGAAAATATAGACCGGCAGTTCAAAAGTGATAATGATTGGTTCGCCGACTTCTCCAGGCAATACAAAACCTCGGTATCCGGTGGGAGCACGGTGCCGGCTGCTATGGAGGCGGCAAGAAGTTTTGCCGACAAAGGCAGGCCGCAGCCCAATACGGCGGAAACAGCTGCTATTATTGATCGCCTGCGGGATATCAACAACTGGGACCAGGGAGCGGCGCTTCGCGTGAAGGCATCGATGGTGCATGCAGAAGTGCAACATACGCTTACCGACGACCTTTTCAAGAAGCTCAATACCAGGCACAAACTATCTCTCCTGTATGGGGCCGATTACAGGGAGTATATCGTGGTGCCTGATGGAAATTATTTTATCAACCCCGTCAAGCAAGGCTCCAACCTTCACTACCGGAAAGCAGGCGGTTTTATACAGGCCACCAAATACTTCTTTGGTCAAAGCCTGAAGATCAATGCTGTGTTGAGGGTCGATAAGAACCAATACTTCGAAGCGAGGCTTAATCCGCGGCTGTCGATGGTATATTCACCTGTACAGCAGCACAATTTCCGCCTGGCCTTGCAGCAGGGGTATCGTTTCCCCAGTTTGTTCGAGGCATTTTCCAATATCAACAGCGGTGGCGTAAAAAGGGTGGGAGGTTTGCCGGTGATGTCGAATGGTATCTTTGAGAATAGTTACCTCCGCGCATCGGTCGATGCTTTCCAGGCGGCCAATACAAAAGACGTCAATACCAATGGCCTCACGGTAGCGCAGGCGGTGGTGAAAAACCAGGCACTGCTGGTCAGGAATAGCTACACATATATCAGGCCCGAAGAGATCCATGGCATCGAAGCAGGCTACCGCGCCAGCCTGCTAAAGAACAGGTTGATCATGGATGTAGACTTCTATTACAATGTTTATCACCACCTGATGGCGCAGATAGAGGCCAACATACCCAAAGCCACTGTGCCCGATAGTTTGTTGTTCTATATGAACGACCGGCAAAAGCAGGACAGGTATCGCCTCTGGACCAACTCGAAGACCGTTTGTTATAATTTTGCCACCACCATGGGTGTTTCATGGAATTTTTACCGTGCCTACACAGTGGGCGGTAATGTAACCCTTTCCCGATTGGATCGCACTACACGGAATGACGGACTGGAAGACGGGTACAATACGCCGAAATGGATGTACAACTTGTATATCGGAAACCCCCACCTGTGGTCGCGCTTCGGATTTCAGGCAAACTTTCGCTGGCAGAGCAGGTATCTTTGGGTTTCTTCACTGGCTACGGAATGGCTTCCTCCACACAATACGGTCGATGCGCAGGTGCAATACCACCCGATCAAAGACAACTGGGGCGTAAAGGTGGGAGCTTCCAATCTCTTCAACACTTATTATTACAGTTTTGCAGGCGGACCATCCATCAAAGGTCTCTACTACTGTACCCTTACCTGCAAAGTATTGTAGACCTGCTTACTGAGTATTCCGCCAGTAATTATTGGCAGCCGCTATTGTGGCAAATTCCATGGCCACGGTTTGTCCGATCGAAATAAGCATGGCAGCATCCTCTGCGTACCGTGGCCGCAGTTTTTCCCGCATGGCAGCATCCGGCTGAGTTATTTTGATAATGAGTCTGGACATTTTGATGGCCAGGTGCCGGCCCTCCTCCGGAGTTTTGGTGATGAGGCTGTTGCCCGGCACCAGTTCGATAGCATCCATATTAGTAGTAGTTTGAAACCCCAAAGTTGGTGGGTATGGCGCCTGCGGTCAATGTATAATTCTATCCTTCTGTAGTATAAAAGCGATCCCCGCATAAGGGTATAGACGGCAGAGCCGGCGAATTGCTCAAATACAGTAGTTTTGCTTTCTCAAAGCCAAAAGAAAAACAAATGACCCGACTTATCCGCGAGCAGGACTTCGATTTCATTTATCGCCTCTACATGCACCCCGCCACCAATCCATTCTTGTTGTACGAACTCATGGATGAAGAAACATTCAAGCCGATCTTTGGTGACTTACTGCTTAAGAATATTATTTATATCTATGAGCAGGACGCTGTCCCTGCAGGCATGTTCAAGCTGATCCCCGCCACTCACCGTAGTGCCCACATCGTATATGTTGGTGGATTGGCGGTAGAGCCAACCCTGATGGGGAGGGGACTAGGCGGCAAAATGATGGAGGAGATCATTGCGCTCTGTAAAGAAAAAGGATTTTTGCGCATTGAATTGAGTACCTATACAGGCAATGAAAAGGCCATTCGCCTGTATGAAAAAGCCGGCTTTCAGCAAGAGGGGGTACTACGCAAATATACCCACCTCAAAAGCGAAGGTCGGTTTGTGGATGAAGTAATGATGTCGTACGTGGTAGCGTAAAAGAAAGCCCCCAAAAGCCGGGCTCTTGAGGGCATATCAACAGGGCGTGGGTTTTCACATAAATGCAATGCGCGCTTATTGATAAGCTATCTTTCTGATCTTCTTTGACCCCATATCACATACATACATGGTTGTTCCATCTTTCGAAACGGTGATGCCTTGCGGGTAGCTAAAAGTGGCTGCCATCAATGGCCCATTGGTCTGTCCGTTGCTGCTTCCGCCAAAGGACGATACAGTAACGTCGGCATTGTTGATGTTGATCTTCCTGATCATATGGTTGGCATTGTCGGCTACGTAAATGTTGCCATGTTGGTCTGCTGCTATGTCTCTGGGACCATCGAACGTTGCTGTTGCGCCAGCACCGTTATCGTTGCCGTTGGCGCCGGTGCCTGCGAGGGTGCCCCATGACCAGCCGCCATCTTTTGGCAGATAGGCTACTCCGATCTTGTTGTTATAGTTACTGGCGATATACAAAGCTTTGGTGCCGTCGGTGGCGATACCCATCGGTCCCTGGAAATTCGGTACACTTGCATTGTTATGCGCATAAACCGATACTACATTGGTATTGGTGATTTGCATAACGCGATTGTTGGTGCCTTCTGTTGCATATATATAACCATTGGATAGTACAACAACGCCCTGTGGTCTATCGATCGTAATCGGGATGGTAGATACCAATCCGCCCTTGGTGATCTTGCGGATGCGGTTATTATCCGCGTCTGCTACATATACATTCCCTGCCTCGTCGACAGCTAATTTCGTGGGCAGGCTGAAACGGGCACTGGTACCCTGGCCATCCACTAGCCCGGGCGCAAGGCCTGCATCGCCAGCAAATAATGCGCCGGTTGCAGTTCCTCCTGCATTGGGCGTCAGCTTGTAGATGGCGTGAGCATTCTGGTCGGCCACATATACCGTGCCCTCCGTATCTACTGCTACACCGGTGGGATTGTTAAAGAAGACACCGGCAATACCAGTACCTGCATAGTCGCTGACCATCCATATCCACTCGTAATTGAAGTTGGCGAGTGTAGCAATCTCTCTTTCTCCTACTTTTACTTTGATCACACCGGTTCCTGCTTTTAGCGGAACAGTAACTTTTAACCTGGTAGTGGTTGCTGCTGTAACGGTAGCGGCTTTGTCATTGATAGTAACAGTATTCTTGTCCTTAACATCAGAAAAGCCTGTGCCGTCGATGGTGACTTCGTCACCGCCCCTGCCAAAGGTGGTAAATGCGCTAATGGTTACCGGCGGCTGTGCCTGGTTGATCTCTATATTGACGGGTGTTACGCCATTAAAGGAACTGATCAGGCTCAAGGTTGATTTCCGGGGAGCAGTGGTCGCATTGGCGGCGATGGTTAGCTTAACCGTTGTAATACCAGCCAGTCCATTGGTCTTATCGGCAACGATCCAGGATGGAATGCTGCTTAAGGTCCAGGCTACGTTGGAGGTGATGACCAGCGTTTCTTCGCTGCCAGTTTCCGTAACAGATAAGGTGTTTTTGTCAGCCAGCAATGAAGGGTTGGTGCCCGTTTGCGCAAATTCGACCGTGCTGTTGAGAACGCCCTCGGCTTTCACGGTAAGCGCGGTGGCGCGTGCTTCAGGATTGCCGTTGACTGGATAGGATAATTCTATGCGTGTATCTCCCTTACCGGTTTTAGGATTGACTTCCAGCCATGCTGGCATGCCTGTGATGGTCCAATCCGTATTGGAGGTCACTTGCAGGTAAGCTTTGCCAGCTTCCGCAGTAACGTTGATGGTTGATTTATCAATTTGGAGGGTGGGCTTGAACTTGTCGTTTTTTCTACAGGAGTGCAGCACCAGACCGCACAACAGTAGCACTATACCCAGGTAAAGGGACTTCATGTCTTAGTTGGTTTTATTGTTATGGATGCAAAAAGAAGCAATTGCAGGCGCACGGCAGATCGATGGGGGTGTCAGGTGTATGTAAGTTTGCGCGAAGTGAACAAAAATTGGCGCGAGTTGATTTGGGATGGACGGGGTCCCCGGCGTCACCGGATGACTTCTGTCGGATTTTTACACGATTACGGGTCCTAAAAGCCAAGCGGCCACATTGATCCCTCAATGCAGCCGCTGTTTACCGTTCTAAAATAAAAGACGCTGATCAATAACCTCTTTGCAGCACGCTCAACTTACCGGCAAAAGAAAAGTTGGTGGCGCATGCCTGGCCCGGGTTGGGGAAGTTATAATTGTTCGTTGTATAGGCGGCCGTAGCAGCCGCGCTGAAGTCGACGGATATTTGGCCTGTTGTTACATCGATACTTTTCAGGTTGATAGTAACTTCACAGCCGGCAGTGCCCGAAGGAGCATTGTAGTACGCATAGTCATAATCGGGTTGTCTCCAATAATGACCGCCTCCCTGGTTCGAGATGGTCTTAGTTGCCGGATCATAGTCAAAATAGCACCAGGCTCCGTCGTACCATTCCACGTCGCTGAATCGTTCGATATATACTTCATACAGGCCATTGTCTTTCTTCACCATGTAGTGCGTTGAATAATTGCCCGATTTAAAGCTATAGGTTTCTTTGATCACCTTGTTGGCTCCAGAGGCATCTTTGTACGTAGTGGTAGCGGTGATCGGCTCATCGGCCCCCAGAATGTTTTGGGTAGCTTTTGCCTGATCCCTTAAGGCCGCATTTCGTTTTTTCAGGGAATCCACCTGCGACTGAAGGTCGTTGACATCGTCCTTCAGGTTCTTGGTGCAGGAGGGTAAGGTGGCCAACCCCATCAGGGATATTCCCAACACTATAAATGATCGTTTCATCGCTGTTAACTTTTAAGGATGTAGGATGGGAGTAAATTAGCTTCCACTATAGGGCCATACTTTCACTTTGCCAGCGAAAGTAAAGGCGGTGTTGTATGCTTTGCCGTTGGCCGGGGCATATCCCCAATTGTAAACAGCCGTTGCATAGTCGGCATTGCCGCTGGCCGACACGTTGAGCGAGATTTCGCCGGTGGTAATGTTGAAGTTGTTTACTGTAATGTTGATGGTGAGACCTTCATGGGTGTCATACCCCTCTCCGTAATAAGCACGGTCCTGATAGGCGTCGGCATTGTCCCAATAGTGGTATACTCTCTTTTCCGTGATTGCTTTGGTAGTAGGGTTGTACCTAAACCGAACCGCCGCACCTTCATCCCATTCCACGTCGCCAAATCGCTCTATATAAATTTCGTAAGTGCCATCCGCGTAGCCGCGGGCAACCTGTGTTGAGCTATTGCCTGCCTTGAACTTATAGGTTGACTTGATCGTCCTGGTAGCATTGCTGTTATCGGTAAAGGTGGTGGTAGCTACAATAGGTTCGTTGGCGCCGAGGATGATGTCGATGCCGTTGAGGCGGCCGGCTATGCTATCGTTGCTGGAATGCAGCGAATCTACTTCCTTTTTAAGATCGCTGATATCGTTCTTAAGGTCTTTCGTGCACGAGGTGAATGCCAGGGAGCCTGACATGATTATACCTAAAATAATTGCTGGTTTTTTCATAATTGTATTTTGAGTAACTGGTACTGTTAATGAAATGAGCGAAACGGGTTGCTTAGAATCCTCTCTTCAGGACACTCAGCTTTCCTGTGAAAGAAAATTTCGTAGTATGCGCTGCGCCGGGGTTGGGCCACCGGCTGCTGCCGGCCGTATAAGTGCCATCTGCTGTGCCGGTGAAGTCGATTGATATGTCTCCGGTAGTCATGTTGATCGACTTCAGGTTGATATCCACTACACAACCGGTGCTGCCGCCATTATAGGATGGGTTGAACCATTGAGAGGGGTTTTCCCAGTATTGTCCACCGCGTTTCTGCGTGAGTTCTTTGGTAGTTGGATTGTACCTGAACTCGGTCCACGCCCCTTCGTACCACTCAACATCGCTGAAGCGTTCAATGTAAATTTCATACGTGCCGTCTTCGAGGTCCACCATGTAATGCGTCGAGTAGTTGCCCCCTTTAAAACTATAGGTGTCCTGGTATTTCTTTTCGGCGCCGCTTGCATCCTTGTAGGTGGTAGTAGCCATGATCGGCTCGTCGGAACCCAGCACATTTTGCGTGGCTTTCGCCTGTTCCCGTAAAGTAGCATTGCGCTTTTTGAGCGAGTCTACCTGGGTCTCCAGGTATTTGATATCATCCTTCAGGTTCTTCGTACAGGATGGCAGCGAGGCCAGGCCTGCTATGGATATTCCCAGTATCAGGAACGATCTTTTCATAGATGTTGATTTTGTAAAGATTTGGATTTAGTTAACTGACTTAATGGTCGTTTATCCGGTTCTGTTAAGGCACGTAAGGGAACACTTTCACCTTACCTGTATAGGCAAAGGAAGTGCTGTAAGGCTTACCAGGATTGGGTGAGTAATAGGTCTCGAGACCTGAGTAGGTGGCATCTCCACTTGCTGCAACAGTAAGAGAAATTTCACCCGTGGTGGCATTAAAGTTGTTGACAGTAATGTTGATCTGTAAGCCAGAGTGGGTAGGGGATATGGTGCCATAGTCGGCGTTATCGTTGTAGTTGTCCGGGCTATCCCAATAATGACGTACTCTTTTTTGCGTGATCTCCTTGGTTGTTGGGTTATACACGAATTCCACGCGGGCGCCTTCATACCATTCTACATCGCTGAAACGCTCGATGTAAATTCGGTAGGTGCCATCGCTGTTGCCTTTCGCATATTGCGTGGAGGAGTTGCCCGCTTTGAATTTATACGTGTCTTTAACGGTTACAGTCGCATTGTTGTTGTCGGTAAAGGTGGTGGTAGCTGTAATGGGTTCATTAGCGCCAAGGATAATTTCAATGCCGCCTACCTGACCTTCCAGTTCTGCATTGCTTTTGTTCAGCGAGTCAATTTCTTTTTTCAGGTCGCTGACATCGTCTTTCAGGTTCTTGGTACAGGAGGTAAATGCTAAGCTACCTGCCACCAACATACCAAACAGAATTACGGGTTTTTTCATGAATTGTTGTTTTTTGTGAATAGAGGTTTGTATTAGAAAATAAAGGTCCCGTCCGGCCAGGTTGGTAAACCGCCAGACAATAAATTATTATAAAGGCTAAGATGCTTTAGTTGATAGCTGCCAATAAAATTTTATGGAATATTTCCGTGTGTAGCGCCGGTTGTGGCGAAAGTTGATGCAGGAGCATGTACAGGCATGGCCTGTTTGGGATATTGGACTTCATAGTTTGGAATTTTAGGTATGCGACTGAGCTAGATACACATACAGCTGCGAAGAAAATCGAATTAAATGAAGGAAGAAAGCTGAAATGGTTGAACTGCCTGATTTGTGCAGTGTAGTTTCCAAATTACAGGTTCAACTGCCCCGGCTTATAGTTCCTTTTCCATGTAAACAGCGCCTTCCAGCGGATTATAGCGGTAGGAGGGGATCTCATAAAAACCGAAAGACCTGTACAAAGCCTGGGCCTTGATCATGGTTTTGAGTGTGTCGAGCCTTATTTTCCGATAGCCCCGTTCGCGGGCAACCTGCAGCGAACGTTGCATCAGTTGCACACCAATGCCCTGCCCCTTAAAGCCGTCCCTTACGTACATGCGCTTCAGTTCGGCAGTGCTATCGTCCAGTTTACGTACACCTGCACAGGCGATTGCTACGCCATCCTGGTAGGCGAGTAATAAGGCGCCTTCCGGCTGGTTGTACTGCCGGTCAATTACCTGTAATTCCTGGCTGAAGTCCTGGAAGGAGAGGTCCACTCCCAGTGAGGCGACATATTCCTCAAACAGTTTTCTGCCATCTTCAAATTCAATGGCTGCCTGGGCGATGCGGTACTCAATTTCGGGAAGCATATACGCGCAAAGATAATACCTGGAGATGATGTGGGTACCACGGAGCTTTTGTCTGTTGCCAGGGATCGTTTTAGCCGGCGGTGGAGATATGGCTGAAGATCAGGTGCCCCTTTTCTGTTACGGTGAAGTAGTAGATGATGTTGTATTCGCCCACTTCATCGTCTTCATTATTCAGGTTGAATTTGGAAGCCAGGTTAAGTTGAAGCATGTGTTCAGCTTTGTCGTAGGTCGAGTACAGGACGTATTCAGTATTTCCTTCAATGATGGCAGGTGTGGTATGCTCACCGTTCTTGAAGAGCTCTTCGGTCTTGACCTTCAACAGCGCTTTCGTAAAGCCTTTGGGGAACAAGCTCCGGAAGTATTTAGTGAGGTCTTTATCAGTAAAAGGCTTGATATTGTCGGCAGATACGGTTTGACCCGGCGTGGCTACGTACCAGATCTCATTGCCTGCATAGGCTACCGGGAACTGGAAAAAGGCTTTTGATTTGCCTATGTTTTTCTGATAGATCGCGTCTCTCAGCTGGCGGAAATTGTCGATCCAGTACGGAGTGTCTTTTTGCCTGAAAAGGGCTTTGGCCGGAGAATTGTCTGTGGCGGAAACAGGAGCGTTTTGCGCAAGGGTTGTTATGGTGCAAAGCAGCAGGGCTGCGACGGTTAGGTTTTTCAGCATGGTATTAGAGGAGTGGGCCCGAAAATAGGGTTTCTTTATCAATTTCCGTATGAAACCGGTTAAATTCATGCCATCCCTATTGCCTGGCTACCGGTAAATTTGGTCATGCTGACAAAAAAAATGCTCACTGTTTCCTGTGCCTGCCTGCTCACCTTGTATGCAGGCGCGCAATCGAAGTCCTTTACTCATGCCGACACGCTCCGCGGTTCGCTCACGCCCGAACGTACCTGGTGGGATATCCAGCGGTACGACCTGGCGGTAAAACCCGACTACGCCAATAAAACTATCAGCGGATCTAATACGATCACCTATAAAGTGGTGGGCAATAGCCAGCGCATGCAAATCGACATGCGCGAACCGCTCCTCATCGATAGTGTAATCTTCAATCAAAAGGAAACCTTATCCTTTGCTAAAGAGGGTACGGTTTGGTATATCAATACCCCAAAGCAAAAGAAGAACAGCACTAATACCGTTGCCATCTACTACCACGGCAAGGCGCATGAAGCCGTACGTCCGCCCTGGGACGGCGGCTGGACCTGGACCACCGACTCACTCGGCCGTCCGTGGATGACGGTAACCTGCCAGGGGCTGGGCGCTTCCATCTGGTATCCCTGCAAAGATCATCAGAGTGATGAGCCCGATAAAGGCGCCAGCCTTACCATGACGGTGGCCGACTCCCTCTCTGCGATCGCGATGGGGCGCCTTGAGTCCAAAGAGGCAAATGGTGATGGTACTACCTCGTGGAAGTGGTCGGTTGTTAATCCCATCAGCAATTATTGCCTCATCCCTTATATCGGTAAATATGTTAACTGGGGCGAAACATACAAAGGAGAAAAAGGCCCCCTCGATATCAATTATTGGGTACTCGACTACAATCTCGAAAAAGCAAAAGCCTACATGCCCAAAGAAGTGAACATTATGCTGCATGCTTTCGAGCACTGGTTTGGTCCTTATCCTTTTTATGAGGATGGCTACAAGCTGGTAGAAACCTCCAATACGGGCATGGAACACCAAAGCGCGGTATCCTACGGTAACTGGTACAAACCCGGATACCGTGGCCGCGATGGATCTGGCACAGGCTGGGGTATGAAATGGGATTTTATCATCATTCACGAAAGCGGCCATGAATGGTTTGGCAACAACATTACCACCAACGATCTGGCCGATATGTGGGTGCATGAAGGATTCACCAATTATAGTGAAACACTCTTTATCGATTACCTCTTTGGTGTAGAGGCTGCCAATCAATACAACCAGGGCATACGCCGCGGTATCCGCAACGACAAAACGATCATTCCAGCTTACTATGTCAATGCGCAGGGTAGTGGTGATATGTATCCCAAAGGCGGCAACCTGTTGCATTCGATTCGTCACAGTATGGATGATGATAACCGGTTCCGCAATATCCTGCGTGGCCTCAACAAGGACTTCTACCACAAAACAGTCAATTCGACGGAGGTGGAAAGATATGTAAGTGCAAAGGCCGGTTTCAACTATAGCAAGGTGTTCGATCAGTACCTGCGCACCACGCAAATACCCAGCTTTGAATATTACTTCAGTGATGACAAGACTAAAGTATTCTATCGCTACAGCAACTGTGTACCCGGCTTTAACCTGCCATTGGTGTTGAAGAGTAGTACGGCCAATGTCAGGATCATGCCAAAGGAACAATGGCAAAGCAGTACCGTCAACAGTGAACAGGCCTCGTTGTTCACTAAAACTGCCATTGAGGCCATGTATTACGTGAACGTGGCGGCCGTTACTGCTGCACCTTGATACTTACATTCAGGTACGGCTTGTCGTCGTATGTCAGGGTAAAGATATGAACGAGCATGACGCCATACTTTCCTTCGGGTGTTTTAAAGTAAATGAACTGGCCCGACTGAATGCCCGGGAAAGTGGCATAGTGGGTGAGGTTAATCGTTCGTTTTTTCGCTTCCGTCTCAATGGCCACTCCCGTTTTGAACATGCTGGTGAAGTTGGCCGCCGAGCCACTCACGGGCGCCGAAAATAATGTGCCGCGTTTGGTCCAGCTGCTTAGGTCGTACAGTGGAAAAGGATTTGGATCGGCGCCTGGCGTATACAGGCAACGTATCAACGTCGTATCGGGCCCTCCGGCAGGTGGGCTGGGGTTCTTGACAAACTTCTGGTAGATCGCAAAGTCGATATCGGCCGATATCGGTGCAGCATCTGCGTAATTGAAGCTGGTTCCCTTGCTCAGGGAGAAAAAGGAAGGCGCTTTCTTCGTGGCCGTATCGGGCAGAAAGAGGCTGCGATTGGGCAGGTACTTGTAATCTGTCTTCACCGAAAGCGTGATCATCTTATCGCCATCGCCTAAGTAAACGCCGTCTTCGTCGAGCGCCCAAACGCGAAAGGTAGTGGTGCCCACGCCCTGGTCGGCTTTAATGGTTACGGCATCCGAGTAGGAGCGCCGCTTCGCTGGATCATTGATCGGGATCTTGATGCCCGGCACACCCTGGCCGGCCCGCCATATACAGATCATGTACATGTCTTTGTTGGGTGAATGGATGGTGAAATCGATCACCAGCGTATCGTTCGGGTTTACCTCATTGTATTCTTTGGCAGCGCTTTCCTTGTTGTTGTGCAGCTCGAGTGTTACGTCGAACATGTTGAAGATGTTCTGCGCTTCTTTTTTACAGGCGCCCAGCAACGCGCAACAGGCGAATAGGAGGGCGGCCGTTCTGATCGTATATCGTTTCATGTTGAATTTCCTTGTTTTACAAATGGGTTCAATAATGACGGCTCGTTTACAATGGATCGAATGTGCCGCCATCCCAGCCAATGGTTTGTTCCAGCAGCGGACTCGAATTGATGAACTGATTCGATAGGCCAAAGAAGTAATAGAATTCAGGCATTGCAAATCCGCCATTGCCCGATACCGTGATCAGGCGGGGCGCTTTGAAAAATGCTTTTACCGATGCTTTATTGGTCATATCGAGCGTATCGCGGTTGAGTTTGCCGGCAGCGTTGAGGGTTTCCAGGAATTTACGTTTGTTGTCGTCGATACATTCGAACTGCATAGACAACAGGTTGCCGGTCAGCAAATGCATTCTTCTCGTTCTGCGCAGGTCGTCGTGGCGTTTACCTTCGAAGGCAAATTCCACCATGCGCTCGTTCAGGATCAGGTCGCGCAGCTGGTCTTTGCTGGTGGCAAAGCCGAGGCCGTAATCATTGGCGCCTGCCTGAATACCGGCACGTTGGCGGATCTCGCGCACGAGTGTTTTTGCCGTGGCCATGTCGCCGGTTTCATTGGCGGTTTCTGCGTAGTCGAGCATCACTTCCGCAAAGCGCAGCTCTATCCAATCCATGCCACTGCCACCCAGGTCATTGGCCTGGCGAACACTGCCGGCAGGCAGGTCGGGACTGGAGAAGCGTTTGCAATAAAAACCACGGTCGCCGGTTTCGTTGAGGGCCTTTACATAGGTCCATTGGCGGCGGCCAGCAACACCACTTAGTTTCCAGGGAGCGCCATTGTAAGCGATCGTTGCGTCGAAGCGTGGGTCGCGGTTGAGCCAGAACATCTCGGGGTCATAGGCGGCACTCTGGTTGATAGGTGTACCATCCTTCATGGTGTAGGCATCGATCATGCGGGTGCTGGCGTAATACATATCATTGGGCTGTCCTTGCTCGGATGCCGGACGGCACCTTGCTTCTACGCCATGGGTGCGTTTCACCACTTTATCGGAATAAGACCGTACGATGATCGCTTCTTTATTGGCAGTGCCTTCGGTGAGGAAGATCTTCGAATAATCTGCTACCAACGCATGGCCTGCGTTCTTACAGATCTCATAGGCTTCTTTCGTAGCCTTATGCGCCGCTTCCCAGCGTGTTGCGTCATAACGATGCTTTCCATCATTCACCGGGTTGAACTGTGGGCTAGCCCAGTACAACAGGGCTTTTGCCTTGATGGCTGCCGCTGCCGCTTTGGTGAGTTTGCCCCTCTCCGTAGCATCCAGCCAGGTAACGCCATCCAGCATCACCATGCCCGAGTCGAGGTCTTTCACGATCTGCTCAAACATCACTTTAGCTTTTACCCGTCCGCTCAGTTTCAGGTCGCCGGGGCTCTGCGGCTCCAGCACAAGCGGCATGCCGCCATATACCTTGGTGAGGCCCAGGTAGGCCATGGCCCGCAGTACATAGAACTGTCCCAGCATGGAGCGTTTGGTGGCCGCCGGTATGGTTTGACTAACCGGCAGGTTGGCAATGGCGATGTTACAGCGGGCGATGTCGAAATAGCGGTTGTCGCCGGGGTTGGTGCCCTGGTATTTGGCGCCCACATATTTTACATCGTTGGCGATCATCACGCCGTTGAAGTTGAACAGTTTTTTGATCGACCCGTCGGCAGCGGAATAGAGGTTCTCATCGCTGCCCATATGAAACGCATAGCTGTTCAGGGTATACTGGTAATAGAACTCGGGCATGATCACGTGATACGTTTCATTCAGGAAGTACTGCACGGCGCCCTCTGTTTCCCAGATGCGCGCATCCAGGCCATCCCGATTGGGTAATCGCAGGAAGTCTTCCGTTTTTTTGCAGCTCGTGAAGAGGCCGGCGGTAAGTCCAGCCAGCAGGTATATAGAGAGTTGAAGTATCTTTTTCATTGTCGTCGTTTTAGCTTAGAGTCCCAGGCTGAGACCTACAGAAATGGTTCGGAGGGTTGGATAATCGAATATGTAGCTGGAGTAGGGATCCTTGTATTTGAGCGGATTCTTCAGTACCCACAGGTTGTTGCCCGTAGCGAGTATCCGGGCGTTGCTGAACCCTGCTTTTTTGATGATCTTCTCCGGAACGCTGTACACGATCGTCATGTCGTTCACCCGGATCATGGTACCATCTACCGCCCAGAAATCCGATTCCCATCCGGCTACAATAGAAGCGTCGTCGTGACGGGGGAATTTTCCGTTGTGGTTTTCGGGCGTCCAGCGATCGGTCCAGAAGCTGGGCACATTGTTGTTGGGCGTGGGACGGCTTCTCCTGGCCTTGCTGTCGTAGAATTCTTTACCACCAAACCGCGCAGCAATGTTTACGTTCATGGCCAGCGATTTGTAGGTGAGCGACAACTGGATACCAGTGGCCAGGGTTGGATCAATGTGGTCGAACATCGTGGTCTTGTCCTTGTCGGTGATGACGCCGTCGCCATTGATGTCTTTGAAATAGAGCCAGCCGGCCTGCGGTACCAGTCCGTTGATGGTATAGTTGGGTTTCTTGGCCAGGAATGCATCTACGTCTTCCTGGCTCCGGAACATGCCTTCGGTGATCATACCGATATTGTTGGAATTGTATTTCCGCGGATCGGTGCCGAAGTGGATCTGCCAGTCTTCTGCCTGCCTGTCCCACAACAGGTAGGGGTTGTAGTAAGTGCGGCTGGTGACGGCGTTGCCGAAGCTGAAATTGATGCTTGACTTGAAGGAGAGGTCGGGTGTAAACCGGGTTTGATAACCGATCGAGAACTCCGATCCCCAGGAGTAGCGTTCCATGTAGTTGACCAGCGGTGGTGTAAACCCTGCATACATGGGAAAGTTGTCGGTAGCGCCTTTATCGAAAGCATCGTACGAGAAGTTCTGGAACACATCTACGCCGAGGCTCAGTTTGTTGTTGAACAGGGAGACGTCTGCGCCAATGTTGAGGGTGCGTTTTTTCTCCCAGGTGATATCGGGGTTGGGGATGCGGTTCTGCTTTAAGCCGGGTACCAGGGTTTCGTTGTACATATACCCGGTGATGTTTATTGCATACCATTCCTGCCACAGGCGTTGATCGATGCGGTCATCGCCCGTGAGGCCAAAGTTGGCCCTTAGCTTAAAGTAGTTGACGGATGGCAACACATCACGGAAGAATCTTTCTTCACTAACGAGCCAGCCCAGACCTACACTCGGGAATACGCCCCAGATATTGCCAGTAGCAAAATTGGCAGAGGCATCGTACCGCGTAATGCCTTCCAGCGAATACTTGCCGGCAAAGTTGTAGCTCAGGCGGCTGAAGAAGGAGCGCTTGCTCGATTCTGATATGTCTTTATCGCGCACCACCGGCGACTGACCAAATGCCCAGAATTCATCTACATTGGGGATCTCCTGGCCAAGCCACTCTACGGCCAGGTTTTCTGCATTCGATTCCGACTGTTCTCCGCCGGCGATCACATTGATGCTGTGCTGGCCAAACGTGCGCTGGTATTGCAGGGTGAAAGTTGCTTGGTAGCTATTGGCATTGCCCAGTTTGCGGCGCAGGAACTGGTTGGTGCCCTGCACCACGTTTATTTCGGCGCCGGTAGGGGTGAGTGTATCGGTATACAGGGCGCCGTTGTTGCCGCCACGTATGAAGTTGTAGATCTTATAGTTTGGACGATAGTCGTCGCGGTCGGTGCCGTTGCCGGCCTGTGAAAACTGCAGGCGGGCGGTTAGTCCTTTCAGCGGGCCGCTTTCAGGAGCATAACTCAGACTGGTATTGATGCGGTAGCCCTTTGTTTTGGTGTTTTCATAATAGCCCGATTCCATCTGCCCCTGCGGGTGCATGCCCAGGTTGCTGTTGAAGTTGACCCATTTGCCATTGATGCTATAGGGCACCCAACGGGGTATCTGGATGATCTTTTCGAGGAACTGCTGGTCGTTCTCGCTCAACCCATTCTTACTGGTCTTGATGTTATGGTCTACATTGAAGTTGATATCGGCCTTCACGTTGTTGGCGATCTTAGCTGTTAAGCCGCTCCGGAAGCTGAATTTGTCGGCTTTCATCGAGGCGTAGTTGGCGTTCTCGTTCTGGTAGCTGCCGCCTACGAAGAAGGTCATTTTATCGCTGCCGCCCGATAAGCTCAGGTTGTGCCGCTGGGTAAGCGCTGGCCGCCAGATCTCATCGAACCAGCTCTTTTGTTCGTTGCGCTGGATATAATCGAGGTCCTTCTGGGTAAAGAAATTGGAAGGCGCTACGTTGTTGATGCGGTAGGTATCGTTGAGCAGGGTAGCCAGGTCATAACCTGAGAGCATTTCGGGTTTGCGGGTGGCATCGGTATGCCCTACGTAGCCATTGTAATTGAGTTTGGGAGCGCCTGGTTTGCCGCGTTTGGTGGTGATGAGTATCACCCCTTTGGCGCCGGCAGCGCCATAGATGGCTGCGGTGGCGTCTTTAAGGATGGTGATGTCCTCGACCATCGACGGATCGAGTGCATCGAAGTCCGATTTGGTGACGATGATATTGTCGATCACATACAGGGGTTGGTTGGTGGCGCCTACGTCATCGGCCTGGTCGGATACGAAGGCATTGCGCACATTGAGGGTAATGCCCGCGCCCGGCCTGCCCGATACGCTGCTAACGCCCAGGCCCGCTACGCGGCCACGCAGGGTGCCGGCGATATTGGGAGCAGGAATATCCTGTATGTCCTGTGCTTTGATGGTGGCTACGGCGCCGGTGGTCTGCGATCTTTTCTGTGTACCATAACCTACCACCACCACATCGTTCATGTTTCCTCCCATACCATTTAGGGTAACCGAGATCATGGTTTTCTCCGCTACGTTCACTTCCTGGTCGAGCATGCCGACGAAGGAAACGGTGAGCATCGTGCTGCCTGTAGGTACTTTGAGGGTGAAGGTGCCATCTTCTTTGGTGAGGGTGCTTACTTTGCTGCCTTTTACGGCCACCGTAGCGCCGGCCAGGGGAGCGCCCTTTTCGTCCGATACTTTGCCCGACACGGTCTTGTCGGTTTGCTGAAACCAGGGCGAGTAGCCGGTATCAGCTGCAAAGCCGGGAGTCGTTAGCACTGCCAGTATAATGGCAGCCGATAAAGCAATCATCCGTTTTCTCATACGCGAAGCATTAATTGGTTAGCTATGTTAGAGTGTTGTTTGAAATACTGGAAGTGGTAGAAGTAGGACAGGCAGAACGTAAATGAGGTTGTACGCTTTTTTCAAAGCGCCTGTTTCCCTTGGGAGGGATGGGGGATAGTATATCCGCATGCAGGTGTGGCAACCGTCAGTTAGTTATGGTATATGGATGTTAGATGCTCGTTCTGTAAGCCAAAATACGCTGGAGTATGGGGGGGAGAAAATGGCATATTTCGCCTAAAAGATGGACTATTTTCCTATTGCCAGCGAAAGCGGGCGGGCTACCTTTTTACGCAAACGTTCCCGGAAATGGATGCGAATGGTTATAAATGATCCCCTGGGCGCAAAAAAGAAAGGCTGCCGCTTTTTACAGCAACAGCCCTCGTGATGGAATGAAGGGTAAAGGGATATTCTAAAACGGTACAAATGGGCCACAAGAAACGACAAATTCAGCATCGGCCATTGGCAAGGTGGTTGAAGCAGCAGATGGATGGTGTAGGTAGTATTGATTGCTGTGTGAAGTAGCTGGCTGGTGTAAAAAAGACAATGACTGACCGGATTCGGGCATGTCTACCTTTGGCGGCGAGCTGAATTGAGCCATGCCGGTCGGAATGTTTAGTTTACTGATACCAATGCAAACGAGAAAACTCAACGCTTGTGTTAAAGAAAAATAAATTCAGAAAAAAGTTCCATTTGTGTTATGGATTTTTAAACTCATATCATCTTATCTACAGCAACTCTCTTTCTCTACGGTGAATATTATACAAGGTCCCCCATGGCCACGTGACCCAACCATTGTTCCATGACCCGGCTGGCATGGCCAGCCATCATCCTTTTTTACCAATAAGTACCCACGCCGGCAGCAGCTGGCTTGCACACCTGTTTAGGGCTTTTTCGTCATGAAAGCCTGCGTGCCGGTGTAGCAAGATGACCCTGTCTGCTCCATAATCAGCCGAATCATTACCTAACATAAAACAGAGGCCTATGAATGTCTTACCAAAACTTAATCGCCCTTGCGGGTGCTTGCTTTTTCCTATTAATCAAATCAAAACGCTTTGCTATGTTAAACCCCAACTATGAACTTGCCGCACTGAATCAAACCTTACTTACCCGGATCATAGAAACGGAATCGGGAGAGGCTGATCTGGTCCTTCGTTGGAACAAATGCATTTCACTTTGTGCAGACACGATCTGTCAGCTTCGGGAGAAAGTGCGTTCGAATGGATTCTCAAACGATGAGGCCGAAATCTCCTTCTTTAAGGAGATCAAACCGGTAGCCATGAGCCGCTTTTTGTATTACCACGAACTGCTTAAGCTGGAAGCCGGCGAACTCACCGGCAGTTGGAAGATGGAAAAGGAACGTCTTGAAAAAGCACTACAGGACGCGTCCGTTTTCATTCAGACCAATCAAGATCTGCTGGCTTACATACGCTCGGGTAGTTATCATTACGACAGGCTTTATTTTCTACGCGGCGCCAGGGGATGGCCCAACTGTCCCGATCTATCGCAATTTGATGACTTGTTTTCGACCGCTTCAGACGAAAGGTTGGCGAGGCTATTCGCCAATGAGTTATTGATGAGGTATATTGATAAAAAGCTACACCAGGTGTCCGATCAACAATCAGGTCAACCAGCCTCGTCGCAACCGGCATTGCTGTCCTGCATAGCTTCCCCTACAGCGGTAGCTTTGTTGGGTGTAGCCTTGCACAAGTCGGCCTTTTTTTCCGACGGCGCCCTGAAGGTATCCAAGAATGCGGTGATGAAGCATCTAGGCGTCTGCTTCGGCATCGACCTGTCAAACCATAGCCAGCTCGTTGCCCAGGCGATGCGTGGTAAGCATCCGGAACGGCTTTTTAAGGAGCTGAACGACGCGTTTAAACGCTATATGGACGAACTGGACGACTAACCCGTCGGTTGTCTGGTAAGGCCAATTCATTCCTGCTGCTGTAAACCGGTGGCTGCGAGTGAGTTGGCTTTTTTTATGGAAGAACCTTGCGAAAATTCGGTCATTACTATATAAATAATCTCCTGTTTTTTTCTTATGGATATCGGTGGGCTGCGTTGAGTATGTCCATTTACGGTAGTGTTAATGATCTCCTGTTGCAAAAATAAACCTGTCATTGGTGAATAGGTACTATATAAACCGGTTGGGGTATTCGCTGCAGCTTTGTGTCATCAAACCGAACAACATGACACAGATGCACCACTTAGCCACACAAGACGGCAGCGTACTGGTACCTGTACTCGACGAAGCTGGTATGCTGGTTGCCTACCTGGCCTACCCGAACCCTACGGGGGTGCTACAGGAGTACTACGGTGCTATGAGCACTCCCAGACCACTCCCTGACCACCCTCAGAGCACCCCCTGGCAGATCAGCATGGCCGGGGAAGGCAGCCCGTGCACTACCTGTGTGCAAGTAGCGTCTGTGCCATTCCGGTTTGAGAAACCTACGTTCAGCTGGGCCGGCCAGCATTTTTCAAAACTTAAAAAATTAAAGCACATGGCTACAACAGCTTCTTCAAACGGCGTGAGCGCCGACAGGATCAAGAACGATCCCTTATTTGAGCGTACGCGGGAGAATATGGCCGAGTTTACGCGGGCCGGTAAGGCGTCCAAATTGATGCGCGTTATTTTCCGGGAGGTAATGGTCAACGCGAAAGACAAGATTACCCAGGCGCGGCTTGTCAAGGTCTTCAGTCGTGTACTCGCGGCCGATACTGTCAATGGCCGGGGGTTACGTACTGTACACAAAGGTGATCTGCAGCAGCTCGATGGTTTCAATTTCAATGTACGGGCTGGCTTCCGCGATGTTTTTTTCAAGAAATGCGCGATTACTTTCAACCGCACGAGCGGGCAGGTGCTCATTAGTATTCCCGAATATGTACCGCGTATCATGGTGCAAGGTGCCCAGGGATGTACGCACTACCGCATCGTGGCAGGCGCTGCCACGATCCAATTCGATACGGAAAAATACGAGTTTGTAACGCAGGGCACTACTGAGCTTTCCTGGAACCACGATCCGCAAATCGCTTCTTCCCTTACCCTGGCATTGCCGGCCAATAGCCCGGATCATGTGGTAGTGGTATTGGGGGTCGAGTTCTATCAACGGGTCAATAGTCGCAGCTATGCGTTAAAGACGGGTGAATTCAATGCTACCAGCGTTATGCTGGTGGATGAAGCACCCGGACAGGCAACCGGCGGTTAATGGATCCTGTACGCACCATCCCGCGCTTGATTCCATCTTGTGGAAATGGCTGGTGGTCTTTACCCCGGCCAACCTTTCGAAGCCTGCAGGGATCGCAGCGTGGTCCGTATCTGCCATCCGTACCCGGTATCCAATTCCTATGAAATTCGCAAACGCCGGCGGGGCATATTCAGAAGCTTCCCCTGCTGTCGTTTGCGAAACCCGGAGCGGAGCCCTGTGCGCAGGGGCCATCCGCTGTGGGTAATACCATCCTGGTGAAGGTGACTGAGGCGTAGTGTTTGTTTGTATTATTCACCAATTAAACGTCCATTATGAGCAATATCGTCAACCGTATGCAGGATAAAACGCCTAAGTTCTTCCGCATACTCCGCAATATCGGCGTCGCATTGGCGGCGGCCAGTGCAGCAGTTTTCGCTCCGCCTGTGGTGCTGCCTTCGCTCGTAACCGATATAGCCGGTTACCTGGCAGTAGCAGGGGGTGTGATGGGGGCCGTTAGCCAATCGGCCGTGCTGAATGAGGAGAAATAGGGTAGAGGTATTGTGTACCAGAGGGCGCCGTTTTGTATAGCGGCGTCCTTTTTAAAATGCCAAGGGGAAAGGAACGACTTAATAAACTTTTATTTCATCAATAAATAACCAGGCTGGCTGTCCGGCTCCGGGGTGAATTGCTGGAAGTTTTTTGAGCGGTTGAATGATCAGACGTAGCTTTTTTGTTTTTAAGGTAGTTGGCGGTCGCAGTAGTTGGTAAACGCAGGAGCTTCCGGAATTAACCTTGTCGGAAGGGATGGTGACAGCTGCCAATTCCTTAAAAGCCTTTGCTGCCTCACTGTAATAGTATAACCGGATCTGCTCCGGCAGATAGATCCAGCTTCCATGGTCCTGTAAAAAGTTTCCCAATACGCCGGTAATCTTCGATTGCTTTTCCAATTCAATATCGATCACCACGCTATCCCCTTGATACCCTGTCCAGTTAATATTATGCAGATCCGCAATGCCTCCTTCATTATCATATAAGGATAAATGGCCTTTTCCTGGAAAACGGGCATTGGGGGTGGAAGCAGTCAGCTGCGCGATCGGCAACCCGGATTGTATAAAGGTGGTGGCAATTGTTTCTGACGGAAGAAAGCCCTTCCCAAATACCCTTGCTTTTAAAGTGGTGAACCCTTCTTTTATCAGAAAGGGATGCCGGTACACTTTATCGGATAACGCCGGTTCACGGTTATTTAAGGTGTAGTGGATGGCTGTGCCAGGTTGTGCGAATGCCAGTTGAATGTTGACCGACCGATCGAAAAAAATGGATGCATATTTCAGCATGGGCGGCGCCAGTTTGAAGGTGTCCTGGGCACCTGCTGAAAACGAACATGCCAGGGTCAGTAGGTGACAAACAACACGCATCATCAGCTTATGGGAGATAATTTGTACGGATATACTTTTCCTGAATTCCATTGTGCGATATAAAGGTTTTCTTCATCATCAATACATACGTCGTGCGGATATTGAAATGCCTGAATGGTCTGGTACATCTCCTCCAGTTTACCATTGATGTATGAAGGGGTTGACCCTCCAAGGTTGGAAACTACCTGGTTGTTTTTATCGAGAATAGTAACAAAGCCCGATTGTTGCCCTGTTCTTGCACTTGACTGCAATACTGCTGCATACAGGTATTCTCCCCTGATGACCGGCCGGCAAACCCAAGCGCCCGGCATTTCAATGGTATCCAGGTAGGCTCCATCCATGGTATAACGTTTGAAGGCATTTTGCTGCCTGGAGGTAACCATCAATAGGGGATCTTTTCCTCTGTTGTCTACGCATATGCCGTGGGCATTCAGCAGGTTGTTTGGCTCTTTCCCTCTTCCTCCAAAATGTCCAAGGTAGCGGCCTGACGCATCATACCGGATCACAAGATCTTTTCCATAACCGTCGGCAACATAGATATCGCCATTGGCTGCGATAGCCGTTTCTGTTGGTATATATTCCTCCGCTTTGCTGTATTGCCCGGTTTCCTTCGGATAGTTCAGTGTCATCAATACCCTTCCGTCAATGGTGGTTTTGATTACCTGGTGCCGGTTATTGTCACAGATGAAGAGTACATCCTGCCCGTTTTCATTAAACAACGTAAGCCCGTGTGCTCCGGGATATTCAGTGCCCCAGGTCTGCAAAAGTTTGCCACCCTTATCGTAAATAAGTACGTTGTTTTTCGTTTCATTGGTGAGCAGGAGGATGCGCCCCTTACGGTCCTGCACCATTTCATGGCAGTCGTTAACAGGATTGTGCGCCACATCTGCCTGGCTCCAGTGGGTATTGATGCGGTAGCGTTTATTGTTGTGCCCCAATATTGTTTCACCACTAAAAAAGGAGGCCGGGTTGATCGCCAGGGAAGTTGCGGCCAGTGATGTGTTTTTGATGAAGCGCCTGCGAAGCATGATCGTTGATTTAGTTTGTTGTTGGTATAATGGCCAGGGTAGCGGGGATGGCAACTTTACCAAATGTAGTGAATGGAATGTCAACAGCAGGATTGTTTAGTAAGGATTTTTGCAGAAACTTTTCGGATGGTTTAAAGATATGGGCGGCGGGGTAGGTATCCGGCAAACACTGGCGCACATGGCAGGTAAGAAGATTCCGAAGGCAGTGGCCTGGCTGGTGATTCTCGGTCAGTCATTGGGCAGTATCGGCCTGCTGCTTCGCTGTTTTGGACGAATAGCGGCATTGGCAAATTTCATGATATTCACGGGAGCCCTTTATGCACGACTCTGTTAGTCCCTGTATTGCACAAATGGAAAATCTATTCTATTTTACCCGGATTAACCCTCTAAACCACTTACATGAAATTTATTGTTACTGCGGCGCTGGCTGCGTTTGGATCGATGGCGTCTGCCCAGGAATGTTCAAAAAACCTTTTGTTTAAGCCAGGCGCACGGTGGGAGTACAAAACGTATATGTCCGAAAGCAATCCGTTTACGAAAAAGAAGCTGATGGAAAGTACACGCCTCAGCTATGCAGTAACCGGCGTGAAGGACAGCAATAACGTAACGTACAGCTATATTTCGAAAACCGGCACCAATCCGGTCAATGAAAGCCTGCATTATACTGTTCACTATGTTGTAACCTGCGATGGCAGTAAAGTGACCGTTCCTGCAGACTTCTTTACTGCGGAGATCATTTATTTTTCCAACTACTTTGCCGACGGAGCAGAACGTAATGCCGCCCAAAAAGATACTGGTTATTATGCCAAAAGTGTTATGAAAGATGCGCCATTCCTGTATCTGCCGTTGGGTAATGGGGGTGGCAAAGTGGAATTCAGCAGCAGGCGGATATCGTCGGAAATTCACTTACGTCTGTTTGAAACCGTGTCCTTGTTCGGCACAGATGGCCAGCGCAGTTCTTCTGTTACAAAAGGAAGGAAAGAGATGACTGTGCCCGCTGATGCCGACATGGAGGAGCCGCGCAAGATGGGTATAGGAAAAGTGACGACACCTGCCGGCACTTTCGACTGTGAGGTTATAAAGGTTAAAGGGAAAGGAATCGCGATGGGCTTGTCTTTTGAGACTATTTCTACCTACTATTACAGTCCTGAATTGGGTTTCGTAAAGGGAATGCATGACCAGGGTAAACAAACAACCGGACTTTTCGAGCTTGTTAACGTACAGTACTAAATCGCATCATCAAGCGTATATGAAAAGGCCCTCTCATTCTATTGAGACGGCCTTTTTTTGTATTTACACAGATGAACCTTAGAAACTATGGGGAATGTATCTGTTCTCCACCGTTCCGTCTTCATAGAGATCGATGATCGCATACCCGGGCGGCGTTTGCTGGTACCAGCATTTGCCGGCAGAGTGCTTGTCGCCATCCTCCCACCAGAAGCCGCTGAGCGCGCCATTGCAGAAGTATTGCACGCCATTGTACTCTACCCGGTCCTGCAAATGGATATGACCGCTTACGCAGGCCTTTACTTTATCCTTGTGTTGGTAGAACAGGTCTATGAGGTACTTGTAATCGGTATGCATGCCGCCGCCGTCGAGCGAGGTGCAGGCTGCCAGCAGCGGGTAATGGCTTAACATCAGGACAGGCGTGTTCGGCGCCAGTTGCTGCAGGTCGGCCTCCAGCCAGGTCCGCTGCGCTTCGTCGAGCGAGCCCGCCTTGCTGTTGTTGCTGTCGAGGATCACGAAATGCCAGCCTTTTTTATCGAAGCTATAGTAGCGCCCCGGCGTACCCAGCTGCTTTACTACATGGTCTTTGCCATACATGGCATCGGCCTTGTCGGGCGCGGCCCACCACATGTCGTGGTTGCCGAGGCAACTGTGCATTTCATAACCACTCAACTCCTCGCGCAACTGCTTCCAGATGGCCCATTGCTCATTGACCCGGTCGCGGGTGATGTGGCCGTAGTCGGCTGCGTAGATGGTGTCGCCACCATTGAGGAAGAAGTCGATCTTCTGCCGTTTGATCTCTTCCATACATTGGCGAAAGCGTTTCGGCGCATCGTGCTCGGGCCGCATGTGTACATCGGTGATGTGTGCAATGCGCAGGGCCCGTTTCTTTTTGGCCGCGAGGGCATTGCCCGTGCCGGGGGCTTCGTTGCGGCCGTTTGGCGCTGTGGTGTCGACGGGCGCGGCCAATGCGCCGAGCCCTGTTGCTGCCACAGTGCCGGCTGTGAGGCCCAATCCTTTCAGTAATTCTCTTCTATTCATAAAGTGTGGTTGTTAAAAAAAGAGGCCTCCCGGGAACGGGAAGCCGATAATAAACAAGGCTTATTTACCAGCCAAAAAGTTGCTTGAGCTCGGGGTTTAATACCGTTTGTTGCAAGGGTATCGGGAAATAATAGTATTTAGGATCGGTAAAGCTGCGCACCTGGCTCTGGTCTTTGGTAAACTGGATAGTTCCAGTAGTGCCGCCACTCAGGTAATAGCTGCTGCCATCGAGGTAATACTTCGGCGCATTGGCGGGCAAGCCTGGCACTGGTGCTTCCGATTGTTTGTTTTGCCAGATGGCGATATCGGGGTTGCCATCGCCGGTAACATCCTGACCACCCAGGGCGGTTACATAGATGCCCTGCGTTGCCTGCGCCAGGAGCGCGCCTGCCTTCCAGCGTTGCAGATCGTGCCAGCGCAATCCCTCACAGGCCATTTCTACCCGGCGCTCGCGGCGTATCTCCAGCAGCACGCCCTTGTTGGCGCCGCTCACAGCAGGATACAAGGCTGCCTGCGCAGCATCGGGACTGCCATTTGCATTGATCATGTTGAGATCGGGCATGGCTACCCGCTTGCGGAGCAGGTTGATGGTTTTGTCGAGATCGGCCTGGGTAAGCGTGCCCAATTCTGCTTTAGCCTCGGCATTGTTGAGCAATACTTCCGCATAACGGAAGATGGGGAGGTCGGTATAGTTGAGTACCCAACCGCCGCGCAGGGCGGGGTCGCGGGGATAGAACTTTACCTGGAGCAGACCGCCAAAATCGGGCTTGATGAGGTAGGGCGCACCGCCGGGTGTATTGGCAAAGCCAGGCGGCATTACGGTTTCGGCGAGGCGCGGATCGCGGTTGATGAACTGCTGCACAAAATCCTTCTTGTCGTAGTTGGGCTGCGCCGTAAAGGGTGTACCATCCTTCATGAGGAAATCATTGGTGAGACTGCGGCTGAGCGCCCATTGCCAATCGAGTACCGTATGCGTATTGTTGGCGATGCCTACCTTGGCATCGTTCTTCTGTATCATAATGGCTTCCTTATTGCCATCGAGGTTGTTGCTGCTAAAGAGCTTTCTGAAGTCTTCGGCGCCGGCGCCGGTGTTGACAATCGCAAAACCGCCTTTGGCGATCAGCGTGTCGGTTGCTGTAACGGCTCTTTGCAGGAAGGCATTGGCCGAGGCCTGCAGGTTCAGTTCAGTATGGTATTTACGATAGGTGCCTTCAAAGAGGGCTACCCGGGCCAGTAGGGTATAGGCTGTCCATTTGGTGATGCGGGTATTGGTGCCGCCATTCATGGTAGTGCCGATGTTGGTGACGGCATATTCCAGGTCGGCCATGATGGAGTCGATGACCTTGGTACGTGGATCTCTTGCCTTGTAGATATCTTTTTCATTGTTGGTCTGCAGTACGGTCGAATACCAGGGCACATCGCCATAACGCTTCACCATGTTGAAGTAGAACCAGCCGCGGAAGAAACGGGCGATGCCCACGAAATGGTTGATGGCTGTTTGATCGCCGGTGGTCTTGTACACATTGTCGAGCAGCAGGTTGATGCGGCGCAGGTTGCCCCAGTTGCTCCAGCCGCCTACATTATCGGGCGATACCTTGCCGCGGATGAGGTTGTCGAGCTCATGGCCGCCGCTGTACACGGCGATATTGTCGGAGTAGAGATCGTCGGAGCTTGCTCCCAGCATGCTGTAAAAGCCGTTGGTATAGGTCTCCAGGTCGCTGGGTGTTTTAAAGAACTCTTCGGTGGTGATCTCCGTTTGCGGATTGCGTTGCAGGAAGTCTTTGCTGCAAGCGGCTGCCAGCATCACAAAGGCCAGTAAATAAAGCCGGGTTATATTTTTCATCACTCTGGATTGTAACAGTTAGAAATTTAAGTTCATGCCAAATGCATAGGTGCGCTGGAAGGGGTAGATGTCGCCATTCAACCCTTCGGGATCGAGCTTGACCTTGATATGTGATACCTCGAAGAGGTTTTCGGCGCTGGCATAGAACCGGATGCGGTTGATCTTTGCACGCCTCAGCAACGAAGCCGGCAGCGTGTAACCGATGGTGAGGTTCTTACAGCGCAGGTAGCTGGCATCCTGCAGGTACTTGGTGTTGGGCAAGCCCAGTTCGTGCATATTGTCTTCGGCCGAGTAGGCTTTGATGCGGGGGAAATAGCCATTGGGGTTATCGGGTGTCCAGCGGTCGAGGTTTTGTTTGGTAACGTTGGTCCAGGGTTGTGCATAGATGCCCCAGAAGTAGATATTGCTGGCGCCGGGATACCAATCTCTTTTGCCGATGCCCTGGAAGAAAATACGGGCGTCGAAACCCTTCCAGCTGCCGCTGAGGTCGATGCTGTAAGGCAGACGGGCGCGTGTGTTGCCGATCTTGCGCATATCGCCCGGATCATCGACGGTGCTTTTGCCGAAGTTTACTTTGTTGTCTTTGTTGCGGTCGGCGAACTTGATATCGCCGGCATAGAACTGGTAGCCATTGTCGTCTTCACCCACCGCTGTATAATCCTTTTCTTTGGCCTCGTCGGCTGTTTTGAAGAAGCCCTCTACATCCATGCCCCAGAGTTCGCCCAGTTCGCGGCCTTCATAATATGCCTCGAAATTACCACCCAATGATTTGGTGGGGTTATCGTATTTGGTGATCCAGGCACGGCTATCGGCCAATGATACGGTTACGTTGTAATTGAAATCCGATCCGGCCAGGGTGCCCCTGTCGCGCCAGGAGAGTTTCAACTCGAAGCCCTGCGTTTTGAGGTCGCCGGCATTCACGAGCGGCACGGCTGTACCGAATACCGAAGGCAGTGTTTTACCGGGCGCCAGCATGCCCTGTACGCGGCGGGTATATTGGTCGAAACTGATCTCGAGGCGGTTGGCGAGGAACTGGAAGTCGGCCCCGACATTGATGGTCTTCACCTTTTCCCAGGTATAGCTGGGCGAAATGGCGCCGGGCGGGTTCACCGTAGGCGGTTGTGATGTACCCAGTATCTGACCAATTTGTGGGGTGAAGGTCATGGTGGGTATATAACCATATTCATTGCCGTTACCATTCTGGTCTACGGCACTGCCCTGGTTGCCCAGTGAGCCATAGGAGGCGCGCACTTTAAAGAAGTCCATCCCGATCTTTTCGGTGAGCGGCTTCAGGAAGGCTTCTTCCGAAATTACCCAGCCTGCGCTGGCGGAGGGAAAGAAACCCCAGCGGTCGTTGCTGCGAAAGCGCGAGCTGCCATCGTAACGGCCATCGAGCTCCAGCAGGTAGCGGCCATCGTAGTTGTAGTTGAACCGGCCGAAGAAACCCTGTACGGCCCATTCGCGGATGCGCTCGGTAACGTTCATGGTGCCGGTGCTCAGGTTTACGGTTGGCAGGTTGTACGAGATGATGCCATTGCGGCTGGCGCTGTTGTTGGTGGTGAGCCTTTCTTCCTGGTTGAAGCCGGCGAGCAAGCCTACATTGTGCTGCCCGAATTTCTTGTGCGCTTCGGTATAGAGGTTATATACATTGTAGTTGACGTTGGCCATGTTGTCGGTGGCAGTACCTGAGGCGGTGCCTGCGTACTTGATGGGGCCATTGGGACCGTCGCGGTAGGGTATTGGTTTTTCGAAGCGACGCTCGATGCTGGAGGTTCTGCGAAAGGTGGCATCGCCTTTCACGGTCCACACATCCTTGAGCAGGTTGGCGCTAAAAGAGAAGGTGCTTTGGAAGTCGTTCAGCTTCGAATCGGACCGGCCGCCTTCGCGAATGGAGCCCAGCTGGTTGGCGCCATCCTGCGTCCACGATCCATCGGGATTTTTAGGTACACTAAAAGAAGGCAGCCTGTTGAGGTTCCAGAAGTAATTGCCATCGAGGTAAGTGGGTGAGGTGTACAGCACATTGGCAAAGCTGGTATTGTTCGCAAACGTGAGCCACCTGGTAGGCGTAAAATTCACCTTGCCCCGCATATTGTATCGTTTGTAACTATCGGCGTTGAAGCGCACCATGCCATCCTGGTGATAGTAACCTGCCGAAAAGTAATAACCCAGTTTCTCTGTTTTTTGGGAGAGGTTCAGGTTGATCTCTTCCGAAGGCGCGGTGCTGTTGTATCCTTCCTTCATCCAATCGGTGCTGCCCATGTAGAGGTATTTGCTGGCGTCGTTGGGGTTCACGATCACATCGGGCTGGGAAGGATCTTCTGAACGCTTCTTGGCATACTCTACGAGGTTTGCAGGCCAGGCCGGATTGTACAAGGGGAAGGCGGCCTGGTTCTTCAGTGTAATGGACGTATAGGGATCGGTGACCAGCTCGGGCAATTTGCCTACGGTACGGACAGATGTGTAGGCATTGACATTGACATCGAGCTTGCTGTTCTTCGCCGATTTGGTGTTGATGAGGATCACGCCAAAAGAAGCGCGTGCACCATAGATGGCTGCCGCGGAGGCATCTTTCAATACGGTTACGCTTTCTACATCGGTGGGGTTGATGCGGGCCAGTTCGTTTTCTGTAACGGCGATATTGTCGACCAGGATGAGGGGCGCACCGCCGTTGAGTGACACCTGACCGCGGATATTGAGCGAAGAAGCGGTATTGGGGCGACCGTTGGAGGTGGTGATGTTGAGGTTGCCGATAAGACCCTGCAAGCCCGAGCCCAGGTTCTGGATGGGGCGGCTTTCCAATTGCCTGGCCGTTATGCCGTCCGTAGCGCCGGTGAGGTTGACCTTCTTCTGCGCGGAATAACCGACCATCACCACTTCTTCGAGGCCGGTAACATCTTCTTCCATCCGAATGCTGATGTCAGTCTGATCGCCTACGATAAACGTGAAGGTCTTATACCCAACGATGGAGCATTCGAGCACATCGCCATTGTTGGCGTCGATGGTGAAGCTGCCGTCGGCGGCCGTCATGGCGCCTTTGCGCGTACCTTTTACGAGTATGTTCACGCCTTCTATGCCTTTGCTCTTTGCATCTTTAATGGCGCCTTTGATGGGGCGGGGGACTACCTCGCCGGCAGGCAGCTGTTTATGGCCGGGCACCGGGGGCTCTACTGTTTTCTTCAGCACTACCTGGCTGCCGATCACCGTAAAGCTGATGTTGTAGGGTTTCAGCAGGTTGTGGAGAATATCCGCCAGTGTTTCTTCTTTGGCGGCCAATGATATGGATTCGTTTTCGGGAATGGTATTGCGCGTGTAGGAGAATTTGATGGCTCCTTCCTTGCTGATCTTCCGCAGCACGTTCTTTAATTGCTCGTTCTTAATGCTGAGCGTAAGCTTTTTGTTCAATACATCCTGCCCCTTCGCGTTGTTGGCGAAAGAAGCGACGGCGAGGGTCGTAGTCAACAGGCATTGAAGTAGTATGGCTTTCACATGAAAGAGTGTTACGCGGATGGGCAATCCGGTTTTTTTCATAACTTTAAGCAGTTTTGATATTAAGTAATTAATGTAAAACTCCTTTTCACGTTCGTTCTACATGAAATGAAAAGGCTCAACAGGGTTGACGACTGTACCAGAGTTGTCAACCCTTTTTTAATGATGGTTAGTTGGGTTTCATTACTATTTGTTTTGGCGTTATTTACATCCTTCTCCGGTTATGGTGATACCCTTGTCGCTCAGGGTATAGGACGCATTGATGGTTTGCGTAATGACAGCCAGTTTCTCTTCGAGCTTTTCGTTGCCCAATGATATGTTGATAAAGCAATGCTCAAAGGTTTTGCGATCGTAGTGCACGGGCAGGTCGTACATGGCTTCGAGGGTGCTGAACACCGAATCGATCGGTGCATCTTCGAAATGGTATTCCTGCCGGCTGTCGGTTGCCAGGTCGATGCTGGCGGTGGACGTATAGGATGAGGTATGTAAAGACTTTGACTGCGTGGAGAAGGTGCAAGACTGTTTGGGCAATAGGATATTCGAGGCGGCCTGTTCGGTATTCTGTCCCTTGAGGTACACGGATACCTTACCTGTTTTCACGAACACTGCTTCCTTATTGCCCGAGCTGATGACGCGGAAACTGGTGCCCAGTACTTTCACCACCATCTTATTTGTATAGATATAGAAAGGCTTAGCGGGGTTCTTAGCCACATCGAAGAAAGCCTCACCATTCAACACCACATCGCGTTTATCGCCATTCATCAGGCGGTTGTAGGTGATCTGCGCCCCCTTTCCCAGGGTTACTTTAGAACCGTCGGGCAGAAAGATCAGCTGGTTTCTGTCGGTACCATTGTAGCGCACCAGCTGGGGAGACGGTGTAGCAGCCTCCGTGTTGCCTGCCACAGTCGTGTTGGGCGAGCGCTTGCTGACAAGCTGCCAACCTGCAAAGCCGATGCATACGATCACCACTGCTGCCGCGGCCCAAACCCAGGGGCGGAAGCGGCCTCGTTTAAGAGGGGCGATGATGGCGGGTTGCGACCCGGTAGCCTGGGCATACTCATTGCGTTCCTCTTCCGCAATGGAAGCAGTAATCTGACTCCACAAGCCATCGGCTTTGGCAGTGGTAAATGAGGGCCCTTCGGTGGTGGCGCTTTTCAACTCCACTACAAAAGCCCTGGCTTCATTGGCCAGTGCCTGGTGTTCCTCGCTGGTGGCCATCCACCCGAGCCAGTATTCTTTGTAGATACTGTCGGGATCGAGCACCCAATCGATAAAACGGTGGTCGACGAGCAGGCCGTTGATCTTTTTTTCTTTATCCTCCATATGGTCGTGCTACATTCTATAATGTTGAGAAATGGGTTTATATACTCACTGCCTTGAAACTATTTTTTAGCAGGGGCGTGTGGCGGTGAATTACGGACGGGTGTGGTGCGAAGTATATTTGCTGCGCAAGGTTTTGAGGGCGCGGTGCAGCAGGTTGAGGACCGATTGGTAGTTCATATCCATAATGCCGGCAATGGTCTCGTACGAGAAGTTGGAGTAAAAGCGCAGGGAGATGACCTCCTGCTGGCGACGGGGCAGTTTATCCATCAGTTTTTTGAGCGTATCGCGGTTGTGGGCTTCTTCTTCGCGGGCGAGTATGTCCAGTTCAATATGGGTAACGGGCAGGTCGCCGGAGGCCAGTTGCATTTCGCTGATGCTGACGAAGGAGCGTTGGGACAGTGCTTTCAGTAGTTTATTGCGCAGGGCGCGAAACAGGTAGAAGCGTGGATCGTCGGTATCGGCGAGGTTGCTGCGGTACTTCCATAGATCGAGGAAGAGGTCGTGTATGCAATCGTTCACGATGGCAGCATCATCACATATCTTCAACCCATACGACACCAATGACTCTACGTGGCACCGGTAGATGCTTTCGAGTGCGCTGATGTCTCCATCCCTGAAACGGCGCCAGGTAGTATCGTGGCGATCGGTATTCAATCGTTGAAAGTTTAAGCCGCAAGGTATCGTGGTGCGGTTGCTTATTTAAATCAGGACCGTTAAGTCTGTATTATTTCGCCGTAGTGCGCACGGATATATTATCATAGGCAAGAGATCTGTACTGTAGCTAACAGCACGAGTGTACAAATAAATGTAAGCCAATTGCCGCCCTTAAAATTGCGCAACCGGTTGTGCGGGTCATGCAACTGTTGCATAAACCGTTCAATGTTTATTCATCGGCTTCCTGCTCCTGCTGGAGCGAAGAGCGAAAGCTGCTGCGGTAAAAGCGGGGCGTTACTTTGAGGTGGCGGAGGAAGATGCGGCGCATGGATACGAGACCACCCAGGCCGCATTTGAGGGCAATCTGCTCCAGGTTGAGGTTGGACTCGGAGAGGAAGCGGCGGGCGGTATCGATGCGCATTTTTTCGAGGTATTTGGCGGGGGTGAGGGAAGTTTCTTTGATGAATACACGGCTGAAGTTGCGTACACTCATGTTGACCTGGGCGGCCATGTCTTCCACACTGAATGGCTTGTGCAGCCGTTGCAGTAACCAGGGCTGCAGGTTCTTTACGAGATCGCTGGTGAGCTCGAGCGGGGGGAGCAGGTTGCCAAACTGCAGCTGGCTGCCGGGGCGCTTGAGGTGCAGTACCAGTTTGCGCGCCACCGTTACGGCGATATCGCGGCCAAGGTCTTCTTCTACCATGGCGAGGGCGAGGTCCATGCCGGAGGTCATACCGCCGGAGGTATAGATATTGCCATCCTTTACATAAAACGGGGTATTGTCGACCGTTATTTGCGGAAAATCCTGTTGCAGCAGATCGCAGTACTCCCAATGGGTGGTGGCGTGTTTGTTGTTGAGCAGTCCGGCCTTAGCGAGGGCAAAGGCGCCTACGCATACGGAGCCCATGCGGCGCACGGCGCGGCGGTGATCGTAGAGCCAGTCGAAGAAGGCGGGTGGCAACTCGTGCATGGTGGCGAAGGCCATGCCGCCGATGAGCAGGGTATCGACGGTGTAGTCGATATCGGAGAGCCGGGTGTGGCAAAGCAGGGGGATGCCCGAGCCGGTAACCACCTGTTTTGAACGGGTGGCAGACGCGAGGATGATCTCGTACCCGCCTGCCCCGGGGCCGAGCTGGGCTGCGGCCACTTTGGTTGCGAGAGCGAAAACATCACCCGGACCTGCCACATCGATGAGGTGGGCCGCCGGCATGGCCACCAATACGATCTTTTTACGAAGCGATTTGCCTGCTCTCATTGCTGCGATTTGCCCCAAATGTAAACCGTTCATGCGTATTATATTTTACCAACCAGCTCGGAGATGCGGTTGGAGATGCCCATTTCATTATCGTACCAGGCGACTACCTTGACGGTGCGGCCGATTGCTTTGGTGAGTTTACCATCTACGATAGAAGAGTGGGTGTTGCCGAGAATGTCGGCAGAGACGAGGGGTTCTTCGGTGTATTCGAGAATGCCTTGTAAAGGCCCTTCGGCATATTGTTTCAATAACTGGTTGATGGCATCGGCGGTGGGTGCTTTGAGCAGGTTGACGGTGATGTCGGCGATGGAGCCATCGATCACGGGCACGCGGTAGCTGTAGCCATCCATTTTGCCTTTGAGGTTGGGCAATACCTCGCCGATGGCTTTGGCGGCGCCGGTGGTGGTGGGGATGATGGAGTAGGTGGCTGCCCTGGCGCGGCGCAGGTCGCGGTGTGGGGCATCCTGCAATTGCTGATCGGCGGTGAAGGCGTGCACGGTGCTCATGAAGCCCGATTCGATGCCGAACTCCTTATCGAGTATATACAGCACGGGCGCAATGCCGCCGGTGGTACAGGAGGCGGTGGAGTATATGTTGTCGTTGCCGATGAGGTCGTTGTTAATGCCGTGTACGATGGTTTTGATACCACCGGTAGCGGGGGCGGTGATGAGTACTTTCTTCGCTCCTGCGTTGATGTGGAGCTGTGCTTTGGTGCGGTCGGTGAAGCGGCCAGTGGATTCTATGACCACATCGATGCCGAGGGAGGCCCAGGGCAATTGGGCGGGGTCTTTTTCGGAGAGGAAGCGGATGGGTTTACCGTTTACGATCAGCTGATCGGGGGTGGCGGTAACGGTGCCGGGAAATTTGCCGTGGGCGCTGTCGTACTTGAGGAGGTGGGCCAGGGTTTCCACATCTGTGAGGTCGTTGACGGCTACTACTTCTACCTCGTGCTTGTTTTGGAGGGCTCTGAGGGTCATTCTGCCTATTCTGCCAAATCCGTTGATAGCTACCTTCGTCATAGTTATTTGTTTTAGTACGCTATAAAGGTAGCCCGCCGCCAGTTGGCTGAAAGGACAAATAATATACAGATTCGGCCAAAGGGGTGGGGGAGGGCGGCCTGCAAGAAAAGCCTGTAAAAGGTTCTCCTGTACATTAAAAATGTGTATTATAGCGGCAGAAAATCGTTAACGGCAACACCAATGGGTATACTCTCACTATTTAAAAAGCTTAAAACCGGGCGGCCTCAGAGGGATCCTGCTGCTATACTTCGATTGACCCTTCAATATGTACCGGAGTACTATCGCGAAAGCCAACATTACAAGGATAGTGTAGAGTTTCTACAGCATCGGGAATGGGAATTGGCATTGGATAGCTTAATTGAGCTGGCCGATGAAAGCGGGCATTATTTTTCTGAAACCTTTTGGCTTGACCTTTCGGCATGTGCAGACACCATGAAGCTGACACAGCAGGGAGTTTATTGCAGAGAGCAGGTACTCAGGAATGAGCGGGACCTTGGCTGGGAAACTCCTAAAGGCTGGACGACTATAAAGATAGACGAAGCACAGGTTGAACATAAAATAGCCCAAATAGCAGATGATGGATGGATAAAGGAACATCACCTAAAAGACAAGGTTCATAAACTTATGAAGCGGGATGGTTTCTATCTGAAAGCCCATGGTCGTGGTGGTATTATTTATTACGTTGAAAAGGGCAGGCTTCTTGAAATAGGCTATGAGCTTTCGATGGAGTCAACTTATACCAAGTTGCTGTATTTTGATGTAGTAAAGAGCTGGACCTTTCCGGATGGAGCTCCCCTGACTGCAGACGAACGAGCCATTGTGCGGGTAAAACTTGAAGTATGGCTTAAGTTGAAGCGGATAAGGGTTGAGTGGTAGGTGTTAACCTGAATATGGTGTCTTGTTAAAAGGAAGGTGTTATTCACTATTAATTATGACAAATCTTAAGCCTGCGGACCTGACACCGGAATGCCGTTGCTGCAAGCATACGCTAAACGATATAGTATTCGGGCCTGAAATTATTGATTAGGTTCGGATCGCTGGACTGTGTGGTTTGACAGGCTAACTTAAATATTGATCTTTTGCTTATGGGATATTTTGTGATCATAATGCTGACTTTGGCTTTGTTGTTTGCTATTACAAGGCCATTTACCGTATTGTTTCATGAGCTTGGGCATGCGATACCGGCTATACTGATGACCAGAAAGTCCGTTTCTATTTATATTGGTTCCTTTGGTGACCCGAATAAGAGTTTACATTTCAGCATAGGGCTTTTAGACGTTTGGTTTAAGTACAACCCGTTTACCTGGCGACAAGGGCTTTGTGTTCCTTCTGCTGAGGAAATTTCTATCAATAGGAAAATTGTCTACACATTGACAGGACCCCTGGCATCGGTAGTGATTGCGGTAGTGGGCTGTTACCTCGCTTTTGCGCTTGACCTTCACGGATCGCTCAAACTGCTATTGGTATTTTTTGTCGGTTCATCCATCTTTGATCTGTTTGTAGATCTAATACCCATAGAGACTCCGATGGTGTTGTATGATGGGAGGCTTACTTATAATGATGGATATCAATTAAGGCGGCTATTGGCATGGAAAAGGTTCGCGGGGAAATATGAGCTGGCCGCGGAGTTATATACCCGACAGCAGTATGATAAAGCGGCAGACTCGTTTTGCGAGATGTTGGAAGGTGGATTGAAAGTTGATCATATTTACCGGTTGGCTATTAATTCTTTGCTGCAAACGAAAAGCTTTGCGCGGGCAAAAGAACTTTCAGACGAGTTCATGTTGCATGGAGATTTGGATTCAGGCGATTATGCTGCCGCGGGAGTTGCCTGTTCGCATCTTGGTCAAAAGGATAAAGCTGTTGAGTGGTATGACAAGTCTCTCGCTTTAGATCCAAACAATTATTGTTCTTTGTGCAACAAAGGGTTTAGTTTGATCTTATTCAACCAGTTCGAAGAAGCAATTCCGCTTTTCGATAAAGCGATTGAGATAGACAACACCTCTGCCCATTCGTACAGCAGCAGGGGCCTTGCAAAAATCAAGATTGGCCGGGTTGAAGAGGGGCTGGAAGACATAACCCATTCATTTAAACTTGACGGGCATAATTCATATGCTTACCGCAGCCTGGGTATTTACCATCTTGACAAAGGAGACGCTGAACATGCGCTGAACTTGTTCAAGAAGGCAAAGGAGCTTGATGATACCACTTACCTGATTGACGAGCTTATTAATGAAGCCGATAGTCAGGAGAGAAAAAGGATCAACCAATAGTGTCGGTACCTGAAAGGTGGAGGTAGGAAATAGCATTGGTTGATCCTAATCTATGGAAGTGTTCTGCCAACGAATTTGATTAGTGTTCGTCCTGCGATTCAATGTGGGCTTTTGATTTAAGGTGTAAGCTATTGATCGGTCTTGTTTGTGGCCGAGGGCAGATCAGGTGCTTTCTCGTCTGCTATTTTTGCAGCCTTCCAGGCCAGGAATAATGCGCTATTATCTTCCAGAAACCGTTTTAGCCTCTCTGCGGGAGATTTCGACAACCATATTTTTAGCTGCAACTCCTTTATGTGTTGTGGAGTATCATTCATAATGTTAATAAATCAAAGGGTTTCAAATTCAATTTGCTGATCCATTTCTTAACATACGGCCAATCCATTTGGATAGCATCCTTGTCACAATAATAGCCATCTTTAAAATGTCCAATAAATCGATCTATGGCAAAAGGACTTGCTTTATTATTTTAGAATCAATCATTTAAGGTAGGGGGGTTCTTCGCGCAGTGCCAGAAAAAAGGGGCTGCCCTCTAATAAAAAAAACTTGTCAAATGGAGAGGGGCTATTTGTCACTTTCCTATCCCGGTAACTGGGTATTCAAAAAAATATTTCACTACGCTTTAGTACACCCGAACCATTTTGTTGTTTTTATATAGATAGACGGCAAGTGTCATATTTGACCTTTGCTGCCGAGCCAAAACTTTGCCATGAGACGTACTCTATGCATGTTGCTTGCTATTGCCCTGGTGCAACAGGGGTCGCTATGGGCCCAACTACCGGTTCAGGCAGGCGGAATTGGTGCTGTCGCAGTTAGCGCCATCGGCGGCATGGCGATGACTGATGATCTTATCGGACGACGCTCTCTCCGTTCTCTTGAACGATATGTACATAAGAAAGCCACAAAAATTGGCGACCAACTCAGGCGGCAAACCGAAAAGGAGCTCAAAAAGCTTCGGCGGCTGGAGACCGGGATAACCAGGAGGCTTTGTCGTTTAGACTCTACTTACACTTTACTGGCGGGTTTCTATACAGATAGCACCTATGCTGCTTATTTGCGGCAGCCTGGCGTCGAATTGCCGGCTGCCGGTACACGGTACCTCCCCAACCTTGATTCATTACAAACGGCGCTGCAATTCCTGAATGGGCAAAAAGATAAATTCTCTGTGTCTGAAGCCGGGCAGGTTGCGGTAGCGCTGCAGCAGGTACAAGGCTTGCGCGATGAATTAGAACACGCGGAGGGCTTAATCGCATTTATGCGGCAGCGCAAAGAGATGGTACAGGGCGTAATGAATCGTTACATGCATTTACCGGAAGGGATTTCGCGGCGCTATCAAAAGCTACAGTTGGAGGCGTTTTATTATACACGGGAGGTAGAAGGCTACAGGGAATTGCTCGATGTTCCGGATAAGCTGCTTTCAGCGGCTTTGGAAAAACTGATGCAACTCCCCGCCTTTCTGCGGTTCATGGCGCAAAATTCCGAACTGGCCGGATTGTTCAGGCTGCCGGCCGGTTACGGAAGCGCCACTGTATCGGGCCTGCAAACCCGTAATGAAATACAGCAGCTAATAGAAACGCAATTGGCCGGTGCAGGCCCCAATGCCCAACAGTTATTACAGCAAAACATACAGGTTGCCCGCGGACAGTTGCAGCAAGTGAAGGAGAAGCTGGAAAAGTGGGGGATTGGTGGAGCCGATCTTGAAATGCCCAATTTCAAACCCAATACCCTACGCAGAAAGACATTCTGGAAGCGCCTGGAATATGGTGCTAATCTGCAGTCTGCCCGCTCAAATGCATTCTTTCCCACCACCACCGATATGGGCTTGTCGGCCGGTTACCGCATTAATGACAAAAGCATAGTAGGTATCGGCGCCAGTTATAAATTGGGCTGGGGTAAAGACATAAGACAAATTAAGCTGACCAATGCGGGAGCCAGTGTGCGTAGTTATCTCGATGTACGGGTAAAGGCCAGCTTTTATTTATCGGGTGGTTTTGAATACAACTATCAACCACTGGCGGATGCGCGCGGACTTACCACGCAGCAACAGCTGCAGGCAGATAGCTGGCAACATAGTGGATTGATTGGAGTGAGTAAGATCGTGGCAGTCAACCATAAATTCTTCCGGAAAACGAAGGTGCAGCTGTTGTGGGATTTTCTCAGCTATCGGCAAACGCCGCGTGCACAGGCAATAAAGTTCCGGGTGGGATATAATTTCTAATAATCCAGGAAATAATAAAATCAAAGCTCCTATACCTATGCAAGGATCAATTAGACGAAGCGGAAATGCAATAGCAACGATGCTTGTTTGTATGTGCAGTGGTGGCTGGTGTTTGGCACAACAGGATACAACGTCGCCCTATCCCAAAGTGACGATCGCATCGCCTACGGCGGCTTCATTGGGTAAGTACACCGATTTTCCGGTGAGTTATCATACGGGCGTGCCGCAGATCAGTATACCTATCTATACAGTGAAAGAAGGTCCCCTGAGCCTGCCCATCAGCCTGAGTTACCATGCCGGTGGTATTAAAGTGATGGAGCCTGCCAGTTGGGTGGGTACGGGTTGGTCGTTGCAGGCAGGCGGCATGATCAGCCGGGTGGTACGCGGGGCGCCCGATGAGGCGGGCACGACGGGCGTAGGACAGTACGGACATTTTAGTCACTATGGGTTTAGTAGTTATTTAACGCAAACACAGGCTAATATACCCTACGATCAGGGATTTGCCAACGGAGTCTATGATGGTGAACCTGATCTTTTTACGTTCAGCTTTAATGGGTATTCCGGTAAGTTCTATTTTGATGATGACCGGAAGCCGGTGCTGGTGAATGGGGAAGATCTTCGTGTCGAATATTATTATCCAAGGGATACTGCCGCCGTATATACTGCGCAGAGTGCCAATATACAGGGGTTTATTTTGACTGACGCGACTGGTACGCGATACTACTTTGGTATTACACCCGGCGGAAGTACAGTTGGTGCGGCACCTGTTGAAATGACCTACTCTTTCTCAGGCAATCCCGGTACCAGCGACCGGCTGTATTCGTCCTGGTTCCTGCACAAAATTGAATCGGCCGACCGTCTCTTTGCGATAAAACTTTCTTATGAAGCAGAAAGGTATAGCTACTACACGCTATCGATGTTTCCGGTCGATCCATCGGCAAAAAACAGTTTTCCCCTGGATTCGGCTGTAGGAACTATACCGGTCATGAACGGAAATGAGTATAAGCTGGTCAAAAATTATATGGAGGGGGTGCGTTTGAGTGGGATCAGCTTTACGAATGGCGTCATAAATTTGTCGCCCGGTAGCTTGCGTACTGATCTCGGTAACAGTTTGTACAGCAACATTAGTTATACCGACTATGCCAATACCGAAGCGAGGACGCTGGAGTCCATCTCAATTACCAATAACCAGGGTTTTTGTAAGAAGTTTCAGTTCTATTACAGTTATTTTAACTCGCCAGCCGAAAGCCTTCCGGGGTTTCTTAGTTACTATACGATCAATACCGATCGTTCACGCCTAAGACTGGATAGTCTATCCGAGCAGGCCTGTAACAACAGCCTGGCGCTACCACCTTATAAATTCGTGTATCATGGCAATAGCTTGCCCCGGCGACTTTCCTTTGGGCAGGATCATTGGGGGTATGCCAACAATGTTACCAATAATACAGGACTGGTTCCGACTTACTCGATAAATAATTTTGAAATAAAACCAGGAGCCGACAGGGATCCTGCGTGGCCGGCGATGCAGCAGGGTACCCTGCAACGCATTGTTTACCCCACAGGTGGATATACAGCCTACGTCTTTGAACCCCATAGTACCTGGATCAATTGTACCAGGTATGTTGAACAACTTCGTTACAGTTACAGTGTCGGATACGACGGGAGTAACCTGGCTACATTCCCTGGTCTTAGTTTTAGCGGTAGCTATTATCGCATAGTGCTCAATAATGCAGCCTGCCCGCCCAACACGTCGGGTTGTGCGGCCGGTGCCACGCTGGTGAGTGGAGCCACTTCGTTGCACCTCATTGGAGCTCCCGGTAACAAGATCGATACTGTATTCATGCAGATACCGGCGGGCGTATGGACGCTCAATTTGAGCCGGGCTGCTACGCAAACGGGCACCGGCGCCGGTATCAGCATTACTGAGATATCGCCGCAGCAGGTTCAGGAGAATGCAATGGTTGGCGGCCTGCGTATTAAAACGATTGTACAAAAGGAAAACCTCGCTACGGTTGATAGCATCAATACGCATTTTGAATACAGCTACAATGGTCGCTCCACCGGTATTCTCTATGGCCGTCCGGTGTATGTGCAGCTGGTTCGTAATGATGTGGTGAAAATGTTTGGTATGGCGCCGCACAATTCGCCTCATGCAACACACGACTTCCCGAATGGTTGTATGGGGCCCGAAGTGAGCGGAAACAACGTACAGAAGTATTATCGCTCGGCCGCGCCGGTATTCCCTATGTCGACTTCGCAGGGTAATCATATCGGGTACAATGAAGTTAAGGTACTGCAAAAAGGCAATGGTTATCGGTTGTATCGCTATTACGGGTCAGACCGCTGGGACCTCAACACCGACGATATTGCCTATCGGAATGTCAATCCGGGTATATGCAATCCAGCCACCCCCAACAGTCCCGCGGCACCTGCTCCATATGAATATCAGCGCGGCGAATTGAAGCAGGAATCCGTAATGTCTGAAACGGGTAGTCTTTTGCAGGACTCCTGGTATACCATTGAATTTGATAGTACCCTGGCAACGCCGGCTTACATGGTAGGATTGGTAAATGGATTTATGCTGGGTAACACCTACGAACTCCGTGGGTATCGTAAAAAGAGAACGATTGTTACATCCAACGTTTACATGCCGCAATCGGGTTTGATGCAGCAAACAACGCAAATGGTTTATCACGAGAGTCCTTACCACAATCAAACCAGCCGGAAAGTGGTGATCCGGTCTGCCGGGGATACACAAACAACAGTCATTCGTTATGCGGCAGATTTCCGGATCAGCACCTGTGATACCATCACGTCGGGTGTTATTCCATACAACAATGCCTGCAATATCTGTAACATTACTATGGCCAATACAACGACTGCCTGTAGTACAATCGGTTGTCGGTATTTGGCTTGGATCAATAATATTCTTTGTCGTGCCAGAGCCAGGCAGGCATACATTTCTAAACGTCGAAATGCATTTACGAACCCGGCAAGTGCCTACGAAACTTGTATACAGAACGCAAAAAATGCTGCCGATGTAAACCTACAACCTATTTTGCAGTTACAACAACAAGCTGCCATACTTCCCATAGAGAATGTAACCTGGAAGAACAACAGTCTGCTTGACGCGACCTATTTCTCATATGATTATATGACTTCGCCCGTGGGGCAACCATATCTTGCTAAAGGCCGAAAAATAAATCTGGCAACTCCCTCTTCAACATTTAACCAGGCTGTTACCGCTCCCAACAGAACATCAATTGTTATGGATAGCCGGTATGAGGATGATGCATCTTTGAAGCATGCGGCAGGAAACCTCGTACAAGTCACGTTGAAAGATGGCGTCAGTAATTCCTATGTCTGGGACTATCAAAATACTCTTCCGGTGGCAAAAGTGTCCAATGCAGCACCGGATCAAATTGCCTACACTTCATTTGAGACGAACAGCTATGGCGGCTGGACGCTGAATAGTGGGTCTGTTAGTGTGCCTGGTGGATTTACTGGAACAAAGTCGGTTAGCGGCGGCATCAACAAGACTGTCCAGGCTGGTAATTATCTCGTGGCTGTATGGTGTATTGGAGATGTATATGTCAATGGTCAGTTGCAAACGCAGGCGCCGGTGAAAACCCTGGGCACCTGGAAATGTTTCGAAGCAAACCTTAATAATGTTACATCGGTCAATGTAAGCGGTAGCCTCATCGATGAAGTTCGTTTGCATCCGCAAGGTGCACTCATGACCACCTTTTCTCATATGCCCTTGGTTGGCATTGTTGCTCAGGTTGAGCCTGATAACGAGGTGACGAGGTATGAATACGATGCACTGGGAAGGTTGCGAATGATTAGGAACGAAGACCAGCAGATCGTGAAGCAGATCGACTATCAATTCCAGGCACCTACACATGCCAATGCCTTATGGCAATCCAACGGAGTGGTACGCTGCAAGCCTTGTGCAGCCAATCCGGCTTTTGAAACAGGGATGTTGCAAAACCTGGAAAAGGATGTTAACCCCAATAGTAACTCGTACGATTCAGCCCGGTGGGTCGACGCTGGCATCCACAGTACATGTGATGCGGTCGTGTATTGGCAGTTCACGGCGTCCCCGACCAGGTGCAAACAGAATGGCGGGGCCAATACGGGTGAGCGGGAACGGGAACAACGGGATATGAATCCTTGCAGTCCTTCTTATAACGCCATCCGTTGGCTAGTGGTGGATACAAATACTATAGCTTGTCCATTACCGCCTCCGCCGTGTAACAGCAGCACCTGCGGTGCCAATAGTCAGAAATGTGTTGGCGGTGTTTGTGAAACCGGTGTGGAAGTGGTAGTGTCATCGGTCTATAAGAAGGTGCCGTACCAAGGTGGGCCGTTCGTATGGAAATGGGAGTGTACCCGGAGATATTGTTTTTCTGATGGCACCTCTAGTACTTATAGTTGGCTTACCTGGCACGATAGCCCCTGTTCGGTGGGTAGCTGCAATGCGGAGTGAGCATATTTAACAATGACTTAATAGGAATGAAATGAAAATCATATTGGCGATGATCATTAGTTGTATGTCTGGCATAAGTGAAGGACGTATTGTGCCAGCTGGAGCTGAAGACATATATAGTTATGCAATTGTTGATGTCGATGGAGATTCTATACAACTAGATCAGTTTCGTGGTAAAAAGATGCTTTTCGTGAATCTGGCTACCAGTAGTCCGATAGCCGCGCAGATAGGTGAGTTGCAGGTATTGCATGAGCGGTATGGCAGCAGTGTTGTGGTTATTGGCTTTCCATCCAACAGTTTTGGCCATGAGACCCGCAGCGGCCTGGGTGTAAGGGCTTATTGTGGGGCGCAATACGAGGCTGACTTTAGGCTGACGGCGGTAAGTGATGTGGCAGGTGCTGATTGCCAGCCGGTATACCAATGGTTGATGGATGCGGCTAAAAACGGGGTTACTTCAGTTACGATACAGAGTGATTTTCAGAAAGTCTTACTGAATGGCGAGGGACGTATCGTTGGCTTGTTTGCGCCTTCGGTAAGCCCGCTAGATAGTTCACTCATCAATGCCATCCTGGAAAACTAACCGCTTGCTGCTTATGAAAAACTCTATACTGCTTATTGTGGGTTGTGTGTTGGTGACGAGGGCCGCAGCACAATCGCCCCGTCCTTTACCCGCTGATTACATCAACAATGGTCGGATAAACTATATCCGCACCTGGGATGCGGTGGCGCCCGATACAAGCGCGGCAGCATTGCGCACGCGGCCGGTGAAGGATGTTAAACAAACTACAGTTTACTTTGATGGCCTTGGCCGGCCTTTGCAAACGGTGGTGAAGCGGAGAGCGCTGAATACAGATGCCGCTAACCTCATTTCTGCAGCCAGCGCTGTCGACCTGGTGACGGCGGTGGTATATGATAGTCTGGGAAGGGAAGTGGTGCAATACCTGCCATTTGCTGCGAATAACGCAGGCGGCAATGCTAGCCTGGACAATGGCGCTTTTAAGTTGAACCCATTTGTGCAGCAGGCGCAGTTTTACAATGGACAATTGGCCGGTCAGTCTAATGAAACAAATGCAGGAGGCACTACCCGCAACTGGGCTTATGGGGTATCGGTGATGGAAGCATCTCCTTTGAACCGGGTGCTGGAAGTCTTTCCTGCAGGTAACTCCTGGGTGGGAACGGCGGGACAAAGTAATGAGGCGAACCGGCGGTCGGTCAAAACAAAATATTGCCTAAATAGTATGGCCGACAGTGTACGCGACTGGACAGTAACGGATGTGGTCAATGGTTGGGGTGCTTACAGTACGAGTTCCATTTTCCCGGCTGGAGAGTTGGAGAAGAATATCTCGATAGACGAACACAGCAAACAAGTGATTGAGTACAAGAACAAGAAAGGCAAGGTGGTGCTCAGGAAAGTGCAGCTTACGGCGGCGGCCGACAATGGCAATGGGAGTGGACACAGTGGTTGGCTTTGCACGTATTATGCGTATGACGATTTTGAGAATTTACGGCTGGTGATTCAGCCCCGCGGAGTGGAGTTATTGGCCGCCAATGCCTGGAACCTGAGCTGGAACGGTAACGTAGTGCTGAGTGAGCAATGTTTCCGCTACGAGTACAACAACCGTAAGCAAAATATTCGCAGTAAGATACCGGGCGCAGGAGAGGTGTGGACGGTGTACGACCACTGGGATCGTCCGGTGTTGACGCAGGATTCCAATATGCGGGTATCTAATGCCTGGTTGTTCACCAAGTACGATGCGCTCAACAGGCCGGTCTACACCGGCAAGTATGTTAATGGTACTTATATCACACAGGCGTCGATGCAAGCCTTTTTGAATAGCCAGAACCTTGGACGGTTTGAGACATATACCCCTGCCGGGGCATTGCCGATGTACACGCTCATTCAGAGTTTTCCAGTCGTGGCCTATAGCAATGTGATCACGATAACCTATTATGATGATTATGTGTGGGCGAATGGAGTGCCGGCAGATTTTCGCAGTTTCGACAATAGTTTTAACAGCAGTTTTGCGGCGGCCAGTAATACGGCCTGGCCCTATCCGCAGGCGGTAGCGGCAACGGTCAATACCCGGGGTTTGATGACGGGGACCATCGTCAAGAATACAGATGGAGTCGAAGCATTGGTTACCACCACATTTTACGACGAGCAGAGAAGGCCGGTACAGGTAAAGGCGGAAAATGTAACCGATGGATGTGATATTACTACAACGCAATATAGCTTTAGTGGTCAGCCCCTCACGGTTGTAGTTCGCTATCAGAAAAAAGGAATCAATCCACAAACCCATACGGTGGTGACCAAAATGACCTACGACGAATTGGGCAGGCTGGTGGCTACCCGGAAGTCGATCAACAGTTCGGTCAATGGATTGGTCGTTAGTTTGCCAGAGGATACGATAGCTATTAGTCATTACAATGCACTTGGTCAACTCAAAAGGAAGGTGGTGGCGCCGGGAAAGTCGGCCACTGGTGGTGCGCTAGAGACCCTGCAATACGATTACAATGTGCGGGGCTGGATGCTGGGGGCCAACAGAACTTATGCCAAAGACACAAATAGTATAGCCAACTGGTTTGGCTTTGACCTTGCTTATAGTGACACCACCCTCTCCATCAACAATGCCGCGAATCCCTATGCGGCGGCGCAATACAACGGTAATATTACAGGCATGCTTTGGAAGAGTACGGGCGACGGGAGGGTGCGGCGTTATGATTTTGCCTACGATGCAGTGAACAGGCTTACCAATGCCGGTTTCAAACAGTTTACGGGCAATACCTTCAACCTCAACGCCGGACTGAATTTCAGTACGACCGGAATTACTTACGATGCCAATGGCAATATCATCACGATGAACCAGTGGGGGTGGAAGGCAGGTGCGAGCTTGTTGATCGATAGCCTGCTGTATACGTATTGCAATAATGGCAATAGCAACCGCCTGCAGGGCGTGTGGGACCGGGTGGACGATCCGCAGACCAGGCTGGGCGACTTCCGGAGTTCATCAACCTATATAACGGCCTTGGGTACTAAATCGGTTGGGGCGGTGGATTATACCTATGATGGGAATGGGAATCTGAAGAAAGACCGGAATAAAGATATTGGCACAGGGAGCGCAGAAGACATCGTGTACACTCACCTCAATTTACCGAAGAGCATCATTATGCGCACGGCCACGGGGGCGGTAAAGGGTACGATCAGTTATACGTACGATGCGGCAGGGAATAAAAGGCGGAAATTGGTACAGGAAACGGGAAAGCCCGACAAGACAACACTCTACCTGGGTGGGACGGTTTATGAAAATGATACGTTGCAGTTTGTGGCTCATGAAGAGGGGCGTACGCGCTATGCTCGGAAATATGGATTGAATGGAGATAGTGCTTACCGGTTTATGAATGATTATTTTCTAAGGGATCATTTGGGTAATGTGCGCATGGTGTTGACGCAGCAGCGGGATACCTCGGAATACCTTGCCTCAATGGAAATGGCGTACCGGGCAAAGGAGAATAGTTTGTTTTACAATATCCCGCAAACGGCGTTTGCCAAAACGGGCGTGCCGGGCGGGTATCCCGTAGATACGACTACTATACCCAACGACTATGTGGCGAAGTTGAATGGTAGTGGCAATAAAGTGGGGCCGGCGTTGGTGTTGAAGGTGATGAGTGGGGATAAGGTAGATGTGGCGGTAAAGTACCTGTACCGGAGCGGGGGAGTGGCGGGGTCTTATAATGATCCTGTATCGGAGATATTATCGGTCCTGGCGGGTGGTGTCGTCGGCGTGGCCGGGGAGAGTAAGGGGGCATTAGCTGCGCTCGGTAATCCAGTTAACAGCCCAATACTGGGTGCATTGACAAGTTTTCGGTCTGGCAATAACCCTGCACAGTCCTCAAAGCCAAAGGCATACCTGAATTGGATCCTGTTGGATGAGCAGTTGAAGTATGTGTCGGGGGGGAGCGGGGCTGATGCGGTAGGCGGGCCGGATGCTTTGTTGCCGTTGGCAAGGCAGGGTATTACGATGACGCGCAATGGATTTTTGTATATTTATGTAAGTAATGAAACGCAGAACTGGGATGTGTTCTTTGATAACCTGAAGGTGCGACATTATACAGGGCCGCTACTGGAAGAGACTCATTATTATCCATTTGGGCTTACGATGGCAGGAATTTCTTCGCAGGCGTATGGAAAATTGAGGAATCGGCATCTGTATAATGGAAAGGAGAAGCAGAATAAGGAGTTTAGTGATGGCGCCGGCCTGGAATGGTACGACTACGGAGCGAGGATGTATGACAATCAGATTGGGAGGTGGCATGTGCTGGATCCGTTGGCGGGGCAAATGAGGAGGCACTCTCCATATAATTATACTTTTGATAATCCTATTAGATTTATTGATCCAGACGGTAAAAAAGTTCGGCCTGCTGATGCGGAAGCATTAAAGTTGGTACGAAATACCTTGTCACCTAAGGATGCAAGAAAAATTCGTACTGATAAATATGGGTACATCACGGAGAAGTCAGTTAGTAAGGCACTTAAGAAGTCCAGTAGTGAGAATTTAAAGGATTTACATACTCTTGTAAAATCTGATAAGATTATCGATGTAAGGAGGGTTCAGGAAGGAACTTTTGCGAAGAATTCTGAAGGGAATTCAATTTTCATAGCATTTAAGGATTTCAACAAGGAAAGTGATCTAAAGCCGACTGGAGCAACCCTAATTCCTAAAGAAGATGCAATGTTTTCGGTAGGTGCCTATTCTGAAAATAAGAACATTACCGTGGTGGTAGGTGGAATAAATCCACCTGAACGGCAGATGGCTTGGGATATGGCTCATGAGTTATTTGGGCATGCGTTAGCGCAAATTCAAGGAAAGGATCCAGGACATCGGAGAGATGGTTCCAATCCAGATTTGGAAAACAGAATTCAACGGGCTGAAGAAGAGGCTGATCAAAATTTTAGCAAGCATGAAAAACGTAAGTAGTTTATTTTTTGTAGTTGCTTTTCAGTTCATGTCTATTGTAGCAAGTGGACAGGTCGAAATTGATACTGCAATCGTGACAAATTTTGCTGACGTAAATGGTGCTCATGTTCTTCAATATAAAACGTTTTTGAGTTCATTAAATAAGAGTGACTGCTATTTTAAGATTGACGGATGTCTTAAAGAAGTCGGTGTTGTATTTTCAACGGGGAATAAGTCGTGTAGTAGTTTTCAGGCAACACTACATCTAATGAAGGATCGAAATCATAGCGATTCGACGACTTTGCTGGTGTTGTTTTATTACGACGAAGGTGTGATTTTGAAAGACTATAAAGTGCTTCTGGCTAATGATAAAGCTTGTTTGGCCTCTTTTAACCGAAAAGTTAAATTGGATAAGTCGTTTTTGGCGTCCTTAAAAGTAGAGGCGAAGAAGTTAAATAGGGCATTCCCTTTGGTGCTGTTCAAAGAATGGAGTTGCAGAACAACGTCTTTATTCAGTGGGTTCGACTAAGTGAACCCTAGAAGTTTAATACCATTTTGGTCAAATGCCAGCCCGGCAGGTGAATAGATCAGGCTGGGATCAAGGAACGGAGTGATAGCGCCAGCTTCAGTCATCTTGAATACATTTTTCTGGGTCCCATCCCCTATATACAGGTTGTTATTGGCATCCGTGGTTAGCACATAGGGATCGTAAGCATCGGTAATGACAGAAGTTGTTTTGTCGGGTGCTATTTTAATGACCTTCCAATCGCTATAATCGACAACGTAGATATTGCCATTATTATCAATGGCTACATCAGATAGCAGTCCCAATACGATGGGTTTGTTGTTTTTGTCTGTGAGCGTGCTTACTGTCCATACCCAATTGTAGGTACAAGCTAAAGGCGCAATCTAATTGACAATACCAGCCAGGAAATACAAAGCGAGGTGATCAATAAAACGTGGTCAGCCCTAAAACTATGTTTTACCTTTATCGTATGTTTTACAGACGTAAGATTTTATTGGCATTGCTGGAGCTTTTCGATGGTGAATTGGATAAAGTGCGGCTTCAGACGCTGCTTTTTCTTTTTTGTCAAAAACAAGCGAAGGCTGATTATGACTTTGTACCCTATAAATATGGATGTTATTCGTATTCAGCCAATGCTGATCTAGCCACCATGGTGAAGAGGGGTATTTTGGCTGATACATTAAAAAGTTTTCAACGAGTTGACAAAACATCTTATGCCGACCTTCTGAAAACTGATGACCTGGCTTTATTGAGGCGTATAAAATCTCTTTACGGAGGTATGGATAGCAGTGGGCTTATGAAGTATACTTATCAGAACTACCCTTATTGGGCCATAAAAAGCGTTAGCGCGAAGTCGATACTTACGAATGAGGAACTTGAACTGGTAGAGCAGCAAAGACCGCTTGATTCCAATACAGTTTTGTTTACAATTGGCTACGAAGGTGGGAGTTTGGAGAATTATCTTAACCGGTTGCTAAAGAATAATGTGGCGGTTTTAGTGGACGTTCGCAATAATCCCATAAGCATGAAATTTGGATTCAGTAAGGGCCAACTGAAAAACTATTGTGAAAACTTAGACATATCGTATATGCATTTTCCGGAGGTTGGTATTGTGTCTGACAAAAGGCAAGCATTGAATACGCAGGCTGATTATGATAGATTATTTGCCGATTATAGAAAGAATAATCTGCCCTATACAGCTACCACGCAAAATCGTATTCTGCAGTTATTGCAAACCAAAAAACGAATTGCTTTAACTTGTTTTGAGGCAAATCATTGTCAATGCCATAGAAGTCACCTGGCAAATGCGATTAGCGAGTTGCCCGCGTTTAGGTATGAGGTAAAACATATTTAACCGTTGCTATGCTCAGCTGGAAAGTTCTTATTACCGGCACAGCATATCCGCTACCTTTCCGCAGAGATGACGAATTAGTATGTACGGCAGGAATTCGCCTCCATCTTTTGATAGGCTGATATGGGGGATTACTGAAGAAACCCGTTCAGGTAGTTCAAAATCGTCGCCGTCTGCATCATCAGGCTCACATGCGATTGCGCAGGAACTACGGCCAATTGCGATTTTGGCATCACCCCCATATCAGCCATAACACCCCCGCCCAACAATTTATAGGTTTTGGCCAACTCGATCTTATCCATTCCATCGTTATCTCCCGATATGATCAGTACCGGTGCAGCGATTTTCGAAATATTGGCGTCCCCAAAGTCGAACGGCTCCTGGGCCAACGCAATCATCTGCTCCAGGAACTTTGTCCATTTTGTTTTATCAGGCGCTACCGCCTCGTATCCCACCTGCATAGGAGAGTTGGCAAACAATTCAGGCTTCATGCCTTTGAAGGCTTCGCCTATTTCGGGTAGCCAACCTGTGCTTTTATGAACAGCAGAAATGATCACTAATTTGCTTACCCTCTTAGGGCTTTGTATAGCCAGCTTGTAAGCAATAGACCCGCCAAAACTATATCCAACGACATCGGCACTATCAATTTTCAGGTACTCCATTACTTTATCTACATCACTGGCCAAGGTAGCATGCTGTAGTTTCCTATCCGAATAGGGTGTATGCCCATGCCCCTGCAATTCGACAGCAATTACCTTCCTGGTTTTTGACAGCTCCGGGATCAATTGCCCCCAGTTCATATCGATCGTCATAAATGCACCATGTAGTAAGACGATAGGCTTACCCTCGCCATATACTTCGTAATATACCTTGATGCCATTAACAGGCGCATACCCGCTGTTGGAAGGTTTGATTTGTCCGGTTGACCGAAATGCTGCAAACATCATTGCCATGAGCAGTATCGATGTAAGCGGTTTACGTGTTGTATGAAGTGTTTTCATTATGCTGGTTGAATTTCAGTTTGAGTATAGTTGACCATACAAAACTAGCATTCACCGGAGGATTTGACCGGGTGTAAAAAGGACTTCGCTGGGGGTTATTTACGCCTAAAACCGGTCTATTGCTATTCTTAGCCCGGTTATAATAGTGGTTATGCTTTAACTCATCAATTACGCAGAATCACCCCGTTGTTTATGCGCTTCATACATATTCGTTTTGGCTACGCCTTGGCCTGACCTATTTTGGCCAGGCTGTCTGCATATCAGGCGGCATTCCAAATATTCAAATATGAAAAACTTGTACTTCTTCCAACTGAAGCGGACAACAATTAGCTGTATGGCCATAGGGCTGGTAGCCTCCGCTACACTCTTTGTTGGCTGCCGCAAGAATGATGGTCCGGCCCTTGCCATCACCTCTTTTACTCCACCAGAAGGCGCCGAAGGCGGCACCGTTGAGATCAACGGTATTGCCTTCAATACCGATAAGTCTAAAAACACGGTTAAGTTTCATGATGTTGTTGCGGAGGTTACAGACGCCACCGCACAAAAATTGACCGTTACCGTACCAGACGGCGCCACCACGGGCAAGATCTCCGTTACGGTGGGGGATAAGACTGTCACGACTACAACGGACTTCACCGTGGTACAGAGTGCGCCCATTATTTCTGCCCTGAGCCCCGACCGCGGTGATGTTGGTACTGAAGTTGTCATTACCGGTAAACGTTTTACGCCCGATACTAAAGTGTTTTTTGGCGGCAAGGCTGCCACGGATATCACTGTCGTTAGCAGAACGGAAGTGAAAGTTAAAGTGCCTGCAGACGCTGTGTCTGGCAAAGTGAAGGTGGTATGTGGCTCATTCGAAGCCATCAGTGCCGTTGACTTTATGCTCAAGCCAACAATCACTGCAATATCAAACTGGGCCATCGAAGAAGGGGAGGAGATTACCATCCAGGGTACCAACTTCAGCAGGGTTGCCGGTGAAAATAAAGTGAGTTTTGGCGCCGGCATTTCAAGTGAGGTGACCAATGTTTCTACTACTGAATTGAGAGCAAAAGTGCCCGAAAGCGCCACCACCGGGAAAATTAAGGTAGAAGTACGGGGGCAGGTAGCTGAATATAAGGATGAGTCGAAAGTGCTTCCTGCTCTTATCAGCTTTTCGCCCGAGAGCAGCGAAAGAGGTGCCCTGGTAACCCTTACAGGAAGGCATTTCGACCCGGCGGAATTAAGGGTGTATCTGAACGGCAGGGAGATTACGAGCTTTGAAGGAACAAATACCGCTACCAGCATCGCATTTAAAGTGCCTGCTGATGGTAAAAGCGGGAAGATCTCCGTTTACCAATATGGTTATCAGAAAGACTATTTACTGTCGTACACGGTTACAGGCAGCTGGCAGGTACTGAAAGATCGTAACCCACTAATCACCAATCTGGCTGCAGGAGTTGCCTTTAGTCACGATAACCTCATCTATTGGGGCCTTGGTAACGACAACGGTACCATGCTTGCCAACTGGCAGGTATTTAACCCTGCTTCAAACGAATGGACCAAAGGGTATCAGATCACCGATCTCGTTAAAATGAACCACGCTGCCATTGTAAACTGGTGGGGCGAGGTATACTTCGGCAACGGAGTTCGACAAAATGGAACTAAGGACGGGGCCTGGTACAGATACTACCAGCCTGATGGAGGCTACTTCGTTGGTTCTGAGATAAAATTTCCCACCAATATATCGAATAGTTGGGTAACCGCTTACGCTAATGAAATCTATGCAGGCTTTGGTACCGGGAATGGTAAGATCTACCAATTCCGCTCCGGCTCTACCTATAGGTTTTGGATGGAACTCGTTGACGTTCCGCAAACAGGGGGATGCCTGATCGACGGAACAGGTTTTGCTTATGGAGGAACGATCATCATGGGAGCCGGCTATAACACCTGCGAAAGCAAAGCGAACAATAAATTCTTCAAGACAATCCTCAGCACCAGGGAAACTACCCCCATCGCCGATCTGCCGGTAGCCGTGCAGTATTGCAATGGCTTTACCATCGCTAATAAGGCATTTGTGCTGACACAAAACGGGGATCTTTTTGAGTATGATTATAATGCCAATAAATGGAAGACCTTGGCCAGTGCAGGATTCGCCTCCAGGTATGCTGCTGTGATCGATGATAAATTATACGCTATTTCAGAAACTGGTAAAATAGCAGTGATCATACCTTCTATAAAATAACCCGTAGAAAAGTGACCTGTTCCACAGATAATATAAGCTGCCTGCGGGCGGCTTATATTGTCTCTTATTTTGGCAAGGCTTTCTTCTGCAAATTGAAGGGCTTCCCGCATTCACTTCCTCATGCCATGAATCGTATCCGTCTCTTCAACTGTAATTATTTGTTCGATTGCTCCAATTTTCACCTTTCCAGAAAACCGAATAGTTGTCTCTTTTTTTAAAAGCATACCAGTGCTGGCTTCCATTTCCATTATTCCCGTTAGTGTTCCCTTTATTGTTTTTAGAACAAGCATACGAAGATCAATACTGCTAATCTTAGTTCTTCCATTCTTTTCTAGGTATCTGTTGCTTCGAATTGTTCCGATGAAGTTAAAGGCGGCTGACGTAACATTTTGATACTACAGATAAGGTTTTGCAGCATAATTGTAAAAATTTGACAAGCGAAGGGAGTAGGCAAAGGTGTGCAGGGCAGGGAAAAGACGAGCGATCATGCGCCCGTCCGGTTCGGGATCTGCTGCTTAGTGATAACCTGGGTAGCAGGTCGTTGGCGCCGCACCCTCCAATAAAAAAGGATGCCTCTTTTCATGAAACATCCTTTGAGCAGTAACGAAACCGTATTATTAATACATGGAATTCCTGCTGCGATCTTCTCTTTCCCTGGCCTCATTCACTTTAAGCACTCTTCCATCAAGCGCAGAGCCGTTCAAGGCAAGAATGGCTTTCTGTGCCTCCTGCTGATTCGGCATTTCAATGAAGCCAAATCCACGGCTGCGGTTGGTCATTTTATCAAGGATGATAGCAGCAGAAGAGATAATACCATAAGGGGAGAATAGCTTTTTCAGGTCATCCACCAGCACGGTGAAGCCCAGATTAGAAACATAAATGTTCATTTTGATCAATTTAGAAGTAAAAATTTGCTGAGGAGAAAAGCAGGAGGTAATATTCGGATTACGAGATGCTGATAAACTCAAACTGTTATCTCCTGTAAGATAACCTTAATAGTTGACCCTGCCTATTCTATTTCACTTCAGTCAAGCTGGGTTTATTCCTCTACCTTCACCGGCAACACCAGTATTTCATCATCTATGGCAATAACCGTAAACAGAACAGGCATCAGGTTGAATCCAGACCTTTCCAGGGTCATTCCACGATTTTTCAATATAGGTGAGGCCCGTTCCCGGGCATTGATCCAAAAGGTGCTGGAAATGCCCGAATCGGCAGCAGCTCAATTACTGCAATGTGTTATGGAAGAGTTCTGTGCCAGGTACCGGGACATCGAGATCATCTTTTATAAACACTTTCAATTAATTCAGTACTTATTACCTGAAGCTGAACTTCCACAACTTTCGCGGGAAAAGAAAATGTTAATGGGTTCCTATTTTACGATGGAATACTCGCTTGAAGCAGCTGCCTTGTTCAATCCCTCGATCGTAGAAGATCCGGACCAATCGGGTACAGCGCCGGGCGAAAAGAATGTGGTCATCAGCCTCCGGGCTACGGGAGAGGGTCATATTTCGTCGGTCGTATTTAAACGTGGCAAATTGACTAAAGATGCATGGCTGCAAATAGAGCCTTCAGCCAATTTTTCGGGGGAGGGTGCCATTACACAAGTAATAAGAAACAAGAAGGATGTGTTTGGGGAACTTCTTCTGCAGACTGCTTTACCGGAAGACATCCGCACCTATATTCTTTCTACACTTAAGGATAGCTTTACCTATAAAGAAATCGAAATATTATTACGATCGGCATTGCTGTCGATTGACTCTGCCACAGAAAGAAACAAGCTGCGATACGATATCCTGAGCATGGTAAATACAAGCTATGAGATCAACTTTCCTGCACATTCACGATTAGCTGAACAGGTTATTTTTCCTGCGACCTTTACAGAGAAAAACGGTATTGAGGACGCAAGATTCGTAAAGTTTGTGGATGACGATGGTTCGTTCCTGTACCTGGCTACCTACACCGCCTATGATGGAACTTACATATTGCCGCACCTGATAACAACAAAAGACTTCCTGCATTTCAAGATATCTCCGCTGCACGGAAAAATGGCCGTAAATAAGAACCTTGCTTTGTTTCCCAGGAAGGTTAATGGACAGTATGTAATGCTATCCCGGATAGACGGCATCAGCAATTACATCATGTTCTCGGACGACCTTTATCTCTGGGAAACAGCCAGCTTATTACAACAACCTAAATACCCCTGGGAGTTCGTGCAAATTGGCAATGGCGGCTCGCCCATTGAAACTGAAGCAGGATGGTTGATCATTACCCATGGCGTAGGGCCTATGCGCAAGTATTGCCTGGGCGCCAGTTTGTTTAAACTTGACGATCCTACCCAGGAGATTGGCCGTTTAAAAGAGCCTTTGCTACTGCCTGCTGAAGATGAGCGGAAGGGGTACGTTCCTAATGTGGTTTATACGTGTGGGGCCATGATCCACGAAGGACTATTATTCATCCCTTACGCCGTATCGGATTATGCTACTTCTTTTGCGACTGTACCCTTAGATATGCTGTTAAATGAATTACTTCTATCACCGGTTGAGCTATAGTCCATTTGCGTGAAGAGAGACCTTTTCATACAAGGCAATGTATCGCCTGGCCATGGTTTGGCTGCTGAAATTGGCCAGGGCATGTGCGCGGCAGGCCTCCCGGTCGATGTATTGTAGTTTATGCACAGCGGCTATAGCCCCAGCTGTATCTTTCACCAAAAAGCCATGTACGCCATCTACAATCAATTCTTTCATAGCCCCCCTTTCAAAAGCGATCACGGGCGTTCCACACATCATGGCTTCTACCACACTTAAGCCGAAAGGCTCTTCAAAACTGATGGGGTGCAATAGAGCGAGGGCGTTGCCGAGGAGTTTATTGCGGTCTTCGGGGCCTACATTTCCTTTATAAATGACATCTATTCCATTTATGAATGGAGCTACTTTTTCCTGGTAATACCCTTCATCCTGAATAAGACCGGCCATTACCAGCGGCTTATTTGCCTGGCGGGCTATATTGATTGCTTCGTGTGCTCCTTTGTGTGGATGTATCCTTCCAAAATACAACAGGTAATCACCATTTCCCTGCCCCGGTTTAAATAGCTCTTCGTTTATTCCATTGTACACGGTATCGAGGTAATGGAGCTCCGGACTACGGTCGCTATTGCTGATGGATACATAAAACGAGTTCTCATTGTATTTTTTATATACGGGAATGATCTGTTGGGAGGAAAAACCATGAATGGTGGTGATGAAAGGGGTACGCACCATGCGTGACCAGGTAAGCGGCAAAAAATCGAAGTGATTGTGTATCAAGGTAAAGTCTGCGGCCTGCTCCATGAGATGCGAAATATGCAGGCATTCGCAGACTTTGGCGTCTGCTGGGTATTCACCCAGCGGCCGGGGACAAACGGATTCCAATTTTGCAGTTGTGACAGAATCACCGGTAGCGAATAAAGTGACATCGATCCCATTCTTCACCAGCCCTTCTGTGAGCACTGAAACCACCTGCTCCCAAGGGCCATAGTTCCTGGGGGGAGTTCTCCAGGTAACTGGTGATAATATGGCTATTCTCATTCTTCGAGGGTTGAAGCTACCACCAGGTGAGATATCCAATAAGCGAGCGTGCTCTCTGCACCCTGGTTCAGGTTGATGCCCGTACTGTGCAGCCCATCCGCACATCCGCCGGTAGCCGGGTCGTACAAGGATAGGGCAAGGTCATTGGCGCCCAGGAACCATTGGTAGCTTTTATACATATACTCCCGGTATTGGTCTTCGCGCGTGAGCCGGTAAGCCTGCTGGTAGTACAAAACCATTGCCATAGCATCAATGCCCTGTTGATCGAACTGGGCAGGCGCGCCACCATCGATCGATAACCAGCCCTGATTGCCTATCGGACGCAGGATTCCATTTACAAATACTTTTGACTCCAAAAAGGCCATGGCCTCAAAAGCTATATCGAGGTACTCCTCTTGCTGGGTCACTTCGTACGCGTTCAACAAAGCCAGTGGCAGTATGGCATTATCGTAAGTAAGTACTGGCTCAAACCAGTTCCACCCTTCTTTTTTTGTTGCCCGGTACATGCTGACCATCTTGTCTGACAAGAGGATCACTTTATCTCTTTTCAGGTCATCCGGGTAGTTGAATTTTATAAACTGGCATATCCCAATAATGGAATTGGCCATGCCTCGTATTGAAACGAGTTTTTCGGCATGCGGATAAGCTTTTGTGAAGATGTCTATCGCCGTTCTGGTAAGCAGCGGTACGCGGCACTCGTTTACCATAAAGCCGAGGGCCATTAACGTTCTTCCGTAGGAATCCTCAGAGCCTCTTTCTTCGTGGGTTGCTTTGGAATAGCTGATGAAGTTGCGAAAGTACCCATCATCGGTTTGCATATAGTGTATGAAGCTCAGGTAAACGGACAGGTAATCGCTGGCTTCCTGTTTTTTGCTGCCTTTGCCTGCCCAGACGGCAAATAGCAAAGCGCGGGCATTGTCGTCTATGCAATAACCTTCTTTACGGTTTGGCATCGCAAATACAGCATGCTGGATGATACCGGTGAGGTCGGTGAGGCTACCGATGTGCTTAAAATTAAGGACAGGTAATTGCCGGTCTGTAAAAGCAAGTGGCTTTTCGACTGGTCTTTTTATTGTTGTTTCCATGTTTTTTGTTTTAATCGTTGACGGGAGATACGATCACCCTGGTTACCGGCGCCAGGGTTTTACCCAGGATCTGGCAAAAGAGGTCCGTGTGCATCGATGCTACTTTATTCCAGACAGTATCTCTTGTTTGCAGATAGGCCTGATAGCCCATTTGCTTTCTGAGCTTGGGCTGTTGCAACAGCAAAATAGCCTGCTCTGCCAGTTCATGTTCATCATTCCCTTTCAGCATGATGCCCGATTGCTCATTCAACATCTCCTCAGCGAGCACAAATTTGTTGGAAATAACAGGGCATCCGGCACTCATAGCATACAGGAAGGTTCCGCTCATGGCCTGGTATGGGTCTTTCGAGGTAAACAAGTAGATATCTGTGAGGGCGAGATATTCCATTAGCTTTTCGGTGGGCACATATTCATTGATCAGCCGGACATTCTTCTGCAGGTTATTATCGTCAATCAACTGTTGCAAATAAGAACGGTACTTCTCGCCCTCCTGGGCCAGCAAATTGGGATGCGTTTGTCCGACAATGATATATACAGACCCTGGAAAAGCTACGCTGATCTCTTTCATGGCCAGAATACCTTTTTCGATGCCCTTATTAGGGCTTAATAATCCAAAGGTGGTCAATACCAATTTTCTTCTCAGGTTGTACTTGGCTTTCAGTTGCAATACGTTGGTCCTGTTTTTTTCATGGGTGCCATGTGGTATGATGCACATCTTATCGTTACCGATCTGGTAATCTTCCTGCAGCAGACGGGCGGCATTCTTTGTCATGACGATTATTCTATCAGCCAGCAATGCTACGGTCTGCACGATTTTCAATCGCTTGCTATCGGGGGCAGGTAATACGGTATGGAACCTGATGACAAATGGTTTCTCCAGCAGTGCCAGGAATCCCAGCAGGTATTCACCCATTTCACCTCCATACAAACCAAATTCATGTTCGATACAGATGAGTTCTATAGAGGCATCCCGGTTAATAAGACCGGCGGCTTTAATACAGGAATCGAGGTGATGGCCATCCATGATCATGGACACCGGCGGCTGGTACAGGTAGGCATTTTTCTCTTTGTCCAATGCACAGACGCTGACCAAAAAAGCCTTCTTCGGTTGCAGGATTGCAGCAGCCAACAGATCCTGTGCAAAACTGGCTATTCCGCATTTGGCAGGGAGAAATGTACTGATCAATAATATCCTGGAGGGAGTAATAACTGTTGACATAAGATTAGCTGTTTAAATGATGCCGCGATCCATAACCGCCACTAGAGCAGTTATAAAACAACACCTGATTTGCAAATGAGGGACCTAAAGCAATAGGTAGATTGACAGAAAGGACTATTATACGAAAAGAGAAGAAATAAAGCCTGACTCGAGTAAAGGTAGCCTAATTATACGGTGGCGCCTAATTAAAATACCCGGCGGCAACTTTAACCGCAGGCGATTAAAGCCATTCAATAATACAAAACGAGGTGATCAATAAACATGATCACCTCGTTATCCTTCACTCGCTGCTTCTATGTAGAAATCAGAAGTGCTTTGAATTAACTACTGAATCGATACCTCAACCCTTCGGTTCTGCATCTTACCCTGTTTGGTATCATTCGTAGCAATAGGTTCTGTTGATCCACGGCCTTCGGTGCTGATCCTCGAGCCATCGATACCCTTACTCACCAGGTAGGCTTTCGCAGCATCGGCCCTGGCCTGAGACAGCGGATTGTTGATCTTGTCGGACCCCGTATTGTCGGTATGACCTATCAAACTGATCTTTAACCCCTCCGGTGCCCGCTGCATAAAGGCCACCACTACATCCAACTCACGCTGGCCCTGCACAGTGAGTACCGATTTGCTGGAGGCAAAGGTTACCCGGCTCGCTTCGAACTTCTCGATCTTCTTACAACCCTTCATTTCCGGTACACCCGGTTCATTGGGGCACCTGTCTTCCTCATCATTGATGCCATCGCCATCCGTATCGGGTATCGGGCATCCCTGGTATTTAGCGAGGCCCGCCTGGTTGGGACATTTATCCTGCTCATCGTTGATGCCATCACCATCCGTATCCGGTATGGGGCATCCCTGGTATTTGGCAGTGCCTGCCACAGTGGGGCATTTATCTTCCTCATCATTAATGCCATCCCCATCGGTATCGGGTATGGGACAACCCTGGTACTTGGCCAGGCCTGTTTGGTTGGGACACTTATCCTGCTCATCATTTACCCCATCACCATCTGTATCGGGAATAGGGCAACCATCATACCGGCTAACACCCACCACCGTGGGGCATTTGTCTTTTGAGTCGATGACCCCATCGGCATCTTTATCGCCCGGTACAAACTTGCCAAACAGTTTCAGTTTGATACCTGCCTGCCCTCCCTGGTTAAAATACTCGGGCGAGGATGATTTGTTGATGTTCTTTATGCCATGGATATACCGCGCATAGATGGATATGCGCCCATGGGGCATAAACTCCAACCCGCCCGTGAGTGATATATCGCTGCTTTCATAGGAATCTTTGTTCTTGGTGTCGGTATTCTTATTCTTTGCATCCAGCAGAAAATCGAACTGCGGACCAGCGAACAACGCCACCGACTTGGAACTCCATTTGAATAAAACGGGTACAGACAGGTAATCCAATGTTTGATCGAGGTTGCCACTGGGGTTGGGCGTAGTTATTTTGCCGCCTACCCGGGAGTACTGCACCTGCGGTTCGATGGACACTACCTTTCCACCTATCGGGAAATTGGCCCATAGGCCCCCGGCATAGCCCGATTTCCAATCGCCCGATTCAATGTTTCCATTGTTGTCGCCCACACGCATATTCGATAGGTTATAGGCCCCCAGGATACCTCCGGAAATGGTGTAACGCTCTTTGATTAGCTGTGGTGTTTTGGTTTCTTGCTGACTGAACACGGTGACCGATGACAACATAGCAAGATTAAAGACCAATAAGGATAAACGCTTCATAATCTACTCTTTTTTAATGCTTGAACTTTAGTATTTAATTGACAATCCTGTTAGTTACCTGTTTGATAATGTTGCATGACATGGTGGGTGGGGGAGTTAATAGCTCGTAACAGCAGCAGGATGCGGTGGGCGGGGAGTATGTCGATTGATAGCTGTACATAACAGCCGAAGGAGCCTATGTAAAAATGAAGCCACCGCTTAGCCGATGGAAAACCGTTGCCATTCATCCACATTTAAAACGCTGGCAATAGGGCAGTGGGCGCCCATTTTCCAGGAATAGGTTGGGTGCTGTTGGCAGGCACCAACGAGTGTGTAACCTATACCGTGGATATCTACGAAAAACTGCCACTGAGGGTGGCAGTATCAAGTATACAACAATGATGTACGAAATGTTGGACCATTGATTGAAGAACATTGAGCAACTAATTCCTATCCCTCCTGGACTGAAACACCTGATAACCCAATCCCCACTCCACCCAATCGGCCGTGCCGCCCTGCATGGTTTTGAGGCCCAGCTGCGCAAACAGCCGGTTGTTGATGTTGTAACGCACCGATGGCCGGATGAACGTATTGCCCTTCAACGCCCGCCCCATACTGCTGAGGTGAGCGCCTATCTGTAGCCGGATGGCCAATTGCCAAAACATGAACTCATAGCCGGCATGCATGGCTGGGAAAAAACGCTCCTGCTTTACCCAGCTAAAGCCCATCATGTTTAACCCCAGGTTGGGCGTTACCGTACGGCCATTGCTGAAATGCGTGATATCGTACCCATAGGGAAATCAATTTCCCGGTGAGAATTGAATAAGAAAAGCAGTACAAATAAGCGTTAGGATTGGTCGACGCATCATAAAGCCAGGCACTTTTAAACTTAACGCGCTAAATGTAGGGATAAATGTGTTAAGTAGGTATTTTTGTTATATGACCAAATACTGCTTACTGATCCTTGTAGGCACCTGCTGCCGGGCATGGGCACAAGCGCCATCTGCAGATAGTGTGCGCCCACGTGCTGCTGCCAGTAAGATACAGACCCTGGAAGAGTATATGACCTTCAAATTCACCCAAAGCTCCGATATCGAAAAGCTGGCGGTGAAGACGCCCAACACGCACATCAAGCTAAGCCCCAACGCCATTTCCAGCTCGCGCTTCGGATTTACCTATCGCTTCATCGATGTAGGCATCAGTTTTGTTCCGCGCTTTTTGCCCGGTAATAATGACGACGACGAAAAAGGTACCACCCATAGCGGTGGCATCTCCACCAGCTTCATCTTCCGGCATTGGCTGCAAGACCTGTCGTACAAACGAACCAAAGGATTTTACCTGGAAAATACCGGCGACTTCGACCCCACGTGGAGTCCCGGCAAACCCTATGTGAAGATACCCGACCTGGTATTTACGCAATTCAGAGGCGCTACGGCGTACAACTTCAACCCGCAGTTTTCCGTAAGCGCGGTGACTACGCAATCGGAACGGCAATTGAAAAGCGCCGGCAGTTTTATTCCGCAATTCCTGTATCGCTATTATGTCAACGACGATCAATCGGAAATATCGCCCAACGGCTTTACCCAAAAAGGCAGGAACTGGGAGCTATTGCTGGGTGCCGGTTACCACTACACGCTGGTGGTAGACCAGCAGTGGTATGCCTCGCTGGGCCTTACGCCCAATGCCGGGTATATCTTCAGTTCTTTTGATACCCGCTCGCAAACGACCACCGTTACCAACCACCAGGACAACTTTATGTTCCGCTTCGATGGCAGGGCGGGCATCGGCTACAACGGCAAGCGCTTCTTTGCCAGCGCGTACCTGCATTGGCAAAATGCCAGCTTTCGACAGGGGCACACCGGCGCCAGCACCGATGACGATTATGCCGCTTTTCAGATCGCTGCCGGGTACCGGCTGCGCGCTCCCCGCTGGATGAAAACGGGCATCGAAAACCTCACGCGCAAAGTCGGGATTAAATGATTTGCTTATCTTTAGGAACAACCTGTTCAACCTTTTAAATGTTATCACGATGAAAAAACTGCTGTTTATGGTTTGCTGCCTGTTTACCATGCTGGCAGCCACTGCACAACAACCCGCCAAGAACGATGTGATCCTCAAGCTCAATGGGGATGAGTTGAATGGCAAAGTGCTGAAGATTAATGACAACGACATCGAATTCTCTTATACCGGCGAAACGCTCGTGTACAACATCAAGAAGGCCGATATTATGAAGATCACCTACGCCAGTGGCCGCATCGAGGTATACAACAAACCGGCGCTGCCCTCCGAAGCCAAAAGTCAGCCGGCCGGCGCCAGCGCTTCTAAAGACGGCCCGGGCTTCGCCGATCACCATAACAAAATAGCTGTGCTGCCTTTCACCTTCGTACGCGATGGTGCGGCGGCGGATGATGCCATTGCCGAGCAGGTACAAAACGAAACCTTTTCTTTCATGAGCAAACACTCTGGTGTATTTGAAGTGCTGAACCCCCGCACCACCAACGCCCTGCTCATCAAAGCGGGCGTTACCAAGGAATCCATCAAAGGTTATACGATGGATGATATCTGCAATATACTCGGGGTTGAATATGTGGTAGAAGGCATCGTGAATATGAACAAGACCAACCAAACCAGCTATCAATCCAGCAGCGGTACCACCACTAAAAAGGATGATCCCAAAGACGATAAATCAAAAAAGACCTACAGCGACTATTCTTCCGGCACCACTACGCAGAACTTCCAAACCAAGCTTTCGCTGAACATGTACAACGATAAAGGCGCCACCGTGTATGCGCAGGACCGTACTTCATTCTGGAATACGCAGGACGCCTACAAGAGCACGCTGGAATACCTGTTGAAAAGATCCCCGCTTTATACCAAATAATGCAGCATCCACCACTAACCCATTTATGTAAGCTGCTGTGCCTGGTAATGCTGACTGGCCTGTGCATTGCCGCCCGGGCCCAACGGGGTGATACGGCAGCTCCGCACCAAGGCCCCGATAGCGGTTTCCTGCACCGCATGCGCCAGTTTGGCAAAACGGAAACCGTTAGCAGCATTGAAAAATACCGCAACGACCGCATCGCCCTGCAACAGGAAAAGCTGTTGCAGGAGCTTCGCTACACCAGCGAACGGGCACGCATTTTTCTGCGTAGAGGGATCGACACCGGTTTCTACCGGAAATACCTGCGCACAACCAGCCACGAACTGATGATCGTGCAGGACGGCATATTCGTGAACCAGGGATCGGGACAAACTGCCCGCAACCTCGATGTGGCGGCTTCTATACTGGATGGTTTGCTGGATAAATTGAACCAGCGGCGCGGTAATGTGGTGCGGTATGTGAAAACGTTGACGGACTACATCAACCAGATCGATTCACTCTCGGCCGATTCGGCCCTGTATACTTTTCCGTTCGATTCGGTGCAAACCGTTCGCTATATTCAAAAGATAGCCGTAGTCGCAAAAGACCTGGGCCCGGCCGACACCGCCCTGCGGCGATCATCGAACGCCGTGCAACAGCTGCAATTGGATTATGACCTGATGGTTTTTACCGTGCGGTCGCGCCTGGAAGAAGTTGAATTATTGCGCAAGCAGCAGGCGGCCCGGTTGATCAGCAAAGAATTTCCCTACCTCTGGGAAGAAGCGCTGCGCCACCGGCCCATGGAGGAGATCGTGCAATTGTCGGTAGCCAAAGAGCGACTCGTGTTAAAATACTATTTCAATGACTATATAGGTCGCCTGCTGATATTGCTGCTGCTGATACTGGCTTCCTGGTATTTTCTGCACGCCCTGAAGCAGAAATGGAAGGAAGAGCGGGAGCTCGATCCCGGCTTCAAGGGCCAACTGGTGTTGCGTTATCCTTTCGCCTCGGCGATGATCATCGTGATCAGTATCTTTCAGTTCCTCTTCCTGCAACCGCCCTTTATCTTTGGTTTCATTTTGTGGCTGATCATGGCCATCTGTTTAGCTTTCATACTGCATCAATACATTACCGCGTTTTGGATGCGCTTCTGGTTGGCCATGCTGCTCTTTTTTGTATTGGCAGGCGTTACCAACATGGCTTTACAGGCCTCGCGCGCCGAACGCTGGTGGATGCTGTTGCTGGCCCTGGCCGGCAGTATTTACTGTGTTTTTTTGCTGCGCAGCAAGAAGCGCCTTGAGTTGCGGGAAAAGAATATAGTATACTTCATCGCCTTTGTGGCTGTCGTGGAAAGTGCTTCCGTCATTTTCAACCTTGCAGGGCGTTACAACCTGGCCAAGACTTTACTGGTGAGCGGCTATGCCGGACTGGTGATCGCGATCTTATTCCTGTGGACCGTACGGCTCATTAATGAAGGGCTCGGGCTCATTGCGACGATCTATAAGCACCCCGACCGGAAGTTCTTCTATATCGACTTTAACCGGGTAGGGGAGAAAGCACCCACCTTCTTTTATGTGTTTCTCGTGGTGGGCTGGTTTATCCTGGTAGGCAGAAACTTTTACGCCTTTCAACAGGCGGCGACTCCTTTCAAAGAATTCCTGGACACGGAACGAACGCTGGGCAGCTATACCTTCACGATCAATAGCCTCTTCATCTTTCTGCTCATCATCGCCGTATCGACCATACTTTCGCAGATCATTTCTTTTTTTGCCGGCGAGCCGGGCGATCAACGCAACAAAGACAAAAAGACGCGCAAGGCCGGTGTAGGCAGCTGGTTGCTGCTGATCCGCATCTTCATCCTCTCGCTGGGTATATTCTTTGCCTTTGCAGCGGCCGGTATACCACTCGATAAGCTCACGATCGTATTGGGCGCATTGGGTGTAGGTATTGGTCTTGGTTTGCAAGGGTTGGTGAGCAACCTCGTAAGCGGATTGATCATCGCCTTTGAGAAGCCTGTAAACGTTGGTGATATTGTAGAGGTGAACGGCAAGCTCGGTACCATGAAATCGATCGGTTTCCGTAGCAGTGTGATGAACTTATCCGACGGTGCCTGCCTGGTAGTGCCCAACAGCGACCTGCTGAGCCACCATGTGGTGAACTGGACCATGGGCAATAACCGGCGACGCATCAACCTCTCGATCAGTGTGGCCTATGGCACCAACCTGAAACAGGCAAAAGAACTTCTCGAGAATGTATTGCGCGGCAACGAAAGGCTGATGAAGTATCCCGAACCCATTGTATCAGTAAGAGAGTTTGCCGATAGTGCGGTGGTGATCGATCTCTATTTCTGGGTAGGTAATATACGCGAGTTCCTCCTTGTGCGTAACGAAGTGGCAACACAGATCGATGAAGCCTTGCGCCATGCAGGCATTGTAATTCCATTTCCGCAAACGGATATTCATATTATCCAGCCAAAGGAGTAGGATGGCCGGTGTACGTCGCAATCGGCCCGGTAAAATGCCGTATTTCCTACTGGCGGGATTGGCCGTTTAGGTGTAAGTTTGTGCTCCCTTATCGAGGAACAAAACACACTAAGTATGGCCACTTCCAGCAAATCTGCTCTCTCTTTTATTTTTATCACATTACTCATCGACGTCATGGGCTGGGGATTGATCATTCCCGTCATGGCCGACCTCATCGTTCACCTCAAAAAGATACCCGTTAATGAAGCCAGTACCTACGGGGCTGTGTTGTTATCGGTATTTGCGGTAACCCAATTCATCTTTGCCCCCGTGATCGGTAACCTCAGCGACCGTTATGGCCGCCGGCCCGTGTTGCTGTTCTCATTACTCGGCTTTGGCATCGATTACATCATCCTGGCGATCGCGCCTACCTATGGATGGCTGTTTGTGGGGCGTGTTATTGCAGGCATCACCGGCGCCAGCTTCACCACTGCCACTGCCTACATTGCCGACATCAGTACCGATGAAACCTCCCGCGCCAAGAACTTTGGTTTGATCGGCGCTGCTTTTGGTTTGGGCTTCGTACTAGGCCCCGCATTGGGTGGCCTGCTGGCTACCTGGGGTATGCGTGCTCCTTTTTATGCGGCTGCTATCCTTTGTTTACTCAACTGCCTGTACGGATACTTCTTTTTGCCCGAATCGCTGAAGAAAGAGAACCGCCGCCCTTTTGAATGGAAGCGCGCGAACCCTTTCGGCTCTTTAAAGTTCCTGACCTCGCATCCGGAAATTGGTGGACTGGCTTTGAGCTTTTTCCTGATCTACCTGGGCGGCCAATCGGTACAAGGCAACTGGAACTTCTTTACGCAATACCGTTTTGGCTGGAGTGAAGGCATGATCGGTGCCTCATTGGCCGTGGTGGGGGTATTGGTAGGCGCTGTACAGGGCGGACTTACCCGGGTGGTGAATCCGAAGATCGGCAATGAAAAGAGTATCTACCTCGGTTTATCGCTATATACCCTGGGATTGGTATTATTCGCCTTTGCTTCCACCTCCTGGATGATGTTTGCCTTCCTGATCCCGTATTGCCTGGGTGGTATCTGCGGACCATCCTTACAGGCTGTTATATCGGGACATGTGCCTCCGAGCCAACAAGGTGAACTGCAGGGTGCGCTCACCAGTTTGATGAGCCTCACCACGATCTTTGGTCCGTTGCTGATGAATGGCACTTTCAACTACTTCACGTCGTCGAAAGCGCCTTTCCATTTTCCAGGCATTCACTTCCTGATCGGCGCTTTCTGTATGCTGCTGAGCGTGATCATCACCTGGCGCATTTTGAGCCGGGAGAAAAAGCATCCTGAATTGGCCAAGGCCTTTACAGGAAGCCAGGAGGCGGCGAAGACACCGATACACTAGTTGTAGCTTGCAAATTATTGAGAGGGGTATTATCCTGTGTGGGGTAAGCCCCTTTTTATTTTGCCAGTAGGTCTTTGTAGCTGATCAATTGAATATTCAGTTTCCGAATGAGGGCTTTGATCTCCGCATCGGTCCACAGGTCCGTAACGCCCTGCCGGTCTTCCGCCACCTTTTCATAACCGATATGGTGAATGGCCTGCAGTTCTGCATCGTTCAAGCCCGGGTGTTCGAGGAACATATAGGTTTGGCCTGCTTTGAGTGATTGAAGCATGGCGATAAAACTCTTCTTCTTTTCGGCCAGGGTAGCATGCGGGCCGTTGAAGCCTACGCCCTTTACGCCGAGTGCATCGAGGTCGATATCGATCTTGTATTCGATCGCCAGCTTTTTGGCTAGTGCCGCCACTTCGGGGCTCATGCGCGTGCAGCCCATATGCGCCGATACATGGCTGATGCGTGGAATGCGCTTCAAACCCAATTCTATTTGCGCGCGGAGCTCCTGCTCCACTTCATTCAGCTTCCATGCATGTTGCAATAAAGCGCCATTGGGATAGCTCGCATCGGGCCATATTTTGGGATAGAAGTAACCGTTGGAGTCGGTAAGGCTGGGGCAGTGCGTAATGGGCCGCCATTTAATATTGTCCCACTCGCTGGTAAGCGCCAGGTGGATGCCTACATCTATCTGCGGATTATCGGCCAGCATTTTCACCGCCTCCGGAAACCAGGGTGAGGGTACGATCACTTCTATGGAACGGGTAATGCCTTCCTTATAAGTTTTGATGAGCGCAAGGTTGCCGCTGTGGCTGAAGCCCATATCGTCGCCCCGGATGATGAGGCGGGCAGGTGCCTGGGCGGTGCAGGCGATAGTGGTGATGCTGCCAAGCAGCCAGCAAAGGATGAGTTTGTGCATGGTGGAGCCGGGTTTGCCTAAAGTTGCTACAAATTATTGATATACACCACACCCGCCCCGGCCTGCGCAGGAGCGTTGGCGCTTTGTTAATCTTTGATTTTTATAATTATCGGATTGAATTTCATAAGTGAAGGGCTGCTCTTTGTACGAATTTTGTACAATGAATTCGTATAATACTTTGGCCCCGGGGCAATGGGCCAGCGGTATCAAACCCGCTAACAGGAGTATAGCCAACTTCCTCGCATTTGCCCTCTTACCTTTATCGGGGTTCGCCACCGATATCTATTTACCCTCGCTGCCGGGCATGGCAGCCGACCTGGGCGTAAGCGCCGTGCAGGTACAGTTTACCATCACCATTTTCCTGCTTAGTTACGGCCTCAGCCAGCTATTCATCGGCAGCATCCTCGACAGCTATGGGCGCTACCAGAGTGGTCTGGCTTCGCTAGTGGTGTTTACGCTCTCCAGCATCGTGGCAGCTACCGCACACAGCATCGAGATGATCTATGCTATGCGGGTGGTGCAGGGCATTACCGTAGGCTTTGTAGTGGCCGGCAAACGTGCTTTTTTTGTTGACCTCTACACGGGCGATAAGCTGAAGAATTATCTCGGTTTGTTTTCCATCATCTGGTCTACCGGACCGATCATCGCACCGTTTGTAGGTGGCTACCTGCAATCGCTCTATGGATGGCGGGCCAATTTCTGGTTCCTGGCCGTGCTGGGTGGTGCACTCGGTGTAGCTGAATACTTCTTCAGCGGTGAAACCCTGCCGCAGCGTACGCCCTTCCGCGTGAAGCGTGTGCTAAACATTTATAAGGAGATGTTAACGCACCTGCCCTTTGTGCTGGGCATTGGTTTACTCGGACTTTCCTATGCCATGGTAATGGTCGCCAACATGACCGCGCCCTTCATCATCGAGCATCACCTGCAATTCGATGCGGTAACCACCGGTTACAGCTCCTTGATACTGGGGCTTGCGTGGATGATCGGCGGGTTCATCAGCAAGGGTGTCATTAAAGTGCCTTTCTTCCGCAAACTGGCCATCAATATCACCCTGCAGGCCGTGCTGGTGATTGCGATGATCGTTGCCACGCGCCTCTACGATAATATCTTTGTGCTGGTTGGCTTTGCCTTTGCCGTGCATGTAGGCGCAGGCTTTACTTTCAACAACTATATGACCTTTAGCATGACCCGCTTTCCGCAAAATGCGGGTATTGCCAGTGGCCTCACAGGTGGTATTACCTTTCTGCTGGTGTCGGCCTTCAGCTACGGCATCATCAACCTGCTGCCCGCCCAGGATGGTGTGCACCTGGGCCTGAGCTATGCCATCTTAAGCATCCTGGTGATCATCGTGGTTTATCTCTCTAAGAGAACCACGAGGTCAACCCACTAACTTATACGTCGCCTATAAACAGCAAGCGCGTGTACCCGGATGGGTACACGCGCTTTGCTTTGCAGAACGAGATTGGTGTGCCTGTCAATTACTTTCTGACCACTACGAAATACGATGTGCCTTTTGTTGTATTGAAACGGGTGGTATAACCATGACTATCGGCGATCGATGTGGCCTTTGTTCCCATAACTGTTATAGGTGCTGCTGTGCGCAAGGTACAGGGCCCGCCCGCCTGTGATGTTATAACAGCACCGTTTAGCTGCCCGTCGATCCAATCCATGTTGACGGTAAAGTTGCCGCGCGCTTTAAGGCCCTTCACCGAGCCGCTATCCCAGGCTGCGGGTAAAGCTGCCAGCAGGTGTATTTCGCCAAGATGGCTTTGCACCAGCATTTCGGCCATACCTGCAATGCCACCAAAGTTGCCATCGATCTGGAAGGGCGGGTGAGCATCGAAGAGGTTGGCATATGAGCCACCGCCCCGGGCATAATTGGTGCCGGCCTGGCCCGTTATGCGCAATATGTCGCGCACCACCTTGTAGGCATGGTCGCCATCGAGCAGTCGCGCCCAGAAATTGATCTTCCACGCAAGGCTCCAGCCGGTGCCCTCATCGCCGCGCAGCTCCAGGGTTTTACGGGCCGCATCGGCAAAGGCGGGTGTGGTGATCGGCGCGATCTGCCGGCCGGGATGCAGGCCATACAGGTGCGATACATGGCGATGGTGCGGCTCGGGATCTTCCCAATCCTTGTACCATTCCTGCAGGTTACCTTTTTTACCAATCTGCAAGGGGAATAGTTTGGCCCTTTTTGTTTCTATGAGCGTGCGGAAGTCTGCATCTTCATTCAATGCTTTGGAAGCTTCTATGATATTGGTGAAGAGATCCCAGATAATCGACATATCCATCGTAGTGGCGATCGATACACTTCCTTTTTTGCCCTTGTCGTCGAAGAACTCGTTCTCGGGCGAAAGTGCGGGCGCTGTAACAAGGTATCCGTTCTTGTCGGTCACCAGCCAGTCGAGGCAGAAAAGTGCCGCCGACTTCATCAATGGATAGGCTTCTTCTTTCAGGAACTTTTTATCGCGCGTATAATCGTAGTGCGTCCAGAGATGTTGTGCCAGCCACGGTGAGCCCAATGCCCAGTTGGCCCATTTGGGATCGCCCTTGCCCAGGTCGCCCACCGGGTTCGAGAGCGCCCAGATATCACTGTTATGGTGCACGGCCCAGCCCCGGGCATGATAATATTCTTTGGCTGTGACGGTGCCGGTGGCTGCGGCGTGTTTGACAAACTCGATCATCGGCTCGTGCAATTCCGAAAGGTTGGCCACTTCGGCAGGCCAGTAATTCATTTGCACATTGATATTGGTGGTGTAGTTGGAACTCCATGGCGGACGCAGCTCTTTGTTCCATACACCTTGCAGGTTGGCTGCCGGGCCACCGGGCCGAGAACAGGCTATCAACAGGTAACGGCCATATTGAAAATACAGGGTTTCGAGCGATGGGTCTTTGGCGCCTTCCGTATAACCAATGAGTCGCTCATCGGTAGGCAGGGCGGCGTTGCCGTTGTTGGTGGGTGCTGCCAGGGTAAACTGCACGCGGTTGAACAGGCGGTGGTAATCGGCCTGGTGGCGGGCTAGTAAACTGTTCCAATTCTTTGTGATGGCGTTCTTGATGTATTGGGCCGCCAATGCTTTTTCATCTTTGCCCTGTGCATCGGGACACTTATCGAAACCATTGAAGCTGGTGGCGGCGGCGACATAGATCACCACGTCGGATGCATTGCTGATGGTGATTCCATTGGTATCGGTGCGTACCTGACCGTCTTTGCTGGTGGCTTTGATGCGCCAGTCGAACCGCATGCCACGGCATCCGCTGGCATCATCTTGTGTAATGGGATTGGCGGAGCGTACATAATTGGGGTCGATATGCGAAGCTGCTTTGCCTTGCAGGGATAGCTCACTGTTGCTGATGGCCAGTTTGCGATGCGGCACCTGGCTGCCTGCGCCCAGTGTAAGGTTGAGCGCGCCGGCTTTACTGGCGGTGAGGCGGATGGCGATGACCTGGTCGGGCGCTGAGCTGATGACCTGCCGCGTGTACTGTACGCCATCTATTGTGAATCGGGTAGTGGCAACAGCGTTGCTGATGTCGAGATCACGATAATAGGCTGTGGGGGTGGTGTCTTTGAATGCCTGCCGGATGGTAATATCGCCCAATGGTAAAAAAGATTCGGAATAGTATCCCTGCATCTTTTTTGCCAGCGCGTATGCTTTGCTATAGTCTTCTTCTTTGAGCAGGGCCTCGCGGATCTGTTGTAAATAGGTAAAGGCTTCGGGATTGACATTGGTGCGTACCGGTCCGCCGGTCCAGAAGGTGGCTTCATTCAATTGCAATAGCTCTTCACTGACGCGGCCAAACACCATGGCGCCGAGGCGGCCATTGCCAACGGGTAAGGCATCCGTCCACTGACGGGCCGGTTGCTTGTACCATAATTTTTGTGGCGACTGGGCCTGTGCATGAATAATAGTAAACAGGAAAATGACAATGGCAGGCAGCTTTTTTTTGAACATGAATTTCTGTTTAGGCAATACAATACAATCCTGAGCCCCGTAGGGAATTACGCTTGTAAACTTAGCCGCTTTGTTTTAATGTTCGTGCCGCTATTTTTTCAAAGAGTTGTACTATATTACCGCTGCTTGAATTATGCTATATGAAACCTGAATTGCGCAAGATCACTGCAACGCCTCACTTTTCCTTCCTGGTTAGAAAGGATACCGGAGGTCAGATGCTCAACAACTGGCATTATCATCCTGAGATAGAAATACTCTTCATCAAGAAGAGTTCCGGTACCTGGATGATCGGTGACCATGTGGGTGCTTTTAGAAGTGGGGATGTTGTTATGGTGGGGGCCAACCTGCCACATTGTTTTAGACATGAGCAGGATTATACTGTTCAGCAAAAAGGAAAGGGTGGTGAAAGCATCTGCGTGAAGTTTGAGCCGGATGCGCTGGGTACTCCTTTTCTATCCCTGCCCGAAGCGGAGGGTATTCGTGAACTGCTGAGCAGGAGCCATCATGGATTGCGGCTCAAAGGAAAAACCCGGCAGCAGATCGGCCGCACCATTGGTAAAATGCTCGATGCGCCTCCGGGCAAGAGGCTGGTATTCCTGTTGGCGATGCTGGAAGAGATTGCCGCCAGTCGTGACTATTCCAGTTTGTCTTCGAAAGGGTTCACACGCCATGCCGGCGATGGTGGCAAAGACCGTATCAAGAAGATCTTCGATTACACCTTTGAACATTTCAGCAAGCGGATCGCCGTTGATGAAGTGGCATCCCTGGTACACATGACGCCGCAATCATTTTGCCGCTATTTTAAGAGCAAGACCAATAAGACCTATGTACGGTTCCTCATGGAAGTGCGTATCGGCTTTGCCTGCCGCCTGTTGGTAGAAGACGAACTGCGCGTGTCGGAGATCGGGTATGCCTGCGGCTATAACAGTCTTTCTCATTTCATTCACCAGTTTAAATCGATCACGGGCAAAAGGCCGCTCGAATACAAAGGGGATTGCCTGCAGCTGTCGGCTTCGGTGCAGTAGGGACGTGCCCGCAGCCGTTGTTACGGCTACAGGTCGGCCACGGAGAGTTGCTTGTTGCCGGGATGATAGAGGTAGATCTTTTTGTCGTTGCTGCTGACGGCAAAGTCGAGCGCGTATTGCTGTAGGGTGATCTTCTGCAAGGGCACGCCATTCCAATCGAATATATACAGGTATTTCCCGTTTTCCCGGTGACTGGTTTCGTGGTTGTTGCCGGAGTAAAGTAAGTAGATATAACGGTCGGTGACCTTTCCCTTCACAAATGCATACCTTGTTTTATAGTTCCTCGCACTGATCTCTTTTCCATCGGCCTGGTTGATGGCCGTAACATCCGGACTATAGTTTTCGGGTCCCTTGATGATCTTCGACTGGCCTGATGGCAGGTCGACGATCTCGATCTGATCTGCATAGCGGCAGGCCAGTACGCATTTGTCGGCGCCTGGTTTCAGGAACAGGAAACTTTCATAGGCCGATTTCCAGGCGCGGTCGTCGTTGCCTTCCGGATTGTAATAAGGAAGTATTTGCCGTATGATGCTGCCCTGGCGATAGTTGATCAATGCCAGTTTATGGGTGGCATCGTAGTCGCCGCTGCCGAGGGCCATAGAGTCGTTGATCATTTGCAGTGAGTAATAGAAAGCCGGCAAGGCGAATTCCTGCGCAGCTGTCGGGCTGCCGGCCTGTGGTTGAAGTGGCTCTACGACCAGTTTGTCTTTGAACAGGTCATATACCCACAGTCGCTCCTTGTGTAACCCATAAGAGATGAATGCGGATGATTGCCCATGCCCGTTACCCGTGGGCATATGCCGGCCCGTCCATTGGGTGGGGCGCAGGTTCATGACGGAGAAATGGTAGTTGCTGCCATCTTTGGCGCGGACAAACAACAAGGAGTCATCCTGGAGGGCAAGGCCATCGGGCGTGATCTCGGTGATGGTGGCGAGTGGGCGTTCGGATAAGGTTTTCTCCTGCCAGAACTGCGAAAAGATGATGACCTCGTTTTGGGGCGGCCAGGACAAAAAGCTGCAAAGGAGCACAGGAATAACTGCGCCCAATAAACATGTTATTGGCTTCATATGTGAAAGGCTGATTAGGGTGAATAATGAAACAGGATCATCCCGCGGCCTGGATTGGCCGGTTATAAGATCTTGTCATATAGATAAGAGGAGCCAACAAAGAAAAGGTTGGAAAAGCAGGGCGGGTTTTTGTTGAAAAACAGGTGGCAATAAAAAAGGGGCCCGCAGGCCCCTTCACTTATATGCTGTCCGGCTTATTTTTTTTGCTCGGTGTAGTTGATCATCCAGCGTACGCCGAATTTGTCTTCAAACGATCCGAAGTAATCGCCCCAGAACATATCGGCCATGGGCATCTCTACTTTGCCTCCGGCCGAGAGGCCATTGAAGATACGGTCGGCATCGGTACGGCTGTCGGGCGTAATGGAGATGTAGTTGTTGTTGCCGACGTTCAATACGTGGCCTGCGGAGGGCACACAATCCGAGGCCATGAGGTGCTGGCCTTTCCCGATGGGGATGGCCACGTGCATGGCCCTGTTCTTTTCATTGTCGGGCAGTTGGTCACCGCCGGGCGCCTGACTCATCTTCTGTATGAATATTTCTCCGCCAAATACGGATTGGTAAAAACGGAATGCTTCTTCTGCATTGCCATCGAAGTTCAAATAAGGATTCAATACCATGACAAACTTTTTAATAGGTTTACAAGCAATGTATCTATGATTGGGGAAGGCCAGCCGGCCTTCCGTGTTGATGGTACAAAGCTATGGTTAAAAGGGGAGTCGGGGCATGTCTTGTTGTGACATTCACCGGGTGTGAATACGACAATGGCGCCGCAGGGCTACAAAAGGAAGAATAATGCCTTTTTACTGATGTTTAAGGCTTCGCGCAACAGGCGGATGGCTTTGCGCATATGCTGCTCAACGGTATTCTCCGAGATGTTCAGGGTGGTGGCGATCTCTTTGTTGGACATCTCCTGCTCGCGCCGCATCCTGAAGACCGTTTGACATTGTGGCGGCAGTTTGGCGACCTCTTCGCCCAGTCTGTTCTCCAGTTCCCTGGTATCTACATACGATTCCACATCGTTGTTGCTAACCCGCTCGTACTGGTTGGTGGACTGCAGGTGAAATTTCTTCTGCACCAGCAAATGCCTGTAGTGATCGAGCAGTTTGTTCTTGAGCATGGTGTACAGGTAGGCCTGCAGGGAGTTGATCTTATGGGCACCTGCTTTGTTTTGGTATAAGGTAACGAATACTGTTTGCACGAGTTCTTTGGCGACCTCCCGGTCGTCGGTCTTTTGTACGGCGATCTTCAATAAGGGTAGTGCATGCTGGTGATAGAGCTGTTCGAAGGAGCGTTCGTCGCCCTGTTGCCATTGCTCAATGAGGGCCAGTTCAGTATTTGGTTGGAGCGTTTTGATAGATGCAAGTGTTAATCGTCGCGGACAATATTAGGGATTTTTTCGAACATAAAATACCCGCAAAGCCGCTAACTATACCAATTTAGCAAGAATTATCACTCTCCGGAAAATATTTATGGAACCGGTAACGGTAAGTCGTTACCGGTACGTCTTATTATCGCCATGTTACTGCAAGTGCCTAAAAAGCTGTCAGTTATGGAAAACTATAAGACCTATGGACCAGGCCCGGTTAACTTATTTGATAGAACGATATGAGCGGCAGGAAGCCACCCCTGCTGAAGCGGAAGAGTTGAATGCGTGGTTTCACGACTTTAATCCCGGACGCAATAATATGGACGCCTGGTTGCGCGAGCAGGGTGGGGAAGATGCCATGGTGGAGATGCTGTACGCCGATTTCAGGGATCGCGTAGCTGGCAACAAACGGGTTGTCAGGATCCGTACCCTATACAAGGTCGCGGCGGCCGCTGCTGTGGTGGGTATTGTTATGCTGGTGTTGTTTAGGCAAACCGGTCGCCAGGCAGATATGGCGCAAGTGGACGGCAAGCCTTCCTCTGGTCAGACTGCCCCCACCATTAAGCCGGGCAGCGACAAGGCTACCCTTACGCTGGCAGATGGTAGTACCGTTACCCTGGGTGAGTCCAACAGCGGAACCATCGCCACGCAAAGCAATGCAGAGGTTGCGCAGGTACAGCAGGGTAAGATTGCCTATAAAACCAATAACGGCTCGCCGGCCGACCTGGCACCTGTGTATAATACCCTTAAAACGCCGCGGGGCGGCAAGTACAACCTTACTTTATCGGATGGTACCGAGGTGACGCTCGATGCTGCTTCTTCGATCACCTATCCCGTGGCCTTCAATGGATCGGAAAGGGTGGTGGAGATCACCGGCCAGGTGTTCTTTGAAGTGGTGCACAAGGCAAGCCAGCCATTCCGCGTAAAGGCCAAAGGGCAGCTCATTGAAGACCTGGGTACTGCTTTCAATGTAAGCGCCTACGATGATGATGATGACCTGCGGGTAACGTTGGCAGAAGGCCGTGTGGATGTTCATACCCAGACTAAAACAGCGGCGCTGGTGCCGGGCCAGCAGGCGCGTATCGTGAACGGCCAGCAATCGATTGGCGTGAAACAAGTGAATGTGGAGGAAGTGGTAGCCTGGAAGAATGGCTGGTTTATGTTCCGCAATGAAACCATTCAACAGGTTATGAAGCAGGCCGCGCGCTGGTACGACATCGAAGTTGAATTTGAAGGGGCTCCCACACACAAACTATTTGGAGGAAGTATATCCCGTTACAAAGAGATTTCAGAGTTACTGCAGAACCTGAACATCACGGGCGGAATTAAGTATACCATAGAAGGAAAAAAGATCATTATCAAAACCTGATCCAGCCAAAACACCGAACGATTTACATTTTTATTTTAACTGCCATCAGCGGCGGGTGCAGCCCGTGCTGACTAAAAAACTCTTGCCATGAGATTTGCGCTATTGTTATTGACTGCGTGCATGCTGCTATGTTCCGCATCCTATGCCCAGAAAATTACGCTCAACAGGGAGAAGGCTCCGCTCACCGAAGTGCTTACGGCTATCCAGACGCAAAGCGGTATGGGCGTTATGTACGACGAAGCCCTGATCCGCAACGCACAGCCAGTGAGTGTTCGCATCAAAGAAGGAACGGTAGAAGACGCGTTGAAGCAGGCCTTTACCAACCAGCCATTTACTTATGCGATCAACAATCGCACCATCCTCATCACACCGAAAAAAGCAACAGCCGATGCCGTCACGCTGATCGTGACCGGTAAAGTATTGAACGGACGTAATCAGCCCCTGGCTGGTGTTACCGTGGCGGATAAGGCGGGCAGCGTTACCGCTGTGACAGATAAAGATGGTGTGTATTCCATCAAACTGCCCGATGCCAATGGCATCCTGGTATTTACCAATGTTGGTTTTGCTCCCCAGGAAATACCGGTCAATAACCGGAAAGAGATCAACGTAACCATGCGCGAGCAGGCTACCGGCCTCGAAGATGTGGTGGTAGTAGGCTATGGTCAGCAAAAGAAGGTAAGTCTGATAGGCGCCATCAGCACGGTAAAGGCAGAAGACCTCAAGCAGCCGGTGGCCAATATGACCAACCTGCTGGCGGGTCGTGTAGCGGGTATAGTGGGCGTGCAGCGCAGCGGACAGCCTGGTTACGACAATGCCGATATCTACATACGCGGTATCTCTACTTTTACCAACAGCAAACCCCTGGTGCTGGTAGATGGTGTGGAAAGGGATTTCTCGAATGTGGATCCCGAAGACATTGCCAGCTTCAGTATCCTGAAAGATGCCTCTGCCACTGCCGTATACGGTGTGCGCGGCGCCAATGGGGTGATCATCATCACCACCAAACGCGGCAAGGTGGGCAAGCCGCTCATCAATATGCAATATGACCAGGGTATCACCCAGTTTACCAAGATCCCCAAGTTTGCCGATGGTGTTACTTATATGCAGATGGCCAACGAGGCCTACAAAAGCAGTAACCCCAACGATCCGATGCCCAAGTACTCGCAGGAAAGGATCGACAAAACGATCAGCGGCGAAGATCCGGACCTCTATCCCAATGTGGACTGGTTTAAGGAACTGTTTAAAGAGACCGGGCAGAACCGTCGTGCACGGGTGAATGCCAGCGGCGGTTCCGAGAATGCCCAATATTATCTCTCAATAGGATACTACGATGAAAATGGTTTGTTTAAGACCGATGAACTGGCCAATTATAATTCGGCCATTAAATTCACCCGTTACAACTTTACTTCCAACCTCAGTTTGAAAGTGACCAAGTCGACCAAGGTTGATTTCGGCGCTGCCGGCTGGATCAGCAATGGTAACTATCCCGGTAGTTCGGTAGGCGATATCTGGAATGCCGCTTACCTGTTGCCGCCCATCCTCATCCCCAAGGTCTATTCGAACGGTTTGTATTCGCAATTGCGCACCGGAGATATCTTCAATCCTTATAACAGACTTACACAAACGGGCTATATAACGGAGTTCAGGAGTCAGCTCTGGAGTAACATACGCGTAACCCAGGATCTTAGTGGATTATTACTTAAAGGACTTTCGGCTACCGCGATGTATTCGTTCGATAACTATAACTCCCATACCATTCGCCGCACCAAAACGGTGGATGGTTACCTGGCAAAGGGCCGCGATGCCTCCGGTAAATTGCTGCTCGATCAAACCTCTATCGGAACGAGCTTTCTCGGTTATGAGCGCAGCAATGGCGGTACAAGACAATACAACCTGGAGGCTTCCTTGAACTATGCCAACCGCTTCGGCAGGCACGATGTGACTGGTATGTTTCTTTACAACCAGTACGACCGGGCGGATGCGTTTGCCGGCGATTTCATTGCTTCGATTCCCTATCGTTTTATGGGTGTTGCCGGCCGTGCCACCTACGGCTATGATGGAAAATACCTCGCTGATATCAATTTCGGGTACAATGGTTCCGAAACCTTTGCGCCCGATAACCGCTTCGGATTCTTCCCGGCCTATGGTGTAGGTTGGGTACTCTCGGAGGAGAACTTTTTCAGACCGCTCTCTACTATCTTTTCTTTCTTCAAGTTGAGGTATACCTATGGTGAGGTTGGTAACAGCAACATCGGTGGTCGTCGCTTTGCCTATATTTCCACAGTAGGTGGTGGCAACCGTTACCTCGATGGTAACTATACCTTTGGCAGGAACGGTACCAACCAGACCTTCAATGCACTGGATATCGGCGATTATGCCGTGAGTGTTACCTGGGAAAAAGCAAAAAAGCAAAACCTGGGTATCGAGCTGAAGACCTGGTCGAATGCGCTCACCCTCACCGTCGACATCTTCCGCGAAGACAGGTCGGCCATCTTTCGCCAGCGTGGTGATGTGCCCAACTATGTGGGTGTTTTGTCACTGCCTTATGCCAACCTGGGTGAAATACACAACCGTGGTATCGACGCCTCGCTCGATCTCAATAAACAACTCGGTAACGACTGGGTGATCGGCCTGCGCGGCAATTTTACCTGGACGAAAGCCAATGTGATCGATGATGCTAATGCGCCCTGGCCTTACCCCTGGCAGCAACGCATCGGCCGCAAGTTTGGACAACGGTTCGGGTACACCGATCTCGGCCTATTCAAAGATGACAAAGACGTTGCCAACAGCCCGTACCAAACCGGTACGAACAAGGCGGGTGATATCAAATACAAAGACCTCAATGGCGATGGTAAGATCGACTCGTACGACCAGGGACCTATCGGCTACGGTTCGTTTCCCGAGATCGTGTATGGCTTTGGGCCTACGATTGCCTGGAAAGGGTTCTCTGTTGCCGGTTGGTTCAAGGGCATCAGCAATGTAGACATCTCCCTCAATGGCGATGGACTGCAGCCCTTTAGTCAGGGTGGCGAGCGCGGCAACCTGATGGCGCAGATCACCGACCGCTGGACACCCGAGAGCACCAATCCCCGGCCCCTCTATCCCCGCCTTACCTATGGTAATGACAATATGAACTATGCCAACAGTACCTGGTGGGTGAAGAACGGCGCCTTCCTGCGTTTGCAAACCGTGCAGGTATCCTATGATTTCGCCCGTTCGCGCTGGCTTAAATACCTGGGCATGTCGAACATGAGCCTGTATTTCATTGGCTACAACCTGTGGACGAAGAGTGAATTCGATATGTGGGATGTGGAATTGGGCGACGGTAAAGGCGCGCAATATCCGCTCACCAAGACGTACAATTTTGGTATCAAATGTTCTTTCAAATAGTAGCCATTCTAAAACTATTACGCTGTATGAAAAAAATAACTGTACAATATGCCACCTGGTTCTGTGCTCTGCTGTTACTGGGTACTGGTGGTTGCAAGAAGTTCCTCGAGCAGGTTCCCAATGACCGTATCACCATCGAACAGGTGTTCCTGAAAAAAGGACCTACGGAACAATACCTGGCAAATGTTTACAACTATGTCAACGACGATTATAGCCAATGGGAGGGCAATCCCTGGGGCGCCAACTCGGATGAGATGGATGTGACCTGGTCAAAATACCCCACCTATGCTTTGAACATCGGCAACATATCTGCTGCCGCTACTTTGTTCGATACCTGGGGTAATTATTACCGGGGTATACGGTCGGCTACTTACTTTATCAATCATGTCGATAACAACGTTGAGATATTGTCCCTGAACGGCCAGGAACGCATCGATCAATACAAGGCAGAAGCCAGGTTTCTGCGGGCTTACTATTATTTTTTACTGATGCGTCAGTATGGACCCGTAGTACTGATCGGTGATAAGGAGATACCCGCCGATGCTTCGGCGGATGCTATGCAATTGCCCCGGAAACCCTTCGATACCTGTGTGGCCTATGTGGTGAGCGAGCTGGACAAAGCTGCTGCCGTATTGCCCAAAATACCTTCCAACAACGGCCAGGCCAGCGATATCGAATATGGCCGTGCAACAGTTGGTATGGCGCTGGCAGTGAAAGCAAGATTATTGTTATATGCAGCCAGTCCGCTTTACAACGGCAATACCGAAATGGCCGGTTTCAAAGGCCAGGATGGCGCCAACCTGATCAACCAAACCTATGATGCGAAAAAATGGAAGGCAGCGGCAGATGCTGCCAAGGCGGTGATCGACCTGGGACTTTATTCACTCTACACCGATCCGGGCAATGATCCCATCAAATCGTACCAGGGTTCATTGCAGCAGGCCTGGAATGCCGAACAGATCTTTAACCGTAAGAACAATAACTTTCCTACCTGGGATGTGCATTGTATGCCGCGGCAGGCCGGTGGATGGAATGGTATGGGCGTAACGCAGGAGCAGGTGGACGCTTACTTCATGTCGGATGGGAAACAGATCACCGAGTCGAACCTCTATTCGGAAAGTGGATTTACGACCGTAAACGGTGTGCAGGTTTTCAATATGTACATGAACCGCGAGCCGCGCTTTTATGCGTCGGTCACGTACAACAATGCTATGTTCCAGGGCGGCAATATGTCGAGCGCCAAAGCGATCACCTTTTTTCCCAGCGGGCCTAATGGCAAGAACGGGCATCCTACCGACTGGACAAAGACCGGTTACCTGATCCGCAAGAACGTGGCAACGCAAACCAACAATGGATCGGGCGGTAATGGTACCCAATACCAACGGCCTGCCTGTTTGATCCGCCTGGGCGAAGTGTACCTCAATTATGTGGAAGCATTGAATGAAGCCGATCCCGGCAATCCCGATATCCTGAAATACCTTAACCTCATCCGCAAGCGTGTTAATATTCCTGAATATGGTTCGGCCAATTTGCCGGCGCCGGTGAGCCAGGCAGATACGCGTACGCGCATCTGGCAGGAGCGTAGAGTAGAGCTGGCGTTTGAGACCCACCGTTGGTTCGACATCAGGCGCTGGAAGATCGCTACGCAGGTGATGGGCTCCATGCATGGTATGAATATCAACAAAGACGACAATAGCTTTTACACCCGGGTGGTGGCCAGTGAACACCTGTTCCGCTCGCCGGCCAGCTATTGGTTCCCGATCAGCCAGTACGATCTCGACCGCTCGAAACTGATCGTACAAAACCCGGGATGGTAAGGTTTTTATTCATTCACTTTTATTCTACAAACATGTACAATTATAAAAGCTCCCGTTTTTTCATGCTGCTGATGCTGGCCATTGTTGTTAGTGGTGTTGCCTGCAAGGACGATTACAATCTCCCTTACCAGCCGCTTGAGAAGTATATAAAGGTGTATATGCCGCAGGCAGTGAACGGTGCGGTGGTACGTACGCTCAAGATCACCGACAGCGCGCAGACGCTGGTGTATGGCGCCAACTATGGCGGCCAGGGATATCCTGATGCCGATATTGAAGTTTCATTTGCCGTTAACAACAGCAAGGTGGACAGTTTCAACAACGCCAACCGCACGAACTATCCGCTGCTCCCGGCCAGTGCTTATACATTGTCTGCTACGTCAGCCATCATTCCCAAAGGTAAGGTAGCGACCGAGCCGTTGACCATCACCTTCAAGACCAATGGAGCAGGTGCTATGGATGCGTTGAAGACCTATGTGCTCCCGATCACCCTGTCGACGAAAACGCTGGCAGTGAATGAAGCACTGCGTACTGCTTTTTATGTGGTGAAGGCGCAGCCCGACCTGAAGGATTATCCCAATTATGACCGGGCTGTGTGGCAGGTCATAGATTTCTCTTCGCAGGAAGCGAATGGCGAGGGTGCGAACAATGGCAGGGCCATTTTTGCACTCGACAACAATATCAACACCTTCTGGCATACACAATGGCAGGGCGCCTCCCCGGGTCCGCCACACCATATCACCATCGATATGGGCAGTGAAAAAGTATTGCATGGCTTGTCGTTCCAGGGACGCCAGAACGATGGCGGTGGTAAGCCGAACGAAGTGAATGTTCAAGTGAGTACAGATAATGTTACCTGGAGTGATGCGGGTAGTTTTACCCTTCAGAATAATAAGAACGTACAACCCGTTTTTATGCCCAATGGATTTAAGCCGGCCCGTTATTTTAAGGTGATCATTAATTCGGCCTATAATGGTGGATACACCATTGTGTCGGAACTCAATGCTTTCTGATCTTTAAAGTGCAACAGTCCGGCAGGGGCCGGCTGTTGTTTTCAACATCCTCCGAAAGCAGGATAAATATTCAAGTTTAATTTTTATGCGCAACTTTCTTTCTGCTAAAGAGCTGCAGAAGCTCTTGATCCTAACCCTATTGTTTTCCGGTTATCAACCGGCGTCTGCCCAAACAGCAGCTCCTTTCAATGGCCTGTCGGCCACAGACAATGCATTAGTGCCTACTGAGATCGAAGATCCGGAGAATATCGGGATCAACCGCGAACCGGCCCATGCGACCCTGATGCCTTATGCCAGTCTGAAAGAAGCGCTGGCGGCGAAACGCAGTGCATCGTCTTTCAGCCGCAGCCTGAATGGTATGTGGAAGTTTCATTGGGTAGACTGGCCCCAGAAGCGGCCCGTTGACTTTTACGAGCCCACGTATGATGTGTCGAAATGGAAAGAGATCAACGTGCCATCCAACTGGCAATTGGAAGGATACGGCACCCCGTATTACAGCAATTTCAATTACATCTTTCAAAGCGATTTTCCGCGGGTGATGAGCACGCCGCCGGTTAAATTCACTGCTTACAAAGAACGTAACCCGGTGGGCAGCTATCGCCGCGACTTTACCGTGCCGGAGAACTGGAATGGCCGCCGCATCTTCATCACTTTCGATGGGGTAGATGCAGGGTTCTTTATTTGGGTGAATGGCGAAAAGGTTGGCTATGGTGTCAACAGCCGCAATGCCATCGACTTTGATCTTACTAAATACATCAAGCCCGGTAAGAATGTACTGGCGGTGGAAGTGTACCGCTTCAATTCCGGTAGCTATCTCGAAGACCAGGACATGTGGCGGCTGAGCGGCATTTTCCGTAACGTTACTTTATGGAGCAGCCCGCAACAGCATATCCGGGATTTCTTTATCAAAACAACTACAGTCGATGGTCACGGAGGTGCCATTGCCGTGGCTTTTGCCAACATCAAAAACTATGGTGACGGGGCCGTGAAAGCCCGCGAACTGGAGTACGCGCTGTATAAAAATGACTCACTGATCAGCCAATACCGCGTACCCGTAAAGTCGTTGTCGCCCGGTGAAGAGATCAAGGTAGAGGCGGGGGTAGAAGTGAAAAATCCGCAGCCGTGGACGGCTGAGACGCCCACGCTGTATACATCGGTGCTCCGGTTGCTGGATGGCAGCCAGGTGGTAGAAACCATCTCGGCCCGCACTGGTTTCCGCAATCTCGTCGTAAAAGGTCGGGAAGTGCTGGTCAATGGCCGGCCCATCAAACTGAAAGGTGTTAACCGCCATGAGAACTGGCCCGATGTAGGGCATGCCGTAACGGAAGCGCAGATGATCCGCGATATACAGCTCATCAAGCAGGCCAACTGTAATCACGTTCGAACGTCTCACTACAGCAACGATCCCCGCTGGTATGAACTGTGCGATGAATATGGCATTTATCTCGTTGCCGAAGCCAATGTGGAATGCCATGGCGCCATGAACAGGTTCAATGAAGAGCCGAAGATGAAAGCTGCCATCATCGAACGCAACGTGGCCAATGTGCAGAACTTCAAGAATCATGCTTCGGTGATCATATGGTCGCTCGGTAATGAGAATGGCAGCGGCGGCACCAATTTCCGTGCAGCGCTCGACTCCATCCAGCGCATCGACAATACCCGCATTTCCCATTATGAAGGTTTTGGCATCGGCACCCGCAATCCGGCGGGGATGGACAGCCAGATGTACACCGATCCCGAAAGCCTGGAAAGAAGGGCTAAGGATACCTCGCTGAAGAAACCTTTTTACCTCTGCGAATATGCCCATGCCATGTTCAATTCCATGGGTTCAGTTGACCTGTACAATGACCTGTTCGATAAATATCCTGCCCTGCTGGGCGGCGCCATCTGGGAATGGCAGGACCAGGGCATCTATAACAAGCGTGATCCTAAACATCCTATCACTGCTTTTGGTGGTGGTTTTGGAGAGTATCCCAACGATCAGTACTTCATTCACAAGGGTGTGGTGTTTTCGGATCGTTCGCTGAAGCCCCATTTTCCCGAATTGAAACATGCTTACCAATGGATCACGATCCAGGATAAAGACCTGGCAGCAAATCTTGTCACCATCAAAAACCGGTATCATACCACCAACCTCAGCGGTTTGCAGGCGCGATGGGAGTTGACTGAAAATGGCAAGCTGATTGCTTCCGGCCCGCTGGCTGTAGGCAGCATAGCGCCCGGGGAGGAAAAAGATATTACAGTGCCCTACAAGATAGCTGCGAAAGCAGATGCTGAATACTTTCTGCGTATATCCTTTAGCCTTGCGAAGAACGAATTGTGGGCAGCCAAAGGATACGAAGTGGCTTCGCAGCAACTGGCTATCCCGGCGCGGGTACCTGCTCCTGAAAGGATCAATAACGGCACATTGGCCCTGTCAGCAACAACCAACAACATTCATGTGGCGGGTACTGGCTTCAGCCTGGATTTCGATAAAACGAAGGGCACCTTTTCGAAGATCGTAGAAAAGGGACAAAACATTTTGCAGGCCAATGGCGGACCGATGTTGCACCTGTGGCGTGCCCCGCATCAAAAAGATGATATGTGGGCCTATCCCGATTGGGAGAAAAAAGGATTGACCAAACTGACCTGGGTGGCAGACAATGTAAGCAGCAGCAAGACCGCAACAGGCGAAGTGACGATCAAAGCCAACCTCACCGGTACCGGCTTTCAGGGTTACGTGGTTCGCCACCAGGTAACTTACACGATCAAAGCAAATGGAACGATCCATGCACTGAATGAGGTGAGCAGCACCGATGCCAACCTCGCTGTGGCCAGGCTGGGCGTTCGCCTCTTCCTTGACCGTTCGCTCAACCAGTTCGATTATTTTGGCCGTGGACCTATGGAGAACTACAGCGATCGCAAAAGCGGCTTCGATATTGGCCATTATGCCAGCAGTGTGCAACAGCAGATGACAGGTTATGAAAAGCCGATGGAAAGCGGCAATCATGAAGATGTACGTTGGGCACGGCTGCGGTCGGCCAAAGGCGCCGGGCTGGTGGTTGAGCAGGATAAAGAAGTGTTCCAGGTAGGCGTTTCGCCCTATAGCGATGAAGAAATGACGCCTGTTGAATACAAGATCGACCTGCCTGCCAGCAAGGGCACGGTGCTTTGCATCAGTCATAAAACCCTGGGCGTGGGCTCGCATGGCTGTGGTCCGAGGCCCCTCGACCCCTATAAAGTATTTGTAAGGCCTACTACTTTCAGCTATCAGCTGGTACTGTCGGCCGCGCACTAATGTTCGCATTTCCATACGCGCACCCCGTCGCCAGCAAGTAGCATGTTTGAGCGGCGGGGATTTTTTTGCCCTTGTTGCGCCATTGCATTATGCAGGAGGCGCTATTTCCTGACGACCGGTGGAGGCAACACCCTTTTACAATGCCTCAATTACCGATCTTCACGGCCTTAAAAATAGCCCCCACGCACATGAGACTTTTTTATGCTATGAGCCTGTTGCTGGTTGGCGCAACAGCCACCGCTCAGTTAACCCCGGTTACCAAAGCCAATTATCAGCAGGCGGCGCGTTTTGCGCCGCGTAAGATCGGCAAGCTGGTCTTCAGTACGAGTGTAGATCCGCACTGGCTGAAGAAAAGCGACCGCTTCTGGTACGAATACGAAACCACCGATGGAAAGAAGTGGTACATCGTAGACCCTGCGAAAGGTGAAAAGAAGGTGATGTTCGACAATGCCGACCTCGCCGCGAAGATTACCCGCATCGTCAAGGACCCCTTCGATGCCCAGCACCTCGGCATCGACAGCATGCGTTTCATTAAAGATGAGCATTGGATCCAGTTTGAAGTGAAGAGTTCAGCCGAGGTGGAGAAGAAAGATACCACCGGCGGCAAGAAAGGCAGTGCAGCTATCACCCGCGAGAAGAAAGTATTCTACTTCGAATACAATCTCGATAACGGTGAACTCATTGAGCTGAATGATTTCAAGAAACCCAAGCGCAAACCCTCCTGGGCCAATATTTCGCCCGATGGCAACACCATTCTCTTTGGACGTAATTACAACCTCTATTGGATGGACAAGGCCAACTATGAGAAGGCCCTGAAAAAAGAAGACGACTCCACCATCGTAGAGCATGCCCTTACTACCGATGGAGTGGATTATTTCAGCTACCACGGCAGCGGTAATGGCAACGAGAACAATGTAGAAAAGGAAACGAATAAGAACAAGCGCAAACCTGCAGGCGCCTCCTGGTCGCCGGATAGCCGGTACTTTGCCCTTACCCGCGCCGATAGCCGTAAGGTAAAAGAGCTGTGGGTGATCAACCCGCTCAGCGATCCAAGGCCCACCCTTGAAACGTATAAATACATGATGCCCGGGGAGAAAGAATCGCCGGTGGATCATTTGTACCTCTTCGATATGACCGCCAAAAGCGGCAAGGAAATGCAGGTGTCGATGTTCAAAGACCAGGACCTGAATGTGTGGAATGATCCGGGATTGCAAAACACCCGTGATGACGACTGGAGGCCTTTCAAATGGTTAGGCACCAACGAGTATTTCTATTTTACACGTACCGGCCGCGATCTGAAGAAAGTGGACGTGTGTAAAGTAGACATCAATACTGGTACGGTGAAGACTTTGATCGAAGAGCGTTTCAATACCTATATCGAGATGCGCCGGATAGGACTGGTGAATGCCGGTAAAGAGATGATCCATTGGAGCGAGCGTGATGGCTGGGCCCATTTCTACCTGTATGATGAAAATGGCAAGCTGAAAAACCAGATCACGACCGGTACCTGGCACGTAGAAAATATTCTTGGCATCGACGAGACTAAACGGATATTGTATTTCTCCGGTAATGGACGCGAGGCCAACGAAGATCCTTACTACCTGCATGCTTACCGCGTGAACTTCGATGGAACGGGGCTGAAATTGCTCAACCCCGGCGAATTTGAACATGCGATGAGCCTGAACGATAACAAGAGTTTCTTCGTCGATAATTATTCAAGGGTGAATACGGTGCCGAAGTCTACGCTCTATGCTGCCGACGGCCGTAAGGTGATGGACCTGGAAACGGCTGATCTGTCGTCGCTGATGGCCACTGGCTATAAATTCCCGCAGCCCTTCAAGGTGAAGGCCGATGATGGCATTACCGATATCTATGGTGTGCTTTACAAGCCGATGGACTTCGATTCTACCAAAAAGTATCCTGTTATCGAGTATGTATATCCCGGCCCGCAAACCGAAGCGGTGAACAAAGCCTTCGGCCGTTCAATGGATCGTACCGATCGCCTGGCGAACCTTGGATTCATCGTGATCACGATGGGCAACCGTGGCGGCCATCCTGCCCGCAGCAAATGGTACCACAACTTTGGCTATGGTAACCTGCGTGATTACGGCTTGAGTGACAAGAAAGCGGCTGCTGAGCAACTGGGCGACCGTTACCCCTGGTTTGATGTGAACCGTGTGGGTATCCATGGCCACTCCGGTGGTGGTTTTATGAGTACGGCAGCGATGCTGGTATATCCAGACTTCTTTAAAGTGGCTGTATCTTCTTCGGGCAACCACGACAATGCCGTGTACAACCGCTGGTGGAGTGAGCAGCACCATGGTGTGCGTGAGGTGATCGGCGAGAAGGATACGACCTTTGCCTACAACATCGATAAGAACCAGGACCTGGCGAAGAACCTGAAAGGGCACCTGCTGCTGACGACGGGTGATATCGACAACAACGTGCATCCGGCTGGTACCATTCGTGTGGCCAATGCACTGATCAAGGCCAACAAGCGCTTTGACCTGCTGATACTTCCTGGTCAACGCCATGGATACAGTGACATGACGGAATATTTCTTCTGGCGGATGGCTGATTATTTCACCCAGCACCTGATGGGTGATAATACGGACAGGTCGATCGATATCGAGCAAATTAACCGTGAGCTGGAGCAGGGTGGCAATAAGGGCCAGAGTGGCCGCAGACCTGCTGATGAAGAAGTAGAATGGTAAACGTCTTAAGTAATAGCGAACGGCTGTCTCCTGGTGGGGCAGCCGTTTTTCGTTGGGCTCACCGCCGGCGTCCACTAGCGTGCAGTCTACGGTGAGAGATATGTTTAGACGAAGTGATTAAAACCCAAACCGGTATTGTAAGCCTGCTATCAATTGATGGCGGCTGCTGAGGAAGCCATACTCCACTCTCAGCATCCAGTTGTTGGTTAACTGGAACTGCGATCCCAGTATAAAATTCCATTTGTCTTTTGGCTTCTTTTCTAGGGAGTATTGAACCGTTGCGTCGCCAGCTGAGTTAACGGCCTGTGATACACTGTTGAGGACCTGACCTGTTTTGGTGAGGGCTGCATTCGCCGCTTCGTGCTTCGCTATATTGACCGGGTTCTTTTGCTCGGTGGGGGTGAGGTCGGCCCACCAGGTGTCTACCTGTCCCTGTGCTTCACCAACTTTTTGCTGCGCACCACTGACCTTTTGTTGCCACTCGGCTACCGGCAGGAGTTCGCCCACGTTGAGCGAACCGGTGGTGCCGCTCTTCATGTGCACGCGAAAGCCGCCTGCCCAGAGGGCGATGGACCTTTCTTTTTTCAACCGGATATTTTTCCCGAGTCGCGGCCCCAGTACAAACACATAGGCCGGTTTTTCCAGCTCATCGATATCGGACCAGGAGAAGTTCATATCTAATGTAAAGAAAAAGCCACCGACACCTATCATGGGGGTTAGTCCAAAGCCCATGGTAGTGGCATTGAAGTCGGCCTTGGTGCTAAAGTCAGATATCTTTTTCCACGATGAGCTGCTATCGGGAATCCATAGACCGGCATCGATGGCCGTGGATGTCTTGGATTTCGCCAGTATCCCGTATACGTTGAGGAATGGGAATACATAGAAATCGGGCCGGAAATTGTAGCCATTGGTGGTGGTGACCGCATTTTCGATACGTACAATATCGTCCATATTGTACATGGGCCCATGGTTGAAACCCACCTGCAGGTTATTGATGATAATATCCGACTCCTGCCAGAGGTACTGAACGCTCGCGCCGACCGGCAGGGGCATACTGAATCCCTTATTCTTTACTTTTTGACCCCAGATGGGCAGCAGGTAGGGATAGGTAGTGTGTTTAAGGCTGTCGATCAGCACTTCATGTTTAGGCCCCAATACCTTATCGGTAGTAACCTGCGCGCTGCTGCACAAGGCCAGTCCTATACCCAGGATCGTCAGGACGATCTGTTTTTTAGCCATAGTAATTGATTTTCAAGGTTCGTCAACGCATTCTTAAGACACTTGTGAGTGTGGGGAGAAGCAAATAAGGGTGGGTTTAACCGTTAAATGGAAAAACGGCCGCTGGGGGAGTGGCGATGAGTTGAGAAGGTTAGATACGGGTTTGGCAGGAGGAGGAATGGCAAGCTCAGGGCCTTGCCGTGGTGCCCGAAGGGTTCAGAATGAGTAACCAATGCTGAATACGGTACCAAAGTCGAATTTCTTGCTTTCAGCTGTTTGGGGCTGGCTGTCGAAATTGGTATAAGCGCTCAGCGACAGGTCGAGATCTTTTATAATCTCCCAACTGATGGTGAGTTGCGCATCATTGCGCACGCGTCCGCTTTGTGACAAGCTATAATAAACTGATTCTGCCAGGCTGATACTGATCTCGGGTTTGGTAAAGCGAAAGAAATTGAACTCGAACTGACCAAACAGTTCCACGAGTGTTCCGGACTTTACATCGTCTGTACTAACCTCCTGGTTGACGACACCACCGACTCTCGACCAGGCATACACGTGCTTGCTGGTGATGAATTTATTGCCGGCGCCGAGGCCTTCCTGGTAGCGCCGTTTTAGGCCCAGTTCGAGGTTGCGCTGGTATTTGAGAAATGCGGTGCTGAACCAGGTGGTGTTGAAGTAATAATTCGCCTTGAGGCTCATGTCTTCCCGGTCCCGGCTAAGGGTAGAATCGGTGAGCGTATAGATACCCGAAGAAGCGATCGTGAGTTCTGTTTTCTTCGCTACATAGTTGATAGTGCCATCGAAGTTGATGCGGCCCAGTCCACTCGTACGGGTATAGTCGAACCCCCCGGCGACCTTGCCATCAAATCGTTGCCGGAAAGTGCTGCGATAGGCATATAGCAGGGAGATTTGTTCTATTGGATAAAGGGTTGAATCCATGGTGGTGGCAATGGTGGCATAGCCGGGCAGGTTGGCAGGGATCATTTTGCCGAAATAGACCGTGTGGCCTGTTGTCTCGATCCTGAATACCTTCATCAAAGCGGCCAGCGTTTTGACTTTTTGCAACTGCACGGTGATGTCATTGGCGTCGTCCGGATCGAAAATGATGACGCCTAGCTTGATCCGCTTTATTTCACCGATCACTTTACTGCCATTCAAAAAGTACAGCGTATCCTTGATCTTCTGCGCGTTAGTACCAATCATGCATAACACCAGGAGTACGAGTAAACATGTATGCTTCATAACTGAACACTGCTATGAATTTAAAAAATAGGCCATGCAGTTCCCCGATTTAACTGTTAATCACCTGCTGAAATTCCTTCCCGGTTGGGAAAGCAGGTAACTTTAAGTACTCCCTCCGATCCCCCGGTATGCTGGCCAATGACTACTAAAAATGTTTACTATGAAATGCACTTATTTACTATCTCTATTTTTATTGGTGGGCGTTATGAAGGGGCAAGCCCAGGACGAGTCGAAGCAAAGGGTGTTGGAAGTGTATGGATTTGCCATGGCCGACATCGGCTACAATTTCGATCAGATCAACCCCAATTGGTTTGATGCGATGCGCATTACGCGCCTTCCCAGTTACAAGAATCAGTTTGCCCCTGACGGTACGGTTTTCTTTGGGGTAAGGCAAACCAGGTTTGGTGTGAGGGGCTGGACGCAGACACCGCTGGGTGAATTAAAGACCAACTTCGAATTTGACCTGTTTGGCGTAGGACCCGACGAAGGTCAAACCACCATGCGGCTACGAAATGCATACGGAGAGATTGGCCCTGTGTTGGTAGGACAGGCAAACTCTCCCTTTATGGACGGAGATGTATGGCCGAACTCGATCGAATATTGGGGGCCGTCGGGAATGGTGTTCTTCCGGAATGTCCAGTTACGCTTTGCGCCTCTGAAAGGAAAAAATGAGGTGTTTATTGCTTTGGAACGTCCGGGCGCCAGTGCCGACCTGGGCACCTTCGCCGATCGCACGGAGCTGGATAGTGTGAAAGGACGTAATTATTTGCCCGATTTTTCGGCCCACTGGAAGCGTACGGGAGATTGGGGACATGTGCAGTTGGCCGGTATGCTGCGCTTCCTTAAGTGGGAAGATATACATACGACCGGTGGCTATGATATCAGCGGTAGTACTACCGGTTGGGGGCTCAACCTCAGTACCGTGCTGAACCTCGGTAAAAAAGATATATTCCGCGGATCGTTCGTGTACGGCGAAGGGATACAAAACTATATGCAGGATGCTCCTGTTGACGTTGGTATCATCATTAATCAAAATAGTCCTACCAAACCAGCCTCGGGTAAAGCACTCCCGGTTACCGGGATCCTGGCCTTTCTCGATCATACCTGGAACGATAAACTATCCAGTACGATCGGATATTCGAGTGTCGATATCGATAATACCGACTATGGGTCTCCGAATGCTTACAGAAAGGGTCACTATGCACTTGTAAACCTCGTTGTTACGCCCTATAAGAATATCATGGTAGCTGCCGAATTACAATACGGCAAGCGCGAAAACTTTTCTGATGGATTTAGCTCCGAAGCGGTGAAGATCCAGTTTGGCTTCAAATATAATTTCTCGCAGGTCTTCTACAAGAACAATGATTAGTGGCTGTTTTTCTTTCACGAACATAAATACGCAATATGAGAAAAAGATACTTTTTGTTGACGGCTCTGGCTATTGCCCTGGTGACCATCGTGGAGGCCCAGGCCACCAGGACGGAAAAAGACCTGCTGGGTGAAAAGCAGATCCCGGCAGACGCTTACTATGGCGTTCAAACAGCCCGGGCACTGGAGAATTTCCGGGTGAGCGGACAACTCACCAGTTCTTATCCCGACTATGTGAGGGCATATGCCATGGTGAAACTGGCCGCTGCCCGGGCGAACGCCGATGTGGGCAGGCTCAGCAAAGAGAAACTGGCAGCTATCGAGCAGGCCTGCAAGGCGGTGATGGATGGCAAATACCATGATCAGTTCCTGGTTGATCTTTACCAGGGTGGTGCCGGCACCTCGGCCAACATGAATGCCAATGAAGTGCTGGCCAATATTGCGTTGGAGTTATCGGGTAAAAAGAAAGGCGACTATCATTCGATAGAACCGCACGATGATCTCAATATGGGGCAATCTACCAACGACGTATATCCTACGACAATCAAGGTTGCTTTGTTATTACACAACGATAAGGTAGTTAATGAAGCGAAAGCGCTCTCTGCGGCCTTTCACAAGAAAGGTGATCAATACAGCAAGGTGCTCAAGATGGGGCGCACGGAAGGACAGGATGCGGTGCCGATGACCGTGGGGCAGGAATTTCATGGATTTGGCAACCAGCTCGATGCTGCCATTGGCGTGTTGGTTAAAACGGAAGCCTATTTGTATGAAGAGAACATGGGTGCTACGGCTATTGGTACTGGTATCACGGCTTCGCCGGGCTATGCCGAAAAATGTGCCGCACACCTGGCGCAGATCACTGGTAAACCCATGGTGCTAAGCAAAGACCTGGTGGCGGCCACTTCCAGTATGGCGGGCTTTGTAATGTATTCCTCTGCGTTGAAGAACCTGGCGGTTGCTTTATCGAAGATCAGCAGTGATCTGATCTTCCTGGCTACGGGCCCGCGGGCCGGTGTTTTCGAGATCAACCTGCCAGCGCTGCAACCCGGTTCTTCTATTATGCCCGGCAAGGTTAACCCAGTGATGCCTGAACTGATGAATGAAATATGCTTTAAGGCTATAGGCAATGATCTCACCGTTACGATGGCCTCGCAGGATGGGTTACTGCAGCTGAATGCCTATGAGCCGGTGGTGGCAATTTGTATCATGGAGTCGCAAGGTTTATTCTTTAAAACGATGCCGCTTTTCAGAACGCAGTGCATTGAAGGCATCACGATCAACGATAAAGTGTTGCAGGACTATATGAACCGTAGTGTGGGCATCGTGACCGCTTTGAATCCAATATTGGGATATGATAAGACCACTGAGCTGGCGAAAGAGGCGTTGCAAAGTGGCAAGGGTATTTTACAATTGATCCGGGAGAAGAAACTGCTTACAGAGGCGCAGATCAAGGACCTGCTGGATCCTGTTAAGCTGACATCGCCGACCGGACCCACCAACCAACAAAAGAAATAACCTACATTAAAGCCATTCATATGAAGAAAATACTTTCCATAACGGTGTTGCTATTTGTTGTATTCAGCGCACTGGCCCAATTGCCCAGGGTCATTATCCTGGCTACGGGTGGCACTATCGCCGGTGCCGGTGCTTCGGCGACCAGGGCTGGTTATACTGCCGGCAAAATACCGATCGATGACCTCATTGGTGGCATCCCTGCGGTGAAAAAGATTGCCGATATCACAGGAGAGCAAGTGGCTTCCGTGGGCAGCCAGGACATGACGATCGATATTTGGAGAAAACTGGCGGTGCGCGCCAATGAAATATTTGCCAAGAACGAAGCAGATGCAATTGTGGTAACCCATGGTACCGATACGCAAGAGGAAACAGGTTATTTCCTAGACCTGGTGGTAGCCCATGCAAAGCCGGTAGTGCTCACGGGTTCTATGCGGCCCGCTACGGCGATCAGCGCCGATGGCCCCAAAAATTTATATGACGCTATTACGGTGGCGGTGAGTCCCAAGTCGAAGGGGCGTGGTGTGTTGATCAGTTTCAATGAAGGGATCTTTGATGCCCGTGAGGTGATGAAACTAAGTACAACCAAGGTGAATGCTTTCGGTTCTCCGAACTCGGGCCCCATTGGCCAGGTGTATGATGGTAAGGTTGAATACTACATGACCTCCATGCGCGAGGTAAATGTAAAAACACCTTTCGCCGTAACAGCCAATACCAAATTCCCAAGGGTAGACATTGTTTATATGTATGCCGATGCGCCACCGGACCTGCTGAATACACTTATCGATAAAAAAGTGGATGGTATCGTGATCGCCGGTGTTGGCAATGGGAACTTTAATAAAGCCTATATGGACGCTGTTAAACGTGCAGTGAGTGCCGGTATCATCGTTTGTCGTGCCAGCCGTACGCCATCGGGCAGGGTAGTGCTGGAAGATGAGATCAATGACGAAGAGTTAGGCACCATTGTGTCGGATGATCTGACGCCGCAAAAGGCCAGGGTGATGCTCATGCTGGGGCTCTTGAATACGAAAGACCGGAAACAGCTGCAACAATATTTCTTCAAATATTGATACCAACAAAGCATGGCCCGCGCCTTTGAAGCCATGTGCCTGAGGGGAATAGTGTATATGATTGGATGGACTATTCCCCTTGGGGCACACGCACAAGATACCGTACGAACTGTACCCAATGGAACAGATGGCCTGGTATTCCCGATCAGGGCGGCCGACAGTACGTTCGTCAATAAAACGAAGGCGCTGGAGCCTAATGAATTCGCGGGTACGTACTCCACATTCCGCGTTGGGTTGGGCTATATAGGTGACTTCACCGCATACTCGCAGAACGCAACGTTCAAGCAGCAGATGGACTCCCTCAACATTTCACTCGATCCCCGGTACCAGACACGCGACTTCAGGATACTGGCCAGCGGGCGGTATTTGAAGACCCGGCGGCATATTTCCTGGAAGTTTGCTTTCATGTACGATGGTGATGAAAAAGTGTGGATGGTGCGGGAAACGGGTCTTACTTTCTCCATGCCCGAATTGAAGGGATACTTCTTTGTAGGGCGCACGAAAGAAGGGTTTTCCATGATCAAGGTCATGAACGGTCACTCCGGACTTACCAATGAACGGCAAATGGCCCTTGATCCCATTCCCATTCTGGCAGATGGAATTAAATACTTTGGCTATTTTCCCAAGTCGCGCCTGTTCCTGAACCTGGGCGCTTACAATGACTTTATATCGAAGGGACAAGGTTTCTCCACTTTTGCCTGGCAATATGATGCACGTATTGGCTGGATGCCTTTCAATGCCCCCGATAAAGCCGGGGTGATGCATATAGCGGCCAACCTGCGGTATGGGAAGCCGCTCGATGGAAAGTTTACTATTAAATCGCGACCAGAATCGAATCCCACACCTCAATTGATCAATACTGGTTCATTTGCAGCCGATAAGTCTACGAGCATCGGCGCCGAAATTTATTACAATAAAGGCCGGTTCATGATCGGTTCTGAAGTAATGCAGCATCATTTCTACGCAGACAATGGAGAGAATCACAAATTTTTTGGTGGCGACGCGGTGTTCAGTTTTTTCCTCACCCAAACAAGCCGGCCCTACAAGACGGTAGGAAGCATTTATGGTTTTGTACCGGTTAAGAAGTCGGTCTTTAAGGGCGGATTGGGTGAAATAGAGTTCGTTTTACATGCTTCTACCTTCAATCTCGATGACCGTTCGATCAAAGGAGGCCGGTTTACCCGTATTACGCCCATGTTTAACTGGTATTTGACCAGTTTTCTGCGCTGGGAGCTTACTTATGGATATGGCACCCTGGACCGTTTCAACCTCAAAGGGCATGTCAGTTTTTTCGAAACCCGTATCCAACTTACGGTGATGTGATCTGCCGCCGGTTGGCGGAAAGTTCGTGCGACGTGTGTCTTCACCCATGCCGCACCTTGTGTTTAAACAAGCGTAGTGCAACGTCAATAATAAATATGACTATTATGAAACAAACAAGCCGTTCTCATAGCAGGTTGTGGTTATTCCTTTTATCAGCTGCTTTGTCGTTGTGCCTGTTCGCACAGGCGCAGACGCCCAAAGCGATCGAAGACGCGCTGAATGAAGCCTATAATAAATTCCGAAACCTGAAGGAGGGGAAGAATGCGGATTATATCAAGGAACTCGCCAATGTGGATCCTGAGATATTTGGTATCGCCCTCATTACCACCGATGGGAAAGTGTATACCAAAGGAGATGTGACGTCTATGGTGTCCATACAGAGCGTGTCAAAGGTATTTACGATGGCCAAGGTGATCGAAGAACAGGGGGCACAGGCGGTGCAGGATAAGATTGGCGTGGATGCCACCGGTATGCGCTTCAACTCGATCGTAGCGGTGGAACTGCAAAAAGGTAAAGAGATCAACCCGCTGGTGAATCCGGGCGCCATCGCGTCGTCGAGTCTGATCAGCGGCGCCGATTCCGCAGCTAAATGGAGGAACATTTTACAGGTGCATAGCGATTTTGCGGCACGACCCCTCACGGTAAACGGACCCGTGTACATTAGTGAAGCAGGTGATAACCTGCGCAATCAGGCTATCGCACACCTGTTGCTGGCCTATGGCCGTATGTATTTCGATCCGGTGCAGGCTACCGATATCTATACCAAGCAATGCGCCATAAACGTATCGGCCAAAGACCTGGCTACGATGGCGGCTACGCTGGCCAATGGAGGCGTGAATCCCGTTTCCAAAAAGAAGATCGTTTCGCCCGAAACTGTCATGCACACGCTGGCGGTAATGTCGACTGCCGGACTGTATGATAACTCCGGTATCTGGCTGTACCATACGGGACTGCCCGCCAAGAGTGGGGTAGGGGGTGGTTTGCTGGCAGTATGTCCAGGCAAATTCGGCATCGCCGTTGTATCCCCTCCGCTCGATGCAGCCGGTAATAGTGTGAAAGCACAGAAGGCCATTAGTTATGTGATCGATAAATTGAAAGCTAACCCCTACCTGGTACAACCTAAATAAGCAGGGCATTCATTCAACTTAAGCAATACTGTTATGATCCGTATAGAGACCGGACTAAGGACTTTGGGACTATGTATGTGGATGCTGTTTTGCGTAAACCAATTGCATGCCCAGCTCGACCAGAACGCACAGGCGTTGGATACTATTAGTAAAACGCTGAGAGATTCCGTATACCGTAACGAAACTGCCGGCGAGCTATCGCCCGGTAAGGGTTTTAGCCTGGTGAAGACCAAATATGGAACCCTCAATATCAGTTTATATGCGATAGTCCGCTACCTGAACCAATTGCCGGGTGAACAAACCTGGCAGGATCATCTAGGCCGTAACAGGGACTTTACCGGGCGGAATGATTTCCACTGGCATCGTGCCATGATCTGGTTCTCTGGTTTCGTACTGACGCCCAAACTGACTTATACCGCCACCGTGTGGACGGTAATGACGACTCAACAAACCCTGGTATATGGTAACCTTCAATACCGGTTCAATAAATATTTTACGGTGGGTGCGGGTATCATGCCCAATATCTCCATCCGGTCTATGCAGGGGCCGTTTCCCTTCTATAATTCTACTGACCGCACTATGGGAGAGGAGAGCTTGCGGGCTGGTTTTACCAACGGTGTTTTCCTGAAAGGGGAAGTAGTGCCGAGATTAAATTATATTTTGATGCTGGGTAATAACCTGAGCACCCTGGGTGTGCAGGCTGCCAAACTTACGCGAACCCTTTCTCAAGGTGCTGGGCTCATCTGGATGCCTACTACGGGCGAATATGGCCCACGAGGAGGATTGGGTGACTTTGAAAAACACCAGAAACTGGCTACCCGCTTTGGTGTCAACTTTACGCATGACCGGGATAACCGGTTCAATAATACGGGGCAGCCTTCGCCCGACAATACACAGGTGCGGATGACTGATGGCGTATTGTTCTTCGAAACCGGCGCGTTGGCCGATGGCGTTACCGTGCAGGAAGCAGATTACGATATGCTCGCTATTGATCTTGGGTTCAAGTACAAGGGGTTCAACCTGCAAGTGGAGTTGTATGAACGCCAGCTGTCGGACTTTGATGCGGATGGTCCGGTACCCATCAACTTCATCCGTGACCGGGGTTATAGCATTCAGGCTTCGCAGATGGTAGTTCCCAAAGTGTTGGCCTTATACGGCTTTCACTCTTATTTCTTCGATGAGTTCAAACGCCACCCCTGGGAAATAGGGGGCGGTGTGAATATATACCCTATGAAATCCAGAAGCTGGCGGCTCAATGCCCAGCTACACCATGTGTACAAGAGTTCCGCAGGCGGCACGTTTGGGTTGTATACCAGCGGGCAAACCGGCACAACGATTACGATCGGTGCTGATATTCTGTTATAAAAAAATGAATCAGTTATGTCGCGATATATTGCAGGCGTAGTGTTGCTGGCCTTTCTGTTTGTAAAGCAGTCTGCTGCACAACCAGCTTCGGCCGACAAGTCGCTGTTTTATGACAGTCATTTTCATTTGACCAATTACGTGCAGGAGGGCCTCGACGTGAAGCAATTTCTCAAAGTGATGGGCGATAAAGTGGGGCGGTCTACCCTGTTTGGTATACCGCTTCAGCAACAATGGTCTCACGGTAATTCAGGCGAATTTGCACCCACTTATTATTTAGCTTCAGATGCTCCTTTGTATTATTATTCTTTTACGGATGCTTTTATTGCGATGGCATACCGGTCGCTCTCGAAAGAAGAGCAACAACGATTCGATCCGATGATCACGGGTTTCAATCCGGCCGATATGTATGCCGCCGATCACATCAAACGGGTACTTAAAACTTTTCCCGGTGTGTTTACCGGTATCGGTGAATTCACGATCCACAAAGAATTTGTTTCGTCTAAGATTGCAGGAGAGGTTGCAAGCCTCATCAATCCGGCTTTGGACCGCATCCTGGATTTTGCGGCCGAAACGGGGCTGGTGGTATTGCTGCACAATGATATCGATATGCCCTATCCGAAAGCAGGGCAGGAGCCCTACTTGTTAACGCAATTGGCGGATCTGTTCCGCAGGCATCCCAATACGACCATTATCTGGGCGCATTGCGGGCTGGGCAGGGTGGTGCGTCCAGTGAAAGAACAGCTAACGATCGTGGAGTATGCCCTGGCCGATCCGGCGCTCAAACATGTACACATCGATATCTCCTGGGATGAGGTAGCGAAATACATTATATCGTCGCCCGAAACCATCCGGGAAACGGCAGCCATCATCAATAAATATCCAGACAGGTTCTTATTTGGGACCGATGAAGTGGCGCCCGCCACGCAGGATAAGTACCTCAAGGTGTACAATATGTACGAGCCGTTGTTCAAGGAACTTTCGCCCGCTACCAAACAGAGCCTGCTGAAAGGTAATTATGCCCGGCTGTTCGACGCAGCCAGGGTCAAGGTAAGGAAATGGGAGGCTGCAAATAAATGATGATTATCAATTGTTTAAGTATTTCTGTAAAATAGCGCCTGCGATTTTCCCCGATTTGGCGGAACAAGGACTGGATCGGTGTCCTAATAACAACCGTTTATTAAACTAACAAATTATGGGCACCGCCGTTTCGACTATGGCTTCCCCCAGGTTTACCGAGGGCGCCATCGAGCAGCAGCTCGACAAGATCTTTCTACACCCCGATTTCAGCAATTCCCATATTCTGAGGAAGTTCCTGTCATTTGTCGTGAAGGAAACCCTTACGGGCAATGCCAACTGGCTGAAGGAGTATACCATTGCTTTGAAAGTGCTCGAAAAACCTGCGACTTTCAATCCCCAAAAAGACTGTGTGGTTCGCATTCATGCGGGCCGCCTCCGCAAAGCGCTGGCGCACTACTATAACGACATGTGTGTCGAAGACCAGATCATCATTGGAATGCCCAAGGGTAAGTATATTCCGGTGTTCATGGACCGGCACGAATGGCTCCAGGAAAGGAGGCATCAGGCTGATATCTCCGATCATGCTTTTGCTTCAGTCAAAGAACCGGTGACCTTCGCTATTCTTCCCTTTCATTGTGTTTCGGGCAATGAGTTGATCAGGTCTTTCAGCGATACGCTTTGTTTGCAGATCTGCACGGCGTTGTCTCAAATGCAGCAGGTGTCCGTTTTGGGTTACCAGATGGTGAAAAGTATGACCACGCGGAATATGGACCTGAAAGAACTGAGCAGTGTACTGCACTTCAATCATATTATCACCGGCAGTGTACAGCACCTGCAACAAACAGTACGTGTAAATGTGCAAATGATCAATTGTAATACTGCCCAACAAACCTGGTCGCGGATGCTGGAGTGCCGGGCGTCGGCCGCCAAGATCTTCGAGATCCAGGATCAGGTATGTGCCGACCTGATGCGACAGGTGGAAGTGTTATTTGCCAGACAATAGATTATTAATGTGGAATTATAAGGCGTCACAGTGATTCAAATACGTATCCTTCTGTGTGTTCAGCCCTTTGATCAGATCAAAGGGCTGTTTTGTTGGGTGGAGTGAATATGATGGGACAGGAGGTGTCGAAAATTGTCAAAATCACATGAAGATGTCGCTTTTCTTCAATGACGGCATCCGGCGCCCGTATATCTTTGTCGGGAGTTTACATAGTATGATGATCATTTCATATAAAGAGTTTCTGCCTTCTGTTGCCCTGCAGCCCTATGTAGAGAACTACTGGTACCAGGTATTCGACGGTGATGCCGCCGAAGATTCGCCGGCGCAGGTTTGTCTGCCTTTGGGCATGGTGCAGATCATCATTCATGTATACCAGCAGGATTGCCGGGTACTGGTGGATGGTAACTGGCAGAAACTGCCCGATGCTTTCTTTGTTGGTATCTATAAGGATGCCGTTACTTGGAGAACGAAAGGCTGTTCGGTTTGTTTCGGCGTAAACCTGAAGCCGGAGATCTTTGCCCGGTTGTTCAATGTGCCGGCGGCCGCGCTCTTCAACGACTACACCGATATCGGCAACCTCATGAATGCCGGCATCACTGAAATGGCCGAAAGAATGTATGGTGTTACCAATGCAGCCGAGCTTATACTGATCGCTGAATCGTCCCTGCTGCAAAGGATTGGTCATTCCCGCCAACGCGGGCATTACCTCGATCAGGCAGCTTCGATCATCCGGGAATCGAAAGGCAATATATCCATCGAGTCGCTTTGTAAAGATCTTTACGTGAGCGAAAGGCAGTTGCAAAGGAGTTTTCGCGATGTGCTGGGTACCAGTCCAAAAACCTATACCCGTATCATCCGATTCAGAAACGTATACCGGCATGTGCGCCATTCGGCCGAGAAAAAGATATCCTGGGCTTCCTTGTCGTATGATTATGGATATGCCGACCAGGCGCATTTCATCAGGGATTTCAAGGAGTTTTCCGGTGTGAACCCAACGCTGATCGAAAAGAATGGTGCGTTCTATCAGTTAAGCACCTCGATCTATTCAAATAAATACACGACCACTTCCAGCATCACAGAATAACCACCGCCATTTAATTAACCAGTAAAATAACTATCAACAATGAAGCAATTCATGTACATGGCTGCTATAGCCATGGGTGTTTCCTTTGTGTCCTGTAACGAAACGGCCGGTAAGCCCGATCAGCCTGCCAACGACACGCTTGCCCTTGCCGCGCGCGGTAAATACCTCGTCACGGTGATCGGTTGCGGCGATTGCCATACGCCTAAAATTATGACCGAAAGAGGTCCTGTGCCGGATATGGAGAAATTCCTGTCGGGCTACCAGGCAGGCACCGAACTGGGGAAGTTCGATACCGCCATGACCAAAGATGGCCGGTGGGCCTTGCTGAAGGGAGACCTCACCGCTGCGGTGGGCCCCTGGGGTATCACGTATGCCGCCAACCTTACCCCCGACGATTCCGGACTGGGTGGATGGACACTGGAGAATTTCAGCAGGGCCATCAAAGGAGGAAAGTATCGTGGCGTGGAGAACTCCCGTCCGCTGATGCCGCCCATGCCGGTGGAGTCGCTGCGTAACCTTACCGATGAAGATGTCGAGGCGATCTACAGCTACCTGAAGACCATCAAACCGGTGAAGAACCTGGTTCCTGCGGCTCAATTGAATCCGCCTCCCGGTGCTGCTCCACCATCTGCTGCTTCGGCGGTACATTGAACTATTGAATTTTCGCTTGTGAGTACATGAGAAAAGGGGCCGTGATGGCCCCTTTCTGTTTGAGTATTTTTCTTATCTGCATGCCCGATTGGGCATTGTGATGCTTCGGCTGTCTAATCCTTCCAGCGCCATTCTCCTTCCAATTGCAGCGGCTCCTTAAGGTTATGCTTCAGCAGGAATTGTTTGGTCTCTTCATCGCTGAGTTTTTTGGCAGGGATGCTGTCGGCTGTTCCCAATCCATACAACAACATGCTGACGAACTTTACCGTATTCTTCATGCCCTGTTCGCTGTTCACGAGGCTAAAGACGTCGCAATCGGCATGGTAACAACCGGCAGGTCCGTTGGCGCCACGGCCTCCGCCGCCACCGCCGGTAGGCACGCCCTGCAGCATGAAGGGCTGGTGGTCGCTGTGCAGGCCTGCGCGGCTCGAAAAGCTATTGGTGAAGACGGTATCGATCTGTTGGGCAATACTGCCAATGGCCTGGAACAAGGGCTGTGCTTCGGGCGCACTGGAGGAAAAGCCCCGTACATCGCCCGTCATATCGAAGTTGAGCATATAACGCAGCTGATCGATCTGTTTATTTTTGATGGCTTCGTGCACAAAGGCTTTGGAGCCCAGCAGTCCCTGTTCTTCGCCCATGAACATAACGAACTGGATGGTGCGTTTGGGCTTCAATTGCAGTTGCTGGAAGGTGCGCGCCATGTCGAGTACCGAGAAGGAACCGATGCCGTTGTCGATGGCGCCGGTGGCAAGGTCCCAGCTGTCGAGGTGGCCGCCCACGACGATCTTTTCCTGGGGCAGGCTGCTGCCTTTGATGGTGGCGATGACATTGCGTGCTTTGATCTTACCTGAGAAGTTGGTCATATTGATGCGGCTAAACAAGGCGCCGGTCTTCAATTGTTCTTTTAACCGCATGCCATCTTCCTTGCCGATGCACACAGCGGGTATGGGAATGAGCTTGCCGGTGACGGAAGCGGTGCCGGTGAGCAAGGTGCCGCCATCTACGGTATTGATCACGATAATGCCTTTAGCGCCGTATTTGATGGCAATGGCTGTCTTCTCGGAGCGATGCAGTGAACGGCCGGTAGTGCCGGGCAGGGTGCCGAGGTATACGAGAGCGATCTTGTCTTTGGCGATGCCAGGTTTGGCGACATAGTCGCTATCGAGTCCGTTGCCCATATCGACCAGTTCGGCCGTAAGGTCGACCTTTACAGGCGAATGCGCCAGCGATACCGATTTAACCGGTTGCAGGTTGCTTTTGCTGCCTGCACTCACTGCCAGTTGGCCGCGGCTCCAGCTTTCTACCTCGAAGGGTTGGTATTGAATATCGGTGAAGCCATAAGATTTCAACAGGTTGAATGCATAAGTCTCGGCTTTCTTACCATTCTCGGAGCCGGTGAGCCGGTGGCCGATCGTTTCGGTCGCGTCTTTCAGCGTGCTGTAAGCCTTTGAATGTTGTTGTACTTCGTCGTTGATCTTGCGGAACACGGGTTCCCAGGAGGGGTCTTGTTGGGCCGATACGGTGAAGGCACCCAAGGCCAGTAAACCAGTTAGTATGGATCGTCTCATGTGTATAGGTTGAAAGCGATGAAAATAAGGAAAATATTGATTGCATCATGGCTGCATGTACGGGCGGCAAGGGTAATAGCCTGTATGGTATAGAAAAAAAGACTTACATTTAAACTACCAACCTCACATTCACCATAAGTATCATCCCGTTTTCTACTTTCACGTACCAGTTTCATCGTAAAAGATCCACCTGGCTTACCACCTTGTCCTTACCTGGCTAGCTGACCTCATGCCACGCGCCTTATCGCTCCCGTGTGCCTATGGTATCTATACCCGCCTATCAATTTTATTTACGCATTAAAAATCTACGTCATGAGAAAGATGCTCTCTCTCTGTTTGCTCCTGCCTGCTTTGGCCTGGGGCCAGGCTAAAAATGTAATAAACTTCTTCCGGGTATTCCCAAAGCCCGACAAAGGATTGGCACTGGAAAAAGCGCTTGCCGACCATGGTAAAAAATACCATACGGGTAACTGGAAGTGGCGCGTTTTCGATATTCAAACCGGACCGGATGCCGGTGGTTACCAGGTAATAGAAGGCCCGCTCAGCTGGACCGATTTCGATACCCGCGGAGACCTCGGCGCTGCGCATATGGCCGATTGGAACAATATGGTGGCGCCATTAACGACCGGTGCGGGTACACAGTCTTTTGTTAGTTTTCTCGAAGAGTACAGTACGGTGCAGGTAACTGACTATGCCGATAAGATCATCATCAACCACGTGTATCCCAAGCCTGGCATGGTGAATGAGTTGAAGGACATGGTGGGGAAGATGAAGAAGGCATGGGAGGTGGGTAAGGAGAGTGTGGCGGTCTATGAAGCCAGTTTCTCGGGTGAGCCGCAGCTGGCGATCGTTACCAGGTTGAAAGAGGGACTTAAAGAACTGGAACCTACCTACCGCAAACCCATGCCCGAAAGATATGCCGAGGCCAATGGGGGCAATTCCTGGAATGATTTCCTGAAATCGTATGCCAATGCGGTGGAGCGCAGGTGGAGCGAGATGTTGTTTTCGCGGCCGGAGCTGAGCTCAAAATAAAAAAATAACCGGGCGATGCGGGTGGGGCATTGCCCGGTTATCGTTGATTGCCTGCTGGTGCGCTTACTGTACCATCCTGGGATCTTCAGTACGCGCACGCTGCTGCATTACAAATTCCATTCTGTATCGATGCCTACGGCATCGAGAAAGGCCTGGTCGTGTGAGATCACTACCAATGTGCCCCGGTAATTTGCGAAGATCTTTTCCAACATAGTGATGTTCGTAAGATCGAGGTTGTTGGTGGGCTCATCGAGGAAGATGACATCCGGCGCTTTGGCTTGCAGTACCATGCAGCATAAGGATAACCGGAGCATTTCACCGCCGCTCAAACTGGCACAGGATTGATGCCATTGGGCGGGGAAAAAGAGGAAATTGGCCAGGAGGGTATGTACCCAGGCTGGTTCCAGTTTTCGTTCGTTGAAATGCATGGCCTGTTCCAGTACCGTTTTATGGCGGTCGATGAGCTGGTAATCCTGGTCGAGCAGCAGGGCCCGCACGGGTGTGCTTTGCAGCGAGCCTGCTGCAGGGCTCAGGTTACCGAGCAGCAAATGCAGCAAGGTTGATTTACCACTGCCGTTGGCACCGCTGATGGACAGGCGTTCGCCCGACCGCAAGGTAAAGGTGAGCGGTTGTGGCCATAACCAATTGTCGGAGGTATAGGCATGGTTGATCGCATCGGCGGCTGCCAGTACCTTGCCGTTGGGCAACATGGGCGCTTCGAAGTGCCCTTTCATCAAACGTTCGATCTCTACCATGGCTGCAGCGTTTTGCAGTTGCTGCCTCAGCAGGCCGATCTTGCCGGTATGTGTTGCCTGTAGTTTTGCCGTGGATCCTTCTGCGCTGTTGCGGCGCCCGTTGATCAGTATCTTGGGGATGCCGCCCTGTGTGGCTAATTTACTTGCCCGGGCATCGGACCGTTGTTTGCGTTCCAGCGCCTGTTGTTGCTGTTGCTTCGCTTCTTTCAATGCCTTTTCATGATGCGCCAGCTCCTGTTCTTTGGCGTTCGTGTTGGCTGCTTTCTGCGCGGCATACAGCTCATAGTTGCCGCCATAGGCGTGCATGCCTTTGGCATCGAGCTCGTAAATGGGATTGCATAACTGCAGCAACTGGCGGTCGTGACTGCACAACAGTACGGCCGTGCCGGTGTGCTGTAACCATTGATACAGCTGCTCGCGGCCTGCCTTGTCGAGGTGATTGGTGGGTTCATCGAGCAACACGATGTCGGGGTTGTACAAGGTAATGCCACATAGAAACAACCTGGTTTTCATGCCGCCGCTGAGCGACCACAATGGATCGTTGAGGTCGAGCTCCTGTAGTCCCCATTGCGCCAGGGCCGCTTCGCTGAGTGCCCGTATATCCCAATGCTGGTCCAGTACCTCGTACCAATGCGGGTTAAGATCACCGTTCTCTACTGCTTCGAGTGCGGTGAGCCAATGCGCTATGCCCAGGGCCTCGGCGATCGACTGGTCGCGGTAGTGGCCATAGTGCTGGGGTACATAATAAAGCGACCCCCGTAACTGTATGTCGCCGGTAGTGGCAGTTTGCCTGCCAGCGATGATCTGCAATAAGGTGGTCTTGCCGGCCCCGTTGCGGCCAACGATGGCGGCTTTTTCGCCTGCCGCCAGTGTAAGTTTAATTTGTTGAAATATAGGTTCCTGGTGGGGAAGTTGATAACTGATATGTTGAAGATTGATAAGCATGATGTCCATTGAATAAATAAAAAGATCGCTTCCGTTGGAGGGAAGACATTGCATAGCTGGCTGTAGAAGCAGGGATGGCTTTCATGATAAAATTATTCGTGAAAAAATGCTGCAGGGTAAAATACTGCTGTCTGAATGTTTGGGAAAAATATTAGATAGGCCGAAGCGGCCATTCAATGGCTCAGTATGAACTGATATGGGAGAATTAGCATTTCATGATGGCGCAAAGGTAATTATTTTAGGGAAATATCCAAGTTGGCCACCACTGATGCCTGTTGAATTTTTCCGGGGGCTGTAGAAAAACCTGATTTTCACAAGTCTTTAATCTAAATCGGGTACAATTCTCTTGTTGTGTCCTGACAGATTTGGTAAATTCATAGTGCCTGGTAGGGAGCCGTGCATCAATCTCCTTACCGATAAACTTCGACTATGAACTATTTCTATCTTAACCCCGTTAAGGAGCAACTCCTTTTTATTGACGACAAAGCGGACCGAAACACCGTCATCGACAATCTTATCACCCTCCGCGCTGCACTCAGCGATAAGAACAAAGGCATTCCCGAAAAGAAACTTACCGGCAACCTCATCCTGGGTACCTGGAATATCCGGGAGTTCGGTAACAGTAAATACGAAGGCCGGATGGTGGAATCGCTGTATTATATAGCCGAAATTATTTCGCGGTTCGATCTCATCGCTATCCAGGAAGTAAGGGATAACCTGAACGATTTTAACAGCATCTGCCGTATACTGGGCAACGACTGGGGCGTATTTACCAGTGTTGTTACCATTGGCGCTTCGGGCAATAAGGAAAGGCTGGCCTTCCTGTATGATAAAAGAACTGTAACGTTCAGGAACATTGCCGGTCAGGTCATTTTACCCGATACCGGCGATACAACACAATTTGCCCGCTCTCCGTATATCGTACGATTCCAGTCGGGCTGGCTGAAATTCGATATTTGTACGGCGCATATCTATTACGGCAATGCCACCAAAACTTCGGATGAGTACCACCGAAGAGTAGGGGAGATATCCGAACTGGTGGATTTTTTTGCCCGTCATTATGTTGAAAAGAAAGAAGCGAATAACCTTTTCATACTGGGTGATTTCAATATTGAAGACCGGAAAAGCGAAACGTACAAAGCGGCCACTTCTTCCGTGTTCCAGATACCCGCTGCTATCCTTAAAGAAAACTTACCCGGCAGCAATGTGAAGCAGGATAAGATCTATGACCAGATCCTTTATTACAACCGCTACAATGATATTACGTTCAGGAAGGCCGGCATCTTCAATTTTTTCGATGTGGTGTTCGACAACTATAAGACCTATGCCAAAAGGGCGCGTAAACACAGCAGTAAGGTGACCACACAAAAAGCATTCGACGATTTTAAGACGTATCAAATGAGCGATCACCTGCCATTGTGGGTGGAGATGAATACCGACCATACCGAGAGTTATTTAGAAATGTTGAAGCACAAAGAATAAATCGCAGTAAAAGACTAAAGGAATGTTATAAGTCTATCGTTGGATAAGACTATTTGGCAAACGCTGTCGTCCTGGCAGCGTTTATGTTTTTGTGCACATATCATAATAACTTAATCCTGCAGGAGCCGGGATCTGTTTATCTTCGTGTTTCCCCTGCGCGATGTAGCTGCATCATAAAGCTGGTATGGTTTTTACTACTGCAGGGCACCAGGACTAATTGTGATTTTGTGAACCATTAAAATGTGCGACCTATGATACCTGGTGCTTTGACTTTCGGATTTAGAACAGCAGATCAGGAATTGGATGATTTGATCAGTCTGGAATTCGAGAAAGATAAAATGGAACATATAAACCAATTCACCACCGAATCTCTAATTACCATCATACTGAGCGCTACCCGTGAATCGGTAGACCGCTTGTTGATATTCTTCGGGCGTCATCGCGAAAGCTTCACCGTAGCATTTGTACGCATGCCCAATGGTGCGACATTATCCTTATTCGACCATGGTGAAAAGGACCTGTTACACCTGGCTATGTCCGGCGACCGCTAATCTCCTTCGTCTATTATTATTTCTGCAGGCTTTAACATTGTGTGTGGCAGATTATACCCATACAGTTGATGATGGAATATCGTATATTGTGTATATCATGGGTTTCTGTATTATGATTAATTGGATGGCCCATTGTGTTATTAACAATTCAACCGCGCTGCTATGGAAAATAAGTACTACATCACCCGACGGGAGGACTTGAGGGATCATGCTGACAAGACAGAGATCAGCCTGCAGGAGTGGATGGGTTTTGTGAAGATGGACCCGGATATGCGGTTGGAAAATGAAACCACTGTAAAGCTGCCGGATGGAAGCGATTATACCTATCCAAGTCCCGGCAAAGCGGTTTGGTTGTACCGGGAAGCCGGTCAGGCCAGTCCCCGCGAAGTATTGTTCGATTATGAATCGGGGAATGTCGTGATCAGTAATCCGGATACAGCCACCTTAAAGAAGATCCAGCATATTGCGTTTAAGTTAAATACCCGCGTGTTCAAGGAAACACCCCACGATACGGGACATATTATCGCCGAGGAGCCGGTATTGGTGCCCCGGTTTAGTTTTTCTACGATGATGACGCCTTTCAGGAAAGTGTTTACGCATGTGGCACATTCCCTGCAGCAATCGATCTTCTCGCTCTTCAACAACAGTCCGGAGAAAATAGTGCGGAATCCGGATGATAAAACAAAAGACCAATAATTTATTGAACTGGGGTGCTTAGTACCCAGATTGAGTGACCGCTTTTTATCACGGGCATTGAGTCTCAATGCGGTTGCTGGTACGGGTAAAATGGCAGTCGGTTTGCTTTTCCTTACATCAAACCGCACTACTATGGAAGAGAAGATCTACATCACCAGGAAGAGCAATTTGTTTGAGCATTCAAACGGCCGTGGTATCAGTCTGGAAGAGTGGAGTCGTTTTGCCGGAAGAGATCCGGAGATGAGGTTGGATAATGCGACGACGGTAACGCTTGACAACGGCAGCACCTATACATATACGAGTCCGGGCACAGCCATTTGGCTCGATCGATTGCCCGGCGAATCTGCGCCCCGCGAAATACTATTCGATTATATTGACGGCGCCATAGAAGTGAACGATCCGGATGCGCGTACGCTCGACAAGATCCGGCATATTGCTTTTAAGCTGAATTCAAGGATATTCAGTGAAACAAAAAGATGGACCGAAGAGTTGCCGGTTAGCTTGCCTGCGCCAGCGCCTGGTTTCCTGTCAATTGGTCTTTTTGGATCCTTGAAGAGGTACCTGCCGCGCATCGGTTATTTCTTCCAGCATTTTGCTTTTGCACCACATCCCAATGAGGCGGATAAAATAAACGAATGATCATGTCAATGCACCCGGCAGCAATGGCTGCCGAGCGGCTCCGCCACCCAGCGGAGCCTTTTTTATTGATTGCCTTCGTAAAAGGCCAGTGGTTTTGTCGCAATGCCCCCGTTCGTATCTTTAGCGGGGCCTTTACCTTTAGCGGGCAAAATACCCATGATGAAAAAACTTCTTGCACTGTTATTTATGACAACATTTACTACCATGACCAACGCACAAACTGCCACCGGACAGTATGCCAACATCAACGGACTCAAACTATATTACGAAGTTCATGGCACAGGGTTTCCGCTTGTGCTGATACATGGTGGCGGGTCAACGATCGGTACTACCTGGGGGCGTATGCTTCCCCTGCTGGCCCAAACGCACCAGGTGATTGCCGTAGAAATGCAGGCGCATGGTCACACGCCCGATATAGACCGCCCCCTTAGCTTTACTCAGGACGCTGATGATATTGCCGCCCTGCTGAAACAGCTGCATATTGCCAAAGCCGATATTTTTGGTTTCAGCAATGGCGCCAGCACTACGCTGGAAGTTGCTATCCGCCATCCTCAACTGGTGAACAAGATCATTGTGGCTTCTACTTTCTACAAGAAGACGGGCGCGCAGCCCTGGTTCTTTCCGATGATGGCGAAGGCCAGCTTTGATGAAATGCCCCAGCCTTTTAAAGAGGCGTTCCTCGACATCAATCCCGGCAAGCAGGATGCGCTCTATGCCATGTTTAAACGGGATGTTGCCCGCATGCAAAATTTCCCGGAGATCAAAGAGGCTGATATCAAAGGCATCAAAGCACCTGCCCTGATCATCTGTGGCAACCAGGATGTCAATACGCTGGAACATGCTTTGGAAATGAAACAACAGATAGAGCATGCACAACTGGCTATTTTTCCCGGAGGCCATGGTGATTATATTGGCGAGCTCACGAGTTTGAAACCCGGCGTACAACCATTGCTGCCGGCGCTACCGGTGGTGTCAGCATTTCTGCAGGCTAAATAAATGGTTCACCATACATTCCTGGGCGAATCATCTGCATACTTGTTGCCCAGTATAAAGCCGATCATGAGCTCATGACTTCCGCGGCTCACGGTATTGAGTGGAGTGATGGTATAATCGTACGCATAGCCCATGACAATGCCTTTGGCGATCGTGAGTCCCGCCATGCCGGCATATCCTTCATCGTGCCGGTAGGTGGCCGCTATCCAGGCCAGCTGCCGGTATTGCAGTTTCACATTCACATCGGCGCCAAGTGGCAGCGGCGCTACGTACCGCATCATCACCGAAGGCAGCAGGCTGAATTCTTCGCTCAGGAAAAAACGGTATCCTGCTGTAATGAAAGTGTGCGGTACCAGTTTGCCGGCTATGGGCACTACATAGTTATCGGCCCAGGACAGTTTAGCGGGTACCAGTTGCTGAACGGAGGCACCTACAAAGAAGTTACGTCCATACAACCACAAGCCCGCATTTACTTCGGGCTTTAATTTATTGATGGTACCCTGTCCGGATACAGCCGGATCGACCGTGCCATCTCCAAAATCCACTTCGTTCTGCCGCAGGCTCCATTGCGATATGCCGGCACTGGCACCCATGGCCAGCGTAAGCTGCGGCCCCAGCGGTACATGGTAAGCAAAGGTACCATAGGCGGTAAACCTGTTCAACGGCCCCGTACGGTCATTGAGTACGGTGAGGCCAATGCCCGCATGGGCGGGCGGCGCCTCATAGGTACGAAAATAGGGGTCGCCCAAAACCTTGCCGTTGGAGGGTTGGTAACCGGTAGCCGTGATGCGGCCATATTCATCTTTCTTCAAAGGTGTTTGTATCGTTAAGTAAGTAGTGACGGGAGCACCCTCGATGCCCGACCATTGATGGCGATGACTTAGCCGCACATCCGTATAATTCTCAATACCCGCCAGGGCGGGGTTGAGTATAAAGTTATTGAGCACGTATTGCGTGTAATGCGGCAGCTGTTGTGCCTGCAGGTTCTGCATGCTCAATAAGCAACAACAAACGGCATATGGTAAAAATCTGCGCATGTTGACTATTTTAAGAGGGTGACTGAACCAGACAGTTTAGGCTTCCCATTCTTTAAGTCGATTACATAATAGTAGGTGCCGGCAGGCAGTACATAACCATTGTACGATCCATTCCAGCCGCGGCCCGGTTGAAATCCCTTGGCGTGGTATACAGCCTGGCCGTTGCGGTTGAATACCTGTATGTCTGCCGAGGTGAAGCTTTGCAGATCAGTAAGCTCCCAGGTGTCGTGGATGCCATCGCCGTTGGGAGAAAAGGCATTGGGGATCCTGATGCCCGTGATCACCGACACGGTTACGGCGTCTGTCGCCTTACAGCCATGACCGGTGGTGGCTTCCAACTGGTAAGTGGTGGTGGTAGCAGGACTAGCTACTGGTGTGGCTGAGTTGGTATTTTGCAAACCGGTTGGCGGCAGCCATTGAATAGCTGTTACATCGCTGCTTAATCTTCCTTCCAGTAATACTGTTTCGCCTTTCAGGATGGTCTTGTCGGATCCCGCATTCACTTCGGGCAACGAATAGATCGTCATGGTAATGATGTTGGAGGTAGCGGTGGCCGGAACGGCGCAGGCGGCATTGCTGGCGAGTACGCAGGTTACCACATCGCCCTGATGAAGCTGACTGGTGCTAAACGTGGTACCGCTGCCGGTAGGCTGACTGTTCACCTGCCACTGGTAAGTGGGTTGCGAACCACCTTCTGTACCCATGGCTTCGAAAGCGATGAGTGTGCCTGTGCAGGTATCGTTGTGGTCGCTGCGGATGGTGATGGCAGGGGTAACGGCGGGGCGCACCGTGAGTTGCACATCTGTACTGTCTGCACAGCCGCCGGGTGTGGTGCCGGTGTACCGGATAACCGCGGTGCCGGCACTTTGCCCGGTAACGAGGCCACTGCTGTTCACCGTGGCGATAGCAGGTTGCAGGCTCTTCCAGGTGCCCTTTACATTGGGGGTAGCGTTGGCCAGCTGGGTAGTGCTGCCTTTACAGACCGACAGCATGCCGGTCGTTGACAGCATCACCGGCGGGTTGTTGACCGTGATGGCCACCGGCGCACTGGTTACGGAGGTGCTGGTAACACAACCGGCATCGGCACCCGGGGTGATGACGCAGCTTATTGCATCGCCGTGTTGCAGCGAAATGCTGCTATAGGTATTGGCGGTTACTCCGGTTGCCTTCCCATTCAATAACCAGGAGTAGGCAGGGTTGGTGCCAGCGCCCTGACTGTTGACCGTAAAGTTTACCACCGCCCCTTTACAGATCATGGTAGCGGAGGGGTTGACGGTAACCGTAGGGGTGATCGACGCATTCACGGTAACATTGATGTCAATGCTGTCCTGGCATCCTGCCCCCGATGTAGCGATATAGCGAATGGTTGCTGTGCCGGTACCCAGGCCGGTGACGAGGCCGGCTGTTGATATGGAAGCAATGGCGGGCTGCAGGCTTTTCCATTGGCCGGTGGCATTGGCGGTTGCATTGGACAGCTGGGTGGTAGCGCCGGGGCATATGGCCAGGTTGCCGGTAATGGGCGCCATGGTGGGGGTTGGATGGATGGTAACAGAAACAGGTGCACTGGTTACTGTGGTGGTTGCTATGCATCCTGCGTCGGCAGACGGAGTCAGTACAGCACTTACGGCATCACCCGGTTTCAATGTTGAGGGTGTATAGCTGGCGCCGCTGATGCCGGTAGCTGTATTGTTCAGTAACCATTGATAGGCGGGCGTATTGCCTGCCAGTGTGCTCACGGCTGTAAAGCTGATGGGGCTACCGGGGCAGATGGCGGTTGCTGATGGGTTGACCGTGATGGTGGGATGCACCTGGGCACTAATGGTAAGCGTAATATCGATGCTGTCCTGGCAACCGGCGGCTGAGGTGGCTATATACCTGATGGTAGCGGCACCCGTAGCTACTCCCGTAGCGAGACCACTGGATGAAATTGTGGCGATGGCTGGTTGCAGGCTCTTCCATTGGCCCGTGGCGTTGGCGGTGGCATTGGTCAGCTGCGTCGTGGCGCCGGGGCAGATGCCTAAGTTGCCGGTGGTGAGGGCCATGGTGGGGCTGGGATTGAACGTGACGGATACGGGAGCACTGGTGACGGTGGCGCTCGTTATACACCCTGCATCGGCAGAAGGCGTCAGTATTGCACTTACTGCATCACCCGGTTTCAATGTTGCGGGTGAAAAAGCGGTGCCGGTGATGCCGGTACCTGCATTGTTCAATAGCCATTGGTAGGCAGGCGTATTGCCGGCTAATGTGCTGCTGGCAGTAAAGCTGACGGTGCCACCGGGGCAGATCGCGGAGGCTGATGGTGTAACTGTGATCGTTGGTTGCACCTGGGCGTTCACGGTGAGCACGATATCTATACTATCCTGGCAGCCCGCCGCCGAGGTGGCAATGTACCGGATGGTGGCAGCACCGGTAGACACCCCCGTAACGAGGCCGCCGGGAGCTATCGTTGCGATGGCCGGCTGCAAGCTCTTCCACTGGCCGGTGGCGTTGGCTGTAGCGTTGGTTAGTTGCGTGGTAGCGCCGGGGCAGATGCTCAGGTTGCCGGTAGTGGCCACCATAGCGGGTAATGGATGCACCGTAACGGCGATGGGTGGGCTGGTGATCCTGGAACTGACTACACAGCCTGCATCCGCAGATGGCGTGAGTATACAGCTTACTTCGTCGCCGGGGTTGAGGGTGGTGGTTTTATACACCGTGCCCGTAGTGCCGGCTGGTAAGCCATTCAGCAACCACTGGTAGTTGGGTGTGATGCCTGCCATTGCGCTGTTGGCGGTAAAGCTTACTTCACTGCCCGGGCAGATGGCCGTTGCCGACGGACTTACCGTGATAGAAGGATGTACTACGTTGCTGACGGTGATCGTAATTTCTGTACTGTCCTCACAGCCATTTGCCGTGCCGGCGATGTACCGGATGATCGTGGAGCCGGTCGTTAGGCCCGTTACCAATCCCGATGCCGATACATCGGCAATGGCTGGTTGCAGGCTTTTCCAGATCGCCGTACTGCTCACGGTAGCAGTGGCCAGCTGAAGGGTAGTACCCGGGCAAATACCCTGGTTGCCCGTGATAGGTTGCATCACAGGGCGCGGGTATACGGTCATCACAAAGGGTAGACTGGTAACGGTAGGGCTGGCGAGGCAGCCGGCATCTGCCGAGGGTGTCAATACGCAGGTCACTGCATCGCCATCCTGCAGCGTAGAGCTGCTGAAGTTGGCTCCGGTAATGGCGGTTGGTGTGCCGTTCAACATCCATTGATAGGTGGGCGCTGTACCGGCAAAGCGACTGCTGGCAGTAAGTTGGAAGGGGGTGCCTGCACAGATCACCGTGTTTACGGGTGCGATGGATAAGATCGGCGTTACGAGGGGATCTATCGTTACAGTCGTTTCTACACTATCCACACAGCCATTGGCCGATGTGGCGATATACCGGATCACTGCCGTGCCTGCTGATACGCCGGTTACGAGACCGCTGTTATTGACTGTTGCGATGGCTGGTGAGAGACTTTTCCAGGCCGCACTATTGTTGAGGGTGGTATTGCTTAGTTGCGAGGTAGTCTGGCTGCATAGCGTAGTAGTGCCTGTGATGGGCTGCATGACTGGTGGCAGGTTAACGATCATCACCACATTATTACTGGTAGCGGATGGTTGTGCCAGGCAGCCCGCATCTGCAGAAGCTGTCATGATACAGGAAACGATATCGCCATTGGCGAGTACGGCGGGTATGAATGTATTGGTGCCTGCACCTGCATTGAGGCCATTCAGTTTCCATTGATAGATGGGCGTGTTGCCGCCATGATCAGGTGCCGCCGTGAAAGTGGTGATCTTACCCTGGCAAACGGCGGCGTCTGCAGGTGCAACAGTCACAGCAGGGGTGAGGTTAGGATCTATCATTACAACACCTGTGCTGGCGAGCAATCCATCGACCGTGGTGACCACAGCGCTGTAATCGCCTTCACCGGCAGCCGTAAGGGTCTTCACGATCGTGGGGAAGAACTTTTGTACCCGGTTGTTAAGCACATCCAGCACAAAGAAATGTCCTTCCGCATCTTGCTGTATGGCCAAGGGCAGGTTCAGTTGATCCGGGCCGGCGCCTTCGCCGTTATTGATCACTTCCACGCCCGCCGCGTCGCCGATCTTCCAGCGTACGATGCGATCGTTGTTGGCATCGGCGATGAGCAACTGCCCATCGGCATCGAAGATGATACCGGCTGGTGAGCGAAGTTGATTGAGTGCATTGCCCGGGCCGTTGTTGCCGGCTACCACGGTACCAGTTAAGGGGGAGGCGCCCGGTGTCCATTTGGTAACACGGTGGTTGGCGTATTCGGAGATCAACAGATCGCCAGCGGCATCCATTAGTATGGAGACCGGCTGATCCAGTTGCGTTAATGCCGGGCCGTCACCAATGCCACCGGCTACTTGTACGCCTGCCGTGAGGGAAGTGGACCCGTTCGGATACCGCAGTACGCGGTGGTTGTCGCGATCGGCCACATACAGTCGTTGCGCATTGTCGATATACAATCCTACGGGAGAGTTCAGTTGGGTGAGTGCCTGTCCCAGTCCGTTGCCGCCGGCTACCACTACACCTACCGAGGCCTGGCTTAAGGGCGGACTGAATTTAAGCACCCGGTGATTGTTCATGTCGGCGACAAACAGGTTGCCGGTTGCATCGAGGAAGAGGCCGGCGGGTTTATTCAATTGGTTCAGGAGATCGCCCTGTCCATTGCCCCCCGCCACGATCACACCATCCGTCAGTTGATCAGAACCCGGCGGGAATTTAAGCACGCGGTGGTTGTTGTAATCGCTCACATATATGTTACCTGTTCCATCCATGATCATGGCCAGGGCGCTGTCGAACTGTTTCAGTCCACTGCCCGATCCATTATTACCGGCCACGGTGATGCCAGTCCAGGTGGCATTGACCGTTTGCAGGGGGGCATTGTTCTTTTGCCATTCTATCTTTTGGATGGCGATGCTGCTGTTGACCGTTAGTATACTGCCGGGACAGTTGGTGCTATTGCTGAGGGTGGGCACTGCTGCCGCCCGGGTACTATTGCTACGTGTGGGAGAATACAGTTGTGAGTCGCCTTGTTGTGCTGCGAGCAGCAACAGGGCGAGCAGGGCCTGCAACCGGTATATGCTGCGTAGACGGGTTTGCATCGCAGTCATGTATCGTTTTAGTGATTACGCGGACAACAGGTAGTTCGATAGGAAGTTGAAGATAGATAGTGAAGTTTACTACTATGAATGTACCCCCTTTTCCGGGAGTTCTTGTCAGACACCATTAATTTACGTATTCTTACCCGGATTTGCCAGCTATTGCACTATTTTTAATGTGTAACCCCGTGACTGTATGGACCAATTGTTTCGCCACCTGAAGAATTTTTACCACCTCACCGATGAAGCCCGGGAAGCGTTGGCTGAATGCTTTACCAAGCATGTATTGCCCAAAAACGAATACCTCATCAGCCAGGGAAGGGTTTGCCGGCACCTGTATTTTTTGGAGCAGGGATGTCTGCGGGGGTATTATAACCTCGACGACAAGGAGATCACCCACTGGTTTGGCTTTGAGAACGACTTTGTGACCTCTTTTCACAGTTTTATCACTGAAGTGCCTGCTGTGGAAAATATTCAGTTGATGGAAGGCTGTGTATTGTGGGCGATCACGAAGGAGCGGCTAACCGCCCTGTTTAATGATCATCATGATATCGAGCGGCTGGTGCGCATTGCTTACGAGAAGTATTATATCCGGCTGGAAGAGCGATTTGTCAACGCCCAGTTCCGCACAGCTTCTGAACGTTACCTGCAACTGATGGAGCAATCGCCTCACCTGCTCGACCGGGTGCCACTTGGTTATATTGCTGCCTATCTTGGTATATCGCAGGAAACACTGAGCCGGATACGCAGTAAGCTGTAGGGCAGGTGCGGATAATAGCGTTGACCTGTAACCTGTGCATAGTGAGTTGTAAATCATGGCCTCGGGCCTTTAACATTTCCTTGATCGCTATTTGACTGTTGTCAAATAAAGCCCCATTTGTCCGTGTTAGTTTTGGGAACCTAAAACAAACATATGGAACCCAAGCAAACCCTTGCTCCTTCTGCCGCCTTTATTGCCGCTTCGTGGATAGCCCTGCTGGCTGGTATGATCGCTTTCAATGTAGGCTTATGGAATGCCCAGATGGCGCTGAATGAAAAAGGATATTACTTCACAGTACTGATGTTTGGCCTGTTCTCGGCCATTTCGGTTCAAAAATCCGTGCGCGACCAACTTGAAGGTATACCAGTTACCAACCTGTACTATGGTATAGCCTGGTTCACTACCTTGTTATCGATCCTGCTGCTCACGATTGGGTTGTGGAATGCGGAACTTAACAAAAGTGAAAAAGGCTTCTATGCGATGTCGTATACGCTCGCCATATTTGGTGCTATTGCGGTGCAAAAGAATACGCGCGATATGAAAGCGGCCAAGCCAGACGAACGTCCTACTGGTGGTATGCCCGGCGATAAGCAAGCATAATATGTTTTCGCATACAAAAACGAGGCGTCTCAAATAGATGAGACGCCCCATTTTTTATAGTGAATCTATTAAGCAGGTTTCTGCAGGTGCAGGAACAGGTTGATGCCTGCGGGTTCTTTCTTTACGCGGGCAGCCCAATCGGTGGCGCCTGCTTCGCGGGCCAGGTCGATGAGGTGCTCCGGACTGCGGTGGTGCAGGAACCAGTTCATGCCTACTTCCATAAAGGCCTTGTTGGGGTTGCCCTCTACGAAATTACCGATCACGAGTTCGCCGCCGGGTTCTACCCAGGTAAGCAATTTGCGCAGCACGCGCACGAATACGGCATCGGTAAAGTAATCGAACAAGCCGGCGCTCCATACCAACTGGTATTGCTGGGTAGACCTGTACGTGAGTATGTTTTGCTGAATGAATCGTACCCGCTCATCGTGGTTGATGAGGTGTTGGGCATATTGAATAGCGCGGCCATCCTGTTCTACACAGTCGATGAGGGTGTCCGATGCGGGCTGCGCATCATAATACTCTTTGATATCCCGGCAGGGGCCACTGGCGATATTCAACACACGCGATAGCTGTTTGCTTTGCAGCAGATCGATGAAATAAGCTTTACGGTTGCGTACGGCTTCGGCGGCCGGTTGCGACTGCGCAAAATCGTCCCACCGTTGAACAGCAGTTCCCGCGCCGCGGTAGTTGGTGTAGAGCCGGTCGATCAGTTGAAAGTCGCCTGCATATCCATAAGGCTGCAGGTAACAGAAACCGGAAATGGAAGCTGGCGAAGTGAATACACCTCCCTGTTGCCGGATGTTTTCAAACTGCCTGAGCACGGCCTGCGGATCCTGCTCATACTCGCTGATAAATAATTCGTTCAGGAATGCGTAATCTTTTTTCAAAGGGCCTTTTTCGATAAGGTCGGCAGACAAGGTAAACGGAATAGTGGCTGTTTGCATAGCTAAAATGCTTTTCATGGTTTTAAAAATGGATCGTTGCCATCACCTGGTATATGCAGGAGGGATGTTGCTGCATGACCGGCATTGATCCTTTCGGCAACAAAAGTGCAAACCATTGTGGCGGCATCAAACTATTTCCGGGTTAAGTGCGGTTTTGGCAACCTACACGTGTAAATATTGCGATGAATGGTTTGCCGCATTGGCATTTCTACTCCTTTAGAGGTGATTGGTAGTTCTTTCGACCGGCTTCGTGTCGTTGTTACTCCGTTTTGTAGTCGATGTCAATTGATTGATGTGGAGATTCTTGTTATGTCGGTATTTTGTCGGTTCAAGCGATATTTTGGCGTATTCGTGATAAAGCAACGGCAGTACCCCTTCTTCCTGCTTAATATTGAGGGCTAATCCGTTTACGATGAAACCATTGCTTTTTCTTTTGACTGTTGGTTCCCTGTTGAGTGCCCAGGGGGTGATGGCCAGGCAGCATGAGCTGGCTACAGAAAAGGGGGACTGGCGGCCAGCGCCCACGCAAAACATCAACTTCAATAAGGCTGGTTTTTGGGGTTTCCCTAAACAGCTTCAATTGGATATGCGGGCCAATATGGCCAAGGTGATGGAGGCTATTCATCAAACCCCTATGCTATATCCGCCCAAAGGCTATTCTGTAGGGCTATACGCCATGCTCTGTGAATATGGCTGCGAAGGTAAAAAAGTAATTGCCGGAGAGTCGGGCGCCATTTTTCTCGAGTATAGCCGGGTGAGCAGCAACGGGCCGGTCAAAACGGACCAGGAAGGCCCTTCGCTGAATGTTCACTTCAATCATATCGGCCGGTTGATCAATAATACGGGCGTTGATCCGGAGGCTGTTTTCGATGAGCCGGAGATTGATGGTTATGTGCAGGGGTTTCCCATCTATGGCAAGTTTGTGGTGATCACCAAACGCAAAGAACCGTTGTTCATCCCGATCACGCGTGAGCATAAGTTGAAGTTGGACATTGCCGAGGCAAAAGAATGGGAAAGGGCGGACCAGCTTACAAAGCTGCAAAAGGAACTTGCAGCGCTGACACCCGAACAGAAAAAGGAGTCCGTGATAGGCTTCAACAAAAGAACCCTGGTGCGCGTCAATCCGAATTTCTATGACCCCAAATTACCTGCTTCCGCGGTACAGCTTGTGTTGATTGATCTGTACAAATACCAAAAGGGTACGAGGCTTTATGATCAGACGTTCTGCGACCATGAGAAAGCGTTGGTGAACGGGATCCGGGAAACCCTCGACCTCCTCAAAATACAGTCAGTATTACAATAAGAGGCTTGTTTTATCAGTCGCCTTCCTTTAGCAGCCAGTTGCCCTGGCTGCTTTTTTTTGCGGGTCGACTGCCCGCAGTGGTCGTATTATTTAGTCGCTTGGGCTGATGAAGGCGTACTTCGTCGCAGGAGCGCCTGTGCGATGCAAGCCGATCAGTATTATTGCTCCGTAATACCATGTACCATGAGACCAAGTCTGGCGATCCTGCTGCTTGTACAACTGACTATCCACACCGTTGCATCTGCCCAATATACCAATGTGCCGGAAAAGTTCAGTTGGAACCCTGCACCCATGAAGGGTATCTCGTTCAGCCGGGCGGCGTATTTCGGTTTCAACCAGCAACAGCAATTGCAAATGCGCGCCAATATGGCCAGCGTGGTTGAATTGATCCACCAGTTGCCGGTACTTAATCCGCCCAGGGGGTATGAAGTAGACATTTTTGCCACGCTGTGCGAACACAATTGTGATGGCGGTAAGGTGATAACCGCTGAATCAAGTCTTATTTTCCAGGAGTATTTCCGGAGAGGCAATAGCACGGTTGTGGAAAGGGATGCTGAAGGACCCTCGCTCAATATTCATTACAACAGCATAGGCCGTATTGTGAGCCGTATCACCGTTGGTAAAGATGAATATTTTGAAGAACCATATTTAACGCGCCAGGAGCAGGGGTTTCCCGTATACGGCAACCTGGTGGTGATTACCAAACGCAAAGAGCCGCTGTTTATTCCGTTGCCGAAGGAGCGATACTTTCAGATAGAGATCGCTGCTGCGCAAAAGCGGGCGGATGAGGTAAAGAAGAGTTTCCGGGAGGGTAGTCCCTATCAACAATGGTTGAAGAGCAAGGATAAGAATATAGAGGCGGCTATGAAAGGATTTGAATGGGCGGCCAAAGAGGACCCCGTGAAGGCAAAGGCCAATAAGGAAAAATTTCTCCAGGGCATCCGGCAACAGGATAGCATGTACAAAGCCTGTGAAATTCAAAGCCTGCGCGACCAGCAGCAGATGGTCGATAAGTTCGATGCCGACGTTAAGAAGTTGCAGCAGGAGCTGGCAGGTCTTTCGGTTCAGGAGAAGGTGGAACCCATGATAGGACCTAACAGCCGGCAGTATATGCAGATCAATCCGGGCTTCTTTGATCCGAAACTTCCACCTTCCGCTTTGCAGATACTGGTAATCGATCTCTTTAAATATGAACCCGCGAAGGAATATATGTTCTCAGTAGCTGATAAAAAGCTGTTTGCGGATATCCAGGCAACCCTCGATCTGGTAAAATTGCAGTCGTTGTTACAATAGTATTACAACCTGAACCGAATTCCCGCATTAATGAACAAACTTCTCGTCTTACCCACATCTGCTACGGTAACATCATCGCCCACCTTGCTGAGTGACCACTCGTACTGGAAATCCATATAGAACATCATGATGTCGACGCCGGCGCCGGCATACAGGCCCCAGGTAGCTGTATTAAACGCGTCTTTATCAAGATCGCTGATCGAGGTGAGGAAGAATCCGGAGAAGCCACCCAATGCCCTTACATTGACCAGGGACTTTGTGCCGCCGAGTATACTATAGCCAACTGTGAGTGGAATACGAATGCCGCTCATGTTGTAATCGATATTCTGACCGCTGCTGCTGGTGGTGGTGTATTCGGTACTCTTGTGGGTCCAGTAAAGGCCGGGTTCGAAATACAGTTTCTGACCGATCTCCACACTGCCACCCACCTGGTAACCAACTTTTGATTTGTATTCTCCCGTGCCGGGGTCTTTCGAGAAATCGGTGAAGTTGATGCCGAGTGCAGGCTTGATAACGAGTTGAGCATGGGAAGTACTTACAATCAAAGTCAGGCAGGCCGAAGCCAGGTAAATAAACTTCATACGATTGATTTTGAACCACCGGCTAATGAGCCAATGGGCTATAGTTTAATAGAATGATTGACAGGATCAGACCCGGAACAGAAAGGCAGTTGTCGAAAAGGAAAGGGAAAAAAGGGGAGGTGAGAATAACTACGTCGATGAGTTTGTAAGATATTGTAATTAGCTGACTTGTAGAAATCTAAATTTGCCTGCGCACCCGGTTGCGCATGACCTTTGTCGGCCTTTCATTATCTTAGAGCTTATCCGCTGCTGCGCTGTGCCTGAGGGCCGGCACGCAGCTTTACCAATCACCCCCATTCAACGATGCGTACCATCCGGTTCTTAAGCTTCCTGTTCCCGGCCCTGATCAGCCTGCATGTCAGTATTGCCCAAACCTTATTACCAGCGACGAGTCCCAACCTGGCGCAACAGGCCATGATCAAAAGAGGATATGGCATGTTCATTCACTTTGGCGTCAACACGTTTACCGATATGGAATGGTCGGACGGTTCGATTCCCGTTGAGAAATACAATCCCTCGCAGCTCGATCCGGAGCAATGGGTGCGTACGGCTAAAGAGGCCGGCTTCCGGTATGTGTTGCTGATCACGAAGCATCATGACGGGTTTTGTTTGTGGGATAGTAAGTACACGACCTACGATGTGGCCTCCTCGCCTGTTAAGACCGATGTGGTCAAGGCGGTATCGGATGCCTGCAAAAAATATGGTATCCAGTTCGCGGTGTACTATTCATTGTGGGACCGGCATGAAGCTTCGTACAAAGACAAAGATCCGCAGGTGTATATCAACTACATGCTCAACCAGCTTACGGAACTGTTTACGAACTATGGCAGCATTTGCGAGTTGTGGCTCGATGGCGGGTGGGATCGTAAGCCGGAGCAGTGGGGTGTGGACCAGATCTATAAGCTGGTGAAGAAATACAGTCCGGCCTGTGCGGTGAGCGTAAACCATACCATCGTTAATGAGGAGGGGAAGCGTAAGTTTACACCGCCTGCTGATATGACGGTCGATAATAAATACTACTTCCAATACTTTCCCTCCGACTTTCGCCTCTGGGATCCCAAGCTGGCCAATAAAGCCGACAAGAAGCAATACCTGCACGAGGGCAAGTCGTATTATCTTCCTTTCGAACATACATTGTGTCTCAGTCACCGGTGGAACTGGTTTCAGAAGTCGATGAACTTACCGGTACGTGAAGCTGACGAACTGGAGGAATTGTTTTACTGGTGTACAGATAACCAGAACTCACTGGTCATTAATGTGCCACCCGATCAAACGGGTCGCATCCGCGAATATGAAGCAAATGCCGTGATCGAACTGGGCAATCGGTTGGGCATTACGGCGGGCAAGCCATTACCGCGCAATGGCAGGTTTATTTCGCTGCTGCAACCGGCAACGGCCACCAGCACCTGGCCAGATAATGACAACCGTTATGATGCGGCTAAACTCACCGATGGCAACCTCGATAGCCGCTGGGCTTCGAAGGATACGCTTGCGACGATCGAGATCGCGCTGAATCCTGCACAGTCTTTCAATAAGATCAGCATCTTTGAGTACAAGGATACAAAAGAGCTGCCCGATGGTTTTTCGCAGGTAAGGTTGCCGCGCATCCAGGAGTACAGTGTGGATGCCTGGCTGAACGGTCAATGGCAAACGGTCTATTTGGGGCAGGAACCGATGGGCGACTGCAAAGTGATCAGGCTGGTGCGGAGTTACCGCAGCAGCAAGCTGCGCCTGCGCATCACCAAAGCCTCGGCGCCTCCTTCGATTTATGAGATCCATGTGATTGATAGGGGAAATAGGAAGTAAGCGGCTGATACTCAGCATTCCCGGATAGGACGCAGCAACACAGGTTGCCTTTCTGGGGTGAAAAGCTAAAACAATCTATTTCGCTGTTGGCGGAACAGGTATTTCGGCAGTGTCTTTGATACGCGCCATCAATATGAGAGCAACATTTTTATATTGCCTCTTATCCTTTCTCCTGGTTGCCCAAGGCAGCACAGCGCAGGAAACAAACGCCACAAGCGATACAACTCCTTATAGAAAAAATATTATCAGGTACAATCTGTCCGGAGCGCTCATTTTCGGGGCCGATCAATATGTCGTTCTTGGATACGAGCGGCTCCTTTCGCACCGGCAAAGCATTTCTGTTAATGTGGGTCGCATTTCGTTACCCAAACTGGTCAGCATCTCGACCGATAGTTTTCACGTAGAAAAAGATGGCAAAAGAAGTGGCGTTAATCTTTCGATCGATTACCGTTTTTACCTCGCCAGCGAAAATAAACATCATGCACCGCATGGCTTGTATATAGGTCCTTATTACTCCTTCAATCAGTTTAAGAATGAATTGGAATGGCAACGTAAAAACAGCACCGCTACGAATAGTGTGACGTCCAATTCAAAGTTCTCCATCCACACCATCGGTTTTGAGTTAGGGTACCAGTTTATATTCTGGAAACGTGTTGCGCTGGACCTCGTGTTGGCCGGACCAGGATTGGGGATCTACAATTACAAGGCAACCTTTGATAGCAATATCGATCCTGCCACCAAAGCACAAATCGTAGACGGACTGAAACAAGCGCTTACGCAAAAGTTTCCAGGCATGAACTATGTTTTCAGTGATGAGCAGATCGATGCTAATGGCGTCATGCGCACCAGCACCCTCGGATACCGCTACATCATCCACATAGGTTTCAATTTTTAAGCGTCCTCAGCGCAAACGTGTGCACACCTAAGTTTGCTTCGTGCGAAGCTAAATTCCTTTATTTTCAGGGTGCTGAACCGGCTATTGCCGCTGCAATGTATGCGGCTCGGCCCTCTATAAAGCTTCCGCACTATGTACAAATACCTGTTACTGCTATCGCTGACTTTTTCTGTCCTTAGTACGCTGGCTCAATCTGCCAGACCGAAAGTGACATCGCCCCGCCGGCCCAATATCGTATACATCCTGGCCGATGATCTCGGTTATGGTGAACTGGGGGGTTACGGGCAACAGAAGATCGAAACGCCCCATATCGACCAGATCGCTAAGAACGGCATGCGCTTCACGCAGCATTATACTTTTCCTGTTTGTGCGCCTTCGCGCTACCTGCTCATGACGGGCAAGCACTCCGGCAGGGCCTATATCCGCGGCAACGACGAATGGGGTGAGCGAGGTCCCGTATGGGATTTTAAAGCCATGGAGGCCAATCCCTTTCTCGAAGGGCAAAGGCCAATTCCCGATTCAACCCTCACCATTGCTGAAGTGCTTAAAAGTGCCGGTTACACCACGGGCATGGTAGGTAAGTGGGGGCTCGGCGCTCCCTTTACCAGCGGCGTGCCCAATCGCCAGGGCTTTGACTATTTCTATGGTTTCATCTGCCAACGGCAGGATCATACCTACTATACTGGTCACCTGTGGGAAAATGAAGACCGCGTGGCGTTGAGCAATAAAGTGATGGACCCGGCGGTGAAGTTCCCTGATAGCCTTGATCCGAACAACCCGGCCAACTATGCCATCTACCAGCAAAGAGACTATACGCCCGATTTCCTCATCAAGGCAGCGGTGAAGTTCATCGATAAAAACAAAGACAAACCCTTCTTTCTCTATTATCCCTCTCCGCTGCCGCACGTGTCGCTGCAGGCGCCACAGAAGTGGGTGGATTATTACCACCAGAAGTTTGGCGATGAAAAACCTTTCTTAGGCGATTCTTATTTCCCCTGCCGCTACCCGCGGGCTACATATGCAGCGATGATATCCACGCTCGATGAGCAGGTGGGGCAACTAATCGCTGAATTGAAGCGGACCGGGGTGTACGACAATACCATCATCATGTTCTGCAGCGATAACGGACCGGCGGGTAATGCAGGCGTTGATCCGGTGTTCTTCAACAGTGCTGGTCCCTTCCGTGGCCAATTTGGCTATGGCAAAGGCTTCCTGCATGAAGGCGGCATCCGCGAACCATTTATCGTTCAATGGCCCGGGAAAGTGAAGGCGGGTTCAACGTCCGACCTGGTCTCGGCGAATATCGATATGATGCCCACCCTCTGTGAGTTGCTGGGTGTCAAGCCTCCGGCGGATATAGATGGTGTGAGCATTTTACCAACCATTCTCGGCAAACCGGCGGCGCAAAAGCAGCATGATTATCTGTACTGGGAGTTTCCCGAGTACGGTGGTCAGCAGGCTGTGCGGATGGGCAACTGGAAGGCCATTCGTCTTAACCTGATGAAGGGGGTCATTAAAACAGCGCTATACGACCTGGAAAAGGATCCGCGTGAAGAACGTGACCTGGCGGCGCAATATCCCGATATCGTTCGGCGGATGGAGGCTATTATGCTGAACGAGCACCATACACCCGAAGTGAGTAAGTTCCTGATACCCGTGCTGGAAAAGAAATAGGGAAGACCACCGGGCTTTGCCCAACCATATTAAAAGGATGGTCGTATTTTTTAATGTGGCCGGGCCGCAATCCCGGCTAATGCGAAAGAGTCTAACAAGTGCATTTTCTCATATTAGCAGTTAGTTTTGGTCAGCCTGGGTGTCTACCCGGGCTATTATTTTGCCCTTAATGGATGGAAGCGCCACCTGATTAGCTCATATAATCAGCTCATTTGTTGACCGTTACTGCAGTTTGTTGCTTTTAATTGTTCAGCAGGGGGATGCAGCAGCTGCTTGCGGCTCCACTGTTTTGTTTATCTTCGCCGCCTCTTTTTCAACTATGAAGTATTCTCAATGGATCGGCATCGGTGCCGCAATTTTACTGGTGATCAGCTGTTTTATACCCTGGGCCTTTTATCCCGACCTCAACAAGTCGTTTACGGGGTTCTTTTCCGAGAACAATAACTACGGTAAGCCGGGTAAGGTGTTTGTGGTGATGGCGGTGGTAGCGATCGTCTTTTTCCTTGTGCCCCGGGTATGGGCCAAACGCTGGAACCTACTGGTGGGGGCGCTCACCCTGGCTTATGCGATCAAGAGTTTTATCGTGTTTACCGGCTGTTATAAGGGCATTTGTCCTACCAAGCTGGCGGGTATCTGGGTGATGCTGGTTTCAGCTGCCGGGCTGCTGGTGATGACGCTGCTGCCGGATATGAAGGTGATAGAGAATAAAAAATAAGGACTTTTAATAAAGGAAAAGGCCGTCGGGGTTCCCCGACGGCCTTTTTGTTGTTGTATGGGAGATATTTTATTCTTCTTCAATGACCATTTTTACCGCACCGCTGTAGGAGCCGGTTAAACGGGTGCCGTTGAAGTTGAGGTCGTAATTGATCGTTACCCGCGATCCGCTCACCGTAACAGTGGCTGTGCCGCTGGTGATGTTACCGTACTCGGTACCTCCGCCCGTTTGCCAGTCAACATCTACCAATGCATAAGCATCGAAGAAGTTCGTGGCAGGATTGTAGCTGGGATCGGAGTCATCTTTGAATGTATAAGTGCCGGGTGTTGGTTCGGCATTATCGAAGGTGAGGCCTACGCCGTTTACCCTGCCGTTAAAGTTGGGGGAGGTAAAATCGATTGAGGAGATAAAGAAATCGGAATAGGTCACGACGCCGTTGCTGTTTTCGTAACCGGTATTGATGGCATAGTTGGTCGAATAGCTATTGCCATTTACGGTAAATGAATTTTTGAAGCTATTGCCTTCCTTTTTACAAAACGTAAAAAGTACTGCGGTGCCCAATACGAGCATAAGGGAACGGATGGTTTTCTTCATTGATACTTGTTTAGGATTATGAATGGGTGGTGGATACAAATCCTACCTGAGGGTAATAACGCCGCCTGGCCTGAAATGGTATTACAGGCCGTCCGTTTTTGGGGTGCATCAGACACCAAAGCGGGGCGGGAATCCAGAATTGGGAATTCTAATCGTTGTTGGGAAAAAGACAGCGCTCCAAGGCCGTCATTTCAGCACCATGCAGGCAATGCTTTGGATTGAATGACCGACTTGTGAAATGGAGGCAGCTTGTACTTTAATCCAGTATTTTCAAGCTCTCCATGATGATAGCAGTTGCTTCGAGTACCTGATCGCGGTTGATGCACAGTGGTGGCGACAGGCGTATCTTATCGCCATGCGTTGGTTTTGCCAGCAGGCCACGGTCTTTCATGGCGAGGCAAAGATCCCAGGCGGCTTCCTGATTGGGATGATCGATCACGATCGCATTCAGCAATCCTTTACCGCGAATGAGGTTGATGTGTGGTGAGTGGATAGCTACCAGTTCACGGCGGAACAGGTCGCCCATCTCTGTAGCGTTGGCAGCCATGTTTTCGTCTTGCAACACACGGAGGGCTGCCATCGATACTTTACAGGCGAGTGGGTTGCCACCATAGGTAGAGCCGTGTTCGCCGGGTTTGATGTTCATCATGATGGGGTCGTCGGCCAGTACGGCAGAAGCGGGCAGGGTGCCGCCACTCAACGCTTTACCGATGATGAGTATATCGGGGCGTACATCTTCATGATCGCAGGCCAGCATTTTGCCCGTGCGGCAGAGGCCTGTCTGTATTTCATCGGCGATGAAGAGTACGTTGGCGTCTTCGCAATATTGTTTGGCGGTGGCGAGGTAACCTTCGTCGGGTATTACTACGCCTGCTTCTCCCTGTATGGGTTCTACGAGAAAGCCTGCCACGTCCTTGTCGCGCAAGGCAGCGCCGAGCGCTGCGAGATCGTTATAAGGTACTACTTCGAAGCCGGGCATAAAGGGGCCGAAGCGATCGTACGACGAAGGATCGGTGCTGAAAGAGATGACGGTGCTGGTGCGACCGTGGAAGTTATGGGCGCATACGATGATCTTCGCTTTGTTGGCGGGTATACCTTTTACATCATAGCCCCAGCGTCGGCACAGTTTGATGGCGGTTTCCACTGCTTCTACGCCGGTATTCATGGGTAACACTTTATCGTACCCGAAATAACGGGTGATGTATTGTGTGAACTCACTCAGCAAGTCGCTGTGAAAGGCGCGTGAAGTAAGTGTGAGCTGTTGTGCCTGTTCTATCAATGCTGCAACGATGGTAGGGTGGCAATGGCCCTGATTTACGGCCGAGTAGCCACTCAGGAAATCGAAGTAGCGTTTGCCGTCCACATCCCATAAAAAAACACCTTCGCCGCGGTTCAATACCACAGGCAGCGGGTGATAGTTGTGGGCGCCGTATTTTTCTTCGAGATCGAGGTAATATTTTGTCTTATCGGACAGCATGATAGTAGGTTGCATAATAATGAGCGTAAACGTGATGAAAATGGGAACCAACAGGACGTGAGCTATGGTCCGGCAGGAGGCTGCCGGCCGCCGGGTGCAGCTTTAGTGATTGAGCAGATCGAGGTTCTGCAACAGGAAGTAAACTATGTAAGTGCCTGTGTTGATAATAAAATGATTGAGTAACGAAGATACGATCTTTTGACCGGATTGTGAAAGGGGGAGGTGTGTCGGCATGATGCCAAATATGCTTATATAATAAAGCTTTTATAGCTGGGAAATAAGTCCGTAGGTACATTTCCGTCAGCAAACAGGCCATAAAAGCTGGAGCCGCTGCCGGTCATAGAGGCGTAGGCGGCGCCGGCTGCATACAGGGTGTCTTTAATATGCTGCAATTGCGGGTGGAGCTGGCAAACTGGTGCTTCAAAGTCGTTGATGAGGGTATCTTTCCAGGTTTCGACAGGCTGCTGCACGATGTCGCTGAGGGGCTGTGCGCCGGGGGCAGGGGTGATCTGCGAAAAAGCCCAGCCGGTGTTGATGTGTAGTTCGGGATACACCAGCAGGAAGGTATATTTCGACAGGTCGAGGGAGATCGTCTCCATCAGTTCGCCGCGGCCGGTGGCTACGCAGGGCTTGTTGATGATGAAAAAGGGACAATCGCTGCCCAGTTGCAGGGCGTAGTCGAGCAGTTGGTCGGTGGATATACCCAGCTTGAACTTATCGTTGAGCAACACGAGGGTAAAGGCTGCGTCGGCAGAACCTCCACCGAGTCCGGCTCCCATGGGTATATGCTTGTGCAAATGCAGTTGAATGGGCGGCAGGCCTGGGTAGTCCTTTTTCAGCAGGTGCCAGGCCTTCACGCACAGATTATCGGCCGGGAGACCTTTTACGGGTAATCCGGTCAGGTGCAGGTCGACGGCGCCGGTGCTTTCGTGCAGGGGAAATCCCTGGGCAGAGGTGGGCGTGTGGACGATCTCTACTGCATCGCGCAGGGGGAGGGGATAGAACACTGTTTCCAGGTCGTGGTATCCATCGGCCCGCTTCCGGGTGATGTGTAAGCCAAGATTGATCTTGCAATTGGGAAAAAGGATCATTACCGGCCTCTTTTGCGGCTGTTGATCTCGTCACGGATGGCGATGGCCCGGATATAGTCTTCCTGGTCCAATACCTCATTGAGGAGGGTGTTGAGCTCTTCGAGGGTCATGGCGCGGAGGTCTTCGTTGGAGCCGGCGCTTGTTTCGGCGGCCACGGCTTCTTTGGGCTGTTTTTTCTTGCCGGAGGGGTCTTCCATGAGGATGCCGGCGCTTTCGAGGATATTATCGTATGTATAGATGGGGCAGCCAAAGCGCACGGCGAGTGCGAGGGCATCGGAGGTGCGGGAGTCGATCTCTACCGTATCGTGTTCGCTAACGCATACCAGCTTGGAGTAGAAAATACCTTCCTGGAGGTCGCAGATGATGATTTCCTGGAGGTCAATGGTGAAAGCATTCATGAAATTCTTCATGAGGTCGTGTGTCAGGGGCCTGCTGGGATGCATCTTTTCCAGGGCAACCGCGATGGCCTGTGCTTCGAAACCGCCGATGACTATGGGCAACCGGCGCAGTCCGTTCACTTCACCCAGTACGACTGCATAGGAATGTGTTTGGGTGATGCTGTGTGACAGCGCGACTATTTCCAACTCAATTTTTTTCATACGAAAGCACGAAACTAAGGGTTTTTTGCTAAAAATAAATGCGGTTGTCAATCAACCGCATTTACAAGTTTTATTGTATAGAAATAGCTGAATTTTAAGCTACTCCCTTCAATTTCTTCACTGCTTCGATGATCTTGGGCACTACCTCAAACGCATCCCCTACAATACCGTAATCGGCTGCCTTGAAGAAGGGTGCTTCGGGGTCTTTATTGATCACCACGATCACCTTGCTGCGGTTTACGCCGGCCAGGTGCTGGATGGCGCCGGAGATTCCGATCGCAATATACAGGTTGGGGGCAATGGCGAGTCCGGTTTGACCCACGTGCTCGTGGTGGGGGCGCCAGTGTACGTCGGCCACAGGGCGGCTACAGGCGGTTGCAGCGTGCAGCAGGTGCGCCAGTTCTTCTACCAGACCCCAGTTTTCGGGTCCCTTCAAACCACGACCACCGCTTACCACGATCTCTGCTTCGCTGAGGGGTACTTCGCCGGTCACTTTATTAACCTTGGTTACTTTTACTTTGGAAGCTTCTACGGTGGCATTGAGGGCCGCTACCTCGGCTGTTCCTTCTCCTGCCTCTACTTTGTACGAGTTGGGGTTAAGGGAAATGATCTTGATGGCCGAATTGAGACCAATATTGGCAAATGCCTTTCCGGAGAATACGTTCTTTTTTACCACAAATCCATTGCTGGTATCGGGCAGGGCCACAGCACCGCTCACCAGGCCGGCCTTGAGGCGGGCAGAGAGGCGGGGGGCGATGGCTTTTCCATCTACATTATTGGAGAAGATCACGACGGTTGCGTTGGCAGCGGTTACTGCCTGGGCGATCACGGCGGTGAACACCTGTGCATCGAAGTGATTGAGGGTATCGTTGGATACGTGGTGGATCTTCTTAACGCCGTATTTACCAAGGGCAGCGAGGTCTTCGGTAACGGTGCCCAGTACTACGCCTTCGGCAGTGGTGCCCAGTTGCGCGGCCACTTTAGCGCCATAGCTGAGGGCTTCGAGAGATGCTTTCTTTACGTGGCCATCGGCCTGATCGATGTATATTAAAACAGACATGAATCTTTTGTTTGAAGTGTTGATTAATGGGTGAACCATATTGCGGGCGGTCGCCTGTTGGTGCGTACCTGCCTGCGCTTAGATCATCTTGGCCTCTTCGTGCAGCAATCTTACCAGTTCGGCAGGATTGTCGGCCGGGATCAGTTTTACGCCGGCTTTGGCTGGCGGCAGTTCGAAGCCTACGATGGTCGTGAGGGCGTCGGTGGCTGCGGGTTCTACCACTTTCAACGGCTTGGTACGGGCGCCCATGATGCCTTTCATGTTGGGGATGCGTTGTTCGGCCATTCCTTTCTGGCAGCTTACTACCAGTGGGAGGGAAGCTTCGCAGATCTCTTCGCCGCCTTCGATCTCGCGGGTGATGGTGGCGGTGGTGCCATTGAGGTCGAATTTGGTAGCGAGGGCTACGTAAGGCAGGTTGAGCAGCTCGGCCACCATACCACCAATGGATGATCCATTGTAGTCGATGGTTTCGCGGCCGGTAAATACGAGGTCATAATTACCTTGTTTTGCCACTTCGGCTATTTGTGCCGCGATATAAAAACTGTCGTGGCTATCGGCGTTTACGCGGATGGCTTCGTCTCCGCCGAGGGCGAGTGCCTTGCGGATCACGGGGTCTGTATCAGCACCAGCTACGGTAACGAGGTGCAATACCGTGGAAGGATCTTTTTCTTTCAACTCGATGGCACGTACGAGTGCATACCACTCGTCGTACGGATTGATGATCCATTGTACGCCATCGGTCGCGAATTTCGTATTGTTATCCGTGAAGGCTATTTTTGCCGTTGTGTCCGGCGTTTTGCTGATACAAACTAAAATCTTCATAACGTTTAATTTTTGTAGCCCTGCTTTGGCAATCGTTGCAGGGTGGGATTGATGGTTGTTTATGCAACCAATCCTTATACAAATATAAGTGCCGCAAAGATAGTTTTGAAATAATTTAATGGGGGAAAAAGATGGAACGAATTGACAAACTTAAAACATTTCTGCAGGCCAGTCCGGACGATCCTTTCCTGAAACATGCACTGGCGTTGGAATATGTGAAGCTCGGCGACGAAAACGCTGCCCGTAAATTATTTGAGGAGATACTGACCCGCAACCCCGGTTACGTGGGTTCTTACTACCACCTGGGCAAGTTGCTGGAGCGGGTGGGGGAGCCCAATGAGGCGTTGGGTTGGTACGAGAAAGGGATGGCGGCGGCCCGGGCGGCCGGCGACCGGCATGCGCTGGGCGAGCTGCAGGGGGCGTATGATGACCTCGAGGAGGGATAGAGAAGGCACCAAGGCATCGAGGCAACGGAGGCAACGAGGGGTGGGTATATGACCTGGATATTTGATCATCGATAGTTACTTTATTAATGGATTTTCAGAAGCGATTTACGGAATTCGTGGAACGGGAGCATCTGTTCAATCGACGCGATGTGTTGTTGCTGGCCGTGAGCGGCGGCGTCGACTCGGCCGTGCTATGTGCACTATGCGCTGCGGCGGGTTACGATTTCGTGATCGTCCATTGCAATTTTCAGCTCCGCGGCGCCGAAAGCGACCGGGATGAAGCTTTTGTACGCAGTCTGGCCGCTAAGTATGATAAGCCCGTGCTGGTGCGTTCCTTCGACACAAAGGCTTACGCCGATGAACATAAAGTATCCATACAGGTAGCGGCGCGCGAACTGCGGTATGCGTGGTTCAGGTCTTTAGTGGCCGTGGAAAGTAGTAACTTATCCTGCATCGTCACCGCCCATCACCTCGACGACAATATCGAAACCGTATTAATGAATTTCTTCAAAGGCACGGGCATTGCCGGCATGCGCGGCATTTTGCCCAAACAGGCGATGGTGGTGCGCCCGCTCTTGTTTGCCACCAAAGAGGAGCTGGTGGAATTTGCCCGTCAGGAACAACTGACCTGGGTGGAAGACAGTTCCAATGCCCAGGATAAGTATAGCCGCAATTACCTGCGGCACCAGGTGGCGCCCCTATTACAAAAGATCTATCCCGAAGTAATGACGAATCTCGCTGATAATATATCCCGGTTCCGCGATGTGGAGACCCTGTACCAGGAGTCTGTTGTGCACCATGTAAAGAAGTTGCTGGAAGTAAAGGGCAACGAAATACATATCCCGGTGCTGAAACTGAAAAAGGCCCCGGCTGCAGCTACGCTGCTGTATGAAATGGCCAAACCCTTTGGCTTTTCGCCTGCGCAAACGGGCGATATGCTGGCTTTGCTCGACAGCGAAACAGGGCGCTATGTAGCTTCCGCTTCGCACCGCATCTTTCGCAACCGCAACTGGCTTATCATTGCGCCCCTTGCGAATGAGGAAGCAACGCATGTATTGGTAGAAGGCCCTGAGGGGCAAGTGGATTTTGCAGGCGGACAACTAACGATCAGATCCGTTTCATTGGCGGATGTTCCCGTGATCACTCCTGCTACCAGTGCTGCTGAACCTGCGGCTACCGGCAAAAAGAAAAAGGGTGCCGGTAAAGCAGAAGTACCTTCTCCCTACAACCCGGTTGCTTATGTCGATAGCCGGTTGCTGGAGTTTCCGTTGCTGCTGAGGCGCTGGAAAACGGGCGACTACTTCTACCCCCTGGGTATGCAAAAGAAGAAAAAGGTAGCGCGTTTCCTCATCGACCTTAAACTATCTCAAACGGATAAAGAAAAGGTATGGGTGCTGGAATGCAACAAACGCATTGTTTGGGTGGTGGGCATGCGCATCGATGACCGTTTCAAGATCACCCCTCATACGCAAGTGGTTATTGAACTTTCTGCTAAAACGGACGCCAATTCTTGACACTCTCAATAAACATGGCCAATACGGGATAGTCCGAGAAGATCGCACCCATTACAATCAGGAATGCAATTCCATACAGAGACCCCCATAAGTGGGCGGAGTGATTGATATTACCACCACCGCGTTTGTCGAGGTAAGAAGTAACACCCAGGTATATAAACCCGAAGACAAAGGCAGGCATTGGGATGGGGAGGAAAAAAAAGCGAAGATCGGCCATGGGGTCGATCAGGATGTAAGCAAAGATCACCGCCGAAACGGCTCCGGAGGCACCGAGACTGCGGTAACTAGAATCATCCTTGTGTTTGGCATAGGTAGGTAGCAAACAAACTCCCAGTGCTGTTATGTACATCAGCAGGTAAAACAATTTCCCTTTTTCGTGAAACATGCTGTTGGTGAAGAAGCGTTCCGTGGCTTCACCAAATGAATACAGGGCAAGCATGTTAAAGCCGAGGTGCATCCAGTCGGCATGGATGAGCCCGCAACTAAAGAAGCGGTACCATTGCTTCTGATAGGTCACCGCAGGCGGGTAAAAGATCAGGTCATTGTTTATCTTATCATTCGAAAAGGCCGAGATCGAGATCAGTACCGTTATTATAATAATTATTAAAGTAATGCTCATGGCTGTTGCTATTGGGCTCAAATCTACTCAAAAAGTGGACAGTACCAATTCTGGTGCAACTTTTCACGCCGGATAGTGAGGTTCAACAGGTTTACTGGTGCGACCGGGATGTGTTGCGATGAAGACGGGCAGCTTAACTGTGGTGATATTTTTCATTACGGATGATGGTACAAGCGCGGTATACCTGCTCGGCCAGGATAAGGCGCACCAGTTGATGGGGAAATACAAGGTCGGAGAGCGACCAGGTAAAGTTGGCGCGTTTCAGAACGGCCGCATCGATGCCATAGGCCCCACCGATCAGGAATACCAGCTTTTTGGTGCTTTCGTTGGCGCGGGTTTGTACCAGTTTGGCCAATCCTTCCGAGCTCAGCATTTTACCCCTTTCGTCGAGGGCTACCAGGTAATCGCCCTGCTCGAGCCATTCGAGGATGGTTTCGCCTTCTTTTTTCTTGAGGTCCATATCACTCAGCATGCCCGCATTTTTAGGAACGGGAATGATGGTCCACTGTACCGGATAATATTTCGATATACGGTGGGTGAAATCTTCGATGCCTGCATTGACGTAGGTCTCATGTTTTTTACCGACCGACCAGAATTGGATCTTCATACTGTAAAACTAAAGAAGATAATGTTATGGCCAAGAAACGGCGGCTATGGTTGTGTTTCAGGTGGCCGCTGTGGTTTTCTTTTTCGGGGTGCTTTTCGAGCTGTCCTGTTCATCGCCCAGCAAATTGCCCCAGGGCTTCAGTTCGGGAATGCGGTCGAAGATGATCTTCAGGATCGCGATGGCTGGTATGGAGAGAAACATGCCGGGAACGCCGCAAAGAAGTCCGCCCACGACTACCCCTACAATCGTCATCAGCGCATTGAGCTTTACTTTGGAGCCTACGATCCTTGGCATGATGATGTTGTTATCGACGAACTGAACGGCGAGCAGCACAATCAGCACCCAAAGCGGATCGCGGATATCGGTGGAGGTGGTGAGGGTGACCGCCATACAAAAGATAGAGGCGATGAGCATGCCGATATAAGGCAATATGTTGAGCACCGCTGCAAATACAGCCAGGAAGATGGCATACTTGATGCCCAAAATCAGGAAGCCAATGGAATTGATCACAGAAACGATCACAAATTCAATGACCAATCCGATCATATAACTCTGCACCACCACGCGCGATTCATTGAGGATGGCGGCCACGTCTTTCTGCGGCGTATTGCCGAATACATCGATGAGGAATTGCCTGATCAGTGACCGGTAATATAACAACAAAAAAGAATAGATCGGCAAGAGGGTCAGTATTATGACCACATCCATCAGTGAACTAAAGGTACTGCCCAGCGCTCCCTGTCCGGAGCTCTTCATCGAACTCACGAAATCGGTAGCCAGCTGTTCCTGTTCCCTGAAGGAAAAACCGAATTGTTGTTTGACCCAGTTTTGCAGGGTGTGCAGGTGCATATTGATGCCTTTCTTGATCTGGTCGATATCGTTGAAGAAGGAGGCGATCTGCGATGACAGGAAATAGAATACGCCGCCGATCAACAGGAAGGCAGCGAGCAGGGACAGTAATACTGCGGGTACACGGCCGATCCCTTTTCGCTGCAACCAGTTGCAGATGGGCATCAGGAGGATGGCCAGCAGCATAGCCAGGGAAAATGGTACGATAAGGTCGCTGCCGAGGGAGATGAAGGCGGCGATCAGTGCAAGCATCAGCAGCACCATGGTGAACCTGAAGTAGAAGGGCTGTTGTGGTGTCATCGATAAGTGTTTAGGTGTCAGTTGGTTTATTACGAATACCGTACTGCTATCAATTCTTGTGCCCCGGGGGTAAACAGGCATCGCAGGAAGTAGTAGGGGGCTATAGGAGGGGTGGGCGTGGAAGAAGATGGGAGGGGGCATGCAGGCGCATGGCAATGGTTTTGCATGGTCAATCTAAACTTCTCTTTATGATCCGTTTAAATTATTTACTGCTGGCCGTTTGCGCGATGGTGGGGTTAAGTTCGTGTGAAGTGATCGGAGGTATCTTTAAAGCCGGGGTATGGACCGGTATTTTGATCGTAGCTGCCGTGGTGGGGCTCATCATATTTATTATTGCCCGTATGGCTGGTAAAAAGTAACAGGCCGCCGGAACTCGCCGGCAGCCTGTTGATGGTTCGCCTTCCTGTACTTATTTTATAATGATGTGCTGGCTATAACGCAGTCCGTTCTCTCCTGTGATACGTATTATATACGATCCGGTTGCCTTGCCTGCCATGGCTGGCAGGTTCAATGACTGGCGGCCTGCAACGAGTGCGCGTTGCTCGGTCTTCCATAAACGGCCGTTCATATCGACCCATTCTACCAGGGCGCGGTTCATGTTGGCGGGACTTTCTACATACACTTGGTTGTTCTCCACGATGGTGGGGAATACGCGCATAGCTTTTATTTCCTGGAGCATTACAGATGCGAGGACTGAGTACCGGATCGATCCATCGTTATCGACCATGGCGAGGCGGTACCAGATGCGGCCACCATTGACTTGCTGATCGGTGAAGCTGTACGTTTGTACATCGCTGCCGGATTGTGGGGTTACCTGCCCGATGTTTTGAAATGCCTGTCCGTCGAAACTCTTTTGCACGATGTAATGATGGAAGTTGACCGCATCGGCTGTTTTCCAGTTGAGCAGCACCTGGTTGTTGTTGACAGGTTTTGCATTCCAGCTTAGCAGGGTAACCGGCAGTAAGCTTAATTGTGACGCGGAGAAGGTAAGCCTGTTGTCGCCGCCGTTCTCATAATATTCCAATACGAGGTCGTAGATGCCGCTTAGGTTGTAGATGGTTTGCGTGGAGGAGTAGTAAGCCTGGTCGTTCCAGCGGTTGATGATCCAGGTGTTGCCGCCATCGAGGCTGAGGCGGTATCCATCATCGCCGCCTACGGTAAACTGGTAGCTACCGTTCAGCGTGGTCTTTGAGCGGAAGCGGGCGCTGAAGTTTTGTGTGGTGATGCTGCAATTGCTGGTCATGAAGGCGACGTTTGAACCACCGAAGCTCTCATCGAAGTTGAGGCTGATGCCATCGCCACGGGCGATATACCCTTTATACTTGTTGAAGTTGGTGCCCTGGTAGAGGTAGCCGGTCCAGGTATTGTTGTTGCCATAATCCGATGGGTTGCCATCGCCGGTACAGATGGCCACTACATCGAAGGAGACGCGGTTGCCGCCATGGTTCTCATAAAACTCCACGACGAGGTCGTAGGTGCCATTGAGGCTTGTTTCATAGCTGGTGGCCGTATAGCTCTGATCGTTCCAGCGGTTGATGACCCAGGTATTGCCGCCATCGAGACTGAGGCGGTAGCCATCATCGGCGCCAACGGTGAAGTTGTAGTTGGCATTGGCAAATGTTTTTGTGAGCCTGAAACGAACGCTGAACTCTTCGGTATATACCGGGCAACCATTGGTGGCGAAGTTCACCTGGTCGCCGCCGAAGGTTTCATTGAACGTAGCGCTTGCTGCGTTGCCTTCATTGATATAGCCTTTATAGGTTTCAAAATTTCTTCCTTCGTATACATAACCGATCCAGGTATTGTTGGTACCATACACCGATTCAACACCCTGCGGAGTGCAAGGCTGTGCATGGACTGTTAATGCAGCCAGCATCAGGAGCAGTGAATAAAGGAATGATCTGATCAACTTGTAAAAAGGGTACATGACATACGGATTTGAGTACAATGCCTATGTTCCCATCGGCGTGCCACAATTCAGGTGCTTAACGACCAGCGGGTTATGTATCGTATGCCAATTGTTTTATTCCCATTGCCGGAATGACTTTATTAAAATGAGCCAAAATCGTTATGCGTGGCTATGCTGATCCTATATATAAGGTGGTATGTTAAGATTATCTTAAGGCGTGTATTAAGAGTTGATTAGAAGCTGGTCAATATGATCGTATCGCCTTACTTTTGCCGCGGCTATCATTGTGCATATAAGATTCGTCATACAAGTTGTTCTTTGTGTTCTGCTGGGAAGTATTTCCCGCGCAGAAGGGCCTCGTTTTGATCCGCAGCCGAAAGCCTGCGATCATGCCTGCTGCACGAACTTCGAAAGGATACAGGCAGCGGCGATGCACCAGGACGACAATGAGTGCTTCAGCGGCCGTCCGCCGATAACCCGGCAACTGAAACACCGGCTTCGTTTGCGGGCTATTTCTCCTTACCTGGTTTCTGTACAGGCGCCTTCGGGTGATACACGATCTGCAGAACATCGGGATGTTGCTGTGGCACTTCCCGCAGGCAACGCACATAAGATCTTTCCATTCTACTATATTTTCCTGTTCCGGTTTACTCCTTTCTGACCGGGCGTTTTCCTTTTTATTGTTCCCTATCATGCCTTGTTAAGGCTTTTATTCATGTCGTAAACATCTACGGTGATGCATTGCGCTATATGGCTTGGGCTGTGTAGCAGCGATGCTTATTGCTGCCTAATTCTGGCATTACTCTACATCAATATTATCTGTTATGAAGATTGTACAAGTTGCCGCTGTACTGGCCCTGTTGTATCTGACTGGCTGTACGGTAAAAGGCAATACCAAAGAAAAACAAAAGGACCTTGAATTACCGGTTTTGCAACTGGGGTATAAGGATACCCTGCTGCACCGCTCGTACGTGGCTACCATCAATGCGTTCCAGAATGTTGAATTGCGCGCCAAGGTGGATGGTTTCCTGGAGCAGATCCTGGTGGATGAAGGTCAGCTCGTGAAGAAAGGACAGCCCCTGTTCCGGCTCAATGAAGCGGAGTTTAAAGTAGCTGTTTCGGAAGCATCGGCCCAGTTGTCGAGTGCAGGCGCCGAAGTAAAAGCGGCTGAAGTGGAGATGACGCGCGTAAAGACCCTGGTGGGTAAAAATGTGTTGCCGGCCTCTGAACTGGAACTGGCCAAGGCCCGCGTAGCGGTGGCCAATGCGAAGGTAGCTGAAGCGCAGGCGCAGTTAGAAAAGGCCAATATCCGCTTCGCCTATACCATGATACGCGCTCCTTTTGATGGCATCATCGATCGTATTCCGCATAAGCTGGGCAGCCTCATCGCGGAGGGAGCGCTGCTGACCACTGTATCAGACATCCGCTCCATGCATGCCTATTTCAATGTGTCGGAAAACGAATACCTCCATTATATAAAGGCCGGTCAGGCGGGTAACCGCATTGGTGAAACGGTGAACCTGGTATTGGCCGATGGCTCCCATTATAAATATGAGGGCAAGATAGAAACGATGGAAAGTGAGTTTGAGCCTGCTACGGGTTCTATTGCTTTCCGCGCTAGTTTCCCCAATCCGTCTAAAATACTAAAGCATGGCGCCAGTGGTAAAGTGATGGTGACCTCCACGGTTCCTAATGCATTGATGATCCCTTCGCGGTCGGTTTTTGAGATACAGGACAAAAACTATGTGTTTGTCGTGGATAAGAGCAACCGGGTGAAGATGAAAAGTTTTGTGCCCGATACACGGGTGGAGGATTTTATCCTGGTGAAATCGGGTTTGTCGGCCGAAGACCGCATCGTGTATGAAGGTGTACAGAATATCCGTGAAGGCAACACGGTGGTGCCGCGGGAGATCTCTATGCAATCGGTGATGGCGGAAAGCGCCGAATAACCTGCGTTGGCTTTGTAGTGCCGGCGAGCGTAACGGGTGGTGGCCTGTTGCGGTGGTCATGATTTTTCCTATGTGATGTTTCAATCTTAACTATTACTCATGCTTGAAAAATTTATACGCAGGCCGGTGTTGTCGCTGGTGATCTCTTTGGTCATCACGCTGCTCGGTGTGCTGGCTTTATATACTTTACCGGTTACGCAGTTTCCCGATATCGTGCCGCCCTCGGTGGTGGTCACGGCCAGTTACAATGGCGCCAATGCCGAGGTATGCGCCAAAGCAGTGGCTACGCCGCTGGAGCGCGCCATCAATGGCGTGCCGGGCATGACCTACATGAACTCGGTAAGCAGTAACAACGGTGTTACGCTGGTGCAGGTCTTCTTTGAAGTGGGTACGGACCCCGATCTGGCAGCGGTGAATGTACAGAACCGGGTTACGACGGTGCTCGATGAGTTGCCCGAAGAAGTGATCAAGGCCGGGGTTACGACCGAGAAGGAAGTGAACAGTATGCTGCTGTACCTGAATGTAATGAGTAAGGACAGTGCGGCCGATGAAGAGTTCATTTACAATTTTACGGATATCAATATCCTGCAGGAGCTGAAGCGGATCAATGGGGTAGGGTTTGTAGATATTATGGGCTCGCGCGATTACTCCATGCGGGTGTGGTTGAAGCCCGACAAATTATTGGCGTATAATATTTCGACGGAAGAGATCATTGCGGCCCTGCGTGCGCAGAATATCGAGGCGGCGCCGGGTGTTACGGGTGAGAACTCGGGCAAGGACAAGCAGGCCAAACAATATGTATTAAAGTATACGGGCAAGTTCAATACGCCCGAAGCGTACCGGCAAGTGGTGTTGCGTGGTAACAATGATGGGTCGGTATTGCGGTTGAAGGATATTGCCGATGTGGAGTTTGGTACGGTGAGTTATGATATGGTGTCGAAGACGGATGGCCGGCCATCGGCGTCGATCATGATCAAGCAGCGGCCGGGATCGAACGCGCAGGAGGTGATCGCCAATATCAAAGCGAAGATGGAAACGCTGGAGTCTACGGTATTTCCGCCGGGCATGGTGTACAACTATGCGTATGATGTGAGCCGCTTTCTGGATGCGAGTATTAACGAGGTGTTGCGAACGCTGGTGGAAGCATTCCTTTTGGTGTTCCTGGTGGTGTTCATCTTTTTGCAGGATTTCCGTTCTACGCTGATCCCGGCACTGGCGGTGCCGGTGGCGCTGGTGGGTACGCTGGCCTTTATGCAAATGCTGGGTTTCTCCATTAACATGCTAACCCTGTTTGCGTTGGTACTGGCGATCGGTATTGTGGTGGACAATGCGATCGTAGTAGTGGAAGCGGTGCACGTAAAGATGACGCAGTTTCATATGAGTGCGATGGATGCTACGGTGGCGGCGATGAAGGAGATCGGCAGTGCGATCGTAGCGATCACGCTGGTGATGTCGGCCGTGTTTGTGCCGGTGGCCTTTTTGAGTGGACCAGTAGGGGTATTCTACCGCCAGTTCTCTTTAACATTGGCCATGGCGATCGTGATCTCTGGTATCAATGCACTGACGCTGACGCCTGCTTTGTGTGCCTTGCTGTTGAAGCACACACCACCGGGCACGCGCAAGAAGAATTTGTTACAACGCTTTTATGGTTCCTTCAATAAAGTATATGATGGCACGGAGCGTAAGTATGGCCGCATGGTGCAGTGGATGGCGGGCCGGAGGCTGGTGACGGCGTTGATGCTGGTGTTCTTTGTGGGGGCGATCTGGATCTCGGGCAAGGTATTGCCTACCGGTTTCATTCCTTCGGAAGACCAGGGCATGATCTATGTGAACGTGACCACGCCGCCCGGTTCTACGGTAGAGCGTACCGAAGCGGTACTGGATGCCGTACAGCAATCGATTGGCGGTATGAGTACCATCGAGAACGTGAGCACGCTGGCCGGGTACAGTTTGATGAGTGACATTACGGGTGCATCGTATGGCATGGCGATGATCAACCTGAAGAGTTGGGAGAAAAGGAAGGAGACCGTGCCCGAACTGATCGAAGTGCTTCAGCATAAGACAAGGCATATCTCCGATGCGACCATCGATTTCTTTTCACCGCCCACGGTGCCGGGCTTCGGTAATGCGGGAGGTTTCGAATTCCGCCTGTTGAACCAGAACCGGGGCGATGATCTTCGGGCAACGGCTAAGGTGACGGAAGATTTTCTCGCAGCTGTCAACAACAACCCGGCTATCTCCGGTGCGTTCACGGGCTTTGATCCCAACTTTCCGCAATACGTAATTCATGTTGACCAGGAGATGGCGGCCAAGCAGGGTATTACGATCGATAATGCGATGAGTACGCTGCAAACGCTGCTGGGTAGTTACTATGCTACCAATTTCATCCGCTTCGGGCAGATGTACAAAGTGATGCTGCAGGCATTGCCGCAGTACAGGGCGAATCCCGAAGATGTGTTGAAGCTGTATGTGAAGAACGATAAGGGCGAAATGGTGCCTTACAGCAACTTTATTAAGATGGAGAAGGTGTTTGGTCCGGAGCAGATCACGCGATACAATATGTACACGGCGGCGATGATCAATGGGGATGCGGCGCCGGGGTATACGAGCGGGCAGGCCATTGCGGCCATTCAACAAACGGCCGACAGTGTATTGCCGCGCGGCTATAGTTATGAATGGAGCGGTATGACGCGGGAGCAGATCCTGTCGGGTAACCAGGCCATTTATATTTTCATGATCTGCCTGTTGTTCGTGTATTTACTGCTGGCGGCTCAGTATGAGAGCTTCCTGTTGCCCTTGGTGGTGATCCTTTCATTGCCGGCTGGTATTGCAGGCGCCTTTGCGTTGCTGCTGGTGGCGGGGCTGGAGAACAATATCTATGCGCAGGTGGCGCTGGTGATGCTCATTGGCTTGCTGGGTAAAAACGCCATCCTGGTGGTGGAGTTTGCCGTGCAGCGACAAAAGGAGGGGCTTACTGTGCTGCAGGCGGCACGGGAAGGTGCGGTGTCGCGATTGCGGCCTATTCTCATGACCTCCTTTGCCTTTATTGCGGGTTTGATACCCTTGTGTGTAGCATCGGGCGCGGGTGCCATGGGTAATCGCTCGATTGGTACGGCAGCGGCAGGGGGCATGTTGACGGGTACGATACTCGGCGTGTTCCTGGTGCCGGGCTTGTATGTGTTGTTTGCATCGAAGAAGGCACCGAGTGATCGAGGCAACAAGGCAACGAGGAATACAGGACCTGTGGAGGGGCTGGTGCCGGACGAAGTACATGGGTGACGGGAGGCATCGAGGCAACAAGGCATCGAGGCTACGAGCCATTGAAGCCGGTGATTTCAAATTTCAAACAGAGAACCAATGAACCTTTTGATAAAGCATCGTAATTATTTATACTTATTTGTTCTTGTCATGGGTGTACTGCCTGCCGGTTGTAAGGTGATGGCGCCGCAACCTGTTTCAGCCATCAGGGCGCTGCCTGAGCAGTACAGCCGGCAGGATTCCGTACAGCAGGGCGTTGGAGCCGATGCTGTTGTACTGGAATTCCGGCGTTTCTTTCCCGACGTACACCTCGTGACTTTCATCGATTCGGCTATGAAGCGTAATACGGATCTGCAGATCGCCCTGCAACGGGTGATCGTGGCAGAGGCGAGGCTGGTGGCCCGGCGCGGCGCCCTGTTGCCTTCGCTGGATGGTGTGGTAAGCGGTAGTGCCGACCGTTATGGCGACTACACGTTGAATGGCGTGGGTAATTTCGATACCAATCTTTCGCCCAATATCAATAAGGATCAACGGATACCGGTGGGCCCCACCACAGATGTGTTCATCGGTCTGCGCAGCAATTGGGAGATCGACGTGTGGGGTAAGCTGAAGCATTTGAAGAAAGCGGCGCAGGCGGAAGTGCTGTCTACCCGCGAGGCGCGGCAGTTTGTGGTAACCAACCTGGTGTCGAAGCTGGCGCAGGGATACTATCACTTGCTGGCGCTCGATCAGGAACTGGTGATCGTGCAACGTAACGTGAAGCTACAGGAAGAAGCGCTGGAGATCGTGAAGGTGCAGAAAGAGGGAGGGCGCGCTACTGAACTGGCGGTACAGCAGTTCAACGCACAACTGCTCAATACAAAATCTATTGAATTCAACATCCGCCAGGAAAGAGTGAGTGTAGAGAATGAGCTGAATGCATTGGCAGGTAACTATCCACAGCACATCGTGCGCGATACGGCCCGTGCGATGAAGGGGCTTGGTGCCACGATAGCGGCCGGCGTGCCGGCTGCCTTACTGTCGAACCGTCCGGATATACGCCAGTATGAATTTCAACTGCAGGCGGCGCAGGAGAACGTGGTGGCGGCGCGGAAAGCCTTTCTGCCTTCGCTGGTGATCAGTCCATATGCGGGGCTCAATGCCTTTACGCCGGGGCTTTTGTTCAAGGGTGGCTCTGCTACGTATGGTGTGCTGGGCGGCATTACGGCGCCTTTCTTCCGCCAGGGCGAACTGCGTGTGCAATATACCATCGCGAATGCGGCTAACCGGGAAGCAGTGTTCCAATACCAGCAAACCTTACTGGATGCTTATAGCGAAGTGGTGACGAACCTGAGTGCGGTGCAAAATACGCGTGCCTCGTGGCAGATGAAAGATCAGGAAGTGACGCAGTTACGAGAGGCGGTGGTTACGGCACGGGACCTGTACCTATCGGGGTATGCGAATTACCTGGAAGTGATCACGGCACAGAAGAACGTGCTGGAGGCTGAATTGCAGCTGGCCCGTCAGCAAAGGGATATATATGTGGCGCAGGTGCAATTGTACCGTTCGCTGGGAGGGGGTTGGCAGTCGCTATAACGCGATGTGGAATCCTGCTTTTACCCGGTCCATGACCACATGGGTGTAGAAGTGTTTTACGTTGGGGTTGTCCATCAGTTGTTTCTTCGAAAACTGTTCGAAATGCTGCATGTCGCGTGTGTTGACGATGAGCACGAAATCGTAGGTGCCGGTCACATAATAACATTGGGCAACTTCTTCGGCCTTCTGCATGCTGTGTTTGAACTGATCAATGGATCTTGATCCGCCTTCATGTAATATGATATCCACTACACAGGTGATGCCGATGCCGGCAGCGGCGGGGGAGATGATCGATACATCCGCTTCTATGATCTTCTCTTTCCGCAGCCGCGCTACGCGGCGCTGTACGGCACTTTGGCTGAGGTTGACCTTTTCCGCCAACTGGCTGGTGGTTAGCTGGTTGTTCTGCTGCAGGAGTTTTAACAGCTGTTTGTCCTGTTCATCGAGTGGTTGCATAGTTTATGCGTTGTACCGGTAAAAATAAATGAATTTGGGCGCGCGGGAGCCAACTGTGCGTTTATTGTGCGTGCCTGCGCTGGTAGCTTTGTGTGATAAAACATAAGGCTATGCTTAACTTATCTTCTACGCTAACGCAGGTGGGCAGTGTTTTTTCGGACAGGGAATTGCAACAGTTCAGGCGGGATACGCCGGGTGCGAAGCGGGTGATTCATTTTAATAATGCCGGGGCCGGACTGATGCCGGACAGTGTGCTGCAGGTGCAACTGGACCATCTTCAGCTGGAAGCTACGATGGGCGGGTATGAGGCCGCTGCCTGGCAGGGTGACCTGATCAAGGCCTTTTATACAGAGGCTGGCCTGTTGTTCAATTGCCGGGCAGACCAGATCGCCTTTACGGCCAGCGCCACAGATGCCTATACCAGGGCTTTGTCGTCCATTCCTTTTGAAAAGGGGGATGTTATCCTCACCGACCGCGACGACTTTGTATCTAACCAAATTCAATTCCTTTCCCTGCAAAAAAGACTGGGGGTGGTGATCGTGCATATCGACAATGCTGCCTTGGGCGGGGTGAACGTGCAGGATCTCGAAGCGAAACTGCACCGTTACCGGCCGCGGTTGCTGGCCATTACGCATGTGCCTACCAATTCGGGCCTGGTACAACCGGTGGAGGCGATTGCGGCGGTGTACCGCTCTTATGTGAACCTGCATCCGGGCAAGACCTGGTATATCCTGGATGCCTGCCAGAGTGCCGGGCAAATGAAGCTCGATGTGCAGGCGTTGGGCTGTGACTTTTTAAGCGTTACCTGCCGTAAGTTCTTACGGGGACCGCGGGGTACGGGCGCGCTGTACATTTCGGATAATGCCTTGCGGGCCGGCCTGGAGCCGTTGTTCATCGATATGCGCGGTGCGGAGTGGACGAGTAAGGATCGATATCGTCAGCAGCCGGATGCGAAGCGCTTTGAGGATTGGGAGTTCAATTATGCTACGGTGATCGGAACGATGGAAGCGATCGCTTACTGCCGGTCGATCGGAGAAGATCGTATATGGCAGCAAGTGCAGTGGTTGTCGGGCATGATGCGCGAAGCGTTGGGCAGGCTTAGCCGGGTAAGGGTGCTGGATCGCGGGCCTGTATTGGGTGGTCTGGTAACGTTTCATATAGCAGGTGGAGATCCGGTAGAGACGGTGCAGGCGTTGCACCGTCGCAAGATCAATGTGGTGCCGAGCTATCGCGCTTTTGGCGTACTTGATTTCGATGAGAAGGGAGTGGGTTGGGCGATCCGTGCTTCACCGCATTATTACAATACGAAGGAGGAGATTGATCGGTTCATGGAAGCGATAGAAACGATCGTTTCTCAATAATTTTATACTTCAGCTGACGGGCAGCCAGTATAGCCATGAAAAAGCTGTCTCAAAATTAATTCATCCTGTGCCGGTGTTGGTTTTGAGACAGCAATTCTCCTAATTTCCGGGTACTTGTACGAGTTTAAAGACTTTGCCGGTAGTGCCCTGCGGGCCTATCGAAGAAGATACGGTGAGGTATATTTCTCCTGCATTATCTTGTCCGAACCCTCTCAGGTAGTAACCGATATCGTCGGGATGGCTCTTCAGTGATACTTCCTGGTAAGTCCACGAATTACCGGCAGGCATCGCTGAAAATAACTCTCCATCCGTTGTTGTTGGCGTTTGAGAGAATGTTCCAAAGATGTATTTCCCATCCCAGCCTTCGATATCCTGGCCGCGGTAAACATGTCCGCCAATCACCGTGGTGGCCCTGCCGCCCGACGGATTTTGCCAGTTGTTGATCTCTATCACGGGATCGATCAATGGATTTCCGAGGTTGTCTGCTGCGGGACAGGATGCCGGTATCGACAGGCTGTTGGCAGCATCAAAGCAATGCCTGCCTTCTTTCACATTCCATCCATAGTTGCCACCTTTGGTCACCACATCGATCTCCTCCCACAACAACTGTCCGGCATCTCCGAGGATCAGCTGATGTGATCCACCCATATCAAAAGAGAAGCGGTAAGGATTACGAAAACCATAGGCGTAAATTTCGTCGCGGCCCGTCTTATTGGCAAACGGGTTATCGGACGGTATGCCATAGGGCGTGCCGGTATTTACATCAATACGCAATACGTTGCCCAATAGGTCGGCTTCAACATCCTGGCCATTGCCTCCTTTATTAGCTACATACCAATCTTCCACATGGCCTACCGCTGTGTCGTTGGAACTGCCACCGTCGCCAACGGATATGTACAAGAATCCGTCAGGGCCGAATGCCAGTGTTCCGCCATTGTGATTGAATTGCGGATCGTCCCATTCCAACAAGACCTTTTCGCTACCCGTATTGGCTAAGTTCGGGTCGCCAGATGTGGTGAATTCCGAAATACGGCTGAGGTTATTCCATAAGACGCCTGAAGCTGGTCCGCCACTACGTGGCTGTAGTTGGTAATAGATAAAAAAGCGGCGGTTGTTTTTGTAGTCGGGGTGAAAAGCCAGGCCCAACAATCCCCGTTCGTCGAAACCGGGGTTCAAAGGCACCAATGTACTGCTGACATCCAAAAAAGGAGTGGGTAGGGTGTTGTTGTCTTTGTCGATGATCCAGATCTTACCAACCTGATCAATGACAAATAAGCGTTTGGTGTCGTCGGGGGAGGCCACTAATTGGATGGGAGAAACAAAGCCGCTTGCGATCTCTTTTATATCCACTGCTTTTTGCTCGTCGGGGTGGTCATCATCTTTCTTACATGACGGGAGTATGAATAGCCATACGACAACGCACAATACTGCGAACCTCCTGATTTTGCGGGAGGCATCATTAGCTGGTTTATACTTCATGACTAGTGAATTTTGGTGAGTAAATAGATTCCCTGCAGCAGACGCAGCAGATTTCTCTACACTGCAGCCTATGCTTTTGCTTATAATTCTACTGTTGAAGGGAAACAGGGCGTGCTTTAATGAATAGCTTTCAGGCCGGTTTAAAGAGAGCGGGGAATAAAAAGGGGAATGTGATAGTCAACAAGTTTTGACTGGTAGCAATAAGAATACGGTTAATGTAATGGAAAGGTTGTTGCGGCCGCTGATTAAGGGATGTGGTCCACCGCAGGAGGAGAATAGTTGTGGAAGCAATTGCACAGTAGGATACTGCCACAGCGTGAAAGAGAATAAAAGCCGATCAGCACCAGCATTATAGGGTAACCTAAAGAAGAGAACGTCTTCTTGATGGGAGACGTTCTCTTCCTGGGGTGTATATCTACTGACTGACTTGTGCAGTAATGGTTATGGACGGGTGGCTATTGGGGGCGTGTATGGCGTTGAGCACTTCGAAGGCCAGATCGATGGAGCTGATCTTATCTTTTGTTTTCACTTTGATCACTGTTTTGCCGCCTGCCGGGATGGTGACGAGATCACTGTGTTCATGGAAGGTGTATTTCGACCGGTTCATCAGCGTGAATTCGGCGCTGGTAAGGTTTTCTATGGTTACAGAGAGTACGGATGTTTTGGCAATGTATTTGGCGCTGGTCACTGTAAGCGATGCCTTCACGAGTGGTATCAGGTATTCATCGCGGCCAATGAGCAGGTCTTTGAAGAAAGCCACGGTGCGGCGGTTCATCAATCCTTCTTTGATCCCTTCGGGCGTGGCATCTTTGGAGAATACCAGGGTAACGGGGCGGTGGCCGCCTTTGGGAATGCCGAAGGTCCAGTCGACGAGCTTGTGCGCATCGCTGGTGCCCATGATGGTGAGGTTGTTGTCGAGGGCGATCTGCAGGGATTCGTCGGAATAGGAATTGTCGTTCACTACTTCAATGCCATCAAGGAGTTTTTCCTTAATAAGCATTTTGTGCATGGGGGTGAGGGTGGCTACGCCATCGGGGCGCTGGCTGGTCCACATAGGGTGATTCCAGAAAGTGAAGGCGTTTTGCCTTTTTGCTTCGCGGAATACTTCTACCGAATCCTGGATCAGCATTTTGTTGGCGTCCTGGATGAAGACGGCATTGTTGTGGCCGGGCGGCATTTTGCGGGTGATCTCGGAGCCGCGTATGATGAGCAGGTTGTGGTCTTTTGCTTCTTTGAGGGCGAGCTCGTAAGAGCGGTTGCGATCGGGGTGGGGGATATCGGCCTTGTGGGGCTGGTATTCGAGGTGCTCGGTGAGGGAGATGGCATCGAGTCCGTCTTTGAGTGCTTCGGCCACCCGGATATCGGGCCACACGCTGCCATCGGAAAATACGGTATGCATGTGCAGGTCGCACTTCAAGACTTTGTAGCCCGGTACATCGGGAAACTTAAGGCTGCGGCCCATGCGGTGGCTGTGGGGCGCTTCTTCTTCCTCTTGTGCAAATGTTGTCAATGATAACAGGCAAAGGAGCAGCAGGGATAGTTTGTGCATGCGGGATAGCGATTTTAAGGGGTAAAAGGTAATGGATTTTGGGAAACCGCCTCGTTAAGGCTGCATTATTTATTGGTGCGTTTTTTTGCGGGTGGTGAATGCTGTCCTAAAATATGCCAGCCGGGTTTTGAGCGGGTGGTGTATTTTCGCACCATGACTTTGACGGCGGAGCAAAAGGCAATTATTCAATCGAAGGGTGATATCAGGATCAATGCGGTGGCGGGGTCGGGCAAGACCTCCACGATCATTGAATATGCAAAGGCGCGGCCCAATAGCCGTATCCTGTACCTCGCTTTCAACAAGGCGGTGAAGCTCGAGGCTGTCCGTAAATTCGAAGCCCAACAATTGGGCCATGTGAAAGTAGAGACGGCGCATTCGCTTGCCTATAAGGCGGTCGTCTTCAAACATAATTACAAGGTGCGCGCGGCAGGGTATAAGACCGCCGAGATCGTGTCGATGCTGAGCTTGCGCAGCAGCGGTGAGCGGCATGCCGAACATATCCTCGCCAACCATATCATCAAATTCGTGGCTTATTTCTGCAACAGCGATAAACAGCGTGTGCAGGACCTTAATTATGCCGAACTGGTTACCGACAAAGTAGCGCAGAAGTTCGTGAAGCAGCACTACGAAGCCCTTGAAATGGGTACACGTCGCCTGCTGGCGATGATGGACAAGGGGGAGGTGGAGATCATCCATGATTTTTACCTGAAGAAGTTTCAGCTCATGGCGCCCAGGCTTCCTTATGATTTCATTTTGTTTGATGAGGGGCAGGATGCATCGGCGGCGATGCTGGATGTGTTCTTCCGGCAAACGGCCACTAAAGTGATCGTAGGCGATACGCACCAGCAGATCTACGGGTGGCGTTTTGCGGTGAACTCGCTCGAGAAGGCAGACTTCAAGACCTATCAACTGTCGACGAGCTTCCGTTTTGGTCAGGATATTGCCGACTTAGCGAAGCGGGTGTTGAGCTATAAAGCGCATATCGACCAGGAGATTGAGGTAACGATCAATGGTAAAGGCGCGGGCACAACCATGAAATCAAAAGCGGTGATCGCCCGCTCGAACCTGGGCTTGTTGCTGGCGGCGATCGGGCAGGTGCAGGAAGGCAAGTTAAAGAAGATCTATTTCGAGGGCAACCTCAATTCTTATACGTATGCCGATGAAGGCGCTTCCTTGTACGATGTGCTCAACCTGTACAATGATAAGAAGCAATTGATCCGCGATGAAATGATCGGTGGCATGAAGGATATGAAAGACCTCGAAGAGTACATCGAAAAAACAGAAGACAAACAGTTGGGTATGATGGTGGAGATCGTGAAGGAGTATGGCAATGAGCTGCCCATCATCCTGAATTCGATCCGTGCCAAACACGTGAGCGATAATGACAAGGATAAGGCCGATATGGTGTTCTCCACGGTGCATCGCTGTAAGGGTATCGAATACGATGAGGTGACGCTGGCTGATGACTTCATCACCGAAGTACGCCTCAAGAAGATCAAAGACGATAAGAAGAAGGAGGATGTGGACCTGGCGCGGTTGAATGAAGAGATCAATCTGCTGTACGTAGCAGTAACCCGCGCCAAAAGATTATTGTATATGCCCGATGATATGATGCCGGAGGGGTTTTCCTTCACTTCGCATATCAAGGCTTTGCCGATGAAGAAGCGACTGGGGGTGAAGGAGGCAGTAAAACCTGGCAGCAAGGGTGGTACTGCTACCGGAAATTGGAAGAAGCTGGAAAAAGGCTGGGATAAACCGGATGGCGATAAGGTGAAGTACAGGAGTGGCGGTGGTTCCCGAGCCATAGGAAATGAATCGGTTAACAAACTGCCAGCTGGCAGGGTAGGTGGGGTGGCTGACAAATTAAAGCTATTGAAGCGGTTGGTGACCGGGGAGGAGCAGGCGCGGGAAGCGTATGAGCAGGCGAGCCGGGAACATGCAGCGGCGAATAAAGCCTGGACCAATACGATGGACGATGAACTCACGATCATGTATGGCGACGGGGTAGGCCTGGCCGAACTGTCGGAACATTTTGGCCGCACGAAAGGTGCAGTGCAAATGCGGATCAGGAAGCTGGGGCTGGACTAGCTGAGGCATGGGTATTGCGGACATGGGGAAAAGGTTGTAGATTCACGTTATAACCCTCAAACCCTTCGTCACATGTTGAGTAAAATCTATGCGATCATTGCCATTATTGGCTTTTCCTATCTATCCAAGGGATGTATTTCGGACTACCTGAAAGGCAGTGATGCCGACCTGATCACTCACTATGAAAAAGTGATTGCCGACGATGGCCGCGCTACTGCGGTACTCAGCAAGGAATACAAAGAAACCAACGTCTCCATTAAAGGGCTCCGGGCCAATTCGTACGAATTTACTTATAGTTATCAGGTGGACAGTGCCACCTATAGTGGCTCTCATTCCTTTCTGGAACTCCCCAAGTCTCCTACGATAGAAGTGTATTATTGGAAAGCAAATCCATCTCATAGTTATGTTGATCTTGCGAACAAGCTGTCGCAGGAAAAAGCCAAGACCGGCGATAAAGGCCCGCTATGGTGGGGAATACTCTTTGGGGTCGTTGCGCTGCTATGCCTCGTCGGGTTTATAAAAGAGATGCGGGAGTGGTGGGCTAATTTGTAGCGCATCATGAAACGGGATCAAAAGGCTGCAAGATTACCTATAAAAAAAATCACTCATGGCGAGTGACTTTTTTAGTTTGAAGGCAGGATTAAAAACTAAACGGGGGCTCTTTAGGGGAAGACTTGTTTGCCATGCACCAGTTACTGCAGCAAACCGGCCAGCGTATCTTCGAGGTCCTTCCCCCTTAAATTCTTTGCGATGATCTTTCCATCCTTATCCACGAGGAAGCTGGTGGGTATCGACTTGATGCCATACTGCATCACGAGGTCGCTCTTCCAGGCCTGGAGATCGGACAGGTGGATCCAGGGCAACTTATCGGTCTGAATGGCCTTGATCCAGGCGGCGCGCTTATCATCGAGGGAGATGGCTACTACTTCAAATCCTTTATCGTGGTATTTCTGGTAGGCCTTCACGATATTGGGGTTTTCCTTGCGGCAGGGACCACACCAGCTGGCCCAGAAATCGACCAGTACATATTGCCCCTTGAAATTCTTCAGACTAACCTTTTTACCTGTAGTATCGACCACGGTAAAGGAGGGCTTAACGCCGATGGCGGTGAGCGCCGCAATCTTACGGTATTCCGTGATCTGCTTGCCATAAGTGCTGTTAAGGGCACCTGGCTTTAGTAGCTTGTAACATTCTTCGATCTTCATCGGGTTGTTGTAGTTCACAAACCGATCCTGAATGGCGAAGGCCGCTACGGGGGAGGAGGGGTTTCTCCTTACAAATTCGGTGAAGAGGCTGTCGGCTTCCTGACCCACTTCATCCCATTCCTTCTTGGCCTGGCGATATACGGCCGAGTCTTTGGTCTTTTCGAACTCTATGAACTTGTAATGGGGTGAGGCTGCTTTCTCGTGGATCATTTGAAAGATGGCTGCGAACTCTTTGTATTGTATATGTGTAGCGGAGCCAGTAACCTGCGGATCCTTGAAGGTGGTATCGGTTTCGACCGTGATGGTCGTATTCTCTACAAAGAGCGGAAAGCCGCCGCGGTATTTTTCGGCACGTACATAATGCCAGTAAGCGCCGGGGGATACGCCTTTCAATACAAAGGCGCCGTTCTTCGATTCGGTGGAGTCGAGGATCTGCCCGCCGTCGAGGTAGTGGCTGATATAGACTTTCTGGTCGGCCAGTCCTTTTACATGGCCGGTGATGGTATAGCCGGTAGTTTTCTTTTGCTGTCCGAGGGCTGCTGCACCGATGAGGGTGCAGAGCGTGATCTGGGTAATGGCCGCGATATGCCTGTTCATGATATGGTTGATGGTTTTATTGAATGATGTTTTTGTTTATCCTTTATACTTCAAGTCGATGACTTTGCCGAAGCCGGTGTATTCTTTGATATACGTGCCGGTGCTGATGGCGCCGGTATTGCTGATGGTGAAACGATATAGTTTGCCTTCGGTGCCATTCCAGGTAGCTACGAGCATTTCGGGACCGCCGCGGAAGCGGATATGCGTGATGCTTTCTCCGGCCGGGAACGTGAACGGCTGTGTGCTGCTGTTGGACGTTACTTCATAGCGGTAGAGTTTGTTGCCTGCTCCGTAGAAGACATGCGGGCTGGTTGGATTGGAGGCAAAAGCCGTGGCCTGCTCTATGTCCGGTGCATTCATCGCCTGGATGAAGGAGGTGAGGATATAATCGGTGCTGGAGAAGGTTATGCGCAGCAGGTGACGTTGCCCTGCATCGTCTTTCAGGATGGCGTTGTAGGCGCGCACGATATTCGATTCATCCATGTACACGAGGTCCTTCTTCAGGTTGTTGAGGTTGGCCACGGTGCTCACCGTATCGGGGAAGTTGTCGAGCTTGGTAGGTCGCACGATGTGGAAACGTTTGTTCTTGTGATCGAACACGATGGGCCAGCTGATGCCCTGCCAGGCATCGGGCGCTGCTTCGTAGTCGTTGGAGTTGTTGGCCATGGCCAGTTCGCTGCCAAACTTCTTGGCGCCGGGATAGCCACCCATTTCAGAGATATACACTTTACGGTTGCTCACGAAGGTGCCAAAAGAGGCATACGCCACCTGGTTGGGATAGGTCCAATAGGAAATGCCCTGCGGCTTCAATACTGCGGGTGGATTGAAGAACATGGTTTGCAGGTCGTAGCGCTTCTTCAGTGAGGTGTAGTCCAGCTCTATGCCTCCATTGGGATGATACACAAAGAACTTCTTACCGGGCGATGAGATGGCGTCATCTACCGAGGGGAAGGGGATATCCATGCGCACCGGTGTACCGCTGCCGAGGGGTGTGCCGGGATTGGTTTGGGCAAAGATCTTGTGGTCGACCACATCGCCGGGCAAGATCATGGAGAAATCGCCGCCATTGGGAAGATCCTGCAATACCACCCAGCCGGTGGCAAATCGGTTCACTACCTGTACATTGAAGGTGTACATGGCCGTGATCTGCGTTACGGTATCGGTTACCTTATAGGAAAAACGATAGCGTTGCCCCAGCGTGAAGTTGGGGGCTATGATGGGTATCTTAAGATCCCGGCTTTTGGATACCACGATGCGTGGCTCGGTATAGGACGAGGTGGGGCTGTTGTCGAATATCTTCCACTCATACGCAAAGCGGCTCTCGTCTTTGCCGAGGGTTTGGGTGATGACGGGTGTGATGCGCAGGGTATCGGCCTGGTTCACATTGAGCGTACCATTGGTCTCAATATTGCTGATGGCGACCGTCACGGTATTGGTTTCGGTATAGGAATAATTTCCTTTGTCTTTATAGCAGGCAGCAGCAGCGGTGAGCAGGGAGGCAGCGAGCAGGCTTTTATATAGTGATTGATTCCGGATCATGGTTTGTCGTTTTTTGATTAGGGGAAGGTGATTACCTGGCCATTCTCATCGAGCATGGGCCCGTTGGCTGCTTCGTAATCGCGCAGGGCATTCTTGGCCGTGGTGGTTACGAAGTTCATGATACCGGGTGTACGGTCGAGCCCGGAATCCCACGAGGTTTTACCCGTTACCAGGATCACGAAGCGGAATTTGGTGGCCGAGTAAGCGCCCAGGTAGCCGGCGATGCAGCATTCCCAACTGGTTGGCTTGAGCAGGTAATCATTGACGGTGATCTTGTACTGCAAGCGTGTTTTCTTATTCAGGCTGCTGGCGTAATCATCGTAGCCGGGTTTAAAGTCGGCCGATTCCTTCACGGTGAAGTAGGCGTTGAGCAGACTGTCCTTGAGTCCCGGCTTGCGGTAAATGGTGACCGGCACTTCGGCCTGGTACTGGCCGGCGGGTATTACCAATTTGCCGAGCGTGAAATGATAACCCAGTTTGGCCGTACTGGAATCATCTACCTGCAGGTTGATGACGCGGTCGCGGTTAACGGCGGTGCCCATGATGCGGAATGTGAGCGGCACCGTAGTGGTGGTGACGTCGTTGGGCTGCACGGCAAAGGAGTAGATGATGCTATCGGGATTGGTGACGTATTTGGTGAAATAGACGCGCGGATCCTCCTGGTACTTCAGTTCCTCCGCCTTTTTGCAGGCTGCAAGGAGCAGTACTGCCGTGATGCATGATAGGATGTATGTCGTTGTTCTCATTGCTGTTGTTTTTATTTTCCGAACTGGATTTCGGCGAGGGGGAAGGGGAATACATATTTGGCTTCACTCATGGGGTTGCCTACGCCATCGGGTATGTTGAGGGTGTTCCTTCTCTTGTAGAAGAAGAATGCCTGCCCTTCGCCATACATTTCTTTCCTGAACTCTTTCATGATCTCATTGTCGAGGTTGGCCGGGGTAATGGCCGCATCGAGTGCGGGTAGCAGGCGGGCTGCCCTCAACGTATTGAGGTAGCCTACTCCTTCTGTTGATGAAGGTGCTGCTTCTGCCGCGATGAGGTACATTTCGGAGAGGCGCAGGTTGGGTACCAGCCGCTGTTTTACATTGGTGAGGTTCTCCACCAGGTACTTTTTGCTATAGACAACGGCGGTAGTGACCTGTGTCCACAGGCGGCCAAGGTCTACACGGCGGTAATCGGAACCATATCCGGTGACGGTGGTTTCGTAGAGCGCGTCGAGTTTGGCGCGGGTGCTGAAGAGGTCGGCCACCTCTACGGAAATGCCGGTTTGTTTGAAATAGTTATCGGCATTTGTTTTCAAGCCCGATACGTAGATCGAAAAGATATGTTCTTTCGTGAACGTAAGGTCGGAATTGATGTGGGTGGGATCGGTATTGAGTTCGGCCGTAGTGACAAAGCCAAACTTCTTGCTGTCTATTACCTCCTTGGCAAACTGCAGGGCTTTTGCCTTGTCGCCTTTGTAGAGATAGAGGCGGGCGAGGGTCGCTTTCACGGCCCAGTAGTTGAGGTGGTTCTGGCGATACATCAAAAAGAGGTCGAGCGATGTAGAGCCCTGGTTGGCGGCTATCTGGTCGATCTCGGTATGTACGCTGAGCAGTTGTTGTGCCTGGAGCAGTTCGGCTTCGCAGCGGTTGATGATCTCGCCCACGGTTTTCTTTTGCTGGGGCACCACGGTAAACTGATCGAGGAAAGGGATGGCTGGTTTGCCCGCATTGGCGCCGTCGAGGTAGGCCGGGGCAAACATGCGCAGCAGATCGAAGTGCAGGAAGGCGCGCAGGCCGATCGCTTCTCCTTTGATGATGTTATAGGCATTGCCCTTGATGGCGCCGTTGTCCACATTCTGCAGGATGTAGTTGGATAGTGCGATGGCATTGTACATGCCGGCCCAGATATTATTAATGTTGGCGCGGGTATTTTCGGTCGCGTTGAGCCCTTCGTTCAGGTAGTTGTAACGGGCAGTTTGTCCATATACGTTGTTGGTACTGGTCTTGTTCTCGTAATACTGCGCCAATACATCGAGCGTGCCGAAACTGGTGTGGCGGCCATAGAGCGAATCGGTGCCTATCTTCATGTATGCGCCTGTGAGTGCTTCGGCGAAGCCCTGTTGGTTGGCGAACTGTTTCTCTTCCTTGACGACGGTTTGCGGATCCACGGCCAGCCATTTCTTGCAGGAGCTCAGTGATCCTGCAGCGAAGGCGACGGCGATCATATAGGTTATATAGCGTGATCTGTTTGTCATGTGCTTCAATTAAAAAGTGGTTTGGAATTGAAGGGTATAAGTATGGCTGAAAGGGTAGTCGATACCTCTTTCGCGTTTGATGCTGGAGATACGGAACAGGTCGCTCGTATAGAAGGTGAGCCGGGTGTTCTGCAATCCCCATTTCTTATTGAACTTCTCGGCGAAACGATAGTACGCGGAGACACTTTCGCAACTGAGCAGATTATCGTCCTGCACAAAGCGGGTAGTGAGGCTGGTGGCTTCGGTAGTGAATCCGGCGGCGTTGATGAAACCTTTGTAGAAGGCGAGGTCGCCGGGTTTCATCCAGCGCTCCTGGTACACACGGCGATCTACGTTGTAGAGTCTATAAGATACATTCTCCACGCGGTCTACCAGGGTTTGGTTATAGGCCTGACCGCCTACGCGGAACCTGAAGAATACGTTGAAGCCGATGCCTTTCAGTTCGAGGTTGGTACCGAATACCCCTTCCACATCGGAGCGGGTATCGCCGGCTACTACCTGGTCGCGCGGGTCGTATACGTTGGTGAGTTTGCCATCGCGGTTGATATAGATCTCGAGCCCGGTGGAGGGATCGATGCCCAGGGAAGGAACGGCCCAGAGGGCGCTGGTAGACTGGCCAACGGCATAGCGGGTAACCGGTGTAGTGGTCTTGGTGGTGTTGGCGATCTTATTGATCTCTTCGAGCGTATTGGATACCCGCTCGATGGTGCCGCGCACGTGCATCATGTTCACGAACACTGACCAGTTATCGCGCGTAGCGGGCCTGCTGATGATGTTGAAGCGGGCCTGTACTTCCCACCCTTTGGAGGCAATGTCGCCAATGTTCTCGCTATAGAGGCTGAAGCCACTGGATGGGGCCGTGGTTACGGCGCCGATACTTCCTTCCGTGTTTTCGATGAAGTAGTTGGCGGTGATGTCGAGTTTGTTGAAGAGGGTGATATCGGCTCCGATATTGTGCTTGAGTGTTTTCTGCCATTGCAGGTTCTTGTTGCCATAACCCAATAGGTAGGTGCCGATGATGCCGCGGTAATCGCGCCCGGTATAATACTGGCTGGTGGGTATGCCGAGGAAGCTGGCAAAGTTTTGTGAGCCGGTATATCCTACGGAGTAACGCAACTTGAGGCGGGTGACGTAATTGAGGTTGCGCACAAAGGATTCATTATGCAGGTTCCATCCGATACCGGTTGACCAGAATGGCGCAAAGGTATTGGCGGTTCCGAACTGAGAGGAGCCATCGAGGCGCCAGGAGAGATCGAGCAGGTAGCGGCTGTCGTAGGCATAACTCAGGTTGCTGAGGAAGCCGGCGAGGCGGCTGATGGCTTCGGTGCCACTGGGCTTGGATCCATCTACAAACCGGTTGCCGAGTATGGGCTGACTGAGGTTGGGGCTCGGGAAGCCGATCACTTTATAACCGGAGGTGCTGTATTTGGTTTCCTGTACGTTGATGCCGGCGGTACCGAAGAGGAGGTGCTTGTCGATACGCTTGTTCACATCTGCGGTGAGCATGCTTTCGAGGCGGGTCATCTTTCCATAGCCTTTTGTATAGGACCCTTTCTCGAAGGTAGGCGTTGCGTAAAAGGAACTGTGCTGAGCCGGCAGGAAGAGGTCGGACTCATCGGCCTGGCGGGTATAAGCGAGGCGGCCCGAGATGCGCAGCCATTGTGCGGCCTGCCATTGCAATTGCAGGTTGTTCGAGATGTTCTGGTAGCTGCTTTGATCCTTCGAGTTCAACTGTGCGTTGTACAGGGGATTGAGGGGGCGGCCGCCTGTTTGTCCGTTCAGGTTATTGAACTGGTCGAAATTGGTGAGCCTGGCGCCTACATTGTTCTTTACCTCTTCGAGGTAGATGGCGTAGTTGCCGGTGCTGTCGTAGGGCGACCAGTAGGGATTAAGCTGCGTATATTGTTGAAAGCTTCCGTAGGGAGAATTTACTCCTTTGTTGAAGGCGATCGAGAAATCGTTGCGGATATTGAAGTTGCCGTAGCGATAGGCCAGGTAAGAGTTGGCGGTAATGTTTTCGCGATAGGAGCCTTTCATGACGCCGGCACGGTTCTGGTAGGTGCCGCCGATGCCGTATTGTACATCGGAAGAGCCTCCTTCGATATAGACATTGTGTTTGTGGCCGATGCCGGTGCGCAGGGGCTGGGCGAGCCAATCGGTATTGACGCCTGCTTCTACTGCTTTATGGCGTGCGGAGTAGTAGTAAGAGAGGTTTTCTTCATTGCTGCCCCAGCTGTCATTGTAAACGCCTACTTTTTGTTCGAGGTCGAGTTTCTCTTTGGCGTTGAGCAGGTCGTAGCCAGAGAGGTCGGGTGTTTCTACTTCGAGGTTGCCGGTATAGGTAACACGAAGGCGGCCAGTTTGTGGACGAAGTGTTTCAATGACTATTACGCCATTTGCTGCACGTGAACCATAGATGGCGGTGGCGGCGGCATCTTTCAGGATGTCTACTTTTACGATCCTGTTCATGTCGAGGTCATTGATGCGCTGCAGCGTCGTTTCAAAACCATCGAGTATGAAGAGGGGGGTATTGGGTGAGTTGGCGTAGTTGAATGGGTTGGGCTTGCTGGTTTGGCTGAGGTCGACCAGGCTATTGCCATTGCGCAGCACAACGTTCTGCATGGCGTTGGGATTGGAGCCGAGGGATATGTTCTCGGCTATTTGCAGCGAGGGGTCGAGTGCGCGGAGGGCATTGAGCACATTGCCATTGGTGACTTTGGAGAGGTCTTCCGACGTAAAGGAGGAGGCTGCTCCGGTAAAGTTGGCCTTGGGCCGGTTGAAGATACCTGTTACCACCATTTCCTGCATCGATCTGGGCGAGGTGGTGAGGCGGATGAGGACTGTTTCTCCGTCTTTTACGAGTTGGTCCTTGGTTTCGTACCCAACAAAACTCACGATGAGGCGGTTGCCATCGATGGCGGTGATAGAGAATTCGCCGGTCTTATTGGTAGAAGTGCCGCGTTGCGATCCTTTGATCATGACGCTGGCGCCCACGATGGGTTCGCCTGTTTTGTCGTCGACTACTTTTCCTTTTACGGTGATGTAAACGATATCGGCGAAGTTGCGTGGTGCGGGGGTGATGGTTTTCTCTTTGATGACGATGATGCGGCCAACGATCTCGTAGGTGAGCGGGCTGTTCTTCAGGGCGGCATCGAGTGCTTCGGTGAGGGATGCTTTGCTGAGTTCGAGGTGTGTGGCGCCGGCTTTTTGGAGCAGGGCGCTTTCGAACCAGAAATCGTACCCGGTTTGTTGTTGGATCAATTTAAACACCTTCTCCAATGGCGCATTTTTCTCCCTGAGGGTTACTGTTTGCGAGTAACCGGTGGCTGCGACATGGAGGGCGGTTGTAAGCAGTAGCAGGGCTGTCAGTTTCATGATCACCAGCGTTTTTAGAAATAGCCCCTTGTCACGCAGGGCTATGGTTGCGCGTAATTGCATAACTTCGATTAGTTTGGGTTAACAATGTCAATCTTCCCGGAATGGGGATAGCATGATGCAGCCGATAATCCGGATTCGTTTCCGGGATCGGCAGGCAGCCTGAACGTTTTCCGCTCCGGTGGCAGCCGGGGCGGTTTTTTGTTTACAAGCTCCTGTACGGAATTTGTTTGTAAGGTTTATTTCTGAGCAAGCGAACCGAAGCGACGATCGTTACTGTGCGACCGTCAGCGTTTTTGCATCGATGGTGAAGCGGAATCCGCTTAGTTCTAACACTTTCAGGAAATCTGATAACCTGGTTTGCCGGGATAGGTCGGCCGTAAATCTTTTTTCAGGGATGGTTTTGGCATATATGATGTCCACATCGTACCAGCGCGATACATCGCGCATGATGTGCTGAATGGTTGCGTCTTGAAAGCGGAAGCGTCCGTTCTTCCAGGCGAGTACCGATCCAGGATCGGCATCGAATGCCTGGAGTTGTGGCTGATCGTTTTTGCGATGGAGCACAGCCTGCCTGCCCGGTGTAAGTTTGAGCCCCACCATGGGCATAGTACTTGTGGTATCGACGGGGCGCATGACCACACTGCCTTCGAAGAGGGTGGTGCGGCTGGCGGATTCGTCGCTATAGGTGTTGATGTTAAAATGGGTGCCGAGCACTTCTACTTCGGCGGGGCCTGCGGCTGGTGACGAGAAGTTCACTTTAAAGGGTTTGCCCGCGAGCTTCGCTACTTCAAAATAAGCTTCTCCTGTTATAGATACTCTCCGTTCGTTGCCGTTGAAGGCTGTTGGATAACGAATGGAAGAGGCTGCATTGAGCCATACTTTGGTGCCATCGGGCAATACGAGCTGGAACTGGCGTCCGCGTGGAGTGGCCATGGTATTGTAAGCGATGGGAGCATTATTGTCGTTGTTTGCGGGCGGTGCGCTGTAGATGACCTGTCCGCCCTGTTTAGACACTTGTATACCTCCCTGCGTGGCGATATTTCCATTGGTGAGCGAGTCGAGCAATACGGTGCTGCCATCGGCCAGGGTGAGCGTTGCGCCCTCGGTGGCGGGCAGGCGATCATTGGCCGGGTGGTTGGTGACGAGTTGATCCTGGGGCGCTTTGTTATTAAGTGGCCAGGTAATCCAGACGATGGCAGCGATGGCTGCTGCGGCTGCGGCGCCGGTGAGCCATTTCGCGAGACTGATGACCTTTGCTTTTTGTTGCTGTTGTTCGTGTGCCTGGATGCGGCTGGCGATCTTTTGGGCGATGGTGGCGGGTACGGTGCCGCCCTGTTGTTGCAAAATGAGGGCTTCGTATTGGGTGAGCACCTGCTGTTGACCGGCGTTGGAGAGGGCCTCAAACGCAGCGGTAAATTGCCGGTAGTCTTCCGCGGTAGCGGTGCCGGCAGCGAGTTTTTCGAGCAGTTCGGAATTGATCATAAGCAGGTGTTCGGTATAGTACACGTGCGAAGAAGGGTAGTGGACACCTGGCGTGGGAAATATTTTTTTAGCTTCCGCCTCACATCGCCATCTGCCCTTTCATTTCATGCTCCATCATCTTTACCTGGTGTATCCAGAAAGGCGAGATGCGGGAGAGGGTGATCTTTAGTCCCTTGTTGTTTTCGATGTGGAGGGTGGCGTTTAACTGCTCGCTGAGTCCTTTGATGAGCTGGAAACCGAGCGTGGTGGAGGTATCGAGGTCGAAATCTTGTTGGAGGCCACTGCCATTGTCGGCCAACGTCAATTGGTATTCATCATCGCCGGTGGCTTTGAGGCTGATCCATATTTCCCCCAGATTGTCTCCCTTAAAAGCATACTTCATAGAATTGGTCACTGCTTCGTTGATGATCAACCCAAGGGGAACTGCTTCCTCTACATTGAAGGCGGTATTGTCGATGTCCATGTGGATGTGTACGGACCGGTTGAAACATTCTTTGAGGTAATTGACCAGCTCCGGGATGTAGGTAGCCATATCGATCGTTTTGGTATCGTCGGATTGATAGAGTTTCTGGTGTATGAGCGACATGGAGAAGATCCTGGCCTGGGAATGCTGGATGGCTTCGAGGGCATCGTCGCGCAGGTAAGCGGATTGCGATTCGAGCAGGCTTACAATGGTATGCAGGTTGTTCTTGACGCGGTGGTGCATTTCTTTCAGCAGCCAGCTTTTATCCCTCACCAATTGTTGCAACAGGACATTCTTTTGGGTGATGAGTTTGTTCGATTTTTGTTTGGTCCAGAACAGCCAGCCAAGCAATACAACGATTACCGACATCAATATGATGATAAGTGTATTGATCTTGCGTCGGGCGTTGAGGTCGCGGATATTGGCTTCTTTCTGCAGTATGTTGGCTTCCTTTTTCCGTGATTCATATTGGGCTTCGAGTTCGTCAGTGAGCCTGGCTTTGCCGACTGTAAAGGCGGAGTCGGACATGCTCTTGCTTTTCAGCAAGTAGGTATAGGCGCTTTCGTGGTGGCCGAGGGCTGCCTCTGTTTTTGCAATCTCGAACAGGTTGTCGGCTTTGAGTACGTTGTTTTCGGTGGGCAATTTCTCTTCTGCTGCTTTGAGCATGGTGGCCGCTTTCTCGTATAGTTTGTACCGGTAATAAAGACTGCCAAGGCCTGAATGGAGCTTCCCGTTCCTAAAGTCTGCTGCCTTGGCGAACCGGATGCCTTCGAGGTAGTTCTTTTCGGCTGGTGCGAACTGGTCCATGTCGCTGTAATAGTCGGCCAGGATCAAATGCTGGTAACTTCTGTCTATGTCTGTCTTTGGCGGGTACCGTTGTACAAATTTCTGCAGATAGGGAATTACTTCTGCGTGGCGTTTGGCTTTTTGCAGGTTGGTGCAATAGTTGGCGAGCAGGCTGTACATACTGATGCCGTCTTCGTATCGAAGCGGATCGGCCAGGAGGAATGCGTATTGCGGCAAAGCCTCTTCGGGTTTGTCGCGCAGGGCATAGAGGCTGGCAGTTGTGTAATATACAAAAGCCACATCCTTGTCGCTGCTGTTGCTGTTGAGTGCATTCTTTGCTTTAAGGCAATATTCCATGGCCCGGTAAAAATTGCCGTCTTTGTTGTAGCTGAGACTGATATAGCAATATATACGCGCGGGTGAGGCCTGAGTCGAGCTGCCGGTGAACTTCTCCATGAGCAAATAATATTTTTCGGCCTGGGCGGGCTGGTGGCGTTCCCTGTATTCGAGGGCTACAAAGTCGAGGGCATAGGCTGCTTCTTCTTTGAGCAGGTTGGTCTTTAGTGTGAGGGGAATGGCTTCAAGGACGTACCGGCCTGCCCGATCGATGGCTTCCTGGTCGAGCGGGTTGGCGTTGGCGGTATTGGTATTGAAAAACGTGAGCGATAGGAATGCCTTCAGCCGCATAGTGTCGTTGAGGGAGGGGATTATGCTTTCGACTGCCGGGAAATCTTTTTGCTCCATGTGGAGCAGAGCGGTGAGCAGGAGTGCCTCCTGGTGATCGTGGGCGTTGTTGATTTGTTTGCCAAGGGCGGCAAGTTCACGGGCACAATAGAGTCCGCTATCGAGATCGCTCTTTAGTTCTCCATTGCTGTAAAGATAAGCGTACCCCAGGTCGAGTAGGAGGGCGGCCTTTTGGTTGGTCGTGAGATTATTTTTTAGTTGTGCTTTGAGGGTGGGGAGCTTTTCGGGGTCTACGAATTTTTCACCCACGAGGTATTGGGCATAGACTGTTGTGCAGCAGAAGGCGGCAGCCATCAACAGCGTTAGTTTAATCATAGTGTTCGTGTTAGGGTGCGCCTAAAGGTAGCTAAAACTGGCCTTCAAGGAGGGAGATTCACGGAATCGACACGAGAATGGTATAAAAACGACACGAGGGGCAGCGTCCTACATGGCCATTTGTTCTTTCATTTCATTTTCTACAACTTTTAACTGGTGCATCCAAAAAGCCGAGATGCGGGAGAGGGTGATCTTTAGTCCGTTGTTGTTTTCGATGTGGAGGGTGGCGTTGAGTTGCTCGCTGAGTCCTTTAATGAGCTGGAATCCGAGGGTGGTGGTGGTTTCGAGGTCGAAATCCTGCCGGAGGCCACAACCATTGTCTGCCAGCGTCAATTGGTATTCATCATTGCCGGTCTCCTTAAGGATAATCCAGATCTCCCCCAAATTGCCTTCCCTAAATCCATACTTCATTGAATTGGTCACTGCTTCGTTGATGATCAATCCAATCGGCACGGCTTCCTCGACATTGAAGGCGGTATTGTCAATGTCCATATGGATGTGTACGGAGCGGTTGAAGGATTCTTTGAGGTAGTCGACCAGCTCGGGTATGTAGGTGGCCATGTCGATCGTTTTAGTGTCGTCGGACTGATAGAGTTTCTGGTGTATGAGTGACATGGAGAAGATCCGGGCCTGGGAGTGCTGGATCGCTTCGAGGGCATCGTCGTGCAAGTAGGCTGATTGTGATTCGAGCAGACTCACGATGGTGTGCAGGTTGTTCTTCACCCGGTGGTGCATTTCTTTCAGCAGCCAGCTTTTGTCCTTCACGAGTTGTTGAAGCAGTGTATTCTTTTGGGTGATCAGTTTGTTTGATTTCAGTTTGGTCCAGAACAGCCAGCCAAGCAAAGCTACGATCACCGTCATCAGTATGGTGATGAGCGAATTGATCTTGCGGCGGGCGTTGAGGTCGCGGATGTTGGCTTCTTTTTGTAGTAGGTCGGCCTCTTTTTTCCGGGATTCATATTGGGCCTCGAGTTCGTCGGTGAGCCTGGCTTTGCCTACGGTAAATACGGAATCGGACATGCTCTTGCTTTTCAGCAGGTAGGTGTAGGCATTTTCGTGGTGACCAAGGGCGGCTTCTGTTCTGGCCATATTGAAGAGGTTACGGGCCTTCAATACATTGTTTTCGTTGGGCAATTTATCTTCGGCAGCTTGTAGCATATCTTTCGCTTTCGCGTACATATGGTGATCGAAATAGAGGCTGCCGAGTCCGGCCTGTAGCTGTGCATTGGGTATGCGGTTGTCTGTGTCGAAGCGAATACCTGCCAGGAAGTTCTTTTCGGCTAAGTCAAATTGATTTTGTTCCTTATAATAATTGGCAAGGGCCAAATGATAGTAGCTTCTGTCTATATCCGCTTTGGTGGGGAACCGCTGTACGAATTGCTGCAAATAAGGTATTATTTCATGTTGTCGTTTCGCCTTTTGCAGATTGGCGCAGTAAGTGGCGAGCAGACTGTACATATTGATGCGTTTATTAAACCGGGCAGGATTGGCCAGGAGAAAGGCATACTGCGGGAGGGCCTCTTCGGGCTTGTCGCGCAGGTTGTGTAAGTTGGCTGTGGCAAAGTACACATAGGCCACGTCGTCGTCACTGCTTTTGTTGGTCAGTGCTTTCTTTGCTTTGAGCGCGTACTCCATGGCCCGGTGGAAATTGCCGTCTTTGCTGTAGGCAAAGCAGATGAAGGCGTAAATAAGCGCCTGCGTGCCATGGCTGGTGGGGCTCATGAATTTCTCCATCAGCAAATAATACTTCTCTGCCACGGCGGGTTGGTGGTGTTCCCGGTACTGGCGGGCTATCAGGTCTAATGCATTTGATGCTTCTTCATGCAGCAGGTTGGTCTTCAATGACAGGTCCACGGCATCGGGCAGATAGCGGCTTGCGCGCACAAGAGGTATCGTGTCAAAAGGATTTTCAAAAGCCGCCGTTTCATTAAAAAAGACGAGCGATAATAATAATTTAAGGCGTATGGTGTCGTGCATGGCCGGCATGAGGCTTTCGGCTGCCGGGAAATCTTTTCGCTCCATGTGGAGCAGGGCAGTGAGCAGGAGTGCTTCCTGCTGATCGCGGGCATTGTTGGTTTGTTTACCAAGGGTGGCCACTTCGCGGGCATAATAGAGACCGCTGTCGAGATCATTTTTGAATTCTCCCATCCGGTAGAGATAGGCGTATCCGATGTCGAGCAGGAGGGGAGCTTTTGGGGTGTTGGGGTGGATATTGTTTAGTTGTGTCTTGAGGGAGGGGAGGGAATCGGGATGCACGAATTTTTCACCCAGGACGTGTTGGGCATAAACTGTCGTGCAGCAGAAGGCAACAGCCATCAACAACGTTAGTTTAAGCATAGCATTCGTGTTAGGGTGACTCCTAAAGATAGCCAAAACTTATGTGGGGCAAGGAGGGATTCCGGAAATCGACATGAGCATGGTGTAAAAACGACACGAGGGGCAGCGTCCTACATGGCCATTTGTCCTTTCATTTCATTTTCTATCACTTTTACCTGGTGGGTCCAGAATGCCGAAATGCGGGAGAGGGTGATCTTTAGCCCGTTGTTGTTTTCGATGTGGAGGGTGGCGTTGAGCTGCTCGCTGAGTCCTTTGATGAGCTGGAACCCAAGGGTAGTGGTGGTGTCGAGGTCAAAATCCTGTTGGAGGCCACTGCCATTGTCGGCCAGCGTTAATTGGTATTCATCATCGCCGGTGGATTTGAGTATGATCCAGATCTCCCCCAAATTATCTCCCTTAAATGCATACTTCATTGAATTGGTTACTGCTTCATTAATGATCAACCCAAGGGGTACTGCTTCTTCTACATTGAAGGCTGTGTTGTCGATGTCCATATGGATGTGTACGGACCGGTTAAAGCATTCCCTTAGGTAATTGACCAGCTCCGGGATATAGGTGGCCATGTCGATCGTTTTGGTATCGTCGGACTGATAGAGTTTCTGGTGTATGAGTGACATGGAGAAGATCCGGGCCTGGGAGTGCTGGATGGCTTCGAGGGCGTCATCGCGCAGGTAGGCCGATTGTGATTCGAGCAGGCTTACGATGGTGTGCAGGTTGTTCTTGACGCGGTGGTGCATTTCTTTCAGCAGCCAGCTTTTATCCCTCACCAATTGTTGCAGCAGCATATTCTTTTGGGTGATGAGTTTATTCGATTTCTGCTTGGTCCAGAACAGCCAGCCAAGCAATACGACGATCACCGACATCATTACGATGATAAGCGTATTGATCTTGCGCCGTGCGTTGAGGTCGCGGATATTGGATTCTTTCTGCAGTATGTCGGCTTCTTTTTTCCTTGATTCATACTGGGCTTCGAGTTCGTCGGTGAGCCTGGCTTTGCCGACTGTAAAGGCAGAGTCGGACATGCTCTTGCTTTTCAGCAGGTAGGTATAGGCGCTTTCGTGGCGGCCGAGTATGGCTTCGGTGCGGGCGAGGTTGAACAGGTTGTCGGTCTTGAGCACGTTGTTCTCGGTGGGCAGTATATCTTCTGCTGCCTTTAGCATGACGGCTGCTTTGTCGTACAGCTTGTTCTCGTAATAGAGACTGCCGAGACCGGATTGCAGTTTGCCGTTCCTGAAATTGGCTGCTTTGGCGAAGCGGATGCCTTCGAGGAAGTTCTTTTCGGCAGCGGCAAATTGCTTCAGATTCTTGTAGTAATTGGCGAGGATCAAATGATAATAACTTCTGTCTACATCTGACCTTGGCGGATACCGTTGTACAAATTGCTGTACATAGGGTATTGTTTCTGCCTGCCGATTTGCTTTGTGCAGATTGGTGCAATAGCTGGTGAGCAGGCTGTACATGCTGATGCCTTCGCCGTACCTGGCCGGATCGGCGAGGAGGAAGGCATATGGGGGAAGGGCCTCCCGGGGTTTATCGCGCAGGCTGTAGAGATTGGCCGTTGTGAAATACATATAGGCCACATCTTTATCGCTGCTTTTGTTGGTAAGCGCGTTTCTTGCTTTGAGAGAGTACTCCATAGCCCGGTAAAAATTACCGTCTTTGCTATACGTGAAACAGATATAGCTATAGATACGTGCGGGGGCTGCCTCTGTTGAGTTGCCGGCGAACTTCAACATGAGCAGGTAATATTTTTCCGCCTGGGCAGGTTGGTGGCGTTCCCTGTATTCGTGTGCTACAAAGTGTAACGCGTAAGCGGTTTCATTTGCCAGCAAGTTGGTTTTTAATGAGAGGGGTATGGCTTCGAGCACATAACGGGCAGCCCGGTCGGCGGCTGTCTGATCCTGCATATTGCCTTCGGCGGTATTGGTGTTGAAAACCGTGAGTGATAGGTATGCCTTCAGCCGCATGCTGTCGTTGAGAGAGGAGATCATCCTTTCGGCTGCGAAAAAGTCTTTTTGCTCCATGTGGAGCAGGGTGGTGAGGAGGAGCGCTTCCTGTTGATCGCGGACGTTGTTGGTTTGTTTGCCCAGGGCGGCCAGTTGGCCAGCGTAGTAGAGACCGCTATCGAGATCGCTCTTCAATTCGCCATTGCGGTAGAGGTAAGCGTAGCCAATGTCGAGCAGGAGGGTGGCTTTTGAGGTGTTGGGGAGGGAGGTGTTTAGTTGGGCTATGAGGGTGGGGAGATTTTCGGGATCCACGGCTCTTTTGCCCGCAACGTATTGGGCAAAGACTGTTGTGCAGCAGAAGGCAGCAGCCATCAACAGCGTTCGTTTAATCATAGTGTTCGTGTTAGGGTGCCGGCTAAAGATAACCAAAATTGATTCCGGCAGGGGTGCGATTCCGTAAATCGACATGAGAATGGTGTAAAAACGACACCAGGGGACTGAGGCTGATGGTGCGGTCGCCTGGTGAATAGATGAGCTGTTGTGCGAGTTGACTGGTTATTGGTCGTCTTCGGATAAGATCCGGTTCAGGTACTCCTGCAATCCGGGCAATGAATCCTGCAGGAGGATGGGGCGATTCTCTTCGTCGAGCTTCAACTGGCCCTGGCCGTCCTTTTCGAAGAAGCGGTAGTATTCATCTTTGGAGCGATCGGCAAAGGAGGCCCGGGTATTTTTTAGCTCCAGTCGGAGGAGGCGATCAATGCCGTTGTTTTCCTGCATGGATTGTCCTTCTATCCACCCTCCGTGGTTGGCCTTGTTTGCGTTGACGGTAATGCTGGTGTGGAAGCTGGTGGTGTGGCCGCCTGGCAATTGGCAGTTGATGGTGATTGCTGAGAGTTCGTAGGCTGAGGGACCGAAAAGTGCAGGTCTGAAATCAAAAGAGTAGGACCGGTGATCCTGCTTCGTGAGTTTGGGGTGTATCGTTTCGAGTTTTACGTACGAGCCGCCCAATAGGTTCCATTTTTTGCTAAGCAGGGGTTTGGGTTTCCGGGGGGTGTAGGTGAGGTATACCTTTAGCTGGCTTGCCGCGTCGACGGGCAAGTTGCCCAGGTGGAGGGTGGCTGTTGACCGGCCCTGCCGGTAAAGCCATAGGCCGATGGCCGACAGGAGGGCGAGTATGATTATAGTGATGATGGTTGTTTTCATCGTTTTTCCGGAAGGCGGTAAGGGGGCTTCGGATTGGCGTTTTGAACTGCCGTAATATCGTAAATAATTGATAATTTGAGGCTAAGCTACAGTTGCCGATGGCTTGGATTGAGGTTTCGGGGCCCTGAGATGGTGTTTTGCGGCAGTGGAGCATCGGCAACGGCTATTGGGGGATCGGCGGGCTTCGGTTTGTGCGGGGTAGTGTAATGAGATGTTCGCTTTTTATGGGTTATTCATCTATATATCAGTCTACTACAAAGTGTCTGCATTTATTATATCCGCCACCAGCGGGCGTTTGAGGGCTGTTCTCTTACTATTGGCTTGCCATCATCTTACCTTTTCCTTGTAACTCTCTTGGGACTATCATACATCTTCCCTTTAGTATCTATACCTGATCTATGGCTGATCTACGGAGGAGAATTTGTCTTAGCCCTTCTGAATAATAGCAGAACTGAGGCTGTAGGAGGCTGTTGCTGATTGGTGAATGTGCACGTGCGACAGATGCGTTACGACTTGCGGGTGAGCAGGAGGCAGAGGCTGCCGATCCAATCGCCGTGTTTGAGGAGGGCTTCTTTGATGAGGCGTGTAGCGGCGTGGAGGTGTTTCTTGGCGGCGGAGCGGGATATGCCAACGGTGCGACCGATTTCTTCGAGTGTTTGGTCGTGCTGGGTGTGGAGTTCGAAGACGAGCTTGCGTTTATCGGTCATGTCGCGCAGGGCCTGCTGGGCGGCCTGGTTGTATTCTTTGTAGGTGAGTGCTGCGACGGGGTCGGGAGCGAGGGATGGGGTTGCGGAGGCTTCTGCGCGCAGAAATGCTTCTTCTACTTTGCGATGACGGTGGAGATCGATAATACGATTGCGGGTCATACGCAGCAAATACGTCTCAAACTGGTCGAGTGCGGGCAGCGTTTCTTTTTTCAACCAGATGCGAAAGAAGATCTCCTGGAGTATCTCTTCGGTTTCTTCGTGCGATTGACGCACGAAGGGCATGACATAGCGATACAGCCTGGGCAGGTAGTGGTTGTAGAGGGTTGCGAAAGCCTGTTGATCACCGGATGCTACGCGTTGCAGGAGCAATTTCTCATTATGTAAACCTTGGACAGTCAATGCCCTAAAATAGAACATAATGACAATACGAGGGGTTGAAAATCTTTTTCAGGTACTTGTATGAATTTTTTCAGTGGCTGAAATGCAGTCTGGCAGGGCACTTGAAAATTTTTTTCTGATAATGGTCAGATTTCTAGCAATTTCTGTTGGTGGGAATGAGTAATCTCTTTATTTTTGCAACCCATTTGAGAGAAACGGATTACGAATTGATCAAATGAAGTGGTAAGGCCCCGTAGCTCAATTGAATAGAGCATTTGACTACGGATCAAAAGGTTTCTGGTTTGAATCCAGACGGGGTCACTAAAAGCATGGCGTAAGTCATGCTTTTTTGCTTTAAACACACGTCCCGCCTGCGTTTGCCGTGAATTTCCGCTACAAGCTGCAACAAAGTAAATCAAAGAAAATGGTGACCAAAATGGTGACCTTTTTGGTGACCTACATTTACCGAAAGAGTCACAAGGTCACCAGTTTTTTCATGCGAAAGGAGCGCGATTAAACATTTTTTAACCGCCAAATTATGCAGGATGCAGGTAAAGCAAAGACTGAAAATTCTTTTCTTCCGGAAAAGAAGTAAACAAAACCAGGACGGGAGTCCGGTGTATGCACGTATCACCATCGACGGGCTAACAGATGAGGTGTCTCTTCAGGTTCGGGTTAAGGATGCCGACTGGGACCTTAAAACTAAATCAGTATTCCCTACTGCTGAAAACTACCGTACAATTAATGACAGAATCAATGCCGCGCGGGTAGACATCCAACGCTATTTTGACCTGATAAGGCTTACCAAAGGTCTTGCCACGCCAGAAGATGTAAAAGCAGCCTATTTGACTCCAATAAATGGTAAGGCAATCACCGAACAGAAGACCGAGTACGAGGTATTCCAGGAAGCTATCGTTGGCCTAATGTGGGACTATGTCAAATGGTGTGAACGATGGAAGACTTATTGCAATAAGGTGGAAGATGTTCCTCCTATAAAATTGGCGGAACATGAGCGGGAAATTAAAGATTTCGATATCCGAATCCATAAACTTGATAGGGAAGCCTTCAGGATGTACGGAGATCCTACCCGGGAAAAGACCCTGATTATGGCAATCGATGAGTTGTTGTTCAATTTTCTCAAAGCGGTGCATACTCAGAACCGGGCTTTTACTACCCTAGAAAAATGGCTTGGGCGTCGATTGAGGTATATTGCTTATCTCGAATACCGGTATCGGAAAAGTGACATCCCACTTTCCTCGCTTAAGTACGCTTTCATCGGCGATATGGTCAATTACAATCAATTGATTCATCATGTTGATCAAAATACCGCTATGAACTACGCAAAGTATTTAAAAGAGGTAATTGACCGCGCCGTAGTGCTGGGCTGGCTGCCTATAAACCTTTTCAAGCCTTTTTCTTGCTCCTATGTACCTCCCAAAGCGGAATACCTCACCATGGAGCAATTCCTCCGCTTAAAAGATACCACCTTTGACAAACCGCATTTGAATATTATAAGGGATCTCTATGTTTTCGCTTGTTATACTGGTCTTTCGTATGCCGAACTTTTCCGGCTTTCGGATGAGCATCTTAAAAAGATAGACGGGCAATTGTGGATTGATATTGCCCGATTGAAAACCGGAAGCGATGAACCGGTACCTCTGTTGCCTCCAGCCATAGAGATTATACAGAAATATAAAGACCATCCTCAGTTTGTAAGGAAGCGGCGTGTACTACCTATGCCCACAAATGAGCATTGGAATAGATGCCTCAAGGTGATTGGGGATGAGTTAAAGTATAACATAGACATGCATGGGCACCAGACGCGGTATTTTTTTATAAATGAGCTTGCCTATGCCAATGGGGTGAGTGTTCCGGTAATTAAACAGGTTGTAGGCCATAAGAAACAAAGCACGACAGAACATTATCTGCGTAGTAATAAAAAGAGGGTAACCCAGGAAATGGGTGAATTGAAAGAAAAGCTATTTGCTGATAGTGGAACTTTAAAAAGTAAGACTGCATCTGGCCAGGATGCCGCGTCAGTTTTGCTTAAGCCCACAAATACCCTTCGTGTAATACACCTTCAAAAAAAATAAAGCCACAAACTCGACTGTCTCGGTCGCAACAGTTTTTCTTTACCTATCTAAATGACCTACTATGAAACAAGAGCGTGAGTTTACTGAGGTTATCAAAATGATCCAGGCATCCAGGGTGAACGCTTTTCAAGCAGTCAATAAAGAATTGATTAACCTCTATTGGAGCATTGGGGAATATATCAGCAAAAGAGTGGAAAGTCAGGTCTGGGGAAAATCAGTGGTGGTTAAGTTGGCTGCTTATATAACCAGTAACACCCCCGATCTGAAAGGATATAGCGATAAGAACTTGTGGCGGATGAAGCAATTTTATGAAACTTATAAGGCTCACCCAAAACTCTCAACGCTGTTGAGAGAAATCAGCTGGTCACACAACCTGGCAATATTTTCGCGGTGCAAAACTATGGAGGAAAGAGAGTTTTACCTGTTGCGTTGCAAAAATGAGCGATATGGTGTTCGGGAGCTGGATCGGCAGATTAGTTCCGGCTTATTTGAGCGCTCACTGATTGGAAATGCAAAACTCTCAACAGTATTGAGAGAAATTAGTCAGCCTGCAAATGGTTCATTTAAAGATAGTTATGTTTTTGAGTTTTTGTCGCTACCACCCGACCATAGTGAGATCGAGCTACAGAGGGCGTTAGTAATCCAAATGAAAGATTTCGTACTGGAGCTGGGAAAGGATTTTGTTTTTATGGGCCAAGAGTTTCGATTACAAGTCGGTAACAGTGATTTTGAGATTGACCTATTATTTTATCACCGTGACCTGCAGTGCCTAGTAGCCATTGAGCTAAAAATCGACAAGTTTAAGCCCGAATACTTGGGGCAGTTAAATTTTTACCTGGAGGCATTGGACCGGGATGTGAAGAAGCCACATGAAAAGCCGAGTATTGGGATATTGCTTTGTAAGGATCGGGATCATGACGTGGTAAGGTATGCGATGAATAGAAGTTTGTCGCCGGCGATGGTGGCGGAGTATGAGTTGAAGTTGCCGGATAAATCGACCTTATATAGAAAACTGCAATGTGTTGGTTCGGAATGAGACAATTGAAAAGGTGGGGTCGGCTGAGTTTAATTGATCTTTGCTATACGAATAGTATTTAATAAGTGTTAGGAGGTGTCTATAGGAAGATTGGTGTTTGTATTGGCTTAATAATTTTCGATAATTTCTTTCAATTGGCGAAGGTCCTTGAAATCTAATTTAAACCATTCTCCACGAAGCCTTTTTTCCGAAAACTGCCGGTGGAGTAGCCGCTCGGCTTCTTTGGGTGCCTTCCAGAAAGCTATGGTTTCAATGACCGGTGTTTGTGCTTGGAGGGTCCCTTCCCTGTGGTAAAGGTTGCTGCTCCGCCCAATTTTGAAAAATCCGGTCTGGATGTCGAGTAACAGGTATACTACATTTTCGTCGCGAGGTTTTGGCTGGGCATGCAGATTGCCGAACAGGCTTCTGTAAAAATTCAGCTTGTCGATAATGGGTATGTAATAAATTGCTTTTCCTTTCGCGATAATGGTAATTTCCTCTTCACAAGCTACAAGCTCTTCCTGCGTTACAGTACGGATTTCGTGCATTTCGAGGTAGGACCGAAGCTTATGGTTATAGGTGTTGAACACATCGATCGTGTCAAGATGTGAGTATTCACGGGAAAGATGTGCACAGAATGCCATTGTGACCTCAAAGTTATCCTTTTCGTTCAGGTTCAGGCTTAGCACTTCTCCTACCAAATCCTTGCCTTGACTATTGATGTATGATAGAGTGTACGCTGGCGAAAAATCTTCATTATACGTCCAGATCCCAAAGCTTTCTCTACTTATGGCGTTTACTACGTTGCTGATTTCGGGGCTCTTTGTTGCCATTTCAAGGATCAGCTCTTCAGCCATATACCTGTGAGCTGCATTAAGTCTTTTGTTCAGATGTTCCATTGGGTTAAAACTTGGATATGGTAAACTAAGCAGAATAAATGAAATCCCGGACTAACAGCCCCGGGATTTACCAATAGACGCCCGTTAGCTATTAGGCCTAGCCCAACAAAATCGTACGAAGGTGTGAGAGATAAGCACAGTCTGTAACAGATGTACGGAGTCTGGAACGGGGGAGATTTGGAGATAAAAGATTGATCGGAAACGGGTGCAGAATATTGGACAAGTCTTAAGGATGTGACTTAATGTACTGACTTTCATTTAGATAAGTAACTCTGGCTTTGTGGGACGTATTGCGATATGTGTTTCTGAAATCAAATACTATTGGAGACAATAAGGTTTTTTATTGACAGATTTGTAGTTTCACGTGATTCATCTGTCGATCAAATATGTCTGAACCAATAACCAGTCTTGGTATTATTCCCATACGACTTTCGGAATTGAGTGGCCGGATAAAGGAAGCCATCAGCCAAGCATTTTCCGGTGGGGAGTTTTGGGTTATCGCCGATGTGACTAATCATACCTACTATTCAAATAAGAATAACCATATTTCGATTTAAGCGAATCTGAGGGACCAGGTAAGTTGGTCGCTAAAATCCAGGCGGCGGCGTTCGGACGAGGATCGCAATCAATCGAATTGTTTGAAAAGATAACCCGGCAGCGGTTTACGAGCAACATAAGCATCCTGGTCAAAGTGGAAGTCAACTTCCATGAGGTATATGGCCTCAAGTTGAATTTACTGGACATTGATTCGAACTTTACCCTCGGGGCGCTGGAGCAGCAACGGCAAGAGACCCTCCGCCGGTTGGTAATGGAGAATCCGGGTATGGTCGAAAGGAGGGGAGATGATTATATAACCTACAATAAGCGGTTGCCGCTTCCGAGGGTTATCCAGCGAATTGCCTTTGTTGCCTCGAAAAGATCTGCGGGCTATGAGGATTTCAGGCATACCCTCGAAGGCAACCAATTTGGATACCGGTTCGAGATAGATGACTATCACACCTCGGTTCAGGGGAACTTGAATGAAGAAGAGCTTGTGAATAGCCTTATTGCTGTCTTCAACAGCGGCCAGCCGTATGACGCTGTTGTAATCGCCAGGGGAGGCGGGGCCCAGACTGATTTTCTCATTTTTGACCAATATAGGATCGGAAAGGCTATTGCCCGCTTCCCTATTCCAGTGATTACGGGGATCGGCCACCAGCGCAATGAGACCGTCGCTGACTTGATGGCTCATACACAGACTAAGACCCCCACTAAATCTGCGGAGTTTATCCTCCAGCACAACCGGTCGTTCGAAGACTCAATCCTTCTGTTGCAGAAAAATATTCTGATCCACTCTCAACGGCTTTTTTCGGATCACTTTCAGCGTCTTGCGATCCTCAATAGCACTATTATGCATGGTGCCAGGAATCTGATTGGCGAGCATAACCAAACGCTAATCAACAATAACAGGACGATGATCACCAGGTCTGCGTCCCTGATCTTTGACCGGAAAAATGAGCTGATAGCCCTTTCTGCGAGATTAATGGCCCGGCCGCGGGTGGTTCTTTATACTTGGAAAAGTGATATTGATACGGTAATTGGCAATTTGAAGTCTTTCACTGCCAAGTACCTTATCAATCAAAGTGGATATTTGGGGCACCATGTTTCCATGGTCAAGGTAATGGCGCCTGACAACATCCTCAAAAGGGGATTTGCCCTGGTACTGCACAACGGTAAATTGGCTGCCAAAGCGGAAGATATTGCCGTGGGCTCAGAAATCGAGGTGATTCTCGATAGCACCAAACTTCGATCAACCGTTAAACAAAAAACAAAACACGATGGACGTGAATTTAACGTATGAAGCTGCATACAAAGAACTACAGCAGATATCCAAGGATATTGAGAATGAGACTGTCTCTGTTGATGTTCTTGCCGAGAAAGTAAAGCGGGCCTCCTTTCTAATTACCTTCTGTCAACAGCGACTGAAGTCTACGGAAACGGAAGTCAATAAGATTATTGCTCAAATGGAGGGGGGTGGGAAACCATAAATTGTACCTCTTCTGATTAAAAACAAAAGATAAAAGCCGGCGAAATATAAGGCAATGCAAAATGGACAGCAGCCTAAATCTTCAATTATATCTGCTGAGATCATAAGCATTATAACTAGCGAAAAGCGTAGCGATGCCAATACGCGATTCTTTTAAAGTTCATTTTATGTTTTGGCAGCGATTCTTTTGTCTATGAAAATAACCAACGCTAACCCAAAATTGACAATGTTAGCCCTCAGCCATGAGGACCATTTGTCGTCAATAAAAAAACAGGCTAAAGCAAACGCTCCAAATGTAAAATTGAACCAGCCAACTAATGTATATGCAAGATTCTGGCTGGAAAGTTTAGAAAATAATCTTGCGAGAATAATGAGTATTGTAGCAGCAATTAAAAGGATGCGAAGAATTATCAGATTGTAGGAAATGTAAGGCCAAGTATTGCTTGCGTGCCCGTAATTGAACGCTAGTAACACTATCAATAATGCAAATCCCAGATTCCAGTAGATCACCTCGCGAAGATTTTTCACATTCACGCTATCAATTTTTAGATAAGATTCCATATTGTTCATTAAGAAACTCGAGCCAGTCCTGCCGAATGGATTCCGGAATGGCATAATATTTTTGAAATCTCCTTACAAAAATATAGTCTCCACCTCCACTAACTATTACTTTTACTGGCTTGGAATTTACGTCTAGAAAGCTCATTAAGAACGCACTGTTTAGGGATAGCGGTTTATCGGTGTTTAGGATAATCATTTTGCTTACGAAAGTATTGATCGCTTGATGGGGGAGGAGACGGCTGTCCAAGTGGGCTAGCGTATCTTCAGATGCTTGGTATGCTGTCCGATCTACGAGCTTGTAAATTCTCCATCCGGTTAGACTGTCGAGTTGTTGGCAGTAAACACTCTTTAGCCCTATACATAATAAGAATAACAATGAGAGGGATTTGGTCATAATTTAAGTTTAGTTACATACACCTTTATTTTCGTGTTTTCCCGTAATGGAACTTGGCGTCATATTCTGAGTTGGCTCCATTTCCCGAATATCTTGACCTAAGTCTCCCGGATTGAAACCTCCCCCGTTCATCCAGGTACCTCGAGTGGCTGGAATATTGACTCCCGCACTTGCAAGGGAAGCAATTACAAAGGAAGTGCAATTGTTTAAATTTAAGTCATATTGAGCATTGGCCGTTAGTGAAATATGATCCAAAACCGCAAAGAATTGGCTGCTCGTAACATTGATTGCCAGTCTGACGTCGAATTCCCGGTATTGATCGTTGTTCAATTGGCCTGCCGACCTCGGGGAGTAAGGATTTACGCTTTCCATTGGATAAAACCCCACATTTCTTATGAAAGAATTTCCTGCTCTGTTTTGACTGAGGATCAAAAACGCGTGACCCGTGTAAACTGGGTTTAGGTCATTTATATAGGGATTTATGGGGTACCATGGGTGTCTTCTCCCAGGGCTAGGTTGAACTACACACACCGTAATTTGGTACTGATTTTCTTCCCCTGGAACATTGTCGAAGCAGTTAAAATAGCCTTTTATATTATTAATAGGACTATTGCCTCCAAATAAGGTAATAACTGGTTCTCGCGTAAGATTGCCTGGGCGTATAAGACCGCCTCCACCACTTGTTTCTGGTATAAGAGGTTTGTCATATGCAACAGGGGAAACTATTTCAGGTGTAAAGTAGCATCCAATCAACTGAGAATAGGAGTAACCCTTAGGGTCCAATTCTGAATAGTTAAACCCTTCTAAATAGATGCACTCATATTTGGCATTTGGATTGGGGATTGGAGCTTCAAAAAGCAATTTCCCGTTGGCTTCCTGTTTGTATACTGCGAGTTTTTCACCCTGCCAATTTTCCGCCAAAATAAAGCCTGAAAACTGCGACTCGGGAGTGTATTCAGCGTTTGGGATATAGGTTAAGCGGACTGCCTGCATACTATTTTGTGTGTCCCGATATATAAACAATTTAGATGTCTGACTTATTGAATACGCATATTCGGCGCCGGGAATATGCATGTATGCATCTTTTTCAAATTTTAAGGGGACCACAATTCCTTTGCCAACTGGGGATTTTACGTGTGTCAGCTCTTTCCAAATCGGCATTGGTTTTTGCTCCGTACGCGGATTTCTTTGAATTGGAGGTTGGTTTGTTGAGGGTAATTGGAGGGAGTTTTGTACTTCATTTTCGAAGAAATAGCGGGCCTCTTGCGCAAATGATGAAAGTGAGTCAGTTTTGCGTGCTTCTTTTTTACAGGCGTAAAATGAAGCTGAAATTAGTAAGCCGAATAGTAGCACCTTCATAGTTTGGTTCATGGTATATGATTTGACGAGTTAGGAAATCACCATTTCAATTGGGTACGGTAATTTGCCTTAGTTGTCAATCTTTGGATGCGAATGCCTTGCTTTGATCTTGCTTAACGTAAATTCTGAAATATCCAAGTAAGAAGAGAGGTACTTAGCTGGCACGCGTATAGTAAGTTCCGGGTGTTTAGTTAATAACCACTCGTACCTTTCCTCGCCTGAGCGCATTCTGATTGAATAGAGTTGCTCGCCCCATAACTTATGATAGAATATGGTTAAAACACGACCAACGAAGTTGAATTCAATGTACTTATTGTATATATAGGCTAGTTCATCAAAAGTTATAAAAAAGATAGTTGTATGTTCCAGGGCTTGAATTGCTTCGTAACTCGGGCTTTGTGAATAGAAGCTATCGATCGAGAAGACGACATCGTTCTCCTTCATAAACCAAGACGATACCTCATTGCCATTTTTTTCATAAAAGCATCTTAATAGACCGCTCTCAATGAAGCAGACCTGGCTGCTAATGTCCCCGATCTTTAGCAAGTATGCTTTCCTTTCTATTGTTCTTCGCTTGATGATTTTTCTCAAGTGTATCTTTAATTCCTCCGAAAGGGGGAATATAGAGTTGAGGTAGGCAATAAGCAGGTCCATAAACGGAGGCCGTTTTAGGTTAAACAATGGTTGAGAATTGTCAAAACGGTATGATGGAGTGGGGTTAGTCGATTCCTACTCTAATATAGTAAATAACACTAACGGATAGTACAAACGATAAATAAATTATTCAGTTTTTTACCTGCATTAACATTTTACTGATGGAAAAGTCGGAATTATGGGTAAAATAAGATGTTTTTATTGGCATTTGCCAATTTCAGGTATTTGTAACCTTTATAATTTCACTGTATAACTCAAGCCTGTCGAAAACCGATACTAAACCATATACGTTAACTAACAAAACCCACTTTTATGGAATATAGAAGTGAATGGCAGTCGCTTTATGAAGCCCTAGTTGAGGAACTGGCTGTATTAAGCAGGTCGAAGAAGCCCCATTTAGAAATGGTTTCCCAAGCCGCCGAGGTTTGCTTTTTAAAGATGGAGGCCTTGAAGGCAACAATTAGGGAGTACCCCTTTGTAGATTCTTGCGAAGAAATTTATTTCTTTCGTGAAGTAAAGCCGCAATTTCATTCTTCTCTAATCTATTATGACAAGGTGCACCTTTTTGAATCCGAACGCCCCCAAGGAAAAACATCAACAGTTGAACAGTATATTTCTTCCCATGAAGAGGATATATATAGGTTCTACAGGCAGCATATTGAGTTCTATAGATACTTTAGAGCTGGATTCTCCCATTTGGATGAAAGGTATTTTACCCGTAAAGGATCGAATTATCCATTTTTTGGATACAGACAGATTGATACAGACAGAGGTTTCACAACCGACAAGGATTACATTGTATCCCGCATTTTAGCAAATGATCGACTTTCTCAGTATTACGAAGCAGTCCGGACCAATCAGAAGTCTCCAGAATTACTCGCGAAACCAGGAGATGACTTGAATTCGTTGATGCGGTGGACTCATACAAAGGCAGCTTTTGTAGAATGGGTATACGGGATAAAATCAGTAGGAGCTATTAATAATGGCAGGACTAGTCTGCAACAGCTTTTCATGCACTTAGAGTCTTTTTTCGGCATTGAAGTCGGAAACTTTTCCCGGATTATGCAGGATATTCTGGCACGTAAGAAGTCTTTTACCGCCTTTCATGAGGAGTGCATCGAAAGCCTCAATGAGTTCCGTGACAGGATAGAGGAAAAATAGTATTGGTATGAGTCATTCAATGTATAATGTATGTGGAGTCTACTTGGGTTAATTTATTAAAAAGTGTTTATATGAGAGGTGTTTTATCAATGTTTTTCTCCATCGTAATTTTGCTTGGGGCCTGCGAGAGCGGGAATCTGACCGCGGTAAAGGCTGAGACCTTAATTAAGGAATCTGGGAGGTATCCTCAAGAAGAATTTGTAGAATTTGAGTATGGAATAGTAGCTTATCGGTATGACTCATTGCCACCTGAGTACTATAAGATTCAACATCAGAAGGGCGTTACGATTCAGGCTCTTGGAAAAACCGGGATGTTTACCTCGTCTTATGTATTTAATGTTGAATTGACGGATGTGGGTCGGGGATTTCTCCGTAAGGAAGATCCGAAGCCTCGTCGACAAGGTGACCGAGGCTTCCTTTATAAGGGGCGCTTTGTAAGCTGCGTTCAGAGGTTTGGGGAGGTTTTAAGTATTCATGAGAAGCCTGGTATTAACGAGGCGAATGTGAATCATACAGTTTTGAGAGGTGACTTCTCGCCATTTTGGACTATAGCCAATAAGGAAGCATGGAATAAGAATGGTCAGGATACCATTGTTAGAAAACGGGTAGTATTTTATAGGACAAATAATGGGTGGATGTTAAAGTAGATGATACTTATCTGACAAGGTTTAGGCTAAGTCTCATCCTTTTTTCGAAAAGGTATTAGGCACTAATAGTTCATAAATACTTACCTGCAGCGCATCGGCAATTTCATACATAGTAGAGATTGTTGGTTGATTTACATTTGAACACCATTTGGAAACAGTAACTGCTTTTACGCCGATCTTTTCGGCCAACCATCCGTTACTCTTTTCTTTTTCGTAAAGCACCAGTTTTATTCTATTGTATCGTGTTCTTTTTGGCGGCATGTTAGTCTGCTAAAGGATTATTCTTAAGCAACTAACGCAAAAAAATTAACTCCACGCATTTCTCTCCTACGACAGGTATGTAATATATCAATTTGGTATTTTAAGTATCATTCTGTACCTTTAGAGGGAAAAAATAGCCTTTTAAATGATTTTGTTGGACAGTTCTTAATTCTTGCTATAGTTTTGCGAACACAAAAGACATTTTAAGCGTGTTTGCTTTATTCTCGTGTTGGAAATTACGACCTTCTAAGACTACGGGAAGTAAGGTAAATCGCTCACGTTATTGACGTGGGCGTTCTTATTCGTAGTCAGGGCGTCGTAACCCTCCAACACAGTAAGGACCAACCCACGTCATTTTTTTTGGCCCTTACCTGCAATTTTATCCATCCACAAAAATTGCTGTGTATGTGCGACCTTATCAACTCAACCGGCGACAAAGCCGATCAGTCCGCACTCCCTCAATTTGATTTTCCCGCTATCGCGAACGGTGACCGCAAGGCCTATGCTAGCTATTGCGACTACTTCTACAATCCCACCTTTTCGATCATAGCACGCTTTTCAGGGATTCAAGACCCGTACATTCTTTGCCTTCTTACGGAATCGGTATTTCTCCAACTCTGGGGCAACCGGGATGATTTCCTCCAATATAGAGGCGGCTGGCTGTTCCGAACTACTATGCGGATAACGATCCGCTATCTAAAAGAACGTGGCCACCATGATCGTGTGCAAAAAATATTAGACGTTATTGGGGAGGAGCACATCTCTCGCTCCATTGAAAATCAGATAAACAATAGCCATGAAACCAGAAAAATTAGAAATATCTAGCCAGCTTCGGCGGCTTTCAGAAGAAGAGCAAAAAGATCCGCAAGGTGTGATAACTGAGTTTTTCATGAATTATCACCTGAAGGATCTTCGGGAGGTTTTGTGGGAATGGCTATGCTCTGGCTTATGCCATGACGGAAGCTGGTTCCAGGATGGTTTGGATCGCAGTAACTTGATATTCCTGTATGAGAACCTCGAAAAGTTGGCCGAAGCCGCTTATCTACTCCACCGAAAATCGGTCCCAAAGAGCCAGACTAAACGAAATTCTAAAATCAATAATAAGAACAGTCATGTCAGTAAAAGGAAAAAATCAATTCATTAAAGCGCCAGTAAGCATATTGCCAACCGTTCCGCTGTCTGCAAAGGCAAAGAAGGCAAAACTCGAAAAGGTACAAGATCTTCATGTGCCCCTATTAGAGTTAATATACAAAGCGGATGCAGACCGCTCAAAGCGCCCTACTGTCGGCAACTCTCTGGATGCCTTCGAAATATTTCTCGTGCAATGGGACTGGAACAAGATCGAGCTGGTGAAACAGCTCAAGATTCTCCTTTTAACCAACGCCAACAAGGTCTTAGGGATTTCGGAAGTTGCTACCGGTTGTATGGACAAGGCGCTTTTCGACCCGAAGTTCATTTTTTCAGCAGCCTTACTATCCGGGGCAGGGAAAATAATTTTGGGTAACAACAATACAAGCGGCAATGTAAAGCCTTCCCGTGAAGATTTTAATGCAACCAGGTCTTTAGCCCTTTCCGGCCGGCTAATGGGTATCGAAGTGGTGGATCACCTGATTTTCTCAAAAGATGCATGGTTCTCTTTCGCCGACAATGGGCTTATGCAAACTGATTTCCTGGGTAAAAGTAGACCACTATGACTATGCAATGTAAAATGCCGATAAGGGGTCGGGCACCCTAGATGCCGAGTTTTCATCCAACTACTTTTATTTAGTTGCCATTTTGCGAAGCTCGCTGGCTACCGCTTTTTAGCGGACCGCTTCGTCCCAATATTTCAGACGGCATTTCCTGTCCTGCTCCACGGCAAGTACGCTGTCTCAGAAAAAGGTTGGTTTTGCCTGTTGCAAGCTGTCAGCCTTGCGGACGGAACGGATTACCGTGCCCGACTGTATAAATCGCATATATCGGTACGTGGTATAGTTTCGTCTGTATGTGCTTAGCGGGACAGCAGTTTATACCATTCAATTGAAATGAGGGACAAAAACAGGAAAAGTCCAGCTGTTGCAAACATAAAACCACAAAAATGAAAAAATCTAATAACAAAACGATCGATCCGCCGCAGGATTCATTCCGACTTTCTCCATTAGAGCACATTGTCGATATCATCCTTAAAGAGGTACAACCTGAAAAAATCTGTCTCCTTTACAGTACCACATACGAAAAGGATGGCTGGCCGCTTCATGTTAGAAACATGTGGGGGGCCTACGCTTTCAATATTGTGGTACTTGTTAAAGGAACAAATCGTCGATTTGAAGATATTCACGCTAATATTAGAGAAAAGTACAAGGCGGCGACTCCGTTGAATTTTAACATATTCACGGTTCATCAATTCAAAATGGTATTGAAGGATGATGAAACATTAACATTGCGGTATAAGGAAGCGTGCGTGCTTTACGACGTAAAAGATAAGGCGAGAGGGTGGCCTGAAAGCGCAAAATTTTGCGTTAAGGATAACTGGCTGGTAAGAATGCGGGAGGATATAGAGATGTATTACTATATGGGACTTGACTTTCTGAAGAATGCCCAAGCTCATTTGAAGGCAAAATCGTATCGGGTGGCGGCTCTTTCACTACATCAGTGTATGGAGTATTTCATGGCGGGATTGAATTTGATGGTTACCGGGTACCGGGCCTCCGTTCACAATATTAATGAACTTCACCGGTTCGCGGCTGCTTTCCTTCCCGAGGCGTCCACTATATTGCCACATCATCATGGGCGCCAGCAACGAATTCACCAGATAATTTATCGCGCATATGTGGCCAAGACTGAACCAATACCAGTGGCGGAATTATTTGCGCTGGTAGCAGAGCTAAACAATGTTAATAAGACATTGCGGGGACTGCTCATTGGATATGATCGGTAGGCGAAGGCAATGAGATTTAGGTGACGCAAGGCTTACCTATTGCTGTAATTTCTAGCGTCTCCTTTTTTGTTTTGTATAGAGATAGCCAAATGAACTAAAATGCAGGCACCACTTTAAACTATATGTATCCATGTAATATTGAGTTTGAGCAGCAATTAGGTCAAAAGTTGTATCTTCTTTTAGGCCAAGGAAATGGTCTATCCTAAGTTGGTTGCTGCATCCGATCTGTTCTGCATGATGCATCAAGTAATGAAACTTTCGAGGGGAAATTTCCAATAATTCCGCAACTTTCATAGCAGAGATTTGATTCAATCCTTTGCCGAAGATATCCTTGAAGTACCTGATTTTACCTCTCCTAATTAAGGCTTCAATGTTGTTATTATTTCTCACACGGCAAATAACGACAAAGTCCCCTACAAGGCAAAGTATGGGATAGAACTAATAAAGTGATGATTTGTCACTTTTGATAGATCAGAGCAACCAGGTCTCCTGGAGCAATGTCAAAATACGAGGCGATTCGCTCTATTTCCTCCAATGTCATTTGCTTGGGATTACGGATCAGCCGAGTCATCCGATGATTATTTGTACCGAGATACATAGATACAAGGCTTTTCGGAAACGAATTATAAATAGCAGCATAGCTATTGATAATCCTTGACTCTACCAGCTGTTTCACCATTAAATATCTAGGGTCTCGATCCATAACGTAAAGCTAAAGAAATTAGGTTCAAATGACAAAATATTTAGCATAGTATTTGGTAATTGATCGAACCCTACCCAGTCCGGGCGAAGCCCGGACTGCCCCCCCCGGGTGACCTGTAAGGTTCTTTGGTTGCGGGAATTTGAATTGCAAGAATATGGAGTCGAATTGTCATAGTTGGTTGAGAAGTGCCTAAGAATCGATCAGAGTTACAGTGGGATGTTCTGAAATTCTATGTAGCGGAACAAAATAGGAACACGAGTCATAAATCTGCAAGAGTGATTCTGAAGTGATGATGTTGCATTCTTTGTTAAACCAGGGTTCACTAATTAATGTCTGCACCCAAGGCCATTGAACTATTACATATATGATAGGTTCAAATCTTATTTCCTTGTAATTCATATCTGATTTTGAATTTATTGAGCATTATAATAGGGGACTCCATACCCAAGTTTGAGCAGCTTTTTAGCTGCAATTGAAAAATCTCCTTGACATTCCAGGAAACAGAATATGGCATACGGACGGTATGCTTTTCGAGGTTTAAAGGGGGTGTGAGGGCTAAAAACAGTCAGGAGTTTAAGGGTTGTGTGGTAATTCCCAGATGTGATATGGTTGGGAGTGCCGGGTCGGCTAACATAAATACGAGGGCCAGTTTGTCGAACAATGCTCCAGCCGTGGGATAGAAGAAGTTCAATTGCATCGCCTGAATTGTCAAAGTCGTCAAAAGGGCTGCCTACATAAGTGTTTCGAGGTTGTAGATTGAAAGGCTGTTGATCTATTAGGGGAGCGCCAAAGCTCTTGGCGGTATTATGAAGCAGCGTTCTTTCGGATATTTCAATTTTGGGAACATCGGGAAAGCTTCCTTGAATAAGTCTATATCCGGGTGTGGGTGGAGCTATAAAATAGGCATTTCTGCCGCGGGTTTCAATCAATACTCGTTTTTCATCGGGGAGATGCAAAGGAGTTTCTGAAGGAAGCGCGGAAGTCTGAGCCAGGATTACGGATTCGTAGTCATAAGAAAGGAGGTAAGGGATATGGTAGCCATTATTGGGAGTGGTGATAAGCGTAAGGGTTCGGGCATCGACAGGGGATTCTAAACAAAGCTTGCCCCAATATCGGGTAAACAGTGTGCTTTGAGGGTCGTTTTTCTGATCAATATCCAGGACTTCAATCCCATTACTTACTAAGCCGCATACAATAGCTATTCCGTAGGCTGAAGGGCGGTTAAGAAGCCGCTTTAGAGTAGACTTGGACATTCTTCTAGTTTGGTATTTGGACCACTTGTGAATAGGCTCTTTTCCGGAGTTGACGACAACTATGGAGTACCCACGATCCAGGTACGCGCAACCGGCATTAAATAGCAAATTTCCATTCATGTTTTATAGAATTTGTTTGGCGATAAAATATCGGAGGGACCCGTATGGTGGCTAAAACTGTGGTTGAATGGCTTCGAAAGGAGCTGTAGGTTGGAGGATCATAACCTCCTTTTGCTTTTTTAGGGCTTCTACTTGTCCTGCGCCGTCCAAACCGATGTAGTTGAATGCTTCAGTAAATGGTAAGAAGTCCAAAAAGGCATAATGAAAGAGGATTTCATGTAATGCAGGTTGATACTGTATGATGTAACCATAATTTCCCAGTTGTTTTGTAATGTCAATTATTTCGCTCCCGAAGCCATTGATGTTCGCAAAATGTGCAGCCACCGACCGATCGGTGGAGAAGGATAAATATTGAAGACCTGGATTGGGGCTGATCATGGTAACAGGTTCACGTAGTATGACACCTCGGTACAATAGGGTAGGCCGATATTTAATTTTCGCCAGTAAATTTTGGGCGACGGAATGGATTGTTGGCTTGTGGAGACGGAGATACTGGTCTGCTCCGCCCGGAAAAAATGGGACCAAAGCGTTTGCGGCCCAGTTAAAGTAATAAGCAATTGTGGGATCCATTCCTTTAAGGGAAACGGTGAACTGATTGTCCATCGTGTCTTATTTTTGATTTGTGTTCGAAAAGTCTTTTGTGGAAGAAGGGTAGCGGAAAAGGAGGGAGAGTTGCCAAGGATGTGGACAATCAGGTATGGGCCTTACCAATAGGGCCCTTCTTCATACATCTCGTATAGTGCTTCCTCTGCACCTTCATAGCTTTCGCAGAATGCAGTCATATGCTGGAAAGGGACCATCCATTTTGTTTTTCCTTCTTGAAGTATTTCTACAATGAAACACCAATCCGTGTAGATATAGATGCACTGAACATCTTCGTCGGAATATGTTTGTAGGATATCCCTCCATAAGTCATCTTTCAGGCACTCCACATATTGGAGTGGAGATTTGAGCTTTTGAAAGGATGGAAAATCCAAAATCTCATTGTCATCCATTTTTATTATTTTTTAGATGAGAATTAGGCGTAGACTTCAGATGGGGCATTGTCAACCTGGAAGTAGCTGGCGTACCTGTCAAGGAGTTCCTTCGCTTCTGTGGCCTTTTCGTTTCGGATGGTGGCACTTGCGCGAAGGTTTTCCGGATTCTCAAAGAGGTGTTTCATATCCCTGATGACATTATTTACGTCTTTGTTTCCAGTGAAATTTAGACGGGGAAGGAGTTCTGTTAGGTCTTTAAGGTTGTTCATTAGAGAATCGAAGATTTTGGCTTTGTCAGCTGAAAGCCTTTCGACTATGAGGGAAACGGCCTGGTAGATGCGCTGCCAGATTTCTTGGGAAGCGTTGTCTATCCGGGCATTGAAATCCTGATAGATTTTTTCTTTGAGGCTATTGATCTCGCTGGCATTCATTTCTACGCGGAAGTCGTTCTGGTCGGCAATAGGCGTGACATGGAGTGAAACTGTGAATTTTTCTACCAGCTGCGATACTTTCGGATAATCGTTTTCATTGTAAAGATCATTCAGGCGCATTCTTGCCTTGATCTTAAGTTCAGGGTAGACCTTGATGAAATCGCTGGTTGCCTGGCTGTAACGTTCCTCTAAAGGCCGGAATCCTTCAATGAACTTAAAGTAGTTGGTAGCAGGAAGCAGACGGTCGCCAGTGTCGCTCCAGGGAAGGGTTTGTTCGCGTAGGAAATTTCGGATTTCATTGGCGATGGACTGAATGGTACGCAGCTCGGTATCGCCCAGCAAATTCTTGTTGTAATTGCCGGCATTGTGAGCGGAGTGTTCAGCTTCAATTTCCCGGGATACTTTTCGGTCTAACTTTTTTCCAGTCCATTGACGGATGGTGATGTTGACCAACATGGCTTTTTCTTGTAATGATTTCATTGTTTTTGTTTTTAAATGATGAATTAATCAATTTGTATTACTTCGCCGAATGGCGGTTCGAAATCATAGTCACCAAACTTTACCCAGAGTACTGGATAGTCTGGCTCGGTTTCTGGAAAGTTGTAGCAGATACCGTCTGTGAGATAAAGCAAGGCTGCAGGAGTGTCTCCGCTTTCTTCGATAAACTGGAATGCCGGTCGGAAGTCTGTGCCACCTCCGCCAATGGGTTGGAGGCTCCAGTTGTCGTCGGGATCGAGCTCTTGGATGCGTTGAATTTTGGTGTCAACATAGATGGTGAGAACGGTTGACTTTACTTCTTGTGATATGTCCCTGAGTTCAGCGGAAAAGGCATTGAGCTGCTCTTCACGAATGCTACCGGAAGTATCCAAGACAGTTATTAAGTTTCTAATGGAGGGCTGGGACAGTGATGGGAGGTAAAGGCCGCGAGAGAGGTAGCGACGGTTGCATGTTTTCCAGGTATAGTCTGTGGGCGAGCATTGGGTTAAAAAGCGGTTGAGTTCTGCTTTCCAGTTGACCTTCGGTTCAAGCGCTTTCGAAATTAAGAGTTCCACAAACCCCGGAACTTTTCCGGCGGCTTTAGTTCTCTCAGTTTGAGCAGCACGGATGATTTCTTGTTTTAGTAAGAGCTCATGAGCTGCTGCATTATTTTGCTGAGGAAGATCGTTGACATCTCCGATCCTGGGTGCGCTTGAAGATGCCCTGTTATCGTCCGTAGGTAGTTCCCGGTAAATTTGTTCTGCTGTTTTTTTTACATATTTTTCTTCATATAAGTAATCAGGAGGGAGCTTAAAGCCCGCATTCAGGAGAATGGGGTTGATAGCATAGTCGGTGGCCTGGTTCCAACGGCTTTCCTCACGGCCAGCCCTACGTAAGTGGTGAAAGGACACTACATGAAGGACTAGGTGTGCTAGTATTCCGACTATTTCTGCGTCATTGTATCTATCAATGAAGGCGGCATTGTAGTTGATTGTCAATCCATCGACGTTTGTGGTTTCAATTGCACTTGATTCATTGTAGGATAGTTGAAGTGCGATCGATGCAAAAAAGGGTTGAGTGAGAATAAGGGAGATCTTAGCCTTATGTATTCTTTCTGAAGTTGTCATTGTGAGTGTATTTAAGCGAACAATGCGGTATTCTTGCTGGCCCATTGAATGAAGGCAGTATTGTTGCTAATTGCTTTATTGCGTTGGGACGCTTCGACAAGGCAGGCGATGGATATTTCCGGTGCCAAACGACCGATGTAATCGATAATAGGGGTGATGGTAACATCGGATATCTTTCTGGATAGAGCTGTAGCGATGGCGAACTGAGCGCTTGGAGAGTTGGGAATAGTCGTAGTTTTCGGATTTGAGATCACATCTTCTACGGAGGGTAGTTCCCGGAAATGCTTGAGGAAAGAGATGTATTCGGCAGCAAATGCTTCTCCGGCAGCCCCTGTGAATACCTCGGCTTCTAGTTCTTTGTCAAGGTTTGCATTTTGTTGAACGCCGATTGCTGCAATCGTACGGGGAGAAGGTGAGTTGGTGAAGTCCTTGCTGGCGACAAATGCCTCCAGGTGATGCGGACGGAATTTGACAAAAGCAATAAGTTCAGGGGGCATGTTGTTTCGCAATGCCCATTGTACCCAATCATCCACATTGACTTTTAGTTCTACGATTGATTTGAAGCGCGATTTAACTGGTTCCAACATACCGGAAACGCCTGCTTTATCTTGCCGTCTGTTGGTGGCAGCTATAAACTTTACGTGTTCACTTATTTTGTGACCATTGATCTGGCGGGCGAGTAGAAGTTGCATACAAGCTGCCTGCACAGCTGGGGTAGCTTGACCAAGGTCATCCAAAAAGAAGGCGGTCGGTTTCTCGGCTATTAGTAATGCATGTAAATCTCCGTAAGGCAGAAATTCCGCAATACCGCTATCGGTGGGGAAGGGAAGGCCCTTGTAATCGGTAGGGTCAGATACGACGGGATGGGATAAAATGAGATGATGGTTGACGGAATTTGCTGCTTGTTCGACGATATCAGATTTGCCGATCCCGGGTGCACCGGTGATTAAGACGGGGAAATTGTTGTGGATGGCGAATACTAGATAATCGTGTAATTGGGAAGGTGTCATAGCTGTGGTGTTATTGTGATGAATAAAAGTGTTAGAAATGCAAAAGCCCCAGGACAATGTCCCAGGGCTTCGCTTTTGGAAGGCAGAAATCAGCGTTGCAATGCCTTCCGGGTGGTTTTTCGCTTCGAATTTGCCCGATTGGTGCGGGTGTTATTTTTCGGTTTGGGTATATGGGACTTTATCTCCGTGAGTCGCTTATTGACATTGTCTTGACGTTGTTTAGCCTTAGTTTGTTGGTCTTTTTCAAAGGTGGCGATGGGGATTGAGGAAAACTGTTCTGCCAGTGTTCGAAGCATGAAACCTCCTAAATCGTTTGGTAAATTGTCGTGATACCGGTCCATAATGATTTGGAATACCAATAGTGCCCGGAATTCTTTGGTTGTTTTGGCGAGGTTTTGAAAGTATTCCTTACGATTGGTTCCGGATTTCAAAACGGGTAACCTGGCAGCCTTTTCAATTACTGATCGACTTCTTGTAGAGAGAGTTTCAATGAGGACATAGGTTAGTAAAGCGTCGAAGGCCGGAAGGTATCGTTTAGGTACCGTGTTGGCTTCAGGTGACTGAACTATAGCTTCGGAGATTCGTTTTTGTACTTTTTCGGCATCGAGTTGTTTAGCTCGAATCTCATTGATTTCTATACGATTTATTTCGGATTGGATTTCTTCGATGCTGGCAGCGTCGGATTTGATTTTGTCTTGAATGACCTTTGTTGGAGTCTTGGTTTCTTTTGTAATGTCTTTGACAAAGATGTACGAACCTGCCGGGCGGCTGCCGGGGGATTCGACAACAAAGGCTTTTTTATAGATACCGGCTTTGAGCTGTTTTTCAAAAGATTCCGATTGGAACGAATAGATTTCGTTCGCTGACTTAAGTGCTTTATCAACATTTGATTTACGTTTTTTACAATCGGATTTGATTTCCTCAAGGTTGGGCGGTTGGGGTTTTTTTATTTCTGAAACATCGTGGTCTATGTGTTTGACGCTGTGCCCATCCTTTTTTAGGGCCTCTACGCTATTGGGTATCCCATAGTGGGCTGCAAAGACTAGCAAGATAGTGGGGTCGGCTTTTGCTTTAGCCAGTTCTATACTATAGTAGGTGGCAGTTTTTTCTTTGAAACATTTCGGATTGTTGCAGCGAGGCGATTTTTCGTCTTCGCTGAAAAGTGAATAGATCCCGGAATTGAATGGGCATTTAGTACAAGCGCCTGCCTTTGGACACAGATTGGGATCTGCAAGATCAAAGATTGCGTGGGAAAGTAGACCCTTGTAGATGCTTAAACCATTTGTGTTAATGGAAAGGGGTTGGTTGGGTGTAACCTTGTCTGGCGGAGTATCGACTTCATTCTCGTAATAATCTTCCTGTGAATCCTCTGACAGTGTACAGATACGTAATGCCAACGATAGCGGGATTGCATTTTTTCGAAAGACAATCTTCCATTTATCAACCAGGTTGTTTAGGCTTAGTTGCTGGCGGATGAACTGGGGTGTCTTTCCGTAATGGAGGGCCAGTTCATTTTCATTGGATTTGGCCAGGTTGATGTATTTCTGAAATGCCTCTGCTTGTTCCATGGGATGGAGGTTTTCGCGCTCCATATTTTCAACGATCTGCATGCAGAGGACAGTTTCGTCATTGACATCGCGAACATAGGCGGGTATTTCTTTTAATCCCAGCGCCTGAAAGGCACGAGTTCGACGTTCTCCATAAATGAGCTGGTAACCTTTGCCGTCCGGCAGGGGTCGAACCGAAATAGGCTGCAGGAGGCTATTCTGTTGAATAGAAGCCTTCAATTCATCAAACTTTTGTTCGTTGAATTCTTTGCGTGGCTGGTTAGGATCACGTTCGATTTGATCCACTGGAATCATTTTGGTTTCATAAACCGGAATGCTTGTTGTTTCCATTGATAGAAAATTTAATCGTAAAAAGAAAAAGTGGTTTGTTGAGAAGTTGGTTTGTGTGGGGTAGGTGTGAGTGTTTGGGTAGTCGTTTCTTCTTTTTGCTCTGCCTTTATCCTGTCTTTGACGTACTGGCGTCGCTTGTTATAAATGAACCGGCGCAGGTCGATCAGTTTCCTGTTTTGTGATTCGTTTAACTGCCGTGGTGCTTTTAGTTCGTCCCAGTGATCTTCATTAAACCATTGTTGGGCGACAGTACAACCCACATGAATGTAGATTTCTGTCCAGTCATGGCTCATAGGTGCCTCCAGAGCGGCAGTTATCATAAAAGCGACGACTTCTGGATAGCTGGCTAGTTCCTCATGAGTCATTAGGGTCATCATGCGTGCGGAGCAAATGATACCACGTAGGCGTTGCGGGATACTGTCGGCCCAATGGATGCAGTGTGTGATGATAGGTGCTGTCAGTACGTCCATGAATGTGAATACAAAGCCATCGTGTTGTCGTTTGGATGGCTCTTTAGGATACTCCGATAATTGCTCGGCTACCTCAAATAGTTGAGGGGAGCTAACCGATAGCGATTGCTTTTTCATAAACTCATTTTTGGGAGAAAATATGCACTAGCGAAGTTTTGACTAACGCTGTTTAAGAAGGAAGACAAACATCTTTTTTAGCTTTAAGACAATCAATTCATCTCTGCAGGTCAAGACTGGGTATCGTTTTTCTTCCCAATCAATAGCGACTAGTTGCCACCTATCTGCAAATTGTGGTTCGCAAGGGAGGTAAGTTGAGGTTGAGCCTTCCATTTGCTCACTTTCCGGTTGCGTAGAGAATGATTGAATGAGCGTGTTGTGTGGAAATCCAATGATGGTGAGTTCGGTGTCGTCCTGAACAATGGGTCTGCCATAGTTAAGATAATACCAAATGTAAAACCTGTTTACTTGTTCCACAGATCCGTAGTCAGAATTCAAGTCGGTTGCCATGCGCAAAAAGTCCGTTAGCTCAGTTTCCGTAAGGTTGAGTTCTTCGGCTGCATAATGATGGACTAAATGTTCGGGAAGATTATTTGGCAACGCTGTAAATTCTTTCCGAGCGATTTCTAAGAAGTGTTCGATGTTCATATTTGTAGGATTTAATGATGAAAGATTGGATGGTTCTGTTTTGCAAGGGCGATCACTGCATCCTGGTCCCAGTAGGCTGCTCCCTGCCTAACCCTTCGCGCGTAAGAGCAGGCGTCGTAATCTTCGTATTTGTAGAAAATGGCAAGTTCATGTGAAGTACCAGAGCTGTGAGGCGAAGAAGCAATAAAGAAGTAGGCTCCTGAAGGTGGTGGCCCGTACTTGCGTACGAGTTGATGGGCGTAGGTATCGCATTCGAGTAATGCTATAGTCTGCCGTCCGCCTTTCTTTTCCGGGTCTTCGTTATAAGGCGCAGGTCCGATGGTGAGATGTTCGTTAGGAGTTTCGTACATCTGTTGGATCGATAAAATGGGAATCTGCATAATCTTTAATTTGGATTGGTTGATAGTATTTGGTTTCGGATGTTGTCGTGGCGGTAGACAATACTTTGCTGATATATAATTTCTCCGATAAAGCATTCACCGATTTCGTAGAGAGGTGGGCCATCTATGGCATATATGCCGAATTCGGGAAAGTCGGGAAAGACAGTTGGGTTGAATAGGGTAGCACAAAAGAGGAAGGCATCGACGTTGTTGTCCGAAATAGCATTATTGTGCCCCCTTTTGTCTAGGAAGTTGATGTTGGTTATTCTTTTGGGATTTAGGAGTTCGCCCGTAAAAGGGCAAATGGGCTTAACCCATAGGTAGTTTGGAGAAAAGTTCATGGTAGTTATGTTGATGAGTAATGTTGTAAGTCACTCCCCACAAGGGGCAATGATTGGTCACTACACCGCGCCGTCCCCGACGTCATGCCCCAAGGACCAAATGATGGCCCTGAGCGAGGCGGAACAGGGGGCCGCTGAGGGCGGAGCGTAGCGGAGCCCTCCTGCGCGGCACCCTGTTCGTGTTTGTCCTTGGGCATGCCGGCGGAGGCGCGACATTCACCAATCATTGCCCCGTTTGGGGAGTGATCTGTAAAAGGAAAGCGGCCCGAAGGGCCGCCTTAAATCGATATAAGGAGAAATGTTAACGGAGGGATTGGGAAAAAACAGGCTTTAGAATTTGTGCCTGTTCCATCTCTACAATGTTTTGCGCCTGGCGAAGCTGAGTTGCAGTGTCGCGTAGTAAGGCAGGATCTATTAGTTGGTGGTTGGTATTATAAGCAAGAATCGATTGTGTGTAAGGATCTGGAACTAATCTTATTTTTTCGGCATATCCATTTATCTCTGCGGTTATTTCTTTTTCTCCGGTGGCTTTAAGAATTTCTTGTATGGATTTTATTTCCTGTTCATTCAGATTCAGAAATGATAGATTTCTCAGGGCGGATTCAAGATAGAATTGGTAGGGGATAAGGGTTTTTGTGATGCGGTCCAGTAGTAGCCATTGATTGGGGATATCAGCAACAGGAATTGCCTGCCCGTTGATTAGCCTGGCTGCTTCTGAGGCTGACCGGTTTTGATCGAAAGAAACCCATTCTGCAGAGCTGCGGGTAAAAGTGGATGCCTTTTTACTGCTGGCCTCGAAGTTGTCGATTTTGTATTGATCGGTGCCATGTATTTTACTGAAATGCAGAATAAAATCGGTGTTTGGATTTCGGACATCGCAATATCGAACATGGAAGCGAGGCAGGTCCTGTGCCATCATTTTATTAAGGGGACCGTCAATCGCATGTACGAAACCCATTCTTTTGAGTTCGTCACTAAGGAAATTGATGTTTGATTGCCGGGTTGTTGCTTTGACGGATTCTCTGAACAGTAAATGTTGATTACGTATGACTACAGCACGAAAGATTTTCCGAAGAAAAAGAGGGAGCCTTCCATAGAGAAGGCTCGTTATTATGCCAGGGCGTGTTTGGCGGTTGAGTATACGAATTTGGTGGCGTACGTAGGTTTTGGTTTGCCTTTCCTGGGGCGTGAGTTTTTTCCGGAAGGTTTTAAGGACGTCCCGATAGTATTGTTGGGTTAACTCCGCCGCCCGAACGTCTTTGGCCTTATAAGGATTTTGAAGCAGGTATTGGATTTCCTGCTGCGCATGCGTGAGTAGGGCATCGAGGATTCGGTTGGCGGAGTTTTGTTGCATGTTAAAGCTTTTGTGCTTTCAGGAAATGCCTATTTCTGATGGGGATGTTAAGTGGTCGGGTACCATCTCTTTCCTCCAGTTCCAGTACCAGGTGTTTATTGGGTGGAAGGCTGGTGAGGGGGATGGCAACAATCCAGGTTGCTTTGGTTTTACCGGAGAGTTGGGGCAACGAATCTTGATACAATGGGGGTATCGATATTTCCTGAAGGGATGTCCTTCGGCTTTTCTTGTCGTCCTTAAGCACGAGCCGCATCCAGTTTACCCTTAGCGGTAACGTGGCCTTATTATGAATATTGAATTTCAGAAAAAGAACATTCTCGTGATAGAAAACACCTTGCAGTGAAAGTGCAGCTTTGTAGGCTCTTATTCGTGTAAAAAGGGTGTTACCCGATACCCTGACAAGGTTTGCAAGGTTTTCCATGGTTTCAATATTTGCTTTTTCAGGAGTAAGAAGGAGCGGTGTTGAAGCATATGGTGCATTGGGAATGGGCTGCAGCCGCAGATCGTAAGCTGGGACGAAGGGGCGTTCCTTGTAGGCCACTTCGAAAATATGATAACGACCATCCCGGGTGAATACATGAAGGGTGGTAGTATCCATTTGTGGACTGGAGGCTTTGAGTTTAAGGACGTTTTCGGCCCATTCAATTTTTATGCCCAGCAGTTTATCGTTTCCTCTGTCAGCATCGAGGATGGCGTGAGGAAAAATAACGACTGTGGTGGCTTTGTCCGATACCACAATTTTGTAGGGAGAGACCTGGTATAAAGTACCAGTTTGGGTAATGGTTTGCGCGTTCAGTTTAGCGACTATGAGGGTGATGCAGAAAAGAATGATGTGTTTCATGATATGATAATTTGGGTTTAATGATACTTGTGTTATTGAAGGTAGACGAGGTGCCCGGCTTTTGCGGTGGCACGGACCATAGTGGCCTTGCGCGTGAAAAGGGATTTGGCACCTTGGATACCAGCTGAAACTGCCTGGCCTGCGAGCCCGGGATCTAGGGAGCCTATTCCGATAGATTGTATGGATCGGGCAGCGGCGTTTTTAGCTTCATCACGGGTAATGGCGCCTGGGGCGGAAATACCTTCAGTGCCATGGATGTCATAGACGCGCAGGTCTACAGGAAAGAATGTACCGCGTGTTCCGACCCGGCCGATAGATACGAGAATGCGTTCGTTAGAAATAGTACATTTCCCTTCTACGAGTGTTTGTGCAGGAATTTCTGTCTGATCGACATAGATGGGCTCCAGAAGGCGCAAGAGAACGGTGGATCCACTGACGATGGTTTGGTCGCCGTGTACTATGGCTCGGATGGCTGCTTTTTGGCGCGATATAGTAATCGGTCTTTCTGAAAGTCCATAAAAGCCGTTCTCGTTGTTTGTTTTGGGACCCGGTGTCCTTGAGACGGTCCGTGCTTGTAGGGACGAGTCGTTATTTTGAGCGTTGGGGAGGTCTGTTGTAGCCAGCGGTTCTTTGATGCGGATGATCTTATCCAGCATTTCATTTAGGCGCATCATCTCTGGATCAGGTTGTGCATTGGACTCCTGAAGGGCGCGTGCCATTTGCTCCAAACGTTCGATATCTGCGGACCTTTCTGATCTTAAACGGTCAGCGGGGAGGTTGTTGTTGGGGGTACTTTGGCCACTGGCTTCCAGTTGTTGCATGATTTGATTGAGTTGGTCATTGACTCGTCGTTCCTGGTCAGCCAGACTAGCTTTTTTAGGTTTGTCTGAAGGATAAGCGTAATCGCGCTCCGGCGGACCTGGGTTAAAAAATTGTGGGACTTTTGCTACCTGCGTGTCTTTTTTTTCTGCGGCTGAGTCTTGTTTAGCCTTCATGTAGAGTTCCAGTTTGGTCTTTTCGCGATTTTTAATCTTCGGTTGTGGAACTGTTTTGTCGAAATTGCTTACTTGGGTGCTGTCGCTGGTGACGTTTTCAGCGGGTGCAGAGAACTGTGTGTAAAGCAGCAGGATCACAAGAATTGGGACAAGGAATAGGATGGCGAGGACAACGAACTTGTTCATTTTTTTGGCTGTAGGCTTCATTGTATAGGTTTTTGTGTGGATGAATCAATGTCCTTTAAGTTGGTATTAGGTCTTCGATTGGAAAGACTATCAGGTAGGGCGATATCCTTTGTAGTGACGATAGTGCCGGGGGGCGTTAATTTGCTTCTGGCCTGCCAAAAGGTGGCCAGTTGCGAGGCGTGCCAGCCCAAAAACAAGATCGCAGCAAGGCTATATATCCATTTGCGTTGTTTGAGTGTAAGCCTTCGGTCAAGAGAGCCCATTTTGCGGGCAAAACTGTGTTGGAGACGTAGTATGCCTTTGGCGAGTGCCGCTGAGGTTTTGTTGCTTAGCTCCTCGGACGGAATCGTCTGCTTTTTTCGTTGGGATCGAAAGATCATAGTTTATCGGTTTTCCTGGTCAATAGTATTGTTTTCAGTTACCCGCCAGCGCTCGATGAGCAGACCATGGGGATTTTCACGGGAGGGTAATACTTTGCGGATGGCGCCCTCGGAGATAATGGACCTTGTTGTCGTTGATGTTGGACGCGTGATGCGCAGTTTGCCGAAATACCGGAATCGCCAGGGGCTTGAATTGAGGTCCACGGTAATACTATCTGCCTCCACTTCCTGGAAGGCATTGGCGGAAGTCATTGAGGAATAGTAGCCTGCCTCTCTGAGGTTATTGTACTCGTTGGCGGCGGATTGGTCGGCAAGAAAGAGCGCGCGGTTTACGGACTTTTCCAGGTTCTTATCGCTCGGTGAAATAGTATAGAAGTAGCGATGGAACACTTCTACGTGGTCTTGAATTTCGATTGGATAATAGCGGTCACGAACGTCAGCAAAGGCATCGAAAATTTTTCCGTTGGCGATCACATATACCTTTTGTTCATTTTTTGATTTTTGGCTTTGGTAGAAATAAGCAATGGCAATGCAAAGGGCGAAAGAGCATGCGATGGTAAGTCCAGTTAGGAGACGGACGTATTTAAAGGCAGTATCGATGTTTTTTAGGCTTTCAAACATAGTAATGAGTTTTGTGGGTTAGATCATGGCTTTGCCGGCAGTCATGACCAGAGAATTGGTTTTGGAAACAATGGCATTGCCACCGGTTACCTGAACTACATAATTGGCAATAGAAGGGACAGAGAAATAACCTATAATGCCAACCACAAGGAAGATCATATAGGCGATATCAGTTTGTCCGAATGCGCCAGCGTTACCTGACCCGATATCTCCGATATCAATTTTCAGCATTTCGGCCTGTATGCGAGAGAGCATAGCGCCCAAGAGATTGGCGATGGGCAGCCACAAAAAGACGTTGATGTATCGGGTGAGCCAGGCGATAAATAGTTTCTGAAAGCCGTCGTATACCGACAAGCAGAGTACAAAAGGCCCCAATAATGCCAGTATGATCAGGTTGAATGTTCGCAGTGCGTCAATGCAGAGTACAGCCGCGTAGTACAAGATTTGCAGTAGGACCGAGAGCATGAGTTTTACCAGAAAGCCAAGGGTATTGTTGATGATTCCGATTGAGAACATAAAGGCTTTGCTAAAGGACATTCCCTCATTGTCCTCTTGTTGTTCGTATTTCTGCCATTCTTCATTGCTAGGCGGTAGCCCTCCTGCCATATCGTTCCATTCATTGTTGCCAGTGATCGCATGCATCCGGTGTTCAAGTAAAACCTGTACATGGTTATTGTACTTGCTAACCATTGCCTTGGTAGCGATTTCGGTGGGGGATAAAAGATCGTTGAGTAGCGAGACCAAAGGGACGTAGAGTGTAATGGCGATACAAATCGCGAAGGGTCGGAATAGGGGGTAAAAGTCGATGGGCTCTGCGGCAGCAAGGTGCTTATAGATGCGTAGAGCGATGTACCAGAGTGCACCAAACGCGGCAATGGTCTGGGAAATTCCGAGTAGATCGGACGCCATCGGAATCATATCCCGTTTTACTTTGTCCAGTACAACGTGGAAGTTCTCCAAGTTGGCCTGAACCTGAGCGAAGATTGGCAGCGGCAAAAAGGCGACTATCAGGGCAAAGATGATTGGCTTTTTCATTGTATGTTTTGTTAATAGAGGGATTTAAGTTTGTCAAGGTCTTGTAGGGTTCGGTTGCGTTGTTGGAAGAGCAGGGCGGCTTTTTGATTAAAGTTTCTCAGGAAATGCGATTTTGTTTTGATGTCTTCGTATATGCGGTTGATCGCGTCGAGCCGTTCAGCATCGTTCATGCGGAGCTGATTCGCTGTTATCACCAGGAGTAGTTCTTCGAGGTTCTGCACGGATCGTTCCAGAATGTCGGAGCAAACGGTTTCCACGTACTGTTGTTCTGCGTCGGAGAGGATTGTCTTAGCATTTACCGAACGAATGGTCTTTTTCCCCAGCTGGAGGATATCACGTTGAATGTTGATGATTTCAACTATGCGGTGGTATTTCTGCACGGCAGGGCTGACCTGGTAGAGAGCATCCAGAAAAGTTTTGTGCAGCGAAAAGTTGCCTTCTGAAAGCGATTTAATTTGCTCGTAACCCTTTGCCAATATTTGGTAACCCTCGTAAAGCTTGGTCAGGGTCTGCCGGATCTGATTGAGCTTTTGAAGGTTGAGGATGAGTTGCTGGAGTTCCTGTTCCTGGGCTTTTGCCGGCGGGATGAATAAGGTCAGGCCGATAGAGAATAGGAATAATAGCTTTTTCATGGTTTTTCTACATTTAGCTGGCGTAAGGAATTAATGTCTTTGAGTGACTGTTTTCGAATGGATAGCAGGCTTTCGCAGGATGAGCGAATCTTTAACAGCCATTGCTTTTTCTCCGATACACGGGTAGATACATAGGCGATTTGTCGCAGTCGTTCATCGTCTTCCATTTGGAGTTTACCAGAGGATAAAAGTGTTATGAGCTGGTCCATATCATCTTGCAATTCGAAGCGCATGGAGGAAAGCTGCATTTCGATAATCTCTTGTTCGGGTGGTTGGAGTGACTTTATCCTTTTTTCGAGTCTTCTGGATTCTGCCAGAATTTCCTGGTAGGTTTGTTGGATTATTCGAACATCATTAGACTCACGTACTATGGTTTTGACGCGGTATTTCTCAGACAGGAAAAAGTCATGCAGGTTAAAATCCCCGTTTTTGATGTCCGAGATGAGATCAAGACCGTCATGGACCAGGTTGTAGCCGTCTTTTAGCGTCTTCAGGTAGTACTGGAGTTTGGCGATCTGCAGCAGGGTGTATTTTGTCTGCGTTTTTTTCTGCCGAAACCATTCGTTCCAGGTCTGGGCGGATGCCGATAATCCGAATGGGCTTATAAGTATTATGATAAAGCACTTTTTCATAGTTTTTTGCTTAGAGATGGTGAGGTAGTTGTTTCGGCAGCTATGAGTTGGATGGCCTTTTGTGTGGTGTAGAGTTCTTTCATGTGCTCCTTCAGCATGTCGTATTTGGGGAGCTTCATGTGTTTGGCGCGTATCCACAACTCTTTTATTGGACCGACAGAGGCATGGAGAGATTTAAGATCAAGGCCGCGGTCGTCCGGGTAGAAGGCAATGTGAAATCGGATCTCAAGAGATGGCATATCGGATTGCTTGAGGGTGCTGCCGAGGACCATGTTGATCGTGGTGGGGCGAATGACCCCATTGTTTAATACTTGCGATTTGATTTGCTTTGAAAGGTTTGTGGGGCTTATATAGCCACCGATGGTCAACCATTCGCCCAATTTTGAAATTTGATCGTCTAGTTTTTTAAGTTGAACCTGATGGCTGGCAAGTGTTATGGTTTCACTAAGGGATTTCAGTCTGAAATAGATGTCTTGAGATGGCCAGAGGTCACTTCCTGTTTCGACGGGAATTTCCAAGACGGTTTTGTTTAAGGTGGCAGTGACCGATTGGAGTTTTAGTTGTTCCGTATAAGAGTTGAAAGAATAGTCCAAAGCAAAATGCACTTTGTCTTTTCCGGCGTTGTAGACTCCAAAGAGATTAAGTTTGATCTTCTCGTCGTCAAACAATGTTTTGTCTCCGTCCAGCGTATGTTGAACAGCTTCTTTGAGGTCTCGGAAATGGGCGTAGGGAGGTAGATTGTTACCGAGCGCCTTTTCGCTGTACCCGTAATTTTCTAGGTAGTGTACTTGTTCTCTGACAATAGAATCGAGCCGTTTCATGATGTGCAGATTTTAGTTAATGCCATAGAGGGATTTGAGAGTCTGGATTTCGGACACGGATCTTGCCCGTTGGAAGCTAAGCGACCGGTTTCGTTGGTTGAATTGACGCAAGGCAGTCAGGTGGTTATCAATTTCTTTATTGGTTTTGCTGATGGCTTCGAGCCTGCCTGCATCAGACATTTGAATGGTGAAGGATTTCATGATGGAAACAAGTCCACCAATACTTCCGATACTTTCTTCCAGGATATTTGCGTAGACCCCGAACATGTAATTGCGCTCGTCAGGAGAGAAGTTGGGATCTTGCCCTACAATTTGGTAGGCTCGTTTGTATTCTTCAAAAAGTTGCTTTTGCTTATTGACGACTGACTTAAACTGCCGGTAGTAGGTAATGGCGGCTTTTACTCGCCATAGTTCATCGAAGTATTGTTGATAGAGCTCCTTTTGCCTGTTTGTCCAATCCGCTATTTCGTTCAGTTTTAGTTTCGAGAGTATGTTCTCTATTTCTTTCTGGACGTTCTGAAGGTCGAGCGTGGCGTTTTGTATCCGTTGTATTTGCAGGTCAACGGCTTTAATGATCTTCTTACTGGCTTCCTTTACTGCTTCAACAATAGGGTCCTGAGCTTCAGAGCGTCCGGGAGCGAGAAGGCACATAAAAAGGCCAAGGAGTATTGCGGTGATTGGTGGCTGGAATTTTTTCATGGTAAAAATTTGAAGAGGTTAAGACTGGGCATCCCTTATTTCGGCGGCAAGTGCAGTTATGCCTTTTTGCAAGGAGCCATATCGCTGCGCATATTCCCGAACCTTGATCTTCTCTTTTTCCTCGGTGGTATAAGCGAGGTATTCTTCCAGGCTTACTTCCGTCCGGTAAACACGAGAGATGGTGCCGCCAAGACTGATAAAGACCTCTTTGTATTTTTTGTTGGGTTCATTGGACTTGTTGAGGGAAAGGACGAGGTTCTTTTCTTTGTCTGTAAGGCCGAGTAATTCCTGTATGTGTTGGAATTTGTTGAGGTACTTGCTTTGGTCAAGCAGGATTTTGCAGTCCGAATTATTGATGATGGCATCTTTTACAATGCTGTTTCCGATGATGTCGTCAACTTCTTGGGTGACGGTAATAGCTTCGCCCTGAAATTTGCGGACAGTTTTGTAGAGGTATTTGATATATTCTGCCATCCCATTCTTAGCAATTGCCTTCCAGGCTTCCTCTAGTAGGATGACCTTATGTACGCCTTTTAGCTTTCGCATCTTGTCGATGAATGCCTGTGCGAGGGTCAGCGTTGCTACTGTGTACAGAATGGGATGTTCCTTGATGTTGTCAAGCTCAAATACCAGGAAACGTTCGTTCAATAGGTCAAGATTCTCGGTGGCGTTCAGCAGATAATCGTATTCGCCTCCACAGTAGTAGGGTTTCAGGACGTAGAGGAAATTCTGAATATCGAAATGCCGCTCGGAAACACCTTCGTCCTTAAGTGTATTGACGAATTCGTCGCGCAGGAACTCATAAAAGGTGTTAAAGCAGGGGCGAATAGATTTATCCTGATCCAGTTTGGTAAAGTAGTTCTGCAGCGCGTTGCTGATCGAAACGTATTCTGACCGTGAATAGGTTTCGGAGTCTTTTTTCCAGAGCGCGAGCAATAGCGTTTTGATGGATTCCTTTTTTTCGGTGTCAAGTTGTTCGTCACCTAAGTAGAATGGGTTGAATTTGATGGGGTTTTCGGGCGTATAGGTGAAGTAGTAGCCTTTGACGAGTTCGCAAAGGCCACTGTAGCTATGGCCAACGTCTACAATGAGAATGTGGCTGCCCTGCTCATAATAGCTTCTGAGTATGTGCTGGGTAAGGAACGATTTACCGGATCCGCTGGGTCCTACCAGGAACTTATTGCGATTTTGGATTACGCCTGTTCCGACAAAGTAATGGGTGATGTCAACGTGTAGCGGCCTGCCGGTAATGCGTTCGCCAAAACGAATACCAGTTGGCGAAGGGGTTGACCGGGAAGTCGTTTCCTGTATAAAAAAGCAGCTGGCTTGTTCGGCAAAAGTCTCGAAGGTCTCGAAGATGGGGAGTTGGCTTGCCGCACCCGGTACGCCGGCGAAAAACAATTGTTGGGCGATAATGGTTTCTTGTTTGGCCTTGGCGTCGAGTTGGGCAAAGGCAGCAGCCACAGCGTTTCGGGTGTTTTTTTGTTGGGTTTTGTCTGTTGTCCAGGTGATTAAATTGATATGGGCCTTCACTGGCAGGCGTTGCTGGCTGATGGCTTCGTTCAAGAAAGCGTTTACTGCATCACGGCTCAAGGTATTCTCCCGAGAGTAGGTTGATAGCGATTGAAGGCGAAGACGCTTGCTCTCCAGTTTCTTAATTACTTCCGGGGTGTTTTCTATCAGTAGGTATTGGTTGACGATGTGGTTGCCGGGAAGCAACTGTCCAAGAGGCGCAGCAAAAGAAACGGGAAATCGCGATTTATCAGTGCTGTAGCGCTCATAATTTGTCTTAGGTCCACATGTGTTTGGGAGATCGTTGATGTCGGTAAGGCTGTATAATTCTACATGCTGCTCTCCAATTTGAAAGTCGGGGTTAAATTGTATGTCTTTGATAATTGGCTGATCGTCTTTGGCCATCAGGAAGCAGTATTGCTCAAGAAGTCCTGGGGATTCAATGCTACTAACAAGTTCTTCATCTTTGACACGACGAACCTTTATATAACCAGTGTCCTGCAGAATTGCCGCGAACTGGGTAGTGACTTCGAGGAATTGATTTGTTTCCCTTGCGTCGAGCATCCCTTTGGGTATAGGCGATTTTAAGTTTGAGAACATGGTTAAAGGGTTGAGGTTCTTTTGAAGGTTTGCCCGTTTGGTTAAATAGAGGTAGCAGGAATGTTCGAGATAGGGGCGTTCGAAGAAGTGTCGATCGCTGGCTTGGGTCAAGAAGGGCTTTTCTTCTGTCGTAGGTTTAGCACGATATCTCGCTTCTAAAAACCAGTCCTGCTTGTGAAGGATTGAATGAGGTGGCAGAAGTCGGATAGCCTTTAGCCAGGCGAAGTGCAAGACATCGTACTCTTCCTCGGAGAGTGTAAATAGTTCCGGCAACTTCAATTCGAAGGCGATAGTGAGATCGCCTTGACGAGATATGATACAATTCTTTTCAATTTTCCAAATTGGAAAGACCTGCTCCAGTTGTCTTATCTTCTGCATGATCATTAAGGCTTAGTTGAAGAAATGGGGTTCTTGATCCGGTTTTTATTTTGGGATAGCTTTTCTGTTGAAGACTTCTTTTGAGTAGACCTGTTTCACCGTATTTGCCGCTGTAGTGCTGAATCACTAGGTAAAAGGCAATGCCGACAGGAAGGGTAATACCTAAAGTGAGGTATATCGAAACTCCTGAAATGTAGAGTACGATAAACAGGAGAAGGATAAGTACCAGACCAACCGCGAAATAGGAGATGTATTGGGCTTTGATGCCCTTAAATTCGATAGGTCTGTTTATTCCTTTGTTGATCTGGTACATGGTCTTGGGATTAAATTCCAAAGAAGGATTTGATGACTGTAGCTACTACTACCAAGAAGATGCAGGCAGAGAACCATGCTGCAGCTACTTTGCTGGTATCCTGATCACCGGACGACCATTTTTGATAGACTTTTACCGCTCCGATGAGTCCGACGATAGCTCCAATGGCATACATCAGTTTGGAGCCGTTTTCAAAATAGCCGGTAATCATTTCGTTTGCTTTGGTTAAGCCGGCGCCACCGTCGCCTTGTTGGGCGAATGATGCGGAAGCGAAAGCGAGCGCTACAGCTAGGGCAAAGGTTTTCCTGTGGAAACATGCGTTTCCTTTTCTGTTCTTTTTGAACATGTTCAATTGAGTTTTATGGTTTGGGGGAATGGTTTGAAAGGAAGAAGTAGGCTACCTTGGGTATGGCAAGGCCCAATTTGGTAGCACTACTTCTGGGCCGAGGGGTAAGCGGATGGAGCAACGAGCGATTGAAAAAGAGCGTTTTATTTTAGAGGTTGTACCAGTTTCTTGAGACCTAATTGTTTGGTAAAGCACCGTGGTAAGAAAAGTCAGATTGTTTAGTTCCAGAGTGCCTGAAGCTCTTGCGGCGTTAGTGTGATTTGACAATCCCTTTCGAGGGCAAGCGCGATATAGGTGTTGATCGAATGATAGTATTCGGTGTCATGAAAAATGTGATAGGGTTCGACAATAGCCCGGATCTTACTGGTTACTTCTTCCGGGTTAGGTGGATTAGAAGCAATGTTGTCGATGGTTTTTTGAATTTGATGTACCACCAGTTCAGCTTCACGGAGGAGGATGCCTTCCTTTTGTTCAAGGAGTTCGAGGAAGGTTTCTTCTTCTGGATCGGGGAACCGCTCGATGGCGGGTGGCAGAAACATAGGTGGCTGTTTAGCTTGGAGTACCTGGCGAGGGATTAAATCTTCCGCTACAGCAGGTTCGGGATCGGGGGCCGGGGCTGCCTTAGCTGTTTGTAGAACTCTTGATTTAAGTAACCACCAATAGTAGGCGCTTAATGCAATCGCAATAATTATTATGGTTGCGTTCCATTGAATGATTAAAAGCATAACACACATTTTTTGAGTTTGTCAATTTTGATTCCTCAACAAATATGCGATGCTTTAGAGGCGATCTTTAACAGTCATGTCCCAGTGCTGGGTGAAATAGTTTGAGAGTTGAAGTGTATCTGTTTTGTAGTGAATGGGTATGACAACTAAAGAAAGGTTGGTGAGGCAATTGACATAGGAGATGTGCTTTATTCATCAACTGGAGATGTGATGGAAGAATTTATAGGGTCTACTGCTTCATAAGGAAGGGTATTTCATCTGCCAGGAGGAATGCTATTTTATCGATCAGGTTGAGTGTTGAGGCTGCAATGCGATTATGGCGGGGGTTGCTTGGAGTTGATCAGAGAATACATACTGGAAGTTGTCGGAGAACCATTAGGATAAATCATTGGTAAGAGTAATTGCATAGAGTTACGACATTGATTACTTATAAATGCTTTTGCGAAAATGGAAATGATTCAAGTACAGTGGGCGATGACTGAGAGCTGGTCTAGGAGATTGTTTTTGCTATTATGATTAGCTGGTCAGTAACGATCAACGCCAGCAGACCGGATAATTTTAGTAAATTTGGTTACTTATGGGCGACGATCTTTCCATAGAAAACAGTTCAGGGCCGAACCTTCCCAGGCGGTTATTTTGGGATTGGCGTTTTGAGGCCATTGACTGGCAGGCTCATGCGCCGGCAATTATTGCTCGGGTCATAGAGCGAGGAAGTGATGAGGAATGGGACGAGGCAGTTCTCTTCTACGGGTATGATAAAATTATTTCTGCACTAAAAAATGACATTACCTTTCTCCCGGACTACGCCGTCGATAAGGCATTAGAGTATTTCCACCTTCAAAAGGAAGATTTAGAATGTTATAGATGTATGCAGCGGAGGAGGGAACACTTGTCTTGATGAGGAAATGCTGTATTTCTGCTATATGAAGTGTAATCAATTTTTATTGCCGTTTGGATAGGAGAAAATAGAAAAATTGCTTTGGGGCGAAGCTTAGATTTTAAGTAGGAGCACTCCATGAGCGTGAATACGCCTTTGTGCCAGTATTAGAGTTAGATTTGGCCTTTTAGCTGGTTCGATATTGAATCTCACATATAGCGAATGTCCATGAATTGGGAGACGGACAACTTATTATGTTGGAGAAAACGAATTACGTAAATGGTTAATGGGGAAAAGCTTGCTAGCTTTTCCCCGTGAAAGATCGCTATCTAACTTTAGTACCTTGCTTCTGTTCCTGAGTTTTATCCTTTTTATCGGCTGCCTCGACCAAGGATTTTGTCAAGGGTGGAAGTTCGAATACTGGCGCTACACCTTGAACATTCGCTTTGTCTAAATGAAGACGTTCCCCCTTTAAATTAAATACTGCTATTTCTCCTACATGGGGTTGCGCAACTAAAGTAACAGATTCTCGGCCTGTGTCTGTTTTTATGATGACTGAAGCCTTGTGACCATCACGCATATTTTGCAGGGCATTTTCCTTCTGCTCCTGGCTCATGGCTGCAAGAGGCAAAGCGCTCATGGCTTTGACTAAATTGAAATTGGAGGAGTTTTCGTACACGCGTCGGTCTGATGTTACGATTTTACCCTCTTTTTGTGTTTCTTGAATGGTCGTCCAGACCGAGACCTGGTTGTTGGATTTTCCCCGAAACTCTGAATGGACATATCTACCGTCCATGGCATTGTACATTTGGCTGGCATTAAAGCCGGTTTGGTTAAAGAGTTGAAATGTGTACTCTTTCTTAGGGGCTTCTGGTTTCTCCAGGACGACTTTTACCTCATTGAGGTAATACCTTTGGTCGTTAGTATCTTTTTTGTTTTTCTGGAAGACAAGTTCATAATTCATCTTGTCTGTTCCAAAACTGGCGGGGACCTGTAGGGAGAACTCGGGTTTACCTTGTTGCATGGCAGGTTGCAGTTGGTCGTCAAAGACTCCCCCGAATCCCATTCGTGGTAAAACCTCTTCTTTGAGGGTTTGATAGTTTCTTGGATCCATAGTTTTTAATTTTTATAGTTTAATAATAGGAGACTAATTGCTGGCGGTTTCAGGTGACTTTTTCTGTTTAGCTCGCAGCTGTTTAACCATAGGGTTATTGTTGATGCGGTCTTTTTCGCTTTGAATTATTTCTTGCACGTCCGCTTTGATCTGGTAGAAATTCTGCATAACGACTGAGTCGTCTACGTTTCGAATAATTGGGATTTCTTTATAAGCTTCTTGTTCCTTTTTCAAGGCGTCAAAGTCCATTGTTATTTTGCAGTGAAAGGCTTTGTTTTTTACTGGCTGCTGTGGACTGTCGGCTAAGGCGCCGACGAATTCCCCGGAAGTGAGGTTGCTGATCCGGGAAACTGGGATGGCGCTTTCCAATTGAGTTGACTTGCTGACCGACACGTCGTTGGTATTTATGCTTAGGGACTCTTTTTCCTGGTTTATTTTGCCGATTCGTTCGCTAAGGGACTTTGAACTTTCTCCCAGGACTTGACCGGAAACGATGTTTCCGCAGATATTCATGATTACTTCGGCCTTTTCTTTTCCATAATCTCTGACTAGTTGGGAAAAATCTTGGATGCCTAGTAATACGCATATCAGGTTGGACCTGGCGGTGCTGATCAGCATATCGACTTGCGCAGTAAGAGTAGGGAACTCGTCGTAGATTAGGGCGCAGGGACGCTGATGTTTCTTGTTGACAAGTTTGTGCATGCGTTCGACGTAAAGGCTTAAGACTGCACCATAGGTTGCTACCTTTGAAGGGTTGTTACCAAAGCAGACAACTTTAGGATTTTGGGGATTATTGATATCAAGGGAGAAGTCATTTCCTGAAAGAACATAATAAAGGGATGGGGAAACCAACCTCGCTAAAGAAATTTTGGCACTCGCGATCTGCCCCTCAAGTTGTTCGGCCGCTCCTCGAATCAGGGCACTGCAGAAGGGGTTGATAAAAACCTCAATTTCTCGCTCCATAGAGAGTACTTCAAACAAATCAAAATAGTCTACTTGCGCAAGCTCGATGGCGTGGGGTAACGTGCAATATTTACCTCCTGCAAATTTCTTAAGATACCAGAAAATTGCTGTAACGAAGATGATTGGGGATTCTACGAAGAAATCTCCTTCTTTGCTCTGCCATTGACGGTTGAGGGCCATCATAAGCGTTCTGGCTGCATCCGTTGCGTCAGTCAAGTCTGTCATATTATCCGGAAAGAGAACGTTGCAGCGGTGAGTTCTCGATAGGTCGTCAAAGTTTATAATATGGAATGATGGTTTGACTGGATATTTATGAGCATGTTTTAGTAGGTGATTGTATAGTATGGTGGTTTGCTCTGGAAACTTCAAATCGTATAAGCCGAATGTGAATTGCCGTTCGACCAATTGGCGAATGAATGTGTTGATCACAAACAAGCTTTTGCCGGAACCTGGTGTTCCGGCGCAGATTGTGCCGCGGAAGGGGTTTTGCCAGTTTAACCAGCCTTTTCTGATTTTTCCCTGAAATGTATATTCCATGGGGATATTGACCGAATATTGGTTTACTATGAGCTGTTCTTGTTGCGGGAAAGATTCGTTGAAATCGTTGAATATGTCTTTTTTCTGTTTCCCTTTAATGATCCTGCTAATTCTAGACAGACCGGTAAGAATGGCAACATAACCTAAAGAGGTAGTGGTAATATACCAACTTGTTATTGTTGCAGGGTTTGCATCGATTTCAAGCAGAAAGACCGAAAGGAAGTAAAATGCAAGTCCTCCGGCAGTCAGTATGCAAAGCGGCAGAATTGTTTGTTTTTCATCTTTTTTACCCTTTACCCCTAAAAGAGAGATGAGTAGTAAAAGGAGGATAAAACATTTGGATCTGGTAATTCCGTTTAGCATGAAGGATTTTTCAGAAAAGTTGAATATCAGTTTGTCGATTAAAATGATGTTGAGATTTTCCTCAGATAGTGTTTCGTAGCTGGCAGCATAGAAATGGCTCAATAACAGAAGTATGCTTCCGAATCTAAGGAAGTCCAGGATTTTTCGCAGGGCTTGTATATTTTCTCCAGTTTCCATATTTCAAGAGTTAAGGAGTTTTTCGTTTTTTCTTTTTGGATTCCGAATAGTCAAGTGCGATCCCTTCGGACTTATTGTCGGGTAAAAGTGTATTCCCCAAAAGCACCGGTACATTTCCAGAATTCATGGAAGATTGTAGCGGTGTATTCTTTTGGGTGTTTTTGGGATGGCGAACCTTTTGGGTTAGATTTCCTAGTTTTTCGATTAATGCTTGGTCTGTCGCTTGATGGGGGTATAGAATATCAATAGTTTTACTTGCATGGTTTATTAATGCGACTGATGACATTGGGTTTTGGCCTTCACTTTTGAATTTTACTTGGAGTCCTTGATTGTTGAGCTCGGCGAAGAGATTATAAAGGTTTGAGTTTTGTGAATTTGAAATCGCATCCCCCAACATTTCACGAGACTTGGAGTTCTCGGCTACTCTAAGCTTATTCTTAAAAAACAGTTTCTGTAGATTTTTCAGGGTTGGTTCGCCCGGGATTGAGCTTGCCTTTATACCTACGGAATATTTCTGTCCTTCCCGGTCAATCTTATAATAAAGCAGTCCGTTGTTGGCGGCTCGGCGCGACCCAGGAAGGCCCGGGTCTGCAAAAATTCCTTTCACAGCAAGAATAGCATTTAGTTCGTCGAGGTTTCTTACCCGATAGTTTCTGGTCGCATACGAAATTGCCAGGGCGATGTCGGATTTTGTCCCTTGGGGCTTGCCGGGGAGAATTGTATGGGATTGATTCCTTTTATGGGTTTGGGCGGGAATTAGGTTAAATGTTTGTTCTATTGCCAGGCGGGCCGGCTCGGACTTTCGCTTGGCAATCATGTGAAGGTTGATTGCTTTTCCATTTTCTTTTATAGTGGTAGTGACGATGTGGACGTGTGGATTGGCAGTGTCGTCATGACGATAGACCAAATATGGTTGGTCGCCAAATCCTATCCGTTTCATGTAATCGGAGGCGATGGATTGTAGTTTTTCATTGTTTAGGGAATCTTGGTTTGAAAAGCTCAAAAAAATGTGAAGGGTATTATTGGAAGTTTTCTGACATAGGGCGTTCCGTCTTACAAATCGATTGACTTTTTGAGAAAAGCCCAAGTCCTCACTGGCACAACCGAACCGTGAGGCAAGTATGAGCGAAGCGGTCCCCTCACGAACTTTGTTTTCGTTATAGTTCAAAGCTTTCGTGACAGATTTTACTATTTTTATTTTTGCAACCACTTAGCGTTCAATTTTGACATAATGGCTAAAAGTTGAGTAATGGAGGGTTCCAGACGGGAATAGTGATGAAATGCTAACTTTGCGAAATAGTCCTTTCTTACTTGTTCTGGATAGGTGTTGTAGCTTTTCGTCAACTGATTAATATTTACGCCAATTGCATTTATTTCTGATCGGATCGCTGCTAGTGACTCAATTAGAATGTCTGTTGTCTCGTCGTGAACGAAGACCTTGATTGGTTTGCCTATTATGATTTTCCTAACTGCACTGCTAATTGTTTCGTCCTTGGTTTGTCGAATAATGGACTTCAGGGTAATAAGTTCCTTACTACTAAGACGCGTATGCACCCTATGATTTAGACCCTTTTCTCCTTTTGTTTGTCCCTTTTTCATTTGATATTATTCGTTTATTGAATAGGCGTAAGCCGTGTTGCCCGCAACACTACATCTTGCTGTGTGCGTTCACGGCACACTCGGCCGGAGGCTGTCGGTAAGATCAGCGGCATTAATGGAAGTGTCTTTAGTGTTACTAGCTTTTAACTTCTATTCCTTCATTTCCGGGGTAGGTCCCAGTGACTGTTGATATGGATCTTATCTGCTCTACCTGAATACCGTGCACTTCCGGGTTAGAAATGAGCTTAAATTCATTCTTAATTCGTTCTTTTTCAGTGGCGTTGAGGCTTTTAGTACCCCCTGTAACAGTGTCTAGCACCATCCAGCAGTTAGTGTATTTTGTGATGATGTACATATATATAAGGTATAAGTGAAAATTAGGGCTGCGTTTTAGGTTTCCCGTTGGCTGAAGTACTTCCGTTTTCGAGGCCTACGAGCTTGTTCGGATTGATGCTGTTGATTTGGATAGCTGATAGGATCTTATTTGAAACCAGGAGTTCTGGGAAAAGCTCCTTCACCGTTGTTATTTCATGAGGTGTAAGGGGACGAGTTGAACGGCTGCTGGCGTTGTACAGAGACCAGGATTCGGAGAATTTGCAGATGTAGTACATAAACTATTGAAGTTTATAGGTTTATTGATTGATTTGAGATTGTCGATTTCTTTTTTAAGAAATGGTCCCACAACTTGTGGGATAATTATATCACGGAATGTTCAACTCTTGCTAATTGGTTGGAAAGTGTTACGTTTTGGGGTTTTCAATGATGAATGCGATTTGCTTCGATTTTTCTGAATCCATTGAAACGCCTTCACCTTCCATCTTTTGAATAACTCACCTTTTTTGTTCCGCCATCGCTTCTTTTCATAAAATCTAAAAAAGGTCTCAGCATTCTCTGTAGATTCTTCTTTTTGTGAAAAGTAGATTTTGACTTCAAAAAGCCTCGGACCCTCGTTTTTGCTCCATGTTACTTTTTCTGATGGTTTCATAAGGTTATAGTCGTTTTCGTGAATTGCCGGATTTTGTGCCTTCCAGGAGTTTCGTGATATCTGCTGCATCATAGTAAAGTGTACCCCCGATTTTGGTGAAAGCGATCGTACCATTGTTTCTTAGAGTTTGTAGGGTTCCAGATGAAAGTGCCAGCATTTTTTTAACCTCGTAGGTTTTCAGCCATTTTTTAGGTTCCGATGCTTTTGGATGAATTATCGCATAAAACCTTTGGAGAAGATCTTGCTTGAATTCCTGTAAATCGGCCATGGTGACAAGGCGATTTGGATTTTGTGGTTTATTTGGGTGCGATGTCGTGTTAGTCATGTTTCTATTTCTATCACAAATATGGGAGCTTGGAAATGGGTTCTTTGGGAGCGGAATCCCAGTACTGGGATAAAAAAAGTGTTGTGGTGAGGCCACTGCTCAAAGACAGCGGGAGCTTGTAATTCGATTTTGGCGTTTGAATGTATCCCAAGGGGCAGAATCAGGGGGAATAGTTCCTAAGTCATAGTTGACTGGACAAGTGGAATTTCCAGAAATGAACTGTTCTCGGAGTTTTTGAACGTCGAATTAAATTGACATTTCGCCTATATTTGTAAAGCTGACGGTGAAACGTTCCTCTAATCATTTAGCGTTATTTTTTCGGACTTGGCTTCCTAGTCAATTTGATCAGCGCACTGAATCATTCGTTTAACAGTTTGTTTAGCTCCCTCCATGTTGGTTTATTTCGTGTATTGGTCAGACACCTCGAAAGTTATGTGTCGATTTAGAAAATAAAATAGAACTATGCGTGCTATTCTAATTGATGTGTTCAAAAGAGAAGTTAGTGAGATTGATTTGCCTCTGGATCTGTATGGTTTTAGGCAAACCGTACAAAAACACCTCTGCTCAGAAAACTTTACTTTTCTTGAGGAAAACATTACGGCCTTGATCATTGACGCTGATTGTTTACTAAAACCAAGCCCGGGTTTCAAAAGCAACTTGATGAAGTCCTGGCCTTTATTTGGGAATGTTATTTGGATTGGGCAAGATCCTATTACAAAGGAGAAACGAGATCTCTTCCATGCTTTTGAAAAAGATTCCCTGGCAATAGAATGGCTTGATCACAAAGCTTCGGAGTTGTTTCGTAAAGACTCTATTGAAAAGAGCAGGCAAGCGCAATCTTGAATTTGTTTAGTTGAGCAATGTGTTTAGGGTAGAGGTAAGCCGATTTAGGTAACTAGCACATTATCTGCAAACTTTTTGGATACAACGGTCTGATGACCTTTTTTGAAAGACACCATCAACGAATGATCAAAGGCTATTCTTTCCAGCACTTTTATTTTAGTGCCGATGCCTACGCTTAATTGTTGCAGGTACATCAGGAAGTCAGAAGATGAATCATTTACACCCACCACCTGGCAGGTGGTGCCTGCTTCGATCTCCGATAATTTGTATCGTTTAGCGGTCTTTATTTCTCCATTGGCGGAAGGGATTGGGTCGCCATGTGGATCATAAACGGGGTGACCGAGGAACTGATCAAGGCGTTCTATTAGTTTTTCGGAATGTATGTGCTCAAGTTGTTCTGCGACTTCGTGCACTTCATCCCAGTTAAATTGCAATTTTTCAAATAGAAATGTTTCCCACAGCCGATGCTTCCGTACCACTTGGATAGCAACCTTCTTGCCCTGGCTAGTTAGTTGAACCCTTTTGTACTTCTCGTAGGTTACCAGCTTTTTCGTTGCCAGTTTTTTCAACATATCCACAACGCTGGGAGGCTTGGTTTGCACACGGTCAGCAATTTCATTGGTTGCAGCATCGCCGGTATCGCTCATGGCAGATAACGAATAGATCGCTTTAAGGTAGTTTTCCTCGGAATGGCTTAATTCCATGTGCCCAATTTTGCATAAAAGTATAGAAAGCAGTCCTAAAAATAAAATTAGGTAACTCTAACATTTAGTTTAGATATATCGCTAAATTTGCTTAAAACTGGCTTATGGGCAAAAAGCATTGGTACGCGCTTTTACTGATCGTTAGCATTACGGGGGGCATTGCCTCCTGTGAAAAGCTAATGACCAAGCCACCGGCAGACGATTCCGTCCTGGATGGTCCGGTTGAAGGACTTACGCCGGAACAATTAACCCAGTTTTTAAAAGGCGATGTCGCGTTCAATGATGAGGTATTTACGTCCGCAACAGGATTAGGGCCGTTGTTTGTTGCTACCTCCTGTGGTACCTGCCATGCCCGTGATGGCAAAGGGCACCCCTTTACCACCTTAACCCGGTTTGGCCAAACTGATAGCACCGGCAACAAATTTCTCCATGCCGGCGGCCCGCAGTTACAAGACCGGGCCATTTATACTTACCAGCCAGAACAGATCCCTGCCGGCGCCACCTTCTCGAAGTTTACGCCGCCGGCCAATACCGGGCTGGGATTCCTGGATAATGTGACTGACGCCAGTTTGATGGCCCTGGCAGATCCCGAGGATGTAAATGGCGATGGCGTATCCGGGAGGCCAAACTGGATAAAAATACCAGATTACCTCAGTGAAAGAACTAATAGCATTGTTAACAATGGGAAGTATATAGGCCGGTTTGGCAAGAAAGCGGCCGCCTATGACCTGTTTCATCAAACCGTTAACGCTTACAACCAGGATATGGGCATCGCTTCATCTTATGAAGCCCACGACACCTACAACGGTCAAGAAATAGATCCTGAAGTAAGCAATCAAACCGTTATAGACGTGGTGGCCTACCTTAAAACTTTGAAGGCTCCTATTCAGCGAACCTCTTCGGACCCCGCTGTAGTAAGTGGCCAAAAGATATTTACATCGATCGGTTGTGGTAAATGCCATACACCGGAACTGCATACCGGTTATTCGTCCATCAGTGCACTGTCTGACAAAACATTCTTTCCCTATAGTGATCTGCTATTGCATGACATGGGGCCAAAGCTTGACGATGGCTACACGGAAGGCAGCGCCCACACCAATGAGTGGAGAACTCCGCCGCTGTGGGGATTAGGACTTTCCAGGAATTCGCAGGGAAGCAATTATTTCTTAATGCACGATGGCCGCGCCAGGAGCATTGAGGATGCCATCCTTTTACATGGCGGCGAAGGACAGCAAAGTAATAATAAGTTCCAGCAGCTTTCTGCACCCGATAAAGCTACATTGATCAAATTTCTTGAATCACTTTAAAAGGGTCTTGTTTTATGAAACGTCGTGATTTTCTGATCAGCAGTTGTACTGCCTGTTTGTCGGCCTCCGCAATGGCAGGCCTGCTTAGTGGCTGTAAGTCGACTCAATATGTAACCGGCCACTTAAATAAGGATGGTCTATTGGTGGACAAGGACGATTTTAAGATCAACAACAACGATTACCGCTCTTATATCGTGGTGCGCCATGATGAACTAAAGTTTCCGGTTTGCATTTACCGGTTCAGTGACACGGAATACAGCGCCATCTGGATGCAATGCGCCCACCAGGGGGCAGAGCTACAGGTAGCTGGTGCTTACCTGCAATGCCCCGCCCATGGCAGTGAATACAGCAACAAGGGAAAAGTGACCAATGGCCCTGCCGAAAGAGACCTGCGCACCTTTCCCGTTACGGTAAACCATTCTCAATTATTTATTGACCTGCGAAAACAATGAAACAAGCTATTTTACTAACCCTTTACTGCTTACTGGCCTGTAGCGCTTTTTGCCAGATAGATCCTGATCTATTGCGCAGGGTGCCTGTCAAGAATGATTCTTTTCAACTTAATATGGATGCCATATACAACAGGCCCTTTCTGCAGGTAGGTAAATTGCCGGTGGCTGTGGGCGGTTATGTGGAGGGCAACTATCAGTATGTCAGTAACAATGGTGTTAGCGAAGGCCACCAGTTCCAAATGCGAAGGCTGACTATCTTCTTGTCTTCGTCTATCAACAAGCGGATAAAATTCCTGACAGAAATAGAGTTTGAGGACGGCACCAAAGAGATCAATATCGAGTTTGCTTCTGTAGATATTGAATTTGCCCCCCTGTTGAACCTGCGGGGCGGGATTGTGATGAACCCGATAGGGGCTTTTAATCAAAACCACGACGGCCCTAAATGGGAGTTTGTAGACCGACCAATATCAGCCACTCAATTGTTGCCGGCTACCTGGAGCAATGTCGGTTTCGGACTGTATGGGAAAAAATATACGGACAATTGGGTATACGCCTATGAAGTATATTTGACCAATGGGTTTGATGATAGGATCATTGCCAACCCAGACAACAGAACTTCTTTACCGGCCAGTAAGGAGAATAAGGATCGTTTTGAAGAGAGCTTTAATGGAAGTCCATTGCTAACCGGTAAGTTCGCCATCAGGAACCGGCAGATAGGGGAGCTGGGCCTGTCTTATATGGGAGGCGTGTACAACAAGTTTGAAGAAGATGGTATTGTGCTGGATCAAAAACGACGGGTGGATGTGCTGGCGCTGGATTTCAATACGAGCCTGCCTCACACCAATACGGCTATCAATACGGAGTGGGCCTGGATAAAGGTGAATATACCTGATACCTATACGCAACAGTTTGGCCGCAAGCAACAAGGTGGCTTTATAGACATTGTACAACCGATTCTGAAGGGAAAGATGTTCGATTGGGAAAGGGCCACCCTGAATGTAGCTGTACGTGGAGAATATGCAGATTTCAATGTGGGTACTTTCAAGCAGACAGGCGGCAATATTTACGACCACGTTTATGCCATCGTGCCTGCGATCAGCTTCAGGCCTACTGCGCAGACCGTGTTAAGGGCCAATTACCGGTACGAATGGCGGAGAGATGTTTTAGGCAACCCGCCAACTAAAACAACCGGGATACAAATTGGCTTTTCTACGTATTTCTAACAAATGAAATATCTAAGCGAGAGTTTCGGCGCTATGAAAGAAAAATTCTGCAGAAAGGGGATTGTCATGGTCATAAGGGGCTTCTTTGCTAAAGCAGCAACATGCCTATAATTGATTACTTGGAGCTATTAAATGTCGCACTTTTTAGGTGTACCCGTTTTGACAACTTTTAAGCCATTTTACTTGCCTTTACAAAGGCATAGTATTGCAAGACTTCTCTTAATTCAATAGTATTATTCAATTTATTTGATCAATTGTCAAATTTTGCTTTGTTTAGATTGAATTTTTGGTAGACATTCTATAAAAAAGAATTGTCTAATTTAGTGACCTATTTTATAATTAAGATATGACCTATCGCAAATACTTCATCTTTGTTATTGTGTTAACGTTAGTGTTGGCCTGCCACCAACAAAAATCAAAAGATATACAGGTTGTTATTGGACGAGGCGGTATGCCAGCCATGTCGAAGGCTACAGACGGCCTTCAGGTCGTATATGGGATCGGTGACAGTATAATGTATGTTCCTTACAATTTCCATAACCAGGTATCGTCGCCCTCTTTGATTGCAGTATTGCCCAATCTTGCCGCTTCTCATTCCCGTGGTCCCCAAATTGCTACAACCCAAAGCGGAACTACTGTCATTGCCTGTAATGGTGCCGGTAATATTTTTTCATACTTAAAGGATAATACAGGCCAATGGTCTACAGCTATACGGATAAATGATATGGATACGACCGCAAAAGAAGGTCTTGTGGCACTGGACGGCAACGGAGATCGTCTTTTCGCCGTCTGGCTCGATCTGAGAAGCAAACACAATCAAATTTTTGGAGCTAGCTCAACGGATGGTGGTAAAACCTGGTCAAAGAATATACTGGTTTACGCCTCGCCGGATACTACCGTTTGCGAATGCTGCAAGCCTTCCGTTGTTGTTAAGGACAATACAATTTCCATCATGTTCCGTAACTGGTTGGACGGCAACAGAGATCTATACGTTGTTCAATCATCAGATGGTGGCAACTCCTTTGGTAATGCACAAAAATTGGGCACCGGGAACTGGGCACTTAATGGCTGTCCCATGGATGGTGGTGCTCTTGCCGTTCAGGATGATCTCACAGTTCAAACAGTATGGCGCAGGCAAGGCAAGATATACTCTTGCCAAGCAAGTAAACCTGAAACCGAGGTCGGAGAAGGAAAAGGATGTACTATGACGCTTGTAAACAATCAACCTGTTTATGCCTGGGTGGAAAATGGGCAAGTAGTCTGTTTATTACCCAAATCAGGCAAAAAAGTTTTGGGTAAAGGCAGGTATCCGGTTCTTAAATCAGTAGATGCAAGCAGCTTTGCCTGCCTCTGGGAGTCTGAAAAACAAATACAATTACAGGTTGTTACTTTATAATAATATGCAGCCTTATAACAAAAATATAGTCTGCGACCGTTGCATCCTGGTGGTCAGGGAGCAGTTGGAAAAACAAGGACTTTCCTACAAAAACATTCAACTTGGAGAAATTGAACTTACCTTGTCTCCGTCTGCAACCGATTAAAGGTACTAAATGATCCACTGCATAACCTGGGTTTTGAAATGCTGGACGATAAGAAAGAAGCCCGTATAGAAAAGACAAAAACAGTACTATCCAATTGGTACATGCGGCGGATGATGTGGATCTTTCAAAGAAGTTGTCTGTTTGGTTGCATGAGATAAACTGCAACTTGACTATGTATCTCCCAGTCTCTTTTCTGCGATTGAGGGCATTACCATCGAAAAATACGTCATTCTCCAACGAATTGAAAAGCCCAAGAGCTGTTAATGTACGATGATCTAAGTCTAAGCGAAATTTCCGAAAAACTGAACTACAACCGTGTGCAACACCTTTTCCAACAATTCAAAATGGTCACCGGGCTTACACCTTCTCACTTTAGACAACTGAAAGAAAACAAACGCAAACCTTTAGACAAGGTGAAGCCATAATTATATAACTCTTTCCGATAATTCTGTAAAAATTCCTTCAGGGGATTCAGCAACTTGCATAGCTATACGATTGATCTATGCAAATCGGGTATAAAATCTATATTAAAGGAATGGTCTGCGATCGCTGTATTCTTACAATTCGCAATGAATTGGATGGGTTACAAATTCCTATAAATGAAATTACACTGGGAGAAGTTACTACACTTTCTGCATTGACCGCACCAGATATAAAAGCCATCGGGGAACAGTTATTGCCATTAGGATTTACCCTACTCGAAAACAAAAATACAAAATTGGTAAAGGAGTTGAAATCACTGGCTGAAAAGGTATATGCAGGATCTTTTGACTTTACAGATGGTTTTTCGTTTTCAGGATTAGTAGCTGCTACTTTTCACAAAGATTACGTATCTATAAGCAGCATTTTTTGCTCTGTTGAAGGCATAACGCTCGAAAAATACATTATTGGCTACCGCATTGAGAAAGCCAAGGAAATGCTGGTTTATTCTTCATATTCGCTTACTGACATAGCTTATAAATTAGGCTACAGCAGTGTAGCTCATTTATCTGCCCAATTTAAAAATGAAACAGGTCTTACCCCGTCCCACTTTAAAAAGATCAGACAGGATAAATCTCAATTTAGGGGCAGCAAGCATAGCATCCGAAAAGTTAGTTAACATCTACTTTCTATTGATTAACAGCAAGCTTCTATTCGACGGTAGCATTGTGTAAAATGAATTAACGTCAATAATTACCTTAACTCGCAATGAAAATACAAAGTTGGCTAATAAATCTATGTTATTATTATAAAGGGTTTCTGCCCTATCCTGGATATGGCCTTTAATATCCCAAACATCTTTATCCATAGGTGCCTCAAATGGCCTAAGCAACTGCAGGTTTCTTTGCAAACTTTTCACGCAAACGATCATAAGAATCCGTTCAGACTTCATTTTAGTTCAATTCTCCGTAATCACACTGACTACACCCGCCACATTATCGTTTATAATTATTGCTGCCTTTCGTTATTACTTTTAGCGCCAAGACCAATAGAGGAATGAAAATAGATAAACATATTTTGGCACAATATCATTTCGTGCCAAGTTAATCTTTCACTTTCGTAATGAATGGTAGATCAAATTGATGTTTTAGAGCACTTAATGGTAATTAATTAATTGGTACCACGAAGTCCCCCTCATTGCTTAATTTTTCAGAAACGCTAAACGAACAATATTTGCCATTACATCCAGATTTTAAAAACCCAATTAGACATAGTAGAACTGATCTAAAAATAATATAAATCTCACGAACTATAGTATAAGAGTTATCTCTCCTGTCCATTCTATTTTTGATTATAATTAAACGATACAAAAGCATTATGCAGATAAATACAGTAAGATTATTGCTGGTAACGATTTTTGTTGCCATTTCCGTAGCATCCTGCACATCAAATGAAGAAAATAAAAATAGTAAGTCAGAAGATACTACAGCATCGGTTCCTGCAGCTCTTCCCGTCGATGTAAAGATCATAACTGAAGCAGCGATCGAGCAGACAGAAGCTGTAGCAGGCTCAGTTGTGCCAAACCGAACGGTGGAAATTATGAGCGAATTGGCAAAAAAGGTGACTGCTGTTTATTTTAAAGACGGAAGCTTTGTCAGTCAGGGACAGGTATTGTATGAGCTTGATGATGCAGATGTCAAGGCAAAAATCCGCCAGCTTCGGGCTGATTTGAACTTGGCAAAGATAGACGAGCATCGTTTGAGTGAATTATTAAAAACAGAAACAGTACGCCAGGAAGAATATGATATTGCACTGGCCAAACTGCAATCTTTAGAAGCTGCACAGGACATTCTCCAGTTAGAGTTATCGAAAACTCTTATCCGGGCGCCCTTTCCGGGAGTTGCCGGATTTACAAAAGTATATGTCGGTACGTTGGTGAGTCCGGGCATGTCGCTCGTTAGCTTCCAGGAGCAAGATGTGGTAAAAATCCAGTTTACAGTTTCTGAAAAATATTTACCCCTGGTCAATGCTGGCAGCAGTATTCAATTCAGTACAGAGCTCAATAAGGAGAAAATAACAGCAAAGGTTGTGTCAACAGAAGCATCGATCGATATGCAATCAAGGAATATTACGGTGCAGGCGATAACAACGAATGCCGGTAGAAAATTAAAAGCAGGCATGTCTGCTAAAGTATATTTCAATACTTCCCGGGAAAATGCAAAGGCCATTACGGTACCCACAGAAGCACTAATACCCGGAGGAAATGGCTACAGTGTATTTGTTGTGAAAAACAATACCGCAAGCATCACACCGGTAACCATAAGAAGCCGTAATGAAAAGGATGCCTTGATTAGTTCAGGATTGAACAGCGGAGATACTGTGATGGTATCAAACATGCTTCGTGCAACAGATGGTATTCCCGTAACTGTTGTAACCTCTCATTAAGTCATTCAAAAATAATTTATTATGAGTTTACCATCATTAAGCATAAAAAAGCCGGTGCTGGCGGCAGTATTTTCGGCGTTGATTGTAATTGCCGGTTTAGTGGGCTGGAAGTATCTTGGTGTGAGGGAATTTCCCATGACGGAGCCTCCCGTAATTTCCGTTGTTACTTTTTATCCAGGTGCAAGTCCTGATGTAATAGCATCCAAAATTACCAAGCCGATGGAAGAATCCATTGCGGAAGCCAATGGTGTAAGAACAATTTCTTCTGAATCCAGAGAGCAGGTAAGCATTATTTCAATTGAATTTAATCGCGACATTGATCTAAACGACGCATTGAATGACGTGCGTGATAAAGTTGCCAAATCTAAGAACCAGATACCGGCTGATGTTGATCCTCCTATAGTAGAGAAAGCGACTTCACCGGATAATCTCGTGGCCTTTCTTGAAGTGGAAAGCGATACCAAAGATATTAAGGAAGTAAGTCACCTAGCGTCTACGATCATTAAAGACAGAATGCAATCCATCCCCGGCATTCAACGCGTTGCAATTGTAGGAGAACATAAATATGCGATGCGCTTGCGCTTCGATCCGGTTAAACTAGCGGCCTACCAGTTGACGCCAGAAGATATTCGTATAGCACTAGCCAAAGAAAATATCGATTTGCCTTCCGGGCGCATCGAAGGAAACAACAGCGAACTGAGTGTTCGTACCCTTGGACGGCTTACCACGCCAGAGGAGTTCAACGAAATGATCATCAAACAATACGGGGATGCAACCATTCGATTAAAGAATATTGGTTATGCCGAATTGGGAGAGATGAATGAACGGAATGCCATCATCAATGAGACAGGTGGTAAAAATGCAATCGGCGTGGGAGTAGCCATACAAATTCAACGTGGCGCCAATGCGATTCAGGTTGTAGATGAGTTTTATAGAAGATTAGAAAGCCTTAAAAAAGAAATCCCATCTGACTACAGGCTTATTGTTGGATTTGATTATACTAAGCCGGTAAGGGAATCAATTAAGGAAGTGGAAGAAACCCTGTTTATTGCATTTGGTTTGGTGGTTATCATCATCTTTCTGTTTTTGCGCGACTGGAGGTCTACCATCATCCCGGTTATTGCCATTCCTGTATCTATTCTATCTGCTTTTTTCATCATGTATGTAGCTGGCTTCTCCATTAATGTATTAACCTTGCTGGGCTTAGTATTGGCTATTGGGCTGGTGGTAGATGATGCCATTGTAGTGCTGGAAAATATTTATAAGAAGGTAGAGGAGGGGATGCCGCCGATACAGGCTGCTTTTGCCGGTAGTAAAGAAATTTACTTCGCCGTCATTTCTACAACCATCACACTCGCCGCCGTATTTATGCCCATCATATTCATGGGGGGCATTAGCGGACAGCTATTTAAGGAGTTTGCAATTGTGGTATCAGGATCTGTATTGGTATCGGCATTTGTAGCATTGACATTGTCGCCCATGCTGAGCGCCTACCTGCTAAAAAAGAAAAGCAAACCCAATTGGTTATACAGAATAACAGAACCTTTCTTTGTTAAACTCAATAATGGTTATGCTTCCTGGTTGAAAGGATTTATGATGCATCGCTGGCTGGCCTGGGTATTCCTGATTGCAACAGCCAGCCTTATCTATTTTATTGGAAGGAAAATACCTTCAGAACTGGCGCCGGTAGAAGACCGGAGCAATATGAGCCTGATTGCCATTGCTCCGGAAGGGGTTTCATTTGATAAGATGAAGCAAAATATGATGGAAGTGGGTAAGTATGTGAATGATTCAACCGAAGGCTTATATCAAACCTATTCCATGGTGGCTATTTCCTTTATCCCGGCCCCGGCGCCTACCAGTTTTGCTGTACAGTCCATTTATTTGAAGGATCCCCAAGAAAGGAAGACCAATATCCAGCAATTGTATAACCAATATGGTATGGCTTCCGGAAAATTCAGGAACCTGTTATTGTTCCCTTATTTGCCTCCAACAATTGGCACCCGTTATGGAGGCGGTATGCCGGTTCAGTATGTATTGCAGGCGCCTAGTCTGGATAGTATCTCATCCATCCTGCCAAAATTCCTGCAAGCAGCAAGGCAAAGTAAGAATTTGATGTTTGTGGATGCAGACTTGAAGATCAATAAACCTGAAATAAGGATCAATATAGATCGCAAGAAAGCGGCATTGCTTGGCGTATCCATCCAGGAAGTAGCAAGAGCCTTACAGCTTTCCTTCTCCGGGCAGCGCTATGGATATTACCTGCAAAACGACCGTCAATACGAAGTGATCGGGCAGGTGGAAAGAATCAATAGAAATGATATCAGTGATCTGCGTTCCATTAATATCCGGTCGGCCAATGGACAAATGATCTCTTTAGATAATCTTGTGGCAATAGACGAGGGTATTAGCCCGGCCGCCATCTATCGCTATGATCAGTACACCTCTGCAACGGTATCTGCAGGAATAGCTCCCGGAGTGAGTTTGGCAGAAGGCATTCAGGAAATGGAAAGGATCAAAAAAGAAGTATTGGGTGATAACTTCAAGGCAACGCTGGCAGGGCAGTCGAGAGACTACCAGGAAAGTCAGGGGAATATCAATTTCACTTTGATACTGGCATTACTGCTCATTTATATGATCCTGGCTGCACAATTTGAAAGCCTGCGGGACCCGCTGATCATTATGCTAACTGTGCCAATGGCAGTTACCGGTGCTTTACTAAGCCTGCATTGGTTTGGCCAGAGTTTGAACGTATTCAGCCAGGTTGGCATTATTACGCTCGTTGGGTTGATCACCAAAAATGGGATTCTTATCGTTGAATTTGCCAATCACCTGAAGGACAAGGGCATGTCTAGGCTTGAAGCAGCCATTCATGCCGCAGAGCAACGGTTCCGTCCTATCCTTATGACTTCATTGGCTATGATATTCGGCGCCCTGCCGATTGCATTGACCAATAACAGCCGTCAATCACTTGGGATTGTAATTGCCGGGGGATTAGTATTTGCAGGTATTCTAACTCTGTTTATTATACCAGCTGTATACTCATATTTGTCTTCCGGTAAAAGGAAACAAAAAGTGGAAGATGAAGCAATGGCAATGGAACATGCACAAAAACAAATTGCCTAACAACCAATAGAAGTGTTATGAACAAATATTATTCGAAACTATGGCTACTGACGGTATTATTCTGGTGCGTAAGCAATAGCAATGCACAAACGAGGGCGTTGAATTTGCGGGAGGCATTACAATTAGCGGTCAAAGGCAATCGCCAGTTGCAAATACAATTGTTGGAAAGTCAGAAATCTGCTGAAGCTGTGAAGGAAGCAAAAAGCTTCTCATTGCCTGCAATAACAGCGAATGGCTCCTATTACATTTATGCAGAAAGGCCAGTCATTTATCTTCGTAATGAGACCGGATCACCCAAAGTAAATGATGTTAAGTTTGGAGGACGGTATTCGTTTGACGGGAATATTAGCGCCAGCTATCCGGTTCTGAATCCTGTTTACAAAAGCAATGTCAGGGTAGCAAGCATTAACGAGCGAATTAGTAAGCAGGAAATGGAAAACACCGAGGACAGGCTGGCATTGAATATTGCCAACTTGTACCTCACTGCGTTGATGAACAAAGAACAAAAGAGGGTGATGGAGCAAAGCCTGCGACGGAACGAAAGGGCCTTGATAGATTCCCGTTCATTATTCCTGCAAGGAAAAAGCTTGAAGACAGACACCCTCAGCAATTACCTATCGGTGCAGAACATCAAAGCTGCTATCTCGGCATTGGAAAATAATATTGGTGTATTATCCGTGCAGTTAAAGCAATTGATTGGAATGGAAGACAATGTGATACTTGAATACACAGATAGTCTCACATTGAATGAACAGACGATTAGTGCAACCAGTGCAGCCCTTTCCATTGCAATAGACAATAGAAAGGATGTGAAGATTCAATCGCTGCAAATTGAAAAATCCAAAGTGCAGTTGCAGAATGTGAAAGCAGGGTTTAAGCCAATGTTGACAGCTATTGCACAGTACCAAGTGCAAAACCAATCGGATAATCTGGAGTTCTGGAATAATAGTCTGCCCCGCACATCTTTTGCTGGTTTAAAGCTTAGCGTCCCAATTTATTCTGGCGATAGATTAAAACATATAACCGCTCAATCAACAATTGCTGTTAAGCAAAACGAAATTGCCTTTGCAGACTTGAAGAGCAGTATTGAAACCGAACTCGTTTCATTGAATGCCAATTTGAAGAACGCTTACGACCAGTGGCATATACAGCGGCGAAATGTTGACGCTGCGCAGCTCAATTACAATATGATAAACGAGCGATATCGGTTTGGTCTTAGCAGTCGACTTGAGCTGACTGACGCAGAACTAGCTTTAACCAAAGCCCGGTTAAACGACCTACAAGCAGCATACTCTGTTAGCCTGATATCATTACAACTGAAAAACGCTATGGGCATATTGCAACTTGATACTGCTGCCGAACATACCAAGTTTTAAGGTAGATGTTGTTTATGCCATAATCTTATACATTCTTTCTGTTATAGTATAATAACAACAGAGAATGATGTAAATACTTTTGCCTTCGAAAAAATAAATTATGCAAGAAAGAAACTTAGTCTCCAATATTTATTACGAAAAGAGATGGATAGCATTGGCCCTTTTATGCACGGCTCAATTCATGGTGATAATGGATACGTCCATAATCGGGGTGGCTTTGCCTGCTATTAAAAATGATCTTGGTTATGCCCAGAGTGGGCTTCAGTGGATATTTAATGCTTATGTTGTGCTTTTTGCCGGTATACTGCTGTTAGGAGGCAGGTTGTCGGATCTTTTTGGGGCAAGGAAAATATTTATGTGCGGGTTTGTTATTCTGACTGCCGCCTCACTGCTGGCGGGTGCGGCCTGGTCACCTGAATCTTTAAATACCGGCAGAGCTTTGCAAGGATTAGGATCTGCATTGATTGCACCAGCTGCAATGACTTTATTGATGACCACTTTTACCGACCCGAAAGAACTGGGAAAAGCCTTTGGTTTTTGGGGTGCTTCGGCAGCGGCCGGGGGCTCAGCCGGTGTGTTTCTCGGAGGCGTTATCACAGAATGGACGAACTGGAGGTGGGTATTCTATATTAACATCCCTATGGGATTGGTAGTGTTGTCACTTTGTAAGGCATATTTGAAGGCTGGCAGGAAAAATACCGGTAAGATTGATTGGATAGGCGCTGTATTGGCTACTGCCGCCCTGATAATTTTGGTGTATGCCATTGTGTCTGCGGAAAACGCTGGTTGGGGTTCTTCTCGAACTATTGGATTATTGGCTTTTGCCGTTATTTTATTTGTGATATTCATTTTTACTCAACGAAAATCCGCAGACCCATTATTGCCCTTTCACATTCTAAAAGCGCCCAATTTATCAGCAGGTAATATTGTTACCGCATTATTGGCAGCCGCTTGGATTCCATTATGGTTTTTCCTAAATCTATATTTGCAACAAATATTAAAGCTGAATGCATTTCACAGTGGATTGGCATTATTACCTATGACAATTACGATTATGATTACGATGGTAGGTGTAACGGGAAAGCTTGTAGTTAAATACGGGGTTAAGGCGAATTTAATGGCAGGTCTTATATTTCTTACTATTTCGTTATTAGTATTTAGCATGGGATCTGTAAACGGGACATTTTTATCCAGTGTTTTACCAGCATCCATACTTGGCGCATTAGGGATGTCTCTGGCTTATATACCCGGAACGATGATTTCTGTTTCTGGCGTCAAGCCGGAAGAAACCGGACTAGCTTCGGGTATTGTCAATACGAGTTATCAGGTAGGATCAGCATTAGGATTGGCCATCATTGCAGTTATTGCTACTTCGGTCACGAAAAATTCATTAATAAATGGGGTGGAGGAAACAACGGCACTCAATGCAGGTTTTAAAACAGCCTTTTTAGGGGCAGCTATATTAGGTGGGCTTGGAATTATTATTGCTGCTGTGAAAATAAAGCAGTCTAAGTAAAACGACATATAAGACGCAAGTTTTAAGTAAGGATAAAGCCAACTTGATGTGCCCTCAAAAAGGTAGACACTTTTTGAGGGCATGTATTTTTCTATTTTGTTCAATCATATTGATCATTACTTTGTTATCTGTTTCACACTTAAAATGTAGGAGTGTTTTGAGGTGATCACTAAACATTCTAAAAATTATATAAAATAGCTCATCAATTATGTAACAAGTATGGAGCCATGTAATGGTAGCTTTGAAAAAAAACGATGTCAACGACCGCCTCCACTCACTATAAAAAGCCAAAGGTCGCTAATAGTAGTGCTGCTATCATTAAGGAATCCTATCCCGTGCTGGAAATGACCTGTGCCGCCTGCGCTGTCAGTGTGGAATCTATGCTTAAATCAGTGGAAGGTGTGCGGAATGCAGGTGTAAACTTTGCCAATCAAACCGCTTGGGTTGAATACGATCAAGCCATGGTTTCGCCGGACACCTTGCGCAGTACGATTCGCTCAATAGGCTATGATCTTGTAATAGAAAAAGAGAACCAAGAAGAGGTACGGGAAGAAGCGCAAAAAAGGCATTACCGCTTGATAAGGCAACGGACAATATTGGCTTCCATCCTGTCCCTGCCCATTGTCATCATCGGCATGTTCTTTATGAACATGCCCTATGGTAATTGGATCATGATGATACTGGCCACGCCCGTTGTATTTGTTTTGGGACGTAGCTTCTTCATCAATGCCTGGAAACAGGCAAAGCACCGGAAGGCGAATATGGACACCCTTGTTGCACTCAGCACTGGTATAGCCTGGCTGTTCAGTGCATTCAATACAGTTTATGCCCAATTCTGGCATCAGCGCGGCCTCCATGCGCATGTATATTTTGAAGCAGCGGCTGTAGTCATTGCCTTCATTTCACTGGGCAAACTGCTGGAAGAAAAGGCAAAATCCAATACCTCCTCTGCCATCAAAAAATTGATTGGTTTACAACCCAAGACAGTGCTGTTGGTAGATGCTACTGGCAATACAACTGAAACAGCTATTGCTCAAGTTAGAACAGGCGACGTTATACTGGTAAAGCCCGGCGATAAAATACCTGTGGATGGGACTCTTGTATATGGTGATTCTTATGTGGATGAAAGCATGATCACAGGGGAACCTGTACCTGTGGCCAAAAAAGAAAATGATCTTGTATATGCAGGTACTATCAACCAGAAGGGCAGTTTCCGATTCAAGGCTGATAAAGTAGGAGCTGACACCTTGCTTGCTCAGATTATCAAAATGGTACAGGAAGCGCAGGGCAGCAAAGCACCTGTACAAAAGTTGGTAGATAAAATTGCCGGCATCTTTGTTCCGGTGGTGATTGGCATCGCAGTCCTCACTTTTGCGGCCTGGATGATATTGGGCGGAGACAATGCCTTTACTCATGCATTGATCACCTCTGTGACTGTGCTGGTTATAGCCTGCCCTTGTGCATTGGGCCTGGCTACGCCCACCGCCATTATGGTCGGTGTGGGCAAAGGTGCAGAAAACAATATCCTTATTAAAGATGCAGAAAGCCTCGAACTGGCTCATAAGGTGAATGCCATTATTTTAGACAAAACGGGCACAATTACTGAAGGACGACCAGTAGTGACAGACTTAGTGTGGAATGCTCATAGTGAGAATAGAGCCTTGCATCAATCTATCTTATTGGGTCTTGAACATCACTCGGAACATCCTTTGGCAGAAGCAGTTGTTAATTACCTCCAAAATAGCACCCTCAATCCGCCCAGACTTCAGTTTTTTGAAAGCATCACCGGTAAAGGCATCACAGGCGAAGCAGAAGGAATTACCTACCTCGTAGGTAACAGTAAACTTTTGAACGATTTCAATATACCTATTGATCAACAAGTAGAAGCTAAAGCCGCCGCCCTGCAAGAGGATGCGAGAACGGTTATCTACTTTGCAGGTGAGGGAAAAGTATTGGCAACTATCGCTATTGCCGACAAAATAAAGGAATCATCAAAAGCCGCCATTGAGGCCCTGCAACGAAGGGGGATTGAGGTACACATGCTTACCGGTGACAATGCGCACACCGCTGCTGCCGTGGCAAGAAAGGTCGGCATCAAATCCTATCATGCTGAAGTAATGCCTTCTTTCAAAGCTGACTTTGCCAAACAACTGCAGAGCCAGGGAAAAGTAGTGGCTATGGTAGGAGATGGCATTAACGATTCCCAGGCATTGGCTCAGGCTGATGTGAGCGTTGCTATGGGTAAAGGTTCAGATATTGCTATGGATGTTGCCAAAATGACCCTGATCACTTCCGATCTGAACAGCATTCCCAAAGCATTAAATCTGTCCCACAAGACAGTACGTACCATTAAGCAAAATCTTTTTTGGGCTTTCATCTACAATATCATAGGCATTCCCATAGCAGCAGGCGTTCTGTTTCCATTCAATGGATTTTTATTGGATCCTATGATAGCAGGCGCGGCAATGGCTCTCAGCTCAGTAAGTGTGGTCAGCAACAGCCTCCGACTGAAAGCTGCCCGAATTTGATTTACCCTACAGAAAATCTTAGAAGCATCCATGAACAAACTCTATATCTGGAGAACAGCAAGGATAGTGCAGGAAACACCGGATACAATAACCATCGAATTTAATACCGGTGCGGAAAAATTTGACTATAAAGCAGGACAATTTATCAACATTACCATTCTTGTAAATGGCGCTCCTGTTACCAGGTCGTATTCTTTGAGCTCAGCTCCAGGTGTTGACGAACAGCCGGCTGTCACCATAAAGAAAGTGCCCGGCGGATTGATGAGTAGTTATATCGTTGACAATGCGGAAAACGTCCAACATTGGCAGGTAGATGGCCCCTATGGTGCCTTTATTCGCCCCTTGAAAAGCCAACACATAGTGTTACTGGCAGCGGGAAGTGGTTTTACTCCCTGCTTTTCTATTGCAAAATCGGTTCTTCATCACCTGCCAACCACCCAACTTACCATCATTTATGCCAATAGGTCAACGGAGTATATTATTTTTAATGGAATGATTGAAAAGTGGATAGATACTTTTAAAAACAGAATAACTATTATACATGCACTGTCCCAGCAGGCACAGGATATGAAACTGCCCACTGGTGAACTTGTTTTGAGCCGGTTAAATAAAATTATTGTCAAAAAGCTGATAAAAAAGCATGTACCTGGTCATCTTCCGGAAGCCCATTATTTTATTTGCGGCCCATCCTCGCTTATCAAAATACAGGAAGAGTCTTTGGCAGAACTTGCTGTACCCTCGGAAAATATATTCGTGGAAAGATTCAGACCGGATGAAAACCCCAAGCCTGTTGAATTGCCACAAGACATGCACGAAGTGATGCTACATTTTTATGAGCAATCAAACCTTTTAGAAGTACGGCCTGGCACTAGTATTTTAACATCAGCATTGGAGGATCGTATCACTCTGCCTTATTCCTGCAACAGTGGGACCTGCGGAAAATGTACCGCACGGCTTACTGCAGGAGCAGTCACTATGGTTTCCAACTATGTTTTAAGAAAAGAGGAGCTGGATGCCGGAATGATCCTGCTTTGCCAAAGCTACCCGCTTAATGATGAGGTGACCATAGAAATCGATGTGTAGAAAATTATATAAAACACTCCTGGTATTGTGTAACACCAAAGCAGGAAGCGGACGTAATTTTACTACAGTAAACAATACAATATTAATTTATAAAAAGTGAACTATGGAAACAGTACAATTTAAAACAAATATCAAATGTTCAGGCTGTATAGCCACCGTAACCCCTTTTTTGAATGAAGTGGCTGGTGAAGACAATTGGGAAGTAGATGTCCAAAATCCGGATAAAGTTCTGACAGTATCCACAGATAAATCCAATAGTACTGACATTAAAAAGGCGGTAGAAAAGGCAGGCTATCAGGCTGTAGAATTGGTCAAATAAATAAACGGGCGGTTACCGCCCGTTTTTATTTACGCCCCGGCCAGCTCTCTCACTCTCACCCTCTGCTCTAACTTTTAGAGGGTATTTGTCCAATTTACGTCCAAAGAGGGAGGAAGGATCAATCATCCGGAACTACAAAGTCCGGTGAATAAGAAGGAAGGCCAGCCCACGAGCATTGATTTTTAACTAAATAGCGGGATAGAATGCATTAAAATATAAATCAGGGGAAAATTATATAACACCATTTCTCAAAATAACCTCTACTTTTGATATGGAATGAAAAAGTTCATTGTCTGCATATTAGCTATTCTTTACATAGGCTCTTCAACCGGGGCAACTGTTCACATGCATTATTGCATGGGTAAACTGGTTGAACAGGGACTATGGCATGAAAAGAAAGCCAAAAAGTGCAGCAAATGCAGCACTAAAGAGAGCAAGAGCTCCTGCAAGAAAAAGTGCTGCAAAGATGAACATAAGCTAATTAAGCTGGACAAAGACCAGAAAACAACCGAATCAGCTTTTCAGCTCCTGGCATTTACCTCCCTCGTAACACCCGTCAATTTTATTGAACTGCCGCAGGTGCAGATAAGTTCATTAACACAGGAGTTTCCGGTAAACAATGCTCCGCCCCGAACTGGAAAGGTTCAACCATATATTTTCCTTTGTACTTTCCGCATCTGATCCCCTGCTACGGGCGTATCTGTTTCTTCTTTTACTTCATAGCCTAAGCCTATATCGCCCGCCATCATTACCGCTCAGACGTAGCCTTATTTTTTAATCTAAATGTTCATTTATGTTCATGGCCAGACGCCCTGCATTGGCAGCGGCCTGTTCAGCAATGCTGCTTGCTGCATCCATACTTTCCTGCAGAAAACAAAAAATACCCGGTATGTCAATGGAAGATAAACAAATTGATTACCCGGCGGCCTATGTCGTCAATGGCGAAAGCAGTACTATTTCAGTTATTGACCTCGATAAAAACTCCGTCACTGAAACCCTGGAATTAATGGGAACAGGCAATGAAATGGTCATGTGGCCCCATCACCTGTCTTTATACGGCATTTTTGATATGCACCGCCTCGCTATCGGAGTACCGGGCATGGACCTGAGCGCAGGCCATTCCGGCGGCATGAATGATATGAAAGGCAAGGTCCTGGTAATGGACGCTGTTAAAGGCAATATATTGAAAACGGTAGACTTGCCGGTATCTAACCACAACGCTATGTATTCTCCCAATGGCCGGGAAATATGGGTATCGCAAATGGAAATGACCGGCAAAGTGCTCGTATATGATGCTCAGACCTACGCTTTGAAAAATAATATAGCCGTAGGCATGGAACCTGCCGAGGTAACTTTTTCTGCTGATGGATCAAAAGCCTACGTAGCCAATGGAGGCGATAACACAGTTTCCGTCATTGATCCTGCAATTAAATCAATTATAGCCACGGTTGCGGTGGGTGCGGAACCGGTTGGCGCATGGGTTGGTTTTGATGGCAAAATGTATGTAGACAATGAGGAAGGAAAAACCATCAGTGTTATAGACGTGTCTACTAATGCCGTTGTCCAGACCATTGACTTAGGATTTATGCCTGGCAGTGCTGCTCATAACAGTGCCAAAAAAGAGCTGTGGGTAACAGACCCCGACAATGGCAAGGTCCATTACTGGTCGTGGGGCCAGGTTGGCAATCAGTGGAACCATGCCGGTAGCTTCAATACGGCTGCAGGGGCACATGCAGTGGGATTTACCGCTGATGGCAATACGGCCTACGTTACTAATCAAATGGCCGCTTCTGTTTCTGTGATCAATGTCAATGAACACTCAAAGATCAAAGATATTCCCGTAGGCAAAAAGCCCAATGGAATTGTAATCAAACAATAATTCTTAAACACTTAATACTTGAACAATGAAAAAGTTAGCATTTCTCATATTAGCTGTTGTCGCTGCATTTACCCATCAAACAGCTTTGGCGCAGGATTCCAAAACAGAAACCTTTAAAGTATATGGTAATTGTGGGATGTGTAAAAAAAGGATTGAAAAGTCTGCTACTGGTGAGGGGATATCAAAGGCAGAGTGGAACGTTGAGACAAAAATAATGACAGTTGTTTATGATCCTGCCAAAACCTCCAATGCTGCCATCCAGAAAAAAATTGCAGCCGTTGGGCATGACACCGAAAAAGAAAAAGCGGCTGATTCCATATATAACAAATTACCCGGATGCTGCTTGTATGACAGGGGCAAAACTGATAAACAAACTGATCATTCAGGCCACCACCGGTAGAAGAAACACGCAATCTGATCGAAGAAGGATAGAATAAACCAGCTTATTAAAATCAGTTATGGTTCATAAAATAATTGAATGGTCTCTTAGAAACCGCTTTATCGTGCTCGTGCTCTCGGCAGGCTTATTCGTCTGGGGATTTTTTGCGGTAAAGCGCAACCCTATTGATGCCATTCCGGATTTATCCGAAAACCAGGTGATCGTTTTTACGGAATGGATGGGCAGAGGCCCGCAGTTAATAGAGGACCAGGTTACTTATCCGTTGGTGACTAACCTACAGGGATTGCCACGCATCAAATATGTACGGGGTACCTCCATGTTCGGCATGAGCTTTATTTATGTCATTTTTGATGATGATGTGGATATTTACTGGGCCAGGGAAAGAGTACTGGAAAGATTGAGTACCGTTACAAGAACTTTACCAACCGGCGTCACACCGCAATTAGGGCCTGATGGAACGGGCGTAGGCCATGTTCTTTGGTATACCCTCGATGCCCCCAATATGGATTTGGGAGAACAAAGAGCCTTACAGGACTGGTATATCAAATTTGCTTTGCAAAATGTGGAAGGTGTCAGCGAGATCGCTTCCTTTGGCGGCTTTCAAAAGCAATACCAGGTCACCCTTGACCCCAACAAGTTACTGTATTATAAACTTTCGGTTCCCGAAGTCATTAATGCGATCCGGGCCAATAACAATGAATCAGGCGGAAGAAAATTTGAGTTAAGTGATATAGGATATATTATTAAAACATCCGGTTACTTGAAATCACTGCAAGAGATTGAGAATATAGCCGTCAAAAACCAAAATAGCATTCCCATCCGGGTGGCAGATGTGGCTACTGTACAAATGACCGGCGAAACAAGGCTGGGCATATTCGACCAGGATGGCCAGGGTGAACGTGTTGGTGGGATCGTGGTCATGCGTTATGGCGAAAATGCAGCGGCCATCATTGATAAAGTAAAAGCCAAAATGCAGGAAGTGGCCAAAGGTTTCCCTGAAAAAGTAAAATTCGATATTGTCTATGATCGTGGCGAGCTAATTACAGAATCCATTGATTCAGTAAAAAGAACGCTTATTGAAGAAATGATTGTAGTTTCTCTGGTGGTGATCATCTTTCTTTTCCATTGGCGCAGTGCCCTGAGCATTATTATACAAATTCCCATTACCCTGGCTGCCAGTTTTATCTTGTTAAATGCCTTTGGTATTTCCTCCAATATCATGTCACTTACCGGCATTGCACTGGCCATTGGTGTAATCGTGGACAACGGCATTATCATGAGTGAAAATGCCTATAAACACTTGTCCGTACGATATGAAGCCTGGTTAAAACAAAATAAACAATCGGAGTAGTTATGAATTGGTTCAAAAAGAAGAACAAAAAAACAGCAAACTGGATTTCGGAAGAAGAACGGTTAAAAATAATCGAACAATCCAGTAAGCAGGTATCACGGGGCGTTTTCTTCGCCACCGTGATCATTATTACCTCCTTTCTGCCAGTGTTCATGCTGACAGGACAGGAAGGCAAATTGTTCCATCCGTTGGCCTATACCAAGACATTCATTATGATCGTGGATGCCTTGTTGGTCATCACACTCGCGCCTGTATTGATCTCCTTTTTCATGAAAGGGAAATTCAGGCCGGATAACGCCAACCCGGTTAACAGGATTTTGGAAAGGATCTATGAACCCATCATAAGAACTGTTTTAAAATGGCGAAAAACAACATTGGCCATCAATATCATAGCCTTGGCAGTCACTATTCCTTTGCTGAAAAGCCAGGGAACTGAGTTTATGCCACCGCTCGATGAGCAGAGCATTTTGTTTATGCCGGTTACTTTACCTGATGTATCCAACGCTGAGGCCAAACGCATTTTACAGGTACAGGATAAAATTATCAAATCGGTTCCCGAGGTAGATAAAGTATTGGGTAAAGCGGGCCGGGCCAGCACAGCCACAGACAATTCCCCAATCAGCATGATTGAAACCATCATCATGCTGAAACCGAAATCCGCATGGCGGGCTGGTCTCACCAAAAAAGATATTGTTAACGAGCTGGACGCCAAATTACAAATACCGGGCGTCGTTAATGGGTGGACACAACCCATCATTAACCGCATCAATATGCTGTCTACAGGCATCCGGACTGACGTAGGCGTAAAAGTGTATGGGCAGAACCTTGACAGTATAGCGTCGGTTTCTGAACGGGTCAAAAAAGTGCTGGAAGGTACAAAGGGCATTGCTGACCTGTATGTTGAACCGGTGACCGGGGGAAAATACCTTTCCATTAATGTTCGCCGCGCTGACCTAAGCCGCTATGGCCTGAACGTTGACGATGTTAACCAAACAGTGGAAACTTCCCTGGGCGGCTCAAACATAGGTAACACCATTGAAGGAAGACAGCGCTTTTCTATAGCGGTTCGCCTGGCGCAGGAATACCGCAATAGTGTGGAACGCATTAAACGCATTCCGCTGGCAAGCCCCGCATTCGGAGAAATTCCCTTGTCGGCCGTGGCAGACGTAGCTTTTGAGGATGGGCCACCAATGATCAGCTCAGAAAATGCCATGTTGAGAGGCGCAGTCTTATTTAATGTCCGTGATCGGGACCTCGGCAGTACGGTAACAGAAGCCATCCAGAAAATGAGCCAGGCCAAAGGCGTATTGCCACAGGGATACTACCTGGAATGGAGCGGGCAGTATGAAAACCTGATACGTGGCCAGCAAACCCTGCTGTGGATAGCACCCATTGTACTGGTGATCATTTTCTTTTCACTCTATTTAGCCTTTCATTCATTACGCGAAGCCTTTTTAAGCCTGATCACTGTGCCATTCGCCTTAATTGGCGGGGCTTATATGATCTGGATATGGGGCACCAATCTTTCCGTTGCGGTAGCCGTGGGTTTTATCGCTTTATTCGGAATAGCCGTGGAAACAGGTATTGTGATGGTTATTTACCTAAACGACGCCATGAAACAATTGGCTACAGAAAAAGGTAATTCCAGCGGGACTATTACCAAGGAAGATCTTCGCCAGTATGTGATCCATGGCGCTGCTAAACGACTACGTCCCAAACTGATGACGGTATGTGTATCCTTATTCGGGTTGGTGCCTGTTCTATGGGCCAGTGGCGTTGGTACAGATGTTATGAAGCCTATTGTATTACCCATGATAGGCGGTGTACTTACTTCTTCCATCCATATATTACTGGTTACCCCGCTGATATTTTTAATGACAAAGGAATATGAATTACGGAAGTATGGAAAACTTGAAATCCATGAGACACAGCATTAAATATATTCTTTTAGTAATCCTGCTGGTGCCCCTGCAATTATTGGCGCAGCAGCCATCCATTTTACCGCTGGATACTATTTTGCAAAGAATAGCCAGGAACAATGTATTGCTGCAGTCTTATGGCCTGAAAGCAGAAAGTTATAAATATAGTGCAGAAGCAGCTACCGGCTGGATGGCTCCAATGGTGGGTGTAGGAACTTTCATGACACCCTATCCCAATCAGATCATTATGGATGGCAGAGACAAAGGAAACCTGATGCTGGCCATCGAACAGGATATACCCAATACGGCGAAGCTAAAAGCCAGGAAGAAATACATCGCTTCTCAGGCAAACGTGGAAAGAGCCAACCGGGACATCACCCTGAATGACTTCAAAGCCCAGGCCAAACGACTTTACTTCAACTGGCTCATAGCTAAACAGCGAATAAGGGTGTTGGAGGAGAATGAACGGATCATGGTAATGATGAAGAAAATTGAAGAAGTACGTTATCCCTACAACCAGTCCCAGTTAGGTAGTGTATTCAAGGCAGATGCCCGGATAGAGGAAAACCGTAACATGATCCGTATGCAGGAAGGAACCATTGCGAAGGCAAGGGCCTGGCTTAATAGCCTGATGAATGCACCCGGCAGTGAGCAATTTGACATTGATTCCTTATATCAGCCCACTTTCGCACCATCTGCATCCTATGATACGGCTATGTTAGCCGCCGTCCGGAAAGATGTTTTTAAAATGAATGAAAGCATCCGCTCCATGCAATTAAATGTGGAGAGTATGCAGAAAGAAAAAAAACCAGATTTCCGTATCCGCTTTGATCATATGTATCCCCTCGATGCTGCCATGCCGACCGCATTCAGTGTTATGGGCATGATATCTATACCCATAGCGCCTTGGGCTTCCAAAATGTACAAAAATGAAGTTAAAGCCATGCACTATAACATACAGGGCATGGAAAAGGAACGGGCGGCCATGCTCCAGGAAACGCAGGGCATGCTGTATGGAATGCAGTACGAAATCCAATCAATGCAAAAACGCATCATTGCCATGGAGGAAAAGATCATTCCTGCCCTTAAAAAAACATTCGATGCCACTTTCCTGGTGTACCAGGAAAATAAAATACAGTTGCCTGCTGTCATTGACGCCTGGGAAGCGCAAACTATGATGCAAATGAATGTGCTGGATGAGAAATTGAAACTATACGAAATGATTGTGGATTATGAGAAAGAATTATATCGTTAAAATGCTGGCAGCAATACTGCTGGCATCGGTAAGCCTGTTCTCCTGCAAAGACAAGGCAGGCAGTCAGGCTACTCATGCCGGCCACAAGCAGGCACAACAATATACCTGCCCCATGCACCCCCAGGTGATCAGGGATCAACCAGGAACCTGCCCCATCTGCGGAATGGAATTGGTATTGAAAGATGCCAATAAGGAATTAGTCGTTGACAGCAGTGTGGCCCTGCTTACCAAACCTACCAATGAAAGGGTGATCGCCAGCATTCCTGCCATCAAAGCCGAAACCGGCACCCGTATCAGTTCAGTGGAAGTAAGTGGTAGGATTACTTATGATACCCGCAATCAAACCAGCCTGGCCAGCCGGGTAAGCGGGCGCATCGAAAAATTACTGGTTAAATACAATTTTCAACCGGTAATGAAAGGACAACTGATCATGGAGATCTATTCTCCGGACTTGGCTGCCGCCCAGCGGGAGCTGATTTTTGTAGCCAACAACAGCCCGGAAATGTTGGCAGGCGCCAAACAACGGTTGATATTATTGGGTTTGCCTGCTAATCAGGTTGAACAGGTAATAAAAACTGGAAAAATTTCGTACCGCGTTCCGGTATATAGCAATGCGAATGGATATATACTGGAACAATCAGCTATTCCCACTACGCCTGCGGCGGCAGGCGCCTCAACCATGGGACAGCCTGCTGCGGCAGCAAGTGGCATGGAGGGGATGGGTGGCGGCAGTCCTGCCAGTAATAGCAATGTTTTGCTGCCTGTAACCACCCCCACTCCGGTTATGATACGCGAAGGTCAATATGTAAATGCCGGCCAGATGATTTTTACCATCTATCAGGCTACTAACCTTGTGGCAGAATTTGCCTTCCTCCCGTCATTGGCCACAGAATTAAAAAAAGGACAAAAACTGTTGTTCTATCCGGCTGGAAATAAAAACGCTATTCAATCTGCCCGTATAGGATTAATAGAACCGGTGTTTCGCAACGGACAGAACTTCCTGATAGGACGAGTTTATCTGAATAAAAATAATTTCCAGGTAGGGCAATTGCTTACCGGTATTATCCCTGTCGTTTACAGCGGAAACTGGTGGCTACCTAAAAAATCTGTCTGGCGATTAGGTACTCAGTCTGTTGTATTCAGAAAAGACAATGGCTTATATAGCCCTACCGAAATTCAAACCGGGATAGAATCGGAAGGTTTCATACAAGTTATTACTGAAATAGCAGGTTGGCAGGTAGCTTCTAACGCGGCTTATCTCGTAGATAGCGAAAGTTTCATAAAAGTAAATGGCAAAGCCAAACAGTAGTATATGGAAAGAAAGCGATTTATAAAGACCCTTGCTATTTTCACTATGGCTCCAATGCTGGTTTTAGATGCATGTAAAGAGGGTAATAAAAACAATACGGAACAGCAGGCTAAGGCGGCTCAGACATATACCTGTCCCATGCATCCGCAGATCGTCCAAAACAAACCGGGAACCTGCCCAATCTGTGGGATGGACCTGGTGCCCTTTGATAAGAATAATAAAGATGCTTTCCTGACCCTTAGTGAAAGCCAGGTATCACTGGCTAATGTAAGTACCATGACAATCGGTGCTGGTGCATTGTCCAATGTAAAGCAGTTGAATGGCAGGCTTGCAACAGATCCCGAAAAAACTGTTGTCATATCTACGCGAGTGCCAGGCAGGATTGAAACATTGTATGTGCGGGAAACAGGTGTGAAAGTAAATAAAGGCCAACCCTTGTATAAAATTTACTCTGAACAGCTCGCCACTTTACAACAGGAATACTTATTATCCGCCGCACAGGCTCGGCAATTCCCGGAAGATGCGCGGTTTCAACAAATAGAAAAAGCCGCCAGACAAAAACTGGTGCTGTATGATCAATCAGATGCACAAATCAACCAGTTACTTCAGGCACAAAAGATAAGCCCTTATGTAACTTATTATGCGCCCAGCAGCGGTACCGTTGCTGAACTCTTCATTACAGCAGGACAATATACCGCAGAAGGTGGTGCTGTTATGAAACTTGAAGGTTATGGTGAATTATGGGTGGAGGCGGATATATACCCTTCCGAAGCAGCCGCTATCCGTGTGAACCAGGCCGTTCAGGTAATTGTAGCCGGTTGGGAAAACAAGCCACAAACCATGATCGTTCAATTTATCAATCCTTCCCTGCAAGGCGGCAGCCAGCTATTACAGGTGCGTGGTACCATTGTCAATCCCGGCAATCAGTGGCAACCTGGGCAACAGGTGAATATCCTTTTACCGGTTAAAGCAAAAACAGATGCCCTTACCCTGCCTGTAGATGCGGTGATCAGGGACGGAAAGGGAACCCATGTTTGGATCGAAACAGCTAAAGGGAGATTTGAACCACGTAAGGTGACTACTGGCATGGAGAATTTTGAATCGGTGGAAATCACTGAAGGACTACAAACAGGTGATAAAGTGGTTATCAGCGGTGCTTATTTGTTGTATAGCGAATATGTATTGAAGAAAGGCACTGATCCCATGGCAACACATCAACATTAACGTTACCCGAATATTTACCTAAAAATTAAAAACATGAAACAGTTACTGAAATCAGCTATTCCTGTATTGTCTGTAATCCTTTTTGCCGCTTGCGGTGATGGAAATACCGTTGGAGATACCGATAAAAAAGATAGCGCAAACCACACAGACCATGATCAGATGAAAATGGAAGAAGGCAAAACTTCCTCAGCATCTGTAAAGCTAAAAGATGACAAACTCAATGCCGTTTATCAGCATTATGTACACCTGACAACTGCTCTGACAAATGGTGATATGGCAGAAGCCAAAGTTGCCAGCAATGCGATCGAAGCAGGAGCAAAAGAGGTTCCAGGTGCAGAAGCCGTTGCCTCCAATGCTGCAAAAATTACCGCAGCTACCGATATTGAAGTGCAAAGAACTGCTTATGCTACTTTGAGCAATGATTTTATCACCCTTGTAAAAAAATCAGGTCTTAATTCCGGTGAACTGTATGTGGATTATTGCCCGATGGCTTTGAATGATAAGGGAGCATCCTGGATCAGCCCTAACAAAGAAATAAAAAATCCTTACTTCGGCGAAAAAATGATGACCTGCGGCGAGGTAAAAGAAACTATTAAATAAACGTCCTACTACTAAACAGCATTCAATATGTTTCAATCAACTTTCGTATTCAGGCTCTCGCTGGTAGTTATATTACTGGCCGGAGCCTTGGAATTACAGGCACAAAAAGAAGCAGTTTGTTACAACCCCAACCTGCTGAAAGATACAACCAAACGAAGTATCAAATCGGCTGCTTTTGGAATGATCGGCCAGGATTCTGTTAAAATCAATTATCATTCACCGGGCGTAAGAGGCAGGATAATATGGGGTGGCCTGGTACCCTACGATGAGGTATGGGTGACCGGCGCTCATGACGCGACCACCCTTGAAATCGGGCACCCCTTTGTTGTGGGCGGAAAAGAAATCCCTGCAGGCAAGTACGCTCTTTTTACCATTCCTGGTAAAAAAGAATGGACAGTGATTATCAATACAAAATGGCAACAACACCTTGCCACAGAATATGACCAGCAAGAAGATGTAATACGGATTAAGGTCAAACCGGTAAAGCATGCGTTGACTGAACGACTGCAGTATTTTGTAGAACCAGGAAAGAATAGAACCGGCAGAATTGCTGTAGCCTGGGAAAAATTACGCATTGAATTTCCCATCACCGTCAGAGGATAGTGCATAGGTCGTCGATTATCCACCATAAAAGAGCCGATTATGAATCATGAACATCACCATCATCATGCCGACCCGAATACCGGACAAGCGCATGAACGTCGTGCACATGCAGAAAATCAGCAGACCGATAACCAACGGCATAAGGAAACTAACCCTCAGATGAACGATGAACATGCAGGCCATCATACGGAAGGTTTTTTGAAACGGTTCTGGATTTGCCTGGTTGTTACCATTCCTGTTTTGCTGTTATCGCACATGATTCAGCAATGGTTGGGCTTTACGTTCACCTTTGCAGGAGATAAATATGTATTGTTGGGTTTAAGCAGTATTATCTTCTTTTATGGAGGCTGGCCCTTCCTGGTTGGACTGGTTCGGGAACTAAAATGGGGCAATCCAGGCATGATGACACTGGTGGCTGTTGCGATAACAACCGCTTATGTGTACAGCGTAGCTGTTGTTTTTGGTTTACCCGGAATGGATTTCTTTTGGGAACTGGCCACCCTGATTGACATTATGCTATTAGGCCATTGGCTGGAAATGAAATCGCAAATGGCTGCCTCCCAGGCTTTGGAATCACTGGTAGCCTTGTTACCTGCAGTTGTTCATGTGGAACGGGACGGATCGGTTACAGATATTCCATTAAAGGAACTGGAGAATAAGAATGTCGTTGTTGTAAAGCCCGGCGAAAAAATTCCTGCCGATGGCCATATACTGGAAGGCAGCTCTTACGTAAATGAAAGTATGTTGACAGGGGAAAGTGTGCCGGTAAAGAAAGAAAAACACGACAAAGTAATCGGAGGAGCCGTCAACGGGGATGGCGTTTTAAAGGTAGAGGTAACCGGTGCGGGCAGCGATAGTTATCTCAACAAGGTGATTAACATGGTGCAGTCGGCACAAGGCACCAAATCCAAAACCCAAAACCTGGCTAACAAGGTCGCCAAATGGTTGACCATTGTATCCATCACCATAGGAATCATAACTTTTATTGCCTGGCTCTCTGCAGGCAGAGAGTTGTCTTTTGCCCTGGAAAGAATGGTGACAGTGATGGTAACGGCTTGTCCCCATGCCCTCGGGGTGGCCATTCCTTTGGTGGTAGCTATTTCCACTACCTTATCTGCTGTTCATGGCTTGCTGATCCGTAACCGTACCGCCTTTGAAAATGCACGAAAGCTAACGACCATCATTTTTGATAAGACGGGGACCCTGACCAAGGGTTCCCATGAGGTGCAACTGGTTATTTCACTTAATGACCAGTTTACTCCCGACCAGCTTTTGCAATATGCAGCAGCCATCCAACAAAACTCAGAGCACCATATCGCTCATGGGATCATACGCCGGTTGACACAGCAAAAACTGGAACTATGGAAATCCAATGACTTCCAGTACATGCAGGGCATGGGAGTCACCGGCATTGTAAACGGCAAAAAAGTGGTGGCTGCGGGCCCCAACTACTTTAAACAACAGAAAACAAGTGTTCCACCGATTTCTGAAGGGATAGATCAGACTACCGATACGGTTATCTTCGTATTGATAGATGATGGTCCAGTTGGCATTATCACCCTGGCAGACAGCATCCGCGAAACAGCCGCAGAAGCCATAGCAACCCTAAAACAAATGAACATTAAGTCTTTCCTGTTAACGGGCGACAATGAAAAGGTGGCCGCTGCAGTAGCACAAAAGCTGCAAATGGATGGTTATCTCGCCAATGTGTTACCCCATGAAAAACAAAGCAAAGTGAAAGAGTTTCAGGATAAAGGAGAGATCGTAGCCATGACTGGTGACGGGGTAAATGATGCGCCGGCGTTGGCCCAAGCAGATGTGGGGATCGCAGTAGGCTCCGGAACAGATGTAGCCGCAGAGACCGCTGATATTATTCTTGTCAACAGTGATCCAAAGGATGTGGTACATATGATAGCTTTTGGTCGCGCTACTTATCGAAAGATGATCCAAAACCTGTTTTGGGCTGTTGGCTACAATGTAATAGCAATACCATTGGCAGCAGGCATACTTTATCCTACATTCATGCTCAGTCCTGCCATGGGTGCGGCACTTATGAGTTTAAGTACCATCATAGTGGCCATCAATGCGAAGTTGCTGCGGATAAACAAATAAATGGGTGTCGCTTTCTCACGACTTTTTGAATTATATATGCTGCAAACATACTGGAGTTTGTAAAGCGATGATTATTCAAATACATTTTGTTCTCAGCGTACTACAACTGGCCCGCGCCACTGGTGGTATCGGCACCGGCTCGGGGAGACGTGGGGCTTATAGGCACAGTTCTCCGTGGGCTGACACCGCCCGCTTCCGGAGGGAACGCGAGGCATAGGAGGAGTACATCGACACCCGGCTACTAAAGGAAAACCATCGCAACTTATCGGGCAATTTTCCACCAGGCAACGCTACCCGGTTTTCTCTCATCGGTGGCCCTTACCAACAAGGTGTCACTATTAGCGAGGTTACCGAATACCTCAATGCCTTTGTCGGTGGACATACCTTGTCTTACATCTACCCATTCAGCTTTGTTATCTTTTACCCGTATTACAAACCTCCGTTCCTGGTTAGTAACGATGGCTGTAGGTGGCACGACAAATGAATTGCCGGTACGTTGCAGTCCCAATTTGACATACGCAAAAGAACCGGCCTTTAGCTCATTGTTTTTATTGTCATACAGGTACTCCCATAATTCGGTACGGGTTTGGGGATCTATGCTTTCGCTTTTTCTCGTTAAGGTTGCCTGGAATAATTTTTCAGGAAAAGCGTCCACGCGGAAGCTGGCCACTTTATTAACGGTACCGGTTGCAACATATAATTCCGGTACTGCTATCCTGAGCCGAAGCCTGTTATTGTGCTGGACGGTCAGTATGGCCTGGTTGTTCCCTACCAGTGTTCCCCGGTCGGCATTGCGGGCAGTGATCACGCCATCAAAAGGTGCCTGCAATACAAGATAACCGGCCACTTCCTGATAGGACCTGGCCAGTTGACGGGAGGCTTCATAGGATGCGCTGTCTGCCAGGTACTGGTTGCGGCTTCGTTCTAAATCCACCGGCGCTACAATACCCGGTGTTTTCGCTTGGGAGGCTTTGTACAAACGTTGAAAAACATCCGCGCTGCTCATGTATTTTGCTTTGGCTGCTTGCAAGGAAGCCTGGAACTCTGCCTGTTTTGTCTGCAACTCCGGCGCTTCAATAATGGCCAGTGTCTGACCACGGTGTACCTTGTCACCCATATCTACTTTCATTTCCCTCACGTACCCCTGCACTCTTGCAAACAGCTCTGCCTTTTCATACGGTAATAGTTCTGCTGTCAACTCTATGTTCCTGGTCACGCTGGTATCATGCAGTAAGAATACAGGTATTGTATCGAGCGCATTGTCTGCCGTTGTAGCTGTTTGTTTCGGGGCATCGTTTGTGCAGCCGGCCAACAGGATTATCATGGATGCAACTACATATCTCATAAGTTCTGAATTGCGTTTCATTGTTCATTAAAGTTTTTGCTTTGCACATCGTCCGGATCAAGGGAGGCCGACACATATGTCCGCTTGCCGGTTGTGAAGTGATAAACCTGCGGGAGAAAAAACAGGACACTAAAAGTAGAGAACACCAGGCCACCAATTACAGCGATCCCGAGCGGTGCAGTCTGGCTTCCGCCTTCGCCCAATCCCAAAGCCATCGGTAACATCCCTGCGATCATAGCCAGGCTGGTCATCAGGATGGGGCGCAGCCTGCTTTCAGCGGCGACCAGGTAAGCAGTGCCATTATCGCCTTCCTTGCGGCGGATCTCTGCCGATGTGATAAACAAAACAGCGTTGGCTATGGCGACGCCGATGGCCATAATACTGCCCATGTAAGATTGGATATTCATAGTCTTACCGGTGAGAAACAGGAAAAGCAATGAACCGGCAATTACCGCCGGAATAACAGACAGTATAACGAAGGCTGTTCGGAAAGACTGAAAGAAAACAGCCATGAGTAAAAAGATCACCACAATAGCAACCAGTAAACCAAACTGCAAGCTGCTTAATGTTTCCTGCAATAATTCCGGTTGTCCGCGCAATAGTACTTTTGAGCCTTTGGGAACGGTTGTGTTACTCATTAAATGCTTTACTTTTTTAAAGGCATTCCCGAGGTCTTCACCCTGTACGTTGGCGGTGATGGTAATATAGCGTTGCTGGTTTAACCGATCGTATTCGCCGGGCACGCTGATGCGTTTCCAGGAAGCCACTTCACTCAGGAGGTGTATATTTTCTTTGTCGGATGAAACCGGGATCATTTCTAATTGTGTGGTAGTATTCATCCGGTATTCCGGGTATTGGACTTGTATTATATAAGCAGTACCGGTAGCCTTGTCGAGCCAGTAAGCGGGCGATGTGAACCGGCTGGAAGAGGTGGCTGCTACGGTGGAACGGACTACCTGGTCTGTTGTTAGATTTAATTGCCCCGCCTTTACCCTGTCAACATCAATTTTGATGGCCGGATAATTAAGTGGGGTAGCAATCTGGATATCCTTTAGAGAATGTATTTGGGAGAGCTGATTGTATAATTGGGTGGCTGTTTTCTTTCCTTCTTCAAGGTTCTTATTCACTACAGCAATTTCTATCGGATTGGATGAACCAAGATTTAATACCTGCTCCGCCAGATCACCCGGTTCAAAGGAAATTTTTGCATTGGGGATCTCTTTAGTAACGGCAGATCTTAATTGTTCCCTAAAATCATCAATGGCAATAGCTCCCTGTTTGAGCTTGATCTTTGTCACCGATTCATGCGGTCCGCCGGTCCATAAGTGAATATAGTTTACTGGAAAACTTGAAGGCTGTGTTCCTACGAAGGCAGAGGTGATCATCACGTTCTCCTTTCCGGCAATATTATTTACCAGTCCCAATAATTTGCGGGTGGCATCTTCGGTACGTTCCATCCGTGTACCTACCGGTAGCCGCAATCTTACCTGGGTTTGTCCTGTATCTGTTTTGGGGAATAATTCCGTTCCAATAAATGAAAACAATAAGACGGCCAGCCCAATGGACGCCGCAATAAAAACGGTTGTCAGTAAACCACCGCGATTTTGTAAACGATTGCCATAGGTTGCATACCTGTTCTTAAAGCGGTTGAACCAACTAATATGTGGGGTTCTTTCTTTAGCACTCAAATGATGCTTCATGAACCAATTGCTAAGTACGGGAACAAAGGTTTGGGACAACAGGAAGGAAGCGATCATGGCAAATCCAACAGCCAGCGATAAAGGCAGGAACATGGCTTTGGGCACGCCGTTCATAAAAAGTGACGGCACAAATACGGCCAGGATGCTTAACAGGATTAGTAGTTTGGGAAGCGCTATTTCTTTGGAGGCATCGGCAATAGCCCTGGCTTTACTCTTGCCCATTTCCATATGCCGGTGAATATTTTCAATGGTCACGGTTGCCTCATCCACCAAAATACCAACGGATAAAGCCAGGCCGCCGAGCGTCATTATATTAATGGTTTGGCCGGCAAGGTATAGCAGGGTTGCGGAGGTAAGCAGGGCCAGCGGAATAGTAAGTACAACAATGAATGCACCTCTTTTGTCACCCAGGAATAAGAGTACCATTAACCCTGTTAAAATAGCGCCAAGACCACCTTCATATAATAAACTTTTCAGCGCATTGATCACATAACCGGATTGGTCAAATTCATACGAGACTTTTATATCCTCCGGGATAGCTGCCTGCATATCGGGCAAAGCAGCTTTCACCCGCTGTACCACATCCCAGGTAGATGCGTCTGCCCGTTTGGTGACAGGTATATAGACGGAACGCTTGCCGTTAATAAGCGCATAGCTGGTGGTTACATCGGAACCCAATGCCACGGTTGCAATATCTTTTACATAAACTGAGGGGCCGCTACCCATTTGTAAAGGCGTGTTTTGCAGCTCCTGCAGGCTTTCGATCACCCCGTTTTGTGGGGTGATATAGGTACTGTCCCCTATGCGTACATTACCAGCCGGAGTAATGGTATTGGTTTTGACCAATGATTGGACCACCTGATCAGGCGTAAGGTGGTAATTCCTTATTTTGTCGGGATCTACTGTGATCAACACTGTTTTCTGGTTGCCACCAAAAGGTGGCGGTGCCGATACACCGGGCAAGGTGGAGAACATAGGCCGCACCCGGAACAAAGCAAGGTCAGATATCTCGCCCAAAGAACGGCTATCGCTGCTGAATACCAGTTGACCCACTGGTACGCTACCTGCATCGAAGCGGGTAATGAAAGGAGGCACGGTGCCAGGAGGCATGAATGCCCTTGACCTGTTTACATATCCCACCACTTCAGCCATAGCCTGGCTCATATCTGTGCCTTCGTTGAACTCTATTTTAATGAGTGCAGCACCCTGTATTGATTTAGAATCTACATATTTTACGCCGGTGATGTACAGAAAGTGGTATTCGTAATAGGAAGTAATAAAACCTTCCATTTGTTCGGGCGACAAGCCCCCATAGGGCTGCGCTACATAAACAGTAGGAAGGCCAAGTTTCGGAAAAACATCAATCTTCGTATTGCGTATGCTCAACCACGAAAAAAATAAGATCGCAATGACCGAAACCAGGATAGTAACAGGATGCCGTAAAGCGGCTATAATTAGCTTCATACAATCAGTTGAATTGATCTAAAAAAATATCCAGGTTTCCTTTTGCTATAGCAATGGCCAAAAATGAACGTGACAGTTGTAACTGAGCGTTGGCCTGGTTCAGTGCTGCTTTCGTTAATTCATACTGGGATTGGTAAAGTCTGGTATAATCAATGAGGCCAGCTTCATAACTCAATTTTAACCCTTCATATACATCAGTAGCTACTTTCAACTGCACGGGTGTTTTAGCGGCTATTTTGGCATCCTGCCGGTATTGCCATTCTGCGGCCTCTATTTGTTTGGAAATATCCAGGCTGGCCTGTGCCAATCTGGCCTCATCGGCTTTGAGTAGGTATTGGTATTGCTTTTTCCGGATATTGATCTTACTGTATTGTAATACCGGCATACTCAACTGTAGCCCAATACCGGCATTGGTCCTTGACAACCTAAAGCCATCGGCTTTGTTCACTTCGCCACTGGCATTTACCCCCGAACCACGGGCATACACATTGCCCCATATATCCAACTGAGGCGCCCATGATCTTTGTATTTCCTTCAAACCTGCTGCTGTGGTGGTTCTTTGGGCTTCGATCGATTGGTACAAGGGGTGGTTTTCGATGGAGGAATTAGCAGCAGGCAGTAACAAGGATCTAAAAACGGTATCGGTTAGTTCAATGCTGTCGGCGGCTGTCATTATACCGGTTAACCTGGTTAGTTCTGTTAGTTTTTGCAGGTATGTTCTTTCTGTTTGCAGGTAGTCTATTTCGGCCTGTGTTATCACGGATTGGAACTGAGCGGTATCAATACCTGGCTTTAACCCATTTTTAGCCAATACCAGCGATTGTTCCAAACCTTTCCGGTTCCTTTCAATGACGGCCTGTGATATGCTGGTAACCTGTTTGAGGTACAGGGCCTCCAGGTATAGATTAAGCGCGCTGTACTGGTATTGAAACAACTGTTCGTTGTAGGCAGCATTAGCCTGCTTATACTGCGCGGTGGCTTTTTCAATCGCTGCATTGCGCTGACCAAAGGTGAAAGGATTCCATTTAATGAGTGCCCCCAATGCTGTGCCGGGAATAAAGTTCAGCTCATTGCTGATGGAGGGTGGACCGCTGATGGGCAAGAGAAAACCGGGATAGCTCATGCCGGTGATGTTATTGAAAGTGGCCATATTGACCTGGTATCCCGCTGTAAGGTCAGGCACCAGGCTGTTTTTGGCTAATGGTATGTTCTCTTTCGAGGCGGCCATTTGCTGCCTGTAGGCTTCCAGCTGGGGCAGGTTGTTCTGTACTTTTTGTAAGGTCTCTTTTATCGACAACCTGATAGGTTGGGCTGAGATTGTTTGAAGACCTGTCAAGAAAAAAAGCGATACGAAATGAAAAATTGCCAGGGGGAAACGATGGGTTCTGCTGCTGTAAGCTGCCATTGCTGATTATAATTTTGGATGCGCTATTGTTTTGTCCAATGACCATCTTCCTCCGCCAGTGATGAGCAGGAAAATGCACCCCAGGAGCATGGCCCAATCTGTACGGCTATCGTGCAACATGGACCAAAACCCGTTATCGGCTAATAATTTAGTTTTGGTCGCCATAATTGCTACGAGCATGATAGTAAGTAGTGGTATGGCTGCAAGCCTGGTGAGCAAGCCTGCCAAAATCAGTGCACCGCATATGATCTCAAAAGTTCCTACAAAGGGACCGAGGAAGTCGGGATTTGGCAGACCAATTTTCGCAAAACGGCCAGCTCCCAATTTATCGGCAAATAAGAATTTTTGTATTCCTTCTGAAAGAAAGACTGCCCCCACCATGAGGCGGATCAAAATAGTAGTTTTTGCTTCGTCGGTTGAAAGCAGTTTTTTAAACATATACTATAGAAGTTGGATAGGTATATACGACAAGCAATGATCATGTGAATCGATCACCAGAATTAGTAGCTGGGTGCAAATATGAGATTATGCCGGACCTTAGTATGGTATATTTGAAAAAAGCCCGGTCCGGGTGTGGGATATATGAAAATAAAGATGTTTTAGCGGTTTATGATCACTAATTACCCGCAGTCTTTCCGGTAGGCTTGCGGTGTTTGTCCTGTAATTCTTTTATAATATTTTACAAAATGGGAGGCATCGGTGAAATCAAGGGTAAAAGCAATCTCAGAAACGGTACTATTGGTGTAGTGCAATAACCGCCTGGCTTCTCCAATAAGGGATTCAGCCAACACTTCTGTAGCAGACTGATTGACGGCCTTGCGGCAGACGGCGTTCAGATTTTGTGGGGTAGTATTCAATAATTCTGCGTAGTGCTGTACGGAATTTTTAACAACCTGCCCGTTGTTCAACAGTTCAAGAAAGGACTGGTATAAGTCTGATCTGATTTCGTCAGGTTTTATAAATGGTTTTGCTACTTCAAGGACTTTTGCAAATAAGGCTTTTAGTAACCCTTCAATGATGTGAAAGGTGCCTCCATTTTGAATTTTATTTTCTTTGCATAGCAATTCAAACAAATGATGGATGGTGTTATTGTCTGCTATGCTCAGGCAATTGTGGCTGCTAAGTTTGGTTAACAGTGATTTTAATACATTATCAAAACTCTTATCAATAAATGCCTTCTTAATAATGGCCACGAAGCCATCGGGTTCGCCTTCCAGATCAAAGTTGTGTACCTGTTCTTTCCGGACAAAGAATATGATTGGAGGTATTACAGGATATTTACGGGAATCAATAGAATGATAGCCACTGCCCGCTGAGAGATAAATGATCTCAAAATAATTGTTGTGTTTGTGAGGGACTGTTTTCCTGATCTCCTTCCTGAATGGAACGATCTTTATGGTTTCGGCAGATTCCGTTTTATCTTTTACCTGTAATTGCTTTGGCATTTTTTAAAGTTCATGGATAAAATGGTACTGGCAAAAATGTAATAATAAGCTGGAGAGAATTCGTTATAGGTCACGCTAAGCACAACAAGATCTGTTCATCTGTATCGGCGGGCATTTTACGGTTCCGTAGCTACAAAATACACAGCAATCTCCTTGCTTGGGCTTTAACAGGGTTTGGCAGTTAGTGCAGGTATAAAAATATTGGCAGGCATCTACCGGCATGGTTTCTTCTTTCTGAAAGCCGCAATGCGGACAAGTGATCGTTGATTCAAGTACGAATGTGGTTTGCATTTTTCTATTTAATTTTTGCCTTCTTCAGTGAACATAATGGTATTTCCAAACGGATCATTAACCGTCATGCAGGGGGCATTCCAAGGTGCCTGCTCGATACCTGGCCGGTTGTATTTATACTTTTTTCCAAGCAGCTCTTTGTGATAATCGCGTACCCCAGTAGTTTCTATATACACCTTAGCACCAGGGCAGCAGTCACCATGATGTTCTGTAAGGTGGAATAGGATCGGCCCTTTTGAAACCTGCATGTAAAGTGGTGCATCATCACTAAAACGATGCTTCCAATCAATGTTGAAGCCAAGCCAATCAACATAAAACTCGACTGTTTTGTCGTAATCAAAAATGCGCAAAACGGGTATTACTTTGGTGTCCATATTGGAAGGATTAATTTGTTTCGCAACATGATTTTCCGCCTTTAGCGCAGGACTTTTCTTTTTCGCAGGATTCGCCAGCAACACAAAGCTCCACTCTCGGCATTTTGCCTTTTCCTACATATTTCTCACCAGCTTTTTGAATTTGTTCCTCTACTTTGTTGTACGCTTCTGTGGTTAGATCCTGATAGGAAGCAATCGAAAGAAATAGGTCGGCGTATATCTTTTCAATATCAGCCTGGAACTGTTTTTCAAAAGATGCTTGTACAAGGCCATCCTTCTTATAACCTTTAATAGTATTTTGGGCAATAATAGTGGCTTCTTCTTTACTTAGTTTATCCACCTCTTTTCCTTTAAACCAGTTTTTGTTATCCGGAAAGGTCCTGGCATGATCAGCCGCTTCGGTAGTAGTCAATGCAATAAGTTCAATATTATGACTGGCACTGACTGCTTTGATGAGGTCTGTTTTTTGCTTTTCTTCAATGTTGGTAGCCCATTTCAGAGCCACTACTGTTCCCTTCCTGTTCAGCCAAGCACTTTCTACTGCCGCCTTATTTTTTTCTAAATCAACTAACAGGAATTTGGCTTTGCTGCCACAACCAATAGATGGGGCTGCGTGGCAAACCAATGGCGCTTCATAAAATGAAACGGCCGTATTTGTTGAACCCATAAGTTCATAATTTTTGACTTTGTACCCAGTTCTACTGATAGCTGCTGCGATCACCTTTATATCAACTTTGGAGGGATCAAAAGTTACCAGGCTGCTTTTAGCGGCGTAAGAGGTTATGTAAGTTATTACTCCGGCTACTTTGGAAAGTTCATTATTGACATGATCTTCGCACCCTTTGCAAGTCATGCCCTGAATGGTGAATTTGGCCTGTTGTTTATCTTCCACTGCTGCAATGGCCATCGCTTGCCTTTTGGGTTGGGGATAAAATACTTTGGCATACAGAGGAAAGGTCATCATCAGGATAGCAAAAAGGGTGATCATCCCTAAAAATCCTTTTGACTGTGAAAAGGATGTTCTTTTTGTCGTTTCGCAATTGCAATCCGCTGGTGAGGTTTTGACAGGTCTTAACTGTTGAAACCAGGCAAAGGCAAGTACGATAATTGACAAGCCGATCAGGTAAGGTCTTGCCGGCTCCAACCATGAGAAGTTGGCTGCAAGGCTGCTGCTGCCGGCAAGTATGGCTATCACCGGGGTAATGCAGCAGAGTGAAGCGGCAATAGCTGAAAGCAGGCCGGTTCCTATAACAGCACCGGATGTCTTTGCTTTGTTCATGGCGTTTCCAATTTTTCGGTTTCTTTGTTGATATGTTTAAAGAAGGGCTTTACTATTTTCAGGTTTTCCTGGGTAAGTGAGTAGTAGATAGTCTGTCCCTCCTTTCTGGTATGAACAATCCCGCCGTCTTTGAGTTTTCTTAAATGCTGAGATATGGCAGGAATGGTCATGCCTAAAATATCTGACAGATCACAAGGACACAACTCATTTTCTTCCTCCAGTAAATAAAGGATTTTCAAACGCACCTCATTGCCAGCCAATGTGAGCACATTAGATAGGCTGCTAAATGTTTTTTGGGCAGTTTTGAGCCTGCCTTTGCAAGCCTCAATCTGGACTTGATCAGCATAAAGGCGAACACAGGTATTTTTTTCCATTGACCAAATATAGGAAAGATATTTATTTAAGCAATTGCTTAAATAAGTCCACTCTTATTTCCATTTGCTTGTCGGTAACGATCTAATGTCCGATGAACGTTTAACGGCATAAATTTTCAGGTTTCTATTGATAATCCGCTACTTATTGAAGTTTGGACCAATAGAATTATGTTGACGTAAGCACTGTAAATATTGAACATTCTCGATGAAAATGACCAATATTTGAACATATTCTCATAATGCCTAATTTTAAGTTCGAATTTTTGCAATAAAATTCTATATTTTTGCGCCATGCGATTTGCGGCTTTCATATTGTCTATTATTGTTCTGTCGCTTAGCTGTATGCCATGCGCAGATGATGCTCTTTCCATGAAAGCCGACAAAGGCATAGCCACCACAAAATCGGCCGCACATCAAAACGACAAAGTTCATACTGATGCCTGTTCTCCTTTTTGTCAATGTGCCTGTTGCGCCGGTGTTACATTCATATATGTATTTTCTGTGTCAGTAACTCCAGGTGGATACTCTTCTTTTCATTATTCAGATTTTTCTCAGTCCGAGGTTCTCGAGATTTCTCTCCCTATCTGGCAACCCCCGCAATTAGTTTCTTAAGAAGTTCATCTTCTTCTGTGCATTGATCATGCACTTACTATTTTATTGTCACATCATGTAAAATGGGGTTATGGCTAGAAAGAAGTCATCCACCCGCAAAAAGCTAGTTTACGGGAAAATTAAGAATCCTGTAAAGCCCAAATGGATGCGGGTTGTCAGAATCATTGCAATAATTCTGCTTAGCATTTTTATGTTAATGGCTACCGCAGGAGTAATGATTAAATACTATCGTCTTATATCAAACCATAAATAGGAATATGCTGAATAGAATCATTTCATTTTCTATAAAAAACAAACTCATCATTGGCATTCTCACCATCGCCCTTATTGCGTGGGGTTTATGGAGTGCCTCACGGTTGCCCATTGATGCAGTTCCGGATATTACGAACAACCAGGTGCAGGTGATTACTGTCGCACCTTCACAATCTGCTTTGGATATCGAACGGCTGGTTACTTTTCCTGTGGAACAAACAATGGCGACTATTCCGGGCATCGAGGAAATGCGCAGTTTTTCCCGTTTTGGGTTGTCAGTTGTAACTATTGTTTTTAAGGATGATATTGATGTGTATTGGGCGCGGCAACAGGCGAATGAACGATTGAATGAGGCCCAAAAACTGATACCGCCAGGTGTCGGAGCACCATCGCTTGCACCTGTAACTACAGGCTTGGGTGAAATATATCAATACATCATTCGCCCTAAAAAGGGGTTTGAAAATAAATATACCCCTGCAGATCTGCGTACTATGCAGGATTGGATTGTGCGTCGCCAATTGTTGGGCGTTGGGGGGGTGGCCGATGTCGCCAGCTTCGGAGGTTACCTGAAGCAGTATGAAATTGCTATTGATCCTGACAGGCTGCGCAGCTACAACTTGGGTGTAGCTGACCTATTTGCTGCGCTGGAAAAAAACAATCAAAATACAGGGGGCGCCTACATTGATAAAAAGCCGAATGCTTATTTTATCCGTAGCGAAGGATTAATTGGCTCCACTGCCGACATTGGTAAAATTGTTATTAAAAATACTCCTCAGGGAATTCCGGTATTAATCAGGGATGTAGCGACTATTGGATTTGGCCATGCTACACGTTACGGCGCTATGACGTATAATGATAAAGGTGAAGTAGTAGGTGCAATAGCACTGATGCTGAAAGGTGAAAATTCAAGTGCTGTAGTAAACAGGGTTAAAGAACGAATGAAGCAAATTGAAAAGACTTTGCCAGAAGGGGTGGAAATAGATGCTTTCCTTGACAGAAGTGAATTAGTAGGCAGGGCCATTGGCACAGTCGAAACCAACCTTATTGAAGGGGCATTAATTGTAATTTTTGTATTGGTACTTTTTCTTGGCAATTTCAGGGCAGGTTTGATTGTTGCCTCGGTTATCCCGCTTGCTATGCTATTTGCTGTTGCTATGATGCGGGTATTTGGCGTAAGCGGTAACCTAATGAGCCTCGGAGCAATAGATTTTGGTTTGATCGTAGATGGTGCGGTAATTATCGTTGAAGCTACCATGCATCATTTAGGGTTACGCAAAAACAAACAACAATTATCGCAGGCCCAAATGGATGCCGAAGTTTTTGAATCTGCCTCTAAGATCCGGAATTCAGCGGCATTTGGTGAGATCATCATTCTTATTGTTTACCTGCCCATTCTGGCATTGGTCGGTGTAGAAGGAAAAATGTTTAAGCCAATGGCGCAAACTGTTGCCTTTGCTATTCTTGGCGCCTTTTTATTATCACTTACCTATGTACCCATGATGTGTGCCACATTCCTTAATAAGAAAATGCAGCACAAGAGAAATTTTTCTGATAGAATGATGGAATTCTTCCAGCGAATGTACACCCCATTAATAAAAGGAGCTTTAAAGAAAAAATTCCTGATAGTATTCATTTCAGTGGTGATGTTTGTTGTAAGCCTGCTCCTATTTATGAGAATGGGAGGGGAGTTTTTACCCACACTGGAAGAAGGTGATTTTGCGGTTGAAACAAGAGTGTTGACAGGAAGCAGTTTATCGCAAACGGTAGAAGCTACTACTAAAGGCGCAGCGATTTTATTAAGAGAATACCCGGATGAGGTGATAGAAGTGGTAGGCAAAATAGGGTCATCAGAAATTCCTACCGATCCCATGCCCATTGAAGCAGCGGATATGATGGTGATTTTAAAACCTAAAAAAGAATGGAAAAAGGCACATAATCGGGAAGAACTGGCAGAGATGATGACAGAATCATTGGAAGCTATTCCGGGAGTAACATTTGGTTTTCAGCAACCGATACAAATGCGGTTTAATGAACTGATGACAGGGGTACGACAAGATGTGGCCGTAAAAATATACGGGGAAGATTTGGAAATATTGGCGGATTTAGCCAACCAGGTTGGTAAAATATCTTCCGGTGTACAGGGTGCAAGAGATATTTATGTAGAACAGGTCACTGGCCTGCCTCAAATCGTCATAAATATCAACCGGGACGAAATAGCCAAATATGGGTTAGATATTAAAAGTATTAATCAAACAATCAATGCTGCTTTTGCTGGGCAATCGGCGGGAATGATATTTGAAGGAGAAAAACGTTTTGAATTAGTGCTCAGGTTAAACCGGGAAAACCGTGAAAAATTAGATGACGTACGGAACTTGTATATAACTACTCCTAACGGCAACCAGGTGCCGTTGCAACAAATTGCCGATGTTAATTTCAGGGTTGGCCCCAACCAGATACAGCGGGAAGATGCCAAACGGAGGATCATTGTCGGTTTTAACACGAGGGGCAGGGATGTAAGCAGTATTGTAAAAGAGCTAAAAGAGAAAATTTCCACACAGGTAAAAATGCCGCCAGGTTATTTTGCTACTTATGGCGGCCAATTTGAGAATCTGCAGCAGGCGAATGCAAGACTCTCAATAGCAGTTCCGGTTGCTTTATTACTCATTTTCCTGCTATTATTCTTTACCTTCAATTCGCTCAAACAAGCTGCATTGATATTTACCGCCATCCCCATGGCAGCCATTGGTGGCGTGTTGGCTTTGCTGATTCGCGAAATGCCGTTTAGTATTTCCGCAGGAGTAGGCTTTATTGCGTTGTTTGGCGTAGCTGTACTCAACGGGATTGTGTTGATCGCCGAATTTAACAGGTTGAAACAAGAAGGTATTTCTGACTTAAACGAAATTATTCTTAAAGGGACCAAAATCCGGTTAAGACCCGTACTGATGACTGCTGCGGTTGCTTCGCTCGGTTTTTTGCCAATGGCACTAGCTACAAGCGCCGGTGCAGAAGTTCAAAAACCTTTGGCTACGGTTGTAATTGGCGGGTTGATTACTTCCACGTTTCTTACCCTGATAGTATTACCCTGTTTATATATCTATTTTGAAAAAACAAAATTCAAAAGAGTGAACCCGAATAAGCTTTCACTTTTTTTTATTTTGCTATTGATGCTTTTTGTTGCAACGACTAAAGCACAGCAATCACACCCCATTACACTGGAGCAGGCCGTTCAGCAGGCATTAGCCCAAAATAAACTGATACAGTCTGCCGAACTGGAAAAGCAATACCAGCGTCAGTTAAAGTCAGCGGTGGGTTATATTGGCAAAACTGATTTCAGCGCAATGATCGGTCAGTACAATAGCTATAAATGGGGCGATAATAATTTTTCTGTCTCGCAGAATATTCCCAATCCAAAAACCTTTTCCACGCAAAGAGCGTTGGGAGATGCCCTGATTGGCTCGGCTGATGCCCGGAAAATAATGATGGTGAATGAACTGACCTGGAATGTAAAGCAGGTATATTATGAATTGCTTTTCCTGTACAATAAAGAAAGACTCTTACAACAGCAGGACAGTATTTATACTGAGTTTCTGAAAGCTGCAGAATTACGTTTCAAAACAGGGGAAACAAAACTTCTGGAAAAGACAACTGCTGAAACGCAGTTGAATGAAATCAGGAATTTGTTGAAACAGAACGGGGCCGATATACAATCATCTTACTATTCCTTGCAGCAATTGACAGGAAGCGATGAGCCGGTAAGCATTGTAAAAGATAGTCTGCGGGAAAGAGGCTTAACCATAATAAACGACACAGCTTCTGTTTCCAATAATCCGTTTTTGGCTTACCTGAAACAGCAGATACAGGTAGCCTCAAAAGAAAGGGAAGTATTTGCCGCACAAAAGCTGCCAGATTTTACATTAGGATATTTTAATCAAAGCTTAATTGGAAATCCCCTGAATGGCAGTGGAACAAAATTGGCAACCGCAGGAGATCGTTTTATGGGTTTTAATGCGGGTATAGCCATTTCCATTTTCAATAAACCGTTGAGGGCAAAGGTCAAAGCCGCAGAAATAAACACGCACGTAGCAGAAACTCAACTAAGCTATAATCAAGGCTTGTTGAAAAGTGAATGGAAGCAGGCTGCAGAAGAATATCAAAAATATAAAAGCAGCGTTGAGTACTACAAAACATCTGCTATACCTAATGCCAATTTAATTTTGTATCAGGCAAGAAGGGGGTACCAGGAAGGAGATGCCGATTATGCAGAATATTTGCTTGCTACCCGCAATGCCCTGCAGATAAAGGAAAATTACCTGCAAACAATTAACCAGTTAAATCAAAGTGTCATCCGGTTAGAATACCTGGCCGGTAATCAGTAAAAAGATATTAAATGGACTTTAAAATGAAAACAATACAAGGAATGAAATTTAGTATCATAGTGTTTGCAGCAATATCATTGTTTGCTTCCTGTGGAAGCAGCGGCAAGCCATCCAACATAGAATCAAAGGAAGAAGAAAAATATGAAGAAGAAGGTTCAGAAGTAATACTGACAGAGGCTCAGTTCAAAACTGCAGGCATCAGTTTTGGTGTTATAGAATCTAAACAAATCAGCGGAACGTTTAAAGCCAATGGTGTATTGGATGTTCCTCCGCAAAATAAGGTCAGCATTTCAGTAGCAATGGGAGGCTTTCTTAAACAGACGAGCTTGCTGGAAGGCAAGAGGGTAAGAAAAGGTGAAATGATCGCAGTAATTGAAAATCCTGAATATGTGGGGATGCAACAGGATTATCTGGAAGCAAAAAGCCAGTTGGAATATGCTAAAGCAGACTACGGGCGACAGCAGGAACTGGGAAAAGAGAACATCAACGCTCAAAAAACGCTGCAACAGTCCAAAGCCAGTTTTCAAACATTGAGTGCAAAAGTGAATGGATTGAAAGAAAAGATAAAAGTTTCTGGACTTAGTTTGACTGCCGTAGAAAATGGCAATATCCAGTCTTCCATCAACATTTATTCTCCTATCAACGGCTTTGTTACAGAGATAAATGCCAATATCGGCAAGTTTGTAAATCCAACAGATGTGCTGTTTGAAATTGTAGATACAGAACATTTGCATGCTGAATTAACAGTATTTGAAAAAGACGTTCCAAAATTAGAGATTGGGCAAAAAGTCCGTTTCACACTCGCAAATGAAACTACGGAGCGTATTGCTAAAGTTTACCTGATTGGCCGCGAAATAGGCGCCGATCGCACCGTCCGTATTCATTGTCATATTGAGAAGGAAGATATACATTTGTTGCCCGGTATGTACCTGAAAGCTGTTGTGGAAACAGGCCAAATGCAGGTTCCGGCTCTACCTGATGAGGCAATTGTTGACTACCAGGGCCAGAAATATATATTCGTTGCTTCAGATAGAAAAGAGAAAACTGATACCATTAATAGAAAAGAGGGCGGTGAGTCGGAATATCACTTTGAAATGATTGCTATTCAACTCGGTAACAGTGATGTTGGTTATGCAGAAGTGATATTGCCGGAGGGAGTTGACAAAGCAAAAATTGTTGTCAAAGGTGCTTATTCCTTATTAAGCAAAATGAAGAATAGTGAGGAAGAAGGTGAACACCATTGATTATAAAATATAGTAAAACTGATATGAGTACTAGGGAATAGGTTTTAAAGATTCGGCGACTCGTTTCAGTGACTAATATTTTTCATTCGCCATTTTGAGAATTTGTAATTGCTGCTGCTAGAGCGTCGCAACAATAATGTAATTCTGACAACTTCAAAATGCAGGCAAATGATACAACGTCTGATCAGCGCATTTTTGCTAAGCGTCGGTTATGTTGTTATCTCCAACCACTGGCATCTACTAGTTACGATTGGCAAAAGTGAAAAATGGAGCCAGCTGCTGACTTTAAGGTCTACGCTGATTATAGGCTTTGCACACATAGCCAGCACTATTCTTGTTGGTCTAATCGTAGGCTGGATGGGATTGCAAGTAGCCATCCGCTATCATTCACTTTTTGAAATTGTGGCTCCTTTAGTGCTTATTGCCTTAGGCATAGTTTATATCATCATTCATTTGAAGATGGTCAATCGCCATCACCATGATAACCAGGTAGAAAGAATGAACAGAACTTCTGTTACGGCATTCATTATATCTCTTGCTGTCAGGATGTTTTTCCCTCCCTGGATTAAATTGGAATCGTCTTACTTAAAAGCCGGGAAGTTTGGCTGGCAGAGAATCTACAGCGTATCAATAATAGTCATAATAGTAACTGTAAGCATGATATTTCAACTTGTCTATCTCGCTTTAAAAGGGATTGATAAATTTAAATTTTGCTAATTAGAGCATAATTAACGGCTTGGCATTGGCCTGATACTGACTGGCGTGTTAGTCGTATTTATTTAATACAGTAAAATATTCTTATGGAAAAGGTAAAGATTGATCTTGATATCGTTTTGCCAAAGATTCCAGATGAAAAGGATGCTTGTGTTGAACGCCTTATCTCATCAATGGAAAGACAGAGAGGAATTGAGAAAGCACATTTAGTCCCCGGCAAAGTGAATAACGAAGTACAGCTTTGCTTTCATTATTACCCGGATAAAATTTCTATTGAAAGAGTAGAACAGTTAGCCAAAGAAGCAGGTGCAGAAATTACAAATCAATACAGTCATCTTTTATTAAACGTGGAAGGAATAAGGCATCCACGTCATGCAAGGCTTTTAGAAAAAAAGATCAGTAGCATGCCTGGTCTGGAGAATATTTCTGTTTCCGGAAATGGTTTCATAAGGATTGAATTTGATCTTTCAAAAACAAATGGAGAAGATGTCATCAAAAACATTAAAAAAAATGGTTTGCGGTTTACGAATGTAGATGAGCCTCATGGTCATGAGCGTGTGCAGAAAAACGAGCATGGACATGGTGGAAAAAAAGAAGATGACCAGGAGCATACACATGGCGGCATCTTTGGAAAAAATACGGAACTGATATTTAGTTTTATTTGCGGAGCAATGCTGGGTGGTGGATTTGGTCTTTCCTTTATGCGGGATATGGCTCCCATAGTTCCGCTGTCATTTTATATAGCTGCATACTTTTTTGGGGGCTTTTTTACAACCAAAGAAGCTATCGAAGCTATATCAAAAGGAGATTTTGAAATCGATTTCCTAATGTTGGTAGCGGCCATCGGTGCTGCCATTTTAGGACAATGGGCTGAAGGTGCATTACTGCTTTTTCTATTTAGTTTAGGCCACGCACTGGAACATTTTGCTATGGAGAAAGCCCGGAAATCTATTGCTGCGTTGACAGAGCTTGCACCCAAAACAGCATTGCTAAAAACAGGAGGGATATCAAAAGAAGTAAAGATCGAAGATTTGAAACAAGGCGATGTAATTGTAGTGAAGCCAAATACTAAAGTATCTGCAGATGGAATCGTGGTTAAAGGTAATGGAAGCGTTAATCAGGCGCCTATTACAGGAGAGAGCATCCCGGCGGATAAAGAATCAATTGGAGATACAAGTTTTGACCTAGCTAAAGCGGATAAACTTGATCCTAAATACAGAGTATTTGCGGGCACGATCAATGGAAATGAGTTGCTGGAGGTGAAAGTAAGTAAAGAGGCGAACGATTCCACGCTCTCCAGGCTGGTAAAAATGGTGAATGAAGCACAAACACAAAAGTCGCCCACTCAGCAGTTTACGGATAAGTTTGAAAAATACTTTGTTCCTTCTGTGTTGATTTTGGTTGTTCTCTTGTGCTTTGCGTTCCTTGTAATTGATGAGCCTTTTAGCAAGAGCTTCTACCGGGCAATGTCTGTATTGGTTGCAGCCAGCCCCTGTGCGTTGGCGATTTCCACTCCCAGCGCCGTTTTAAGCGGTGTAGCAAGAGCCGCTAGGGCGGGCGTATTGATAAAAGGTGGCAGGCCGCTGGAAGACTTGGGTACTCTAACAGCAATGGCTTTCGATAAAACTGGAACATTGACCGAAGGAAAACCAAAGCTCACCAAAGTTGTTCCGCTTTCAAATGGCATTACCGAAGTTCAACTATTGAAAATCGTAGTTGCTGTGGAAGCGTTGAGTGATCATCCCCTTGCTAAGGCCATTGTGCGAGATGGTAAAGCGAAACTAGATGGCGAACTTATTCCCGAGGCCCATGATTTGGAGGCAGTTTTAGGTAAAGGCATCAAAGCTGCTCTGGGAAGTGACGAAATTTTTGCTGGTAACCTTGCCTTATACGATTCTCTGGACGACTCAAAGCCTTCAGAAGACATAATAAACACAGTCAGGAAGGCAGAGGAAGAAGGCAATACCTCCATGTTAATCAGAAAGAACAAGGAATATATAGGAATGATTGCCGTTATGGACACGCCAAGACCGGAAGCAAAGGAGGCGTTGCTACAACTAAAACAGGAAGGAATAAAAAAAATGGTTATGCTTACTGGTGACAACCAAAAAGTGGCCGAAGCGATTGCCGCCCAAACTGGTATAACAGAAGCGTGGGGAGGCCTTTTGCCGGAACAAAAGGTAGCTGCCATCATAAAGCTGGCGCAACAGGAAAATAAAGTGGCTATGGTGGGAGATGGGGTTAATGATGCCCCGGCTATGGCAAAAAGTACTGTCGGTATTTCCATGGGGGCAGCAGGAAGTGATGTTGCATTAGAAACGGCAGATATAGCTTTAATGGGCGATAAATTGAATCTCCTGCCCTTTGCTATTGGGTTAAGCAGAAAGGCAAGAAAAATTATTAAACAAAATCTTGTTATTAGCCTTGGGGTTGTGGTATTGCTTATTCCATTGACTATATCAGGTGTGGCCACTATCGGCCCGGCAGTAATTGCTCATGAAGGTTCTACATTGGTAGTGGTCTTCAATGGTTTAAGATTATTGGCTTATAGGGATGAATAAATTTGTTGCTCTTGTCAGTTATTTGAATTCAGTAAGAATACTGGAAGCTACCATTCTCGCTTGAATTACGGCAATAATTGCAACGGTTAAGATGTTAATACCCGCAAAAACAGGGGATTGTATTCAAATCGTCAGCTCATATATGTGCTCATCTAGGCCATCTTTTCTGCCGCTGCAATGGCCTAAACAGCTTTTGGGCGTAGAAGAATCAATAATTCTGAGCTGTAGGAGCGGGTAGAATCGAGACCGGGTTACAGAGAGCATTTTAGCCTTGCAAAACCGCCCTTTGTAACTCATTTATCTGATCGGATGGATGGCATAGGCTTTACCCAGGCCATTCGGACCGTATTCCCGAAATCTTCTACCCAAATTTGTGTTGTTCATTAGTTCCGCAATAGTTACCGCTAAGTTTTTGGAAAGACAAAATGGAATTTATCCTTGATATGAATGACATTCTGCGGCTCACTCCCAACAGGCTGCCCAGGCCGCTCTGAATAGTTTTTCAGGTTAAGTTGGGTGGTAAATTTGGTTAGCTATCAAAAGCTGGAAGGGAAATTAGGAAGATCTAAAAGTATTAGCCGGATTGTTCGTTATTGTTCCATTCTGACTCCCTATGAAAGGAAGGAAAAACAAATGAGTTATTATTATACCGCAACTGGTAAATAATAAATCCCGGCAAAACCGGGATTTATTATCCCTCAGACTATTGTTTTTTTCTCCGAACAGTACATCCAATTGCTTTGGTTATCGCAAGTTCTGGATCTTTTCCGCTCGTGACCGCTGCAATAGCGTGTTCCAGATAATTAGTCTTATCAGCTTTATTATTTTCAGGATCGTTATCAATTGAACCGGTATAGCTGATAATGTTGCCATCCTTGGTATGCTTTACAAGGAAGATATGAGGGGTATTTTTGGCTCCATAGGCAGCTGTAATTTTCTGCCCTTCATCGAATAAATAGGGGAATTCATATTTATTGGATTTTGCCCGCTCCGCCATCTTCTCATAACTGTCACCAGGTGATACTTCCGGATCGTTTGGATTTATGGCAATCACCGGGAATCCTAACGGCGTATATTTTGTGTTCAACTCAATAATCCGCTGCTCATAGGCTTTTGCATAGGGACAGGTATTACAAGTGAATACTACAATATATCCTTTTACATTTCCAAACTTTTTAAATGAAACAGTTTTACCGTCTACATTTTTTAGTTCAAATTCCGGAGCTTTAGTTCCCGGAGTAATGGTGGCGGTTTGAGCATTGGTAATGGTGCTTAACCCCAATAATAATACAACTATTAATTGCTTCATAATTATTTTACTTTTTGATATTCTTCTACTAATTCTGAATACGTAAATTCTTTTTCAAAGAACTTACGTGTTTGATTTTTAATTATAAGCGTCGCGGGTAATGCACCGGACCAGGTTGAATCAATCCGGTTAATATACTCTTGCTGATCCTGCTCATTCAAGACAAAAATCTGGTTTTTTAATCCATGTTTTTTGACAAAGGGAACGACGGAAGTTTTCAGCTTTGACTTAAAATCCACGCTTATTAATAGAACCTTTAGCTTTTGGCTTTTATACTGCACGGCCAACTTTTCAAAAAAAGGCAATTCTTCAACGCAAGGTGAGCACCATGTTGCCCAAAAATTGATAACATAGGTGGTATCTTTCCCAAGTTGAATCCTTTGGCAAACCTGGTCTAAGGTTACCAAACTTACTTGCTGGCCAAACACGTGAATAGAGCACAGCAAAGCCAAAGCGAATAAATACTTTTTCACTTTATTGCTATTGATTAATCAACTGTGTACAATTAGGCGGGAAATAAAAAATTGTGCTTAGGAGGTTTCCAGGGCTTACCTGAGAACTGCGCTAATGAGGCAGTAGTACAGTCGAACTTAGCTGTTCTTGTGAAATAATGTATAGGCTGATCTTTTGATACAATTTCTGTAGTATAATCAGCACCTGATTTAAGGAGGGTACAGTTTTTTTTGTCCTTACACGAGGAAGGTAGCGTTTTCTTTGTTCCTTTTTTCTTTGAACAGCAAGTTGAGGACTTTTTAATTACAGGCTTAACGAATGATTGAGAAACCACAATGCAAAAACATGATAGTATAATCACTATTGCCCGCATTACAGCCGCAATACGTATGATATGGCCATATTTAGTAGATTTTTTAATATTATAGCATTAACCTGGTAACCAATAAAGGGTGAAGATACAGCATTGCAACTTTTAAAACACAATCCTATTGACCCTTTGCTGCATCTTCCAGATCAAAAAGCTGGCAATTATCATCCTCCTTGTTTGCACAACAACCGCTTAAACAAGCATCAACACTCGTTCTCAGCAAGTTCTTTAGCGCCTGTAATTCCTGTATCTTCGATTCTATAGCTATGATCTTATCATCTGCCGCCTTACTCACCCTGTCACAAGATGCCAGGTTAGCATCTATTAACGATATGATCTCCGCACATTCCTGTAAGGTAAAGCCGTAGGACTTTATCTTCTTAAAAAGCAATAGGCGTCGTAAAACACCCGCTGAGTATTCTTTGTAGTTATTTTCCCGTCTCTCCCGCCATCCTACTTTAATCAGTCCCTGTTTTTCATAAAAGCGGATAGTATCGCGGGTTAAACCACTCTTTTTTGCTAATTCACCAATAAGCATAAATCTTAAATTTATATCCCTACAAAGTTACACCATAGACTATACTCCTCGGTTTAAGTTTGTATCCTTAAACTTAACAAAAAATGAAAATTCAATTTAAGAATACGGAACGAAAACGTAAGATACTCGCCATCATTGGCCTTTCTGCTTGTGCCCTTTGCTGCCTTTTGCCAATAATAGGTGCTGGGGTAGGATTAACGGGTATTATATCCTTTTTCGGAAAAATAGAGAAAATTGCAATACTACTTTTAAGCCTGGCGATGGTACTTTATGGTATTGATTTTATTAGAAAGTATAAAAATCGTAGATCTTGCAGTACAGATTGCTCATGTAGGCCTGAAAATCAGAAGTAAGCTGTTAGTTAACTAATATTCAATAAATTAAGGAAAAATATTTACAATGCTGATCATAAAATCATTGTTCATTTTCGTGCTGGCTGGTCTTTGTGAAATTGGCGGAGGCTATTTAGTATGGCTTTGGTTAAGAGAAAGCAAACCGCTATGGATGGGTATTTTAGGGTTCATTATCCTTGTGTTGTATGGAGTGGTGGCAACTTGGCAACCTGCAAGTTTTGGGCGGGTATATGCAGCTTATGGGGGTGTGTTTATCATCATGGCAGTGATCTGGGGATGGAAAATTGATAAGATAAAGCCTGATTCCTATGATATTATCGGAACCATAATCTGCCTGATAGGAGCATATATAATATTTTTTGCACCGAGGAAATAGGTTGAAATTCAATATTTCAAATTTTTTTTATTGTCGTAGGCTACCATGGACTATACTCCACTATGTAATTTCGTAATGCACCTAAAAAAAAAGCATCCATGAACGTTTCCAAAATTGGTGTAGTGGTATTTTTCCTTCTATGCTCCGTCGCTGGCACTTCGCAAACAAAAGAAGTAACATGTACCGATGATTGCTGCTCAAAAGATAGCAGCGTCAAAAAGACGTTAATAAAATCAGTAAAAATGGACACCCAGGTTAAAACAAAGGAAGTCTCCTGCAAACTCACAAGCCTGGAATTAAGGAAAAGAAAGGAGCAGGTAATGGCGTCGCTCAAAAAGAAAGTATTGTCCAGACAGGAATTGGCGAACGGTTACATGTACAAATTTGAGGGTAGTGATAACACCTTGGATGAGCTTTTATCCTTTATCAAAACGGAAAGGTTGTGCTGCGATTTCTTCGATTTCAAATTAGATGTAGCTGGCGACGGTACAGAAGCGTGGCTTACAATTGTTGGCCCAGAAGGCGCGAAAATTTTTATAGATACTGAAATGGAATTGTAAAACTACAAGAACAGGAAAAGTTAGCTTAGTATAACTACTTCTCCTTTGGACACTCGCCACTTCACGTAACTGCCTGCGACGATATGATACCCCAGGGTATGGATTAAAAGAAAACTCTTGGGGCTGCTTACAGGATTTGTCTAATAGGCCGTTGCCCGGTAGTGGATAGGACGGCTTTAGTCCCTTTTTTAGGCGTCATGATCTAGCAGATCAGATCCCCCTGAATCCCCATTTATTCAGTCATTTTTGCATTCAGGCGAATCTTGCAACATCTGCTATAGCCACGGGTTAAATTTTAGTGATGATCTTTTGTTAGGTTAATTTACATACAAACTTTCTCTATCAGTATCTTATTAACTAATGCATTATACTTAAAGATTTCCTTAACCTTTAGGCTTTTGCCGTTATAAGGTTGAAACTTTCCAAAACAAATTCTTCAGAAAAATCATTCAGAAAAGGATCGGAAAAAGGAGTTCCGTATAATATCGATTTAATCAATGTTCGGATTATTCAGACTGGCCACGGAAGCACGTGTGATTTTAATTGGCAAATAATTGCTGTGATTATTATCTACACTATTTGCATCTAATTAGCTGATGTACCCCACATGTTCACGTACGTAAGAATTTTGTGACTTGTCATTGGGTAGGTAGTTCGTCTTGTTTTTGATTTTAATAAAAGTTTTGTTTAGTATCTGGCGATAGCTTCTTTCGTAAGTGTCTGCACCGTCGGCTCCATCTCCGGTTCCTTCCCAACACCAATAAACCCTGCAAAGGGAAGCCAAAGACAGTCTTTTTTTGAAAGTTGGGCCGAGCTGACAAAAGGTAGCAGGAAAGTCAATAACAGGTATATTTCATCATAGCTTATTCTTTGATAGCAAATATGTAAGACTACACCTCATTAATTGATTAGCTTCAATAGTGAGTGTGTTTGTAGTTACCGGGTTGTTGAAACCGTTTTTATACCAGCTTGATCTTTTTGGGTACTCACCTCAAGGGATTCTTTCATCTTCCACCAAACAAATACGCCTGAGAGGAAAGTGAGTCCTCCTGCGACATGCACAGCCCACATTATTCCCAGCCAACCGGCGATAATACCAGCCATGATAGCTCCTACACCATATCCTATATCGCGCCAAAAGCGATACACGCCCAAAGCAGACGCCCGCCAGGTTGGATGTGCGGCGTCACTAACAGCAGCTAATAAGGCCGGATAGACCATGGCCGTACCCGCCCCCAATAAAATGGAACCGGTGAGGCCAGACTGTAGCGGAGGCAGGATCTGTAAGCCAATTACTATATGGCCGAGCACCTGCACAAACATGCCCCAAACAATGAGCGGTTTGCGTCCTATCCGGTCGGCCAGTGGTCCGGTAATGATTTGACCTACTCCCCACACAACCGGATACACTGCTTTGATCCATCCCACGCCTTCCAGGCCAACGCCTGCAGAAATAAACAGCAGCGGGAATACCCCCCAAGACATCCCATCATTCAAATTGTTGATGAGTCCTGCCTGCGATACGGTTAATAGATTTGTATTTTTTACGGTCGTTTCCCGGAAAACCCATGAGAAGCTGGGTTTATGCGCTTGTTCACCTGCTCTGGTCACCTTCCGCTGTGCCGCCTCCAATTGTGCATGCTTGCGCGTGTCTGTGATCACAATGATAGACAGCAGCAACCCGGCAACGGTATAGATTATGCCAATGTAGAAGGGATAAGGCCTAAGCCCATACTCAGAAGCCCAATAACCGGTCAGCAGCGCGGTCAACCCAACAGCTCCATAACCTGCTGCTTCATTCAATCCCATGGCAAGACCTCTTTTTTTAGGTCCTACGAGGTCAATCTTCATATTGACAGTCATTGACCATGCAAGGCCCTGACTGATACCGAGCAGGATATTAGCAGCGATGATCCAATTCCAGGTTGGCCCCCATGCCAAGCAAAATGGTACCGGCACGCCAATCAACCAACCCAATATCAGAATCTTCTTACGAGTATATTTATCGGCGAGAACTCCAGATATTAAATTGGTGAAGGCTTTCACAATACCAAATGCAATAATGAAGGAGAAGATCACCAGATCGGAATCTATTTTAAACTCTTCTGATCCGACTAATGGCACAACGGTTCTTTCCAACCCCACCATGCCACCGACCAACATATTGACCAGTACCAGTAATAAGAATTGTTTCCAGTTATCTTTTAAGCCTAAGTTAACTTCCACTGTTGAGAATTAGTAGTTGAAGAAAGTGATCACGATACAGCACATCTATTGGCTCCTGCTTCCAAATCCGAAGGAGTAATACCTTCATGATTGCCCGTTTTATTAATTAATGCAATCTGTTCATAGTTTGGTGGTGTTGGCGAAATCCGTTCTAATGTCTGCTTTACAAAGTCTTCTTTCGACAATGACAACAGATCTACCTGTGCAACAATTTGAAATAACCGGGAAGTGATGACTGTGTTATCGAATCCAAGGGATTGGGAAGTGTGTGCAGGCAGAATAAAAGTTTCACCAGGAAAACTCTTGATATGTTGTATAGAATTATAGAGTTGTTCTGCCTTCAACAATGCTTTGCTTTCATTTGCTTTCAGGTCGGGCCTGCCCACACCATTGGTGAAAAGCGTGTCTCCTGTGAACAGGAATTGATTATTGACCAGGAAGGATGTGCTTTCGGCAGTGTGGCCGGGCGTAAAAATTACTTCAAATATGCTTTGACCGAATGGAATGATTTGTCCATCGTGTATGCCGGTGAAAGGAAAATCGGTCTCTGCACTTTTATTGAACAAAAGCTCTGCACCTAGTTCACCAGCCAGGTCCAGCGAACGTGATATATAATCCGCATGTAAATGGGTATCCATTATATACACAATCTTCCAGCCATAATTTTCTGCCAGTTGAGTATAGGTGGCGGGGTCAAGTGCTGCATCAATGACAATTGCTTGTTCACCAGAACCTATAATATAAGAAAGGCAACCTTTTGCTACTCTCTTCACCTGAATAATAGTAACATCTAGTGTTTTGATTTCCGCCGTGCTCCATGCATAATTCCAGGCTTTCATGCCTCCTTGCAATGAATATGCGTGATAGCCCTTTTGGTTCAGGATATCGGCAGCGATCAGGCTTGACCTTCCACCTCCACATACTGTCACAACCGGTACATCCGCGGACAGTGTAACATCATCGAGTGCATTCTGATTGCCTGCTATAATCTCCTCGTAGACATCTTTGTGAATGCTACCGGCAATCATCCATTCGTCTCTTTGTTGCTGGGGTCTGATATCAAGTATTTGAACTTGTGTTCCTTCATTGAGAAGTTGCTGCAGTTCAGCAACGCTGATCTCCTGCTTTTTCATACATCAATTCATTTAGGGGAAAAAAAAATTAAAATTAGCTATTCAATAGGTTTATTGAATAGGTTTGTGTTTGTTAGTAAACACACACATACACATCACTAATGTGCCTCCTGCATGAAAAATGTGTGGATTAATCCAATTCATTGATCAACGGGATAGCCTTTCAGTGCCCAATCAGGAAAACCTTCTTTCATTCTCTGTGCCTTGTACCCATGTTTCTTCAGCAAGGCTACTGCATCGTCAGCGTAAACACAAAAAGGGCCGCGACAATATGCTACAATGGTTTTGCTTTTGGACAGATTTTTAAGTTTTGCACCTAACTGTTCGATAGGCATTGATATGGCCCTATGTACATGGCCACGGTTGTATTCTTCTTCCGGTCTCACATCCAGTAAAATAACTTTGTCTTCTTCAACAAGTTTCGATAATTGATCTGCATCGATGCAATCCATGTCGCCGAATCCAGCGCGAAACTCATTTACTGTCTTCCCGACCTCCGCATTATATACCAATCCTAATTCGCGCAATGCTGTCCAGGCATTGAACACATTCTCTCCGGCCAGTGAATAATTAATATAATTACCGTTCCGTGATATTTTTACCAGTTTTGAGCTCTTCAAGGTTTGAAGGTGCTGAGAAGCGTTCGCCACTGACAACCCCGTGTAGCTGGCGATATCTTCAACGGTGAAAGGACCTTGTGCAAGCAGGTCGATAATTTCGAGACGATGAGGATTACTCATGGCTTTAGAGACCTTTGCCAGTTCTCCATATACCTTGTCTTTGAATTCTCTCTTGTTCATGCGTAAAAAAAATATCCGAAAATACAGCCAAAGCATTAGCTGGCTTTATTTAGATGGCTGTCTATAAATGATTCCAGCTCCCTGCCGTGCAAATTGACAGCAATAACCTTTCCACGCTCATCAATGAGCACATTATAGGGTAGCTCTTCAATATGGTATTGCCGGGCGACAGGACTGTTCCAATATTTCAGATCGCTGGCTTGTGGCCAGGTAATGGCAAGATTTGAAATTCCGGTGGTCCAGTTCATTTTGCTGCGGTCGAGTGACACACCGATCACCTGGAATTTACCCTGCCGGACCGATTGCTGATGCTTCTCATAGATCTTTTTTAATACCGGTTGCTCCTGCACGCATGGCTCACACCATGTTGCCCAAAAATCTAGGAGAACCAATCCTCCCTCATAATCGGTGAGTTTGAGCAATTTCCCATCAGGCTGCAGCAACTCAATGGGCGGTGCCTGCTTGTTAAGAATCAAACCGCTGTCTTGTGCAGCCAGCGAAAACCCAGTTGTTATCAGTCCTATTGTGATGAGTACTCTTTTCATGGTTGTGCTTGTGTAGGATAGTTTTTATCGAGCCAATCTACTTTGATATTCTTAGGTATATCCAGCAGTTTAGCGTTTTTGAATCCCATTTCTACCAAAGCTGAAAAGGCAGGTCTGATATTAGGGCACTTGCTGAACGGGCAACAGCCACAGTAGATCACCACTTCCTGTTCTTTTGATATAGACCTTAGGTGATTTTTCAACTTGGCTATATTTTGATATTCGCGGCCGGGACCAATATCTACAGAGCCTTTGATGATCGCATCAGGACCCACCGACATTATGATAGTCTTTCCGAGCTCTTCCTTTTGTATTCTTTCCGCCAACGTTTTCGTTGGCATCAATTGAGCAGGACGCCATGGTTCAGGTGATGACTGAGCAACAGTATGATACGACAATAATACAAGTAGGGACAGGATATAGAACCTCATTTGCCAATTTTTTGCAAAGATACAATCTATTCAATATAATTATTGAATAGATTTTGGGTATCTCTGTAACTCTCTGAATGTGAGCATTATATTGAAGCAGGATTGTTGTGACGAAGTGCCAGGGTTTATTGAAGTATTTCTCGTTGGTTGAGTGAAGCCCTTCCATTCTTTTTGTATCAATTTAACCAAATACTGCAACTGCGATTCAGCGACAAATTTCAAAAATGAAAGCTGCACGATTTATTGATTATTTACAGCGGCAGGAAACTTGGGAATTGGATTGTCAATTCTTCTCGCACGTGGGTTGTCGCGACCTTTAAAAACGATAATATAGGAAAAACGAGATTCAAATTGGAGAACCAGCCGAAGTTAGGCCCAAAAGAAAAAGCACTTTAATTGTGTGTTTTAGGTGCTCCTGTCCTTGGGATTCGAATCCAGGAACTTCTGATTATTAGAAAGTCACGGCGAGAATGTTTTTGATAGTTTATCTTGAATTGCCTGTACTGTCGGTAGATATTCCGCAACACCAAGAGGTGTATTCAGGTTTTTCAGGGAGTACTCTACGACAATTTTGTCCGGCGCTCTGCATAGGAGCAGTCCTATTGTTGGGTTGTCGGTTTTGTCTCTTAATTTGTCATCGACAACATTCAGGTAGAAGTTTAGCTTTCCCGCAAATTCGGGCTGAAAATCGCTAGTCTTTAGTTCAACAACAACATAACATTTCAGTTTTATGTGATAAAACAGCAGGTCCAGGAAGAAGTCAGATATACCCGCCTTAAGAAGATACTGCCGTCCGACAAAGGCAAAACCCTGTCCAAGCTCCAGTAGAAACTTTTGGATTTTGTCTATGAGGGCAGTCTCGAGTTCTCTTTCGGAGTATTCGGCGCTCATTTGCAGGAAATCAAAACTGTATGGATTTTTAAGTGTTTCATGAGCAAGATCCGCTTGTGGCAATGGAAGTGTCTCCTGAAAATTATGGATGGCAGCACCTTTTCGTTCATGAAGTTTCCCGGCGAGCTGTGCCAATAATACGGATCGGGACCAGTTTTGACTTATGGTTTCCCGTACATAAAATATTGCTTCCTGTACGGTCGAGCACTTAGTAATGATCTCCCGGTTGTGTCCCCAGGGAATTGATCCCACAAGTTGTGGGACTTTTGTAGCCGGCACGCCGGCAGTTTCCGCCGCTTTATAAAACGTGACCCATTTCTTAATATAGAACAGGTTGGTGCGGGAAAAGCCTTTCATACCGGGGAAGGCCGTTAAAAGATCGAAAGATAGTTGGTCGATAATTGAATCTCCCCAGCCCGCAGTTTGTTGTTTTTCAATGATTTGTTGGCCAATCTCCCAGTATAACAGTAATAGTTCGCGGTTAACCTGTATGGCTGCTTTGATTTGCGAGTCTTTGACCCTATTTTTTAGCGTATCTAACCAGGTTTGATAGTCTTTCTGTAGTGGTTTCATCTGGATGATTTTGAGAAGTTATGATTTTTGAGATCGTTTTGAAAAGTTGATCGAGATGATCCGAGCGCCAGTTTCGGCTGGCTTGGTGGTTGCGAGTGCTCCTCCTTCTCCATATAGATGCTCTTCAATTTTCTCCATACTTTTCCCGATCTTCTTACGACCTGGCTTAATGTAAGTATGAATTGATTTGGGGTTTCGTTGGCCCATCATGAGTCCGATAACCAGTAGATCGCTTTCGGCTGCGTGGGCTACCTCATTGGCAAAAAAATACCGGGCCTGATGGCAGTTGTTGAGAACTTCAATACCTGTGAGTTCACTTAGTGTTTTTAAACACCGGTTATAATGTTGGTCAGTAGGTACCGGTAGCAATTTTCCTGTGCGTAGGCAACGGGGATGATTTTTGTATTTTTCGATAATCTCAAGACATATAGGAAGAAGTGGAAGTGTCTCTTTGGAACTCGTTTTCTTTCTGTTTTGGTTTACCCAGGTTTTGCCGCCGATAACCTTTAGGTGCTGTAGCTTTAATTTGAAAAGTTCTGAAAAGGATGGCCCTGCAAAGCTTTGGTAAACGAAAATGTCCCGAATAGTCGATAGCTCTTCGTCCTCAATGTTGAAAGCAATGAGATATCTCATTTGCTCCATTGTCAACCATTCCTTTTCTTCAGGCTCACAATAAGCCCATTGGAATTTTTCAAATGGATTTTTGGGTATCCATTCGCGGACAGTGACAGCACGTTCCAGAATTTCTTTGAGCATCTGAACATACTTCCATATCGTGTTGTGGTTGTTTTTGTGGAATACTTGTTCCTGCTTTACAAAATCTACTATAAAGGTGTGGTTCACTGTTTCAATTAGTACGTCGGTTACACCTCGTTCACGGTTCAGGAAGTCAAGAACCCTCGACTTGGCACAGCGGCGTTTCTTAAGCGTGTTTACATTCAGTGCCCCGGCCATTGTTTTTTCAAGGAAGTCAAGCAGGAATTCGTCAATTGCCATCATCAGGGTTTTGTGGCGGGCAGGCTCCAGAAGGATAGTTTTTGCCTTCTCTACCATTTCCGCTAAAGTTATTTCAAGTTCTGCCCTTAGTCGGTCGAGTTTTAGCCGGGTAACAACTGTATTGGCGGTTGTGTTATCGAGCTTTTCTTCGCTAAGTAAAAGATTGATGCATTTTTTAAGAAGGTCGTCGAGATCGGAACTGAACAGCAAGTATACTTTCTTTTCTGCGGAAAGACGTTCTGCCTTTGCCTTGGGGGATTCAGGTGCCGGGCGCCTATACGCTTCGATCACAAGTTGGGGGGTAATTAATTCGTGTGTTCCAGCAAGTTTTTCAAAATGGCCGTCGAGGGTTGTTTTAAATTGTTCGAGGCTTTTGTTGATGATCTTGAACCGAGGTTCGACTTTACTGACCTGCTGGAATTCCTGGTTCCAGTTATCAGGGTCAATCTGAATACCTGTTGAAAATTCATCTTTCCCTGCATCGGAGATGGTTATCCGGCAATAAAGGGGAACTCGTCCCTGTTTGTTGATCTTTTTGAGTTTTCGGTAGATCAGCACCGACATTTCTTGATACTCCTGCATTGCGCATAAGTTTAATAGTGATTAAACTTGCTCTTTCACAATGCCACCCTATTCGAGCATTTTCCGAGGGGGCCTAATTTTAAAATGAAGGTAAGGTCCCCTCGAAAAGCCCCCTCGAACACTCATTTTCTTTGAAACGACTTGAAACAGGTTGATTCCGGAATTCGCCTTGAAACCCAGGCTGGAAGCGGGTTTGCAAAGAAAAAAGCGCCTAACTGGCGCTTTTTCAATACCCTAAGAAAAGGGCTCTCTGTGGCTTCGCCAGGAATCGAACCTGCTCAAATATTATCTTTATAACCACAGATTTAAGTAGGACGAATGTTTCAGGACCCCTGAAAAGGACCTCCCTTAAACTGTTGTCATTTGTGGCATTTTGTAAAAGTGGAATAGGGAATATATTTACGTATTTTTTAGTTGAAGGAGTCTTGACACTTATGCGGATTTGAAACCTGCCTAAGAGATATGATGGATCCTGTTTTTTACATCTTTGTCGGATGGCCAATGGAATCGGTGAAATAATGTTAGTAAGATTTGCATGCATTTTGGCAAATTTTGTCCCCTCGATTTTTTCCAGTTAGTCAATTGATTGTAAGGTATTTGTATCTCTTACTTGGCTGTATAATCCTGGTCTTTCATTTTATGGAAGGTAATTGTCATTTAAAGTGAATTAATAATCAGTTAAATATGACAGTTTGTACTTCACTCGCAAACGTCTCTTGTCCTTTCCCGAATTGACTGAATTCATTTCCTTGCATTGGTGCAATGGAATGAAAGTTTATTAGAATGTAAAAGGTAACAAAGTTGCCACTATAGGCAAGTGTTGTTTGATTGAATTTGCGGCTACTAGCACCTCTAAGAATAGAGAATTTACCAGAAAGTAAAAAGTAGTGAAGTACATTTTGGGTGGTGGATGGGATTGAAAGTAATTGCACTTGAATCCAATAAAATCATAAATGGAAATGAAAAAGAAAAGCGAACCTTCGCAGTACGATTTCTTTAAAGGGAAGTTCAACTTCACAAACGAACCATTATGGTTCCGACTAGTAGTTTTCTTGATATTTGTCGCTTTTATAATAGGTATTGGGATTGTCCTACGAACATGGGCTATACCTTTTTGGACTGCTAATTTCGTCCCGGGGCTTAATCTATTTCAGCTTAAAGGTCGTGGACCTTAGTCCTTGGCTACCTATAGGATTTTAACTATCGAAGATCTATCGAGGAAGCATATGCTTCAGATTTACCGCCACGCCTTAAATGTTACTTCTGCAAACAAGTGGAGGCATTCATGAGCCGATTGTCGCGGCTTATGCTGGAAGTTAAACCACTGATGCAGGTTGTTTGCCGTTTTACAGCTGCTTGCTCGTTTCTGGAGGTTGAAAAGTAAACCTATGGAACAAATGACCTCAAACCGCCTAAAAATTGGACTGATCTTTACCTACTTCGGAATGCTGTTTGCCTGCAATAAGAAACCTGGCGAACCTCCAGCCGTCTCTATCGACAAAGCCGTTTTTGAAATACAAACCTCTGGTGGCGACTCTCCATTGACAATTACCAGCAATACTACCTGGAAACTAAGTGGTTTGCCCGATTGGGTGAAGGCAAGTGCAGCCGAGGGTACCGGCCAGACAACCATTAAATTAATGGTGGATACTAATGCTGCACAAACTGCCAGGACAGCTTCTTTGGTGTTAAATGCCACCGGAATTCCCGATGTAACAGTGACTATCAATCAGAAAGGCCTCGTAGATTGGTCTAAGGAATTCAGCAATTTTGAATTTAGGGATTTCGCAGAAGTCACTGATGGATATGTGCTTGCGGGAGAAATTGATGGGAAAGTTAGCTTCATTAAGGTAACAAAGGATGGAAAATCCATCCTTCTGCAAAAAACGATCGAACCCAATGCATATACAACGGGTAATATCGTAAGCATGGATACAATTGCCGGAGGAGGGTATGTAATTGCTGTCAATGCATCAAAAATAGGGACTTACGGAGAAAACAATTTGAGTGCGTATTTGGCTAAATTGTCCCCCAATTTTGAAATCATCAAGGAAAAGATGATCGACTATGGCACCAACAACCGCGAATTGCCGCACTTGATTCGCAGCACTAATGACGGTTTTGTATTGGCGTTTAGTAGCTCTGATAATAGCAGCCACTCCATGAATATCACAAAGCTTAATCAGGACCTTACCGTGGTTGTGCCAAATCGGGGACTCATTAATCAAGTGAGTGACCTTACCGTTGCGCCCGACGGATCGATCCTGGCGGTTGGTTCATTTAGCAATGCCACTGCCTACAAATACGATAGGGATCTGAATGTAACGGATTACCATTATGGACAAGATGCCGGCTTTGCATCGATTGTCGTTTCGAATAATGGATATATGGTAACCGGGGTAAAAAACAATGGAGCGAACTTTGATATACATTGCATGATGTTGGATACAGAGTTGAAGCCTATGGCGGGTAAAGACGTAATGATCGATAGAGCTGTTGGAGTCGTTGCCAGGGTAACCATTCCATTAGGAAATGGTGGCTTTGCTATATCGGGCTCAACAGGAGAGAATCAAGATAGAGGCTTCACGACCCGATTGGATAAAAACCTGCTACAGGTTCCCAAGAAGGAATTGAGCTTCGATGCCATGTTTTTGGAAAGGATAATAGATGCCGTGGCAACCTCCGATGGAGGTTATGTAGTGGCAGGTTATGGAGAAGACAATAAAGTGCGTATTGTTCGAATCAATCCTTAGCAAATACTGTGTACCCAAAAATTTGTGAAAGCCCGGCACGATGAACGCCGGGCTTTCAGTTTATAGGTACAATCCACTTGCCTCCGGCGAAGGACATCCTGTGGAAAGACGTACTGCTTTTGCCTTGGGGGGCTGGAGCCGGGCGCCTATAGGCTTCGATGACAAGTTGGGGGGTAACTAATTCGTGTGTTCCGGCAAGTTTTCCAAAATGGCCGCCGGGGGGTGTATTAAATTGTTTGAGGCCTTTGTTGATGGTCTGGAATCGAGGTTCGACTTTGCTGACCTGTTGAAATTTCTGGTCCCAGTGATCCGGATTGAATTGGATACCTGTTGAAAATTCATCATTGCTGGTTGTTTCAGGCCTCGCAAAGATGGCACCAGCATCATCCACGTTCAGTATTGTTACAACAGTGAGCAGAAGACATTTCTCGATACCAAAATTGAGATACCGATTTCTTGTTGGGACAAGGAAGGCTTATATATTAAGGATAATCTAACGTCGTCTTTTGGAAATGCCAGGCAATTGAATAATTCGCTTGCTGGTCAATTGCGCAATGATAATACGCGCTTCTCAACAAAACATAGAGTTAAAGGAACTCAATTTGATAATGTCCTAATAGTACTCTGCAGGGGTTGGAATCACTATAACTGGAAACAAATGCTTGAATGGGCACATGATGGCATTCCTGCTGACAAACAGGACACTTTCGAACGAAATCGAAACTTATTCTACGTGAGTTGCTCGCGTCCGAAGCATCGACTCGCCTTATTATTCACGCAAGAGTTTAGCGAAATATCACTCTATCATAACAAAATGGTTTGGCAGTACGCCTACGCCATTTGAAGTGGCCATTTAGTAATGATAAATATTTGCTACTTACATTTTGAGTAAAAAGGGAAATACTAATGAACTGAATATTCAAACTGATAAAACTAACGTGAATTGCAGGTTGAGCCGATGAGGACAGCTGACATTTTAATTTAAAGTTCTTTTAGGTTTATTGCTTTAAACGTTTCCATAGCGATAATCTTACAATTTTCTCCCAGTTCTGACAGTGTGCATCCCAAGACGTTTAGATTAAAGGGCAATCCTTGACGGGTTTCCATCAATTCAAATAGCAATACCTGAGTTTCGCCCACATCCGCAGTTCCTTTCAGCAGACTGAAAGTCTGACGCGCTACCGCTTCGTCCTCGCCAAGAAAGAACTTTCCAAAACTTTCGTGGCCATCCGCGGTCTTTAGGGTAATCAATAAATAAAAGGTTGTTTTCATGATCTTGACTTTAAACATTAATACGAACGGGATAATAGATAAATTTTCGTGCTATTGAGATCCAAAGTGTAGAACATAATAAAGAAAGGCTGGTGATGGTAAGACCTGCTTTGAATAAATTCATAGGGATGATGCCCATCTCATAAGCCAACGAACAGGCCACTATACCAAATTCACCGGCCTGAGACAATAGCCCGCCCACGTAAATGCTTTCCCGCCACCCATGTCTAAGCAGCCGGAAGGCGATAGCAGAAGCCAGGTTATTGATGATGAAGACCATCACGGTAATAAGCATTATTATGGGGTAGTTATCCTTCAAATAATGCAGATCCAGCGACAGGCCTACCGAGACAAAAAACAGGGAGACAAAGAAAATGTTAAAGGTCTTGAGCACGTTTTCCAGCCAATGGAATGCCTTTGTGCGGCCAATAAACATGCCTGCCGCAAAGCTGCCAATAGTACCCGTTAGACCAGCCAGAGAAGCGACCTCCGCAAATCCCACACAGATCAGTAAACCGGCAAAAACCTGCAATTCATGATCACGCTCCATTTCCCGGATGACAGGTATCTGAAAAAGATTTCTATTCCGGATGGCTCTGAGTAATAAAAAGATCAGCCAACAACCGACAACTGATAATAATAGTTTTTGTACATTCAGATGCCGGTTTCCTGCAAATTGAAATAGCGTCAGTACCGGGGCCAGCATAATATCCTGCAGGAGCAAAGTATTCAGTACGATTTTGCTACTTTCCGAATAGAGTTCACCTTTTTTTCGCATGAACTCTGATACCACAGCCGTACTATTGAAAATTAATAGTGCAGTAATAACCATAATGCTTCCCATATTCCAGCCTTGCCATTTGCCCATCAGCAACACAAAGACAACGCTTACCACCGTCTTCATAGCTTGTACAATGAGCGGTTTCAGAAGTAGGCTTTTACTGTCAGGGATATGGATATCCATACCGAGAAAGAACATCAAAAACAAAATGCCCAATTCTCCGAGGCTCCGTATATATGCCCCGTCAGTCAGTACGCCGGTGACATGCGGGCCAAGGAAGATACCTGCGATTATATAAGCGACCAGGTGTGGTTGACTGAACTTTTTCAGCACAAACATCAGGAGCAGGATGACAAGGCATGTTATGCTAATAGAAAAGAGCAGATTATGCATATCTATGACTATTAGACGCTTATGTAAAGAAGGCGGGATCAATTCCCGCCTTTAATTACACATCCCAAGATTGATCACATTAGCTAACTGAAATAGTACGGGATGTTTTTTTTGCATTCTCCTTTTTGGGAAGGGTAATGTGTAGAATACCGCTTTCATAGCGGGCCTTTAGATTTTCAGCATCCACGCTGTCATCGAGGTTAAAACTGCGGGTGAACGACTGCTGACGATACTCTCTTTTGAGCCATCCATTGTTGTTGTCTTTCTGCTGCTGCTCTTCTTTGTGTTCAAAGGATACGGTCAAGGTATCCCCTGTAACCTGCAGTTGAAAGTCCTGTTTGTTCAGCCCCGGAGCAACCAGTTCCATTTCGTAAGTTGTGTCAGTCTCCCGGAGATTGAGAGGAATCTCCTGCCTGGTGGCTGTTCGGCCAGTACCCCAAAAATCGTCATCAAAGAATCGGGACAAGTTGTTTTGGAAGATTTGATCCACCACACTTCCAACAGTAGCCGTCTGGCCATTTGCTTTTTTCATGATGTTAGACATAATTTCCTCCTTTTTTTGGGTTCTAAAATGCCAGATCAACCAAAATGCCAATTAGTGTCAAATGGTTTTTTTGACATTTCTCCTGCCTTTCCGACAAGTCAGACTGAAATATTTTCAGTTTTTAAAGGTAATCCTAAACGGAGCAAGGTTATAAACGTACGGAGGTAAGTGGGAGTAATCAATGATGCAAAAATGTTGCAAAAATAAAGAACTCATTTGAACATTGCTGCATCTGTGGTGCCAGTACCAAGCAGCCACCTCAATAAAATGCAAGTCCGTTTTGTGATGCCATTTCTCTTAGAATATAATCAGGAGACAGTTTAGAATATTTCTGCATAAAGGGGATAACGGTATGTCAAAATTTAAGTTTGTCCTGGAAAAATTGCCAGTGAAAATGACAAAATGTATTTCTGAAACCAGTGGCATGGCAGTTGTGAAGCGGAAAAACAAGGTGTTTAATTTAAAAAACCGGATATATTATGCTGCTGGATAAACGACCACCTTTGAAGTACATTTTCAACAAAGTAAAGCAAGAGTTGATCTATGTATCCATTACAACACTGGTGGTATACTTCCTTACCTCCAGGTTCGAACATCTTATACCGGAAATTCCTCTTGCTATTCCTACGTTTCTCGGTACGGCAATTTCCGTGATCCTGTCCTTTAAGTTATCACAGTCCTATGACCGGTGGTGGGAGGCGCGAAAAATATGGGGAGCCATCGTGAATGATTCCCGCAATCTCATCTTGCAGTTACAGGCGTTCGTGAACAATAATAGTGTAACCATTAACAGAATTGCATATCGACAGATTGCCTGGTGTTATGCGTTAGGAAGGTATCTGCGTGGCCTGAATCCCTTGTCAAACCTGGAACCTTATTTTACCGTAGAAGATCATAAGGTGTTGGATCAACATACCAACAAGGCATTGGCTATACTGCAACTGAACAATCAGGATATTGCCATGTTAAGGAATAACGGCCATATAGATAGCTATAATCATGTTCAACTCAATAATACAATGGTTAACCTGGTCAACGCAATGGGCATGGCCGAACGAATTAAAGGCACCATTTTTCCCGTTACTTACCGGCTATTCCTGCACCTGATCATTTATGTATTCATTATCACATTATCCATCGCCCTACGGAAAACAGCGGGTTACTTTGAAATCCCCCTATTATTACTTATAGCAAGCTTTTTCTTTTTGCTGGAACGTACGGCCACGCATTTGCAAGATCCGTTCAGCAATAAACCAACAGATACACCCATGACAGCCATAGCAACAAATATAGAGATCGGTATAAAGCATCTAATTGGAGATTCTGATGTTCCGGAACCACATCAACCGGACAAATATTTTCTAATTTAAATAACCTGTCTTTTTGTATACGCATTCTAAGAGTTCAGGGACTATTTAATGGGTGACAAGGGCGCTTTCAGCCGGGAGGCGGTATTCGGCGCCGGTGTACTCCGTGATAACATGAAGCCAATCCCCATTTTCTTTTATTCACCAGGAAGACGTAGATCAGGGCATTCTTGATTTTGCACAACATAATGACACAGACCTCCTGGTCATATTACCAAAGCGGCACCGTTTTATTGAAGTACTAGTTCAACGAAGCCATTCACGTTACTTCGTATTGCACAACCACGTTCCGTTGATTGCCATGCATGTAGCAAAAAACAAAGAGGGATGGTGGTATTTCTAGATCGGCTTGGGTGTTAATTCTTAGCCTGGACTGGCTTGTAAGGATCCATGACGTTTACTTTGATCCCGTATTATTGGATATCAACCTCTCCATTCACAAGGAGACAAGATAGCAGGTCGCCGGATGTTAACATCCAAAGATCAACCAAGAGTCTGACCATCGTCATTGATTGCAGGTATTTGACAGGCGTATCTTCAAATGAATCGGATACAGGAGTATTCGTGGGGTCGGCGTGAAGCGCACGACCTGATGTATCCGGTCTTATTCTCATTAGCTCATTTAATCAACAGTTATGGAATCGATGAAGTTTTGTCAAAGTTGCAGTATGCCCATCGATGATGTAGCGCTTCGAGGTACTGAGTTCGATGGGGCGCCCAGCGAAGAGTATTGTAAATATTGTTATGCGCATGGGATGTTCATTCAGCCTTCGATGACGCTGGATGAAATGAAGGAACTCGTAGTAAAAAAAATGAATGAACAAAAGGTTCCGGAAGATATCATTGAAGCTGCGGTGGAGCGGCTACCCGATCTGAAACGCTGGCAACGGGCCATCCAATAGATCAAGAGGGGGATCAATCGCGTACCTCAATAAATGAGCCGGAAGGCCAATGGTTTGCCATTGCCTTCCGGTTTTGGTTCCTGCCGATTCACTGCATATGACTACTGGTGATGCAGGCCTCACCAGTATTGACGTTTCAGAATGCCAATTCGTCTCCTGGCATTTCGAGTTTGTTATCGATTTCTGTAATGTCCGGATTTTCATGGCCTGGCGGTCACCAAAGGTTGAATGAAGGTAGTTCGATACAGTGCAGTTATGAAGAATCTGCATCAGTGATAGCCATGATTGATGTCAACATACCTGCTGTGGATTGTATAGGTTGACCAATGTCAACGTCCTGGCTGATGGCGGTCGTAGGAACAGGTGAAGGTATATTCTATTTTGCGGTGTTTCTTGATCATCCACTTAAATCAATTATTATGCGTGGAAGTATCAAATTTGACACATTCCGGGGCATTACCCTGCACCTGCACTGGACACTGTTCATTCCCATTGGCTGGATTGCCCTGGTGAACGCCCGGATGGGTAACGACATTTTGCAATTGAGTTGGTCTTTGTTGTTCATACTGGCTGTGCTAACGAGCATCATTTTGCATGAACTGGCGCATGCGCTGGTGGCGGCTCGCTTTGGGATCAATGCGAAGGATATTGTAATACTTCCCATTGGGGGCATTGCCAGTATAGAAAAATTTCCAGGGAACCCCGCACAGGAATTGGCGATTGGTGTAGCCGGCCCGCTTATTAATCTGCTGATTGCTGTGGTTATTTACGGGTTGATGCCGGCAGGTGCTACATTTTTTGGTTCTCCATTCCGTTACGGCGCCACCGTGGGGTCAACCTCCCTGGCCGATCTGGGTACCGTCAACCTGTTGCTGGCGCTATTCAATCTTATACCTGCTTTTCCGCTCGATGGCGGCCGGATGCTACTGATTACTCAGCGATCCGTTCGAGAAAGATTTGCCCTTCAACTGATCGTATTGCGTGAAAAATACAAGGAGAACTTTAGTGAAGGCATGCAGGTGGAAATAAATATGACGCGGGAAGATCTGGCAAATTTGGTAGGCACGACGCGTGAAAATATTGTCCGAATCCTAGGTGATTTTAAGGGGCGAGGGATTGTGGAGACAAAGGGACGAAAAATTGTAGTAAAAGACGTATTGACGTTAATTAGGATCGCTAATTACAAATGATATATACCACCTAATTGAGCCTGTGTAATAACTTTCTCAAATAAACAGCGAATGGCCATGGTTACCCGATATTATTCAGGAATTTAATGCCTCGCTAGTACATTGTTGGTGCAATATAGTTTTACTCCTTGCCAAGGCCGCTTCAAAGGAGGTGGTTACGTTACCTTTGCCGATGGCAAACAATAGGCGGGCATCTCTCAACGCCTTCAGCACCTGAATGCTATCTACCTCTGACAATATGAGCTTTGTATGCTGCAGTTTCGAAGCGGTGTATACTTCCTGTATGGCCTTAATACCGGTTGCGTCAATGATAGGTACCTGTCCCATACGGATGATCAACACTTTGGGTGGCTTTTCAATAACCCGCATAGCATCCTTGAATTTATAGGTAGCGCCGAAGAATAAAGGGCCGGTGATCTCAAAAACTTCCACTCCTTTAGGAATGTCGTGCCTGCTAAAAGTTCCATTGTCTGATCCCCGTTCATTCTGCCGGCTGGTGAGGATATTAACACCAGAGGTTTGTATCATTTTCCTCATGAACAGGAAGGCGGCCAGCACTATGCCGATTTCGATAGCTACGGTAAGATCAATGAGTACCGTTAATAAAAAAGTTGTAAGCAACACAGATATATCACTGTGCGGCCCTTTCAATACTGCCCGGAAACTATGCCATTCACTCATGTTGTACGCCACTACAACCAGGATGCCGGCTAGTGCAGGCATGGGGATCAGGGCTGCCCATTTACCCGCAAACAACATGATCAATAGCAGTGTGGTGGCATGTACAATACCGGCCACCGGCGTCCGGGCGCCATTTTTAATATTGGTAGCGGTACGCGCGATGGCGCCTGTTGCAGGGATACCGCCAAAAACAGATGAGCCGATATTGGCTATGCCCTGTGCCACCAATTCCATATTGGAGCGGTGCCGTCCTCCCGTCATTCCATCGGCTACTACAGCCGACAGAAGCGATTCAATGCCACCCAGGAGGGCAATAGTAAAAGCCGGTTGTACCATGTTTTTGATAGTAGTAAAATCAAGCGCCGGTATGGCAGGAGCCGGTAGTGAGGACGGAATGTCGCCAAAACGGGCTCCAATGGTTTCTACAGGTAAGTGTAGTAGGGATACAACAGCGGTAGAAATTAATAGGGCGATCAGTGAACCAGGTACTTTATGTGTAATCCGGGGCCAAAATACTATAATAAATACGTTGCCTCCCGCTATTAGGAAGGCATACCAGTTTACTGTTGCAAGGTGGCTTGCATAGCCTTTCCACTTTTCTATAAAGTCGGCCGGTACTGGCCCCATTTGCAAGCCGAAGAAGTCTTTTATTTGCGAGGAAAATATGAGCAGGGCAATACCGCTGGTAAATCCAACGATTAAAGGATATGGAATATATTGTATTGCCTTCCCCAGCCCGACTGCGCCCATCATTACCAGTATAATGCCCGCCATGAAAGTTGCGATGATCAGCCCATTGATCCCATTTTGTTGCACAATGCCATAGACAATTACGATAAAAGCGCCGGTGGGGCCACCGATCTGTACGCGGCTTCCTCCCAGGGCAGAAATGATGAAGCCGGCTATAACAGCCGTGTACAATCCTTTTTCCGGCGAAACCCCGGAAGCGATGGAAAAAGCAATGGCCAATGGCAAGGCGACAATACCCACAATGATACCGGCCAACAGGTCTTTGCCGAACTGGGCAGTACTGTAGTCTTTTAGTGTATCAACCAGTTTGGGTCTGAACATGACCGTTAATTTGCAGGCTTGTTCCCGCTATTTAACGAGCGCTTAAGCTGATTAAATTGTAGAATAGCCATTTTAATATTGATCCATTGCACTGCATTAAAATCCATCGGGCTGAACTGATTTAAATGCATGAGTGCCTTGTCTACAAATCTCGCAATGATATGGCCGTTAATATTATGCGTTTGCATACTTTTGATGGCTGCATCAATATACCGTTTTACCTCATCTTGCGAATTTGCAAACAAGACCTTGTTAATTAGCTTGTAGCAATAATCTTCCATAGTAGCGTTCATGACGTGTGGTTTTTCGGGTGCTATAACTGGCGTTCTTTTATCCAACACTTTAATAGGCTGTCGAAGTGTGATTCGATCAATTTATACCCGTTGGGTATTTCATCGCCCCAGCTACAGTAAGTCACGATGCGGGTGCCAGCCGGCTTTTCTTCCAGCTGATTGTAGAGGTAATGACTGTAATAGTTATACAACTCCCTGGAATACGCAATGCTATCGTCTATTCTGTCGCTTGTGGAAAGGTTTTCAAAAAAAGAATTATAGAAATAGAAATGGTCATATTGCTTCAGGTCAAGTTGTGTAAAGTTGCCATGGATGAAATGCACGTTATTCAACCCAAGCCTGCCCCTTACAATGGCTGCCTGCGTCACGAGTTGTTCACGCTGCTCAACTCCATAATAATGAGCAGCAGGCCGGTAAAAAGCCCCAGCCAGACAAAACTTGCCAATACCACTCCCTATATCGAGCACACTGACAACTTCATCCTGTACAAGGAACTGAACAGCTTTGCCGATTACTGGTAAGGGAGACCAATGCAATGCATCCATTTTTTGCAAATGGAGGGGGAAAAGAGTTCGGAAGTTTGACTCTTCTGCAAAATAATTACTTAAAAAGCCGGCGTCAGGAGTGAGAAGCATACAAGGTATTTTTTTTGGCAGGAACCTGATTCTTATTAACTGCGTTCCCTGCTATCTGTTTTTTCTATTTTCCAGTTTGGGTTATAACGTACAAAAAAGGACAACCATATAGCACGGGACAACCGCATCAGGTAAGGTTGAAGCAGAATGAGCATAACTATATTTATTCCCAACCACCAGAAAAAGCGGTTGTCATTCGTTGAAAAGCCAATTAGCACCCACCAGGCGACAAAGGAGGCAACTGATAGTGCCACTGTCAACGCATAACTGACATAGCTGGTCCCATAGTAAAACCCCACTTCTATCTCCATGCGTTGATGGCAAACCGGACAATTGTTATTCATTTTCATGCATTGTGACAGGTTGTAAGCATTACTGCTTTGGAACATATTTCCTTGTCTGCATCGAGCGCACTTATGATTTATCAAGCTCCATATATAGCCCGCTTTCTGCTCTGGTAATACCTGTCTGTTGCTTTCTTGGGATTCCATCTTGTCAATTATTGCTGAATGGATTGCATCCAGCTTTTCCAAGCTGGTGTCCTTAACAGTGTATGAATAAAGCCAATGACAAACCGGTGATTCATCTGTTCATTGGCATCCAATGTTGCTTCAATATTATTCTCCAGGTGCATGATTACTGTTTTGAGATATTGCTCAATTCGAATATCATTTTGGCCATTTTCCATAAGCCTGTGGATGTGCTTGATAATTACCTTTTCACAGTCCAGGTACCCGCTCACCTTTTTAAGCGCTTCTGTAATCTGGCTGTTTTCATAATCTATATCTATGTTGGCGGTTGTCATCTTAATGTATTATATGGTTAGTATCAGCCAATTGGCACGGTTAAGTTTTTATCCAAAACTTCAACAAGGTACCCACATGCGATTCGGCCAGGTAATAACCGGGCGGCACCCTGTCTTCCAGTGTGTGAAAAGTGGCCAGCCGTGTACCGGCCGGCATGGCATCTAATTTTTTATAGAGATAGCGGTTATAATAGTTATATAGGGCCGTCGAAAAAGTAATATTGTTATCTATTTTATCCGTATCCGTAAGGTGCTCATAGAAGGCATTGTAAAAGTAGAAGTGATCATACTGACTGAAATCAAGCTGGGTAAAGTTGCCGTGTATGAAATGCGCGTTTTGTAATCCCAAAATATCCTTTGCGGTGTTGGCATGTGCTACCAGGTCTTCACGCTGTTCAATGCCGAAGAAATGGGAGGAAGGTTCATGATACGCGCTGGCAAGACAGAATTTCCCCACGCCGCTGCCAATATCAAGCACCTTCACACCCGATGAAGGTGTGACGAACTTACTAACCATTTTTGTAATGGCGAGGGAAGTCCAGTGTCGACGTGCAAGTTTTTGCATGGCCAATGGGTATAGAAGCTGAAATTGCTCGTCTGATTTAAACCAGGTTGCTTTGCGCAATGGCGGATCGGTGAGGGGGCTTTGCATTCGGTATTATCCTTTGGTGTATTGTTGATATTGTTCCTGGACTATTAACTCTTCCCGTTCATAGGGTTTATCGGGCACGATCAATGCAATCCAACCGGTAGTTTCAGGTTGCTGTAATAACAGATTCTGGCTGCCGTTAAGTAGCGCATCATTAAGGCTAATCACCTTGCCATCTACCGGCATTTGGATAGCCATTTCGTAATCATCATAGGTGATCTTAGCTATGGTGTCTCCTTTCTTTTTTAAACCTTCGGCGTCAGCGAAAGAGAGTTGTTCCACTTGCAGAATGCCTTTTAATTTAAATGTAGATACACCTACATATGCGACAGATCCCTGAAAATCAATCCATTCATGGTCTTTCGTATAGTACAAAACCCTTTTTTGCGTATTTCCTAAAGCCATTCGGTAAAGGTATTCGCAATACAAACGGCTTACAGCACAATTTTGTCACTTGAAAAAGTGATAATTGTCAATTTTTGGATTGCGAGGACATCGTAATTTTCTTGCTGAATGGAATTTTCTTGAATCCATCTCATTTAACGGGGATCACTAGTGTTAAATTCGTTAGCTCCCAAAAGACAAATATGCTTGTAAAGGTGGATAGGTTGAGCAGTGACAGTTTAGTCGGATGCACCAGCAGTCCGGACAACATCGCCTACAATGAATGTATGGGTTCTTTCATGAAGTATATGGAAATACCGCGGAATTTTCCCTCCCTCCCTTATTTGGCATATGGATCTAGAGATGAATGGTATTTTGAATTCTATTATGATGAAAATCATGTTTGTACGGAACAAAAGTTTATTTCTGCTTTTGTCAATACTTCAATTGCCTTAAGGCTTAATTTGTTAAATCATTCAGAAGTAAACAGGTTACTTAAATTTAGAGCTAGCTTGAAAAGGCCGCCTAGGTACCATATTAATCTAGTAGCCTGCGAACTGTACGAAATTGCACTGGATTGTAATATTTTTCTCTGTAATAATGAGAAAGCTGCCATTAGCAAGCTATCATCGATCATTCGAAGTTATCACAAGCAATTGGATATGGAGGTCTTTAGAAATTGTATCCAGTTCTTGTCGTCGGAGGTATATTCCTATAACGGACTCCGGAGGGTAAGGTACATTTTCTTCAAGCATAGAAATCCTGATTCAGGGAGAAAAGAGATGACCTATTTGAAACTAATAGGCCATACCGGTTCGAATATACAGGACCGCATATTGCGTGACCATTTTAGGAAATTGGGATTACATTGAATTGATATTCTAGGGCCGCAAGATGACTGAGGATAGCCGGTGAAAGAAAGTAAACTTATGAGAAGCAAAACAATACCCTCTCTTAGTATTCTATACTTTCTATTGACACATTTACATGAAGCTAATAACATCTTTTTTTTCAACCAGTTTGTTGCTGTTCGGGTGCCACGGTTAACCTTGATTTATTTACCCGCTGATTGAAGAGGGGTGGGTGAGCCCGGCAGCTATGGCAGCGATCCAGGAACCAGGTTCGAACTGATGGGGGCAAAATGCAAAGGAATAACTCGCAGCAGCACTCAATTATTTAGCTTCTGTAGTATTATCTCCATCGAATCTTTCCCAAGCATTCCTGTCAGCATTAATTTTCCTGAGTCATTCGGAATAGACATCGTCCCATTGAAAACAGGCTTATCTACCGGCGAAAACCAGTTTATTTTGAGGCGATTGCTGTCCTTTGAAAAAGTACCGTTCCATCTTTTAGCCGGTGTATTGAATTGAAATACACAACCATTTTTAATATCAAAATATACCACTGTAAGTATGCTGTCCGCACAGGTATTCTGATGTAGCAATTGATGATTTACGCTTAACTGTTTTACTTCGTACTTTCCGGTGAGCCCCGGATACTTATCTACTTTCCCATATATGGCTATTAATAGCAGCGGAATATAAATAATAGAAAGACGTATAATTAATTTCACATATTTGGAAAAATGCAGCTCGGGTAATCGATTAGTCGCCGCAAAGAAAAACTCCCTCAGGCGTTTGAATTCTATAACCAGGAAATATAAGATTCCTGCCATCATGATGGAGGCATGGACAACGACACTGTAGCCGATTTGGTAAAAAATATCCATCAGTAAGATGTTGGCTAGCAATGGCAACAATATAAATGCCCCTACGAGTCTTGTTCTGTGAAATAACAGCAGCATGGCACCTACAATTTGCAGTGCAGCTATGATACATCCAAACAGGTAAGAGAAGCTAAAAAAATTCCAGAACAAATCCGAGGGCGAAAAAACGTTATATGGAAGATCAAGCTTACTCATTGGCATTTCCAACTGCAGATGACAGATTTTTGCCCATCCGAATTCTGCCAGGTCAAATGCAACCCCATAACGAATAAGACCTTGCCAGAAAGCAAGCGTAGATGGATTATTTGTTTTACGGGCCTGCCATATTAAAGCGTAAACAACAGCGGTTATTACCGTGGCGAAGGGAATGATGGAAAAGCCGCCGATAGTCCCCCACGTTCTAAAGTAAGTAATACTTATGCGGAAAGCAGATGCGCCAATTACCAATCCTGCAAGGATGCAAGTGATAAGTCTCTTGACAAAGGAATTGTTATGCATGGAATGTAACCTTGTTTAGTAGTCGATAATTTAATACAAAATCACTCACTGAGCACTAATTTTTTAAAAATCCGGCTCAATTTGCGATCTTAATCATGTCGCGCCATCACCCAAAGTCGCACAACGGCCAGTAATTGCCTTAAAGACAAGAAATTCATGAAATCTTATAATCAGCGGATAGCTGCTCCATACATTGTATTAATTATTGTGGTTGGTAGTTTTGCGTTAAAGCTGATTGCTAGACCGAATTCCGCTCGTGGTTAGATTCTGTTTGAGGCAATTTGCTCAAGCTCGGAGCACTTTGCTCCAGGCTTTTTTAGGTTTTCATAGAATGCGAGAAGCCAACAGCCCTGGAGAGCATCCGAGTCTAATACTGGCTGGGATAGTTCGGGTTTTGTATGGTCGACATATTTGGACTAATTTTTGAATTTTGGTTAGTATTTTATCATTCGTTTATGCTAATTTATTAAGCTGGGAGTTGTGTTTAATTTGAATCGATTAGGTTAAATTTGGACTCGAAAAACGCTCTTTCATAGGTTTATTTGCTGCTGCTTTAGACGGTTCAAGAAGTTAAACGGAGTAAGGTCAATGCCATTCTACTGGTGACCAATTTGGTGACCGTTCTTCATAAATGACTTATAACGAATTGGATTTCAAACTTATGGTTGTACGGGTTTGAATCCAGACGGGGTCACAAAGCCTCCCGGCGTTCGCCGGGAGGCTTTTTTGTTTTGCAGCGTTGAAAGTTTGCTTTCAAATGCGGAGAAACAAAAAAGACTCAGCACGCGACAGCGTGGTGAATGGAGATTTAGCAGGTTATTCAAAAACGTTAGAGTTATGAAAGATTGTGTCATACTATCCTATTTTTTAACTCTCTTTCCATTTCTTCAATCGAAGTCAACTGAGCTCTACCCTAATAAACGAAATTGTGTATTCAACCATTTAGTTCCCATATCTAAATGCGATCAGGAGAATATGCATAAGAAACCCGGTTGTAGTACAACCAGGCCCTACGTAACATCACTGAATAGTTAAAAGCCAACTCATAAGTTAGTTCAGTTTCTGCTAGTAATCTAGCATCGTTTAATTTCACAACTACCGTTCCACAGAAAACCCGACTGGTGTACCGGCGTCTGGACGGAAACTGCCCAGTCGTAGTTTGCACAACAATTCTATACGCTGGCATTTTCTCATCCTGCCAACAGGTTTATTCACTGGTGGGGCCTTGCCGATCGTCTTTATCTGGCTGCAGGGTGGGGGATTACTGGATGCATCATTGCAATCCAAGCCAGTAAAGATCCGCTTAAAAAAAGCTAATCAAAGAAGATTGGATGACCACCAATCTGCGGTTAAATGTTGGCAACCTGTTTATACCCAATATTCTGCAAAGGCGCTAACTATAACAATTTAGCAAGAAATTGACATCCTTGTTTATTTTCCACATTAGTAACGGTAGCGGCCGTCTTGAACGTCTTATTCACGCTATGTGCTGCAATGGCAGCAACAACGTTGGATAAATTCGTAAATCACCAGATGAAAAGAAATTGTAGCCTAGTATCTAAGTATTTATTGATGTGGATGATGGGAGCCGTTCCCTTTTTCAGTATCGCCCAGCCCCCAGCAACAGCAGTCGACCCGGTAGAGTATGTAAATCCCTTGATGGGAACGGACTCCAAATATCTTTTGTCGAATGGGAACACCTATCCTGCCATTGCTATGCCCTGGGGCATGAACTGCTGGATGCCGCAGACCGGAAAGATGGGCGATGGATGGGCCTATACCTATGCAGCCGATAAGATCCGGGGTTTCAAACAAACTCACCAGCCCAGTCCATGGATCAACGATTATGGTCAGTTTTCCATTATGCCGGTGACGGGTAAACCCGAGTTTGATCAGGATAAAAGAGCGAGCTGGTTCAGCCACAAAGCTGAAGTGGCCAAGCCCTATTATTATAAGGTGTACCTGGCCGACTATAACCTGACCACGGAAATTGCGCCTACCGAAAGGGCGGCCATGTTCCGGTTTACCTTTGCAGCTGAGCAGCAGGCCTATATCGTCGTTGATGCTTTTGATAAGGGGTCTTTTGTAAAGATCCTCCCCGGCGAGCGCAGGATTGTGGGGTATACGACCAGGAACAGCGGCGGCGTACCGGATAACTTCCGCAATTATTTTGTGATCGAGTTTGACAAACCTTTTACTTATACAGCGGCGGTGGCCGACCGGGAAATAAAGGAGGGAAGCCTCGAAAGTACCTCGGGGCATTCCGGTGCCATCATCGGTTTTGCTACCAGCCAGGGGGAGCAAGTGCATGCCCGCGTAGCCTCCTCTTTCATCAGTGCCGACCAGGCCCTGCTCAACCTGAAAGAGCTGCAGCCAACCTTCGAAGCCAATAAGGCACAGGGTAAAAAGAGCTGGAACGATGCGCTGGGAAGGATCGAAGTGCAGGACAGCAACCTCGATAACCTGCGCACGTTTTATTCCTGCCAATACCGCACCTTGTTGTTTCCCCGCAAGTTTTATGAGATCGATGAACGTGGCCAGACCGTTCACTACAGTCCCTTCAATGGCAAAGTGCTTCCCGGCTATTTATTTACCGATATGGGTTTCTGGGATACCTTCCGCGCGTTGATGCCCTATGTGAACCTGGTGTATCCCGACATGACGGAGAAGATACAGGAAGGTTTGCTCAATGCATACCTCGAAAGCGGTTTCTATCCCGAATGGGCCAGCCCTGGTCATCGCGAAAGTATGGTGGGCAATGCAACGGCTTCCGTGGTCGCGGATGCCTTCCTCAAAGGCATCACCAAAGCCGATGCCGTGAAAATGTATGAAGGGTTGTTGCACGGGGCCAATGCGGTGCATCCCACCGTTCCTTCTTCCGGTCGTTTGGGATACGATTATTACAACAGGCTAGGGTATGTGCCTTACAATGTCAAAATACGCGACAATGCTTCCAGGACACTGGAATATGCCTATGACGACTGGTGTATTTATCAGATGGGCAAAAAGCTCAAGCGCCCGCCAGCCGAGCTTGCCTTGTACCGCCAGCGAAGCCTCAACTATCGCAAAACCTTCAATAAGTCATTCAACATGATGAGCGGCAGGAACGAAGACGGTTCGTTCCCGGTAAACTTCAAACCGGTCAGTTGGTGGGATGCATTTACAGAAGGCAACAGTTGGCATTATACCTGGTCGGTATTCCATGATGTTAAAGGCCTGATCGACCTCATGGGCAATGAAAGGGTGTTTACCAACCTGCTCGACTCTGTATTTTCCCAGCCGCCCTCATTTGGGAGCAAGGAGAAAGCGGGAGACCTCGTGCACGAAATGCGAGAGATGCAGATCGTGCAGATGGGCCAGTATGCCCACGGCAACCAACCCATTCAACACATGATCTACCTGTACAACTACGCCGGCCAACCCTGGAAAGCGCAGTACTGGGTGCGGGAAGCCATGAACAGGTTGTACAAGCCTACGCCCGACGGTTATTGCGGGGATGAGGACAACGGGCAGACCTCTGCCTGGTATGTATTCTCGGCCCTTGGTTTCTACCCGGTATGTCCTGCGTCGGACCAGTACGTATTGGGGTCACCCTTGTTCAGGAAGGTGATCCTGCACCTGGGTAAGGGAAAGCAGTTTACGATCACGGCTGCTGCCAACAACGATGACAACAAGTATATACAAGGCATAAAGCTCAACGGAAAGGAATATAAGAACAATTGGATCGGTTATGATGCCATCCGGGCAGGCGGTCGTTTCGAGTTTTCACTGGGCAATACGCCCAATAAAACCCGGGGCACCACCAGTGCTGCTTATCCGTATTCGCTCTCTTCGGATACGACGGCTGCACCGGATAAATGATTGCTGTATTTTATAACCAAACAATAATTGCCACATGAAATTGACAAACCTTTTCCTATGTGTTGGCACGGTATTGCTGCTGATGATAGATGCGGCAGCAGTACGGGCCCAAACAGCCGGTATCGAATCCGGCGCTATTTACAAGATCCGCTCGAAAGCCAACAACAAATTGCTAAATGTCAGCAACTCCTCGCTGGCCAATGGCGCCAACGTCGATATCTGGACCGATACCGACAGCGATGCCGAAAGATGGCGGGTGGTGCACGTGAGCGGCAACAACTATACCCTTCAAAACATAGGCACGGAAAAATACCTGCACCTGGCCAATGCCACGCCGGCCAATTCGGTCAATGTTGACCAGGGGGATAACAGCAACAACAACCAGGTTCGCTGGAATATCGTCAACAACGGGGATGCTTCCTTCAGTCTCCGTGCAGCTGCCAATACCGGCTTTTCGGCGGATGTGGTAGCCAGCGGCGCTGCTGATGGTACGGATGTAGCTTTGTGGACCAACCATACCAACAGCAACCAGCGATGGGGATTTGAAAAGGTAACAGACCGGCCTGCTGCACCAACCGCCGCCATTGCTGATGCTGTATTTGCCGCCTGGAAAACAAAATACTACGATGCGCGTACCGGCAACCAGATCATCCCCAATGAAGGCTTCTGGGGCGTAGCCGAGATGATGGAGATCGTCGTGGATGCCTACGAGGTAACAGGCCAGGTCAAGTACAAGACCCTCTTCGATGAGATGTATGGCCTGTTCATCGCCAAGGAAGGGCAGGACTGGATGTGGAATGAATACAATGATGATATTACCTGGATGGTGCTGGCCTGCGTTCGCATGGGTTTGAGGAACAGCAACCAAACCTATCTCAATAAAGCGAAAGATCAGTTTGATAAAATGTATGCCCGTGCTACGCGCGACAATGGCAACTGGCTGGTATGGAAACAGGGTACACCTGGAACCAACTCCTGTATCAATGGCCCGGCCATGGTGGCCTGTATGTACCTGTACCAGGCATTCAATGATATTACCTACGTGAATAAAGCGGTTACCTTATACAACTGGTCGAAGAACAACTTGTTTGAACCGGCCACGGGCAAAGTGTATGACAACAACAATAACGGCACCATCAACTACTGGAGCTCTACCTACAACCAGGGCACTTACCTCGGCGCCTCTGTGATGTTGTACAACCACACCAATGATGCTTCGTATCTAACCAACGCGATCAATATTGCGCAGTATACGAAGGTGACTATGTACAATTCGGGCGTCATCAACAATGAAGAAGGTCCGGACCTGAATGGCTTCAAAGGCATCTTCCCACGGTATGCCCGCCGGTACATTGTCGATTGTAACCGGCCCGACTTCATATCCTGGCTGCAATTGAATGGGCGGGTGGCGTACAATAACCGCAACACTGAAAATATCATCCGGACACTGTGGGGCACACGGGCTGCCCAGGGTACCTATTACGCGGGCTTCAATGCTTCTACGGCAGTTTCCCTGCTGATCAACACCCCCTATACGGCTACGACCAATCAATATGCTACCGTGTATAAGAATTGCAATTATACAGGAGGAGGAGTGCCCTTGAGGCTGGGCCGGTACACGCTGAATGACCTCATTGCAGCAGGCGTCAAGAATGATGATATTTCTTCTATACGGGTGGCGGCGGGTTACCGGGTTATTGTGTATTGGGATGACAACTATACCGGCAGCAGTTTGACGCTGACAGCTGATGATGGTTGCCTGGTAGACAATGGCTGGAACGATCAGGTCTCATCGCTGGAGGTGGTGGCCACAACCGCAGCGCCATTAACCTCGGCAACAAATGTCACCGGGAATGTGCAGGTCGATAAATCAGCGGGGGCAAGCGGCTTCAGCTATTCCCCAATCCGGCTTCCAATGTGTTAGTTCTTAGTTATGTGCCGGCCAGGTCGGTGATTGCAATATATAATACCCAGGGACAGGAAGTGCTGCGGAAAAAGGCAGGCACGCAGGATGGCCCTGTAAGGTTAGATATCAGTGCGATACCGGCCGGTGTATATTTTGTGCGGACTGGCAGGGTTAACGAAGCCCCGATGAGGCTGGTAAAACAATAGCTATAAATAATAAAAAGGATCGCTGCGCTGCGATCCTTTTTATTTTATGCAGGTTTGGCATTAATGGTTAAGTGCGCATGCTTACTAACTTTAGAACTCTCACTTAAATTTTTTTTGCGAGGAAATTGATTTCCGGGACCTCATCGCTCAGCGTTTACGGGAAGTGCGGGAAAAAGCAGACATGGATCAAACCCAATTCTCGTATGAGCTGGGGGTTGACTCACAAGCGGTAAGCCGATACGAAACGGGTGGGGGAGCCTCCATGTATGTGGTGCGCAATTATTGCATCCATATAGGCATTAGCTTAAAAGAGTTTTTTGATTCGCCGTTGTTTAAGCTGGATAAGCCAAAGTGAACTATCCGGTGGTGACATGTTTCGGGTACACATAAATTGCTTACCTGGTTAATTCGTTAATCCTTCCGACAATCTGCCTGCGATAGATGAGCATCGGTAAACGCATCTTCATAGGCCACTTCTCCGGTATTTTCAATCTTTACCTTTATTTTAATCTTGTACCCTTCGCTGGGCGGGAACTTCTCGTAGAAGACCTGATGGACCTTCAGCAGCCAGCCGAGGGACGACCTGGTAATGAGTGAAGTACTGAACAGGTGAAAGCCATTTTGAGAAACGGAGATATTAAATTGCTCGGCCCGCTTCGTGTTTTGTACAGGTATACTATTTACGTCAATCATAGTGGTGGATTGAATGCAGTTGTATGTATTTAGCATGAATTAAGAGGTCGGCTGTATAGAAGTTATTGGTCGGACACGATGTGGGTTTTGCTACCAATACTGAACTAGCAAGTACCGCTGCCAGAGTCTATGAGAATAATGGTGTGGTGTGTGCTGTATGTCTTGGACCTGCGTCGCAGGCTGTTAAACATTTATTGCGTAAATAGATACACATATTTGGATAACCGGCTTCGTAATTTGCTGGCGCGCTTTTAGAGAATTTCAGGATGTCTAAACACGCCGATAACGCATGAAGCATGTTTCACCAGTCTACACTGCCTGGTTACAATCTATCCTTCCAGCTCAGGTAACGGGGCATAGTACGGTTACTTACAGCCAGTGCAGGGTCGGCAGCCGAATAGTGGCAGAGCAGTACTTTACCATAGCTGCACGCAGGTTGCTGGAAGTGAACCATTGGCAAAGATGGGCAGGAAAAGCGACTGCTGTTTTTCAACTGGTGGATGCAAAGGGCCAGGAACAAAACAGGGCTGCAAAGAAGGGCGATTATTTACGCATTGACATTCCCGCACCCGCTAATCCCGATGGAAAAGGCGACGATTGGGTGCAAGTGGAGGACGTAGGCGAGCGTAGCACGGCACACCATCGCCTAACCTTCCTGACAGTAAGGGCAGCGCTCAGCCCGCTGAAGCAGGTCGACAATGCTGCCCATTTTTTCGAGCGTAAGGCTACCTCCACTTTTTTGGTTTACCTGGAAAATGACACACTCATCGCCGCTGTGTATGGTCGCAATGAACGCCCTAATTTTAATTCAGGAAATTTGATTACCCGTCTGCGCAACTGGCTCGTTTACCTGGGCGCCCGGCTTGGGTTGTCAGCCTTACAATGGAAAAGCCTCACGAAAGGATTGTTGCAATTTTCGGCGTAGGGTTATGAGCAGGCCATTTGACAAAATGGCTGGTATGCTTTTCGCAGTTCCCAGCTATCAAGCTGGTATATGATAAAAGCATTACGAAACAATGGCCTTTCCATAACCTTCCTGTTTCTTTTTTTGTTAGCGCTCATAGGTCAGTTTTTTACGGGGCTCAAAGAGCACAATAAGGAGTTGGCAGAAGATGGACAACCCAAGGTAGGGGCGGCGCAATATATCAGGTCGGGCCATTTTATTCAAGCGACCTTCGAGAACTGGGAAAGTGAATTTCTGCAGATGGCTTTGTTTGTTTTGCTGACCATCTTTCTTTATCAAAAAGGATCTTCTGAATCAAAGACATTTGAAGGGGAAGAAGAAGTTGACCGGGAGCCGTCGCCGGCACGCCCTGGTGCACCCTGGCCAGTGCGGAAGGGCGGGTGGATCTTAACCTTGTACAAACACTCCCTGACCATTGCCTTACTCGTTCTTTTCCTCCTTTCATTCGTGCTGCACTTATACGGTAGCCTGAAAGACGAAAACGAGCTTTTGGCCAGCAAAGGAATGCCAAAGGAATCATTGGGAACCTACCTCGCGGATAGCCGGTTTTGGTTTGAATCTTTTCAGAACTGGCAAAGTGAATTTTTATCTGTATTTGCCATCGTGGTATTGTCCATTTTTTTGCGGCAAAAGGGTTCGCCACAGTCCAAGCCGGTGGACGCGCCACATGATGAGACCGGAGAGTAGTGTTTGTTTCGTTTCAGGGAGTTACGGTTGACCATAACCGCCCGACGATCCGTAGACCTGGCCGGTGGCATAGCTGCCCTCACTCGCGGCGAGCAATACATAGATGCCTGCCAGCTCGGCCGGTTGGCCGGGACGTTTAAAGGGGGTATGTGCGCCGAAGTTCTTCAGTTTCTTCATGGTGGCACCACCGCTTACCTGTAAAGGTGTCCAGATGGGGCCCGGGGCTACGCCGTTGACCCGAATGCCTTTGGGGGCCAGCTGCTCGGCCAGGGATTTTACATAACTGGTGGTGGCTGCTTTGGTTTGTGCATAGTCGTACAACTCACCCGAGGGATCGTAGGCTTGCACGCTGGAGGTGGCTATGATGACTGATCCGGCCTTCAGGTGTGGCAGGGCTGCTTTGATAGTCCAAAAGGGAGCGTAGATATTTGTTTTCATGGTGGCATCAAACTCCTCATCGGTGATATCGAGTATAGATGCCTGGGTTTGTTGCCTGGCGGCATTGTTGACCAGTATATCGAGGCCGCCTAGTTGTTTGACTGCTTCCTCTACCATCTGCCGGCAGAAATCCGGCGTGCGCAGATCTCCGGGAATGGCCACTGCTTTTCTGCCTGCTGCTTTGATGAGTTGTATCACTTCTTTGGCATCTGCCTCTTCCTGGGGCAGGTAATTGATGGCCACATCGGCTCCCTCACGGGCATAGGCTATTGCTGCGGCGCGTCCCAAACCCGAATCGCCTCCCGTGATGAGCGCTTTGCGGCCAGCCAGGCGACCAGAGCCGATATAACTTTTCTCACCATGATCGGGCCGGGGTTTCATTTTGGCGGCCAGGCCCGGCCAGGGTTGTAATTGCTCTTTAAAGGGGGGCTTGGGGTATTTTGTTATGGGATTGCCTCCGGCTGCTTTTGATCGCTTTTGCGGTGTTTTTTTCATAGATGATAGAGTTGTTCCGGTACATAGCTTATCTGCGGTAATTCACCAAAGATGAACTACCGCGTTTTGCGTTAAGTATGAACTGAAGACCTGAAAATGTTTAATTTTTTCCCCGCTCGAGGTATTTAATGATGTCCGACCTCATTGGGCCGGCTTTTTGGATTGCTTCAACTATCTCTTCGTGCGTTTTGGACGGATATTGCTGGTGCAGGTATTCTATTTCAGATGGGTCTTTGCTATCAACCCTTATATCGTCTTGTTTTCCGGTATTCATTTTATTGTCAGGCATAACAAACGTTTTAATGAGTAAATGGGATATCTATAAACTCGCCATAATTTTTGTGCCCGGACTTCGGATCAGTGTTTGCCATGATGGTCGGCTAGTTTGGAGGCATAATAACAATCTACTGATATGGCTCATACAAGGGAATATATTATCCAACTGCTTACGAACGGAACCCATAAAACCTGGTACAAAACAGGCAAAGTTCCGGTAGCCGGCTGTATGCCGGGAGATGAACAAATACATATTTCGAAAGATGAAATGAAATTAACGATCAGTATTTGTAATGACATGCTGGAATGGGAAGAGAAATCAACTCATTGTTGGAGCGTACAGTTTGATCCGATGACTGAGCAACTAAAATTGACCATAGATGGTCAATTTTGCCGGTATTCTTATGATCCTAAAGGTAGATACCTCACTTTAAAAATACCACAGGGCGCCGAGCCAATTATTCTTCAATAATACGGACGGTAATAGGTTAGTCTCTTTACCTTGTACACTCCTTTATGCCGAACTGTTCGGTCTTAACTCTACGAATATAGATATGCGAGGACCAACTGGTCGACGACATTGCCACTAATGACGACTGAAGAATAGAACAATCGTTATGACGCCGGTCCTGGCATACCCTACCTGGCAACTATCAAAAAGTCAAGCTATTATTGTTTCACAGGACAGGGTTTAGCTTTTTGACTATAACGCAATCTACATTCCAGATAGTCTTCATTAAAGAAGATGCTGTTAGGCTTTTTTTCTGCCGAAGAACAAGGAGATTACGAAGACTGCCAGAAAAATATAAAATAAAACTTTGGCAATGCCTGCAGCGCCTGCGGCTATTCCGCCGAAACCGAAAATCGCGGCAATGACAGCGATTACGAGGAAAATGATTGAATACCGTAGCATAGATGGGAGATTTATTGTTAATAATAGAGAAGCTGTTACAAAGTTGATGCCTGCGATATTCCTGCAGGTCAGTACTATCGAAACTTGGATCGGCTCATTTGTCAATTATGTGTGCGCAGGTCGTCCAATGACTAAAATAGCTTTGGCCGCAAAAATCATTTCCGGATTACACAGACTGGAGGCTACCTGCTGTTTCGGGACGATCTTGATCAATTGTGGCAATAGTGAGATTCCTGTTCCTATGCTGGCGGCAATACCTATGAGTTGTGTGGTTTCCATAGGGCTATACGCTAGCCGTTGGTGACTTTTTTGAAATGGTATTTCCCTTTAATGTACTTGTTGAGGAAGACTCCCTTCTCGCGATATTGCTTCATGTCTTTGTAAACCGACTCGGGGACCTCGAGGTAGTCATAGATGGCGCCCGAGTTAAATGCAATCCTTAAAACTTCGGTTGCTGGTAGGTATTGTATATGTGCTATGACCGTAGACGGCATGTGAATCAAGGCATAATTCTTATGCCAGGAGCAGGGCTTTAATTATCTTGCCGTGGTATGTTCAGTCGTCTTTTTTATGTGTTCGAAGATATCCTTCTACCAGATGACGATCGCGACCTACCGTCTTAATCGCTGCCAAAATCTCATCGCGGGTCACACCTAATTTTTCTTCCAGATAATATAATTCATAATTTTCTTCAGGAGGAACCTGGCTTTTGTCGCTGGTAGACTTATCCTGTTTATCATTTGCCATTGTGATCGGTTTGTGTGCGGTTATTTTGCTAAAGGCAGTCGTTATCTTTTCCTTTGAGGTAGCCCTGCGGCTGCGGTGGCATTTTATAGGATAATCTTTGGGGCTGGGTGGGTGGCACGAATGGGCGCAGACGCATAGGAATTGTTCTTTCCAACACAATTATAGATTTAAGCCTGAGCTTATGAGGGCGGTTTACAGTAAAGGTTGTCATATGTATAGCTAATTTTCCTGGTGGAGAAAGGGATTATTTAACATTTGTCAATTCAAAGCTTATGCCATCGGGTGGCGCATTGGTAAGGGCTCCTTCAGTTGTTGGAATTCATTAAGCGTGGAAATTCATGGACATCGAATGGATACATAGTGGGACTATGCCTGGGAGCGAAATGCAGGATTGCGGCTCGATCATTTTTTATTAAGTCCGCACCTGTTGCCGCGGCTTCATAGTGCCGGCGTTGATAAGTCCGTGCGTGGGTGGCCCAAAGCTAGCGACCATGCACCTGCCTGGATCCTGCTCAAGGAATAAATGTACAAGGATAAATCGTTACGATGGATGTTACGCAATTAGACATGCCAACGCCAGTAAGGAGGGATCCAATGCCGTGGGAGGAAAAAGAAAAATAAAACCCAGCCGATTTGAGCCGGGTGATTCTGCGAAGGCTACCAAAGCCCTAACCTAACACTGAAACTCCAGATAAATTCTTATATTTTATTGAACTATAATCCTGTGTGCCCTTTTCGCAAATAGGTTTCAATATCTGCGCGAAGTGGGCCGGCCGCCTTTATTGCTTCTGCAACCTCATCGTAGGTCTTGTCGGGAAACTTACGTTGAAAATATTCAACTTCAGAAGGATCTTTCGGGTTTACCCGAATGTCGTCCTGTTTGCTGAGTTTTGGATTACTGTCTGACATAGTTATCAGTTTATGACGAAGGCAGCAATAATTATTCCATGGGCCGATACGAGGTAGAGGATGAAAGGGGTGAATAAGCCGGTGTGTGGATGGCCAAAGCAAGTGAATATGCACCAGCCTGGATTTACGCAAGAATGATGTTTGGTACATGTACATGTATGATGCATGCCAGTTTTCAACGATGAGCGCCTGCTTTTTTGCTGTTGATGATCAACCCGGCCAGCACGCCAACGATTCCGGCGGCGGCCCATATCATGGCTTTCTTTTTTGTGGCCGGGGCCAGCTGCCAGCCTCCGTCTACACTAGTGCCATAGTGCACCGGACCCAGCACGTTGCCGCTGGTTGCGGCCAGGGTGGGCGCCTGTTTGAGATAGGAACGTATAAGCAGCACGGTGGCAAGACGACTGATAACCGGAAGATAATTCCAGGCGATGCGCAGCAAGGCTGCTCCCAACCCGATGGTCGTGGTGTCCACCGGATTCTCTATGACCCGTACTACCGCCCTGGCTACCTGCCAGGGGTTGTATACCGGCGGCGCAGGTTTAAGCGACTTGCCGGTATAGTTAGCGGCATGTTGCATGCCTGGCGTATCGAGAAAGCCGGGATAAAGATCGCAAACATGTATATCGCGCCATCCGATGAGTTCACCTTTCAGCGCTTCAGAAAATCCCCGCAAGCCAAACTTGCTGGCGGTGTAGGCTGTGGCGTACGGCGTAGGAAACCAGCCGCCAACAGATATATTGTTGATGAGGATGCCCTGCGTTTGTTTTTTAAAATAGGGGATCACGACATGGGCACTGTGCATGTAACCGAGCAGGTTGGTTTTGATGACTGCTTCGCTTACTTCGGGCGGCACTTCTTCTAACGGGCCTGCGGCCAGTACCCCGGCGTTGTTGATCCACACATCGATGGCTCCGCCAAACTGATAGGCCTTTTCGGCCAGTACCCTGATCTCCTCTACGTTCTGCATATTAACCGTCACTACCAATACTTTGCTGCCTGACGCCATACAGGCAGCGGCTGTTTCCTGCAGGGCAGCTTCCCGGCGAGCCGCCAATATCAGCGTGGCACCTTTGGTGGCCAGCTGTAAGGCGATGGCTTTGCCCACCCCGCTGGAGGCGCCGGTAACCACGATCGTTTTGTGTTGGATGGAGCTGCTCATCTGGCGACTTTTTGAATGGGTAATTTCCTGGAATGTATTCGATGTGCGCGATCACGATGGAGGGTATGCCAGCTGTGGCTTCAATTCGCATGCCATGCGTGTTGCCTGTGTTGTGTAGAAGATGCCGCGATTCCATGGGCACAGTTATCGCTGCCCGCCTCTCTAAACTTGTACTCAATAAATGTAAGATCATGAAAGCAGCCGTTATACATGGACCCGGTAAGATCACCTATGACTCGGTTGATGACCCCACTATCAAAGATGCGCGGGACATTATCCTGAAAGTGACCGCCACTGCGATCTGCGGATCGGACCTCCACATCTATTCGGGTGGTATACCGCAGCCCAGGCCGATGGTGCTGGGTCACGAGTTTATGGGAATTGTGGAGGAAACGGGCAACTCCGTTACCAATTTAAAAAAGGGGGACCGGGTGGTGGTGCCATTCCCTATCCCCCACGGGTTATACCGGGGTGGACTGGGCCGGGGTGAAAGGTGGTGAGTCGGTCGCCATTTTTGGTGCGGGCCCCGTGGGCATCATGGCCGCTAAGAGCGCCTGGCTTCGAGGGGCCGGACGTGTGCTGATCGTAGACACCCTGGCGTACAGGCTGTCGAAAGCGGCGGCCTCCGCCAATTGTGAAACCATCTTATGGGAAGGTGATGGCAAAAATGTGATCGAGCAAATCCGTTCAGTCACTTATGGAAGAGGCACGGATGTATGTATCGACGCCGTAGGGTTTGAACCAGACAGGAGTTTTATCGACCGGGCCAAATCGGCCCTTAACCTGGAGAAAGGCTCCGTAAAAGTATTGGAAGCGTGCATGAGCGCTGTGAGAAGAGGCGGTATCGTTTCGGTATTGGGTGTATACCCTACAACTTATGACAATTTCCCTATTGGGCAGTTCTTCGACAAGGGCATCACCTTAAAAGGCGGACAAGCGCCGGCCCACAAATACATCGATGAACTGCTGGAGTATGTGGTGCAAGGAAAGGTGGTGCTGGAGGATGTGATCACGCACCGGTTACCGCTTTCCAAAATTGCGGATGGCTATTCGATGTTCAAGAAAAAAGAAGACAACTGTGTAAAGGTGGTATTGGATCCATGGGCTGCGGGGTAATAATTCCCCAGCCTAATCTATGAATTTAATAGGCCTTCGCAAGTTGTTGTAAAACACCCGGTATACATATATCTGCTGTTACAAATTCCAAGGCATATGATTTGGAGAATTATTAAGAAAGCAACTGATATGAAAAATTCATTGATGCTAGCATTGTTGATTGTGATGGTAACAGCCACAATAACAAATGCCCAGTCATTGCCTGCCGATTCCATTAACAAGGGTAAAGAACAGCAGCGTATAGCGGAAATCACAAAGCGGCTTGATAATCGTAAACAGAAACTGGTGGTATTGGAAAACGAATTTTTAGAACAAACCAATAAGAAAGAAAGAGCAGTTAATGAGGTACAGGAGTCCGCTGATAAAAACAAGCGGGCTGCTGTCAAATTAAGCAACGATCCTCAGGACAAGAAAAAGGCAAAAAGAGCAGAAAAGCAGTCTGACGATGCAAGGCGGGATGCCAAAAAGGCCAGGCGAGTTTCCAACAATCTTGAGGGGGTAGAAGACGACATCAAACAAATAAAGAAACGAATCGCGGAGGATGAAAAATTGCTGGCTGATTTGAAACTTCGAAAATCTGGGCAATAGTTTCAAGGACTGCCCCTCATCTTTTTGTCATTGTCGTCATAGGGAGGTTACCGTGTACCACGACTGGGTTTGATCATTACTGTATAATGTTTCGGTCTTAATAACCCGTTCCTTTGAATCATAAGTGTATTTAGTAATCGCCCACAAATAAAAGGATGCAGGATTATTGATATCGGTGCCATAGTAGTACGTAGTATCCAGTTCGATGAATTGCTGATTGTTATATGAGTACCTTGTATAAAACGCAACAGAAGCTTTAATATTTATTGCACACAAACTAAAAAGGATTTGCAATGTTCGAATCTAAATTTCATTAATTATAACAGTTCACATAACATTGGTGCTAACATTTTGGGGAATTGTAACTGCCGATGTGGTCGAAAAGAGAGTGAATGTGGGCAATTATTAGATATCTTTGCCGACTTTAATATAATTCATGAGCGAATACCTGAACCTAATGAGGCGTGAAATTGAACCCATACGCCAACAGCTTATTGAACATCCCGTATATGCTAAAGTCAACACCGTTGAACGGCTGAAAACATTCATGGAGTACCATGTTTTTGCTGTTTGGGATTTTATGTCCCTGCTAAAAGTACTTCAGCGTAATCTTACCTGCATAGAACTTCCTTGGATTCCGACAGGGAACCCACAAACAAGATACCTTATCAATGAAATTGTACTGGGTGAAGAATCTGATATTGACGAAGGAGGAAATCGTACGAGTCATTTTGAGTTATACTTGCAAGCCATGCATGAAATAGGGTGCAACCTTAATGTTATCAATAAGTTTGTTGATTGTTTGAAAGAAAAGGAACCTGTGGTAGAAAGCCTTCGTGTTTCAAATGTTCCACTGGCTGCAGCTGGCTTCGTTAAAAGTACTTTTGCTGTAGTAAATAATAATAAGCCCCATGTTCAGGCAGCTGTTTTTACTTTTGGAAGAGAGGATCTCATTCCTGGTATGTTCATAACTTTCGTACGTGAATTGAACAAACAATCCAGCGACCGTTTTGGCACGTTAAAGTATTACCTTGAACGACATATCGAAGTTGATGGTGAGCACCATTCTCAGCTAGCTTATAAAATGACGGAAGAACTTAATGGAACTGAATCTGCAAAATGGCAAGAGTCAACTGATGCGGTAAAGAATGCCCTGTTGCATCGTATAAAATTATGGGATGCTATAAGTAGCGGTTTTGGTAATTAATGGCGTTCCTTTTGCAAGTTCCCACCAGTAGACGGTTTCGGTGGTCATCAAAGAGCCGCGGCCTTCAAATGGCTTGCTTTTACCAATTCTGCAATGGTTAGTACCAGTCCTGTCGAATGGATCCCGGAATAGCATAATATTTTTGAAATCGTCTGACAAAAATATAATCCCCGCCTCCACTTACTATTACTTTCACTGGCTTGCCATTAGCGTCTTGGAAACTTAATAGAAACGCGCTTATTAGAGGTAAGGGTTTATCTGTTTTTAGCGTATTCATTTTACTTACAAAACTATTCACCATTTGATAGGGAAGGGGGCGGCTGCATAGGTGTGTTAGCGTATCCTCCGAAGATTCATTGGCCTTCCGATCTACAAGTTTGTAGATTCTCCATCCCGATAGGCTGTCGAGTTGTTGGCTGTAAACGTCCTGGAGAGCTACGCACAATAGCAAGGATATTAAATGAAACTTTGCCATAGGTAAGGTTTGATTGCAATGGATGTACAATGGATTAAATTTAAGTCATATCAGCCGTTGGCGTAAATGAATTATAGCCGCAATACTGTGAATGATTGGCTACTTGTGGCGTTGATAGTTAGTCTAACGTCAGAATGCCGGTGTCGATCATTTTCATTTAAACTTCCCAAGATACCAATACACTAACGAGCAAGTAGCGGCCACCTTTTATTCCCGTTTTGGGATATTTGGTGCCCCGTGTGATACCATTCCCTGCAAGCGCATTAGCGGCTCAATAAGCCAGCTCGGAAAATACCTTATCCACTACCTGGATATTGCCTAAAACACCTGTCTTTTCATTGACAAGCCGTAGTCTCTATGGAGGCCGTATTCTGGCGGTTGAACCTGCATGCGCCGCCCATGCGACAGCTTCCGGCAATGCCGGCTGTAAAGTTGTCCCGGCATAAACTGGTTACGGGTAAAGCTATTTCCCTATAAGCTGTCTGATCCCGTCCGGATCATTCCCTGCTCAACCCCATAGCTGGCCCTGATCTGGCCCTGATAAAGTCGTGGGTAAGGAGTGGTCCCGACCGTATCATGACCGTATCACAACCGTACCAGGAGGGTAGCCCGACCGTACCTCAAAACCGATTCAACCGTAGTGGAGAATGGGCAGAAGCGCCCGTGCAAAAAACATATCGTGGAGTAGAAAACACCTATTAAAATATACGAAATCCTGCAGTTAACTCCAAAAAAAGAGCTCAAATGTTGTCCATAGGTGGGGCAGCTTGTTAGTAGGGCGATGGAACAAATGACGGAATGTATAGTACAAATGTTTATCAGCACTCCGCCTACTAAGAGTTGATCTGTTTTTACCAGATATTTATTCTGCCATTCTCCTTCCACATCAATTTTTAACGATTGCATTCAATGAATAAGTTCAAATCATCATTATTCCTTTTTTTATTGCTGCCGGCAGTAGTCAGTTTGAGCGGCTATAACGTGCAGAAACAAAAGAAAATACTGGTTTTCAGTAAAACCGCTGGCTTCCGCCATACCTCTTCTATTGAAGCAGGGAAAAAATGGATAATCGAGCTGGGCAAAAGAAACAGGTTTGGTGTAGATACCACGGAAAATGCAGACGTCTATACCGCGGAAAACCTGCAGCAATATGCTGCGGTGGTCTTTTTGTGTACAACCGGCAATGTGCTGAACGAACAGCAACAGCAGGCATTTAAACAGTTTATACAGGGAGGTGGCGGCTACCTGGGATTGCATTCATCAGCAGATACAGAATATGACTGGCCATGGTTTGGAGAACTGAACGGCGCCTATTTTAAAAATCACCCCAGGCCACAGGAGGCTGTATTCAACGTGGTGGATACTACTAATATAGCTACGGCGCATCTCCCAAAAGCGTGGAAACGCTTTGACGAACTGTATAATTTTAAATGGATCGGGACAGATCTGCATATGCTAATTACCATCGACGAAAGCACCTATACGGGTGGAGGCCATGGAGACAATCACCCGATGGCGTGGTATCATGATTTTGATGGCGGAAGAAGTTTTTATACCGCTTTGGGGCACGACAATAAATCGTGGGAGGACCCTTTATACCTGCAACATGTATTGGGAGCCATTAAATATGTGATGGCCACAAAATAATTGAATATTCATTTATTGTTACTATGAAAAAAACGTATATCATTTCCGGTTTGCTGCTGGCAAGTGTGATCATATACAATTGTGGCGTATCAAAAAGCTCCCTTCAAACGCTGGCAACTAATCCTTATCCTACCCGCTTTTTTGATTCCACTCCGTCCGTTGATTATCTGGACCCTGCAGCGAGTTTAAAAACATTTAACCTCCCTGCCGGCTACCATCTCGAACTGGTAGCGAGTGAACCGATGATCAAAGAGCCTGTAGCCATTGCCTGGGATGGCAATGCAAAAATGTATGTAGCCGAAATGCTCACCTATATGTTGGATGCCGATGCTAAAGGTGAACAGATAAATGTGAGCCGTATTTCCTTACTCGAGGATACCAACAATGATGGCAAAATGGATAAGAGTAGCGTATTCATCGATAGCTTATTGCTGCCAAGGATGATCCTTTGCGTGAACCACGAATTGCTCGTCAACGAAACAAATACCATCACCATCAATGCCTATAAGGATACGGATGGAGACGGGAAAGCCGATCAGAAAAGGACAGTATTTCAACAAGTAGGTTACCGGCTGTTGGATGCCAACATGGAACATCAGCGTAGTGGGCTCGACTGGAACCTTGACAACTACATATACCTGACATACGATCCGGTACGTTTTCGGTATAGGAATGGCATGCTGGAGGCCGACACCCTGTATTCGGGCCCCGGCGGGCAGTGGGGGGTAACGCATGATAACTATGGCCGGTTATTTCTCACCAGCGCCGGCGGTGAATCGCCCCTTGTACGGGTACAGATGAATCCAACCTATGGCGCACTGGATATGCCCGATCAGTTCAGCAATGAATTTCAGCAGGTGTGGCCCATTATTTCAACACCCGATGTGCAGGGAGGTTTAATGCGCTTACGGGCCGATAGCACGCTAAATCACTTTACCGGCGTATGCGGACAATCCATTTACCGGGGAAACAAACTGCCGCAGGACCTCCCGGGCGATTATATACTTTGCGAGCCGGTAGCCAGGATCATCCGCCGTGCAAAGGTCATGGACGTAAAAGGAAAGATCATGGTGCAAAATGCCTATTACCGCCAGGAGTTTATCGCTTCTACAGATATGAACTTCAGGCCGGTGAATTCTTATACAGGACCTGATGGGAACCTGTATATCGTCGATATGCATCGCGGCATCATTCAGCAAGGTAACTGGACGAGGCCCGGGTCATTTCTCCGCAAGAAAATAGATGCTATGGGAATGGCAAAAAATACCGGGCACGGCAGGATCTACCGGCTGGTTTATGATGGCTATACCCAGACTGAAAAGCCGCATATGCTGGATGAACCTGCCGCTAAACTGGTCACCTACCTTGATCATAAGAATGGCTGGTGGAGAGATAATGCACAAAAGCAGATCGTTTTGCTGGGTGATCAATCTGTTGTACCCGCATTAAAACAAATTGTACAAGGGGAGCAGGGATCGTTGGGGGCAAAACCTTCACACCTTGCCCGCTTGCATGCCCTATGGACACTGGAAGGCCTGGATGCAATCGATCGTGATATTATTTATACAGCATTGAAGGATGAGCATCCACAAATGAGGAAAGCTGCTGTTATTTTAAGCGAACCATACCTTAGAAAGGAGGAAGACGAGGTGATCGCAACGCTCGCCGCGCTAAAGGGCGACCCTTCGTATGATGTACGCTTACAATTATTCTTATCGACTTATAACACTAAAACCGCCAGGAGCGCATCGCTTGCAGGGGAGTTGCTGGCTGCCAATACATCCAATGATCTATTCCCCGCTGCACAAAAGGCGATGGACCGGAATAATGATATCAGGACCTATGGAAACAGGCTGGGAACCCTGCCTGTGGAGGAAAGAAAATCGATCTTAGCCGGTTCAAGTGTATTTAACACCCTGTGCGTTACCTGCCATGGTGCAGGTGGCAAAGGATTAGCAGTAGCAGGCTCCAGCGCCCTGGCTGCGCCGGTTCTCACCGATTCCAAGAGAATGAACGCAGAGAAAGCACTGCTGGTAAAGATCATATTGCATGGTTTGCAGGGACCTGTTGAAGGAAAAGAATACCCATCCGTGATGCCCTCACTGAGCGCCAATTCAGATGATTGGGTGGCTTCTGTAGTAAACTATGTACGTTATGAGTTTGGAAACGCTGGCCGCCGTTTCCGCAGGCCGGGAGATACAACATCGCCCTTTGTTTCTATTCCTGAAGTGGCTATGATTCGAAAACAATATGAAAATAGAACAGCCCTATGGACATTGGAAGAACTGGAAACCGGCAAACCAACTGCCGCCATGGCAAAGCCGGTGGCAGATAGCGCCGCTTCTACTAAAGTTACTGCCGCACCCCCTGGAAAAGCCGCTATGGTAAGCGGTAAAAAGCCTGCCGGTAAAACAACCGTTCAGGCCAAAAAGGCTGATTATGCATCAGTGGCACCGCTATTGCAAAAATATACCTGCCTTGCCTGTCATCAATCCTCCAATAAATTGGTTGGGCCCTCTTACCAGGAAGTAGCTACCAGGAAATACTCTGTAGCGCAAATTATGCAACTGATCCAAAAGCCCAACCCGGCCAACTGGCCTGGCTATGATACCAAAATGCCTCCCATGACGCATGTGCCGGTAAGTGACTTAACACAAATCGCCCAATGGATCAAGTCGTTGGAGAAGGGGAAATAAACAGGCGGGAGCTTATACTTCCGCCTGTATCGCCATGAACCGTAGGTTTTGTTTGCTCCCTGTCCTTGTTCCAATTGTCTCAAATTGAACCTACGTGTAATGATTGTATTAAATAGAAAGTATTTTTAGTGAAGGCATCATTTTATTTTAATGATCAATTAGCAATGAAGTATTTACTATTCCCCTCCGGGGATCGTTTGGTAACATGCGTGCCCATTTTACTGGTGCTGTTTGCCCTGGGGCCTAATACGCTGAAGGGGCCATCCCAAAAGCCCAACGGGGCCTCACAGCAACGAGCCTTGAAGTCTGTCACTTATCGCAACCTCTTCCGGGAAGCGGGGTATGGACAGGCCGCCATTGACAAGAAAATTGAGACAGCTTATTACGATATATTCGAAGGTCCCAAAAGGGTATACTTTGAAGCAGGTGATTCCATGGGCTATGTATCCGATGTGAAAAACCATGACGCCAGAACGGAAGGACTTTCCTATGGAATGATGATCGCCTTACAATTGAACAAGAAAGAAGTATTTGACCGCATCTGGCGCTGGTCTAAAAAATACCTGCAGCACCAGTCTGGCCCACGCGAAGGTTATTTTGCCTGGAGCATCAACCCGCAAACGCTCAAAAAGAATTCAGAAGGCTCGGCGTCGGATGGGGAGCTGTATTATATCACCAGTCTTTTATTTGCGGCTAATCGGTGGGGCAACAATACCGGCATTCATTATTATAACGAGGCCAGGAGGATATTGGATGCCATGTGGAAAAAAGACGGAACCGGCAATATTTACCCGCTCATCAATACCGAATACAAGCAAATCACTTTTGTGCCCGAAGGGCGCAACTATACCTGGACGGACCCTTCTTATCATTTACCAGCCTTCTATGAAGTATGGGCCCTGTATGCCAAAGACGGCCATGAGCAGTTCTACAAGGACTGTGCAGATACTTCACGGGCGTTTTTGCGCAGGGCCTGTCATCCGGTTACCGGACTTACTTCAGATTATACTGAGTTCAGCGGCGAGCCGCATCCCACGCCCTGGATGCCGCCTGGTTTCCGGTACGACTCCTGGCGGGTGCCTATGAACATCGCCATGGACTATGTATGGTTTGGTAAGGATAAGCGCTGGCAGGAAGATTACGCCAGGCGCTTTCAGGATTTTCTCCGCTCTAAAGGTATCGACAGCTACGAAGATCAGTTTAATGTAGATGGCACAAGACCAGATTTTATCCTCCAGGCAGGCAGTGTAAAAAAGCTCAGGCATTCTATTGGTTTGGTATCCACGGCAGCAACTGCCTCGCTGATCAACAGGGAAAAAAACAGCTGGGATTTTGTGCAAGCCATCTGGAATGCCAAACTGGAGCCATACGAAGACGGCTATTTCGATCCTTATTATGATGGACTACTGTATTTGTTCAGTCTGCTGCACCTGAGCGGAAAATACCAGCTTATAGAACCGTCAAAGTAGGGGAGAGCAATATATGAGAATAACAACGATAACGGCCGATTAAGCGGCCAACACAGGTGCCTGGTATCTGAAGTTAATATACCTGGCAGACAACCAGAAAGTAGAAGCAGTTCCGCGCATCGATGTGGGCCTCGTGCGCAATGACCAGGATTTTTCCAACAACCTGTTGTTGCTGAAGACAGGGAAGCCTTTATTGATCAATGAGCAATATACGGCCTTGCGGCATCGCTGTTGCCACTAAACTAAAACTAACGCATCATGTTTAAAAGATTACTTTCTCTTCTGCTGATGAACAGTGTAATACTGAGCTTTTGCGGGAGCGTTGCAGGCCAGCCACCCAGGGGGCCATTGGTGATATCGCCCGACATACATGCTGATAAAAGCGTCACCTTTCGCTATCTCGCCCCTGCCGCCAAAGAGGTTAAGTTAAGTGCGCAATTTGAAAAGGCGCCCGTGCCCATGGTAAAAGACAGTTCGGGCATCTGGCGGGTGAGGGTTGGCCCGGTTTCTCCTGATATCTATCCGTATAGTTTTTTAGTGGACGGTATTACTGTGATGGATCCGGCCAATGTTTCTTTTTTCCCAAACGAGCGATTTAAAGCCAGCCTCGTGGACATTCCCGGCGATACGGCTTTGATACATTCCCTGCGCGACGTGCCGCATGGTGCTGTTACGTATGAATATTATCCTTCTCTGGCCGGCACTACCGGTACCCTGGTCATCTATACTCCCCCCGGATACGATAAGCAAACCGCTGTTCATTTTCCAGTGTATTACCTGATCAGTGGGACGACCGATACGGAAGAAACCTGGTTTAAGGTGGGGAGGGCAAATTTTATCCTCGATAACCTGATCGCTGCAGGCAAGGCGAAACCCATGATCGTTGTAATGCCTTACGGCAATATAGAAGCCAGGATGGCTGAGCAAAAAGGCGGCATCAAACCGGCCGACCCTTCCAATAGGGAAGGGGCAGACGCGATCGTACGGGCAAAGAATTTCGAGAACGATCTGATGAAGCAAGTGATCCCGTATGTAGAAAGTAACTATCGCACCATTCCAGGCAGGAACAACAGGGCAATTGGTGGCTTTTCGCGCGGCGGGGGGCAAACGTTGAGAACTGCCTTTGGAAATCTGGATCAGTTTGCCTGGGTATGTTCTTATGCATCCTACTTGTCGACACCCGAAATGGAACGTAGCTTTCCATCCATTTATGAAACGCCCGATAATACGAACAGGATGCTGAAATTGTTTTGGATCAGTGTGGGCACAGACGATTTCCTGTACAAGCCGACCATCGGATTCATGGATTTCCTGCGATCAAAAAATGTTCGCTTTAACAGCCTGATTACCGATGGTGGGCATACCTGGATGAATACTCGTAAGTATCTTATTGCCACTGCACAATTACTGTTTCAATAAAACCTATACTATGAAACTATGGTTTTACTTATTGCCGGGCTTGCTGTTGGCGGTTATCTCTGCATCCGCCCAAAGGCCGCCTTCTCTTCAATCGCCGGAAGTGAATGCCGACCACAGCATCACGTTCCGGTATTATTCGCGCAACGCACAGTCGGTTTTGGTGAAAGGGGAATTTCTGACATCGCCGGTTGTTATGACTAAAGATACTGCGGGTATATGGAGTGTGACCGTTGCACCGGTAAAGCCGGATATTTATCCTTATAGTTTTGTAGTGGATCAGGTTGAACTGGCAGATCCCAATAATGTCTACCTGTTTGCCAACGAGCGATTCAAGCGCAGTATTGTTGACGTTCCCGGAGACCAGCCGTTGATCCATGCTATGGAAAATGTGCCGCACGGAAAAGTAAGCTATCGTTATTACCGGTCAAAAACCCTTGACAGTACGCGTACGCTTCTTGTATATACCCCGCCGGGGTTCAATCGTACTGGCGCTAAAAAATATCCAGTGCTCTATTTAATCCACGGAGGGTCTGATACAGAGGAAACCTGGACCAAAGTAGGAAAGGCTCATTTCATAGCAGACAACCTTATTGCGCGTAAACTGGCAGAACCCATGATCATCGTGATGCCTTATGCCAATGTGAGGCCCCGGCCTATGCCTGAATTTACGAAAGACATGATCAATGATATTATTCCCTTTATCGAGTCAAATTATCCGGTGCAGGCTGATAGCCGGGGACGGGCCATTGCCGGCTTCTCCGTTGGTGGCGGGCAAACACTGAATATTGGCCTCACCAATACCGATAAGTTCGCTTATATAGCCGCTTATGCGCCCTACACCGCTACGGAAGAGTTTCAACGGAATTTTTTCAACTGGTCGCCTCCCGTTGAGAGGGTCAATAAGCAGCTCAGGCTTTTTACCATCAGCGTTGGGACGGAAGATTTTTTATTTGAAAGCGTGAAAAAGAATATCGCCTTGTTCAATGAGAAGCATATCCGTGTAAAAAGTTATATCGTTCCGGGCGGACATACCTGGATGAATTGTAAGCAATTCCTTGCCACGACGCTCCAGGAAATATTTAAATAATGCCTGTTAAATGTCGGATTAACCTTTACATTCACCATCGATATCCATTCAAATGCCGCTCCGGCTCCCTGAAAACATAGGCAAATAATCACCAGCTTCTTCCCCCGTTAAAACCATCATAATGAAACAAGGGATCACAATCCTATTACTGGTCGTTTGCATCTTTTCTATTTCGCCGGCATATTCACAAGCCCGGTACCCTTTCCAGAACACGGCCCGCCCCTTCGAAGAACGGGTCAACGACCTCGTAAGCCGCCTTACCCTCGAAGAAAAGGTGGGGCAAATGCTGAACGCCGCACCCGCCATCCCCAGGCTGGGTATCCCGGCATACGACTGGTGGAACGAAGTGCTGCACGGCGTAGCCAGAACTCCCTACCGGGTAACGGTATTCCCGCAGGCCATCGGTATGGCAGCCACCTTCGATACCACGTCTATCAAATTAATGGCCGGCTACGCGGCCGATGAAGGCAGGGCTGTTTACAACCTGGCTAATGAGAGAGGTCAAACAGGACAACGTTATGTGGGCTTAACCTACTGGACGCCCAATATCAATATCTTTCGCGATCCCCGATGGGGGAGGGGCCAGGAGACCTATGGCGAAGATCCTTTTCTCACTGCCATGATGGGAACAGCCTTTGTGCGTGGACTACAGGGCAACGATCCGCATTACCTGAAGGCGGCAGCCTGCGCCAAGCATTATGCCGTACACAGTGGTCCCGAGCCGTCCCGGCATGTTGATAATTTCTCGCCCAGTGATCATGATCTTTGGAATACTTATTTGCCAGCTTTTAAGCAACTCGTTACCCAAACCGGCGTAGCCGGCGTGATGTGTGCCTATAACGCATTCAAAACACAACCCTGTTGCGGCAGCGACCAGTTGATGATCGATATCCTGCGCAAGCAATGGAACTTTACCGGCTACGTCACCTCCGACTGCTGGGCCATCGACGACTTCTTCAAAAATCACAAGACGCACAAGGATGCGGAAGATGCCTCCGCCGACGCCGTATTGCATGGAACGGATGTGGAATGCGGCACCGACGCCTATCAATCGCTGGTGCAGGCGGTGAAACATGGAAAGATCAGCGAAGGACAGATAGATCTGTCTGTGAAACGACTTTTCCTGATCCGCTTCCGCCTGGGTATGTTCGACCCGCCTGCTATGGTAAAATATGCCCAAACGCCGGTCACTGTTCTTGAGCAGGCAGCGCACAAGGCGCATGCGCTCAAAATGGCACAGCAATCTGTTGTGTTGCTCAGGAATGAGAACAACCTGTTGCCCTTGAAAAAAGACCTTCGCAAGATTGCTGTTATAGGCCCCAATGCCGACAATGCCATTGCAGTACTGGGCAACTATAACGGAACTCCTTCGGAAACGGTTACCATGCTGCAGGGCATCAGGAGCAAAGCAGGCAGCCAAACCCAGGTCGTGTATGAAAAGGCGATCAACTTTACCAATGATACGCTGCTGCAATACAGCAATGTCGACGCGCAGTGCAGCTGGCGGGGTCAGGCAGGTTTCTTTGCGGAATACTTCACCAACAAAGAATTAAAAGGAACCCCGATAGCCACGAGACTAGAAAAAAGTATTGATAACAGCTGGCAGGAAGGACAGCTCGTGATCGATACATTGAAAGCCTACGATTTTTCGGCCAGGTATAGCACCGACTTCAAAGCGCTGGAGACCGGCGAGATCACTTTTGAATTGAATGCCGACGACGGATACCGCTTTCTGGTGGACGGACGGGAAGTCATCAACGCGTGGACACGTAACAGGTGGGGCGCCCGAACCTATAAACTATCCACCACGGCCAACACAACTTACCGCCTGGTGGTTGAGTATCATCAGATCGGCGGAAAAGCATCCGTGCAGTTAAAAGCAGGTCATTTTGCCAAGACAGACTTCCAGGCGCTGGCCGACCGGGTGAAGGACGCAGACGTCATTGTATTTGCCGGCGGCATATCGCCCCAACTGGAAGGGGAGGAAATGCGCGTAGATTACCCGGGTTTCCTGGGAGGTGACAGAACAACCATCGCATTACCATCCGTGCAAACCGCCTTGCTCAAATCGCTTCGATCAACCGGTAAGCCCGTGATCTTTGCGATGATGACGGGCAGCGCTATCGCCATACCCTGGGAAGCAGCAAACCTGCCTGCCATCCTCAATGCCTGGTACGGCGGTCAATCGGCGGGTACGGCTATCGCCGACGTATTGTTTGGTGACTACAATCCCGCTGGCCGCTTGCCTGTTACTTTTTACAACAACGATAGCGATCTGCCGCCCTTCGGAGATTACTCGATGAAAGGACGCACTTACCGGTATTTCAAGGGAAAACCATTATACGAATTTGGGTATGGCCTCAGTTATACAACGTTCCGCTACCAGCAAATAAAGGTAACCTGGAAGCAAACGATGACGGTTTCGGCAACCGTTACCAATACGGGCAACAGGGATGGGGAGGAAGTGGTTCAGTTGTATGTAACCATGCCCGGCAATGGATCGCCGCTTCACTCTTTGAAAGGCTTTCAACGCATTTTTCTTAAAAAGGGAGAACGTAAACAAGTACAGTTTACTCTTCGCCTCGAAGATTTGTACCTGCTTGACGACCAGGGAAACCCTTTCCGGGCAAAAGGGAAAGCAACACTTGCTGTTGGTGGACGGCAACCAACGCCTGCTGCTGATAAAAGCGGAAGCAGTGTACGGGCAATTGTCAGCCTGCCCTAAAAGATTCGTTGCATTATTCAGATTCCCGGGTATACACCTTTCCATTATCTCCCCGGTTTTCTTTTCGCTGGCTGGCGACATATTCAGACGGCAGAATGCCGAATTTATGTTTGAATGACCGGGCAAAATAATTGGGCGTCGTAAAACCTACGTGGTAAGCAATCTCCGCAATGGTCATATTGCTCTTCTCCATGAGAACGGCCGCCTTTTCCAGCCGGAATGAACGAATATATTCTACGGGCGTCTGACCCGTAATCTGAAGCAATTTTGTGTACAGGGTACTTCTGCTCATACCAAACTGCTTGCTCAGGCCTTCTACAGAAAGCTGCGGGTTATTGATGTTCTGTTCGAGAAACAGGACTATCTTCTGCAGCATGATCTCGTCCGACGAATCGATCCGGACGTCCGGTGTTTTAAGCGAAATCTGTTTAATATAAGTGCTTTTCATAGCACTGTTCAGTTCGAGGAGGCTCCTTATTTTGGCCTGGAGTACTTCGAAATCAAACGGCTTGGTAATATAGTCATTGGCTCCGGTTGCAAGCCCGTTGACCTGTTGCTGCTGATCATTAAGCGCAGTAAGTAGTATGATGGGGATATGGCTGGTCCTTTTATCAGCCTTTAATTTGTTGACCATCTCAATGCCGTTCACTTTAGGCATGCTGATATCACTAATGATCAGCTGGGGATGATGTGCCAGTGCTTTCTGCCAGCCCACTTTCCCGTTTTCTGCTTCAATCACCATATGGTCATCTGCCAGGTTGTCTTTTAAATAGAATCTGAAATCATCATTGTCTTCTACGAGCAAAATGATGGGTAAACCTTTTTTATTTGCCGGCTCACTTACGCTTTTAGGGGAAACTGCTTTTCCGGCTGCCGGAGCGGGTGGAGGTGAGGTTACCATACTTTCGCTGGCAATAATAAGTGGAAGGTGAATGGTAAAAGTGCTTCCCTGATCAGGCTCGCTTTCAACGTGAATGATCCCCCCGTGCATGTTGACGAACTCCCTGGTGATGGACAGGCCAATACCGGTACCATAATTAAGAATAGTCGTGGAAGCATCATGTTGAAAAAAGCGATCATAGATCTTGTCAAACGTTTCTTTCGGCATGCCAATGCCGGAATCTGTCACTTTCAGCGTTACCCATTTATGCTTGCCATCATTCCGTTCAGGGGCCTCTTCCAGTACTACGCTGATATGACCGCCCTCCAGGGTAAACTTAAAAGCATTGGACAATAGATTGAAGAGAATGCGCTCTACCTTGTCATGATCAAAGAGCACTTCGACGTGCTGCAGCGTACTGCTGAACGAGAAGTTAATATGTTTTCTTTCAGAGAGGTCCCGGAATGATTCCGAGACTTCTTTAACAAATGAAACGAACTCACCGGGTGCAAGCTGCAATTTCAGTTCCTGCTCTTCCAGCTTTCTGAAATCCAGCAACTGGTTCACGAGGTTGAGTAGTCTTTTCGAATTTCGCCGGATAAGATAAAGCTTGTCCAGTTTGGCGGTCGTTTTTTCGGCATCGATCAATTGTTCTACGGGACCCGAGATAAGAGAAATAGGCGTCCTGAAGTCATGGCTCAGGTTGGTGAGGAATTTCAGCTTGAGGCGGTCCAGTTCCTGCAGGCGTTTTGACTGTTGTGCTTCCTGTTCGCGGGCAAGTTTCTTTCGAAGCGCTGTCAGAACTCGATAACGGCTATACAATATCAGCCCGCCCAGGGCCAGGATGTAAAAGACATAGGCCGCCGTGGTGCGCCAGAATGGAGGCCTCACATATATTTTGATCCGGGATTCGGCCGTATTCCACACCCCATCATTATTACTGGCTTTTACGTGGAATGTATAAGTGCCTGGGTCCAGGTTGGTATACGAAGCGGTATTATTTGTGCCCGTGTAGTTCCAGTCCTTTTCGAGTCCTTCCAGCCGGTAAGCGTACTGGTTTTGTTTGGCCAACGTATAGTTCAGTGCAACAAAGCTGAGCGCAAAGTTTTGCTTGTAATCGAGCCTGATCTCATTCGCTATCGAAATATGTTCTTTGATAGGGGCATCGGTTTCCGCCATGACCGATTTATTCGAAATTCTCAGGTCGGTTAAAAGCACCTTAGGAACGTTGCGGTTGATCGTTAATGCGTCGGGATGGAAATAATTGATACCCTCCAGTCCGCCAAACAGCATTTCCCCATCGGTCAACCGTATGCCGGACCCATGAAAAAAGTTGCTGTGCTGAATGCCGTTATGATGCGTAAAATTCCTGAACCTCCGGGCTACCGGATCCATACTGCTAATGCCGGTATTGGTGCTGAGCCAAAGTTGCCCGCGCATGTCTTCAACGAGCTGATAGATGGTCGTGTTTTGAAGTCCGTCTTTTTCCGTGTAGCGGGTAAATTGCTGGCGTTGTTTGTCGAAGAATGACAATCCTCCTCCGTCTGTCCCTACCCACATGGTTCCGCGCCTGTCGCAAAGCAGCGATTGTATTTTGTTACTGGGCAGCTGGCTATTGCTTTGACTGTAGATCGTCCAGGTGTCGGTAACGGGGTGATAAATGGCCAGTCCGCCTCCATGCGTACCGATCCAGATATTTTTATCAGTATCCTCCACGATAGCCCTTATATAACCGTTGATGGGCAACAGGCGTTCGCGCGGGCCCGAAGGGGTAGGGCTATAGGTAACCACCACTTTATCATCATGCACAACATGTATACCCGCACCATTGGTGCCTATCCAGGTGTTGCCTTTGCTATCTTCCCCGATACAGTGAACATCATGGGCATACAGACTTGCGGATGCATTGCCCGCCATTATTTGCATGGTTTGGCCGGTGTTGGTATTTAGAACGATCACGCCTTTTCCATACGTACCGATCAATAACCGGTTGGCAGGTCCCCTGTGCAGCGCCATGATGGTGAGTGGCCCTGCCGGTTTTCCATTCAATTTTATTTCGATCGGCCGCACCCGGCCGGTCCGGTGGTCGAATTCGTACAATCCGCCATCATAAGTAGCCACATACACTTTTCCTTGTGTGTCCTCCGCAAAACCCGTGACGATCAGAGAGGCTCCGCCGTTCTTATTGAAGGTGCCGGAGAGTTTCAGGCCAAACAGGTTGATGTTTTTATCATATTTGTTGATACCCCGCATGAACGTACCGAACCAGTAAATGCCCTCTTTGTCGAACCAGGCACAGCTGATCGATTTGCCGGTGAAGCTGTAAATATTTCCGTCGTCCTTAGTATACGTAGACAATTTTCCGGTAGCGATATGGAGCGCATTCAGCCCGTTCCTGGTCCCTATCCATAAAAGGCCATCATCATCTGCGGTAATGCAATTGACCCCGTTGTCGGTCAGGGAGGCAGCATTGCCGGGTATATGACGGTAAGTGAAAAAGTGTTGTTCATCCGGCAGCAGTTTGCTCAGTCCGTTTACTGTGCCCACCCAGATAGTTCCTGACTTGTCTTCTGCTATAACGCGTACATGCTGATCACCCAGGCTGGAAGCATCTCCCTCCTGGTGTATAAAACGCCTGAACGAATTAGTTTCCATGGAATAGCGAAAGAGGCCATGGTAGGTGCCGATCCAGATGCGGTGCTTACTGTCTTCAAAAACGGATTCCACGACTGTTTTTAAAGGGTTTCCGTTGGCATCGGGAAGAAATACTTCCGACACCGACCTGAGTGCGGTGTCCATTACATATAATCTTGCGTACGCTGCTATCCACAACCTGCCCCGGTAATCACTGCAAATGCTTTTAATTACGGCATTGCTGGTTAGTCCGGCAGCATTGAAGGTAAAGTGCTCGAAGGTATTTTTTTGCCGGTTATACAGGCTCAAACCGCCTCCCCCGGTGCCCAGCCACAATTTGCCCGCCTTGTCTTCGTGTAAAGCCAGTATCTCATTGGCCCGCAGGCTGGTACTGTCGTCCGGAATATTCCGGTAAACGGTAAAGTTGGTTCCGTCATATTTATTGAGCCCGTCGGTGGTGGCAAACCACATCAATCCATGCCTGTCTTTCAGTATGGCAAATATGGAGTTGGATAATAGGCCGTCTTTGACCGTTATGGAGGTGAAATCAATATGTTTTGGCTGCGCATAGCTACCCCAGGCAGCCAGGCAAAGGATAAAGAAGGGTATATGTTTCATGACAGGCAATGTATAGGATAGCACGTATGTGCAAAATGCAATTAATTGTAGGCTTGACAACAATTCCGAACATTATTGACAGTATATCCAACAAATGTCCCCTTCATCGATGGCCAATTACTCGAATTTTATACACGAGCCGGTTCACCCAGAAACCGGCGATTCATTTGCTAACTGATTGTCTTACACCGTTTCAACAAGTTGCCTTGTTGCAATGACCAAACTGCTGCCAGTATGAACAAATTTACCATTCCGCGGGCCTGGCCCGTTCCTCCTCCACCTTCCTTTCCCATTGTGTACTCCCTGGTGCTATCATAACCTAAAGCTGAACAATCAGTTACCGATGCCGTACCTGGTGAGACTGGTTCATTATTCACCAAAAATCACTAATTGTATGAAACGAATTGATTGCCATGTCAAATTATGGTTTTTTCTTGCTTTTATAATGTTCCGGGCAACCTCGTTTGCCCATGATCCCGGTCACAGAGGCCGCCCGCCATTGCCCATTAGTTTTACCGTCAGTGGAAAAGTGTTCGACGACAAGGGCAATGCCCTCGCAGGGGCATCCATTACCCAAAAAGGCTTCTCCAACGCAACCACCACCGCTGCAGATGGAAGTTTTACCCTTACCATCCAGCAAAGCTCAGCAGTGCTGGTCGTTTCTTATGTTGGCTTCCTGTTGAAGGAGGTGGCTGTAAAGACCGCAACGGCCGCGCTGGAAATAGCCCTCAGCCCGGGTCTCAATTCACTGGATGACGTAGTCGTAATCGGATACGGCACGCAAAAAAAGCAGTTATCGACAGCTTCCGTGGCAAGGGTAAAAGGGGAGCAACTGGCTGTGGTGCCTGCTGCCAATATTTCGAACTCACTGGCAGGAAGGGCAACCGGCGTCATCACGCGTGCCAATGGCGGGCGACCTGGTGCCGACAATGCTACTATATACGTCAGGGGGATTGCCACCACCGGCACCACGGTCAATGGTGTTACCTATAATACAACCCCCTTGATTGTAGTAGATGGCGTGATCCGTAACAACATCAATGAAGTAGACCCCAATAACATCGAAAGCGTATCGGTGTTGAAAGATGCTGCCGCGGTAGCCTCTTATGGATTGGGAGGGGCCAACGGCGTGGTACTGATTACCACCAAAAGAGGTGTTACCGGTGCACCGGTGCTGAGCTTCGGTGGCTATTATGGCGATCAGCAGCCTACCTACCTGCCCAAAATGCTCAGTGCGGAAGATTATATGAAGCTGAAACTGGAAGCCTATGTAACCGAAAACCCAACAGGTACAAATCCCACCTATAGCCAGGCTTACATCGACGCATATCAATCCAATCACGCCAAAGACCCTGACCTGTACCCCATCTCAGATGCCCTGAATGATGTGGTAAAAAAGCATTCGCCCATTTACCAGGGTAATTTCTCCGTTCGCGGTGGTTCCTCCACGATCAAGTATTACGCCGGCCTCGGTTACTTTAAACAGGACGGTATGTTCGACAGGTCGGGTTATGAGCGCTACAATTATAGTGTGAACCTGGATGTAAATATCACGCCCACCACCACGGCAGCGGTTACCTTAAATGGCGCCATACAAAAAACCACGGATGTGGATGGCGGCACCGGCCAGTTGTTCAGGGGCGTTTATAAATTTATACCGGTTGCTCCGCTTAGGTTTAGCAATGGATTGTGGGGCGAAAGTTCGGGCAATGCACCGATCGGCGTCATTAACTCAGAAGGTTATTTCCGGCAAAATACCACCAATTTACTGAGTACCGTTACCCTCGAGCAAAAGCTGCCCTTCGTAAAAGGGCTCAGTATAAAAGGATCGTTTAGTTATGATCCTTATTATTATACCCAAAAACAATGGCACCGGCCATTTATTTACTATACGCGCAGCGGTGCGGCTCCTCCTTATACTTATACGTCTGCTTTTTCTACCCAGGAAACCAGTGCCACCACTTTTGGTTGGTTGAACCAGCAATACTGGCAAAACAACACCATCACCTGGCAGGGCTACCTGAACTACCACAACACCTTCGGCAAACATGACATTACCGGGTTGGTAGTGGCAGAAAAAAGGAATAACAAGCAAAATGATTTCAGGGCAAGGATCAACAACTATGCGGTCAATATCGACGAACTGTCACTGGGCAGCTCTAATAAAAATGACTTTGATATAGCCGGCGGATCAGGTACCGGCAGCCAGGTGGGGTATGTGTACCGCGCAAGCTATGCGTACGACAGGCGTTACCTGCTCGAGGCATCAGGCCGGTACGATGGTCATTACTATTTCGCTCCCGGCAAAAGATGGGTCTATCTCCCCGCATTTTCAGTGGGCTGGATACTCTCCAATGAGAACTTCCTCAGTACCGCGACCTTTGTGGATTTTCTCAAGCTTCGGGGATCATGGGGAAAATCCGGCAACCTTACCAGTACCGGGTTTCAATTCCTGAGCAGCTATCCGCTGAGGGGAAATGCCTACGCGTTTGGCGACGGCGCCCTCGTACAGGGATCTTACGTGTCGATAGAAAACAACCCCAATATTACCTGGGAGATCAGCAAAAAAACAGACGTAGCCGTAGAGGCAACCTTGTGGAAAGGCCTTTTAAGATTGGAGGCTGATTATTTCTATGAAAGAAGAACCGGGATGTTGTTATCTCCCAATATAGTGGTGCCACAAGAATACGGACTGCAGCTGGCCCAGGAAAATGCAGGTATCATGGACAACCGTGGATTCGAGCTAACCCTCGGTACCACCAAAAAATTCAACAATGGCCTGCAGGTATCGGTCGATGGAAACTTTACGTATGCAAAGAATAAGGTGATACAGTTGTACGAATCGCCGGTCACCAAAAACGACCCAAGGCGCAGCAGAACGGGCCGCCAATATAATACGGTGTTCGGCTATAAGTCATTGGGCCTGTTCACGACGGCCGATGATAAGAACAGCGATGGAGTCATTAACAGTTCGGATGGATATACGATCACCCAATTCGGTACGCTGCGTCCCGGCGACATCCGGTATGCAGATCTGGGTGGCCCCAATGGAGCACCCGACGGCAAGATCGACTCTTATGATGAAGCCGTCATCGCCCGTCCTCAAACACCGGCCATCATTTACGGCGTTAACGTAAACGCCAGCTGGAAGGGATTTGATCTTTCGATGCTCTTCCAGGGTTCGGGCATGTCGAGCTTTAATGTGTATGGCTTTATGACCGTAGCTCACTTCAACAACAATAGTAACTCCTCTTACGAGTATTACAACAACAGGTGGACCCCCAATAACCAAAATTCAAAATATCCAAGGGCCTATTCGGCGCCTACCAACAACAACGGACAAACTTCTGATTTCTGGTTTGTCAACAGCTCCTATCTGCGGTTAAAAACGGCTTCCCTGGGGTATACGATCCCTGCCAGCATCACTTCAAAAGCGAAGTTGAAGAATTTTCGGATCTACGTAACGGGGCAGAACTTATGGACGCACGGAGACCTCAAGTTTACAGATCCTGAAACAACCGGCGAACAAGGTTACCCGATCCAGAAAACAATCCTGGTGGGTTTCAATGCCACTTTCTAACCATTAAACAATAAAAAGATGAGACCAGTAAAAACATATATACTTTACAGTTGCCTGTTCGCAGGGTTGCTGGGTTTGTCGGCCTGCGACAAGGACCTGGACAACCAGCAGAAGGTAAGCCTCGACGACAATACGCAATGGGCCACAGAGTCCAATGCCGATATTTTCCTGAACGACGTATATGATCAGGTGCCCGACATGTATTCCCAACCGGAAAACCTGGACAATTTCACCGACGACAATGATGCCGGCTTTTATTACAATTCCTGGAAGTTTAAAGATGGGAACCTGGATCCCGCTTCAACCAACTACGGGCTTTTTGGCGGTGGAGCTACCGGCATTCAAACCGTTAGCAGGCACAACTGGCCGGCGCTCTATACTTCCATCCGCAAATGCAATACGTTTATACAACAGGTAAATGCGCATAAGGAAAATTACACCGCTGCCTGGTACAATAAGCGTATCGATGAAGCGCGGTTCAACAGGGCCTTTCACTACAGCATTCTTTTTCTCAACTGGGGTGGTGTGCCCATTATTTTAAACCCACAGGTACGTGCAGACAGTGCTAACCTGTTTGTAAAAAGAAGCACCTACGCAGAGACGCTCGACTTCCTCACCAAAACCCTGGATACGATACTGAACAATAAATTCCTGGCAGTTAAATACAACAAAGGGAATCCGGATGCCGGCAGGGCTACGCTGGGCGCTGCTTTGATGTTGAAAGCCTATCTGCAGTTGGTGGCCGCAAGCCCTACCTACAATGCAGCAACGTATATAGGAGGCGCCGATCCTAATAAGATAGCCGGATTTGGCAATGCGGATGTTGCGCGTTGGGCTACGGCAGCTGTTTCCTTTAAAAAGTTCATGGACGATTGGGGCGCCGGAAAGACTTATGGTCTGTTTGCGGAAGACTCTACGCTTTGGTATGAGGACAATGAGTACAATACAGAGGTGATCTGGGACAGGCAGCACGTGGCCAACGTGAAGGGCTCCAACTATGAACAATACGGCGGCCCGGTTTATGTGCTCGGCTCTTACTATACCTGGGGTAATTATAACCCAACCCAGGAGCTGGTCGATCAATTCTTCATGGCAAATGGTAAACCCATCACCGACCCCACATCCGGCTATGATCCCCAACGTCCTTATGTGGGCCGCGAACGCAGGTTCTATAAGTGGATCGTGTACGATGGGGCTCCTTATAAAATGGACTGGATGAGTGCACAGGATACTGTTTACACGCGCATCGATAAGGTAAGGCCTTCGCCGAACCAGATAGATTTCGCGAGCACGGATGTAAGCAATACGGGGTATTACTTCAAGAAGAAATTAAATCCGAAGAACCGTCCGGCAACAGGATTGAGTGGGGCCAACTACGTTTATTTCCGGTATGCAGAAGTATTGCTGGGATATGCCGAAGCGCAAAATGAGGCCGTAGGTCCGGATGCTTCCGTATACGACGCCATCAATGCGATCAGGGCCCGGGTAAACCTGCCCGGTTTGCCCGCAGGATTGAGTCAGAGCCAGATGCGGGATGCGATCCGCCAGGAAAGAAGGGTAGAGCTGTGTTTTGAGAACAAACGTTTCCAGGATATCATCCGCTGGAAGATTGCCGACCAGGTACTCACGGTCGATCTGCATGGCATGAAGATCGAAAATACAAAGCCGGATAACAGCGGCACCTGGGTGTATACACCGGTAGGATTGAACCATCCCCATGCATTCAAACTGAAACAGTACATGCATCCCATACCTCAGTCGGCGCTGGCACAGAATAATAAACTGGTACAAACCCCCGGGTATTAAAACTTTAATGGCTTACAAAATTGACAGGAAGGCACATGGCGTCATCGGCGCCATGTTCCTTCCTGATTAAGCACAACGAACCAGTCACCTTTTTACCTTTTATTAAATAAAAAAGTAGTTGTTATGAAAAAACTTATCGGAAAAGCAATCTATTCCTTATTGATACCCGCTGCGGTTTTACTCTCTTTTACGACCATCAGAGATCGTGCTAATTTTTCCGGAGACTGGAAGCTGAATGAATCAAAAAGTGAACTGGGCGAGTTTGGCGGTTTTGTTGCCCGCACGCTCAAAGTGGAACAAAAAGACAATGCAATTACCATTACCAGAACAATCCCTGGTTTTAATGGAGGGGATCCGGTCACCAGTACACTGACTGTAAGCTATGATGGCAAGATCACCGAGACGGAAGGATTTGGCGGGTCAAAGCGGAAAACAACGGCAAAATGGTCCGGCGATGGCTCGGCACTGACAGTTGATAATACGATAAAATTTGACATGGATGGACAAACCAATGAATTTAAATCAACTGAAACCTGGACCATAAAGGATGGAACGCTGTCCATAGTAACGTATACTAACTCCCCCCGCGGAGAAACGACGACAAAGGCTTTTTATACGCACTAAGGTAGTTTCATGTTTACTTAAAGCATTATAAAGAGGCAGACACAAATCCTATTAATTAATCTACCAATCATGAAAAAGATTGCATTTATACTGATGGCTGTAATGGCCTGTGGCAGGCTGTTGGCCCAGTTCGCGGGTATACAGAACAACCAGGAACAGCCACTGGCGGCAGGCTTTAAGCCGGCATCTACCAACACGTTTTTATCGCAGTATCCGGCCGTCAATCCCGAAACCCGCCAGGCCACCTTTCGGGTGGTGGCGCCCTATGCGCAAAATGTAACCCTGCAGCTGGGGGGGAAACACGCTATGGCAAAAGATGAAAAAGGAGTTTGGTGGTACACGACCACTCCCCTGGTGGTCGGCTTTCATTATTATGCAGTGATGATAGATAGTGTTCCGGTCATGGACAGGGGAAGCGAGGCTTATTTTGGCAGCAACTGGGAATCTGCAGCTATTGAAATTCCGGAGGGGCCCGAAGGAGATTATTACAGATTCAATAAGAATATACCCCACGGAGAAATTCGCTCCTTGTACCATTGGTCCGACATAAATGGATTAGAACGTCATGTCAATGTGTATGTACCTGCTGAATATGAAAAGAATCCAAAGAAAAAATACCCGGTCCTTTACCTGGTGCATGGTTGGGGCGAAGATGAGAACGGGTGGTCGGTCCAGGGGCATGTTGCCAATATTATGGATGGATTGATAGCAACCGGCAAATCTGTCCCCATGATCATCGTCATGCCGAGCGGAGACATCAAAACAAACTCGGATGTGCGCAAAGCATCCGGTGATATCACCGACATTCTGATCAAAGACCTCATACCGTATGTAGATAAAACTTTCCGCACGTACACCGATCGCGACCACAGAGCCATGGCTGGTTTATCGAGAGGCGGCGCTCAAACATGGAATGCCGTGCTGAACAATATGGACAAGTTTGCCTGGATGGGTGGCTTTAGTGGCTCAGGCCGGTTTGGGCCCAACCCTTTTAACCGTAACGCCCCGCCCACCACCATTGAAACAGGTTATAACGGGGCATTTAAAGACGCAGAAGTCTTCAATAAAAAAATGAAACTATTGTTCATCAGCATTGGCACCGAAGAAGGCCAGGGCGCCAAACAAACCTACGAGACGTTAAAAAGCCATGGCATCAAAAACCTGGTATATCATGAATCGCCCGGCACTGCGCACGAATGGCTCACCTGGCGCAGGGCGCTCAATGATTTTGCGCCCAGGCTATTTAAATAATATAGTTACCCGTATGAAAGACATCCTTTATAAAAAAATATTGGCAACAGGCATAATGATGCTAATGGTGCTGGGGGCGATCGCCCAGAACCCGCTGATCAGGAATATGTATTCGGCAGACCCTTCGGCCCGGGTATTTGGCGACAGCGTTTATGTATATCCATCACATGACATACTGGCCACGCCCGGCCACGGGCGCGTTGGGTGGTTTTGCATGGAAGACTACCATGTCTATGCTTCAAAGGACCTTGCCGATTGGAAAGACCATGGCGTCATCGTGACCCAAACTTCCGTGCCTTGGGCAAAGCCCGATGGATACAGCATGTGGGCGCCGGATTGCATATACCGGAATGGAAAGTATTATTTCTATTTTCCTGCCACCCCCGATTCGATATACGGAAGAGGGTTTGCCATCGGTGTGGCCGTGGCCGATAAACCGGGGGGACCATTTATGCCTCAGCCAACACCCATTAAAAAAGTACATGGAATAGATCCCAATGTGTTTATTGACAAAGATGGACAGGCCTATCTCTATTGGTCGCAGGGAAATATCTACGGAGCAAAGCTGCAGGATAACATGCTGGAGCTGGCATCCGACCCGGTCATATTCCAGGATCTTCCCAATAAAGGGTTGAAAGAAGGCCCCTATGTGTTTGAACGAAATGGCCTTTATTACCTCACCTTCCCGCATGTTGAAAATAAAACCGAACGACTGGAATATGCCATCGGCAATAGCCCATTAGGCCCCTTTAAAATGACAGGGGTGATCATGGATGAATCTGCTTCAGGCTGCTGGACGAATCATCATTCAGTTATTCAGTTAAAGAACCAATGGTACCTGTTCTATCACCACAACGATTATTCACCCCGTTTTGATAAAGCAAGGTCAATAATGGCCGACAGTCTCGTATTCAATGCAGATGGCACCATAAAAAAGGTGACCCCTACGCTGCGGGGCATCGGCATCACCAGCGCTGCCAGCGACATACAGGTAGACCGGTATACGGCCATCAGCGACCGGGGCGCATCCATCGCATTCCTGGATACCGCCGACCGGTTCAAAGGCTGGAAAGCGGACTTTACAGAAGCCGGTGCCTGGGTACAATACAACAGCGTTGATTTTGGCAAGAAGTCGTTCCGGTCGGTTCGGGTAAAAGTCATGGGTGAAGGCGCTAATACGCTTGAGCTTCACAGCGGAAGCATTACTGGCCCTCTTATCGCCCGAGTCAATACTATAAAAAGCGGTGAATGGAATATGATAAAAGCCCCTGTGTCAACATCTCCATCGGGCGTACAGAACATTTTTGTGGTGTTCAGGGGCGATACACCTTTATCGGTAGACTGGATAAAGTTTGAATAGTTTTTGGTGTAGCAAGGTTATTGAGAAGGATCGCAGCAATGCGATCCATTTTTCATTTTGTGGAGGTTTAAAGCATTAGTTTATTTCCAGCAAGGAATAGGCTTCGTATTTTATTTTTAGATTCAACCGTTGAACAAATTCCATGCGATTAAACCCTATTTCTTCATAATGCTTTTTCAATGTTATTTGGGCATTTTCGTAGAATTCTTTATTCTGCCAGGTAACAACAGATATCATATGAAGATCGCCGGACTCGTCTGTCATTTCGAAGTAATCGCCTTTTATATAACCGGGCAGCGATTTCAGGTACCTTGGTGCCATGGCTGACTGCTTTTTGAAATCTTCGATGGAGGCTTTTGGTACATCAATTCTTCCAATGTTTACCTTGTAATCCATGTGTTGTTGATTTTTATTGGTATCCATTTGTTTAGTTATTTTGTCTTTTCCGTGGGACTGTGGATTAACAGTATAAGGCAATGAGAAAATAACTGCTGCCACCATTGATTGCACTACAAATGCTCTTTTCATAAAAGTATAATTTAGTGATAGCGCAAAATTGGTGACAATCTGCCAGGCAGGCATTGATATAGATCAAAATCGAATTACTGCGACTTAATTCTGCTTAAGGTTTCTTCCCGCATATCGAGATACGAGGCAAGCACTTTATTGGACAGGCGCTGTATTAAAAGCGGGTTACCGTGCATTAATTTCTGGAATCGCTGTTGCGCATTCAGGGTCATTAGCGCCTCAATTTTTCTACTTTGATGCAGGTAAGTAGTTTCCAAAAACTGTTGATACAATTGTTTCCAGTTTTCCCGGGTAGTGGTCAGTTGAAAAAAATCGTTCCGGCTGATTGTTAACAATTCAGAATCTTCAAGCGTGTCAATGAATTCAGTGGATGGTTGTTCAGCAATAAAACTTGATAATCCGGTTCCGACATTTCCTTCCAACGTAACTGATCTCGTTTTGTCGTTCCCCTTTTTATCAATGAAATAATTTCGAATGCAGCCTTTTTTAACAAAGTTAAAAGTTTTGCAAATCTCACCTTCGTGCAGAAGGATATTGTTGCGCTTTACTTTCTTTAATTTAAAATGCCCGAACATCTCTGCTAATGTTTCTTTATTAAAAACAGTATCCTTATAGTTCATAGCAAGAAATTATACATGGTGTGAGAACTGCTGAAAAGACACAGGCCGGTGGTGCTTGTTTGGTGGTGGTTCTAGTAGTGTCTTTTTTTAGCTGGCCCTCAAATCAACTTACTAGCCACTGCTAACGACAAGGCATCCATTACATTGCTCACCTCCAGCCGTTCAAAGATCCTTCTACGGTAATATTTCACCGTGTCTGGCGCAACAAACAGCTTCTCCGCAATCTGATCGATTGAATACCCCTGGGCATGCATCCGCAATACCTCCAGTTCTCTTTCGGTGAGCGATGGCTTTACCGATTTTCGCCAGACCTTTTTTCCGATGACCAGGTCCCAGACCTCGTTGCTTCCCTGTCGGTGGATGCTCACATTCCCGGCAGCCTGCTGCCGTGATAAGGATACTATGCACATAGACTTCCACATCTTCCCCTCTGGTGTCAGAAAGAGCGGGGTTAGCTTATGATTGATGAGGATCTGTTTGCCATTTTTATGAGTCAGGTGAAAATCATAGGTAATACTGTAAAGCGTCCGCTCGTTCACGGGAAGTTGCGCGTAGAAATCAAAGCCTGCTTCGTTGAGTTGTGATAATAATTCCAGGTCTTGTGCCGGGACCTGCCGGAAGTAGAATTCATATCCCAGTTGTAATACCTCGGCTGCACTATATCCGCATAGGAAAAGCGGATTATCTGATACGTATTCGAAAGACATGTCTTTGTAGTCGATCACATATATACTCTCGTAGCTCAGGCGGGCAAAGGCCTTTATTGCTTCCAGGTAATGCTGGTTGGTTTCCGTAACGTCGCCCAGCTTGTTCGTGGTCAGCAGGCTAGAACCGGCGTTGTGCTTCATGTACACCTTTTATAGGAGACTAAATTTACACCCCGGTGTAGGCATTTACAAACTTTTTACCTTGATTTTTGAAGGAAATACTTTCAGCAACGTCCATTAACCTGATCAAAAACAACCTGATTATGGAAAAGAAAAAAGCAATACCGTTTACTTTAAGCATTGTAACCATCATTTTAGGGGTAACACTATACAAAAAATTCGACTTTAAGACTCTGCGATTTGAGCATAACGGGTTAGCCATTATTTACTTAATAGTGTTCATAAGCTGCCTTTTTCTAATAATAAGAAGCCTGGGACGAAGATAATAGCTGAAGCCTGAAAGCATTTGCCCCTGGTCTTAATGGGGCAGCTCCAACCCATATCGTATTGCCTCCTCCAGAATATCCAGGTTTATATCCTTTAGCGTTTTAAACTTAATGCAATACCCGGTGACACTTGCCTTGCCTAAATCCTTTCCATAGGTTTGGGCCAGGTACTTCTTATCCTCGATGCCCAGGATATAGACAGAAATCCCGGTGGTGTTGGCACTTATACCGATCCGGAAAAATTCTTTGGTTTTGCCATTGGCATATTTTATGGTTTGCAGTCCATATCCTATAGTGGGGTTGGCAACGGTTTTATTGTTTGCGTCTTTGCCATCTTCGAACCATAATTTCCCTCCGGCTAACGCCTGAAGGGTGCGCTGGTGCAAGTCCTGCAGTTCACTGCGTTTTGGCTCCGGCTGTCCAGCTATATACTTTTTAACCTGTTCCTGCACGTTCATATCATGAATTAGTTTACTGGTTAAGGATTTGTATCCTAAATGTATTGTGCTCTTGCTGAACGCCTGGGTGGGGAATGCGACTTTCTGCGGGGGTGAAAGGGGCTTGAGGTGGTTAGTAGGCGAGGAGTCTGCCACAGGATATGATGCTTATCCATAGTATGACCGAGGCGATCGCATGAAATCGGGCAGTAGTATAATTTGCCGGCAGAAAGACCCTCACGTGGAATACCCAGGCATTGATAGCCGCCAGCAGCAGTAACCCTAATTTCAATCCGAAGACAGGATCACGTGACAATGCCATCGCATTGGTCGAAAACAAGAGCAGGCCAGATGGTATGACGAGTATCAGCCCCAGCTTTGACCAGGACAATAAATACCTGTTCTCTATAATTGCCTTCCTGTTTGACAATAATCGTATGTCAAAAAGGATCGCACCGCCAGCCACGAGCACGATCCCCAGTATGTGAATGATCTCAATAAAAGGATACAACCATGTCGATTGCCGTATGGCTTCTGCCAGCGAGGATGCTTCGATCCATTTAACTACCACAGTTATCGCAATTCATATTTGACGTTGTCCACGTAGATCCTTTCTGCCCGCATTTCATCCTTGGTCGTTTTATGCGGATAACCTACGACGCGGAGTTTACTTCCTTTTACGATCTTGTCTGTAGGTACCCCTCTCGATTCCATCCGGCTCGTAGGCGCCAGTATTACCAACCATGTTTTGTTTTTATCCGTTACCCTTGCACTGGCATGCGGGTTCTCCAACTTAAACTCTTCCACTGTTCCTGTGTAGTCGAGTGTTTTTGTCTGATCGTAATTGGCCCAGCCATGATGGAACGGCCTGAATGATACTGCCAGCAGGAGTATCGAAAGGGCTACAAGCGATTGCCACTTTTTCATGATAGAAGATTTTGATCAACAATAGTATTAAAGTTACCGATTTTCATTCATTCGTTAAAGCCGGACTGGTTGGCGTTTCAACGGCACTTTCGTCCTTCGGGAAATGCTGTTGCTTTCATTGAAGGGATAGGCGATTTTTTCCAGTTGGTAACTGGCTGCCATTAGGGGCTATACTTAAAAAATTAAGACCTCCAGGAGTTGGGTGGGTGCCAACTTCCTGGGGCCTTAATTTTTGATTTCATAAGCCTTCAGCACGGAGGGTATCTCTATTGAACTTGTTACAGTTTTGCGTGTTTGCTTTTCGCTTTCTCCACGTCTAATTTCTTTTTGTCTATCGTTTCTCTTTTCAGGTTCAGGTTATTCTGGATATCCAAAAGTTTGGTATCGATAGCCGACCTTTTCTTTTGCAGATCGACCTGTTCATCGAGTAACGCCTGATAACTCTTTTCTTCTTTACTGATATCATCCAGTTGGTTGGTAATATCAATATCATCAGCGTGGTTGCTGGCATCGACCGTAAAGGATTGCAGGAATAATTTTACGTTTTCTGTAAGGAGACTATCCGATCCGCTAGAGGTAAAGTTATTATAGCCCCTGGAAACGGCCATGTACACGAGACTGCTATTGTTTGGACCAGGCTCTACTTTTGTATAGATATCAATCTTGTCGGGACTGATCTCCGAAAATGTAACGCCTTTATACCTTGCTACATTGCCAGACATCTTTTCATTGAGCCCTGATCTTTTCAGCCGTAGTCTCAACGCTTCCCTGGTTTCTTTCTCCGGCTGTTGAACAGGCAACATTACTGCGTGCCGGTTTTCTTTATCAATTATTAAGGAAGTTTCGCTGACCTGCGCCAGACCCGTCAGGGCCGAGAAGCATGCTGCTGCTAAAAGCAGCACTATTTGTTTTTGTTTCATTTTAAAGTGGTGTTTAATAGTCCGATTAGCTTTGTTTAGGTCTAAGTTGGCTTTTTTCTACATATACGTTATGGCCCTTTTTATCGACCCAATAATATTTGGAATGGCGGTCGATGTAAATGGTTTGCCCATCAGGTCCCACCTTATCCTTATACACCTTGTCTACAACGGTTGCCTTTCCCTTAACAGCCACTTCTGCTGTTTTATTCGCCGCTTTCTCAACAGCGTTCTTACCGCCTGTCGTATCTTTCTTTGTTTTGCTTTGTGCGTTTACCGAACAAAATGTCGCAACGATTAATAACAGGGTGATGCCCAAAACCTTTTTCATACATTTATTTTTTTACTTTCATTCCTGGTGCAAAGGTCTGTTCATTTATCTGCACTGCTGTTATACAACTATCTTAATAAGTTGTAACATTCACACATTCCGGGCTCTATGCGCTATTAATCGTAGTTTACAGCTACCTGCAAGTGTAAGTAATGGTGAGAGGCGTATATGGACAATTTTAAGCTTATCATATTTATTATGGCTGTTTTGATCAGTTTATCGGCATTTATCGATAAACTCAAGATGCCTTACCCTGTATTGTTGGTTTTAACGGGATTGGTGATCGGATTTATTCCGCTGCCGCCCCTTACGCCCAATCCGGACATCATTTTCCTGGTTTTTCTGCCCCCTTTGCTGTATGACGCTGCCTTGCGCACTTCGTGGCGCGAATTCAGGAAAAATATTCGTCCGATCAGCGCCCTCGGTATAAGTCTTGTGTTTTGCACCACGATCGTTGTAGCCATTACAGCCTATTATTGCCTTCCACAATTTACCTGGCCACTGGCTTTCCTGTTGGGCGCTATAGTTTCACCTCCCGATGCCACGGCCGCAGCAGGCATCATTAAGGGCCTGGGATTGAGCAAACGACTGATCAGTATACTCGAAGGTGAAAGCCTGGTCAACGACGCCGCAGCTTTAATTGCCTACCGCTACGCCCTGACGGCCAGCATTACCGGCGTTTTTGTAATATGGCAGGCTGGGCTGCAATTCCTCGTGGTTGCTGGTGGTGGCGTTTTAGTGGGGTTGGCCGTTGGGTACCTGCTGATATTTCTGCATAAAAAAATCACCAACCATTCGTTGGTAGAAACAAGCCTTACCTTATTATCCCCCTTTATTTCCTATTTGCTGGCTGAAGAGCTGCATACATCGGGCATTCTGGCAGTGGTATGTACCGGCCTGATGGTGTCGTGGAGAGCGCAGGAGATATTCTCTTATCAAACCAGAATGCGAACAAGAGCTGTCTGGGACACGATCACGTTTTTGATGAATGGATTTCTGTTCATATTGATAGGTCTTCAATTGCCGGTCATTTTGGGGCAATTGAGCGAATACAGTATTTTTTCGCTCATTGGCTATGGACTGATCATTAGCCTGGCGACCATCCTGGTGCGGGTTGTATGGGTTTTTGCTGGCGCTTATTCTTTAAAATTGTCAACCAGGTTAAAAAAGCGGAATCCCGCAGCCCATGCAAACGAAGCGATTGGAGATAGCTGGAAAAACGTCCTTATTGTTTCCTGGACCGGTACGCGGGGCGTTATTTCCATGGCTGCTGCGCTGGCTCTGCCGCTAAGTCTGCCCAGCGGACAAGCTTTTCCGCAACGACACCTCATCCTGTTCGTATGTTTTGTGGTGATATTTATGACCCTGGTGGTGCAGGGTTTTTCCCTGCCGCTCCTGATACGCCTATTAGGCATCAAGCCTTCCAGCAACGAAGAGAAGGAGGTAAGAGAGCTTCAGCTGCTTGTGGTGCTTCATACGCTTGAATACATTGAGCGGGTGATGACTCCCCAGTCTGAAGCCGCCATCATTCTTCCTTTGAAAAACAGGTATGAACAATTGATGGAAAACCTTCGGGAAGAAATCATTCTTCATACCCGGAACGAAGTGCGTGAAGAGCGGTTGCCGGTAAGATCTATCACGAAAATGCAGGATGCACGGATAAATATCGGCTTATTTCAACGTGACCTGTTATTGCAACTCCATAAGGAAGGAAAATTCAGTGAGGAAGCCGTAAAACAAGTAGAAAGAGAAATGGATATTGATGAACTTCAGTTTGAGCAGTCATTACCCAGGTAGCGCCGATCCTTTTCTTGTTGACCCTCCATTCAGTCTGCAGATGTGTGAATTATGCAATTATAACGGAGAGTTGTATAATGATAGCCAGCGCTAATAAGATTACCTTTAGCTATCCAGGAACGCTGCTTCTCAAACTATATGAATCATGAAAAAGCTAGTTGTTCTGGCATCCATAATGATAAGTTGTTTTATGGGTGATCGTATCACCGCGCAGATCCGGTTAAGCCTGCCTGGCAACACCGGCGATCAACCTGTTTGGGGGCCGGCAGGATATGATCACGCAAACTATTATTACATGCCCGATATAGACGCCTTCTACTACGTTCCCAAACGAACCTACATTTACAGGCATCGCGGGCGGTGGATCTTTACCACTGACTTTCCTAAGCAGTTTCAGCATTATGACCGTTTCAGCGGCTATAAAGTGGTAATCAATGATCCAAAGCCATACCGTAATGCTAAAATGTACAGGGCAAAATTCGCGGGATACAAGGGCAGAACAGATCAGCCTTCCCTATCGAAGAGCGATAACCGGTAATGCGGCAGGTGAAGCGGCGCTGTGTCCGCGGGGATGTGTGAATTATACAAAACGAATATGGGATTCAATAACAAGTACCAGTACAGAAGCTCCTACCTTTAAATTCGTTTTCATAGGATATTGGATTAAAAAAACGGGCTGGATCTCTATCCTGGCCCCTTTCTTCTTTCTTTACTTCCACCATTAAAAAGCAGTAATAACATAAATAATATGGATAGCTCACTGAATAACAGGTTGCCGGCCAATGAGGAACTGGAGAGATCCAAAGTTCATATCATTGTTGAGATCCTCGAATACGTACCTAATTCGGTGGTTATAAAAACTATTATTAAAAAGTCGACCGGCAACGTGAGTATGATGTCATTTGATTATGGCGAGGGGCTGGTAGAAAAAACGAGCCCTTTCGAAACCTTTGTTCAGATCGTTGAAGGGCAGGCAGAGGTTGTGATCGGTGAACACACCAGCCAATTGCAGACGGGCCAGGGGATCATTATCCCTGCACATGCTTCTCACTATATCAATCCCAATGGACGATTTAAGATGATCTTAACAACCATTAAAAGCGGCTACGAATAAAGGGCGACGTTTCGCGGTCTCCCTCAGCAATTACTTCAATATCTGCCATGATGAACGAGCAACTGCTCACGCGAACGCTGGGCAGTTGTTGTTTTAAATAAACAGTAAAACGCATATTATGATCAATATAGAACAATTCCGGATCGGCAATTATGTGCTGGTCGACAAGAAACTCTGTACGGTATGCAGCCTGAATAATAATGGGCGTACTGAGGAGCACCTGGTCGGGTATGAAATAGATGGCGAAGTTAAATTTGAAAGTGCGTCCTCCGATCGGCTGGAAAGCGTGCGGATAACAAACCAGTTGCTGACAGGCATGGGGTTCACTTTTCATCCCCATTTTAAGGTATGGCAACATCCCCGGCCCGAGAGGACCTATTCTATCGAGTTGGACAACGATTATTTCCCGCTGGATTTTTCCCGTCAGCCGATTGTTCAGCATATGACCCATTTGCACCAATTGCAAAACCTGTTCTTCAGCATTCAGGGCGAAGAACTGGCGTTTCAACAGCCAAAAGAAAAGGCTCTTAAGCAATAACGGAAGATTTCATCAGGAAGCGTCAGGACGCCCCAGTTGCTTCATGAGGCGTATATGAGAGTATATGGCCTGGTGCATGGTGGGATAGTAGTTATAAGGAAGGTCAAACAGTTCGCATTGCTGCCGGACTATTTTACTCAATGCCGGATAATGTACATGACTGATCTGCGGGAATAGGTGGTGTTCTATCTGGAAGTTCAAGCCACCCACCAGCCAGCTGATCAGCTTGTTTTCAGGAGCAAAGTTGGCCGTGGTGCTCACTTCGTGTACAGCCCATTCAGACGCTATTACTTTGGGTTTATCTGCAATGGCCTCAAAGGTAGTTTTCTCTACCACATGCGCCAGTTGAAATACGATGGATAAAGCAAGGCCCATTACTGCATGAATTACGAGGAAGCCTATTAACCATGGCTGCCACCCTACAAAATAAACAGGCACCGCAACATACACGAACATATACAACAGCTTGCTGGTCCAGAAGACGATATGCTGGTGGAGGTTAATTTTCCTGATCGGTGTATTGTGGATCTTCCTGGAGAAGTATTTAGCAAAATCGGTGCCCCACATCCAGGCGAGGGTGCTGATGGCGTACAGCAGATACATGTAAATGAACTGGAACCGGTGCATGGGCCTCCATTGCTGGGTGTTGCACATTCTTAACAGGGAACTGTTGGCCAGGTCATCATCAATGCCATCGATGTTGGTATAGGTGTGGTGGATGATATTGTGCTTGATCTTCCATATAAAAGCATTGCTGCCCAGGGCATTCATGCTAAGGCCCATGAGCTCATTCACCCATTTTTTGCGGGAATAGCTGCCATGGCAGGCGTCGTGCATTATATTGAATGCAATGCATACCAATGACAGTCCCAACAAAGCCGCCAGCAGCACGCCGGTGAGCCAATGATAGCTCCCCCATACCAGGAAGCCATACAGGGCCAGCGCAACCGGTATCAGGATGACTGCTTTCACATAAAGATTCCAATTGCCGGTCTTTTGGAGGCGATTGTTCTCGAAATAGTCATCCACTGACTTTTTAACGGCCTGGTAAAATAACCGGCTGCTATTGTTGAAGGTTACCCTGGACATGCGCTTTGAAGGTGTTGAATAAGCAATATGATACTCCCTAAAGATGGTACAATTAATCCAAATGAGGGTTATATGATTCCGGGATTAAATCACATGATTCACACTTTTCCGTCGGTTCCCTACAGGTCATCCAACATACTGCGCCTTTGGGATTTGATCTGCTTGAAGTGGGAGGGGGTAAGGCCGGTGACCTTTTTAAATTGAGCCGATAGGTGGGATACACTGCTGTAGTGCATCAGGAATGCTATTTCGGACAGGGTCAGCTGATCGTAGACCAGTAACTCCTTTACCCGTTCAATTTTGTGGGAGATGATGAATTTTTCGATGGTGATGCCCTGTACCTCCGAAAAAATATTGGCCAGGTAGGTATAATCGTAGTTAAGCTTCTGGCTTAGGTATTCGGAGAACTTGACACGCAATGGTTCTTCGGAATAGTGCACGAGTTCGATGATGACCTGCTTTATGCGCTGAATAAGCATACTCCTTTTATCGTCCATGAGCTCCAGCCCCGAGCGTAACAAGGCGATCTGCACCTGGTCGCGCTGTTCGGCCGTAATTGTCTCGGCGATTTCCACTTCGCCCAGGTCTACCACGATGCAATGCAGCCCGAGTTTCGTCAACTCATCTTTCACTACTATTTTGCAGCGAATACATACCATATTTTTAATGAATAGCTTCAAGTCGTTCAAGTATTTAAGCTGTCGTTAATGTAGCCATCAAAGCGAAAGCAATACGGCTACATAATGGCAAATGGCACCTGCCAGTACAAATCCATGCCACACGGCATGGGTGTACAGATATTTGTCCCACAGGTAAAATATTACTCCGACGCTAAAGAGACCTCCGCCAATACAGATCATTACGATCACATCGGCAGGCATCGCGGTAAAAAACCTGCGTCCGCCTGCCAGCATGATCCAGCCCATCAGCAGGTAAACGATGGTAGACACGATCTCAAAACGGCCCGTATAACGGATTTTGAAGAATATGCCCAGTAGTGTTAAACTCCATAAAACAACCAGCAGGGTTACCCCAAATTGATTGTTCAGAAAGATCAGCAATAGGGGGGTATAGGTGCCGGCAATGAGGAAATAAATGCTGATGTGGTCAAGTGTTTTAAAAAGCCGCCTGGTGGCCGGTTCGAGCGTAATGTGGTAGATGGTGGAGGATGTAAAAAGCATCAGAAAGCAAAAACCGTAAATTCCTGAACCGATAATGCCCGGGGTATTGCCGTTTACCGTTCCGATGGCCACCAGGACCGGTAGCCCGCTCACACCAAACAGCATACCAATACCGTGTATGAGGGCATTGACAACCTCTTGTTTCCGCGTGTAAGTTTCCATAACTGATCTCTTAAGGGGTTTTCAATCTGTAAATACAGGTAATTCCCGGCCATGCCTTTCACCTAATCCAGTGACTCAAAATGGGTAGTTATTGACACATAAATTCATTCTCATCGTCCTGGAACTGCGGCTGCGGTGGTTTTGCATGGATGTATCCGCTGCCTGGCCAGGGTGCGGCTGGGCTCGAATGAGCACTGTGTTTTCGATGATAAAGTATACATTAGGGGTATCTCCCCTAAATTCCTCTTCCTCTAAGGCCAGTTAACCACAATAATATTTACTCATCCTTTTCAGATTCATTTGTATGAGGGAAATTAAATGCTTGCTGGTATGCCTTTTTTTCTTTTCTACCGGGAAAACCCAATCTATCAACAATGCCGGTTTTGAGACAGACAGCTTGCATGCGTGGTTTGCCTGGCATCTTTCCGGCACTTCTCCCTGGTACGCCTGGAATCCTTCCGGTACTTCAACAATCATCAGTGGCAACGCGCATAGTGGTAATTATGCTGTCTATGAATCGGGTGGTGAAACAAGTATAGAACAGTTGATTGCTAACCTGGAGCCCAATACTACTTATATTTTTGAAGGTTGGATAAAGGTAGTTGCCCCCGGTCAGTCTGCCATGCTGGGCGTCAAGAACTACGGTAATACGGCGGTGACTGTTAGCGCTACTGCCACTACTTATTCAAAATACCAGGTCAGTTTTACGACCGGCGCCACCAATACCCAAGCTACCGTCTTTTTGTACAAACCAACTACGGGTGCTGCTTATGGTGATGATTTCAATTTGGTGGTCCAATCCCCGAATCTTCTTATTAACCCAGCTTTCGAAACAGGTAGTTTGTTGCCGTGGTATAGCTGGCAGCCTTCGGGCAATACTACTGTAAAGCGCGAGACCGCTGGCGGGGATGGTTATGCTGTAGTTCAATCGGGCGGTGAAACGAGTTTGGAGCAGGTTATCTACAACCTTCATCCGCATACTACTTATACTTTTGAAGGATGGATCAAGGCAGGCGCTCCCGGTGAATCCGTGATCCTGGGTGTTAAAAATTACAAAGCCGGTGAAGTGATTGTTACCGATACTGCCTACAAAAAATATCAGACAAGTTTTACTACTGGTGACACGGTTACCCAGGTAACTGTTTTTTTATACAAGGCAAGTACGGGATCTGCTTATGGAAGGGATTTTAATCTATTTACCCTGTCGGCTGGTTCACCGGGTAATACGACCTACTATATCGATGCTATTGGTGGCAGGGATGCCAATGACGGAAAAAGTGCGGCTTTGGCGTGGCAATCCTTGTATAAGGTAAACAATACAACTTTCAACGCCGGCGATTCTATCTTATTTAAGTGTGATGGTGTGTGGGTTGGCACTTTGAGTCCGAAGGGTTCTGGTAAAGCGGGGAGTCCTATTGTGATCAGTCGTTATGGCGGCACTGCTACAAGACCCATTTTTAATGGTAACGGCGCCTTACGCGTCGTTTATCTATCCAACCAACAGTATTGGGAGATTACCAACCTGGAAATCCTCAATACGGCCAGGGCGGGCCAGAAGAAAAGAGGTATCGAGGTGGAGAACAGGGATCGAGGAAAGTTGACCCATATTTATATCCGTAATAATTTCGTTCATGATGTTTTGGGCGATAATACAAAAGATGAAAACGGGAGCATGGGGATTATGGTGGTTGCCCGTAAAGGAAGCCAGCCGGTGCTGTCGTGGTTTGATTCTGTGAAGATCGAAAATAATATTGTAAAGACTGTGAACAGGACTGGCATCGGTACCGCTTCCGAGTGGTGGTGCCGGCCGTCTGTGGGATGTACTGATGGATCGGGTTATGTTGCCCATACCCATGTAGAGATCAGGAGCAATTATGTGGAAAATGCGGGTGGGGATGGCATTGTGCCCATCAATACCGTTCACGGCCTGATTGAATACAACCTGGTGAATGGCGCCAATGTCAATTCAGGCACTCCCAATGCTGGTATTTGGTGCTGGAACGGGGACCACAATGTGTTTCAGTTTAATGAAGCCTATAATGTGAGGTCGACGAATGACGGTCAGGGGTTCGATGTGGACTATGGACAGGACGGTACCATTTTTCAATATAACTACAGCCATGATAACGAGGGCGGATTTATGCTGATCTGCAACGAGGTGAAGGGGGGCAATACGAATGCGATCATACGGTATAATATCAGTCAAAATGACCAGCATCTGCTCTTTGCCCTGCACGGTCCAGTTTCCAATGTACAGATCTATAACAATACCGTGTACCTGCCCGCGGGTTCAAAGACCATTCCGGTATCGGTTTCCTCCTGGAACGGACTTCCCGTAAGTGCTTATTTTCATAATAATATATTTTACCTGACAAGTGCCGGCAAGTGGCTCGGCTGGAACAATATTGCGACCCCTGTTTTTGATCATAACCTCGTGTTTGGTGATGCTTCGGGTATGCCTGCCGGCCACAATAATCTTACCAGCGATCCGCAACTCGTTTCACCTGGAGGCGGGGGTACCGGCAAACTGGTTAACGGGATGATTTCCTTTGGCAACGCGGATGGGTATCAATTGACATCCGGTTCGCCTGCTATCGGCGCAGGCAAGTTGATTCCAAGCAATGGAGGAAGGGATTATTGGGATAACCCGGTTTTGGGGACTAAGGCCCCCAATATTGGGGCATACAACGGTGCGGGAGTTATGGTGCCACCCACTATCGTTTTATTGGATGAACAATTCGCCGTTTCCTCGTATGATGATTCCGTTACGGTTGTTGAAATCGGTGATATGAAAGTGTCGAAAAGGGAATTTATATGGCGCATGGATGGCTTGAGAAGTGCGTGCTTTGATTTTTTTCTGCAACGTTACCATGCTTCTTTTACGGATAGCCATTTCTGGGATCGTGTTTATGACGGTACGACGCCCCTTCAATGGATCAAAAACAGAACGGTGGAACAGTTGAAGGAGGAAAAAGGGAAAATCAGGTTACTTCAACAAGCAGGTTTGTTGAAGGGGTATGATTATAGCCAGTTCCTGGCCGTTTTGGCACAGGAGAATGAAAGGCGGAAAAGGCTGGTGGAGCAGGGTGCAGCGATTTATGGCCCTCAACAGTATGACGCCAATAGTTACTATGAGTATCTATTGAGTAATGCCTTGATGGAAGCGAAGCGGATGATGGCTGCCAATCATCCGGTATCTGACAAGGGTATGCAGGCTTATGATGATGCATCAAAAGCGGTTGTGAAGGTCAATGCTGCTGTATGGGATGCATTGCCCTTCAGATAAACGTGCCAGTCTTTCGTGAAAGTGAGGCCCGTAAACATACCCCAGGCGAGTATGTTTGTTGCCTCAATTCAGTAAATTATCGATAGGGATTGTGTCCAGATAGGGATTTAATAAGGTGATATTATCAAATACCCTGTATTCTTCGATCGCTTTGTTTTGGGGGTTGCAGTATGCCTCCACGTAATAGTTTTCCATCTGAAAAAGGAATACCATGAAGTCGAAGTTACTTCTCTTGGCTACGAGTACCCCCTGGTGAAGAACAGTCATTTTCTTTTCCTCCTCATTCAATAGGATAAAATCAGAAAGCTTCATAGTTAACATTTTAAACAGTTAATGTTTTAAATTATTTACTAATAACCTTTTGCTGAACAAATAACATCGGCCAGTGCTTAAAACCCGGCCATCTGAGAAAATGAGAGGCAATTTTTCAACTTGAACTACTATAGCTACAATGAGTGCAGAGACAGTACGAGGCGTTGTAGCATTTTTGAGGCGGGGTAAAGGTACACTTTTTGGGTAATTGTTTTTATGTTTTTGAGGAACCGTTTTCTATCGATCTGTTAAAGTGTATCAGAAAGATTTGGTTACCAATTATAAATGACCTACCTTCACACTTCATTTGAGTTTTGCATTAGTAATTGTTAATTATCTGCTAAGTAATCTGCATTTTTAATTAGTTACCTACTCCTTGCTATCTCAGTATTTTAAAATTTTAATCGTTTAGTAATGAACATTTATGTTTCGAACCTCAGCTTCAACGTTCAGGATGAAGATTTGAGAGATTTTTTTGCTCCTTATGGAGAAGTAGCTTCAGCCAAAGTAATCAGCGACCGGGAGACCGGTAATTCCCGTGGCTTTGGATTTGTTGAAATGTCTGATGATGCCGCTGCGAAAAAAGCTATTACTGAATTGGACGGCGCTACTGTTGAAGGCCGGACCATCAAAGTAATGGAAGCCAAGCCTAAAGAAGACAGGCCCCGCAGTTCCAGCCCTTTCCGTCAAAACGGTGGCGGTAGCGGTGGTTACAACAACAGCAAAAGCTACAATAAGAACAGGTATTAATTTATTTGTCTTTATATAGAAAATGGTCGCCTCCATCAACCGGGGCGACCTTTTTTATTGCGCCTATGCGCTACGATGTTGGTAATGACTGCTTTGTGAAGCCTCAACAGGCTTTGTGCTCAATGTTGAAGTTTTTGATAGCCCTGCTTTCTATTGAAGGCAGGGTTATTTTTTGGTGGGTTTTGTTTTGATGCGGTAAGAGGTGTTTGTCCAGTTCCACTCCCAGGTTGCTCCGTTATCGGGTGAGAAGGCCTGGCTCCATACGGGGTGCTCTTTGTCGGTTTTATCCCACCGGAACATGACGATGACCCGCTTGCCTTCGTAGAGATCCGTACAATAGAAGTGCCCGATATTGCCTTCGAATGAGCCTACCACGGGTGGGTCGAGCACGCCAGTCGTGCTGGGTGCCCAATAAAGGCTCCACAATTTGGTTTCCGGATTGAACAAGCGGAGTGTAAAGCCTTCGAATGGTTTTCCATCGAGGGTAGCTCTATAGATATCGGTATTGCCGAGTCCGTTCAGCATGGTGCCAAAGTTCTCGTCTTCGGATTGGAAGCTTTCCCATTCTGTGGAGCCAACCAGTCTTTTTTTCAATCGTTGGTGTTCCATGGTCCATTTGCCGGTGAGGAACTCGAAGTCGTGCAGCGAAGAGGTCTTTGATGCGTAGATCTCTAAGTTTCCATCGGGGGAGATCTTTGCGTTGAAGAGGCCGGCTTTGGGGAATTCCGGTACTTTTTGTGTGAACGAGGTGTAGCTGCACAATAAGACCAGGCAGGTTAGTAAAATCCTGTAAGGATGCATTTGCATAGGTGGTTTGTTTTGGTAATGAAAAAAGGTAGCCACCTTTACGGAGCTACCTATTCAATTTAGTGGATGCTATTCAACCGGGCGACGGGCTTATTTACTACCGGTATCGGTAACCTTTCGGTTATATGGCCTGGTGTGTGATATCCAGGCTGTTACCCGAATTGATCAAGGGTAATAATTTGTTTCGGAGGTATTCGGTCCAGGCTGGTGAACAGGATTCGAAGCATTCAAATTCCGGGTTCAATCCTTCGTGTGTGAAGGTGAATTCGGTTACTCCGTTTTTTTCTGTGATGTCAAATATGAGTTTGGTGCCCGTCCACTCGTCTATTTCATCTACGAAGGTGAGGGCGCTTTCCGTTACCAGCCAAACCACTCTTTTGTTGGGGATGAGTTCCACCAGTTTCTGTTTGGTATAATGAACCCCTTCTCCGGCACGAAAGGTAAATTCTTCTCCGAGCTTATCGGTATTGCCAATGATCTCTTCGGCAAAATATCCCGACCACCAGCCACGTACGTTGAGGATGGCGTTGTATACTTCCTGCGGTGTGCGCTTGGTGGTTTGGGTGAGTAAAAAGTCTGTTGTTGTCATGGTCGTACTTTTAATTGAATGATCGTTTGTGGTTTAATTAATGATGCTGATGAGTTGCTGCGGACCGGTCTTCCGTTGCCGGCAGGCACCATTCTTTGTTGATGGTGCAGAGTTGTTCCAGCAGGGATTTGTATTCTTTTCTAACGGCTTCTGTTTCGGCCTGGCCGAGGAACTGTATGCTGTATCCATGGGGGCCGGGAAGTATAACAAACGGATACTTTGCGCCCGGAGCAGGTTTACTGCCACCTACTTCATCGTTGGTGATATTGGGGGCATAATACATGACGTGCGGCACGCTGGCGGTGATGACGTTGTCGTTTGCGTCGGGATTGGTGTAGGTTCTGAGTATCGGCGACAGCATATAAGAGATGCCGGCGCGTTGCGGTGCTTTGTAGTATTTCTTTTTGAAGCGGTCCTGGATGGTCTTTTTCAGTTCGGCGGGCGGGGTTCCTTTGGCCTGCATTTTTGCGATGTCGAAGAAAACGGGCATGATGGTTTTGGCGCCTGCCTCATCAAAAGAGATCGGGTACAGGATATCGTTCCTGTACTCTATCAATGGCCAGTCTCCTCTCATGGCATCATCGCCGTTACGGGCTACGAAAGTGTGAAACCCGTTGCTTCCTTTGCGGGCTATTTCAAAGCCCTTTGCCGGATCGAGGACATAAACCGTTGCACTGTCGCGGAGGTGGGGCGGAAGGGCGCTGAGTGCCAGGCGGATCTCTACTTCTTTTGGCAGTGGCTGGATGGTGTTCTGTTTGTCTTGTGCGCTTGTTGTAAATATGCATAACAGACCTGCGAGTAATGCCGTTATGCGGATCGTTTTGTTGCGTTCCATAATTATTCCATTTTTTTGTTTTCATTAAGCTACTCAAAGCTACAATGGAGCGGCACGCCGGAGGGGGTGCTATATGGTCTTTATGGCGGGTTGTTTTGGACAGGATGTGTTTGCTACAGCTTTGGGTAGCTGTAGGGCCGGCCGGGCTTATTGAATGCATAAGGCTGGTTGTTTCCGGGGAAACAACCAGCCTTTGAACTGAAGATCTTTAAGCGCCGATGGTGCCTGTAGTTATTTTGCCGGCCCGTTTGTAGGTGGCGATGATCACTCCGGTGGGTGTGGCCACCGTCTCTGCCAACATAAATGAGGCGGGTATTGCGCCATTGTCGAATAGCTTTTTGCCTTCACCCAGTGTGAGGGGGTAGATCTTAAGGCGTAGCTCATCTGCCAGATCATTCTCCAACAGCAGCTGAATGAGTTTGGAGCTACCCCAGACCTGGATGTCAGACCCTTCTGTTTTTTTGAGCTTTTTGATGTCGGCCAGGTTTTGGAGGAATACGGTGTTCTTCCAGTCGGACTTTCCCATGGTGTTGGACAGGACGTATTTGGTGCCTTCGTTGATGGCAGGCCAAATGTTGGCATGGTGGGGCCAGTAGCCGGCAAAGATCTCAAAAGTCTTTCTGCCCAGGAGGTAATCGGCTGGTCTCATTTCCTGTTGTACGATCTTACGGCCGACTTCATGGCCGTACGGTGCGGCCCAGCCGCCATAGTGGAATTTGCCTGATGTGTCTTCTTCCGGTCCGCCGGGCGCCTGCATGACCCCGTCTAATGTAATCATCGAGAGCACGATTATTTTTCTCATGGCTATACTGTCGGTGTTTATAGTGCTGACGCTGCACTTTATGTAGGTGTTGCCGTTATGCCGGTCATTTTTTCTGTTTTTTCATGGTTGCCAGTACGTTGTCGAGCTGGTTGAAACGGGTTTCCCAGATCTTGCGGAATTGTTCAATCCATTTGTCTATTTCTTTCATTTTTTCTATTTCGAGTTGGTAATAGATCTCCCGGCCTTTGTATTCCTGTTTTACCAGTTCGCATTCGGTGAGGATGCGCAGGTGTTTGGATACTGCCTGGCGGGTGGTATCGAAATGTTCGGCGATGGCATTGGGTGTTAAAGCCTGCAGGGCTATCAATGCGATGATGGCGCGGCGGGTGGGGTCGGCAATTGCCTGGAATATGTCTCTTCTTGTTTCCATGATCGATGTATTTGCTACTATCTGGTTGCAAATATATGTGCAAATACCTGGTTGCGCAAAAGATTTGAGAGAATATTTTTTCCGGCAGGCAAAAAGGGGCGGGGGAGAGGTGGGTGGAATGGCGTGTTGTGGATGGAAGTCACTTCGTTGTGTGTGCTTAAACCTGTCTCGGTTCCGTAAGTTTTTCAATCTGCGTATATTAGCTGTAGAAGTCTTCCTATATGAAATATTTCCTTTTAGTAGTGCTGGTTGTTTTTGCGACTGCGCCGGGGTTTGGCCAGCCGGTGAAAGATAATGGCCGGTTGAAAGTGACCGGTTTGCAGCTTGTTAATGAAAAAGGGGCACCTGTTGTGTTGCGCGGTATGAGTTTTGGGTGGCATAACTGGTGGCCGCGGTTTTACAATGCCGGTACGGTGAGCTGGTTAAAGAATGATTGGGGTTGTACGGTGGTGCGGGCAGCGATGGGCGTTGAGCCTGACCAGGGGTATATCAATAAGCCGGATTGGTCGAAGGAGCGGATCAAGGCGGTGATCGATGCGGCTATTAAAGAGGGCATTTATGTGATCGTTGACTGGCATAGTCATACTATCCGCCAACAGGAAGCGCAGCAGTTCTTTACCGAGATCGCTACTACGTACGGTAAGTATCCGAATATCATTTACGAGATCTTCAATGAGCCGGAAAAGCAGTCGTGGGCGGATGTGAAAGCCTATTCCATCGAGCTGATCAAAACGATCCGTGCGATCGATCCTGATAATGTGATCCTGGTGGGTTCGCCGCATTGGGACCAGGATGTGCATGTGGCGGCCGATGATCCCATTAAAGGCTATACGAACCTGATGTATACACTTCACTTTTATGCGGCCACGCACAAGCAGTATTTGCGCGACCGGGCCGACTTTGCCCTGAAGAAGGGCCTGCCGCTATTTATTTCCGAATCGGCGGGTATGGAGGCAACGGGTAACGGTCCGCTCAATGAGGCGGAATGGACGACCTGGATCGAGTGGGCCGAGAAGAATAAGATCAGCTGGGTTACCTGGTCGGTGGCCGATAAAAACGAGACCTGCTCGGTGTTGCTGCCTTCGGCTTCTTCAACGGGTAATTGGGCCGAGAAGGACCTGAAGCCGTCCGGGATCAAGGCGCGGGCGATGATCAGGAAGTATGGGGAGTAGGCGTTGATGACAAGGAATAGCGACAAAAAAGTGGTCAGTAACTACAGCGTTATTAATAGGATAGGGTATGGTTTTGCCAATTATATGGAATGACCCATTTAGTCCAGGTTTACTGTACTCAAATTTTGAAAAAGCTTTAGTCTGATGGAGATTTATATGATGCGTCGTTCTAATAGAATGCTTAAGAAGCAGGCACTTGCAAAGGTTTGAAGTTTTCATCAAAATAACCTTCTTTATTAATCACCATGGTGATACAGGCCATTGGAGCTATGTGTACATTAATTTTTCGTTCATGCGGGATGGGTTTTTGATGTTTGGGTGAGGAGGCGAGCGCGGAAGGGTTGGTAGGGATTGTGCGACCGAAAGGCGGTTGTGTTTGTTCGTCCTAACGACCGTTAGAAGTATTTGAGTCAGATTGATATGATCAATGAATATTTGACTATCGTATTTTTTCTATAAAATAATCGTTGAAATAATACATTCAGTATTGTGGATTTTACGATCTTTTAATACCTTGCCACCAGAATTAAGTTTCCCGGTCAATCAATTTTCGGAATTCCCCTACGAATAAACCATCCAGTTGTTCGGATTCCCATTGTTAATTATTGTATTTCAAGGTGCTACAAATATTACTATATATTTGTCCGGGAAAGCCTTGTTGGTTAAGGAAAAATAAAGTTCAGGCCAGATGCCTCAAAGCCAAAAAGAGAAAGACGACAATATTGCCGCCGCCATTACTTTGGGGGTGCAGGAGGCATTCGATCAGTTCTATTATGCTAACCGGGAGAACTTCTTTTCATTTACCAATAAGCTAATCAGGGATTCTGAAGTTGCTAAAGATATCGTCAGTGACACGTTTGCGGCCTGCTGGCAGATCCGAGGGAATTTCAAGCAAATGGATGATATCTTATCCTACATGTATGTGGCCTGCCGGAACAAAGCGTATAACTATTTAAAATATGGCAGCGGATTTAAGAATAAGAAGGAATTAGCTGTAGAGGATATACAAGTACTAGTTCAGGATCATAGTTTCACTGACCCCATTTTAGACCACATCATTTTCAAAGAATATATAGAGGCAGTTCGTACTGCCATGGAAGAATTGCCGGATCAAAAGCGGGCTATTGTGCAGCATTTTTATTTCGACGCCATGACCATCGAGGAGATCGCGAACAAGTTAAATACTTCCACCGTCACTGTACGATCTTCAAAAGCCAAAGCTATCTCTCAATTGCGCGAAATTTTGGGCAAAGAGCCTCTGATGGAATTGATCATGTTTTCCTTCTTTTTTGTATAGAAAAATCACTAGCAGGGTCTTTTTTAAATAATAATAAAAAATTGTTGGATTTCCTGGCAGCGTTTGGAGTCCCAACTTGTTTATATATGTAATGGTATTTCTGTATCCTACAATAAGTCCAAAAGGGAAAGCATGTTCGATAAAGCATTAAGATTACGCCACCTGATCCAAATGAAGGCGCAGGGAGATATTTCGGCGGATGAGCAAAAGGAACTTGATGATTTCATTGACAGATCACAAGGTAATGCTGATCTGGTCTCCTTATTGACTGCCGATGATGGGTTAGAGCTTGCGCGAGCACTTGAGATAGAAAGGAAAAAGGCCTGGATGTTGATCGAACCAAGGTTTCCCGCAGCTTTTGAAATTCGCCACTACAAACCGCGTTCCTATAGAATTAATTACCTCCGCTACGCTGCTGCTGCAGCCATTCTATTTTTAGTTATTGGTTCAATATATTATTTTTTACGCCCGTCTCATTCAATATCCGAACAAAAGATGGTGGCCACCAACCAGCGGCAACCTGATGCTCCCCCCGGTGGGCGCCGGGCGGTGCTGACCCTGGCTGATCAGTCTACCATACTGTTGGATAGCTCGGCCGCGGGAACTATTGCCCAGCAAGGAAATATTTCTATACGTAAATCTGAAAACGGCACAATTCAGTATATTGGTTCAGGTAAGAAACTGAACACGGGTTTGAATACCCTGGAAACGCCCAACGGCGGGGACTATGTGTTGTTATTGGAAGACGGTACCCGTTGCATTATTAATGCCGGGTCCAAGCTTAGGTATCCGGCAGCATTTACGGCTACCGAAAGAAAGGTTTTCCTATCTGGTGAGGCCTATTTTGAAGTAGCTAAAAATTCAGCGAAGCCGTTCCTGGTAGAAACTGACAATGGGACCACCATCAGGGTGACAGGGACTAAATTTAATATAAATGCTTACGATAATGAACCTGTGGAGCGTACTTCGCTTTTGGAAGGTTCAGTGATAGTTACCTCTAAAACCGCAGAGAGAAAATTAGTACCAGGTGATGAGGCGACGTTTAACAAGAAAGGCTATAAGCTAACTGTTTCTCAAACTAACGTAAATGCCTCCGTTTATTGGACTAAAGGGTATTTTTATTTCTCAAAGGCCCCACTGAAAGAAGTCATGCGCCAAATTGCAAGATGGTATGATGTGCAAGTCGATTTTGTTGATAATGTCGGTGATGATCGTCGGATACAGGGAGGCTTAAGTAGAAATATTCCATTGAGCGAAGTATTGACCCTTCTAAAAAAATACGAACCGAATATTGAATACGCCATGCAAAACAACAAAGTGCTGAAAATCTATCGAAGCAAAAGATAGAATGCACTTCTGATCTTCCATTAAACCTCCTTTGAAATTGTTCTAATGTCCGACTGGACAGCCTTCAACAAAATGCTGGCAAAAACAGACGCAATGCTTGCCTAAAGGAATTGGGAATGCAAGGAAGCCCCGGATTCTCCGACCCGTTACGGAGAGGAAATACTATTTCAATCCGGGTCTTTCGTTCCCTATTTAGGTAACAATATCGACCAACCAAAACAAATAGAACATGATCAAAGCAACGAATCCATTCGCTCCCCCAGTTTCTCCATGCAGGTGTTTAGGTTTAAACGAATTTCTGCGACCTGGAATCCGTGAATAACTAGCCAAAACAGTGGAGAATGTTTGATATCTATTCTTCTAGTGTATAACCATTAATTCTTATGGCTTTGTATAGCTGAGTGATACGTGTTCTAAACCGTAGTATTCGCCTGGCTGACCCACTATAGAATAATTTGAAAACGTTATCCTTTTCAAAATGAGGAATTGTCAATCTCGGGCGATTCCCGGACAATGTCCAAAGTAAAAACCGAAAGTGCTCGAACACTTTCGGTGTAATTCCGCTTTCGCGAAAATATTTTGGCCTTCGTCTCTGCCAGAGCCGAGTTTACTAAAACCAAAACGTATCAAAGTTATGGAATCTGTATTTCATAGCCTCAAAAAGCTATTTTCCCATTCCCAGACATTGGTTAGGCGTCATGACGCTTGCCTGGGTAAAAAACTGCTTCGAATGAAATTATTAGTGACGATATTAACTTCCGTCTGTATTCAGGTTAGCGCTAATTCATCTGCGCAAATTTCGATTAACCTTAGAGACGCCCCTCTCGATAAGGTTTTTGCTGAAATAGAAAAACAGACGACAATGATTGTATTGTTTGACTATAAAGATTTGGAAGGCACTAAAAAAGTGACGATAAAGTTAAACAACAGTAGTTACCAATTGGTGCTAAATAAAGCATTAGAGGGGCAATCGTTAACCTATGAAGTGAAGAATGGAAATTCAATAAGGGTTTACAAAATTTCGAGAATAACACCTGATACCATCCCCAGCCCAATAAATGCGCCCAACAGAGTAATTCTAAACGGAAAGTTAGAAAATGCGGCAAAAGAACCTGTCGTGGGGGCGACCATTCAGGAAAAAGGCCGTTCAACAATTACCATCAGCAATGAGCGTGGGGAGTTTCAACTACCCGTAAATGAAAAAGGAGTAATTATTATTACGAGTATCAATTATAAATCGAGAGAAATCAGGCTGAATGGGACACAAGATTTAGTAATACAGCTTGATATAAAGTCTCTGGACCTAGAAGAAGTAAAGGTGGTATCAACAGGATATCAGGATATACCAAAGGAAAGAACAACTGGGTCTTTTGTTCAAATAAATAATGGGTTGCTCAACAGGCGGGTCTCCACAGATGTACTGAGCAGACTAGAAGGAATTGCAAGTGGTATGCTCTTTGATAAAGCGTCGGCAGGAAATCCGCTGGGTATCACAATACGAGGAAAGAGCACCATATACGGAAGTACCCAACCTCTTATAGTCGTTGACAATTATCCGTATACCGGCGACATCAATTCGATAAATCCCAATGATGTTGAAAGCATTACCCTGCTCAAAGATGCGGCTGCATCCTCGATATGGGGTGCATTTTCAGGGAATGGCGTAGTGGTAATAACCACCAAAAAGGGTGGCTACAATAAGAAGGTAAGTATCGATGCCAATTTAAACTACACTATAGTTGCCAAGCCAGATTTGTTTTACTCGAAACGTTTCTTGAATGCCGGTGATTTTATTGATGTAGAAAAAAGTCTTTTTGATGCAGGATTCTATGAATCGGATTTAGTGGATCCAACTTTCCCTGTCATTTCACCTGCCGTAGAAATTTTGGATCAAATGAGGAGCGGTGTAATTACCCAGGAAGCTGGAAATGCAAAACTGATGGAATTACGAAAGCGGGATGTCAGACGGGATTATTCAGACTATTTATACAGGGCGGCTTCGCGGCAGCAATATGCCTTAAGTGCGAGTGGTGGAAGCGATAAAATGAATTATTACTTGTCACTTGGATATAATAAAGATCAATCAGAGGTAGTTGGCAATGAGGGTAAGCGAGTTACGCTAAGTTCAGTGACCAGTTATAAGCCCGTACAAAATTTAGAAATTACTGGTCGTATTATCTATGCGGAATCATCGGAAGCCAAAAATGGTTTGACGGGCGTTAGTTCTGGTGGCCGGTACACTAATAATACTTACCCATATGCGAGGTTGAAGGATGAGGATGGGAATGAGTTATCCATTACAAAAGACTATCGTGCATCGTTTGTGAGTGAAAATGTAATTCCTGAATTACTTGATTGGACGTACAGCCCTCTAAAAGATCGACGGCTATTTGATAATGATGAAAAAAATATCAGCAATCGTATTTCGGTAAATCTGAGGTACGCAATTGTGAAGGCACTAAGTTTAGATCTATCTTACCAGTATCAAAGAGAAAACTTCCAAGCAAAAAGCAATGAATCAGCTGAGCAATATTCTACGAGGAATTTAATTAACAGTTTTGCTACCGTCGATGGGGGGAGCGTTATTGATTTCCCTATTCCCAAGGGAGGAATAGTGTCTTACGTAAATCAAAATACTGTAGCTAATTCTGGTCGTATCCAAGTTAGTTATAATAATAATTTTTCTTCTTCAGCTATCTCTATTCTCGGCGGTGGCGATTTTACTGAAACTAAGGTATCAGGAACGAAAGGGGGGGTATATGGCTATAACCCTCAGTCGGGGGCCTCACAATCGGTCAATTATAACACGTTATATACCTTATATCCTTTTGGATATGGGTCATATATTTCTGACCTAAATCAGGTTATTCCAGAAGTTATCAATAAATACCGGGCATTCTTTTTCAATGGTTCCTATATATACGATCGGCGTTATACTGCAACTGTTAGCGCACGACTTGATCAGTCTAATTTATTCGGAGTAAAAACAAATCAAAAGCAGGTGCCCTTATGGTCCACTGGTCTTAAGTGGGACATCGCCAATGAGGCCTTCCTTCAGGGATCTATTTTTCAAAAGCTGGCTCTTCGAATCACCTATGGAAAGAACGGAAATCTAAATCGTTCCGTTACAGCCCTCACGAAAGCAAGATATCTAAATGGCGGAATAAATAACTCAGTATTCTTAGATATTGTTTCTCCTGGAAATCCTCAACTGACGTGGGAGACAATGAGCTCTTTCAATATTGGGTTAGACTTCAACGTTTTCAAACACCAGAATTTAAGTGGTACTATAGAATTTTTCAAAAGGGAAGGCAATAATTTAATTGGTGACAGATTTATTCCTTCGAGCACGGGCTTTTTACTAGCACGAGGAAACTTTTCGAGTATGAAAGGTAGTGGGTTAGATATTACTCTGCAAGGCAGATTTAATTTTGGGCCAATCCGATATGAATCAATCGTAATGACCAGTTATGCCACGGATAGAGTTACCAGAAATGAAGGAAATACCGGTCTGGTTGTTGGCAATCCTGTTAGTAGTCTTTATAGCTACCAGTGGGCTAAATTAGATGAATCTGGTGATCCTGTGGGGTATCTTGACGGAAAGGAAAGTAAAGATTACGCCCAGATCATATTAAATACTTCCGCAGATCCTACGCTGTGGCAGTATAGTGGAAGTACGGCTCCCAGGTATTTTGGGTCCTTTCGAAATACATTTCAATGGAAAAATGTAAGTATTTCGGCCAATATCATCTTCAAGGCTGGTTATGTTTTCAGACGTTCCTCTGTTAACTATGGATCCTTGTACAATCAGGGCGTAGGGAACGAAGATTTCCTAAGAAGATGGCAAAAAACGGGAGATGAAGTTATTACTCAGGTGCCCGCAATGGTATATATCGACTACCCACAATTTTCGGAGCGAAACACCTTCTATGATTTCTCAGGTATTCTTGTTGAAAAAGGAGACCACATTAGATTACAGGATGTTTCCCTGACATATGACTTGCCTTCCGGGGTTTCAAAGAAGGCCGGTTTAAGCAATGTTCAATTCTACATTTATTGCAACAATTTGGGATTGTTGTGGACTGCCAATAAAGAAAATATCGATCCCGATTTTACAGATGGATATAAAACTCCAAGATCGGCATCCATAGGAGCACGTTTAACATTTTAATATAAACCGTATGCGCATCAATAATATATTACTTCTATTTTTTACTATTATAGTATTTGGGGCCTGCAGGAAGGATTGGTTGGATACCAAATCCGACCAATCCATTGTTGTTCCCACGACACTAGATGATTTTGAAGCGGCTTTAGCAAATACAAGTGTTTTCAATGAGAATCAGCCATCTTTACTTGAACTAGGGTGCGATGATTATTATCACACCAGCTCTTCTTTAAGTAATAAAACCCAAGGACAGAAGAATATCTATACCTGGGCTGGCACTAGCAACTTTTATGCTGAACAATCATCCAAATTTGAGTGGGATAATGTTTACCTGGCGATATTTTATTCAAACCGAATATTAGAAGGATTACAAGAAGTTAAACAACCCGATAGGAGTGAAAGATGGAATAATTTAAAGGGGAGTGCTTTATTTTTCCGGTCATTCGCTAATTATAATCTCGTTTCGATATATTCAAAAGCGTATGATAAGAATTCTGCGGCTAGTGATTTGGGTATAATTCTAAGATTGGAGTCGGACATAAATCTCAAGGCCGAACGAGCTAGTGTTAAGGAAAGTTATGACAGGATTATTAGCGATCTGCTTGAGGCAATACCGCTTCTGCCCAATAAAGTACTTGTAAAAACAAGTCCAACAAAAGCAGCGGCATATGCATTGCTCGCGAGGGTTTATCTCTTTACCGGTGAATTTGAAAAAGCGCTTAAAGCCTCTACAGAGTGTATTAATCTGGCCGATGGAATACTTGATTATAACACGGTAGCAGTAGACGCGATCTCCCCATTTGCTCCGCTCTATACAAAGGAAGTGATCTTTTACAGCCGAATGGTGAATAGTCCGCTATTTCCTCTTGCCAACGGGACCGGTTTTGTTGATACCGTGGTTCTCAGAAGCTACGGTGAAAAGGACCTGAGAAAGAGAGCTTTTTTCAGGAATGTTAATGGCAGAATGACATTTAAAGGCAGCTATAGTTCTCTGTTTTTTGTGCTTTTTAACGGGCTGGCAATTGACGAAGTCTATCTGATCCGTGCTGAGTGCCTAGCCAGGGCAGATAAGAATAGTGAGTCTTTGAGCGATTTGAATAAGCTTTTGTCAAGTAGGTATGAAGCAGGATCATTCCAGCCGATTTCAACGATGACGTCCAAGGAAAGTCTATCCATAATTTTAAAGGAACGTAGGAAAGAGTTATTGTGTAGAGGTGTTAGGTGGGTGGATATTAAAAGGCTTAATGAGATCAATGAAGGGCCAGGTACACTGACCAGGCTAATAGGGGGAAGCGAATTTAAGCTGGCTCCAAAAGATAATAGATACGTGTATCCGCTCCCCAATAGCGAAATAACTGTCAGCGATGTTCCTCAGAATCCCAGATAATGCCAATTGCCAGCTCGACAAATCCATTCATTAAAAAATAAAATATTATGCTTAATAAGCTGAATGTGTATCTGTTTTTGGTCTTTTTTTGTGTTGTTTCAGCGCAAGGTCAAATAGTTGCCCGACAAATAAGTTATCGCACGCCGATTTATGAAATGAATGTTGGTGATACTTTGCGTAATATTCAGTTTAAAGCTGCAGTTAATTATTCAAAAGGGAGCATGAATCTTTCCGATTTTAAGGGGAGAAATGTGATTCTAGATTTTTGGGCGCCCTGGTGTAGTCCCTGTATTGCTGCATTTCCTAAACTAGACAGTATTCAAAAGAAGTACAATGAAAAATTGCAGATTCTTTTGGTGACAAGAGAGTCTATGAAATCAGTGAATAAGATATACGGTTCCTATGAATCCAGTAGGAAGGTTAACTTTTCCTTACCCTCCATTGTCGAAGATTCGATTTTGAGCTTTATTCCAGCCATTATACCCCATTATGTATGGCTTGATAAAAATGGTGTAATTAAAGCAGTTACTGGAGGCGAAGAATTGACAAATAGGAATATTGAGACATTTTTGAGTGGAGAAAGATTGAATTTGGCAAACAAGGACGATGAAAAAATATTAAGGAAAACTGAATATGGTCCGATCTTTTCTCAAAGCCAGCTATGGACGGCAAAAGATTTAGTGTTTCATTCTGTGTTAACAAAATTTAATCAGGGTTACTCTACTAATGTTTCCCGGGATACCAGCTGGGGATGGATAAGATGTACAAGACATCCTATTATTCTACTTTACAAAATGGCATTTGGAAAATTTGATATGAGTTTTATCAACAATAACAGGGTAGTGCTCGAGGGGTTCAAAAATGAAGAAGACTCTTTTCTAATAGGTAGATTTACTCCACAAAATATGGCGCGTTGGAATGACATACAGCAAAACCAATACTACAATTATGAGCTTGTCGTCCCTGTTGATAAGCAAAAGGATAATCTTGAGACCAGGCACGGGAAGCTTTTCTCCATGATGCAGGATGATATAAATAGATATTTCAAACACTTAGGTATTAAAGGTCAATTAGAAAAAAGGAAAGTTAAATCGCTAGTTTTGGTACGAATATCTGAGATTGACAAGGTTGCCTCCAATGCGACTGAGAAAAGCGAGGAAGTTACTCAATTCTATGTTAGCTTAAGAAAGAGGCATATGTCGGACTTTGTGGCTAAACTTCAATCATTTTATTCCAGTGAAAATGCAATGCCCATTTTTGATGAGACAAAATATGTCGGGGAGATAGACATTGAAATAAATGCTGATTTAAGGGATAGAGACGCAGTCAACAAGGAGCTGTGGAAGTATGATCTTAAGTTAATTCCTAAAGAGACCGAAGCAGATATGATTATTATAAGAAAAGAGAAAAATTGATTTGTGGGTTATGCTTTAATTAGTGTATTCATAACCTATGATATCGACACCATATGAGTTGGAAAAATCAGCGTCGGTTAATAGTGAGTAAGGGTACGATTTGGAATAGTCTATACGGACTGCACATATGTATAAGGACCCAAACCAACATATACTTTGTACATCCGATTGGCTAAATTGGCTATATTGATAAGCGGTCGATCTGTTGAATGGGTGCAAGGTGTATTGTATGTGAAAAGTTGATTGAGGAACGGGGTTTTGCAACAAAAACCATGAATTGTTAGGTGTGCGGCGGACACGGCTAGACACTAAAGTTAATTCTAGCAATAAAACAACGAGGACTAGCGAAATATTAGGGAGCACCCTTCTGTTTTCGGTAGCTACAGTCCATAATCTTTTTGTTGAAATGCGGCTTTGTTTCATCTTCAAAATGCATTAGTAGTTGACAGTGTCTGTAGATCGTAGACAAAAGATAGAGAATAGGTGTAGGAGGGTTAATAAATTGAAATAAGGCGGCGGATTAATTTCCGTCGCCTTATGTATGTAACGATTAGTTCCTCAATTCAATTGCGATGATGTCAGTGGCAAATGCACTTGCGCCAGTAGTGAAATCGCCATTTCCTGTTCCATTCAAGGAAGTAGTAGGTGTAGATTTGCTGTAGTCGATTTGTACTGCACAAACATAGGTAGAACCCAAGAGGCAGATTGCTTGAACATCTGTCTGAGTACGCTTAGTGGCGTCATAAGCTGCAACCTTATTGTAAGTTCCGCTGTAGCTCGATTGGAAGCTTGCTGAAGAAACGTTTGGTTGGCCGCTCAGGAGAAACCAAGAATCTGTAGGAACTCTTTTTAAAGCTGTAAATGAGCTAGCAGCAACTACAACAAGAGCCAACAGGCCCAGGAATGATACTTTTTTCATGATTTTAAAATTAATGGTTAACAAAATGCCTACTCTATTTAAGGTTTTCAGCGTCCCCTTTTTTAGCCGGCTAAAACTATTTTATTGTAATGTTTATATCGTCGTGAATTGGATGATTCATTTATAGTAAGCTATACACCACTATATTTGTGGGGTAGACTACCACTATCTTTTGTTTCAGTATTTTAAATGAGATTGCCTTTTCGTACCTGTGGTTTGGGATATAGACACTATGTTGGTATTTTCCATCGTCTAATGAGTAGATGTCAAGGACCATATTTCTTCCGAACAGGTCATTTGATTCATTGTCCGCTTTTAGCTTGGATTGATTATACAATTTCCCTTCAAATACATCACTTCGCCCATTTACGATCCTGTCTGGCGCGCCATTGGTAACAAGTTTGTCATTCTTGCTGGTTTCGACAAATGCCAATTTCTTATTAGCTGAAGACTTTAATGTATCTATAGTATATGATCTGTAGAGAATGTTCAAATTCGTATCAGCTACGAAAAATTCATTCTTATAAAAATGTACAAATGCAATCTTCCTGGAGGAGGTGTCATACGTTAAATAACCGTCATTTCCCAGGCCCATGTCGTTGCGGATTTCTGATATATTTCGTTCCAAGGTAACATCGCCGGAAATTGGATTTCCTTTGTAGAATATTTGATCTTTGTTTTTTACTGCACTGTCAAAGCCTCTAAATATGAAGCTACTGTTACCTATTTTTACAACTCTTGAAAAAGGTTGCCTTGGAAAACTATATGTTTGGGGCGATGTGGTGGAGTCAGAATACACCATCGACCTTGCGTTTGGTGAAAGGACCTGAACACCCGTTGAACTTAGAAATGTATAATAGAAGCCTCCGCGAATCTCATTTTCAGGCAATGGATAAGTTAAGTAATGACTTTCTTTAATCTGATAGTCGGTAACTAGTATTTTACCGGGCGTCGTTGTCTTAAAATATAGGTTTCGGGGCGTGGTATGAATTAATTCGATGGCATCATTTCTATGTCCAGACGCTAATACCTCTAATTTGTACGCATCAGCTTTCCTATTAAAACCGTTACTTTGAAAAGTAGGGTTAACTGTAATTGCCGCCAGTATTCCGACAAGTATTGCAGCCGAAACTAGCGTAAACAGAATATATAAAGAATGCTTTTTCATTTTGTGCATAAAACGCTTCGTTTAGGGAACTATCTTCTTTCTTTTGAGATCTGCAAAAAAATTGAAGCTATTGTCAAGCAGACGACTCCGATATTAAACCATAGATGCTCAATCCACCCCATCTCGGAAAGTATGCCACCACAAGCGCAGGGCAAATCATAACTGAACAAAAACATCGCATAAATGTAAAAGGTAAACATTGCCATTATAAAGAGCGTTGCATAAAGTGCGCTTAGCCGTGATTGCCTAATTACCAATAGTACAGCGATAAGTATTTCCAATACTGGTAGTGCCCAGGACACATAATTTGCATAATCAGTCAGAAAGGGTGATTTGCTCAGTTGAGCCTGGAAAACCTGACGATCCATTAATTTACTAAGGCCCGCATAGGCCATTAGAAGTGTGAGAAATGTACAGGCGATTTCTAGCAGAAAACTAAGTACAACGGAAGGCCAGTTAAGAATCTTATATGGTTGCGAAAAATTCATATGATAAGTTATTTTACTTTAGGGTTTGAACTTAAGTTAATACTACTATCATCTGTAGGAAATGAATCGAGTATTATGGAACGATTTAGAAGGGGAGTTGCGATAACGAAGATATATTCAAAGTATGCTGTGTTCGGTATAAACCATGGTTCATTCGGCTTTTTCGAACTAGGAGGCCTGTGCGCTTTGCATGCTTTGTTTCCAGGCGCCGGGAGTGGCCTTTTCATTTTTCTTAAACCACTTCACAAAGTTTGTTTCAGCACTTGCGCCTTTAAAGCCAACTGAAATGGCTACATGTTTTGTAGTCATACCGTCTATTAACATTTCCTTTGCAATGGTGAGCCTTACTTTTTGTAGATAAGCATACGGGCCTAAGCCAAACTCTGTCTTGAATCCGTACTTAATCTTTGAGGCGTTGAGATATACTTTTTCTCCCAGTTCAGGAATGCTTAAATGATACCTTGGATTTGCTTCGATGAGGTTGGCAATGGATCTGATCTTCAGGCGATCACTGTTGGATAAGATGGCTTTCATTTGTGCAGTTTTGACATGTTAAAGCAATTTCAATCCATTTCATCGCATACTTGATCTACTGTCAAGTGAACGGTGAATGACGGCAAGTTGATTTAATGTCAGGCTCGAATGAACCGACTAAGTCGTTGAAAGGAGTAAGTAAAGTTTCGAAAGTGTCGAATGATGGAGAGTTACAGAATGCCTATTAAGCTAAGCTACGACTATCAAAATAATATTTGCGAGTTGGTATGATATTTTTTTGGGGTGTAAGTGTAAGCATTTATACTTCAAGTTGTGACATATGTGCCTTGGCGGTAGTCTTGGGAGTAATCCAATCTGCAGACGATTCTTTGTATATCTGTCTTAACGTAATATAAATGCCGCTTGCCGATTTATACCCGAGTTAATTGACAATTGCATCCGGGGTATATCCTTCTTTAATTAGTGCGAGGATAAGGGAGGTGTGGTGGAGGTGCAGCGAGTCTTCCATGAGCCTGGCCGCACGCGTACCCAAATCGGTCACAGTGTTTTTAGCCCGGTACTGCTCCGGCGTTGTATTGAAAGTGTTTTTTAATAGCTGGATGAAGCCTGTCGTATGGACATAGCCGCAACGTGCCGCTATGTCCTGGACTGGGATTGTTGTGGTTGTTAGTAGTTCGATACTTAGTTTCTGGCGCTGTAGCGCGAGCAGGCTGTACGGGGTGTCTCCGTACATTTTGATGAACCCTTTATGTAGCTTTCGGGGACTGATACCATCCTGCTTGCAGAGGTCTTCAAGTGTGTGATGTGTTGCCAGGTCCTGGAGTATGGACCTTTTTATCCAATCAAGTTTCTCCCGATCGTTGTCGGTCAATTTGATTCCCATTCTCATAGATAAGGGTTGTTACAAATTAAATGTGATTAATGATGCAAACGGGACGCATCATGATTTTTCATGTCATCAATTTAAGGTAGAATCCCGACAGTTAGCGGAATATGAATGATAGGTTTGATCTATGTCAATAATGCATTTGGTAGACTAATTTATTACATGTCGTCACATTTCCTCCTCCAGTTTCTTGAGATTTTAGAATTAACAGGTTTATTATTAATTATTAAGTCATCGTTTTATGGTGGCACAACCGGGGCGTGCCGGCCGGCATACTGCTTTTTGAAGGCTGCCTGCTGCGACCGGCAAACGATGTAGACGACGCACTGCTCAATACCTACCATACAGCGAGGCAAGGAAGCCACCAGATAATACTTCATAAACAAAACATTTAAAAATAACAGCAAAAGCTGGCCGCAGCTTCAATGCGGCATAGGCGTAGGCAAAAAAGGAATGCGGAATAAATGCGCGGATGGATGTAGATAACTGGCTTGTAATAGCTGGTGCGGGCGATGCTGTTAATTGGTATTGCTGAAGCTTTATGCCGAGCCATTTTGGCGGCTGGAGGGGAGGGGAGGGGAGGGGGGCAGGGCCGGCATGCCGCATTAATTTGCGGGACGGGTTTTTGATGTTTTGGTGATGGAGTGGGTGTGGTGACTCATTGTGTTATGGTCTATTATGCCAATGAGTTCGGATACCATTATCAGGTTTTCGAACATCTCCTGTTCGGCCATCAATGAAAATGTGCCTCCTTCTAATGCGCTTAGCGCTTCGACCCGTTCAAGGAATGCTGCATGCGCGGAAGCGGGCGAAAGGCCTTCAACATCTATTCGCCGATAGACACTTATAGAATCTTCTTCAAACCGGAACAAAAAGACGTATTTCTTCATACAGCTTTTACGGTTTATGATAGCGAAAACAATAAGTAGACCAGATTTTGGGGATTGTTGAGCTGAACCTAATTTAGCCAATTTTAAGGTATTTTGCCCCAGATAGCGCTTGAATTTTTGAGCTAAAAATGGATGAATGGTGCCACATTAAATATTGGAAAGCGTTCCGCAACGGTTCAAATCGAGGAATGCGGACCGGTATTGTCAAATTTTCGTATCGCAAGATATGTATTGATTACATCATGGAAGCCGTTTACTTGTTGCTTGACTTAAAGTATTTTTTAGGATACTCACTGCTTGAAAAAAGCAGCGCGAAATTAATTGTTGCTGCCAATACGTTCAACACCAACAGCAGCTTTAGACCTACAATGATCGCATAACTTGTCCAAGCCAGTGATTCAGTTAAGAGTGCGGCAAGCACCCAGTCGTAATTGACCAGAGACTTCCGAAAGATCACCATGCTGAGCTGATAAGCCAGAAATAGGAGGGTAATGACACTTATAGCCGTGCCGAGTACATGGAGTGCAGTAAGTTTTATCATGGTTGCTACTAATCTTTTGAATCAAAGGACGCCCTGTGAATTCTTCAAATATTGAAGGGTAACAGTTTGAGCGATTTTCTTCATGCAAACACGTTCGGGAAACGCCTCCTCATTTCTTTTCAACCCATACGGCAATAGAACCTGCAGGTACGGGAAACTGCCCCCAGCCATCGTCATTGATATTTACTTCCGCTGGATGTTTGCCCAGGAAATCGATAAACACTTTGCCTTTATGTTGAGCCCCCATTTCCATATCTTTAAATCCATCCTCGCTGTTAGACAATAACACGGCACACCCCGATCCTTCTACATCCAGGTGACCCTCGCGGGTCCAGCCTACACAGTTCGGGTGATCAAAATAGTCCCGCTGCATACCATAGCTAAAGCGTTTTCTTGCTTCCAGCAATTGCTCTATGTGCGCGCATTTGTCGAGGAATATTTCATGATCCATGCCATCCTGTCCCTTATCTACATAGTGTGCTCCATATAGGTCAGGATAAAAAATACAGGGGTAACCACCTTCTCTTAGCAGGATAGAGGCATAGGCATGCGGTTTAAACCAATTTTCCACAGGTGCTTCCAGTGATTGAAGCGGTTGTGTATCATGATTGTCCACCACCGTTACTGCCAGTGTGGGTTGTGAAGCTACCAGGCTGTTCTGGAAGAGCGTTGTGAGATCAAAGTTCTTACCTTGCAGAGAAGCGTGGTAGAAATTATGGTGCAGCGATGCGTCAAAAAGCGACATTCGTCCTCCTGTGGCCTCAATGTACCGCTCAAGCAAGGTCAACTCGCCAGGAGCCCAATATTCGCCAACGGCAAACAGGTCGGGTTTAATACTTCGTAGATGGTCCAGCCATTCATTGTAAAAAGCAGGCGAGATATGTTTCACGGCATCAATGCGCACCCCGTCGATGCCCGTTTCCTGTAATAACCAGGCGCCCCATTTTTTCAATTCTTCCCTCACCGCAGGATTGCGGAACTCAATATCGGCAAACATCAGAAAGTCGTAATTCCCTTTTTCCGTATCGATCACATCTTCCCAACCTTCTCCATATTCATTGAGGATCGAAAAAATCCCTGTCTCACCCAGGTTATAGGCAAAATCAACTCCCGTAAAGCAGCGGTGGTCCCAGATGAAATCGGAATACTTACCCTGCCTGCCGGGAAATGTAAATTTGGTGAACGCCTCAATCTCAAAAGGCTCACTGGTAAATTGGTTCCGGTCTTCCGGGTCCACCCGTCTCACCATCATCCGTTCTGTTTCATCTGCGCCTCCTTTGTGGTTCAATACGATATCGATATATACCTGAATGCCGTGGCTTTGTAATGCCCGCACAGCTTCCAGCAATTGCTCTTTTGTGCCATACTTTGTACGCACGGATCCTTTTTGGTCAAATTCTCCCAGGTCAAACAGATCGTATACATCGTAGCCACTGGCATTGGCCCCTTCTTTGCCCTTATACGCGGGAGGTAGCCATACCGAGTTGACGCCTAATTGGGCTAAGTGTTCAGCTTCTTTGACAACCTGGGTCCATAAACTGCCATCGGCAGGGGTGTACCAATGGAAATACTGGAACATTGTACCGTTTTGCATGGACTTTTTTCGGATTATAGCAAAACCCAAACCCTGCCATGCCCGCTATTCTTTTTTGACAAAAAAAGGCAAGTAATGCACTATTCCGGCCTGTTAAACATCGTATTGCGTAAATAAATACACATCTTTGGATAACCGGCTGCGTAATTTGCTGGCGCGCTTATAGAGAATTTCACGATATCTCTAAACAAGCAGATAACGTATGAAGCAGGTTTCACTAGTTTAGCAGGCCATTTGACAAAAAGGGTTCAACACAGTCCAGGCCGGTGGATGCCCCCCAAGATGAAACCGGGGAGTAGTTATTGTTGCCGAATTGCCATTACGCCGGTATATCCCGGTAGGTTTCGCGGTCCCAAAAACGGTGCTGACCGATGGCGGCAATGAATAAGCCTGACAGTTTTTTAGGGTCGGCTTCTATCACGATGCCCTCATCCTGCCGGATATCCTGGGCCGCGGGATCTTTCAGTATCATCTTACCAAACAACGTGCTTTCCAACACTTGCTGTGCCTCCTTGTCGAATGCGATAGGTTTACAGTGCCGGTAAGCTTCATTGAGAAAATGGATGGCGTCGGGATCTGCTGCGATGGTGGCCACGCTGTTGACGCCGCCCGGCACATACACGGCATCGTACAAAACAGAAGCAACGGTTAGCAGACTTTTGTCGATCGCTATTTCTCCCTTTGTTGCGCCTTTGAGCATTCCTAGCCGGGGTGCTATCACTTCGGGTATCGCTCCCTGTGCGATCAGTGCGTTTTTCACGGTATTCAACGCTTCCTGCTCAACACCATCAGCTGCGAGTATGGCGACTTTGCGCGTTTGTATCTTTCCTTTTATTGTGTTGGCCATGCTGAGTGCCGGAGATTCCTGCAGGGTGGATTCAATTTTCACCGGCTGAAACCTTTTCGGATTGCCGTCGGCGGGTATGCTGTGGTTGATAGGCTGTTCGGGTTTGGCAGGCACTTTTAAACCGAGGTTTATGGCCACCTGAGCGGCCAGGTTGCGATCTACCTGCGTAAGTATGCCCAACATTCGCTGGCGAATGGCAACGGTTTCTACTTTGCCCAGCTCGAAACTGAATGCTTTTGCGATGTGTGCTTTTTCGGGTTCAGACTGGCTGTTGTAAAACAGGGTAGCCTGGCTAAAGTGATCGAAAAAGCTGCGGCTGCGTTCTCTTACTTTCTTTGCATCGATCTTTTCCGTGTAAGAGGCGAATCCTCCTTCGGACCATTTAGCCTGAAATGGACAGCCTCCACCCAATGAATTGGGGTTGTAACTGGTGCGCCCCTGGTTGATCGTTTGGCGCATGTACCCATCACGCTGGTTGTTGTGCACGGGCACAATGGGGCGATTGATGGGTATCTCCTGGAAGTTGGGTCCACCCAGGCGGATCAACTGCGTATCGGTGTAGGAGAACAATCGACCCTGGAGCAAGGGATCATTGGTGAAGTCGATGCCGGGTACGATATGACCTACGTGAAAGGCCACTTGTTCCGTCTCTGCAAAGAAATTATCGGGGTTACGGTTAAGTGTCATTTTACCAATGCGCTGCACAGGTACTATTTCTTCGGGGATGATCTTGGTAGGATCGAGCAGGTCGAATTCGAAGGCAAACTCATCCTTCTCCGCTACTATTTGCACGCCCAGTTCCCATTCGGGAAAGGCGCCGCTTTCAATGGCCTCCCAAAGGTCGCGCCGGTGAAAGTCGGGATCCTTGCCGGATATTTTCTGCGCTTCGTCCCAGGCTACGGAGTGAACGCCCAGCAGGGGCTTCCAGTGGAATTTCACGAAGCTGGCTTTGCCCTGATCATTGATGAAACGGAAGGTGTGTACGCCAAACCCTTCCATCATCCGCAGGCTGCGGGGAATGGCACGGTCGCTCATGGCCCACATGATCATATGGGTTGACTCGGGCATGAGGGAAATGAAATCCCAGAAGGTATCGTGGGCCGACGCGGCCTGCGGTATTTCATGGTGGGGTTCGGGCTTTACGGCGTGTATGAGATCTGGAAACTTCATCGCATCCTGAATGAAGAATACCGGCATGTTGTTGCCGACGAGGTCAAAGTTTCCTTCCTGGGTATAAAACTTCACGGCGAAGCCGCGCACATCGCGGGCGAGGTCGCTTGAGCCGCGCGAACCGGCGACGGTGGAAAAGCGGACGAATACCGGCGTTTCCGTCTTTGTATCATTGAGGAATGAAGCTTTGGTGTATTTGCTCATGGGTTCATATAACCTGAATACGCCATGGGCTGCGCTACCGCGAGCATGTACGATCCGTTCGGGTATACGTTCATGATCGAAATGCGTCATTTTTTCGCGGAAGATGAAATCTTCCAGGAGGGTGGGGCCACGATCGCCTGCTTTGAGCGAGTTTTGGTCGTCGTTGATGCGGACACCGGTATTGGTGGACATGAATTCGTCCTGACTGTTCTCTGTATCCGGCGCAAGTTCGTTGATCTTCTTATTGGTGGTATTGGCGGGTGCTTTGGCCTTCTTTGATGGCATAGATAAGTATTTTTAGAACTTGTCATAATTCTTATGCCCGGAATTATTATGAGGTTCAAATGGAGATCGACGACCCAAAGCGTTGGGCATACACTCCTGTTTGATAATGAGGTGTTGGGAGGGGGCCAGCGCTATTTTTTATGGGTGTGTTGATAAGCAAAATGGCGGCAGTAGGAAAGGGATTCCGCTTTAACCGGGAAGGAATGCCTCAACTTCAATATGTGCTGGTAAGAAGATTGTTATTATGGCTTTGCCCAGTTCGCTTCCTTCCGCTGTTATAGCTCCCTGATGGTTGCTTACGATTTTGCGGCACATCGCCAATCCGATTCCTGTGCCGTCATACTCGTTCCTGTTGTGTAAACGCTGAAAGATGAGGAATATCTTCTCCGCAAACACGGGAGATATTCCGATGCCGTTGTCTCTCATCTCAATACGGTGATATTCTTTATCCTGATCAAGGCCATGCTTGCCGACCTCTTGCCTGGAGGCTTGCATGCTGATTATGCTTATGATAGGATGGGTGTCCTCTTTTCTGAATTTTAATGCGTTGCCAATAAGATTAGAGAATAGCTGATACATATGAAGCGGATTGGCCGTAATTACAGGCAGCTTGTCGGCTATTATGGATGCGCCCGTTTCCTCAATAAGCAGATCGTAATTGCCCAGCACATCCTGTAATACTGAATTGAGATCAACACTATCAAAAACTTCCTGTTCATGAGCAATACGCGAAAAATCCAATACATCCCGAATGAGCTTTTGCATCCTGCTGCCGGAGTTTTGAATCCTCTCCAGGTAATTTTTGCTGTCGGCATTCATATCAGGGCCTATTGAACGGGCAAGCAGTCCGAGAAAAGTGGTGATCTTACGAAGCGGTTCCTGCAAGTCGTGGGAAGCGATGTACGCGAATTGCGCAAGCTCTGCATTGGTTTTTTGCAGATCGATGTTTAATAATGCGAGTTCCTGCGTACGTTCCGCTACCAGTTCTTCCACGCGCTTGAGTTGATTGACCTGGTCGGTGATATCGAGCACCGAGCCAATAAAACGGACCGGATTTTCGGCTTCATCAAAATAAACTTTGCCTTTAGCTTTCACCCACCTTATTTTTTGATCTTCAAAACCTACTGTCCGGTATTGCACATCGTAATTGCCATTGGTCCTGGATTTGGTAAAGGCATCATCGATAATGCGTAAGATCTTCTCCCGGTCGTGGGGGTGCAACCCAAGGACAAAATCATGCTCATAGCTGACGGGGTTGTCATGGCTGATACCGAAAAGTATTCTGCAACGCTTGTCCCACACCATCGTGCCGGCGAGGAGATCCAAGTCAAACGTGCCCAGATCTGCGGCTTCCTTGGCCAGCCGGGCTTGCTCAAGGGCGCGTTCCAATTCGGCGGTAGCTTTTTCTTTTTCGGTTTCGATGGATTTGCGATCTGTAATGTCCACGCAGGCGCTGATATATCCGGCAAAGGTTGCATCCATGTTAAAACGCGGTGTAACGTGCGCCAGCAGCCACCTGTATTCTCCATCCGCTCTCTGCACCCGCAATTCGGCCGTATAGGGCTTTCGCTCGCCAAATGCTTCAAGATAGGTATTTAGGTACTGATCTTTGTCGTCCGGGTGCAGCAATTCGGCCCATTTAAAGGCCACTAACTGGGACATGCTCCGTCCGCTCAGCTCACACCAGGCTTTGTTGAAATAAATGGCATCCGAAGTAACATCTGCCATGGCAATGTAAATTGGACTGCTTTCGGCCATGGCGCGAAACCGCTGCTCGCTTTCCTGCAATACACTTTCAACCAGTTTGCGTTCTGTAATTTCCTGGGAAATTCCCAGCATCTCAATTGGTTTGCCGTCATTGTCGTAACGTAGCCTACCGGTAAGGTTTACCCAATGGACTGTTTTGTCTGGCCAAATAACCCTGTATTCAATATAGTAGTCTGTACCGGATTCCAGCACCTGCTGCACCGTTGCCTGCATCCGGAGAAGATCTTCGGGATGGATAGCCTCCTGTAGATTTTGATAGGTAAATGGTTTGTCGACGGGCCGGCCGAAGTTCTGTTTGCAGATGTTAGATGCCTCCATTTCGAGTGTAGGCAAATGGAGGGTCCAGGATCCCAGGTTGCCTGCTGTTAAGGAAAACCGCAACCTTTCCTCGTTTTTTCGGAGATTAGCCGCTGTTACTACCTTATCGGTGGTCTCGGTGCAGGTGACGAGGACTCCCGCGGCTGCGGAATTTTCATCACTAACGCGGCTATAGCTAAACGTCCAATAGACATTTTCGATTTGACCATTCCTGAAAATGGGCACCAGCTGATCTTCGAACCAGACCGACTTTCCTTCCTCTAGGACTTGATTAATAAGGGGTTGGATAATATGCCAAATCTCCGGCCAGGCATCGATGGCTTTCATGCCCAGTATGCCGGGATGTTTTCCTTCATTGCCGAGGCTGGGGCGGTAAGCATCGTTATAAAAACAAATAAGGTCGGGCCCCCACCAGAGAAACATAGGAAATCTTGCGTTCAGCACGATACTGACGGCCGTGCGAAGGCTTTGCGGCCAGTGGTTGGGCGAGCGTAGGGATGTGGCCGACCAGTCGAAGGTTCTGGTTACCTGGCCCATTTCGCCTCCTCCTTCGAGGAAATGAAAATGAGCGGCAGAATAATTCCCTACAGTCATATATTCAAATTTAAGCAAATTTGCTATGGGTGAGGCGGAGAAGATTGGGCAGACAGGATGCCCGGTGATGAGGGGCCAATACGCCTGAAACATCGGTTTTATTTATTCATCTACTACACGTGCGAAATAAAATTGCAGCAGGAGGGCGGCGGCAGCTGTTGACCAAAATATAATATTGGCACCGTAATAGTACCATAGCAGGCCTGCCATTGAACTGGCCAGCAAGGTACAAATACTTTGGAAGGCAGTGAATGTTCCTATGGCAGTGGCAGTATCCTTGTTGTCAACTAAATTGCTTATCCATGCCTTTGAGACTCCCTCCGTGGCGGCGGCATAAATACCATACAAGAAGAACAAACCATAGATCAGGTATTTATCAGTTGCTGAAGCCATTCCTCCATAGACTATGGTGAATACCATTAAGCCCACTATGAACATCCGTTTCAATCCCACTTTATCGGCCAATGCTCCCAGCGGAAATGCAAATAAGGCATACACCAGGTTGTAGAATATGTATACCATGATCACGTTTTGGTCATTCATACCTGCCTGCCGGGCTTTGAGCAGCAGGAATACATCGGAGCTATTAAAGAGGGTAAACAGTAACAAGCCTATCACCAGACGTTTGTATTTCGTGGGACTGGTTTTCCAGTAGCCGAGGAAAGAAAAAAAACGTGGAGATCCTGTGGCTGGTTTGGGAACGACCTGCCTGTCTTTCAGCAACCCTGAACATCCTATGGCCAATAAGCCAGGGACAAAAGCTATGAAGAACAGCGTGCGGTAATCTTCCGGATACCATTGCAGGTACAGTAATGCCAGCAAGGGACCGATGACTGCTCCGAGTGTATCCATTGACCGGTGAAAACCGAAGATCATCCCTTTCGTTTGAGGCGTTGCCTGGCTTGAGAGGACCGCATCTCTGGCACCGGTCCTGATTCCTTTTCCCATCCTGTCGAGTGTTCGTGCAAAGAATATCCATAGTGGGTATACAAATGCTGCCATCAAGGGCTTGGATAAGGCACTGAATGCGTAGCCCCACTGGACGAAGGGCATTCGCTTACCAGTGTGATCGGATAGTTTACCGAAATATCCTTTGCTTAATCCTGCTACTGCTTCCGCGATGCCTTCGAGGATGCCGATGAGGATAATCGAAAAGCCAATACTTTTCAGGTAAAGCGGCATGACGGGGTACAGCATTTCACTGGCTGTGTCTGTGAACAGGCTTACCAACGACAATATCCAGACAGTGCGGGTGATGGCTTTGTTCATCATCGGCAGGAATAATGGTTTTGGGTGACCTCAGCACGATAGGCTGATCTATTGAAGTTAGCCTATTTGTTTCAAAAATTGAGTCATCTGCGGGCGATCAACTCCTGTACTTCGCGTAAGGCTGCTGCATATGGTTCGTACAGTACCCGGGCGTGCGGCTTGTTGGCTTCCGGTTGTGCATCCCATAGGCCGGCATGATGCCAGTGAGCGATATTATCCCAATCGGGCCGGTCAATGATCGGATAGAGACATACGCCCCATAGGGGCATTCCCTGTTGCAGCATTATCTGCACCTGTTGGCCGATGTGCCGTATCCAACAAGGACGGTCGATACCGGGGTGGCTGGTTTCGCTCACTACAAAGGGTAGTCGATAACGTAGCCAGGCTTGCTCCAATAAGCTGCTCAATGAGCGCCACCGTGTATCGGGTGGGATATTGGTCCAGGAGAGCCCTCTGCCCTCGCCAGCAACCCACTGATTGTTGTAGTAATAATTAAAGCCCAGCATATCCACCAACTGCGGTGCGCCACCGAGTTCGGGACAGATCTTTCCTGTGAGCATATCGACGGATTGAAATTGCCCGTCATGCTCCAGGGCCGCCTGGAGCAGCTGGTTGCCGGTTGCCTGCTCAGGTGCTACGATATTGATCAGTGGCTCGGTGGTCATGATCAGGAGGCTGGGGTCTACCTCACGCATGGCGTATATGCCCTCAATATATGCGCGCATCAGTGCGTACTTTACTTCCCATCCCTTCGCCACGCAAAATGGTACCGTGCCACGTACTTCGCCCCCCAGCCAGGACAAAAAGCTAACCTCGTTGACAGGCGTTACAATCAGCCGGGCGTCTGGCTCGATGGTGCGGTAATGCAATACAAAAGAACGGCAGATCTGTACAAAGCGCCGTGCAAAGTGAGGGTGTAATGGTGTGAGGTTATCGGGAAAACCGAAGTGACAGATATCCCATGCCTGTTGTATGCCGAGCTTTCCGCCCTGGCGTATCGTAGCAGTTACAGCGCTCCAGTTGTATTGGTTGGGCCTTTGTTCCACCTTGCTCCAACGAATTCCTTCCCGCACCGTGCGGATATTAAATGCCGCCAGGCCGAGGTAATCGGCTTCCATCATGGCGAGGTGGCCGGTGACCGATAAAAGATCAACCCGGTGGTGATGGGTATTGATCTGATCGGCGCACTCATAACCAGCCATCCAGAAACTATGAAACGGATTGTTCATCATAGAGGGTAGTATAATGGATATGGCAGCCTGGCACCAAATTGTTATTAGTTTATGTAAAATGATTACTATGCCTGTCAAAACTGTTCTTATTACCTATGTTGACCCTGAAAAGAGACACCCTGCGGAGGGTATACCCCAACCACCTATGTGTCTTTCTCTTCCCGAAAAAGATAAACGTATTCCTGCGCATGAACTTTTCACCTTGTTTACCGCTACCATCATCCTGCAAAATGCCCCTTTTGTGCGGTAGGGCCGCTTACCAGTTGTGAAACACCAGACCATAGCTTTCTTCTGTAATGATGTCCTTCCAGTTCCTGATCAGTTCCTGATACGCTGCTCCCACCGGCATTTGTTGCCGGTTCAGGTCGTACAAACCCAATTCATTTACCTGTCCGTCGTCATTGCGCAGTGCAGAATCCCAGTCGACCTGGTGCAACAGGCTGTACCAGGTAAATCCTATGATGGGCACGCCATCGTGTTTGAGCCTTTGCACATTGGCCCATTGTTTCAACAGCCATTCTTTGCAGGCAGGCATCCGGATATTGGTTTCCGTATGCATGATGGGTAATCTATAGCGTTTGTAATATTGCCTTGTAATTACATAATAACCGAATATCTCACCGGATGCCTGCGTGGATCCATCCGCATGTACGAGGTGTTCGTTCGTGACATAATAGTCATTTCCCATTACACATCTCGCCTTCACCTGGTTGTGCACAAACCATCGGTATTCCTGTTTGGTCATCCCATTTTCCAACAGGTATTCATACATGCCCACATTGAGCGGATAGCCATAGGTAAGATCGAATGAAAGAAACCTTTTCTGGTTGAGGAAGCGTGCGTGTACGACGGCCGCCGGATCGGCTGCGTGAAAACATTCTGCCGATTCACTCTGGATAAAGGTGGCCAGCGGTTGTACCTTCAGAATGGCCTGCATGGCCATCACATTGGCCTTGCAAATCAGCTTTAACGCGTTGACAAAGGTTGCATCGGTCCGGAGGCGTTCATTCCACCAACCGAATTGCGCGGAAAATAAGGCCGTTATAAATATCTCATTGATTGGCGTGTACAATTGTAGTGCAGGGAAGCGCCGGGCAAATGCGCCAGCATATTCAGCAAACCAGTAGGGGAATTCCGGGTTTTGAAAATTACCCATCCAATCCGGTACGCCGAAATGGCAAAGGTCTACGATCGGGGTGATGTTCAGTTCGTTCAGTCGTTGGAATGTGATATCGGTAAAGTTCCAGTCGTACCGGCCCGGGCCGATGTGCGTGGCGAAATAAGGTGGGCCGTACCGCAGAAATTCGATCCCCATTTCATTGACCCGTTGAAAATCCAGCTCCCAGTGTTGATAATGACTGGTCTTTTCCATTTCGTCGACCCTTTTGGTTTCTCCATTTGGTAATAAAATGGTGGGGTAACTGTTCTCGATACCCGTCGTGAACATAAACTTGGTTCCTGCCATAGCTGGTGTTTGTGGAAGCGTGTTAGCTATCCCTTGCCATTAGTCGATGGAAAGCGGATGGTATTAATTGCGTTCGTAACAGGTGCTTCTGCCTGTGCCATTATCTTTTTAAACAGGGAAAGGGATTGTGCCACCACCTGGTCCATATTGTAATACTTATAGGTTGCCAACCGGCCGGTGAAATAAACATCGGGCAGTTCGCGGGTCAGCAACTGGTATTTGCGGTACAATTCCGCATTTTCGGGGCGCGGCACGGGATAATAAGGATCGCCCTCCGCTTGCGGGAATTCATAGACCACTGAGGTTTTTGGATGCACCTGTCCGCTCAGGTATTTAAATTCCGTAACGCGGGTATACGGGTGTTCGTTCGGGTAATTGATGGTGCCCGTTTGCTGAAACACGGGCATATCGAATGTCGTGAACCGGAATTCGATCGACCGGTAAGGCAGCTTGCCATAACAATAGTCGAAGTAGTAATCCACCGGCCCGGTGTAGATCATTTTTTTATACCCGATGCTGTCTTCAATTTCTTTATAGTCGGCATTTGTCATGACTTTGATATTAGGATGATTCAATAGTTGCTCAAATAGTTTCGTGTAGCCCTGTGCAGGCATTGCCTGATAGGTATCGGTGAAATAACGGTTGTCGCGGTTGAAGCGGACGGGTATACGTGCCGTTACCGATGCATCCAGTTCGGAGGGGTCGAGGTCCCATTGCTTTTTGGTATACCCCCGGAAAAACTTTTGGTAGAGGTCTCTGCCGACCGTGCTTAGCACTACATCTTCCGACGTCTTAATAATGGCTTTTTCTTCTGCCTGCAGGTGCAGGTAAGCTTCTACTTCACTGGCCTGGAGGTGAAGCCCATACAATTCGTTCAGTGTATTGAGGTTGATCGGTATTGGTACCAGCATTCCATCTACGCTGGCAAGCACCCGGTGTTCATAGGGGCGCCACTCGGTGAATTTGCCGAGGTAGTCGTATACGTCTTTGCTGTTCGTATGGAATATATGCGGACCGTATTTATGAACCAGTATGCCAGCTGTATCATAATAGTCGAAGGTGTTGCCACCAATATGGTTTCTCTTGTCTACTATCAGCACTTTTTTACCGGCGCAGGATGCCAACCGTTCGGCCATGACTGCCCCGGCAAAGCCGGCTCCCACAATTAAATAATCAAACATTTGCTTCCTCTTTTTTTCTATTATTGATTTTATTACTCAGCAGGGGTTCCATCAGGGATCTCATTTCGAGCCAGGTCTTATCCCAGGAGGTATGGGCGAGGAATTCATCCGCTTTTGCCAGCCAGGCGCTGTTATCCGTTTGCGAGAGCAGCGCTTCTGCACGGGCAATGAACTCATCGGTGGTATCGGCGATCTCTACCAGGCCGAGTTGTTCATAAGGATCTACCACATCGCGAATGGACGTAGAAATGACGGGTTTGCCGCCCGCCAGGTATTCAGGTGTTTTCGTTGGACTGATGAAGCGCGTTGCCTCATTGTGGGCAAATGGCAGCATGGCTATATCCCAACCGCTCAAATAAGCGGGTAATTCCAAATATTGTTTACCGCCCAGGTAGTGCAGGTTGTCGGCCCGGGGAAGTGTAGCAGGATCGATCTTTACGGTGGGGCCAATCAGGATAAAATGCCAGTTGGGACGATGCTGGGCCAGGCGCCTGAGTAGTGAAATATGCAGCCGCTCATCTATGACCCCGTAAAACCCGATGCGCGGGTGGGGGATGGATGACTGATCGGCAGGTTCGGCCAATGGCTCCCGGGCTTTGCTAAAATGTGCGTGGTCTATACTACTTGGAAAAGGATATATGTGCGGGTGCAGGTGTTTTTTAGCTTCATACAAACTTTTGCCGCCTGTGAAGACCAGATCAGCCCTTTGCATTAACAGGTTTTCCTGCTCTTTGATGGCCGGTGGTGCATTCAGAAATGCGGATAACTCGTCCATACAATCATAGAGCGTAACCTGTGGATGCAGGTGACTGCTAAAGGTCATGGCCATGGGTGAATAATACCAGGCAATGAATGCGTCGATGTGCTGTTCGTTCTTAAAGTTGTCGAGCAGCTGGCGCTGAACGGCTACCATCTCACGGCCGGACAAGCCCGGCTCTATATGCGGTTCAATGACCGACAGGTTCAATACCGGATCGTTGGTGATATGATAGTAGCCAGCACCAGGCGCTGCATCAAAAACAGCCTCTTCTATATAATATACGCGTCCCAGCCTGGCAAAACGACTAAGCAGGTGTTGCGGGCGTTGGTATACGAAATTCCACCGGAGGTGGCTGAAACAAATTATATCCGGGTACATATAGTCGAAGTTATAGGTGAGTATATTCGGGAAGGATCATATTATAGATGCAGCAAAAGTGTGCCCAGCCCTAACCGGACAGTATTGATATAAACTGGGGATAAATAGAGCCGTAATAGCTACGGGGAGTTATTGCCACGGGGGAAACTCAACGTGTTATTGCTGCGAGTAATGGCTGCAGACGTTGGGTTGTTTAAATTAATTGGTGTACTGCGATTATAAGCGTATATTTATAAAACTAATGGCGCTCTATTTAGCCGTCTGTTCTTACATATTTCTTAATGACTGTCCATGAGGCAGTTTCAGTTTCCCACCTGTTATCGATCTACCACACAACAAAGTGCAGTTTTTTCACAAGGAATCATGCTTCTTTGTTATGCACATCCACTAGTAGCAGGCGATGTGTTGACTAACCTTTTAACTATAAAATCCTTCTGATGGAAAAACTCATTATGTTGATTGACGACGACGGGGAAGAATTGGAGATCCTGAATGAGGCGCTCTCGCTGGGGAATATCCAGGCTACCTGCGTTTGGGCGGAAGGGGGAGAACATGCGATTCAATTATTGAATCATATGACTCCCGACTATATTTTCATCGACATCAATATGCCGGGTATGGATGGACTTAGCTGTTTGCAGGAACTTCAGAAAAAACGGGCATTGACCAATATTCCCAAGATCATTTATTCGACCGCTATCAATGATAGCACCATCACCAATGCCAGAGAAAGAGGCGCAGTTGGTTGTATTCAAAAGGGCGACAATATTGCCTCGCTCGCTGTTAAACTTTCGGCTTTCTTACGGGGTGTTGCCATGAGCGGGTAAGACATTTTGCCTGTAATGCTTTGCATTCTATCCTGGTTTTTCAGAGACTCCAGATAGTAGTTGACCCGGATCTCCATCCGGGTTTTTTTAATATAGATAAAAAAAGGCCAGGTATTTAGAATGCCTGGCCTTTGCAATTGGTTAGTGATTCGTGATTCGTTATTCTTCTCTGTTACTGTCTTCCTGCTCAGCTTCCCAGTTGATATCGTTTTTAGCGATATCGGTAAGGGCCTGGTCGGTTTCTTTTTCCTCTTCCAGGGTAGCTTCCAGTAATTCTGCTACTTCGTCATTGCCCATGGTCCGTGCCAGTTGAACCAGGCTTCCATATGTAGCGATCTCATAGTGCTCCACCTTTTGAGAGGCGACAATGATGCCGACGTCGCGGGTCATGCTACCATCTTCCGTTTCTTCAACGATGCTTTCGCCTTCTTTGAGCAAACCTTCCATGGCGTCGCATTTCTTTGCCTGTGCTTTTTTACCCAATAGCTGAAACACTTCTTCCAGGCGGCTCACTTGTTCCTGTGTTTGCCCCAGGTGGTGTTCGATGGCCGACTGCAGTTGCTCTGTGGTCGCCGCTTTCTGCATCTTTGGGAGGGCCTTGGTGAGGGCTTTTTCTGCCCAGTAAATGTCTTTCAGCGAATCTTCGAAGAATTTTTCAAGTTGTGTGTTTCCTTTTGCTGCACCCGACGGTGATGAACTCTTTGCTGCACCGGATACTGCTTGTTTTTTTGCAGCTCCGTCCTTTGTTTTCGTATTTGCCATTGAGAATCGTTTAAACAGTTAAATAATACGGAAGTCTTTTCAAAGACCATGCCTGTGGGAGATACCGGGGCGGGTAGATAGGTCCTCGTGTTTTGCTACAAGGGATAGGCGTGGTGGCATTTTTGCTGGTGTTACCGCAAATGAAAAGAACCTTAGCATCCACCACCGGGTCATTCAAGGCCGGCACCAGTGGCCTGGTATTGCCTGTGCCTAACAAAGAGGCTTTCCCCCTGGAGTTCAGGGGCAAGAGCCGGCTTGCTTATTATAGTTCCCTATTGAATAGCCTGGAGGTAAACAGTTCATTTTATAAGGTGCCCCAAGCGGAAACCGTTCAGAAATGGGCGGAAATTGTGCCAGTCGATTTTGCCTTTACGTTTAAACTATGGCAGGAAATTACCCATGTTAAAGGGTTTGCGTATAAAGAGGAAGATGTGCTGCGGTTTATGGAGGTGATAGCGCAGGCTGGCTCTAAGAAAGGATGCCTGCTCGTTCAATTGCCCCCTTCTGTTACCGTAGACAAGTATGGGCAGCTGGAAGCATTGCTGGGTATTATTCAAGGCATTCCGGCGCATGGGTGGAAGGTGGCCCTCGAATTCAGGCATGCTTCGTGGTATATCGAGGAAGTATATGAACTGGCCGATGAATATGGCTGTAGTGTTGTTTTGCATGATATCCCGAAGTCTGCCAACCGGCGGCTTAATGATAAAGCAGCGTTCGTATACCTCCGCTTTCACGGACCAGCGGGTGATTACCGGGGTGGGTACCCAGACTTCTATTTGAAGCAACAGGCAGCACAAATTTCAAGTTGGCGTGAGGAAGGTAAAGACGTGTATGTTTACTTCAACAATACTATTGGTGATGCGTTTAAAAATGTAATGACGTTGAATGATTTGGTGATGGGGCGGCTGGCTATTTATTAGAGAAAAGGGCCGGAGCCCTTTAATAGACATGCGACTTTTTGTTGCCGCCAATACTGAGTCAGTTATGATCAGCCTGGCTTGTTGATCCAACAGTTTTAATTGGCAGCTGCGTCGATTACTTTCGCTACCGCTTCGGGTTGCGACATAAAAATGACATGGCTGCCTTTTACGTCGGTGACCTGGGTGTTGGAGCGTTTGTACATGGCCCTTTGTATTTCCGGTGCGATACTTTTGTCTTCGGTGGCTACGCAGGCATACACTGGCTTGTCTCTCCAGGCTGCCTGGGTGATGGGGGTAATGAATCCTTTTGCAAAGAAGGCCCCCTGTGAGGCGTACATAAACTCGGCTTCGTCTGCGGGAATGTCTGCACAGAACCCTGCATGGTATTTTGCCTTGTCATAATACACGATGCCTTTCTCATCAGGGGGCAATACGCCGTTCTCCGGAGCAGGAGGCGCTGTTTGCAACCATTGCAGAGCCGATTCGCCCTTGTCGGGCTGGAACGCTGCGACATAGACCAGCGATGCCACTTTGGGGTGATTGCCGGCTTCGGTGATCACAGCTCCGCCCCAGGAGTGACCGACCAGTACCGTGGGGCCGTCCTGCTTATCCAGCACTACGTGTGTGGCGGCTACGTCATCTTCGAGGGAGCTGAGGGGATTCTGCACAATTGTAACATTATAACCTTTTTGCGTCAACACCTGATAAAGGGCTTTCCAACCGGAACCGTCGGCAAATGCGCCATGCACCAGTACTACGTTTTTGATGGAAGTTTTCATTTTACTTGTTTTTTTTGATGGTTGATGATTGTTTGATAAGACAAAGTTGGCTTGTAATTGCCGCCATCGGAATGCTCATTTTTCCCGACTTGTTGTAAATATTGCCCGGCGACCAGGCGTTTGCGGAGGCTGTTATGGAGGTGGCGGGTAATTGATGCGTTCTATGCGTGTAATGTTAGTGGCACGCCTTTTTAATGGGAAGGGGTTCACCAGCAAACCATTCTTTTTATGCAATCAAAGGCCACTAAAACCGAGACCCGCAAAGTATTGATCATTGAAGACGAAGGCGATCTGTGCCTATTGTTGAATATTCTCCTGGATGGTAAAGGGATGGATGTTGACCATGTACCATCGCTGGAAAAAGCTGCGGAATATCTTCTACAACAAGAGCCTGCTCTGGTATTATTAGACAACCGCCTTCCCGATGGTTTCGGCGTCGATTTCATTGGCGCCATTAAAAAGCAATATCCTACTACAAAAGTCATTATGATCTCGGGCGTGGATGCCGCAGCTATGGATGTTGCGTTTGAAAACGGCGCCGATGCTTTTCTGAAAAAGCCTTTTACGAGAGACGAATTATTCCAGTCTGTAACCGGCCTCGTGAATTGACGGAACAGGATCTCATCAAGCCGGCAATTACGTCAACGATAGGCTTGTGCAAGGCTGGTGGACCGATTACTGGTCCTGGTTTTGCAAGTTTTCGTTAAATTTAGAGTAATGAACCAGCCCACCGATCTTGCCTATACAGGGTTAGCCGATCTGCTCAATGATTGCAGTATTGACCGGATCATGGCTATTGACAAGGATTGGCGGATCATCGCCTGGAATAATACAGCCGAAGCTCTCTCCGGTATCAGTAAGCAGGATATCCTGGGCGAGAAATTGCTGGCCGTTTTTCCGGCATACGCCCAGGATGATGAAATGCTCAAAGCGATCGATCTTGCCTTTTCGGGCTTTAAAAGCTTTGTTCCCTTCCATAAGGAGCTGTTCAACCGGCAGCACTATGAAAATCATTTCATCCCACTAAGGGACACGGAAGGCCGGCTGTTTGGCGTGATGAATATCATGCACGATGTGGCGCACAGGATAAAGGCGGAACAGCAACTCTATCAGCTCAATATTGCCCTTAAAAAGAAATACGAACAACTGGAAAGGGCGACAGATGAGCTGGCTACCATTACCTACATTACCTCGAACAATATCAAAGAGCCTTTGCGCCAGGTATATTCGGCTATCGAATTGCTGGTACGGGCAGAAGGTCGGGTTATGTCCGACGGTGGCAAAGCGAACCTGCGCCGCACGCAGGCTGCACTCAACCGTATGAACCTGTTGCTGGATGATATCCTGGCACTTTCGGGCATTCATTATCCCGGAGAAGCGGGACAAATGACCGACCTCAATGAGGTTTTGCAACAGGCCAGCGAAAAACTGGCGGAAAAGATCAAATCGAATAACGTTCAGGTGGTCGCGGCTGCACTTCCGACGGTTATCGGCTATCCAGAACTGTTGAATCGACTTTTCTTTCACCTCATTGACAATGCTATCCGGTTTAGAAAGCATGATGAAGCGCTGACACTGACTATTGATTGCCAGCTTGCTGATTTTTCGGGAGCCGGCGCACCGACCGCGGCGGAGCTGGCTTTCACCAGGATCAGTTTTTTGGATAACGGTACCGGCTTTCAGCAGGAGGAGGCAGAAAAGATCTTCCTCATGGTGAATACATCAACCTTGAAATCTATGAGTTCGGGAGCGGGCCTGGCGATATGTCGCAAGATCATGATGGCGCATGACGGTTATATACAAGCCGAAGGAAAGCCTGGGGAAGGAGGGGCTTTTCACTGTTATTTTCCACGTACTGCGAGTCAGTAAATACTTTTGGTTAGTAATCCTAAATGAGTTACCTTCATTATACTTCCAGCAGATCATTTACTGGTTGTCTATACATCTTCTCCTCGGCCATACCTGGTCAATATTTTCACGATTAATTTATGTTTTTTGGTACAGGCTATCCTTTCGGGTATGTTACCGGTATATCATACCGCGTGTAAGTCACGATCATTGCTGACGCGGGTAACGTACCTCTAACAAAATATTACTTTATTACCCTGCATGGCCCTGCTATACAACCAACAGTTTTTGCAGAGATCGGGACATACAATCGTGAAGCTTGGGGGCTTCATTGGTTTTTCGTCAAAGGATACCACTACCGCAGTGGTAATTTCAGTGTTAAGCTGGCAGGTTTTCCTGCCAGCTTTTTTTGTGCGATTGGCTGGTTAGGGTAAATGGCGCTCTAATAGGTTGAGCAGGTCGCGGTACCTGAACGGTTTTTCCAGAAAACCGTTGGCCCCCGCCTGCATAGCCAGGATTTGTATATGCGGACTGGCTGATAACACGATCACCGGCAATTCTTTGGTACGCTCCCGGTGTTTCAGGTAACGGCAGATATCGAGTCCATCTGCTCCGGATAATTGTTTGTCGAGTATCAGCAGATCCGGTAGCGGAAAATCATCGGCCAGCAGGGGCTGGCCATTGGCATACACGGTGACCTCATATCCTGCATTTTGCAACATGCGGGAAAATGCATCCAGTATTGCCGGGTCATCATCTACTATCACTATCCGTTTCATACGTCATGATTGGAATATGGCCACATAAGGGATGCTGAAACTGAAGAGGGAGCCTTGTCCATGTTTACTCTCGACCCAAATGGTGCCGCCATGGCGGTGTACGATGCCAGCGCTGATATAGAGACCCAGGCCGATGCCGGGAAAGGTGTTGACCTGCGCATGGCCGATGCGGAAAAAACGCTCGAATACCAGGTACTGCATATCTTCGGGGATCCCTATGCCCCGGTCGCGTATGGTAACCGTCACTTTATCGCCCTCGTCTTTAGAGGTGATGGTCACTTCTCCTCCGTCGGGCGAATATTTTATCGCATTGGATACGAGATTGGTGAGTACCTGCGTGATGCGCTCGCGGTCGGCCACCAGTGGCTTCAATTCCCCTGCATGAAATACAAAGCGGTGTTTGGGAGTTAGTTGCTGTAAGGTTTCGAGGTTGGCTTTAATCATTTCGTTCATGTTAAAGCTCTCCGCACGAAGGGGAAGCTGCTCTTCTGCAATTCGGGTAGCATCGAGTAAGGCGCGGATGAGGTCGGTGAGGCGGTCGACCTGACCATCCAACTTTTGCATCAACGTTATGTATTCCTCATTGCCTGCTTTCTCGAAGATGTTCAGCAATAGTTCTGTATAAGCCTTGATGCCGGTTACCGGTGTTTTGAGCTCATGGCTGGCTATTCCCAGAAACTCATCTTTCTGTTTTTCCAGTTGTTTGTGTTCCGATATATCGTACATGACCCCGATCATCCGGGATGCCTGGCCATTGATCTTTTCTACCACCCGGCCATAACCGCTCATCCAGTATGTTTGTCCATCATCTGCGTGTATGATGCGGAATTCCGCACGGTATACGCCTGTGCTGTCAATGGCTGTTTGAAGCGCCTGCGTAACCATCGCTTTGTCTTCGGGGTGTACGAACTGTACAAAGAATCCGGATGTTTTTGCGCTCTTGTCGGGCTTGAGCCCGAGGAGGGTATAGTGTTGTTCATTCCACACGATACTGTCTTGTGTAATATTCCAATCCCAGGCGGCCATGCCTGCCGACGACAGGGCTACGCGGTAGCGTTCTTCCGACAACAGCAGGGATTCTTCCGTTCTCTTGCGGGTGGTGATGTCGAAGAAAGTGATCACCACGCCGTTGATATGATCTTCGGCCGTGCGGTAGGGTAGTACCCGCATCATGAAATGCCGATCGTCGGTGGTGCTTACTTCACGTTCGATGGTATGTAGTTTCTCCAATACGGCTTCTGCATCGGTGAGCAGGCCGTGGTAGTCTAACCGGTGGGTTATATCGGACAAAGGACGGCCATAGTCGGCCGGTATTAAATTGAAGATATCGCGTACGGCCGGTGTAAACAGGGCTATGCGAAAGCTGCGGTCGAGGAAAATAGTGCCTATGCTGGCCGAGTTGATGAGGTTTTGCAGGTTGTTGCTGGTGAGGCTGGTTTCTTCTATTTTCACCTTCAGCTCCTGATTTACCGTGCGCAGCTCTTCGTTGATGCTTTGCAGTTCTTCCTTGCTGGTTTCCAGTTCTTCGGCTGCGGACCGCAGCTCTTCGTTCATGGCCTGGAGCTCTTCGTTAGAAGCTTTGAGTTCTTCTGCATGGAATTCGTGTTGCTCGATGGAGGCGCGCAGTTGTGCTTTCAGCCGCAGTAATTCTTCTTCGAGGTGGCGCGCCACCGGTTCATCCTGCATCAATACCACTTCCTGGATCGTTTCGTCCTGTGCAGAAGGTTCGAACACGATGAGGAAATATCCCTTGGCCAGATCGCCTTCCTGGAGCACGGGACGGATGTGTATATTGACGGTTTCCGTATGGTCTTCCATGAGTACTTTGAGTCCGCGGATCTCGATGGCCGTTTGCCGTTGCAGGGCCTGGTAGAGGGCTGAGCGCAATTCGAGCCGCAGCTCCTGCCTTACCAGTTTCAACAGGTTTTGCGACAATTCGCCGCCGGCAATCTGCAGGTAGCGGCCTGCCCGCTCCGAGAGGTGAACGATATCGTACTCTTCGTTGATGACCAGGGATGGCGGTGCATACTCTTCGATGAGCCGTTGGTGCAGGTCGCCGAAGGTGATGCGTTCTATTGCCAGGTGCTCCTGCTCTATGGTTGACGACAGCCTGGGCTGCTCGATGCGGAAGGTGGGCACCGACTCTGGTACTGGAAATGTGCGTATCAGTTTTTTGCGGCTCTGAAATATATGCTCTTCGCGGTTAAAGCTGGTGTACAGGTCGCTGGAGCCATCGGCCGATTCGGAGGAGCCGAGAAACAGGTATCCGCCAGCATTCAACGCGAAGTGAAATGTTTCCATGACGCGCTCCTGCGCCGACCTGTTGAGGTAGATCAGTACATTGCGGCAACTGACCATGTCGAGGTGGCTGAACGGCGGGTCTTTTATGAAGTTGTGGTTCGCGAAGAGGATCAACTCCCGGATCTCGCGCCGTATGCGGTAGCCTTCCCCCTCTTTATTGAAAAATCGCCTTAGCCTTTCGGGCGAAACGTCGGCCGCATCATTGACCGTGTAGTAACCTTCGCGGGCAATGCTGATGGCTGTCTCGTCGATGTCGGTGGCAAAGATCTGGATCTTTGGTGCGTCTATGACACTTAGTGTTTGCTCTGCCAGCAGCATGGCGAGGGAATAAGCTTCTTCGCCCGTGGCGCAGCCTGCCACCCAGAGCCGCACCTGGTCTTCCGCTCTTTTATCCTGCAGGATGGCTGGCAGCACTTCCTGGCTGATAAAATCGAAGGATCGCTTATCCCGAAAGAAATTGGTAACCGATATAAGCAAGTCTTTCAGCAAGGCATTGATCTCGTCAGGGTTTTGCTGGATAAACAGGGAATAGGTCGTTAAATTGGGCAGGTTGCGGATGTTGATGCGGCGCTCGATGCGGCGCAGCAGGGTAGGGCGTTTGTAGGTGCTGAAATCGTGCCCGGTGCGTATCCGCAGCTGCGTGAATATTTCGCGGAGGGCATGTTGCTGATCTTCCGGCCGCTGCTCTGCCTCCAATGGTATATGCAAGGTGCCCATGCTTTTTTGGTAGGCAATGATCTTGGCGGGGATCTCTGCCACGGGCAGTACTTCATCTACCAGGTCGGTTGCGATGGCATTGCGGGGCATTTCGTTGAACTCTGCTTCGCGCGGATTTTGTACAAAGGCAGCACCGCCTTTTTCCTTGATGCGCTTCAAGCCCATGGAGCCGTTGGCCCCGGAGCCCGAGAGCACGACGCACACGGCGTTTGCACCCTGTGCTTCCGCCAGCGTACGGAAAAAGATGTCGACCGGCGCCCGACGCTCTTCAACATGAATATTGACCGAAACTGCCAGCTCGCCCTGTTCCATCGTTAGGTGATGATTGGGGGATACGACGTACACGCAATCGGGCCGCACCTGTACCCGTTCGTGTACCTGCACTACCGGTATACTGGACACCACCTGCAGCACACCTGCCAGCTCACTATCATGATCGGGGGAAAGGTGCAGGATGACGACATAGGCCATGCCTGATTCTGCAGGCACGTGGGCAAAAAACTGCTGCAGCGCCTGTACACCCCCTGCAGAGGCCCCCAGGCCTACCACCATGAAGTTGGATTGTTCCCTTTGTTCGATCATAAGCGCAAGTTACGGTAACCCCCTGTATAGCGCGCGGGTGGTGGCGGAATGTTATTAACCCGCAGGTGTCCTTGCTTCATCCTGACCGGTTTGGCGGCGGAGGCCTTCTGCGGTGAGCTGCTCGTGGGTAAAAACTATCTTCCGCACCTGGCCTGCGCGCTTTTGGGCTTCCTGCGATTTCTTAAAAAATGAGGCCGCGAACTTTGGATGATTGGCTTCGGCATAGTGATCGCCCATATGGTTGAGGAGGATGATGCTTTCCTGTATGCTCCGGATGGCGGTCCATAGATTCGCTTCTATGTTCTCCGTGAGGGAAGCCAGCAGGCTATCGACCGAGAAGGCATGGCCGGTGTGGCAGCGGAACCTTACCAGGTCGCCTTCTTTCAGCCTGGTCAATACCCCATGGCATTCAGGGCAGGTAAAGGGCGATAATTCGCCATATGCAGTAATGTTCTCCTGCAGGGGCTCGCGGCCAAGGGCGATGTGTACTTCGCGTTTTTCCTTTTCCTGCTCTTGCATATCCGGTTCGGTTTTATGCGTTAACGGTTGTGTTACCAGGTTTGCCAGCAACGCGCCTATCTCCGATGCCGGTAGTTTATGATCGGCCTCTACTGTTCGAAGGGCATTTTCGGGCATGCCTGATACTTCCGCATCATTGGGGTCCTGCACGATGGCCAGGCCGCCGTGTTGCTTGATGGTCCAGAGGCCGGCTGCGCCATCGTCGAGTGCACCCGAGAGGATGACGCCGATGACCCGTGCTCCGTAGGTGTAGGCGGCAGAGCGAAATAATGGATCGATGGCCGGGCGAAAGCGGTTTTCTTTTGGTCCCCGCGTTATGCGCACCTGCCCTTCTTCTACCAGCAGGTGATGATCGGGAGGCGCGATGTAGATATGCCCCATTTTAACGGGCTCTCCGTCTTCGGCGTTGGTGGCGGGCAGGGTATTTAATTTTGTTAGCGCCTCGGGCAGGATGCTGTTTACTTCGGGCGACATATGCCACACAACAAATATGGCTGCCTGCAGGCCGACGGGTATGTTGCTCACCACTGTTTTTATTGCATTGAACCCGCCTGCTGAAGCTCCTATAACGATAATGGTCCTGTTTTCCATACTGTTGTGTTAGCTGGCGCTCCGAAGATGAAGTGCTTAGGATTATCGGCACCAAAACCGCACCACGAGAGCCGATGATGCGGTGACGACGAAGATAAAAGGGGCTGTTTCAGGCGGATTTTCCGTATATTAGGGTTGTAACTATCTACATTTTCTGAAGCTCAAAGCGACCATACTGTTTTTGTGTTTGCTGGTCTACCTTGCAGAGCTGGCAGCTTTGCCCATGTATTGTGATGCTCCCCTGACGAAGGAAGGCGGGTGCGCCAAAGCAGCCAGCCAATGCGGTTCATCTTCTTCGTCCTCTTCTTCTTGTAAAAGGAAGGCGCCATTGGGCAAGGAAAGCAACCGAACTGCTGATTGTAGTTTAAATTGTCCGATCTGTTATGTGGTGACATTAACGGCAGTAAGTGGTCCGGACAAAAAGGAATCGACCGTTTTCAAGAATGAGTTTCCACGCTATCATTCCGATTATTTCTTTCTCTATTATACTTCTAACTGGAAGCCTCCTAATGCTGCTTAGGATATAGCAGCCTGGTTAATTCAATTTTACTTTCATTATTTAATTAGAACAATATGAAAAAGATTTTTCTATTGGCTACCATTGCTATGCTTATGAGCAGCGTGGCTACTTATGCCAATGAGGGCAATAAGCATAAAAACAAGGGGAGCAAAGCGAAAACGGAGAAAAACTGTGATAAGCCTTGCCCGAAGACCTGTCCGAAACCTTGTCCGCCTGCATGCGGCAAGGATAAATGCGGCCAGCGTTAAACCTTGTGGTTTATAATAGGAAGAGGGTGTCTCAAAATTATGAGGCACCCTTTTTCCTTTTATGACGTTGTGTGGAGTTTATCTGTGGGGATCTTTGGGGGGGACGGAAGTTTAGGTGGAGTGACCACTAACTCAAGTCTTTG
>NZ_JARHUJ010000006.1 GCF_029223285.1 Paraflavitalea sp. CAU 1676 | reverse complement strand
ACCGTGATCTTCAAACTGCTGTCATAAATCGAATCCCGGCCTTCTTTCTTTAGATTCATACTTGGGTAAATTTAAGTTACAGACTTACTACCCAAAACTGTAAAGCGATTTCAGGACGTGACAAAACCAGTAGCGAAGTTTCCTGGCGCTTAGCTGTTGTTAAACTGGTAAGGACGTGACTGAGGTTAGTGTTGATAAGCCCAACGCTGCACGATTTGAAGCCAGCACGCTGACCCCTTACTGGCAACAAAAAACCCGCCTGGAGGCGGGTTGCTATATAATAAGATGTTTGAGGTCTATGCTTCTTTCAGGAGTTTCATGAACAGGGCAGCCTGCTCTTTGGTCTTGATGACCTGGTGCAGGGAAGAGCTCACCGCCACTTTGGCTTCCGCCTTTTTACCAGAACCCTTTGCTTTGCGGGTCAACGCTGCTACTTTACGTTCGATGGTCTTTTCCATAATGTCAAATTTAAGGCGTTTTTCTGATTTATCCACATTAGCGCTACGCTACTGCTTCAGGTTGAAAATGAAATAATTGTACATATGGTCCTGTGAAATGAGCGCGCCCTTTTCAATCCGGAAAGGATAGGGCATAATATCCTCAAAATCAAAGGGATTATCGTATTGGGTCTTCCCAAACCGCGTTATCCGCACAAAGTATTTAACGCCAAACATGCGGAAATGCTTATTCAAATAGGTGTAATTCCTTTGGAGAGCTCTGTAATAGAAGTAAGCTCGGGCATTATCAGAGCCATCGATCCCCAGGTAGTGATCGGGATTGGATTTCAGGTAAGCCAATGCTGAGAAAAGGATGGTGGAGAAGACCTTGGAATAGTCGGCATGGGTGAGTTCGGCACGATCGTCGATCTTGCCTTTGGCGTTGAGCGGTCCAAACGCCAGATTGTACACGTTGGGCAGCATGGCATGCGACTGGTTACTGATCTTTACAATTAACGGCATTGCCTGTCCGATGTTGAGCTTCGTTTGAAATGTGCTGATCCGCAGGTCTTCGGATATATTATCAATTTCGCATAGGTTATTGAAGTCGATCTTAACTGAAGCAGCCATTAAATAATGAGTTTGGTAAGGCAAATGGTATTCGCAAAATATACATATAACCGTTAAGTTTTTCTACTTGGCAGGTTTATTTAACTTACTGGTGTTTTTATTCTGTCATTTCAAATTTTCACCTCTTGCACCTATCCGAAGAACAGGTTCTTGCTTTGGCGCCTGACGAGTCGTCGAAGAAATCCGGCAAGGATCTTTCCAACCCCTCCAAGTGGGTAAGCAAAGGCGCCAGCGATGCTGCCCTCTGGGGCGAATGCCAGGGCAGCGGCAGCAAACCTTATCAAACGCAGGTAGACCGCGCGAATATTGCCTTCAAGTGCTCGTGTCCCAGCAGGAAGTTTCCCTGCAAACATGGTATCGGCTTGTTGCTGTTACACGCCCGGCAGGCTGCAAGCTTTACCGACACGGATATGCCTGCCTGGGTGTCGGAATGGATCAACAAGCGTACCGAAAAACAGGAGAAGCAGGTAGAGAAGAAAGAAAAACCGGTAGATGAAGCGGCACAGGCTAAACGACAACAGGCACGTCAGTCAAAAGTGAGCGATGGTGCAGAAGAGCTGTTGCTTTGGATAAAAGATATTGTCCGCAATGGCCTGTTGGCCATGCCCGATAAAGGCGCTGCCTACTTTGAAGGGATGGCGCGCCGCATGGTAGACGCACAGGCCCCGGGCCTGGCCAATATGGTGAGGAGTTTAGGCGATACCAACTTCTATCGCGAAGGCTGGCAATCGGATTTCCTGGATCAGCTGCTGCGTATATATTTAATTATTACCGGCTACAAGAACAACGAGCAACTGCCCGAGGCGCTGCAGCAAGACCTTCGTCTTTTCCTTGGCTTTACCCAAAACCAGGAAGCCCTGAAAGAACAAAAAGGCATTACGGATACCTGGCTGATCATGGGTAAGCAAACGAGTGAAGAGGATACCCTGACAGTAGAGCGCAATTGGCTCTACGGGATCAACAGCAACAGCTACGCCCTTATTCTTCAATTCATCGTTCGCGGGCAGGGATCATCAGCGATTCCCCTTACGCCCGGTCTATTCATAGAAGCAGAATTGGTATTTTATCCCTCCACGATCCCCTTGCGGGCGATCATCAAGAAGCAGATCAATTCATCGGCCACCGCAACCTATCAGGGATTTGCCAGCTGGCAGGCGGTGGTAACCGCAGAATCCCAATACAGCAGCCAGCTGCCGTTTCGCAACGAGCGGCCCTATATCATTGAACAGTTGCGACCGGTGCAGTACAATCAGCAATGGTGGCTACAGGACTCCACCAATCATATGATGCCCATCGATAGCGGCTTCCGGAATATCTGGAAGCTCTTGTCGCTAAGCGGGGGCTTTCCGCTCAATATGGCTGTTGTTGGAAAGGAAAAATCTTTTATGCCGATAGGTGTATGGCATCATCAAAACTATAAACTTTTATAAGCCGTATGGAGATGTGGCAGGAGATGCTGAACGCAGCGATGATGGGTACCGACAAGCGACCACCTGGCGTTGAAAGCTTGACGCCCGACCTTCAGGAAGCGGTGTCGCTGATCGTTCAACAAACAGATGCAGACCGGGAAGAGCAGTTCCTCCGGATTGCCTCGCTGGCTTTCAATTACCGGCAGTGTGGTGTATCGCCCATGAAAAATGCGGCCCAGGAAGGTCTTGTTGCGGGGGAAGAGGATAAGGCCTATTGCACGCCACAGGCCTTGCAGGTACTGAAGGACATTATTGAAGAAGACAATGTGGCGCTGCTGCAACGCTGGCTACAGGAATGCGTGGATCGCGAACAGCTGATTCACCCTGAACTATTGCCGGCCATGCTTTCGCAGGGAAAACAGCACAAGAAACTGCAAACTCTGCTGGGGCACTGTTGTGGCAAGCGGGGCGCCTGGCTGGGACGCTTCAATCCCGAGTGGAATTTCTCTATCGAAGTAGCTGATACCGAAGTATGGCAAACAGGTTCGCTCGAGCAACGAAAAGCGGCCTTGCAGGATATGAGGAACACAGATCCTGCTCTTGGGCGCGAATGGCTGCAAAAAACCTGGCCGCAGGAAGACGCTAATACGAAAACAGAATTACTGGCTATGCTGGTTACGAATATCGGAGCGGAGGATGCTCCGTTTCTGGAAGGGCTGGCCGGCGAGAAAAGCAAAAAGGTGAAAGAGCAGGCCGTTTCCTTGCTGCGCCGCATTCCCTCCTCCTCTGTTGTGCAGTTATATGAGCAAGTGCTGCGGCAATCGATTTCTTATAAAAAAGAAAAAGTGCTGCCGGGGCTTTCCAGCAAACATTTACTAGACATCCAATTACCATCCACGATTGATGAACAGGTCTTCAAATCGGGCATCGAAAAGCTGAGCGACAAAAAAGGGGTGTCTGATGAGGATTTCATCGTGTATCAGTTGGCTGCATGCGTGCCTCCTTCGATCTGGGAGCAGCTATTGGGTGGATCGCCTGAAGAGGTGATTGCGGTTTTGAAGAAGGATGTAAAAGGCAAATACCTGATCGCTTCTATTGCCCAGGCCATCGTGCAGTTTAATGACCGCACCTGGGCGTTGGCTTTCGTAAAACACGTAGACACCAACTATATCGAACTGTTTCCTTTGCTGCCGGCGAATGAGCAGGATGCCTATGCGATCAATGCATTAAGTCATTCGGCCGACAGGGCCATCATCCTTTGCGCAGAGCGGCCCGGCGAATGGAGCATCGACCTCACCCGGCAGATCTTCCGCTACGCGGCACGGCATCCCTACCAATACAATCGCAGCTTTTACAGCCAGCACATCGAGCGGTTTCCCTTTGCGATACTGTTCGAACTGGATGGCCTGACGCCACCCGAAGAACATTTCAAACCCATGTGGAGCAATATCAGTACTTACCTGCACAAACTGATCGGACTTAAACAACAATTATTTCAATCTTTTAACGCCATAAAATAATATCATGTCAGCCATTTTACGCCAGAATGCCGAAGAGCTGTTTGCCCATGAACTGGAAGAACTTCAGAAATCGGACAGCGGTAAACGCCCTGCCAACTGGAAACTAACCCCCACTGCCGCGGTAACCTACCTCACGGGTGGTAAGCTAAAGAATGGATTTGAAGTAACCCCTAAATACATTGGCAACAAGCGACTGATGGAGATCGCTGTTGCAACCCTCACGACTGATCGGGCATTATTGCTTTATGGCTTGCCGGGTACGGCGAAGAGCTGGGTGAGCGAGCACCTGGCGGCCGCTATCAGCGGAGATTCGGCGATGATCATCCAGGGCACTGCGGGTACCGGTGAAGAGGCTATCCGCTATGGCTGGAACTATGCACGCCTGCTGGCCGAAGGCCCTTCGGAGAAGGCGTTGGTGGAAACGCCCATGATGCGCGGTATGAAAGATGGCAAGATCGTGCGCATCGAAGAGCTGACGCGTATTGGCGCCGATGTACAGGATACTTTGATCACCATCCTCTCGGAGAAGACCTTGCCGGTTCCCGAACTCAATATTGCCGTGCAGGCGGTGAAGGGTTTTAATGTCATTGCTACTGCGAATAACCGCGACAAGGGGGTGAATGAGCTATCGAGTGCCCTGAAGCGCCGTTTCAATACGGTGATCCTACCGGTTCCTGATTCGATCGAAGAAGAGATCGATATCGTTAAACGTCGTGTGGAGAGTTTTGAGAAGGTGATGGAATTGCCGGCAGAGAAGCCAGCGTTACAGGAGATCAGGCGCATCGTTACCATCTTCCGCGAATTGCGCAATGGCGTTACGCTCGATGGGAAAACAAAGATCAAAGTGCCGAGTGGCACGCTGAGTACGGCAGAAGCGATCTCTGTAGTGAATAGCGGACTGGCGATGGCTGCTTATTTCGGCGATGGCCAGTTAAAGGCTACTGACCTGGCGGCTGGTATCATCGGCTCGGTAGTAAAGGATCCAGTGCAGGACAAACTGGTGTGGCAGGAGTACCTGGAGACGGTGGTGAAGCTGCGCGAGGAATGGAAAGATATTTACAGGGCTTGCAGAGAGCTGTAGATGCGGCTCTGCATGAAAGCACGGTGACGTGTGGCCTTGCGGTGCGGCGTGGCATTAAGGACAGATTCGCCCGCAGGCAATGAATGATCTGATTGATGAATCTTTTTATCGACTATTAAATTATGGCAGTCCATATACTTGGTATCAGGCACCATGGGCCCGGTTCGGCGAGGAACGTGAAAGAGTTCCTGGAACGGGTGAAGCCAGACATCGTGCTGGTGGAAGGTCCGCCCGAAGCAGACGGCCTGCTCGAGTGGGTGGGGCATAATGAGCTGAAGCCGCCGGTAGCCATTCTGGTGTACCAATCAGATGATACGCAGAACGGTGCCTTCTATCCGTTTGCAGAATTTTCGCCTGAGTGGCAGGCGATCAGCTACGCGCGTGCGCAAAAGATACATGTGCGTTTTTTCGACTTGCCGGCGGCGCATCAATTTGCGCTGGAGAAGGAGAAAAGAGAAGCTGCGCGAAAAGAAGCAGAGCGATTACAGGAAGAGGCGCAGCAGCAAGTGGAAGGCGGTAATGGCCAAGGAAAGACGGCATTGGAGGAAGAGGCTGCGGAGCGACCTAATAGCGGCAGCACTCCCGACGCAGGCCGACTACCTGCCGATGCCCGGGAGCAGTTGGAAGGTAATAATGGCAATGGTAAAGCAGCTATCGGTGGTGAACCCGTATTGATAGGTGATGCTACAACCAATGGCGACGCTGAAACCGTGCAGGCTGTTTCCATCAGGCGCGACCCTATCAGCTACCTGGCAGAAGCGGCGGGCTACCCGGATGGCGAGAAATGGTGGGAACATATGTTTGAGCACCGGCTTCATTCGGAGCAGGTGTTCGAGGCGGTCATGGAGGCGATGCAGGTGTTGCGGGAAACTATTCCGCAACCTGAAGACCGTATGGAAGCATGCCGCGAAGCGTGGATGCGCAAATGCATCCGGCAGGCAGAGAAAGAGATGTTTCAAAATATTGTGGTGATCTGCGGCGCCTGGCATGCGCCGGCTTTGAAGGAGATGCCATCGCAGAAAGAAGACAGTGAGGTCCTGAAAGGACTGCCCAAGGTAAAGATCGAGTGCACCTGGATCCCCTGGACCTTTAGCCGGCTGGGGTATTTCAGCGGTTATGGTGCGGGCATCCGTTCGCCGGGATGGTATAACCATGTTTGGAAATACCCGGCAGATGATGGTACCAGATGGATGGCCAAGGTAGCCAAGTTGTTCAGGAAGGAAGGGAAGGACACTTCCGTGGCGCATGTGATTGAAGCGATCAGGCTGGCCGAAGCACTGGCTTCGTTGCGTCAATATTCAAAGGCGGGTTTGGCAGAATTGAATGAGGCGACGCTGAGTGTGTTGTGCGGTGGTGAAGCGATGCCGATGCAGCTCATCCAAAGCGAGTTGATCGTCAGCAACCGGATAGGTGCGGTCCCTGAAACTATTCCTAAGCCGCCCTTGCAGCTGGATATAGAAAAACTACAAAAGAGATTGCGGCTGCCTGCCACGGCCGACTGGAAAGACTATACCCTAGACTTGCGTAAAGAGAACGATCTCGAGCGCAGTATATTCCTTCACAGGCTGCAATTGCTGGAGATCAACTGGGGTGCGCCGCAGGGTTCTTCGGGTAAGGGAACTTTTAAAGAAGCCTGGCGATTGCAATGGGATCCCGAGCTTTCGATCGAAGTGGTGGAGAAGGGTAACTGGGGCAATACGGTGGCAGAAGCAGCTGAAAAATATGCTTTACATCAAGGTAAGGAGGCTGGTTCGCTCGGCGTTGTGTGCGAATTGCTCGATAAAGCCATACCAGCTGAAGTACACGGCGCTACGGCCGGACTGATCGACCAGATCAACAATATAGCAGCAGCCAGTGGCGATGTGATCCAGTTGATGGGTGTTATTCCTTCGCTGGTGAGTGTGACCCGCTATGGCAACGTGCGCAAGACTGATGGCGAACTGCTATTGGGTATTGTCGACAGCATGATCACGCGTATATGTATTGGATTGCCTGCGGCGACTACCGGCATCAATGATGAGGTCGCTTACCAATTGCTCGAGCTATTTGGCAAACTCAATGATGCGGTTAGCCTTTTACAGAACTCCGACATCACGGCTCAATGGCAAAGCACCTTGCAGACCATTGCCCATTCGCAACACAGTGCACCGGTGATCAGGGGATATGCTACCCGCCTGTTGACCGATTATAAAATATTGGAAGGAGAAGGATTGATAAAGGCTTTCAGCTATGCCATGTCGGCGGCTACTCCAGCGGATATTGCAGCTGCCTGGCTGGAAGGTTTCTTAAAGGGCAGTGGTACGATCCTGTTGCTGGATCAGCAGCTTTGGAACCTGGTGAACAATTGGGTGGCCTCCATTCCCCCGGATGTATTTACACAGGTGCTGCCTTTGCTGCGCAGGACCTTTGCTAACTTCTCTCAGCCAGAGCGTCGTAAGCTGGGCGAGAAAGTAAAGTCGGGCGGTATCGAGCAGGTATCACCTGTTGCTGCCAATGGCGATATCGATCCGGTGAGAGCCCGGAAAGGCATCCCGGTTATTCTTCAATTATTGGGTATTACGCAAACCACTTCTGTATGATGAACGATGAACATTTGCGCAAATGGCGATTGATACTCGGCGGTCAGCAAAATGACGGCACAGGTTTCTCGCTGCAAAACCAGGATATCCAGATCGACAAAACGCTGGAAGCTTTATACGATAATACGCGGCAAGGATCGCTGGGACCTTCCTCGCCTAATGTATCGCGCTGGCTGGGAGATATACGCACGTTCTTTCCATCGAGTGTAGTGCAGGTGATGCAGCAGGATGCTATGAAGCGGCTGAACCTGACGCAGATGTTGTTTGAAAAGGAAATGCTGGAGAATGTAGAGCCCGATGTTCACCTGGTGGCTACGCTGGTATCGCTGAGCCGTGTGATCCCCGACAAAACGAAAGATACAGCCCGGCAGGTGGTGCGTAAAGTGGTAGACGAACTACTGCGTAAGCTGGCGCAACCAACGCAACAGGCTATTGTGGGCAGCTTAAACAAGAGCGCCCGTAACCGCAGGCCACGACACAACGAGATCAACTGGCATGCAACTATCCAAAAGAACCTGAAGCATTATCAGCCCCAATATAAAACCATCATTCCTGAAACACGGATCGGCTACGGACGCAAGCGCTCTTCGTTAAAAGATGTGGTGCTTTGCCTGGACCAGAGCGGATCGATGGGGACCTCGGTGGTCTATTCGGGCATTTTTGGTTCGGTGATGGCTTCGATTCCGGCCATCAAAACGAAGATGGTGGTTTTCGATACGGCAGTGGCCGATCTCACGGAAGACCTTAGCGATCCAGTAGAGTTATTGTTTGGCGTGCAATTGGGCGGCGGCACCGACATCAATGCGGCGCTGACCTATTGCAAGCAGATCATTACAAAACCGATGGATACGGTGTTGGTGTTGATCACAGACCTCTATGAAGGGGGCAATGTGGCCGATATGCGCAAGCGGGCTACGGAGCTGGTATCGGCAGGTGTGCAGGTGATCGTGTTGCTGGCACTGAATGATGACGGGGCACCGTCCTATGATCATGACAATGCTCAGTTCCTGTCGAACCTGGGCATTCCGGTATTTGCGTGTACGCCCGATAAATTTCCCAACCTGATGGCTGCTGCTTTAAGCAAGCAGGATGTTGGGTTGTGGGCAGCTAAAGAAGATCTTGTACTCAAAAAATAATGGATTATGGCATTTACGTTAGAAGCTATCGATCAGATTTTCCAAAAGAATGGCTATTACGGTATCGAGAAGGATATGCCCTTGTTGAAGCAATCGGCCAACTTTCAAACGATCGCCAATTACCTGACCGGCAAGACCACTACGTTGGGTTTCATCGAGCAGGATTATGGGTTGTATAAATATCAGCCGCTGGTGGCTTACCTGCAGAACTTCGAGCAGCCCTCGGAAGAAGAGCAATTGATCATTAATCTTTGTTTGCACCCCGACCTGGTGCAAAGCCTCTCCTACACGTTTGCGCACAAGCTGGTGCAGTATACGGTGGCGCATCCTACCAACAATGCGGTAGCGGTGACCATTAACTATTTTCAAAAGATCGGTTATGGCCAAGTGAAGGTGTTTGAGGATATCGTTTCCTTTTTCGATGGCAAAGGAGAGGGTTATGTTTTAAAAATGCTGCAGGGTACGGAATTGAAGCAGTACCTGTCGGAGTTTCTGATGAAATCAGGAGCTTACCGGCAACCTACCTTTCTATACTCTTATTCGTGGAACTTCCTTTATTTCCTATTACTGGAGGAGAATATGCTCGATGAGCATGCAACAAATTACGCTATTCATAAAGCCTTGCATGATCACCAGGTAGCCGGATTTTTATTGGGCTATCGCGAGGGCAAGTATGTTCCAGCCATTATTGGACATCTCCAACAGCCTGGTGTCCGGGACAGGTCGGATATTCAGCAACGATTTACGTTGGGCCTGGGCTTGTACAATAAGAACAAAGAGCAGTATGGTGCTTTGCTGACTGGTTTGGCGAATCTGTACCTCTTTTTCATGGTGAATCAAAAGCAATTGGACAATTGGGAAAGTACCTGGCTGCAGGAGGACGATGTTCGTTATAAACTGAGCGGACTGGCCGTGTATTATTTGCTGCAATTCGAGCGGGAGCAGATACTGAAGCTGATCCACGAGTGGATGGCCAACAAGAAATTCCTTTCGTATGATGCGATGGAAGCACTTCATAAGGTGCTTGGTAAAGAGGCGCTACCTCTTTTGCAAAGTGATCTGCAAAACGATAGTCCGCCCGATGGCATAGAGCACTACACTAAAATGCTGACGCTGATGCAGGAGCATTTTGAGCCTGCGGATTATCTGCCTTTTGTATGGAAGGTGGTGGGCACCAAATCGAAGCCATTGAAAGCAGCTGTTATTGCTTTATTGGTGGAGAAGGATGCTTCGGCGGAGGAAAAGGCGATCGCGCTGCTCGATAGCAAACAGGCAGAAACGAGATTAACGGCTGCGGTGATACTGCAGCGGTTTGCATCAACTGCTGCCATTGAGGCTGTCAACAAAGCTTTACAAAAAGAATCCAATGATAATGCCCGCGATGTGTTGTTGCAGACGGTGGCGGCCGATCTCGAAGCGAGGGCCGATAAGGCGTTTGTGCAGGAGATGATCGAAGGAGCGAAGAAGAGGGGCAAGCTGAATGCGCCGATGGAGCTGTGGCTGGAAGAGGCTAAGCTGCCTGACCTATATTACAAAGATGGTTCGGCGCTGAATGTGGAGGCTGTGCGGTTCCTGATCTATCGTATGAGCCGTGTAAAGACAATGCGATCGGATGTGGAAGCGCGGATATTACTGTCGCAGGTTGACCGGGGGCGTGCAGGGGAATTTGCGCGACAGTTGTTTCAACGATACCTGGACAATGGAGCCAAGGCAGAGCATAAGTTCCTGATGGCGGTGGCGGCTTTATTGGGCGACGATGATACGGTGGATAAGATCCGCACTACGATCAACAACTGGCTGGAAGAAAACAGGACGAAGATGGCCGAGCATGGCGTGGGTGCTTTGGCTTTGCAGGGCAATGATAAAGCACTGCGATGGGTGGAGTGGTATAGCCGGAAATACAGGAATAAGAAAGCGGTGATCGGCGCCACGGCTTTGCAGGCGCTGGAGGATGCGGCTGAAGAACTGGGTATCACTATCCAGGAGCTGGGCGATCGTATTGTGCCCGATTTTGGTTTTGAAGGTTTGTTCAGGCATTTCAGGATCGGGGATGATGAGTACCGTGCTTTTATCGATAGTAAGTTCAAGATATCTTTCTTTGATGAAGACAATAAGGCGCTGAAGAATTTACCGGCAGCGGCATCTGCAGACCTGAAAGCCGAGTTCAAAGACCTGGCGAAGGAAGTGCGGGATGTGGTGAAATCGCAGTCGCTGAGATTGGAGAATTACCTGGTGGTGCAAAGGGTCTGGCCTTTTGAAGTGTGGCAGGCTTTCTTCCTCCATAATCCCGTCATGTTCATTTATGCGACGAAGCTGTTGTGGGGTGTGTATAATGAGGGCAGGCTGGTAGACTGCTTTATTTGTCAGGAAGATACTACGCTTGTGAATATCGACGACGACGAAATAACCATTCCTGAGGGAGCGCAAATCAGGATCGTGCATCCTATTCATTTAACGGAAGGTGTATTGCAGGTCTGGAAGCGGAAGTTCTTTGACCTTTCTATAGAGCCTATTTTTCCTCAACTGGACAGACCCATTTACCGGTTGGCTGATGAGGAAAGCAGCAAGGCCATCATGTATGATTTTAACGGAAAGGAAACGGTGAGCGGTTCTATCAGGGGTACGTTGGAAAGATTTGGCTGGCGGAAGGGACAGGCGGAGGATGCTGGTTCTATCAATGCTTTTCATTTTTTGGATTATAGCGGTACGGTGGAAGCGGTGCTGGAAGTGCAGGGTGTATTTGCGGCGGGGTTTGATAGCGATATAGACCCGGCGCTGGGTAGGTTGTATTTTATGGTGGCGGATAAAGGCCGCAAGGGTTGGTTTACGGAACCGCGGAACGAAAAAGACGAGCGGCTGATACCGGTTGGCAGGATCGCCGATACGTTATATTCTGAAGTATTGGCTTCGGTGCATGCGATCAAGCTGGCCGAGGCGAAGGCGTAGAGGCCTGCATTCGGAGGTACCGACCTCGGGAATTAAGATCAAGGTAGCTTAGACGAGGGTAGCCATGCAGACGGTTATCGGATTAGATAGCAAAAGGAAATCCCTGCCGGGCTTCTCAGGTACAGGAAGCGAGGCAGGGATTATTATTATAAGGTTTAATGGGTCAATGGTGCGAATGGTTCGCCTTTACTGCCCCGCGATCACAGACTTGTCGGGTTTGGAGCTGATGGCAGACTTATGCAGGATAAGCTTTTCTCCTGCGATATCGAATGACACTTCGATCCAGCCGTTGTATCTTCTTCCTTCGCGCATGACCTGCACGGCGAGGTATTTATGGTTAACGTGTTTCCAGCTTCCTTCCCAGTAGGGGGCTCCGCTTTCGGGTGTATTCTTGTACACCATTTCTACCTGGGCTACCGGATACCATTCGAGGCCTGGGAAGTTATTGACCGGAATGAGATCGCCTTTGTTGAAAGCGGGAGAGCCATTGTCGTGGTTAACGAGCAGATTGCTGTGTACATAGGAGCCGGCAAAGAACAATACTTCATCTTCCTTTTCTACGGGGTCGCCGATGTACCAGGTAGAGAATCCAATATCGGCCTGGCTGTCATTGTTGAGGTCGACCAGTTGGGCCTGTTGGAATTTGAGTTCACGATTTAGGAGGTCGGTGTAGATCATTTCGGGATCCTTCTCCACCGGAGGTTTATTGGGGTTTGGGGCATCCTCTTTACGGCACGAGGTTACCATCGCGGCAACCAGTGCCAGCACGATCATTTGTTTCATGGCTAAATTTTATGCAATTAACAACCAAATGGGAGGGTATCGTTGCACGCTATGGATAGGTTGGGGAAAGGGTTTAATGAATTGGGGCGGTAAGTTGGAGCGAATTGAGGGGCGGCTTTTCGGGATTGGGGTAGATTGGGAAGCGTTCGGGGGAGGTACAAAAGCAACGGGGGCGGCAAGGGTGGTCTAGTTTAAATGGACACACCGTTTGCCGCCCCCGTGAAAAAGGTTGACCGGTTATTCTTCTACCGGTGTATTGGTTTCGGGTTCTGCTGTGGGCAGAGGGACCGGGTTTTTGGTCTTGTTGATGATCAGCAACACGAACTTTGAGTTGAGGGTGAGCTCGTAGGTGTTGTGCTTAAACAGGAATTTGGTATCGTTGTTTTCGGAGAGCACAGTCGCCATATCGCGGGCGATCTGCGTGCTACCAACTGTGTTGGCTGCTTTGCCGTTTTCGAAAACAACAGTGAATTTGTTGGTTGCCTTACGTGCAAGGCCCAGTTTTTCAAAGTCAATGCGGTTTAAGGGTAACTCCTGATCAGTCTGGATAGACTTCTTCAGCAGGATCTTAATGATAGGCAGGTACTTAACCCAAGCTGTTGTGTACATCTATTACGTTGTTTTACTTGTTTCGTATGCTTTTCGCAGGCAGGCGTTTTGGTACGGCTGTGTCGGAGAATTTTCAAAGATAAAGTGCAGCTACTGCAAAGGTGCGTATAAATACGCTGAAAAACGAATTGAAAACAAGAAATAAATATTCGTAAGTACGGACGACACAGGGCTTTACCATTTTTGGGGAGTCGTATGTTTTCGCCGGATGGACCGATTTTGCCTGTAAATAGGCCAAAATCTGCTGTAAATGGGTGTATTTGATTGGTTTCGGATCGTCGATTGGTTGCTTGTAAAAGGTCTGTCCGCCGGAGATTGGTGCCTTTTTCGGGCGGAAGGAAAGCGCCTTTGGTGGTGAGTGGGTCGCCTCGATTGCTAGCTAAATTGATTTTCTGCCCGGATTATGGTAATATGTGAGACCTTGGTTTTGCAGGAAGCAGGTTGATTTCTGCCCGTTTCGCCTAATGGTAAACCCCTATGACGAAAAAGAGCGTGTTCCTCAGAGTTATCCTTATTGCGTTGGCGGTTGTGGCTGCCAGCTATCTCCTGTATCAATGCGCCGGCGGGTTTGCTGAAGGGATGAAAGATGCGGAGAAGCATAGGAAAGCATAGCGTTTCGTTTGCGGCTATGCGAAATTGGGCTAATTTGAACTTTCCTTAATCTTTCCAGATGAAAAAGTTAGTTCCCCTAATCGCGCTACTTATTCTCGTAACTCAGTTATTCGCCCAAGCAGACAGTCTGGCGGTGCAGGCACCTGTGGACGATTATTATGATGAGGACTTTGCGCCGGGATTGTTTATTCTGTTAGTTTTCGCTTTAGGAGGAATTTTGGTAGCGTTTGTGTTTGCGTCGATTGCGGCAGCCATTTTGGGAGCCATCCTGTTGGGTATGACGGCAGCAGGCATCTTATCGGTTTCGATAGGCATGGGATTGTACAAGCGGTCCTTTTACACCGGATTCAAATGGTTTGTGTACCTCTCGTTCAGCTTCTGTGGTATAGGAGGAGTTGCTTTGATCGCCTTATTGGTTCACATTTACGGACCCAAAACCTATTCCTTCCAAACTATGCTTTCCTGGGGTATTCCCGCAGGATTCATCGGTGGCCTTATCGGCGGATGGGCCGTTCTTTTTACCAGCAGAAAATTGTACACCTATTTTGCCGGGAAGAAAGGTTTACAACAAGCATAAGCCCCAACAACTATTTTGACGATACTGTTGGCCCTCTGGCCCCCTTTTTTTGTACCTTTAACTTACGTGATTCACAGACGATTAAGGAAGCAATCAGCTCTTAGTTTTCAACTCACAAAAACTGCTCTAAACGGCAAAACTCCCTCCCAGCCTACCTTTCAGCCTTTCTCTCTTACTATTGGCTTACCATTTCCTTATGGAATGCTCCTATTCGGCTCTCCGTTTCCCGCCACCATCTATTCTTCATCTTGCTACTATCCATAAAGGATCTCCGAGCTTGCGGGTTGTGATCGTGCTGGCTACGGTAGGACATCACCCCAGACTTCGCGCTTTCTGCATTAGCCCGAGATTAAAAATGCGGCCAATTCGGACACTTCCGGCCAAATCGGCCATTTCGGACAGCCACCTTTTGGAGATGGGGTAGCTTTCACCGTAAGTTTGGCTATCACCAAATTCCTATGTTATGGCTAAATACAGCAGCGTGCTCACGATTCGCGGCACCATCGACGACCTCACGTTTCGCCTCACTCCCGAAGGGAAAATTGTGGGGAGCAAGACTGGTCCGACCCGCGAGCAGGTTCTACAAAGCGACAAATTTGCTCTTACCCGTCGCAACGCCAGCGAATTCAAACGAGCTATCCAGGATGCCACCCTGTTGCGGCGCGCCCTTTCTGATGCGCTGAACGGCGTTCGCTGCACTACTTTAAACGGCCATATGAATGGCTTGCTACATTCCATAGCCACTACAGATCCCATTCAGGACTATGGCGACCGTTGCGCAGCAGCCGGTAACCTCAGTCTTCTAAACGGCTTCGAGTTTAACAAACAGCTTTCCCTCGATACTGCCCTCGGTGTGCAAGCAGAACATTCTCTTCGTGCCGACAGTAGGATGGCCAAGGTTCAGATTCCGCGGTTTGTAGCTTATAAAAGGAAATCTTATCCGGCCGGCGCAACGCATTTTCGCTTTGTACATGCGCTGGTGGCCCTAAATTTCACCAGCAATATCTACAGCAGGTGTATTCAATACAGCGAACTGCTTCCGCTTAGCAGGAAGACGCCCGATGCTATTTCTTTTGAGGCTGCAGTGCCAGGCAAAGCCGGAGATCTTCTGATTCAGGTACTGGGGATCGAACTATTCCGGTTTTTTAACGGGAAGTCCGTGCTGGTGAAGGGTGGTGCATTGAAAATTGTGGAAGCTGCGAAGGTTAGCAAGCAGCCTATAATTAGAGAAAAAGAGGTGGCCACCAGTTGTCAACTTCCTTTTATTGACCTACGGCAGCCACCTATTGTTTGTTCTGTTGATCTAGCGATACAGTTGTTCACGCATGCTGACGAGCAACGCCTCAGCCCTATGCTTGTCCGGCTCAAGGGGGAGCGTACTGGTTGACGCAGCAGCTTCGATCCTCTCCATTAGCGTGTCGGTCATTGAAAGCAGTTCTTCGTAAGGCCAGGCCCCACTTTTGATCCCTAGCAGTTCCTCCCGATTGGATCTGCGTACCTGCAATTTACCGTCGCGCAGTATTTCTTCCGCCACCTGCAACAGACGGATAGTATGCATCATGTTCTTGGCATCGTAGCCCTTTCCATGCTGCACGTTACCGAGATACCTGTCTTCGTTGCGCTTCTCCACCCAATCCCAGTATTCCCGGTACTCCCGGCAATACGCAGAATACCCTTCCTGGTTGAAATACAGGTATGCTTTCGGTTCTTTACCCGGGGGCACTGAACTTAGGCTTACCTCATTGGCCTCTTCACCACTGATGATGCCGCGGTAGTACCCTGCGCCATCGCCTTCATTATACAATGCATAAAGACCCTTTGCGTGGGGCAGACTTACGAGTCCGCAATCGGCCTGTTCCAGGTTGCGATGGGCCAACCATTGCTTTAGCGGAACCGAAGCTGCCCCCTCGGGTATAAAACAATAGTCCAGTACCCCTTTGCGTTCCTTCTCCACCGGGTTCACAAACTTCTTCTTGTACCCCCTTGCTTTACGCACCTGTGTAAGCGCGTAGCCTGCAAACGTGTCTTTACAAAGCTTCGACAAGAACAGGTCAATGGTCAGCTGATCCATCAATGGATGCCTGTACAGCACACATTGCTCAGGAGTTGCCAACAGCTCCAGTATATTAGGGTTGTTGCGCAAAAGCAGCTCCACGAAGCGTCCCAATTCAAAGTACACGATATCGCTCGACTCGTTGCTCACCTGGGGTATGTACTCCAGTCCGTAGTACTGATTTCTGGGCAAATAATAAACACCCTTGATATCAGTATCAGACTTTTCAGTTTCCAGCCCATAGGCTTTGCTGCCACTGATACATTCCAGCAGCAGCAAGCCTTTGTTCTTTATGTCGTCAATTGTCATGATCCAGGATTGTCTTTATGAAAAATTCATCCAATTGGTCGGGCTTGAAGTAATTGCTTTCCAAGGCCCGGGATGCGTTACTGATGTCGAGAAATTGCTGCTCGATATAGGACCGCAGGCTTTCGCTCATCCGGATCAAACTTCCTTCCTTTCGTCCAGCTTTTTTCCTTAGCCAAACTTGCGCTTCCTGCTGATAGCGGGCGGGCATCAGTTCCATTAGGGAACTTACTGTCATAGGCGCTATATTATCTTTTTCCAGGCACCATTTTGCTGCCAGCAGCGGGCGCAGGACATAGAATAGCTTTTTAATACTTATCATCCCTTCCTGATCTATTGATTTGAAGGCACCAGTAACAATGCCAAGGTAGTGATGAATATTTGAGCGCTGGCTGAAAAAATGCTGGCTCAAGGCCCACAGGTCGTCGCGAAAGCCGGGCCGCTGATCGTAAACGATCGGCGACTGCAGCCACTCGAACGGTGTGGTGTTGGACTTCAACATCAACTGCAGCAGTTTTTTGAGATCCCAGCCATAGATATCCAGTTCGTCATTGATGGGAAAATTAAGATCGTATCCCTGATTCGCTACCGACATATAATACCTGGAGGGTCTTATATAAATGAAACGAACATCGTAGTCACTGTCGGGCGAAGGGCATTGCCATCCGCGGCTTCCTGATTCACAGGCAAAAAGGATCTCAATATTGTATTGTTCCTTTATTGCTGCCAGTTTTTCCATGATTGCTTGTTGCATAATACCTCCTTTTACTAAAAAGCCCTCCACGCGGGAGGGCTTCATTAATCAATCAGCAGCTTTGTCACGGCGGCCGTATTCATTGCCCATTCTCGTGTATATATTTCATCTGCTTCCGGAACTTCCACCAACTGCAGCTTTTGCGCCATTGCTTTTACCATCAACAATTCGCCCACAGTCAGTTTATTGTTCAGCTTTCGCAGAAAGGCAGCGACATTCGCCGCATCAAGGTTTTGAACCACCTGACCTTCAAACGGCATCTCGAGCCAGATGATCTCACCGGCCTGTACATCCAGTACTCCGAAAAGCAGCCCTTTTGTAAGGTCGCTCACTACCCGCACCTGGTGCTGCACAGTAGATGGATCGTAAGCTACACCTGTACGCTCGGACACTTTCATTTCGTGCCGGCTGTTCATCCATCCCACCACCAGGTTAGGCGTTATGGCCCCGCCGCTGTACGCGTTGCAGGTGAACATGACATAACGGGCGCCTGCTTTCTTCAATACGGCCAGGTCCAATTCTATATACTCAGCTGCCCCGGTCATATGCGGTATATGGATGATATCGCCGCTATGTTTACAACCCACTATCTGCAATGCCCGGTAAGAGCAATGGTCGATGGCATGGTCATAAGCCACCATACAGCTCAAATCCATATCCAGGCGCTGGGCCGGTAATCCGGTTCCCCATTGCATGAAGAGGCGCACTTTATCTCCCTCCAGCTGGAAGCGTGCTCCCATCAAGGCTCCTGGCAGGGTTTCGCTACGATCTCCGATGGATACCGGCATCTTGTACAGCAAGGGATCGATATACATCGTTTTGCTTTCGGTGGCAACAGCTGCAAAACGGTTCATCACTGTTTTTAAGCAAAGGTCCTGCACCGATTGACGCATGGCTTTCAACTGGTCTTCGGCATAGAGGCTCAACAGCTGGTTGGCTGGTACTTTTTTAGCAATTCCTCCCAACGGCTTTACGCTTCGTTCGTTGGCCGGGTTGAAATAATCTTCCGCGTACATTTCGAGCGTGAACAACAAGCGGGCAGGCACCCGGTGCATCACCTGAGCAAATGCCTGGGTCGTTAACTCCGGACCAAACCACACCATGTTCGCAAACAAGGAACGGGCAAATAGTCCGGGTCTTTGTTGCAGTAGCCTGAACGTGGCAGCTGCATCATAGCGCAAACGTGCGTGATCGATCTCTCCTGCCATCACGGTATACTCCTTTTTATAGAATGCATCCAACATTGCATGGAGCTTCTCAAATCCTTTTCGTTTGCTGTATTCTGCCAAACGCAGCGCCCGGATAAAGCGGACCCACATGCTACGCTTAGGGTGCATTACTTCACACATCATTTCGATCTCCATCGGCAGGTTGTTCAACCAGTTGGCGACCATCAATGCCTGGTGGCGGGTATACTTCAGTTTCAAAGAAAATGAGGCTTCGTATTTGGCTTTCAGGCCTTTCCCCTTTCCTCGTGTATAACCGATCTGACGACCGTTGTTTGCTTTTCGTTTTATGATCGTTTTTGGTTCTATGATCTGAAGGAACCCGGTATGCTTATACCAGAGGTATCGAAGTACATCGGCCGGCGATGTAAACAATGCCTGCGCTTTTTCGGGCTGTTCCATCTTCACCAACGCCTCGATCACCGCCATCAATGTTTCTTTCATGGCTATCTTGACAGCTGGCATCTTTTTAACGGCCAGCAATTGCTTCAGGCTATCCATCTGTGTTGCATCCAGGGCGGTTTTGGACGACAGGAGGTCTTCCATAAACGTCATCAACTCTTTTTCTTCCCACAGCTCCAATACTTTTTGATGGCTCCCCTGCTCCAGTTGCTCCGCTTTTTCGCGCACAAAGGGTGTTCCGCAATAGGGACAACCATTGTACCGATGCAACGGGAATGTTTTAAAGGGTATGATATGGCCACATGGCATTGTTTTTCCCTTTGTACCGAACAGGTTGGCAAAAAAAGTGGCGATATGATCGGCTATTGATTCGCCGGTTGGTACCAGCCACCCCTTTACCAGGGGCGTCCATCCCTTTCCGGTTCCCATCACTTCATTACAGGTCGCCAATATTTTGGCCTGGTAAGCAGGTACTGTTTTATTCAGGGCCACCAGCAGGGGTTCGCTCACACCGAATCCCAGTTTGGCCAGGTTGGCTACCAGCATGCCGGTAGTAACGGTGATCCCTTTTTCCTTTGCGACCATGGCATTCTCGGGAATGTAGATGGCTTTTTGGCGAAGGCTGATGGTTAATAACTGGCTCATGATTTTGTTTTTTTAAGAACAAGCGGTAATTGGAAGAAGTGTGACATGTTAGGTGTTGTTGAAGTAACTTCTGCTTGACCTGCTTGTGATAACACAAATATGCATGCGCTGCTGCGCAGCCAATTTGCGCAGTAGACAAGTTTTTAAATGTTTTTTTATTTGATTGTTTAACAATCGAATACGCGAGCATTTATTTAAGATGCAATCCTATTCAAGGAATCTGCGCAACTGTATTGCGTAGTATATTTTTGGCGGCTATCTTTATCGCCCAACCCCCAGCCTCATGTCGATCAATAAACTGGCTTTAATACGTTACAAGACCATCGATGAATGTCTGCGCAACCGGTATCGTAAATGGTCGCTCGACAACCTGATCGAAAAGGTTTCGACTGTTTTATATGAACAGGAAGGCATTACTTCTGGCGTAAGCCGCCGAACCATCCAGGCCGATATTCAAATTATGCGCAGCGACAAGCTGGGCTATAACGCCCCGATCGTGGTGGTAGACAAACGGTATTACTCCTATTCGGATCCTGAATACAGTATTTTCCGGGCTCCGCTTAACCCTTCGGACGTTGAGAAAATGAAAGAAGTGGTGTCGGTCCTGAAGCAGTTCAGTGGGTTCAGCTATTTTGAAGAGATGAGCGATATGATCGCCCGGCTGGAAAACAATTTATACAAGAACATTCCTCAGGGTAAGAACTATATTCAACTGGAAAATAACCGGCAGGTGAAGGGTTTGGAACATATTACCCCGCTTTACCAGTGCATTCTGCACAAAAGACCGCTGCTGATCGAATATAAATCGTTCAAGGCGGCCGCTTCACAGCAACATATCTATTATCCTTATCTGCTGAAGGAATACCGGAACAGGTGGTTCCTGATCGCCAAGTCGAAGAAAGGTCCCTTGTTACTGACGATGGCGCTGGATAGGATCATCAACTTTCAGGAGCTGTTGAAAGAGCCTTTTGTGGATTACGAGGGTATGGACCTGGAGCAATACTTCGATGAGCTGCTGGGGGTAACCAGGACCGAGAAGGATCGTCCCCATAAAGTGGTACTGTTTGTCGACAAATACCATGCTCCTTACGTGCTGACCAAGCCGCTGCACCATACCCAGGCCCTGCTTAAAGAAGATCAGGAAGGAATTATTATCAGTATAGACGTCATCTTAAACTTCGAACTGGAACGGGAAATCCTGGGTTTTGCCGAGCATATGCGGGTCTTGGCCCCCAAATCCCTGCAATCGACTATTCAGAAAAGATTAGAAAAAGCCCGTGAAGGGTATCAATAAACTACCCTCGTATTGCTGTAACCATTATCTTTGGAGCTCAAGCCAATGCTATAGGAAAGCGGCGATATAGGGGGCGACGTTCGCAGAACGTTGCCCCTCTTTTATTGGGGCGCTCTCCACGCACACGGTTGCGGAGGGAGTCTTTTTCGGCCGGCAGGCCATTAGGTTACTTAGCCAATTTATCTACTGCCCTTTTGTAATCGTACTGTTCATCTTCATGAAGGCCTTTCAGGGCTGCTTGTACTTTCTTCAGCTGGCCCTGGTAGAGGTTCAGCATCACCGTGCTTTTGGCCAGGTTGATACCACATTCCTTCAATAGGGTACAAAAATGTATGAGCAGCTCCACCTCGGCCAGCTTGCTACCGGTAAAGCGGATATGCTTGTTGGCGATGCGAAGGGCTTTGCGAACGGTTTTCTTGGCCAGGAAGATCTGGGATGTATTGAGGGCTTCGAATGCTTCGTCCATTTGCTGCTTTACATTGTTAATATAGGCGGGCAGGTCGTGCGATTCGAAGAGGAGGTAGGTGAGCAGTTCTTTGTTCTCCTTTTTGAATTTGGAGAGGCGGAGGGTGAGTTCGACCAGTTGCTTAACCGGCAACTGTTGTAATTCGTCTTTTAGTTCGTGGACGGTAGCTGCTTTCATGTTGTGGCGAAGCTAAAAAAATACCGGCTATAACTTTTACGTTACAGCCGGTAGCTTATTATTTTTCTTTCAGATTGAATCTATATTAGAAGGGCAGGTCATCATCGGCTCCACCGGGTGCGTTGTGGAAGGTGGGAGCAGGTTCGGAAGCTGCACCGCCAGACGCAGCGCCTGTTACGATCTTCCAGGCTTTTACATCTGTATACCAGCGGCCGTTGAACTCGCGGCTTTCCACATCGAACGATACGGTTACCTGTGCGCCGGGCACTACGCTTCTCATATCTATTTTATCGCCCCAAACGGCTATACATACCTTTTTAGGGTAAGTGTCGGCTGTTTCGAGAATGAAGTCTTGTTTTTTCCAAGTTCCGTTTTTGCCCTGTCCAGTTTGCAGTGGCAGCAGTGTTAATACCTTTCCGCTGATGTCCATTGTGAGATTTTGGGCAAAAATAAGGAAATGGACGATTATATCTTTTTCGGTTTATACACTTTTATAACACCATCATTCTCTGAGCTTACCACCACTAAACTTTGCTGTATGGGGCTGTCTTTGGCCGAAATGAACAGTACACCTTCGGGGGCGTCGCCGGTGGAGAGCAGCTGTAGGAACTGGGGTGCCGCGGGATTTGTTACGTCGTAAATGGCTACTGCATCAGCACGCTCCAGGCCCACGAAAGCGAGCTTCTTTTTGCCCACCTCACCGAGGGCAATGCCTTCGGGTTCGGCGCCTTTGTCGTCGCTGCGGCCGTCATCGTAGAGATTGGCTGTTTTGGTACGGGCATCGAGGTCATTCTTACTATCGAATACCAGCGTGCCGCTGTTGCCATTCCATACGGAGAATGAACGGGCTCCGAATGAATACAGTTCATCGTAGTCTCCATCCTTGTCGGTATCACCGAGGGTGGTGGTTACGTTGAGGCGGCCGAGATTTTCCTGTAATTTGAGGGTGGTTGCATCGGGGAAGGCGGTGGGGTCGAGGGTGAGCGAGCCTACTCTTTTAGCTTCGTTAAAAGCCGTGTATTCCCTTACGTCGCCCTCGTTGACTGTGAACAAATAAGGTATGCCGCCGGTATTATATACTGCTATCGCATCGGGCTGGTACATGCCTTTTACTTTCCATTTTTTGAAGGCGATGGTATTGTCCTTATCACTGGCATCGATGGCGTTGGCCTCTTCGTTGTAGTTCTTGAAACCGAGCGGGTAGATGGCCGTGATGGCTTTCGATGCGATGTCGATCTTCGCGATGGCGTTGTTTTCCTGCAGGGTGACCCAGGCTGTTTTGGAATCGGCGGCGATGGTGATGTATTCCGGCTCCATGTCTTTCGCAAAAGTGGCGTTGAGGCCAAATACGCGAAGTCCCTGCGCCTGGAGAGCTGCCTGCTGACCGGCGAATGCGGAGAAGTCGAGGGTAGTTACCGCATAGTTGTCTTTTACGGATATGATCGATACTGTACCTGCGGGGTCGTTGGTATAATCGGCAGATGGTTCGCCTTCATTGGCAGAGAGGATGTATTTGCCATCGGGGCTGAAGGTGAGCATGTCGGGCAGGGCTCCTACCGTTATACTTTTCACTTCGGCATTGTTGGCGGTATTGAACACGACAACCTTGCCGGGTTCCTGCTTGTTAATAGATTCTATAGCGGCTGCCAGCAATCCGTTGCTCACAGATACGCTGTTCACATATCCACCATAGGGCGCGGTTGAAATGTCGCCAATGTCTTTGGGTTTGGTGGGATCTGCGAAGTCGATGATGTCAATCTTGTTGTCTTTGCCTTCCTGACCGTTATTCACCACGAACAGTCTTTTTGTTTGGGGATCGTAGGCGGAGATCTCGGCGGCGCCTACGTCGCCAATGTCGATGGTGCCGATCTCGGCAAAGGTGGCGGGGTCTTCCGGCACATAGAAATCGTCGTCGTGGTCTTTTTTACAGCTTGCGAAGATGCAGGCGGCAGTCAATAGCAGTAGTCCGTGTTTGCGGTTCATATGTATGTTGTTAAATGGGCTGCAACCTATTCGATCGGCGTTACCGCATTATTAAATAAAGATTACGCTACTGTTAACTTGAACTGGTATGATTATTTTTAATTAATTGATATGAATGATGTTTTACAGCAAGTGCTGGAATTTGCGGAAAAGGCGCACGGCGAGCAGATGAGGAAGTTTGTGGGCGAGCGGTATATCGCCCACCCGATCCGCGTGATGGAGATCTGCCGCACGCAAACACCCGATGTTGCCATCCTCGCTGCTGCGCTGCTGCACGATGTGCTGGAGGATACGCCGGTTGAGAAGCCGGCCATGCTGGCCTTTTTGCGATCTATTATGCCGGAAGCCACGGCGCAACGCACCCTTGACCTGGTAGTGGACCTGACGGATATTTATACGAAACATAATTACCCGGATTGGAACCGGCGCAAGCGGAAATCGAAGGAGATCGAAAGATTGGGGGCCGCCCGTGCGGATGCGCAGACGGTCAAGTATGCAGACATTATCGACAACAGCGCTGAAGTAGCTTTCCTGGACTCAGATTTTGCGGACGTATTCTTAAGAGAGTGCAGGGCGCTATTGAAAGTGTTGACTAAGGGCAACAAGGCACTTTACGAGCGAGCAGTTGAAACGGTGGAGGCGGGCATCCGGCATTTGGAGGATGGAGAAAATTAGCGTTGAGCGGAGCGGTGAAAAGAAGTTCCCTTTCATATAAAAACAGAAGCCGGCCTTGTTGGGCCGGCTCTTTAATTTTATTACGATCTTTTATTTCTGAACAAACAGGTTCTCTACAAACTGATCGTTGAAATGCTGTACGGGATCGCCGTTGATGTTATGATAGATGGCGCTGACGAAGATTGTTTTTGCAGCGCTGAATACTGCCATAATGAGCAAAAGAGCTAACAAACCCAGCCCTATCCCCACTACCGGATGAATGGCCATTCCCAGTAATAACAAGGGTACTGCTACCAGGATCGTGGCGAGGAACTGTATTAGTCCGAAGCTGAATGTTGCGCCAGCGCTTTCGCCCCATTTCTGTTTCATTAACCCTGCAGACCTTTTGAACGCTCCCAGCGGGCCAAGGTTTTCATAAGCGATCACCGGCACTACAAAGAAGGTAGTGACGCTCCATACAAGTCCGAGCGCACCAATGATAATGCGACCGAGCCATCCGGTATTTTCCTGCAGGTAACGCAGGATAGTACCTACGGTGGCTGCAAACAAGGTCCAGGAAAAGATGGCCCCGATGCGACTCATACTATAATCAATTCCCTTTTTCAGGTTCACTTCTTCGCCATGAAAATACATGCGCGTACAATGCGTGAGTGCTACGTTAAAGAATACGACTACAAAGTAGTTGACGAGATAGAATAATAAGGTGAAGCCAATGAAATAAAGATCGCTGTGGCTTTCGATGAGGTCAAAGTTCCAGCTTGATGTTCCGAGCATGGCCAGGAGAAATGAACCCATTACGAGTACCATCGAGATGCCGGAGATGATGGGAAAGAGGATCAACTGTTTATTTTCTTTCAGGACCTGTAGGCTGTTCATGGAGATCTGCCAACCATTGGATAGGCGTGTAAAGAATGACATATGCAGGTGTTTAAGGGTTTACGATACCTAACAATATACGTCTTTATTGAACGCAGTGCAATACGCTGAGCGATAGGGGAATTCGGGGAGTAGAAGCTGCCCCTAGGGGAGCCGGACAGGCAAGCTGCCGGGTCAGGCTAGTCGAATTGCTGCCTGACAACCGGTTGTTTCCTGATTACGAAATGGTTAGGCTTTTGTAGCCGCCATATATTCAGCAAGTGTGATACGACCATCGAGCAATGCTATGTACAGGACGGCTTTGTTGGTCTTTGTGGTCTTGATCTTTGTTACGAGTTCCTTGTCGAAGAACAGTTGCTTAATGAGTGATTTCATGATCTTGTGTTTTATAGTTTATATTTTAAATACCTGATCGGCCCGTTGGAGGGCATAGGTATGCCGCACAACGGTTTACCGGGCCAGTATATGGTTGTTAATCAATCGCGTGCAAACGTGGGACAAAACAATCTAATGGGTGAAACGGCAATCGAATGAATGGCGGCGCAATTTTCAGCGATGGGTTTTGGCAGCTTATGTGTTTGAAGAATCGTTTCCGGGATGGGTATTTAAAAAAAAAAGGGTCTGCTGTAGAAACAGCTGACCTCTAACGATTGCTTGCCATATGAAAAAAGGTAATAATCTTGTTTTTTTGACGACCTCTTTATCGTCTTGCTTAAGCACTTTCTCTCTTCACTTCTCTTTTTCTTCTCTGCTTACCTATCGTCCCTGTTTCTGATGTAAAAGTAATGCGAGTTTTTTTATTGTGTAAACCAAGTTTTGGGCTATTTAATGATCTCAAAGCTCTTAATGAAATCTTAAAATACGCTGTGGGCTTGACTTTGACGGCTTCGACGCCCTCATGCCCAACGATTTTTCGGCCTCAAATATTATTTGATTGTTATTTGTTAACGATAGCTGAATAAGGCAACCGAAAAGGGTAGAGACAGGATGGCACGGGATAGCTGGTTATTAAATAAATGTTTGTTTATTAAACTATTGCATAAAATCAGAAGAACTTCAACAATGTCTTCGACAATCAATTACAAATAATCATCATTTTATAAAAAGGAGCAAAATCAGACTTATAGTTTTTTTATGCTATAGATTGGAACAGGGGGATCGAAGCGCTGATCCTCTTCGGGCATGTTATAAATGCGGCGAACGATGTCCATTCCTTTGATGACGCGGCCGAAGGCCGCGTAACCCTGTTTGTCGGGATTGTTCTCGCCGCCGAAGTCGAATCCTGGCTGGTCGCCGATGCAAATGAAGAACTCTGTGTTGGCCGTGCCGGGCTCCAGGCGGGCAAGTGATATGGTGCCATCCTTGTGGAGGATCTTCGTTTGTTGGGTAGTTTCGTGGGGGATACCGGGCAGGTCGGGGCGTTTGGTGCCATACAAGCCACCCTGTATCAATTCGGCTTTAGGGGCATTGGATGGCTGGTTATCGGCATTGAGGACACGGTAGAAGTTCACGTCTTTGTAATAGCCCGCCTCTATGTAGGCCAGGAATGCCGCGACTGTTTTCGGCGCCTGCGCCGGGTACAGTTCCACTTCGATATCGCCGATCTTGGTTTCTATTTCAATATGTGGATTCTTGTATTTGTTGGAAGCGCAACCTGCGAAGAATATCATTAGCGCCGCGAGGAGATTTCGATATGCCATATTTTTATTTGAAGGGTGTAAATTAGGAAAGTTCTGTTTTATGTAGCGGGTATACCCCAACTTGCATTTCCGCAGATCATTGGCTATCAATCACTAAGTGCTGAGGCAACGCTTTTGAAGGGTGGTCGGGTATATGAAAAGAATCACTTTATCGCTATTCGCTGCTGTATTGATCCTTGTTGCCTGTAATGATGAAAACCGGACTGCATCAGATGGGCGCGTTGCTGGCGGCAACCAGGACCTTATTCCCCGCAATCATTCTATTACGAAGGCCAACGCTTACACTGATGTTTTCCTCGACAGCTCTGCCATGGAAGCATTCATTGCTGATCAGCATTTGAATGATACGATCAGTGTGGGCATGCGCAGTTTTTATAATGCCCGCAATTACCAATATGCCTGGTTTGCGAGCGATGGGCTTACCGAGCAGGCGCTTGCTTTCCGCAACCTGTATGACTATTCAAATGACAGTGGCACTTCGCACAAGTCGCTCGACAGGCGACTGGAAGGATTGATGGCCAGAGATAGTCTTAACGTGGGTAGTGGGGATGCGGAAATCCGTAAAACAGAATTGCTGCTTACCTGGCGGTACATCAACTACGTATGGGATAAGTTTGACGGGAAGAAGACCCGGCGTGTAGCGCTGGAGCAATTGGTTCCTTCGAAGAAATACGGACCACAGGAACTGGCCAAACTCCTGGCAGCTGATCATGATGCTCCCAACAAAAATTACGAGGCGCTACAGCGAGAAGTGAGCCGTTATTCAAAAATTGCCGCACAGGGTGGTTGGGGTTTTATTGCTGCTCCTTCTAAAAAATTGAAGAAGGGCGCTATCGATACTGTTGTGGTGGCGCTGAAGAAGCGTTTGCAGGCGACGGGGCAGTTTACGGATAATGACACCAGTGCGGTTTTCAACGACCAACTGGACGCGGCCGTTAAATCTGTTCAATTGGGATATGGCTTTACGGCCGACGGCGTGGTTACCGCCGCGTTGTTGAAGGAACTGAATGTTTCTGCAGAGCGGCGCCTGGAGCAATTGCTGGTTAACCTTGAGCGGATGCGGTGGATGCCTGCAGAGCCTTCGGGCAGTTTGATACTCGTGAATATTCCTGCATTCAAAATGTATGTGCAGGATGGCAGCAAAGAATTGTTCAATATGGATGTGGTGGTAGGCAAAGAAGGGCATAGCACGGTGCTATTCTCCGGGAACTTAAATCAGGTCGTTTTTAGTCCGTACTGGAATATTCCCGAAAGCATTGTGCGGAAAGAAGTGTTGCCGGAACTGGCAAAGAACAGTAATTATTTAACCGAACACCAAATGGAAGTGACCGGCGAAGAAGATGGGTTGCCTGTAATACGGCAATTGCCGGGCAACCAAAACCAGCTTGGCAAGATCAAGTTTCTATTCCCCAATCGATTCAACATCTATTTTCATGATACTCCTTTCAAGGAGTTGTTCAATAAAGATAAGCGGGCCTATAGCCATGGGTGCATCCGATTGCGGGAGCCTGTAAAACTTGCAGAGTTTCTCTTAATGAATCAACCGGAATGGCCGCGTGAGCGTATCGACAGTGCGATGAATAGTGGAAAGGAGAAGTTTGTGAAAGTAAAAGACCCGGTACCGGTACTGATCTACTATTATACGGCCTGGGTAGATGGAAACAAGCAACTCCAATTCAGGGAAGATATTTACGGATATGATGAAAGGCTGGCCAAAAAGATGTTTGCACCAGCCAGTTCGTCTGTGCCACTTGCTACCAGATAGCAGAAGTAGGCATAGGGTACGAATTAAAACAGCGTACGGATTAAAATTGCGTTCGGATTAAAGACGCACGGACTAACAGGGCACGGATCAGCATAGCGTAAGGATTAAACAAGCGTATGGACTAAAAAGGGTACGGATTAAATCAGCTTACGGATCAAAATAGCGTACGGATTAAAATTGCGTTCGGATTAAAGGGCAGGGATTAAAAAGGAGTACGGATTAAAAAGGGTATGGATCAAATTATCCCATGGTGTCCGCTATCATTGTGTCGGACAACTGTTGATAGGGTTGGGACAATATTTTCGACATGGCCAGGTAGTGGTTATCGTTGCCATAGATGAACAGGCAGCTTCCGTTGCGAATGGTATTGATTATTACTTTAGCCAATTTGGATGGAACGGCGGGGCAACCAAAGCTGCGGCCGATATATCCTTTCGCACTGGCGATCTTTTCATTTACATAGGCGGAGCCATGCACCACGATTGCGCGAGCAAGTGCATTGTTGTTGATGCCATCTTCCATTCCATCGAGTTTGAGGGAGTAGCCATTGCGGCCGTTGTAGGTTGTGCCGGTTATGAAGAAGCCGAGGCTGCTTTGATGACTATCGATGCGATTGGAAAAGTGGGTAGCCATTTCGGTACCTGAATTTCTGCCATGCGATACGAAAGTATTGAACAGGAGTTTTCCTGTTTCCATATCTATAATGAACAGTCGCTTTTTGGAGGAGGGCAGCGAGAAATCGGCAATGGTGAGGATCCGATCGTTGGGCAATTCTCCTTTATCCTGCAGGTTCTTGTATCCTTGCATGGCATAGAGGAATGCTTCTTTAGACAATTCGAGCGTATCGAGGCGCAGGCTATCGTAGAGGGCCGTTTTGCTGACGGCCTTAGTGTTTGCCTCAGCCGTTACAGGGTGCATTGTTTTTGTTGTGCTGCCGGCTAAAACCGTCATTCCCCAAACCGCAGATACACAGGCCACCAACACCAGTGAGAATAAAAATGGTTTTAAGTTCCGCTGCATAGATTCTACTCTTTTTAAAGGTTCTCGTTGGATATTTCAGGGTTTAGACGTTTGCCGGCGCCGTTTAGTTCGCTTCGGTGGCGCGTTATCAGAATTTTAACAAGTGTGCCTTAGTCCTGATAGGTGATTCTTATTATTGACGAGCGGATGTGGTGCCGGTGGCGTCGGATTCAGTTTGATGAAGGTGGTTCCCGGAACGCATGCGGTTATGTGAACAACCTACTCGGGCAATGGTCACGAGAGTCCTTATACTTTAGGTATGATTGGGGAATGGTTCTACAAGTGTGCGATGAAAATTGTAGAAAATGGCGACATTTCGGGTGACGTTGTGGACTGCCTTGTTCTAATACCTTGACTTACATTCATTATGGTTTGAGATGGATTTTGGCACGGATTTTATACTATATAGAGTACAAACGGACGATGATTTCCCGGAAACAAACATCGACTATCGATAAAAAGATAGAAGGTCAACAAAAGGGAATAAGCGTTCATGGAAAGTGTGTTCCCTACGGAGCGCACTTTTCGCTTTTGTGCCTGTTTCTCATTCGTTTGGGCTAATTTACTTGTCCAATTTTCAGTACTTATACTATTGGAGGTCAAACAAAAAAGCGCCAGTTTAGCAGCGGTGATGGGTGTCCCCGCCTATTTGCCATAGCATTAATAGATAACCTAAACAAACACTATGGCTGCTGATAAAAAACTGGGCTTATCCCTTTCGGGGGGAGGCTACAGAGCTGCTGCTTTCCATATGGGAACCCTTCGTAAGCTGCATGAGATGGGCGTTCTCGAAAAGGTGGATGTTATGAGTACCATCTCGGGGGGATCGATTACCGGTGCGTACTATTGTCTACACAACAAAGATTTCGCTGCTTTTGATAAGTACATGACGGAAGCGCTTGGCTCCAAGAATGTGATCAAACAGGTTTTTCTTTCTTTCACTTTTATCAGGACTGTTCTTTTCTTTTTACTCTTCCTGGTGCCAGCCGTGTATGTTTTGTTCAGTGCCTATGCCTGGTTGTCTTTGATCCTGATCGGGCTGATGTTGTATTTATTCGTGCGTTTTCAGTTTGCCATTTTTCCTGTTAGCAAGGAAATAGAACGTGCTTATAACAAATTCTTTTATGAAGAAGCTACACTTTCGCGGCTGACGGAAAAGCCGCTGCTGGCCATCGGCTCTACGAACCTGCAATCGGCGCGGCCTTTTACTTTTTCGCGTTTGAAAATGGAAGATTCGTCGTATGCCTTTATGGATCCAGCGGTGCGCTTCAAGCAGGAAGAATTTCCTGTTGCGCGGGCTGTGATGGCCTCTTCCTGTGTCCCTTTCGCGTTTACGCCGGTGCATATCGACAAGCAGTTCTATGTAAACCCGGCCGACACGTTGCGGGTGGAACCACAGTTGGTGGACGGCGGCGTTTACGATAACCAGGGTATTCATAAGATCACTCAACGAGGCAGTATATATGCCTGTGATATTGTTATTACGAGTGATGCCGGCAACAAATTACCTTTTCAGGGTTCGTATAACAACCTGCTGATTCTCCTGATCCGTACGATGGATGTTTTCATGGCGCGTATCAAGAACTTCCAGATGACCCAGGACCTGTATGACAATACAGAGCTGGGCAATCGCCAGATCGCTTATTTATCGCTGGGATGGAATCTGGAACAGTGTATTCCCGGTTTTATCGATAACCTGGCCAAGGGTAAGATCACGGATGAGGTGATCCAGGCGCATCAATTTAAAGAGGAGTGGGTGAAAGATCCCCAGCGGTACCGGACGGAGCTAACGACCTACCTGGAAAATGAGGTCAACTATAAAGAGATCTTTCAGCGGAACCTGAAACCGCCTCAATTAACGATTGCCCGCAACGTAGGAACCAATTTAACGCCGCTATCTAAGGAAGAACTTACTTATCTTGCTATTCAGGCGGCCAACCTGACGGAGCTGCAGGTGAGGCTGTATTGTCCTACATTAACGCAACCGTCATGAAAGAGTGTGCCAACATTACTACGTTGAAGCCTGCATTCCGAAAGTTGCGGGCTTTTACTTTTGATCCTTCGCTGTCTTTGAAGCTGGATACCAGCGTTATCAACAATCTTGTCTATAAAGTACCCTGGGAGTCGCTGCGGCCGGGGCCGGTGGGTGAATACATCGAGGTGGTCGACTTCGATCCTTCGAGCAATTGCTTTTATAAACCGGTTAACCTGGATGATCCGTATACGCTGGCCCAGGATGGGCTGGACCCGGCGGAAAGCAATCCGCAGTTTCACCAGCAAATGGCCTATGCCGTGGCCATGGTGACGATCAAGAATTTCGAGCGGGCACTGGGACGTAAGATCCTCTGGAGCCCGTGCCGGGATAAGGAGGGCTACCCGGATGGTTATGTACAGCGGTTGCGCATTTACCCGCATGCCTTAAGGGAGGCGAATGCGTATTATAGTCCTCAGAAGAAAGCTCTCTTATTTGGGTATTTCAGCGCGGCTCCGGATACCCCCAGCTTACTGATGCCTGGAGGTACGGTGTATACCTGCCTGAGCCATGATATCATTGCGCACGAGATCACCCATGCGTTGCTGGACGGTATGCACCGGCGTTATATCGAGGCTACGCATCCGGATTCATTGGCCTTTCATGAGGCTTTTGCCGATATCGTGGCGTTGTTCCAACACTTTACATTTCCGGAAGTTTTGAAAGATCAGATCGCCCGTACGCGCGGCGACCTGGCGAGCCAGAACCTGCTGGGCCAGCTGGCGCAGGAGTTTGGCAAGGCGATCGGGCATTACGGCAGTTTGCGAGATGCTTTGGGCGAGGTGAACGATGAGACGGGCAAGTGGGAGCCGCTTACGCCCAACCCGGTGGCTTACCAGAAGATCATTGAGCCGCATGAGCGGGGTTCGATACTGGTGGCGACCATCTTCGATGTGTTCAGCAATATTTACCGGCGGCGGGTGGCCGACCTGTTACGTATTGCTACCGGTGGTACGGGGATGTTGTCGGCAGGATCGCTGCACCCCGACCTGGTGAACAGGATGGCTACGGAAGCGAGCAAGTCCGCAGGGCAAATCCTTAAGATCTGCATCAGGGCGTTGGATTATTGTCCGCCGATGGACATCAATTTCGGTGATTATCTGCGGGCAATGATCACAGCAGACTATGACCTGGTAGAGGATGACAACCTCGACTACCGGATCGCGATCATCGAAGCTTTCCAGCGCCGGGGTATTTTCCCGGACAATGTGAAGAACATGAGCGTGGAGAGCCTGTTGTGTAAGGTGGAGGATGATGCTGACCGGTTTGAGCATCAGTTCAAAGACCTCATCGAGTTTTTCAAGTTGTTCAAAGAAAAGATCAGTTATGTAACGAAGCGAAAGGACCTGTATAACCTGACGCGTGTTTTTATTACTGGTGGTGATATTAATAGTGCGTGCGAAGATGATGATGAGGCGGAGTATGGAGCGGGCCGTGCGGGAAGTTCGGCTGCGGCTTCGGAAGCTGGGGCGGGTTTGGGTGCTAGCGGGGCGGCCTCAGGAGATATGTATGCGGCCGCTGTTGCCGGAGGAGGTATCCATTCTCCGGGAGCAGCTTCTGATGCAGGAGCCAGCAAGCGTGTGGCGCCAGCAGGTGTGAAGGATAAGAAGGGTGGAAAAAAGGAGAATCGAATTATGGGGCTTCACCAGCGGTTGAATGTAAAGTTCATGGGCGTGGAAGAAGGGCAACAGTTCAGTAAGCTCACGGGCCTGTTGCTGGATGATGAGCAGATCGATGTGCAGGGCATTGGCCGTTCGACTGCTGCAAATACATTCATGGCGCCGAAACTGGAGGTGCATAACCTTAAGCTGGCGAGCCGGGTGGGCCCCAGCGGCAATGTGGTGAACCAAATACTGGTTACGTTGACGCAGCGCCGCGGGGTGGTTTGTGAAACGGATCAATACGGCAATGTAGAGGTGAAGGGCTTCTTTGTGCCGGAAAGTCCGGAGAAAGGATATTATACCAGGCCACGAAATGAAGATGAGCAACCCGAATTGAAGCCATACCCTGAAAAGACAGAGGGGTTAACGAGTGAGGGCAGCGAGAAGGTATTGCCGAAGGGTTGGTTTGTTTTCAGGGGTGGATGTACGATGATCTTCGACCTGGATTATGCGTTGAGTAAGGACAACGTGAAGTTGAAATACATTATCAAGAAGGACATCAATGACCTGGAGCGGATGAAGCGTCAATACCGGATGCTTTTCAACAACAAAGATTTTTCGCTAAACGCTACTTATTTCGGCACAGCCTATGGTAACCTGGAGGCTGAACCTTTTGCCATCATTCATAAAATCCTATAATCGTTATGGCGGCGATCAAAAAAGCGGCTGCGAAAGCGGCGAAGCAAAACGGGGGGAAGCGGCTTGTTGCGGGTAAGACAGCCGCGGCCGGAAAAACCGGTGGCGCGAAGCCTGGAGCTGGAAAGGCCAAGGTTGCAGGGTCAGCAAAGCCTGCGGCTAGTATAAAGCCGACAGGTTCGCGGGGGGCAGTCCGAGACGGGAAGGTTGTTGCGGGGAGAAATGCAGTTAGTGCGAAGAGGGTGGCAGGTAAGGCGAAAGTTGCAGGACCAGGAAAGTCTTCGGCTAGCGCAAAGCCGACAGGTTCGCGTGGGGCAGTCCGAGACGGGAAGGTTGTTGTTGGGAGAAATGCAGTTAATACCAAGAGGGTGGCAGGCAAGGCGAACGTTGTCGGGGCGGTGAAATCTGCGGCGGTCCGAAAGGCTGCGGTTCAACATGTTGCGAAGGCAGCCACTGTGAAAAGGGTAGTACGTCCCTCAAGCAATGGAGAGAAGCCAAGTCCTTCTCTACAATCATCCGGAGCCAATAGTGGAACGATCAATGTCAAGGCCGATAGTGTTTCTGTTCGTATGTACGCGCACGGGTTTGGCGACTGTTTTCTATTGACGTTCTTAAGCAACGACAACCCGGTGTACCGGATGCTGATCGATTGCGGTATGCTGACCGGTGACTCGGACCGGCTTCGGACGGTGATCAACCATATAAAAGACACCTGTGGTGGCCACCTCAACCTGGTGGTGCAAACGCACCAGCATAAAGATCATATCTCGGGTTTCAACCTGCGCGATAAAAAGGATAAGTTGCTGTGGGACGACATCGAGGTCGATAACGTGTGGCTAGCCTGGACGGAGAATACCGGCGGCAATGGCGACGAGCTGGCGATCCAGCTCATGCAAAAGCAAGAGCAAAAGAAAAGGGCTTTAGCCAAAGCGTTGCAACTATACAACACGGCGATCCATCAGGCAGATCACAAAAAGATGCTGAACAAGGAATACCTTGGTTCGGACTACTATGCTGCACAACAACGCTATGCTTCGGCGCTTCAACAAATTCTTGGCTTTTTTGATATCGATGAAAAGGAGGTTGCAAGCCTGGGCGCCAATGGCGGCGAACTAGGCCTGACGATGAAAGACGCTATGGGCTATTTCATCCAGCGCAGCAAAGAGAAGGGCAGTCCGGATATCAGCTTCTGGAATCCGGGCGACCTGGCCGATGCCAAAGTTACCGGCCTGCCGGGCATCAAGTTCTATTTTCTGGGGCCACCTAAAGACTACGATAAGCTGCGCGTGATGGAGGATGCCCAGCATATTGAAATGTACCTGACCGAGATGGGGCTGTCGGACAACTTCTACATGGCTTTGACGAATCATCCTGACGATGAAGATGATGAGGCGCTTTCTCCTTTCCACCGCCGGTATAAGTGGCATGCAGGCGACGTGGATGAAGAACAATTGAAAGACCCTGCCAACGTATGGAACCTGCGGCATGCAAAAGAGCATGACTGGCGTGGTATCGAGACCGACTGGCTGCACAATGCCGGCGCGCTGGCGCTTAATCTCGACTCGTATACCAACAATACCAGTCTGGTGATCGCGATCGAACTGGAGGGCAGCAATAAGGTGTTGCTGTTTCCCGCAGATGCACAGATCGGCAACTGGCTCAGTTGGACTGAGCCGGTTGCTGACAAACCCAACGAACCAAAGATCAAATGGCAGGTAGAGAAGGGGGGCAAAAAGGAAACCGTTACGGCCAGTGATCTTCTTGCGCGTACTGTTTTTTATAAAGTGGGGCATCATGCCAGCCACAATGCTACTGCGCGCAAACATGGCCTTGAATTAATGACCAGTGAAGACCTGGTGGCGATGATCCCTGTAGACGAAGCGGTGGCCAAGAAACAGGGGAAGAAGGGCTGGAAGATGCCCGCCGATGATCTCTATCAGCGTTTGCAGGAGAAAACGAAAAGCAGGATCATCCGGTTGGATAAAGGGAGCTTGCTTGCAGGGGACAACAAAGATCTTGCAATGGGCGTGCGGCCCAGCCGGCAACAACTGGATGCCTTTAACAGCTGCTTCAGCGAATCGGACATTATTATCACCACTGACGAAGGAAATCGCCGGCCATTGTTCTTCGAATACCTCGTCAAAGGATAGGCAACATTATTGCATATACCTGTTGTATTTCAATTAAAACCATGATATTGCAGGTTTATGCAACCAAAGGCTGGCATTCGGGTAGGATTATGTTCAAGGGGCTTTGCGAGGCCGGCGCTGGCTGCACTTTTTTACTTCGTGTTGGCTGCACAGAGTATTGCCCAAACGGATACCAGCAAGAAGTTTGACCAAAACTATTATGTGTCCTACACGGACATGGTAACCTCGCGTATCTATTTTTCCCAGAAATATACTTCTTTACGGATCAAGGCCGATGAACCTGTGCGCGACCTGGAATACCGGCCCAACACGACCCTCAACCTGGGTGTAGGTGCCACGTATGGCTGGTTTACGCTGAACCTTGCCTATGGTTTCAATTTTCTGAACAAGTCGGACAATCCCAAGGGTAAAACGAAATATCTTGACCTGCAATCACATATTTATACGCGCAAGATGAGCATCGACCTGTTTGGGCAATTGTACAAGGGGTTCTATGCCTTTCCCAAACGGATCGTTCCGCAGGACCGGGATCTGTATTATGTGCGGCCCGATGTCAAGATGCGGCATTGGGGCGGCGCGGCCTATTATATTTACAACTGGAAAAAGTTTTCGTTGCGGGCGGCTGCCTTGCAGAATGAATGGCAGAAGAAATCGGCGGGCAGTTTATTGCTGGGGGCCGAATTCTATTTTGGCACGAACAGCGGCGATAGTGCGCTGGTGCCCCGCATTCTGGAAAACGATTATCAACAATCGGGGGTTATCAAAACCAGGTATTTTGATATTGGTCCGGGGATTGGTTATGCCTACACAGTGGTAGTCGATGAACATTTTTACGGCACGGCAGGGGTTACCGTAAGTTTTCCTTTCAGTTTTCACAAGCAGTGGCGATATGGGGTGACGGAAAAGCGGATCACGATCAGTCCGGATGTCTTGTCGCGCGTGGGTGTTGGTTACAATAGTGACCGCATCAATGTAAGTGTGATCTGGGTTAACAGTTCGGTGCAGACAAAAAACGACCATGGCAGTTACTCCATACGAACGGGCAATGTGCGCTTCAATGCTGCCTACCGGTTGGTAGCCGGTCCAAAATTAAAAAAGAAGCTAAAGTTCTTCGAGACGAGGCAGCCTTAAATTGCCTCTGGTGATCGGTTCCATAAAAAAACCTCTTCCAGAGAACGGGAAGAGGTAATGATAACACGCATATATGAGTTTTGTCATCATTTTAGTTTGGTGACAGGCGAGTGGCGACCCAGCCTTCATTCTCTTTAACTTCATGCTGCCGGTTCCAGGCGAGTATGGCCGTTTCCAACACCTGCTTGAGGTGCATTTTCGTTTTGCGGCGATCGATCTTCAGCTTTACTCCTTTCATTTCTTCTTTGTATACCATTACCTGGTCATTGTTGTAGAACCGGATCGTGTACTGTTTGGGGATGTGGATGTTTGACTCAACCACCCAGTAGCCTTTTTCGGAGGCCCAACGTGGAGGCGCAGGCGCTGTAGTTTGGGTAGTGGTTGTTTCGGAGGCCTCTTCCTGCGCGGAGGCGGTGGCTTGCCCAATGAACAGGCAGGCGGCAACAGTGAGCAGGTTGAAATAATGTTTCATGGCTATGACTTAATGTTTTCTGAAAAAATGTAACTATAGTAAAGTTATTTGTCCTGTGCAGGCAAAAAACATAAAATAGCCGTACAGCCGATTGAGTGTGACAAAGCGGGCAAAATTTCGTTTGAGTGAGTTTTTCGTCGATGAAAGGCGTTTGTCGATGAAATAGCCGGAATGCCGGTGTGGCGAGTCGGGTGGAGAAGAAAGCGGTCAGTTGTGTGGAGGCCTCCTCACAAAACAGCAAGAGGTGATGCTTGCGGCATCACCTCTTTTTACACATGGAATGTTCTATCGGTTGTTGTAAGGCGTAAACTATTCGAGTTCCTTGAGCCAGGCCTGTGCTTCTTCGCGGGCTGCCTGTACTACCGCTTTACCTGCGCGGAAGCAGGATTTCCATTCGCCGCTCTTTGATTCGTACTCGGGATTGGCGAACATGCTGCCATTGAGTTGAGCATCGAAGTCGACCGTTGCTGATATTGCCAGGAACTTCTCGAGTCTTTGCTTGATCAGGTCGTCGGATTTGGCGGGGAATTTCTTTTCGTCGTCGGCTTTGTTAAGTTGTTTGTCTACAGCGTTGTCGAGGGCTTTCGACAGGCTGGGCAGTCCAAACTTCTTGGATTTATAGCCGAGGCGTTCATTTCTCCATTTGGTGTATTTCTTCTGGAAGTCGGGCGTTTTGGAATACTCTTTGGCGAACCTGATGAGCTGGCGGGTGCTTGCGACCCTTACGTCGACAGGGAGGGCCTTTGCGGCTTTCACCACGTCGTAATTAATATTGATCATGCCACCACCAAAGGATGCAATGATGCCTTCTTTGGCCCTGTCTTCGGTGACTTGCAGATCGTCGAACACGTTGGTTACCGTGGCGGCCATCAAGGCGATAGCGAGTACCACAACTGATAAGATTTTCATGACTTACTTTTTTCTCCGGGTTGTTTTTTATTTAACAATGCAAACCTACCAGTTAAGGCGGGGCCGGGCAATAACACAAACATGTGAATTGTTGTGGAGGTACCCCAAACCGGGCAAAGTTTCGGACGTGGCTTTTTAATGTGTTTGGGTAGTGTGGAACGGAACGGTATTTGTAATTTTACGGGTGCAATTCTAACTGGTTATCAGGGATCCATTGTTAAAACCGAGCCACGTATGAAGCAGGAGAAAAACAGTGTTACCAACCAGCATGCCTGTCATTATATTACCTTCAACACCGTTGATTGGGTCGACATATTTGTGCGACCGGTATATAAGTATATCGTCGTAGACACGCTCAATGATTTTATTGCTGTAAGGGGGCTCACGATACATGCCTGGTGCCTGATGTCGAACCACCTGCATTTGCTGTTGCAGGCGAAGGATGGTATTGGGCTATCGATGATCGAGCGCGATTTCAAGCGCATAACGTCTACCGCTATTTTAGAAGCGATCGAAATGGAACCGGAATTACGGCGGCATTGGATGCTGAGCCGGTTTGAGCATTCGAGTGTAAGCCTGAAGAAGCTGGAGAAATATCAGGTGTGGCAGAGTTGCAGCAATCCGGAGTTCCTGGATTTCCGACAACCGATGAAGGTGCGGGACCACCTAAACTATGTGCATGAAAACCCGGTGCGTGACCGGATCGTACGGCTGCCGGAGGAGTATGTGTTCAGTTCGGCCGGTGATTACAACGGCCGGAAGGGGCTGGTGAATGTAAAAGTGATCGATATGGAGGGTTTGATCCGCGGGCTGATGCGAAATGGAGGGTGATGCGGTCAACAATGCTCCGGAATAGTGGCTGGAGCCACCATTATTCGTGCGGCGTGTGAGCGACCGGTGCTGCGGATGTTTTCGGGGCTGCGGGATACTAAAGTTGTATTGCGCAACAGGAAGGGCCGGAAGCGGCCCTTATTTTATGGCTTCTTTGAGTGCCGCCACAGTTTTCTTATCGTTTCCTACAAATATCTTATCGTTCAATATGGCCACGGGGCGCTTGAGGAAGGTGTCTTCCCGGAGGATATAGTCGCGGTAATCGTTTTCGGTGAGTTGCTTGTCTTTCAAACCTAACTCCTTGTATTTGAGGGCACGGCGACTGAAAAGCGCTTCGTAGCTACCGGCCATCTTCTTCATTTGTTCGAGCTGGGAGGGGGTAATCTTTTCGGTCCGGATGTCTTGCATGGTGAATCCTGCTTTATCGACGCCGGTTTCTTTGATGATGGCCTGGCAGGTGGTGCAATTGGCCAGATGATAAAACTTCTTCATGGGCGCAAGTTAATTCATTGATCTTTAACTACTCTACCTATTCAGCGGGTGGTGGATGTTACAACTGTAATATTTTCCGACATTCGCCGACCAATTAGTATCTTTTCGCTAAAACCACCCAGTTTGCAGTCAAGGGCTGACCAAAATGAATTTATTGTGTTGGTAAACCAGCACAGGGGCATGTTGTACAAGGTATGTAACCTGTATTGTTCATCGGAGTACGATAAACAGGACCTTTTCCAGGAGATCGTGATCCAATTGTGGAAAGCTTATCCACGATTCAGGGGCGACTCCAAGTTTGGTACCTGGTTGTATCGCATTGCGCTCAATACGGCTATTTCGGACTTACGTAAGCAGAAGAAACATATTCAAAGCGTTGAACCAGACCAACTGCCGACTGAGATACAGGATATTCAGTACAATAAAGAGAAAGAAGAAAGACTTCAGCAGTTATACCGGGCTATTCACCAGCTTCCTGAAATTGAAAGGGGTATCGTGATGTTGTACCTGGAGGACAAGAGCTATGAAGAGATGGAAGATATTTTAGGTATCAACCAGAATAACCTGCGGGTTAAGATGAACAGGATCAAGGAAAAATTACGTAAACTCACTAAAGTTGTTGAACATGGATTTGGATAACCTCAAAGAGATCTGGAAGGACCTGGACGAGAAGGATTTCCAACCCACGAACAAAGGGGGGATAGGGCCTGCTGTGACCAGTCATGAGGAAGAGATCGCTGCGATCCTGCGGAAGCGTTCCCAAAGCCCGATTGCGAAGATCAAGCGTAATCTGGGATGGGAGCTGGGTGTGATCATTGCGTTATATTCTGTGACGATGTATTATTATATCACGGCCTGGCAGGGCAGGTATTGGGAGATCGCTTTATTGCTGGGTGTGATCGGTGCTTCGTTCGTGGTGTATTATTTCCGCAAGAACCGTTTGTTAAAAGAAATGCAGCTGGTAGAAAGCCAGGTGAAGGTGAATCTGGAGAAGCGCCTGTCGACCCTTGAGAAATATGTACGTTTCTATTTTGTGTCGGGAACTGTGCTAACCCCGGCGGCTTATTTTGTAGCGGGACTGATCGTTTTCTTCAAATCGCCCCCGCGTGCCACCGAGGAAAAGATGCCTGCAATGATGGCGCATATCACGGGGCATGATTACTTTGTTTTGTTTACCGTTTCGGGTGTTGCGCTGGCGATCGGCAGTTATTTCCTGAACATCTGGTATGTCAACAAGCTCTACGGCCGCCACATCAACAAGCTGAAGAATCTTCTCAATCAAATGGAAGAGGAAGCGTAGTGCTGTAGGATAAAGATGATCTTTTGTGGACTTGGAATGTGCTGCTGGTTCTTTACAACTACATGAACCGTCTTTGTGACAATAAATTAACACGCCCCGTGTTAAAATAGTATTGCTTTCAAACTGACGTGGTATTTTTTAGTAATTTGGGCATCTACTAAATTATTTTACGATGCCTGCTACCCGTCGGGATTTTATCAAACAATCCTCCCTGCTTGCCGCTTGTTTTTTCGTTGATAAAGAAGAGCTCTTCAAGAAGAAAAAACCAGTTGGCGTTCAATTATACACGCTGCGCAATGAGATCGGCAAAGATGCCAAGGGTACCCTGGAAAAGGTGGCTCAACTGGGTTACAAGCAAGTCGAGACCTTTGGTTATGGTGGCCGTAAATGGTTTGGCCTTTCTCCCGCTGAATTATCTTCCGTCTTAAAAAATAATGGGTTGACCTCTCCGAGTGGTCATACTTTTCCCGGCAGTTTCTTCCTGAAAGATGGCTGGGAAGATCAATGGAAGGTAGCCGTTGAAGACTCCAAAACACTGGGACAGGAGTACATCACCATTCCCTGGCTGGAGGAGAACTACCGCAACAGTGCAGACAACTACCGAAAGATCGCGGCGGGCCTTAACAAGGCCGGTGAACTGGCTCACCAGGGCGGTATGAAGCTGGCCTACCACAACCATGATTTTGAGTTCTTCAAGGTAGATGGCACTACAGGTTTTGATATTCTTACCAAAGAAACTGATAAAAAGCTGGTGCAATTCGAGCTCGACCTGTATTGGGCGGTGAAGGCCGGCCATGACCCGGTACAACTGTTTGCAGCGCATCCTGGCCGTATCGTTATGTGGCATGTTAAAGACATGGATAAGACGGAGAAGAAGTTCTTCACGGAAGTGGGTAATGGAACGATCGACTTCAAAAAGATCTTTGCGGCGGCAAAGAAAAGCGGCATGAAGTATTTCTTCGTGGAACAGGATGTATGCCCGGGCTCCCCTTTTGACAGCATTGCCAAGAGCATTTCTTACCTGAACAGCAATATTCTTTAGTAGCTTTTAACTGCAGGGTTAGGCGCCGGCGATGGCCGGCTGTGCTATCGATTTATCAACCAATAACCATCCTTTTAAACTTTAACGATTATGAGCCATCGCAGAAAGTTTCTTCAGCAATCTGCCGCCCTGGTTACCGGGGCCACTGTGTTTTCGTCTTTCAACAATCATCCGTTTGCGATATTCCGGAATCGCATTTCACCTGCTGACCAGTTGAATATCGGCGCTATTGGCATCAATGGGATGGGCTGGTCGAATGTGAATGCGGCACTAAAGGTGCCGGGGGTAAACCTGGTCGCAATTTGTGACGTGGACCAAAACGTGCTGGACAAGCGCAAAGCCGACCTGGCGAAAATGAATGTCGATGCTTCGAAGGTGAAGGTGTATACCGACTACCGGAAATTACTGGAGCAGAAAGACATCGATGCGGTGATCATCGGCACACCCGATCACTGGCATGCGCTGCAAATGATCCATGCCTGCGAAGCTGGCAAGGATGTATATGTAGAAAAACCTGTAGGCAACTCCATCATCGAATGCCGTACGATGGTAGCTGCGCAGCAACGTTATAATAAGGTAGTGCAGGCTGGTCAGTGGCAAAGAAGCCAGCAGCATTTCCGTGATGCGGTTGACTTTGTGCACAGCGGCCAATTGGGAAATATCCGCACGGTAAAGGTGTGGTGCTATCAGGGCTGGATGCGTCCAGAGCCCGTGCGGCCTGACAGCGCTCCACCAGCAGGCGTCGATTATGCGGCGTGGCTGGGCCCTGCTCCTACCCGACCATTCAATGCCAGCCGTTTCCATTTTCATTTCCGTTGGTTTTGGGATTATGCCGGTGGTTTGATGACTGACTGGGGCGTGCACCTGCTGGATTATGGCCTGCTGGGTATGAAGGCTCCTACTCCGAAGACCATTGCTGCTTTGGGAGGCCGGTTTGCCTATCCAGAACTGTATGAAGAAACGCCTGATACACTGACCACCCTTTATGAATTTGATGGCTTTAACCTGGTGTGGGATTCTGCCATGGGCATCGATAACGGCTCTTATGGCCGCAACCACGGCATTGCGTTCATCGGTAATAACGGTACGTTGGTGGTAGACCGTGGCGGCTGGGAAGTGATCGAAGAAAAGCAAAGCAAGAGCAAGGTTTCAAAACCTTTGGTGAAGGCTTCTGATAATGGTTTGAATAAACATTGGGAGAATTTCGTGGAGGTGGTGAAGTCGAGGAAGCTGGACGACCTGCATTGTTCTATCCAGGCTGGCGCTCATGTGGCTACGGTGGCACAGATGGGCAATATTGCATTCCGTACGGGACAAAAGCTAACCTGGGATACCGCGAAGGGAGAGTTTACCGATAACAAGGTGAACAAACAGTACCTGATGAAGGAATACCAGAACGGGTATAAGCTGCCGAAGGTTTAGTATTTGCTATTGGGGCACGGGCTACGGCGGCTGTGCTCCGGAGTTTGATGATAAAAAAACAGGGTGAGTTGTTGTAGTACAGCTCACCCTGTTTTATTTATATGGTGTGGCGGGTTGTCGCCAACAGTCTTATTTCAATCTTTTGATCTTGACATTGCGGTACCAAACGGGATCTCCGTGGTCTTGCAGACAGATGCGGCCAGATTGGAAGGTGCCGAATGTGGACCATTTGCTGAACTTGCTGCCGGCGATCATTTTGCGCCAGTTATCATCCCACATTTTGGTGGATACGACTTTACTGCCATTGAGGTAGAATTCGAGGGTGCTGTCTTTAGCGATGATCTCGGCTTCGTTCCACTGGCCTGCGGGCTTAACGGTTTCGGGTGCGCTGGTGATGAGGTCGTACAGGTCGCCGGCGCGGTGTTTGATGATCTTTGAATCGGGGTGGGCGGCATTGTCGAGCACCTGCATTTCGGGGCCGGTGTGGTAGGGCTTTTCAATTTTCGGGTCTTCCTTCACATAGAACATGATGCCGCTATTGCCGGCGGAGTCGACCTTCCATTCTACTTTAAGGTGGAAGTTGTCGTATTCTTCATCGGAGACGATATCGCCACCACCTACGGTTTTGCCATCTTTCTTTTCGGCGGGATCGAGGTGGAGGGTTCCGTCTACTACTTTCCAGGCGGAGCCGTCGGAAAGGTTTTTGAAGACGTGCCAGTTCTTTTTGGTGGCGCCATCGAATAAGAGCTGCCAGCCTTCGGACTGTTCATTTGCGGTGAGGCTATTGTTTTCGGGTGGTGTGGTTGGTGTTGCCGCCATGCTATCTTTTTTTGTGTCTTCGGTTGAGGCGGGTTGCTGGTTTGACTGGCATGCGGTAAAAGCTGATGCCAGGATGGTTGCTGCAAGCAGGGATCGCATATGTGTTATTTTGTTTGTGTATTCAAGATACTGGTTTGGTCTTAATTTTTTATTAGCTATTTGATTAATGCTGACAAATTATCAGTAAATTTAAATAGGCAATATTTAGCCTTAGATGTTAGCGATCTACGATATGACCTGCTTTTTTTGTACCGGGGCTTTGGGTGCTGCGGAGGGACGTTTGAGGGCAAAAAAGCGTTGCGCTTTACTCTAGGTTTACTTTAGGTTTACTTCAAATTTGCGTTAGGTTTACTCCCAATTCCTTCGAGAACTTCCTCTGCATGGGTTCAGCTATGGCTGAGACCTGGATGAGGTTATTTGATGGCGTTGGGGATTTCATCCCGTTTGGCCACCACCATACTGACAAGATTTCCGAAAAACCCGATAAATGACGAGAGGCTGTTCCCTTTGGGGTAACAGCCTCTCTTTTTATTTGTTGATGCCTCTATTTAGAGGGTCTTGAGCTTTATGTTGCGGAAGGATACTTTATCGCCGTGGTCCTGGAGCACGATGTGTCCTTTGCGGAAGGCGGCAAATTCGGGAGAGTTTCTGAACTTGCTTTTTGCTACCAGTGCTTTCCAATTCTCATCCCACATGGTCGTGGATACTACGTTCACGCCATTTTGGTAGAGGTCGAGTTTTCCTTTGTTGAGGACGATCTCGATCTGGTTCCATTCGCCGATGGGCTTTACGTTTTCGGGGGAAGAAGATACGAGGTCGTACAGATCGGCTGCACGGTGTTTGATATTTTTAGCATCGGCGTGTTTATCGTTGTCGATGATCTGCATTTCGGGTCCTGATTGGAATGCCCAACGGTATTTGAGGTCTTCGCGGGAGAGGAAGATGATGCCGCTGTTGCCCCCTTCGGCGAGTTTCCATTCGAGCTTGAGGTGGAAATTCTCGAATGAGTCGGTAGTGATGAATTCGCCGCCGCCTTCGCCTTTGGGGCCTTTGGCCTTGGGATCGAGGTAGAGGGTGCCGTCTTCTACTTTCCAGGCGGAGCCGTCGGTACGGTTATTGAAAACGTGCCATCCGTTTTTGGTGGTGCCGTCGAACAGGAGCTGCCAGCCTTCTTTCTTTTCTGCTTTAGAGAGGGTGTTATTGGCTGGTGTTCCGGTAGAATTCTTGGACGAAGAACAGGCGATTACGCCGGATATGGCAAACAGGAGGCAAAACCGTTTTAGCATTGTAAAAAATTTGAGTTCAAAGTACGGGATTTTTATGGAATAACGTGCTTGAAATAGATTGTTCTTTTGACATTGAACGAAAAAATGTTTTTGATGGGGCCCGCGATGGGGCTGGTTTTGAGGGGAAAAGGTTGCATCCCGCAGGAGCTTGCCGGCAGTAGTTAAAAAGTTAACGAACCATTGTTGTTGAATGTGTTGAAGGCTGGGCTTTGGATAGCGGAGAATGGGGCGGGTGCTTTACCGTGTTTGGAAAAGAAGTTGGGGTGGGCCAAGCACAAAAAAACAGGTTTTACTGTGCGGGGTTCCCGACAATCAGTAAAACCTGTTGTGGTATCTTCTGATAGCTAATTACTTCTTCAGTCCGAGGATGTACTTCACCATTTCGGTAGCATCTTCCTTGCTCAATGCAGGATGCGGTGTCATGGGTACGGTGCCCCAATTACCTTGTCCGCCCTTGATCACTTTTTCTACCAGGATCGCAACGTTTGCATCGGTATTTTCATACTTAGCGGCTACGTCGGTATAAGCGGGTCCGATATTTTTCTCGCTGATCTTGTGACAGGTTGTACAGTCACTGGCTCCGATCAGCTCGAGGCCTTTCTGATTGGCTACCTCTACGGTACCAGCTTCTTTTTTCTCTTCTGTTTTGCCTTCGGCGGGCTTTTTTTCCTCTCCACCACAAGCGGCCAGGGCTCCGGAGATCAAAAAAGCGATCATCAGCTTTTTCATGTGCAACTTTGTTTAATAAATGACAAATAGATGACGCAAGCGGGCGCAATTTACTTTACAAACCCAACACTGAGCGATTAAATTTTTCATCGCTGCCGGTGCCTGCGAAATCGTCGAATGCTTTTTCTGTTACCCGGATGATATGGTCCTTGATGAAGGGGGCTCCTTCTCTGGCTCCGTCTTCGGGGTGTTTGATGCAACATTCCCATTCCATGACAGCCCAGCCACTATAATCGTACGCGGTGAGCTTGCTAAAAATGGATTTGAAATCCACCTGTCCATCGCCCAGCGAGCGGAAGCGGCCGGCGCGGTTGATCCAGGATTGGTATCCTCCATAAACGCCTTGTTTTCCAGTGGGGTTGAACTCGGCATCCTTTACATGGAACATGCGAATGCGCTCGTGGTAGTTATCGATGTACTCCAGGTAATTGAGGCTCTGCAGTACGAAGTGTGAGGGATCGTACAGGAGGCATGCCCTGGGGTGGTTGTTGGTATGTTCCAGGAACATCTCGTAGGAGATGCCATCGTGGAGGTCTTCGCCGGGGTGTATTTCGTAGCAAAGGTCTACCCCATTGGCATCGAACTCGTTGAGGATGGGCAACCAGCGGTTGGCCAGTTCTTTGAAACCTGTTTCCACCAATCCGGCCGGGCGCTGGGGCCAGGGGTATACGGTGGGCCAAAGCAAGGCGCCGCTAAAGGTGGCGTGGGCGTTGAGGCCGAGGTTTTGGGAGGCTTTTGCCGCCCACTTGAGCTGTTGCACAGCCCATTCGGTGCGTGCCTTGGGATTGTTGCGTACGGACTCGGGGGCGAATCCATCGAACAGGGTGTCGTAGGCGGGATGCACGGCCACGAGTTGCCCCTGCAGGTGGGTGGACAGCTCGGTGATCTGCATGCCAGCTGCTTCTATTTTTCCTTTGTATTCGTCGGCGAAGGTTTTGCTTTCTGCCACTTTCTGGAGATCGATGCAGCGGCTGTCCCAGGTGGGGATCTGTACGCCGACAAAACCCAATTCCTTTGCCCATTTGCAAATGGATATCAGGTCATTGAAGGGGGCTTTATCGCCCATGAACTGGGCGAGGAATATGCCGGGACCTTTTATTGTCTTCATATAGCTTTTGGTTTCTAAAATGAATGTAAAGGCTGGTTGGTGCTGAAGATCTTCAGCGGGTTGAATTTCAAGCTGGCCGACGTTTCATGCGGCCAGCTTGATGATATCTATCTAAACTTTAAATTCTGTCCATTTAACAGTAGCCGCAGCGCTTTCTACCACGTTGTCGATGAATGCCATACCTCGGATGCCTTCTTCCACACGGGGGAAGTCGAGCATTTCTTTGGTAGGTTGTGTGCCATCGATGCGGGCGCCGAGGGTGAGGGCGAAGTTGCGGTAGATATTACCGAATGCTTCGAGGTATCCTTCGGGGTGTCCGCCGGGAGTACGGCAGTTGTGGGTTGCATAAGAGGAGAGGCGGTCGCCGTAGTTGCCGCCGGCGCGGAGTATCTGTGTGGGTGCGTCGAGCCATTTTACCAGGAGGGTATTGGGTTCGTGCTGTGCCCATTCGATGCCGCCTTTTTCGCCGTAGATGCGGATCTTCAGTGCGTTCTCTTCGCCGGCTGCTACCTGCGATGCCATGAGTACGCCTGCTGCGCCGTTGTCGAACTTGAGGAGCACATTGCCATCATCATCCAATGCGCGGCCGGGCACCATTACTTTGAGATCGGCACAGAGGTGCGTGATCTTCAATCCGGATATATATTCTGCGAGGTGTGCTGCGTGGGTTCCGATATCGCCCATGCATCCGCTCTTGCCTGATTTTTTGGGATCGGTGCGCCAGGCTGCCTGTGCGTTGCCTTCGCGCTCGCTGAGTTTGCTGAGCCATCCCTGGGGATACTCGACCCAGATCTTGCGGATCTTTCCGAGTTCGCCACCCTGTACCATTGCACGGGCTTGTTTTACCATGGGGTAGCCGGAGTATGTATGCGTGAGTGCGAGGATGAGTCCTGTTTCGTCTACTTTCTTTTTCAACTCTTTGGCCTCATCGATGGTGAAGGTGATGGGCTTTTCGATCACGACATGAAAACCGTTTTCGAGGGCTTTCATAGCCGGTGCGAAGTGTGCGAAGTTGGGCGTAACGATGGTGATGAAGTCTATTCGTTTATCTGCCGGGAGTTTGCTTTCTTTCTCGATCATTTCCTCAAACGTGAGGTATATGCGATCTTCGGGAAGGAACAACGTTTTGCCTGAGTCTTTCGCAATTTCGGGATTGATGCTAAGTGCTCCTGCGGCGAGTTCTATCAATCCATCCATATTGGCTGCAATGCGGTGAATAGCGCCGATGAAGGCATCTTTACCTCCACCCACCATTCCCATTCGAAGTTTTCGGTTCATGTAAAAATGATTAGAAAGTATTATAAATTGTTAAAAGAACAATGCGATTTAAAAATAAAAAATTTACATTTACGACCGTATATTGAAAATTGTTCAATACGTCGAAACGCCGCTAAAGGTAAGCAGGAAGTGATAAGTTTTGCAAATTAAAGGAATATTAAATAGGCCGGATTTTATGTCAAAGTTGGTTTAGGGATGCGTGGTTTTGTTTCGACAATAGGATTTGTGCGTAAGGCTTTTGTGTAGACGGGCTGTGAATCGTGGGGCGTGCGTTAGATGATCCGGTGACGGTGGACGGGTGTTGTTGATCCTGTAGTATACATTTGTTTCCTAACGATTTTCACAAATAAAAACTCCTTGCCATGCAATCAACCATCCAACGTGGTCAGTTATTCTGGGCCAGCTGTCTTGCCCTTTTGGTTACTTCTTTGTCTTTCGGTATTCGTGCGGGTATTCTCGGTAAACTTGGTACCGAGTTCCAATTAAATGCTTCGCAGCTGGGTGTTATTGCCGCCACTGCTTTCTGGGGTTTTCCTCTTGCGGTTGTTATTGGGGGTATGATCGTTGACGCTATCGGCATGAAGCGTTTGCTGGTGATGGCCTTCGTTTTTCACCTGGCTGGTATTCTCCTCACTATTTTCGCCAGTGGTTACTGGACCTTATTCATTTCTACATTATTGATCGGCATTGCCAACGGCACCGTTGAAGCGGCTTGTAATCCCTTGGTGACGGCTTTGTACCCAGACAATAAGACTACCAAGCTGAATCACTTTCACCTTTGGTTCCCGGGTGGTATTGTGATCGGCACACTGATCGTTTATTTCTTCACTAAAGCTGGTTTGAGCTGGCAGATACAGGTTGGTACTATGTTATTACCAACGCTTCTTTATGGCTTCCTGTTCTCCCGACTGAAGTTCCCTGTTACAGAACGTGTTGCTGCGGGCGTTTCTACCAGCGAGATGTACAAATCGCTTGGCAATCCCCTTTTCATTTTTATGATCATCTGTATGTTCGGTACGGCTATTACAGAGCTGTTCACCGGCCAGTGGATCGATATCTTATTAAAGAATGTGACCGATAATGCAATCCTGATCCTGGCTGTTTCTACCGGTGTAATGGTGGTTGGCCGCGGATTGGCAGAACCAGTGGTACACCGTCTTTCTCCGCAGGGAGTTTTGCTGATCTCTGCGATCCTGGCCGCTGCCGGCATCTATCTCCTTGGACATACTGCAGGAAATATGGTGTTTGTTGGAGCGCTGATCTTCGGCATGGGCGTTTGTTATTTCTGGCCCACGATGCTTGGTTTTGTTTCGGAAAACCTGCCCAAGACCGGCGCTGTTGGGTTGAACCTAATGGGCGGTGCGGGTATGTTTGCCGTATCTATTTATATGATGTTCATGGGCGGTTATTATGACAAGCTGGTGGGTGAAAAACTGCCTTCCGGTGCGAGCCTGGCTGATTATACTGCGGCCCCTGCAGGATCCGAGATGGCGAACGCATTGGGTGCGGCGAAAAGCGCAGCGGGTCCGGCTGTGTTGAATGCCACCCTGGTGATCCCGATCATTCTGACGGTTGCTTTCGCGGGGTTGGTGATCTATATGCGTGGCAGAAAGAAGCCTCAGCAATTGAGTGTTGCGGGTGCTTAGTGTTATGTTAATGATGTGTTTTCGGCCTTTGTGAAGTAACATTTTTTGTACATTCAATATTTACGTTCTCATGTCCAACAATCAAACACGCCGGGATGCCCTGAAGAATATTGTGGCGGGCTCTGCTGCTATTGGCGCTGCCGGCATGCTTTCCTCCTTTTCTGCCTCTGACGAGTCTAAATCAATTACTTTGAAAGGAAATATCAATCACTCGGTATGTCGCTGGTGTTATGGCAGCGTGCCGCTGGAAGAATTTTGTGCTGCGACCAAAAAGATGGGCATTGTAGCTATTGACCTGGTAGGCCCCAAAGACTGGCCTGTTTTGCAGAAATATGGCTTGTACTCCTCTATGTGCAATGGCGCCGAGATCAACCTCGTCGACGGCTTCAACGACAAGAAGTTCCATGCTCAACTCATCAAGAACTATTCGGAAATGATTCCCCTGGTAGCCAAGGCGGGTTACACGCAACTGATCTGCTTTAGCGGTAACCGTCGTGGCATCGATGATGAAACGGGTTGGAACAACTGCGCGGAAGGCCTGAAGCAACTGATGCCGCTGGCAGAAAAGCACAAAGTGACCCTCGTGATGGAACTGTTGAACAGCAAGGTTAACCATAAAGACTACCAGTGCGATAAAACCGCCTGGGGTGTAGAGCTGGCCAAGCGCATTGGCTCGGAGAAATTCAAATTGCTCTATGACATTTACCATATGCAGATCGATGAAGGTGATGTGATCGCCACGATCCGCAGCAGTCATGACTATATTTCACATTACCATACCGGTGGAGTTCCAGGACGTAACGAGATCGATGATACGCAGGAACTGTATTATCCCGCCATCATGAAGGCTATCCTGGCAACAGGCTTCAAGGGTTATGTAGCGCAGGAGTTCATCCCCGCCCGCAAGACCAATGAAGAGCGCCTGGTGTCGCTTGAGAAAGCGATCCAGATCTGTGATGTGTAGAGAAGGCAGTGGGGGGAGTAAAGGCAGAAAGGCAATCCCGACATGCGTCGGGACAGTGAGGGAGAGGGCCGGTAATTATTTATCAAACACTAAAAACGGTATACTATGGCAGATAATGCTTATGACGCGATCGTTGTGGGTAGTGGTATCAGCGGTGGCTGGGCAGCGAAAGAGCTTGCCGAAAAAGGCTTGAAAGTGTTGTTGCTGGAACGCGGAAACGACATCAAGCACGTCAAGGACTATGTGAACGCCAATAAGAACCCCTGGGAGTTTCCTCATCGGGGCGGTAAAACGCAGGAGATGATCAAGAACTATCCTGTGCTGAACCGCGACTACCCGTTGAATGAAACGAACCTTGATTACTGGACCAATGAGAAAGATTGTCCTTATACTGAAACCAAACGTTTCGACTGGTTTCGCGGCTACCATGTTGGCGGTCGCTCGCTGATGTGGGGACGCCAAAGCTATCGCTGGAGCGATTTCGACTTCGAAGCCAACGGTAAGGAAGGCATTGGGGTTGACTGGCCGATCCGCTACAAAGACATCGCGCCCTGGTATGACTATGTTGAAAAATTTGCCGGCATCAGCGGTAACCGGGATGGCATTCCACAATTGCCTGATGGCCAGTTCATGCCTCCAATGGACCTGAACTGTGTTGAAAAGGATGTTGCTGCGCGACTGAAAGATCATTATAAAGGTCAGCGCCTGCTGACCATTGGCCGTGTGGCCAATATTACCAAGCCTTTGCCCGGACGTACCAATTGCCAGTACCGCAATAAATGCTGGCTGGGTTGTCCCTTTGGCGCTTACTTCAGCACGCAATCTTCTACTTTGCCAGCTGCACAAGCAACCGGCAATCTTACTTTACGTCCCTTCTCGATCGTGACGCGCATTCTTTATGATAAGGACGCGAAGAAAGCGAAAGGCGTTGAGATCGTAGATGCCGAGACCAATAAGACCATTGAATACACTGCCAAAGTTGTTTTCCTTTGCGCTTCGGCGATGAACAGTACCTGGGTATTGCTCAATTCGGCCACCGATATATGGCCGGGCGGTTTGGGCAGCAGCAGTGGTGAGCTGGGCCATAACCTGATGGACCACCACTTCCGCTTAGGCGCTTCGGGTACCGTTGAGGGCTATGAGGACAAGTATTACTTTGGCCGCAGGCCAACCGGCTTCTATATTCCCCGTTTCCGCAACCTGTTTGGTGAGAAAAGGAATTACCTGCGTGGCTTTGGTTATCAGGGAGCTGCCAGCCGTGAAGGCTGGGGCCGCAATGTGGCCGAGCTGGGCATTGGCGCCGACCTGAAGCAAGCGCTTACCGAACCAGGCAACTGGACCATCGGTATGACCGCCTTTGGCGAGACGCTTCCTTACCATGATAACAAGATCACCCTGAACAAAAATGTAAAAGATAAATGGGGCCTGCCAGTTCTGGACATTGATGCCGAGATCAAGGACAATGAAAAGAAGATGCAGGACGATATGGTGAACGACGGCGTGGAAATGCTGGAAGCCGCTGGTGTGAAGAACGTAAAAGGTTTCCGCGGCGATTATGCGCTGGGCATGGGTATTCATGAAATGGGTACGGCCCGGATGGGCAGAGATGCGAAGACCTCTGTCGTGAACGAACACAACCAGGTGTGGGATTGTAAGAATGTATTCGTGACAGACGGCGCCTGTATGACTTCGGCCTCCTGTGTGAATCCTTCCCTTACCTATATGGCTTTAACTGCGCGGGCGGCTGATTTTGCCGTGAGCGAACTGAAAAAAGGCAATCTATAATTTTCTATAAACTTAATCTATGCCCGGGGATTCATCGAACGTTAACATTAACAACAAAGCGACTGCCCAAAACACCTACGATGCTATTGTAGTGGGCAGCGGCATCAGCGGCGGCTGGGCTGCCAAGGAGCTTTGTGAGAAAGGATTGAAGACGCTGCTCCTGGAACGCGGAAGGGATGTGGAGCACATTAAAGATTATACCGATACTGATAAAGCGCCGTGGGAATTACCCCACCATAATAACCTTACCCAGGAAGACCGGGAGAAAAGTCCGATCCAGAGTAAGTGTTATGCTTTCAATGAAGTTTCGAAGAAGTTCTTTGTGAACGACCAGGAGAACCCATATAACCAGGTGAAGCCTTTCAGCTGGATCAGGGGTTACCATGTGGGTGGCCGCTCACTGATGTGGGGCCGCCAGAGCTATCGCTGGAGTGATATCGATTTTGGTGCGAATGCGCAGGATGGTCATGGTACTGACTGGCCCATCCGCTATGCGGACCTGGCTCCCTGGTACAGCTATGTAGAGAAATTTGCAGGCATCAACGGTAACCGAGATGGTTTGCCTCAATTGCCTGATGGAGAATTTCTGCCAGCCATGGAAATGAACTGCGTGGAAAAGCATGTTGCTGCCAGGATCAAGGAGCGCTTTAAAGAGCGCGCGATGATCATTGGACGCTCTGCCAACCATACGGCCAAAGTGGGCGATCGTGGTCCCTGCCAATACCGTAACCGCTGCCATGAGGGTTGTCCTTTCGGCGGCTACTTCAGCAGCAATTCGGCCACGTTACCGGCTGCCCGTAAGACCGGCAACCTGACGCTCCGTCCTTACTCTATTGTTTTGGAGGTTATTTATGATAAAGACACCAAACGCGCGAAGGGTGTGCGGATCATGGATGCTGAGACGATGAAAACTGAAGAGTACTATGCCAAGATCGTTTTCCTGAACGCTTCTACGCTGGGTACTACTTTCGTGCTGCTTAACTCTGTTTCTGATGCCTTCCCGAATGGCCTGGGTAATTCCAGCAGCCAGGTAGGGCACAACCTGATGGACCACCACTATGGTGTGGGCGCCAATGGGGAAATGGAAGGTTTTGAAGACAAGTATTTCTTTGGCCGCAGGCCCAATGGCATTTATATCCCGCGGTTCAGGAATATCAGTCCGGACACGATGCGCAAGGATTACGTACGTGGCTTTGGTTACCAGGGCGGCGCCAACCGTGGCCGCAGCCGTGGCGGCGAAGGTATCGGTGCTGAACTGAAGGAAAGTTTGCTTGAGCCGGGCGTATGGACCATGGGTATGGGCTCGTGGGGCGAGCACTTGCCTTATTACGAGAACAAGGCTACTTTGAACAAGGACAAGAAAGATAAATGGGGCTTACCAACGCTCGACATCGACTGTGAGTTCAAGGAAAACGAGAAGAAGATGCGTGAGGACATGAAGAATGCGGCGGTTGAGATGCTGGAAGCTGCCGGCGCAAAGAATGTGAAGTCGTATGACAATGCTCCTCCTCCAGGTTTCTGTATCCATGAAATGGGTACGGCCCGGATGGGTAAGGATCCGAAGACTTCTGTATTGAACAAATGGAACCAGATGCATGATGTTCAGAACGTATTCATCACCGATGGATCGGCAATGGCTTCATCGGCCTGCCAGAACCCTTCGTTGACCTATATGGCTTTGACGGCGCGTGCTGCCGACCATGCTGTAAGCGAACTGAAGAAAGGTAATTTGTAGTGACTGGCCTTTGCAGGTAGGGCTTTGATCAATACCTGTCCGTATTTCAATTAAGTATCTTTAAAAATTACGCATATGAACAGAAGAGAAGCCGTATCGCGGGTAGCCCTGTTGCTGGGAACCACGGTTATCGGAGCCGAATTTTTTCTGTCGGGATGTAAAGCCAGTGATGATAAGATCGCGACTACACTGGACTTTAAACCGTCTGATATCGCTTACCTGGATGAGATTGCCGAAACGATTATCCCTACAACGGATTCACCCGGTGCCAAGGCAGCAGGTGTGGGCACTTTCATGACGGTGATGGTGAAGGACTGCTATGATGAGAAGAACCAGAAGATCTTCCTGGAAGGTATGAGCAAGCTGGACGAGGCTTCGCGTAAGACGCATGACAAATCGTTCACCAGTGCTACCCCCGAGCAACGTAAGGCTTTGCTGATCACACTGGATAATGAGCAGAAGGAATACAATAAGAATAAAAAGAAGGAAGATCCTCCTCATTATTTCGCGCTGATGAAGCAATTGACGTTGCTGGGATATTTCACTTCGGAGATCGGCGCTACCAAGGCTTTGCGTTATGAAGCTATCCCCGGCCGCTACGATGGTTGTTTGCCTTACAAAAAAGGCGACAAGGCCTGGGCTACCTAGTTTGAAAGTCTTTTCTGATGATATCGAGAGCAGCTGTTCTTCTTTAAGACCGGCTGCTCTTTTCTATGCTTTGCTTTTTCTATTCATTAACACTATTGATTTGTACCATGAGTTACAACCGGAGACAATTTCTGAAAACGGGAGGTGTTCTTGCTTCCGCGCTGGCGATGGGTTCGGGTTCGGACCTGTTTGCAGCCTATAAACCATTAAGGCAATTCGGCCTTCAACTATATACGCTGCGTGATGATCTTCCGAAAGACCCCAAGGGTGTGTTGAAGCAGGTAGCTGCGATGGGCTACCAGCAAATTGAAGGATATGAAGGCGGTCAGGGCATTTACTGGGGCATGGGCCATAAGGATTTCAAGAAGTTTGCCGACGATTTGGGCATTACGATGATCTCCACGCATTGCGATATCAACAAGGATTTTGAGCGGAAAGCGGCCGAGGCTGGCGAGATCGGCATGAAGTACCTGATCTCTCCGTATATCGGCGCACAGAAAACGCTCGATGATTACAAGCGCTACGCCGACAAATTCAACTCGTTGGGTGATATCTGCAAGAAGAACGGCCTGCGCTTTGCCTACCACAACCATGGCTATACTTTCACGGCCCTCAATGGGGTGATGCCACAGGATACGCTGATGCAGAACACGAATGCTGATACCGTGGATTTTGAAATGGACATTTACTGGGTAGCTACACCGGGTGAAGATCCGATTGCCTGGCTGAAGAAGTATCCTAACCGCTGGCGTCTTTGCCATGTGAAAGACAGGCAGAAGGGCGCTGACCCCAAGGAGCACGATGCTTCTGTAAACCTGGGTACCGGGTCGCTGGACTTCACTAAGATCCTGAAGGAAGCGAAAAAGCAGGGCATGCAATACTATATCGTAGAGCAGGAGCGCTATGAAGGCACTACACCGCTGAAAGCGGCTGAGGTGGATGCTGCTTATATGAAGAAACTGAGCATTTAATGTTTGGTGCGGCACCGCCTTATAGCGGTGGCTGAACTTTACCTGGAATATGGCTGATAAGAGGGTTGATCGTTCGCCTTCTTATCAGCTTTTTTATTTGCGGCCTTTTGTTTTGCTGAAGTATTTCTTTTTGGCGCTCGCCGGCGGCAACAGTGTTTGAATGGCGGCGGCTGTTTCGATGGGGAGATCTGACTCTAGGATATCGGCTCCCTGGGTAAAGGTTTCGCGGTAAGCGTTGGCGCGGGCGCTGCTATCGGCCAGTTTATCGTAGGTTGGCGCGGCGGAGATCATACACATAACGCCCCTGCTGTGCAGGAGGTCGAACATCTTTTTATTGTCGGGTTTGTTTTCGGGGCCGATGTAGGCGATCATGTTCTTCCAGGGTATTCCGGCGGCTTCGTATTCCTGCATGGCTGTATCTGTTTTTACGAAAGCCGACATCATGCGGTTGTTGTCGTCGTCGTAATAAAATTTTGCCTGCTTCGCATTGTGTACGGTGACCATCACGAATGCACCTGCCTTGTGTTCACGAATGATCTTTGCTGTTGTTGTAAGGGGCACATCTTTCTTATCGAGATTGAGGATGGTTTTTCCGCGGGCCCATTCGATGGCTTCGGCCAATGTGGGTATGCGATAGGGGGTTACGTTGCCCAGTTTATCCTTCAACTTCAGCTTCTTTATTTCTTCCCAGGTATAATCGGACAGTTTGCCTTTGCCGGTGGTGGTACGATCGAGGGTGGCATCGTGCAACAGGACCACGACGCTGTCTTTCGTGAGGCGCGGGTCGATCTCGAAGAAGGCGGGGGTATGCTTCAGCACTTCTTCCATGGCCTCGATGGAGTTTTCGGGATAGCGCTCTATATGACAACCGCGATGCCCGCTCACGAGTGGTATGTCTTTGCCTGTGTATTTAAAGTATCCCTGAAGGTCGGCCGGGGTATTGGTGTTGATGGTCTTGAGCGTTTGGCCGTTGGCCGTGCTGATGAGGCCTGCTGTAAGGATAAGAGCTGCCAGGTATTTTGACATGAGCTTATTTGAGTTTTGCGTTGAGGTACTCGAGTGAAAGAACATTCTCCTCATCGAGCGTGAAGCGGGTGATCGCCGAATTATGTTGTATCAATTGACGGTAGTTCTTTAAGGGCATGCCCAGCTTATGGGCGAGGTAAAGCCTGTTGACGCCGTTGTGCGCTGCGACAAGGATGGTTCCGTTTTTATGTTCGTTAAGCTTTTCGGCAAAGAAATCAACTACGCGACTGAGTATCTGCTGGCCGGTTTCGCCGGTGCGGCCGGCCGGTGCCATTAACGGATCACTCTCCCAACGCTGCCAGGTCTCGGGGTCTTCGGCAACAAACTGTTCGCGGGTTTTGTATTCCCACTCTCCAAAGTCGACCTCAATGAGCCGCTGATCGGCTATAACCTTTTGCCCCGATGCTATTTCTGCCGTTTTGAGGGCACGTTGCAGGGGTGAGCTATAGACGGCGTCTATTTGCACGCCTTCCAACTGCCGGCGCACTTCATGTGCCTGCTGCACTCCTTTTTCTGTGAGGGGAATGTCGGTGCGACCGCAGTAGCGATTGTTGTCGGCGTTCCACGGTGTTTGTCCGTGGCGAAGTAAGTAAACGGTTAGCATATCAATGCGTGATGTAGCCTTTTTGTTTTAACAATTCCACGAAGGTATGGTAGTTCTTTTCATAGCGTGCTGCCAGCGGTGCGTGCGGTTTGATGGTCTTTTCGGGTCTGATCATAGCGCAAGCCGCTGTAGTGATGTTGCTGAAATGTGTTTTGGATGCTGCCAGCACTGCAGCGCCGGCTGCTCCTGTTACGTTTTGCATTTTGCGCATGGGCAGGTTGAGCACATTGCTGCGAATGCTGAGCCAGGTGTCGCTGTTGCTGCCTCCGCCGGCTGAGGATACCTGGGTGATGGTTTCGCCCGATAGCTTTTTTATGCGTTCGTAGGCGTAGCGTTCGATATAGGCCACTCCTTCCATGCTGATCAAAAAGAGCTCTTCGCGTGAAATATTCTCTGGTGCGAATCCAATGGCCTGTGGCGCCACAAAGGGGAATCGCTCGCCTTGCTGCAGCAAGGGCCATGCGAAATACTTGCCGGGTATCTTCCTAGCAGCTGCTTCGTTGAGTGCCTCCAGGTTGCCGCCGGCAAATAAACGGCTCACCCAATCGGCGCCGGTGTTGCTGGCGCCGCCGGGCATCCAGTATCCCTGGGGATGTCGATGACAATAAATGGCGCCGGCGGGATCGATGATCTCTTTTTTTGTAACTCCCTTTATCACGAGTGTTGTACCGATGGTGGTGTTCCAATCGCCGGGCTGCATGGCGCCCGAGGCTACCTGCGAGGCGCATCCATCGGTGATGCCTGCAGTAATCAGTACTTCTTTTGGCAGGTTCAGCTGGGCTGCCAGGTCGGACTTCAGCACGCCTATCACTTCTCCGCTAGGCACTACATTTTGCAACCACTGCGGCTCGATAGGCAGTTCGCTAACTATGTATGCCGGCCATTGCTTTGTGTGGAGGTCGAAACCGGACTTTAGCGCATTGGTATAATCTGTAACGCTAAAATTGCCAGAAAGCCTGCCGGTGATGAAGTCGGCTGCGTGTATGAAGCGTGCGAGCTTACTCTTCTTTGCCGGATAGTTGTTGAGCCACCAGATCATTTTGGGCAGGCCGCTGGAGGCATTGTAAGCGGTGTATCCCTGTGTACCCGAATTAAGGGCTATAGTGCGGCACAGAGCAGCCTCCTGGGCCGATCGACTATCGCTGTACATGATGGCGGCGTGCAGCGGGTAGCCTTCTTTATCGATAGGGATGATGGTGCCTGAAGTGGACGTGACGCCAATCGCTTTAATGCGGGTACGATCGACACTTTCGGGTAGCTGCATCAGCATTGATTTGAGGGAGCGCAGGCAAGACGTATACCATTGTTGCGGATCCTGTTCTTCGCGTGAGCGGCTGTCGAGCACAAAAGCTTCTTCACGGGCGCCGAGCTGGTTACCTGCGTCGTCGAGCAGGACGACCCTGGCGCCCTGCGTACCGATGTCGATGCCGATGAAATAGGTTGGTTCCATGGATTATGCGGATGCACTGATTTGGTGGAAGTAATTGCGGGTTTGCCGCCATTGTTCATAGAGCCTGCCGATAGCGACTGCTTCTTCCTCTTGTGGTGAAACCACTTCGATCGTCGTATCGGCCAGTTGGATCCCGGTTTGCAATGCCTCATTGCACACCAGCGCACCGCCAACCGCCGAGGATTGCTGGAAGCCGTTGCGTACCTGAACCTTTTTACCGATTATATTGGCGATGAGCTGGCGAAGGGCTTTGCTTTGCAATCCGCCTCCGCAGGCCCACACATAGTTGGCTTTATGGCCTGCTACTTCCTGTAGGACTTTGAAGTTCTCTGCTATGGAAAATGCGATATCGAGCAAGGTGGCCCACACAAAACAACTGCGTGTGAGCTCGTGGTTAACCGGTGCGGGGAATACAAATCCTCCCCTGATGACGGGTGATCGCTCGGATGCTATGAGCGATCCGAGTGAAGCTGCACAATGGCGATGCGGATTTTGGGCCAGCTCTTTCTCAATGACATCATAGCCCTCATTGGGATAAAACACTTCCTTGAGGCGCTGATAATTAAGCCCGGTTACGCCAGCATTGGCTTCGAATACGAAGCGGTTGCCTTCTATGTCGCGGCTGGTCCAGGTTCTTTCTTCCGTGTCGGTGAGGTATTTGCCTACGAGCTTGACGATGGGTGTTGTGGTACCGGAAACGATGACCATGTCATCGACAGCCGGCAGGGTACTCTTTATCGCGAGCTGGGTATCGCCTCCGCCTGTGATGACCACAGCGGCCGTCGTCGTTTTCCAGCTTGCGGCGGCTTCGGGTGTCATTGGGCCTATGATGGTGGCCGATGCCATCAACGGTGGCATCATTTGTCCGGGGATATTGAAAAGGTCAGCGAGTTCATTGCTCCAGGCGCCTGCTGCAACATCGTAGAGCAGGGTTTCAGATGCCTGTGCATGTTCGTATTTCGCGATGCCGCTGAGTTTGTATTCGACCCAATCGCTGATGCTGAGAAATGTTGACAGTTCGTTCCACAACTCAGTACGGCGTTGGCGGATACCTTCGAGTTTGAATGCAGAGAACAATGATGTTGGATAGCGGCCGGTGAGTTGGTACACGCGGCTTTTGTTGGCCAGCTGGCCTTCCCATTCGCGCCCGCGGTGGTCGATATTGGGCAGCCCGATGAGTGACTGACCTGTTTTACTGATCAGGACGATGCCTTCACGCTGGCTGGTGGCCGTAAAGGCGGCGATGGTTACCGGACCGGCCTGCTGCGCGGCCTCGCGCCCCAATTGTATCAACTGTCCATATAACTGTTCCGGATCGAAATAAATGGAGTCGGGATATCGATCGTCGCGCAGGTACTGTATATCGCCCCGGCCAACCCCCAGCACTTCGCCATCGGGTTTTACAATGGCCACGCGCACGTTGCCGGTTCCTATATCTATGACACAATAAGCTGTTTGCATTGGGTTTTACACTTTTGCGGTGATGACTTCTTTGTTATAGATCTTATCAGCAACCTTTTTGCCTTTGACAAACCAATTGATGAGCGCTTCATTGAGGATGCGAACATGGTGATCTTCTACCTCGAAGGTGGCGCCTGCGATGTGCGGGGTTGCCAATACATTGGGCAGGTCGATGATACTGTAATCTAATTCATCCGGCGGTTCGTTGTCGAATACATCGAGGATTGCCCCTTTTATTTTATTGGCAGACAGTGCGGCGTAGAGCGCTTCACGGTCTACGACCACGGCGCGGGCGGTATTTACAAAGAGGGCATCTGCTTTCATAAGTGCGAAAAGGCTGACATCGATGAGCCTTTGGGTATCGGGTGTTACCGGCAAATGGATCGAGACGATATCACTGCTGGCGAACACCTCTTCGAGTGATGTCTTTTTGTAGGCCGGGAAGGTTGCTGCATCCACAAAAGGATCGTAATACTGAATATTGCAGGGATAGGGCGCTACTAATTTTGCAATGAGTTGTCCTATGGCGCCAAAGCCTACGAGCCCGATGGTTTTGCCTGCCAGTTCATTGCCTTTGAATTGCAGATAGGAGGTATGTGCGCCTGCTTCCCATTTGCGCCCTTTGAGCCAGTCGATGCCTGGAAGCGTATGGCGCATAAAGGTGATGACGTTGGCGATGAACATTTCGGCCACGGCCTGTGCATTGCGTGCCGGTGTATAGAATACAGGAATATTGCTTTCGGTAGCTGTTTTGAGTGCTACATTGGACGGCGTGCCGCGGCAAACACCGATGAACCGGAGGTGACGATTGGCCTGTATCACTTTTTCGGTTACGTGATCATGTTCTGTGATGAGTGCCTCTGCTTCGGTTTCGTACAACAGGTTTAGCAATTCTTCTTCATTGTAGGCCCTGTTGTTGATCTTCCAGGGTTTGTAGATCACTTCTCCCAGGCTCTCCTGCAGTTCTGCGATGCCCTGTTCGTGATAAGGTGCTGTAATTAAGATCTTCATATTCTTCTTTAATATTATAGTCTATGGATTTTCAGCGACCATTGCGAGTGGCGCTGTGGTTGTTGCTGTGTAGGTTTCTTCGGGCGTTCGAATAAAATAGGTAAGGACGGCGCTCAGCAGGTACAGGCCTGCGAGTATCCAGATGACGCCTTCGCTGCCTACGGTTCCGATGAACAAGCCAACGATGGCGGGGCCAGTAAATACAGCGAGACCGGCGCCGAGGTTGAGGATAGACATGGCGGCCCCTTTGTCTTTTTTCACCAGCGAAGGAACGAGTGCCGAGAGGGGCACATAACCTGCCAGACAGGCGCCCCAGAGGATTCCGGCCGTCATGACGATGGTGTAGTTACCAGCGGCCTGTTGCGGTATATAATAAAGCAGCAGGGTGGTGATGGCGCAGCCTACGCCACCAAACCAGCCAATGGTTTGCCGCCAGCCGAGGCGGTCACCTACAAATCCAAAGATTAGGTTGAAGGCGATGTTGCTGGTGAATATAGTGCCCCATATATATAGCCAAGCGGTAGTGGAAAAGCCGTGTTGTGCCATATAGGTGGGCAGGAATACCGGAAAGGCAAATTGCGCCGTAGTGTTGATCACCCGTACGATGCCGGCGATCATTACTTTAGGTTCTTCGCGGATGATCGTAAGTCCTTTCTTCAGTTCCTGCATTTTGCTCCCGGCATTATTTCGCCTGATGGTGAACCGGGTTTTGTTGAACAGCAACGCGAATGCTGCACCGATAAGCACCCAGGCGATGGAGCTCCAGAGCGCGTTGACGTTGCCGAGGTTTTTGATGGCCCAGGTGGAATAGAAGGCTCCCAGTACATTAAGCCCTCCGGTGAAGACGAACCAGAACCAACCTACGGCCCTGCCCAACATATGTTTTGGCGTTGCGTAAGAGATCCACACCAGGAATGAATAGGCGAACAAGGGATAACCCAATCCACGCAAGGCGTAGGTGGCGAGCATCACCGGAAAGTTCATGTTGCCGAGCCCCATGCCTACAAAACCCACTGTTCCTGCTATGTAAAGCAAGAGCCCGGCCAGCATGGAGCGGCGTGGCCCGTAGGTTTCTACGAGTACGCCCGATAGCCAGGACGACACGGCGATGGTTATGCCGTATGCTGTAAACAGGGAGGCTGTGTGTTGGATGGTCATTCCTTTTTCAATTAACCAGGGGCTGAGCCAGCCGGTTTCCATGCCATCGCCCATCATGAAGATGAGGACACCGAGGTATCCCCAAACGAGCGTGGCAGGTATCCCGACCTTGTTGAATACTTTTTCATTGGAAGGCATAATCGTTGGTTTTTATGGTTGATGTTTGATCAGATCTCTACATCGGCCGAGACGAAGTAATGATCGCTCGGGTATTTCCCGTGGATGGCATCTTTGATGATCTTCGAGGCTTTGGGCTGTATGGCTCCATGAGCCCAGATATAATCGATGCGGCCTTTGGAGGGGCCCTTTTCATACTTCTCGCCTTCAAATTCATGGCCGGTATAGCCGGCTTCGCCTTCTCCGTGTACTGCTTCATAGGTATCCTTCCAACCACCGGTACGTACACTTTCAAACACACGGCTGTCGAAACGGGTGTTGAAGTCGCCGGTCAGCAATTGGGGCAGGCCCAGCTGGTACTGACTGCTTTCCTGCACCACCATTTTTGCCTGTTGTATTTTGGCTTCGCCGGATATATGATCGAGGTGAAGGTTGATGATGCGCAGCTCCTTGCCGGTTTTGTGCTCGCGCAGACGAACCCAATTGGCATGCCGTGCGCGAGCGGTATCCCAGGATTTGCTGCCCGCCACCAGTGGTGTTTCGGACAGCCAATAGGTGCCTCCCGCCAATAGTTCGTAGCGGTGCCGCGCATACATAATGGGGTTCTTTGCTATGCCATGATAGCCGGTGGGGTTGGCATCCATTTCGGGTCCATCGAATCCGAAGAGGGCGTATTTATCAAAGTACTTCCGGATGTCTTCGGCCTGTGGTTTCAACACCTCCTGGAAGCCGACAATATCGGGCTGCTGTTGTTTAATGATCTTTAAGCAAATGTCTTTACGTGCCGACCAGCCTACACCCTTTGCTTCATCTTCGTCGAGGGCCACGCGGATGTTGCAGGTGAGGATGCGGTGGATTGTGGCTTGTGTGTCCGTTGCGCCTGCTGCAGCGGCAGCCCAAGCCTTTGCCGGAAGGAGTGGAAGGAGCGCTGCGGCACTGACTCCCTGTATGAATTTTCTGCGGGTGTTGTTCATGTGTTGGGTTGTTTACGGTTGGCTACGGATTGTGGTGTACGGAGGTAAGCGCCTTTGGCGGTTAACTCGGCCTGTAATTTCTTCACGTCAATGTCGGCTGGTTGTTTGTTTTCCCTTACGGCCATTTTAGCTGCGCGACCGGCGGCTTCGCCCATCGCCATGCAGGGCGCCATGACGCGGATGGCCGACATGGCTTCATGGGTGGTGGATATGCTGCGGCCTGCCACCAGCAGGTTCTTTACTTTTTGCGGCACGAGTGACCGATAGGGGATATCATAACAATCGCCACACCAAACGAGGGTGCAACCGCCGCCCTGCGGGTGGTGAATATCCAGGGGGTAGCTGGCTACAGCGATGGCATCGTTGAAGTGCGCGCAACTGAGTATGTCTTCCTGCGTCATGGTGTATTGGCCATTGATGCGTCTGGTTTCGCGGATGCCCAGGAAGGGGGCTGTTTTGAGGAAATAGGCATTCTCAAATCCGGGCACATATTCAATGAGGTAGCGCTGGATATCGGTTATTTGCCTACGGCCTTCTATTTCGCCATGCGTAAGGCTTCCGGGATCGGTGCCATTGACGCCGCTAACGCGCGTCATGTTTACCCATACCTCTCCCTTGCGCAGACCGGTAATCAGGATGGTCCGTTCGGTGGTGAGGGTGAGCCCGGCATCCTGCGCTTTCTTTACCAGGTTGCGCATGCCCACCAGTACGAATTGGTTATTCTGCCCGAAGTATTCGGCGGGTATAAAATCGGTGAGGTAAGTGCGGGGTTCTTCGGCTATGCTGAGGCGAAGCTTTTCCGTATCCACGCCCCCGAGACAAAACATGAGTGTGGGCGGTTGTACGCCGCCCTGTTCATTGCCGTATTCGCACGGCACTCCCGCTCTGAAAGCCACGTCGGCATCGCCGCTGCAATCGATGGTGGTTTTGGCGAGTATTACTTCGCGGCCTGCCTTGCTCTCAATGATGATGCCTTTGAGTTCGTCGCGCTCCATCACCACTCCTGCACAAAAAGCGTAAAACAACACTTCAACGTTGGCTTCGACCAACATTTGCAGGGCTACTGTTTTTACGGCCTCGGGCTCAACGAGGGTGAGACTCATGTGCAGCGGACAGGGGCGGTGCTCGCTGGATGCCTGCACTGCTTTAAGGCGGTCGATATATTTTTGGGGCAATCCTTTGATGATCTGATTACCTTTTTGTCCTAAGAATCCAAGTATGGGTAAGCCGATGGTCATGTTGCCGCCGACGAAGCTGCGGCTTTCGACGAGCATTACTTTCAATCCATCTTCGGCGGCAGCGAGTGCAGCCATGATGCCGGAGGGACCTCCTCCTACTACCAACACATCTACTTCCTTGCGAACGGGTAATTGCCGGGCTGGTTCCTGTATGGTGCCTGGGTTGCTTTTCATATCAATTGAATTGTTTTGTTTCGATTTTTGATTTTGGTCGTTCGGGTTTTACCATTGTCCAGAGTATGAGCACAGCCATCGGGTGCAGGAATGCCATGGCAATAAAAATCTTTGCGGCTCCCAGTGTTCCCATAAACTGCCCCACGAAATAGTTGAAGAGTACAGCCCCGAGGGCGCCAAAACCTCCGGCGATGCCCAGTACACTGGCTACATTGTTGACGGGGAATGCTTCGGCTACCACCACGCTCACGGTAAAGAGCCAACTAAGGCAGGCTACTGCTACGATGCTGAACACGGCGAGTGTGCTGGCTGCATTGGGCAGGTAAGGCGCCAATACACACAGCGGGGCGAAGACAGCTACCAAAGTGAGCATGATCTTACGTGCCTTGAGTGGAGCATGCCCCCGACGCACCAGTTTATCGGACCAGGCGGAGGTGCCGATGGCGCCTAGGTCTGCCACGAGAAATGGTATCCATCCAAACATACCTACCTGCGCCAGGGTGAGCCCCGATCGCTCCTGCAGATAGCCCGGCAACCAGAAGAGGCAGAAGTACCATACCGGATCGCTCACAAAGCGAATGAGGAGGATTCCCCACAGGCTTTTGGTTTTCCATAGATCTTTCCAGGCGAATGCGGTTGTTTGAGGTACTGCGGCTGTACTGGCTGCTTCGTTCAATATATGCGCCGGTGGATCGCGGTAAATGAGTTTCCACGCGATGGCGATCAACAACCCAACGGCCCCAAGCACAATGAAGGCCGTTTGCCAGTTGAATGTTATCGCCAGCCAGGCTACTGCCGGGGGAGCGATGATGGCGCCAATGGAACTGCCCGCCACGCATAGGCTATTCGCAGTAGCCCGCATTTTACCGGGGAACCAAACCGTTACCACTTTCAATTGTGCCGGAAAATTGGTGGGCTCTGCCATGCCCAATATGCCTCTGAACAACCCGAACTGGGTTATCGATCGCGAGAGGCCGCCGCCGATGCAGGCGAGGGACCAGGTGATGATGCCGTAAAACATCACCAGCCGGGCCCCTATCCTGTCTACGAGCCATCCTGTTACGGGATACATGACGGCGTAGCAAAATGTAAATATGTTGACGATCATGGCATAGCCAGTATCATCCAGTTTAAACTCTGTTTTCAATATGGGTTTCAGGATAGACACTACCTGCCTGTCGACGTAATTGAACACGATAGCGATGAAGATGATGGCAATGATGAACCACCTTCTTTTTTCAGGAGCCAGTGTATATCCTTTTGTGTATGTTGGCAAGCCGATCATTCATTAATAGTCTTTGTTTTGTTCCAATGCTTTGTTGGCCAGGATGTCGATACCGGGTATGGGCCATAAATAATCGCGGGGTGTTTTGAAGGTCTTGGTTTCGATGACCCGCATGTCTTTGGCATTGGCGACGTTGCTGTAATTGGGCGTTCCGTACTGATCTACGACCGGTGCACCGGATAGCAGGCCCTTTGGTATACGTCCGTAGAAGTCACCCTTGAGCAATGTTTCCGCCAGCTTCCAGCGGCGCAGGTCGAAGAGGCGGGTTCCTTCCATGGCCAGTTCGTATTTTCTTTCGCGGCGCACGGCGGCCTTCAATTCCTGCTGAGTAAGCCCCGTGGGCAATGCCGGCATGGTAACCGACTTACGCTGACGCACGGCGTTGATGGCTTCGTAAACGGTATTATCAAGTTGATTGAGTTCAATCTTTGCTTCGGCATAGTTGAGCAGCACTTCTGCATAACGGGCGAGGATGATGGGCATTTCGGAAGTAGTGCGGAAAGCACCGTCGGCTACATCGGTGTACTTTCGCCACACGTAGCCCGTGAAGGTGGCGAATGCGTGTGTTGCTTCGGTATTGTTAATGCGGGTGGCCGGCGTGGTATTGTAGTTCCAGATCTTGAGGCTGTCTTTGTGCGTTTCGAACTGGTATCCGAAGATGATGGAACCTGGAAGGCCTACTGTATACCCTAATCGGGGGTCGCGGTTTTCGAATGGTTTTACCGGATTGTAAAGCGGGGACTTGTCGATCTGCTTGCCATCTGTGCATTCGTAGCAGTCGACGAAGCTCTGGAAGGGTACTTTATCACATACGCCGCCTGGCAGTCGTGGCAGCAGGTATTGTGGTGTTGAATGCGTGTTAATGCCGCGCAGGAACTGGAGCGAGAGTATCACCTCTTTTGATGACTTGCCTGCGTAGGTGAAGAGTTCGGGAAAGCTGCTGTGGAGCTCGTATTTCTTAAGATCCATTACTGCTTTGGCAGCTTCGATGGCCACGTCCCACCGTTCGTTATAGAGTGCGGTGCGCGACTTGTAAAAAAGGGCGGCGCCTTTGGTGGCACGGCCGTTGTTGATGGCAGCCTGGTTGAGGGGCAGATCGGCCGCCGCTTCGGAGAGTTCTTTGATGATGAAATCGGCTACCTGGGCTTTTGTTGATTTGGCCACCTGTGCTTCGGAGAGTTCGAGTGTTTTGGTGATGAGGGGTACGCCGCCGTACAATTCTATCAGGTAGTGGTACTGAAATGCCCTGATGAACCTTGCTTCGGCCCTGGTTTGTTTGAGCACCGCGTCGGACACTTTGCCGGACAGCTTTTCTATATTATCCAGCAGGAAGTTACAGCGCCCAATGCCCTGGTAGGATTCTTTCCAGCCGAGCAATGCTATGGCATTGTTGACATCCTGGCTTCCTTTGGCGATATCCTGCAGGGCTCCGTTGGTGCGTTCCCAACAGATATCGGATGTTGCATCCATGAACAGGTGCCAGGGCAGGCGGTTGGAATTGCCATAGTTCATTTGGCTGTAACAGCCCATAAGACCGAGCGTGAGCTCATCTTCATTGGTATAGAATGAGGCCGATGAAGGACCAGATTGCGGATAACGATCGAGATAATCTTTATTGCAGGCTGTTGCTAACAGCAGCAGGCTGGCGAATGATACTATATATAAGAGTTGCTTACGCATGGTTTTGTTTTTTAGAAGTTAACATCCAATCCTACGGTGTACATTTTTACCTGTGGATATACGGTGCCGGTATTGACAGGTGATTCCACGTCGTAGCCTTTCCAGAAGTTATCCCAGGTGAGCAGGTTCTGTCCGCTCACATACAACCTCATATTGCTGATCTTAAGATTGCTCATCCAGGCTGCAGGCAACGTGTAGCTGAGTTGGAGTGTTTTAAGGCGGAGGTAGGCGGCGTCCTTCATCCAGAAACTGGAGTTCTTTTCATTATTAGACTGTCCGAATGCGAGCCGCGGAAATGCTGCGTTAGTATTGTCGGGCCTCCAGTAATTCTTATGTTGCTCCTGCACGGTTCCGCCGTTGAAGAACGGCATGATGCCTTGTTCGTACATGTAGCCATCGGCCTTGCCAACTCCCTGGAAGAATATGTTCAATCCAAATCCTTTATACGATGCGTTGAGGTTGGCGCTGTAAGTAAAGCGGGGTATGGTGCTACCGATGATCCTGAGGTCGGCGTCGTTTATCTGCCCATCGTCATTCTGGTCTTTGTATTTGAGGTCACCGGCTTTGGTTACGCCAAACTGGGTAGCATATTTAGCGGCTTCTTCATCGGTCTGGAAGAACCCGATTGATTCATAGCCATAGATGGCATTGATGGGATATCCTTCGCGGCTAACCGTGAGGCCCGATCTGTTCACTCCCTTTAGATCAATTACCCGATTGATGACATCGGAGATATTGAAGTTCACATCATATTGAAACGCTCTGACATTGTTGCGATAGGTGAGGCCGAGTTCCCAACCGCGGTTGCGTACCACGCCTGCATTTTGTGGCGGTGCGGCCAGGCCCATGGTGAGGGGAATGTCGAGATCGTACAGGATATCGCGGGTTGTGCGGCTATATACATCAGCAACGACGGTAAAGTTTTTCAGGAGGGTTGCGTCGATGCCGAAGTTGGTCATCTCGGTCGTTTCCCACCGGATATCGCTATTGGCCAGTGTATTTAGCGCGGCGGTGTTGACGATTGCGCCGCCCATGCTATAAGAGCCCTGTACTATGGATGAGGTGAATGGATAGTTTCCGATGTTCTGGTTACCGAGGCGGCCCCAGGAGCCACGCAGCTTGAGTTCGGTCACCACTTCGCGGAGTGGTTGCATGAATGCTTCTTCGGATATCCTCCAACCCGCGGAGAAGGAGGGGAAGAATCCGTATTTATGGCCTTTGGCAAAACGAGAGGAGCCATCGTAACGCGCATTCAACTCCAGGAGGTAGCGTTGTTTGTAGTCGTAGTTGATGCGGCCGAAGAATGATTGCAGGGCCCAATCGACTACTCCGCCTGTATTGGTTTGCTGGTCGGACGCGCCGGCGCCGAGTACGGGATATTCGGGCAGGGTAAATCCGGTACGGGCGGCCGATACAGACTCATTGCGCATGTCTTCGCGCGAAGCGCCCACCAGCGCTTTGAGGGAATGATCGCCCATTTCCTTTGTGTAGGTGATAATGCCACGGAAATTGTTGTAGAAGCTGCTGCTTTCTGTTACGTTGAGAGAGCTTTGAGCAGGAACTGCAGCATACGCTATCGTTCCATCTGCTTTGTAGGTACGCACTGTTCGTACAAATACATTATCGTTCGATTCATTGTAGCGCGGCGATGCATTGAGCTCGACCTGGAGTTCCTTTAACGGTTTCCAGGTGAGGAAGACGTTGGCAGTGGCATTTTGCGCATTATTCTTTCTGAGGCCCCTCTCGGGTCGTGCGATGGCGATGGGGTTGTTACCATTCCATCCTTCTCCATAGTTTCCGTTGGTGAAGACGCCGGGCTGAATAGCCGGCATGCGGTTCATATAATAAAAGATGAGTTCGTTGCCACGGCCGGGCTCTTTGGTGGTGCGGGTGACTACCTGTATATCAGCTTTCAGACTGAGCTTGTTGGATATCTTAATATCAAGATTATTACGCAGTGTAAAGCGCTTGAAGCTGGAGCTTTCAATAATCCCCTCTTGTTTGAAGTAGCCGAAGGAGGTAAGGAATTTGATCTTTTCAGATCCGCCGGCTACGCTGATGAAATGGCTATTGACCAATCCTGAGCCGGTGAGCAATTCCTTTTGCCAGTCCACATCGGGATAGTTGTCGGGATCGCTGGCCCCTTTGGTGCGATAGTCGTTGAGCAGGGCATCAGAAAACAGGGGTGCCAGGCCAACGTTTTTGTAAGCTACGTTGAGCATTTCCATGTGGTCGACGGCATTCACGATATCGGGCAGGTTGGTGGGCTTTTGCCAGCCTACGTAGCCGCTATAATTCACGTTGATGCGGGTGCCTTTTCCTCTTTTGGTGGTAACGAGGATAACGCCGTTGGCAGCCCGTGAACCATAGATGGAAGAGGAGGCTGCATCTTTAAGTATGGATATTGACTCAATGAGATTGGGATCGATGTTGTTGAGCGAACCTTCGATGCCATCGATGAGTACCATCGGATCGGAGTCGTTGAGGGTACCGATGCCGCGAATGCGGATGGTGCCTCCGTCGGCCCCGGGGCGGCCGGTAGACTGTACCACGGTAACGCCTGGCGCAAGACCCTGGAGGGCTGCGGATGCCTGACCAACCTGACGGGAAGCCAGGTTTTTGGAGGAGATGGTGGCCACCGATCCGGTGAGGTTTACCTTTTTCTGCGTGCCATAACCTACTACCACCACTTCACCAAGATTGGTCTGGTCTTTTTGCAGGGCTACATTGAGAGTGGCCGTGCCATTGACTGCCATTTCCTTGTTGGCATATCCTACAAACGAAAATACGAGGGTGGTTTTGCTGTTGGTAAGGGAGATTGCGTATTCGCCATTCTCGTTGGTCGTGGTGCCGTTGGTTTGATCGCCTTTGAGGTAAATACTAACGCCGGAAAGGGGTTGGGCGTTCTCGTCGGTGACCTGTCCTTTTACCTGCAGGTTTGCGGTTTGCTGAGCGGCCAATGGATAGATCATCAGGAAGAGCAACAGGGAGAGCGTTAGTCGCTGCAGGGCAGCAGGGGCCCTGCGCACAATGGCGAGGCTTTGGGTTCTTTTCATAACAGCATAGTTTATTAGCAACATACTTTCAGGTGTTTAATACTGATTACTTTTTGTTTCATTTACAATTTCATTTGAATGAAAAAGCAAAAGAATGAAACCTGTTTAAACAAAATGTTACCATCCTGTAAACAAATAATTAGCGAATTAAAGCATCCTGAAAGAGCAATCGGGTTATCTGAAACCTGTAAATGGGTCTAAATTGGTGCCTATTAACCGGTTTCGTGAAACCAAATGTAACAAACTTAAAGCAAAACAAACAAATTAAAATCAAATGAAAGCCCATGAAAGGGAAACCAGGCCATTTTTAAGGCTGGGGTATTTATTTATTGTAAACTCTTTGTAAGTTTTTGAAATATCAACCTTTTATTATGAATTTTGTGTCCGGTTAAACTTTATGGTATGAAATCGATAACAGACAGGCACCAGTTCATCTTAAACAAGCTGCGGGAAACGGGAAAAGTGAGTATCCCGGACCTGATCGATGAAATGCAGGTGAGCGGGGTAACGATCCGAAAGGACCTGAAGCTGTTGGAAGAAAAGAAGCTATTGTTCCGTACCCGTGGCGGCGGTTCGATGAATAATCCGTACACCATCGAGCGCCCGATCAATGAAAAGGAGTTCATCAAATCGGAAGAAAAGAAAAAGATCGCGCGGGCGGCGCTGAACCTGATCGGTCAAAACGATTCCATCATTATAGGTTCGGGCACGACGGTTTTTGAACTGGCGCGTTGTTTACAGTCGGACAAACGGATCATTGTTATTACCCCAGCGCTTAAAGTAGCGATGGAGCTTTGCAACCGTCCTAATATCGAGATCCTGCAACTGGGTGGCCTGGTGCACCAAAGTTCTTCCTCTACGGCGGGTTCTTTCGCCGAAAAGATACTCGATGAACTATCCTGTGGCGTACTCTTTATCGGTGTGGACGGCATTGACCTGGAGCATGGCCTGTCGATCACCAATATCGTGGAAGCCAGTCTGAACCAAAAGATGATCGGTATGGCGCAAACGGTGGTGGTCCTTGCGGACAGCAGCAAGTTTGACCGCCGGGGGCTGGGCAAGATCTGCAACCTCGATCAGATAGATTATATCATTACAGACAACGAGGTTAACCCGGCTACCGTTTCGAAGATCGAAAAGAGCGGTGTGCGGGTAATCATTGCTGATTAATGGTTAATTGAGGTTAGGCCCGTTACTGGAAACAGTGGTATCTTCCTGTTTCAATCTTCTGTATGAAATACCTACTGCTGACTGTTTCGATCCTTTCTTTCTCGTTTACTTCAACTCAAGCCCAATCTGCCGACGAAAAGGCCATCCGGCAAATTCTCCAGGAGCAAACGGAAGCCTGGAACAAGGGCAATCTCGAGGAGTTCATGAAGGGTTACTGGAACAACGATTCCCTGATGTTCATTGGTAAAAGCGGGGTTACCTATGGTTACCAGAATACGCTCAACAATTATAAGAAGGGGTATAATGGTCCGGACCAGATGGGTACGCTGACCTTCAACCTCATCAAGGTAGAGCGCCTTAGCAAGGACTATTATTTTGTAGTAGGCAAGTGGCACCTGAAACGCAATGCCGGTGATGTGGGTGGACATTACACGTTGATGTTCCGCAAGATCAATGGCCAATGGGTGATCATTGCCGATCACAGCAGTTAGGCCTTAGCCATGGGGGAATTTTTTCTTCCAGATGCGGACATTGATCCAGATAAGTGCTGTGAGGCTAACAGCCATCCAGCTATAGAATATGAAATTGCTCAAAGTCAGCTTTCCCTGTGGAACGATGAGGTCGTTATACATGCCGATACCGATGTTGGTAACCAGCCATAGGAGGCCAAGGGATAGGGACCATACTATCCTTCTTAGGAAGTCGCGGGGATCATCTTCTTCGTACGGCATGGAATAAAATTACGGAATTAGCTGTTTGTGTAATCAGGGCCTCCGTGTGCCTTGTTTTATGGACGGGCTTTAGTCGATGAGGAGGTTCCTGAATTCGGAGGAGTCGCCATTGAATACATTGAAATCGACCTTGTATAATATTCCATTGACATGCCCCTGCTCACTGTGCTGCCAGAAATGCCAGTCGCGGTAGATGCGGGGTTTTTCTTTTTGCAGGTAGTGTGCCACCCAGAGCGGGTATTGGTCGAATTCGTCTTTCAATATCTGCTTGTAAAAATCTACGTTGGTATAAATAATGGGACGAACTCCGTAGTAATTCTCCACTGTTTCGAGCCATTCTTTTACCCGTTGGCGAAGTTTATCGGACTTAACGCCGTTGGATTGCTCTACATCTAGCACCGGAGGAAGATCGCCGGGCTGCAGTTCGACCGTTGAGATGAAATTCTCGGCCTGGGTTTTACCGCTTTTGGAGGCGATGAAGAAATGGTAGGCACCACGCGGTATACCTGCTTCTTTTGACTGTTTCCAGTTGCGTTTAAAGCAGCGGTCTTCGTTGCTGTTGCCTTCGGTGGCTTTGATGAAGGTGAAGCCAATCTGCACATCTTCGACCTTCATGCCCTTGACGCTTTCCCAATCAACGGCCTCCTGATATTTGGATACGTCGATTCCGTGAATGCCGTAATTGGTGGGGATATCAATGCCGAAAGCCTCGTATTTTACAAAGTGGGCCTTTCTTGTTTGCCACCACTCATACAGGTGAAAGCCCCCCATGACGAGGATGCCAGCGAGTATAAGGGTTATAAGGATCTTCCAGGCGATATTATTTTTCTTGTCTGCCATGCGCGCGGTTGCAAATATAGTCGTCAGCTTTTCTTTTTAAAGCATTATCTCGTTGGAGAAATGATAAAATGTGCGATCAGTGCAGGATCTTCTGGACGAGATCGATGTTTTTTTCGCCTTTCAACCTGAGGTAATAAACGCCTTTGGGGTATTGCTGCATGGGTATTTGCCATTGTTCGTCATTGCCGGCCATGTTGAGCTTTCGCTGGTATACCAACTGGCCGGTGGTATTGAATAATTGAATGACCATTGTTTTATCGGTTGGGTTGCCGAGCGCAATCTGGAGATTGTCTGGCGCCGGATTGGGATATATCTTCAGTTGGTCGGCTGTGGTGGGCGCCGCTTCTTTGGTGGTGGTATTTCCTTTAGAGATCACTTTGAGCAGCGGATCGATCAATACCGTATCGGCGGCAAAGCCAACATTGAGGGCAAATGTTTGTCCGCTGAAGCGATGGTCGACCACGAGGATCGTATCACGGGTGGCGTTTTTGAATTTCAGGGCTACCGGCATTTCAAAAAAGGCTACGGAGCTATGGGAGGTGGTTTGGTTCAGTTTCACGGATGCCCAGTTGTTGTTGTTTTGGCTCCAGGTGAGTTTGTAACTGGGATATCCTTCTTTATATATCCACTTGTCGAAGAAGCTGTCGAGATTTTTGCCGCTTACCTGCTCCATCACCCGTTTGAGATCGCCGGTACGGGCATACCCGTATTTTACGGCAGGGTCGTCGAGATAGGCCCGTACACCCTTATGAAAAACTTCATCGCCCAGTACCCATCGCAGCATGTGCACTACCAGGCCGCCTTTGTAATAGGTGAGCGGCCCGAAGAGACGGTTGTAGTTGGTGGTATCGGTGGTATATACGGAGCCACCCGGCGATGCGGTAATGGCATTCATCATGGATGCGATGTAAGAAAGGTGGACAGACGGCATAAAGTGCTCGTAGTAGGCAAACTCGGTATAGGTGGCAAATCCTTCATTAAGCCAGAGGTCGGACCAGCTGCCGCAGGTTACTTTATTGCCAAACCATTGGTGACCGAGCTCGTGGGCAACCAGGTTATTCCACCGGTCGACGATAAAGCTGTTCGTTTGGTGCTCCATGCCACCGCCGAGGCCCCATTGGGTTTGAGCGTAATGTTCCTTTTGAAAGGGGTACATGCCAAATAGTTCGGAAAACTTAGGCAGGCATTGGATTACTTGTGCTGTAGCAGGTTTATAATAGTCGGGTTTACTGGCGATATGGGTGTACATCAATACAGGCATTTTGCGATCGCCCAACATTACCGAGTCTTTGTCAACTATGTATTTAGTGATGGCCAACGCAACAAGATAGGTGGCTATCGGGTAGCGGTGCTTGAAATGGCTGGTGGTTTGGTCACCATCTCGCTCTTCTCTTTCCAGTAATCCGTTGCTGGACGGTGTATAGATTGACGGCGTAGTGACGGATATGTCGATGGAATCGGCCTTATCGGTAAGGCCGTTCTTGCAGGGCCACCAGACGGATGATCCGTAAGGTTCGGAAAGCGTATATATAGCATAGACGCTTCGATGAAGTCCCTGAAAAAAATTGCCGTTGGGACTGGTGAGGTTGGGCGGAACACCCTGGTAACAAATGGTTACCGCCCCTTTACTGCCGACGCTGAGCGCAGCCGGGAATTTTATGACCAGGCCGTTTTCGGCCGACTGATAAAAAGCGATCTTATTGCCTCTGAACAGGACACTATCGACCGTCAATACGCGCACGAGATCGAACACGATGCTATCGGAAGCCTGTTTCATGATGAAGTGTGGAGTAATATTGCCTTTGATGTACCGTATTTCGGGATTCAGGGTCCAATCGCACTGGTAGTAGTGGATATCGAAATTTTCGGTGGCTACCGAGTGCGCTGCAATGCCATCTCCGCCCTGGCCACCAAGCAGTTTGAGGTGTGATCTTTTTTCCAGTTCGGCGATATTGACCATCGGCTGGCCGCCGATCATGGTGGTGGAAACCCGTTCCTGCGCCTGCACACAGGTGGTCGTAAACAGCAGAATAGCGTACCATTTCTTCATATAACTATGTGGCGGATTGAGTGATTCTTTCCATTACATACGGTATTTAGGGTGCGCAGATGCCCAAACAATGCCACTATTTTAACGTTAGTGGCTATAAAACATTGTACATTAAGTAAGTGTCCCTAATTTTATATTACCAATGCCCTCATTTAACTGGAACGATAGTGTCAATTTAATGTCCAAACTTACCTTTCGCCGTATCTGGAATGCTGGTAAGGTGTTGAGCAGCTACTATTTAAGCAAGTGGACCAAGAAGCCGGTACAATGGGGGTATCCTGTTTCGATCTCTTTTGAGCCTACTACTTCCTGTAACCTGCGCTGCCCCGAATGCCCGAGCGGACTCCGTGCCTTTACCCGGCCAACCGGCATGTTACAAAAAGATTTTTTCAGGGACACCATCGATCAATTGTCGGGCGACCTGCTATACCTGATCTTTTATTTCCAGGGCGAACCTTATCTCAACCCCAGCTTCCTGGACATGGTGAAGTATGCTTCGGGCAAAGGCATCTATACTGCTACGTCTACCAACGCGCACTACCTGAACGATGCCAATGCGCGAAGAACCGTAGAGAGTGGTCTTGACCGCCTGATCATTTCTATTGATGGCACCACCCAGGAGGTGTACCAGCAGTATCGTGTAGGCGGTAAGCTGGAGAAAGTGCTGGAAGGGGCCCGTAATATCATGAAGTGGAAAAAAGAGCTGAGGAGTAAAACGCCTTTTGTTTTTTTCCAGTTCCTCGTTGTAAAGCCTAACGAGCACCAGATCGAAGATGTGAAACGCCTGGCAGCTGAGATAGGGGTGGATGATGTACGCTTCAAGACGGCGCAGGTGTATGATTATGAACAGGACCCCAATAACCTGATCCCTACCCTCGACAAATTCAGCCGGTACCGCAAAAATGAGCAGGGCGAGTTTGTATTCAAGAATTCGCTGCAAAATCATTGCTGGCGTTTGTGGCATGCCACGGTGATCAGCTGGGACGGCCTGGTAGTACCCTGTTGCTTCGATAAAGATGCCCAGCATACGCTGGGCGACCTGAAAGGCAAGCCTTTCAAGGAAGTATGGCACAGCGACCAGTATGTGCATTTCCGTCGCCAGATATTACAAAGCCGCAAGAATATCGACATTTGCGCCAACTGCAGTGAAGGCACCAAAGTGTGGAGTGATTAACCTGCCTGGCCTCCCGACCCTACCCTGTTATAGCACGATCAATTGACCAATAGCGTTGCGCGGCTTCTGCCGTAACCCGCTTAAAATTGCTAATTTTACACCCCAACTACTGATGCAATATGAGTATTGAAAATGACATCCAACAAGCGAAATTCCGTAATGAGCACCACAAAGTTTCGGTGAACCTCATCTATACGTGCAACTGGATGATGGAGCAACACAAAAAGTTCTTCGACAACGCCGACATTACGCCGCAGCAGTTCAATATCCTTCGCATATTGCGCGGGGCGGGTGCACCTTTGTCTACGCTGCAGATAAGGCAGCGGATGCTTGACAAAATGAGCGATACCAGCCGTATCGTGGACAGGCTTGTCAAAAAAGAACTTGTTAAAAAAGTGATCTGTAAAACAGATCGCCGCCTTGTTGACGTTACTATTAGTGATAAAGGGTTAAGTTTATTGGACAGCCTCGATGGCTGTAATGATGAAATGGACGCTTCTGTAGGAAGCCTTACCGAAACTGAAGCCACGACACTGAACCAACTGCTGGACAAAATGAGAGGTTAGTTTATCCGCATTATGAAAAGACAATTTTTAACTTTTGCTGCCTGTGTATGGGCATCCGTTACCGCTTTTACCCAACCCAACTACGAGTTCAGGGGCGCCTGGATCGCGACGGTCGATAATATAGACTGGCCCAGTAAAGGGAACTTCGATCCCGCCCGGCAAAGGGCCGAATTCATCGCCCAGCTGGATATGCACAAACGCAATGGGCTGAACGCAATGATCGTGCAGATAAGACCTGCTACCGATGCCTTCTATCCCTCGCCGCATGAGCCCTGGAGCGAATGGCTTACCGGCAAGCAAGGTAAAGCGCCTTCCCCTTTTTATGATCCGCTGCAATTTATGATCGAGGAAACGCACAAGCGCGGCATGGAGTTTCATGCCTGGTGTAATCCTTACCGGGCCGAGTTCCAGATCGGCAAATCGTCGATCGCCTCCAACCACGTTACCAAAACACATCCGGAATGGTTTCTCTCGTACGGCGGCAAGCGTTATTTCGACCCTGGCAATAAAGAAGCACAGGAGTTTGTGGTGAAGGTGATCCGCGATGTGGTAAAGCGCTATAATGTCGACGCTATTCATTTTGACGATTATTTCTATCCTTACCGCATTGCCGGCAAGGAGTTCCCCGACAATAAGAGTTTTGCAAAATACGGCAATGGCCTCGAACGCGATGACTGGCGCAGAAGCAATGTAGACTCCATCATTGTGAAGCTCAGTAAAGCGATCAAGGAAGAAAAGAAGTATGTGCGCTTCGGTATTTCTCCGTTCGGCGTTTGGCGCAATGAGCGCGACGATCCGGAAGGCAGCGCCACGACGGCGGGCCAAACGAACTACGACGATCTGTATGCGGATATCCTGTTGTGGCTCGAGAATGGATGGATCGATTACGTAGCGCCTCAATTATACTGGGAATTTGGTCACCGTGCGGCGGCCTATGAGGTATTGCTGGATTGGTGGGCAAAACACACGTATGGCAGGCATTGTTATATCGGCCTGGCGCCTTTCAGGGCAAACAGCAATGCCATCTGGCGCGATAAATCCCTGTTACCCCGGCAGATCGCGGAATTGCGCAAGCATCCGGAGATCCAGGGCGCCATCTATTTCAGCAGTACTTCCTTTACCAGAAACCCCAATGGCTGGGGCGACAGCCTGCGACTGAACTATTATAAAGAACCAGCGATCATTCCCGGTATGCCCTGGATCGATTCGTTGAGGCCGATTTCGCCTGTGGTGAAATCGTTTGATGTGGTGGACAGTTCGACTTTTGATATTAAAGTACATAAGTCTGTTCTGGAAAAACGTACCATCAAGTGGTTTAAACTGTATGTGAGCGCCGACACCAACGAATCTTTCGTGAACTTCTATAGCGCCAAGGCCATCGGCACCGAGCCCGGTGCCGACTCCTGTACTTTCCGTGTTCAGCTGCCCGACAACAAGCGGTTTGCCCATGTGTACCTGACTGCGATAGATAGCGACGGCAATGAGAGTTTGCCTTATGCCGACTGGCCGGTGCCGCTGCGTTTTGAAATGCTGGAGAATGAAGCCTGGATTGTGCGGTAATGTTTTCGGGTTTACCTTTGTGGGACTATTTAGATAATAAAAAATTAGTTATATGCCTGGTTATGAATTATTTGGTGCGTCTGAGCGCAAACATGTGAATGATGTTATGGAAACAGGGATCCTGATGCGGTATGGTTTTGACGGTCCGCGCAAGGGTATCTGGAAGGCAAAGGAACTGGAGCAGGCGATCTGCACCGCGTTTGGCGCCAAGCATGCACAACTGGTATCAAGCGGCACGGCTGCTCTTACTACAGCCCTGAGCGCTTTAGGTATTGGATACGGCGATGAAGTAATCATGCCGTCTTTTACGTTCGTAGCGAGCTTCGAAGCCGTACTGAGTGTGGGGGCGGTGCCTGTTTTGGTGGATGTAGACGATTCGCTGACGCTTGACCCTGCAGCTGTGCGCAAGGCCATTACCAAACAAACCAAGTGCATTATGCCCGTACACATGTGCGGCAGTATGGCCGACCTCGATGCACTGCAGGCCATTTGCAAAGAGCATAAGTTGTTGCTGCTGGAAGACGCCTGCCAAAGCATCGGCGCCCAGTATAAAGGCAAATACGTTGGTACCATCGGAGATGCGGGTACTTTCTCTTTCGACTTTGTAAAGACGATCACTTGTGCCGAAGGCGGCGTGGTGCTTACCAATAACGAAGATGTTTACGTAAAAAGCGATGGCTACAGCGATCACGGCCATGACCACTTAGGGGTAGACCGCGGCGCTGATCTGCATCCTTTTATCGGTTACAACTACCGGATCTCGGAATTGCATGCAGCGGTGGGATTGGCCCAGGTAGAAAGGCTGCAGGAGTTCCTGAGCATCCAGCGCAAGAACCACGGCGCTTTGAAGGCGATCCTTTCGCAGGTGCCGGAAATCAGCTTCCGCCGCATTCACGACGTAGCAGGCGATAGCTGCACTTTCCTCAGTTGGTTTCTGCCTACCCAGGAACTTACAGAAGCAGTGGTTGCCGAACTGAAGGCGCAGAATATTCTCGCGGGCAATTTTTACTGGTTTCATAATAACTGGCACTATATCAGCAAATGGGATCACCTGAAGGAGTCGCTCACGCTGAATGCTTTGCATCCCGACCTGAAGGCGGCCGTTATTCATCATGCCACTAAGGATTTCTCTGCCAGCGATGCCATCATGAGCCGGGTTATTTCTTCCTCTATCAGCCTCCTGTGGACGGAAGCGCAGATCAAAGAACGTGGTGAGAAGATCGTAGCAGCTGTGAAGAAGGTGTTGGCCAGCCAAAAGGCGGCCGTTTAAAGGAGCTATACATAAATCATCGAAAATGGGTCGCCGGTTGGCGGCCCATTTTATTTCCCTTCGAGGTAATCGCAATCTTTCACCGAGCCCAGCCGGAAGCGGAGTGGAAGGCCAGAAGCCTTCTCGAACTGGAGCTCCTGGCGGCAGAAGAACCCAAAATGCTTTGTGTAATGATCGTCGCGTATGCCGGCTGGAGTTGTTGTTAATTTTTGCATCCTCTGCAAGGCGCTTACAGATAATGGGGTTGTCTGCTGCGGTGACTGCATCAGTTGTTGCGAAATGTTAAAATATCGGGGGCCTTGTGCATACCATTTTTTAACGGGCTGCACCCAAAGCTGCCCGGGCACTGCATTTGAAGGCGAGTGCGTGCTCTTTTGCTGACCCTGTACTATTAACATTTTAAAAGAAAATAACAGGGCAACAATAATTTTATAAAATCGTTGGTGCACGTTCATTACATTTGTCCGTAAATTTACGGCCTGATTTTTGTGGTTGCCGCCGATTTTCCAACTTTTTTGGCAAAAGTGCGGCTAAAACCCCCCTGACGAAAAATGGCACTGAGTCAAAGTTTACAACAAAAATTATTACAAAAGTTATCTCCTCAGCAAATTCAGTTGATGAAGTTGCTGCAGGTACCTACTGCCAACCTCGAAGAGCGGATCAAGGAGGAATTGGAAGAAAATCCTGCCCTGGAACAGTCGGACGAGAATCATGAGGATCAATTCGAAGCTGAGACGAAAGACGAGTTTGAAAGCAACGACGATGATTTTGAGCCTGATGGCAGTGAGGAGGAGTATGACAATATTGATATTAGCGAATACGTGGGTGACGACGACGGGGAGATCGCGGAATACAAGATGAAGGATGATAACTATCCGGAAGTCGATGATAATAAAGTAGTTCCGTATCGTATAGAAACTTCCTTCCACGAACATTTGCTGGAGCAACTGGGGATGCTGAAGCTGGACGACCGCCACCGCCGGATTGCCGAGCAGATCGTAGGAAGCATCGACGACGACGGCTATTTACGCCGGGAAGCCTCTGCCATCGTGGATGACCTCGCTTTCCGCCAGAATATCGACAGCAACGAGCAGGAAGTGGAAAACGTGATCCGCCTGATCCAGCAATTCGACCCGGCAGGTGTAGGCGCCCGCAATCTCCAGGAATGCCTGCTGCTGCAATTGCACCGGCAAAAAGTTCATGGCAGAAAAGTAGACACCGCCATCGAAGTGCTTACCAATTATTTCGACGAGTTCACCAAAAAGCATTACGATAAGATCCAACGCGGCCTCAATATCAGCGACGAAGGCTTGAAAGATGTCATCAGTCATATCATCCGCCTTACACCCAAGCCGGGCGGCAACCATGGCGATATCAACAAAGCGGAGAGCTATGTGGTGCCCGACTTCTTCATTTATAATAACGGCGGCAAGCTGGAGCTTACCCTTAACTCCAAGAACGCACCGGACCTGCGCATCAGCGAAGGGTACCGCGACATGCTTAAGGAGTACGACCGGGGAAGCAAGAAAGACAAGCGTCAGAAAGAAGCCGTTCTGTTCATCAAGCAGAAGATCGATGCCGCCAAGTGGTTTATCGACGCCATCAAACAAAGGCAGCATACCCTCTCCAGCGTTATGGAGACCATCATGGACTACCAGCGCGAGTTTTTCCTGACAGGTGATGAAACCACGCTGCGCCCCATGATCCTCAAGGATATAGCAGAGCGTACGGGGCTCGATATCTCTACTGTGAGCCGGGTGGCCAACAGCAAATTCGTACAAACTGAGTTCGGCACTTACCGCCTGAAATTCTTCTTCAGCGAATCGCTGAGTACCGATAGCGGGGAGGAAGTGAGTACGCGTGAGGTGAAGAAGATCCTCAGCGACCTCATCGAGGGTGAAAGCAAGAAGAAACCGCTGAGCGATGAAAAATTAACCGATATGCTGCAGGAAAAAGGCTATAATATTGCACGCAGAACTGTAGCCAAATACCGTGAGCAATTGAATATACCGGTAGCGAGGCTGCGTAAAGAATTATAATGGACAATATCAGTATTCCGGCTTCTTTAAACGGTGGTGATCAATACCGTCAACCGGCAGTGATCCGCTTCCTGGCGCATTTGTTTTCGTATGTTTTCCATCCAATCCTTATTCCTACTTATGTAACGGCTTTTCTGCTTTACCTGCATCCCCTTGCGTTTGCAGGCTATGGCGAACGCGATAAATTCTTTGTGCTGGTGGCTGTTTTCTTCAGCAGCAGCTTTTTACCCGCCTTCTCGGTGTTTCTGATGGGTCGCCTGGGTTTTGTTTCGTCTATCTTTCTGCGTACACAAAAAGAGCGGATCATTCCTTATGCCGCTGCCATCATCTTTTACTTCTGGATCTGGTATGTCTTCCACAATCAGCAAAGAACGCCTGATTATTTTGTACATTTTTTACTGGGGAGTTTCCTGGGCGTATGTGCGGCCTGGATGTGGAATATTAAACTGAAGATCAGTATGCATGCTACGGGCATGGGTGGCCTGGTCATGTTCTTTTTGTTGCAGGCATTGAATCACCAGGACGAAACGGGCCAATACCTTGCATTCGCTTTTTTGATCGCGGGTGTAGTTTGTACCGCGCGCTTCATTGTTAGCGACCACTCTAAAGTGGAGATCTACCTTGGATTATTCACTGGCATGGCCTGCCAGCTGATAGCTACCTGGTTTTAAAAAAAGAAAAGCCCAACCATAGGGTACGAACCTATATTGAGCTTTCCCGCCTTCAAACCATCTGAAGTTCATGTCCAATCTAGCCGTTCAATATGTTGGACTTTGTCAGATAGTATTTTGTAGGGTGGTAGATGAACAGGCATGAACCACCTTTAATTGTTTCGATAATTTCATCCAGCACTTTCACCGGCACTGCGGGACAGCCGAGGCTGTTACCCAATACTTTATTCTCCTTCAACCACCGGTTGCCCACGTACCTTGAACTGTGAATAACGATGCGGCGTTCGAATGCTTTGTCATTGATGCCCTGCTCGAGCCCATCGATATTCAGTGAAAGTCCATTGGCTCCCTGGTACGTATTGCGGGTGATGTAAAACCCGAGACTGCTTTTGAACGATTCGGGTGTATTGGAGAATGATTTTGCATACTCCTTACCAGACCGTTTACCGTGGGCCACATAGGTATTGATCAATATTTTCGTGCGTGCGAGATCGATGACATACAGCCGCTTTTTGCGCGACGACTGACTAAAGTCGACGATCGACAACACACTATCGTTGGGCAATTCCTCATTCGACATCAGTTTCCTGAACCCCTTCAACCCATACTCCAATGCTTCTTTACGCAGCCCCAGCTTTCCCAGACGCAGGCTATCGTATAGGAATGCCGCATCTTCACAAAGGCGTTCCTCATCCGATTTTACAGTTGTGTTGGTGGGAGAATCGTACAGCACAAAGCGGGTTGGCAACTGGATTACGATCTTGTCCTCTTTACTGTTACCCGACATGTAAGCCGGGCATATCGTTAATATCCATAGTAATATTACAGCCAGTATGGATTGTAATGGGCGAAACATGGGTTCTCTTGGTTTTCACAGGGGCATCTGCCTCTTGTTAAAAGTCATTCATCATACGGTCATGCTTCACATTTCTGCTCTCTGCATTTTAGCGCCGGCCTCCTTGTTTGATCTGCATCAATTGCTGCTTTTTGCCGGTCGCCAACGAATATTAAACGGCTTGTTTGGAAAAAATAGTATTTCAGCCGGGGCAGCACAACAGATGTATTTTATTGTGTTGCGAATCGGCAACCATGCTCCTTTTGCGAAAACAGCTGGCTGTTAAGCCCAGTCATTTCCTTAAAATCCAATAGCTATCAGGGAGTTAATAACAGAGTTGCAATCAATGCGGTGTCCTGGGACTGAATTCATTTGCATAAATCTTGATCATAAGCAAGAAGAGGGAGATGAGGATGGGGCCGAAAATAAGTCCGATGAATCCAAACATATTGACGCCTATAATGACTCCGAATACCGTGATAAGCGGATGTACATCGCCCAGGCGTTTTTGAAGCCAGAAGCGGAATAAATTATCGGAGAGCCCAATGACGACAAATCCATAGATCAGCATAATGATACCCTTGCCGGAGGCGCCGTTGGCGAAGAATACGATACTTAATGGTATATAGGCCAGGGAGGCTCCCACAACGGGCATCATGGCAGCAATGCAGGTGATCACGAACCAGAAAATAGGTTTATCTACACCGAGCAGGAAATATCCGATCAGCGCTACGATGCCCTGTATCAACGCTATCAGGGGTATTCCGATGGCATTGGAGTTGACGAGCAGGTTAAGCTCGCGCCGCAACAAGAGTATGTTCTCATCCTTTAAGGGAACCCACTCGTAAAAGAGCGACTCCATTTTACGGCCATCCACCAGCATGAAGTATAATATAAAATACATGATCAGGATGGTGGTGAGGGTTTCGAAAGTGGCGCCCAGTATTTTGGGCAGGGTTTCGGCGCCCATGGCGGATATGCGCTTGATATTATCGTCGGTGAATACCTGGATCTCGTACCGGCGTTCGTATTGGGCGATAAAATCCTTGATGGAGTTGAGTATTTCAGAAGAGTGGTTGATGGCCCAGGCGATTCGCGAGGTCATCATATTGGCCAGTATCAAAATGGGAACCATGATGATCAGGAAAGAAAGCAACATCAACACGGCGGCTGCCAGGTTGCGGTTCCATTTATGCTTGCCCTGGAGTATGAACATGTACTTGCGCATCAGCACGTACAGGGTATAAGCTCCGAGAAAGGCAGGCAAAAAGGTTTTAAGGTACATGAACAGCACATATCCGATCAGTAGGATAATGATCAATAAAAGGACCTGCCTGATAGCGTTATTGGGAATGGAATTCATACTGGTTACTGGTTTCTGGTTACCGGCAACTGGTGTTTTACATATTGCCTGCTGAAAATTTGATCAACAAGCTACATATAAACTGCCAGAAACCGGTAACCAGTTAGAGGTTTTAGATCTTGACTTTCTTCCAGGCTCCACGCCTGAAGATGAGCACTCCAGCAATACTGATGCCGGCTTCTGCCGTGAGGATCGCTATGAACACGCCTTTAGGCCCCCAGCCAAGCGTAACCGCCAGCAGGTAGGCTACCGGAATCTGGAATAACCAAAAGCCGACGAGGTTGATGAAGGTGGGGGTTTTGGTGTCGCCGGCGCCGTTAAATGCACTGGTAACCACCATTCCCACTCCATAAAATATATACCCGAGGCTCACGATGTGCAGGGCTTCGGTGGCGATTTTTACTACGCCGGCATCCTTATTCATGAAGGAGGTGATATATTCGGAACCTACCAGAAATAGCAGGATAACGACCGCCATAAAAATGGCGTTGTACTTGGCCGTTTTCCACACCGATTGCTCGGCCCTTTCGGGTTGCTGCGCACCAAGGTTTTGTCCTACCAGTGTTGCGGCCGCATTGCTCATGCCCCACGCGGGCAGCAGGAAGAACATGAGGATACGGATGGCCACGCCATATCCAGCAACGGCTTCATCGCCGAAGCGGGTCATGAGCCTGGCCAGGAACATCCAGCTGGCAGAGGCTATGAAGAACTGCAGAAACCCTACCCACGATATATCGAACAGTGTTTTGAATATTCCGAGATCGAGTTTGAAATGCGAGCGATTGATCCGCAACAATCCTTTACCCTTGAACAGGTGGTACAGCTGGTACAATACGCCCACCCCGCGCCCGATGGTGGTGGCAATGGCCGCCCCGGTAAGTCCATAGTAATGGATGAGGATGGGGCATAATATAATATTACAGCCATTGGCGAGCCACAACGACCGCATGGCAATAGCGGCATTACCGGCGCCCCTGAATATCCCATTGATCAGGAACAGCAGCATGATGACTACCGAGCCGCCAAACATGATACGTGTATAGGATGTTCCCAACGCGATCACTTCGGGTGAGCCACCCATCAGAGCGAGAATGGAAGGAGCGAAAAAGCCACCCAGCAAACTGATGATGACGGTAATGATCAGCGCCAGGTTGATAGCCTGTGCGCCCGACCGTGCAGCCATATCGATGTTCTTTTCGCCTACTCGCCGTGCTACCACAGCGGTGGCGCCCATACTAAGGGCAATGGCGACGGAATATAATATGGTGAGTACGGACTCGGTAAGCACGACCGTGGACACCGCTTGTTTCGCGTGCTCGGTTCTGCCTACAAAGAAAATGTCTACTACGGCAAATACACTCTCCATCACCATTTCAAGGATCATGGGAATGGCCAGCATCAATACGCCTTTGCGGATACTGCCTTGTGTAAAGTCCTGGTGTTCGTCGCCTTTCAGCGCTTGTTTAATAAATGACCAAACAGACGTTTTGCTGGTCGTTGCATTCAATGGCATACGTTACTCTTTTCTGAGTGTGAATTAAATAAATAGTAAATACAGTAAAGACCGCGGTAAAAGCGGACAAGGGGGAAGTCAAAAATTCCGGTGGAGGTTATTTAACCCTGGATCCGGCGAATGTGGAGAGCATCATATTACAATGGTGTTGAGTATTCAAATCTAAGGAAAAACGATCACTTTAGTTAAAGGCTACCGGTCAAAATGTTCGATTCCGAACATTTCTCATTTGCAAATTTATCATAAGTAGCTGATTTTGCGCTCAATACGATTGGCACCCGGCTTGGATGATCTATGCAAACCAACGTATAGCCATGGATAGTGCAATCGCCCCGGCCATCATTCAACGACGCAAAAGAAAAATGATCCTTTGGATCATTTTGGCAGTGGCCGGACTAATAACCCTGCTCTGGATCTTCCGGCAATCTTTAAGCTCCAGCATCAAACGCACCGAGATCATTACGGCGCGGGTGGAAAAAGGTAATGTAGACAATACCATCACCGCAACAGGAGAGGTACAGCCCGAATTTGAAGAAGTGATCACCAGCCCGATCAATGCCGTGATCAAAAGCGTGCTGATCGATGCAGGTTCGCCTGTTAAATCGGGCCAATCGGTGCTGGAGCTTGACAAGGCCTTCACGGAGATCGAGCTGGCCAAACTCAAGTTCCAGCTGGAGTTGAAGGAGAACAATATTGCCCGCCTAAAGCTCCAACTGGACAAAAGCTTTTATGACCTGCAAGCCAATGATTCCATCAAGCAGCTTCGGATCAACAGCCTTCAGGCAGCGGTACAGGACGCCAAGCGGCTGTTTAAAGCCGGTGGCGGTACCCGCGAAGAAGTGGAGCAGGCGGAATTAGACCTGAAGATCGCCCAGCTGGAAAAACGGCAGCTGGAAAACGAGATCAGGAACAAACAAATGACCATGCGCACAGATATGCGAGACTCAGAACTCTCCGCGCAGATACAACGCAAAGACCTCGACGAACTGGAACGCAAGCTGCAACAGGCCAATATCGTTGCCTCACGCGATGGGGTGATCACCTGGGTAAACAAGAATATTGGTTCACAGATCGGGGTGGGTGCCTCTCTGGTAAAAGTGGCCGACCTCGCCAGCTACCGGGTTGTAGGCAGCATTTCCGATGCCTTTGCAGAACAGGTGAAGACCGGCATGCCGGTGATTGCCCGTATCAACGACTCTTTACTTCGGGGCACGGTTGCCAATATTCATCCCACCATTCAAAACAATATCATGTCTTTCGATGTGCAGCTCGACAACCGCAGCAGCAAGCTGTTGCGCCCCAATATGAAGCTCGACATCTTCCTCGTAACGGCCACCAGCAATGGCGTGTTGCGTGTAGCCAATGGAGCGGCCTTCAAAGGCACGGCCGTGCAGGACATCTTTGTGGTTCAGGGCAACAAGGCCGTACGCAGAACGGTACATCTGGGCCTGTCGAACTTCGACTACGTGGAACTCAAAGACCAGGTAACACCTGGCGAGGTCATCATCACCACCGATATGAGCCAATACAAACACCTTCAGGAAATAACTCTTAAAGACTAAGCCGCAATATGAAACGGATAAAGTTTACAGCCCTGGCTTTGATGCTCCTTGCGGGTAGGGCATATGCTCAGGATCCCGCGCGGGGCACCTCGCAACCCACCCAGGAAACGATCGTCGACACGCTGCGCCTCACTTTGCCTCAAGTGGTCAGTATGGCCCGTGAACAATCTATCGCCGCCAAGCAGGCGGTAACCTTAAAGGAAAATCGCTACTGGCTGTTCCGAACCTATCAATCGAACTACAAACCGCAGCTGGTATTGGACGGCCGCCTGCCTGCCTACAGCAAAACCTACCAGGAGATCCTGCAACCCAATGGCACCATCGATTTTCAACCGGTAAGGAACAATAACTCTTCGCTCAATTTGTCGCTGGAACAAAGCATTGCCCAAACAGGCGGCAAGATTTTCGGGACTACTCTGCTTCAACGCTTCGATGACTTCGACCGGAAGAATACGCTGTACAATGGTGTTCCATATGCTGTAGGATACAGTCAGCCCCTGTTCATGTTCAATACCCTGAAATGGGACCGGCGTATCGAGCCCCTGAAATACAACGAGAGCCGGCAGGAGTTCATCGAATCGATGGAACAGATCGCCATCCGGGCATCGGCCTATTTCTTCGACCTGTTGCTGGCCCAGGTTAACCTGCAGATCTCCGAAACCAATTTCAACAACACTACGAATATCCTGCGCATTGCCAATGAGAAGCATGAGCTGGGTAAGGTTTCGCGCAATGAGATATTGCAGTTGCAACTGGAGTTATTGAAATCCCGCAAGTCGGTGGCCAGCGCCAAAAGGGACATGGAGATTGCGATTCTGAACCTGAAGGCCTATGTGGGTTTGAAAGGCGATGAAAAAGTGTCGCTCGACCTGCCGGGTGGGGCCAATCATTTTAGTGTATCTGCCGACAGGGTGCTGGCTGAGGCATTTGCCAACCGATCGGACGCCATTGCTTTTGAACGGAAGATCATCGAGGCTAAGCGCGATGTGGCCAAGGCGCGCGGCGATAATAGTCTGAATGCCACCCTCACGGCCAGGCTCGGCTTTTCGAACAGCGCCCTGAACCTGCCCGGCGTGTACAAATCACCCAAAGACCAGCAACTGATCCAACTGGTATTCGACATTCCCATCCTTGATTGGGGCCGCTCGCGCAGCCGTCTCAAGACGGCCGAGGCCAACCAGAAATTTGTGCAATATGCCGTTGAGCAGGATCAGCAGGTGTTCAGGCAGGAAATATTTACGCAGGTTACGCTGTTTGATATGATGCAGGACCAGCTTACGCTGACGGCCCAGGCCGACAGCATTGCTTCGGAGAAATATCAAATTGCCAAAGAACGCTATGTTTTGGGCCATTTAAGCATCACTGATCTCAGTATCGCTTTCCAGGAAAAAGACCAGGCCAAGCGCGATTATATTTATGCGCTACGCGATCTGTGGGGTGCTTATTACCAGCTTCGCTATCTTTCACTGTACGACTTCGAGAAAAACGAAAAAATCATCTATAAATAAACAATCCTTCCACATCATGATACACTTACAAAATATCGAAAAAGTATACCGCACCAGCTCTGTAGAAACGCTGGCCCTCAATAACGTGAACCTTACCGTACGCAAAGGTGAGTTTGTTTCCATCATGGGCCCCTCGGGCTGCGGCAAAAGCACCCTGCTTAATATCATGGGCCTGCTCGATGTACCCTCGAAGGGGGAGGTGCGGATCGACAATGAAGCAACCGTCAACCTATCCGACAAGCAGATGGCGCATTTCCGGAATAAGAAACTGGGGTTCATTTTCCAGAGCTATCATCTCATCAATGATCTGAAGGTGCTGGACAATGTAGAACTGCCGCTGCTGTATCGCAATAGCAACGCCAAGGAGCGCACGCGCCTGGCCAAAGCAGCACTTGAAAAAGTAGGCCTCAGCAATCGCATGAAACATTTTCCCAACCAGTTATCGGGTGGCCAAAAGCAACGCGTGGCTATTGCCCGCGCTATCGTGGGCGAGCCGGAGATCATACTGGCCGATGAGCCTACAGGCAACCTTGACAGCGCCATGGGCAATGAGATCATGGACATTCTGCTGGAGCTGAACAGCATCGACAAAACCACGATCGTGATGGTAACCCACGATGAACAGATGGCCCGGAAGACACACCGCCTGGTTCGCCTGTTCGACGGATCGCAGGTAAGCTAAGGAAAGCTGCCGCGGCCATCGCGATGGCGCCTGCCGCAGGTGGTCTAGTGAAAAGGCCGCCGTTGGCACGATAGCTCCTGGCGCAGCGGTACTGCTTTTGGCCTAACGGTAGTCCCTTGTTTTTTACATCCAAAGTCAATCAACCTTTATGTTAAAGAATTATTTCAAAATAGCCATTGCGGTATTGAAGCGGAGAAAATTCTTCACGTTCATCAGCCTGTTTGGTATTAGCTTTACGCTCACCATCCTGATCGTGCTGACGTCTTTCCTCGACCATCTCCTCAGCCCGCAATACCCCGACACCAAGCGCAACCAATCTTTGTACATCAGTACCATGATCCGTACGCATAGTACAAGACAGTCTTTTAGCAACGGCCCCATGAGTATTCACTTTCTCAATAAGTATGTGTATACCATGAAAACGCCTGCCAAAGTAGGAATCGCTTCCATCTTTACGGCAACAAACACCTATGTAAACAACAAGAAGTTGAACATTGATGTAAAATACACCAATGCCGAATTCTGGGAGGTGAATGAATTCCGGTTCCTGGAGGGCAGACCTTACACCGCGCAGGAGATCACTAATGGCGATCATGTTGCAGTAATTTCGGAACGTACACGACAGGATTATTTTGGCGACGCAAGTGCCGTGGGCAAGTATATCGAAACCGACAACGAGCGGTACCGGGTAACCGGCGTGGTAAAAAGTGTGCCCATTACCCTCCTTTTCTGTTATGGTGACATGTATCTTCCTTATACTTTGTCTAAGTCGAACAGGAACAATACTGATCTTGGCGGCGAATACTTTGCTGTATTGCAGGGTCGGTCGGCGGCAGATCTCCCCAAAATGGCGGCCGAATATCAGCAGGTGATCGCCCGGTATCCACTTAATAGCGACGAGTTCGATAAGATCCATAGTTTCGCAGATACCTATCTTGCCAGCTTTACCCGCACCATGATGGGTACCGATGAAAAATCGGGTACGGCGCGATTTATGTTGGGGTTATCTCTTGTTGTGCTATTCATTCTCCTGCTCCCCACACTCAACCTTATCAACATCAACATCAGCCGTATTATGGAACGTTCCTCAGAGATAGGAGTTCGCAAGGCATTTGGCGCCTCGTCGCGAACGCTGGTGTATCAATTCATCATCGAGAACATCATCCTTACTTTAATCGGCGGTTTGCTGGGCCTTGCGTTTTCGGCGACCATTATCGCCATCCTGAACCATAGCCAGGTGTTGCCGAGTATGTATCTCACCATCAATTTCACGGTGCTGCTGTGGACCCTGGCGGCTTGTCTGCTGTTGGGCTTGTTTTCGGGCGTGTATCCCGCCTGGCGCATGTCGCGCCTGCAGGTAGTTACGGCGCTCAAAGCCTCTTAGTCGTTCATTTTATTATCTATTCAACTGAGTTGTATGCTGAAACATTTGTTTAAACTGATCTGGAATAAAAAGAAGCAAAACTTCGTGCTGATGCTCGAGATCCTGGTTTCGTTCCTCGTGATCTTTGCGGTGTTCACGATGGTGGTCTATTATTATAAGAACTACCGAAAACCCCTAAACCTCCAATACGAAAGGGTATGGGCTATACATTTTGAAATACCGTCGCGCCCCCCGAATCGCGACTCGCTGCTCCTGTTTTACGAAAACCTGCGCAACCAGATCAAGTCGATGCCGGAGATCGAAGCTGTGAGTATTACCAGCAGCAATGTTCCCTTTTCCATGAGCACCATGCAAAACAATTTTAACTATGACGGCAAAGGCATTACCCTGAACGATTATATCTGCGAAGGGGAGCATGCCAGGGTGTTGGGCGCGAAGATGGCCGCCGGCCGTTGGTTCTCGAAAGAAGACAATGCCTCGAAATACCGCCCTGTAGTGATCAACGAGGAGCTAAAGAAAAGGTGGTTTGGAAACGGAGATGCCATTGGCAAGATCTTAAATAAGGAGTCGGACCATCCCTACAAGGTTGTAGGTGTGGTAACCGACATGAAGACCAAAGGCGACTATCAACTCGTGGAACCGGAACTGTACAGGCGGGCAGACACAGCGGACTATTATTGGCTTAGCAATGCGCTTGTGCGGGTAAAACCGACTGCTGATGTTGCTTTTGAGAGCAGACTGTATAAATCACTGCCCAATTTTATCAACCACGGTACACTCGAGATCGAACACCTGACCGACAAACTCGTATCCAGGAACAGCATGACGCTGGTGCCCATGATCATCCTGATGATCGTTGCCGGATTTTTTGTGGTCAATGTGGCGCTCGGCCTCTTTGGCGTACTGTGGTACAATATCAACCGGCGCCGCGGGGAGATCGGATTGCGCAGGGCTGTTGGGGCCACCGGCCAATCGGTATCACGGCAGCTTGTGAGTGAAGCGCTTGTATTGGCGACGATGGCGCTGATCGTAGGTTGCTTTTTCGCCGTGCAATTCCCCTTGATGAATGTGTTCGATATGCCGGCCAGCGTTTACCTCATCGCCATCGGGCTGTCGGTGATCTTTATTTACCTTCTGGTTGCGGCCTGTTCTTTCTATCCCGGCAAGCAGGCGGCTACGATCTATCCGGCGGTGGCATTGCATGAAGAATAGGATAGCCGTGTTAGGAATTACCAGTAACTTGAATTCTTTTTGCTTTTATGATCTTCATTATAGACGATGATATTGCGGTAAGAACCTCCCTGCAATTGTTGCTGGAACAGCAGGGATTTTCCACGGAGGTGGCGGACGGACCAGTGCCTGCCATCGCCTTCCTGGAAAAGCAGGCCCCCGCGCTGATCATTCTCGACCTGAACTTTTCGATCGATACATCGGGCAACGAAGGCATGGCCCTGCTGCAGCAGATCAGGAAATTGTATCCGTTGGTGCCCGTGATACTCATAACCGGCTGGGCCACCATTGAGCTGGCTGTAAAAGGAATGAAGCTTGGCGCCAATGACTTCATTAATAAACCGTGGAGCAATGACCACCTGATGCAGTCTGTGCATACCTTGCTCAACCTGCAGGAAAAGAAAAGTGAGAAGCTTAGCCGACGCAAGCTGGACAGCTTGTATAATTTTCAGCAAATCATCGGCGAAGACGAGTCGATGCTCGACATACTGGAAACCGTCGGGCGGGTTGCTGCTACCGATGCCAGCGTGCTCATCATGGGAGAAAGCGGTACTGGTAAGGAGCTGATCGCTGAAAGTGTTCACCTCAACAGCCTTCGCAGCAACAAGCCTTTCGTAAAAGTGAACCTTGGGGGTATTTCGACCTCGCTTTTCGATAGTGAGATGTTTGGCCACGTGCGTGGCGCTTTTACCGATGCCCGCTTCGACCGTACGGGCCGTTTCGAAATGGCCAATAAGGGCACGATCTTCCTCGATGAGATCGGCGATCTCGATCCCGGCAGCCAGGTTAAGCTGTTGCGCGTGTTGCAGGACCGTACATATGAGGTGCTGGGCAGCAGCCGCACAAAAACGGTCGATGTACGGGTAGTTTGTGCCACCAACCGCTCGTTGGATGAGATGGTATCGAAGGGCAGCTTTCGGGAAGACCTTCTTTACCGGATCAACCTGATCACCGTGCACCTGCCCGCTCTGCGCGAAAGGCCCGGCGACATTCCATTACTTGTCAATTTCTTCGTCAACAACTTGCGGGAGATCTATAACCGGCCGGGGCTCAGCGTAAGTCCGGAAGCCATGAAGTGGTTGAAGCAACTGCCCTTGCCTGGTAATATCAGGCAATTGAAGAACCTCGTGGAGCGGTCCGTACTGGTTAGTAAAAAAGATTATCTTGAAGTGGCCGATTTTCAATCGCAGCTGGAAACATCGCCCCGCCAGAAAGGCAACCTGGAGTTGCCCGAAGTGGGTAGTATTACGCTGGAAGAACTTGAAGTAAAGATGATCCGCAAAGCGATGGAATTCCATAAAGGGCGCATCACCCGGGTGGCGAAAGCACTGGGCATTACCCGCAGCGCGCTATACAGGCGCCTGGAGAAATACAATATTCCTTTCGATGAGGCTTCGGACTAAATATATTCTCTTTGTTGGCATCATTCACCTGGTTACCCTGGTGCTTACCTTCATCATATTCAAAGAAGATAAGATCCTTTTCATTGCTTCTGAGGTGCTGGTGTTGCTATCGCTGGCGTTTTCCTGGCAATTGTACCGGCAACTGATCACGCCGTTGAAAACCCTAATGCAGGGCATCGATGCCATCCGCGACCGCGACTTCAATGTAAAATTCCTCACGACCGGTAAATATGAGATGGACGAACTCATCAGCGTGTACAATGCCATGATCGATGAGTTGCGTGAAGAGCGGACCAAGCAGGAGCAACAGCATTTCTTTCTCGAAAAACTGATCAATACCTCGCCTACCGGCATCATCATCCTGGACTACGACGAATGTATTCACCAGGTCAACCCACAGGCTTTGCGTTTGCTGGGCATGGGTGAAAAGGCCCTGCTGGGCAAACCGGTGCAGTCGATCTTTCATCCGTTGCTTCAGGAGATCAGTCGCCTTGGGTCGGGCGAAAGCAAGATCGTACATGTAAACGGCATCGAGACCTATAAGCTGCAGAAGTCGCACTTTATCGACCGGGGTTTTGCGCGTTATTTCATCATGCTGGGGGAGTTGACGGCAGAAATGCTGGCAGCCGAAAAGAAAGCCTATGGCAAAGTGATCCGGATGATGGCACATGAGGTGAACAATACCGTGGGGCCGGTAAACTCCATTATGCAGTCTACGCTTCAAACCCATGAGAACAGCCCCACCATCAGCAGGGCGCTGCAGGTAGCCATCGACCGCAACCACAACCTGAATTTGTTCATGCGCAACTTTGCCGAAATTGTGAGATTGCCGGAGCCGCAATTGAAACCTACCGACCTGCATCAACTGATAAATGCCACTGGCCAGCTTATGACCTTAAAAGCGGGAGAGAAAGAAGTGGCTTTTGAATTTCAGCTTGAAGCAGAACCCATTATTATCAAAGCCGACTCCCTGCAAATGGAACAGGCGCTGATCAATATTATTAAGAATGCCATTGAAGCCATCGAAGAAAGAGGCTCCATCACTTTTATTACCACAGCCCGGCCTCAAACCCTTATCATTCGCGATACGGGCAAAGGCATTCCGGCATCCAAGGCAGAACAACTGTTCTCACCGTTTTTCAGTACCAAGAAAGACGGTCAGGGCATTGGCCTTACCCTGATCCGTGAAATACTGATCAACCACGGGTTTGAGTTTTCGCTGAGAACGATCAGCGCGGGTAATACAGAATTCGTCATCCGGTTTGAGGAGTAAGCATTTCCAGAACACCCATCATAGTTGCCGTGAATGGTTCCATGCGTTAAACACTTACGACTATGACTCAAACGCCTTAAAGGTCGCCTCCAATCTTACAATTGTTCTGTTGTATCTGCCTCATCATCATCCTTCGTTTGTTCCAACTGACCATCTTTGCCACGGCGCAGTTTGATCACTGGCTTATCCTGCGTGCCACTGATGTGCACCGGAATGCCGAAGATGCCGAAGGGCGGCAGGCCGATCCGCATTTTGAGGTTAAGCTTGCCATCGAAGCTGGTTTGGCCTTCGAAGCGAAGCCGGAAAGGAGAAACCCGTACGCGGGTGCGATCGATGGTAATGAGGTTATTTAGAATGTTCGATTTGATCTCTACTTTCGACAAATCGGGATCGGCGATCTCTTTTTCTGTTTCCTTACTCACCGTGTTCATCAGCTTCCACCCTTTCATCTTCACTTTCTTGACCGACAGTACACCGCCGCCTTTTAAGGAAGGATATACGGGCATCATGTGTTCGTTGAGCCGGCCCGCCAGCTGGTAATCGAGCGAAACGATGCCTTCTGCATTTGCGCCCGCCGGCACCAGATCATGAAACAGCTTGATCTCTTTGTAAGCCCGTTTCACATCAAAGTCTTTGGCATCGATATGATAATCGAACTGGGCCTTGGTGGCAGAGATGCTTTTATAGCTGCCATTCATGACCACCGGCGCACCAACCAGTTCGAACCCTGTTTCCTGGAGTTTCACAGCGCCGCTGTCGATGGTTACCTGCCCTTTGAAATTGTTGAGGTCAATGCCATTGTAATGAACCTTTTTAGCGTTGGCTTTAAAAGTAACTGCCAGGTCGGTTGGCACCAGCACTACACCATCGGCGCCGGATGTAGCAGGCGCCGACGGAGCCGATTTGTCGTCGGCAAATACCATGAACTCATCGACCAGGAAATAATTGGTCGCAAGATCAAAATTGCCTTGCAGCGGCGAACCTTTCACCATCAGGTAGTTGATCACATTGCTGAGATAACCATCGAGTGTGAGCTGGCTTTTTCCGTAATTAACCTTGAAAGCATTGAACCACATTTTATCCTGCTCGAAGCGAAAGTTGCCCGAGCGGATAAAGAAGGGCTGGGGAAACAAATCCGCCCGCAACACCATGTCTTTCACCTTCATGGTTCCTGCATTGAACAACCGGTCATAGTGACCTGCCGTAGCATCGCTTTGCAAACCACGCAGCGCAAGATTGGTCTCTATCAGCCCGCTTACTTCGTATCCCTTTACTGCAAACACCTGGTAGATCTTGCCGATATCGAGCGTTCCTTTGGAGGCAATATTGTACCGCAGGTTGGAGAAATTCTTCAGATCGGCTTTCATGAAAAAGGGCTGCCCCTCGAAACGGAAGGAAACCGGCGTGATGTCTACCGCCAGGTCGGTCATCGATCCTTTTTTGCTGGACACCAGTGCACTTACCTGTATCTGCTCCACGGGGGAGGGATAGTATGGCGTTTGTATAGATCCGTTCTGCACACTGAACTTCGCCGTGGTGACCGGAAATACTTTTTTGGCCGGGATGTATTTCCCGTTTGTTTGAATGTCGATATCGAGATTGCCGGCGAGCGAAAGACTATCGAGCGGATAGAAATGTTTGATGTCTGCCAGGTTGAATACACTTTTCAGTTCGGCATTGATGGGGAAGTCCTTGCTGTTGCCCATCCTGAAAAAACCTTTGATGAAATTATTGAGTACCTGTGCATTCAGGTTTTCTATTGCCAGGCTGGTGTGTTTATAGTCATGGTCGGGGCAGGAAGCGTTAAGGTCGAAACTAATATGATCAACCGCTTGTGGCAGGTCTTTGTATTTAATGTAGCCGTTGGAGAGGGAAGAGCGGAGTGTAAACTTTGGAATGCTGCTGAGCACTGTATCTGTACCGCGGAGACCTTTCGGTACGACCGTTCGGGCCACCATTCCATCGGCTTCCAGGTTGATCTTGTATTTCCCTTTCAGGTCAAGCGGGGCAAAACCCAGGGCGCGGTCCCATTTTTCGAGATCCATTTCGCTGGCGACTTTTGCATAGAGGGTGGGCGTGTTCAATCCTTTCAAACGAATGACGGAGCTGAAATAGTCCTTTTCGATATTGAAGAAGATAGAGTCCACCGTTACCTGCAGGCTATCGGTATTGAGATGTGGTAGTTTTGACTGAAAGTTCAGGAAGAGGTTGGAGATGGGTGTGGGGGCCGACGCGTGAGCAATATATCCGTTCCTGATCTTGACATTGAGGGCGAGGTCGGGCATCTGGCTGCTATCGGCGTTGTACTTTCCTTTGAGTGTGGCGTCGATATCCCCATGGCCCCTTACATCTGTTTTGTCGAGCCACTGGGTTATATCTGGTGGCAGCCCGGTGAAGATATCATGCAGGTCGCTTTCCGCCGACTTCAATGTGAAATCCATATTATACCCGCTGCTGAGCACTTCAAATATGCCGTTGAAGCGCAGGGGCAGTTTGTTGATCTTAAGATCATTTTGCTCGAAGAGCAGGGTCAAAGAGTTCGTATTGATCTTGGTGATGAGGTCGGCATTGATCTTTTTGGATTGTACGTAGGGCTGGCCGTCGTAATAAAAATCGAGCGAATCGACCACCATATGTGTGTGCAGGTCGAAGATGGCTTTGCTGAGATCGCCGGTGCCTTCGTAGTTGAGCCCCTTCATATTGATCACCATGGGTACCGACTGGTCGTTGTACACAAGCTGGCTTTTTTCGATCAGGATCTTTTCGATCTTCAGGGCTACAGAAGAAGAGTCGGTTGAAAGGGTAGTGTCTTTGCTGCCGGACTCGTAAATATTATAGTTGGCCCGGCCGCTACTGTCGACCAGGATATTGATATCGGCGCCGGTGAGGAATACTTTGTCAATGCTGGTTTGGCTGGTAAAGAGGCTCATCAGGTTTACGCCGAGTGAAAGCTCCTCCGAATTCACCAGTGTGGCCTTTTCGAAGGGTGCTGATCCTTTCAGGGACAGGTCGTACAAAGTGAGGGTAAGCGCGGGGAAGTGCCGGAAGAAGGAAAGGCGGGCGCGTGAAAAATCGAGTTCGGAGTTGATGCTGCTTCTCGCCCAATCCTTGATCTTGTTGGAAACGAATCCGGGAAAGATATAGGGTAGCAGAAACATCAGGAGGATTGCGATGCCGAATGAAATGCCGCCTAGTTTCAGCAGTTTAATGGTTATCCTTTTAAAGGATGATGACATAACGAGGTATTTGGGTGGGCACAGAAGCGTGCGCCTCAAAATTACGATACCGGTACCGGTTATGCCAAAACAGTATGCTAAATTTTATTATGTGTAGCATATCCATTGGCCAACACAGATAACCTAATGACCAGGGATATACTACACATAATACTTATCGGCGCGGGATTTCGCGTTTAATATAGGAGCCCCAGGGGGCAAAACGCTTCACATCGTTCATCCAATACATCTTGTTTTGCTCTACATCGGAAAATGGACTTCCGTCGTAGATCTCAACACTCAGGTTGACCAGCTGCCAGTCGTTTTCGTCCAGGTGCCAGGTAAAAACGTGACTGCCATTCCTGTTGTAGCCGGCATTGCCTTCCAGCAATTTGCCGCTCACATTGCTTCTTTTCTCTACAGGCAGCTTTAATTGTTCTTCTACCTGGTATAGTAAATTGGGGTTGGAAGTAGCTACTACAAAAGAGCTGTCTCTCCAATCCTGGGACAAATGCCTTAGCCCCACTTCAAAATAACGGAGTTCGCCCGACTGGTCTTTTTTGCAGGAAAAGGTTGCCAATAACGCGATTAATCCCAATATCTTCATCCATCTCATGCCACTATGGTTTAATACCATCCTGACAACAACCCGTTGGGTGGCGTTGCACCGGTTACCTGAAACGCGAATGCCGTTATTGTACCTTTTTAACAGATCCGGAACCCGAAACATGCGATTCGACTACCGGACTGCCTTTATAATAGACTGATCCGCTGCCGGATATATGCGCCTTGAGTTCCTGGCTCACCGTTGCTTTGATATTACCCGAACCACTAATATGAGCTTCCACCTTTTCAAAACCAACACCCAGCATTTCCATGTTACCGCTGCCGCTGACCTCGAAGTTGCCAGTTTTGGCAACCCCGCTGTTGACCTGGATGGTACCCGATCCCGATACGGCAGCATGCAGTATGCCCGAAACATCAGCATCCGCCAGCATAATCGATCCGGAACCACTGATAGTTAGATCAAGTACATCGGCATCGATCGGCTTACTGGAACTGATATCGCCCGAACCACTTAGGTTCAACCGGTCATACAAGGGCGCACTTACCCGAACAATGACCTTGTCGTGCTTACCGATGCGCTTGTCCCAATCGAAATAAAGTTTGAGTTCTCCGCCCGAAACGACCGAGCGGATATTATCCAGGATATTTTGCTGTGCATCGATCGTAAGCTTATACCCAGGCTCCTGCGTTACGTACATAATACCTGGCAAGCCCATCGACACTTTTGTAAAATTGGTGACCACCCTGGTTTCTGTAACAGACGGTCCCTCGCCGACTAATTTTTTCTTACAGGAAACTGTCAACAAAAACATTGACAATACACTCAGCACAAGAATACTCCGTTTCATCTTTTTTGTTTTTTAGATTGCTATAGGTTGAAAAAAGGTCAATAGTATATGCGCGGCGAGGGTGGGTTCCGGATCATTCACTATTGACCTGTTGTTAATACTGCTTAGTTAATGGCCCTGGAGGATTCGGTTTCCGCTACCGTGCCAAACCATCCGTAGATCTTTTTCTTGCTATCGGCCTGTTTATTGAAAATATTCGAGGGCACGTTCTGCAACACTTTCGCAAAAAGGCCACCGCTGTACAGCTGATCGATCAGCTGGTCGAGGAAATCGTAGGTGGGTTTACTCACGCTGCGGATCATCACCTTTACCACATCGCCTTTTTTGTAGGGCTCTTCGCCCGAGGTAATGCCTTCGCGGAATGGCTCGATGAAGGTGTATCCGTCGGATACGTTCTCATAGAAAGAGGCATCGATGGCCACCATTTCTGTTACATGATAATTGAGTTGGCCATTGCGATAAGTGCGTATCCACGAGTAATCGGTGCCGCCGACCAGGTCACGGGCATGCATTTCGGCGTAGTATCCTTCCTTTTCATCCCCTTCAACATCTTCTTTGCCGCGGTATTCTACTGATATCGAATCGATCTTCGTAACGCGGGTCAGTACATCGGAAGCCTCGAACTGCTGCCCATCCCAGTTGATGGCCAATTTGTATGTGTGGCCTATGACGCCGATGGCATCGGCTCCGGCATCGAACTCGTAGGCACCGTTCTTAAAAGTAAAATCGTAGGTTTTATTGGCTGTTACATCCGTAAGCACGATCTGCGCTCCGGCAACCACTTCGGGCGCTTTGTTTTCCTGGTAATTGACAGCCCGCAGAAATTTAATGGTCTGCTTACCGGGCTTATTGGTGATCCAGGCATCAACATAGGGCAATTTCTCTCCATCGGGCATGTTCACATCTATTACTTTCTCGCAGGAGGATAGGCTATAAAGAGCGATCAGCGAAGCAATATATAATTTAAGATTCTTCATGGTCGTACTGTTAAAATTTAAAGTTCCAGGTGATAGAAGGAATGAAGGAGCCAAGGATCGACAAACGCACCGCTTCTTTTTTCTGCGGCTCATCCTGGTTCTGACGGAAATAAATGGTGTAAGCATTCTGGCGGGCATAGAGGTTGTAGATTCCAAATACCCACTCCTGCTTGAATTTCTTGCCCTGACGGCCTTTCATAGTAGCGGCCACATCGAGGCGGTGGTAAGCCGGCAGGCGGAAATTGTTGCGTTTTTCGGAACTATTGTAGGGAACAGGAATACCCTGGATATCCAGCCTTACATCGGGGAAAGTTGCCGGCGTACCGGAACCCAGGTTGAAATTGGCTGAGAAATCCCATTTCTTATTGTGCGAGTAAGTAACTGCCGCATTCACCACATGGGTGCGGTCGTATCGGCTCAGGTACCATTCGCCTTTACTGATGCCGGGTGTTTGACGCTCGGACCTTGAATAGGTATAGTTTACCCAGCCCTGCCATTTACCGGTTTCCTTCTTCACTTCCAGTTCCACACCCCAGGAACGACCTTTGCCAGTAAGCAGGTCGGCCTCTACCATCTGGTTCAGCTCGAGATTGGCATTGTCGATATAATCCAGCACATCGTCCATCTTCTTGTAAAACACTTCAGCCGAGAACTCCAGCGGTAACGCTTCGGGAATGGTAACCATACCTACCGACACCTGGTCTGTTACAGAAGGTTTGATATTATTGGTACTGGGGAAATACAGATCGACGGGAGTAGGCGATGCAGTATTCGACAGCAGGTGCAGGTATTGTGAACTGCGTGCGTAGCCGGCTTTCAGGAAAGTATTCTTCTTCAACTCGTACCTAACAGAGAGACGGGGTTCGAAGAATGCCCAGTCTGCTACCTTCTTTTTACTGGTCACCACCTCTTCACGGTCGAGTGGCTTGCGTACATTGGCCGTGGTATCTCTGAAATAATATACGGTTGTGTTTCCAAGATAAGCATACTGGTTCACCCGAACGCCACCCTGTATCTGCCATTTGCGGCTGAGCTTCCAGGTGTCTTCGAGGTAAGCAGCCATTTCTGATCCAAATCTTTTCTTGAGTGTAATATCGTTCTTAACGCCTTCACTGGTGGCTACGCCTTTGCCGGGATAGAAATCGTAGAACACGACATTCACGCCCGTTTTCAACTGGTGCTTGTTGTTGATGAACCAGGTAAGCGAGGGTTTAACACCGTAGGTTTGAATATTCGAGTTCCAATCGTACTTCTCATCCACTTCATCGTTTTGGGTGGAGCTGAAGAAAAGTTTGTAATCGTATTTGGAGTAGTAAACACTGGTATTGAGGAACAACCGGGGGTTAAACAGGTGGTTCCAGCGGAAGGTACCGGTTGTATTGCCCCACTCGAAGCCGGCTTCATTACCAAAACCAAATACATCACGGCCAAAATAACCACTCAGGTAAATGGTATTCTTGTCATTGATCTCCAGGTTGGCTTTGGCGGTAAGATCGTAGAAGTACAATTTATTGTCGCGGTCCTTTTCTTTCAGGAATGGTTTAGACAACACATCGATGTAAGAACGGCGGCCGGCAATTATGAAAGATGATTTATCTTTTTGGATAGGGCCTTCTATAGACAGTCGGCTGAAGATGGTGCTGATGCCGCCATTCACCGTAAGCTTCTGGTTATTTCCTTCCTTCATACGAATGTCGAGTACCGAAGAAGTGCGGCCGCCATATTCTGCCGGGAAAGCACTCTTGTACAGTGTTACATTCTTTACGGCATCGGGATTGAACACCGAGAAAAAGCCCAGCAGGTGCGAGCTGTTGTACACCGGCGCTTCGTCCATGATAATTAAGTTCTCATCCACATTGCCACCCCGCACGTTGAAACCAGATGCGCCTTCCCCTACTGAAGTAATGCCGGGCAGCGTCAACAGGGCTTTCACTACATCGGGCTCACCCATAAAGGCGGGTATCTTTTTGATCTGCCCCATGCTGAGTTGTTGAATGCCCAGTGCCACGGTATTGGTTCGGCGAAGTCTTTTTTCACCAGTCACCACTACCTTGTCCATTTCGGCAGCGGCTGTTTGCATGGTAACCTCGAGTGCTTTACTTTCGGTAAGATCGATCTCTGTTTTATATAAACTATACCCGGTATAGCTCACATTGACGGTGTATTTACCGGAGGGAAGGGTAACGGAAAAATAGCCGTAGGCATTGGATTGTACGGTAGCATTTACCGGGCTTACGGTGATAGTTGCATTGATGAGCACTTCACCACTGGCGGCGTCGCGAACATAGCCACTGATGGTCAATGGTTTTCCACCCTGCGCGTAAAGCGCATCATGAAAAGTTAGCAGGGTTAGGAACAAGGATAAAATTCTAATGGAAGAACGTAACATACTAGAGTTTGTTTGGAGTATGACAACGAAGGATTTCCTTACCCCTACGTTGCACACACTATTTAGAAATTATTAACATACGCAATAATGAGCAGCGTATGAACGATGCAATGCCCCGCAAAAGTATAGCAGCATCGTATAATGGCAGGGATCATCACATGCAAACCACATAATAATCCCCTTTTACCCTGATTGGGCCTTAATTGGGTGTTTAACTTTTACAGTGTTATTTTTGCGCCCTGTTGATCATAACAGGATAATTTAACCATTGACCATCAGGGATCAAATTAAATCGTGTGACAGACAAAGAAGCGACATTGAATGCAGATAAATCGAAAGGGTTACTCCTGTTTGCGATCGGCCTGGCCTTTGCCGTATTGTGGTCATCAGCGGCCACGGCTACCAAGATCGGTTTGCAATCGGCGCAGCCTTTTACCATTTGTATTGCGCGTTTCTTCCTGGCAGGCGGGGTGATGTTATTGATCGCTCACGTGATCATGGGCAAACGCCTGCCCAGAGGAAAGGAGTGGAAACAACTCTGCATCTATGGATTGCTGAATATATCCCTGTATCTCGGTATTTATATTGTGGCGATGCAGGAAGTATCGCCCGGATTGGGCTCGCTGGCTATCGCTACCAACCCGGTGTTTATCAGTTTGATGTCGACAATATTGTTTGGACAACGATTAAAGCCTGCTACCCTGATCAGCCTGTTACTTTGCAGCGCCGGCGTTACCCTCGCCGCCTGGCCGCTGATACAACACAGTATGGCTACACCGTTCGGCATCGGCCTGCTCATGAGCAGCATGCTTATTTATTCTGTAGGTACTTTGTATTTTTCGCGCCAACCCTGGAGCGACCTGCATATACTCTCCATTAATGGCTGGCAAACGCTGCTGGGCGGCATTTTCCTGCTGCCAGTTGCTGCCATTACCTTCGAGCCTTCTAAGAATGTATGGGATAAGCACTTTTTCGGTTCCGTATTGTGGCTCGCTATTCCTGTATCCATTATGGCGGTTCAGCTCTGGCTCTATTTATTGCGCGACAATGCCGTTAAAGCAGCATTCTGGCTTTTCCTTTGCCCTGTATCGGGATATATTATCGCCAATGTTATGATGAAAGAGCCTATTGGTCTCTATGCCATTGCAGGTATGCTGTTGGTAATCGTCGGCCTTTACCTGGTACAGAAAAAGAAGGCATCCTAACCACCTTTGCTTCTACAGGGTTCCCCTTAAAAGAATATTAGCATTTTAATGTATAGTTTTTTAATTTTATAGACTTCCATTCGCCACCCAACCACGCGTACGCATACCATTATCAAGGCTAAGATTCTCTGATTCAGGTAGATAGTGTAACCATTTAACTGAGTAATACCTGTATTATGCAAAGTGCTCCTGGAACCGCCATTACTGCGGCAGAAGAACAATACCTCATTGCTGGTCCGCTGGCACCACAGATCCATAAAAAAGCGGCCAACCTCGACGCCCTCGTCGAAAACCTCGACGGTTACGTTTGGAGTGTCGACACCGAAATGCGTTATATCGTGCTTAATAGTGCGCTGGTGAAGCTGATTAAAGATGTGATCGGCATCGATGCAGGCCCAGGCGATAAAATGCTTGACGTGCTTGGCATTTTCGATCCCTCCAAAACCGAAGAGTGGAACGATATTTATCAACAGGCATTCAAAGGGCAGGGACAGCGTTTCCTCTCTAACTTCATCATACACGGGCAGCTTACCTACTTCGAGATCTCGATCAACCCTATGCGAAAGGGTAACGTCATCAATGGCATCTCCTGCTTTGCCCGCAACGTTACAGAGGCCATTACCAATAGCCGCATGCTGCAGGAGAGTGAGATCCGGTTTCGTTCTCTCATCGAGAACAGTGCCGACTTTATCATGATGGCCAACGGTGAAGGCTGTTTTATCTACGGCTCACCATCGGTTAAGAGATACCTTGGCTATTCGGAAGAAGAATACCTGTATAAAAGTGTATACACCTTCATACACCCCGATAGTGTAGATGAAGCCACAAGCCTGTTAAGCGAGCTTTCGAAGTTTCCCCGGCAGCCTTTTACCATTTACCTGAAGCTGATCCACAAGAATGGGGAAGAACTATGGGTGGAAGGGATCGCTACAAACCTGCTGGATATGCCGGGCATCAATGCACTGGTAGGAAATTTCCGCGATATCAGCGAACGGAAGAAAGCCGAACGGCTCATCCTGGAGTCGGAAGAATTACGGCATCAGCTGATGGAAGAAAAGCTTAACCGCCAGCGCGAGATCATGCAGGCAGCCCTCGATGCGCAGGAAAAGGAAAGGGCCCATATCGGGCGCGAGCTGCACGACAATGTCAAGCAGATATTGAGCACTGCCAAGGTTTGCCTGGAATATGGGCGGGACAATCCTGCCGAGCAGGCGCACATGATCGACCGGGCCGAGTCGATCATCATCAATGCCATGAATGAGATCAGGGAACTATCTAAAACTTTGATCCATGTTTATGAGCAGGAGATCGGCCTCCAGCTATCGATCGAGAACCTGGTAGAAAGCGTGCGGCTGGGCAAGTCGTTCCATATCAGGGTCGACTTCTCATTACCTGAAGAGCATAATCTGGATGATAAACTAAAGATGACCCTATTCCGCATTCTGCAGGAACAGCTGACCAATATACAAACCCATGCAGCAGCGAAGCACATCGATATCTCTATCCGGCAGCTGGCCGGCCAACTAATCCTGTCTGTTACGGACGATGGCAAAGGGTTCGACCTCCAGCAGCGGCGTACGGGCATCGGCATTACCAATATCATCAACCGGGCCGAGATCTTTAACGGCCAGGTAGACCTGGAATCGGCACCCGGCAAGGGGTGCCGCATGAACGTCACGTTCAAAATTTAGGGTGGCTGCACTGAAGGACATTTTGTGGTTCTTCGATAGGCGTGCGTGGGTCGACGATCAACTCTGGCGAAGCAACAAAGTTGCCTAGCCGTCTCCACCTTCGTACGAATCTTTCCCGTGCCAATCCCATCTCAGGCCGCATTGGCTTTGGCAAGCGTTTGCAACGTACGCACGCGCTCGGCCAATCCGCCCATAGCATCTTCCGGGTGAACATCCATCGTCTTCACGAGTTCCATAAATTCGGGCGTATGGCTTTTCCGCTTACCCGTTTGTGGATCCACGCAGGTGAAGTTGGTCCACAACACCGCCTTGGGCGATTGCATCTTCTCATCGTACATCACCATTTCTACCAACAGGTAGGTATCGGTAACCTCCAGCAAGCGTGACACGATCGTTACTTTTTCATTGTAATAAGCGGGCCGCAAATACTGGATCTCGTGGGTTTTGACTACCCAGGCCAGGCCCTGCCGGTGAAACTGGGGCAGGCTGATATGGTAGTATTGCGCCAGGTGATCTTCCCGTGCATTGAGCAGGTAATCGATATACCGGGCATTGTTGAGGTGGCCAAGCGGATCACAATCATTGAACCGGACTTTGTAACTGCTTTGAAGTTCCATACAAAAGGTTATTGTTTATTAAATTAGACCAATCGGTCTTTTATACGACAAAAAAAAGGGTTACACCCTATATACTTCTTTCATACGCTCCTTCAGGTTGTCGAGCATGCGGTTGAGCAGCGATACTTCGTCCGACACCTTTGCCATCATGATAGCTCCTTCAATCTGCGCATAGAAGATCTCTGCTTCCCGGCGAATGTCGAGATCGGACCTGAACTCTCCATTGTCTACCCCTTTTTTGATGATCCGTTGCAGGGTATGGAGCATTTCGAGCAGGGCTTCCTTCGCCTTCTTTTTGAGAAAAGGATAACTGTCGTCGGCATCCAGGCCTGTATTCATCAACGGGCAGCCCCCTTCGATGGGCGGGTTGATCGTATAGTTCCTGTAATACTGTAAAATGGCATGCAATTTCTCGGTGGCCGTTTTCTTCGGTCCCACCCTGGAGCCAAGATCCTCTTTCAGGCGCTGGTACGAATAGCTGAAGGCCGCAGCAGCTATCTCGTCTTTATTCTTGAAGTTACCATACAGCCCACCTTTTGCCAGGCCGGTCGCTTCCATGATATCGTTCATGGAAGTGCCCGCATATCCTTTCTTATTGAAAAGCGGAGCTGCCTTTTCAATAATGTATTCTTTCGTCCTTTCTGCTTTGGTGGCCATGGAGAACAAAAATAGACCGATCGGTCCTTTTAGCCAAATATTTTCTGCCCCGGAACCCGCTCTGGTCACCTGGCCGAATAGCCGCAAACCGGCTACTGGCGTGCACTCAACCGTTTTCGCAGGTATGGACTTAACAATCACTTAATCCGGCTAACTTTATATCCTAACTAACTTGCCAACGAATCAATTGGAGCTAATGGACAGGGCACTGATAACTAGCATCCGGAATGGTGATGACCTCGCCTTCCGGCAAGCTTATGATTTGTTTCATGAAAAACTCTACGCGTATTTCCTGCACAAGACGAAATCGGTAGATATCAGCGAGGAGCTGGTTCAGCTCACCTTCATCAAACTCTGGCGGTATCGCAGCAGGCTCAACGATACCCTGCAGATATCCTGGCAAATATTCCGCATCGCCAAAACAAGCCTCATAGACATATTGCGCAGCCATGCACAAACCCGCACGGTGTCCATGCAATCGCTCGCCTATCACGAAATAGCCGAAGAAGCTTCGCCGCCACCTGCAGAAGACCGCCAATTATCGGCCTTGCTCGACAGCCTGGCTCATTTATCGCCCATGCGCCGCCGCATCATCAGCTTTCGCCTCGAAGGATTATCCAACAAAGAAATAGCTGATAGTCTCTCCATCTCCAAAAAAACCGTGGAGAACCAGATTAACCGGGCGGTGCGGGAGATCAGAAAGATGCACGAATACATTCCGCTGGTGATCTTGCTGATGGCTGGCCGCGACGGACTGTAGAAATGCTGTCGCTAGAAAACCACCAGCCCGATGGGCTGCGACGAGACAAGTATCATCTCCAAAAAAATAATTCAAGTTACCGTGGGTGCAAAGGAATACACGGAACGTATTACATAGTACAAGCTAATTGCCTTATGCAGGTAACGCCAGCAATGATGAATCGCTTTCTCGAAAATAAATGCACAGCCGAAGAGGCTGCCGGCGTTCAGCAATACCTGTTGCAGCATCCGGAAGCACTGGACCAATGGTTGCCTGATGAGGAATGGGAAACCTTTACGGCTACCCACCCCATGGATAAAGCGGATAGCAATCGGTTATTTACCAACATACAAGCCGCCAATCAACCCAAGGTCCGTTCTATCTTGTCAAGGCCCTGGATCAGGGTGGCAGCAGCTGCCGCCGTAGCAGCCTTTGTCGTGGTTGTGTACCCGTGGAAGAAGCCGGCCATGCAGGAAACTGCAGCTACCAATAAGCCCGCTCCTGTTTATGTCAACCCGGCAACAACATTCCGCAACGATACGAGGCATAAAGTGTCCTATACACTCGACGACGGTTCGGTGGTAACCCTGTATGCACGCAGCGAGATCATTTGCAACCAGCCATTTGATAATAACAAAAGGGATATTACCCTTCGCGGTAAAGCATTGTTCAAAGTAGCGAAAGACAAAGCACGTCCCTTTACCGTGTATGCAAAAGGGTTTTCCACCACCGCATTGGGCACTACCTTTCGCATTAGCGCCTATGATAGCAGCAAACGCTCCACGGTAAAGCTGCTGGAAGGAAAAGTAGCGCTGAAGCCATTGCTGCTGCCTGGCAAAACTGTTTACCTCAAGCCAGGTCAATCCTGCGCTTTTTTGCAGGGCAGCAACACGTTTCGCAGAATTATTCCCGTTATGCACGCAATTTCAAAGACCATCATACCTGATCCTATCGATAGTACTATTACAGAGAGTAAAACAGAAATCCGTTTTGCGAATACTCCATTACCCGCAGTATTAAAAAAAATTGCCCAGGCATATAAGGTCATTATCGATCCCGAAACCATCAACCTGACAGGAAGAAGATTCACGGGCAACTTTTCAAAGCAGCAAAGTCTGGAAGATGTGTTCAGCACGATTGCCGGATTGAACAACATCACAGTTTCCTATGATGGAACTGTTTACCGGTTGAGCGAGCAATAAACGATTCGGCATTTATGAGCATCCCTGTACCTCACGGGTATATGGGATAATAATGCGCATTCTCACAAAACCATACATATCATGAAACATTTTCACCAATGTGCAAAGCTGGTCGGCTATCTGCTATGGCTGCTGCTGGCGCACCAAAGCTTTTCGCAGGAGAAACAGCCTGCCGTAAAAGGCATTATCAAAGATGAAAAAGGAACACCCCTACCTTCTGTAACCGTTCAGGTACAGCAAAAAGACAGCAAGTACTCGAGCTCCACGCAAACGGGTGCAGATGGCGTATTCACCTTCGCCACGCTCCCCGATGGCGGCGCTTTCTCCTTCACCTTTTCATTTGTTGGTTATGAGAAGAAAGTATTGGAAGGTTATCAGTATAAGCAAGGGGAAATGATCACGCTGTCGGTAAAACTCGATCCCGCCGCCAGCAGCATGAACGATGTAGTCGTGGTAGGTTATGGTACACAAAAACGACTCAACCTTACCGGCGCCGTTGACCAGGTGAGCGGCGAGGTGTTCAATAACCGCTCCTTGCCCAATATCAACCAGGGACTGCAGGGCGCCATAGCCAACCTGAACATCAGACCAGGTGATGGTAAACCCATCCAGGCTGCCGCTTTCAACATTCGCGGTAACACCTCCATCGGCCAGGGTGGTAACGCGCTCGTGCTGATCGATGGGGTAGAAGGCGACCCCAGTCTACTCAACCCGGCCGACGTAGCGACGGTATCGGTACTGAAAGACGCGGCATCCGCAGCCATCTACGGTGCAAGAGGCGTGTTCGGTGTAGTGCTGATCACCACCAAAAACCCTTCAAAAGATAAAACCAGCATTACCTATTCTGCCAACTATTCCATCAAGCAGCCGATCCGTGTGCCTGATCTCGTGACTGATGGCTACCAGTTTGCCAAGATCTTCAACGAGGCCTGGACTGCCTGGAACGATTATTCCCAAACACCGCAGAACGTCAATAAGACCGTGAAGTTTTCACAGGCCTATCTCGCCGAACTGGAGAAAAGGTCAAAAGACCCCAGCTTACCCAAAGTAGAAGTGAATGGAGCCGGCGAATATGTTTATTATGAAAGCACCGACTGGTTCAAGGAGCTCTATAAGAAAACACACAATGCTATGGAACACAACGTTTCCTTCTCTGGCAGCACCGGCAAATCGAGCTTTATGCTGACGGCCCGTTACTTCGGCCAGGATGGCATTTTCCGCTATAACAGCGACGACTACCGCATGTACAACGTACGCGCTAAAGGATCTATCCAGTTGTATCCCTGGTTGCGCATCGACAACAATACCGATTTCTCGAACTCCCTTTACCACAACCCGCTGAACGTAGGAGAGGGTGGCGGCATCTGGCGCAATATCGCCGATGAAGGTCACAACATGGCGCCCATGTTCAACCCCGATGGAACGCTGAGCTATTCAGCTGCCTATACAGTCGGCGACTTCTGGTACGGTAAGAATGGAATCGATATGGATCGCCGCATCATCCGCAACACCTCGGGTTTTCTCGCCGAAGTGATCAAGAACAAGCTGCGCATCAAAGGCGATTTCACGATCCAGAATACCGACAATAACCAAAAGCAGATCCGCGTACCTGTTCCATACAGCCGCATTCCCGGTGTGATCGAATATGTAGGTACCAACACGAACGACCTCCAGGATACTTACCAGGAAACCCAATACATTGCTACGAATGTATATGGCGAGCTGGAACAGAAATTCAACGGTGGCCACTACTTCAAAGCGATGGCCGGTTTCAACTACGAGCAATCGACTTACAAAAGACTGCAAACACAACGTAATGTACTGATCAATGAAGACGCGCAGGATATCAACCTGGCGCTCGGTCAGTCGATTGTAACCGGTGGCGGCTGGGACCGCTGGACCATTGCGGGTGGCTTCTTCCGTCTTAACTACTCCTTCAACGATCGCTATCTGCTGGAGGTAAATGGCCGCTACGATGGATCATCGAAGTTTCCCTCCAACGAACGTTATGCGTTCTTCCCCTCGGTAAGTGCCGGCTGGCGAGTATCGAACGAGAATTTCTGGAACGTGGATCGCTCCGTGATCTCCGACCTCAAAGTGCGCGCTTCGTATGGTTCACTGGGTAATGGTAACATTTCTTCCTATTCATTCCAGGAACAGTTTGGTATTTCTCAATCTGGCCGTGTATTGGGTGGCATCCGTCCGCAACGTACCAGCCAACCCGGTGTACTACCCGATGGCCTCACCTGGGAAACTTCTACCACGCAGGATATTGGATTGGATATGGCCCTTTTATCGAACAGGCTGACACTGACCGGCGACTACTATATCCGCAAAACCACCGACATGTTCACCCAGGGTATGCCCTTACCCGCTGTGTTTGGTACCGACGTGCCCAAAGGCAACTATGCCGATCTCCAAACCAAGGGCTGGGAGTTGTCTGTGACCTGGAAAGACCAGATCAAAACAGCCCGCTCGCCTTTGAGCTATTCGGTGCGTGTAGCGCTCTCCGACTACCAGGCCGAAGTGACCAAATTCAACAACCCCGATAAAAAACTGGCCGACACTTATTACGAAGGCATGAAGCTGGGCGAGATCTGGGGTTTTGTAACCGATGGTTTCTTTACGAAAGACAATATTGGCGAAGCCAGCAAGCAGAAGTTGTACAAGGCTTCTACCACGGGCCAAACCATGATCGGTGATATCAAGTTCCTTGATCTCAATGGCGACAATGTGATCAACAATGGCGACAACAAGGTGAGCAGCCCCGGCGATATGAAGGTGATCGGTAACTCTACACCGCGCTATAGCTACAGCGTTAACCTCGATCTCGACTGGAACGGATTCTTCCTGGGCGCTTTCTTCCAGGGTGTAGGCAAGCAAGACTGGTGGCCCGGTGCAGAAGCGGACTATTTCTGGGGTCCTTACAACAGGCCTTATAACCGCGTGCCCAAATCGATGGTTGACCAGATCTGGTCCGAAGCCAACCCCAACACCTATTTCCCCCGCCTGCGCGGTTATTCAGCCCAGAGCGGCGGTGCGGAGTTGAACACCATACAAACCAAGTATCTCCAGAACATCGCTTATATCCGTCTTAAGAATTTGCAGCTGGGTTATACGCTGCCTCAGCAACTCATCAGCAAACTGAAGATGAGCAATGCACGGGTATTCGTATCCGGAGAGAACCTGTGGTCATGGTCTCCGATCTACAAGATCACCAAAGACATCGATCCTGAAAACACCGGTGGTTCTGATCGCGTGCTCACCAACGGCACCAATGGTAATGGCAACAACTACCCCATGTTGAAGAGCATCACCTTCGGATTGTCGGTAACACTGTAAAGACAAAACCGGTTGCCGCCAACAGGCGCTCACAAGGCCAACGGCATCGACCGGGAACAGTTCTAAATAGACTTGAAACCTGAATGATTAACACGATATTCTTCTTTATATGCGACAAAAATTAATATGGGTATTGATATCGGGCAGTATGCTCGCTGGTTGCAGCAAGCTCGACCAGGTGCCTGAAGCCACCGCAACCAAAGAGGCCATATTCAGCAGCGAAAAAGGCCTTGAAACCTATGCTTATTCTTTTTATGATATCCTGCCCGATGCGAACGCCATTATCCGCAGTGATGAAATGAGCGACTATGGTGCCCGCACGCAGGCGCCCGACTTTTATCGCAAGGGCAGTGGGTTCACCTCCCGCCAAAGCAGCGGCTGGGATTGGAGAACCCTGCGCAACATCAATTACTTTATCGAGAATTGCAACAGCCCCAAAGTGACGCCCGAAGTAAAGAACCATTACCTGGGACTGGCCCGTTTCTTCCGCGCTATGTTCTATTTCGACAAAGTAAAACGCTTTGGCGATGTCCCCTGGATCACCAAAACCATGACAGTTGATGACCCCGCCCTCTTCAACAGTCGCGACGCCCGTGCGAAAGTGATGGATTCCGTTCTCGTCGATATCAATTTTGCAGTAGCCAATCTGCGCACCACCGACGACAAAACGCGCAGTCTCGTAAACCGCTATGTGGCCCTGGCCCTCAAGTCACGCATCTGCCTGTTCGAAGGCACATTCCGCAAATACCATGATTATCCCGGCGGCCTGGCGCAGGGCCTCAGCAGCACCGCCAACACCTGGTTGAGTGAAGCAGAGACTGCAGCCGCAAAAGTGATGAAAGACGGCGGTTACTCCCTGTTCACCGGCGACGGCCCCTCGAAAGGGTATCGCCAGCTGTTCACCAGCAAAGCGCCTGTATCTGCTGAGATCATTCTTGCATCAGTTGTAGACCCTGCCTTGAGCGTATTCAACGATGCCAACTGGTGGTGGACCAGTGCTACCTACGGCGCCCGTGTTAGCTTCACCCGCACGTTCGTCAACACGTATCTCAACATCGATGGCAGCCGATTTACCGACAACCCCAACTACAAGACCATGCTTTTTGTGGATGAGGTAAAAGGAAGGGACCTGCGCTTGCAGCAAAGCATCCGCATGGGCGATTACACCCGCGTGAACGGTGGCAAGGTAGAAGCCGCGCCTCCGGTATTCTCTTATACATACACCGGCTACCAGCCCATCAAGTGGTGTCTCGACGATACTTATTATGATGGTGGCAGCCGCAACGACAACTCGATCTCGTATATCCGCCTGGCAGAAGTGTTGTTGAACTATGCTGAAGCAAAAGCAGAAATGGGAACCCTTACCGCCGATGATTGGGTGAAGACCGTAGGGGCATTGCGCAAAAGAGCAGGTATAACAGCCGCAGCAGCCGATGCGTTGCCCACTACAGATGATCCTTATCTGGTAGCGAACTATTACCCCGAACTGGCTGGCAAACCTGTATTGCTCGAACTCCGCCGCGAGCGTGGCATCGAGCTATCGCTGGAAGGTCTTCGCTTTTATGATATCGTGCGCTGGCACCATGGCGAGTTGATGAATGTTGCCTGGAAAGGATTTTACGTGCCTGCCCTCGATGTTCCTATGGACCTCAATGGCGACGGTAAAATGGATGTACTCTTCTACAAAGTGAAACCCGCCACCACCATTGCCGGTGTTACTTATATCAATGTGGCCGAAACACTCACCGGAGGTACCAAAAATCCTCAACGCCTTTCGAACGATACCTTTGGCGAGCTTACCTGGCTCACCAATGTAGAAAGGGGCTGGGAAGAAAAGCACTACCTCTATCCTATTCCGGAAGCTGACCTGCAGATGAACCCTAAGTTGGAGCAAAATAAATTATGGAAAAATTAACCGCGCTTGCTTAAGTTGCGCACTGGTTATTCAATATTAATTACGACTATGAAACAGATCAAAAGTATTTTCATTGCCTTGCTGCTGTTCGTTGCCGCCGCCAACGCACAGGATATCCGGATTGCCTCTTACAACCTGCGTTATGATAACAAAGGCGATAGCGGCAATTTATGGACGAGCCGCTACCCGATCGTAAGCGCCCTCATCCAGTTTCACGACTTCGACATCTTTGGTACTCAGGAAGGTTTAAGACACCAGATCGATACGCTGGCAGCCAACCTGCCCGGTTATGCCTGGTATGGACAGGGCCGCGATGACGGTCAGGCGAAAGGAGAGCATTCTGCCATCTTCTACAAAACGGCTAAATACAAACTGCTCGGTAAAGGAGATTTCTGGTTGTCGGAAACACCCGAGAAAGTAGGCCCCGGTTGGGATGCCCGCCTCAACCGCATCTGTTCGTATGTACAGTTGCAGGACGTGAAGAGCAAGAAGAAGTTTTATGTATTCAATGTGCATTACGACCACCAGGGTGTAAAGGCAAGACAGGAGAGCAGCAAGCTGATCCTCGAAAAGATCAAGACCATCGCGGGTACTGCGCCTGTATTGTTGACGGGCGATTTCAACGGCGATCACAACAGCCAATGGTATCAGCTGATTGCGAATTCCGGTACACTGTCCGATACGTATCGCCTGGTGGCGAAGCCTTATGCGAACAATGGTTCGTTCAACAGCTTCAAAACACCAAGTAGTACTTCTATCATCGACCACATCTTCGTGACCAAACAGTTCTCCGTAAAACGCTGGGGTATCCTTACCGACAGTTATTATGGTAAATTCCCTTCGGATCACTTTCCGGTGGTGGCTGATGTGACACTGAAGTAAAAGAGAGGTCACCGGGTTCCGACCGGCGGTCCTTAAGTTTATAGCGCTAATGGGCGGGTAATCGATGGATTACCCGCCTTTTGGTTGATAGAAGTCGCTGGCCGCTGCTGCTAATTGCCTGGAATGACCGATTGAGGTAACCAGCTTCGCCCGGTTTTCGATGGCATTTTCCCAGCCATTTCCAATGCGGGGAAATAATTCGGGAAAGCTGGCATTTGAGGATTGTCAAAACGGGCATCAGAACTTAAACTGCTTCAGCCTATTACACGCCCGGCGGGGTGCGCGGCAAAAATTGGCACCGTTTTATCAAACACCTTACACAATTCTGGAACACTGACTCTTTAAACCCTTGTTCAAAAATTAATTCTGGACGTTATGAAAAAGTCAATCCTCGCTGTTGCCATCATTACAATGCTTGTTGCTACATCCTGCAACCGTTTTATCACTCCCTTTCAGGCTGCTAACGGTAAAGCCAAGTGTGGACGCGGATTGCGTTAATAGAGCTTGTTGATCTTTCACTTTCAAACAAACCGGCTGTGTGGCATTTTTTCGTTAACTAAACAGGAAGTCTACATCTTCGGCGGTCATATTCTTCACGAAGCCGGTATCTTCGGTAATTAGTTCTTCGGCCAGCGCCTTTTTGCGTTGTTGTAGGGCGAGTATCTTTTCTTCCACCGAATCCTTACAGATCATTTTATAGGCAAACACTTTGTTTTGCTGACCGATCCTGTGAGAACGGTCGATGGCCTGCTGCTCGGCAGCCGGGTTCCACCAGGGATCAACCAGGTATACATAATCGGCAGCCGTGAGGGTTAATCCCACTCCACCCGCTTTGAGGCTGATAAGGAATACGGGCATGTTTTCGTTGGACTGGAATTCCTCCACCAACAGCTGGCGATCGCTGGCCTTGGTAGACCCATCGAGGTAAAGGAAGGGAATATTGCGTTCCTTCATCGCGTTGGCGATCAACTGCAACATGCCTGTGAATTGTGAGAACACCAGGGCTTTGTGGCGGCCGGTATTGTTCTCGATCTCCCGCAGCAGTTCTTCCAGCTTCACCGACTCGTCGGTATGATCATTCTGTCCGCCGTTGAGCAATTTGGGTGAGTTACAAACCTGGCGCAGGCGGGTAAGGCCTTCCAGCACCAGAATGGTATTGCTGCCCATGCCTTCCTTTTGTATGCGGTCGAGCAGGTTATCGCGGTAATAGTTTTTGAGTTCGTCGTAAACGCGGCGTTGCTCTTCGCCCATCTCACACCAAAGGGTGATCTCTGTTTTGGGCGGCAGGTCTTTTGCCACCTGCTCCTTGGTACGGCGCAGCAGGAACGGATAGATCAACTTGCGCAGCTGTTTGGTTTTCTCCGCGTCTCCATACTTATCCACCGGTACCGCAAAGTTCGATTTGAAGAAGTTGTGACTGCCGAGCAATCCGGGGTTGGCGAACTGCATCTGCGCATAGAGATCGAAAGTATTGTTTTGAATGGGCGTACCACTCAGGATGAGGCGGTTGCGGCTTTGCAGCTGCGTCATGGCGATGGTTACCTGCGAGGATGGGTTCTTGATCACCTGGCTTTCATCGAGCACGATATAACCAAAAGTGAATGCTTTCATGACATCGATATCGTTGCGTACACTGCCATAACTGCTGATGATGATATCGTAGTTCTTCCAATCGGCCGTTTTTCTTTCGGTGCCGTGGTAGATAAAGTATTTCAATTCGGGCGCAAACTTCTTCAACTCATTTTCCCAGTTGTACATGAGCGAGGTGGGACAAATAACGAGGTGCGTTTCGCCGGGATATTTGTTGTGCGCGTATTGCAGGAAGGAGATCGTTTGCAGGGTTTTACCGAGACCCATATCATCGGCGAGGCAGCCTCCCCATTGCATTTCATCGAGCATACAGAACCAGGCGAAGCCAGCCTGCTGGTAGTCGCGCAGGGTAGCACGAATGGCGCCAGGCACTGCAAAAGCCTGGGGCGCTAGTTGCAGCCGTTCCCATTTCTGGCGGCTGGTCTCCATTTTATCGGCTACGATAAGTTGTCCGTTCTTTGCCAGGTCTTCGGTAAGCGTCCAGTGCAATTTGGAAAGGCGAAGTTTGTCCTTATCGATCTCTCCCATTTGCAACAGCAGGCCGAATTGTTGTTGCCACTCTTCGGGGATCTCTCCCAGCGTACCGTCTTTCAGCAGCAGGAAAGGCTGTTTATTTTGAATGGCTTTTTGCAGTTCGAGCAGGGTAATAGTTTGATCGCCGTAGGAAATATGAACGGTAAGATCGAACCAGTCGATGCTTTTTCCCTTTTGGGTGAACTGGATCACTGGCCGATTGGCATTGTACCGGAAGTGCTCCATGGATTCCATACCGTACACGGGAATGTTACGGTCATTGAGCTTGCGGTAGAACTTCACGAACCACTGGCTCTTTTCGGCGTCGGCAAAAGGCAGGTAGAAATAGCCGTTGTTTTGCTGACTGAACTTTTTATGCTGGGCCTGAATAAAGTCGTGTGTCTCTTTTTCGGTGGTTTTGTCCTTGATGATCTTGTACCGGCCATTGGGCGTATTGATCTCTTCTTCTGTTGCGGTGGCATTGTCGAGCTCAAACTCGCCGTATTGCCAGCGGGTGCGGATCATGAGGAAGCTGCCATTGAGTTCGCTCAGGTGAATTCGGCACTGCGGCGTTACTTCAATAGTCTCGAGCTGTTGCAGCATGGTACGGTCTACCGCATAATGTTGTTCGAGCTGGGGCACAAAATGTTGAAGGAATTTCTGCTCGCTTTCGGCGGGCACGTCGTAGAAGCCTTCGGGATAGCGCTCGGTGAGGATGGCATCCTCGGGCTTCATGAGAAAGAATTCGTTCTTATTGCGCAGCAGGAATCCGTGCCGTTTGAAGTCGGACAGCGGGAACAGGTTCTCGTTGATATTAACATGCACCAGCATGCGCAGGGTTTCGGCCGGGGTGCGCACCAGCTGGATACTCACCACCGGACTGTAATTGCTGATGCTGGCTGGCTTTACCACGCGCATGGTACTTAGTTGTTCGTCGGTGGTTTCGTAATACCATTTCATCACGGAAGCAAAGGGCTTCACCGCCTGGAGGGCATTGTAGAAATAGGCATACATCTTATGACGTACCCAGGTATCGGGATCGGGCGTGGTGATATTGTCTTCGCGGTAGCGCATTTGCAGGCGCTCCTGCTCGTTTTTGGCGGAGATACCGGTAAGTTGTTTCAGGATACCCTGTAAAACATAGGGCGTGGGCTTCAATCCCTTTACCGATACCTTTTCCAGCAGGGGCTGTTTGGAGATGCCTTGCGGTTGTTTGGGATCTTTCACCACTACCGCTTCAATGTAGAACCCGTGTTGTTTGCGGGGATCGAGGTTGAGCAGCAATCCGGTAATTTCCAGGGGCTTTTTCTGTGTTTCCGTAATGATGATCGTCTTCTGCGCCGGTTTTTGATTCTCCATATCCGGCGCAATTTGATGAAAACTTTCTGGAAGCACAAGGCTGTATTATGCACATTGGCCAGTGGGAAAAGGGGCGGCTCGTGAAAATACCGGTCCTGACGAAAATCACCCGACCGGAGATTCTCCCATGAAGGTATGCCGCTACGCTCAAAGGCTGGTAATCAGCCATTTTGCTGGCCTGCAGATTGCAGTGCAAGGGATATGGACACTAGCAAACTGATATTACACACACCCTGGGATGAAGTAAAGGAAAAGATCAAAGAACGGAATATCGGACTTACCGACGAAGACCTGGATTATGAACCCGGACACGAGGATGAGCTGTTAGAAAGGCTGGCTGCCAAAATGAACCGGACCAAGGACGATGTGAAACGATTTATTGAAAGCGTTTCTTTCAACCAGGACATGGCCTCTTAGATGTGGTGCCAGGCAATGTTGCCGGCAACTGTCCCGACCTTGCAGTCCGGGCAGGCGGGGGAAGATTGTTTGAAATGGGAAAGGGCACAGGTACCCAGATCGACAGATTGTTTCTACCCGCCCTTTCAAATAGAGCGTGGCTAGCGCACCTGCTTCTTCAGGGGGTCAAGCAGGAAATTCAGTCCATTGAGGTTGATCTCGTACATGGTTTGTAATAACATCCCGAGTTTTCCCTTGGGAAATCCCTTCCGCTGAAACCATTCAAGGTAAGAAACCGGCAGATCGCAAAGTCGCGTATCCTTATATTTCCCGAAGGGCATTTTCATCCTCACGAGGTCGAGCAGGAGCTCCGGATTGGGTTGCAGCGATTCATCAAACATGTAAACGGGGCATTAAAAATTGTTAATCATACGCGCGGCGGTAAAAATATCGGGGCCGAAAAGCCGTTGTTAATGTATAATTTATTAGTTTACAATAACAACAAGTTTTATTGTATGAGTAAGTCAAAATCCAAAAAAGGTAAAGCCCCTAAAAAAGCGGCCCCCCTTTCGGGTATGGTGGTCAAAAGTACATCATCCTCCGTTCAGTCGAAAGGTTCTTCCATGATACCTAACAAATCGGCCACTTCCGGCAGAAAAGGTGGCACTATGCATACCACTCCGCGGAAGGCTGGATAATATTCACAAAAAAGTAAGCGGATGTCTCTTAATAATAAGAGACATCCGCTTTTTTTATTAATGTAGGGACAATCAGGCATATTGGCGGGTTTGCCGCTCAGCCAGCTCAAATACTTCCGAAAAGAGCTCATAACTTCTGAAACGGTCTTCCGCACTTTCTGCAAATGTGGCGATCACCACTTCATCCACATCGAACTCGCGCGTCAGGGCAGTGATCTTTTCCTTTACCACATCTGGTGTGCCGATCGCCATGCGGCCCCGGTTGAACAATACCCTTTGCCATTCGCCGGGCGAATAATTGTAGGATTTCGCGATCTCGTAGGTCGGCATTTCATTGTACTGGCCTTTCTCAAAGCTCAGTAACCGGTAATCCATCACGGCCTGCACCTCATGCGCTTTCTTCTCGCTTTCGGAGGTGAATGCGAAGATGCCCAGATTCGCTTTGGGCGCTGTCAGTGATTGTGAAGGACGGAAGCGTTTGCGGTAATTGTCTACGGCATCTGCACCACCTACCGGGTTTATGAATTGTGCATACGATAGGGCCATACCCGCATGTGCTGCCAGGTATCCGCTTTCGCCGCTGGAAGTGAGCATCCACATTTCAGGAACGGTATCGATGACGGGTATTGCTTTGATCTTTCCTTCCAGGTTGGCTTCGCCGGGCGTATCGGTGAGGTAAGCCTGCAGGTCTTTGATCTGCTGGATATATTCCTGCGGATCGAAATTGTTGGACGGATTGAGCAACTTGGCCGAAATACGGTCGCCGCCGGGCGCTCGTCCAATACCCAGGTCGATACGATTGGGATAGAGTGCTTCAAGCAGGCGGAAGTTTTCGGCCACCTTGAAAGCACTGTGATTAGGCAGCATAATGCCACCCGATCCAAAGCGGATATAATTGGTTTCTCCGGCTAGCCGGGCTATCAGAATTTCAGGTGCGGCCATAGCAAGCGTCGCGGAATTGTGATGTTCCGACAGCCAGTACCGGGTATATCCCAGGTGATCGGCCAGGCGGGCCAGCTGGATGGATTCCTGCAGCGATTCAACGGCATTACTGCCGCGCCGTATGGGAGTTTGATCTAATACACTTAGTTGCAATGACATAGTAGGTAAATAACAAACTCGGGGGAAAAAGGTTCCGGCAAGCGTACTTCCCCAGGCTGAGTAAGTTGGGTTTTAGGTACCGGTTCAAGGCGCCCCGGGGCAACCTTTCGGATCACCCCGGCAGGATACACCCCAAAGATCCTTTTGTCGACGAAAATCCACTTTCCGGCTACATTGGGATGTGCGGAGCCGGCTTGCGCCAAAAGCCGCTGTATCTTTATAACAGGCCATGAACAAGTTCCCTTTCATATTTTCCAATGAGCCGCGGGATCGCCTTTCGAGGCACCTCGCTTTCTGGACTTTCTGGTGGTTGTTCCAGGGATTTTTGTACGCTTTTACGCCATCTATCGACAGCAACGTCAATTACATGGCCCGCCTTCCCATCTCGATAGTAGAATCGGCTGTATACCTGACGGCGCATATGTTCCTGGCTTATTCGCTCATCTATTTTGTAATACCCGTATACCTGCTGAAGAACAAGTACTTTCTGACGGGCTTTTGGGTGCTGGTAATGTTTTTCGCAACAGCCGCTTTGTCTACCTTCCTTTCTATGTATGTTATCGACGACGTTCGAAATGCCCTCATGCCACAACATATGCATGCGCCCAAGCGGTTTCGCCCGAGCTCTTTCTACATGGGACTGCTGGCCGGCCTGCGTGGCGCCATCACCATCGGTGGTATGGCCGCTGCCATCAAGCTTACCAAACACTGGTACATTAAAGAGCAGCGCAACCTCCAGTTGCAAAAAGAGAATGCCGAAGCCCAGCTGCAATTACTGAAAGCACAGGTGCATCCACACTTCTTATTCAATACCCTCAACAATATTTATTCGCATACGCAAAACGTAGCGCCCGTTGCTTCACAGCTGGTAATGGGACTTTCGGATATGCTGCGTTTCATGCTCTACGAATGCAACCAGCCCCTGGTACCTCTGTCGAAAGAGCTGGCGATGATCAGGGATTATATTTCGCTCGAAAAGATCCGGTACGACGAACAGTTCGATATACACATCGATCTGCCTGCCGAAACCGGCCATTTGCATATTGCGCCATTACTGTTATTGCCATTGGTAGAGAACTGCTTTAAGCATGGCGCCAGCAATATGCTGGAACAACCCTGGCTTAACCTGCAGATCAGCCTGAAGGAAAACATAATGGACATGCGGCTGATGAACGGACAGCCCATAGAACGAAAACAGCAAAGCGGCTTTGGGATTGGCATCCACAACGTACGCAAGCGGCTGGAGCTGTTGTATCCGGGAAAACACACGCTTAAGATATTTAATGAGGAAGAAGTATTTGTGGTAACCCTATCCCTTCAATTGGAGAATATCCACACACCCCGACAAAAGGAAGAGTCCCTTTTAAAGAGTAACAGCCATGCATGAACTCAAGGCCATACGTTGTCTCATAGTAGATGATGAACCGCCGGCGCGCGAAGTCATCAGGCGGTATGTAGTGGAAGTGCCCACCCTCCAACTCGTGGGCGAATGCGCCAACGCCGTACAGGCCCTTACCTTCCTGCAACAACAAACCATCGACCTTATTTTCCTGGATATACGCATGCCTCAGCTCGACGGCACCAACTTTTTGAAAACCCTGAAGAACCCACCCCGCGTCATTTTTACCACCGCTTATCCCGAATATGCCCTTGAAGGGTATGAACTCGATGTGGTAGATTATTTATTGAAACCAGTACGGTTTGACAGGTTCCTCAAAGCAGTCAACAAGGCATACGCGCCGGCAAGTCAGCCACTGGCGCCAATGCCTGCACCCGAAACAACGTTGGAAGAAAAACGCAATGAGTCTTTTGTTTACTTCCGGGCCGACCGGAAAATGCAGAAGGTCATGTTGCCAGACATCCTGTATATAGAAAGCATGAAAGATTATGTGAAGATCGTCACAACGCAGGGAACTATTATTACGAAACAATCGATCACTTCTGTAGAGTCGATGTTGTCGGAAAAACAATTTGTGCGCACCCACCGGTCCTTTATTGTCGCCATCGATAAGATCAAATCATTTACCAACGACCTGATAGAAATAAACGCCGCTGAGATACCAATCGGAAAATTGTATCGCAACGGCGTCCTGAAATTATTAACCTAACCTTACGCCACGTCAAACAACGACAGTTCTACACAACAGTGGCGCGTTTATTAACTATGCTATCTCTTCCTGCAACAACAAAGCAGCGCAGGCATTGGCCAGCAGCAAACGTTCTTCGCTGGATACCTTGCCCAAAAACACCATTCCCTTATCGATAAGTGATACGGCAGCAACTGCTTTACCAGCAGAATCCCGAAATTCGAAGCCCAAAACCGCGAGCGCATTGCCGGCGCTTCCATCCTTTTTCTCCACCTGCGATACAGGTACGATGGTGTAGTATTGTTCTTTGCTCAGCGACAGCAACCCGGTATAAGTCTTTCTCCTTGCTTCGGCAGCCTGGTTGTCGATCAGCATTTCCCAAGGCCTGTTGGCGCCAGGTGTATAGATCTGAACATAGTAGGTGTGTTCCGACCAGCCGCCTAGTTTGAAAAGGTCCATTCCAATATTCAGCACGCTATTGGTGTGCCTGCCGATCTCGAGGTCTTTGGCATTGAACTTTGCTACACAATAAGTATTGGCTGTCTTTTTACCATCGCTCATATCGAACTGCACCGTTTGTTTGCGCTTGATGTATTCAATGGATATCATGTTTTGAAAGTCTTCTGCCGTAGCGCCAACAGTACCGGTTCCGAATTTGGAGCCTCCGCCTTTTGTCCAGGAACGTTTCAACTCTGTAGTATGGAACTCGCCAAAGCTCAGCTTCTGGTTGATCAGCAGTCCCTGGCGACCAGCTACCTTATACTCATCCCGGTCTTGCTTCAGCGATTCACTAACACCCATTTTAACCGGTGCACAAGCCGTCATCAACATCATGGCACCGAAGGCTGCTACTATCATAGACTTTACCATCATAAGCGTTTTTATTATGACACGAATGTAGACCCGAACGTCGCAGAAGGCAATCGCATAATGATGTGGTAAGGGCCATTTCGACGACACTTTAACAAGTCCTTATAGGCAAAAGAGGCGGGACCCGTATGGATCCCGCCTCTTTTAGCTATTTGAAGATCTTTCGCGGCGGTGGATGATTTTGCCTGCCTGTTTTTATAGCGTCAAATATCTTCCCGCGCCGGTGCGATCTGGTTTTTTATTCAATGATGCGCAGCTTGGCATAGTTGAGCATGATCTTCTTTTCGCCATTCTGCTCAAACTTAACGGTAGCCACCGGGTTGTGGGCAGAACCTTCCACTTTACTTACCACACCAAAACCGAATTTCTGGTGTTCTACCTTTTGTCCTTCCTGCAGGTTGGAGGTATCACTGGCCACAAAGTCGGCACTGGGTACATGCTCGACAGCTTTGGGTTGTGGCTTGGGCGTTACATACGATGGAACAGCCGGCTTTTTAGAAGGAGGAGCTCCATAACGCTTCTCGGCCTGGGCGGCAGATTGTTTGTTGCCACCGGCGCCCCAGCCGCCACCATTGCCCGAACGGTCGAATGAACCCTGGTTCGAACGCGTAGAAAGCCCCTGGTTCCTGAAACCGCCACCCGCATAACTACGGTCGAGGTAGTTGCCAGGCAATTCTTCGATGAACCGGCTAGGCTCATTCTGCACCAGTTGTCCAAAGCGGTAACGGGTATTGGCATAGGTGATCCAGAGCCGTTGACGGGCCCGGGTGATCACAACATAAAACAGGCGACGTTCTTCTTCCAGTTCTTCGCGGGTATTCACCGCCATGCCATTGGGAAAAAGCATTTCTTCCAATCCGGCAGCGAATACACATCCAAACTCCAGTCCCTTGGCCGCGTGAATGGTCATGAGCTTTACGGTATCGGCATTGGGGTCTTTGTCGTCCGCATCGGTAAGGAGGGTGATCTGCTGCAGGTAAGCACCCAGGGTGATCTCACCGGAACCAGCAGCATCGTTTTCGGAAGTTTCCAGCATGGTGCCTTCTTCATCGATCTGTGAAAGTGTGGTTTGCGTATCGACCCATTCCTTAATAGAGTTCAGCAATTCCTGGATATTCTCGTAACGGGCAACACCTTCAGTGCTTTTATCGTTGAACAGCTCCTTTACAATATTGGTTTGCTTGCCTACATGCACGGCCACTTCGTAAGCATTCTTACTTTTCAGCATGCTGGCGAAGCTCTTGATCATCGTCACAAACTCTTCGATCGCTTCGAGGGTACCGGCTTTGAAGCCTGCCTCCCGGGCTCTTTCGAGCACCTCCCACATGGTAACATTGTTCTGGTTGGCAAACAGGACGGTTTTATCAACCGTTGTTTTACCAATGCCGCGCGCAGGGTAGTTGATGATGCGCTTCAGCGCCTCTTCATCGCGTGGGTTGACGATAATACGCAGGTAAGCCACAAAGTCCTTGATCTCTTTACGGGTATAGAAGCTGGTGCCCCCGAACATCGTATAAGGAATGTTCATGCGGCGCAGCGCTTCTTCAAAGGCGCGGCTTTGTGCGTTGGTGCGGTACAGGATCGCGAAATCCTTGTTGTTATAATGGTTACGCAGCTTTTGCTCCTGGATGGTATCGGCTACGTATTTCCCTTCCTCGTTATCGGTCATGGTACGCACCAGCCTGATCTTTTCGCCTTCATTATTGTCGGTCCACAGAGCCTTGGGTATCTGACCTTTGTTATTGGCAATTATTTCATTGGCTACTGCTATGATCGCTTTGGAGCTGCGGTAGTTCTGCTCCAGCATGACCACTTTGGCATCTTCGTAATCTTTCTGGAACTGGAGGATGTTCTGGATCGTTGCGCCGCGGAAGCTATAGATACTTTGTGCATCGTCACCCACCACGCACACATTCTCATTCATGGCTCCCAGCAATTTGATCACCTCATACTGGGCAGGATTGGTATCCTGGTACTCATCCACGAGGATGTATTTGAACTTGCGCTGGTATTTGCTGAGCGACTCCGGGAAATTCTTCAACAATTCGTAAAACTTCAGCAACAGATCGTCGAAGTCCATGGCGCCGTTCTTAAAACAACGCTTTACATAGGCGTCATAGATCTGCGCCATTGCCGGACGGTTGCCGCGCAGGTCTTCCTGCTGAATGGCATAGTCGTTGGCATACTCCACCGGACCTACCAGGGCGTTCTTTGCACTGGAGATACGGTTATATACGGTAGAAGGCTTGTAAGTTTTGTCATCGAGGTTCATTTCGTTGATGACGGTCTTCACCACGCTTTTGGCATCATCCGTATCATAGATGGTGAAATTGTTGGGATAGCCCATCAGGTGCGCTTCACTGCGCAGGATGCGCGCGAATACGCTGTGGAAGGTGCCCACATACAAGTTGCGGGCTTCGGAATTGCCGAGGATCTTTTCAATACGCTCTTTCATTTCCTTGGCCGCCTTGTTGGTAAAGGTGAGCGCGAGGATGTTGAATGCATCGACGCCCGAGCGCATGAGATGCGCAATGCGGGTGGTCAATACTTTTGTTTTTCCACTGCCGGCGCCTGCCACGATCATCAATGGTCCTTTGATATGCAGCACCGCTTCGCGTTGCCGGTCATTCAAACCTTGTAAATAGTCTTGCATAATTGATTAATAATCACCCCGACCGGGATAATCAAGCCTGCAATTTACGTTATACCGGCCGATTAGGAGGGAGGCGTTGAAAACTTATTGTACTGATGAAAGTTAGCAAAGCGGAAAGCGCTTTTTGTTCACACATCAGCGCGCTGTAGGGAAAAGTATTCGGTTGCCGGGCCGCAGCATTGTCTAAATTGCAGGCGCATGTCAGCACCGGATACTTCCAACGAATACTTTCAGCTCGCGGTACGGTTTGTGAACCAGACCAACCGCCATCTTTTCCTGACTGGCCGTGCCGGTACCGGCAAAACAACCTTTCTGAAATATATTCAGGAACACTGTCCGAAAAAAATGGCCGTGGTAGCGCCTACTGGCGTAGCTGCCATCAATGCTGGTGGTGTTACCATGCATTCCTTTTTTCAACTGCCATTTGGTCCTTTTTTGCCTTCCCGGCAGGGAGGGTGGCACGATCCTTCCATCAACTCGACCGATCAGCATACCCTTATCAAGAACCTGCGCTTCAACAGTGCCAAAAGAGAACTGCTGCGCGAGCTGGAATTGCTGGTGATTGACGAAGTGAGCATGGTGCGGGCCGATATGCTCGACGCCATCGATCTCATTTTGCGTCATTTTCGCCGGCAGCCCTATACGCCATTCGGTGGCGTGCAGGTATTGTTCATCGGCGACCTCTTTCAGCTGCCACCGGTAGTTACGAACGAAGAGTGGGAAGGGATCCTGAAGTACCACTATGCCAGTCCGTTCTTTTTCGATTCGCAGGCCGTACGGCAGGCGCCGCCACTGTACCTCGAGTTAAAGAAGATCTACCGGCAAAACGAGGCGAATTTTATTGACATCCTCAACAACCTCCGCAACAATTCGACCAACGAGGAAGACCTGCGGCAATTGCACCTGCGGTATATTCCCGGTTTCGTGCCCGACGAAGACGATCATTATATTACGCTCACCTCTCACAACTACAAGGCCGATAAGATCAATCAGTACCAACTGGCCAGGCTGCAGGGAGAAGTGTACGAATTTCGCGGAGAGATCACCGGCGATTTCAATGAAAAAGCACTCCCCGCCGAAATGGCACTGCAGTTGAAGGTGGGCGCGCAGGTGATGTTCATCAAAAACGACAAGGGCGAATTCAGAAGATTCTTCAATGGCAAGCTGGCCGTTATTCAATCGATCAGCAAAGACAATAAGATCACCGTTGGGTTCCCTGGCGAAGACATCGAGCTCGAGATAGAGCAGGAGGTTTGGAAAAACATCCGTTATTCCTATAATAAAGAAAAGGACAGCATCGAGGAAGAAGAACTGGGAAGCTTTAAACAATACCCCATCCGGCTCGCATGGGCCATTACTATCCACAAAAGCCAGGGACTTACCTTCCGCAAAGCGATCGTGGATGCCGGCGAATCCTTTGCACCGGGGCAGGTGTACGTAGCATTGAGCCGCCTCACGTCGATGGACGGGCTGATCCTCTATTCCCGGATACAGCCCCATTGCATCAGCACCGACGAGCGCGTGATCGCTTTTACCAGTGCAGAACTGGCCGCCGATGAATTGCAGCAAGCACTGCAGCAGGAGCGGAAAGCTTATATTGGCCGAAGTATTATTCAATGCTTCGACTGGAGCAAACTTGCAGCGGCCTGGGAAGCACATTACGAAAATTATGAAGACCGGCAACTGCCAGAGCAGAATGTGGCCGTATTATGGGCACAGGCCTTGCTCAATAAGGTAAACGATCAGCAGGCGGTCGCTTATAAGTTCATGCGGCAGCTGGAACAACTACTCACCACTGCAGCTTCCGATGGTTATGCAGCTTTACAACAGCGCATGCAGGCCGCCATCGCTTACTTTCGCTTACAACTCGAAGAAAACCTCGCAAGCCTGCAACAACACCTCGACGACATCAAAGTAAAACAGAAGGTTAAAAAGTATGTGAAAGAGCTGCAGGAATTGAAGCAGGTGTTTGAGCGGCAGCAGCAGCTTCTTGAGCAGGCAACACTTACTGTAAACGCGCTGGTGCGGGGCGTACCCGCCGACGAATTGCTGCAGCTGATAGACAGCCAGAAAAAGGCAGCCACAGCTATTCGCGAAACAGCACAATCCGTTACGAAAGGGGCCAAAGGTGAAACCAAGCGCATAAGCCTGCAGCTGTTTAAAGAAGGTAAAAACATCGAAGATATTGCTGTTCATCGTGGCATGGCCATCAGCACCATCGAAGGCCATCTGATACAATTCATCGCAACCGGCGAGATACAAATTGAAGAGCTGGTGCAGGGGCCTAAAATAGTCGCTATTCTCGATGCCATAAAAGAAGCAGGCGGCCAAAGCATCACGCCTGTCAAGGAAAAGCTGGGCGATGAATACTCCTTTGGAGAAATAAGGGCTGTGATGCAGTATGCCAGCCGCCTGCAGCAGGAAAACGCTTAGCCAATCAGGTTCGCTTGCTTACCGGCGCCCGGTAAGGTTTTCTCGTCCACCTCGATAATTCGGTTTGATCGAACATCAGGATCAACATGTCGTTATCCCGCTTGATCCGGTTGGTGTTCAGCAATGTTTTCAGGAATGCCGCTTCGTTGAACCCGGGGCAAATCATTTTCGACAATTGTATACGTTCATCAAACACCAGGCTCGTATCGGTGCGTTTAAAGGAGCCGCTCATCTGATTACAACCGGTATTGCCGGTAAAGGTACCTTTCGCTACATCAAAAGTGATCGTCGGGAATTTGCCGGCGGCCGTATCGGAATCCAGCACAGGTCGCAGGTACCACTGTCCGTTCAATAGGGTATCTGTTGCCTGCTTATGTTGAGGCTGGGCTATCGTGGTATCGGACTGGCAGGTAACCAGGGCGCCAACCAGCAATATAGCCGCCAATGTACGTGCGAGTATATTTTCCATACTGGTAAGTTTTACGTGACGGGGCATCCAAACCCCAAAAAGGATGACATAATTAATATGCCATCCTCCTTATAAATATCGATAACCAGTTATTTACCCCCCTTAATTATACCTTAGGGAATCCTGGTTACGATTTGGATTATTTCGGCCGTTAGCCGAGTCGGTGTTACTCATGGAAGTATCGGGGGCAGGCAGGTTGTTCGTGCTGTCTGCCTTATTCTCGATACGATTTTTATCATCGTTATCGCCGCAGGCAAATAACCCTCCTGCGATCAACATAATCGCGATAATCCTTTTCATGCTGATATATTTTCAATTATTGCCTGGAAGCACTGTCGGGCTTAGCGACAGTAGTGTCGGGTTGAGTTTTGTTGATCGTGGTATCGCTCTTATTGGGATTAGTAGCCGGCTCCGGCGTTTGGCAGGCAAAAACAGTAAATAAACCGGCTATTGCCAGCGCACTGAGAATTTTTTTCATAAAATGATATTTTTTGGTGTTCCCTATCTATGTTTCACCCATATTGACCCAATTACTTTGCCACGGGGTTTCAATTAAAGACAACCATTCTTAAATACGCTTGTGCTTAGGCTGTTAGCCCTGCGGCTTTAGATTATATTATAGTTAGCTCGTTTCTGAACTGTAGTCCTAGCTCTACAGGCCGGGCAACCCAAAGGACCATACTGCCCCATTATGATATTTGTGAAAATATTCTAAATTGTCGTCCAATCGTTTATAATAACCAATACGCCATGCTTCAAGACAACCTCCTATTGATCATTTCTCTCCTTCTGGTGGTTTCGCTGCTTACGATGCTGAGCAATAAACTGCAGATCTCTTATCCCATCTTATTGGTATTAGCTGGTTTGGGTATTGGTTTCATACCCGGTGTGCCTTCTATTACCTTGCAGCCCGAGCTGGTATTTATCATATTTTTGCCGCCCCTTTTGTATGCAGCGGCCTGGTATACATCTTGGAATGATTTCTGGCGGTATCGCCGGCCGGTTTTTATGCTGGCATTCGGGTTGGTTATCTTTACCGCCACAGCGATTGCCTTTGTAGCCAATGCGATGATACCGGGTTTTACACTTCCCCTCGGGTTTTTATTGGGAGCCATCGTCTCTCCGCCCGATGCAATCGCAGCTACCAGTGTACTCGAACACCTGAAAGTGCCCAAGCGGATCACTGCGATACTTGAGGGGGAAAGCCTCATCAATGATGCGTCGAGCTTGATCGTATTCCGTTTTGCATTGGCGGCCATCTTCACCGGTCAGTTTGCGCTGTGGGATGCCGGCGTCGACTTTGTGCTGGTCGTATTTATGGGTGTTTTGATCGGACTGGCGATCGCCCATGTGGTATACCTGATTCACCGGTTTTTGCCAACGACGCCGAGCATCGATACAGCCATCACACTTATTTCGCCCTACCTCATGTACATCGCCGCGGAGCATTTTCACTATTCGGGTGTGCTCGCCGTTGTAAGCGGCGGTTTATTTCTTTCTTTCCGTTCGCACGAGGTGTTTTCGTATAACACCCGCCTCCAGGCGGTGAGTGTTTGGGAAACACTGGTGTTCCTGCTCAATGGCGTGGTGTTTATCATGATAGGTCTGGAGCTTCCCTATATTATTAAGGAACTGGGAGAAAACTCTTTGCTGGACGCCATCAAATATGCCGTACTGATCAGCCTGGTTACGATTGTCATCCGCATACTGTGGGTATACCCGGGTGCTTACCTGCCTCGCTTATTCAGCAAAAAGATCCGGGAAAAAGAGCCCCGGCCCACGGGAGCTTCGGTTTTCATTGTGGGTTGGAGCGGCATGCGGGGTGTGGTGTCGCTGGCATCGGCACTGGCGGTTCCCATTACCCTTAGCGACGGACAGGCTTTTCCACAACGCAACCTCATACTCTTCATCACGTTTGTGGTGATCCTGTTCACCCTCGTAATTCAGGGGCTTAGCCTGCCTTTGTTGATCCGGCTGTTGAAAGTAGAAGCGCCGGAGTCGGAGGCGCACCATGAACATGCGATCCGATTGAGGCTGGCGACGTCGGTATTGAATATGCTGGAGAAATCGTACAGTGAAGAATCTGCATCGATCGAAGCCTTTGTTCGCCTGCGCGAAAGATACCAACGCATGGCTGAAATCGCCAACAGCCGCCTTACCCAGGACGAGGGCGCTCAAACTGCCGGCAGTTTTGTACCTCAATACCGGCAGATGTTGCTGGAATCGGTGCAGGTGCGTCGCGCGGAACTAGCGAAAATGAGCCGCAGCAAAGAATTTCCCGATGAGCTGATCCGCAAACGCGAAACAGAGCTCGACCTGGAGGAGGCCCGGTTGAGGAGATAGTACTGAAGATGAACAGATCCACGGAAAAGAATCAGACGCCCCGTTTAAAAACACCTCGCGAATAAGCCCTTGAGGAGTGGGCATGGTTTTTTTCCGCAAGGAACAAAAAGGACAGGCGTCCAATATATGACAGCGAAAACCGGCCATACTTTTTTACAGCAGGTTATCGTTTTCCTCCTGTCCTAAAAATGCAGTTAGCCGTAATATTGCAATATTGATTTACCGTGCAGCATGTAGAATTCTTCCATAAGGCCCATTTTGAAAACAATTACCACCGCATATCCCCAACTGGTAAATTGGGCGACTTCATTGACTTTATCTGGGAAACCAATTTCGCACGTTTGTGGGAAGACCATCCTGAGGGGTTTTCCGATGCACTTTTTCCAAACGTAGGGTACACCTACCTCATCAACCTGGGAACTCCCTTTGTGATGCAGGTTGGCGAACAGCGTTTCGATATGCGCACCGATGGGTTCCTGCCCCGGCACCAGAGTATAGAATGCTATCATCAGCCTGGAAACCAGCTTTTCGGCATCAAGTTCAAAATTTCACCTATCCTCTTCCTGAAGAAAGTGAACTTTTCGGAGTACCGTGATCAGATCTTCCCGCTCAGCTACCTGGTGGATCAATCTGTGATCGATGGAATCAAAGCGGCCGCCACTTTTGAAGAGAGAGTAAGGATCATCAGCAACTACTACGAGCCCATCATCGAGGAACATGCAGGTTCGCTCCAGGAAATTCACATCGTTACTGAGATCCTTGACCGGTGTTACCGGGAAAACGATTTTAAGACGACCATCGAAAAGATGGCCGAACAGTACAAGATCTCCACCCGCACACTGCAACGCTATTTTGAACGTGCTACCAGCATCAGTAGCAAGAACGCATTGCAGATCATGCGCATCAGAAAGGCTGCAGCCCATATCGCCCAATCGCCGCAAACCTTTCATTATTCCGTTTATGGCTATTACGACCACAGTCACTTCTATAAACACCTGAAGCAGTTCCTCACCAAAAGCACCATCCAGAGCCTGCAACCACACCTTCAATTGTTGCAGAGCCTACACAAAAAGGGTCGCTCTGATGGCATGTGAATTGTGCCTTTTACGAGAAACATCTTTATGATACGCAAGTTAAAATCGGGCGAATACCGGCTCTATTCCCGTAAGAAAGATCCGAAAACCCATAAGCGGCGTAACCTCGGCACTTTTGATTCGCTGGAGGCCGCCAAAAAGCATGAACGGGAAGTTCAGTATTTCAAAAGGCACTAGCTGACTTGGCTACTTGCGTTCGATCGTTATTAACCCAACTGTGTATATTGGCAGAAGCCAGCGACAGCTACTGGCCGCCAGCCTTTCGCGGCCTGACGTTCTTATCAGTTTCCAGCCCTTCTGCGCTCTTCTTCTGAAGCGGTGGTACGCCTGCGGGCCGCAGCAACAGTATTCTTACCAAAGCGATAAGTAAAAGAAAGGCTAGCTACCCTCGACTCTCTTTGAGCATGCCAATGCTCCACGTAATTAGTGAATTCAACAACAGCTCTTGGCAGATTGGTCCAAAAAATATCAGTGACACTAAAGCGAAGCGTGCCTTTTTTGTTGAGAATGGTCTTTTGCACACCGGGCGATAACTGCCATTGCGGATCCAGCTTCATAAAGCCAACCTGACCGCCTGTATTCACACTCGCATTCAACTCGATCGTCCATCCCTTCGCCAGGGTGAAAGTGTTGTTGGTGCTGATGTTTGCGGCAGGCGTACCATTGTCGAGCGTGGTGTTGGCCAGGTTGCCGTTGTAATGTCCATAATAAATGTTGGCATTGTTGATCGCATTCCACCATTTCGTGAAACGGATCGGTGCAGCTACCGTAAGCCCGAAGTAATCGTAAGTATGCAGGTTTACCGGCATCTGCACCGTCACTTTGTCTTCCGTTTCACTGGGTCGAATGACGACCGTGGTGTTTTGTTTTGTGTGGCTATACCCGAGGGTGAAGCTGAGCTGTTTAACAGTATAGCTCAACTCGTATGACCAGGTAAGTTGTGGTTTGAGGTAGGGATTGCCCGAGCTGTAAGTGCTGGGATCGAGAAAGAACCGGAAAGGGTTCAGCTCCGAGTAATTGGGCCGGTCGATGCGCCTGCTCACGGAAATCCCGATCGTTTTATCCTCGCCCAATTTGTAGTTCAGGAAAACACTGGGAAACAACTGCAGGTAGGAAGAATCGAAACGGATATCGTTCACGACCTGGTGCCCTTCCATATTGGTTTGCTCGGCCCGCAGACCTGCCATGAGCGAAATCTTTTTAAACTCCGAGTTCAGGTTTACATACACAGCATTGTTGTTCTCCTTGTACCTGAAGTCGTTGCTCTTGGAGGAATCGTACACCGGCGTAGTGCTGCTGACATCATAGAACACGACATCATTACCTGTTTCCACAAAGCTGCTTTTAAATCCTGTCTCCAGCCTGGTGGTTTTATTTAAAGGATGCACATAATCGGCTTTTGCCGTAGCGATCGTGATCTTTCCTTGTTGGTCGCCGTTGAGTTTGTAGGCCGGTTGTGTGGGCGTTCCATCGAGTTGGTAAAATCCCGTATTGAATTGCGAGCGCGACCGGTTGTTGAAAACACCGTAATCGATATCAGCAGTCAATTCGCGGCCAGTGCTATCAAACGTGTATTTATAATTGATGTTGGCCAGGATATTCCTTGGCCTCGAGCTTTCCTGTTGGTTGGTGATGAACTTCGATGCGGGTTGCTTCACGGCATCTAATACCAGCGATTGGTTTTCGTTGGTGCGGTCTACATTGGTGATGGTGCTGTTGACAACAAAGCCAAGGATCGACTTTTTGCTCAGCAGGTAATCGGCGCCCAGGCGAATATTATTCGTATTCACCGGGATCTTCATGTAGTTGTCCTGGTCATAAGCCCCATCGTAGCTTCCGTTCTTAAAGAACTCCCGCTTCAGGAAAAGGTGGTTAAGGTTTTGGCGGTGCGCATAGTTGTAGCTGCCAAAGAAATTGACCTTCTTATTGCGGAAGTTAAAGGTGGCGCCTGTATTCGCTTTCGGAAAAACGCCCTGGCCATAACCTGCCGTAAACGTTCCATTCGCGCCCAGGCGCTGGTCTTTTTTCATCCGGATGTCGATGATGCCCGAATTACCGGCTGCATCATGCCTCGCTGATGGGTTGGTAATGATATCGATCCTTTCGATAGCGTTGGAGGGCAAACTACGCAGCATATTGGCGAGGTCGGTACCCGACATGGGCGTTATCTTTCCATCGATCATGATGATAACCCCTTGACGGCCACGTAAGCTGATGATATCGTTGGGATCGATGAGCACACCCGGTGAGCGCTCCAGAACGTCGAGGGCAGAACTCCCGGCATTGACGATACTGTTATCTACATTGACGACGATACGGTCGCTGAGTTTTTGAATAAAAGGCTTGCGGGCCGTTACGGTTACTTCCTTCATCTGTGTGGAAGCGTTGGCGCTGAGCGTGACCGGGGGCAATGATAGTTCCGGCTGGCTGGCAGTCAGGGTAAACGGCTGCGAATATTGCCGGGTAAAGTTTACCATCGTAACCCGCAACAAATAGGTCTCGAAAGGGATATTCTCCAGTTCTGTCAGTCCGTTCTTTCCGCTGATGGCTGCCTTCACCAACGACGAGTCTTTGCCTTTAAGCAATTCCACCGTTGCATTCTCCAGGGGCTGGCCTGCACCCTCAATATTCACGGAAACCCTGCCCCGTTGCGCTGTTTGCGCCTTTCCAATTGTCACTATCAGCAGACTAAACACCACCACGATCATCGTACGCATAGAATACTCCTATTATTGAAGAGCAAATATTCCGATAAAACGAATCCCTTCGTAGCAGTTCTATACAGGCAGTCGGTCGGGTGCGTTAAGTGGAGAAACGGGAAAAATTGATTGTCCCATTTTTACATTTCACAACCGGAATCAGGCGCTTTAAACAGGAAAATAGAGCATCGAAAGGCTTTAGTAGCAAGTAATTGCCTGTCAAAAGGAGAAAAGTTAAACAGATTTAGGCCGGACAATGACTATATATTAATATGGTTGTGCTTTTTATTCTACTATCATTAAACCAATCCCGGCTACCCTTCACGGAGCGGGACAAACAATTTTTTATGAAAAGGAGTTTTTTATTGTTACTCGTCGTAACCCTTCTGGGAACCATCACCACACAGGCGCAATTAAAATTACCCAAAGCGACCTCGCCGGTGAATGTCGGCAACCTGCTCACGCAGTTTACCGACGGATTAAAACCAACCTCCTTTCTGGACAGCTGGACGGGTGGCGGTAAAACCGATTGGCTGAGTGCCGCTGCCAAAGTAACCGATGGAGCGGGCCTTGGCAAAAGCATTTCGTCGCTGGCCGGCTTTATCAAGCCAAGTCTTTTTAAAGGAGGTTTCAATGTAGCCAGCCTTGTTAAAACCGCCAATACCGTCAAGACTTTATCGAGTGCAGCGGGTTTGTTAAAGAACCTCGAGGGCGGGCTTAAGCCTGAAGCCTTTACGAGTGCCTGGTCCGGCCAACGCAGCGGCTGGCTCAATGCACTCAACCTCCTTAAATAATTGTTTTTGATCCGTACCCTTTCTCTACAGTCCTGTTCCCGGCAACGCGGTCCTTTTTGTATCTTTAGTATTATGCAGCACTTATTATTATTGCATGGCGCCCTGGGCGCCCGGGAACAACTGTTACCATTGGGCGATCGCCTTGCCAATGAATTTTATGTGCACCGGCTCAATTTTGCCGGTCATGGTGGCGAGCCTTTGACAGACGAGTCCTGGTCTATCGCCTTCTTTGCACAGCAGGTACTGGCATATATTGAACAATATATTCCTGCCGGAGAACCCGTAAGTTGCTTTGGCTATAGCATGGGTGGTTATGTAGGTATGTACATCAACCGCCATTATCCGGACAAGTTTAAGAAGACCATTACCCTGGCGACTAAATTTCACTGGGATGAGACAGGAGCAGCCCGCGAAGTAAAAATGCTGGATGCAGACACCATTGTACAGAAAGTGCCTGCCTTCGCCGCTCAACTGGAGAAGCGCCATTCGCCCCGTGACTGGAAAGAAGTATTGCAAAAGACCGTTACCTTGCTGCTTGACCTCGGCAAAGACAACCCGCTCAAACCGGAAGATTACGCCCTGATCAATACGCCCAGCTTAGTTCTCCTGGGCGACCGCGACAAAATGGTTACGCTCGACGAAACCATCCAGGTATACAAACAGTTACCTGCCGGGCAACTGGGCATCCTGCCAGGCACCCCGCACGCCCTGGAACAAACCGACACCTACCAGCTCAGTGCACTCGTTCGTAAATTTATCCACTCCTGATGCACATTGGCTTTCCGTTAAGCCATTATAATTAGCAACCCGGATTGTAATTCCGGCACTTGGACCGGATTCGCTATAGAATCAGAAAAATTCAGAACATCTTTATCGTGGTAGCTTACTGCCGGCACTAAAGCCGGCCTGCCACGATATATGAAAAACCAACTCACCCTCCCGCATATCCGGGAGCCTGACCCTCCCTGTCATGCTTTCCCGCCCGGAAAATAAACCCTATTAATCACTCCTCGCACGACTATTGGCATAGTACGAATGCCGGTTGCCACGCATTTAACGACCACCATATGGATCAGGAAAAAAAACAGGCCAAACCGCCACTCAATCTGTTGGCAAACATCCTCAACAACTCACTGACTAGCTCAACCAAATACGATCAACAAAAAGCCGGGCTCGAAACACGTACCTGCGGCGGATGCGGCGCAGCGCGACCAGATGGAACAGATCTCAGCACCTGCGATTTCTGCGGATTTGAATTTTATAAGAAGCCATAACCTATTCAACAGTCAACTCAATTACCCAACACCTCATGAATGCATCAACGGACCTACTGGAAAGATGGGCCAGTTTTCTTTCGAAGATCAATGAACGGTTTCAGGAAACACTGACACAGGCGGCCGAAGTGTTGCCGCAACTGCTCGACTATCAGCAGTTCGACACAGTACCTTTCGCCAATGCCTGGATGGGTATTAATAGTCAGGCGAAAGACCTGATCGCCAGGATCGACAACACCTGGCAAAATACGGTATCCGAAAACTGGGAGACATTGCGCGACGAAGAAGAGGACAGACTGAGCGAGGCCGGCGAAGAACTGGAACCTTTCCAGGAAAAATTCTACCAGGTCTATTATGCAGAGCGGGAGAAAGGCAGGAAGCTCATGCGGCAGCTTGAAAAGGACCTGCATCAGCATGAAGTAAAAACATTCGCGGAGGCCGGTAGAAAACTGGCCGCCAAAGCCCGTGAGATCTTATCGGGTGGCTTCGCCTGCTCGCAATGTCAGGCCCCTTTAACGGTGCAGGACAATTTCTACCGGTCGTATTACCAGGTTTGCCAATACTGTCAAACCACCAACACCTTCGAACCGGGCTCCATTGCCCGGATGGTGGAGCATTTTGCGGTACATCCCATAGCAGAAGAAAAAGCGCTCGAAGAATACTGGCAGTATGAAGCGTTGCTATACCAGTTCAAAGACCAGGGAGAAGATGACCCCGTTACGGTTACTGCCGACCAGGTATTACAATCCTATACAGTATACGTAGACGTTTATTTGAAGGCACGCATCGCTATGATCCCGGTTTACCAGGAACAGTATGAAGGAGACCGGAAGGCGAAATTAGAGCGCTTGCGCAAATACACCCTGAATATGGCTTGATGCCCGGGTACCCACTGGCAGTATTCACCCCGCTGCCTGTGTTGTAGAAAAACTTTTCATTGGCTGGCGGCAAGCGCTGACCACTACTCCGATTATTAACCAGTTTAATCATACAATCCATGTCACTTCTTTCTGGCCAGTTACGTTCTGTTATTGAATGGGCCGCGCCCGGTCCCGATATCTTATTTGAGCGCTGGACCGACTCGGGCGACGAGATCAAGAATGCTTCCAAACTGATCGTCGGTCCCGGACAGGGATGTCTATTCGTATATGAAGGAAAGGTTGAAGGGGTGTTTACCGAAGAAGGATTGTACAACCTCGAAACAGGCAACGTTCCTTTTTGGACCAATATCAAAAATGCGCTGTACAATTTCGAGTCGTATCATAAGGTAGGGTTGTTCTTCTTCCGCAAGGCCGATCTGCTCAACCAGCGCTGGGGCACCCCATCACCCATCACTTATGTTGATCCGCATTACAAGTTTCCCGTAGGCCTTGGCGCTTTCGGAAACTTCTCTTTCCGCATTGCCCAGCCTGTAGAGTTCTTCAGACAGGTAGTGGCCGGCGCTCCGGTATATCCGGTGCGTGATATTCAGAAAGTGTTGCTGTCGCGCATTACGCAGCCGATGAGCGATTACCTCGCCAACGCATCTTTCGGCTATACCGAAATAGACAAGCACCGCAATGCGATTGCGGCTTTCAGTAAAGACGCCGTATCTCCCATCTTTCAAACCCTGGGCTTTCAACTGCTGGACCTCAACATCGAGGGTACCCGCTTTGATGAAGCCACCCAGGAGCGTATTGGCCGCATCTCCGACATGACGGCCGAGGCACAGGCACTGAAAGCGCTGGGCATCGACTATGTGCAGCACCAGCAATTACAGGCCATGCGCGATATGGCGCGTAATGAAGGGCAGGCCAATCCAGGTATGCAGATGGGTATGGGCATGGAAATGGGCAGGATGTTCGGGCAAATGATGAACCAGCAAACGCAGGCTGCAGCACAGCCGGCGCCGGCTAATGCAGCAACGCCCGCAAACGCGGCCCCACCGGCCGACGACCCCATGGAAAAACTGGCGAAGCTCAAAAAGCTGTTTGACATGGGCCTCATCAACGAGCAGGAATACGCCACCAAAAAGCAGGAGATCCTCGCCCAGTTGTGATCAGATACAGAACCACCATTTCATCATCTAATACAAACTAAAAAGCCAACATTTTATGGAAGAAAGGTACTCACTCGTCGACCACCCGGCCAGTTTTAAATCAAAAGGCATTGGTCAGTTCGAAGAATCGGTATTACCCCTCATAGATCAAACCATCAGCCGCGATGCTTCGGAAGTGGAAGTATTGAAACAAATGGTGTCGAAGTACAAGGGTAAGAAAGTAGAGTTCATTACCGTGGCCGACAAAAAAGGCGACTTCAACCGCATGACCATCGAAGTGATCGATTGGAACGAAGCTAAAAAAAGGAGTGAAGACATTATCAAGCGGTTTTCGAAATCGGCGTTTACCAGCGACTATGTACCTTTTGGCTATCGGATGAACGATGAAGGGAAGGAATCGCTGCTCCTCGCGGAAATACTCGATACGCCATCCCCCTGGATAAGAACCTACAGCGACGATAGCAGCGATGGCTGGGCAGGTCACTACTACGGCAACTCGCTCCGCAACTGCGCCATCATTCCCTATACCATCCCCGATCAGTACATCGGCCGGGATGCCTTTGAGTTGGTGAAGGAATTTGAGGCTTTGGCCGAAGAGAACAATGAAGCGAAGATCAAGGCGGCAGGATTCGACAATTTACACCACCTCAATTACGCCATTTCCCGTGCCCAGAAGAATATCACGATGGGTATCGCTGAGGCTCAGGCATTGATCGATGAGCAAACCAAGCAGCAGGCGGAAGCGATGAACCAGAACATCGCAGCAGCCAAAGCCGGTGGTTTACTGGACCCCATCAAAGGTATTAGTATGGAAGATTGGGCGGCAGCCAATGTTCAGATCTCCAATGGCCGTCCGCTGGATGAAGTGCTGAAAGTGCTGGGTACCGAGAAACCCATCTGGGATGCCGTATCGGCCGAGTGGATGGCGCGTATGTCGCAGGATACCACCTTCGCTATTTCGAAAGTGTATGGCGATGCGTTCACCAATCCTAATATTGGCAAGTTTGCCAAAGCGGGTGGAGGTGCAGCTCCTCAGGCATCAGGCGACGTAGAGAAGATCAAGAATGATTTCGAATTATACATCAAGATCATGTGTCACCAGAACATGGCGAGCACACAGGGTGTGGATGCTGCTTCTGTTTTGAAGAAATATGGCTTGTCGGTCGTAGACTGGAGTACAGTAAGTGCACACTGGGCGCCAAAGATGGGTAGCGATCTTACACTGGCGATGAAGATGTCACCATTGATGGAAAAATACAATGCCGAGTTTGCTACGGCAGGCGGTGGCAGCGATATCAATTTCTAAATTGAACGTCACTGAATAAACAAGGGCCAGCTTAACAGCCGGCCCTTGTTCATATCAAAGAAGATTAACTTATTTCTTTGTTTCGAGGAGCTTGAAGAACTGATCCAACTGAGGCAGGATAACGATCCTGGTGCGACGGTTGGCAGCTTTGTTCTCGGGAGTATCGTTGGCGGCGATGGGCAGGTATTCGCCACGGCCGGCAGCAGACATCTTCATCGGATCGAGACCATATTGGTTTTGCAGGATCCTGATTACAGAAGTTGCGCGCTTAACAGAAAGATCCCAGTTGTCGAGCAGCTGACCACCACCTTTATAAGCTACGTTATCGGTATGGCCTTCTACCATGAACTCGATATCGGGTTGGTTTTTCAGCACAGTAGCAACTTTTCCGAGCACAACTTTAGCTTCTTCGGTTACGTCATACTTACCGCTCTTGAACAACAATTTGTCAGAGATATCGATGTAAACGACTCCTTTGTCAACTTTGATGTTGATGTCCTTGTCGTCCAGGTTACCGATAGCACCTTTCAGGTTCATCACCAGGGCCATGTTCAAAGAGTCCTTACGTGCCATTTGCTGCTGGAGCGTTTGGATATAAGAATCCTTGGCGCCGATGTTCTCCATCGATTTCTTGATGCTCTCGGCTTGTGAGCTGGAGATCACAGAGAGGTCCTGCAGTTGTTTCAGGGCCTGCGTATTGTTTTCTTTCAGGTAACCGATTTGTTTGTTGAGGGCGTCGATCTCTGCTTGTAATGCAGCTTTCTTGCGGGCCTCTTCGGCTTTAGCATCTTCACAGTTTTTCAGATCGCCTTGCAGTTTGGCGTAAGAATCGTTAAGCTGATTGTACTTCGCTTGTTCTGCTTTGAATTTTTTTGTGCTCACGCACGAGAAAAGTGTTACAGGGGTTAATGCTACTAACAGAACGTGTCTGAACTTCATATTAATTGGGTTTTTAATTGATGAGACTAAATCCATACAACTTATCCTTTCACATCGACCCTCCTCTCTGCAAGTTGCGTGCCTGATAACAGGCGTTCAAAGGTATAGCATCAAGATAAAATACCTATGAACGAAGAAAGGCAAGATTCATTTTAAGGTGATTTTAAGATTTTCCCAGCACTCTATAGGTATTTCTATAATATGTATTCAATCAACAGACGCTGTGTCTTACTCAAGTGGTCATAGATGCGCACAGAAATTGAGTAACTTCCGGAAAAACCATTCATATGCGTGCCTTTACTTATGTTTTGACATTTCTCATATCTCTTAGCGCCGCGGCACAACCTGTTCTTTCGGGAGGCGTGCTGAAGCCCGAACAAGCCAATATGGATGTAAGGCACTATACCGTGGCATTCACGGTCGATCCGGCACAACAATCTATTGACGGATACACCCTCATTGACGTTGTATTGGCGCAGCCAACCACCACCATTTTATTCGACCTGCTAAATAATCTTACTGTAAGCAAGGTGTGGGTGAATAATAAAGAGCAATCATTTACCCATGAAAACGATCTCATCAAAATTACACTACCTGTAGCCCTTGCCGGCAAAGTAGCCGTTAAGATACAGTTTGGCGGCAAGCCCCGGGTAGCGGTTCGGGCGCCCTGGGATGGTGGATTTCAGTGGGCGAAGGACTCCACCGGGCACGATTTCATTTCCATCACCTGCCAGGGAGAAGGGGCGAAGATATTTTTTCCCTGTAAGGATCATCCTTCTGATGAACCCAATGAAGGCGCCGATCTGATCATTACCGTCCCGAAGGGATTAGTGGTAGCAGGGCCGGGACTTTTGCAAAAGACGACGACGAAAAAGAACAGCAGCACCTATCACTGGAAAACCAATTACACCATCAATAATTACAGTATCCTTTTCAATATTGGCCGGTACAAAGTGGTGAGCAAGCCCTACACCACTGTCAATGGCAATCAGGTACCCATTGTATTTTATGTGCTGGAAGAACATGCCGATAAAGCCGCGCACCACCTGGAGATCTTCGAACGCACGATCAAAATGCAGGAGAAGTATTTTGGCGAGTATCCCTGGGTAAAGGAAAAGATCGGCATTGCTGAAACGCCGCACCTCGGCATGGAACATCAAACCCTGAATGCCTATGGCAATAAGTTCAAATATGTGAAAGTGGGCGGACAGGATTTCGACTGGCTGATGCACCATGAGTTTGGTCATGAGTGGTGGGGTAATAAAGTAACGGGCAAAGATTGGGGCGATATGTGGGTACAGGAAGGTATTTGCACTTTTGGCGATGTGTTGTATGTACGGGAGGCCGAAGGTGAAGACGCCTATATTAAAAGAATGCAGGATATTGCCCGGGGTACGCAGAATAAAAAGCCTGTGGTGCTGGGTACAAATATCAATTCTGATGAAGCCTACCACGGTGATATTTATGGAAAGGGGGCCTTTTTCATGCATACCCTGCGGTATGTGCTGGGCGACGATGTGTTTTTCCCTGCGTTGAAAAAGTTTGCAACCAATGAGCGCTATACTTACAGCAACCTGGTGACGACCGATGATGTGGAGCAGTTCTTCAGCCGTGAGTCGGGCAGGGAGCTGAAGCCGCTGTTTGATTTCTACCTCCGCACGGTTCAGAAACTGGAAATCGGGGTTACCCGTACCGGGGATACCACCTACCTCGTAAAACTGCAGAACTATGCGGGAACCTTACCGCTGGAAATTGGCACCAGTGAGGGCAAAACACGAAAAATGATAGACCAGAAAGGCATTACGGTGGCGAGCAGGTCACTGCCTTTGATCGATGAGCGCACTTATTACCTGAAGCGTGTTATATATGAATAAGAGGAAACCCTGAGATACCGCTGCTGGAAATTACCACAAAGTGGTATTGTGTGCAATTGGTTTTTGTAGTCCCTTTGGCCCATGGTTTTTAGCCATCGCCTTTTCCTGAATTAGTTCTAAAAAATTCCCCTACGGTAATTTTCTACTGTAGTTCCCCCGCTACGAGCACATCGGTAGCGGGGTTTTTGTTGCTAACCCCTTGACTTTTCCTCCAGCCCAAAATAGTTAGCTAAATAATGCTAATAAAATTAGTGTTGATAAGATATTTTCCCCTACATTTGACATTCGGTAATTTTGAATAATACAATAAAACATACCCATTATGTCTACAAACAACGAAAAACTCAAGGCGCTTAAGCTGACTATCGACAAGATAGAAAAGGACTTCGGAAAAGGAAGTGTGATGATGATGAACGAAAAGTCGACCGAGCCAACAGAAGTGGTATCCTCCGGCTCTATTGGATTGGACTCAGCCCTGGGTGTTGGCGGCTTTCCCAAAGGCCGTATTGTAGAGATCTATGGACCTGAATCTTCCGGTAAAACAACCATCGCAATCCATGCTATCGCAGAAGCCCAGAAGAAAGGTGGTATGTGCGCCATCATCGATGCGGAACACGCATTCGACAGTGGTTATGCTCAAAAGCTGGGTGTAGATGTAGACAACCTGCTGATCTCTCAGCCCGATTATGGTGAGCAGGCCCTTGAAATTGCCGACCGCCTGATCTTATCCGGCGCCCTCGATGTAGTGGTGATCGACTCAGTAGCAGCCCTGGTACCTAAAGGCGAACTGGAAGGTGAAATGGGTGATAGCAAAATGGGCTTGCAGGCCCGCCTGATGTCTCAGGCCCTGCGTAAGCTGACCGCCACGATCAATAAGACAAATACCATCTGTATATTCATCAACCAGCTGCGTGAAAAGATCGGTGTGATGTTCGGTAACCCCGAAACGACCACTGGTGGTAACGCCCTGAAGTTCTATGCAACGATCCGCCTCGATATCCGTCGTATGGCGCAGATCAAGGACGGCGACGAAGCGATCGGTAACCGCGTAAAAGTAAAAGTGGTGAAGAATAAGGTGGCGCCTCCTTTCCGTGCAGCAGAGTTCGATATCGTGTTTGGAGAAGGTATCTCCAAAACCGGTGAGATCCTCGATATGGGTGTTGAGTTGAGTGTGGTACAGAAGAGCGGCAGCTGGTTCAGCTACAATGGCGATAAACTCGGCCAGGGTCGTGATGCCGTGAAGAAACTTTTAATGGATAATCCTGAGCTCTCCAACGAGATCGAAGTAAAGATCCGCGAGAAGATCAAAGAAATGCAAAATGCTCCATCAGCATAAAGATTGTTATAGTAAGTGAATACTAAGGGGTTAGTAAATGAAAGGTCCTGATTCTTCAGGACCTTTTCTTTTGCGGTATATGGATGGTGCGCAATGATCAATTAGTGCTGACATTAGATACAGTAACAGCGTCGAAAAGCCGAAAGAGTATGCTTAGCGTAATAGGCGAACTTGTGATGTGTGTTAGTTGCAGACTGCAACAGCTGGAGTGAAAGATTACCGGATAAAGCAACAACGGTAGTAAGGAGAGCGGCATGCCGGACGGGTAAGGGCAAAAAAAAGGGGCCTGAATAGACATTCAACCCCGCTTTAAAATCCAATATCCTATGAAAAACCGAGGTAAAAATAAGGGTGATTTTTGACATGTGCAATACCATTTTGTGGTTATAGTAAAAATACTCGCTCAAGCGTAGTTTATGGCAATTGAAACAGCCATTGCGACCGAATGAGAACTTAACACTTTTAAACTTTTTACCATACGGCAGGGTGAAACCTGCTAGGATAACCGAGCGGCAGCCCGAAGTCCGCCATGGCAGACCCTTTTACCCAATATTGGACAGGAAATAACCAACAAAAGCCGGGGCTTGTTAAAGCCGCCTTAGGTTCACGCGGGGTAGCGAGGCGTGCGGAGCCTCTTGGATATAGGGGTACGCCTACCGGAAAATGAAAAAGGGTGTCAGCTGGTTAAAGTGAGCGTCCGCTCACCCGAACAGGCGCCCTCTAAAGCGTGCGATGTTGCGTGTTAACCCCCAGGGTTATCGCTTTTCAAACGGAATCTACAGCGTCAATCAGTCGCCGGCAAATTCAAGCCCCGTATACTTTAGCTTAATTCTTGAGTAATCTTTCCTGGCTAACCAGGCCGGTGGTGAGATTGTTGATCCGGAGGAGGTAAAGCCCTTTTTCGAGCGAAGAGACATTGAGCGTTTGTAAGCCCTGTACCTTATTCTGGGTAAGGCGCACTTTGCCATTGCCATCGATCACCTGCACATCGAGCAGGAACTCGGAGCGAATGATCAGGATATTATCGACCGGGTTGGGATAAAAACGGAAGGAGATGTCGCCGGCAATGATGGCCGGGATGGTTTTAGAGAACTGCATGGCCCCCTGCTTACCAGCAAAGCGCACCCGATATACGTTGCGGCCTTTTGCCGGCGCTTCATCAATCCACTCGTACCATACACCAGTAGGCGATTGCTTGATCACCGCGACGGTTTCGAAATCCCGGTTGTTGGAGCTGCGCTCCACGGCTATAAAATCAGTGGTATTGTTGTTGATCATCCGCCAGTTAAGGATCACTTTCGAGTTGTCGCGAACGGCAGCGCTGAGATCGGAAAGGTATAAAGCTGAATCTGGAACGCTGGTAATCTCCGGCTCCGGCGGAGCGCCGGCCGAACTATCCTGTGCAACACACAATTGGGTGCACAGGCTTACCAAGCCAAGTAGCAAACCTTTCAACATAGAATTTAATGGGAGAGAGTTATTAACAATTACTGTGCCTGAATGTGGAAAACGTGATATCTTGCTGAAAATTATTTCTATTGCGTTAAAGTTTCTTCAAAATCAAATTACCTTTTCAGCCCTAAAAACAATAACACAACAGCTATGTCGACAACACGGAAGATCGATGCCCGTAAAAGAATTGCACTGGTAGCGCACGATAATAAAAAGAAAGACCTGATAGAATGGGCAGAGTTCAACAAGGTTGTATTGGCCAAGCACGAACTGATCGCCACCGGTACCACCGGTAAGCTGCTCGAGGAAAAACTGGATCGCCCCGTCAAGAAGCTATTAAGCGGCCCCCTGGGCGGCGACCAGCAAATTGGCGCCCTGATCGCCGTTGGCGAGATCGATATTATGATCTTTTTCTGGGACCCCATGGAAGCCCAACCACACGATAGTGATGTAAAGGCCCTGCTGAGGGTGGCCATTGCCTGGAATATTGTGGTAGCCAATGATCGCGCCACGGCCGATTTCGTGCTCACCTCCCCGCTTATGCAGTCTTCTTATACATTAGCCCTCACGGATTATTCTGAATACCTGAAACGCCGCATCGACGGAAAATAAGAGCCACTTTTAACACCTGTCGAAGTCAGCATAAATAACAACTGAAGCCAGACTGCCACCAGCTTTCTGGCTTCAATTCCGCGATCACCCACCTGGGGGTCTTATAATTCGCCTCCCACTTTTTCCTGTATGGCCCAGACTATTTGAGGCACCAAACGATAAAGCCTCCTTTCTATCCATACCCCGGCACGCTCCTTTTTATCTTGAACCACATCTCCTTCATTTTCTAACACTTATATACTGCTCCCAGTCACAACTTAAAGGCATAACAATTGTTATAGTATCAGTCTGCCTTCAACCAAAATATGGCCGCTACCGTATTTATGGATAACTTACCAGCAACAGCCATATTCCTAAATTTGCAGGCTTCTTTTACAACTATATGCCGTTTAAATTACACGCACCTTTTCTGCCGGCCGGAGATCAGCCGGAAGCCATCCGCCAACTGACGGAAGGCCTCATGAACGACGAAAAACACCAGACCCTGCTCGGGGTAACAGGCAGTGGTAAAACCTTCACTATCGCCAATGTCATCCAGCAGGTACAACGCCCTACCCTGGTGTTAACCCACAACAAAACCCTGGTGGCCCAGCTTTACGGAGAGTTCAAGCAATTCTTCCCCGAAAATGCGGTGGGCTATTTCGTAAGTTATTACGACTACTATCAGCCCGAGGCCTACCTGCCGGTAAGCGATACTTATATCGAGAAAGATCTTAGTATTAATGAAGAGCTCGACAAATTGCGCCTGCACGCCACTACCGAGCTACTCAGCGGCCGCCGCGACATTATCGTGGTAGCCAGCGTGAGCTGCATTTACGGTATCGGTAACCCGGCGGAGTTTGAAAACGGGATCATACGCATCCACCAGGGCCAAACGATCTCCCGCCAGGGATTTCTGCACGCCCTCGTCAACGCCCTGTATACAAGAAGTCAGCTCGACTTCACGAGAGGCTCGTTCCGCGTAAAGGGCGATACGGTGGATATCAACCTGCCCTATATGGACTGGGGCTACCGCGTTACTTTCTTCGGCGATGAGATTGAAAGCATCGATACCCTGGAGATCAAAACCGGCAAACGCATCGGAACGGTGGGTGACGCAGCAATCTTTCCAGCCAACCTTTACCTGGCACCGAAAGACATGATCCAGGAGATACTGGCCGAGATACAGGACGAATGCGGCGCCCAGGTAGATTACTTCAAAAGGAACGGCAAATACATAGAGGCTCAACGACTGAGCGAGCGGGTCAATTACGATGTGGAAATGATCCGCGAGCTGGGGTATTGCAATGGCGTAGAGAACTACTCCCGGTTTTTCGACCGGCGCTATCCCGGTACCCGCCCTTTCTGCCTCATCGATTATTTCCCGAAAGACTTTCTCACGGTAATCGATGAGAGCCACCAAACCATTCCCCAGATCAGTGGTATGTATGGCGGCGACCGTAGCCGGAAACTCATCCTGGTGGATTATGGCTTCCGTTTGCCATCAGCACTTGACAACCGGCCGCTCAACTTCCACGAGTTTGAGCAAATGGTAGATCAAACCATTTATGTATCGGCTACGCCCGGCGATTATGAACTCGACAGAAGTGAAGGTGTAGTCGTAGAACAAGTAGTACGCCCTACCGGCTTGCTCGATCCTCCTATCGAGATCAGACCCAGCGTTAATCAGATCGATGACCTGCTCGACGAGATCGATAAACGCATCACCAAGGGCGACCGCGTACTCGTAACCACGCTCACCAAGCGTATGGCCGAAGAAATGGACAAATACCTGCATCGCATCAATATCAAATCCAAATACATCCATAGTGAAGTAGATACCCTGGAACGCGTGGAAATTTTGCGCCAGCTTCGCCTGGGAGAGATTGACGTACTTGTAGGTGTAAACCTGCTGCGGGAAGGCCTCGACCTCCCCGAGGTTTCACTGGTCGCTATCCTGGATGCTGATAAAGAAGGTTTTTTACGGAATGAAAAATCGCTGACCCAAACAGCAGGCCGCGCTGCCCGTAACGTTGACGGATTGGTGATCTTTTATGCAGATACGATGACGGAAAGTATGCAGCGCACCATTGATGAAACGACCCGTCGCCGTGAAAAGCAGGTCGCCCACAATATTGCCAATAATATTACACCACGCACGGTTATCAAATCGAAAGAGCAGGTGTTTGCCCAAACGTCCGTATTGGATATTAAAGGGTACGATCCCAAAGATCCACTTGCCCTGCAACCCGATCAGGATCTTGTACAGCATATGGCAGCCGAAAGCGCAGCGGAATACCAAACCATTCCCCAACTAGAAAAAGCCATTGGCAAAACGAAGAAGGAAATGGAAAAAGCAGCCCGCGACCTCGATTTCATGGAAGCGGCTAAGTTGCGTGACGCCATGTTCGATATGCAGAAAAAGCTGGATGGTATGAAAGCCGCCAAATAATAATACCTGCTGGTGGTTAACAGATCCACCCAAAATTCGCCCCATCAGTCATTAACTGGTGGGGCATTTTAATTATAGAGTAGCTACCATCCACAGCACATAATGACCGTTTCCTTGTCGCAAAACACCCGCAGAAACTCGGAAACTCCCTGCCCTGTTTTACCCATAGTTGTTAACTTAGCAGCATGAGTCAAAAAGTATTTCTTCTCGACGCCTTTGCACTCGTATTTCGCGCCTATTATGCGCTGATACGCAATCCTCGTATTACCTCGAAAGGAAAGAACACGAACGCGCAGTTCGGTTTCACCAATACGTTGCTTGACCTGCTCAACAACCAAAAGCCATCGCATATGGCCGTGGCCTTCGATACGCATGCACCCACCGAGCGTCACACCGAATTTGCCGATTACAAAGCCAATCGCCAGGAAGCGCCGGAAGACCTGCTGGCCGCCATTCCAGATATCAAACGCATTATTCGCGGCTTCAACATCCCCATTGTGGAACTGGATGGTTACGAGGCCGACGATGTGATCGGCACACTTGCCAAACAGGCAGCCAAAGAAGGATTTGAAGTATACATGGTAACGCCCGATAAGGATTATGGTCAGCTTGTAGATGGCAACATCAAGATCTACAAGCCCGGCTATCAGGGAGGCGATGCCGAGATCCTGGGCGCCGAAGAAGTTTGCGCGAAATGGAATATCAAAGAAGTACACCAGGTAATCGATATGCTGGGCCTGATGGGTGATGCAGTGGATAATATTCCCGGCATTGCAGGTGTAGGGGAGAAAACGGCCGCCAAACTGCTCGGAGAATATGGCAACCTGGAAAACGTGCTCAACAATGCCGATAAAATAAAAGGGGCCCTGGGAGAAAAAGTGCGTAACGGAAAAAATGCAGCCATCCTTTCTAAAAAACTAGCCACCATCATCACCGATGTACCGGTAACCTTCCATGCGGAAGATTTCAGGATAAAAGAACTGAATAAAGAGCTGTTGCGCGAAGTGTTCACCGACCTCGAGTTCAAGACCGTTGCCAAGCGCATCCTCAATGAAGATATTGCCATCATCGCCGGTAAAGCACCCGCACCCGAAGGCGTGCAAACCGACCTGTTTGGCAATGTAGTCGAAAACAAAAAAGGAACCGCGCCCAAAGTTGAAGCCGCTGCCGAGGCAAGCGACGATGACCGCGTAGAAAGCGAAGAAGCCATTGTTGCCGGAAAGACCATTCACAACACACCGCATAAATACATCGCCATTCAGGGCGATGATGCCATCAAGACCCTGGTTAAAGAGTTGATGGATCAACCTGAAGTATGTTTCGATACGGAGACCACGAATATCGATGCCAACGACGCCGACATGGTGGGTATGAGTTTCTCTTACACGCCCGGTGAAGGCTATTATGTTCCTGTTCCTCCTGGTGACGAAGCGGGCACCAAAGCCATTTTAAAGCATTTTGAGCAATTATTTGCCAAAGAAGATATTACCTGGGTGGGCCAGAACCTGAAATACGATATGCTCGTGTTGAAATGGTATGGCTACGAGCTCAAGGGCAATACATTCGATACCATGCTGGCGCATTATGTGATAGAACCTGATGGCAAGCGCAGCATGGACATTATGAGTGCCCAGTACCTCGGCTATGAGCCCGTACACATCGATGAGCTGATTGGCAAGAAGGGAAAAAGCCAGGGCAATATGCGCGATGTGGCGCTCGATAAGATCACCGAATACGCAGCTGAAGACGCTGACATTACCCTGCAGTTAAAACAGATCTTCGCACCGCTGCTCAAGAAGAAAGAAGTAGAGAAAGTATTTGCGGAAGTAGAGAACCCTTTGGTGAAAGTGCTCACCGATATGGAATTTGAAGGCGTAAGGATCGATGTGGACTTTTTGAAGGACTATTCAAAGCAACTGGATAAAGAAGCACGCCAGGCTGAAGAGAATGTTTATCAACAGGCCGGATTGAAATTCAACCTCGCCTCGCCCAAACAATTGGGAGAAGTGCTGTTCGAAAAACTGAAGCTGGACCCCAAGGCCAAGAAAACGAAAACAGGTCAATATGCTACGGGAGAAGATGTGTTGTTGAAGCTGTCGAATGAAAACAAGATCGTGGAAGACATTCTTGCCTTCCGCGAGCTTACCAAGCTGAAGTCGACTTATGTAGATGCATTGCCCACGATGATCAACCGTAAAACGGGCCGCGTGCATACTTCCTATGCACAGGCAGTAGCGGTTACCGGTCGTTTATCGAGCAACAATCCCAACCTGCAGAATATACCGGTGCGTACGGACCGGGGTAAGGAGATCCGGAAGGCCTTTATTCCCCGCGACAGTAATCACATCCTGCTTTCGGCCGACTATTCACAAATTGAGCTACGCATTGTGGCGGCCATCTCTGGCGACCCAGCCATGTGCGAGGCTTTCAAGAATGCGAAGGACATTCACACGGCTACAGCCGCCAAAGTATATGGGATAGATGAAAAGGATGTAACGAAGGAAATGCGCTACAAGGCCAAGAGTGTGAACTTCGGCATCATCTATGGTCAGGGGGCATTTGGCCTGGCCGACAACCTGGGCATCAGCCGTACGGAAGCTAAGGAGATCATCGACAATTACAAGAAGCAGTTCGCCAATATTCAGAAATACATGGATGATACCATCAATTTTGCGCGTGAAACGGGTTATGTGCAAACCCTGATGGGACGTAAGCGCTGGTTGAGGGACATCAACTCATCTAACTTCACGGTGCGTGGCTTTGCCGAGCGCAACGCCATCAACTCTCCTATACAGGGCACAGCCGCCGACATGATCAAACTGGCGATGACTAAGATCCATGAAACGTTCAAGAAGCACCAGTTCAAATCGAAGATGATCCTGCAGGTGCATGATGAATTGATCTTCGATGCCACGATTGATGAGGCCGAAACAATCAAGCCAATCATCCTGGACTGTATGCGCAGTGCATTGCCTTTGCCAAACGAGGTACCCGTAGAAGCCGAGATCGGTGGCGGCGAAAACTGGTTGGTGGCGCACTAAAAAGGGGCATTATCAGGGGTCGGCAGGGGAATGCGCCCTGACCAGGTGGCCCGGATCGGAGCTTAGATTCTGCCTGAGTGCAAAACACACCGTATAGGAATTCAGATCCTGACTAAGGGGTCAAATAATGAGGCATAAGATTCAGCCTGAGTACAGACCCTCCCCGAATCAGATTTCATATCATATAGCCCGCAGCAGCCGCTGCGGGCTTTTTCTTTTGACAGTTTTGGGCTAAAACCCGTCGGCCTTTTGAGTAATTCATACATATTCCCCAGTCCAGCGCCAAGGGCCCAGCGCCGCGGGGGAGGTTGTCGATTCAGGACCAGGCACTCATCCTCGACCATTTACGGGCGGAAAGGGAACGCTACATTCCTGCCATTCAAGGAAGCTGGGTTGATTTCAGTATTTGGCAGATTTCCCCATGATACCCCGTAGATATTCCCATGATGACCCCTATATATCCCCTTATTTAAAGGGGCGGGATATCGCGCGGTTATCTAAATAGTTGGAAGCATACATCTGACTAATGTTTAGAAACGGCGTGAAGCATGCCTACCGGCCGCCATGAAGTCGTCGATGGAGGATCGAATTAAACCCGAATAAGGGGCTCACTGGCCTGTTCACCGGCCATTAATAGTCTGGGCGCGCGAATAGCTCCAGGCTGCTGCAAATCGCGGGCAAGCTGTTCATTATGAAAAATTATTGCGGGTAAAGTGCGGCATCAAAGGCCCGAATGGACGAGGAAGTTTGGTATTACCAATTGGTGAAGTGTCTGCAGGATTTAATTGAACCGGTGAGCTGACCGATAGCGGTCGAAGTATTTCTGTATGCGTTGGTGATAGGCCAATTGGTCGTCGAGGGATTTATCGAGCAGTTGAATATCCAGATTTTGTGGATTTCTCGCTTTGATCAGCAGCAGATTTTCGTCGGACAGCACTTCGCCGCGTGCTGCCTCCAATTCAGCAATTTTCTTTCGAAAGCTTTCATTCTCCATAAATGGCTCATCGAGTAGTTGATGATTGCTGGCAAACTGCCGCAGTCCTGTCAGCAGGTTCAGGTTAAGTGCAGCAGCCTGTTCAAATTTAGCCACCAGCTCCTTTCGTTTCCTCGCCGGCTTTACAATAAACTGAGGGCGGTAGAAGAGAAAATATCCCCCTACAAGAATGACTATTAAGATGATCGTAACCGGATCCATGGTAAGCAAATCGAAACAAAAATATTATTCCCTATTTAAAAAGGTACGAATTTTTCTAATTCGATTGACTACTACTGTAAAGAATAGTCGAAATTAAAGGATGCCCCCGCTTGGCTGTTGGTTGATTCCGTTATCTCCGCTCAATAAAGAGTTTGGTATTTTGTTGCTGGAGTATACTGTGGAACAATATCAGCAAAAAGCGGTTACCTACGGACTAACCGTGTGTAACCGCTTATGGAGTGTGTATCCTTGTTTACCTTTTATTACAGATCGTTGGAGGACCGTAAACTCTTTTGAGCTTCAACTATCTTAACATGGGTCATGCAGTGATCAGGCTAAAACATCGGCTTCACGTTCCAAGTTCTAATTGATTTGCAAACTGGCCGACTTCAACTTATCGTGCAGCTGCAACAGCACGGCACTTCTCGCCTCATCGGCTTTCAACACGTCTTCGCACCAGAAATAGGCTTTGAGGTCGAATCCATTTTCGTTCACTTTTGTGAACAGGATCTGAGGTTCCCGATTTTCGAATACGTGATCGGAAGCCAGGATCGCATTTTTAACCGCTGTCGAAACTACTTCCATGTCGTTGTTGCCCGATACAGTTAGCTCCATTTCGAGACGGATATGTGAATTGGAGTGCGTCCAGTTAACGATCTGGTGCGAAAGGATATCTCCATTGGGGATGATCACTTCGGCGCCATCGGCGGTAAGGAGTGTGCTGGAACGCAGTCCGATCTCCCGCACGCGGCCCGTTTTATCGCCTACCTCTACCGAATCACCGATCTGAAGGGGCCTGTCGAAAATAAGAATGATGCCAGATACGAAGTTGTTCACGATATTCTGCAGGCCCAAACCGATACCAACACCCAGGGCACCAAGCACGATCGTGATCTTATCGACCGGTACGCCGGAGGCGGCGACCGCCAGCAGGTAACCCAGGCACAGCAATATCAAGCGCGTAATGAGCAGGCGCGAACGCTGCCCTTTATCCCGCACTTCATCGTCCTGACCCGTATCGCCAAAGAAATAACCTACATACTTCTGCAGCAGGTGGGCAATCCAGATGATGAGGAAGAACAACAGTACCCCACCCACGGTAAATGAAGCATCGCCAATGAAGCGTGGAGTACTCAGGAAGGTGGTGAGTCCGCCAAGAACCGTTGTATAGATATTCAGGTTGGTGGTAAATACGATCAACCATAACACTACGACCAGGAAAAGCAGAGGCCTGCGAAAACCGGTAAGCACCGGCTGATAATCCATCTTTGTGTGCACGCCGCGCTTCACCCTGCCTACGGTGATCTGCAATAGGATGGCCTCCATCACGATCTTGCTGAATACTGCCAGGCCAATGGCTTGGGTAAAGGCAAAGATGGCTGCGTTGCCGAAAATCTGGGCCAGGGAAAACCGGCCAAAGATGTTGAAGAGGATCGACAGGATGTTCATCACATTGTGCAGCATGATCACAAAACGAAGAAACCCTTTCAGGTGCAGGTGCTCTTTCATTTTAGACAGGAAGAGCAGCCCAAACACTACAGACAAAATGTTCAGGAGAATGAGCCAGCTACGCTGCAGAAAGCCTGGATCTACTATATGGTGTGTGAATGAGAAACAGATATACAAGATCGCCATGGCGATCCAGTACCAGAACAGGTTGCGTGGCCATTTTTTCCAGCAGATGATGGTGAGAATGATCAGCAACAGGAACTGCATGGACTCAATGTAAGCAGCAGGTGCGTGAAGGTCGAAGAGGGGGGCTATCGAGAACATGATGACAAAACTCGACACGATATAGCCCGAAGGCAGGTATTCGAAGCCGAGATCCTGAATAACCGGCATTGCGTGGAGCCGCTTCAGGGTGCGGATGTTGCGGTAGATCCATATGAAGAAGAGGAAACCTATGAGCAAGAGGAAAAGGCGCTTATTACCACTGTCTTTAAAATAGTAACGCAGGGCTTTCTTCTCTCCTTCGTAGGCTTTGCCAAACGACGAACGTGCGCTGGCAGTAAGGTCGGACGTATCCTTTTCCCACAAGTAATTATACTCCTTGCCAAATATACGGGTGGCCGACGTGTTGAGCAGGGTGTTCACTTTCTCCAGTAATTGTGCAGTAGTTATTGCATTGGAAGAGTTGTGTGTTTGCAGCAGATTGATGGCAGCAATGCTTTCACGCAGGTGCCGGGTACTGGAGCGCCAGTTCTCCCGCATATCCTTCAATTGGGGTCCGAATTGCTGGCGTAATGCCGTATCGCGCATAAGCTGTCGCAATACCGTGTCGGTGACCAGGGTTTTCATGGTGCTTCGAAGTCCTTCGAGCCTTCGTTCCGTGCTATCCAGTATTTCCCGGTGATCTTTGAGTTCCCGTTGCATGTTGAGCAACAGGCTGCGGAATACCTGTAGATTCCGAAGATTAAGGGCGCGGCTATTGTTGACGATATTGTCTTTCAGCACGGCCAGCACAGAATCCGTATCACCCAGGTGTTCTTTTACATTTTGAATACCCAGGCCGAGTTCACTTTTGTTCTCGATATTATCCAGTATTACGTACGTCTTCTCTATTTGCAGCTGGTAATCGCTGGTGGTGAGCTTGGCCGAATCGGCAAAGAGGGAGCTCATGCCACCGCGGCGGCGGCTGGTATCGTTTGGATTTCGGGTAGAGTCGGAGAATCGCCTGGTAGAATCGTTGCGGCCAAAAAATCTATCCTGTCGGGATCGGGTGGTGTCCTGTGCATGCGTGGTGATCGCTAACAACAAAAGGATATAACCTGTGACCAGGTGGCGCAAGTGGTTTTTCATGTGTCGGTTTTTTGCTGGTGCTAAACTATAAAAGAAACTGATTGGCGGGGGGAAAATTTCTGCGAAGCAGGTAAAGGAATCAACCAGTTCGTTATTGACATGGATCTATTAAAGCATTTAACATATTTGGCCGCTTCTTAAACACTGACGAACCATTTGAAAGAGAAGGTTGACAATTTCGAAATCTGTAAATGTCCATTGTAGATTGACTTAATTTCACCCGCACAAATCGCCCGATATGCCAATTCAGCCCATACGCATTTTCATTACCGGAGGAACTTTCGACAAGGAATACAATGAACTCAATGGTCAATTATTCTTCAAGGACACGCAGATGCATGACCTGCTGGAGATGGGACGCAATAAGGTGCCGGTGGTGATCCGTACGCTGATGATGATCGACAGTCTGGACATGACCTCGCAAGACCGCGATCTGATCGTTCATCAATGCATTCAATGCGAAGAGAACAAGATCATCATTACGCATGGTACCGATACTATGGCCATTACGGCTGAGGTGCTGGCGGGTCATATCAAGAACAAAACCATCGTGCTCACCGGCGCCATGATCCCTATCAAGTTTGGTAGCTCGGACGGACTGTTCAATATGGGCTGCGCCATGGCTTTTGTACAATCACTACCCCCCGGTGTATATGTAGCCATGAATGGTCGCTACTTCACCTGGGACAATGTGCGCAAGAACCGCCAAACAGGTATTTTCGAAGAGATCGAATAAGAGAGCATAGGTATATACGTGATTTTGATGCAGGCTTATGCCTGCATTTATTTTTAGCTTACCTTTCGGGGAAGGGCAGGATGGCGGGCTGTACTGTTCGCTGCCTGGTCATAACATTCCTAAATCTTACAATTTGTCTGGCTTCTTTGCTCCCGATAAAAAACGCCACTTCTACGCCGGCATCCTCCTGGGATTTGTCCTGCAGACGATTGGCTGGTTGGCATTTCCCGACTGGCAAGGGTTGGGGGTGATCTGCGTATTTGCACTGGTGCTGATCATCAGTTACGGATTTGAGTTATTTTCAAAAGTGACCGGCATGGGCATCTATGATTTTATGGATGCCGTTTTTTCGGCCATCGGCGGGATGGCTGGCCAGGGACTGGCGCTATTGCTGTTCAATGTTATGGCGTGAGGAGACAAATGACTTCTGCGGTGAACGGCACTGCCCTTTGCATTGGGCGGGCAGCCTCCCCGGCGCGACACGCTGATATTTTCCTTACTTTCGGGGCTGAAGTATGATACAGAAAAAGAAGGTAGATGTAGATGTGATCAAGGATGTGCTGGACGCCATGCTGGCAGCCCGGCCCGATTCTACTTTTGTGAAGAGCCTGGCCTTTCAATATGAAGAAAGGGGCGGCCTCAGCAAGAAGCAGCTGGAAGGCCTTTACCAAAAAGCCCTGAAGGTGGAAAGTGTGCCCGAAAATAAGCTCGCCACGCTGGAAGCTGTGATCCGCAAAAAACCTACGAAGTATAAATCGGCTCCGCCGCCGCCCAAGCCGCTCTACGAAAAAGACGAGCGTGTGGGGCAAATGATCGAAGGTATCCTCGCCAAATATCCCCTGCACAAGAGAGTGATCTTCTTTCAAAACAAGTACAATAACAATGAAACGCTTGCTCCGGCCGAGATTACCGAGCTGGAGAAATTCAACAGGATGTTAAAGTAGCGGTTAGCTGACCGGGTAAGGCCTTAAAATGGTGTTAACTACCTTACAGCTGCTTCGATTATTGGGACCAGGGTATTATCTTGGCGCTTATATCTACCGTTATGACCCGAACTCTACGCGCCCTACCTACTGCATTATTATTATTTCTCATTAGTTGCAAAAAGGAAACCACCTATACCTTTACTGATCTCAACTTTCGTATTCACGAGGTCATCAACGACTCTACGGTCCGCCTGGCCTGGGATGTACTGCCACCAAAAGATGTAAAAGAATACCGGCTGATTCGCTCGATGAAGCGCTTTGGCAAATACAGCTTGCCGGAAGATCATAAGGATACCTTTTCTATTCGGAATGTTGGCGAAGTATCGGCTTATCTTGATGCCATTCCGCTTAGTGGTAACGTCACCTACTGGCTGGAAGCTTCAGCCGGGCCGACGCTGTTGAAATCAAAAGAGATAGTGCACGAGCGTCGCCAGGGCCTGCATTTTGGCCTGGTTGACTATACGCTTTTTGATGCAAAACGTAAATATGCCTATGTGGTTGACAAAGAATATGGCCACATCAGCCAATTCAACTATGAAAAGAATGAGTTCATAAAAAGGATAACACTTTCCTACAACCTGGGGTTTTGCTCGCTGGCCGAATTTGATGGCAAATCTGAACTATTTGTGCCCCGTAGCGATGGGTGGGTGGAGATCTATGATGCAACCTCTTTGGTGCTTAAAGACAGGTTGTATGTAGGAGGGCAACGAGTTGCTTCTGTAATCTATCAGAACGGACTTCTTTTTGTGGCCACTACCGATAATACACTGATAAATGGAGTTATCCGGCCAGTGAAGGTATATTCCCGTAATGGCAAAAACTTAGTGAGCAGGTTGGGAAAATACATTAACAGCCGGTTGCTATCCATACCGGGAACGATCACGGAGCTTTACGACGTTTCGAATTCACCTCATCAGCTGCTACACTATAAGTTTGACGATGCTGGCAACCTCCTTTCGGAGCGGGAGGTTGCTCCGGGAGATTATCAAACCAAGCAGCCGGAACTTTCGATGGTTTCGCCCGACGGCAAAACCATTGTTGTAAATAGTGGCGGAGCTATTTACGACACCAACTTATCAATAATTAGGTTACTTGCCCGTACAGAACAAACTTTTTACAATGGTTTTGCATTCAATGCCACCGGTAACAAAGTGTACTGCGCTTTACAATATAGAAGTGAGATTGAAGTATTACAATCTGGCGGGCAGCTTCTTCACAAAATTCAAACAAGGCTGTACCCATGGGGGGGTATTCTGGTAGATGGCAATAAATTGATTGTCGTCTCTACAGATTTTCCCAATCATCCTGGCACTGTGGGTGGTTCTTACTTCTTTTTTGAACAATTCAACCTCTAAATCATGCGGTTCCACAAACTATATATAGCAGCTGGCCTAACGCTTGCCGTAGCTTGTACGGAAAAAGAGACGATTTACCTGGAAAATCCGGCCTCTTGCTTCGAAGCAAGGATTAAGCCCTCCAACGGAGGCAATGAGGTTATTGCTAACGAAGCACAGGTAGACTCGAATTTTTATTTTGAGCTATGTAACCGGTTGGAAGACCGCTTTATGTATCGCTGGGATTTTGGCGATGGGTCGCAGGCTGAGGGCAAATCGGCTCAACACGCATACTCTAAGCGGGGTGTTTATAATGTAAAACTTACCGCTTTGAGAGACGGGCATCCTGTAGATTCCTTCGTGCAGCAAATGAGGGTTTACCTGGGCCAAAAGAATTTCTCGTTTGCCCGCAACCAACACACGTATGGTGTTGATCTTTCCCAAACCAGCGACGAAGGCTTTCTGATCCTCGGATACCGCCAGGACACCGGCACTGTCAATCCCCGGCAGTATTTTCTGCTCAAAGTCGACAGCTTGTTGAAGCAGCAATGGGTAAAAGATCTGCCTGCAGAGTCAGTGAATTTGTTATCGCTTCAACCTTCGGCCGATGGAAACCATATTATAGCCGGCAATACGAAAGGGGTTAATAACAAATTCGGACTTACTGCTATTAATCTGCAGGGTGAGGTGGTTTGGAGTAAAACATATGACAATACCAATAGCTTTAATACCTACGCCAGTGTAACAAACGATAATGCCATCATCACGATCGGGCAAAAGTCTTTATCCGGAAGTGCGGAACAACGAACTATGTTGTTGAAGACAAATCTGCAGGGGGATGTAATTTGGGAGCAGGATTTTGCTGCTATGCAGGCCATTCAAAACGCCGAAAACCTGGTTGTTGAAGAGGATGGTTTTGTGGTTGCCGGAACGTTGGCTGGAAGCGGATGTGCTAGCGGCAACTGCGACTCTGTGGTCATTTTAAAGGCTGGCAGTTCAGATGGTGACGTACTGTGGAAGAATTCAATGAGGTGGGATTATCAAGTGCCTCTTCAAGCTACCAGGCTGATCCGGGCGGGCAACGAATACCAGGTTGTCAATAAGGCTAATTATGGAATATTTACCTTTTCTGCAAGTGGAGCTTTCCTTAACAGGCAGGTCTTTTGGAGCTACCCAGATAGCCTCAGTTATCATCTGGCCGATGTTAAAGGGAATACCTACTTTTTCCTAAAAGGCAGTTCGCCCCGGTACGCAAGCAAGATCTTTAAGGTTTCGGGACAAAGTAAAACTGCCTGGTATGTAGAAATTCACAATCCGGTAAGCGGCAGGGCGTTACCCAAAGGAGGGATTGCTGTGTTGGGGGCGCGTGTAAACCAAATTAACAATGGACAATATGCGCCCAGCAAACTGACCATTCAGATCGTGAACAGCGACGGGACAGATTATTGACCGTTGAAGGTGCCGGAGCCCGTTTGTACGCGATAACGTACTTTTGCGGGATGGAATCTACTCAACTGATTGAACATTCGCTGCGCAACCTGAAGATCGAGGCGTTGAACGACATGCAGCTGGCGGCACTGGAAGCCAATAAAAACTCTAATAGCGTGGTGTTGCTGTCGGACACGGGTTCGGGCAAAACGATCGCCTTTTTGTTGCCCATAGCGGAATTACTGCAGAAAGGATCGAAAGTGACGCAGGCTATGATCATTACGCCTTCGCGCGAGCTGGCTTTGCAGATAGACCAGGTGTTCAAGAAGATGGGCACAGGGTTCAAGATCTCCTGCTGCTATGGGGGCCATGCCCGTGAAATTGAAGAAAATAACCTCAAACAGGCACCCGCTTTGATCGTGGGTACTCCCGGCCGCCTGGCCGACCATATCCGCCGCGGTAATATCACCGTGGCCGACATTGAAACACTGGTGCTGGACGAGTTCGATAAATCGCTGGAAGAAGGTTTTGAAGAAGAGATGTCTTTTATCGTTGGCTCATTGCCTGCCTTGAAGAAACGCATCCTCACATCGGCCACAGAGGCTGTTGAAATTCCAAGGTTTGTTGGTTTAAAAGATGCCGTGCGGGTCAATTTCCTTTCCGGAGAAAAGAAAGAGATGCTCGCGATCAAGCAAGTGAAGAGCGAAGACCCGGATAAAAAGGAAACGTTATTCCGCCTGATCTGTGCTTTGGGGAACCGCTCTACGATCGTGTTCTGCAACCAGCGGGAATTTGTGGATGAGGTTAATGCTTATCTTAAAGACAAAGGCATCGTGAGTGTTTTCTATCACGGCGCCATGGAACAACAGGAGCGTGATGCTGCGTTGTGCAAGTTCCGCAACGGCAGTTCGAATGTGCTGGTCACGACTGACCTCGCTGCCCGCGGATTGGATATCCCCAATATCCGCTACATCGTTCACTACCAATTACCCAATACAGAAGATTCTTATACACACCGCAATGGCCGCACGGCCCGTATGGATGCCAGTGGTACTGTCATCCTGATGGTTGGGCCCAAAGAATATGTACCCCCTTACATTACCCCAGATCCTGAAATGATCACCCTGCCAGAAACGGCAGAAGTTCCACAGAAGCCAGTTTGGACCACCCTTTTCATTGCCGCCGGCAAGAAGGACAAGATAAACAAAGTGGATATTGTCGGTTTTTTGACGAATGTAGGTGAGCTGAAGAAAGAAGACGTGGGACTGATCGAGGTGAAGGACTTCTTTTCGTTCGTGGCTGTGCGTAAATCGAAGGCCAGCACCACTCTACACCTGATCAAGGGCGAAAAGATCAAGGGAAAGAAAGTGAAGATCGACGTTGCGAAGTAAATAGCGTTGGGCCGGGCTTTGACTGAGGTGCAGGAAGCAAGGCTCACGGAGTGAGCTTTGTTTGGTTGCGCGGGGCAGGCGCGTAGTAAGACCGTCGGCTAGCATGGCCTGGGTGCGCTCGTGCGGTTAGGTTTCGCGGGGCCGGGGTGTGGTAAGTGTTGGCTGGGGCAGTTTGACACCGGAACGTATTGGAACTTGGGTTAGGTTGTGGTAAGCTCTTACCCTTATTCTGTAATCTCCATTCTCCGTTCACCGATCTGCTGGCGCCACATGGCATAGTACAATCCTTTTTGTTCGAGCAGGGCATCGTGAGAGCCTGCTTCTGTAATACGTCCTTTCTCCAGCACATAAATGGTATCGGCGTGCATAATGGTGCTAAGGCGGTGTGCGATCAGGATCGTGATCTGCTGCCGCTCGGCCGATATGCTACGCACGGTTTCTGTGATGGCTTCTTCCGTAAGGGAATCGAGCGCTGACGTGGCCTCATCAAAGATCAGCAACCGCGGGTGGCGCAGCAAGGCCCGCGCAATCGACAGTCGTTGCTTTTCTCCGCCGGATAGTTTTAGTCCGCCCTCTCCCAATATAGTATTGAGTCCCTGTCCGGTTCGTGTAACCAGTTTGCCGGCGGCGGCTTTCTCCATGGCTTCCAGCATTTCGTCATCAGTAGCATCGGGCTTTACAAAGAGCAGGTTTTCGCGGATGGAGCCTGCAAAGAGCTGGGTATCCTGCGTTACAAACCCTATTTGCCGCCGCAATTCGTTATAGCGTATCTGCGTAGCAGGTATGTCATTGAAATAGATCATTCCTTCGATGGGGCGGTACAAGCCTACCAATAATTTAACCAGTGTTGATTTGCCGGAGCCGGAAGGCCCCACGAAGGCGATGGTGTCGCCGGTTTCTACCGAAAAGGATATCCCGTCCATGGCATTCTGGTTGGCGGTACTGTGCCGGAAGACGACATTTTCGAAGCGCAGGGCATTCAGCTGATTGATGGCCACCGGTTCGGGAGGACGTTGTTCGATCGGCTTGTTCATGAGCGTATCGAAGGTTTGGATAGAGGCTTCGGCTTCCCGGTAAAAGATGATGATATTGCCTACATCCTGCAGCGGCCCAAAGATGATATTGGATATAAACTGCATGCTGATGAGCTCGCCGGTGGTGAGCACATGTCCAAAAATGAGCCAGAGCAGTATGAAGAGTATGGATTGCTTGAGCACATTGAGTACGGTGCCCTGCAGGAAACTAAGTGTACGCACCTGGCGGGTCTTCTCCATTTCGAGCTGAAAGATGCGGAGTGTGTATTCGCGCAGTCGCCTTATTTCTGGAAAGGTGAGGCCCAGGCTGCGCACGAGCTCGATATTGCGCAGCGACTCGGTGATGATGCCAGCCATACGGTTGGTTTCGCGGTTGATGGAGCGCTGGGTAGCTTTCATTTTACGGCTCAGCATACCGGTAAGTGTGCCCAGTACCAACACGCCGATAATGAATACCGGAATGAGGGCCCAGTGCTTGGTGATGGCATACCATATCAGAAAACCCATACCGACGATCGAAGAAAAGAGTATATTGATAAAGGAGTTGATGAACCTTTCCGTATCGGTACGTACCTTTTGGAGCACGGCCATGGTTTCGCCGCTGCGCTGTTCTTCAAACTCGTTGAAGGAGAGGCGGAGGGTCTGGCGCAGGCCATCGTTGAAGATCTGCATACCGAATTTTTGTACGGCCAGGCGGGTGGTATAATCCTGGAAAGCTTTGGCGACGCGAGCCAGCAATGCGATACCAATGGCAATACCGAGCCACCAGAGTACCCCTTTCACCAACTCATTGCGGGGGCGCAGGTTGATCTGCCCGGCATAGTCGTCGATGATCTTGCCAAAGATGATAGGGTCAATGAGTGACAATACCTGGGCAACGGCTGCCAGGAGCAGGGATATGAGTACCAACCAGCGTTGAGGATGCAGATATTTCCAGAGGATGCGCATATGATCTTAATATACGAACGAATAAAGGTTAGGTTCGTGAATTGTTTAATGTGATGCAAATTTTACACCTGATATCTAATCACTTTCAGCTATGACCATTTCCAGCAAATCCCTTCTGCTTTCGGCGCTCGTTTCGAGTGCCAGCTTTTCTGCTGCTGCGCAAAGCTGGCAGGATACGGTAGCCCGGATCGAACAGATCTTCAGCCGGTACAACAATGATAAAACGCCCGGGGCACAATTGGCGATCAGCCGTAACGGCTCCGTGATCTTTTCGAAAGCCTGGGGTATGGCCGACCTGGAACACCAGGTGCCCCTCACCCCACAATCGATTACTGAAGCAGGTTCTGTTTCCAAACAATTTACAGCTGCAGCCATCCTGTTACTGGAGCAGCAGGGCAAACTATCGCTCGATGATGATGTGCGCAAGCATATTGGTGAGTTGCGTGATTACAAGGTTAAGATTACCCTACGCCACCTGATACAGCACACCAGCGGCCTAAAGGATTGGGGCAGCATCATGGATGTGGCCGGGTGGCCAAGAGGCTCACGGGCTTATACCAATGACTATGCGCTGTATGTGATCTCCCTGCAGCAATCGCTGAACAACCTGCCCGGTGATGAATACATCTATAGCAACTCCAATTACAACCTGCTGGCCATTATTGTGCAGCGGGTAAGCGGCCTGTCGCTCGCCGACTTTACGAAGAAGTATATTTTCGAGCCAGCTGGCATGAAGAACACCGAATGGCGCTCTTATTACAGGAAGATCGTTCCCAACCGGGCTTTTGCCTACAGCCGCAACGGAGCGGGTTTTCAAACCAATATGCCCAACGAGAGCGCTTATGGCAATGGCGGTTTATTGACAACGGCTGAGGACTTGCTGATTTGGAACAACTATTACCTGGGCGGCCGTCTGGGCAATCCATCCTTGTTTGCTCAGCAAACTGCCACGCGGCCACTCAATAACGGTGGTAAGAATAATTATGGCGCCGGCCTGATGACAGACCCGGTAGGCGGCTGGAAAGCGATCGCTCACAGCGGCGCTACTGCCGGTTATCGCGCCAATCTGGAATATTTTCCCGAGGCCGGTCTATCGATCGCCTGGTTAAGTAATACATCGGCCTTTGATACTGACACCTTGAATGTAGCGAATGCTGTGCGCAGGTTATTTCTACCTGTGCGCAGGCCGGAAAATCCACCGCCACGGCCGGCTTTTATTACCGTGCCTGAGGAGAAACTGGCTGCTTATGCTGGCTGGTACCGTAATCCACGCACGGGTGGAGGAACCAAATTGTATATTAAAGACGGTAAGATGAGCAGTCTGTTCCCCGCAGCTAACCTGAATACCGTTGCTGAGAACATATTTGTGGTGGGTAACAACCGGCTGGAAGTGGATAAAAAGAAAGGACTTTTATGGATCTCTCCAGGCGCCGACAGCATCTACTTTGACCGGGTTGAGCCAGCCGATACGAGCGAGAAGAATCTGCAAAAGTATGTGGGCACTTATTATTCCCGCGAAGCGGAAGCTTTTTACTATATCGTATTGAAACAGGGTAAGCTTTTCCTGGAGCTCAGGCCGGGTACGGTGTTTTCATTGACACCTACTTACTACGATGGATTTGATTGTCCCTTTGGTCCGATCCATTTTATCCGCGATATAAAGAAGGGGATTGTGGAATTGAAGGTTTCCGTGTCGCGTGCGCGCAATATCACTTTCAGGAAGGTATATGATGCGGGTTTTTAAAGCGCCCCTGATTTAGGCAAGCAGAGTTATAAGCAGGATCGTTAGGCCGGGCAGTACGGCAAAGAGGAATGCGACCCAGGTGGTGGGGGTGTGTTTCTTTTTGTAACTGCGGTACAGCAGGTAAAAGTTGGCCAGGAAGAATAAAGCAAGGGCTACGCCAAGCCACACACCTTCCGTATCTGGCTTCGGTTTTTCGATGGCTGCTGCGATGATGAGCACCGCACTTGCTATCAACGAGGCGGTATTGACGATAATGGTAATAATCCTTAATACGAGTAACATATTACGATTTTTACTAGGTGGCGTAAACGCTAATAAAGGTCGGCAATAATAGTAGGTAAGCCATTAAAAACAAAATTATCCCCTGGCTTTTTGTGCTGTAGTTGGCGTGCGAGCGGCGCTTGTGGAGACAGGAAAACGATGGGCTTGCCATCGACAAGTTGTTTGCCCAGTCCGGCAGCAATGAAAAAGGTGATCTTATCGCACTGAACCACCGCGCCCGCTACGGGTGTATCATAGAGGCGGTCGGCATTAACAGCATGGAGGGCTGCCTGTTCTTTTGATTGTTCCGATAGCTGGCGGGCATACATTTCCTTCTGCAGATGCCCCATGGCCCTTCCGGTTTCGTATTTATCGCCGGCAGAGCTTTTTTCTTCCTGGTTGGCGGCCTGCTGTGCATCGTCCATTTGCAGACGGGTATTGGTGATCCGCTCGCCAATGAGGTGGAGGGCCGCCTGCTTCAATGTTTGTTTATAGAGGATCTTTTCTTCGCGGGTCATGCCGCAATTTACGGCTCAGATCAGTTCGGATAGGGTTTCGCGGGCATATTCAAGTGCGGCTACCGGCGACTCAAAGAGCCGGGGTTCGGCGCCTTCGATGAAGATCTCGCCGTGGGCGCCATCTCCAGGCTCCTGGTAATAATACATGGCCGTAAAGTACTCGGTGGGTATGATATGGGGATTTTCGCGTGGTACTATATGCGGTTCTACGACAACCCAAACCTCCTTTCCGTTGATGGTGAGCTTTTCTGTCATGGCTGTGATTTGAACAGTAGGATTAAAATCCTGTGCCAGGGCAGAAGGGAAGTACGGGGCTCCCTGTTTTGTCGGCCCCGAATTGTTATTGCTTCTTGGGAGGCAGTGCAAATGCTACCGCTTCATGCTCAAAATGTCCTTTGTGCGATCCGTCGCAGAAGGGTTTGTTTTGGGAAAGCCCGCAACGGCAGATGGAAATAACCTCGCGGCCATTGAGGTCATATTTGTTGCCGTTCTTGTCTACGAGCTCGAAATCGCCTTCCAGCTTTAAAGAACCGTTGCTGTTGACTGTAACTTTAGTGGTTGCCATATTCTTCAATTAAGGGCGCGAATGTAGGGGAAGATTCTGGATTTGAAAATCTTTAGCGTGATTGTGGACAATCTATTGGGCGAGGGCGGTGGCGCCGGGCCCCAATACCTGCTGTCCTTCTGCCTGTGGCTCGATGAGGGGAATGGTGACCTTAAAGTAAGCATCGTCTTTTTCCACCTTTACCCCGGGCAACTGGAGCATCTTGTACCGTGCATTGATATTGTGCAATCCCTGGCCAGTCGACTCTACCGCTCCTTCCCGTTTAGAAAGCGTATTGCGCACCATGAGCAAATTGCCGGGTAAGGATACAATTTCTATGTGTAGCGGCTGGTCTTTTTGGAGGCGGTTGTGCTTGACGGCATTTTCGATCAGCAACTGGAGTGTGAGGGGTGGTAATAACCAAGCCTCATATTGCCTATCAACCTGTACTTCGAGGCGGATGCCGGCGCCGTAGCGCGTTTGCAACAAATGATAATATGATTGGATGAACAGCATCTCCTGCCCCAGCGTCGTTACCTCGGACTGGTTGTTGCGCAAGAGATAGCGGAACACTTTTGTGAGCTCATCCAGGAAGTATTCGGCACTCGCCGGGTTTTCGCTGATGAGGGACGAAAGGGAGTTCAGGTTATTGAACAGGAAGTGCGGGTTAACGATACCTTTCAACTGGTTCAACTCGGCCCGGAGCTTTTCTTTTTCCAACCGCTCTTTCTCCTTTTCGGTGTACCGTAGTTTGGCAAAGTGGTAGATGGTCTCATAACCCGTGTACAAAAACAGGAAGATGAACAAGGCATTGAAAATGGTGTAGCCCCAGAAGCCCGATGCGAGCTGGCTGTTGTTGATCTTTACGAATCCGGTATAGTTGCCTTTGGCCAATTTGCCCGAGGTGACAAAATCCTGCAGCACCGTGCTGGCTGCCAGCGCGAGGGCCGTAAAAGTTATGCCGACAGCTATAACCAGCAGAAACCTGATGAGTGATTTGTTCCAGGGAGATTTCCATTTGCGGCTTCTGTAAGTAAGAAAGCGTGCGCCTTCGGTAATTGAAATAATGCAGCCGAAGGAAATTAAGGTGCGAAGCAGTTTTGACGTATCGGCGCGCAGGCACACTTCATTGGAATACAATACCAATATGAAGGGAAGCACTACAATAAGTACACGAAACCACTTATCACGAACCTTTATCAATGCAGCAAGGATTTTAAGCCGGGTGGACTCTGTTTTTCCAATTTGCAAAGAAAAAGGACGGCCCGCGAGCGGCCTTAACATGTTGCATGAATTGCCATTTTAAGTGGATGAATTGTGTTTCCCTTGCCGATAAACCCTCAGAAAATAATCCTGAATCGTCGTTTTTGCTACTGACATACTGCTGTCACTACCCGGTTGTTCCTTTGTAGTGTAAATAGCCAACCTATGTTCTACACTACCATTGACCAACGAAGCTTAAGCGCTCATTTTCAGGACTTAACGGCCTATCATGTATGGGCGATCACGCGGCTGACCGAGTGGCTGCGGCAGAAACCTGTTCAGGTGATGGAGGCCAAAGCCGCTTCTAGTTTTCCTGGTATCAAGGCAACTTTGCTGCACATGGTGGAGGTTGAGCGCGAGTGGATGGGACATTTGGAGCTTGCTCCCGATCTGTTTCAGCAAGGATTGAACGATGACCTGGATTCGGTGCTGGATGCATTGGTTGAACAGGCGACTGCGCTGCAAGACTACGTGACTTCCTTACAAGAAGAAGCTTTTGCCGAGATATGCTATTGTAACCTGATGCTGGCCGGAGAAATTGCCGTTCCCCGCAAGGATATCCTTCAGCATTGCCTAAGCCATGGCATTTATCATCGTGGTCAAGTGGTAACGATCGGTCATCAGCTTGGGTTAAAAGATGCCCCCATGACGGATTACCTGTTTTATTGCCATAAGGTGAAGAAGGGTAACGGTCAAGCCGGACGCGGTTCTACGACCCGTAAACCCGAAAGCGGCCGTGAAAGGCGGGACCCTTTTCTGGCGATCAACTTCTTCAGCAAATAAACTACCTGGTTTCATCTTATCTTACTTTATAAAGTACTCCTTCATGAACTTGAAAACGCTCGCGCAATACCGGCTGGTGAATCAGCAATTGACATCGCCCTCCCTGAAAACAGCGGGAGAGCTGGTGTATTGGATGGGAGCGATGCAGGCGCAGGATTATGCCGGTGCGAAATGGAGCGTTGGTGCACGATTGAATGGTATAACGGATTCGGGCGTAGATGAGGCTGTGGTGAAGGGTGAGATCATCCGGACCTGGGCGTTGCGGGGAACCTGGCACTGGGTGGCTCCGGCGGATGTGCACTGGATGGTGGGATTCGTTTGTGCTCGTATTCAACAGAAGTATGCGAAGAACCTGCGCGATGAAGGCCTGGAGAAATCGCATATCAAGAAGGCAAATAATATTCTAGTAAAATCGCTGCAAGGCGGCCAGTGCCTGACGCGGGAAGAATTGGCGGAACAATTCGGCAAGAAGGGCATCAAGACCTCTAACTACGGTGTGGGCCATTTGCTGCTACAGGCCAGTATGGAGGGATTGATCTGCATGGGCCCGCGAAAGGGCAAGCAGTTTACGCACGTACTCCTGGATGAATGGGTACCGGAAACCGTGCGGACCAATCCGGCGGAGCCGTTGGCAGAGTTGGCAGGGAGGTATTTTAAGAGTCATGGTCCGGCGACGGTGCGTGACTTTATGTGGTGGGCGGGCATTACTTTAACGGAAGCCCGCAGAGGCGTGGATATGGTGCAGGACAAACTGCTGAGTGTGGCAGTGAATGGCGAAACTTACTGGCATGCAGCGGAACTGCCGGAGCCGGCGGGTAAATCGACCGTATGTATGCTGCCGGGCTTTGATGAGTTCCTATTAGGCTATAGCGACCGGAGTGTCATCATCAATCAGGCGCACGCGCACCGGCTGGCGATGACGGCTAATGGGCAGTTCAGTGCTACGATCGTAGCGGGTGGCCAGGTGGAGGGTGTTTGGAAAAGGACATTGGGGACCGCAGCCGTGAAGATAGAGCGGGATTATTTTGAGAAGACGAGCAAAAAGCTGGTTGGCGCGGTTGATAAAGCAGCCAGGGCATATGGCAAATTCCTCGGGTTGAAGCCTGTTTTGGGATGAGATGTGCAATACGACTGGCAATTTTTATCTTGCAGCCTCAATGAGTAGTTCTGACCAGCATATGAAAGTGGCCGTTGATGCGGTAGTTTTTGGCTATTCCAAGCAGGAAGGGGTTTCTGTGTTGTTGATACAACGGAAGTATCCTCCTTTCCAAAACAGCTGGGCTATACCTGGTGGGTTTGTGCTGGAGCACGAATCGCTGGAAGAAGCGGTGCGGCGGGAGTTGCAGGAAGAAACCGGCATCAGCGTCGACTACCTTGAACAACTATATACTTTTGGTGAGCCTGGTCGGGATCCGCGCCAGCGGATCATTTCTATCGCTTATTTCGCACTGGTAAAATCGGCCCAGTTTCAACAACTGAAGGCCAGTACTGATGCTGAGCATGCACAGTGGTTCAGGATCAAAGAACTGCCCGAACTGGCTTTTGACCACCATATTATCCTTAATAAAGCGATCGAACGGATACGGGCCAAGATCAGGTATCAACCGATCGGGTTCGAGTTGCTGGACAGGGTTTTTCCTTTCGCCGACCTGGAGCACTTATACACTACTTTATTAGACCGGGATATTGACCGGCGTAATTTTTCGCGGAAAATGCTCGCCCTGGGCATCCTTGACGAGACCAAGGAATATGCGAAGCCGGAAGGCAAAGGAAGGCCCAGCAAAATGTACCGGTTTAATGAGCAACGCTATCAGCAACTCGAGAAAGAAGGTATGAATTTCGAGATCTAAAATGGGCTGGTGGTGGCTTTGGAGGCCGATCTTACATTTGATTTTCTGCCATATTTGCAGTAGCTTTCCATTACAAATCATTTTTACAATGACCCGTGTTACTACCTCCAGCAGAACGTTTCAATGCAGCCTCACTACGGCTCGTTTTCCCCTGCCTGCGGGTCATAAATATCCACTTTTCCACTATTGCGGTTTACTCTAGGTTTACTTTTGGTTTACCTCTGGCTTACTTCAGGTTTACGCGAACCTGTCAGCACCCATACACCATATGGGGAGTTGGCACGGAGTATCCCCGGAGGGTCTGTTTCCCGAATTTTCCTTATCGGACCTTTATCCGGTTGTCGTTTTTTTGACAAACTGGCACGACGCGGAGCAACTTACCAAATCCAGCAAATGGGTAGCCTGCAGAATTTTTGAGCATTTTGCGTTTATTTTACGCAAATAACTTGCGTAATCAAAAAAGGCTTCTTATATTTGCGTAATAATGACGCAAAATGAAGAATACAGGAGTCATCATCGCACGCTTTCAAACCCCTTACCTCCACGAGGGGCATAAATACCTGCTCAACGAGATCAAACCCAAGCATAATAAGATCATCGTGGTGCTGGGGGTATCGCCGGTGAAAGGCAGTAGCCGAAATCCTTTTGATTTCTATACCCGCGAGCGCCTCATCAAGCAATATGCGCCTGAATTGGTGGTGTTGCCGCTGGGCGACCATCCGGATGACCGGGTTTGGAGCGATCGGCTGGACAATCTGTTAAGGAATACTTTTCCACAGGAATCCTTTGTTTTATACGGTAGCCGTGATAGTTTCATCCCCTATTACAGCGGTCATATCGCAACAGTGGCTTTGCCGGAGTTCGGTGATCAATCGGCTACTGTAATTCGCGATGAAAATGCTGATAAGGTTTTAGACAGTGTCGATTTCCGGATGGGCATCAACTACGCTTATCATAATAAGTATGATTCCGTACACCCCACGGTTGACATTGCTGTATTGCGAAACGGAGACCGGGAAGTGTTGCTGGGTAAGAAGCCTGGTGCTGCCGGCTGGCGTTTTCCTGGTGGGTTTGTGGATCCTGTGGATGAAAACTTTGAAACTTCTGCTGCGCGGGAATTGCAGGAAGAATGTGGCGATCTGGTTACCGGGCCCATGCAATATGTAGGATCAGCCAGAATAGACGACTGGCGTTATAGAAAAGAGGCTGACAAGATCACGACGGTGTTTTTCAAGACCAGCCTGATCGCCGGTGATGCTGCCGCGAATGATGACCTGGCAGAACTGGCCTGGTTTAGTGTTTCGGAGCTGAGTGGGATGCTGGAACGCAAGGAGATCACCGCCGAGCATTTTGTACTGGTGGATCTACTCGTTAAGAATTTACAGGTAGCCGCAAAGGTTGCCAACCAATAAATTAAACCCTTATACTTTTATTTTAAAAATGTTTGCAATGAAAACGCAAGAGAACATATTGCTGCTGGCCGACGCTTATAAATATTCTCATCATAAATTATATTATCCCGGCACTACCAAGATCTATTCTTATCTCGAAAGCCGGGGTGGTCAATTCGACGAGACCGTATTTTTCGGCTTACAATATTTCCTGAAATACTATTTGCAGGGTGAGGTGATCACGACTGAAAAGATTGATGCTGCCAGTGGATTCCTGGAGCAGGTTTTTGGCCGCAATGATGTTTTTGATCGCAGCAAATTTGAGTATATCGTAAAAAAACATGGCGGCAAATTGCCCGTGCGCATCAAAGCAGTTCCTGAGGGCACTTCGGTTCCCGTAAACAATGTGTTGGTGACGATTGAAAATACTGATCCTGAGTGTTTCTGGCTTACCAATTTCCTCGAGACACTGCTTATGCAAGTGTGGTATCCCTGCACGGTGGCTACTGTTTCGAGAGAGGTCAGAAAGATCACCGCTGAATACTTTCATGAAACGGCTTCTGCCGCAGCTATTGCCGGGCTTGATTTTGTGTTGAATGACTTTGGTTTCCGTGGCGTGAGCTCCGTTGAAAGCGCCGGATTGGGTGGTGCTGCTCACCTGCTTAGCTTCCGTGGCAGTGATAACATTATGGGTAGTGTGCTGGCCGAAAGATATTATGGCGCGGAGAAAGTGTATGGTTTGTCGATCCCCGCTACTGAACACAGTATTTGCACGTTGTTGGGTGAAGAAGGAGAACTGGAAGTGTTCAAACATATTCTTAAGACATTCCCCACAGGAACGGTGGCCTGTGTTTCTGACTCGTACGACATTTTCAGGGCCTGCAGCAAGTATTGGGGCGCCGATTTGAAGGAACTGGTGCTGAGCCGTGATGGTGTGCTGGTAATACGTCCTGATAGTGGTGATCCTGTATTTACCCTCTTGAAAGTATTTGACATCCTGTTTGAGAAGTTTGGCTTTACGATCAATGAGAAAGGATTCAGGGTGCTGCCTTCGCAGGTGCGGGTGATCCAGGGCGATGGTATCAACGTTGACTCGATCAGGCATATATACAATGCGCTTAAAATAAATGGTATCAGTGCGGAAAACCTGGTGCTTGGTATGGGTGGCGCGTTGCTGCAAAAAGTGGATCGGGACACGCAAAAGTTTGCTTTCAAATGTTCGTATGCGGAGGTGAATGGTGAAGCGGTAGATGTGCAAAAGAACCCTATAGAGATCGATTCTCACGGCCGCCTGGTTTCTTCTTTCAAGAAATCGAAGGCAGGTCAGCTGAAGCTGATCCAAACGGACGGATTCTTCCAAACAGTGCGGAAAGAGCAGGAGGCTGATGCGGAAGACCAACTAGTGACGGTTTTTGAGAATGGTGAACTGGTGGGTGAAGTGAAGTTTGAAGAAGCCCGGGAGCGTGCTGCGCTGGGGGAGATGAAAGAAGCATTTGAAAATAAATAATTGGTGCTGCGTTTCCAGCCTCTGCCTTGCTCCCATTTTAATGAGCATTATTTTAATCTGTTTAAGAGCTATGAAATATTCACTCGAAATATTAAGAAGGCAGGTAGAGGCTGGGCAGGCGGTGGAATATTTTTACTTCTGGGGTCATACGCCGAAGCAAGCGGGAACGGTCGATAAGTCGTGCCTGAGCCAGTGGTTTCCTGCTTCCTTCGAGGTGGATGGCGTGACCTACCTTACAGCCGAGCACTGGATGATGGCCCATAAGGCTTTACTGTTTGGCGATCGGGAAGCGTTCGAAGAGGTCATCAGCTGCATCAAGCCTGCCGTGGCCAAAGAGATTGGCAGAAAGGTGAGGAACTTCGATGATGCCACCTGGAAGGAAAAACGATATGCTATTGTAGTCGAAGGATCTTACCATAAATTCTCTCAACATGAAGAGCTGCGTCAATTCTTATTGTACACCGGTCAAAAAATAATTGTAGAAGCCAGTCCGCGTGATCGTATTTGGGGTATTGGCATGGGTCAGAATAATCCAGATGCCATGAACCCTTTTAAATGGCGGGGCGGTAACCTACTTGGGTTTGCCCTTATGGAAGCGCGGGACAGGCTATTATCGTAGAAAAGTTAACATTATACATTTAGGTTATGAATCAAAAAGCGCGGGTTGCGATCGCGAATGACACGTTGCAACTCCTCGAACAGGGATTTTATGTCAATTCCACAAGCGACAGGGTTGACCTTGCCGCAGCGATGGAACAGGCTATTAAAAATACAAGGCTGTTTTCGCCCGATGAGTTGTCGGACATTTTAGAAAAAGCAGTAGGTAGCACGGGTTTACTGGAAACCAGTTATGAAGTAATGAATGAAACTACACTCGATGCGGTAAGAAGGCTGCCGGGTGATGGTTTTAGTAACATCATGTGTCTGAATTTTGCTTCTGCCAAAAACCCCGGCGGTGGTTTTCTGGGTGGCGCCATTGCGCAGGAGGAATGTATTGCGCGGGCTTCGGGTCTGTATCCTTGCCTGCTGAAAGCTCCTGCTTATTACTCCTTTCACCGGAAGCAATCGAGCTGCCTGTACTCGGATCATATGATCTATTCGCCGGGTGTGCCGGTCTTCAAGTATGAAGAAGGGCAATTGCAGGATCACCCCGTTTTGACGGCTATCGTGACTTCACCTGCCGTGAATGCCGGTGTTGTTGTTGAGCGCGAGAAAGGGAGTGTTGACCGGATCATTCCGGTGATGCGTGTGCGGGTCAAAAAGCTGCTGGCGCTGTGCCGGCTTTATGGACATGACACACTGGTTTTAGGCGCCTGGGGTTGCGGTGTTTTCCGAAACAACCCGGAAGATATTGCAGCTTTGTTCAAAGAAGCATTGCAAGGTGAGTTTGCAGGACACTTTAAGAAGATCGTTTTTGCCGTTAAGACCAATAAGGAAAGCATTATTGAACCTTTCAGAAAGCATTTTTTATGACGAGAGAACATGTTTACGGGGCTTTGTTTGGTGTGGCGATCGGTGATGCCCTGGGCGTGCCCGCCGAGTTTATGAGCCGTGCTTCTCTAAAGCTGAACCCTATCAAAGATTTTGTTGGATATAGGAGCCATAATCAGCCACCGGGCACTTTTTCGGATGATAGTTCGCTAACCTTTTGCCTGGCAGCTTCGCTTTGCCGGGGCTTCGATCTGGAGGATATCGGTAAGCGGTTTGTGGATTGGCAATCTAAGGGCTACTGGACGGCCGGGGGAAATGTTTTTGACATTGGGATGACGACGAGCAGGGCTATAAACCGCCTTAAGACAGGTGCCCGTGCGGACCTTGCAGGAGATTTTGATGAAGACGCTAATGGTAATGGTTCGTTGATGCGTATTCTGCCCCTATTGTTCCATATTAAAGGTATGGAGATCGGCGAGCGGTACAGGACTATCATGAAAGTTTCTTCTATTACACACGGTCACGTGAGATCGGTCATTGCCTGCTTCTACTACCTGGAGTTTGCTTTGAGGTTACTGAATGGTAAAAGTAAAACGGAGGCTTATGCTGAAACGGCGAAGTCGGTAAGTGACTTCCTGGTAAGTGAAGAGATCGTTCAAACAGAGATTGACCTGTTTGCGCCTTTGTTGGTTAATGAAATCACTCAACGTTCGATCGACAGCATTCATTCGCACGGATATGTCATGCACACCATCGAGGCTTCGATGTATTGTTTTATGACGACCGACAACTACCAGGATGCTGTATTGATGGCCGTTAACCTTGGCAGCGACGCGGACACCACGGCCGCGGTGACGGGCGGGCTTGCTGGTTTGTATTATGGCCATTCAGCCATTCCATCGAAGTGGCTTAAGGGAATTCGCCGCAGCGCCGATATTACCGATCTCTGTGAATTGATGTATGTTTCGTTTAGTTCATGATATTGAAACCTTGCGCCCATGAGAAAGTTGACTTTAGTAGCCGGGCTTGCTTTGTGTAGCCAAATTGCCCGGAGTCAGGAAAAAAGTGATTCTGCAAAAACGCTGGAAGAGGTGGTCGTTACTTCTCCTTTTTCGTTGCCAACTCAATCTCCGGTTACATTGAGCCATTTGTCACGTAAAGAACTTGACAGGAAATATTACGGGCAAGAGCCTTCGGCTTTGCTTTCCCAAACCCCGTCGGTTACTTTCTATACAGATGCCGGCAGTGCATCGGGCTACTCTTACTTCCGGATACGTGGTATCGATCAAACCAGGATCAATATGAGCCTGAACGGGGTGCCGCTGAATGAGCCGGAAGATCAGGGCGTATATTTTTCCAACTACCCGGATTTTCTGGAATCGGTTTCGGGTGTGCAGATCCAACGGGGCGCAGGCTATTCGCGGCATGGCGTGGCGGCGTATGGTGGCAGTTTGTATTTCGAGTCGGTTCGCTTTAAGGACAGTGCGGGAGGTCAGTCTTCTGCTGGATTCGGTTCGTTTAATACCTATCGTTTGAACGGCAGTATGAACACGGGACTGAAGAATGATTTCGGTTTGTATGCCCGGGCTTCGCACCTGCATTCTGACGGTTATCGTGATCACTCTGCCAATACCTCGAGTTCTGTTTTCCTCAACCCTGGTTATTGGGGCGACAAGCATAAAGTGTACCTGGTAGCTTTTTTAGGTGAGCAGAAAAATGAACTCGCCTGGGTGGGTGCTCCGATGGACAGCATTCATAAGAATAAAAGATTCAATGCAAATAGTTCGATTGAGTTTGACCGTTTTCTGCAAGCGCATGCCCAGCTGCACCATGAATGGCAGATCAGTAGCCGGCATCAATTGCATTCGGGGGTTTTTTACAATTACCTGGACGGCAATTACGACTTTGACCTGAATTATTTTCTGGGTTATCCGTCAACTGCCGAGCTGTATAATTATGCATTCCGATCGAATTTTGCCGGTGCCTTCTCTTATCACACGTATGCAGGCCGGCATTTCCGGTGGTACAATGGTGTACAGGCTCAGTGGTACCAGCGCAGGCACCTTGGCAGCGAGAAAAGCGCCGGGGAGCTGTATTCCAATACCGGTTACAGGAATGAAGCCAGCGTATTCACGAAAGCAATCTACAACGTTGGCCGATGGGAGTTTTTGGGTGATGCTCAATTCCGCTATAGCAGTTTTACCTATACAGGAAATGAAGTGACGCCCGGACAATACTGGAACTTCTTTAACAGCACGCTGGGGATCGCTTATCGGCTGCAGGAAGGGTTGAGGCTTTATTACTCTATTGGCCAGACACATCGTGAACCTACCCGTAATGATCTTTTTATGGGCAGCGACGACCTGGCCAGGGATGATAATGGCGAATTATTATTCAACTCTGTAAAGCCTGAAAGGGTGGTTGACCAAGAGCTTGGGGTAAAGTATGGTGCCCGAAATGTGTTCATCAATGCAAACCTGTATTACATGCGTTTCCGGGATGAAATAACGCTTAATGGTCAGATTGGCCCCACGGGTGTTCCGTTACACAGCAGTGCAGCCAGGAGTTACCGGAGTGGTGTTGAGGTTGACGCCTGGTGGAGATGGGAGAATGGGATTGAGTGGAGGAACCAGTCGTCGGCTTCGATGAACAGGATCAAAGAGGACAAGATAGATCTTCGTCCGGTTTTGACCCCGGCCTTCATCAGCAATCAGGAATGCAGATTGGTGAAGCAACGTTGGCAGGCTGGTGTGGGGGTGCGATACCAGGGCGAGTCGTATATTGATTATGCAAACCAATACAAGCTGAAGGATTATTTTATTGTCAATGCAGATGGTAGCTGGCAATGGCGTAAACTGACCTTCTTTGGTGTAATAAATAATATTACAAACCGGGTTTATTTCACCAACGGTTTAATCACGGCAGCCGGCGTGCCGGGTTATTTTATTCAGCCTCCGGTTAATTTTTATGCCGGCGTGCGTGTAAGATGGTAAGTTTAACGTATGAAGAAAAAGGGATTGGTTTTGGGAAAGTTCATGCCGCTGCATGCGGGTCACCTGGCGATGATCGATTTTGCGTTGTTGTACTGCGAGCACCTGGTGGTGATGTTGTGTGCATCGGAGAAGGAGCAGATCGGTGGACAGGTGCGTAAAGGTTGGTTGGAGGAAAGCTTTGGGGATAACGAGCGGGTATCGGTTGCGCTGGTGGAGTATGATGAAGCGGTGTTGCCTAATAGCTCGGTCTCTTCACGCAGCATTTCTGCCTTGTGGGCGAATTACATTCGTAATCATTTTGCCGGTATCGAGGTTTTTGTTTCGTCGGAGCCCTATGGTGATTATGTTGCCGAGTTTCTCGGTATTGAGCATGTTTGTTTTGACCAGGCGCGTAAGCAGGTGCCGGTGGCCGCGAGCAGCATTTTGCGCAATCCATTTGAACATTGGGATTTGATTGCTCCTGCTGCCAGGCCGTGGTTTGTGAAGAAAATCTGCCTCAGCGGCTCCGAATCGACAGGAAAATCTACCCTGGCGGAAAGACTTGGCAATTACTTTACAACGTCTTTTGTGCCTGAAATGGCCCGGGAGGTGATAGAAACCACTGACGAAGTTGTATTTGAGGACTTGCTGAAGATTGCCACCCTACATGCCGCTACGATCAACGAAAAGGTTCGGGAGGCCAACAGGATCCTGGTATGCGATACCGACGTGAATATTACCAAATCATACTCGAAGTATTTATTTGGGCGGGAGCTGGTTGTACCTGATTGGATTGAAGCGGCCAACCGGTTTGACCTGCATATTTTCCTGGATACCGATTGTCCGCATGTGCAGGATGGGACGCGCTTACAGGAGTCCGAAAGAAATGCGCTGAGCCGGTTTCATGAGCAGCAGTTGATGGACGCGGGTATTCCCTATGTGATGGTCGGTGGTAATTGGGAGGAACGGTTTGAACGGGCAAAGGCGGAGATTGAACAGGTATTTTTTAACAACAGAATTATTTAATGTATGAATAAAGAATTGGCCAGGACCAGTAAATTCCTGAGCCTGGTTTTGCGGCATAGGCCGGAAGCTATTGGCCTTACCCTGCAGGAAGGCGGGTGGGCTTTTGTGGACGAGTTGATCAGTAAGATCAATTTGCACGGAACGACCCTTGACCGTTCGCTTTTGCAGGTAATTGTCGATACCAACGACAAGAAGCGTTTTGCTTTTAATGACGATGGCACCATGATACGCGCCAACCAGGGCCATAGTGTTGAGGTTGACCTGCAACTGCCCGTTGCGGTGGCCCCGGATATATTGTATCATGGCACGGCAGCTCATTCGCTGGCCATTGTATTGAAGGAAGGATTGAAGCGGCGCCAACGGCACCATGTGCATTTGACGGCCGATCCCCAAACCGCTGTTGCAGTGGGAGGCCGCCATGGTAAACCGGTATTGCTTCATATCGATGCCAGGGCCATGCAGGCGGCTGGTTATGTTTTTTACGTTTCCGCGAATGGGGTTTGGCTGGCCGATGAAGTGCCGGCGGCGTACATCAAAGCAGAATAGTACCAATAAAAAACGCAGGGTTTGCGCCCTGCGTTCAGTTTTTCTGAAATTGGATATTATATTATTTTTAAGCTGCCACCCGTTGATAGAGTTGGCGACCTATAGCTTCATCGATCTTTTCTGGCATATGACCTGCAGCGTTGCTGCTATCGATCGCGGTAAGGCGATTCAGGTCTTTGTCCCATGCAAATATGTGCACAGGGCTCTCATTCACACTTACTCTAAACCTCGTTTCTGTCGAGAGCGTTTGGTAAGGGGTAGCTTTAACCACTACTGGTTTTCCATCTACCGTTAATTCGAAGATCTCTGTCCTGATTTTCATAACACCTCCTTTTTATGTGATGTAATACGAATTACGTATTTCAATAAGCGTGCCGCTATGTGCCAAAAACCTCCGGCTAAGCGGGTGTTTTAATGCGCATTTAATATAATGTGTTTATTGGCTGCAATAGGGTTTCGCATAGCCTATATTGGCCACCGCATTGCTTTTCAGGAAGATGTTACTGCATGTTTTAAATAACCTACTGCAACCGAGCCTGTTGAAGATTGATCGAGAGATGCTCTGATCCGGGTGATTTATTGCTGTTTTGTCTTACCTTTTAGTCTTCTTTAAAAACTACAATTATTATGCGTTCGTATCTTATTCCTTTTTCGCTGGCAGCTGCCTCAGTGATTGCTGCCTGCGGTGAAAATAAATCTGCATCCGCCAGCAATGACGAGGGCGCTGCTGTTATGAGGGCCGACAGTTTGGCCAAACACATAGCAGTACTGGCCTCAGATGATTTCCAGGGCCGTAAGCCTTTTACAGAAGGTGAGACCAAAACGATCAATTATCTTAAAGAGCAGTTTGCATTGGCTGGTCTGGAACCTGGCAATGGCGACAGCTATTTTCAGGATGTTCCTATGGTCAATATTACTACTGCTGCTGCTTCGTCTATGGCTGTTGAAAGTGGCAAGGGTAATTTCAATTTGAAAGGGTTTGATGATTACGTGATCTGGACCGACAAGACCGATTCACTGATAACACTTGACAAAAACGAGCTGGTATTTGCAGGGTATGGTGTTGTGGCGCCCGAATACAACTGGAATGATTATGCCGGTCTTGATGTTAAGGGTAAGGTAGTGCTGGTATTGGTGAATGATCCGGGCTACAACAGTGGTGACAGTACTTTATTCAAGGGCAAAACCATGACCTATTATGGCCGCTGGACTTACAAGTTTGAAGAGGCTGCACGCCAGGGAGCAAAAGGTTGCCTGATCGTGCACAATACCCAGGCTGCCAGTTATCCTTTTTCAGTTGTGCAAAACAACTGGAACGGATCGCGCCTGCGCCTTGACAACAGGGGCAAAACAGAGCAACTTTGCGACGTGATCGGTTGGGTATCTGGCCCCACCGCAACTAAGTTGTTAGGTGCGGCTGGTCTTGACAGTAGCTTATTGGCCAAAGCTGATGTTCGCGGTTTCAAAGGAACCCCGCTGGGCATAAAACTATCCACCACCATGAAGGTGACGCCCGTCTATAATAAATCGCACAACGTTATCGGGAAGATCACTGGTAGCAAGCGCCCGGATGAATATATCATCTACACGGCACACTGGGATCACCTCGGTATCGGTAAGGCCGACGAGAAAGGGGATTCGATATACAATGGTGCTTTTGATAATGCCAGTGCCACAGCGGGGCTGATCGAACTTGCACGCGGCTTCAAAAGCCTTTCTGAAAAACCAGAGCGGACTATTATTTTTCTTTCCGTAACTGCAGAAGAGCAGGGACTGTGGGGATCGGCCTGGTATGCCCAAAACCCGGTTTATCCAGCTGCGAAAACCATTGCCAATATCAACATGGATGGGTTAAGCCCCTTTGAGTCGACAAAAGATATTATTGTGGTAGGTCAGGGTCAGTCGGACCTGGAAGACTATCTCAAGGAAGCTGCTGAAAAAGCAGGTCGCTATATCGCCTACGAGAACCATCCCGAAGCAGGGTATTATTACCGCTCGGACCATTTCAATTTTGCGAAAGTGGGTATTCCCGCACTGTACACTGAGCGGGGTATCGATGTTGTTGGTAAGGGCAAAGAATACGGGGAGAAGATCCATGAAGAATACCAGGATAAACATTATCATCGCCCATCAGACCAGTATGACGCTGCCACCTGGACTTTGGCCGGTGGCCTGGACGATTTGAAATTGTTGTTTGAAGTTGGTAAACGCATTGCGTATGGCGATCAGGTGCCTGCATGGAAAGACGGATCGGAATTTAAATCCAAACGATAACTAAATATTCATATAGAAGGGGGTGACCCTTACAAAGCCAAGCCCGGTGCGACATGTACCGGGTTTTTCTTTACTTAACATTCAATTGCGGCTGGCACTGCATTCCATACAGGCTTCGCCTTTGTATTCCCAGCTTTCCTTAATGATCCTGCCATTGACGAGTTGCCTGAGACGACGGGCAAAACGTTCGCCCAAAAGTTTGCCAGCGTCGTCCTTGTGACCGACAAAGGCAACCAGCGGTAGTCCATCACGGTCAGTTTTAAATGCCAGATCAAACTGATTAAACCTTGTTTCTATGAGCGAAAGTGGCTCATATTTCTTATTCAAGATCTTTAAGATTTGTTCGCCGAGATCCATAGTAATTGAATTTATTAGGATTTGATAGATTCGGATTTCAACTTATCTACGGATTCGGTTACGGGGCTTATACTGTTATATCCAATACTGGTTTATAGGCTTCGTCGGGTGCTTTGGTGCGGGCTACTAAAGGTTTTTTATTTGCGCGGTTTTCGAGCCATTTGGTTACGCCGGCTGCGATAAGCCCACCTGCTATGTAAAGCCCCATTGTCAACCAACGCTTTTTAGGTGTGTTGTTGGTATGGTGTTCATTGAAGCCCAGCACCTGGGGAAGTTTGAGTGCTCCTATGCCAGCACCGAGACCAAGGAGGCTGCCTGTAGTTAAGGCCTTATTGATACGCGTACCGGCCAGACTATAATACAACGTATTGCCAATAAGGTCGCCCGCTAATGCGGTAGATCGCAGCGCCTGACCGCGGGGCGCATCGTGGCCTGTTTTTTCGATCAGGCGGGCTGTTGCGTGTTCGCCCAGCTTATCTAGGCGTGGAGCAGATGGGGCAAGTTTACGTGCGATTTCGTGTAAAATGGTAACACTTATGGCACCTGCCAGTCCACCTACCAGCGAGGTAAGTACTTTCATAACTGCTTTTTCTAAAGGAGACAAAAGAATGATGCCAGGACTGGTGGGCTGTGCCTGGATTGGTCGTGCTTAAAGCTACCGGTTGTTAGTAGCCGGCATATTCAGGGTTCTATTTCATGGAACTTTAATCTTCCTTTTTGCGGATAGCGGCAATGGCTTGCTTGATCAATTCTGGTTCATATCCTTTTTGTAGCAGGTAATCGGTCGTTTTGCTAAGTTTTACATAGTGGTTTACTCCTTCACCGCGAATGGAGGTCCACTTTTTAGCAGCCAATTGATGAAGCGTTTTGCTGTAATCTTCTTCATCAATCTCCTTCATGGCCTTTTTGATGTTGTATTCACTTACCCGATTCTGCTTCAATTCGTATTTGATCTTCACCCGCCCCCAGTGTTTCATCCGAAACCGTCCTCCCGCAAACTGAATGGCATACCGCTCTTCATTGAGGTAGTTTTCTTCAATGAGTTGAGACAATAATTCTTCCACCTGTTGTTTGTATAAACCGAAGGTGTACAATTTCTCCTTCACTTCCTGGTGGCTGCGCTCCTGGTAGCCACAGTAGTGTCTGGCCTTTTGCAATGCTTGTTCTTTGGTAAGCTGTTTACGTTGAAACATGGGCGCCAAAGTTATGGTTCCTGGCTTAAACTTCTTCGAGCCTGTCTACACAGCCATATTGCGTCTTCAGCAGATCATCGTAGTGGTCGGCATTTTTGAAGAGCGTATTAAACATGTCGGCTCCTAATTCCTTGGAGATATCGAGATCGTATATCACGCAGGATAAGATCACATTCTGGCTGGCGCAACTCAATACGAGGCCGTTCATCCTGTAATTTTCCTGCAAGAGGAACTGATAAAGTGGTTTGATCTTTGTTCCGTCGGGCGGTAACTGACAGAGGTAAGCATCGCCTGCTATAAAGTAGTTTTCGGGACTATAGGTGATCTTGATCTTCGCACTTCCTTCTTTTACTTCCCAGCGGTTGGTTCCTGAACGGGCCAGTTTAACATCCTTGCCCAACTCTTTCAGGATCTCTTCGATCGTTTTTGCTACTCCCACTGCTTCCACTTCTTTCTCCGGCATTTCGGGCAACTTAACCTCTGTTCCGCAGGCGGGGCAATATTTGCTGGAGTCTATAGTATCGGGCAATACCAGCGAATCGCAACTTGGGCAACGGGTGGATGGTGTTCCCTTGTGCGGCGCATATAGTTGCAGGGCTGCCTGCAAATAAGTTACGGGCAGGGCAAAGCCAAGGTTATCGCCACCCCGAATGATAAACGAATTGACACCAATCACTTCGCCTTGCTCATTGACGAGGGGGCCTCCGCTATTGCCTGGATTGATGGCCGCATCGATCTGTATAAATTTAAGTCCGTCGCGGATCCGGTCTACTTTAGAGATTACCCCTTGTGTAGCCGTATAGTTGAGTCCGTAAGGGTGACCAATGGCAATTACTTCATCACCATCCTTTAACGCGTCATAGCGGCCCAGTGAAAGTGCGGGCAGTTCAATACCGGCGGGCGGCTGCAGGAAGGCCAGGTCATGCTTGCGGTCGGTGTACCATACTCTCGACAAAGCCTTTTCGAATGTTTTACCGGCGATGGTTACTTCCGGATTGTCTTGTACGACATGATCGTTAGTTACAATAAGGTCGTATTCGCGTAGGTAAAAGCCAGTACCAGTACCGGTTTGTGTAGCGATCTGTATGATGGCAGGATGAAACTTTTCTATTACTTCCTGGGTAGGCATGTGAAATGTATTGCTGTATTAGTCAAAATTAAGTGCTGTGACCTCGGCGGTAAAGGTCGTGTTAAAATTAACCAGGTTATCGTACCGAAGGTTAGACACTTTGAATTCAAGTTTGGTGAATTTGTTCTTCCACACGGCAACGATGTCTTCTATACGTTCACGGATGGCGTCGACCTCAAATTCGTTGGATGCCTTATCATAGTATTGCGATGCAAATCCCATGGCTGCAAAATAATCGGCATGGTTGATCTGCATAAAAAGGCGGAACAGATCGGTCAGCGGCTTGGGCAAACTATAGGAATACTGGCAAAAAGAGAATCCATACTCGATGATCGTATTTGCGATCATGGGATACTGGTTGTCGCGGTACCATATCATATTGCCGGCTGCCGCATTGATGGCGTCGATGACTGCCTTATGGTTTTGCGGTGCGACGATGGAGAAAGTATGTTTGGACCTGAACAGACAAGGAAACACTTCTTCTTTTGGCCTTGTGATCAGCTTACGGTAGGCTTCGATCATGGCCTGGTTTCGCTCGGTCGTTTGCTTTTCGTCTTTTTTGAAGTATATGTCGATGACCTTCTCCAGGTCGAGCTGGAGTTTTCCTTCGGGGCCAATCATATAGTCAATACGGAAGGCCAGTGTGAGCAGCAGGTAGGAGATGGCTCCGGAAAATTTATCTGCATCGAGGCTGGCGGCATAATCGATGGTTTCCTGTACCCATTTAGTGAAATAATCATACCTGATCTCCTTTTCCGAATCGGGTATTTCGGCCACGTGGTCGCTATCGATGGATTGCAGGGAGGTGAATTCCTGCACGAGGAGATCGTCGAGCTTGTCGGCTTTAATGGCCAGTTCTTTCAATCCGTAATACAGTTTATTGGGATTGGCGGATTTGATGTTGCTGTCAAAGCGCATACAAAGCCGATCGCTATCGAGCGCATAACGGCTGTAATACAGGTTGAAGTTCATTTCGAGCAGCCGGCGCATTACAGGTACGCTGGGTTGTCCCATACGGGCCAGTGTTACTTCGGCCACGACTCGCTCATTGTTGAACTCACCCCGTACGATCTTGGAACCCTGGTATAAATGGAATCGTCCTTCTGTTCCGTTGCGCTCCAGCATCACATTTTGCTCGGCTTCGTCGCGCAGGTAATCAAAAAAGGCTTCGAGGCTTTCGGGGTATTGTTGTTTTTTGAAAAGGTTGTCGGCTTCGGTCCAGCGATCTACTTTGGCGACTGTTTTGTTGTTGTCGGAATACCGGCCAAATGGGATAGCAGGGTCTTCTGCTTTCTTTTTACCCCAGCTAAAGAGTTTATCGAACATATATTAGAATTTGAACCCGGGCCACCTGGTGGGCCGTTGAGCTATTGAAGGTATTTAATTTCGTGGCATATTCACAATCCACTGACAATAATTAGTTTATTGTGCTTTACTGGAAGAAATTTCGTTGTATGAACCACCTTATCTTTGCGTAATGCTAAAAGAAACGCTTATCAACGCTACCGAAGCCGGCGCGCAGGTTATTCAGCACTACTTTAATAATAAAAACCTGCAAATCAGCAATAAAGAAGGTATCAACAACCTGGTGACGGAGGCGGACCATGCTTCTGAAAAAGCCATCCTGGAAATCATCAAAAAGGCGTTTCCGGACCACTTTATCCTGAGTGAGGAAGTAGGTGAGATCGCCATGGACAGCGAATATAAGTGGATCATCGACCCCATCGATGGAACGATCAATTATGCGCATGGTATTCCCTTATGCTGCATTTCGATCGGACTGGAAAAGGCTGGCTCTATGATCATGGGTGCCGTGTACAATCCATTCCTGAAGGAGTTTTATTTTGCCGAGCGTGGATTGGGTGCCACCCTGAATGGTCAGCCTATTGAAGTGAGCGGCGAAACCGATGTTAGAAAGTCGTGCCTTGTGACGGGGTTTCCTTATACTTATATCAATGAGCCCAATGGGCCGCTGGATGTTTTCAGCAGGCTTATTCGCCAGGGCATTCCTGTGAGGCGGTTAGGCTCGGCTGCCATTGACCTTTGCTGGGTTGCGGCAGGTCGTTTTGATGGCTTTTATGAACATAAGTTGCAAGCCTGGGATAGTGCTGCGGGTTTCCTGATGGTGGAAGAAGCCGGTGGCAAAGTAACGGACTTTACAGGGGCTCTCTATTCGCCTTACCAACCCCGCATTGTTGCCACCAATGGTAAAATTCATGACGACTTACTACTGTGGATCAACGATAAAGTATAAATAGCTGATTTCTATTGCATTCATCTTAAAGCCTATTTGTGTATGAGCGAAAGAACAGAAATTAATGACCTGGGTGAATTCGGACTGATCGATCATCTGACTAAAAATATTGAACTCCAGAATGTTTCCTCTATCCTTGGCGTTGGCGACGATGCGGCTGTAATTGACCATTTTGGCAAGCAAACGGTTGTATCGACAGACATGCTGATCGAGGGCGTGCATTTTGACCTGAGCTACACGCCATTGAAGCATTTGGGCTATAAAAGCGTGGTGGTGAACCTAAGCGATATTTACGCAATGAATGCGACGCCTACCCAGCTAACGATGAGCGTTGGTTTCAGCAACCGGTTTGGCCTCGATGCGTTGGATGAGTTTTATGAGGGTGTTTACGCCGCCTGTGAAAAATATGGTGTGGACCTGGTGGGGGGTGATACCTGCACCTCACAGAAAGGATTTATTATTTCGGTGACTGCCATCGGCGAAATAACGCCCGATACTTTTGTAAAGAGAAGTACCGCTCAAAAAGGCGATCTGCTTTGCTGTACCGGCTACCTGGGCGCTGCCTATGTTGGATTGTTGTTTTTGGAGCGTGAAAAGCGCATTTACTTAGAGAACCCCAAGATACAGCCCGACCTGGAAGGGGAGTCGTATGTGATCGGCAAACTGTTGAAGCCTGAGGCCAGGAAGGATATTATCGAGTTTTTTGCGGAAAGCGATATTCGCCCAACCTCGATGATGGACATCAGCGACGGGCTTAGCTCGGAGATCCTGCATATTTGCCAGGATAGCAACCTGGGCTGCCGGCTGTACGAAGACAAGATCCCCATTGCCGAGGAAATGAAGCGGGCAGCCTTTAAATTCGAGATCGACCCTACCGCCTGTGCCCTGAGCGGAGGAGAGGACTACGAGCTGCTGTTTACGCTGCCACAATCTGATTACGAAAAACTCGTTCTTAATGAGCAGATCAGCGTGATCGGTTATATGACAGATGCAGAAGAAGGGACCAAGATCATTACCAAAGGCGGCGGATTACACAATATAACTGCACAGGGCTGGAACGCTTTTAAGAACACCTGAGTTTAAATGGATTTTGCATGAGGCAATGGTTTTCCGGCACTACGGTGATCCTTTCATCGATGTTATTTATAGGATGCGCTTCTTCCAGGAAGTCCTTCAATCCGGATAGAAAGTTTTCGGCTGTCCAGCTTCAGCAGGACTATACTTACTTCAGAAACATCCTTGAAGAATCGCACCCCAGCCTGTATTGGTTTACCTCCAAGGACAGCATGAATCACTATTTTGATGCTGCCTACCAATGCATCCAGGATTCCATGACTGAACCACAGTTCCGGAACCTGTTGGCTTATGTCACGACCAAGATCAGGTGCGGGCACACCACGGTACGTTTCTCCAAAAAATACGGCGACTACCTCGATACGGTAAGGCTTCCGGTATTTCCGCTACATCTGAAAGTGTGGCCCGATAGCATGTCGGTGATCACCAACCTCAACAGAAAAGACCAGGTACTGAAAAGGGGAACGATCGTTACCCATGTAAACGGGATGAGTACGAGCCAATTGACTAATACTTTCTTTAATTATATATCTGGCGACGGGTATATCGAGACTGGTAAGTACCAGGTTTTGAGCAACCGTGGCAGTTTTGGCAATTTATACCGCAATGTTCTTGGCTTAACCAACCAGTTTGCCATTACTTATCGTGATAACTATGGCGAGGAAAGGGAAACGGTGGTTCCAATTTACGATCCGCTGGCCGACACCCTGAACCGCCCTGCCGTCAGCCGGCCAACTGGCAGGGTTCCACGGCAGGCTCCTCAGCCGCCGATGCTCAATGCGGTGCGGAACATTCAGATCGACACCACGCTCTCGTCGGCTTATATGACGGTCAATACGTTTGGGCGGGGCAACAAGTTGAGGGGATTTTTCCGCCGGTCGTTCAGAGAATTGAAGAAGCGGAATATTCGCCATCTTGTGATTGACGTTCGTTCGAATGGGGGTGGGGATGCTGGTATTTCCACGAAGCTCACCCGGTACCTTGCCAATAAGCGGTTTAAACTCGCGGACTCTCTTTATACGCCCAGCCGGAAAAGCCATTATTCAAAGTATATTCAATGGCAGCCAGCATATTGGGTGATGATGCAGTTTGTTACCCGTAAGCACAAAGACGGTTTATACCATTTCGGCTATTTTGAGCGGCATTACTTCAAGCCTAAAGAGAAAAATCATTTCAACGGGGATATTTATATCATAACCGGTGGTAACTCATTCTCTGCCACCACTTTATTTGCCGGCGCACTGAAAGGACAGGAAAATGTGAAGATCGTTGGTGAGGAAACCGGTGGCGGAGCGTACGGAAATTCTGCCTGGATGATCCCCGACGTAACGCTGCCTAACTCGGGCGTTCGTTTCAGGCTACCCCGATTCAGGTTGGTGATGAACAAAGACCTTGTGAAAGAAGGCCGCGGTATTATGCCCGACATCGAAGCGGCGCCCACTGTTGAAACTATACGCCAGGGTATTGATCCCAAAGTAGATACTGTGCGCAAGATCATAATGCAAAAAATGGGAATGGTCCATCATTAAGGACTGTTAATTTCCATGTCGATAATAAGACAAAGAAAACCTTCCGACTTTTATTGATCGTAATTGCTTCGGTTTGGGGTACTGCAATTATGAAGCTGGTGCGACCAAGGCTTTAGGTCAACCGATCACCTGGTGAACCTGAAACGATTCATCAAACACTACCATATTGGCCTGGTATCCTTTGGCGATCAGGCCTTTCTTTTGTCCTTTCAGGAGCTGAGCAGGGTAGGTTGACGCCATGCGCAATGCTTCTTCTAATGGTATTCCCACTTTTTCAACTCCATTCTTTACACACTGCATCATCGTAAGTGCCGATCCGGAAAGTGTTCCATCTGGCAGGGCATAGTGGTCGCCTTTGTATAAATGCTGATATTCGCCGGTAGTGGTTTCGGCCACAGCATCGGTAATGAAAAATAACCTTTGCTGCAATACCGTTTTGGCAATTTTAACGGCGGCGTAATCCACGTGAATGCCGTCGCACACGATGCTCGCCATCACCGAGGGATTATTGAAAATGGCTCCCACCATTCCTGGCTCGCGATGTTGTAGGGGAGACATGGCGTTAAAGAGGTGGGTGGCAGCCTGTATTCCCAGGTCGAACCCAGCCATGGCCTGCTGGTAATTTGCATTACTGTGGCCAGCGGAGATAATGATGTTATTTTCAAGCAGCAGCTTTATTATGGCGGAGTCGCATTGTTCGGGGGCAAGGGTTATCATTTTAAAAACATCCCGCCCATGGTCAATCAATTGCTTTACTTCATCTGTTGTAGGTTTTTTAATACAATTCAACAGGTGAGCACCCCGTTTCACAGGATTCATGTAGGGACCTTCGAGGTGCAGTCCTAGCAGGCCTTTTCCTCCCTGTTGCTGATATTGGCGAACGAGTTCCATACCCTGCAGAAATTTCTCGATAGTATTGGTGGCCATGGTGATCATGAAGTGGCTGCAGCCACCGGCAAGGCAATATTCATATGTCGATTGCAATGCTTCGAGTGTGATCTCCTGAGAAAACAGTCTGCCGTTTCCACCATATATCTGCAGGTCGATCAATGCTGGTGCAAGACACTTTCCCGATAGGTCGTGAGTTGAATAATGACTGGGAACTTCGTTCTCCGCTACAACTTCTACTATGGTTCCGTTTTCTACCAGGACCGCTTTCCGGGTTTCAATAGAGTGACCAGTGTACAGGATGGCATTGCTATATGCGATGGGCATGAGTATTGGGTTAATTATGCTTTTTGAACTTAGCGTCTCTTTGCGATGTACTCTTAAGATTGGATGATAAAATTATCGGCATCTTCCAGGAAGGGTAGCTTGTGTCGGACCTCTTCGAGTTTTTCTTTGTGCAGGGTTATGGTGTGGATATCCTCCTCATTTGCTTTTGTGTAGAGTACTTCTCCCAATGGATCGACGACCATACTATCTCCGCTATGGTTAATTTCATTGCCATCCTTGCCCACGCGATTGACGCCTACCACAAAACTTTGGTTTTCGATGGCCCTCGCCTGCAGCAGGGTTTTCCATGCATGATTTCTACGTTCGGGCCAATTGGCTACATAGATCATCAGGTCGTACTCGGGTTCATTTTTCGCCGCATCTTCTTCAGTAAGGGGCGTGGCTTGCCGCGCCCAAACGGGAAAGCGGAGGTCGTAACAGATTAACAGGTTGATCTTCCATCCCTTTACCGAGGCTATGAGACGTTTGTGCCCAGGAGCAAAATGTTCGTGTTCTCCTGCATAGGCAAATAAGTGTCGTTTATCATAGTAACCAAGTTGTCCGTTGGGTAACATCCATACGAGCCGGTTATAGTAGTGGCCTTCGTCTTCTATTATTAAACTGCCGGTAAGTACGATCCTCTTTTGTTGAGCTATCTTTTTCATCCAGGCGATGGTATCACCTTCCATGGTTTCTGCGAGTATTTCAGGTTTCATACTGAAGCCCGTACTGAACATTTCGGGAAGCACCACTATCTCGGTTTTTTGCCCTATTTGGTTGATCTTTTCCTCCAACATTTGCAGGTTGGCTGCTTTGTTCTCCCAATGCAGGACTGTTTGTATAGTGGTAATGGTGATTGTAGACATAACCGGATTCTTTAATCAGTTCGATGTGTAAAATTACCAATTCAACCGGTAGCATACATGGTGGTCAAACGGTAGCTGTATATTTATACTTCAACCATTAACATGGCTTTCAAAGGCAAATTGCTAAAAAATCCTGTAACGGGACAGGACATTATTTTTCTCCAAACGGCCAGGGATACAGGTGGCAACCTATTGGAAATGGAATCTACTTATCTCGGCCGGTCGCAGGAACCCATTGCTCACTATCACCCTGAGCAGGCCGAGGATTTTTTCGTCATTGAAGGCGCATTAACTGTCATGATGAATGGATTTATCAGGGTTTACCGGTCGGGTGAAGGTTTTCACGTACCTAAAGGAACAGTGCATAGCATGTGGAATGCCACCAACGGCCGTACTGTTATGAACTGGCAGGTAAGACCTGCTTTAGATACGGAATACTTATTAGAAACAACGGCCGGGCTTGCGGCTGCTGGCAGAACCTCTTCCAGCGGCAAACCCAGCCTGTTACAAATTGCTTTGATCGGAAACCGCTTTAGGCGCGTGTTTCGGCTTGCAAAGCCGCCTTATATCGTTCAACGTATTCTATTTAGCCTATTAACACCTTTCGCCATCCTCACCGGTCATAAAGCCATCTACAGGAAATACATTGATTAATGAGCCGGATGGTCGACAGCGTCATCCGTATGTGGCGATTGCATAGCTTCCGCAGCTTTTCTGGCCGCCGCGCCTTCTTTATCGCAAAGGATATGAACGAGCTTCGCTACCAGAGCTGTCCAACCGGTTTGGTGGCTGGCCCCAAGGCCACTTCCCGTATCGCCATGGAAATATTCATAAAACAGGATGAGGTGTTCATTACCTGGCCGTTCATAGAACCAGCTTTCCTGACCATTGGTCGGGCGCTTACTATCCTTGTCTTTATCGAATAGTTTTATGAGCCTTACTGTAAGTTCATCTGCAACCTGCATCAGGTTAAGCTTATTTCCAGACCCAACGGGACATTCAACGAGCAGGTCATCGCCATAGAACTCGCCGAAGCGCCGAATAGATGATATAATAATATAATTTATCGGCATCCAAACGGGGCCCCTCCAATTAGAATTACCGCCGAAGAAATCTGATGTAGAATCTCCCGGATCGTATTGAACTTTGTAATCGACCCCATTGATCGTAACCTCATAGGGGTTTTGTTCATGGTATTTTGATAGGGCTCGTATCCCATAATCCGATAGGAACTGGGCTTCGTCGAGCAGCCGCTCGAGAAGCTGTATCAGTTTTTCGCGGGGAACGAGCGAAAGCAGTATCTCTTCACCTCCCGCCCTTTCTTCATTAGGCCAGAATCGCCCGTTCTTAAGGCGATAGTTTTCGAACCAGGTTATTCGCTTCTTAAAATCGCCCAGTTTATCGAGGATCTTCTTTTCTATGATCGAAACGGCGAACAGTGATGTGAGACCTACTATGGAATATACCCTCAAATGTAATGGGGCAGAGCCGGCTATCGATAATGTATCGTAAAAGAACTTGTCTTCTGCGTTCCACATTCCCTGCTCGTTGAGCGCTTCGGCAATAAGTACAAAGTGCTCAAAGAATTTGGTGGCCGTGTCTTCGAATGCTTCGTCTTTCATAGCTATCTCCATGGCCATGTCCATCATGTTCAGTGCGTACATCCCCATCCAGCTGGTGCCATCAGCCTGCTCCAACTGCATTGTTCCGGGTAATACACTGCTCCTATTGAATACACCTATGTTATCGAGGCCAAGGAAGCCTCCTTCGAACATATTGTTGCCATTAGAGTCCTTACGGTTGATCCACCAGGTGAAATTGATGATGAGCTTTTGAAATATCCGTTTCAGGAATGCGATATCGCCTTTGCCCGTGCGATTTTTCTCGATGCGGTACACCTGCAACGCAGCCCAGGCTTGCACGGGTGGATTAACGTCGCCGAAGTTCCATTCGTAGGCTGGCAGCTGACCATCCGGTTTCATATACCATTCGCGCATGATGAGCAGCAGCTGGTGCTTGGCAAATGTGGGATCTACCATGGCCAGGGGAATGCATTGAAACGCGAGGTCCCAGGCGGCATACCAGGGATATTCCCATTTGTCGGGCATGGAGATGATATCCTGATTCTTCAAGTGTTTCCAATCGGCATTTCTACCGTGGAGTTTACCGGGGTTTACATCTGTAATGCCATCACTGGTGGTAAGCCACCGTTCTACATCGTAATGGTAATACTGCTTGCTCCACAATATACCAGACAGTGCCTGCCGTTGGATACGTTTCCATTCAGGATCGGTCGTTGCATGCAAAACGGCGTTGTAGAACGAATCGCTTTCTTCGCGACGCGAAGTGAAAATGTTGGTAAAGCCTGCTGCAAATGGATTGTCGAATATTTTGTTGCTTAACCGCAGGTAGGTTGTTTTGGTAGCACCGGGTTCAATATGGTATTTGTAAACCGGGGCGAACTTGGTACCAGATTTCTTTTGGCGAAGGGCTGTTAGTTCCTCTCCTTTTATGATCGCTTTGTGAAATGCATCTTTAGTGAAGGGCGTGGCATTGGGTTGTCCGGATACAATTTCGAGGTTGGTCTCGTTTTCTGTCATTAAGCTATCATGGGGAGGCATATAGTACAGGTAATACGCTCCCAACCTGCCATGTGTAGCTTTTACCGATGTTTTGTCTCGCCGGGTAATATGCGGTTTCTTTTCACTTTGGTCGTAGGCCCATCGGTTGTAGAACCACAAGGTAGGAGCCAGGGTTATGTCTGCAGCCTTGGTGTTGCGGTTCGTAATATCGATTTTGACGAAGATATCTTTTGAGTTCTCCTTGGCATAGGTAACCAGTACATCAAAGTACTCATCGTTATCAAAAACACCAGTATTCAGAATTTCATATTCAGGCTCCTGGCGCGATCTATTTCGACTTTCCTCCCGCAGCTTATTGTAAGGAAATTCCTGTTGAGGATATTTATACAGGTACTGCATGTAATAGTGGGTGGGCAAATTGTCGAGGTGATAGTAAAGTTCCTTTACGTCTTCACCATGGTTGCCTTCATAGTTGCCGAGCCCAAAGAGTCTTTCCTTCAGAATATGGTCTTTTCCATTCCATAAGGAAATGCCGAAGCATAGATTCTGGAAAAAGTCGGAAATCCCGGCTAGTCCATCTTCGCCCCAGCGGTAGGCGCGGCAATGGGCATGATCGAAGGGAAAATAGTTCCAGGCATCGCTGTTCATGCTATAATCTTCCCGTACGGTTCCCCACTGCCGTTCGCTGAGGTAAGGCCCCCACTGTTCAAGAGGTATTTTTTTGGTTGAATTGACGGATAATCGCTGATGTTCTGCAGTAATCATGATGATGTTTTCGGTCTACTAATCCACAATTTTGTGCAATACAAATGGCCTTTTTTGGCAAACATCGTTGGAGAATAAGGTTTTATGATGGTGAATTTACAGCTTTCGGGAGGTATAAAAAACAAAAAGGGCCCTCCCCGGCGGGAATGGCCCATTCGTAACTATTGCATGTACTACTTCGAAAAATGCTTGGATCGAGGCTATTCTGTTCTTTTCACTGCACTGGAGGGCGTTATCAAAAAAATAAGGTGCCGGCCACCCTCTACCGACACCTTAACAGACGCACATAATCTAACGCACACCTTGCTTGCCTGTGTTATAGCTTCTTATAAGAAAAGTTCAATGGCTAAATCTCTAAAAGCAATCACCAACTTATTATCCTTCACCCATTGATCGCTGGTGATTGCTTCGTTCGTTTTCATGGCCGATTTTCAATGTACTGTCCTGTAAACCGTACAGCTTGTTTCAATCATTATGACGCAGCAAAAATGCAATTTGTAATGGCACCCGACAATAGCATGAAGATGTGAGAATCAATACAAACACCTGTTCGCTTTTTGCAGGAATGCGGATCGACCATCATTTCATATTCCCTTTTTCCCACTTATCCGTTTAATTAGCGGGCAGGTACTACAAAGTGGTATCACATATCTGTGTGGTTTGCGGAAACAAAATCCCAAAAGAATCCGGGGATTTTTATTTTTGATTATACATACACCCACTCCCTTGTTCAAAATATCAGTATACAGCCTTTTGCTGGCCTGGCTGCCTTCCTTGCTGCAAGCGCAGCACAGGAAATACGTCTTCAACAGAATTTCAACCAAAGACGGCCTTGCTTCCAACCACGTTTATAGCATCCTGCAGGATCAAAAGGGTTTTATGTGGCTAGGAACTGCCAATGGTTTGCAACGATACGATGGACGCAAAGCCGTTATGTTTCGCCCTCCTGTAGGTGATAAGAGTTATTTGCCCGCTGCGCCCATTAAGCAGGTGGCAGTAGATATCAATCATCATTTCTGGGTACGAACCGAACAGGAGGTTGGTATTTTCGATCCTGTAAACTTCAAGTATAAAAAAGCGATCATTGAACCTGGTGGTGCTGTGGCACCAAGAGCGGAGTATTTTCTTTGGCTGGATAGTAAGGGTAATATCTTTCTGATCATTACTCAATTGGGGGTACTGGCATACGACTGGAAAACCAATACATTCAAGAAGGACAATAGCCGGATCCAAACCCCGAAGGGTTGGAGCGTTCGAAAAATACTGGAAGATCCACATAGTGGTAATTACTGGATGGCAACCGATTCGGGACTGGCCCAATACAATATCCGGTCTAAATCGTTGAGTTATTTTGGTCACAATACAGAAGGCTTGCCAATCCTTGATAATCCTTTGTTCAGGGATCCCGTGACAGTGATGTTTATCGACAAAAAAGACCGCTTTTGGCTTACCACCTGGAGTCCTACTCAGGATGAAAAGTTTTATTGCTTCAATCTTGATTCCAATAAACTTAGTAATGACACTGCCGGGCTGAAAACCAACACTGGTGTTTATAAAGAAATGCATGGTTTTATGCAGGAGTCGAATGGTCGACTATGGACATACGGAACAAAATATCTGGAAGCATACGATACATTAACCAAACGCTTTCAATATATACGGCAAGATTACATCGACGACTATGATATCAGGTTCGATATAATTTATTGTATGTACGAAGACCGTGAGCAGAACTGCTGGATCGGTACCGACGAAGGGGTTTTTGTAATTAACTCGGCCCGGCAGTTGTTTCATAGTATCGTTATGGATGGCCCCACTAACGGAAGTTCCAGGCTTACACTGCAACCGAATGCATTTCTTCAAACGAGGGAAAATAAATTGCTGGTTGCTTCCTGGGGTCTAGGAACCCTTTCCTGCGACAGTAATTTCCTTCCTATTCAGAACGCAGTTTTAAAGGGAATGCCCGCGGGTGAAAGAGACTATTTTTTACAGTGGAGTTTGCATGAAGAGAAAAGGAGTGGCCGCATTTGGATTGGATGCCAGGGCGGGCGGATTATTATTTATGATCCGCTAACCAATAAGTCTATCTTTTACAAAGTCCCGCTGGCCGAAGACCGGACTATTCGACAGATCACTGAAGATAAGGCTGGCAATATCTTACTTGCAACTCAGTATGGTCATATAATTCGATGGAATCCGTCTGCAGGTTATGGCGCGGGATTTTTACAGGGGTTCAAACTGTTGCAAAATGTAAATACGATCATTTACAAAATGATCTGTGACAAGAGCGGCTCCATTTGGTTGTGTACCCACATGAAAGGTGTATTTACCCTCAATGCCGAGTCGGGTAAAGTGATTGCCCACTATGATAAGAACGGCGGCCCAGGTAAATCTCTATATGCTGATATAGCTGGAGATATTGTTCAGTATGATGACAGTTTGTTCTTCGTTAGCAGTGGTGCGTTAAGTTTGATCAATCAGAAAACGGGAAATATCCAGTTGATTACCACCGATAACGGATTGCCCAGCATGAGTGTAACCAGCATTGAAAAAGATAAGGAGAATAACCTATGGCTGGGTTTATCGGATGGTATTTGCCGATATAATTATAAACGCCAGATTTTCACGTTGTTCAATCAAAAGGATGGCATCGTTTATGGTAATTTCCGACACAATGCGAGCACCCGATTGCATAACGGTCAATTGATCTTCGGCAATTCGCACAATTTCGTCTACTTCCAGCCTGAACTGGCTTATAGCTCAGCGCCGCCACTGGATGTTACCATTACAGATTTCAAATTATTCAATAACTACCTGGCCCCAGATTCTATCATGAAGCTGGATAAGGTAGTGCTCAACTATACCCAAAACTCCATTACGATCGAGTTTGCTGCCCTTAGTTTTTTGCAACGCGACAAAATCGTTTATTACTATCAACTGGACGGGTTTGATAAAGAATGGATTAGACCTGACAAGGGGCTTTTTGCCAGTTATACCGCCTTACCTCCCGGTAATTACACCTTCCGGGTGATGTGCGAAAATGCTGATGGGGTGGAATCGAAGAACATTACTTCTTTAAAAATCTATATACGTCCGCCGTTTTGGCTTACCTGGTGGTTCCTAATGCTAATCGTGATCGCCATTGCCGCGTTGATCTATTTTATCCATAGGCTGCGGGTTGACCAGTTGTTGGGTATGGAGCGTGTAAGGACGAGGATTGCCAGGGATCTCCATGACGACATGGGTTCTACTTTGAGCACGATCAACATTTTAAGTGAAATGGCCAAAATGAAGGTGGATAAGGATAGCGAGAAAACCAGCGAATACCTCACCAAGATCAGTGACAACAGCAGCCGGATGATGGAAGCCATGGATGATATCGTTTGGAGCATCAACCCCATGAATGACAATATGCAGCGTATTGCTGCCCGTATGCGGGAGTTTGCGACCGGCGTTTTAGAAGCCAGGAATATCGACTTCACCTTCCGGGTGGATGAGGAAGTTCAAAACCTAAAACTTGACATGGAGGCCAGGCGAGATTTTTTCCTCCTTTTCAAGGAAGCGGTCAACAACCTCGCTAAGTACAGCCAATGCCAGCATGCCACCATCGATATTTCGATTATTAAAGAACGCCTAATTATGAAGATCATGGATGATGGCGTCGGATTTGACGTGCAACAGGCAGATAGCGGCAACGGTCTATACAACATGCGGAAACGAGCTCAATCGTTGAATGGCTCGCTTGCCATCGAATCGAGTCCGGGAAAAGGAACGAAAGTCTTGCTGGATGTGCCTTTGACATAATTATGTGGTTGCCGTCCGGAGAATAAATAAGTAGCTTTGTAATCTAAAAATCACCCTGGATGATCAATGTGATATTATATGAGGACAATCCCCAACTGAGAGAAGGGTTGGCCATGCTGTTGAATGGTTCCGAGGGATTTGAAGTCATCGGCACTTTCAAGAACTGCAACAATGTGGTGAGTGAGGTGGAAGCGTTAAAGCCCGATGTTATTTTAATGGATATTGATATGCCGGGAACCAATGGCATCGAGGGTTTGAAGTTGATTCGCCAGACTAACCAGGATGTCAAGATACTTATGCTTACTGTTTTTGACGATAACAAAAACGTATTTGACGCTATTAAAAATGGAGCAAACGGATATCTCCTTAAAAAAACGCCCCCTGCCAAATTACTTGAGTATATTCAGGAAGCACACACTGGTGGTGCTCCAATGAGTTCATCCATCGCGACACAGGTATTAAAGATGTTTTCACAGGCGCACAACCAGACCAGTAGCGACTATCACCTTTCAGAAAGGGAAAAACAGGTATTGCAGTGGCTGGTCAATGGTTATAGCTACAAAATGATCGCCTCCGAAATGTTCATTTCAATTGATACAGTTCGGTCACATATCAAAAAGATATACGAAAAACTCCACGTCAACTCCAAGAGTGAAGCCGTAGCCAAGGCGTTTAAAGACAAGATCGTTTAACAGGTTGTTCGTTAGTGTTAGTAGTTAATATCGGTAGTGCCCGCAAAGGTGCTACCAGAGCCGTTTTATTGCCAGACACGACCGATTCGATGGCAAACCAATGGACTTGCCATCCAGCAAATATGTGATGCCCCTATTGTTTGGTGCATTGAGGACAGTACGCGTTTCACATCTTTATGCTATTGCCAGCCGGGATTGTGCGCGGTAGTTTTGCTACATCAAACACAAATCAAATAATCATGAAACAGTCGATGCAGGCGGTGGCGATGGTGGCCTTTCTTGGTTGTTTTGCTATTCTTGTAATAGCAGCAGGTAGTAAAAAAGCGCGGTGGCAGGAAGACTGTCATGAGGAATGGAAGAAGGGCGTTGTTCCTGAACTGAAGGAAGCAGACCATAAAGATCAGGTGCAACCAGTGAAGGAGGTGGCACAATACTTACCGTCAAGCCCGGAATACATGATCTTCCCGGTTGAAGTTTTACACAAAATGCTCTAAGCAGCTTAGTATAAAGAACAACTTTTTATCAGGCAGTTTTTTCTCAAGGGTGGTTTACTATCCCGTCCCGTAAGGCGGGATTTTTTATGTCCATAGGCCGGACAACCAACCCAACAATAAACAGATGAACACTATGACAGGGGAGGGGATGCGTGTAAAAGACAAAAGCAGCCAGGTACCAATGATCACCCCTATATTCAATAAACTGAGTGTTTTGAATTCTGTAAGTGAAATGTCCTTCATCATATAACAAGTCGAAGCAATCATTATCCCCACGACCACAGCATTAATTCCTTCCAATGCCCGGAATACGACCGCATAGCGCTGCAGATTGTGCCATATGGGGAAAAAGAATAATACCAATAATGCACTCGGCAAGAAAATGGCTACAGATCCTATTATGCAACCCAGTATTTGCCAGGCGCTTCCTTTATCTTTCATAGACATGCCTCCCATAAAAGAGGCAATGGAAAAGACCGGACCTGGAATGGCTCTGACTATGCCAGCACCGGTGTAGAAATCGTCTCGCTCGATACTGATTACATTTTCCTTCTTAAATTGATTTTTACGAATAACCATTTCGGATTTAGGCCTCTCGACATACTGCTCATACATCATGGGAATCAATACCTGGCCCCCTCCAAAAACCAAACTTCCAAAACGATAAGTATTCTCAAACAGGTTGAGGGGCCTACGGTTGGGCCAGTCCTGGATACGTGCCAATTCACTCACTACACCGGCCGAAATGAATAGGATGGCGAACATCCAGATGTTGCCCCATTTGATCTGTTTCGGTGGCACTCCTTTTTGTGGGATCCTTTTATCACTGAGATTAGTCACAAATCCGCCGGCAACGATCAGAATGGGAAATACCCAAGGGCTTTTAAAGAGAAAGAATGTTACTATAGCACTTATTATCAGGATGACTATTGTAATGGTATTGTGAATAGCCAACCGGAAAGATTTAGTGGCGGCAAAAGCGAGAAAGCCTACTGCCATGGGTTGGATGAACTTGAACATGCTAGCTCCCTGGGCCCTTGTGTCAAAATATTGCAAAAGGAATGAAAATGCGCCCATTAGAAAACAGGCCGGAAAGATCCAGATGAGCAAGGTTAACACAGCCAGAGAAACTCCTCCTCGTTTATACCCAATGAGTGTTAATACCTGAGTAGAAGAGGCGCCTGGTAGAAGCTGGCAAAATGAATTGTAATCCAGCACCTCTTTTTCAGTTACATCCCGGCGTTGATGCACAAAGGTTTTCATCACCATGCCGAAATGACCCTGTGGGCCACCAAAGGCCGAGATGCTATGAAAGAAAACAGCTTTTAAGAATGAAATATGTCGTAACAGTACCATGAATACATTCCACGCAATGCCTGAAAGGTACTAAACTTATCAAAGCCAGGAATTATTCTGCTTTCCACTTTGAGTGAGGCTCAAAATATGCCCATAGCAAAGCTGACAACTTACGGCACAATACCCAGCCTTCATTACTGGAAGCCCAGCTTTGGTCCTCCAGATTCTTGGTGTTAATCGTATATACATAGGGGCCACTGGGAGCCATTACCAACAATGTTTCATTCCGGGATTGGTTTACTTCTCCGGTTTTTGAAGCTACGAACACATTAGGTGGAATTTGAGATATGCCATTTACATCATGATAGTTTCTGCCTAAAACACGAAGCATTCGCTCGCTCGCTTTTTTACTAATTACTTCACCCTTGTAGATCTTTTCCAGAAGAGTGGTCATTTCACGAGGTGTTGTTTGTCCCCAGCCAAATAGTCTCCTGTCGGCATCACGGCCCGGTGTTCGGGAATTTACCCTGGTATATTGCAATCCGAGACTATCAAGAATTTCATTGATCCGACTGCCTGTTCCTGCCAGACTTTGCAACCACAAACTTGCCGTGTTATCGCTCATGGTGAGCATCAACATAATGAGCTTGCTCAATTCGATCTTCTCGCCACTTTTAAAAGAACCCAGTATATCGACACCGGCATATAACAGTGAATCCTTGTAAATCAATTCCTGGTTGTAAGAAAGCTCCCCCTTTTCAATCTTATCCATTATGCCTACCACGATCGGCACTTTTACAATGCTTGCTGTGGGGAACACAGTATCGGGTTGAAAAGCGGCCACCTTGCCTGTCCGGAGATTCTTGACATATATGCCTGCTACCCCTCGCAACCTGAGGTCACTGACGAGTTGATTTATTTTTTTCTGCAGTTTTTTATCAGTGCGTGTTTGTGCACTTAATTGAAATAACGACACAATAAGAAATAGTAACACCAATAAAGACCTGCAGAATTGCATAGTAGTTTATTTGTTTTGAATAGAGTTCACTAATATAAATGCTAATATTCAATTCTGCTCAAAATATAGTACCAGTAAGGGTTTCGTGCAATGCCATATAATCCTTAAACCAATTCTACTGTATATATAACCGTTATACAGTGAAACTACAGTTAGAGTCATAAAAGACTTAGTAGTCGCATTCCTATTCTTCTTCTCATCTGAGTGAAGCTCTTTGTAGGATTTCTATGCGCTTAAATGCCGAACAGCTAGTAAGTATTTCGAAACGCGGAATGTACTAGGACTTGTAATATCCGTTACGTTCGATCTCTTCTGCGACCTTATCCGGTACAAGATACCTTATCGATTTACCAGCCTTGATCGTGTTGCGGATATGGGTGGCAGATATTTCGAGCATGGGGGCCTGTTGTACCTCTACCTGGCTTCCGTCATATGAATCTGTCACGTCATGGCCAGGGCGTCTATAGACATATATGGGATAGTTCGAGAGGATATGTTGGTAGTTTTTCCAACGGGGTAGGTTTTCAAAACTGTCACTTCCCATGATTACTGCGAACCGATGTTGCGGATATTTTTCAGCGAGGTAGGTGAGGGTATCTACAGTAAACGACGGTCTGGGAAGGCGAAACTCTATATCTGTTACTTTAAGCTGGTGGGATTGCTCTATTGACAGCTGGATGAAAAACAGTCGGTGAAACTCATTGAGTAATCCTGCAGAAGGTTTGAGGGGATTTTGCGGCGAAACGACGAACCAAACCTGGTCAAGGTCGGTATTTTGCACCATGTGCTGTGCAATGATAAGATGTCCATGGTGTATGGGGTTGAAGGAACCAAAATACAGACCGACTTTCATACCAGGTGATAATAGTGCTTTTGGTTTTGCAAAATGCGAAGCGGCCCTGAATTGAAAAGGGCTTATCGGCAATAGACAGTTTATATAAACCTGATTAGTCTCTTGAGTTATGCCATTTCCTCAATGAAAATATTATCTGCTTCATTGAGTCGAAGGCTCAGATTGTATCCAGCCACACTGATAGAAATGGGATCGCCTAGTGGTGCAATTTGTTCAACCTTAACCGTTTCGCCAGGCACACAACCCATTTCCATGAGCTTTAAAAAGAGATCGTTATCCTCGAATGACATGATCTTTCCTTTTCCTCCGGACCTTAACTCAGATAATCTTTTCATTTTGCTGTATTTATGATCGCTCAACCCGGATATAATAACACCTGAGGTACGAAATGGATCATTCGCAGGCCCTATATTGTACAGGTTCACAACAACAAATGTAGCTTTGTATCTTCTAATATTGATTACGATTTTCGAAACTTATGGCAACATTAGCATCTGTCGATTTTCATTTTCTTGAACCCGCAACCCTCAGGAACCGCACCGCGTTAAAGAAGTTTTTGAGAGCCCTTTTTAGAAGAGAAGGTACAAAGCTTGAAGGCCTTCGGTACATCTTCTGTTCGGATGAATATCTCCTTGAGATCAATCGTCAATATCTCAAACACGATTACTACACAGATATCATAACCTTTAATCTGGCAGACAAAAAGGGCCCAGTTAACGGAGAGATCTACATCAGCATTGACAGAGTGAAGGATAACGCAATTCAGTTCGATAGTTCATTAACTGATGAACTTCACAGGGTAATCCTCCATGGAGCTTTGCATCTCTGCGGCTATAAGGACAAGTCCAAAAAAGAGGAGGAAGTGATGCGTAGTATGGAAACTAAATACCTGGATAGGTATAAAAAAGCCCTTTAGATTATTAGGACGCTGCCTTTGACGGCATAAGTGAGATCACATTTTGCGCAGGGATTTATCAATACCCTTGATGATCGCCTTCATGTTTCTATTTAATCTCCGCTTTATTAAGCTACTTCATCCGTTTCTCTTTGTTTAAAGGGAGCTGCCTCACCAATGAATAATTAGGCAACTAATAAAACATAGCCGCTGTTCCCACCTCATTGATTTCTTCCCATTTTCCTAAGTACAATGCGGAGGGACTTTTGAATGCTTCTGCCTATTCTATTTCGCTTCCTGATTTTTACTGTTTAGAAAGTGTACTCCTTACTTCGGATCACTGTGAAATATTACTTCTTACAGGGAAGGTTATAGTTCTCCCTTCTGAAAGATTGTCCAATACCTAAAAGCGGCCTCGATTCATCTTAATCAACTGGTGTGGAGCTTCGGGGTATGTCCAATGATATAAACGAGCTCCGGTCAAGTTTGGCAACTTCAGGTTAGTTGGTTCATGTATCGTTCAATGGACAGATGGTCATTCCACTATAAGCATGGGGAAATTGGGCCCTTAATCCTATTCATTGAATTTGGCGTGACTATTATTAAAAAATGAATAGGAGAAGCCCTTTAGATTATTCGGTCAAGTATGTAAATGGGGTGTTTGTTGATACCATTTACTTCATGAAAATGAACCTAAAGCACTTTTGAAAATGGTTTCCCCATTGGCGGGGCAGTAAAGCATTTAAAAAAGTAGCGCATTGACTATCAAGTTTTAATGTTTACCATCACTCATTTGTCCGGTTACTGGGTCTTGCAGAAATTAGAGTACTCCTACCGTTGAAGATATCGCCATTCTATTTGAGTATTTCCATGAAAGGTGTCAATCTCTTTACCTCCGATCGCGGCTTCAATTAACTTCATTGACGGGTCTAATAAGGTATCCTGTGCAGGTAGGGGAGGTAAAGGAGACTTGTTAAGCAATTTTCTCCTTGACAGTTGGGGGTAGAGATCAGAATAATCCGAGATCCGGAAGCAACTTATGGGGTTAGATTCGGCATACGCTAAATCTGCATGATACCAACTTACCGAAAGGAGTTTGGAGGTCTACTTATCTGCCGCTGCTGGTGGCAGGTTCAGCCGCCATGGTGCTTGTAACCCAATTAATACTGAAAATCCTCTAGGTGGATTAGGAAGACATAGCGATTCTGGGAACCCGGTAGGAGATAAAGGGTATTTACTTTTAGACGGAAGCATTCTAATAACTGTAATCAACTATTAGCTATTTACATCATAGCCATTTTGTTGGACTGGATATCGTCGGAAGGAATATTCAGACAAGCTTACAATGCTCACATGACTACACCTCATAAGGTCAAAACTGGATAACATAGTGAAGAAGAGAAAAGAGATAAGGCAAGATTGGGTGTTTTTCATGGAAAATAATAGTGATTCTAGGCTGTCAAAGAGTTTTCAAGTCTAAAGTCTTTAGCTGTAGAGACCTTTCACAAAACCGGGGCTTTATATCGGACACAATTACATTTTCACACGTTCCACGTGGAACCAACCATACTCCTGACTACAATACTCCTTAGCACACGACCTTAGACCCCACAAACCTGGTAAACTCTTCCAACAAACTCCCCACCCACTTACAGTACCCTTAAGCACTCGTCCATCCTCAATGCCCCTGAGTCCCAGAACCGCGTAAACCCTACCATTAATCCTAACCCTCCATAAAACAATTCATCTTCCACCCAACATCCAAAAATGGTATCCTGCGTATTTCCAGCAACTCCACCGACATAGCTCTCCCTAAGTACCGGCCAAAAAAAGTATCATCCTCCAGAATGCAGAGCTATCCGTCATCATAGTGAAGATAATTCTACCAGACTTCAGTAGTCCTCTTAACCCTTACCCTCCAAATCAGTCAAATCCTAATCCTACTAATAAAAAAGGTTAATAATTTCAATAAGGGAGGTTAAGCTTAAGCCTTAAATAAGTTCCACGTGAAACACTAAAACTCGGAAACACCCAGCATTACTGTAATTTTGCAGCCTATGTTTCCAGAATACGATGTTATAGTAGTAGGAGCCGGTCACGCAGGATGTGAGGCCGCTGCAGCCGCAGCCAACCTAGGGTCAAAAGTACTCTTAGTGACCATGAACATGCAGACCATTGCCCAAATGAGCTGCAACCCAGCTATGGGAGGAATAGCTAAAGGTCAAATCGTCCGTGAGATCGATGCCATCGGAGGTTACTCCGGCATAGTCTCCGACAAGAGCATGATCCAGTTTCGCATGCTTAATAAATCCAAAGGTCCTGCCATGTGGAGCCCACGCTCACAAAATGATCGTATGCTCTTTGCAGCAACCTGGAGAGAAATGCTGGAGCTAACACCTAATGTAGACTTCTACCAGGACATGGTGCGCTCTATCATTATAAAAGATAATCGAGCCTGTGGAGTTGTTACGGGTCTCGGCCATGAAGTAAAAGCCAAGGCAGTCGTCGTTACCAGCGGAACCTTTCTGAACGGTGTAATCCATATCGGAGAGAAACGCTTCGGTGGGGGTAGGGTAGCAGAAAAGGCAGCTACCGGCATTACCGAACAACTCGTTGAACTCGGCTTCGAAAGTGATCGTCTCAAAACCGGTACACCTCCCCGTGTAGATGGAAGGAGCCTAGACTACACTAAAATGGAAGAACAAAAAGGCGACGACGATATTGTCGGCTTTTCTTATAAGGATGTAGCTAAACCCAAAGAACAAAGAAGTTGCTGGGTTACCTACACAAACCAGGTTGTTCACGACATCCTTAAAACTGGGTTCGATCGCAGCCCAATGTATACAGGAAGAATCGAAGGGGTAGGACCAAGGTATTGCCCAAGCATTGAAGACAAAATCAATCGCTTTGCAGAACGCGACCGTCATCAACTCTTCATAGAACCTGAAGGATGGAACACGGTAGAGATCTACGTCAATGGGTTCTCAACATCCCTTCCTGAGGACGTCCAATACAAGGCCCTTCAAACTGTTCCAGGCTTTGAGAACGTACGCATGTTCCGCCCAGGCTATGCCATCGAATATGATTACTTTCCACCAACTCAGCTAACTCACGCACTTGAAACTAAATTAATCAGCAACCTATTCTTTGCCGGACAAATCAACGGAACAACCGGATATGAAGAAGCAGCTTGTCAGGGACTAATGGCCGGGATCAACGCTCATCAAAAAGTAAAGGAACAAGAACCAGTAATCCTAAAAAGAAGTGATGCCTATATCGGAGTATTAATAGATGACCTGATCAGTAAAGGCACTGAAGAACCATACCGTATGTTTACCTCCCGGGCAGAATACAGGACATTACTTCGGCAGGACAACGCGGATCTCAGGCTCACCGAAATGAGTTACAAACTCGGGCTCGCTGACCAGGATAGAATGGACAAGGTCATTGAAAAGAGGAATGGCGCAGAAAAAATAAAGACAATTTTAAAAGAACTTTCCCTCGACCCGACCGAGGCAGATACCTTCTTACAATCCAGAAATTCAGCACCCTTACCTCACAAACAAAAGAGTGTGCAGGTGTTGCTGCGTCCAAACATTTCACTCACTGAAATGCAGCAACATTTACCTACAATTCAAAACGCACTGATTGGTTTTGACCGCGACACTATAGAACAAGCGGAAATCCAAGTCAAGTACGATGTCTACATCGAGAAAGAAAAAGAGATTGTAAAACGGATGAGCCAACTGGAGGATCTAAATATTCCGGAGAACTTCGATTACGGAAGGGTTGCCGCTCTATCGAACGAAGCACTCCAGAAATTCAAACGTATTCGACCACGTACACTTGGACAAGCCAGCCGTATCAGTGGTGTAAACCCAAGCGACGTTCAGATTCTTATGGTTTACATGGGCCGCTAATGAATACAAACAAAAAGTCACCGGCAAGTAGTTCAACACTACAACCGGTGACTTTCTATTTAAAAACTTCTACCTCAAATTCAACTGTTCAAAATACGATCAACGAAATGATCTGCTCCAGGTATTTCTGATCGACAGTATCGAATTCATCCAACTCGCTGCTATCAACATCCAAAACACCAATCACCTTTCCATCACGCACAACCGGAACCACTATCTCGGATCTCGATAAACTACTACATGCTATGTGCCCCGGAAACTTCTCAACATCTGGAACGATCAAAGTTTTCTCTTGTTCCCAACTAGCCCCACAGACACCACGTCCATAACGAATACGAGTACACGCAACTGGTCCCTGAAAAGGCCCTAAAACCAATTCATTCTTTTTTACCAAATAAAACCCTACCCAAAACCACCCAAACTGTTCCTTCAAAGCCGCGACTACATTTGCCAGGTTTGCTACCACATCTGTCTCGCCATCCAGCAATCCTTTAATCTGTGAAATCAGCGAATCGTATTGTTCCACCTTCGACCCCTTCGACACAACCAAATCTTCTGCCATACTAAATTAAATTACAAAAACATTAAATATATAAAACACCCCAACTTCTCCACAATCCGCTACTAATTTATCACAAATAACACTGAAACCCGTGGATAACACTATAATCCATATTTCGCACTGATCTCAAGCATCCTTTCTATGGGCTTCCTCGCAGCTAACCGCAACTTCTCATCCATCGTTATCTCCGGCAACTCGTATTCCATGCACAGATACAACTTCTCCAGCGTATTCAGTTTCATGTGAGGGCAATCATTGCAAGCGCAGCTATTGTCGGGCGGAGCAGGAATAAAGGTTTTATCCGGTCTTGCCTTCTGCATCTGGTGCAAAATGCCCGTTTCTGTTGCCACGATATACTCCTTTGCATCGTCTTCCTGACTGTATTTCAATAATCCTGTCGTAGAGCCTATATAATCGGCGATCCTTAGGATTGGCTCCTCACACTCCGGGTGCGCTATTATCTTCGCCTTAGGGTGCCTTATTTTGAGTCTGGTGAGCTTCTCGAGACTAAATATCTCATGCACCATGCACGCACCATTCCACAATACCATATTCCGTCCCGTCTTTTTGATCAGGTAAGACCCCAGGTTTTTATCGGGTGCGAAGATGATCGGTTGGTCAACGGGAATACTCTCCACAATCTTCTCCGCGTTGCTCGAAGTACAGATTATATCGCTCAGGGCTTTTATATCTGCAGTGCAGTTGATATACGAAATCACCAGATGATCGGGGTGCTTTGCCTTAAACTGCCTGAACAGCTCCGGCGGCGCACTATCTGCCAGTGAACATCCTGCTTTAAGATCCGGCAGCAGCACCTTCTTGTTCGGATTAAGGATCTTCGCCGTTTCGGCCATGAAATGCACCCCGGCAAAAACAATGATGTCCGCATCGGTCTTTTCCGCCTTTTGCGCCAATCCCAGACTATCCCCGATATAATCCGCCACATCCTGGATATCGGGCTCCTGGTAATAGTGCGCCAGCACAATCGCATTTTTTTCTTTTTTCAAACGCTCTATTTCTCCAAACAAATCCAACGACGGGTCAACATCCACGTCAAGAAAACCTGTTCTTGCAATATTCTCTTTTGCTTCTCCTATGTGTATATCTCCCATAGTATTTATTATTACTTCTATTATTTTATAAATAACCTATTACTATTACGGCTGTGGATTCGTGGATAAATGGTCTCTCACAAATTTTGGTAAAGTTACAACAACAGCTTTATCCACTGTTTTCCACAATCCATTAACAATCAGAATATCCCGCTGGTTGTGCATCTAATGCGCTTTTCCACGTCTGTGGATTAAAATCCACCGGTATAAATAAACACAATCCACAGCACAATATGGGTGTTAATGGAGGTGGAATAACTAAGGCTTTTTGTACACCACCCAAAGTGAAAACCCTTAGTCCGTGACTTTTGATCCAACTATCCACGAAATCCGGAGGGCAAAATCCGGGGTTTTCCACCGCATTTCGCAGTTATGCACGAAAAGCCGGGGAAACTGTTTTCACATGGACGTTTCACGCCAAAATCGACCAGGAACTCCTGAAAAACTGCCATCATTTTCCACAAATTGCCTGTGGATTACATCGATATCCAGCCTCTTCCCCTGTATTCCACCATCACTCCAAATACTTCGACACCCAGGTTGGTGGTAGAAAGCCAGCTTATCCAAAGAACTCCCGAAAAACGAAGCTTGTGTACCCCCATTCTCAATATGATCCAGAAAGTAATACATTCCCGTACTTCCTGGTCCAATACCAGTTTCAATACTGGCCCCAGACGCCGAGCCGGCGCCACTTCCTTCCGGACCAGTAAAATGGCGTCTAAAATAGATAATCCATTTCAATCATAATTGCCATATACTCAACACCATAAAACGCTGTGTTGGTGCATATTTGACCCGGTTTTCCACAATTTGTTCATAATATTTTTTCCCCTATTTTTGCCATCCGCTTAAAACAACGGGAGTAACATAATATTATATGGCTATTATTCAGACCATTCGCGACAAAGCCGCGTGGATCATTATTGCAGCGATTGCTTTAGCATTGATCGCCTTTATCGTTCAGGATGCCTTTAGTGGAAGAGGTGGTGGATTATTCAGTGGTCCGTCAACTACCTTAGGGAAGATAAACGGCAAAAAGGTAGACTATATGGAATTTGAGAAAAGGCTAAGTGTAGCGGAAGCTAACTATGCCGCCAATGGTCAGCCAGTTGATGAAAACTTCCGTCAGCAGATCCGTGAAAGTCTTTGGAACGAATATGTGGAGAATGCTATACTTGATAAGGAAATGGACAAGCTCGGATTCGAGATCAGTGACAAGGAGAAAGGAGATATATTATATGGAGTAAATCCTCCCCAACAACTGCGTCAGCAATTCACTAATCCGCAAACCGGTGTTTATGATGCAAACGAAGCGCATAAGGCAATTCGTGGATTGAAGAAAGGCTCACCTGAGTTCAATAATTTCTGGGGTGAGTTTGTACCTGCCCTCGCAAAGCAACGTATCCGTGAAAAGTTTGTCGGTATGATCGGCAAAAGCTACTACGTACCCAAATGGCTTATCGAAAAAAGAAACAATGACAATAGCCAGATCGCGAGCATTTCTTATGTAAATGTTCCTTACGCGAGCATTGCCGATTCTACTGTCAAAGTTTCTGATGACGATATCCGCAAATTCGTTGACGAACACAAGGAAGCATTCAAACAAGAAAAGAGCCGCGGTGTAGAATATGTGTTATTCAATGCTGCACCCAGCACTGCCGACTCTGCGGCAGTAAGAGATCGCGTGGAAAAACTGAAAGATTCTTTCGCTACTATCAGCGACATCAAATCTTTCCTGTTGCGCGAAAACAGTCAGGCTCCTTATTATGCAAGCAATATTACCCGTAAGGAAATTAAGATCGAGAAAATTGATTCGATCGCGAAAACACCTGTAGGTGGAGTTTATGGACCCTACCTTGATGGAAATTCCTATGCCCTGGCTCGCATGGTAAGTGTAAAGCAATGGCCCGACACTGTAAAGGTTCGCCACATCCTGGTAGCTACCCATACCCGCGATCAGCGTTCGGGTGAATTTGTACCTGTTCGTTTGGACTCTACTGCAAAGCGTATTGTAGATAGTGTTGAAGGGGCAATCAGGAATGGTGCCAATTTCGATACCCTCTGCGCCAAATACTCCGACGACGGTAATAAAGACCAGGGCGGTGTTTATGATAATTTAGTAACAGGCCGCATGACCGAAGAGTTCAACAATTTTATCTTCGACCGTCCCACTGGTTCAAAGGGAGTAGTGAAAACTGAGTTTGGTTATCACTATATAGAGGTGCTTTCTCAGAAAGGCTCTTCACCTGCTTATAATATCGCCTATTTCTCTCAACCTGTGTACCCCAGTGATCTCACTACCAATACAGCGCACCAGCAAGCTTCTTCATTTGCAGCCGAAAGCCGCAGCAGGCAACAGTTTGAAGACAATATCAAAAAGCAGAACCTTACCAAGTTCAATGCCTACGATATTTCTCCGCTGGAAAGCAACATCCCAGGACTGGGTACCAGCCGTGAACTGGTTCGCTGGATCTACAACGACGCCAAGGTCGGTGATGTATCAGCACAACCTTTCTTCATCGGCGACAAATACATAGTACCTGTTCTTGTAAACAGCTACGAAAAAGGTACTATGTCTGTAGAAAGGGCAAGACCTTTGGTTGAATACAGAGTGCGTAACCAGAAGAAAGCCGAGCAAATTGCTCAGAAAGTAGGAACAGCTGCTTCTCTCGACGCCGTAACAAAAGCAATGAACCAACCAGTTCAGCAACTCGACAGTATTCAGTTCTCTGCCGGATATATACAGAACCTGGGAAATGAAAGCAAGCTAATCGGTGCTTCTTTCAACAAAAATTACCAGTCAAAAGTATCTGACCCTATTTTCGGTGAAATGGGTGTGTTCTATATCAAGGTAAACAATATTAGTGCCCTGCCAAGTGCAGGATTGGATATAAAAACCCAACAGCAAATGGCTGCCCAGCAGATCCAAAGGGCCAGCTATATGGTAATCGAAACATTGAAGCGTGCTGCTGATATTACCGATAACCGCTATAAGTTCTACTAAGCGACTATAACATATAATATTATGGAGATCCCGTTCTTACCCGTTGTACCAAACGGCGCGAGAACGGGATCTTCATTTAGGATAAATCCTGTTGCTTTTCCTTTTACATCAACCAATTACGATGTAACTTTGTTAATATTCGGAAACGGCGTTTTGCATGAGTGATGAGATTATCAATAAAGTTGCTGCCAGTGGGCTCATAACACTGGATCTGGAGGAATACTATCCTAAAGATGAAATAGCGGTATTTGACCTGAAACCTCATCTCTTCATGGGTATGATCCTTAAAGAAAAGGATTTCCGTACGGCGATGCAGCAATTGGACTGGACTGTTTACGGTGATAAAGTTGTGGCTGTCACCTGTTCCGCCGAAGCCATTATACCTATGTGGGCCTATATGCTGGTAGCTACCTACCTGCAGCCCGTTGCAAAAGACATCATCTTCGGAAATGAACAAACTGCCCGACAGCAGCTTTTTGTACGAAATATAGAGGCTATCCCTGCCGACCAATATATCGATCAACGTGTGGTAGTGAAAGGGTGTGGTGATGTACCGATCGGAGAATTTGCCTACCTCGAGATCACCAAGAAATTGAGGCCGGTAGCCAAAAGCATCATGTATGGCGAGCCGTGTAGCACGGTCCCCATCTTCAAAAAGAAATGATTGTATGAACGTCCTGCCATATACGGTGGGACGTTTTTTTATACCAAAGTTCACCAACCAGTTTTTGCCGTATTGCTTTGTGTGCCCCTCATAGTGCGGCCATGATTGAGGCGTGCTACACCGGGCTATTGTCAGATCGGGGGAACTGCGGCTAACAGGTCCTAAAACAAACATTTCTTCTCATGGATGTAGAAATATTATCGCGTATACAATTCGCATTTACCATTGCATTTCATTACATCTATCCACCGCTCAGTATTGGCCTGGGCCTGCTCCTCGTGATCTTCGAGGGCATGTACCTGAAAACAGGCGACAAACGGTACGAACAGATCACCCGTTTCTGGATCAAGATCTTTGCACTCATCTTTGGTATCGGTGTAGCCACGGGTATTATCATGGAATTTGAGTTTGGCACCAACTGGGCCACTTATTCTAAATACGTTGGAGATATCTTTGGAAGCGCACTGGCCGCAGAAGGCATCTTCGCATTTGCCCTTGAATCCGGCTTCCTCGGCATCCTCATTTTTGGTTGGAACAGGGTAGGACCTAAAGTCCATTTTTTCTCTGCCATCATGGTATTCCTGGGCTCCATGTTCTCCGCAGTTTGGATCGTGGTGGCCAACTCCTGGCAACAAACGCCTGCCGGCTTTCGGATTGTCGGCGAAGGCATGAACGCACGAGCGGAAATTACCGACTTCTGGGCCATGGTATTCAACCCCTCCAGTGTTGAAAGGCTCACCCATGTGTGGATAGGCGCTTTCCTGGCGGGTGCCTTTTTGGTGTTGAGTGTAAATGCCTGGTACATTTTAAAGAACAAACACCTCGACATCGCTAAACCTTCTTTTAAAATAGCCTTATTCACTGCCACCATTTGTTCCTTGCTTCAACTGGCGGCAGGCCATAAGAGCGCTGATGGTGTAGCTAAAAACCAACCCGCCAAACTTGCCGCCCTTGAAGGTCATTACGACTCTCTGGCCACCGGCGATATGTACCTCCTGGGATATGTCAATAACAAAACCCAGCAAACTACCGGTATTCGAATTCCCGGCGGCCTTTCCTTTTTACTCCATGGAGATTTTAAAACTCCTATAAAAGGATTGAACGCCTTTCCCAAAGAAAACCGCCCTACGCAGGTCAATGCCATTTTTCAGTTTTACCATATCATGGTAGGTATCGGCATGACGATGATCGCGCTGACTCTTTTCGGCACCTGGCTTCACTTTCGGAATAAACTGTTCGATAAACGCTGGGTGCTTTGGATCTTCGTGTGGGCAGTGCTTTTGCCACAAATTGCCAACCAGGCTGGCTGGTTTGCTGCCGAAATGGGCCGGCAGCCCTGGGTGGTGTACGGACTGCTGAGAACTTCCGACGCGCTTTCAAAAGCCGTTACTGCCAACCAAGTACTATTCTCACTCATTATGTTCATGGTGGTCTATCTGTTGCTTTTCATCCTATTTCTATACCTGCTTAATAAGAAGATCGTTCATGGTCCGGTAGACTATGGAACGAAAGAAGATATTGAAGAAGGCAGTAAACGAGACAACCCTTTATTAGTACACTAACATGCATGATTATGGAAACATTTCTTGGCCTGGATTATAATGTTTGGTGGTTCCTCGTATTCGGGGGTGTGATTAGCGGGTATGCCATTCTCGATGGCTTTGACCTTGGCGCGGGTGCCCTCCACCTTTTATTAAGAAAAGAGCAAAGCCGCCGGATCGCGCTCAATGCAATTGGCCCGGTTTGGGATGGTAATGAAGTATGGCTGGTGATTGGGGGCGGGGCACTGTTTGCCGGCTTTCCGGTGGCCTATGCCGCCATCTTCTCGGCATTTTATATGCCCTTTATGGTATTTCTCATTGGGATCATCTTTCGGGCAGTCGCCATCGAATTCAGGAGTAAGGAACCAATGTTATGGTGGCGCAAAACCTGGGATATCGTTTATTGCGGCGCCTGTATCATTATTGCCCTATCATTAGGCCTAATGTTGGGCAACGTGGCGCTCGGTATTCCGCTTGATGAGAACAAGGAGTTTGCAGGTAACTGGCTATCGTTTTTCAACCCATTTGCCTTCATGGTGTCGATCACTACCTTGGCGCTTTTCATGGTACATGGTTCTATCTATCTAACCATGAAGACAGAGAAACGATTGTATGCAAGGCTGCGGATCCTGTCGCGCAACTTTATTATTTTCTTCGTGCTCAGTTTTGTGATCACAACTTTATACACATTACTATATGTACCGCACCTCAGCGATTTTTTCCGCACCAATCCGGCAGCTTTTATTATTCCTTGTCTGATGGTGCTGAGCATCGCCAATATACCCCGTCAGATAAAGAAAGGGAAATACCGGTATGCATTTATCAGTTCGGCCATAACCATTGCATTGCTGCTCATCATGGTAGCTTTGGAAGTGTACCCTTATTTATTGTATTCAACGGTAAATCCTGCGAATAGTATCACTGTGCACAATGGGGCTTCATCATACAAGACGATGAAGATACTATTAACCATTGCGGTGATCGGCACGCCACTGGTGGCCATTTATACATCTTTCGTATTCTGGACCTTTAAGGGAAAGGTAAAGCTGGATGAAATGAGTTACTAGTGCAGTTATTGCCACAATTCCGGATCAGAAATATTACAGCGTATTCATAAAGCAAACGGTCAGCTCCAGGAGCTGACCGTTTTTTATTTACACAATAGCACCCACTCTTTCAAGAAGGGCCTTGGTTTTCTTAATGCCTTCTTCAGGACTTAACTTGTCGCCTTCAAACTCGATACCGATGTAGCCGGTAAAGCCTGCATCCTTCACGATCTTCAGCATTTTGTTATAGTCAGTTTCAATGCAATTACCCTGTGCATCGAAATCATATGCTTTTGCACTTACTCCTTTGGCGTAGGGCATCAGTTCCTGCGTGCCTTTATATCGATCGTATTCTTCCACACACTTGCCGTCGAACATGCCTTTACCATCGCGCTTGATGCAGAAATTACCAAAGTCGGGCAGGGTACCCACATTGGGTTTGTTGACGCCTTTCATAACAGCGGCCAGCCAGGCTCCATCGGAAGTATAACCCCCATGGTTTTCCACAATTACATTGATGCCTGCTTTAGCACCATATTCGCCCAGGCGGCCGAGACCATCGATGGCTGCTTTCTGCACATCTTCGCGGCTTCCTTCACCGTGGGCATTGACACGAATGGTAACACACCCGAGGTATTTGGCAGCATCTACCCATTTATAATGGTTTTCCACAGCCTGCAATCTTTCCTTATCGTTGGGCGACCCCAGCGAACCTTCACCATCGCACATAATGAGATGGTTCTTCACACCATTATCGTTACACCGCTTTAAAAGTTCGGCCAGGTATTTTTCATCTTTGGCCTTGTCTTTGAAAAATTGGTTTACATATTCCACCACGCTAATGCCATAATCTCTTTTGGCTACGAGCGGAAAGTCAAGATTATCCAGTTTCTTTTCCCACAGTGGTTTGTGCAGGGACCATTGAGCCAGCGAAATTTCAAAAAATAGCTTACCTGCTGCAGTGGCAGCAGGAGTGCTTACAGAGTCTGCTTTGGTAGTATCTGAAGAAGGTTCGTTGCCTCCACAGGCAGCTAAACCTGTAGATACGACACCAAAGCCGGCGGCAAGGCCACCCAGCTGTTGAAGAAAACGACGACGATTGGTTGACATAGCAAATGTTTTTTCGAATAGCAATTAATGGAAATGATCTCAGGGAGACTGAAAATACGACATTAAAAGCGAAAATTCGCGTACCCGCTTAACGAATGCTGATGTTCATTTGCTGCGTGTGTCCCTGCCTGTCCTGCAATAACAATGTATACTTACCTTTTTCAAGGAACAACGCTTTTTTTAGTCCGGATTGCTCAATTTCAATTACATCATACGGAATCGCATCACCTGTATTTTCGCCCGCCACATAGGCTTTCGCGAGGAGTGGAAATTCTACTGTCAACTTATTTTCCGGAATAAAGTAAGCTTTTCGATGCCCAGCGAGCGACAGCCAATGGGGTCGTCCGTGAATAAGCCTCGTGCGGGGATGGTAAAGGCGGATATCATAGGAGCTATCGCGGGCAAGGCCATTATAGTAAGACCCCGCACCATCCACTAGTACAGAAGGAACACTTGCAGATATGTATGGGTAATCGGAGAGTTCAAACTTAGGTGCCGAATGCTCGGTTAGCGCTTCCTGGTTAATGGTAAAGGGGTCGATACCGGTATACTCTTTCAATCTGCCGGCCATTGCTTTTTCCCACGCCGGGTAGGGTCCTTCAACGACATGTGAATAACCAACATGAAGAAGGTATTTGCCAGGATGGGTTTTCATGAAGTCTGTAATATTCTTCGCCTGGTCAATTTCGCGTTCTTTGTTATTGTGAAATCCACCGTTTCGCTTTTCATCAGTTTCATAGGGGAAAACTGTGAAACCTACACGTAAAGCTTCACGCACGAGGTTGCCAAACTGCGGCTCACGCATATACCATCCGGTTGACCACGTGGGATATTTTCGTTGATGGAGCGTTGTGTCGATATAACCGAAGGTTTCCAGACCCAGATAGCGGTAACCTTCGTTGTACAACCCTTTCAGTAAAGAAGTAGTAAATGTGCGATGAAGTGGTTGATGATGCGCTTCGTTGATGATGATGACCTGTTCTTTTTTAGCCCTTTCCAGAATGTACTCCCTGGCGCTTTGGGGCTTAAACCGGCTAAGGTAAATCGAGTCTTCGGGAGAAAGCCTTCTATTGCGGCCACGGCCGCCGTTGGAAGAATCGGCCAGGGCCAGCATTTCGAAATAAGCGCCCATGCGCGAAAGGTCGTCTGCGGCAAACTGGTATTTCCAGGGCGTTGTATCCCGTTGCAGACTTGAGTCGATTGCTTCCTTAAACCGGTACGGGTTTTTATCGAGCTGCGCCTGTGTAGCGGATGACACCCCAATAGCGATAATGCAGAGAAGTAGTTTCATAATGCGGCTAATGTATTGTTTTGGATAACCTAGAGAGCAATCCTGAGGGGGTGTACATACGGACTGCCCTTATTAAAACCAGCCTTTTTTGCGGAACATCCACAACATCCATATGGGTACCAGCAACATGAGCCCTACAGCAATAAAAAATCCCCACTTGTTGTGAATAGAGGGAATGAATTCGAAGTTCATGCCAAAAATGCCGCCAATTACCGTGGCGGGTGCCAGTAGACAGGTTACAATGGCCATCACTTTCATCACCTCGTTCAACTTCAGGTTTACGTTGTTGATATAGAGGTCCTGCATGCTGGTCATCATATCGCGGTAGTTCTCGCTGAGATCATATGCCTGTATGATATGGTCGTAAACGTCTTTAAAATATTTGGTGGTACGATCGTCGAGCAGGTCACTTTCGCTGCGGATAATGCCATTGAGTAAGTCGCGCACAGGGGCAATATTTCTTTTTAACACGATCAGTTCTTTCCGAAGCTGGTTGATGCGCGCCAATGACCGTGTATTGCTGCGGCGTATTACTTCTTCTTCTACCAACTCGACCTGTTCGCCCAGTTTTTCCATAACCAGGAAATAATTGTCGACAATGATATCGAGCATGGCGTACAGCAAATAATCTGCAGTGCGCTGGCGGATCTTGCTGTTGCCCATTTTCAATCTGAGGCGAATGGGGTCAAACACATCCCGGTCGGCATCTTCCTGGAAAGAGATCACAAAATCTTTACCTAATACAATGCTGATCTGTTCGGTTTCTACAGTTCGGGTAGAATCGTTAAAGTACAACATGTTGAGCAGGCAGTACAGCACCCCTTCTACTTCATCCATTTTTGGACGCTGGTGCATGCTGAGAATATCTTCGATCAGCAGGGGGTGAATGCCAAACTGGTTGCAGATGGATTCCACATCTGCTTTGCGGATACCATCAATATTGATCCAACTGATCAGGCTGTTGTGGCGAAAAGCGAAACAATCCTCTACTTTACTCAGTTTCTGCTCTTCTACCTTCTCGGTGTTATAATTGTATACGGTAATAGAGATATCCGCCGCTTCTTCCCGTTGGGGAACTGCGGTGGGATTGATATGGAAGATCTCTTTGGTTCGGTGTGTACCGAACAACGATGGCAAACCAAGATAACGGAGATATTTCTGCGGACTCATAACTAATTTATCACTGAAAAATTAAGCATAATAACCATACCTAAAAAATAATGCCCCATATTGCTATGAGGCATCATTGTCGAAAAGACTATAGTGAGGTTATTCTATGTTGCCCAATTCGAGATCCACGCCATGTGGGTTACCCTCCACCTTGAGCAGGGCGGGGAAGGCAGGGTTGTTCAGGATCCATAGGCGGGCACTGCTCCCGGCTACCTCTACCTGAATAGCATCATAACTTTTACCACCCACTTTCAAGCCGGCCTGGTCACCTTGTTTTACGGTAAAGGTGGCATCGTTGTATACGAATTTTTTGTCCTGCTGCAGGCTGCTCCACTGTGCTTTGGATAAAAGCAGTACTGTTGTTTCATCGGATAGTTCTTCATCGGTACCGGCTGTAGGCTGGCTCCAGTATCCGTGCTTTGCAGATTCCAGGGCTTTTTTCTTCATCACCCAGCCACCGGATCCCATACCCTCGATGGTCCAGCCGATCCTTACGTATTCGCTGCCCAGGGAGTCTACCACTGCGGTAAAAGGAATGTTCTGACCACCTGTGAACAAAGTATAACTGAACTTGGAACCCTTTTTGATGACGGGGTTCAATTTATCCTGTGCGAGCACGGTAACGGCGCTGAAGAAAGAAAGGACCAGGAGGAGCTTTTTCATGGTGTGTGTTTAATTGGTGTTTAAGCGAATGTACCCCAAACAAAAAAAATCGCCAAACCGGGTTGTACCGGAAAGGCGATTTTTGATCTTAGATAACTTTTTGATAAGATGAGCTGCTAAACGCAGCACCACCCTTACAACTTACCGTATAAATTGCGGAGTTTGTCGCGGGTCATGATCTTTTCCCAATCTTTCCCCAATGCATTTTCCCAAAGAGGCTTCATGCCGAGCGACACATTGATCATGGTATCGAACTGTTCCTCACTCAGGCCTTTGCAGATACCCACAGGGATATCGATCTTGTTTTTATCGACCATTCGCTTGAATTCTTCCACACCGGCCGGGTAGTACTCTTCAAGATGGTTCATGACGATACAGTTGCCGATACCATGCTTGGTGCCCAGCAGGTAGCTGAGGCCATAGCTCACCGCATGGGCCACGCCCACCTGCGAGTACGCGATACTCATACCGCCTGCATAAGAAGCCATCATCAGTTTATCATCACACTCCTCATCCCACTGGTCCTTTTCCAGGAACACATATTGGCACAATTCGAGGGCCTTTTCGCCGTAGGATTTGCTGAATTCATTCAGGAACGTACCCTCGAGACTTTCTATACAATGGATATAGCAATCCATGCCGGTATAGAAACGCTGATTCACGGGGGCATTGGCCGTTAACGCCGGGTCCAGCACAATCTGGTCGAAAGGGGTGAAATCGGAATTCATGCCCAATTTGCGGGTAGGCCCTGTCAATACAGTAGTGCGCGATACTTCTGCACCGGTGCCACTGAGCGTGGGTATACCGGCTTTGTAAACGCCTGGTTGCTTTACCAGATCCCAACCCTGATAATCGGCCGAAGAGCCGGGGTTGTTCATCATCAGGGAAACAGCTTTACCAAGGTCCATGGCCGATCCGCCGCCAATGGCGATGATACCGCTAACGGTACCGAATTCGGCTTTGAGCTCGCCAGCCAGCTTATCTACGTAAGTTGTTTTAGGTTCATAAGTAACGTCTACAAATACCACTTTATCCTTACCACGCAGCGGAATCCGGTTTACCAGGGCTTTACCTTCAAAGTAATGATCCACAAAGAAGATCATGGGTGCTTCGCCCAGGCGGCGCGGCGCTAATATTTCATCAAGCTGATCAAAACTACCGCGGCCATACACCACGTAGTCCACCATTTTAAAATTTCTGAATTTCATCCCTATGATATTTTTTAATGAGTGCAACAGGAAACGCCTTGATAACAATTACCGCAAGGGCTTTATTGCCCAAGGCAGTTCATATAACCATTTTTATGTTCTGTTGATCGATGCAAATCATCCACCAACCCAATCAAATCGGCAGGTGAAGGTAAGTGTAGAAAATAAAGTAACAAAAACGGGCTACAGGGCGAAGTAAGGCCGGATTTGTCGTGACAAGGTGTAAAAAGAGATAACAGAGCGACCCATTGAGCGGATTTCTTATAATACCAGCAGGAAAAGACAGGGAAGCAGGGAAAAATAAAACGCAGCCAACTGCTGCGTTTTTGGAGAGCCTAAACCAAAATGCTGAGTTTCGAGTGAATAAATAACCGCATTTACTCCGGTGCTTACGCAAAAACCGGAAAAGTATCTTGAATTTGGATTTACTATACTGTATTGGATTGTAAAAGCCAGGTAAGGTTCAAACAGAGGCCGTTTAGCAGGCCGGTAGACAAACGTTTTAGCACAGGTGAACGGAGTGCAATAAAATTAATTATTTTTAAAGCATGTGATCAAACTAACTCCGTCTTTTTTTGAGAAATGTGCATAATCTCTTCCAGTTTAGCCAGAAACTGCCGGAATATTTTCAACGCAAACCGTTGCGTAACTTATCAATTCGGCAAAATGCCGCATCCTGAATCTATTACTAATTCATTGTATATTATATAAATACTATAGCTACCCGGCTACCAGTGCCGCCGCACCGAAAACGCCGGCGCTATCACCCAGGGCCGGCCGTAGCACAGGCACTTCGACTCCATTATTAAATATGTGATTTTTCAGCGATTCTACCCCTGCCTTGTAAATGACGTCAATATTGCCAACGCCTCCACCCACAACGATTACATCCGGATCCAGCAGGTTAGTGACTACCGAAACGGCCTTTCCAAAGTAGTATGCCAGCCGGTCAATGGTTTTTCGCGCTGCCGGGTCGTCTCCCCTGGAAAAGGCTGCCACGATCTCTTTCAGCGTTTGCGACCGCCCGGTGAGGGATTTATAGTAAAGCTGTAAAGCAGGCCCCGCCAGTACCTTTTCAACGCATCCCACCTTTCCGCAATAACAAGGACCACCCGATTCGTCGAGGTAATTGTGCCCCCATTCGCCGGCGATACCATGGCGACCGTTCCAAACCTGTCCGTTAATCACAATGCCGCCGCCTACACCCGTACCCATGATAATCCCGAATACCACCCGCGCGTCGGGCACCTGTTGTTTAACCACTCCCCAGTGGGTTTCGGCCAGGGCAAAACAGTTTGCATCATTGGCCAGCACCACCGGCACTTGCAAGGCCGCTTCCAGGTCTTTGCGCAGCGGCTGCCCGTTCAATTCCGTGCTGTTGCAGTTTTTCATGGTCTGTAAGCGGGGGTCGAGCTCTCCCGGTGTACCGAAGCCGATGCGGCCTGGTGTTAATCCCGACTCGCTTTGCATGATGCCGACCAGCTTTTTGATCTGCTGAACGATATGGTCGTAACCCTTGTAGGCTTCTGTATCGATACGGGTACGCAACAAAGGATTTGCATCGTTGGCCGAAGGCAGTATCACTCCTTCTATTTTGGTGCCGCCCAGGTCGATGCCCCATAAAGGATTACTCATGGCAAAGCAAGTTTAGTATGAAGGAAGGGTAAGCTTCCGTATTATAATGATCAGAGCAATTTCTCTGCACGTTCCAGATCTTCAGGCGTATCGATTTCCACCCCCATATAATCAACCACGATCATGCGCAGGGGAACTCCGTACTCCAGGTATCGCAGGCACTCCACTTTCTCGGCAGCTTCCAATGGCGTCATGGGCCAATTGGTAAAGTTTAGCAATGCCTGCTTGCGAAAAGCGTATACACCAATATGTTCATAATAGGTGATGGGTGCGGTGGTGCTGCGCGGATAAGGGATTACGCTCCGGCTGAACATCAGCGAATTCATCTTCCGGTCAACCGCCACTTTCACGAAATTGGGATCGTTGATCTGCTCTTGTTCATGCAGCACCTGCATCATAGAGGCTACCTGTACTGTTTCGTCCTGGAAACATTGCAGCAATTGCTGCAGGGGTTTTGTTTTAATGAAAGGGGTATCTCCCTGCACATTCAGTACAATATCCACATCCATATCGGCAACGGCTTCGGCAATGCGGTCGCTGCCGCTTTCATGTTCCTGTACGCTCATCCTGGCATTTCCGCCATTGGATACGATCTCCTGGTATATTACATCACTATCGGTTACCACCCAAACTTCATCGAATAAACCGGTAGCGAGGGTGTTGTCATAAGTGTGCCGGATAACGCTTTTACCTTTCAACTGCTGCATCAGTTTCGCCGGAAACCTTGTGGCGGCATACCGTGCAGGGATCATTGCAATCACTTTTGCCATATGTAGTATTTCGTGCTGTAAAGATAACGGTTGCCCGCAAATTTAAGGATGCACCGGGTGGCGGTTAACCAGGTCCGGCAAACAGCGTTCGGCCGATAAACTACCGGCAATAGTATTCACGCAGCAGGCGGCCAAAGTTCAACACGGCCGATTTGCCGCTTACCGTGCCGCTATTGCAAAGTACAATAATGCCGATCTTCTTTTCCCGGATGATGGTCGTGTAGTTGCTGAACAGGTCGCTGCGGCCCAGGTAATAGTGGATGCGCATTTTTTTCCAGCTATCTGTTTCCCAACCCATAGACAGGCCGGGTTGTGGGTTCAGCAATAACTCAGCGGATGCAGCGCTGATGTTGGATCGTTTGTGCTCAAGCGCCTTCAGCATATCCTGCATGAAAACGATGTAGTCCTTGAGCGATATGTTGATATCGGTAGCAGGAGCTATATAGGTCATGGTGGTTGATGCCAGGCCGGCCTGCAAAATACCCATCGACTCGCCGTGACCCGCTGGCTGCAGAGAATCGGATAACCTTGGCTGGCCAAAACGGGCAGCGATATTGAGCGGCTTGTTGATGTATATCCCAATTAGTTCTTCCCACGATTTGCCGGAAGTTTTTTCCATCATGGAAGCCGCTATCACGGTACCGGCTGCTGAATACACGGGCTGACTGCTATCGATGATCAATAAGGGCGGGTTTTTCAGTACCAGTGTCGCGAAACTTCTGCGTTGCTCGGTTTTGGAGCCGGCGATCCGGGGCAATTCTTTAAAATCATCGGGCTGGGTGTAAGGTCGAATGCCGGCTCTTTGCGCCAGCAACTGACGCAGCGTTACTGTATGGTATAATTTCATGGTCTTCCCATTCACTTCGGGAAGCGCCTTCACAATCGATGTATTCCACGACAATTTACCAGCTTCAATGAGCTTGGCACCTACATAGGCAGTAAAGGCAGTGGAGTTTGAACCTGTATAAAAGCGGTCGGTAATGCGGATGCTGTCTTTTTTGCGAAACTCCCTGACACCAGAAGCGCCGATATCAAGCACCTGATCAGCATCAAAAACAGCATATACTAAACCAGGCACGCCACGGTATTTGCGAATACTATCTGCTATGAGCGAAAAAGCCTGGGAGAAAGCAGGGGCACAGCATACCATCCAAAGTACAATACAGCACAACTTTTTCATGATTACCTTTTCTATGAGAATTGGGGTCTTTCAACTTAGGTCAGTAGTCGGTCTTGATGGTATTGTCAAAAGGAAGTCGGAGTTGATATTTAAGGTTCTCATCGGTGTTGCTGTCCAGTACATCGAGCCCATACTGCAGGTTCCTTGGATCTTCATAAGCGAAGGTGCCAAAGATACGATCCCACAGGGAGAAAATATTAGCATAATTCGTATCTGTGTAAGGGCGTTTATAATGGTGATGAACCTTGTGCATATTGGGCGATACGAATATCCAGCTGATGGGCTTATCGAGCCATACCGGTACCCGGATATTGGCATGGTTGAAATGCGTGAAGATCGCCGCCATACTGCGGTATAAAAAATACATGCCGATCGGAAGCCCCAGCACCAGGGCGCCAACAATCGTAGTGGCTTCGCGGAAAAGCCATTCACCGGGATGATGCCGGGTACCGGTAGTTACATCGACCTTGGTGTCGCTGTGATGGATCATGTGAAATTTCCACATCCATTTTATCTTGTGCATGGCATAATGAGGGGCATACTGACCAAAGAAATCCATAAAGAAAAGCCCCAACAGCATATTGGCCCACAACGGAAGCGAAAGCCAGTTTAACAGGCCAATGTCATTTACAGTAACCCATCTGCAAACGGCGATGGTGATGCTGCCCAGTAATAAATTCAAAATAACCGTGGTAAGAAGAAAGAGCAGGTTTACGCCGGCATGCCTGTACCGTTTGAAGGAGAACCGGATCATGGGGTAGTAGCCTTCCAGCAGCCAGAAGAACACCATACCGCCCAGCAGAATGGCCATCCGCTGCCAGCTTTCAATATGCTCCCAAAATTGCATGAAGGACTCCATAGGCACTTGCATCGTTTCAATGGTAATTTACGGTAAAAATCGGGAAAAGCAGGGTGGATGTGGGTTTACGCAGCCGCAGGCCGGCAATCAGGGCAATAATTGTTCTTCTTGTTTATTGGGCAGGTCTTCAAATTCGAACCTGCAGTCGAAACAATGGTACACTTGGTGCAGGGAGATGGGCTGTTTGCCCGAGATCCAGGAAAAAATGAGGGTGAGCAGGCTTTTCGGTGGTTCGCCCTGAGTTACATAATGCACGTTGGTCGAGCTGCATTTGGGACAAGTAAGCGATTGCCGGTAGGTTTGGTCAAACCGGTCAAGCAGATCCAGGGCGCGCCCCACCTGCGCTTCATGCACCATCAACCGGATACTCCCTACCGGATTGGTAAGGATGGGGGTATGTTCATCCTGCAAATAGGCGCGGATATGTTCTGCTTCGAGGCGTTGCAGCATCAGGTTGGCCGGAATATAATTATCAAACGATCGGAGAACAACAAACACAGGCATTCCGTTTTGAGTGTTGAAAACGCTCCTGAAAGGTAAATGAAAAAGCCGGATAAACTATCCGGCTTGTATCGTTTTAACGCCGCTACCACAATAGCTGGCAGGCCAATAAGATCGGTCTATTAGCTGTTGAGCATCAATGGCATTACCAGCATCAGCATCTCTTCATTTTCATCCTGCTCGGTTGGCTTGATGATGCCTGCTTTGGTAGGTGTGGAGAGCTCCACCACCACATCATCACTTTCTGCAGCATTCAGCATTTCGATGAGGAATTTGGCATTGAAAGCAATGGCCAGGTCTTCGCCATCATATTGACATTTCATTCTTTCAGTACCCTCGAATGAGAAATCAACGTCTTGTGCGGCCAGTTGCAGCTCGCTGCCGCTGATATTCAATACTACCTGGTTGGTGCTCTTGTTACTGAACACGCTAACACGGCGCAGGGCACTTTGAAAATCGCTCTTGGTGATGGTCAGTTTATAAGGATTGTCGGCAGGGATAACCACTTTATAGTCCGGAAAACGGGCGTCGATGAGGCGACAGCTCATTTGGGTGGTACCATGCTTTACAAAAAGGTGGTTGCTGTTGTAGCTAACAGTCAGCTCATCTTCATTTACCGGCAGGGCGCCCTTCAACAGGTTCAGCGGCTTTTTGGGAACGATCAGTGAATCGGTCTTGGGGCAGCTTACATCCTTGCGTTTGTAACGAACCAGGCGGTGTGCGTCGGTAGCAACGAACTGCAGTCCTTTTTTATCCATCTCAAAGAAAACACCAGTCATGGCAGGGCGAAGGTCGTCGCTGCTCACGGCAAACAGGGTCTTGTTAATGGCAGTCACCAAAGCGGCCGAACTGATCGTAAAGTTCGATGTATCATCAGCTACGGGCTCTTTGGGGAAATTGTCTGGATTTTCACCCATCACCTTGTACTTTCCGTTATCACTGGTGATCTCTACACTGTAATTTTTATCAATATTGAAGGTGAGCGGCTGATCGGGAATATTTTTCAGCGAGTCCATCAGGATCTTGGCAGGAATACAAACGCGGCCGGTATCCTTGGCTTCAACATCCATTTGCACTTTCATCACAGTTTCGAGGTCGGTAGCCACCACAGTGAGTCTGTTCTTATCGATCTCGAACAAAAAATCTTCCAAAATGGGCAAAACCGTGTTGGCGTTGATAACACCACTAATCTGCTGTAACTGTTTCAATAAAGCCGAAGAAGAAACGATGAACTTCATAAGCTGGTTAAAGATTTGAGCAAATATAGAATTATGAACAATACGCACCACCGTATATTTTTAAACAGATAAATCACAAATACATCTATTTGAGGGCATAAGAAGCGCAAACAGGCCCTTGCCACCCTTTACACCGCGGTGTTCTGGCAATCACGCCATTGCGTCGGAAACGACCCTTTTTAATGCAGTTTACTTTTTGCATGGTCCCTGTCGGGAAAAGCAAAACCGCCAACAACATGTTTGATATAGCTGTCATTTAAAACGGCGTTGGTCCGAATTCTTTGCGGGTCGGGTAGGGATGGTTGAGAAAGTCGATGATCGGCCGTATTTTCGTTCGGCTATGCTGCTGTCTGTAATTATTGTAAATTATAATGTAAAGTACTTTCTGGAACAATGCCTTTGTTCGGTCGAAAAGGCAATAGGCCACCGGGCTGGTCAGGAAGAAAATATTTTACGCGGGCAAACAGAGGTTTGGGTGGTCGACAACCAATCTACAGATGGCAGTGTTGAATACCTGCAGGCCCGATTTCCCTTTGTAAGTTTTATCACCAACACGGAGAATAAAGGCTTTGCGCGGGCCAATAACCAGGCACTGCAGCATTGCACCGGAAAATATGTGTTGTACCTGAATCCCGACACGATCGTACCGGAAGCGGCATTTCACCAATGCCTCCAATTCATGGAAGACCATCCGCGGGCTGGTGCGCTGGGTGTGTACATGATCGACGGCAGTGGAAAATACCTGCCCGAATCGAAACGGGCGTTTCCTACACCCTGGGTGTCGTTTTGTAAAATGACTGGCCTCACAGCCGGTTTCCCTACATCAAAACTGTTTGCACGCTATTATGCAGGCCATTTGTCGCCTGCTTCCGTGCACGAAATAGATGTGATATCGGGCGCTTTTATGTGGGTGCGCAAAGAAGTACTCGACCAGACAGGTGGATTCGACGAACGTTTTTTCATGTACGCCGAAGACATCGACCTGAGCTACCGGATCCAGCAGGCCGGATACACGAATTATTTTTTACCCGCTCCGGTTATCATTCATTTCAAGGGCGAAAGTACCCGCCGCGATGCCCGTTACACCCGGTTATTTTATACGGCCATGATCCTTTTTGTGGATAAGCATTTTAAAGGAATCGGAGCCTGGTGGTACAAACAGTTGCTGCGGGGTTTTATTAAGCTCAGGAACCTGGCAGGGCCGGGCGCAATAGCAGCCAATGATCCGGAAGGTGTAAGCCAGGTATCAAAACTATCCTATGTGGGCGATGAAAACTCTGCCAATGAAATAAAGGCCATTGCGGCTGGCAACCTCGTACAAGTAGCCGGTGATCCGGTGAACGGTGCAGCTCAAGTTCTCTGTGAAGGCGCAACATTTTCTTATACATCTCTTATCGGGAAACTTTCCGCTTCAAATGGTTCGGGTAAGATCTTTATCCATGGATTTCGAACCCGTAGTGCTGTCGCCAGTACCAGGAAGGATCGGCGGGGCACAACCTTATCGTGACAACTATGGATAGGCGTAATTAATCACCACTTTAAAACTGGGCTGGCACAGTCGATAAAATATTATTAGGATCGCCGGGCGTTGGGGCCCGGCGATCCTTTTTTTAGCAGGCAGGTTAACAGGCCACCAAAACCTTTGCACATCCTGCATGCCGTGCTTGTATGATAAGTTCATTTGTTTGTTGCTTCCCGTAGGATATACCGGCACTTAGTACTAAGGTATAGTCACTTTTACCGGGCAAAGAAGGAATGGCGAGGTCCAATACAGTCCCAATACTTCCTTCAGCTACCGGGTACCAGGAGGTTTTTGCTGTAACAACAGGGATCTTTTCATACAGGAAATCTACGGGCATGTACTTTTTTCCCTCTTCGGCAAATACCACATCGGGCACCAAACCCAGCGATACGATGACGCGGAACCATGGATAGATATCTGGCGCGAAAAAGCTGATCCCCGGCAGCAGATCGGGTATTTGCACTGTCGCAGCTCCCGTTTCGCGGCTTAAGTAAAAATCGAGTGGAAACCGGATCGTTGAATCGAAAGGATTATTCCGGTTCAGTGAAAAGCCATTTAACAGCTGCGGATAGGCCGATAACCGAACGCTTCTTTTGGCCCAGTCATTTTCGCCATCCAAAACCTGGATAGGCATCATCATCGCGTTCAACCGCCCGGCGATATTGTGATCGGCCAGCGGTTTTTGATCCTGTAATGCGCGCATAATGTACTTCGCAGCTTTGGCGCGTCCTGCAAACTCCGAGATATTATTGCGTACCTGGTGAAGTTTGGGATCGGTCCTGATCTTTTCTTTCGAAGGACCGCCTTTACGCCGGATAACGGGATGTTCAACTCCGCGCATTTTGTAGATAGAAAGACCGTCGATGGTTCCGAGGATGCCGAGGCCAAGCCCGGCTACAATTTTAGCCATGAGACAGAAGGTTTTAATTGATGTGCAAATACATAGTCACGATCTGCATGTGGCTGGCTGGTAGAAAAAACATTTGCCTGACCCCGGACAGGTAAGCAAAGCATTTTTGGTTGGTTCCCCGCAGATATCCCGATCCTTTAAATAACCTGATATCATCGGGATAATATCGGGGCATATAGGGGATATCTACGGGAAATGAGGAGAAATGGATTTAGAAATACTATAAATAGTTACTTGTAATAGTGGAAAGGGAAAATCGCCGGCATAAAAGTACGAGGTCTAAATGCATCACTGGCGGAGTCGACGCTTTGCCGTTGCGAAGTTGAACCAGGGATAGGGATCGATCTGTTTATCGAGGTCGGACATCCAGACCTCTAATTCATATAAGCCATCACTGTTTGTCGATGTTATTTTTCCTATCGGTTGAGCAGTCTGAATTAGATCGCCCCGCTTTACAAAAGCAGTATCCAAATTCGCGTAGGAAAAGAAGTAACCTTCTGTTTGAATGAAAACGGCCCGCGTTCCATCGACCTCAAAAACGGACAACACTTTGCCCGGCCCCGATGCTTTTAACAGCATTACACTGTCGGAATAGAAAATTAGTCCGTAATGTGGCGGGCAGGCTATGTTCAACTCGGAAGAAAGCCGCCCGTTCCGGCGCTCATAAGTGTCCAGCTCACAAAATCGATCCACCGGCAGCGGCAACTTACCTTTTAAAGAATCCAGACCCTTTAGCCGTCCCTTTCCACTTTGGCCGATTGCACTCAGCTGTGTAAAACAAATAATCAAGAGAAAGAGGAGGGCCAACCAGCCGTCAGTTATCGGGTTTAGTTTCGTGCTGATCCCTTTCATTTTGATAGAGTTGCAGGTTTTTGCGGTTAAACGACCGCGTAGCACCCCATATTTCCCTCTAAAAAGTTAAAGTATAGCCGACTTTTTGACAGTTGCACCCCCTGCCATGGCCATTTAAGCATTACAATTCCCTGTAATCCCTTAATTTTGAATTTGCCTGACCAAACCGGCTAAGAACCTAATGGCATTAATTGATATTTCCTTACCCCCCTCGATAGCAAAAGCCTTGCGATTGCCTGCACGTTCACCCCGCAGGCAACAGATTAGGGTATTGAGGAAATTGCTCAAGAAAGCCCGCTTTACCGAATTCGGGCAGAAGTACCGCTTTGATGAGATCCTGCTGAGCAAACATGCCGGTAAGAAATTTCAACAACTCGTTCCCACTTACGACTATAATAAAATATACGACGCCTGGTGGCATAAAACCCTCGAAGGCCGACCCGATATCTGCTGGCCAGGCAAGATCAAATTCTTTGCCCTCAGCTCCGGTACCTCCGAATCGGCCAGTAAATACCTCCCCATCACCAATGACCTGATGCGCGGTAACAAGATCGTGATGATCAAGCAGCTATTGAGCCTGCGTACTTATCACGATATCTCCGTAAAAAGCATTGGTAAGGGATGGTTGATGCTCGGCGGCAGCACCGATCTGCAAAAAGGCCCGGGCTACTATGCCGGCGACCTTAGCGGCATTACCGCCAAGAAAGTACCTTTCTGGTTCTCGCCTTTCTATAAGCCCGGCAAAAAGATCGCCCGTACCAAAGACTGGAACAGTAAGATCGAGGCCATCGTGGAAGAGGCCCCCAACTGGGATATCGGCTTTGTAGTGGGTGTGCCCGCCTGGATCCAGATGTGCATGGAAAAGATCATTGAACGTTACAACCTCAAATCCATTCACGATATGTGGCCCAACCTGGCCTTCTTCGTGCATGGCGGCGTATCGTTCGAACCGTATAAAAAAGGATTCGAGAAACTGGTGGCCAAGCCACTCACCTATATTGAAACGTACCTCGCCTCAGAAGGATTTATCGCCTACCAGGACAGGCAGTTTGCCAAAGGCATGCACCTGTCGTTGAACGATCATATCTTTTTCGAGTTTGTTCCCTTCAACGATAAGAATTTCGACAGCGACGGCAATATCGCCGAAGATGCCGAAGCACTTATGATCCACGAGGTGGAGGAAGGAAAGGACTACGCCATCCTGATCAGCACCACCGCCGGCGCCTGGCGTTACCTGATCGGCGATACCGTTCGTTTTGTAGACAAAGAAAAATGCGAGATCATCATCACCGGCCGCACCAAACACTTCCTCAGTCTCGTAGGCGAGCACCTGAGCGTTGATAATATGAACAAAGCGGTTCAGCTGGTGGCCGATGAAATGAACCTCTGCATTCCGGAGTACACCGTGGCCGGCGTACCCCATGGTCTTTTCTTTGCGCACCAATGGTATATTGCCTGCGACGACCAGCTGGATGCCGAGATTGTGCGGCAGAAGATCGATGAAAAATTAAAAGACCTGAACGACGACTATGCGGTAGAAAGGAACAGCGCCCTGAAAGATGTTTACCTTAAAATACTCCCCGAATCCAGCTTCATGGAATTTATGCGCCTCAAAGGAAAGATTGGCGGACAACATAAATTTCCCCGTGTGATGAAGGGCAAAATGTATGAAGACTGGGTAAAATTTCTGGAAACCGGCACGCTGTAGCGATCCTGCTCTTACGGCACTACCTGCTTATATAAAAAAAGCGCAGCTATGTAATCTGTTCTTTTTCACAAGTCTGATTATTTGTAAATTGTCGCTTTATTAACCTACCACTCCAGAGAGCGCATGTGGCAAGCCATCATCAACGGGTTAATGCTTGGATGTATCCTTGCCTTATCGGTAGGACCCGTGATCTTTACTGTCATCAAACAAAGCCTCAACAACGGACACACCGGTGGCTTTAGCTTTGTAGCGGGCGTTTGGATCAGCGATATACTCCTCGTCGTGATCAGCAACGCGTTCTCTTCTCTCGTTGCGGAACTGCTCGAATACAAAAGTATTATTGGCTTTATCGGCAGCGCTTTCCTGATGGGCATGGGTGTTTACTATCTGTTCTTTAAGAAAGTTACGCTACGCACCGATGCCGATGGAAACATTGCGCGCGTTCGAAAACGGGATATTTTACAGATCATTTCCAGCGGCTTTTTGATCAATACCCTTAACCCCAGCGTTTTTATATTCTGGCTGGCCACAGCTACCACTATGGCCGCCAAATTCAATTTCGAGCAAAGGCTGATTATCTTTGGTGTTTGTATAGCTTTAAATATAGCCGCCGATAGCTTTAAGGTTCTACTGGCCGGCAAACTCCGCAAAAGACTTACGCTGCATACCATCAGTGTCATCAATAAGGTGTCGGGGGTTATCCTCGTAGGTTTTGGAATGGCGCTACTGTACGGCACAATATTTTTGGCAAAGGAAATTCAGTAAACCGGTCAACCGTTGCCGGTATCCGGGTGTTCATAGAGAGGCAGTGCCATTAGTCTTAACAAATCCTTAGATGAATTAATTATCATACAGCAGTAACTTGGCCTCACATGAAGACATTTATACTCCTCATAACAATTCTTGTTTCTACCTTCTCCTTATTTTCCCAGCAGTCTGATTTCCTGGTGCTCAAAAAGCGCAATAACCGAACGATAAAAACCTATTACACGGGTGCCTTTATTTCGGGCGAAACCCACAACGGTTTCCGCATTAATGGTTTTATTACCGACATACGAAACGATTCTGTTTTCTTTCGCCAGGAAGAAAGACAGCAGGTGGGTACCGACTTTGGGACAACGCTCGATACTGTAGTGTATCACCTCGGTATCGATTACCGGGAGATCAAGCGCTACAACTATTCCGACAAATACGTTTGGGGAGGAAAAAAGGGATTTGTACAGGTGGCCCTTCCCAAGATCATGATGATTGGCGGCGTTGGCTATATTATCCTGGAATCGGTCAACACTATTTACCGGAAAGAGTCATTTAGTGATGACGGTAAATTATTGGGTATGGGCATTGCTGCCGGCATAGCGGTTGCCGGATACCTCATGCAGCATTACCAGGATAGAAACCGCGATGCCGGCCGAAGGTATAAGGTGGTTTATGTGAAAGCGGCTGATGTGAAGAAGGGGTTCTGATAACTCCGGAGTTGCCTGTTGAGGCCATTGAAACGGCAAATCCCTCCCTGGAGGCTTTCACGTTCTATACTTTCGGGTTATCTTGCAGCCCAAGCAATTTAACCCGGCATGGCCATCAAAACCAAAGGATTGGGTCTTCGTATTTGGCGTATCCTTAAACGAGTCTTCATTTTCCTGTTCATATTTCAGCTATTCTATATCCTCCTGCTCAAGTGGGTAGATCCTCCTTTTACGCTTACCCAGCTGGGTAGCTTCATCACGGGTAAGGGATTGAAGCGGGATTATGTGGACATCAAAGAAATGTCGCCCTATGCCCGCCTGGCTGTGATTTGCTCGGAAGACCAGCTTTTTCCCGACCACAATGGCTTCGACTGGAAGCATATTGAAAAGGCGATGAAGAACAACGAAAAACGCCCCAACCGGATCAAGGGCGCTTCGACCATCAGCCAGCAGGTGGCCAAAAATGTGTTCCTATGGCAAGGTCGCAGCTGGTTTAGAAAAGGGTTGGAAGTTTACTTCACGTTCATGATCGAATTGATATGGGGTAAAAAGCGCATCCTCGAAATGTACCTCAATGTTGCCGAGATGGGGAAGGGTGTGTTTGGTATCGAAGCAGCGGCACAAGCCTATTTTAAAAAGCCGGCCTCGAAACTTACTCGTATGGAAGCTGCCATGATCGCCGCCTCTTTACCCAATCCCAAAGAATATACCGTAAAACCCATGTCGCGTTATGTGGCCTGGAAATACCCCTGGGTGCTTCGCCAAATGAATAACCTGCAGGAAGACGAGGATATTCAACAACTCATTCAATAAACTATCTTGTCAACGGCACCTGCCAGCCAATTACTCACAGGTTAATTTGGTTCCTGTACTATTCATGGAAGGGCTGTTGGCTATGCAACTGCCGATCGCGAAGCGGAAGGTGTATTTTCCCTGCGGCAATGGGGCGCTGGTTTGGAGTGTAAAAGGCTGTACAACTTCTTTGAGGTCGCGCAGGCACAATCCCGAAGGGAATGTGAGCACCTTGTCGTTTTCATTTTCAAAAGCCAACAGGATGGCTACGGTATCGTAGGGCGCCTGTTGATAATGGGACAGGTAATTTGCCGGCGACACGATGGTACCGCTTACCGACAGCTGCTTGTTAACAAGTACCGGTTTGTTTTCACATTTAATATTGACCCGGCTGAAAGAATAATACGGCGTATAGACATGACTGGCCAGGTTCGCCGACTTTTCGAAGCGCTCCAACTGGGTCAACCCGTCGTAATTACCTACCACCATTACCCGCCTGCCGATCAACGAATCTTCTATGGGCCAGTAGTTATAATTGTTTCTGCGGTATTCGATATTGTTCATGGACAAGGCAGGCCTTTGGCTATAAAACCAATATTTAGATGCCTTTTGATAGGTGCCAATGAAAACAACGGGTAAACCCTGCGCTCTATCCCGTATTTCATTTACCCAATCTTTGTTGTTATGGAACTCGTCTTTTCGTATCCAGGAAGCCCTTGGTACTACGGGCAGCATATAAATGCGCGCCAACAAGATCAACCCGAGGGTGATGGGCAAACTTTTATACAACCAGGTTTGCCAGGCGAATTGCTTAACGAGAAATTGATGACTCAACACGATCAGTGCGATAAAGGCAGGGACCGTCCAGTTGGCTTCTACCCGACCCCTGAAACTGCTGAGCAGAAAAAAACCATAAAAAGTAATCAACGTAAACTTCAGGGCCCGCTCCAATGCCTCCTGTGGCTTGTAGTCTAACGCCGACTTCATCAGCAACCAACCCATCAGTGGTCCTGCCATTGCCACTTGACCAACCAGGTATTCGATGGTGTACTTGGTGTGGTAGGACGGGGCCACCCTTTCGAACAAATGAAATTGTACCGATGGAAAGCCATGGGTATACTGCCAGTAAAGGTGAGGAGTAAAAGCCAGCAGCGCAATGAGCGTAACCAAATAGGTTTGATACCGGGTAAATAATTTCGGGTTAGAAGCCAATGTGGCCAACACAATGAGTACGCCGTGATATTTACTGTACATCATCAGCGCAACGCTGATACCCAGCAGGAGGGTCCACCACAGATTCATATATTCCAGGAAACGCTTGTAGATCCAGAAGTAGAGTGCTACAAAAAACAACAGGGGGATGTCGGGCACCGCAATAATGCCGCCTATTTGCACGATGGCAATGGAACACACGATGGCGTAGAAAAGGTAAGGATCCTTTTTTGCCAATAGTTGTTGGGTAATAAAGATCGTGGCGGTATTGAGTAAGACGATAAAAAAGCGAACGCCCAGTTCGTTGTGAAAGATCGCATACCCGGCTTTGATGAGCAGGGCTACCATGGGCGGATGATCGAAATAGCCCCAATCGGGAAACTGCGTGTAAACCCAATAATATGCTTCATCATCGAAAAGCTCGGTAAAACCGGCCTGGATGAGGTTCAGTACGCACCAGCCAATATAAAATACCAGTTGATGATTCTTCTTAATAAAACTAAGCATATTCTACATGCGAAGGCGCAAAACAATGGCACGCACTCAATGGTTCAGAAATTCGTTAACAATCTTAACAGCTTTCTCCAGACGTTGTTCGTAGTTGCCCGAAATAATTGTCCAGGGCACGCCCTGGTTCAACATAATATCTTTGTATATATGATAAAGCTCCCGACGGCTTTCCAGATCGGGGTATTCCCTTAGTTCGTCTTTTACCCAGGGAAGGTCGGTATCGCAGAGCAGGTACAGGTCATAGGGTCGCAGGGCTATTTGTTCAAGTATCCATGGATGGCATTTTCCGAACACATATTCGCACCACACTTTCATTACATAGAGATCGGTGTCGATGAACAACAGGTTTGACGTTCCGCTGGCTTCGAGGGTAGCTGCCAACCGGTCTTCCTGGGCTACCTGTTGCTGCGCGATCACCAGCAGGTCTTCATAGGTATAGCGGGCACCATTCGTGATCAGGTATTCACGGGCATATTCAGGCACCCAACTGGTACCGAAATGATTGGCCAGTTGTTCGCACAGCGTGCTTTTGCCCGTCGATTCGGGGCCTATTACCACCACTTTTTTGATCATGTTTAACAAACGCCAAATATACTACGCAATCACGAAGCGGGCGATTGCCTGGCCTGTTGTGCGCGTCTATTCCATTCGGCCCAGCCAAAACCGGCCATACAAAGCAATATGAAATAGAAAACACTGGTGAGAACGTAGCCTTTTACGAAGTAGAGTGGGATGGAAGCTATATTGGTGGCGATCCACCAAAACCAGCTTTCCACCTTCTTCTTGGCCATCAACCACATGCCAGTGAAGGCGGTGGCAGAGGCAAGTGCATCGGCCCAGGGAATGATCTCCGGAGAAAAGATCGTACGCAGCCAGGTAAGCGAACTGAAGAGCGCCACGTAGAAGAAACCAAAGAACAGGAAATGCTGGCCCCATTCTTTTTTAGTTGCGTGTTGTATTACGACCACATGGTGATGAGCTGCGTCTTTTTTTGCCCACAAAATCCAGCCGTAGACGCTCATAACCGAGTAATAGATATTAACGCTGGCTTCACCGGGAAGGTGAGCATCCAGGCTAAGGTAGGTATAGATAATTGTGCTTATAAGGCCAACGGGATATACCCAAATGTTCTCGATGCGGGAAAACCACACGCTGGCAATGCCGGTGAATACGGCGATGTATTCGAGCGGTTTGGTGTTTAAAATTCCATATACAAGTTGCTGCCAGACTTCGGATAAACTCATGCCGGTTTTAATCCCTCACAAAGGTTTTTAAGGTTGCGTAAGCCTTCTTCAAATTGCTTGTTGAGCGTTTTACTGAGGAAGGGGCCCATCAAACGGGCTAATGGATAGGGCAAATATCCGTGATTTTGCCAGGTAACCTTGGTTTCGCCATTACCCCATTCTTCAAATACCCAGTTGTCGCTGGCGAGGCTCTTCCATGGCTTTATGAATTCGAGGTTGAAGTGTACATGTTTTTGATCGATGCTGTGCAATACAAGCCGCCCTTCGCCGATCTTTTTTCCGCTCCACCAATAAGCGTGTCCCGGCGTTTCGGGAGTGCCTTTGATCTCCATTTTACTGCCAGGTTCTTTCATTTGCCAGGGGTTCCACCGGGCATAGTAATTAAGATCGGCTACCCGCGACATGACTTCTCTTACCGGCCTGAGTATAACCAGCGATTTCTCGATGTGATACTTGCCGGGCAAGTACAAGGCTATCACCAACAGGATAACGATGATGCCGATGATTACAGATATGATGTACAGAGCCAGCATTCGGTGGGTGCAGTTTAACTGTAATTTACAGCAACGCTGCAATAAAGTCAAGCCATTGCTACAATTATTGGTGGCTGCGATCGGGATGGCGTTAGCCAACGATGGTTGTTGGTAGGTAGCCTGGTACTGCAAATGAGCGCATAAGCTGTCAACAAACCGAAAAAGATCGCAGGAGAATAAGAAGGCGCTCATCGCTTCCATGCCGGAAGCTACAGGCTGCGAAATAAAAAAACCCTCCTGCCTGTGCGGCGGAAGGGTCGTTATAATGTGACGATCTAATGATCCGGGAGCTATTATTCAGCTTCTGCTACTACTTCCTTCACCTCGGGGATCATGCGCTTCATCATGCTCTCGATGCCCGCTTTGAGGGTGATCATTGAAGATGGACAACCACTGCAGGATCCCTGCAACATCAGGTTCACCACGCCTTCATCGTAGCTCTTAAACTGGATAGCACCGCCGTCCATTTCAACGGCTGGCTTTACATAGTTTTCCAACAGTTCTTTGATACGTTTAACCACATCGTCGTCGTCGGCAGAAACGGCATTGCTGCTTTGGGGAACGATGACAGCTACTTCATCTTCGTTGATAACTGGTTTTCCTTCTTCAAGGTATTCTTTCAGGAACTGACGGATGGTAGGGATCACATCGGTCCACTCAGTTTCGGAAGTTTTTGTGAGGGTTACGAAATTGCTGGCAATGAATACGGCCCTTATAAAAGGAAAACCGAACAATTCAATGGCCAGGGGAGAAGGTTTTGCGCTTTCAACATCTGGAAAATCAATGCTTTTGCCCGGGTACAATAACTTGTTCGCCACAAACTTCATGGTTTCCGGATTGGGAGTCATCTCCGTATAGATACTGATAACCGGACTGCCTGTTTTAATCATAATTTCCAGTATTTTATAGTACAAAAGTAACAAACCCCGGCCAGCAATTGTTCTTTTTACCCTCGCTGTTTTTAATGATCACAATCGTCGGCATGTGCGTGATCGTGGATGCGGCAGGCGCGGTAGTTGATAACGTGCGCCGAGACAATAAAAACCACGGCAAAGGGGAGTAACCAGAATTGGTAGTCGTGCCATATTTGTTTGGCAATCAACAAGATAATGCCAAGGCTGAATACAATGGCGGGCAAAAAGCTATGGTGATGTTTGCGGTAGCCGTGCCAAAAGGAATACATACCAATTGCAAAAGCGATGAAGATCATCAGGTATTCGAGCGCAACATTTTCAATGATGTTGATGCCAAATACCGGCAGGCTGGTGAGCAGCAGCGGTAAGATGGCGCAATGAATAGCACAGGCTACAGAGGTAGCTATCCCAAGGGCGTCCCAGTTAAACCTGAAATTCATGGCGCGAAGATAAGGGAAATTTTCATATGCAACTTAGTTGCAAACGAATTCTTAAAATGACTGATATACCCCCTGAAGGGTTCATCGAACGATACCCCAAGCGCTTTGTTCCCTAACTTTGCAGCCATGAGTAAAAAATTCGTATTTTATATAGGATTTTTCCTGGTACTGGTAGTTGGTTTTTATTTTGTGTTGACGAGAGTGATCCCCGGCTATGGCAAGGTTAAGCTACCGGTTTTGAGCTATGTTCTTCCTTTTCAATTCGTTAATCAGGATGGCAAAACCATTTCAGAGCACGATCTGGATGGTAAGGTATATGTGGCCGAATATTTTTTTACGACCTGTAAGAGTATTTGCCCCATTATGAATACCAATCTACAGCCCATTCATAAAGCCTATATCAACGAGCCGCGTTTCCTGATCGTTTCGCATACCTGCGACCCCGAAACCGATAATAGTGCCCGGCTTAAAGTATATGCCGATTCCATTAAAGCCGATACACGGCATTGGTGGTTTTTGACCGGCCGCAAGGATAGCCTCTATACCACTGCGCGAACCAGTTATCTGTTAGACGATCCGAAAAACAATTTGCAAAGTATCGACGACCAATTCCTGCACACACAGTTCTTTGCGTTGGTGGATAAAAGCGGTAGGGTGCGGAAAATTTACGACGGTTTGAAGAAAGATGAGTTGGAAGAACTGAAGATAGATATACAAGGTTTGCTGGATGAACCAGTGACTCAAAAACGATTTAGTAATAACCTTTTCGGCAATTAAAGATCCCTCGATAACGCCTAAATATTTTGTTATGGATGCACAAATTGACAATATTCTGAAGAGAAATCAATTGAGCGTAACCGGTAGTCGAAAGAGGATCCTCGAATTGTTCTTATCATCAAAAGGCGGTGCGCTGGCTCATGGCGATATAGAGAAAAAAACAGGCGAAAAGTTTGACCGGGTAACTGTATACCGCACGCTGCAAACATTCCTCGAAAAGGGCATTATTCATAGTATTCCTACGGTCGATAATTCGGTAAGGTATGCCATGTGTAAAGAGACCTGCGCCGGCGGCCATCACCACGATAACCATGTGCATTTTGTTTGCAGCGCCTGTGGTACAACTACCTGCCTGGAAACCGTATTGATACCTGAAGTAAAACTTCCCGAAGGATTTCAGCCCGAAGAATTTCAAATGGTCGTAACAGGCGTTTGTAGAGAATGCCACTAGTCGCACGCACAAAATCAGCCAGTTGTTGCGCGTATGATGCTTTCCTGGACTGATTTAGCAGCGGGTAATTGATTGGTTAACCAATCTTCCTTGACCACATACGGGCATAAAAAAGAAAGCCCCGATGTAGAAACACCGGGACTTTTGGTTAAGGCTCTGATTAGTAGCTATTTTATGATGTTCGGATGATAATCATCCTACTATCGCATGCAAAGTTTCCTTACAAAGATAATTGTTACATCGAAAAAACCATATACCACTAACTGGGTATTTTTTTACCGACTATTGCTCAACGTTTTATTGTTTCCATTTCTTCCTGCACAAACTGCATCAGGATTTTTATACGCTCAGGCGAGAAGTTGAATTCCAATCCGGCTGCCTTGTACAGCTCGGGTAAAGTCCGGGTTCCGCCTAAACTTAAAGACTTCATATAGTTGTCTAACGCTGCTTCTTTGTTTTTCCTGAATTGCATCCACAATCCAATGGCTCCCAATTGTGCTATGCCGTACTCGATATAGTACAATGGTACCTCGAAGAGGTGCAGCTGCCGTTGCCAGCTGTAAGTTCGATAATTGTCAAGTCCACTGAAATCGATTACATCAGAAGAAAACTCATTCAGTATCTGCATCCAGCGGGTTGCGCGTTCTGCTTCTGTATGTTGGGGATGCTCATAGATCCAGTGCTGGAATTTATCGATAGTAGCAATCCACGGAAAGATCGTAATTACCCGTTCCAGCTGATGTTCCTTGGCTCGCAACAGATCTTCAGCATTGTCGAAAAAAACCTCCCAGGCATCCATGCTGAAAAGCTCCATGGCCATGCTGGCCACCTCAGCAATCTCCATGGGATATTCCTTGAAAGAGCTTAGCTCGAGGGGATGGGCCAGGAAGGAGTGCACTGCGTGGCCGCCTTCGTGCACCATCGTGGTAACGTCGCTCATTTGTCCGGCGGCATTCATGAAAATGAAGGGGGCGCCTGTTTCGGCCAGCGGACAGTTATAACCGCCCGGCGCTTTTCCTTTGCGGCTGTCGAGGTCGAAGCGCTTCATCTCATTCATTTTCCGGAGGCAATCGGCGAAAAAGGGCCGTATTTCCTGGAAGCAGCGGATGCTTTTCTGCAGCAGCTCATCGCCCGATTTAAAGGGTGTCAGTGGCTTGATGCCTGCTGGTTGTGCCTCGAGGTCCCAGGGCTTCAGCACATCCAGTCCAAGCTTTTCCTTTTTCCTCCGGTAGATCTCATTCACCAGTGGCAGCACATGCTGCTTCACCGCATCGTGAAATTGATAACAATCTTCCTTGGTATAATCAAAGCGACCGAGTTCCTTGAACTTATAATCACGATAATTGTCGAAGCCGGCATTATTTGCTACCTGGTGGCGTTTTTCTATCAGTTTAGTATAGAGTTCATTCAGTGGTTCTTTGTCCTGCACACGCCGGTCGTTCACCTTGCGGTAAACGGTTTCGCGCAATGTACGATCGGGGCTTTCCAATAATTTGGCTGCCTGTTGCAGGGTGTACTCCTGGCCGTTCACCTCTACGGTCATCTTCCCGGAGATAACTCCATATTGTTGCTGCAGCACACTGAGCTCGGATTGCAGGGGAATATTCTCTTCCCGGAAGAGTTCGATGTTTTTCCTTACGCCGCGCAGATAGGTAAAATATTTCTGTTTGTCGAGCTGCTCTGCATAAGGACTCTCAACGAGTTTGCGATTCAGCTTATCACCATACAACTGAATCTGAGGTTGCAGGTTGGTGACAAAAAATACGAAGGCTTCCTCGAGCGATTTATTCTCCGTGTCGCAGGTCATTTTGATCTGGCGCCAGCAAGCATCTTCGCTCACTACTGCTTCCAGCTCGCTCATATCGAGCAGCCATTTTTCCAGATCGGCATAATTGCCAATGGGTCTATCCAAGAGATCTTTAAAGAAGGGCTCGAGCGTATTCCAATCAGTTACTATAAAATCGGAAGGCAAAAAATGCCGGGGTAATTTCCTGATATCAGCGCTATAGTTCATGGATCATTGTTTAAATAATAAAGCTACAACCCCGGTATCAAAAACTGGTTCCGGATGGTTGTAGCTTCGGTTATGTAATTTAAAGAAACTATTCTTTAGTTTTCTTGGCCGCCGCCTTCTTCTTCGGAGCTGCTTCTTCGCCACCTTCCTCGGCTTTCTTTGCTTTGGGAGCTGCCTTCTTTTTAGGCTTTTCAGCTTCTTCTGCGCCTTCTTCTACCGCAGGCTTTTCTTTCTTGGCCGCTTTGGTTGCTGCCTTCTTGGCGGGAGCTTTCGCCGGCTCTTCAGCCTCAGGCGTTGCCGTTACTTCTTCGGTGGCTACCGGTTCGGCACCTTCTTCTGCGTATTCGCGAAGCTTGATTTCCACATCGTTAGCACCCAAAATGGTAAGCCATTTCACCATTTTCTTCATGTCGCTGGCATACACACGCTCAAAATCGAGATCGGGGTATACTTTCTCAAAATATTTCTTCAGCGCGCCGTTGTCCTTCCCGTCAGGAAGCTTCTCGCCGCTGCCTTGCATTGCCTGGAAGATCTCAGCCAGGTTTACATTATCACGTACAGTATAGATCTCAATGCTTTCCAGGTGTGAAAAGTTGTGTACCCGGCTGGATACGAACCGGGTCGTCTTATCATCCAGCGAACGGACAATAGCACCATCGCTTTTACTGCTTACTAACTCAAACAATCCGGGTAATCCTGTTACCGCTATGATTTTACCATATTCCATATCGGGCTGAAATTTTAAAGGATATGCAAGATAAACGGAATTCGGCAAACCTTGTTCCAAAAATTGCCCCGACTCCCCAAATACCAAGGTTTTTTGACCTGGAATTAGCCTTTTGACACCCGTTTGCAGCACTCCGACCGCGTAAAATCCTTGTTAACCACCGGTTAATTTTAGCGCATATGGGCGCAGGTTTTTGCTGCCGTTGCCATCCAATCTATTACTGTCACTATTCACTCACATAAACATTTATTGCAATGAAAAAAGCGTTCTTTTTATTGATAACTGTAGCAATTGCGGGCATTTACACTGCCAATGCCCAGGGCGGCGGTGGCGGTTTTCAACGCCGTACCCCCGAAGAACAATTGAAGGCGGTTAAGGAAAAACTAGTTGACCTCAAGCTGTCTGGCGACCAAACAACCAAGTCGGACAGTGTTTTCGTGAAATATTTCAGAACACGTGAAAAAGCGTTCGAAGAAATGCGTGCCAGCGGCGGTGGCGGTGATCGTGACGCGATGCGCGAAAAGAATCAGAAAATGATGGCCGACCGGGATGATGAGTTGAAGAAAATCTTCGACGAAGCCCAATTCAAGAAATGGAAAGATGAAATAGAACCCTCTTTGCGCCCTCAACGTCGCCAGGGCGGCGGTGGCGGTAACAATTAATTGGTTAACCGTACCATATTGATCAGTAGTGAGACCCCGGCTTTTAGCCGGGGTTTCTTATTGCCCCATCCATTCTTTAAAAGCAGTTACATTTTCCTGACTGATCACGATCTCTTCCTGTAATGCGGGCTCCAGTTCTATCAGCAGTTTGCTTTTGGGATAAGTTTTGATGCGTTTGATGGCGCTCATATTGACCAGGTATTTACGGTTTACCCGGTAGAATACGGTTGCATCGAGCTGCGTTTCTATATCGCTCAATGACTGGTCGAGGATGAATTTTTGCCCCTTATGATCAACCATGCATACCAGCTTATGGGTGGCATAGAAATAGGCAATGTCATCGGTTTTGATGCTGATAAAGTCCGACCCGCGCTTTACCAGGAATCTCTTCTTGTAACCATTATCTCCAGTCTTTTGCTGCCAGTTGGCCAGGTTTTGATAACTGGCGGAAAAGTGCTGCTTCAGCTTATCGTATTTCCGAAGTGCAGCTTCCAGTTTAACCTGCTTGATAGGTTTCAACAGGTAATCGATGCTGTTGTGCTCAAATGCTTCCTGCCAGTATTCATCATAGGCTGTAACAAATATGACCGGGCAGTTAATGTTTACCTGTTCGAATATCTTAAAGGATAAACCGTCGCTAAGTTCAATATCCATAAATATCAGCGAAGGGGCGTTGTTGGCGGTAAGCCAGTCTACGGCCTGATGCACACTATCTACAACGTCTACCACCTGGATAGCAGGATCGGCAGCCTGCAGGGCTTTCTGTAATTTTTCTACAGCGGGTTTTTCGTCCTCAATGATCAATACTTGCATATCAGCCAATTTTAAGTATGGGCAAGGATACTGTGAAATCCCTATCGGTGGCTTCCACCTGGATATCTTTGCCGGTTGTAAGTTTATATCGCTCGTCGAGGTTGTTGAGACCGATGCGGGACGAAGGTTTGCGCAACTCCTTCCTCCGTACCAGGTTGCTGATCACCAATAGGTCGTTGTGTAGTGTTAACTGTACAACAAGTGGCGACCCGGCAGAAAATTCATTGTGTTTAATAGCATTCTCAACAAGTACCTGCAACGAAATAGGCGGGATAAGGTATTGGTCGAGATACTGCTCGTCTACATTCGATTGCAGTTGAACGGCTGTATCGAACCGAATTACCAGCAGCGAGAAATAATCATACAGGAACTCCATCTCCTCACGGAGTAAAACCAGCTCACGCCGTTTGTTTTGTAATATGTACCGGTAAACATCGGCCAGGTTATCGTTGAACTGCCTGGCTTTTTGCGGCCTTTCTTCAATGAGGTGCGAGAGTGTGTTGAGTGAGTTGAAAATGAAATGAGGATCGATCTGGTTTTTGAGCGCTTCGAGTTCGGCTTCGACTTTAGCACGGGCCAATTGAGCGTTTTTGACCATTTCATTCTCCGACTCCTTTACCAGGAAAAACGTTTCATATACATGTACGATGAACACGACGCAAACCATGATAATGAGCGTAGCTTCTGTGACTACGTTCCAGTTTACCACCCCTTCGTTAAATATATGATACCAGCCTACCAATAGCAGCACACTTACCGGGATGGTATAGAAAGAAACCGAAAAGATCAGCACGGCGAGTTTACGGATGGGATGGTTGAACCAGTTGAAATAGCTGCGGAGTGTGAACAGCAAATACCGGTTGCCTTCCCAAATCAGGAAAGATAAACCGATGGTGTAAGCATAGCTGAGCTTGATTTGCCAGTTGGAAAGTGTTTCGTGATCGACCATGCGCGTTACCAGGGGAATGGCAATGCCAAAAAAAGGAATCAATATCAGGCGGAAGCCGATATCGTTCACTTCGTTGGCGGCGGTCATTTTCGTCGCCGGTTGTTTTGGTTTCGTCGCCCCGTTTTCCATGCCGGTTCGCTTTTCGTTGGCACGGAAAAATTAGTGAATTAGATTCGATTAATCATAATCTATTTAAACCCTTAAAGTGTAATCACATGGACATGAATTCTATCAATTGGCTAGCCGTACTCGTAGCCGGCATTTCGGCCTTTGTTCTGGGTGGCGTATGGTACTCTCCTGCCTTGTTTGGGAAGGCATGGATGAAAGAGAATCAATTTACTGTGGAAACGGTACAGAAGGGCAACAAAGCTAAAATATTCGGGTGGGCTTTCGTACTGTCGCTATTAATGGCTGCCAACCTGGCTATGTTTTTGGCCGAGCCAGCCCAACCCTGCCCAGGCGCACCAGTAGTAAATATATCCTGGGGCTCTACGGCAGGCTTCCTGGCAGGTTTCTGGGTGTTTTGCAGTATCGCTATTGTAGGGCTGTTTGAACATAAATCGGCCAGATACATCTTTATCAATGGAGGTTATTGTGTACTCGCGCTGGTATTGATGGGCGCCATTATCGGGGCCTGGCGATAGGCATCTTTAAGCATCTTTTTTTAGGGAACAGGAAGGTTTTGTTTTCTGCGATTGAATGCAAATGTGCAACGGCACAACAAAACTTTTCGAAACAGGATACTATAGCCATCAAAAACAAAACTGCCCGCTCCATGATCGGTGACGATCGGTTGCGGGCAGTTCCTTATTCCGGCAGTTTTGTTTTACAAAAGCATGACCGGAAGTCAGTTTCATTTATTTCCTGGTGAAGTGGATCTCCATGTTCTTGTATTCCTTCATACCGGCTGGCGCGGCAAACATTTCCATTTTCTGGTGTTTGTCGTCGATAAAGGTCATGATCTCTCTTACCTTACATTCCTTGCCGGTAGTGGGATCCGTCATCGTTCCGCTGAAAGAAATAGTCTTGGTAGCAGGGTCATAAGGTCCTTCCATGACCATGACGCCGGTTCCCATATTATCGGTCCAGGTGCTTACAAATACTTTCTTTGTATTATCGAAACCTACCGTACCCCTTCCTTCAAATGGCATCCCGTCAAAATTTCCACTGAAAGTCGTTTCCTGGTACCTGCCACCCAAAACCATTTTATTGGTAGATGTGCCTTTGCTCTTCTGGGGCGGTCCATCAGGTGCCCACCACGAGCTTACCTCAGCATCCCACTTGCCATCGGCAGCAGCGAGCATTTTATGCATCTCTCCGGGTGTAGCGTATTCCATCATGGCTTTACGCATGGCTGCTGTGTCGGGAGGTGCGGCTGGTGTTTCGGTTGCCGCGGCTGGCGCATCGGTCTTTGCAGCTGTCGCTGAATCTTCTTTGGCAGCGCTATTGGTGGTAGGCGCATCACCGCATCCGGCAATGGCCAGTGCGATCGTTGAACAGAAAATGACGGTTAGCCTTTTCATATTAGAAGTATTTCAGAAAAGGTAATCAAATTAGCTGCCTGCCCTTATCTTCTGACTTCAAAAAAACGACGACACCGGAAATTTTCAGGATGAAGGATTGCGTAATAGACAATTATGCACCAACGAAGCGATTTTCCGCCCGCCGATGGTCAGCCATTAATCGGGAAACTGGGTTTTGTCTATGTTGGGAATAATCCGCAAAGCGTTTTTGTAATAGACCTTTTTCAAGATGCTATCGGGCAGTCCTAGTCCGTACATGCGCCAGAACGCGTGGTATTTTTTGTGGTAGGGGAAATATTCATCTTCCGTTTCCAATACGCGGAAGTAAGTGGCATATTCTTCGGGCACCCAGCTGTCCTTGCCAAAGAGGATACGGTCCTGGAATTGTTCGAAGAACCGGCGGGCAGCTTTGGGCTGGCGGCCCAGCTCAGCAATGACAGCCCCAAACTCAACGACCACATTGGGCATGTCGGCCAGCAACTTGCTCAGCTTGGCAAGATCGTTGGGGTACCAGCCAAAATGTGCGGCGATAAAAGTTGTTTTGGGATGCTTTTTAAACATAAGGTGCTGCTCTTCGATCAAAGCTTCCCAGGGTTCGGGGTTGGTGTCGCTGCGCTTGCGGCCCGGGTGAGTGGCCAGCTCGAGCCAGCGCTCATTTTTTTCATCCTGTTCGTCCCAGAAAGGTTTGGGATCGGCTGTGTGAATGAGTACGGGAATCTTTAAGGCTCCGCATTTTGCCCAGATGGCATCGAGGCGCGGATCGTCTACCGGCACCCGCTTTCCCTGGTTGTCTCTTACTGAAAAGCCGAGGTTCTTGAAGATCTTCAGTCCATTGGCGCCTGCTTTTACATCTTCTTCCAGTTGTTGAACGGCCTTTTCTGTCCAGCCTGGTTCGCCGATGCCGGAAAAGTTGATATTGGCAAACACGATGAATCGGGTGGGAGCGGTCGATTTTACCGAACTGGTCATATTCTGCAGGGATGATCCGTACCCGCCGCTCAAATTGACCATTACTTTCATGTTCAGCTTATCCATGTCCTGGAGCAGCTGCCGAATACTGTTTGCGCTCAGGTTGTTCTGGTGATTGTGTACGTCTATAAAGGGAAATTTTGAACGGCTTAGCGGATGTTCGGGTACCACCAGCGTAGATACGGGATTGTATTGCTCAAAGTCCATTCCCCGGCCCGACTGGGCATTGGTGGCCAAAACGGCGAGCAGGGAACAGCATAAAAAGGATAGTTTTTGCATGCAAAAGGTTTTGGTTAGGGAAAGCTACCGTATGCCGGCATATACAAGAAACCGGTAGTCAAACTTAACGAACCTTTAGAATTGAGGCTGGCCTGTTTTGGATGAAAGGTTTCAGGAAGCCTGGCTGATCTCCGCCAGTACATTCTCGACCCGGGCCTTCAGGTCGTCATACTCCGTAAACCCACGGCCCAGGAGGTAGAATTTTGATGGGGATGCCTGGAGCAACACGGCCGGAAACCCGGTTACCTGCAGCTGTTTGCATAAGGCAAATTCATAGTAGGCCTTTTCTTTATAAGCTTCGCTGTGAAGGGACTTGTAAAACTCTTCAGCCGGAATCTGGTATTTCTCCAGCAAGTGACGATAGGCTTCGTCATCGCAGAGATCGCGCCCTTCGTAGTTGAGGGCATATTGCAGATCGGCCGCAAACTCAACCTGCCTGTCGGGATAAAGCTCTTTAAAAATGCACATCGCGATGGCGGGCTTTTCTGAATCGGGAAACCAGTCGCTATCATCGGGGTTATTGATATGCCACAGAAAATCGGACCCGAACCGTATGCCGGTTCTTTCTTCTACTACTTTGTAAGCCTGCCGGATATAGCCGGCCATGGCGCCGATGGGGTGTGGCTGCTCTGATATGATCATACCTCCCGACAATACTTCAAAAAAGAACTTGTCTTTATACTCCTCCGCGATCTTTTTGATCACCGGACTGAATCCATAGCACCAGCCGCAATAAGCGTCGTAACAATAGTAGATCGTCATCATATCAATAATTCCTAAGCCGGCAAAATTACATCCAAATACCCATATGCGGGATTAAAGATGCCCGGATAGGGTCAAGCAATTGAAGGGTCATGCTACTCCACTGGCGCCGAACTTATTCGGGCATAAATGGCCATGTAATGATCGGTTTCGGGTATAAGTTACATTTAGTAATAGTGTTTGTTAAATAACTATTGTAGAAACAGCAAAAATGTTTAAATAGAAGTAAGTGAACATGTGATTTTTGTTTAGGTTTGACTCCCGACTTTTTTGATCGACAACTGAAACAACATTCAATATCTGTTAAACTGTTTCTTATGAGAAGCACGCTTACTCTATTCTGCAGGGCTGTCATGTTTGTATTGATCATCATGACCACAGCTATCACCACGCAGGCACAATTAAAGATTGGAGACAATCCAACAACCATTCAGAAATCATCGATCCTCGAGCTGGAAAGTTCGCGCCAGGGTTTGTTGCTGCCAAGACTGGCGGACACTACAGCGATCAATGCGCTAACACCGCCCGACGGGATGATCATTTACCTCAATTCGGATAAGAGCCTTCGTTTACGCAGTAACGGCAGCTGGAAAAAAATAGCCGATCTGTCGGAGGCCAGCGCCAACTGGTCGCTCACCGGCAATAGCGGCACCAATCCGGCAACAAACTTTATCGGAACCATTGATGGGCAGCCCCTGGTAGTACGCACCAGCAATACCGAGCGTTTGCGTGTAGATGCAGCGGGCAATGTAGGAATCGGCACCAATAACCCTACGGCGAAATTAAATGTAGATGGTACCGTTAAGTTACAGAACCTTGCTACGGGCACTACAGAACAAGATGTGCTGGTGATCGGCGCAGATGGTTCGGTGTATAAGAAAACCATCTCGTCCTCGGCTTTTGAAAATGCGATCAGGGCCATCAACGGTATACAAAGGCAGGCATTATCCATTACTGCCGCAGCCAGCGATACTTCTAATAATGTTTTGATCCAGAATCGTGATGCCGATAGTACTATCGCCTTATTCTTACCAGTACAAAATGGATCGGCAGGCGCTTCGAAGCCTTATGGCTTTCTCACTTATGCCGACTGGCAAAAAATACAAAGTGGCATTCAAACCCTGGCGGTAGGTGCCGTGGCAACAACACCCAATTTGAACGGAGCCTCCATCGTGGCCGATTCTACTTCACGCACACTGATCCTGCATCCGGCCGACGCTACCAACCCCGGTATCGTAACTGCCGGTGCACAGACATTTGGCGGCGATAAGACCTTCAATAACAATGTAACGGTAAACGGAACACTTCAACTGAATACATTAACCAACAACACTTCGGCCGACTCTGTGCTCGTGGTTAATAATGGCGTAGTACAAAAGAGGCAGGTGAGTGCATCGGCATTTGGGAACGCCATCCGCAGTATAAACGGCAACCGCGACTCAGCCCAGCATATTGCGTTCAAAACAACAGGTACCGACCTTACTATATCGACCAATGGCGCCGATAGTATTTTTCTGAACGTGCCCAGTGCAAGCGGCACGGCGAGGGGTGTTGTATCAACTGCTTCACAAAGTTTTGCAGGCACCAAAACATTCCTGGATAGTGTCACGGCAGCCAAAGCCGTACTGGTAGGAGGTTCCGGTGCGGCCAACTCCACCGTTCAGGTAGAGGGTTCGTTATCCCTGGCGATCATCACTACCACGGCCAACTACACCGCCGCCGCCACCGATAATACGATACTGGCCAATACCACCAGCAGCGCCATCACCATTACCTTGCCCAGTCCGGGTGCCATAAAAGGGCGTATTTACACCATCAAAAAAGTAGGTTCGGGAGGCATCGATAATCAACTTACCATCAACCCAACCGGTGGTACCATCGATGGAGGTTCTTCATACACGATCTACAATGATTGGACTTATGTAACCCTGCAAACAGATGGCAGCAACTGGTATGTGATCAAGAAATAGCATGGATAGAAAGGAGGTCGTTATGCAAGGTGCCAAAAGATTTGGTGCAGCACTGGCAATTTTATTGCTTTTCCAAAAGGGATACACCCAGCAACTGAGGCTGGGCAATAATCCTTTTACCGTCGAAAAGTCGGCCGTACTTGAATTGCAGTCGAACAACCAGGGTTTGCTGTTTCCCCGTATTGCCGATACAGCGCTCATCAATGTGCTCAATCCGCCCGATGGCATGGTCATATTTTTCAATACACTGAAGCAACTGATGGTCAGAGCCAATGGCGGATGGAGGATATTGCAGAATACCAGTGGTATTACCAGTTTGAACGGACTCACCAACGGTACGCAAACCTTCGCCACCGGTACAACCGGCACCGACTTCAATATTGTGTCGACCGGTACCACGCACACCTTTAACTTGCCCAACGCTTCTGCCACCGCAAGAGGGCTTATTACAATCACAGCCCAAACAATAGCAGGCAGCAAAACATTTAGTAGTGCGCCACTCTTTTCGTCCTTCACGCAGGGGGCCGTTCCCTTTATGGGTAGCGGCGGACTGCTTTCACAGAACAATGCAGCTTTTTTCTGGGATGCCACCAATAGCCGGCTGGGTGTGGGCACGGCAACGCCTTCCTCCACCCTACATATTACCGGTAGCAGTCCGCTCACCATTGGAGGCCTGGCAACAGGTGCCGCTACAGATAGTATCGTCACGATCCTCAACGGGGTGGTGAAGAAGATACATCCTTCGTTATTGACTGGTTCGGGTAGTGGCTGGCTGCTCACAGGCAATACCGGCACAACGGCGGGCACCCAATTTATCGGTACTACCGACAACCAGTCGCTGGTGGTAAAAACAGTCAATACGCAGGTGGCGAAATTCGATCAGAATTCTCTCGCGCTTGGGATCAATGCCAATGTGAACAATGCCACGCATTCTTTTGCCATTGGCAACAGCGCAACAACGGCGTTCAGTATTTCTAACGCCTATGCGATCGGAAGCAGCGCCACCGTAGGCGCATCCAACGCATTTGCCATTGGAACGGGAGCAACAACCAACAGTGCGGCTTCTTTTTCATTGGGTAGCGCAGCTACGGTACCATTTGGCGTACAGGATGCCATGGCCCTGGGCACCAATGCAGCTGCCAATGCTAATAACGGCATAGCGATCGGGAGTAACACCAATGCTGCTTTCAAAACTACAGTTGGTGGCATAGGTGGTATCGCTATTGGCCGATCGGCGACTGCCAATGCGGGCTACAGTGTTTCGGTAGGTGATTCGGCCATCGTTGCGTTTGTTTCCAACCCAGGCATAGCCATTGGCAGAAAAGCCCTGGTGAATGGGTCGAATGGTATTGCAATGGGTACCGATGCATTCGTGTCGACCGTAACGAATGGAACCGCACTGGGCGCCAATTCATCGGTGACGGGCAATAATTCTACTGCTGTAGGATATAATACTGATGTAACAGCCGCTGATGCAGTCATCCTCGGCGATCTATCGAATAGCGGACTTTCGGTGGGTATAGGGTCGGAGAGCTTTACCAGCGGTGCACGCGAAAAATTACTGGTAGATGCGGGCACCAGCAATTCTTATAATGTCATCAGCGGAAAGGGAAATGTGAACAACTACCTTCAGCTCAATATACAAAACCGTTCTGCTGGCGATGTAGCCAGCAGCGACCTGGTGGCTACGGCCAATAACGGCACGGAAACGAGCAACTATGTTGACCTGGGCATCAACTCGAGCGGGTTCACCAATACTGCCTATCCGATCATTGGAGGGGCCAACAACGCTTATCTCTATAGCACAGGAAATGATTTCGTGATCGGTAACGGAACGGGCAGTAAGAACCTTTCCTTTTTTACGGGCGGTTTTGCGCTTACCAATGAACGGTTGCGGATCACCGGTACAGGAAGTGTGGGCATTGGCACTACTACCCCTTCTACCAGCCTGCATATCAAAACAGGCGTAGCCAATGATGGTGGACTCCGCATGGAGAACCTTACTAATGCTTCAACCACAACCGCCGGGGCGGCACTGCTGGGTGTGGATGCCAATGGAAAAGTAGTCCTCGCCAAACGACCGACCTACTATTCCGGTACCGGCAACGCGAATGTAGATGAAGTAACAAAGATCTGGGTGGCGGAATTTTCCAATAACGGATCGGGTACACCTACGCTGAACATTCCTGCCAATGTTGGATTCACCAATATTCTGAGTATACAGGTAACCGCTCGTGGAGGGTCTGCCATCACCAATGCGCCGGTGGTGTGCGTAACCAGCTTTACCACCAGCGCCATTATCGTTCGCGTTATGGAAAGCAGAACAAGTACCATTGCCTTCCTGGGTGGCACTGCCGAGGGGCTGGAGCCGCATACTGATACCAACACACGTATATATGTGCGTGTAGAAGGGAATTAGGTTATATAATTAACAGGCAGCACTGATTTGTATAGAGGATCTCATATCGTCATTTTCGCTATTGCGCTCCTGCTGTTTTTCAATAGCGGTGTAGCGCAACAGGGATTCTATGTTCCTAACCAGGGCAAGGTGTTTTTTGTGGGCGACACGGCTACAATCTTCTCCAACGTCACCAACGAAGGCAAATTGGGCCTTGGCATAAAAGCTGTATTAAACTTTAAGGGCCACGTCTGGCACAACGATCCGCAATCATTGCTAACCGACGAAACCAATGGTGGGGAAGGGGCCATCGGCATTGGAGGCATGGTGCGCTTTCTCGCTACTGACACTACCCGTCAACTCCTTAATGGAGGTTACAATGCGGCTACCCGTACGGGTCCGGGCTTCCCCAATCTGCAGATACTTAACCGGAATGGCGTTCGATTGATCGGCAGTTCGGCCAAAGTGCGTAATGAACTTAGACTCACAGCGGGCCATTTGTTCCTTGACAATCACATCCTGGTGGTAGGCAACAATTATCCAGGTCTTATTACAAATTATGATTCTTCCCGATTTATCGTTACAGGCAATGCACCGGGTTCGGGTTTATTGATCCGTGAAAATATCAGGGCTACCGACAATGTGGTCGTATTTCCGGTTGGAAGCCGTACGCATCAATACACCCCCGCAGCTATTGTGAATAAAACCAACAATGGAGATGATTTTTATGTCTCTGTGTTCGACAGCGTTAGAAGTAATGCCACTTCAGGAAACAATCTACGATCAGAATCGGTGAACAAGACCTGGGAGATCGGCAAATTACTCCACCCCAATGAAGGTGATGTGGAAATTGCTTTGCAGCACCTCATCGAAGACGAAGGGGCGTTTTTTAACGCGGGCCGAAAGCTGGCCTACATTTCAAAATACGGCAATGGCATGTGGGATACTGCAGCCCCCTTGATCACGCCTTCTCCGGGTATACTTACCACTGGTGCGTTTCTGCTGAACTCGGGCCTCAATTACAGGCCGCTCAGGAACGGGATGCCAAATAGCGCTTACTATACTAAATTTACCGGAAAAGGAGACCGGGGCATCAATAGAACGCTGGTATGGCTGAGTGGCGTGCGTATCGATTACCACCAGGTGAAAGTGTTCTGGACCACCAATCCCGAAATCAACAATAATTATTTTGTGGTACAACGCAGGTTCAGCAATCAGAACGAGTTTACCAATATAGATACGGTCACATCAAAAGCGCTTAACGGCTACAGCATCGACTTCCTCAATTATGAAATGATCGATCCCAACAGCTACACCGGCATTACCTATTACCGGTTGCAGCTGGTAGACTTCAGTGGCCGGCTTTCATATTCGAATATCGTCGCAGTTGGCAGAACCCCCGACAACCAATTGTTGGTATGGCCCAACCCAAGCACGGGCAGATTCTTTGTCGGTATAGGTATTGCCTCATCGATCAAAACGATTGTGATCTGGGACGCTGTTGGCAGAAAAGTAAAAGAAGAACTTGTGCGGGATAGAAATATCATCGAAATGTACCTGCCCATTCCAGGCACTTATGTTGTTAGTTTTATATCTCCGACAGGCAGGATCGTTGATTCAAAGAAACTACTGGTTAGAGGCTACTATTGAGTGGTAACTGTCGTGCGTGAAGTAGCACAAAAAAGAAACTGCCTTACAAGTCGCGTCAGGTTGAAATACCCACCTTGGTGGTATACTTCTCTATCACACACCGAAATGCTATTCCGGCATCCTATCCTGGACTTGTAAGACAGTTTCCGTACGATAACTAATGAACCGATATATATTGAGTAAATGTACCCTTTGGTTATTATCCGACTTCCATATTTCCTGTAACGCTGTTTTTGCGAAGACCCTTACTCATTTTATTCATCAGGTCGTCGGCTGTATCACGGATCTTTCTTCTTGTTTCTTTTCCTTTATCTGGTGCAAATAATGTGCCCACCAATGCGCCAACAGCAGCTGCAGCAATCATCCCTACCAGAATATGTTTTGCTTTCATGATAATCAATTTAACTGTGAATAATTCGTGTCTTCCGCATTACAAATACCAAGACTGTGCCAAACGAATGGTTGCGATCAGGAGTCGTTGCGGTGACTTTGTTAACATCGATTGTATTACAGCTGGTTGTAAAATCAAAGATCCCCGCCATTCAGGCGGGAATCTCTGTGTATAGTGAGTAAGAAATTTTACACTATCCTCTTCTACCGGGGCGTTCGCTGCCACCGCCGCCTTCTCCACCTCTGCTGGGGCGAGCTCCACCTTGTTCACCACCGCTCCTACCGCCTCCACCAAAGCTGGGACGGCTACCACCCTGGTCACCACCACTCCTTCCGCCTCCGCCTACGCTGGGACGATCAAAAGTTCTTTGTGGCGGGGCTGATGCTTCGCGCTGTGGCGCGGGCTGTGGTTGCGCCGACCTGCCGGGGAAGCTGCGTTCGCCGCCGCCGGAATTTGGTCTGCTTTGCCATTGGCGGCCCTCATCATTGCCGCGGACAGGAGACTGAGAAGCTCTTGGCTCACGCGTAACAGGTGATGGCCTGCTGGTGCCTGGATCGGGCCTGTTCTCGCTGCGTGAATTGTTGTCCCGGATAACCCTTTCTCTCGAAGGCTGATCGGCTACGGCACCAGGACGTCCACCGAAGGAACCATTACGGTCGGATGTGGTTGGTCTCCATTCCCTCGAAGGACGTTGTGATCCGTTATCGATACTGCGTCCAGGTGTATTGTTGCCATTGCGGTCATCACCACGCGGGCCGGCAGTAGAGCGATCTGAAACACGCGGCCTGCTGGTGAACCTGCTATCGTTATTGGGACGATTGTAATTGTTGTTGTTATCATACCTAGCACCACCGCGACTATAGTTGCCGTTATTGTAATTCCTGTTGGCATACCCTCCTCTGTTGAACGTGCGTCCCGTATTGGGGTCTACACGGCGATTATCACGGCTCACAACCCCACGGCCACCGTAGTAGTTGTAGATATTATTGGTACGGTTGATCTGCACTACATTCACATTGGTGCGACTGCGGTATCCGTTACCATAATATCCACCGCTATAATAACCGCCATGACTGCGGTAAGGCGCATAACAATAAGACGGACGGTATACGCGTGGGCCCCACCAGCCACCATAACCATAACCCCACGAGTTGCCCCAGCCTACGTTGCTATGGAACCAACCACTGTTATAGTTGAATCCAAAGCCCCAGCCAAACCAGGGATTGTACCGAATATTGAAGCCCCAGGTATAGGGACGTGCATAATAATTGTGACCATACCACGGGTTGTAGTAATAACCTGTACCATACACGACGCTGGAGCCACAGATATAGTTATTCAGGTATCCTGGGGTATAGCCCATCCAAACATAGTCGGGAGTATAATCATAGATATATACATACTTCATATGATATACAGGATAGCGGGGCGGGATGAGGGCAACAACAGAAGGCCTCACCACAGCGACTGACCAGGGACCTGCCGCGCTGTACGATTCGAACCATATGCCATTATCTACAGAGTAATATCTGCCTCTCCAACGGATCACAGAAGCCGATGTATTGATGGCATACTCCATTTCGGTGCCATCGATGTCCTCAAACTGAGGATCTCCATCGTATGCTACATCAGCTTTGGCCTGCTGGCGGTCTACTTTAGCGGTTTGTGGTACTTCCGCATCCTGCAGGGCATCCTGGGACGCCGCGGTACCTGCTACACTGGCGAGCACATTATCTTTCGCAGACCCTTCGGGGATCTTGGCAAAATCCTGCGGGAGTTTATCAGAGGGCACAAACTGCCATTGGCCGCTTAGTGTTTTCGATTTGAACCACCTTCCCGAGATCAGTACATAGTATTGTTGCGACTGCACATCCATAAAGATGTCATCGCCCGAGTTAGAAACGTACAGGAGATCGGTGCCGGATACCGGTGCAAAATTGGCTTCGCCATTCGATTGGATCAGCTCGGCCGGTTCGGTGCTCACGACGATCTTGTACATCGTATTTGCGTCGGTTTCTTTTTCGGTGTTATTGTCTTTATCCGCATCATTTACCTGTTGTGCGATTTTATTGAAATGCTGCGGAATCTGCGTGGTCAGCGAATAAGGGCCGGTAGCCGCTGATCCAGCATACCAATGCTTTCCGCCATAGAGATAAAACCGGCCGTCATTGTTTTTGACGATCGTAAAAGGGGTGTTCACAACTGCTTCAACATCCCAATCATTATTGCGTTGAAGTTTAGGTGCTCCATCGATCGAAACCAGGATGGCGGGCGTATTACTGTACACCACCTTCGGAGGATTATTACTGATCTGCTGCGACAGCTGCGTTTGCTGGTTGTTCAGATCGAGAGAGGATTGAAGATCAGTTTGGGCAAAATTAATATTGCCACGATTGATCTGCTGCTCGAGGGCCTCCGTGTAGCTGTCGAGCCGGTCATCGCTGATATCACCGGGCAGCTTAAGGTTTTCTACGGATGCCTTTTCCACCTGTACCCGGCTACCGTTGTTGGAGGTACTGGCTTTGATCCAGGTCATCCCGAAAACAGGATCGGTTTTGCCGCTTTCCAGCACCGATACCGCGGCTTTGGCCTGAAGATTATTTCCAGTATAAGATTCTGGCTGCCATTGATACATTTTTATCACGGAGCCTTCGGCCGTGGTGAAGGTCTTGGGCCAAGCGTCCTGGGCATTCGCGGAAAAACCAGACAGAACCAATCCGCCCAGCACGCATAAATAGGTAAAAAAAGATTTCATAAAGAGGCAGTTTTCGTGTGAAAAATCCCCGTTGGGTTTAATTATTAAGATCAAGTTACATTGGTTAGACGATGCAAGCTGTTAGGGGTTTATCAAAGTTGCAAATGTTTGCAAAACATTAGCAAAAAGCGGTGTTAACGTGGAAAATGCAATGGATAAACTATCCTGACTTCAATAGGGCACGAACACCATGGCCCCCCTTCAGCTCTATTCGTTTCATAACCAGCAGCTTGGAATTATTAAGTGGGGCAACTGTCAACAAGATAATGAACTGGCTTGCTTATTACAATGCTTTGACGCCGGTTTAGCATTTATTTTGGAGATGATCCTCCAACACAATTACCGGCAAAGATTAAAACTGCGAAGTATGGTCGGGAAATATGCCAGTTGAGTACCGGTTTTTCACAGCTCATACCTAAATGACTTTTGGAGGCTACAAATGCCAGCTAATATTGCGCTCCAATTGCTTCAATGCAAATGACCTTATAAGTACAACCATTTAAAACAAAAAATCATGAAGAAATTATTCGTAGTAGCAGGTATGTTGGCGACGCTGGTTTTCACCTCTTGTAAGAAAGACAAGGACAACGACGATAACACCGGTGGCGGCGGCAACAACCCTTCTACCAAGCTGATCAAAAAGCTCACAGAAACGGAAAATGGAACAACCACCGTCTATAATTTTACCTATGACGGCAACAAAAGGCTTACCAACTATGGCAGTGCAGATGGAAAAGAGCAAACGAAGTTTACCTACGATGCAGCTGGTAATCTCACGAAGCTCGAGATTATCGACGAAGAATCTAAAATTGAGTATACGTATGCTTATTCAAACAATGTACCGGTAAGCGGCACTATGAAAACATGGGAGCTCCATGGAGCGCAGCCCGATGAACTGATAACCGATAACAGCGTTACTTACACTGTGGCGAATGGTCAGGTAACCAAGATGAAACGTGTTATCAAAGAAGACGATGAAGAATATGTAATGAACCTGAACCTTACTTATACCAACGGCAATGTCACCAAGATTCAAACAGAAACAGGAAGCATCTTGGAATATAGCGCTGTATTTACATTTGGTGATAAAAAGTCTCCTTTCCCCCAATTGTCTAAGTATATTCTGGACGAAGCAGGTTTCTCAGTAATGTTCAGCTCGAAGAATGAATTGAAAACGGCCACTTACGACTGGCCCGGTCAGGTAGGCGATTTCGGCTTCAGCAATACCTATACTTACGATGGAAGCGGTTACCCACTTACCTCAACCGATGGTACAACCCAGGTTAAGTACGAATACCAATAAGGAACGTATTTTTATAAAGAGAGGCCCCTTTCCGAAAACGGAAGGGGCTTTTTTATTTGTAATACCTTTGGCGGCACACACGTACGCCATGGCAGCACTTTTTTCACCCTTCACATTAAAGAGCATCACTTTTCGCAACAGGATAGTGATATCGCCGATGTGCCAATACTCTTCTGTTGACGGTTTTGCTACCGATTGGCACCTGGTGCACTTGGGCGCCGGGCAGTTGGTGGGGCCGGCCTCATCATCCAGGAGGCATCTGCCATATCGCCCGAAGGACGGATCAGTCCCGACGATCTGGAAGCAGGAACATCTTGAAAAGTTACGATCGATCACTGCTTTCATCCGGGAGCAGGGCGCTGTGCCGGGGATACAGCTTGCGCATGCGGGGAGAAAGGCGAGCTCGCAAAGTCCGTGGAAGGGTGGCCAACAGATCTCTCCCGAAGCGGGCGGATGGCAAACAGTGGCACCATCTGCCATACCCTTTCGACCAACCGACCCAGTGCCGCTTGCCCTGGACTTCGACGGAATCAACAAAGTGATCCGTGATTTCAAGGTTGCCGCGGCACGGGCTGCGGAGGCTGGCTACCAGGTTTTGGAGTTACACGCAGCCCATGGATATCTTATCCATGAGTTCCTGTCCCCGTTAGCCAATCAAAGAACCGACCGATATGGTGGAAGTTTCGAGAACCGGATTCGTTTTCTACTTGAAGTGGTGGAGACTGTGAAAGAAGTTTGGCCGCCTCAATTGCCCTTACTCGTACGCATATCTGCTACCGATTGGGCCGATGGAGGGTGGAATGAGTTGGATTCAGTTGTATTGGCGGGGATATTGAAGGAGCGGGGAGTTGACCTGATCGATTGCTCAACAGGTGGCATTGTACCCGGTATTACCATACCAACAGCGCCCGGTTACCAGGTACGCTTCGCAGAAAAACTAAGAAGAGAGGCCCGTATACCGACCGGCGCAGTGGGCATGATCACAACGGCACAACAGGCCGAAGACATAATTGGCGCCGAGCAGGCCGATCTTGTTATCATAGCACGCCAATCCTTACGAGATCCATATTTTCCGCTCCACGCAGCGAAGGAGTTGGGTGTGGAAATCGACTGGCCTTCGCAATACCTGCGGGCAAAGAACTAACCAACAGCAAAACGCCCGGTAAAGAACTATTATTCTCTTACCAGGCGTATGATAAAATTAATGAGGCATTGCCCAACCCACTTTATTATTGACGAAGTGCTTCTATCTCGTCGGCTGTTTTGGGTAAGTACTTTCCTAATTTACGGCTACCTTCAGCAGTAACGAGGAAGTTATCCTCGACGCGGATACCGCTGAAGTTCCGGAACGACTCCAGTGCCTTATAATTAATAAAGCTGCTGTGCTTTTTCTCAGCCGCCCATTGATCGATCAGCGAAGGGATAACATATACACCGGGTTCGATGGTCAACACATAACCGGGTTCAACAGCACGGCCCAGGCGCAGGGACTTCCAGCCAAACTCTTTGCTTTTTTGCAGGTCGTCGGAATAGCCCACATATTGTTCTCCCAGATCTTCCATATCGTGCACATCCATGCCCATCATATGGCCAAGGCCGCATTGAAAGAATAAAGTGTGTGCACCGGCGGCTACTGCCTCGGCAGCATTGCCTTTCATGATACCCATGGCCGCGAGGCCTTCAACCAGCTTTTCGCAGGCACCCGCATGTACGTCGCGGAAACGTACGCCGGGTTTCAGCAAACTGATAGCATGGTCCATAGAGTTGATAACAATATTGTACACCTCCTTTTGCTCGGTAGTAAACTTATTGCCAACGGGGAAAGTGCGGGTAAGGTCGCCCGCATAGTGCAGATCATTCTCCGCGCCGGCATCCAGCAATAGCATTTGCCCTTCGGCAATGGTGTTGCCATAATAATGGTTGTGCAAAGTTTCACCGTTGATGGTACAAATGATCGGGTACGAAAGGCGGCCGCCTGCGGCATAAGCAACTTCCTGTACTTTGGCGGCCACTTCGAACTCCTTCATACCCGGTTTGGCATACTGAATGCCTGCCAGGTGCATGTCGGCGCTAATGGTAACGGCCTTTTCAATTTCTCCCACCTCGATCGCTTCTTTGATCACCCTTTGCCCAATCACCGCTTTGATCAGTTTTATAGAAACCTGGCGGTCTACATCCTGTACCGGCACCTGCAACCATTCACCCAGTCGGATCCTGTTTTCCGCCCGGTAGGGGGGAAGGATGTGTATTGCCCGGCCCAACGCCTGCGCTTTGCGGATCCACACTGCCACATCATTATAAGGAGCTGTTTTATTTACGCCAACGGAGCCTGCCATTTCTTTTAAAGAGGGTAAAGGGCCGGTCCATACGATGTCGTCAATGCTAAGTTCGTTGCCAAAGATCACGATCTCACTGCTTTCAGGATCAAGGATTGCTACCAGTCCGGCCACGTCCAGCCCAAAGTAGTAAAGGAAACTGCTGTCCTGCCGGAAGGGGTACCAGTTATCCTTATAGTTCATGCCCGTCTCTTCATTGCCCATCAATACAATGAGGCCATTGCCCACTTGCTGCATCAGCGCCTGGCGCCGGTTGCTGTATACCGCTTGTTCGAATAATTTGAAATGCATGCGGCAATTTATTGAGTTTTTTTTGATTTCGTGTGCCTGGTAATTAACCCCTGATAGGCCATTATTGTCAATTATTTGTTCAGGTTTTCCCTGCCCCATTACCTTTATCTTCGAGGTATTTTTATCTATCTTCGGGCAACAGCAGATGAAAATTCAATATTATCGACAACTGGATGGCATTAGGGCGGTAGCGGCGCTGATGGTAATGTACATGCACTTTGTAGTAGCTTTCAAATCAGATAGTGCGATTTACCAGGCGATTGCCAAATACGCTTCGTTTGGGCAAACCGGTGTTTCTATTTTCTTTGTATTGTCCGGCTTCCTTATTACCCGCATATTAATGGCGACAAAGGGATCGGCCCGCTTTTTTTCTGATTTTTACATCAGGAGGGCATTGCGAATTTTTCCGCTGTACTATTTATTTCTTTTCCTCTTTTATTTTCTGGTGCCACTGTTGCAAAATATACCCATTGCTCCTGCAGGGAAGCAATTTTATGCCTGGGTGTATCTGCAGAACTTTGCCATGACGTTTAACTGGGACGCTGTTGTGCCCTCGCATTATTGGTCGCTTGCGGTGGAGGAACATTTTTATTTTCTGTGGCCCTGCCTGGTTTATTTTTTTAACAAAAAGGGTCTCAAGATTGCTATTGCCGGCATATTGATCATAGCATTCATATGTCGCCTTGTATTGATAAATAAAGGGTTTGAAGTCTTTTACTTTACGTTTACCCGTATGGATGAGCTAGCCATGGGCGCTCTGTTGGCGGTATGGGAGCTGGAAGGAAAGCTTAAGGGTAATGCCAAAAAGTTTATCGTTGGCCTTGTCCTTGTGCTGCTGCCTGCGATTGTACTGTGGGTAAAAGTTACGGGTCAGGCGATGGTCGTTGTGCAGGTGGTGAAGTATAACCTGCTTTCTTTAAGCTGCTTTTGTCTTGTAGGATATGTTATTGCACTGCAGGGCACTTCATGGGTTAGTCGTATACTGACCAGCAGGTTTTTTCAGTTTTCCGGTAAAATAAGTTATGGCTTATATGTATATCATCCGCTTTGCTTTTTTCTGATTCAAACGTACTTTAAGCCAACCATACCCGTACCTGTATTCTTTCTGATAAGTTTTGGAATCACCTACATCGTAGCTGCAGTGAGCTTTTATCTATTTGAAGCAAAATTCATAGCATTGAAGAAATACTTTGAACATGACAGGTTATCCTCCAGGTTACCTACATCAAAGCCCGCCACAATTTCCTCAGAGACAAACAATTAATACATTTCACAAACAAAAAAGCGATTACCGCTTTCGCTGTAATCGCTTGATTCTGTTGGTGGTGTGGGGCGGGATCGAACCGCCGACACAAGGATTTTCAGTCCTTTGCTCTACCGACTGAGCTACCGCACCTCCTTTGCCTTTTTCAAACTTGGGGATTTGTCATCCATTTGCTTGATTGGGGTTGCAAAAATAGCAATTCTGTGTAAATCAAAAAATTAATTATTGATTTTTTCTGCTTTTGTTTCGAAAATTTAGTCACCCTGCATACGCTGAAATAACCTCTTCTGACGCTATACAGCTAAACAATCAAATCGTACTACACGTACGGAATAGCACATTATTAAATAAAAAAAGTTGTGGCCGGCAAAGCCACAACTTTATACTAATCATCAATCTCCTGATTTGAAATGGCATTACATGCCATACTGTGCGAGGAACTTGATCCGCATGATCTTCAACTGCTCCCAGGTATAGTTACCGTCGCTTAATTCTTCCCCGGCAACTTGCAGTGACGAGGTTTCGCAACCCTTGAAGTACTCAAGGATTTCCTCCTGTTCATGCTCGTCCAACATTTCGTCGATGGCATAATCGAGGTTCAGCTTGGTACCACTCGCCGCAATGGTCTCCATTTCTTCCAGCATCTCATCCATCCGCCAGCTCTTATTGCGGGCAATGGTTTCGAGCGGTATCTTTTTATCCGTTTGTTGAATAATATAAACTTTGTTGCCGCTCTTGTTCACAACGCTCTTCATCACAAAATCATCGGGCCGCTCGATATTGTTGTCTGCCACATATTTCGCCACCATTTCGATGAAAGGTTTGCCATAGCGAATGGCCTTACCCTTACTTACACCAGAACATTTTTCCAACTCCTGTAAATTGGTTGGGTAAAGTGTTGCCATGTCCTGTAAAGAAGTCTCCAGGAAGATCACAAAAGGAGGCAGGGCCTTCTTTTTGGCTTCCTTTTGACGCAGTTCTTTCAGCATTTCAAACAACTTCTCATCGGTTGCTCCGGTACCCGTTGGACTTTCAGCTCCCTCATCATCATCGGCATTCGCCTCCTCATACAGGTTGTTGAGAATGATCTTAAAGGATTTTGGCTTCTTGGCAAAAGCCTCACCGGCTTTGGTGATCTTCAACACACCATAATCTTCAATCTCCTTGCTCAGCAAGCCAGCCAACAGCAATTGCCTGATCAGCGTGCTCCAGTAATGATCGGGCTCGTCTTTACCTATACCAAATTCCGCAATGCCCTCATGACGGAACATGCTGATATTGGGAGTAAGTCGGCCGATGATAATATTAACAGTATAATCAGTTGCAAAACGTTCGTCCAGTGCCTTTACCGCCTTCAACACTTTTACGGCATTGTCCTTTGCCTCCACCTCTTCTTTGGGATGCAGACAGTTGTCGCATTCCCCGCAATTCTTCTCGGTATACTCTTCACCAAAATAGCTCATCAACACCTTTCTGCGGCATACACCACTTTCGGCATACGCAACGGTCTCATTGATCAGCTGTGCACCTACTTCACGTTCGCTTAAAGGCTTATCACGCATCAGGTGCTCCAGTTTGGCCACGTCCTTGTGCGAGTAGTAGAGAATACATTTGCCTTCGAGGCCATCACGACCGGCGCGGCCGGTCTCCTGATAGTAGTTCTCGATACTCTTCGGAATATTGTAGTGGATCACGAAACGGATGTCCGGCTTATCGATACCCATGCCAAAAGCGATGGTGGCAACGATCACCTGAACCTCTTCTGTCAAGAACAGGTCCTGGCGTTCAGCGCGTAATTTGCTATCGAGCCCGGCATGGTATGCAACCGCCTTGATGCCATTGGCCATCAGCATATCGGCCAGCTCTTCCGTTGTTTTGCGGTTGAGCGTATAAATGATTCCACTCTTGCCTTTCATCGACACGATGAAACGCACCATGCTCTTGATCGTCTGATCTTTCTTGATCTTGGGTTGAATCTCATAGTTGAGATTCGGACGATTGAACGAGGATATATAGATCGATGGGGATCGAAGGTCGAGATTTTTGATGATATCACTCTGCACTTTGGGCGTTGCAGTAGCAGTGAGTGCAATCACCGGAATATCGGGATTAATTTGCGTCATCATTTCCCGCAGGCGGCGGTATTCCGGACGGAAATCATGCCCCCATTCGGAAATACAGTGTGCTTCGTCGACGGCGAAAAAAGATATTTTGAGTTCCGCAAAGAACTCGAGATTTTCTTGCTTGGTGAGTGTTTCCGGAGCAACGTACAGCATTTTGGTTCGACCACTGGTAAGGTCATCCTGCACTTCCCGGATCTCTTTTTTACTTAACGTGGAGTTGAGAAAGTGTGCCACATCATCTTTGCTGCTGTAGCCACGTACCAGATCTACCTGATTCTTCATCAATGCGATCAAAGGGCTTACAATAATAGCCACCCCTTCGCTGATCATAGCCGGCAGTTGATAACACAAGCTTTTGCCTCCGCCGGTGGGCTTGATAACAAAAGTATCTTTCCCGCTCAATAAACTTTTGATGATTGCTTCCTGGTTTCCTTTGAAAACGCTGAAGCCGAAGTGTTCCTGCAGGGCTTCGAGTAGGTAAGAAGTTGAAATGGTCTCTTTGGACTTGGCAGTCCCATTTTTTTTAACAGCGCCGCTTTTTGATGCTTTCTCAGCCTTCGATGCCGTTTTCTTGGTTGTTGTTCCCATGCTCATATGATTTCCTTCACACAATAAGTGACGTAATTATGCATAGAATAAGGCGTAAGGTTTTAATGTTAATGGTAGCTCTCAGATAAACACAATACACCCGCTATGGGCGGATGGAATAGTAACGTCTCATGTTTGGCCAGGTCGTCAGATCGGTGGTTAGCGTTGGTTAGAATTGTCCCCTGCATACAATGGGGACCGGGTTTGTTTCAAAGGGTGGCGAATTTAACTCATTTTGCCCGATCGTCAATAGATAACGCCCGCTTTAACAAATATGATATATTCCCTAAGTTTAGTTTTTTCAGCCCTACTCCTTTGTAAATCATATAAAATACTGAATTTTAGTGATTCCGTGACTAACAACTGTTTAGCGGTTGCGGATAAGGGTCAAAACCGCCGCAGCCTGTCTTTTACCTTATTGTAATGGTTTTGCAGGCCAACAATTTTCAAGTAGGTTTGTCATTTATTAACTATGTCTGTAGTGTCTACCCTTGATATTAAAGCAGTTGCAACAAGAACGATCATCCGCGAAGCCGAGGCTGTAGCCTCCCTGAAGCCCATGATCAACGACGATTTCGAGAAAGCAGTTCGGGTGATCTATGAATCCAAAGGACGGCTCGTGATCAGCGGCATCGGCAAAAGCGCCATTATTGCCCAGAAGATCGTTGCAACGCTCAACTCAACCGGAACCCCCTCCATCTTTCTACACGCGGCCGATGCGATACATGGCGACCTGGGCATGATCCAACAGGACGATGTAGTGATGATTATCAGTAAAAGCGGAGAAAGTCCCGAAATAAAAGTACTGGTGCCACTGGTGCGCAATTTTGGTAACCCGCTTATCGCAATGGTGGGTAATTTAGATGCCTACCTCGCCAGGCAGGCCGATATGATACTCAATACCACCGTATCGCAGGAAGCTTGTCCCAATAACCTGGCTCCCACTTCCAGTACAACTGCGCAGCTCGTGATGGGAGATGCATTGGCAGTCGTATTGATGGAGATGAAGGGATTTGGGTCGGATGATTTCGCCCGCTTCCATCCTGGCGGTACCCTTGGAAAGAAGTTATACCTGCGCGTGTCGGACCTATATCCCAACAACGAATGCCCCAAAGTACTATCCACTGCTTCCTTAAAGCAGGTCATCGTTGAGATCTCTAAAAAAAGATTGGGCGCCACAGCGGTAGTTGATACTAATGATCAACTACTTGGCGTTGTTACGGACGGCGACTTGCGTCGTATGCTGGAAAAAAGCATAACGATCCAGTTAGAGGAGATAAAAGCAGCCGACATCATGACCGGACACCCGAAAACAGTCAGTCCCGACGCACTGGCAGTGGAGGCTCTGGACCTTTTGAGACAGTACGATATAACACAACTGGTAGTGACCGAAGGGTCCACCTACCTTGGATTTATTCACTTGCACGACCTCGTAAGAGAGGGCCTTATTTAGACTTTTGAAACTATGACAAAGACACAATCACCCGCAGTGGGTGGCAATAAGCATCACTATGTAGCAATAATGGCAGGGGGAATTGGTAGCCGTTTCTGGCCCATGAGCCGTACCAACTTTCCCAAACAGTTCCTGGATATTCTGAATACCGGTAAAACACTGATCCAGTCTACCTACGAGCGTTTTGCCACATTCATTCCCAAAGAGAATATTTTCGTTGTTACTTCCAACGAATACATCAATATTGTTAAGCACCAGTTGCCCGAGATGTCCTTGCAAAATATACTCGGTGAGCCTTCCAGAAAAAATACAGCCCCCTGTATTGCTTATATTTCCTTCAAGCTGCAGCAACTTGACCCCCAGGCATCGCTCATCGTAGCTCCTTCCGATCACCTGATACTGGATCAAATCGGTTTCACTAAAGTATGTCTTGAGGCACTCAGTTTTGTTAATAAGCACAACGCTTTCATCACGCTGGGCATAAAGCCCACCTATCCCAACACAGGATATGGTTATATCCAATATGAACAACATGCCGTGTCGGATAATGTGTATAAAGTGAAAACCTTTACAGAGAAACCCAAATTGGAAATGGCCAAAACCTTCCTGTCCAGTGGAGAGTTTCTCTGGAATGCCGGCATCTTCGTATGGCAGGTGAAGAACATCATTGCAGCATTCGAAAAACACCTGCCGGAGATGTATGAAGTCTTTGCGGCGGAAAAAGAAAAGTTCAATACAACACAGGAAATACCTGCGCTTAATAATATATACCCGCTTTGTACCAATATTTCCATAGATCATGGTATCATGGAAAAGGCTGATAACGTTTACCTCATTCCTTCCTCCTTTGGCTGGAGCGATCTCGGCACCTGGAACAGTGCCTACGAGAACCTCGAAAAAGATTATCTCGGCAATGCAGTGGCCGGCGACCAGGTAATGGTATTCGACGCCCACAACAATATGGTGCACTCCAGGAACGACAAGCTGGTAGTGTTGCAGGGCATCGAAGATTTTATCGTGGTAGACACCAAAGATGTGCTCCTTATCTGTAAAAAAGACAAAGAACAGGAGATCAAGGAATACGTGGCCGAAGTAAAACGAAACAAGGGCGACAAGTTCCTGTAAATCTGCCTCCACAGCCATATTGATTCCGCTACACAGCATGTGCAGAATGGGTGAATTGTAACTTCACTAAAGTTGATTACCTTTTCACCGATATTTGCATAGTAATTACCATGCTCACAGCGATCAATAACATTCTATTCCTCGATATCGAAACGGTTTCCCAATACCGCTCGTACGACGACGTGCCGCACGACTGGAAAGAATTGTGGGAGATCAAAGCCAATTATCTCATCCGTAATAAAGAGGAGGAAACGGTAGAGTCGGTCTATAACCGGGCGGCCATCTATGCCGAGTTCGGTAAGATCGTTTGCATCAGTGTGGGCATCATCCATGGCGATGGCGAAACGAAGAAAATTATCCTGAAGTCCTTTTACGGCCACAATGAAAAGGAACTCCTGCAACAGTTTACAGATATGTTGCGCCGCTGGGCAGTTGACCAGCAAAAATACATGTGCGCCCACAACGGAAAGGAATTCGATTTCCCCTATCTCTGCCGACGCCTCATCATTAATGGACTTCAAATTCCCCCGGTACTTAATATCAGCGGTAAAAAGCCCTGGGAAATAGCCCACCTCGATACCATGGAGCTGTGGAAGTTCGGCGATTTCAAAAGCTTTACCTCCTTAAACCTGCTGGCCCATGCCCTCGGTATCCCTACTCCCAAGGACGATATTGATGGTAAAATGGTGGGCGAGGTTTATTGGAAACAGAATGATCTCGAACGCATCGCAACATACTGCCAAAAGGATGTGATCACCGTAGCTCAGGTCTACCTACGCTTCAATGGCGAAAGCCTCATCCAACCGGAAAATGTCGAGATCAAGCAAACTCAGGTCACCGCGTAACCAAACCATTAGTATACCATGTCAAAACGAATCAACATATCTTCCGGCGCTAAATGGGAAGATATTGTAGGATACAGTCGTGCCGTAAAGATGGGCAACATTGTCGAAGTAACAGGCACTGTAGCGGTTGATGAAAATAGCCAGCTCATTGGCAAAGGAGATGCTTACGCACAAACCTATTTCATATTGAGCAAGATCGAAAAAGTGCTGCAGCAGGCAGGCGCAGGCCTCAAAGATGTAGTGCGTACCCGCATGTTCGTCACGGACATCAGCCGTTGGGAAGAATATGGAAAGGCACATGGAGAGTTTTTCAGCACCATCAAGCCCTGCACATCAATGATCGAGGTAAAAGGGTTGATTGATCCGGAATACCTGATCGAGATCGAAGCCACAGCCATATTGAGCGAATAAACAAAGCAGCAGCACCGCATTACCTATCACTTCAATTCACCTGGTACCTTGCATATCCAATCTAAGCTACCCAATGTAGGCACTACTATATTTACGGTCATGAGTGCCCTGGCAACAGAACATAAGGCAGTAAACCTCGGACAGGGGTTTCCCGATTACCCCATGCCCGAAGAACTCACCGCACTTGTTAACAAGGCCATGCACAATGGATTTAACCAGTATGCGCCTATGCCGGGTTGGATGCCCCTGCGCGAATCCATTGCTGAGAAAATACAGCTCCTCTACAATACCAAAGTAAATCCCGATACAGAAATTACTATCACACCCGGTGGTACGTATGCCATTTACACGGCACTGACGACCGTATTGCAACCCGGTGATGAAGTGATCGTGTTTGAGCCGGGATATGATAGTTATATTCCCAATATCGAGGTAAATGGCGCCCGGGCGGTGCTGGTCGACCTGCAATTTCCCGACTACCGCATTGATTGGGATGCGGTACGCAGCAAGATCACTGCACGCACACGAATGATCATGATCAACTCTCCCCACAACCCCACGGGGGCGGTGCTACGGGAGGAGGACATGCATCAGCTGCAGGCACTGGTAAAAGACACCAATATCCTGATCCTGTCCGATGAAGTATACGAACACCTGATCTTCGATAACATACCGCATCAAAGCATATTACGCTATCCCGACCTGTTGCAGCGCAGCTTTGTATGTTTCTCCTTCGGGAAGGTGTACCACTGCACCGGTTGGAAACTGGGCTATTGTGTAGCGCCTGCTGCTTTCACCAAAGAGTTCCGGAAAGTACACCAGTTCAACTGCTTCAGCTGTCACACTCCGTCGCAGGTGGCCCTGGCCGACTACCTGAAGAACAGCGGTACTTACCTGCGGCTTTCTTCCGAAATGCAACATAAACGCGACTATTTTGCTTCCCTCATGAAAAAGACTCGTTTTACGCCATTACCGAGCTACGGCAGCTATTTCCAGTGTTACCAGTACGATCGGATCAGCGATGAAAGCGATAAGGATTTTGCCATTCGCATAACAAAGGAATTCGGCATCGCCACCATACCGGTCTCTGCATTTTACCAGTCAGGAAAAGATAATAAAGTGATTCGCTTCTGCTTTGCCAAGAAGGAAGCCACGTTGGAGCAGGCAGTAGAAAGGTTGAGGAAGATATAGAGCAATCGATAGAGGCCAGTTACGGTAAAAGTAATAGCAGGCAATCGTGCCGGGAAGAAGAGCACGGTGATCAGGCAACCGGCTGAAACTTAAGCAGTCTTCTTTTGATCTGCATTCAGTGTTACATAGCGGCGCTTACGGCGCTGGAGGTATTTGTTGTAAATGATCTCACTCATGGGTTTGCCCGATACCTTGCTTTCCACCCAGGAAATAACATCCAGGTAGGCAAAAGCCCTGGTTTCGTAGCGATCTTTCTCAAGGTGCTTGATCTTGTCCAGGAACTTCTCCAGCTCGGGCTTCAGTTGACGCGGCGATACGCCAAATGAGTGACGAAGGAAACGGAACATCTCTTCCTCAACAACGGTCAGGTTGCCCATCTTGGCCATAAACCGGTACACCGATTTCGTCAAAGATTCCATCAATTCAAAGTTGCCAAGTTCGTAATGTGCCATCAGGTGCAGCAAGCGTGCATAACATTGAAGGTCGCTGCGGATCTCGGTATTGCCGTGAATGATCTTTTGCAGGTAATCGATCGAACGGTCGTAGTCGCCGCTGCCAAAATAAAGAGTAGCGATCTTGTAAGTGAACACCATGATACGGTGACCATCGACGTAAAGCTGATAGGTCTCCAGGTCTTGTTCGATCTGGGGCACTTCCGTCAAACCTTCTTTGAAGGTACCGCGCATCAGGTTCCAGTTCAGGATCGCACTGTTGATATAAATTGAAGTGTGCGTTCTGAAATTGTCGTGAATATTCGCCACATCTGTTTTTGAATACTCCCTGAACTTACGCAGGGTGATCTCGAACAGCTCAAAATTGCGTAGGTCGAAATGTGCATTCAACAGGTTGTGCATGCCCTTGATGTAGTGACCGGTCTCAACCGTGATCATGAAGGGGTCGGCGTCGAACAGATCAATCCATTTCTGGCTATAGCGGTAATACATCAGAAAGTCTTGCCGTACGAAAGCATACCAGCAATAGCTTTGATATAGGTACAGCTTTTCGTAGAAACCAGTGATCTCGTCGCTGGGAGGAAGGTTTTTAACGAAGAACTCTTTGATGTCTTTTTCGTCGGCCTCGTTGCGAACGTGACCGTTTCTGATATACCAGCGATAAAGTTTCAATGCAAGATTGCTCAGTCGCGTCACCCGGTCAATATGACCTGCAATTTCCAGCGACTCTTCCACCAACTCATCCGTCTTCTCCTGCGAGCTTCGTGTAATGTGCAACGTTTCGATCTTCTTCTCTAGCGAAATCACTTGGGCCAGGAAGTTGAACTTCTGGTTGGTGCGTGCAATTTCCTTTACACGCTCCAGTATTTTCAGTGCTTGGATCTTGAGACCCTTGGTGTAGAGGATACGGGCATAATCTAACTGTTCTGTCAACTGCAGATCCACATTATCCGCAGTCTTCAACAGGCGCAAGCTTGCTAACAGTTGTTTGTATAAATGCGTCTTGAGATTATTGAGCTGAGGTTTCTGGATCGAGGGAATTTTTTTCAGGAGGAGTTTCTCATCATATTCGTTCAGTTTATCTAAGGCGTCAAATAACTGTATGATTTTCAGGTCTTCATTGCCCGAACTCCTTTTTATATAGAGCTTGAAATGTCGCTTCTCCGATTTCTCCAAAGAATGAACTAACTGGAATAAGGTATCTGTTAATCTGTTGGCCATCATCATGTAATTTTCCTGAAACACAGCGCCAGTACGGCTTCTGCGCTAACATCACCCCGTAGGCATAATCAAATCCCTCTTAAGATGTTTTGAATTAAGTAAAACCTCATCTTATTTTTGTATCAACAAAGAACAAGATGAGGCTTTGAGTATCGCAGGCAAGTGAGTTAGAGGCCGGGGTGAAATTGAGCAAAAATACATTCACCCTTACAAATTGAGATAGATTTTATTACCTTTTTTCATATGGCAAGCAATCGTTAGAGGTCAGCTGTTTCTACAGTGGACCTTTTTTCTTTTAAGGCCCCGCGAATATAGGGGAATAATTAAATCCCATGTTAACTTTTCTTTAAAATCAGCAAAAATGCTTGGCCATATCGTATTTTCTGCAGTCCCACTTCTTCGTTTTCCGTCAATTACATTGCCTCCAACACATTAAATCGTCATCAAAAATGCTTCGGACCGACGGTTATTTGTGGCCGGAATTCTAATTTAGGAGCATGATCACTATTGAACCGATGCTTGCCAGTCAGGCCGCAATACTCCTGGATATTTATCGCCAGGGCATCCTTTCCGGTATGGCCACTTTTGAGACCTCCGTTCCCGAATGGCCGGAGTTCGATGATAAATACCACCCTCATTCACGCATTATCGCCAGGCAAGGAGATGAAATTACCGGATGGGCTGCCCTTTCACCCGTTTCAAACCGGTCCTGTTACGAGGGAGTCGCCGAAGTGAGCGTGTATGTCGCCCACGCCCACCAACGACAGGGAATTGGCCGGGTTCTCCTGATGGAACTGATCCGCAAAAGCGAACGCAATGGCATCTGGTCGCTATTGAGCGTGATCCATGAAGAAAACAAGGCCAGTATACACCTTCATGAACAATGTGGCTTTCGCTACATCGGCTACCGCGAGCGTATCGCACAGCTCGATGGCATCTGGCGAACCACTGTAATGCTGGAAAGACGCAGCGACAGGGTTGGTTTGTAGCACGTGGCCAACCAATTGATGGGTGTTGCCGTAAATCGCCTTAACCAACCAGGCCTTCACATGAAAATCAAAGTACTGACCGCACTTGTCTTACTGCTGGTTTTTACCCGAAGCACCGCACAGTCTACGGCCTATAGCATCGATACTGTAGCAACCACCGGGGCCAATGACAAGCTGGAGAGTTTCTATTTCACGCTTCAACCGCTACAGCCATCCAAAGGCTTATTGGTGATAATCCCGGGATTCATGACCCCGCCGCAGGAAATGATGAAAGAAACCAGGCTACACGACGCAGCCGTTGCCAAAGGATATACCGTATTGATCCCCTTTCTTATACTTCCCAACGCAACCGAAACCATGGGCCTGGTGCAGCGCAGGCTGGAAATCATCGTTACGAAAGCCATGAAAAAGTACAGGATCCCGGATGGCAAACTGGTGATCGGCGGGCATTCCATTGGTGGCCTCTATGCGATGTGCTATGCAGAGACAACACAAAAGCCCGGGCGCGATTCGCTGGTAAAGCCAGCAGCCGTTTTTGGGGTCGATCCGCCGCTTGACCTTAAACGACTTTACAATGGGTACGACCGTGCGATGAAGGAAGGGGTTGGTCTCAATAGTGAAGCGACCATGATCACCGAACGCTTCAGGAAGATATTTGGCGGCACACCCCAGCAGGAGGCAGCCAACTATGAAAAGGAGTCGGCCTATACGGCAGATGCTGCGCAGGGAGGCAACACCCATTACCTGAAAAATATGCCCGTACGCTTGTACTGCGATCCCGACATAAATTGGTTTATCAGGGAGCGGCAAACCAGTGTGGCCTGGCTCAATCTCGCCGACCTCACCGGTTGTATCGTTGCTCTGAATAAGATGGGCAACAAAAAAGCAGAGCTGGTCACCGCATTGGGCAAAGGGTACCTGTCAAATGGAACACGCCATCCCCATGCATTTTCGCTCCTCGATGCCGATGAGTGCGTAACATGGTTTAATAGAATATTATATCCCCATGATAAATAATGCCCTTGTCCGGCCATTGCATTGAATCAATTAAATTCGCTGCTCAATGATGGCAACTATGAGCAGCATTAACACGATCGTATTTGATCTCGGCGGAGTATTGATAGACTGGAATCCGGAATACGTTTACAAGACCCTCTTCGATAAGGAAGAAGATATGCGTTGGTTCTTCCAAAACATCACCACCAGCGACTGGAACGAAGAACAGGATGCTGGCCGCTCACTCGCCGAAGGAACCGAGCTGCTCGTAAAACAACATCCGGAGCATGAAGCGAATATCCGGGCATACTATGGCCGTTGGGAAGAAATGCTGGGTGGCGCCATCCAGGGAACCGTAGATGTGCTCCACTACCTGAAGAACCATACCGGTTACCGGCTGTATGCATTGACCAATTGGAGTGCCGAAACCTTTCCCGTAGCACTCAGTCGCTACGAATTCCTGCACTGGTTTGAAGGCATCGTAGTCTCGGGCGATGAAAAAACACGCAAGCCCTACCTGCCCATCTATGAAACGTTGCTGAGCCGTTTTGAAATCGAGCCCTCAAAAGCAATCTATATCGACGATAACCTGCGCAACCTGCATCCCGCCAAAGACCTTGGCATGAACGTCATCCACTTCAGGTCGCCGGAACAGTTTAAAGCCGAACTTAAAATGTTAGGAGTAAAGCTGGGTTGAGGATAACTCACCCTGCAAGAATTACTGTTTCAGATACTGAGCCGGTATGGGTAGTTGAGGAGTTTCAGATTGCCAGAAAACAGACAGCACCCACCAGCGCTTGCCGTCAAACCACAATTGAATGCTGTTGATGCCCCGCATGAACGGCTTTTCATCCGCCAAGGTTTTTCTCGACTCATAGGTGCTGAAAACCTGGGCAACACCGCCAAACTGATCTGTTTTACGACCGATCTCTTGCTCAAAGAAACCATTCTTTTCCAGCACAGGCCCCGAAGAGTTGATATAATCCTCCACACTCATTATCCTTTTTCCAATGCTGCCATCTGCCCTCACACCCGTAGCTACCAGCCTTCCTTCGGGCAGAAATAAAGTACGCATCCGATCCCAGTTGCGCTTTTGACCCGCAGGCCCGGAGATCACATCATACAAAGCACCCAGGATGGCGTCGATCGATTGCACATCTTTATCATTGGCGGGGATACTATCGGCAGCAGCAACGGTATGGTTCGCAAAAGAAGAGGAGCCCGCAAAAGCCAACAGGCAAACAAAGGCGATCTTTTTCATAATCGGTTTCATATTACTACCAAACTACTCCATTCGCCGAATCCCACACCGCCCAATTCTACCAATGGTCAAAACCACCGCCTAACCCGGCATTTTTTTACCCGGAGCCTCTCACCTTAAAAACCTGCCCTGCTCCCGGGAATTAATAATCTGCTGAGTTTCAATCACCTCAACAACATCTTTTGCTTTTAAGAAACCCCTAACAATCTTTTGAGCCCGTTTCCGGTCATAGTAGGGAAGGAGAACCAAATTATGATACGCCTGATAACCGCTATATCCGTTGCCGCAGTGCTGTTTACAGCTTGCCGCAGTACGTTGAAATTCCACGCTTCCTTTACAGAAGACAAACCATTGTTTGCAGCCGTGAACGAATTGATCAAGCATCCCGATAATACCAAGGCTCAGCAGGACGTGAAAAGTCTGTATGCCCTTTCCGTTGAAAGGCACGAACAGGCCGCGGCAGTATATCGCACCGGAACCGACGAAAACCGTTGGGATAAGATACTGCGCGAGTACGATGCCTTGCAACAGATGTATACCAGCGCCCAATCGGCCCCGGTATTGTTGAACTTTGTTCAACCCCGCAGCTATCTGCAACAAATGCAGGACGTGCGCGAAGACGCTGCCGCCTATTATTATGAAAAAGGGAATAACCTGCTTGCCGGTAATACGCGCGAACAGAGTTTACAGGCCAATGAAGCCTTCGGCAAAACCAACAGGTATGTAAATGGATACAAGGATGCCAAAGAGTTGATGGCCCGCTCATACGAACAAAGCGTGGTGAATGTAGTCGTGAACCGCATTGAGAACGATAACCTCTTTTTCAATACCTGGGGCAATACCGGCTTCCGCTACCGTCCCGAAGATTACCAGGAATCACTGGTGCGTGAACTGGGCGGACGGAATGCCAATATCGTACCCGCCCGTTTTTATACCGACCGCGATGCCGACCGTGAAAACATCGAAGCCGATTGGGTGGTGGATGTAAGGTGGAGGAATATTGATGCCAACGGATCCCTACCCTATAAATTTAGTCGTAACGTATCGCGCAGCATCGAGATCGGTAAGGACTCAGCCGGTAAGCCGGTGTATAAAACCGTGAATGCCACCCTGCATGTAACTCGCCGCACCTTTACCGTCAATGGCGCCCTCGATTACCGGGTAAGCGATATCGTCAACAACAAGAATGTAGACCAGGGGCTGTTGACCCAAAACCTTAGCTGGGACGATAGTTATGCAACTTACACCGGCGATTCACGCGCCCTCGACGACAATGACTGGTTACTGGTGCGCAATCGGAACAGCAATTTCGGTCCGTCGAAAGAAGAAGTCCTCAATAACCTGATGCGCAGGATGTATCCCGATCTACGCCGGAGGATCGAGCAGGCCGCTAGTTAATCCTTCGGCCAGGGGGCCGCTGAAACCGGCATCTGACTTGCAGTTCCGGCCAAAGCCTGCCTTAAGCGGTGTTGAAACACGCACCACTTGCCAGGCATTTTCAAAATATTATGGACGCGGTTGGTTTGTTTTTCATCAAAGTTTGAATGGGTAGAAAAGAGAAAGGAGCTCCAGGTGGGCTCCTTTCATGTTGATTGTTGGGTTTGGAATATCAATAAAGTCTCGTTGATGATAATTTATTCACTAAGCGCAGTGGCCATAGCAGGGGCAGCGCCGCGGGTTTTCACCAGCAAAGAATGATGACCGGTTTTCACCACTTCTGCGCTCAGCATCGTTTGCACCGTAGCCGATCTTCGCTTGTTCACTTGGTATCCGGCAAAAATATCTGCCTGCTTTTCCTCAAACGAAGGATTGAATAAAGTGAGCTGCTTCCATTTGCCGGGCGACTCTTCCAGGTAAAAACTGATGTCGTCGAAGTAAAAATTGCCATTACCATTTACCGAAGCATAGAACCATAATTGCTGAGCATCGGCACGTACCGTGCCCACCACGGTATAGACCGTCCAATCCTGTTCTTCACGCGTCTCAATGGTAAACTCATTTCCAGTCAATGGCTCGCCGCTACTGCCCACACCAATGCCATGGATCCGCACTTTGGAAAGCGAATCGGAGGGGTTTGATTTTACCGCGATCTCATACCGGAAATTCTTGCCCTGCATGGAAGTTGCAGGTACTTCTTTAACGAAATGGAACTCCTCCGCATAATGAAACCAGGCGGCCGGAGTTTGTGCAGGAGAAACAAAAGCGCACACACATGCAAAAAAGATACAAACTATCTTTTTCATAAGGACGGGATTTAGGGTAGCCATATTAACGGCAGGCGCCAAATGAATGTTGTATGGAACAACAAGCCATTAGGGGTTATTGACATAACGCAAACCCCTTAAGTCAATCCGTAATGTATAGAACGCTCTAATTGAAGAGATGAAAAGCGAGCAAACTCATAACATAGGCCAGGCCCGTCATGTACACCAGCTGTAGAATGGGCCATTTCCAGCTCTGCGTTTCGCGTTTTACGATTGCCAGCGTACTCATACATTGCATGGCAAAAACATAAAATATCATCAGCGAAAGGCCCGTAGCCAAAGTATATACCTTACTGCCATCAGAACGGGTGGCAGCATGAAGCTTTTCAGTAAGCGTCGATTCATCGGCATCGGCTCCCCCTTCAACACTATATAAGGTAGCCATGGTGCCCACAAATACTTCCCGCGCCGCAAAAGAAGTGATCAGCGCAATCCCGATCTTCCAGTCGTAGCCCAGCGGCTTAATAGCCGGTTCGATGCTTTTGCCCAGAATACCGGCATAGGAGTTTTCGAGCAGTTCGGTGCCTTTCTCGCGCTCCAGCTCATCGGCCTTTTCCGGTTGTTGCTGCGCCAGTTGCTCATATTTAGTATGTACAGCAGCCATACGATCCTTGGGTCCGTAAGAGCTCAATGCCCATAAAATAAGGCTTATCACGATGATCACTTTACCCGCATCCACCACGAAGATTTTCGCCTTGCTCACCATGGTCACCACGACGTTCTTCCAGCGCGGCGCACGGTAGATCGGCAATTCCAGGATAAAATAGCTTTTCTCTTTGATCTTAATAAACCATTTGGCGATATAAGCCGTTACCAGCGCCATCACCAGTCCCAGCAGGTATAAGCCCATCATCACCAGGCCTTGTAAGCCGATAAAACCCAATAAGGTTTGTTTGGGAATCACCAGGCCGATCAGGATCGTATACACAGGTAGTCGGGCACTGCAACTCATTAAAGGAGTAACAAAAATGGTTAGTAGCCGCTCTTTTTTGTTTTCGATGTTCCGGGCGCTCATAATGGCTGGCACCGCACAGGCAAAACCACTGATCATCGGCATCACGCTTTTACCGTTAAGGCCCACCTTGCGCATGAGTTTGTCGGTAAGAAAGCTGATCCGGGCCATATATCCGGTGTCTTCCAAAATAGTGATCAGGCCAAAAAGGATCATGATCTGGGGTATGAACACAACGATACCCCCAATGCCGGCAATGAGGCCATTGATGAAGAGGTCGCTCCACCAGCCCTCCGGCAACACGCGGCTGAAGAAGCCGCTGATCTCGGCAAACGACCACTCGATAAAGGTCATCGGGTACTCGGCCAGCCAGAAAACGCTCTGGAACAGCAGGAACAGCACCGATATCAGGATCAGATATCCCCAGCGGCGGTGCAATAAAATATCATCCAGTTTCTCGGTAAACAACGTCTTTTGAAGCGCCGTGGGTTCCGAAACAGATTGTTTTAGGATGGCCCCTATGCGCTGATACCGCTGCAGGATTTCTTCAGCCTGCGTTTTGGTATGGTTGAATTTGTTCGAAACCTCGATCGATTCGATCTTTTCCTGCATCCCGCTGTCGAGCGCAAAAGATTCATGGTTGATGAGATAATGGATCGCTTCGTAATCACTCAGGTCGGCCACCACCTCTTTAACCTCCTTCACGGCAGCGGGGGCCAACGCCTCATTATTGATAAAATCGCGGACCGGTGCCTTGTACAGGTGTTGGGCCGTTTGCTCGAGCGCTTTTTTAAGCTGGGGAATACCTTTATTCTTGCGGGGGTTGATGGGAATGATGGGTACGCCCAGTTCACGCTCCAGTTCGGCCACATCGATCTTGATGTCTTTTTGTTTGGCCAGGTCCATCATGGTTAACCCGATCACCACAGGTATTTTGAGGTCGATGATCTGCGAGGCAAAAAGCAGGTTACGCTTCAGGTTGCTGGCATCGGCGATCAGCAACACCATTTCGGGTTGCACCTCCTTATCCTGGTTCATGAGTACCCGGTAAGCTACCCATTCATCCTCCCGGCGCGGATACAAACTATAAGTACCCGGCAGGTCGATAATGGTGGCAGTCATAGCGTCGGAAAGGGCTGTTTTGCCCGATTTCTTATCTACGGTCACCCCGGGAAAGTTGCCCACTTTCTGGTTCATCCCCGTCAGGGCATTGAACAGCGAACTTTTGCCGCTGTTGGGGTTGCCTACCAATGCAATTTGAATCGTATCCCTCATGATAAATAATAACCTGGCACTCCAAGCCGGAGCGCACAAGGCCGCGAAATTACCGAATTGCAGGTGAGGGTCTTTACGAATTGAGTAAAAAAGCCCCCTGGCTGCCTACAATTAACCAATTTTAAACGCTAAAGGTTTACCCGCTTCGAAGTCATTGATACTCTGCAAGGTAGTTTGGGCGATCTGAGTCAACGCCTCTTCGGTGAAAAAGCCCTGGTGGGCAGTCACCAGTACATTGGGGAAACTCATCAGCCGCATGATCACCTCGTCCTCAATGATCACTTCCGAGAGGTTGTGGAAGAACAGCTTTTCTTCCTGCTCATACACATCGATGCCCAAATAGCCCAGTTGGCCGCTTTTCAAGGCATCGATGGCAGCCCGGGTGTCCACCAGACCGCCGCGGCTGGTGTTGATCAGCATAACGCCTTTTTTCATCATGCCAAGGGTTTGGGCACCTATGATCTGCTTTGTCTGTTCATTCATGGGGCAGTGCAGGGAAATAATATCACAGTCGGGCAACAGCGTTACCAGGGGGCGGTATTCAACGCCTTTTGCTTCCAGGTCGCGGTTGGCGACCACATCAAAAGCCAGCACCCGGCAGCCAAAACCCAACATGATGTCGATAAAAACCTGCCCGATCTTGCCCGTGCCGATAACCCCCACTGTCTTGCCGTGGAGATCGAATCCGGTTAACCTCTCCAACGAAAAATTGCCTTCGCGCACCCGGTTGTAGGCTTTGTGTATTTTTCGGTTCAGCGTCAGGATCATAGCTACCGCATGTTCCGCCACGGCATAAGGCGAATAGGCGGGTACCCGCACTACCGGAAGCTGATGTTGGGAAGCGGCATGCAGGTCCACATTATTATAGCCGGCGCACCGGAGCGCGATCAGCTTTACCTCCTGGGCAGCCAGTTGAGCAATCACCGGGGCCGAGAGCACATCGTTCACAAAAGCGCAAACAGCGCCGAAACCTGTGGCCAGACTCACCGTTTGCTCATTCAGGGGAGCATCGAAAAACACCAATTCGTGTCCATTATTATAGCGGCTGAAAAAGGTCCGGTCGTACGATTGGGTGGAAAAGAAAGCTATTCTCATGATTTGATCCTCAGGTTGATGGATAAAGCTGATTCAGGTATAGCCAAAGTTATCTGATATAAGATTGTCCGCCCAATCCTTATCTTTGCCAACTGCCAAAAATTGGCACTATTGGTAATCGTATTAAGCAAAAAATCATGTTTAACAAACGGGTAAAGATCAAAGAGTTATTGGCCACCGAAGCAACGGGCCAGGAAGTGATAGTAATGGGTTGGGTACGCACTTTCCGTAACAACCAGTTTATAGCGCTTAATGACGGATCTACCAATAATAATATCCAGATCGTGGTTGAGTTGGGCTTGCTGGATGAAGCCACCCTCAAACGTATTACGACCAGTGCGTCTCTGAAAATTGTCGGTCAGTTGATCGCTTCGCAGGGTAAGGGCCAAAAGGTTGAGGTAAAGGCAACTGCCGTTGAAGTGTTAGGAGACAGTGATGCTGAAAAATATCCCCTACAGCCTAAAAAACATAGCCTCGAATTTCTCCGCGAGATCGCCCACCTGCGTTTCCGCACCAATACCTTTGGCGCCGTATTTCGTTTACGCCACTCCCTCGCCTATGCCGTTCACAAATTCTACCACGAGAAAGGATTTGTGTACATGCATACACCCATCATCACCGCCAGCGACGCAGAAGGTGCCGGCGAAATGTTTCGCGTAACCACCCTCGACCTCGCTAAACAACTGCCCACGAACGACGACGGCAGCATCAACTATAAAGAAGATTTCTTTGGCCGGTCTACCAACCTCACCGTGAGCGGACAGCTTGAAGGTGAATTGGCAGCTACAGCCTTCAGCGAGATCTATACATTCGGCCCCACCTTCCGCGCCGAAAACTCCAATACCGCCCGCCACCTGGCCGAGTTTTGGATGATAGAACCCGAAATGGCCTTCTACGACCTGGAAGACAACATGAACCTGGCCGAGGAATTCATCAAGTACCTCATTCGCTTTGCGATGGAGAACAACCGCGAAGACCTCGAATTCCTGGCCCAACGCCTGGTAGAAGAAGAAAAGCAGTTGCCTCAGGACAAGCGCAGCGAATTGGGTCTCATCGAGAAACTGGAGTTTGTACTCAACAATAACTTCGAGCGCATCACCTATACCGAAGCCATCGACATCCTCCTCAATTCACCAGCCTACAAAAAGAAGAAATTCCAGTACGAAGTGAAATGGGGGGTGGATATGCAGAGCGAGCACGAGCGCTACCTGGTCGAAAAACATTTCAAGAAACCAGTCATCGTAACCAACTACCCCAAAGACATCAAATCGTTCTACATGCGCCAGAACGATGATGGCAAAACCGTTGCCGCCATGGATATCCTGGCGCCCGGCATCGGGGAGATCGTGGGCGGTTCACAACGCGAGGAGCGTCTTGACTTGCTCACCAAAAGAATGGAAGAACTGAACATACCGGTAGAAGAAATGTGGTGGTTCCTCGATACGCGTCGCTATGGTACCGTACCGCATGCCGGGTTCGGACTTGGTTTCGAACGCATGGTGCTGTTTGTTACCGGCATGACGAATATCCGTGATGTGATCGCCTTCCCGCGTACACCCAAGAGTGCCGAGTTTTAAACCAAAGCGCCACAAAAGGGGCCTTGGTTATTCATAATATTATAAGTAGAGTCGCTTCGGCGGCTCTTTTTTATGCCCGTAACCGATCAAAAGAGTCAATTCTCAAAATCAGTCGTAAAAAGTGTATGGAATTATCCGGTGCAGCGCATCCTATAGGCAAAACCAATACATATGGCTGAAATAAACACCGCTACCACCAGCAACAAGCCCGGCGTACGCCGAAGCAAAAAACTGTCTACCCGTGTCGATCTCACGCCAATGGTCGACCTCGGCTTTCTGCTCATTACGTTTTTCATATTTACTACTACCATGAGCGATCCCCGCGCCACGAAGCTCGTTATGCCCGATGATACGAAACCGGTAGACGTTGACATCAAAGTTCCAATTAGTGCAGCCTTAACGGTATTACCATTAGAAGGCAACAAGATCTTTTATTATCACGGTACATTGGAAGAAGCCATGGCCGCTGGTAATTATGGAGTAACCTCCTATGCTGTAAAAGACGGCATCGGTCAGATAATTCGTGATAAACAAGTCGCCATGGACAAGGCAAAGCCCGGCTCGCGCAAAGACCTCACGCTGATGATCAAACCACACAGCGAATCTAATTATCAGAATGTAGTTGATGTTCTCGATGAAGTGCAGATCAATGGACTAAAGCATTATGCACTCATGGAAATTACCCCAGAAGAAAAGGACATTATAAAGCAAAAAGCCGGAGGCTTATAACTTCTCAAAAACTGCAACGAGGTATTTGTTGGCGAATCCATCTTTCACGATCGATCGCAGGCGTAGCAGGAGTTTGTTGGGATGATCGGCATAATAGCGCAGTACGTTTCTTCGCAGATCCTTACTGCGCTTTTCTTTTCTGTTCAATAAAGGCAATGGATTGAAACGCTGTACCTGCACAAAAGACGCCACCTCGCGGAAGCCGGCATCGAAAAACAACTGCCGGAAACTTTTGCCGGTAAAGTCCTGTAAGTGATATGGGTTCGCGTCCATCGAAGGGGTTATGGGCGCCGAAGCAATGAACCGTCCACCTTTCGCCAGCTGCCCGGCCATATGACGCACAAATTGTTCCGGCTCGGCCAAATGTTCAATCGTTTCCAGCGACACGATATTGTTCAGTAAAGCGCCTGCTTCAAACGAATAAGCGTCGGCCTGTACAAACCTGATGGACGGATGGCTATACGCTTCCTGCGCATATCGTATACTCGCATCATCGATATCACCAGCAATGATCGAACAATCACCCTTGCCATATTCAGTGGCCAGCAGGTAGCTGCCATACCCTACGCCACAGGCAACATCTGCCACCAATCCAGGCAAAAGGTGCTTTCCTGCGAAGTGATACCGTTCCAGGTGAAGATGCAAAGTTTCACGGCCGGTAACTTCATCTGCCAGCAGACTTTCCGGCTTAATGCGTTCCATGCTCATGGTGCTTCCTGTTTTGTTACAGGTGTTGCAGCCTTATTCAGAGCATCTTCCCGCACGATCTGCGTCAGCAATTGTTCAAGCCTCCTGATGCGCGCATACAACTTAAGTATTACAAACCAAAAGAGGAGGATGCTTACATAAAATACCAGGTCGGCACCACGACCCACACCAAGGCGGGTCGCAATTTTATTGGTAATATCAGGCCAAATGACAAACATGCCTGCGCAACCAACCATGAGGGCCAGTAATAGAATATCCAACGTACGCTTCTTCAACCTGGTGAAGAAAAACAGGCCAATAAAGGCAACGCCGGTTAACAGTAGAAGTTGAATGCCACTCATCGGAAAAGTTTGTGTAAAACTAAGTCAAATAGGATTTTAATACCATCAACACCCGATTGGCCTTTTTGCCGTGAGTAATCAGTGTAGTTAACAGTCACCGGTACTTCCCGGTACGATAAACGGTGCCTTTTGATCTCGAACAGAATTTCAGAGGCATGCGCCATCCGGTTCTCGGTAATAGAAATTTTTTCAAGTGCCTCCCTGCTGACGGCCCGCAATCCATTGTGTGCATCGCTCAATAAGCCGCCACCCAGCGCGAAATTCACAAGCCGTCCAATACGCAACACCATTTTTCTTACGACAGGTACCTCGCTTACCCCATCTTCCAGGAACCTGGATCCTAAAACCACTTCCACTTCGCCATCCATGAGGGGCTTCACGATTGTTCTCACATCTTCTGCAACATGCTGCCCATCTCCGTCAAAGGTCACTACTATATCTGCACCACATTTAAAAGCATATTGAAACCCGGTTTCTAGCGCAGCACCTTGCCCAAGGTTCACCCGGTGTCGGAGGCAGTAAACCGGCAGCCCGACAAGAAAGGTATTAACTGGAATTATTGAACCATCATCCACAATGACAATTCGGTATTCGTACATGGAAAGAAGCTCTTGTACAACATGCCGGATCACCGAAAGGTCATTGAAAACGGGTATAACAACGAAAACTTGCTTATTGCTTTGTTCCGGAAGGCTCGACATAATATGTATACAAATAATAGTCTTTAGTTTGTGAAAGCAGCTTTACCCCCGGCTCGTGTATAAACTTCTCGAACATTTGTAATTCGCTCCGGCTGAGCACGGCTAGTAATACAGCTGGCTTGCTGCTCAAAGGCATTTGGTGGGATAAAGTACGGATATCAAGAATAGTGGAGACACCGTAAAGATCCGCGAGGAAACGAATCCGCGAGAAATAGGACGCTACAACAATCTTTCTGTCTGGATCCCTGGCCTGGCTCTCCTTAACAAATTGGGTTAGTAAGGCTTGTTCCGGCTTCTCAATTTCTGTATCCCGAAATACGAACAGATCCCGGTTGCAGTGCTTTATGGTAAAATATGCCCCGTGTAATGCCTCGAACGTCATAAGTCCCAAAAACAAGACCTTCAGCCAGCGAAGCCACAAATTTCCATGCTTTACCGGCCGAACAAATAAATACCACCACAAACAAACCTGTACATAGAATATCGGAAACGCATAATAGCGTGCGTTCATTACATAGGTCCATCGAAACAGGGGAGGACCGATGTTGATGTCGAGCCTCAAAGATAAAAGTACCAATAGTCCAACAATGCTCAGGTAAGTAATAAAACCAAAAAAGAAAAACCCCTCCTGCGCATGGCGTATCCTAAATCGGGTTTTGATAAAATGCCTGCCTGCAACCAATGTAAAAAGCAGGCCCAATGGGATCGCCGTCCATCTTACAAGCTCTGCGCAGGTTGTGTACGAAGCCAGATTGGCCTTGGAAGCCTGCACAGCCAGAAAATGGACATTGACGAATGCCGTGAATACATAGGGATCCATATATAGCAGGTTCGATGGGAAAAACCCGTTGCGAACCGGAACGAGATAATATGCCTTGCCGGCTTGGAAATGCTGGTAGACCAGAAAACCTCCGAAGCAGAAGATAAGAAAACAAACCGCTATGCAACCGGTTGTAGACCAGCTAGGCTGCTTTTGAAACCAACCGATAAAAGTAAGTGCCCCAGCCAAAAATAAACAAGCGGGAAAGTTTTGATACCGCATAGATGAAGCTGCAAGCAGGAAGAATGATAACCAGGCAATTGTGTTGATCGAAACCTTGCATTCTTTTACTACCTTAAGTACATAATACATAGCGGCAACCATCAACGACAACGAAAGGAAGTCGGTTACTGGATCCCGCTGCAGGTATTTAAAAAGAAAAAATGACTGGAATAAAAGGAAAAGATTCACTGTCCAGATCGGGAAATCGATCATCAATAGCACCTTTCTGCAATACCAAAAGAACAATAGCGCAGCAACGCAATCAGTAACGAAACTTGCCTGTACATAATTGAAACCTGAAGGAGAAAGAAATAGGCTCAGGAGCAAATTGTAACCCGGCGGCCATCCGTTGTTCCAAATATAGCTCGAACTGGAGATATCCGTGGGCGATGAAGCGAGAAGTCGGAGACCATGCCCTTGCAGGAAGTTACGGGTTATCGCGATTTGGCCCATTTTGTCGGCACCAATCGTTAAGAAGACCTTAAGCAGAATGATTTTGCCCAAAATGGCAATAATGAAACAAATCACCGACGCTACGCGCGACGATAAATAAACTTTGGTGCGGTTCCACATATGCGATAAAATCCCAATGATAAGGTCAGTCAATCTACAGCCGGTCTTAGACGCCAAAATAGATCATTGCACGAAAAAGACCTAATTTTATAGGAGAGAACTACTATTGATCACACTAAACTTGTCGTATGGCAATACCCGTCGTAAATCTCGCCGACTTTACTTCCGGCGATCCGCAATTGAAACAGGCGTTTGTACAGCAATTGGGCAAGGCCTATGAAGATGTTGGCTTTGTAGCTGTGAAGAATCACGGAATACCGGATGCACTGATAGCCGATCTTTATAAATACGTACAGCAGTTCTTTGCCCTTCCGCTCGATGCTAAAAAACAGTATGAAGTACCTGGCCTGGCGGGCCAAAGGGGGTATACATCCTTCGGAAAAGAACACGCCAAAGGCAGCGACGCACCCGATCTGAAGGAGTTCTTCCAGTACGGTCAGATAGTCGAAGACAACGATCCCATCAAAAGCGAATATCCCGATAACGTACAGGTAAAAGATGTGGCAGCCTTCAATGTCACCTTCGAAAAGGCCTACCGGGCCTTTGAAAAGTCAGGCACCGCCTTGTTGCAGGCCATAGCATTATACCTGGGACTCGAAGAACATTACTTCGACCAGTTCGTCCACAATGGCAATTCGATCCTGCGGGCCATACATTATCCGCCCATTACGCAGGAGCCGAAGTCGGCCATCCGCGCCGAGCAGCATGAAGATATCAACCTCATCACCCTGCTGGTAGGTGCCTCTGCCGATGGATTGCAGATCCTGACCAAGCAGAACGATTGGGTAGGGGTGACCTCCTTGCCCGAACAGATCGTAGTGAATGTAGGCGATATGCTGCAGCGGCTCACCAACAACAAATTGAAGAGTACAACCCACCGTGTCGTCAATCCGGCGAGGGAAATGTGGCATACCTCACGTTTTTCAATACCCTTCTTTTTGCATCCCAAAAGCGAAATGAGCCTCGCTAGCTTGCAAAGTTGCATCGATGCTGGCCATCCGAAAGCTTATCCTGATGCCACAGCAGGCGAATACCTCGACGAACGGTTACGCGAGATCGGCCTCAAAAAGTAAAAGAAACCTGGAGCGATATGGCAAAAAGCCGGCATCACACAGCCGGCTTTTGACATTATTGAGCATCATTGATCACATAATGATGTAGTTTTATGTATATGGCTTGCATAACCTAAGGTTTAACACTATCTTGCATGAGCTACGAGCGATTTAACGCTCGCTTAACGCATCGCCGATTAGCTTTGTGTTGTCAATCCGGAACCTAAAAAGCTATAACTATGAAAAGTTTTCTACTTACAGCTTCTATTGTACTCGCAGCAGTGTTTGCCAGTTCTGCGCAGACATCAGCCCCCGATCAAAACCCCAGCTTTATGGTTAGTCAGGCCCGTTATATGAACATGGCCGACTCCGTCAACAGCTGGCACAGCACAACATTACAAGAGACCTACAAAGCCATCGATTATTACGAGGATAAACTTGCACTCCGTGCCTCCCGCAAAGCCTGGAAGCGTGAACTGCGCATGGAAAAAGCTCGTAATGGTGGTAATGGTTACGATAATGGTTATAATACCTATGGAAATGGATATTATCCTTCCTCCAATGGAACAGGCTGGGGCAACTACCTGTTGTCTACACTGCCATTCATAGCCGCCATGGCATTGTGGTGCCACTAAAACACCCCCTTTCAACAGCTTATTTTTTTATAAAAACGTATTATGAAAAGACTTTTATGGACTGTTACAGCTGCCGTAGCTGTAAGCGTAATCAGTGTATCCTGCTCCCGGACAGTAACCCGTATCGACCCCGGCGAACAAGTTGACATCAGCGGACGCTGGAACAATACCGATGCCCGCCTCACCGCCGAAAGAATGATCGATCAGATCCTGGGCGACAAATGGGTAAGCAATTACCAGCAGGCACACAACGGTCAAAAACCTGTAGTTATCGTAGGCTTCGTTACCAATAAATCGACCGAGCATATAGAAGCGGAGACATTTCTCAAGGATGTAGAACAGTCCTTCATCCGCTCTGGCAAAGTGCGGCTCGTACAAGGCGGCAAAAAACGGGAAGAGCTGCGCGCCGAAAGAGCCGATCAGCAAACCAACTCAACAGCCTCCAGCATGAAAAAATTTGGCCTGGAACAAGGAGCCGATTTCATCCTCCAGGGATCCATTAACCAGATCGTGGACGCCCATAAGAAAAAGAAGGTCTCTTACTTTCAGGTTAATCTGGAACTTACCGATATGCAAAGCAATGAAATTGTTTGGATCGGTGACGAGAAGATCTCCAAATACATTAAGAACTGATTTTCTTCCGAAACCTACTGGTGAACTGCAGATCCTACCGGCATGGCATTATCATCTAAAAATATGATAAGAGCATTGGCCCTTTTTTCGCTGATGCTCTTTTTGTTTTCCTGTGCAACCTACAATACGCGTATTGGTAGCTACTATGCGCATGTCAGGAATGGTCAGTACAACCAGGCGGAAAATGATCTGGAAAAGATCAAGCTGGTAAAAGCGAATCGTAACCGCCTGTTGTACTATGTCGAAAAAGGGAAGGTCACCCACCTCCAGAAGAAATACGACAGCAGCAATTATTATTTCAACCTCGCCGATAATTTCATCGAAGACACGCGTGTCAGTGCCGGCGACATAGCACTCGGAACTCTCCTCAACCCCATGATGCAAACCTACCGGGGCGAAGATTTCGAGCGGTTCATGATCCATTACTACAAAGCCCTTAATTATCTTTATCTGGGCGATCGCGAAGAGGCACTCGTAGAAGCCCGCCGGATCTCACTGGCGAGTTACGCCCAGCAGGATAAATACAAAAGCGATAACCGATATTCCGACGATGCCTTTTCACTCACCATCCAGGGTATTATATACGAGCAGAGCAACGATATCAACAATGCATTCATATCCTATCGCAACGCTGTAGACATATACCTCCAGCACAATGACCTTTATTACGGAACGCCATTACCCGAGCAGCTGAAACAAGATCTGCTGCGTACGGCCGACCTGATGGGGTTCCGCGAAGAGGTAGAGCGTTATGAAGGATTGCTGAAGGTCAGGTACAGGCCAAAGGCCGCTTCCGAAGCAGGCGAACTGGTATTGTTCTGGGAGAATGGACTCGCCCCGGTAAAATTGCAGCAGGACTTCTTCTTCGCGCTCACCAAAGACGGCATCGGCAATTTCGCATTTGTAGACCCCGCCGGCTCATTCAACATTCCTTTTGATTTTTCCAGCACCAACGCCAAAAAGGAAGATCTAAAGCTGGATGACCTGCGCTCACTGCGGGTAGCCTTCCCGCGCTACCAGGAGCAGCCACCGAACTACCGTAACGCCACGGTAGAACTTAACGATGTCAACTATCATTTCGAAGCAGCGGAAGATATTAATGCCATTGCATTTGCCACCCTCCGCGAGCGGTTTCTGAAAGAAATGTCAACCGCCCTCAGCCGCCTTGCCATCAAAAAACTGGCCGAAGCGGCCGCCCGCCCTAAGAGCGATGATAAGAATAAGGATACCAAAGAGGCCATAGCGCTTGCCATCCAGGTCTTCAATTTCGCTTCCGAAAAAGCGGATACCCGCAACTGGCAAAGCCTGCCCCATACCATTTCCTACATGAGGGTGCCCCTCAACCGGGGTGTTAATGTGGTCGAGGTTAGCCTGACCGGACAGGCAACCACCAAAGTAAACCTGGTCGCCGAAGGCCATGGAGGCCTCCAGGTGCAAAATATCTGCACATTACAATAGCGCATACAACAAAAGCTGTCAATTTGACTGAGGTAGAGGGTAGGTCCTTTTCCCAAGCCAAGTAAAATGGCGAACGGATACAAGGGAGTCATACCGTATATAATCCATGAATGTAAGATGGAAGGAGACTATTTCGGGTAAACCTAAAGTAGCCCTGGAGTAAACCTGAAGTAAACCTAGAGTAAAGCGCAAGTGGGTAAAAGGAGGTAAATGGCCGCATTTGTCTGGCCCGGAGTCATGAACAGCAACCGATTCTCGTGGGTCCGTACCGGCAGCCGGCAAAGAAGAATAGAGCCGTAAGTAAGGGAAACTAGCATGCCCCGAAGATACAAATAGTGTGTCAAATTGGCGCTAGTGATCAGCGTAATATCTTTGCAACACCATATAAAGCAACGGCCAAATCACCTGCCATGCCCTTCATCCCATTATACAACATCCCGCAACGAACCAGTTCGGCAGGAGAAGGCTCTACAGCCATTTCACTCAGTTCAAGGCTGCTCCCGCCGGGAGGTGGATTAAATTCATTAATCTATTGAAAAGAAACGCCATTTCCGGGCGTCGCACAGCTCCTGGACCCAATTCCAAGCCATCCCAGCAACTCCACCAGGCATTATTTCAATTTTATGCCCCATTCAACCTGCATTAATTACCGTTCATCCAATCATTCGAAATTGTTTCAGCTACCGGGAGAGCCCGGAAACCCCTATTCCGCCTGCATTTTGGGTAAAACTTATTAGCAGCCCATCAAAATTACCTTCCTTCGGTAGGTACTATGTGTTGTATAGTACTTGAATTCTCCCTACATTTGTATTGTCAATGATCACAACAACGGCAGCAGCGGGTCAAAGACAAAGTATAGCCAACAAGTATCAGAAAGTACAGCCATGAAAGCCCCTGCTGCCATTTTAAAAACAAAAGCATCTATGAACATCGAGAACACACAGAGCCAGATGCGTAAAGGTATACTGGAGTTCTGCATTCTCTCCATCATTCGTCGGGGCGAAGCTTACCCGAGTGATATCGTGGATGAAATGCGGGGTTGCAACCTCCAGATCCTGGAAGGTACCCTTTACCCCCTGTTAACCCGGCTTAAAAACGCCGATATGCTCACCTACCGCTGGGTAGAAAGCAACTCAGGGCCACCCCGCAAGTATTTTTCGCTTACCCCGAAAGGCGAAGAATTCTACAACGAGCTGGAAGCCACCTGGAACGAACTGGCCAACGCGGTAACCCGGCTCACCACCAAAAAAGAATCGCTGGTCTCAACAGCCGGCAATGTCTCCTTCGGGCCCGATTCTCCCAACATACCAACCAACACTTCAACCACCGACAAACAAGAGTAACAATGAAAAAGGTAATCAATATAAACTTTCAGGGCAGAGTGATCCCCATCGAGGAGACCGCTTATGAACTCCTGAAACAATACATCGAAAGCCTGCGAAGGTACTTCGCCAACGAAGAAGGACGCGATGAGATCATCAACGACATCGAAGGCCGTATCGCTGAACTGTTCTCCGAACGCATCAAGAAAGGCGCTACCTGCATTACCGACGAAGACGTTAACACCGTCATCGCCAGCATGGGCCGCCCCGAAGACTTCGAAGCTGAAACCGTTGGCTCCGGTACTGAAACCAACGGCAATACCAGCCAGCAGCAACAAAGCTCCCAATCGCAGTCGCAATCGACCTATAATTATGGTGCCCAGAACCGTGCCCAGCGTGGCCGTCTTTACCGCAACGCCGACGATAAGATCCTCGGTGGTGTAGCGAGCGGATTGGCCAACTACTTCGGCATCGATCCTGTCGTGATGCGCATACTGTTCGTAGTGCTCTTCGCCCCCCTGTTCTGGGTGTACATCCTGCTGTGGGTCATCATACCTTCGCAGTCGATAGAAACAAATATCACCAAGCGTCTCTACCGCAGTGCAGAAGACAAAGTGATCTCCGGTGTATGTGGCGGTTTATCGGCCTACTTCAATACTCCCACCTGGGTACCCCGGCTCATTTTTGCCCTGCCCCTGATATTCGGATTGATCTCCGGCGTGTTCAATAATATCTGGTGGCACGATTGGGATTTCTGGTGGGGACCCAAAGTCATCACCGGCTCTCTCGGCAGCACCCTCTTCTTTGCCTATGTGATTCTCTGGATCACTGTACCCGTAGCTGTTTCCTCCTCCGAAAAACTGGAAATGCGGGGGGAGAAGGTAGACCTTAACTCCATACGCGATACCGTGAAGGAAGACCTCGAAGGATTTAAGGCCAAAGCAGAAAAATGGGGTAAAGAAGTAAAAGAATCTGCCCAGCAGTTTGGTGAAAAAGCAAAGGAGTTTGGTCAAACAGCCGGCTCGCGCGCCAAGACCTTCTCTGCCGAAGCAGGCCCTGTAGCCCGCGGCGCAGGTAGCGGAATAGGCCATGTCATCGGTGTACTGTTCAAAGCATTCTTCATGGTCCTCGCGGCCATCATAGTAGTAGCCTTGTTCGCAGCCATCGCCGGCGTGATCTTCGGAGGCTTTACGATGTTCCCGGTGAAAGACTTCATCTTCGAAGGATTTGGTGAGAACCTGCTGGCCTGGGCCACCCTCATCCTCTTCCTCGGCATACCTTTGATCGCATTGATCACCTGGCTCATTCGCCGCATCATGGGCGTACGTTCACGTAATCACTACCTTGGGTATGTGTTCAGCACCTTGTGGATCGTAGGATTGATATGCGCATTCATCCTCAGCGGCACAGTTTACCGCAACTTCAGAAGCTCAAGCTTTTCGGAAGAGGAAGTAAAGCTCACACAGCCAGCCAACAACAAGCTGATCATTGATGTAGCCAACACCTACGAGCACTACTATGGCGGCGACTGGTTCGGTATCTCCTGGGAAGATGCACCCTTCTATGCCATTAATCAGGATACCCTGATGCTCAATACCGTCCGGGTTAATATCCAAAAGAGCAATGATGCTAATTTCCATGTGCGCAGGGTAAGGCTCTGCAGGGGCAACAATCCCCAAAAGGCCAAGGACCTCGCAGAGCGCGTATCCTTCAACATCGAACAGAAAGACAGTATCCTGGAATTGCCCAAAGGATTTGCGATCAGCCGCTTCGAAAAGTTCAGGAACCAGCAGGTGCTGGTGATTATCGAAGTGCCTGTAGGAAAACGCATCCGTATCGATGGCAAAGTGGATGACTACGAATGGTTCAGCATCAACTACAACCGCCGCCGAGGATTCCGCAATGATTACAATTGGGATAATTCCTACAGTTGGACCAGCGATCGCGATATGATCATGACCCCTGAAGATGGCCTGCAACCTGTCGATAAATACGATCAGATAGAACTGAAAAGCGGCAAGTTCAAACTGAAAATCAAAGACGGCGAAAATGAGATACAGCTGGAAGGTGAATTGAACAACAACGAAAGTGACAAAAAGGATACAACACCCGGCTACCGCTATCCCCGCGAAAAAGAAAAGAAGCAAAGTGCCGACAGCACGCGCGTGAAAGAAGTGGAAGTAAAAACAGCCTTTAATTCATCAGCGGAAAATGAAACAGCCCGCAATGGCCACCGCACCCTGGCCAACCTTGCCGGTCCTGTAGCATCGCTCGCAAAGCTCTTATAAATAGTTGGTCAGGGATCTTCTATCCTGGACCTGGTTGAAGTTGGAACAACGGGGCCGGTTACACTACGGCCCCTCTTTTTTCGCCCGAACCAAACATCCGCACCACAACAGTCATTAGGATCAACACATTCCGTACCCCTCACGGAAACCGTATGTCGCCCGCCTTACAGAACCTGCCACCACTCTTCAGAACGCACATCACCCTCCATAGCGTACCATTTAGGTTATATCAACAAGGATTAAAACAACAAAACAAAGTCATGAAAAAAGTACTTAAAGTATCCGCATGGGTATTGGTGATCGTTATTGCATTATTGGGAACAGTATTTATGATCGCCTGGAAATCGCCTAAATATTATACCCTTACCAATGCCGCAGTAAAATCAGATTCCATTACTCCTTTCGCAAACTATCATCTCATCGCCGACCACAAAAGGCCCTACATCATAGAAGGAAAGAACTACGTGATCATTGGTGCCACGCATACCCGCGATCCCCTGCATGCAGAGATCAAAACCATCGAAGAAAAATGGAAAACCCTCAACCCAACCATCGCACTCGTAGAAGGTCGTCTCGGATTCCTGCTGCCCGGCGTAATGGATCCCGTGAAGGAACTGGGAGAAGGCGGTAAAGTAGCAGCCCTCGCCAAAGACAAGGGCATCCCCTTATACAATTGGGACCTCTCCAAAGAAACCCTGGCCGTACAGCTGCAGCAAAAGTTCAGTCCGGAGCAGATAGCGCTGTACCAGATCCTTAACCCATATTTCAGCCAGTTGCGTTTTGGGAAACCAGCTTCTCCCGAAACAGCCATCGAAGAATACCTGCCCCGCGCAAAATACGTGCAGCAGGAAGCCAACTTCAAAACGCCTGCAGATGTAGACCGCGTATGGAAAACACATTTCCCCAACGGCCCCGATTGGCGCATAACCTCCGATGAAACGACCTTGCCGGGTTTTCTCAACGATATCATGGCCACTACCAACGATTTGCGCAATCGCCAGCTGGTGGCGGTGGTGAAGGAATTGGCCGCCCGGCAGGAACGGGTATTTCTGATCAGTGGCTCCAGCCACGCAGCTTGCGTAGCTCCGGCCTTCCAATAAACTTAGCAGTATGCCAGTCCTCTTTTTATTGGCGACCTTGGCGGCAACCTTTATTTTTGCCGCACAAAAACAACAAATGAAGAATACTCCTTTCACGCAAAAGCACCTCGCCCTCGGAGCCAAGATGGCGGAGTTTGCCGGGTACAACATGCCCATATCCTATACTGGCATCAATGATGAACATGCAGCCGTACGCAACAATGCCGGCGTATTCGACGTTAGCCACATGGGCGAGTTCATCCTGAAAGGAGAAAATGCACTCGACCTCATACAGCGTGTAACATCCAACGATGCCTCCAAACTCACTGCCGGGAAAGCACAATACAGCTGCCTGCCCAATAAAGAAGGCGGCGTTGTAGACGATCTGCTGGTATACTGCATCGAAGAAAATAAAGTATACATGCTGGTGGTGAACGCGTCCAATATTGAAAAGGACTGGAACTGGATCAGCCAGTACAATACCAACAAGGTGGAAATGCACAACGTAAGCGACAAAACCTGTTTGCTCGCCATTCAGGGACCCAACGCTACGAAGATCCTGCAGCCACTTACCGACATGGACATACTCAACCTCAAGTACTACACCTTCGCAAAGGGAAAATTCGCGGGTGTTGATAATGTACTTGTAAGCGCCACCGGATACACCGGAGCGGGTGGGGTAGAGATCTATTTCGAAGACAAGGACGGCGCAGCCGAAAAGATCTGGGATGCCCTCTTCGCCGCTGGCGGACCGCAGGGAATGAAACCCATCGGTCTCGGTGCACGTGATACCCTTCGCCTCGAAATGGGCTTCTGCCTCTATGGCAACGACATCGATGATACCACATCACCCCTCGAAGCAGGCCTTGGCTGGATCACCAAATTCACCAAAGATTTCACTGCCAAAGAAATACTGGAGCAACAAAAGAAAGCTGGTGTAACCCGCAAGCTGGTAGGTTTTGAAATGATCGATAAAGGCATACCCCGCCACGACTACGAGATCTGCGACGCAACGGGCAAAACCATCGGCAAAGTAACCTCCGGGACCCAGGCCCCCAGCCTCGCAAAAGCAGTAGGGATGGGTTATGTGGAAACTGCGTTTACGCCACTCGACACCACGATCTACATTAAGGTGCGCGACAGGCAGCTGCAGGCCAAAGTGGTAAAGTTCCCCTTCGTATAGTCGATCAACTATTCAGTTATACAAAGGCGTTGCCCCATCAGGCAACGCTTTTTTTATGGCTGATGGCAGTTTGTCGGGCCCCGGCTGCACCTGATGCACCACCACCGCAAACTGGCTTGTTTATTGCTATTTATTCCACACCTCAAAGCAAACCAGCATCCCATGCCCACTATCCACCTCACCACCTTCATCGCCGCACCCGTCGAACGGGTATTCGACCTCAGCAGAAGCATCGACCTGCATAAGAAAGCAATGGCCCATACCGGCGAACAGGCAGTGGCAGGTACCACCATGGGATTGATCGGCCTGGATGAAACCGTAACCTGGAAAGCAAAGCACTTTTACAAAACGCGCATCATGAAAGTGCGGATCACCGACATGAAAGCCCCTTACAGCTTCACCGATGAAATGGTGGAGGGAGCCTTCAAAAGCATGCGGCACGAACACCACTTCAAGCCCATCGAGAACGGAACACTTGCCATCGATATCTTTCACTTCGAATCGCCCTGGGGCGCACTCGGCAAAATGGTCAACAGCATCTGCCTGCGCAAATACATGGAACAGCTGCTCAACCAGCGCAACCGGATGATCCGCGAATACGCCGAAACCGACAAATGGAAGTTCATGCTCCAGAAGTAGATCCGTTTTTACAAATCATTAACGACTGCCATTCCCCGACCGCCGAACCACCCTGTCCCATATTTTGTTTTTTTTAGCTGCTGCCAGCGTCTTAACATTGCACCAGATTTTAAATCGTTAATCCGCGCATGAGCAACAATAAACTGACGCTATACACCACCCTGTCGCCCGCATTATTACACCTGTACGACCTCAACAATACCGTAGTAGTTATCATCGACGTATTGAGAGCCACCTCCACCATCGCAACTGCCCTGTACAATGGCGCCAAATGTGTAATACCCGTAGACAGTGTAGCCAGGTGTATAGAACTCGGTAAAAGTATCGACTCTATCACAGCCGGCGAGCGCGACGGACAGATTGCCGAAGGGCTCGAATACGGAAACTCTCCATTTGAATACCCGGAAGCGTTCATCAGGAACAAGGCCCTCGTACTCACCACCACCAATGGCACGAAATTGTTGCACATGGCGCTCGAGAGAGGAGCAGGGCAGATCATCACCGGTTCATTCCCCAACCTCTCAGCAGTATGTGATTACATCGTAGGGCAGCAAATGAACGTGGTACTGGGATGCGCCGCCTGGAAAGACCGTGTGAACATTGAAGACACGCTCTTCGCAGGCGCCGTAATCAACCGCGTAAAACAGCACTTTAGCATCAACTGCGACTCATCGCAAATGGCAGAGACCATGTACGTTGCAGCCAGCGAGGACCTGTACGGTTTCATGCGCGACAAGAATGCTTCCCATTACCATCGTCTCACAGGCTTTGGATTGGAGAAGGATATACGCTATTGCTTAACACCCGATGGAGCTAATGTGCTGCCCTTTTACGAAGAGGGCAAGCTGGTGGTGCATAACCCACGTTAATGATGATTAGCCATCGGTCCCGGCTTGTTCAACGATTGCTGCCGCATACGGGGTTTTTACCATATATCTCAAGCCTGATCAGGCTTTTAGACAATTGAGCGTCGATCATACCCTTTTACCGTTTATAACATTAAACCCCAGGCCTGCAGGGCAAAAATTTTTGGTTTTTATAAAATTGATGTATTATTGTGGCGGAATAGGACTGATAAGTCATACCCGATCTCTGCTAACTCATCAGTTTTTGTGCATTCCAACTCAATAAAAACTCATTTCAAAAGATTTATTTTTCACACACACACACAAAGATTGGTCATCTTGACCAAGTGTTAAACTCTCAAGTTTTGTTATGTATGATATTCTCCAACTGAACGACATGCTCGTTCCCGAACTGCTTGATATAGCTGAGCAGCTTAAAATCCCCAATTCCAAAAAGCTCGACAAGCAGGGTCTCATCTACAAAATCCTCGATAAGCAGGCCGTCCTGGCCAGCGATGAGAAAGGCGCATCAACTGAAGAAAAAGGTAAGCGCAAACGCATCATTAAAACCACAACCGCCAATGCTACTGAAGAAGCAGATGTCATGAGCACCGGCGAAGAAAAAAATAAAAAGGACCTCAAGAAGGAAGCGCCTAAGAAGAAAGCCGCCGAAAAAGTGGTGATCGCTAAAAAAGGAGCCCGCAAAAAGACCGACGACGAACAACCTGTACTCGACCTGCCACAGATAACACAGGAAGAGGATGAGGATGATGAAGACGACGTAATGGAATCTCAACAACAGGGTGGCAACGAGATCAGCCAGGAAGATGAAGGACCCCAGGAAGAGATCAATACCAACGGCAGCGCACAGGACCAGCAGCAAAAGTCATATCCCCGTCATCGTGAAACAACCTTCAACATCGAGTTCGATGGCGTTATCCTCGCAGAAGGTGTGCTCGAAATGATGCCCGACGGATACGGCTTCCTCCGCTCCTCCGATTATAACTATCTCTCATCACCCGACGATATCTACGTATCTCCCTCGCAGATCAAATTGTTTGGTCTGAAGACCGGTGATACCGTTTTCGGTGCAGTACGCCCTCCCAAAGAAGGCGAAAAATACTTTGCACTGCTGAAGGTAGAGCACATCAATGGCAAAGCACCTGAAGATGTGCGCGATCGTGTTCCGTTTGATTACCTGACGCCACTCTTCCCTTTCGAAAAGCTCAACATTTTTACGGCTCCTAACGCCTATAGCACACGTATCATGGACCTGTTCACCCCCATCGGTAAGGGACAGCGTGGATTGATCGTGGCACAGCCAAAAACCGGTAAAACGGTATTGTTGAAAGAAGTAGCCAATGCAATCGCTGCCAATCACCCCGAATGTTACCTGATGGTAGTACTGGTGGATGAGCGCCCTGAGGAAGTTACCGATATGGAGCGTAGCGTAAAAGCAGAAGTGATCGCTTCTACCTTCGATGAGCCTGCAGAGAAACACGTAAAAGTATCTACCATAGCCTTGCAAAAAGCAAAGCGCCTCGTAGAATGCGGACACGATGTAGTGATCCTGCTCGACTCTATCACCCGTCTCGCACGGGCACACAACACGGTAGCCCCTGCATCCGGTAAAGTACTGTCTGGTGGTGTGGAAGCAAACGCTATGCAGAAGCCCAAGCAGTTCTTCGGTGCAGCCCGTAAGATTGAAAATGGCGGCTCACTCACCATCCTCGCAACAGCCCTGATCGATACCGGCTCCAAGATGGATGAAGTGATCTTCGAAGAGTTCAAGGGAACCGGCAACATGGAATTGCAACTCGATCGTCGCCTGGCCAACAGACGTATCTTCCCGGCCATCGACCTCGTAGCTTCCTCTACCCGCCGCGATGACCTCCTCCTCGAAAAAGAGGTATTGCAACGCATGAACCTGCTCCGTGTGTATCTGACAGATATGAACACCGAAGAAGCCATGCACGAACTGTTGCGCCGCATGAGAGGAACAAAAGACAACCACGAGTTCCTGGCGAGCATGAACGGATAAACACTACTGCAACAGCAGTAAACATAAAAAGCCCTGTATTTCCGCAAGGAATACAGGGCTTTCTAATTTACCTATAGTCACTGTATTAGATAAACGGTTCATTGAGTTGAGCTGTCCGGTAATCTGCAACCACTACATAAAGTGCCCACTGCAGCCACATCACCTTATTTGATCTTCACCAGCTTCAACCGTTCGGTCTTCCAGTATTCGGCCATCGGGCCCGCCAGCGAAGGGTCGGGCAGTTCGTAGATAAAGTAAGTGTGGGTAGGTACATGAAACCGCCATAAAGTAGGCACCTGTTTTCCGTGCTCATTCTCCTGCCTTCCCATCAATACCAGCGTTTGGTTATCGAGCCAAAGACCATCTTCCACCATACCGCCTGGCCCCAGGAAAACCAGCCTGGTCCTCGTCTTATCTTCTACATCGATGAGGCTCACCTCTGTATCGGGCCCCATTTCCGAGCCCGAAAACCGTCCCTGTGCGTCGCGTGTGATGTCGATATTATAACTGTCCAGGTCAATGAACATCGAACTATCGGGAGAATACTTTAAGAAAGGACCATAATTACGAAAAAAGTTATTGTTGTCTTCAAAAGGAGTCACCAGCATGGAATCCTCCTGGTACGAGCTCACCATCCTGAACTTGTTCCAGTCAAAGCTGGCCGATCTCTTCCGGACATACTCCGAAATGCCGCTTGTACTGAACGATTGGATCGTTTCGGCCGATAACAGCGTATCAAGACTCTCCACTACAGAATCTTCCTGCTTGGCGTCTTGCTGCGGAGCCTTTTTATCGGCATTATCCTGGCAGGCCGCCAGCATAAGGAACACCGTCATACAGGCAATGGATAAGAACTTCATATAAAACCGGATTGGTGCATTTCAAGATACAACATTCCTCATGCGGCCTACACCATTTAACTTGCTTTTAATGAGGCCAAAACCACATGATTATGCGATAGTTTGCCGGGAAGCCAACCCCTTTCTTTGCCCTCCAAAACACTGCTGAACGCTTATGGCAAAGATCAGGTATAAACGTATCCGGCGAAGACGCCTGTTGATGGGCGCGGGCATATCCTTGCTGATAGGATTACTCCTCGTGCTGCTGGCCATCCTGTTATGACCAAGTCCACGCCAGGCGACAAATCCACCCCCTATCGCCTCACCGGCTGGCAACCAGGGCATCGATCTTGCCCGACAACTTACGGTCTTTGTCGGTAACAACATCGCCCGCATCATGCGTCGATAACCAGATCTCCACAGTATTGTAAACATTCGTCCACAACGGATGATGATTCATCTTCTCCGCCTCAATGGCCACCCTGGTCATAAAAGCAAAGGCCTCCGAAAAATCCTTGAACTGGAATTTCCGGTACAGTTTGTTGTTTTCTTCTTGCCACATATAATTAAATTGAAAAGTTCACAGCAGTGCGGAAGGGCCAGGCGGCGAACCCAAACACAGGCGACGTCACCCACAAAACAAAACTATTGCGGTGACTGGCCAGTCAAATTAACGCCGCCAGGTCGCGATGCCACCTCAATAACCGCCTCATCGTGGCGGTGAGCACCAGGGCACGCGCCTAAAAGATCAAATGCCCCTTGTTCTTGATCTTCTCATTGGTGAGCTCAGTAACCAGCTGCACAGCCCCGATGCCTTTGATGGCGCCCATCAGGTTCTGCAGAAAGTCTTCAGCCACCAGGTCGCCCTTCAACAACCACAAAAAATCAAGATGCCTGAATTCGGGCAACAGGTATTCGCCGTCAAACTGATTATGGTATAAATAGTGTACCAGGGAGCTATTGGGTTCGCGGTATTCGAAAATGGAGAAGTAATAATGTCGCTGCTTCTTGTACAGCTGGATCTCAATATCGTTGTTGATGCGGAAATCGAAACGCAACAGCTGGTTCAGCTGCCAGCAGAACTGGTAGTTCTTGACCGGCGCCACAATACCCATCAACCGGGTATTGTCGAAGAAGTCATCCGTCATTTCATCGAGGTCCAGCTTCAGTTTCATAACTGTACAACATAAAAAGTGACCAGGAGTTGCACGCGACAGTCTGCTGCCCCAGCCTGGTTAGTCCCAGGCAACAGCCCGCCGCCGCCCGCTAAAACTCTACCTCGGTTTCATGCGTATCGGCGCCACGCTTGTATTTAACCCGGGCCTTATCGCCTTTCTTGAATTTAGAAAGCGCCTGCATATAGCTCTCCATGGAAGTGGTGGAAAAGTCGCCTAGCTGCACGATCACATCACCCGTTTGGATGCCGGCCTTTTTCGCCGGACGGTTATCACTCACCCCGTCTACCCGTACCCCGGCGCCACTGAACGTGTAATCGGGCATAATACCCATACTTACGCTGAAGCGGGTAGAAGTGGAGGTCTGTACCTCTCTTGTTTTGGTAAAGGCCAGCTTGCCCTGCAGATTGGCAGATGCGACGATCTCTTCGATCAGTTTAACGATTTGCCATTCGCCGGTATAATTCACTTTATCGGCATCATCAGTGGGGCGGTGGTAATCACTATGCAGCCCCGTAAAGAAGAACAATACGGGAATATCTTTCCGGTAAAAGGAAGTGTGGTCGCTGGGGCCTGTGCCGCTGCTGTCGTACTTGAGGGTCAAAGGCAGCTTCTTGGGATTGAACTTCCCAAAGGTTGCACCCCAGAAAGGCGAAGTGCCATAACCGCCTATGGTAAGGGCCTTGCTCGAATCGTTCAGTCGGCCCACCATATCCATATTGATCATATAGCTCACCTTGCTGAGATCGATGGACGGATGTTCCGTAAAATACTTCGAACCGTTAAGGCCCAGTTCTTCGCCCGAGAAAGCGATGAACAGGTAGTTATTGCCCTTGCTCTTCGACACCTTCAACAGCTTGGCCAGCTCGATCAAAGCGGCAGTACCGCTCGCATTGTCGTCGGCGCCATTGTGGATCAGGTGCTCGCCGGTGCGTAGCATCGAATTATTGTCTTCGCCATAGCCAAGATGGTCATAGTGCGCACCCAGCACCACGGTAGTGCCGGCGCCGTTGTCGATATAACCCACCACGTTGTTGCCCGTGCGTTTTTTATCGGCAATCGTAACCCGGATCTTCAGGTCGTAGGTGGCCGCCTCGTCTTTCAGGTGGGCCTTGCGAACCTTGTCGGTGATATAGACGATGGGGATCTTTGTCGCTTCAGAGCGATCCTTGCCGTCATATTTGAGCCCGTCTGCAATCGCCGAGCTATTGTAGATGATCAGGGCATTGGCGCCTTTTTCAGCTACCTTGGCGGCTTTTGCACGGATAGCAGGAACCAGGTCGAAGTGGGGGTTGTCTTTATTACCCTCCAACAGCTCCTTCAGGTCAAAGAACCAGGGCACGCCCTGTTCCGGTAAGGCGATCGAAACAGCCTCTTCCAGGCTGCCGTTGGGGCTGCCTGCCAAAGGAAAAAATTCCTCGTTGACCTTCAGTTCGTGGTTGTTGATAAAGAAGAAAGTAGAGCTGCCCAGCTGTTTACCGTCATTGATCTCGAAGGATTGAAACCAGCCATTGCCTTCTCCTTTCGGTTGCAAACCAGCCTGTTGAAACTGCGCGCTGATGTATTCCCGGGCCAGTTCTTCGCCCTTCGTGCCTGCCCGGCGGCCTTCCAGTTTATCGTCGGCGAGGTAGGCAATATGTGCCTGCAAACCGGCAATACCCGCCTTGTCGGCCTTTTTGAGCTTTTGAGCAAATAACTGGGTAGATAATAGCAGAAAGACAAGAAACAAACGCAAGGTTCGGGCCTTCGACATAAATAACGTTTTAATGGGCAGAATGAGCGAGGACAAAGGTATAGCCGACAAAGCCCATACCAATAAATGTTAGGATAATTTTATAAAGAAATCCCGTTCCTGGCCACCCGTTCGGACCGTCTATTCCCTTGATTGGCAGGGATCAGGAAAATCGCCCCGGGCGCATGGGATTAAAAAGCTTATTTTGGTATTAATAATTGATTTAGTACTTTTTAAGCTCGTTTTTTTTCCTTTACTTTTGCAGATTGCCCTTTCCTCAACGGATAGGGCAGAAACCCGATGCTGGACGGCGTCACCAAAGGATGTTCACCCCACTAACAGGCTACACACCCTATGACCGCTTTCATGCCGGACAACTGTAAATACAACGCAAAGCATGGCACTACCCCATCTCATAAAGTACGTCTATACCAATGGAACAGATGAAGTGATCCGTCGCGGTAAAAAGATACATGCTATCGGCTATGTAGAATTGGTTGATTACGATGAGCTCACAGATTCTGTGGTGTTCCGGGTAAAGGACGACAGTTACTCTACATACTATAAAGTAAACATCACCAAGTTCAAAGACCCACGTACCCTCTCGGTGCGCTGTGCCTGTCCCTATAACCTCGGCGATATCTGCCGCCACGAAGCCGCAGCCCTCATCCAGCTCCAGGAAATGCTGGATAAGAACATGCTGAAAGCCGAAGACGCCGACTATGATCAGCGCCATACCGTGGTGAAAATGAAGACCATCGATCTCAAAACACTACGCCTGCTCTGTTCGCCCGAAAGCTATACAGCTGCCGAACAATACCTGCGCACCCAGCGTGCCGATATTGAATTTGCCAAGGACGAAGTGGTCAAGGCAACCGTTAACCTCGAAGGCCAGGACTGGAAAGTGGTGATCCGTAAAAACGAAGAACGGAACTTCGATACCAGCTGTGACTTCGAGGACCGCCTCCATCCGCTCGGCCTGCCCAAAGTGGTCGTCTTCCTCCAACTCCTCAATAACCATGGTCCCTTTTATTTCGATACCATCCGAAACTGGGACAAGGAAAAGAACAAGTTGCTGGAAGCCTATGGCTACAGCCTCAGCGATAACCTGGAAGGCAAATTTGAGTTTACCTACAAAGAAGGAAAACCCTTCCTGCGCGTGCTCGACACCAGCATCAAACGCATCACCCAGGCAGCCAATGCACGGCCGGTGATCAAACCTGTGCCGGTAGCCGAAGCCGAACTGCCCCAGCCACAAGCGGGCGCAGGCGTGCTGGAAGCAGCCACCGAAAAGTTGGAAGTGCCTGCCCAGCGGCTCGGCATTGTCTTTAACCTCAATCAACAGGCTTACCCCGGCTTTTCCATCGATGCCGTGAGCGGCGAATCGAACGAAGAGATCACCGCCTACGTAGGCAAGGTCGAAAAACTCGACCTGTCCAAGTTCATCAACATCGACGTTTACAACGACAACGACCGTCAACTCATCGCCCCCCTGCGCAAAATGCAGGAAAGCGAGATCACGAAATACCTGAATCGGAACTCGCCATTCAGCGGCATTTGGGAAAATATCATACATCACGAAAAGGATGAGCTTCCCGAAGAGACGAAGGCACTCATGGTAGAATACCTGCACCCCAAACTCAAAAAACTGTTTGTAGATGTAGCAGCCAGTCCCTTCGTTTTTTACCTGAATGGAAAGAAGCCATTCAAGACCGATAACCTGCATACCGTGGGCGTCGTCACCGATCCCATAACGCCTTGGTTCAAAGTGGTGGCCAATAAGAGCAATTACGATGTGGAGTGCTGGGTCAAGCTCAACGGGCAGCAGGTGCCTGTAACGGAGAACCTGCTCAACAGCAGCCTCATGTTCTTTTACCAGGATAATCTCTTCCTCTGGAACTCTTCCGAAGAAGTGAACCTCGTAACCCGCTTCCATGGCAAGGGAAAGATCACGATACCCAAAAGCCAGTGGGCCGAGCAGTTGCGCCAGTTCGTACTGCCCCTCACCCGCGAGCACCACGTAGAATTCGATTCCGCCCTCATCAGCGAGATCAAGGAAGGCGATCCCGAAAAACGCATCATCCTCCAGGAAAAAGGCGACTACCTCGTGTTCCAGCCTTATTTCTCCTATAAAGGGTTCGAAACAAAGCCCGGCGGTAAGAATGAGCTCATTATCCCCGATAGCGATAAAGTGCTGATCGTACACCGCGATAAAGACAAAGAGCAGGAGTTTATACAAAAGCTCGAGGCACTCCACTCCAATTTTATCCGCCCCGAAGGAGGCCAGCAACTGGCCCTCAAAGGAGCCGATGTACTCAAGAACAACTGGTTCTTCCTGTTTGTCGATGCCATGAAAGACATGAAAGTGCCAGTCTTTGGCTTCGATGCACTCAAGAACTTCCGCTTCAATACAGCCAAACCACAAACCAAGATCCACATCAGCAGCAATACCGATTGGTTCGATGCGCGGGTGGATATCGTGTTTGGCGAGCAGAAGGTTACCGTAGCCGATGTAAAGAAAGCCCTGGCCAACCGTCAGCAGTTTGTGCAGCTGAATGATGGTACCCTGGGTATTCTGCCCGAAGAGTGGATCAAGAAATACTCCCTGCTGTTCAGGGTAGGCGAGGGAAAACAGAACCAGCTTCGCTTGTCCAAATACCATATGAGCGTCATCGACGAACTCTATGATGGCCGCAGCGAAGAAGAACTGGTACTGAAACTGGAAGAGAAATACGATCAGTTAAGGACATTCAATAAGATCAAAGAGATACCGGTACCAGAGCACCTGGCGCCCATCCTGCGTCCTTACCAGGAGCATGGGTTCCACTGGCTCAATTACCTCAGTGAAATAGGATGGGGTGGAATCCTGGCCGATGACATGGGTTTGGGTAAAACCATCCAGGCACTCTCTTACTTGCATTATTACCGTAAGCACCATGGGAAGCTCAGAGCCCTCGTGGTTTGCCCTACTACCCTTATGTTCAACTGGGAGAATGAAATCAAGAAGTTCACCCCCGAACTCACTTACTACATTCACCACGGTGGCGAACGTACTCGAAATAAGGAACAATTTGCACAGGCCGAAGTAATGATCACCACCTACGGCACCTTGCGCAGCGATATTAAATTACTGGTCGACATTCAGTTCGATTATGTGGTACTCGATGAATCGCAGGCGATCAAAAACCCCGCCAGTAAGGTTACCCGTGCGGCCTGCCTGCTCAATTCAAAGAACCGCATTTGCCTCAGTGGTACGCCGCTGCAGAACAATACCTTCGACATATTTGCGCAGATGAACTTCCTCAACCCCGGCATGCTGGGAAGCATCGAGTTCTTCCGCCAGGAGTTCGCTATCCCCATCGATAAGTTTGGCGAGGCCGATCGCAAGGACCACCTACGCAAGCTGCTGTTCCCCTTTATACTCCGCCGTACCAAAGAGCAGGTGGCCAAAGACCTGCCCGATAAAACGGAGACCATCCTCTATTGCGAAATGGACGATGAACAACGGAATATATACGATGCCTACCGCAACGATTTCCGGGATAAGATCCTCGGTACCATCGAATCGCAGGGTATCCAGCGCTCGCAGCTCACCATCCTGCAGGGCCTTATGAAACTGCGCCAGATCTGCGACTCACCGGCCATCCTGAACGAAACCGAGAAGTTCCCCAACCACTCCATTAAACTGGAAGAATTGGGCCGTGAGATCACCGAAAACATCAGCGACCACAAAGCCCTGGTGTTCTCTCAGTTCCTCGGCATGCTGGCCTTGATCCGCGAGAAACTGAAGGAACTGGGTGTTGACTACGAATACTTCGATGGCAGCACTTCGGCAATAGACCGGGAAAAAGCGATCCAGCGTTTCCAGAACGATCCCAATTGCCGGGTATTCCTCATCTCCCTCAAGGCGGGTGGTGTGGGTCTCAACCTTACCGCTGCCGATTATGTGTACATCGTTGACCCCTGGTGGAACCCCGCCGTGGAACAGCAGGCTATCGACCGTACGCACCGCATCGGGCAAACGAAGAACATCTTCGCCTACCGCATGATCTGTAAAGACACGATCGAAGACAAGATCCTTCAGCTGCAGGACAGAAAACGACTGCTCGCGAAAGACCTCATCACCGACGATGAAGGCTTTGTCAAGAGCCTTACCCGCGAAGACGTCGAATACCTGTTCAGTTAAGGATGTCATATATATTATATTGTACGATGCCGCCCACAGCGGCATCGTACATGTATAGCTCACACATTTGATATTTGTTAAACCAGCCTTTTCCCGGACTGAGCGCAGCGCATAGGCGGCCCAAACGTTCAACTGCCCATCCAACACCTACCCCTATTCACCGGTACAAAGGCAACAACGGTCGATTCTCTGCCACGAAAGACCGGATTGTCGTAATAAGGAACACTTATCCACACAAGTTTCACAAATCCACAGCGTCTAACTTTTAAATCGCGAACTCTTATATACAACCTGCATGAGCAAGATATTGACCCTCTTGATTTTATTGACAACGTTCGGAACGGCCGCCCTGGCACAAAAGGGGAGTGTGAAAGGTAAGCTCACCGATTCCACTTATAAAGAAGTATTGTCTGAGGCCACCGTTTCGATTTACAGCATCAAAGACTCTTCGGTAATCGCATTCGGCATCTCCAATGCGAAAGGAGAGTTCGAGATCAAAAACCTCGATACGGGCACCTTCCGCCTCAGCATAACCTACCAGGGTTATCAGCCTGTTACAAAAAGAATTAGCATAAAGACCGAACAGCCCACGCTCGACCTGGCCACTATATATATGGACAAACGAACTACCCTACTCGATGAGGTAGTGGTAGAAGCGCCGCCCATCCAGGTGAAAAAAGATACGATCGAGTTCAAGGCCAGCGCATTCAAGACCAAGCCCAACTCTACGGCAGAAGACGTTCTGAAGAAAGTGCCCGGCATTCAGGTAGATAAAGAAGGCAACGTGAAAGCGCAGGGCGAAGATGTGCAGAAAGTATATGTTGATGGAAAGGAATTCTTCGGCAGCGATCCCAAACTGGCCACCAAGAACATTACTGCCGACATGATCGAGTCCGTACAGGTATTCGATGATATGAGCGATCAGGCCAAGTTTACCCGTATCGACGATGGCAGCCGTTCAAAGACAATCAACATTCGCCTCAAAAAAGATAAACGAAAAGGATATTTCGGCCGTGCCGTAGTAGGCGGTGGTTATAGTGAAGAGAACAAAGATTTCCGTTATGACGGTAGCTTCAACTTCAGCCGCTTCAATGGCGATCGCCGTATCTCTGTACTCGGCCAGTTCAATAACATCAACAAGCAAAGCTTCAGCTTTAACGATATTTCCGGCGGCGGTGGCGGCGGTAACCGTGGTGGAGGTGGTGGATTCGGTGGCGGAGGCTTTGGAGGCTTCGGCGGCGGTGGTGGAGGTGGCGGAGGTTTCCGCGGTGGCGGTGGCGGCGGCATGGGCTTTGGCTTGCTCAGCAACGGAGCCTCTGGTGGTATTACGAAAACGCTTTCTGGTGGCATCAACTATACCGATAAGTGGTCTTCTAAAGTAGATGTAACAGGAAGTTACTTTTACTCCAATACCAACAACCACGCAGAGCAGATCATTCGCCAGCAAACTGATCTTAGTAAAAGCGTAAGAGGTAAAATCATACCCGACTCTGCTTCTGTGCAAGACGAACAGGCATTCACCGATACCAAGAACCAGAACCACCGGTTCAGTCTGCGTATAGAAGCTGCGATCGATTCCATGAACTCGATCCTGTATACGCCAACTGCTACCTTCCAGCAATCTCAAACAGCCAACTACCAGGAAGATACCATCTACCGCTATTCACCCGCCAATAAAGGCTCGTATCTGGCCAATACCATCCAAACCCGCAGCTACAGCGAGCGGAAGGGCTACAATGTAAACAACAACCTGTTGTATCGCAGAAAGTTCAATAAGCCTGGCCGCACGTTTACCCTGGGCCTCAACAACAGCATCAATAACAATGAAACGGATTCCAAAAACTATTCGCCTATCCGTTCCTATGCTTTCGATGGCACCTTGATCCAGGATTCGTTGCAGGACTTTATCAGCAACTCGACAACAAAATCAACGTCTACAGTAATCAGCACCTCCTACACGGAGCCGATAGGTCATAATAAGATCATCGAACTTAACTATGCCTACACCAATAGTCATAATACTTCCGATAGGTTGGCGTATAATTTCGATAGCATTGGCAGCAAAGGATACACCATCCCGAACCTGGCGCAGACCAACTATTTCGAGAACGATAATATAAGACATCGAGCGGGTGCAAATTTCCGCGTGCAAACCAACAAGTATAATTTCCAGATAGGTGGTGCAGTCGAGTCCTCCGACCTCACCAACCGTACCGTTCGCCCGCTTACCTCGAAAGACACAACGGTAAACCAGAACTTTTTCAATTTTCAGCCAATTGCACGCTTGAACTTTACGTTTACCCGTACCAAAAACCTCCGGATCTCCTACATGGGTCGTACGAACCAGCCTTCAATAACACAGTTGCAGGACGCACCGGATTTCTCGAATCAGTTTTCTGTTACCAATGGTAATCCCTTCCTGAAGCAGGAATATTCAAACTACGTGAACCTGAACTATAGCACGTTCAATATTTCTACGTTTAAGCTGTTTTCAGCCAACCTGAACTTCAGCAATACCAGCAATAAGATCGTGAACAATGTTGATACTGTGCCCGACCGGTTCAAGAAGTATAATAATACACCAGGTGCTTCCTACATTGTACCGGTAAACCTCAATGGTTCTTTCAGTGCATCATCCTTTGTAACAATGGGCTTTCCGCTGAAAGGTGCCTTGAAAGGCAGCAACCTGAATTTCAACAACAATGCGTCTTATAACAGGAATGCCGGAATACAGTCGGGGTTAACTTACTTTACCAATACGTTTGCAATGACCCAAACCGCCAGCATCCATATCGACTACAAGGGTTTGAACGTTGGCGTAAATGGAAGCTTTACCTACAACAATATCAACTACTCAGGCAATTATAGCGGAGCAGCCGAACAGGTCTATTATACACAGAACTATGGGTTGGACTTCAACTATACTTTCTTCAAAAAGCTGATTTATTCATCCGATTTTGATTATATCATCAACTCTGGTCGTGGCGGCGAATTCGATCAAAACATTCCATTGTGGAATACCAGCCTGGCGATGCTGCTCTTCAAGAAGAAAGAAGGCGAGATCAAATTCTCTGTCAATGACCTGCTTAACCAGAATCAGAGCATTAACCGTACGGTAGACGGATTGAACATCAAAGACACCCGCTCTCTGGTACTGAAGCGTTATTTCATGCTCACCTTTACGTACAACCTCAACAGGGCAGGTGCACAAAACCAGCAACGCGGCCCCGGCGGAGGCGATATGCCCCGCCAGTTCAGGATGATGCGCAACTAGCAAGAGCTTTCCCCCTTCACATACTAACAGGCCTCCCAATGGGAGGCTTTGTTTTTGGGTAAAGGCGCAACGGTCTCCAATTCCTGATAATCTTATCCCACCCCTCGTCCAAAGAGGCACAACATTTTTCGAACTATTACGAGGGCCGATCATATCTGCGTATACAGGGGCACTTCGGACTGCCATATTAAAAGCTGGGCCACCTTCCTTTTTCTCAAAAACCTGGCATTTCCCGGTCGCCGCCAGGCGAGCTAACAATGCCCGTAGTTGGTGGCATTAAACGCCATTCACATACACCTGATTGATGGTTTTCGCTGAATGCTAAGCCGGCAAAATATCGTCATAAAAAGGCGAAAGCGACCTTTTAGACAGGCACCAGACGCACACCAAAGCCGGACCAAACCCGGACCAGACTCGGGCAAATCCGAATACTTGGCGTGTTTGCCCTGTTTTTGGTCAGCGTTGAGATCGCATGTCTATGGCTACAGTTTGTGTTTAACTTTCGAGAAACCCGACCCATTTCCACCATTAAGATTTTGAAAGCATATTGAAGAACAGGGCTAGCGGGGAAGTGCTATTGGGCCCAATAATTTGGAGGTGGGAATGTGCAAAATGCCGTAGCTGCAGGCGTACAGTAAGCTGGTCGAACCTGGCAAAAAAGCAATACGTCAGCAGACTGCTCCCGGCGGGAAGCACAGTAGTGCTGTCTGATGAGCCCGGCTGGAGCAGCAATAAGTCTGCAGACAGGGCCAGGCTGCAAACCAGGTAAGCCTGGCAGTGGAGTCCTGAGGAGTGGAGCAATTAGCTTGCACGCAAGGCCCAGTGGGAAACGCATTAAACCTGTCGGAAGAGCCCTTCAGGAAACTCAAAAAGTCTGCCGGAAGGACTTCCGGTTGCGGTACCAAACAACAAAAAGCCCCCCGTTTGCACAGGGGGCCAGCACATACTGATTGTGGTTTCAGAGGTAAGTGCTGAAATCTTTATTCAAGTGTACAAGGCCTTGGAACAAGCCCAATGGCTAACTTCAGTTTAGGTAATGCTGTTAGTGTTGGTGTAAACGGTATCTGCTGATGGGAGACGAAATGGGCGACTTTCCGACCATTAAAACAGCCATCAGACTCCTGAAGAAACGGAGTACATTGGAGGAAGGGCGATAGATGTCTTTATTGATCTTAGCCCGGTGGGTGTCATAATACATTGTATTCTTTTGCATGGAATAGTGGATTTAGGGAACAAAGTTTAGGTTTAACCTACACTCAACGCCCCTTTTATTCTTTTATTGTGTACCGGTAAAAAAAGTGGATTTCTATTTCATCCGCCAGCGGGATTGTCTATTTTTCGACCATAAATCCATGCCATGAAACAGATTTACCTGCTCCTGTGGTTTGCTGTATGCAGCGCCTCCCTCCACGCGCAGGGCGTTTTCAGCACCAAAACCACCACCGCACTTCAAAAGGTCATTGAAGACTATCCCAACCGGTTCAATAACATCAAAGGCGACCGGCTTGCCGAACATACCCGCGCAGTCGACTATAAATCCCGCGTGGTCATTGCCGGGGCCGCCAATCCCATCATCACCACCTATGCTGCACCACCCAAAGAGCAATACGCCTGGAGCTGCGAGCTGGCCAGGTCCGACAACTTCGATCAGGCAAAGACCAGTTTCCAGAACCTCTTTAACCAGATCACCAATACCATCATCAAGATAGACGGCGAAAAGCCTTTTATCCTCAACGGTAAATTCGAAGCACCGGTCGACAAAAAAGCCACCACCATCCGTTTCGAACTACTCGCTGCGCCCGAAGCTGTGCAGCCGCTCAAAGTAGAACTTTCCCTGCGTTACACAACCGAATGGAAGATCACTCTCTCGGTGTACGACCAGGATCGGCAATACGACGTTGCCATGCAGCAACCCTAACCGAAAATAAAGATACAGCCACCGGGAGTTTGCAAACTCCCGATTCTTATTTATTAACCTTCATTAACATTAAAGCAAGGCTGGTTAACCTGCTTTCATGCCGTGTACTAATATTTTCGTAGCTGAATAAACCTCCGAAAATAAAACCGGTATGAAAAATATCTACCTGCTCATCATCGCCAGCCTTTCCACCCTCAGCCTCTGCGCGCAAAAGAACGGCAGCGTAAAAGGCAGCCTGTATGATAGCGTAGCGAAACAACCCGTAGCATCGGCCACCATTACAGTACTCCAAAAAAAGGATTCGTCCCTCGTCACTTTTACCATGACCGATAGCAAGGGGCGTTTTGAGATTACCCAGCTGGCCAATGGCGACTACCGGTTGCTGATCACGCACGTCAACTACCATGGCAGCAATAAAACCTTCAGCATCGACGATGCCAATAAGAACAGGGATCTAGGCAACCTCATCCTGCACGATGCGGCCCAGATGCTGAATGAAGTAGTGGTAACGGCCGAGGCGCCCCCGGTTACCCTGATAGGGGATACCGTTCAATACAATGCGGGCTCCTTCAAGACACCCCCAAACGCCAACGTGGAACAATTGCTCAAGAAAATGCCCGGCATACAGGTTGAAAAAGATGGCACCGTAAAAGCACAGGGCCAGGAAGTGAAGCGGGTGTTGGTAGATGGAAAGGAGTTCTTTGGCACCGACCCGAAGATCGCAACCAGGAACCTGCCCTCCGACGCCGTTGATAAAGTGCAGGTCTATGACAAATCGAGCGATGCAGCACAGCTCACCGGCTTCGATGACGGCAATAGCGAAAAGACCATCAACCTGAAATTGAAAAAAGACAAGAAGAAAGGTCTATTCGGAAAAGCCTCCGTTGGAGCCGGTACATCTGACCGGTACGAAGGCCGCTTTAATTTGAACTCATTCAAAGGCGCACGACAGCTGTCGGTCATAGGCATGGGCAACAATACCAATGCCGAAGGGTTCTCATTTATGGATATGCTGAGTTTTTCGGGCCAGCTGAGCGGCGGCCGGCAAAATGGCGGTGTGATGACCATCACTAGTAATGATCCTTCTGTAGGTGGCTTCGCCGGTGGCAACAACAACAACAGCATCCGCACCATCTGGGGAGGCGGCCTTAACTACAACAATATCATCGGCAACAATACCGACTTTACCAGCAACTACTTCTACAACCGCTACAATCCTAAAATTGAAAAGGAAACACAACAGCAGAATTTTCTGCCCGATGGGTCCATACTTACAAAATCATCCAATAGTCTTTCAGATAATATCAACAACAGCCACAAGCTCAACCTGAGCGCGGATATCAAACTTGATTCATTTCATTCCATCAAGATCTCACCATCGCTGGGTTATCAGTCAACCAACAACAATAACATCAGCGAATACGCCACCCGCAACCAGCACAACACGCTGGCCAACCAGGGCATCAATAAAAGCCTGTCGGCCAGCGACGGATATAATTTCCGTAATGAGATACTGTTCCGGAAAAGATTCCGTACGCGCGGGCGTACTTTCTCCCTCACGCTCACCACCAACCTCAATGCCTCCGATGGCGATGGAAGCCAGCTGTCGGTCAATAAATTCTTTAACCCCGATGGCAGCGCACTTGGAACCGATTCCATCAACCAGTTCAATGCATTCGAAAGCGACCTGCTCAGTTACAACGCCAGGGCCGTATATACAGAGCCGATCATGAAGAACACCTTGCTCGAGTTTAGTGTAAGCAACAGCCTCAGCAAAAGCACCTCCGCCAAAACCACCTGGGATTACAATAGGCTTAACGGGAAATACGATGCCATCAACGACGCGCTATCCAACCACTATGAGAATACCTATGAATTTACCAATGGAGGTATTCGCTGGCGCAGCCAGTTCAAGAAGTGGAACTTTGCAGCCGGCGCCAACTGGCAAAAAGCCGACCTGGAAGGCAATATCATTGCCGGTACCAAAGACAGCCTGATCAAACAAACGTTCTACAATATTTTACCCAGCGCGAGGTTCCAATATAATTTCACCAAGTTCAAGAATCTGCAGGTCAATTACAATGCAATGACCAATCAGCCGAGCATGACACAGTTGTCGCCGGTGGCGGATATCAGTAATCCGCTCAACATCCGGGAAGGTAATCCCGATCTGCAACAGGAGTACACGCATTTGGCCACCATCAATTTCATGTCGGTCAATCCATTCAGGAACAAGAACCTGTTTGCCTACTTCAACATCCGGCAAACCAATAACAAGATCGTAAGCTACGACAGCATCAACGCCCAGGGCATCAAGCGCACCCGGCCCATCAACGTAGACGGCGTATTTAATCTAAATGGAACGGTAAGTCTGGGTTTACCGGTACGATTCCTGAAGGGAACCGTCAACATTTCTTCCAACGTCGGGTATGACAGGAACAAACAATATATCAATGGCGCCGGCAATACGATCAATACCACTACGCTGGGACCATCACTGCGGCTGGATATGAGTCCCACCGGCAAGTTCGATGTATCGCTCAACGCCGGCATCAACTACAACCGGAGCGAGTATTCCCTGCAATCGAGCCTTAATACCACCTATTTCTCTCAGAACTATGGTACCGATATCAACTGGCAGCTTCCCAAAAGCTTTTACTTCAATACCGAATTTACGTATATGTTGAATAACCGCCTGGCCGACGGTTTCAATCTGCGTGTTCCCTTGTGGAATGCATCGATCAGCAAGCAGTTCCTCCGATTCAACCGTGGCGAGCTCAAGCTTACTGCCTTCGACCTGCTGAATGAGAATGTGAACATCAGCCGCACAAGCAACCAAAACTATATCGAAGATAACCGGGTAACCACCTTGCGCAGGTATTTCCTCCTGAGCTTCACGTACAGCCTCAGCAAGATGGGCCTCGACGTTGCATCACCCGCGCCCGGAAGTTTTCGCATCATGCGATAAAGTATAGCCGCTGCCGATAATCCATTTTGCCAGTTGGGCAAACATTAATATTTTTGAGATACACATTGCATCGGGGTGCCTGCACAAGGCTGAGATAATACCCGGGAACCTGATCTGGCTAATACCAGCGGAGGAAATGCAAATGGGCCCGACGTATATTTCATTAAGTATATAGAAAGCCACATTTCCTGCACAGGCAATGTGGCTTTTGATTTTTAATTATACGATATGGATATACAACAGTTCACCAACAACCTCACCAACTGGCAGGGCCGGCAGGAGTGGTTCTTCAACCGCGAACATACCGATACCTACGAACAGTGGTATGAGGGGCGCTACAAGCGCGCCGAAGTATGGCAAAAGAAAGTGATCGGCGGCCTGATCAAAAAAGATACACGCGTAAAGACGTTGCTGGAGTTTGGTTGCGGCACTACCCGCTTTACCCGCTGGTGGCATAACATCGGGATTGATGCTACCGGTGGAGACATATCCCCTTTCATGCTGGGCCAGGGTGTACACCTTTTCGATGGCAACCTTGTGCTGGCCGATTCGCACCACATGCCTTTCAAAGACCACACCTTCGACGCACTGGCCTTTATCACCACCTTCGAATACTATAAGGATCCCGTAAAGGTGATTCGTGAGGCCGCACGGGTAGGCAGGTACGGAATCGTGTTTGGGATGATGAACCGCAACTCGCCCAAGGTGGTGCGTCGCCGCGTACAGCAACTCTTCGGAAAGAATCCCTTTTACGTTACCGCCACCTTCTATACACCTGCTGCGCTCACCGCAATCATTCATGAAGCATTGAAGGGCAGGGAATATTCGATAGAATGGACCTGCACCGGCCTGCCAAAATGGTTCCCGGTACAAAAATGGGGCGTTCCCTATGGTGATTTCTTTGGCTTACATGTACAATTCAACGATATCCGATGAGCAACTTTCATGGCAGCGGAAAGATCGCTGATAATTACTTTCATCAATCCATATATCCGTTTTGTGGGGCAGCGCGGCCGGAAGTGAAGGCAGGTGCTGCGTTTGGCGTGGATGTATCCATTATCAACCTGCCCAATGGCTTCGATATGGCGCTCACCAGTGATCCGCTATCCCTCATCCCATCTATCGGATTGCAGGAATCGGCCTGGCTATCGGTTCATCTCATGGCCAATGATATGGCTACTACCGGTGTGGCGCCAATGTATGCCCAGTTCGTACTGAACTTGCCCGAGTCCACCACACCCGAACAATTCGAAGAATACTGGCGCCACATACACAACTATTGCAGCGAAATAAAAGTATCGATCACGGGTGGCCATACCGGCGTGGCTGCGGGGCAGCACTCAACACTGGCAGGTGGCGGCACGATGGTATCGATCGCCCCGGCCGATACCTTTCTGCTCAGTAAATATGCACAACCCGGCGATGTGATCATCGTAACCGCCGAAGCCGCCATGCTTTCCACTGCCATCCTGGCCATGAGCTTTCCGAAGTTTGTGAAGGACAAATGCGGGGTTGAGAATTATAACCGGGCCTGTGATCTATTTTACAATACCAGTTCGCTCAAAGCAGGACTGGTAGCCGCTGGTAATGACACAAACAGGCAGGTAACCGCCATGCACGACGTAACCGAAGGCGGCATATTGGGAGCTATTTACGAAATGGTGAAGGCTGCCGGCACTGGCGCCTCGATAGAAGCCAGTCGATTACCGGTGGGCCCGGCACAACAGGCTGTATGCCGGTTGTTTGGCATCGATCCGATGTTTTCGATAGGCGCCGGCTCTATGATCATCACAGCAAGAGCCGGTCAATACCAGCCGGTGATACATCGCCTGCAACTGGCCGGGATCAACGCTGCGGTGGTGGGGGTGATCACAGAAAGGGAAGCAGGAATTAACATACACCAGCATGGAAGCACTCATCCACTCGTGCATCCCGGTACTGACCCCTATTGGTTGGCGTATTTCAACGCCCTTAATAATGGCTGGAACTAATGGAAACAACTAAACGAACAATAACCGGCGGCATTTACCTGGTCATCGATCCCGCAAAAGGAGAAGAGATCGTGATGCCGGTGTTGCAACAGGCCATAGCGGGTGGTGTAGAGGTGATACAAATTTGGAACCACTGGCTTCCCGGCCAATTGAAGCGCCCGCTCATTGAAAAGATAGGTGCCTGTGCTCAAGGGCACGATATTCCCGTACTGATCAATGAAGATTGGCGACTATTGCAGAACACCCGGCTTGATGGGGTTCATTTCGATAACGAGCCCGATCTGGCCGTTATCCGAAAAGAATTGGCCCGGCCGTTCATTGCCGGTATCACTTGTGGCAACGACCTCCAAAAGGTTCGGTGGGCTATAGACAACGGACTCGACTATATTTCCTTTTGTTCGATGTTCCCTTCTGGTTCCGCTGGTAGCTGCGAGCTGGTAGCGGTGTCAACGGTGCAGGAAGCCCGACTCCTTACCAGTATGCCCATCTTCCTTGCGGGAGGCATCACACCTCACAACCTCAGCGCACTGGCCGCCACCCACATGGATGGAGTTGCAGTCATAGGCGGTATCATGAAAGCAGCTGATCCGCAACAATCAACCCAAGCCTATAAACAGGCATTACAACAATTAAAACAACTTTGACTATGCAACCTGCATTGCTTCATAAACTCGCCTGTCCCATGGACAAGCACGACCTCTCGCTCAAAGTATTTGCTAAAGATACCAACGGCAATATCATTGAAGGGATGCTGCACTGCCAGCATTGCAACCGGCAATACCCCATCATTTACGGCCTGCCCATACTGGCCCCCGATGAATACAGGCAGCCCGCACTGGAAGGCAACATTACCCAACGCTGGCAAATAGAATTGCCGGCATAATAGCCGGCAAGGAGCTGTTTATCCGTCTACGGTAAAAAACAAAGTAGCCAGGCAGTAGTAAAATGATTCCAATGTGTCTGGATCATAGCACCGCCTGGCTACCGTTTATGTATTCATGGCTTTCCCTTCGTTAGTTCGAGAACCGTATGGTGGCGCCTCTTCCGGGGCCTCCTGTTTGCATATCGCGCATCAGCTTGCTTCGCTCGTCGGCAAACTCTTTCGGAGTAAGTCGCTTGCCCTCCTTGGGCTCTTTTACCGCGGTAACGTCTACCTTGGGCGATACTTCTATGGCTTTGTAAACAGTGCGTCCATTGTTGATGTCGATGGCAAGTACCAATCCAGGCAGCTGACCGGCAAATTCGGGGCTCACACTGGCAGGTATCGAGGTCGTAAACCAGGCTGTAATATTGGCCGTATCCTGAATTTCCTCCCGCTTCATTTCGCCGTTAGACATAGAGGTCATCATCCGTGTAGATATCCGCTGGGTAGTGGCCGCCTGGCAGGCATAACCCAGAATCGTTTTGGTATCTCCGGTAAGTTTCCAGCTGAGCTTTCGGATAGTGTCGCCCACCAATACTTTTTTGGTGCCCAACTCGCGTTGATCGATATAGGTACCATTCAGGTGGTCGGTAAAGGTTACATCATCGGCGCCGGCCACCATCATACGCACCTGCATTTGCCGCCCGTCACCCACTGCGCTTTGAAATGCCTGCTCGTCCGATTCTTCGGCCGGCAATTGGCGCCGCAGGGATTTCCCATTGGCAAAGAGGATCTCGAATTTATCGGTTCGCGTACGCGGAATTTGCTGGGCAATCCGTTCGTCCATTCCCTGAAAACGCATCACCATTTCCATCGTCCGTTCGTAAACGACTTTCCCTTCAGTTTGCTGAGCCCGGGCAGTGGCAATCAGTAAGATCGCGAGGCAACCCATCCATATCTTTTTCATAATGCTGGTTGATTTATGACCAAAGCTACTGAGTGGCGTTCTGGCAGCAGGTTAACACACCTTGCTTTAATGTTAATTAAGGTTAATACGGGCCTTGCTGAAATAGTCAAAAACCTACATTTGTATCGCATGTCAACCAGGTCAGCCAAAATATCGGGTTCCTCCATGTCGGTCGCGTTGATGGTATTGGCCATCCTCGCGATTGTTCTATTCCAGGGATACTGGTTACGGAACAATTACCGGGATGAACTGCAAAACCTGCATATCCGCGCGAATGTATTATTCCGCGAATCCATCCAACGGTACCAGATAGAGCGGATGAAACTGGATACGAATAATATTAAAATGAGGGTCTCCCGCCGGCCCGATGTGAATGCCTCTTTTCAGTCTGTTACCTTCATTGATTCTGCTTCTCCCCGCAAACAGCGTATGGGGTCTGTTGTGTATACGCTCAACAAAACTTTCAGGTCATACCGATCCGATTCGATGCGCATAAAAACTGATAGCCTGCACGTGGTGGCGGGCCGGCCAGCGGTTATGGGTGACATGATTCCCCGCATGCACCCCGGCCAGCGGATCATCCAGTTCCTGGAAGGGGTCGACTCACTACAGGATTCTATTACCGTAAAGGAAGCAACGACCCGTTATGGCAAAATGCTGGAGAAGGAAGGCCTTGATATTCCTTTCTACATCCTGCGGGAGCAACATGAACCCACCGACGAACTGATTATTCCGGATGATATCGCCAAAGACAATAAAGTAACCATTGGCTTCAGCAAGCCATATACCCTTGCACTGGAATTGGAAAATACGATCCCCTGGGTCCTGAAGAAGCTGACATCGCAGATACTGGTGTCGGCCCTGCTGGTGGGCCTTACGATCTTTTCTTTTGTGTTGATGTACCGGAACATGATAAAGCAACGTCGCCTTACGCGGCTTAAGAACGACTTTATCAGTAATATCACTCACGAACTTAAAACGCCCATCGCTACGGTAAGTGTAGCGATTGAGGCCCTGCGCAACTTCAACGCGCTGCATGATCCCAAACGAACGGAGGAATACCTGGATATATCGGCCAACGAGCTGCAGCGCTTGTCCCTGCTGGTCGACAAAGTGCTCAAATTGTCGATGTTCGAGAAGCAGCAGATCGAATTGAATGGGGAGACCTTCGACCTTAAAGAACTGGTAGAAGAAGTGGTAGCATCCATGCGCCTGCAGTTTGAAAAATACAAAGCCAGCGTCAGCATCCATGTGCATGGCGACGATTTTATATTGAATGCCGACAGGATGCACATCACCAGCGTAATATTCAACCTGCTCGACAATGCGCTCAAATACAGCAAGGCGCATCCAACCATCCAGGTAGACCTGGTTTCTCTCGACGAGCATATTGAAATGAACGTAACCGATAATGGTATCGGGATCTCTAATGAATACCAGAAGAAAATATTCGACAAGTTTTTCCGCGTCCCCACCGGCGATACCCACAATGTAAAAGGGTATGGCCTCGGCCTCAGTTATGTAGCCTATATCATGGACCGGCATAAAGGAGCCATCAATGTAGAAAGCCAGCCGGGCATTGGAACCCGCTTTACGACTAAACTGCCTAAACCCGCATGAGTAAGACCAGGATATTGTACGTAGAAGATGAATTGTTCCTTGGCAAGATCGTCAAGGAAAGCCTCGAAAGCCGGGGATTTGATGTGGTGATGGAAAGCGATGGCGCCAATGTGATACAAACCTTTAAACGCATCAACCCCGAGGTATGCGTACTCGATGTGATGTTGCCCAACAAGGACGGGTTTACGCTGGCCGGTGAGATCAGGACCATCGATGAAAAGGTACCCATCATTTTCCTGACTGCCAAAACCCAAACGGAAGACCTGGTAAAAGGATTCTCTACGGGCGCCAATGATTATATCCGCAAGCCATTCAGCATGGAAGAGTTGATCGTGCGCATCGACAACGCGCTGCGGTATCGGCTCCATAGCCGGTCGGTTATTCCCAACAGCGACGAAGTGCGGCTTGGGAAATTCCAGTTTCACCTAACCCGGCAAACGTTGATCGTGGGCAAGGATGAGCGCAAACTCTCCTTCCGCGAAAGCGAATTGCTGAAACTGTTGTATGAGAACCGGGATAAGATCATCGATCGCAAGGATATACTCACGATGCTATGGGGTAATGATTCTTTCTTCAATTCCCGCAACCTGGATGTTTATATTACCAAACTACGTGGCTACCTGAAAGATGATGACAGCCTGGCCATCATTACGATAAAAGGAGTGGGATACCGGTTTATAATCGCCTGATTAAGATCTCAGTCGTGATGAATGTGTTGATTATCGGGCGCCGACGACAGGTTTATTGAAAGCTGCCCGTTTTTGCCATATCCACATGATCGTAAAGCTTGGTATGAAGTCGAGGCCGGGAAGTATTTCTTCTACAAAGTTGAACAGGCCGCCAAAGGCACCCTTCCATCCTCCGAAAAGCTTGTAGAATATAATAGCAGAAACTGGTGCCCATACAATATCTCCCAGCTCACCCAGGCCTGGAATGGCGTAGGTGGCATAACCAATAAGATCCATCAGGATACATATTAGTAAAGAAGGTCTTGCGGGCGTATTGTTCATGGTAGTGATGATATTTATCCGAAGACGCAGGAATACACCCAAAGGTTGTATCCCCGCACTTGTTCATCACACCAGCAAGGTCCTGTTTTTCAATACCCCTACAATCTCCTCGATACGGAATGGCTTGGAAATATAATCGTCCATACCGGCAGCCAGGCATTTTTCGCGGTCACCCTGCATGGCATCGGCCGTAAGCGCAATGATAGGCAAGTGTTTATAAGGCTCTCCCATGGCCCTGATGTGGCGGGTGGTCGTGTAGCCATCCATCTCGGGCATGTTCACATCCATGAATATGAGTACGGGGTCGTAGTGTGGTAGAATGTCGAGCGCTTCCTTGCCATTATTGGCACGGATGATCTCAAAACCCATTTTCCGCAATACTTCCGAAATCAGCAGCATATTGATGGGGTCGTCTTCTACGACCATGATAGAGGCGGCGTCCGCAATGTGTTCGATCCTGGCGGTAGAAAGGTCCTGTTTGTTCGACTCGTGACCCGGAATGAACATCGCACTCAACATGGCATAAAGTTCATACATCTTGACCGGCTTGGATAGCAGCTGACGAATGCCTAGTTTTTCTGCTTCATACTGGAAGAGGTTTTTCTCCAGCGACGACAACATCAGGATCGTAGGCTGTGTAGAGCCGGTATTTTGCTGGTTCAGCTCTTTCACCAGTTGAATACCGTCCATTTCGGGCATGTGGTGATCCGTAATAATAAGGTCCAGCGGCTCACCGGAGCGTTTTATGCGCTCCAGGATCATCAATGCTTCGCGGCCACTGCCTGCTATCTCGCAAGGAATACTGAAATATTTGAAGATCTCCTGCATCAGCCAGCGGTTCGTGCTGTTGTCGTCCACCACCAGCACGTTGCGCAATGGTGGTCTGTGCGCAGCAGCGATCTCGGTATGCTCCTTCATTACTTCGAGCGGAATATGCAGGGTGAACGTACTTCCTCTTCCCAACTCACTGTTCACAGTCAGGTTGCCATACATCAGTTCGGCCAGGCTCTTGGAGATGGTGAGGCCCAAACCGGTGCCTCCGTATTTACGGGTGGTAGAAGAATCTGCCTGGGTAAAGCTCTCGAAGATCTTACGCAGTTTTTTAGGCGAAATGCCGATACCGGTATCGCGCACCGAAAGCTCGAGGTCAAGGAAGGGTTTTCCATTCTTTTGATAAACGCCGCCAGCCTTCACGAGCGAAACAAGGATCTCGCCTTGCGGAGTGAATTTGATGGCGTTGCCCAGCAGGTTCACCAACACCTGCCTGATGCGGACAGGGTCGCCACCAAATTGAACCGGCAATTCCGGATCGATATGGCAGATCAGTTCAAGATTTTTCTCAAACGCTTTCACCATCAGGATATCCACTGTTTCTTCTACCAGCTCATCCAGCCTGAATGGAATATGCTCTATCTGCAGTTTACCGGCTTCCAGTTTCGAGAAGTCGAGAATGTCATTGATGATATCGAGCAGGCCGTTGGCCGATTTCTTCACGTTGTGCAGGTAGTCGCGCTGCGTCTTCTGCAGGTCGGTGGTCAATACCAGGTCGGTAAAACCAATGATGCCGTTCATGGGTGTCCGCAACTCATGACTCATATTGGCCATGAATTCGCTTTTAGCCTGACTGGCCGATTCTGCAGCATCTTTCGCCAGTACCAGTTCCTGCTCCATTTGTTTCCGTTCGATCGCGGCTGCCAGCGTAGCTGCGAATGATTGCAGGATGGAGAATTCCGGAATGGTCCAGTCACGCTCTTCGCGGTCGCTGAAACCTACGATACCCCAAAACTGGTGCAGGGTGAATATGGGAACGATCGCCACCGATTTAACGCCCAACTTCTCAAAATAGGCCCTGGCTTCCTCTTCAACAATATCCCTTACATAGCCACAATACAGTTCTTCCTGCTTGAGTGTTTTAAAGATCGAAGTGTCTTCATTCATCAGCAGGCGCTGGTAAGCCGGGTCTTTATGAACGAGTTCCCCCGTCGAACTATCCCAGTGTAAAAGCTGACTCGAGTACCATTTGTTCTCCTGGTAGCTATAATCGTTCTTGTACACATTCACGGAATTTACCTGCAGCTTCACGCCCAGCAACTGGATCGCCTCACCGATCGCTTCTTCGAGGTGGTTGTTACTGATCAGCTGGTGGGTTGCTTCGGCCATGGCCTGCAGCAGCAGGTCTTTATGGAGTAATCTTTCTTCCGACTTCTTTTGCTCCGTGATATTGTGTGCGAAACCCAGTACCCCCCATACGGCCCCATCGGGATCACGCAAAGGAACTTTTACAGTGGTCATTACCTGTGCCTTGCCATTGATGGAAGAAGGTTCTTCCTGGATGAATTTGGCGTTGCCGGTCTTGGCCACTTCCTCATCATCGTGCCAGAAACCGCGTATACTCTTGTCTTCATCTCCTTTCACCACTTCTTCGGGGAAACCGATATCCAGATCGTTCTTGCCGATAAATTCCTGCGGCGGCTTATTCATGGAGTCCGCAAAAGCCTGGTTCACCAATAGGAAACGGTGACCAAGGTCTTTGATGAAGATCCAATCGGGTGTGGAGTTGATCACGGTACGCAATAGCTCTTCCGACTGCTTTACTTCGGTCAGCAACTGCTCCCGTTCCACTTCCGATTGTTTTCTTTCTGTAATGTTACGCGATGTACAGATCAACCGGTTTACCTCACCCGTTTCACGCACCGGCTTGATGATGCTTTCCAGCCAGACATAGTCGCCTCTTTTGGTGCGCATCCGGTACCGGAGGGTAATGTTCTCGAGGTCTTCCATCGTAGGTCCGCCTGCCTGTGGTATAAATTTATATTTGTCGTCGGGATGTATGTAGTCCAGCACCGAATGGTTCAACACTTCTTCCGGCGCATAACCGAGGGTTTTTTCCATCGATGGTGAAGCGTAAAGCAGTATACCATCGAGCCTGTTCACCGTAATGATGTCTTCCGAATGCTCGGCCAGTAGCCTGAACTGTTGCTCACTGTCCTGAAGCGCCTGCTCGGCTTCTTTTTGTGTGGTAATATCCTGGGCAATGCCGAAACCACTGGTGGCATCAACCATTTTGCCGCGTATGTACAGGTGGCGGATATTCCCTTTACGGGTTATGATCTGACAGCTGAAATTAGTTTCGTAATCGTGGTTGTACTTGTTGTGGATCGAGTTGGTGAGTTCGCTGATTACCTTGTTATGGTATTCGGGCAGTACATAATCGTGCATGAACTGCTCGAAGGTCATGGTCAGCTCTTCCTGTTCATCGTACTCCAGCAGCGTGGCAAACTCCTTGCTCATCGTCATCTCCTGCGAAAAGAAATCCAGTTTCCAGCTGCCCATCCTGGCATAGGTCATGGCGTAAGATGAAGTGCGGATGGCCTCTTCTTTTAGTTGTTCCGCCATCACTTTGTCGGTCACATTGGAGCCAATGCCCTGCATTTCGAGTGTTCCGGTTTCGTTTTGAAGTGCAATGAACTCCCATTCGGTCCATTGGAACATCTTCGTATGCTGGATGGGTTTCCGGATGAGGAGCTTATTCACTTTCCCCGGATTTTTCCAGCACTCTTCAGCCATCTGCTGGCAGCGGTACAGGTCTTTGGGGTAGATGGTATTATAATATGGTTCTCCCATCAGGAACTTCTCTTCGTACCCGAAGGCTTGCAGGAACTGGGGGTTGGCATAAGTAAAATTTCCATCATGATCGACCCGGATAACATAGTTGGTCTGCGAATTGAGGATCGATGAAAAGTAGGTCTTCTCTTTTTGCAGTTCATTTTGGGCCCGCTGCAGTTCTTCGAAATTACGCTGGTTAGAGCGGAACAGGGGCTCCAATACCAGGAAAACAAGGCAAACAAAGGCTACGATCAGCGAAATGAACTTTCCGGTATTGATAGTAGTAGCCTCGCCCATTTTGTCCGAAATGATGTCGGAGTAATTGTGCGACAGGGTACTTAGGAGCGGACTATAATTCTTTTCTTTTAGTAGGACATCCCGCCTGAAAGCATGGCGGTTATCTGTTAGTTGCGCGCTGTCGGCGGCCAGCACGGTACGGCTTACGGCAATAATGTCTTTGAAATGGACCTGGGCATGACTATGCAGTTTTCGGATCTCAAACTGGCGTTCATGAGAAAGGGAATTGACCTTTGTCTTCAGAAATTCGTTGTTGACAATAAAGGTATCTACTGCCGCTTGCAGCTCCTTGCGAAGCTCTACAATCTCCTGGTTGGTGAGCCGGGGACGGGTTAGCAATACGATATCCTTGCTGATGATCTGGCTTAGCATGCGCTGCTCATTGGCAATTCGATGCACCTGCACATATTGTTCATTTTCCTGACTACGGAGATAGATCAGGTAGTAGCCCGTGAAGTTGAACAACAACACGGTTGCGAGGAGTACGATCGCAATACGCACCAGCTTACGCGGATTCTTCATGGTTTTTAACGGGATATTCGAATAGCAAATAACTGCAAAACAAGGGTTTCTATTGAATACCCTAGTGCTTTTTTTTAATATCTAAGGCATTTACCGTAAAATCACTGATATAAATCAGCAAAAAAGACGGTGTTTGCAGCTTCGACGCCCGTTTTATACCATCAATAATCAATAACCTGCTCTTCGATCACCGCCGGCAAGGGCCTGAATTCGTACTGCTGGTTGCGTAACTGAGGTTCAAATCCGGCCTCCTTGATGGCCTGTTGAATGCTTTTGTAGGTAAACCGGTGGGGGGCTCCTGCCGCGCTGACCACATTTTCTTCCAGCATGATGCTGCCAAAGTCATTGGCGCCGCCATGGAGGCATATCTGGGCTGTTTGTTTACCCACCGTGAGCCAGGACGCCTGGATGTTCTTCACATTGGGCAACATAATGCGGCTGATGGCGATCATCCGGATGTATTCGTCGGCCGTGGTAAGATTATGTACTCCACGGATGCGGGTGAGCAAGGTGTCTACGTCCTGGAAGGTCCAGGGAATAAATGCGAGGAATCCCTTGGCTGATGCGGGTTTGCGGCTCTGCACTTCCCGGATCTTCACCAGGTGTTCAAAGCGCTCACGCACCGTCTCCACATGCCCAAACATCATCGTGGCCGAGGTGGTGATCTCCAGTTTATGCGCTTCATGCATGATATCGAGCCACTCCTGCGAACCACACTTACCTTTGGAGATCAGCCTGCGCACCCTGTCTACCAGGATCTCGGCGCCGGCGCCGGGCAAACTGTCCATACCAGCCTCTTTCAGTGCGGCCAGTACTTCCCGGTGGGTCGATTTTTCCAGTTTGGTGATATGGGCCACCTCAGGCGGCCCAAGCGTATGCAACTTCAGGTTGGGATAAAGGCTCTTCAATTCTCGGAAAAGATCCACATAAAACTGCAATCCGAGCTTGGGGTGGTGGCCGCCCTGTAATAGCAGCTGATCGCCGCCCCAGCGGATGGTTTCGTCGATCTTCTTTTTGTACGTCTCTATATCGGTGATATAGGCCTCTGCATGGCCCGGAATGCGGTAGAAGTTGCAGAATTTACAGTTGGCCGTACACACATTGGTCGTATTCACATTCCGGTCAATCTGCCAGGTTACCTTGTTATAAGGCACCTGTTTCTTCCGTAGCTCATTAGCTACATACATCAGTTCAGTAAGCGGGGCTTCTTCAAACAACTGCATGCCTTCCTCAATGCTCAGGAATTCAAACTGCAGGGCTTTCGAGTAGAGATCGTCTGTTTTCATAACAACATTAAACAACAAAAGTACTAAACGATCGGTTTTGCCCCTACCCACTATTTTTTATTCTGGCGGAGACGCCATTTCCTATAAATCCACTAACTTAAATGAGGATTACCGGTAGATGTCGTTCGTCAACCAAAACCGGTCATTCGCAGACAAATCCATAGCGTACCCCGGAAAATTAGTAAAATAGCCTATGCGATTGCGCTCCATCACTACACTGCTGCTGTTAACCCTGGTCTGTACTTCACTGCCCGCGCAGGAAGTGTTCGTTCCGGCGCCTGCTAAGCACATTACGAGCTTTGGGTTCCGGATGTTGACCGGCGGCATCATCACCCTCCGGGCCAAACTGAGCCAGTTTCCCGACTCCCTTACTTTTATTCTCGATACCGGCAGCGGCGGTATTTCGCTCGATTCGGCCACGGCCGCCAATATCAAGATCAATACGGTGCCCAGCGACCGTACCATCCGGGGCATTGCAGGTAGCATGACGGTCCGGTTTGCCAACCATCAAACACTGCACCTCCCCGGCCTCGACGTCGACAGCCTCAATTTTCACATCAACGACTATGATATCCTCACCAGCGCCTATGGCGAAAAAATAGACGGCATCGTAGGGTACAGCTTTCTTTCCCGGTATATCGTAAAGGTCGATTACGACAGCTCCCGGATCCACGTGTATACCAAAGGTTCCATCAAATATCCCCGCGGTGGTTTTGTGCTGAAGCCACAGTTGCAATACATACCCATCCTCAGCGCCCAGGTAAACGATGCCCGTGATCTTTCGGCCCGCTTCTATTTTGATACCGGTGCCGGCATGTGCTTGCTCATGACCTCCGATTTTGTCAATGACAGCGCCATCGTCAGCAAACGCCGCAAGTGGTATGCCACCCAGGCCGAAGGCCTCGGCGGCAAAGCACCCATGAAGCAGGGAGTGGTCAAGCAGGTTAAACTGGGGCCCTACAAATTCAGGAATGTCCCGACCTATATATTTGATGATGAATACAATGTGATCCAATACCCGGCCTTGGGCGGGCTTATTGGCAACGACCTGCTTAGAAGGTTCAACCTCATCATCAATTACGACCGGCCCGAGATCCACATGCTGCCCAATTCGCACTTTAAAGATGTATTTGACTATGCTTACACCGGCCTGGGGATGTACGTCGTGGAAGGTGAGATATTGGTAGTGGATGTAATGCCCGGCTCGCCGGCCGAACAGGCTGGGTTTAAACCCGACGACCTCATCGTAGCCGTGCAGAATAACTTCTCCAAAAATATCCAGACCTACAAAAACCTGATGCAAATGCCCGGCGAAAGGCTCAAGATCCTGGTACTTCGGGAAGGCGGCCCCCTGGTGCTCACCCTTAAAGTAAAGAACATTCTCACCGGTAAATAATCCCGGCCTACCCGTAAGTTGCTTACTATTAAATAGTTAGAGGCCTCATTCGTCAATCTTGGACGGAAATAAACATTATACCCCAACTTGTCGTTAATTTGCTGTCCCCCTTACAGCCGCAAACAGGCGTTCCTACTTTACCTTGTATAGCATGTAAATTGTTGGTCGCCAGTTGGGTCTGTGAGCAAAACGAAAGGAAATTCCATGATACATTTTGAGAAGTTTACATTGGCCAATGGATTGCGGGTAGTGGTACATGAAGACCCTGCCACTCCTATGGCGGTAGTTAATATTATGTACGATGTGGGCGCGCGCGATGAAGATCCCAACAAAACGGGATTTGCGCATCTGTTTGAGCACCTGATGTTTGGTGGTTCGGTAAATATCGAGGACTTCGAAACACCACTCCAGATGGCGGGTGGCGAGAACAATGCCTACACGACCAACGACGTCACCAATTATTATGTACAGCTGCCTGCCGAAAACCTCGAAACGGCCCTGTGGCTCGAGAGCGACCGCCTGCTTTCGCTGGCTTTCGATGAAAAGAGTCTCGAAGTACAGCGCAAAGTAGTGTGCGAGGAGTTCAAAGAGCATTACATCAATAAGCCCTACGGCGATGTTTGGTTCAAGCTGCGGGAAATGGCTTATCCCAACCACCCCTACCGGTGGATGACCATTGGCAAGGAATTATCGCATATCGAAAATGCCACGCTTGAAGATGTAAAGCAATTCTTCTTTAAGCATTATCGCCCGGTCAACGCGATCCTGGTGGTGGGTGGCAATGTGAAAACCGCTGAGGTAAAACAACTGGTGGAAAAATGGTTTGGTGATATACCCGCCGGCGAAAAATATGATCGGTCCATTCCCGATGAGCTGCCGCAAGCGGCTCCCCGCCGGATGGAAGTAAAGGCAGATGTGCCGCTCGATGCCTTGTACAAATGCTGGCATATGGACAGCCGCATGGAGCATGGCTACTACGTGGCCGACCTCATTACCGAAGTACTCGGAGGTGGCGGTTCTTCCAGGCTTTTCCAGTCGCTGGTAAAAGAGAAGAAGCTATTCAGCCACATCGAGTGCTACCATTTCGGCACTGTAGACAAAGGTCTTGTAGCCTTTGAAGGCAAGCTGGTAAAAGGGGTTAAAATGGAAGATGCCGAAAAAGCGGTGGAAGAAGAGCTGGAGAAACTGAAGCAGGAAGGCATTAGCGAAAAGGAGCTCACCAAGATCAAGAACAAGACCGAATCGTCTATCGCTTTCGAGGATATGAGTGTTATGACCCGCACCAATAACCTCGCATTCTATGAATTGCTGGGAGATGCGGCACTCTTCAATACCGACCGCGAAAAGTATTTCGCCGTTACCCGCGAAGACGTCCTGCAGTACAGCCGGAAGATATTCGATGTAAACAATTCAAACACGCTTTGCTACTATAGCAATAACTGAGGTCAGGAAAACAAAATAAAAAGCGATCCTAATTCACAATGCTGAACAGAACAATAGCACCAACGATAAAAGAACCGGTTGATTTTACCATAGCGCTCCCGGCCTATAAAAAATACACACTTTCCAATGGGATTGAAGTGTACACGGTCGATATGGGCAGCGAGGATACCCTGATGGTTAATTGGGTATTCTATGCGGGCAACTGGAACGAAGAAAAGAAAGCTGTAGCAGCCGCTACTAATTTTCTGTTGAAGAACGGCACCTCGAAAAGGACGGCCTTCGATATCAACGAACACTTCGAGTACCACGGCGCTTACCTCAACCGCGCCTGCTATAGCGAAACCTCCGAGATCACGCTGCACTGCCTCAACCGTCATACCGACCAATTGTTGCCGGTAGTGGCCGAGTTGCTGACCGATGCCGTGTTTCCCGAAGAGGAAATGGCTATATATAAACAAAATGCCAAGCAACGGCTGAAAGTAAACCTACTGAAGTCGGAGTTTGTGGCAGGCCGCCTGATCGACGCTTATTTATTCGGCGAGCACCACCCATATGGAAAGTACAACAATGCCGAAGACTACGATGCCATTGTGCAGGACGATGTAAAGGCATTCTATAAAGAATACTACCAGCAAGGCAGGTGTGTGATCTTTGCTGCCGGTAGATTGCCCGGCAACCTGATCGAAGAGTTGGAAAAGCATTTTGGTACGCTGCCCCTGCAGTCGCACCGTGCTCAGGCCAGGATCATCAAACACATCGTGGAGCCGGCCAGCCAGCTGAAAAACCATGTGGTCAATGATGCGCAGGGCGTACAGGCAGCTATCCGCATCGCCCGTCCTTTCCCCAACAGGCACCATCCCGATTTTCAGAAAACCCTCGTGTTGAACAGCCTGTTCGGAGGTTTCTTCGGGTCGAGGCTGATGGCCAATATCCGGGAAGATAAAGGTTACACGTACGGGATCTACAGTTTCCTGCTGAACCATATACACGACAGTGGCTGGATGATCAGTACCGAAGCTGGGCGTGATGTGAGTGAAGCTACTATTACCGAAGTGTACAATGAAATGGAGTTGCTGCGCGAAGAACCAGTCGATGAAGAGGAGCTGCTCATGACCCGCAATTATATGATTGGGTCGATACTCGGCGATCTGGACGGCCCGTTCCAGGTAATAGGCCGCTGGAAAAGTCTTATCCTGAATAACCTCGACGAGAACTATTTTCACACCAGCCTCGACGTGATCCGGAAAGTGTCTGCGCAGGAATTACAGGAACTTTCCAATAAATACCTGCATCCCGGGCAGTTCTATGAGCTGGTAGTGATTTAGGGTAAGTTTGATGTGCTGAATAAACGTTAACTTCAATAGCATAACCGGCATAGCAATATGCCGGTTCTAAAATCCTCGCTATGAATTTTATCATGCGCATCATTGTAACCTCCATTATTGCATTTGGGTTGTCCTACATCCTCACGGGGGTACATATCGACTCTTTCTGGGCTGCCATCATTTTTGCCATCGTATTGGCCATCCTCAATGCGATACTCAGGCCGATATTCATCATCCTCACCTTGCCGATCACCCTGTTCACTTTCGGTCTCTTCCTCTTTGTGATCAATGCGGCGCTCATTCTGCTCACTGCGGAGTTTGTAAAAGGGTTCCGGGTAGACGGATTCTGGTGGGCGCTGTTGTTCAGCCTGTTGCTTTCGATCATTACATCCGTGTTGTATAGAGAAGATCGATCTAATAAAGAACAGTCCCGTTAATTTTAGATGACGCCCTTTCCGGGCTAAACTTCCATGTTTATATTTGGCCTATGCAGTTTAACCGTAAAGAGCTGACCAACGAAGAGCTGGGTCATTTTTATAAAAGCCTGTTGCTGCCCCGCATGATCGAAGAAAAAATGCTGGTGCTCCTGCGGCAGGGCAAAATATCCAAATGGTTCAGCGGTATTGGTCAGGAAGCCATTGCGGTGGGCGCCGCGCTGGCCCTGGAGCAGGACGAATGGATCATGCCATTGCATAGAAACCTCGGCGTATTTACAACGCGCCATATGGCACTGAGCAAATTGTTCATGCAATGGCAGGGAAGCCGTGAAGGTTACAGCAAAGGACGTGAGCGCAGCTTTCACTTCGGTAGCCAGGAACACCATATTTGTGGCATGATCTCTCACCTGGGCCCTCAACTCGCTATCGCCGATGGTGTAGCGTTGGCGCATAAACTAAGGCAGGAAAAAAAGGTAGCACTCGCCTTTACCGGCGAAGGTGGTACCAGCGAGGGCGATTTTCATGAAGCCCTGAATACCGCGGCTGTATGGGACCTGCCCGTCATCTTCCTCATCGAGAATAACGGCTATGGATTGAGTACGCCTGTATCGGAACAATACCGTTGCGAAAACCTGGTAGAGCGGGCAAAGGGCTATGGCATGGAAGGCATCAGGATCGACGGAAACAATATTCTATCTGTTTATGATACCCTAAAAGGCGTACGCGACTACTGCCTGGAAAAGCAAAAGCCCTACCTGGTAGAGTGCGCCACCTTCCGCATGCGTGGCCACGAAGAGGCCAGCGGCACCAAATATGTGCCATCCTACCTGTTCGACGTGTGGGAAATGAAAGACCCCATCCGCAACTATGAGCAGTACCTCCTTACCGAAGCGGTGCTGGACGAAGAGCAGATTGCTGCGATCAAAGAAGACATTAAAGAATACATCGAAGTAGAATTATCGATCGGATTAAATGTTGCGCCGTTTACGCCCGATACCGATGAAGAGTTGAAAGACATCTATGCCACTGCCGCGCCCGACAGTCGCCGGGGCATTGATGTGATCGACAACGCGACTCCGGCTTCACTCCAAAAACACGAAGCCGATCCGTCGAAACGAATTATCGATGCTATTACAGAAGGACTCCAACAGTCCCTGCTGCAACATCCCAACCTGGTGTTGATGGGGCAGGACATTGCAGAATACGGGGGAGCATTCAAGATCACCGAGGGTTTTGTAGAGAAGTTTGGGAAAGAACGGATACGCAATACGCCGCTTTGTGAGAGTGCAATCATTGGCGCTGCCCTGGGATTGAGCCTCGAAGGCTTCAAGAGTATGATGGAAATGCAGTTTGCCGATTTTGTGACCGTTGGTTTCAACCAGATCGTCAATAACCTCGCGAAGATCCATTACCGCTGGGGTCAGCCAGCCGATGTGGTGATCCGCATGCCGACGGGCGCCGGCGTAGGTGCGGGGCCTTTCCACTCTCAAAGCAATGAAGCCTGGTTTACACATACGCCGGGGCTTAAAGTAGTGTACCCTTCTACTCCCATGGATGCAAAAGGGTTGCTCATCGCCGCTATCAACGATCCCAATCCCGTCATGTTCTTTGAGCACAAGGCGCTCTACCGGAGTATCAGCGGACCTGTACCCGCCCACTACTATGAGGTGGAGATCGGAAAGGCACGCGTAGTGCAGGAGGGCGTCGATATATCCATCATCACTTATGGAAGTGGTGTGCATTGGGCCAGTGAATATGCCAATTCGCACAACTACATTTCATTTCATATACTGGATCTGCGCACCTTATTGCCGCTTGACTATGCAGCTGTAAGGCAGGCGGTAGCGCGTACGGGAAAGGTGCTGATACTGCACGAAGACACTTTGCTGGGTGGCATTGGGGGCGAGCTGGCCGCCTGGATCGGCGAGCACTGCTTCGACCTGCTCGATGCGCCGGTGATGCGCTGTGCCTCACTCGATACTCCCGTACCTTTCAATTCGGGGCTCGAGCAGAACTTCCTGGCTAAATCCAGACTGGATGAATATATCCGGAAGCTGATCAATTATTAAAGCGGATATGCACTGCCGCAGCGCCGCTGTGTGCATCCTTTACAAAGTGGCAGGGCCGAGTAAGGCTTTACCAGGGCGGTTCTTGTTGTGTTTGCCATCCTCTACCACCAGTTGCCCGTTCACCAGCACATATTGAAACCCTACTGAATACTGATGCGGCTGTTCAAAAGTTGCTTTATCATTGACTGTCTGCTCATCGAAGATCACGATGTCGGCAGCCATACCTTCTTTTAACAATCCCCGGTCTTTAAGTTGAAACTTCTGCGCGGCCAATGATGTCATCCGGCGTATAGCTTCCTCGATGGAAATCACTTTCGCATCGCGTACATAGCGGCCGAGTATACGTGCATTGGTTCCATAGCCGCGGGGGTGGGGCATTCCCTTACCGGGTACCGGCACACCGGCATCGGCTCCGGCCATGCAGAAAGGATATTTCATGATGTACTTTACATCCTCTTCGTTCATGCTGTGGTAAACCATTTGTGCACCGCCCTTTTCGATCATATCCATGATCGTCTCGGCTTCATAACTGGCCTTCGATTTACGGCCCATCAGTTTGTTGATCTCTGTAATGCTTTTACCATTGTAATTGCTGTCGGCACTATAGTTAGCAACTACCGCGTAGCTGTAGTTCTTGAATTTGTAGCGGCCCAGCTGCTCGAGCATTTCTTTTTTGATCTGCGCGCGAATGGCCGGGTTGTGCAGACGGGCTTTTACGGAGTCCTGCCCGCCAGCCAGGGCCCATTCCGGCAATCTTACGCCGAGGTTGGTGCTGCTGGCGGTATACGGATATTGATCGATTGTAACATCCCAGCCCTCTTTCCGGGCCTGTTCAACCAGACCAAGCGTGATATTGCTTTTGCCCCAGTTGCTTCTGCCACCGATCTTGAAATGCGAGATCTGTACAGGAATATTGGCTTCCTTGCCTACCTGAATGGCTTCATTGATCGCTTCAATTGCGCTGTTTTCTTCATTACGTATATGCGAGGCGTAAATGCCGTTGTGCCGGCTGGCCGCCTTTGCCAGGCTTACCACTTCGGCCGTGTTCGCGAAAGCGCCGGGAATATAAATGAGTCCGGTGGAAAGTCCTACCGCTCCTTCCTTCATCGCCTGCTCTACCAGGCTGTCCATTTTACGCTGCTCATCGGCTGTTGGAAGTCTGTTCTCGCGTTTCATCACCTGTTCGCGAACCGTATTGTGCCCAACCAGCGATGCCACATTGATGGAAGGGTGCAAACTATCTACCCGGTAGAAGAATCGTTTCAGGTTGCTGGCAGAGCCCCCGCAATTGCCCGTTACAACAGTAGTTACACCATCGTAGATGTAATTCTCGGTAGTGGGTTGATCAAAAATGCCACCCTCGATATGGCCGTGCACGTCTATGAAGCCTGGAGCTACGATCTGCTGTTTGGCGTCGATCACTTTGGGGGCGGTATACTGGGTCAGTTTGCCAACTGCAATGATCTTGCCATTGCGGATGGCCACATCGCCATAGAACCAGGAGTTGCCGGTGCCGTCGATGATCTTTCCGTTGCGGATCAATATATCGGCCGTTTGTTGCGCCAGAAGGCCGGCAGGCATCAAAAGGATCAGGAATAAGATAAGTCTCATAAGCTTTGTATTGATAAGTGTCGCGGGTAGCAGCATTTGATCCGGTTAATGCCGCCAGCCCAGTTTTATTCTCCCGGATGATAAGTTCGCTCAGCGTGTTTCAACACATCCTCTTTGTAGAACAATACATCCTTGAATTGTCCTTTGGTATACATCTCCGCCTGGTCGCTGAAATGCGGCGAGTTGGAATGGCTGCTATTGCCCCCTGCTAACAGCGATTTTGCTTTTATTGTTTTCCCAAACTCTACGGCGCAGATAAAGCTATTGCCATTGTATCCATATCTTTTTTGGGTACCCGGCATGGTTCTGCTTACGAACGACGGCAAACAACCCCAGGTAGAGGCGGCCATGCCAGAGGGAATGCTCGGCTTACTGTCGTCGTAAGTTTCCTGCAGGGCGCCGGTTAAACGCTGGTACCGGTTGATGGTTCCCCAGGGAGTAACCCAGGTACCAAATCGTTTATTGAGATCGCGTACTGTTTCGGCAAATGACTCCAATAAAGTTTCTGCAGAAGCAGTTTTCGCAAACAGCGCGGTGCGGCTCACAAAGTCGGGCGCATTTACCCGGTTGATCAGGGACTGCAGTCGTTGGGCCCACTCGATAGCTAGTGTAGTAGCTTCTGATCTTTCATTCGATCGCATGTCCCAATTACGCAAGGTTGGTATCGCTTCTATCAGCAGGTTGCGGCGCGGGTCCGTATCGGGCATGGTAGCATAAGCTTTTACCAGGGCCGGAATCAGATCTTCAAAAAACGCCAGGTAAGTATCGTAGCCCGCAGCGATCAGTTTATCAATGGTAAAACTGCTGTCGCGCGCCATCACCTTCACGGCATTGATGCCACGGAAGTTTTCCGCTTCGGTTGACATATAGGATGGGTAATCGATTTTCTTCGGACTACTACTGCCCGACGACGTAAACGGCGTCGAGTTACAATTCTGTATCCATCCGCTGGCCGGATTGAACAAATGGATGGTTTCATCCAACGGGTGCAGGCCTTTCCATTCCGTTGCTTTGATACTGCCGTCTACAGGTTTCGACCAGTCAAACTGTGTATCACGCCGCGGTATAAAGTTGCCATGCCAGTATGCAATATTGCCCTGGTCGTCGGCATAGACCGTGTTGTTGGAAGCATTGGCCAGCAGCTGCATGTTCTTTTTGAAGCTGGCAAAATTGGTACTCTTGGTACGTTGCCAGGCTTGTATCAGTCCATTGATGTGGCGGTTCACGGCTTTAACGCTGACCCATTTGCCATCGCGTTTGCTCATCACCGGGCCATGGTGAGTGGCATAGGTGGTTATTGATTGGCGACCCATCTTGTCACCATCCTTGTAAGAAAGGGTATAGGTATGCTGCTGCACCGGCAACAGTTTGCCATCGTATTTATAGAAATATCCTGCTCCCTGCTTTACGATCTGCTCGGCATAGAGGTCGGCCACATCAGCATACCCGGAAGTATGCATCCATCCACAATGTTCGTTAAACCCCTGGTACACGAAGAATTGTCCCCAGGTAACTGCACCATAAGCATTCAATCCTTCCAGGCTCACCATATGCACTTCGGGCCGGAAATAGAAGGTGACGTGGGGGTTGATATATAGCAGCGGCTTGCCCGATGCAGTACGTGCAGGAGCGACAGCAAAGCCGTTGGATCCGGAGTGGATCTCTTCAGCAGATTGCACCGTCCGCGCTGGCGCAATGGCAAAGCGGTTGAGGTTGGAGCGGAGTTCTGCTGACGGCGCTGGCGTAAGAGCAAGCGCGTCGGATCCGGAACGGAGTACTTCCGATGACTGCGTCACTAGCGTTTGCCTAAGGGAAAGCCCATTGGAGCCGGAGTTGATCTCTTCTCCCCGCCGCGACGTCCGCGCAGCCACTGAAAGATCGACCGTATAAAAGGTTTTAAGTTCATTGGCCGAAAGGCCGCCTGTATTGATGGCCGCTATGCTTCCATCGGTCCACATTAAAGGATACCAGGGTTCAAAACGCCGTAGTAGTGCCGGTTTTTCCTCCGGGTGTTTGTAGAGGTAATAGTTCATCGCATCGGCCCAGGCGTGCAGGAGCTTTTTAAGCCAGGCAGGACTTTTCGCATAATCTTTGATCGCACCAGCCGAGTCGATGACCAGCCTGGTATAGAGGTCATCATATATACTGCCTACTCCCTTTAGCTCGGCAGTACGGCCGAGTATATCTATATAGTTGCTTTCAATACGTTTGAAGTCGTCTTCGCATTGCGCATACATCAAGCCGAATACGGCATCCGCATCAGTTTTGCCATAGATATGCGGAATACCCCAGTTGTCCCGGATGATAGTAACACTTTTGGCTTGCTGTTCCCATCGCCCAAGTTCGGCTTTCGAAACAGGTTGTGCGCTTATTTCGATAGATAGCAGCAGGAATAATAGTAGTAGCCTCATGTACAGAAGTTACTGGTTTATTGAACAGTGTTTGATTTAAACACCCGGATAAAGTTCTCACCGAGTATCTTCCGGATAGCTTTTTTGCTATAGCCACGTTTCACCAATTCTTCCGTAATCAGCGGAAAGGTCGTTACATCATCCAGTTGCTGCGGAGAAGAGTTGATACCATCAAAGTCGGAACCTAACCCCACGTGATCAACGCCCACCAGTTTTACGATATAGTCGAGGTGGTCGATCAACAAGCTCATTGGCGGCCGCAGGCTCTTCACTTCATCATCATATTTCTGGTACAGGAAGTTGTCGGCGAAATAAGGATCGGTCACGGTTTTGCGCAGCGAATCGCGCTCGGCCTTGTGCCGCTGATTGAAAGCCTGGTTCCTGGCCACAAAACCGCTGTCAAGAAAGCCGGAAAAGAAATTGAGGTGGATCACACCGCCGTTCTTTGCCACTGCTTTGATCTGCTCATCTTTGAGATTTCTGAATACGGGGCAAATAGCATGCACACAACTATGAGAAACTATTACAGGTTTGGTGGTGGTTTGAATGGCGTCCCAGAAAGTTTGTTCGCCCACATGACTCAGGTCAACCATCATACCCAGTTCGTTCATGCGCTTTACGATCTGCCTGCCCATATCATTCAACCCTTTTTTTCTTTCCGGGGAGGTTGCAGGTGCGGCATCGGCGCCAAACTGTGTGCGCGAACCAGGCGTTTCATCCATAGCGCTGGTAGCCCAGGAGGTGGAATTGTTCCAGGTAAGTGTCATGTACCGCACGCCGCGCTTGTATAAGCTGTCGAGGTAGTCGAGCCTGTCTTCTATCATATGGCCGCCTTCTACACCAATCATCGCCGCCAGCTTTCCCTGTCGAACATTCTTTTTGAGCTCGGCCGGTGTGGTGGTGAGTGCTATCTTGTCGGGGTTGCGGGCAATCACGGCATACAATGTATCGATCTGTTGGTTGGCCCGCTTGAACCCTTTGCCTGGGCCATACGATCCATCGCACCAAATGCTGAATATCTCCACGTCTACACCACCTTCTTTAAACCGCGCCAGGTCCGAATGGGTTTTTCCTTTCAGGTTTTGATCGAATGATAATTTATCATCGATGGCAGTGGTGAGGATGTCGTTGTGGGTATCTACGAGTATCGATTTGAAATGGAGCTTGCGCGATGACTGCGCTTGCAGAAAAACGCAATAAACCAGGATGGAACCGAGCAGTAGTGTTTTTTTCATGTGTTGCAGATAACAGCTTTAAATTTAAACAACACTTTACAAATGCGGGCAGGTAATTGTGTTGATCGGTACGAATTTTCTCACCGGTTCGGGTTTAATGGATCAACCTAAAATTACGTTATATTAGAAGGATTAACGGCCTTACAAATGAAAAGAATGCTCACCCTGAAGCGGGTTATCCTGCTGGTGCTATTCGTTGTTCTCCTTCTTATCGCCCGCCCTTTTACGTTTGTGCTGTACCACTGGTACAAAGATCCTGCCCCCACACCTTATTCAAGAACTGGTTATTCGAACGATGCCAGTCGTATTAGTGAAACGCCAGTCGATACCATTATCCGGGTGGCTGGAAATCGCGATGAGGCTATAGATCAATTAGTGCAGTTGGTACACCGGGCGGCGGGGACTGGAAAAAATATATCGATCGCCGGCGCCCGGCATTCCATGGGCGCTCACACGATCAGCAGGGATGGAATTATACTTGATATGACCAATTTCAATTACCTGGAGTTGGATACCGCCAGCAACCTTTTGACGGCAGGTGCGGGCGCACGTTGGGCACAGATCATTCCTTACCTGCATCAAAATGGGCGATCAGTTGCCGTGATGCAGTCGAATAATTCCTTTACCGTAGGAGGTTCTATCAGTGTTAATTGCCATGGCTGGCAACCCAATTCGCCTCCCATAGCCGGTACCGTCGAATCTTTTCGGCTGATAAATGCTGCGGGTCAGTTGATCACCTGCGACCGAAACAACCACCCGGAGCTATTTTCGCTGGTTTTGGGCGGTTATGGTTTGTTTGGCATTATTGTCGACGTGCGCCTTCGGGTAGTGCCCAATGTGATGTATAAGGTACAGCAATACGTGATCCGGAGTGAAGACTATATCAAAAAGTTCAATGAGGTCGTCAATAGCGGAAAACCCGTAGGAATGGTTTATGGTAGGGTGAATATTAACCCGTCGGATTTTATGCAGGAAGCCATATTATCCGTGTTCACAGTCGACAGTCCTTCCGAATTGGTGTCATTAAAAGAAACTGGGTTTAAAGACTTGCGCCGGGCTGTGTTCAGAGGGTCGGCCAACAGCGGTTATGGAAAGAACCTGCGTTGGAAGTTGGAGAAATGGAGTGCACGGTTGATTGACGGCAAATCATTTTCGCGCAATCAATTGATAAACGAACCCGTAGAAGTATTTCAGAATACGCAACCGGGATATACGGATATTCTGCATGAGTATTTTATTCCCACCGATTCTGTTGTCCGGTTCATAGAAGTGCTGCGCGACATTATTCCACAACACAAAGTAGATCTGTTAAACATCACTTTGAGGAACGTTAAGCAGGATGAAGATACTTATCTCCGCTATGCAAACCGGGAAGTATTTGGGTTTGTGATGTTGTATAACCAGGCTATTACGCCCGATGGTGAGCAGGCCATGAAAGCGCTGACACAGACGCTAATAGATAAGGCCATGCTGCTGGGCGGCACTTATTACCTTCCTTACCGGCTTCATGCCACCCGCGAACAGTTGTTTAAGGCTTACCCAATGGCTGGCGATTTTTTCGCCAAAAAGAAATTATACGATTCGCTGGAGCTGTTTCAAAATCAGTTCTACGTCCAGTACAAGTAAACATGCGAAAAGGGACCCACAAAAGTCCCTTTCCACGATTTATATATAGAGTGTGAATTGTTAGCCCAGCGACCTCAGCCATTTGATCAGGTCGTCTTTCGTTTTACCGGTTTTCTCCTGCAGGCGGCCCAGCAATTCATCATCTTTACCTTCTTCATATTTCAGGTCGTCGTCGGTAAGATCGGCATAGGCTTGCTTAACCTTGCCCTTCAGTATATTCCACGTACCTTTTAACTCAAGCTTATCCATATTATTCAATTTTATACCATAGGGTATAAAAAGCCCGTGCCATCAACTGTTCGAATAGGTGGATAGCTTGCCTGTGGAATTAATTCTACTTAGCAAAATGTTAAATGGTCATTGTCTACTCTCCGGGATGGTAGGTTCGTTCTGCATGTTTTTCAATGTCTTCCCGATAGAACCAGGCATCTTTGAATTTGCCTGCTACGTATAATGGAGCCTGGTCGAGGTAATGAGAGGAGGCTGGATTGGCGCTTTGACCAAAGTACATGATGGAACGTGCCTTGATGCGGGGTCCAAATTCAACAATGGCTGTATAAGTATTGCCGCGTGTGCCATAGAATTTTTGCTGGCCGCGTACCTGTCCGTTGCCAAACGCAAAGAGCGAGCCCAGCGGACTTGGTACTGCTGCAACCGGCCAGCTTGGTTTGTTGTCGTCAAACCTTTCGGGCGAACCGGTAGCACGCTGCAGCCGGTTGATATCGCCCCAGTTAATGAACGATGTACCAAACCTCGCTTTTAATGCTGATGCCGCCTTATCCAACAACTCAACGGCGGTGGCGCCGCTCATGGGTAGCTGATTGCCTTGCAGGTCAACTGCATTGTCGTCGCCGGCGGCGCCAGCGGGCCGGCTCTTATTCCACTCATCGTATTGCAGGTACCACATCACCGCCAGGGTGGTAGCCTGGCTGTTGAGGGCATACCGGTAGTTCCATCGCCTTAATGTATCTGCAACGGCGCCCAGGCGGTTGGGCAAATCTGTTGACAGCTGTGCAAGACTATCGTAGCTATGCAGTATCTGTGGCAGCCATAGCGCCATCATCGGCAGGTGATTGCTCACCACCAGTTGCCCGAACGCTTCAAAACTTATTTTATCCTTACTGTCCAGCAGCCTCACCGCTTCCACCGCACGGAAAATATGTTTGTCATAGGCCATATAGGCAGGATAGTCGCTTTGTTTTGGACTACTTACCCCGGCCGCCATATAAGGCGTCGAGTTGCAATTCTGTATCCAGCCGGTAGCCGGGTCGATCACCTGGGCAATGTCTTTTAGCTTGTGCAGCCCCTTCCATTCGGTGGCAGGGTTGCTGCCATCAACCGGATTGCGCCAGTCGAACTGTGTAGACCTTTTGGGTACCGCATTACCATGCCAGTAAGCAGTGCGGCCATTTTTGTCGGCGTACATCGTATTGGGATAACCGAGCGTGCGCATGTTCATGGCGGTCCTGAAGGTCTTGAAATTCTTTGACCGGCACATCTTCCAGCACTGTTCTATATAGCGCGATTGAGGAGCGGTCACGTTCCGGATCGTGACCAGCTGCGCATCTTTTTTTGCAACCACCGGTCCATGATGCGTTTTCTGTAACGAAATGGTTCTTGCCTGCAAACCGTTAGCAGTTTTAACCAGCAGGGTATCCTGCCAATTGGTTGCTACGCGATATCCGGTTCCGTATCGGTAATGGTCAGGATGCGCTGGGTCATCAAAGTGCTCCAGGTAAACATCGGTGAAGTCGACGCCCGAATTGGTGTGCGCCCATCCGGTATGGGCATTGAATCCACTCCAGATATAAAAGTTGCCGAAGATGGCAAAGCCCGATACGTTCAGCCCCTCCTCACTGATGAGGTGGCATTCGTACCGCTGGCCGTTACCAAAGAAGTTAACGTGTGGATTGATGAGCAGCAGGCTGTGGCCGCTGGCCGATTTTACAGGAGCAATGGCCATGGTGTTGGAACCATTTTCCCTTTCTGCAATGCCATCGTCTTCGCCTTCCGCAGCCTCACCGCGAATGATCGAGTTGGTATAAGCCCGCACGGCTGCGTTGCTGATGCCGTGACTGGCAGGATTGTCGGTGCCAGGCAACAGAAAGTACCAGGGTTCATACTGCAGCAGCAACCTGCGTTCCGTATCGGGATGTTTATACAGATAATAGTTGATGCCTGCAGCGGCGCTGTTGCAGAGTTGCCTGATGAGCTTCGGAGCACTGGCATAGTCGGCTTTGGCCTTCTTTACACATTCAAACAAAGCCACCGATACATCGGCCGGCAGCCTGCTTTCGCCATACAACTCGGCCGACCGGCCAAGTGCGCTGATAAAAGTTTCTTCCAGCTGCCAGAAGTTATCTTCACACTGGGTATACATAACACCAAAGGCGCAGTCTGCATCCTGCTTTCCATAAACATGCGGAACGCCCCAGTTATCCCGGATGATGGTGATTTTGTTGGCCTGCGCCTGCCAGGCGCTTACAGCGTCGGTGGTTGTCTGGGCCAGTGCATGCATTGGGAGGAAACATAAAAGCAGGTAGTATTTCATGATCGGGTGGCTCAACTGGTTTGAGCAGACAAGATACGAAATGCAAACAATTGAAAATCAGGGCAGGTATGCGGTGTTGTGCCGGGCGGGCGTGATGATGAAGTGGAGTTGGCTGTCTTTCGTGCAAAATGCTGCAATGCCTCTTGCAGCCATAAAAAAACCCCAACTGGAAAGTTGGGGTACACTAATCAAATACCATTAACCATTAAACCTTATCCTATGAAAGCATAAAGATAATAGCTGTTATGATTTATGGAAAATGTTTTTATTACGGAGTTTATGCTATTAAGTAAAAACGATTAGCGTGGGTAGGCAAAAGCGATAAACGCTTGCCGGCTTAATCTTCCTTAGCCCCCTTCTCTCCTATAAACCAATGTTCTTTTTGTCGGAAAAGTACATTGAAGGTGGTAAGTGAACCATAGATACGGGTGATGTATTGTTGCATGTTGACCTTGTCTTCGTCACTGAGCTGCTTATGGGCATTGATCTGTTGCTCCAGCACGCGCAGGCGGTCGCGCAGCATCACGATCTTATGAAAGAACGCTTCGATCGGCACATCCTTTGGTTTCTGACTTTTATCGGCGGGCTGCAGGAGCATTACGCCGCCTTTCCAGCGGTCGCCCAAGGGAACAGTCTCTGTAATACCTCCCCAAAGCCGCAGGATCTTGAGCAGTGATTTTTCGACATCCGAATGGGTTTCTATCTCTTCAGTAACGTTTTCCGGGATGATCTCATCCAGCTGAGTATCATTCTTGTCGATCTCTTTTACGCCGTGATTGATGAAGGAGATGAGGTAAGTGGCAAAACGGATGCCCACAATAACACCAGGTCCATATTGAGTGTGCTGAAGGCGTGTTCCGATACCCAAAGTAAGTTGATCCATATGCATTCATTTTGCAACCTATTCCTGCGATTTGTGACACGCAATGAAAAGGGCGGCTGTTTATACGTTATTTGATTTTATAAAACTCGTAAGGAGTAAACTCGACAAAATCGGCTACGGTGACAGTCACCGATTTCACCTTGCCTTTGTCGATTGTAAATGGCCATTCTTTAGCACCGTATAAGGCTTCGTTGAAAGTGGCGAGAAAACGGTTACCTCCTAAGGGATCCAGGGTTGCAAACCGGCCATGGTGGTGTTCAAAACGCGCAACCAGTTTTCCGTTTTCGGGCTTGATGCTCATTTTCCCATATACAGCATGATTATAGTCGCCTGCATAAGCGGCGATCGGCAGCAAGGGGGCGGGAAGGTTGGCGATGGTATCCTGCTTTTTCTTCAGCCAGTCGGCCGCATGTTTTTCCTGGGTTCTGTTATACCCCAGGTACACATTGCTATAGTTGCGGTAGGGCAAGCCCAGATAAGCATCCATGATCTCGTAGCGCAGCGCCTCATAAAAATTGTTGGCATCGGTATTAGTAAACACAATAATGCCCAGTGCTTCTTCGGGCAGCATGGCCACGCTGGTCACAAATCCATTCACCCCTCCGGTATGTCCCACAAACTTCCGTCCGCTGTATTCTTCCAGGAACCAGCCCAGGCCATACAGCGAAAAATGCGCCCTGTTGTACATATGACCTCCATTACCAAGGATGGATTGCGGAACGCGGGTTTGCCCAATGGCATTGGGGTTTATGACCGGTTGATCATTGTAACGGCCGCCGCTCAGCAAGGCCTGTACCCAATGGCTCATATCGCTTACGGAAGAACTGATGCTACCTGCGGGCGCCATATTATCGATATTGCCATAAGGTATTTTTTTCAGCACTCCCTTGTCGACGGTGTGGGCCGATGCTTTATTGGGGGCGCTCGCAATGTCTTTAGACAGCGCCAAGGTGTTGTTCATGCCCAGTGGTTTGAAGATGCGTTCTTCCAGGAACTGCGCCCAGGTTTTACCGGTTACTTTGGGGATCACTTCGCCGGCCGTCAGAAAAGCTGCATTGGTATAACCCCACTTGCTGCGGAAGCTATATACGGGTTTCACTTTGCCAAACTTTTCCCGCACCTGTTGGAGGGTAAGGTCGGAGTCGAAGTACATGAAATCGCCCTGGAAGGTCTCAAAGCCCAGGCGATGGCAAAGCAGGTCTCTCAGGGTTGCTTCTTTGGCAACCCAGGGATCGTACAGCTTGAAATCGGGCAGCCATTTCTGCACCTTGTCATCGAGGGATAGCTTCTTATCTGCCTCGAGCATGGCGAGGGCGGTGCCGGTAAATGCTTTGGAGTTGGAGCCGATCATGAACAGGGTATTCGTATCGACCTTGTTATCGGTACCTGCTTCCTTTATCCCATATCCTTTCATCACGACGATCCTGCCATCTTTGATAACACAAACGGCAACACCGGGTATTTGCCAGTCCTTCAGGGCCCGCTCAACATAGGTGTCGAGACTGTCCCGTACAAAAGCGGGTGTTTTGTCCTGGCCAAGCAAGCCGGCCGCTGTAAGCAGACAGATGAGCAGAAAACATGGTTTGATGGGGGTATTGATCTTAGGGAGCATAAGGGATGGGTTAATTGTTGTTAATCATTTATGGCCTGGTACACCAGCACCTTATATAGATTGCCGAGGTTGCCCCAACGCGTAGGATACACGTTGCGGTAAACCAATGCTACCATATCTTCTTTGGGGTCTACCCAATAGGTAGTGGCAAACATGCCGCCCCATTCGAAAGTACCTTCCTGGGTGGGTAGCACAGCGCTTCCTTTTTCGGTCGTGATGCCAAAACCAAGGCCGAATTTATTGGCCCCGCGGCTGATATCTCCGATCTGGTTCATCGTCATCATGCGAACTGAATTATGGCTGAGAATGCGTTTACCGTTGTAGGTACCACCATTCAGCAGCATTTGCAAAAAGACGGCGTAATCATAAATGGTCGACGACAGGCCGCCACCGCCGGAGAAATAAGTACCATCGCTAGCCGGATAGTCGCGTGAAAACTCGCCATTGATGCCGATCCGCTCGGGCATGGGGATTACTTTTTTGGTGTCGGCGTTCTCGGTATATAGCATCACCAGGCGATGCTGTTTGTCTTTGGGTAAATAAAACCAGGTGTCTTTCATGCCCAGGGGGTCAAAGATCCGCTTGCGGAGAAATTGGTCGAGGGGCATGCCCGATGCCACTTCCACCAGGTATCCCAGCACATCGGTGTTCAACCCGTAAGTAAACTTTTCACCCGGCTGGTGAAACAGGGGCAGTTTGCCAAGCACTTTCATCTTATCACCCAGCAATATTTTGCCTACGCCGATACCGCCCACCACACCAGCTTTCGCATAGATGGCATTGGCTTCGGGAGAGCCGATCTGCGCATAACCGATACCAGAGGTATGGGTCAGCAGGTCGCGGATAGTGATCTCGCGCTTGGCGGGAACGGTGGTATAACTGGAGTCGTCCTTGTTGAATTTATCCAGCACGACAGGCTTGCGGAATTCGGGCAGGTAATTGGATATGGGATCATCCAGCATGAATTTGCCTTCTTCGTACAGCATCATCACGGCTACGCTCGTGATGGCTTTGGTTTGAGAGGCGATGCGGAAGATGCCATCTTTTTGTAGCGGGGTGGAGGGGTTCTTATCGTACCCGACACTTTTATAATAAGCGATCTTTCCATGGCGGATCACCAATGCTACGGCGCCGTTCATGCGGCCGCTGTCAACATAGGTTTGCAATAAATGATCGATGCGCTGCAGCCTGTCGGCCGAAAATCCTGCGGCAGCAGGGTTGGTAGCAGCAGTGATGACCGGGGTTGTTTTGGTTTGGGCAAAGCCGGTGCAGCATAGAACGATACAGCCTGCCAGCCCTATCAATTTTTTCATATGCAGGTAAATTGAATAGGGCTTCAAGATAGCAATTAATGTTCATGCAGCCAGTGGAGCGCTGCGGCCGGTTGTATTGTATAATTGTGTTGGAGGGCGGAGGGCAGACGCCTATTGGGGTTTCGGACTTCAGTCCTGGCGGACCTAAGCGCACCGAAAGCTAGTTGTCGTCCTTTCTGAGGTCGCCCATGATCAGCTGCAGCTTATGGAATTTCTCGTACGAGTTCTTGATGTATAACTGGAATTCGTATTCCGTAGCCTGTTCTACGAGATATAAAGGAGGGCGGTAGCGTACCATGAAGGTATCCAGGTCGGGGCCTTTGAGTTTCGTGAGTTTGATCACCAGGGCGCGGCTAAACCGGTGGTCGATGAACTTGTCTTTTTCTTCACGCAACAGTCTTTCCTGGAAAGCCAGCATATTGCGGTTTCGGCGGAAACGGAACATATTGATGAACTCGTTAACGTCAAGACCTACACCTGCCGGTGCAGTACCGGAAGTAACGGGCAGGGTAGAACCGCTGATGCCTGGTTTTTCGAAATTGAACGCTTTGGCGTAATCGAGCCTGTTCTGGATAGAATCGAGCTTATAGTTGGGCGGCTTCACCATCACCTGTTTCAGCTCGGTAATATTTACATGCAGGGCTACTTCGAAAACCTGCAGGTTGCGAATGTTCTGCACGGCGTATTTGGGAGTCGGCTTGCCGAGGTAAGAGAACCAGATAGAGTCTGTTTCTGGAACCACCAGGGTATACCTGCCCAGCGAATCGGTCATGGTTCCCGCGCCCGAATTGCTGTTCACGCTCACGGCCTGCATGGGATTCCGCTGCGACATATCGAACACCCGGCCATTGACCCTCACCTGCCCAAGTACGGACTGAGAATTGACTGAAAAGACGATTATCGTTAATATGATCAGTGCCGTCCGTACCAAACAAGTAAAGTTAAGGTGGTGATATTACGGCAAGATCGCGACATAGCTTTCCTGCCGGTCCTCAATTTAACGTTGATTTTGCAGATGTTCAATCACTTGTTGAATGATCCGGGGGTAATGGGCGTGCTCAAGTTCATGCACTTTCCGGGCCAGCACGGCAGGAGAGTCGCCTGGCTCAATGGCGCAGGTTGCCTGATAAACGATGGCTCCGTTATCATATACGTTGTCTACGTAGTGGATGGTGATGCCGCTTTCTTTTTCTCCGGCGGCAATCACGGCTTCGTGCACGTGCATTCCGTACATGCCTTTGCCGCCATAACGGGGCAACAGGGCGGGGTGGATGTTCACCATCCGGTTGGGGTAGGCCGCAGTAAGGGAAGCTGGTACCTTCCAGAGAAATCCTGCCAGCACCACAAATTCGATCCCGGCGGCCTTCAGTTCGTCTACATAGCCATTGCCGCGGAAAAAGGTCTCTTTTTCGATCAGCAATACAGGAATATGCTCGCGTTCGGCGATGCCCAATACGCCGGCACCCGGTTTATTACAAACTATCAACGCTATCCGGATGGAGGGGTGGTTGCGGAAATGATCGATGATCTTCTGCGCGTTCGATCCTGCCCCGGAGGCAAAAACGGCTACACGGGTAACGGATGGTTGTTCACTGACCTGGCTTACTGACTGTGGCATTGCTTCCTGGTTCACGGTATTCGTTTGAGCGGTTGGTTGCGTTGAAATAGGCTGCTGTGGAGCCGGGCTCGCCATTTGCGCGCCTGCCTGCGTTGTTACCCTCGCGGGGACAGGTTGGCCCAGGCCGGCCTTGCGGCCCCTCATCCTGTTGCCCATTTTTTGAAGGTAGCTGCGGAAAAAAGTAAACTGACCCAAGGGAATGCTGATCAAAATCACACAAAAGGGCCACAGGATAGTGACCAATATAATATATAAAGGTACACGGATAACGGCCGATTCAATTTGAAAAAGCCCTAAAAGCTGTCGACCCAGGTAACCGCAGAGGCTTCCACCCAGTGCAAAAGTGACCAGGATGAGCAGCAAGCGCCATCCGTTGACCTTCCATTTCTGTTGAAGCCTTTCGAACATGCACGCAAAAGTGCGGTAATTTGGCCACAGATAAAACAGTTTCAGGCAGATAAATTGAAGCGGCTGGCCGGGACAGGCGAAGGCAAGCTACCTCACATTGGCTGTATATTGCCTACATATTGCCTGCACATTGCCTGGATATTGCCTGCGCTCTCTATGTAGAGATACCATATTCCGGCAATGTGCGGGCAAGTGGCAGTGAAGTTCCAGGCAAGTGGTGGTGAAGTGGTAGTGTATTGAAGGTATAATGCCAGTGCTCCTAAGTACTCGTATGCTCTTCATTCATTCATGTCCTATACAGGTTGCCGCGTTTCTGTTTCAGCCAGCAGCGCCAATTTTCCATGGATTGTGCGAAATATTTTGATCGCATTTACAATAAAAGGTTGGACATCTGACGTTTAGAGGGATTGCAAACTCGATTGTAACCCTAAAACCTGGATATGCTCTTATTACTGCATCCGATCCGTCTAAAATTCGCCTCACTTGATTCCCAAAAACGGGTGACAAAAACATGACATAAATGTCATGACAGAATGAAACATGTTACTAAAAATCGGCTGAAACCCGCGCCCAGACTGCGTTAAAAAAATTTTAAACATGTTGATAGTTTGTTGAAATCCTGACTTATTTTTGCAGCCAATTCAGGAAATTTTTCCACATAATCTCGTCATATTCAACTGATATGATTGACCATAGACCAATTGTCAAAAGAACTCTTCTCAGTGCATTATTGATCGTTGTTTTGTCGTTCGGAAACAGGATTGCAGCGCAGGATGGAAAAGCGTTATTCGATCTTAATTGCGCTACCTGTCACAAAGTGGATAAAGACCTGACCGGACCCGCTCTGAAAGGAATTGAAGACCGCGTAAAGGACAAAAAGCTGTTGCACGAATGGATCAGGAACAACTCTAAAGTTCTTGCATCGGGCGACAAATATTTCAATGATCTCTACAGCAGGTGGAACAAGACAGCCATGAGCGTGTTTCCCTCACTGACAGATCCCGAGATCGATGCCATCCTCAAGTACATCAAGGATTACAAAGCTCCAGCCGCGCCTACTGGTGGTGATACAGCTGCTCCCGATGGTAAAATGGGTGAAAGCGATAGCGCCATCCTGTATGGTGTATTGACCCTGATCCTGGCAGTTGTTGCCTTCATCCTCCTGCAGGTGAACAGCAATCTGAAGAAACTGGCTGATGACAAGGACGGTGTTCCTTCTGGCGAACCTGTTCCCTTCTACCGCAATAAAACCTACATTACCCTCCTCACCTTATTGCTCTTTGTAGTTGGTGGATTCTATGTAGTAAAAGGCGCCATCGGCCTCGGTCGTCAAAAAGACTACCAGCCCGAGCAACCGATCTTCTACTCGCACAAAGTACACGCCGGTACCAACCAGATCAACTGTTTGTACTGCCACGGCAGTGCCATGGAAGGCAAGCATGCCACCATTCCTTCTGTGAATGTGTGTATGAACTGTCACCTTACCATCAACGAGTACACCGGTGCTCCCATCCATAAAGAAGACGGCACAGAAGTAAACGGTACTGCCGAGATCCAGAAGATCTACGCTGCTGCCGGTTACGATCCCAAGACCAAACAATACTCCGGTAAAACAAAGGCCATCGAGTGGACCAAGATCCACAGCCTGCCCGACCACGTTTACTTCAACCACTCTCAGCACGTAAATGCTGGTAAAGTACAGTGCCAAACCTGTCATGGTGAGATCACTGCGATGCACGAAGTAAAACAGGCTGCCGAGTTGAGCATGGGATGGTGCGTGAACTGTCACCGCGAAACAAAAGTTCAATTCAACAACGATAAAGGCGAAGGAAACAAATTCTATAGCATTTACGAGAAATACCACGCCGAGATCAAGGCCGGTACAAGAGACAGTGTGACTGTTGCTGATATCGGAGGCCTTGAGTGCCAAAAATGCCACTATTAAAAACTGGCACCTGTGCTCCTGAAAAGGGAGATGCACAGTTTGGATGATCAGCGTTTGAAATGATGTCCGCCACTTAAAACAACCAGCGACCGCATTTTCAAATTTTCAAATTGACTAATTTTTCAAATTAATATAAATGGCTAAAAAAAAGTACTGGCAGAGTTTTACAGAGCTCAATAACAGTGAAGCCCATCAGCAGTTGGCCAAGGATGAATTCCCCGAACCATTACAGTCTCAACAAGCTGACGATAACGGGTTAGCCAATTCTTCCGCATCCCGTAGAGACTTTTTGAAATATCTTGGTTTCAGCACCGCTGCTGCGATGGTAGCTGCCAGTTGTGAAACGCCTGTACGTAAGGCCATCCCTTATGTAAACAGGCCCCAGGACCTGATCCCCGGTGTGGCTGATTATTATGCCACCACCTATATCAGCGGTGGAGAAGCCATTCCCGTAATAGCCAAAGTTCGCGACGGACGTCCGATCAAAATAGAAGGTAATACTCTTTCTTCCTTCACCAAAGGTGCTACCACAGCCCGCGTACAGGCTTCTGTACTCGACCTGTACGATACAGCCCGCATCAAGCATCCCATGGCCAACGGCGCTGCCGCCAGCTATGAGTCGATCGATAAAATGATCACCGATGCACTGGCTGCACTCGGTGGTACTGCTGTAGTAGTACTGACCGGTACTGTTACCTCTCCCACAACAAAACAACTCATCACTGAATTTTTGGCCAAATACCCCGGTAGCCGCCATGTTCAGTACGATGCCATCTCTTATAGCGGTTTGATCCTGGCCAATGAAGCCACGCATGGTGTTAAAGCCATCCCTTCTTACCAGTTCGAAAATGCTGATGTAGTGGTAAGCATCGGTGCCGATTTCCTAGGTACCTGGCTCAGCCCCGTTGAGTTCCAACGCGGTTACACGACGAAGAGAAAGATCAAAGAAGACAATATCACCCTCAGCAAGCACTACCAGTTCGAGAGCATGATGAGCATGACCGGCGCCAATGCCGACGAGCGCTTCACCCACCGTCCTTCTGAAGTAGGTGTGGTAGCAGCTGCTCTGTTGAGCGCGGTGCAAGGTCAGGGTGCTGCCGGTGTTAGCGGCAAGCTGAAAGAAGGTATCGAAAAAGCTGCGAAAGATCTCGCTGCCAACAGGGGTAAAGGTCTGGTGGTTAGCGGCAGCAACAATCCTAATGTACAGATCATTGTAAACGCCATCAACGAAGCGATCGGTGCTTATGGTTCTACCATCAGCTGGAGCGCTCCCATCCTTACCCACCAGGGTCTGGATAGCGAAATGGCTACCCTCACTGCCGATATGGAAGCTGGTCGCGTAGGCGCCCTGCTGATCAACGGTGTGAACCCCGCGTACGAATACTTCGACGGAGAGAAATTCAAGAACGCCCTTAAGAAAGTTAAACTGACTGTTTCCTTCAACGACAGGCAGGATGAAACGACCTCAGCGTGTAAATATATTTTGCCCGCTCCTCACTTCCTGGAGAGCTGGGGTGACGCAGAGCCAAAAGCTGGTCTGTTCAGCATGATCCAGCCTACCATCAACCCCTTGTTCCAGACAAGGCCGTTCCAGGATTCTCTCCTGAAATGGGCTGGTAATGCTACCGCTGCTTACGATGTTTACTTCAAGAACTACTGGACTTCACGCCTCGGCAGTGCTGAGTTGTATGTGAAGGCCCTGCAGGATGGTGTGATCGAAGCTGCTGGTACCGGTGCTGCTCCTGTATTTACGGGTGCTGTAGTAGCTCAGGCGATCACTGCAGCCAACGGCTTGAAGAAAGCAGGTAAGGCTGAATTGGTAATCTACCAAAAGGTAGCGCTCGGCGACGGTAAGCAAGGTAACAACCCCTGGCTGCTGGAAATGCCCGATCCTATCACCCGCGTAAGCTGGGACAACTATGCGATCATTTCTCCCAAACTCGCCAAGGACTACGGAATCAACCTGAGCGATCGCTGGGAAGCTGATAAATACGAGATCTATCCCGAAAAGCCTGTTATCAAAGTAAAAGTTGGTAATAAGGAAATCTCTCTGCCGGTGATCGTGATCCCTGGTATGCAAAACGAAACCATCGCTATCGCGGTTGGTTACGGAAGAGCGAAAGAGATCGGCAGATCGGTAGTGACCATGGACGGTACTCCTCTTGGTAAAAATGCATACCCCTTACTGAGCTACAACGGTTCAACCATCGAATGGTTCGCCGGCGATGTAACGGTTAGCAAAACTGAAGAGATCTACAAAGTAGCGATGGTGCAAACGCACAACAGCTACGAAGGCCGTCAGGAAGTATTGAAAGAGATCACCCTCAAGGAATTCAAAGAAGATCCTAAAGTTATCTATAACGAAAGGGCCAAGGAACTGGAACCCTGGGGCGGTATCAACGATTACGAAAAAGAAGGTACCCTCTATCCTACGCACGCCCGTCCGGGTATCAAGTGGGGTATGAGCATCGACCTCAACAGCTGTTATGGTTGCGGCGCCTGCGTGGTAGCTTGTAACGCTGAGAACAATATTCCGGTGGTAGGTAAGCGTGAGGTAATGCGCTACCACGATATGCACTGGTTGCGTATCGACCGTTACTTCAGCGGTAATCCTGATGATCCCGAGTCCATCCAGACTGTATTCCAGCCGATGCTGTGTCAGCATTGCGACAACGCGCCTTGCGAAAACGTATGTCCGGTGGCTGCTACCAACCACAGTTCTGAAGGCCTCAACCAAATGACGTATAACCGTTGTATCGGTACAAGATATTGCGCCAACAACTGTCCGTTCAAAGTTCGCCGCTTCAACTGGGCCGATTACACCGGCGCCGACAGCTTCGCCAATAACCAGGCGCCGCTGGTAGAAGAAGGTAAACTGGACGATGTGGTGCTGATGATGAACGACGACCTCACCCGCATGGTACTGAACCCCGATGTTACTGTACGTAGCCGTGGTGTGATCGAAAAATGTTCTTTCTGCGTTCAACGCTTACAGGAAGGCAAGCTGAAGGCTAAGAAAGCAGGTCGCGTATTGGAAGACGAAGATGTGAAGACTGCTTGTCAGCAGGCTTGTGCAGCCGACGCGATCGTGTTTGGTAATGCCAACAATCCGAACAGTGAGATCAGCCAGGTTCGTCAGCACAACAAGCTGCGCCTGTTCCATGCACTCGAGCCGATCCACGTGTTGCCAAACATCAACTACCTGGCCAAGGTGCGTAATACGGATGAGATCAGCAATCACGGAGTATTGAGCGGAGAAGCGGTATTGGCTGATGCACACGGAGCAGTTAAAGGCGAAAAGAAGGAAGCTGCCGGTCATCACTAAGCAAATTGAATCTGAAGCGTAGATAAGGTCAAATAACTAAAAATTTTCAGCTAAAGCCTAAAAGCTGATAGCTAAAAGCTAATAAACATGGCATCAAAGTACGAATCGTTAGTAAGAGCCCCATTGGTGGATGGCACCAAGACGTATCACCAGGTAACGGAAGATATAGTACGTCCTATTGAGGCGCCGCCAACGCGCAGCTGGTGGATCGGCTTCATCATCTCCGTGATCCTGTTGTTGTTCGGTGTTTACTCCATCTATCGTGAAGTAACGTACGGGGTGGGTCAGTGGAACCTTAACAAAACCATCGGATGGGGTTGGGATATCACCAACTTCGTGTGGTGGGTAGGTATCGGTCACGCCGGTACCCTGATCTCCGCGATCCTCTTACTGTTCCGTCAGGGCTGGCGTACCGGTGTAAACCGTGCTGCGGAAGCGATGACCATCTTTGCGGTAATGTGTGCGGGTCAGTTCCCGATCTGGCACATGGGTCGTGTGTGGATGGCCTTCTTCGTACTGCCTTACCCCAACACCCGCGGTCCGCTCTGGGTTAACTTCAACTCTCCGCTGTTGTGGGACGTATTCGCGATCTCTACTTACTTTACCGTGTCACTGTTGTTCTGGTACTCTGGTCTTATTCCTGATCTGGCTACCATTCGTGACCGTGCCAAATTGAAATGGAGAAAGAAAATGTATGGTGTGCTTTCTTTCGGCTGGACCGGTTCTACCAAGCACTGGCAACGCCACGAAAGTTTGTCACTGGTACTGGCTGGTTTGAGTACGCCACTGGTATTGTCTGTACACACGATCGTATCTTTTGACTTCGCCACCTCCGTAATTCCCGGCTGGCACACGACCATCTTCCCTCCCTACTTCGTAGCGGGTGCGATCTTCTCCGGATTCGCGATGGTGCAGACGCTGTTGCTGGTAACACGTAAGGTGTTGAAACTGGAAGACTATATCACCATGGAACACATCGAAGTGATGAACAAGGTAATTGTACTGACCGGTTCAATCGTAGGTATCGCCTACCTCACCGAGCTGTTCATCTCCTGGTATGGTGCCAATAAATACGAAAACTGGGCCTTCTTCCAGAACAGGTTGAACCTGCTGAGCCCCTACGGCTGGAGCTACTGGCTGATGATGGGTTGTAACGTGATCTCTCCGCAGATCTTCTGGTTCCGCAAAATGAGAAGGAATATCGTGGTTACCTTCTTCATGTCTGTGATCGTAAACATCGGTATGTGGTTCGAGCGTTTTGTGATCATCGTAACCTCTATCTACCGTGATTATATCCCCAGTAGCTGGGCTACCTACTATCGCCCCACCATTTGGGAAGTAGGGTTCTACCTGGGTACATTCGGTTTGTTCTTTACCTGTTACTTCCTGTTCTCTAAATTCTTCCCGGTTATCGCGATCGCTGAGATCAAGCATATCCTGAAGAAATCGGGCGAAAGCTACAAGCAGAAGGCTGTGGCCGTAGAGGCGAAAGATACCGATGAGTATTTCCACGAAACCCAACACGCACACCACTAATCGGTAGCGTGTAATAACCCGGCCGGTGTTTGAAGAACCGGTACGGTATTAAGCAATCAGATTTTGAGATAAAAGAAATATTAAAATTCTTATATGGCGGTTAAAAAATTTGTAGTGGCTTGCTTCGATGAGGAGGATGTACTGTTCAAGGCAGTAAAGCAAGTACGTAAAGCCGGTTATAAGCTGCACGACGTATATACACCAATGCCTATCCACGGTCTGGACACAGCCATGGGCCTGCGTGATACCAGCCTGCATACGGCGGGTTTCGTGTACGGCATCACCGGTACAACCATCGCGTTGAGCAGCATTTCCTGGATCTTTACCAAAGATTGGCCGCTGAACATCGGTGGTAAGCCCCACCTGGCATTACCAGCGTGGATTCCCATCACCTTCGAGTTTACCGTATTGATGGCTGCCGTAGGTATGGTGTTGACCTTCTGTTACCTCTGCCAGTTGGCCCCCTTCGTAAAGAAGCATCACTTCCACCTGCGGGCTACCGACGACAAGTTTGTCATGGTGATCGAGTGCAACGGCAAAACCAATGACGCCGAAGTAAGCTCATTCCTGTCTGCTGCGGGCGGTACTGAAGTGAATATCCAACACGCCGAAACCGGCTGGTGGCTGGGTACCTATGACAAGGAACAAAAACTTATTGCAGACAAAACGGAAACTGTTACAGCATAATCCCTGAATATTCAGTACGATGAAAAAATTATCAATCATAGTTGTTTTAGTAGCCCTGGTAGCCTGGAGTTGCGGCGATACAAGGAGAAGCCCCGGTAAGGTTTATATGCCAGATATGGCTTATAGCCGTGCTATTGAAACCTACACTTCTCTCGATACCCTGCACGCACAAGGTATTAATTACAATGCCATGCCCGTTCCGGGAACTGTAAAGAGAGGCGAATTGCTGCCTTTCCCCATCGCACAGGATAAACAAGGCGAACTGGTCAACTACGAACTGTCTAAGCAAGTTGCCAATCCGCTGCCCAAAATGAGCGAGACACAGTCTAAAGAAGCTGAGCGCCTGTACCTGGTGAACTGTGGTATCTGCCATGGCGCAGGATTGGACGGAAAGGGTGTACTGCACACCAGGACCGACGGTTCTGAAGGTCCTTATGCGGCCGCACCTGCCAACCTGGTTGGAAACCCAACTTATGTTAACATGCCTGCCGGCCAAATGTTCTACTCTGTAACTTATGGTAAAGGCCAAATGGGTAGCTACGCTTCACAGCTGAGCACTACTCAACGCTGGATGGTGATCCAGTACATCAAAGCCAAGCAGGCCGGAGCAGGTGGTGCTGCTGCACCCGCAGCTGCAGATTCTGCTGCCGCTAAACCAGCTGTTGATACAACCGCAAAAAAATAACTGATACGAGATACTGAACTTATAAATAGTTGATAATGGCTTCAAGAGAATTTTTCGAAATACCCAAGCGATATAAGACCTGGTCTGCCGGTTTGATTGGAGTAGGTGCATTGTCAGTGATCATTGCATATATCGCTTATGGAAGAGGGGAACACCCGCAGTTGTTTTGGGGCGCCCTGCTGCAAAACAGTGCATTCTTCCTGCTGGTAGTTAATGCCTCCATGTTCTTTATTTGTGCTACTACGCTCGCTATGGGCGGCTGGCAAATGTCGTTCAGGAGGGTTCCTGAAGCTATTTCAACAGCAGTAGTGCCTATCGGTATTATTACCGCCGTCGTTTGCTTGCTGATCGTTTTGTTGCCTACCCATTTTTATCACTGGCAGCATCCCGATGGAGATAAGATCCTCGAGTTCAAGAAGGGGTTCCTCAACACTCCTTTTTATATAACATTCACTTTACTGACCATTGTATTGTGGATCGTATTGGGTCGTAAAATGCGCGCCCTCTCTCAGGAACTCGACAACAACCCGCTGCCTAATGCAGAAGCAGGCCGTAAGTATATCTTCAAGAATACTGTTTGGGCTTCTGTGTTCATCGCCTGGTTTGGTCTTACCACCATGTCGACCTTGCCCTGGTTCTGGCTCATGAGTATCGATGCACACTGGTATTCTACCATGTACAGCTGGTACACCTTCGCCTCTACCTTCGTATCGGGTATGGCATTGATTGCCCTCTTCGTGATCTACATGAAGAACAAAGGTTATCTCGAATACACCAACAACGAGCACCTGCATGATATTGGTAAATTCATGTTTGCCTTCTCTATCTTCTGGACATACCTGTGGTTCTCTCAGTATATGCTGATCTGGTATGCGAACATTCCTGAAGAAACAGTTTACTTCAAGTCCCGTATTTCTGCACAAGGCCATGATTCAGGTCCCTATAGTGGTATTTTCTGGCTCAGCTTTGTCATCAACTTCCTGGCGCCGCTGCTGCTGCTGATGCGTCGCGGAGCTAAACGGAACTATGCTTCTATGGTGTTTATGGCGGTGGTGATCATTTTCGGCCACTGGCTCGACTTCTACCAGATGATCTTTGCGAGCATCGATCCTACACATGTAAATAAGGGAATGTTCGTACTCAGCCTGGGTATTGCAGCCGGTTTCATCGGTATCATCATGAACAGCGTTGGTAATGCTATGAGCAAGACACCGTTGGTAGCGAAGAACCACCCGTTCACGAAAGAAAGTATCATACACCATACCTAAGCGTGGCTGGTCGTGTGTAAAGTTCAATAGCTTAAAAACTTTGATAGGTCTGAATTAAATATATTGATAGATCATGACAACTACTGGAATACTTCTGTTAGCGATTCTCATCCTCGGCTTTCTGATCACGTTTCAGATTGCCAAGGCCAGTGAGTATGTATCTGTGCTGAAAGGAGAGAAGAAGGCTTTCGAGCAAAACAACAGGATCAATGCGTTTTTGATGGTAGTGTTCCTGGTATTGGGACTGATTGGTGTATGGTGGTGTAACAAAGCCCTGTATCCCAAGACGCTGATGCCTTACCCCGCTGCCTCCGAGCATGGTAAGAACATCGACACGATGTTGATGATCACCATCGCCATCACCGGCATTGTGTTCCTGATCACACAGATCCTCCTGTTCTGGTTTGCTTACAAATACCAGCACAGCGAAAAAAGACAGGCATTCTTCTATCCCCACAATAACAAATTGGAAGTACTGTGGACTACGGTACCTGCTATCGCACTCTGTATCCTGGTAGGTTTCGGATTGTTCTATTGGTTCCGTATGACAGGTGAAGCTCCTGCCGATGCTATGCAGGTAGAGATCACCGGAAAGCAATTCGGTTGGATCTATCGTTACCCAGGTAAGGATGGTGAGTTTGGTAAAAAATACTATCGCAATATCGACGAGGCTACTGGTAACCAGCTGGGTCTGATCTGGAGAGATACCACGATCATTAAGAAAGACAGGCATAACAACCCTGTTGGCGAAGCGAAACTGAAAGCTGATCCGCAAGGATTTGATGATCTCGTAGACAATACAGCTATGTACCTCGTGAAGGGCAAAGCGGTAAAGCTGATCATCAATTCCCGTGACGTGATCCATGACGTAGGCTTGTCGCACTTCCGTTTGAAGATGGATGCGGTGCCCGGTACACCTACCACCATGTGGTTCACGCCTCAGTATACTACTGATGAAATGAAGAAGATCACCAACAACCCCAAGTTTGAGTATGAGATCTCCTGCGATCAGATGTGCGGTAACAGCCACTACGCTATGAGAGGTATTATCAAGGTGGTTACTCCCGAAGAGTTCATTTTGTGGAAAGCCAAGCAAAAGCCTGCTTATGCACTTGCCTTCCCCGAAACGGTGGCAACACTTGCTCAGCCTGCCGCTCCGGTAGCAGACAGCGCAGCTAGCACACAAAGACACCCTTAAAACAGTAGCCAGCGGTCATAAATAATGACCTTGTGAAGAAACGAAACAGCATTAACATCGAATAAATAATTTATCATGAGCAACGAAGCATTGCACGGGCATCCTGAGGTAGTCACCACGCACGATGTGCATCACGATGAGCATCATGTACACCATCATAAAGAGACCTTTATCACCAAATACGTATTCAGCCAGGATCACAAGATGATCGCTAAACAGTTCCTGATTACGGGTATGATATGGGCTGTCATTGGTGGCCTGATGTCTGTACTGTTCCGTTTGCAATTGGGCTATCCCGACCAAACCTTCCCCTGGCTGGAAGATATCCTGGGCCGTTGGGCCAAAGGCGGAAAGATCAGCGCTGAAAACTACTATGCACTGGTAACGATGCACGGTACTGTACTCGTGTTCTTCGTACTGACCGGTGGTTTGAGCGGTACCTTCGCGAACTTCCTCATTCCCCTGCAGATCGGTGCACGTGACATGGCTTCGCCCTTCATGAACATGCTGTCTTACTGGTTCTTCTTCGGTGGTAGCATCGTGATGATCTCTTCTTTGTTTATCCAAACTGGTCCTTTCAGCGGTGGCTGGACAGCTTATCCTCCACTGAGCGCCCTGGGTGATGCTTCACCAGGTTCAAAGACCGGGATGGACCTCTGGATCACAGCGATGGCCATGTTCGTAGTATCTTCTTTGCTCGGTGGTTTGAACTATATCTCTACTGTATTGAACATGCGTACCAAGGGTATGTCTATGACAAGAATGCCTTTGACCATGTGGGCCCTGTTCTTCACGGCCGTACTGGGTGTACTTTCATTCCCTGTACTGTTGTCGGGTTTCATCCTCCTGTTGTTCGATCGTCATGGTGGAACCAGCTTCTACCTGTCTGATATCTATATTGCCGCAACCAAAACAGCCCTGCCTAACGAAGGTGGTAGTGCCATCCTCTTCCAGCACTTGTTCTGGTTCCTCGGTCACCCCGAAGTATACATCATCCTGTTGCCAGCGATGGGTATGGCTTCTGAGATCATCTCTATCAACGCCCGTAAGCCGATCTTTGGTTATATGGCGATGGTTGGTTCTATGTTTGCGATCACCATCCTGGCCTTCCTGGTATGGGCGCACCACATGTTCGTAACTGGTCTCAACCCCTTCCTCGGTTCAGTATTCGTATTGCTCACCCTGCTGATCGCTGTACCATCAGCCATCAAGGTGTTCAACTGGCTGACCACGATCTGGAAGGCTAATATCAAGTTCACGCCTGGTATGATGTTCGCGCTCGGTTTTGTGAGCCTGTTCATCTCCGGTGGTCTTACAGGTATCTTCCTGGGTAACTCTACCCTTGATATTCACCTGCATGATACTTATTTCGTGATTGCGCACTTCCACATTGTAATGGGTGTATCTGCGTTCTTTGGGATGTTTGCCGGTATCTACCACTGGTTCCCCAAAATGTATGGTCGCTTCATGAACAATACTATGGCCTATATCCACTTCTGGGTAACCCTGGCCGGCGCCTACCTGATCTTCTGGCCAATGCACTATGAAGGTTTGGCTGGTATGCCCCGCCGTTACCTCGATTACACCGGCTGGGAGTCGTTCAAGCAGTTTGCTGAGCTGAACAAGTTCATCTCTACTGTGGCGATCATCGTATTCGCGGTTCAGTTGCTGTTCATCTTCAACTTCTTCTATTCTATCTTCAAGGGTAGAAAATTAACCAAGCCGAACCCATGGGGTGCAACTACCCTCGAGTGGACTACCCCCATCAGGCCCGGACACGGTAACTGGCCTGGCGAAATTCCCGAAGTACACCGTTGGGCTTATGACTATAGCAAAGACGGTCGTGACTTCATCCCTCAGACGGAGCCTATCGGCCCCAATGAGAGCCATCATTAATGTTGCGGTGCAGGGCCCGCAAACCCGGCCCTGCACTGTCTAAATATTTTCTAATGACGCAGCAGGAAACCGTGAAGCAAACCAGTTCTTTTACAATAGCCGGTAAGGTACGCGACTATATGATGCTGATTAAGTTCAGCCTCAGCTTCATGGTAGTGTTTTCTGCAGTGATCAGTTACCTGCTGGCGCCTAAAGTGGTTGAATTCGACTGGGCCATGATCATTTGGTTGTTCGTAGGCGGTATGCTCGTAACAGGCAGCGCCAACGCAGTAAACCAGGTGGTGGAACGCGATACCGATGCCATGATGAAGCGGACGGCCAAACGGCCGGTTGCTTCCGGACGAATGAGTGTTGCTGAAGGTTGGGCCTTTGCCATCATTACCCTCATAGCGGGTGTAGTGATCCTGGCTTATTACTTCAACATCCTGTCGGCTGCGGTGGCCTTGGTAAGCTGGTTCATTTATGCTTTTATGTACACACCTTTGAAAAAGGTAAGCGCCATCGCCGTGCTCCTCGGAGCGGTTCCTGGTGGTTTACCATGTCTCATCGGATGGGCAGCAGGGCAGGATGACCTTAGTGCCGGTGGATGGGTGCTTTTTGCCATCCAGTTCTTTTGGCAGTTCCCGCATTTCTGGGCCATCGCCTGGATTTCGCACAACGACTACAGCAAGGCCGGCTTCAAGCTAATGCCTTCCGTAGAAGGTCCGGGAAGATATTCAGCCGTCCAGTCGATCATCTATTCGCTGGTCCTTATTCCGGTAGGCATATTGCCCTACCTGATAGGCATGAGCGGAATGATCAGTTTCTGGATCATAGTAGCCGCCAATATTTTCATGACCTGGCAAAGCGTGAGGCTTTACCGCGAAATGGAAGTAAAAGCAGCCAGAAGGGTGATGTTCAGCAGCTATATTTACCTGCCCATCGTGTTACTGGCCCTGCTGGCAGACAAGTTGTAAACAATAAGTCAGTAATTGACGTACGTGTGCAGGATTTTGTGAAACAGATTATTATATAGAACTGATTTAGAATGAATATCGTGAGTTCGAGCCCACAAAAAATCCATCCCCACAAGTTTACCTTGTGGATTGCGATCGGCAGTATCATAATGATGTTTGCCGGGTTAACCAGCGCCTATATCGTGAAAGGTGAGCAGCCAGGATGGAGCACGGTAGTGGTGCCTAAGATCTTTTATTATTCCACGGGAGTGATCCTGATCAGCAGCCTGACGATGCAGATCGCGCTCAAGGCATTCAAGGAACGCAGCATGCAACAATACCGTAGCCTGCTGACGCTGACGGCCGTTTTAGGCGTCGTGTTCATCGCGATGCAGATCATCGGCTTCAAGCAGCTGTTCCAATCGGGTGTAAAGCTGGAAGGCGGATCGGGCGCAGGTCAGTTCCTGTACATCATCTTCGGATTGCATGCCCTCCACGTGCTGGGCGGCGCCATCGCTTTGCTGATCATGTTCTTAAAAGCGTTCAGTTCGAAGATCAGGAACTACAACTCCGTACCGGTAGAGGTAATAAGTACCTACTGGCACTTTGTAGACCTGTTGTGGATCTACCTGTTTGTTTTCTTTTTGGTGAAGTCCTAAGCGGATTAACCAGCATAGGCAGCCGGCCTTAAAACGGAACAGCCACTGCGAAGCAGGGCTTATAAAGTAGAAAATTTTTATTGAGTTTAAACTAATAGCAACACATGGCACAAGCAGTACCAGCGAATCAAAAATGGTGGGGTGGCGGAAGAAGTCCCTTCAACGTAGAATATGGCAAGCTGATGATGTGGTATTTCCTGATGAGCGATGCCTTCACCTTCGGCGCGTTCCTGATCGCCTACGGCACGGTACGGTTTTCCAGCAATGGTTGGCCCGACCCTAACGTGGTGTTCTCTTCATTCCCCGGAATGGGCCACGCACACATGCCGCTCGTATTTGTGAGTGTAATGACCTTTATTCTGATCATGAGCTCGGTTACCATGGTACTTGCCGTGGGAGCAGGCCATAGCAATGATCGTAAATCAGTATTGAAATGGCTGGGTTGGACCATCGTAGGTGGCGCCGCGTTCCTCGGTTGCCAGGCCTGGGAGTGGACTCACTTGTACCATCAGGGTGCATGGTGGGGTATGAATCCGTTCGTGAATGCCGACGGTACTGAAGCATCTACCAACTTTACCAACTTCTTCTTTACCATCACCGGATTCCACGGTTTCCACGTATTCTCCGGGGTGATCATCAACATCATCATGTTCATCATGACCTATAAGGGAGTATTTGACCGTCGCGGTCATTACCTGATGATCGAGAAGGCTGGTTTGTACTGGCACTTTGTAGACCTGGTTTGGGTATTCGTATTCACCTGCTTCTACCTGTTCTAAACAACGAATTGATTAACGCTAATTGCAATACAAATAATTATGGCACACCACGAGCACACACATACTGAAGCGCACGGCAACGGGGAAAAGCACAGCTTCGATACAAAAGCCATCTGGAGAACGTTCTGGATCCTGTTGGTGATCACCTGTATCGAGTTGATCATTGGTATGTTCATCGCACCGCATTACCATTCGATGAAATTGATGTTCAATATCCTGTACATCATTTTTACTGGAGCTAAAGCATTTTATATCATCGCCGAGTTCATGCACTTGCGTCATGAGATCAAGAACATGATCATGACGATCGCAGTACCGGCCCTCCTGTTCGTTTGGTTCATTGCTGCTTTCCTGTGGGATGGTAACTCCTACAAGAACCTGCGCAATACCTACGATCCACACCACAAAGAGGCTACTTCTACACCAGTAGAAAAGAAAGCCGCTCATGGTGAACATGGAGCCGAAGCAAAGCCCGAAGCAGTACATTAATCCTTTATTAAGAAGGTGTTAAATAGCTGAACCACCCCGCCATGCGGGGTGGTTTTTTATTTCCTGGCTTTTCCGGTAAAACCAGCATTGCATTGTTTCCTGTGGTAACTTTGCGCAGCAAAATCTACGTCGTGAGCCAGAAAGCTTTTTTAGGATTGTGTATCGCCATCCTGCTGCCGGTAATCAGTTATTTTGTAGTGAAGACCGTTAGCCGTGACGCCATACAGATGCCCCGCAAGTACTATCCTGAGTACACCATCGATACCGTTATCAATGGCAAGCAGGTATCGGATACGGTGTGGTACCAACTGGCCAACGACACGTTTACCAACCAGCTGGGCAATCGGGTGGTGATGGACAGCCTTCGCGGCCGCGTGATCATTGCCGATTTCTTTTTTACCCGCTGCCCCTCTATCTGCCCTTACCTTACGCGCAACATGAAAAGTCTTCAGGAAAGCCTGAAGATGAAAGATATTACCAAGCGTATCGATACTACCTATGTTCAGTTTCTTTCGTTCAGCGTAGATCCGGAGCGGGACTCCGTACCTGTATTGAAGCAGTATGCCGATCGTTATGGCGTCAACCACGATGTGTGGTCGATGCTGACGGGCCCCAAGAAGAAGATCTATGACTATGCCCTTAACGAGATCAGGTTGCCGGCACAGGATGGAGGTCAGGTTGACTCTCTCTTCATCCACACCGAGAAGTTTGTGCTGATCGACAAGCAGGGCATTATACGGGGTTACTACAATGGTCTTGATTCCGTGGCACTCGCCAAACTGGCCGAAGACCTCACGCTCCTGATGCTGGAGAAAGACAAGAAGGAACCATCACCTGTATTGGCCGAATTACTTTCCTTATGGCCGATCTACCTGGTGGTGATCGCGGCAGTGGCGGTTTTGATGTGGATCGTTCGCAGGCCCAAAAACAAGAAATCATCATAGTATGTTAGCTCCCGTATTAGTCAAGAATGACAAAAAGGCCTGGGTATTCATCGGCATCGTGTCGGTAGTGGTATTTGCTGCCGTGGTATCGCTGAGTAAGATCACCGTCAATGTGGACCTCGGTTTCGATCCACATGTGTTTGCCGGCATCAGCGCCACCATTAATTCGCTGGTGAGCGTATTACTTGTGGCGGGCCTCATCAGTGTAAAGCGTAAAAACTACCTGGTGCATAAAAAGATCATGCTGGCTGCTATGATCCTTTCCATATTGTTCCTCGTATCGTATATCTGCCATCACCTGTTTGCCGGCGATACGAAGTTTGGTGACCTTGATCACGACGGTTTCGTTACGGATGCGGAAAAAGCGGAGGCGGGAGGAATTCGTTTATTCTATTACATTATCCTGCTTACACATATTCCCCTGGCTGGTATCATATTGCCCTTTATCCTGTTTACTGCCTACAGGGGGCTCATTGCCGAATGGCCACAACACCGCAAGCTGGCCCGCATTACCTGGCCCGTATGGCTCTATGTGGCGGTGACCGGTGTATTGGTCTATCTACTGATCAGTCCGTATTATTGATTAAATTGGCTGTAAACTTCCCGGCATGCAGCAAAATGCTTTTAAGACTTTAAAGATCATTCACCTGGCGATTGGGGCTGGGCTGTTTTTGTTTACCGTAGCGTTGATCATTGCATCCCGCTCGGGCCACCTTACTGGTACCGACTCTAATCTCGAGAGAACGCTTCAGGGGGTGGCAGCAGTGCTCTCCGTTGGGGTGTTGTTGATCGGCTTCAGGCTGTTCAAACGTAAGATGTTGCAGGCCCGCAATAGTACCCTGGGTGGGGTGGCTCGCATGCAGCAATATCGAACAGCCTGTATTATGTGGTGGGCGATGATTGAAGCGCCTGGCCTGTTTGCCGGCATCTGTTACTTCCTCTCGGGCAACTTTGCGTTTCTCGCCCTGGCCGCATTTCATTTATTGGTGCTGTTGATGTTCATGCCCCGTAAGGACAATATCGTTGTACTGCTAAATCTCACCAGTAAAGAGGTTGATGAGTTGGAAGGGAAGGAGTAGGAGACGGGTGTCGCGGGGGTACCAATGGTTGGTTGAGTCTGGGTGCTTTTGAATGGGACGGTCAGTTGTGCGGATTCACTAATTCTGTTTGGCTTGGCAATGATAGAACGCAGGAACCTGTTATGGACGTATCAGATCAATTCTTCCGAAGGATCCCAGAACAATTCCCTGAAGTTGACTACCGTATCTTTCTTTACTTTGATTCCTTCTTTTTCCAGTAATTCTTTCATGCGGGTTGGCGTGGCGAAATGATGTTTGCCACTCAGCATTCCATTGCGATTCACGACGCGGTGCGCCGGTATTTTAGGCTTTACTTTATCTGCCCCATTCATAGCCCATCCTACCATACGTGAGGATGATCTGGCGCCGAGACAGGCGGCGATGGCGCCATAGGAGGTGACACGCCCTTTGGGTATCTGACGGGCCACTTCAAAAACAAGTTCGAAGAACGACTCCTTTCGGCCCGCAGGCGTGAGGGAGGCTAGTTTTTCCGTGGCTGGTTTAGCAGCTTTCTTACGGGTTGCCATGCTGTTTTCTTTTGTTGAGCAATTCGGTACGGCGTGGTTCGGGTACGTTCATATACTCATAGGGGCAATGCAGGCAGCCATTGCCGCAGCATCGTCCACGTTCCAGGTGAAACTTGGCTGTTAAGACCACATACCCCTGTTCGTTATAATAGAAATCAACTCCTTCTATCAGTTCCTTCTTCAAGCAATAATTCTTTTAAGGCTTCATCCTTATCGGGCAATGGTGCCGCCGGCAAACTGAATTGTAAATAGTGAATGCGGTTGCTTTGGGCAATATCCAATCCTTCGTAATGTGTTTTGATCCGTAATGTATCACTGATGTCGGGATTGGCATACACATCATCCATATCCTGGTTCACCGCCAGTTCATGCAGGTCGATCACCCATTTGGTAAAGCGGTACAGGCTGGGAGAGTCTGTTTTCAGGTTGATATAACCGCCGGGCTGCAGGAATTGTTGGTAAAGCCGCAGAAACTTGGGATGCGTTAAGCGCTTCCTGGCCTTGCCGGTACGCAGCTGTGGATCGGGGAAAGTGATCCAGATCTCCGACACTTCACCGGGGGCGAAATACTGCGCGATCTGGTCAATCTGTGTACGCAGAAAACCAACATTGGTCAGATTCTCCTGAAGCGCCTTTTTAGCACCCACCCAAATGCGGTTTCCTTTCAGGTCTACGCCCAGGAAGTTCTTGTCTGGGAACAGTCGACCCAGTCCTACGGCGTATTCTCCTTTGCCACAGGCCAGTTCCAGCACAATAGGGTTGTCGTTGTGAAAGAACTCCTTCCATCGGCCCGGCATATTCTCGGGATACTGCAGCACATTTGGAAATGTGCTCATCTCTGCAAAGCGAATTAACTTTTTATGACCCATACGGGCGCAAAAGTAGCGAAATAAAAAACCGCTGAAAAGAAGCAGGTCCCTTTCAGCGGTTTGCCGGCCCGGGAACTCTATTGGTAATCAGTGATCGCAGGTATACAGTATCCCGGTGATGGGCGTGGTGAAGAAAGAGGGACCTCCTCCGACCACTGGCCAGGAGGCAGGCAAACCCTTGACGTTGTAGCTCAGCGTCGGTCTTACCTGGTGTAATACCTGATGAACTCCCGCTGATCAGGCTGTAGTCCTGGCCTCAACCTGGCCTCATCCTTGTACCAACCATGTGTCAAACGGGGGTGTTTACCAATGAAAGGCACATGTTTGGTACATGGTTGACACATAGTTTGAGAAAGTTTCATGAACGATTAGAAAGCGATAAAAGTGGGAGATTGCAGTAAAAGACAGGATGAAAGTCAGCGAGGGAAGATAGTAAACAGCTGAAAATAAATGAGGTAGGTACTAAAAAAGTGAAACCCTACCGGAAGAATCCGACAGGGTTTATGTGTTGCTTGCTCTGGCTGTAGAGGGAGGACTCGAACCTCCACGGGGCAGTTAGCTATAGCGCAATCTGTGGTGGTCAACCCCAGTCATCCCGAAGGACGGCATTACACTATGTTTATCCTGTGACCCCCACCCCCGAGACAAGGGGGCATGTCTGCCAAAATTCCATCACTCCACAGTATCTACTGACTTTTAAAGAACGATTACAGTGCAATATTAAAGAAAGAAGGCCATTCGTTGAGAATTATTCAATAAAAATTTTGAAAGTTTCGATATTCTACAAATATTTGTAGAAATGTTTGATTTTTTACAAAAAACGATTGCTAAATGGGCGCTAAATTGAATCTTGATAAACTCGACCTACAGATCATTCATGAGATGATGGACAATGCCGAGATATCTTATGCTGATCTGGGAAAGAAGCTGTTCGTATCAGGAGGCACCATCCATGTGCGGATCAAAAAGCTACAGGAAGCTGGAGTGGTGAAAGGTACAAAATTAAACGTAGACCTTAAGCAGATGGGCTACGATGTCATTGCCTTTATTGGCATCTATTTAGAAAAGAGCTCCTTATATGATTCCGTAGCCAAGGAACTCCAGAAGATCCCCGAAATAACCCGCCTCAATTACACCACGGGCAATTATAGCATGTTTGCCGAGATCATCTGCCGTGATATTAATCAATTGCGTTTTGTGTTGCATGATGAATTGCAGAAGATCAAAGGCATCGAACGTACCGAAACTTTCATTTCGCTCGAAGAGAGTTTTAACCGCAATGTACAAGTGATGGCCTGATGCGCCAGGCCCGGCGCAATAAAATAGATGTTTCTAATAAGCCAATTTAATATTAGCTTTAGAGCAGTACACTCAATATTATCGCAGCATGAAAAAAATCGTTTTCCTTAACCTGATTGCCCTGTCAGTCATTTTGGTTTCTCCTTCCTGCGGAGGAAAAGGGGGGGATCCCAAGCCCTGTTCGGAAACAGCTTTACAGGTAACTACCACCCCAGCTAATGGAACTACGGAGCCAGCTGCTCCTGGTCCCAACTTCCCCTTGCAGGTGAATATTACTGCCAACCTGCCTTCTGCCGGTGTTTCCATCGAGGTGAAAGCCGAGCCGGATGCCGGTGGTTCTGCCTTCTTCACACAAACCCTCCCGGATGTGAAGACCAATATCAGCAACTTTACCATCACGAATACTCCATCGGGAGCCGTCTCCAAAGTAACAATCACCGTTACTTCTAAAAGCTGTGCTTCCAACAAGTGGACCGGTGGATATCGTTATTCCAAGAAATAACTGTAGCAATAAAAATATACGAGCCCGTTGTATCACCGTACAACGGGCTCCATTTTTTGAGGATACCCATGCGCCTTAACCACTTAAAGAGCCGCAATAATTAATGGGGAAGTATCAGGCCTTCACCTGCAACGCATCACGCAATCCATTGCCCAGCATATTGAAGGCAAGCACCAATAGCATGATCGCAAAGCCAGGGGCCAGCGCAAGCATTGGATTATTTGTTATGATGAAGTTGTAGTTCTCTTTGATCATAAGCCCCCAGCTGGGTTGAGGAGGCTGTACACCTACCCCCAAAAAGCTGAGACCCGCTTCAATCACAATAGCAGAAGCAAAGTTCGAAGCAGCCACCACCATCACCGGCCCCATTACATTGGGCAATACGTGCTTTACGATGATCCGCGGATGGCCGTATCCCAGCGCGCGTGCCGCCTCCACATACTCCATTTCCCGTACACTCAACACCTGGCCACGGATAATGCGGGCCACACTCACCCACATCGTAAGGCCAATGGCGATGAACACCTGCCAGAATCCTTTGCCCAGCATCAGGGTAATGGCAAATACGAGCAGCAGGGTAGGGATGCTCCAGATCACGTTGATGAACCACATAATGGCGTCATCCACCCAGCCCCTGAAATAGCCCGCCAGGGCGCCCAGCAGTACGCCGATGCTGAGTGAGATCAACACCGTTACCAGGCCAACGCTTAAACTTACCCGAACCCCTACCAGCAGGCGGCTGAGGATATCCCTGCCGTATTTATCTGTACCCAGGTAAAAGGTTTTATGAACGATGCTATAATTGCCTTCGGAAGATTGTTGGCTCCAGCGCGTTGCGCTGTATGGGAAAGCTACACGCTCGGTGATGCCTTCATCGATGAACTGTTGCACGATCAGGCTGTCTTTGCCCTCCGTGTATGAGGAGATTGGAATATATTGAAACCTGTCTTCGCTGCCGGTTAGCAACCGGGTCAGGAAAGCGCTTTTCTCTACCTGGCGCTCTTTGGGCAACAACAGGAACTGTTGGGAGAAACCTGGCTTCTGTCCGCCAATCTCCACGATCATCCGGTTGGCGTTGGGGGTACCGTCCGGTGCCAGCAGATAAGCAAATAACGCAACAAACAAGGCAAGCACAATGATCACCATGCCGAACAAGGCTCCTTTATTGCGTTTCAAGCGTCGCCAGGTACTACGTGTTGTGGCCGTTGCCATCGATGATTTGAAGTTTAATTGTTAGGCTGCTTGCTGATCACTCTTCCCTTCCATTCATACTTTCCAAATTTTCCCAGCCATCCTGCAATAATAGTGTATAGAATATGCAAAGGCTGTAAAAAAGGAAAATACTTCATCATGGAAGTCTGCCCAAAGAAAATAGCGGCCGAATGTACAAAAGGAAATTCGATCAGCACCTTGGCAAGCAGCAGGAGCAGGCAAAAGAACAGCCAGATATTCTTCCAGAAAGCCGCCACGGCAGCCACCAAAAAGCAAACATTCATCAGGTACACCAGCAACAGGGTCCAGAATATTCGTTTGTCATCATAACTATCGGCCTTGCTCGCCCACCGGATGCGCTGGTGAAAAAACGCTTTCCAGCTGGCGGCTGGCGCTGTGGAAGCGATCGCTTCCTGTGCTTTGAGGTAAAAGACCTTGTCCGGATACTTTTGATAGATCTTATGCATCAGCAGCATATCATCGCCCGAAGGGATCTTATCAATGCCTTCAAAACCATTCACCTCCTCAAAAGCCTTTTTTTCATAGGCCAGGTTGGCACCGTTGCACATGCTGTGAAAACGTTTGTATACGGAAGCGCCTGTAATGCCCTGCAGGGTGATGAAGTCCAGGGTTTGAAAGATGCCCAGTAAAGAGCGGCGCGCATCGATGCGTACCGGTGCGGCAATAAACTTCGCCTCGGTGGTTTCATAGAAAGAGGCAAAGGTTTGCAGCCACTGATCTCCCAAACGGCAATCGGCATCGGTCGTTACGATCAGTGTGCCGCGCGCTTCCCGGATACCTGTTTCAATGGCCTTTTTCTTATACGATCTGGTAGTTCCGGTGTCTTCGAGGTAGGCGGCGAGATTAATTGGCCTTAGTTTCAATTCGGGATAGGCTGCTTGCTGCAGGATCGACCAGGTATTATCGGTCGAGTGGTCATTCACCACGATCACTTCATAGAGGGAGCTGGGATATTGCTGGCTGTTCAGTGAATCGAGCAACGCAGGGAGATTGTCCTCTTCATTCCGTGCCGCCACAACAACGGAAATATTCGTAACCGGCTTTCGGTCGGCAACTTTATACACGGGCAGCTGATTCCAGGCCCGGTGGTAAAAGTTGATCAGGATCGCATAGCCCACCATCAATAAGAAAAACACTAACAGGAATATTGGCATGTATGAGCAGTTAGATAAACGGATTTATGTTTTCAGTAATTCAAGGATCACCGCCATATGCTTTTCATGCAACACCTGGTGACCGCTTGGAATTATTTGCAACGTACAGAAAGATTCAATACCTGTTCTGAATTTTTCGCCGCGTTCGTATCTTATGATGCGGTCGTACCGGCCATACAATAAACGCACAGGCACCCTATGCTGTGTTACCAGTTGTTTTATGGTTGATAATCGGGGGCGTATTAGCCGCATGCAGGTCCAGCGTTTGTACAGATCGTCTCTCACCTGGTTATCGTGAATATAATAGTTGGTGAACTTGAATACGCTTTGGTTGATGAGGCCCAGTTTATTGCCTGCCTGCAGGAAGCGAAAGAACCACTGTGGATGGTACATCGTGAAACGGAACAATCGGTTGCCGATATACGTGCGGGTAGCCAGCCGGTACCAGAAGTTGACCTTCAAACCATCCGGTGCCAGGAGGATGATCTTGTCGGTTTGCGCGGGTACCTGTTGAAAAAGGCTAAGGGCAACGCGGCCACCCATGCTATAACCTGCAAGGGTTAAGCGGCCGGTATAGTCACCATGTTGACGGCAGATAGCATCGATAATGACCAGCAGGTCTTCGATGGTAAACTGCAAACCTTCGTTCCACTGCGTGGCGCCGTGATAAGGAAGGTCTATGGCCAGGATGCGGTATCCGTCTGGCAAATGTTTCTCCAGGAAGTGAAAGCTTTTTTCCGATTCACCATAACCATGCAGGCACACCAGGAGTTTTTCACCGTTGCCGCCATAGCTATAGCTGATTGCCGAGCTCTTGTAATTGATAAAAGCAGTTTGCATAGAACACACCGCTCTAAAACTACAACATTATAAGAAAGTAATGGAATCGAAGCCTCAATATAGAAAAGAGCGCGTTATCGATTGACCATTGGTTCCGGAGATCCGCATATAGTATATGCCTGCCGGCGATGCAGGCAGCGCAATGCTGAGGTTGTTTAAACCACAGCGCACGGGCTGCTGCAGCCGCTGCAGCACCTGTCCGTTGGTATTCGTGATCATGATATTCACTACCTGATTGGCATCGGTAGTCAATTGTAACTGAATTTGACGTGCTCCACGCTGCCACTTCATGGCGCCGCATGCAAGCGCTGGCAAGCGCCGTGTACTTGTGGCGGTAGTAGAATAACGTGGCGCATCTCCCTCACGGAATGCCAGGCGGTAATAGCTGATACCGGGTAATGGCGCTATATCCGTCCATTTGTAAGTGTGTTGCCCGGCGCTGGCCATGCCCGCCAACCTATGTAACAACTGAAAATGTATCCCATCCTGGCTTCGTTGTATTTCGAAAGAAGAGGCTTCAGCTGGCTGTTCGGCCGTCCATTGCAGATCTACCCCTTTATCGAGCGGCGTAACCGTAAACTTTCCGATACTGATCGGTAATACCATACTGAAAACATGCATGGCCTGAATACGCTCGAACAATACCCGGTGACCAGCATTGTTGAAGTGGACATTGTCGCCTGCTGAATACGCGGGCAAAATAGAGCTATCGGCCGGATTGAATAGGCCATCCCAGCAATTGATCGTATTGGCTGCCGTAAAACGCCGGATGATGGAGTCTTTGATGTCGGCCAGTTTACGTTTGATGGCTGGTGTATTATAACCGCCATCTGTTCGCGGCTGGCTCGTAGTGATAAAACACCGGTTGCCAAGTCTGGTGGCCGAATCGTAAATAGTTTGCAGGCATTGCATGATCTCCGGGATGCTATAGGTTACATAGCCATTCGATGGATACCCTACGATAATGATCCCGTTTGAAGGAATGGGCATTCCGGCCAGCAATTGTACGGCTTTGGATACGTTGGTAGCTGCATCGGGCGCTTCCCGGTTAAGTGGGGGAGCATAGGTTGCCGGCATACCCCGATAGCAGGTGGCGCCCGGTACGCCCAGGTTGTAAACGGCACTGGCAATGCTCAGTTGTGTTTTATAATAATAGGTAAAGCGGCCCACCCAGGAACTGTCGTACGGGAAAGCCCCCGTTCCGCTGGTTGTTGAAGAGCCGATCGCTACTATTTTCATCGACTGGCTGGATACAGCCAGGGATAGGCACAGGCAGAGGCCTACGAGGCAAAGTTGCTTCATGTAAGGTGTTTAGGGGGTAAAGTCGATAGCTCAGTTAATAGAGTAGCGGGCAGGTTACGATCAGCATAGCAGGCAAACCAAATCTATCATAAAAACATAGTGAAACCAGTAACCCCTACAAAAATCCCCTGATTTATATCGATTTTGATCTCGCCGGGCATGCCCCCTGCTTAAAGCCCGCCATTTCAAAACCGTGTGCCACTTCACATTCTCTATCCAGCATAGCACCCCCTTTTCCGATACTTTGTCCATTCAAAAGGAAGCATTCCTTCTGCGCGCAGCAGCCGTCCCAATCGCTGCACAGTATCCATTCTTCCTGCCAGCGGATTTTCCCCAATCTCCCTGCTGTAAAGGCCTGAACAAGCCCCCATAAAGGTTTTCCCTTACCAATATATAAACGGAAGAAAACTTGTCCGGGACGGGGAAATTGTGTAAGTTTGGATAGTTGTATAAACAACTATATGTCAAACAACCATTTCAGAAGAGGCGAACTATATAGCTTTATTACCGGTAAGGCATCGACGGCTATTGCCAGGCGGCTGCAAAAAAAATTCAACAGTGCAGGTCTCAATGTAACCATCGAGCAGTGGAGTGTGTTGTATCATTTGTGGAAACAGGACGGCATCAGCCAGCAGGAGTTGTGCAACGCCACCTTCCGCGATAAACCCAGCATTACCCGCCTGGTCGATAACCTCGAAAGGCTGCAGTTGGTAAAAAGGGTTTCGTCGGATGCAGACCGGCGTATGAACCTGATCTACCTCACACGACAGGCACAAAAGCTGCAGGAGCAGAGCATGGAAATTGCTGAAGAAACGTTGAATGAAGCACTGGAAGGCGTGCCACCTGAGCGGATCGAGATCTGTAAAGAAGTGCTGCAGATCGTATACGATAATCTGAAATAAAGCGGGCACCGGACCACTGTCAAGCGGCCGGAGCACCAACGATAATAAACGATTGACTATTCATTTTAAAAACATTTACTATGAGCAGCGCAACACAAACGAAAACAAGCCTCAAAGGCGGCGAGTGGCTGATCAAAGAAGGTTCTGCTTTTGAAACCTTTATCCCCGAAGACTTCAACGAGGAACAGCAGATGGTAAAAGACATGTGCGCATCCTTCCTCGACGCCGAAGTGCTGCCGGTCATCGATCGCATCGATAAGCTGGAGCCCGGTTTGATGCCTTCGCTGGTGTTGAAAGCAGGTGAGCAGGGTTTGCTGGGGGCTTCTATACCCGAGCAATATGGAGGACTTGGTAAGGACTTCATCACCTCAACGCTCGTCAATGAAGGATTGGGCGGAGGGTTCTCCTTCTCCGTAGCAGTAGCTGCTCATACCGGTATTGGTACCCTGCCTATTTTGTATTTCGGTACCGATGCCCAGAAAGAAAAATACATTCCTAAGCTGGCCACCGGCGAATGGAAAGGCGCATATGGTCTTACAGAGCCCGATAGTGGCAGTGATGCTCTCGGTGCAAAGACCACCGCCAAACTGAGTGCCGATGGCAAACATTATTTGCTGAACGGACAGAAATGCTGGATCACCAATGGCGGTTTTGCCGACGTATATACTGTCTTCGCTAAAGTGGATGGCGATAAGTTCACCGGCTTTATCGTAGAGAGAGGATTTGAAGGATTTACGCAGGGAGCCGAAGAACACAAGATGGGGATCAAAGGTTCCTCTACCGTTCAGCTGTATTTCCAGGACTGTAAAGTACCGGTAGAGAATGTACTGGGAGAAATTGGCAAGGGCCACATTATAGCCTTTAATATCCTGAACATCGGCAGGCTGAAATTATGTGCTGCAGCATTGGGCGGCGCAAAACGGGCAGCTGCCACCTCTATTCAATACGCAACTACCCGCGAACAGTTTAAGACGCCTATAGCCACCTTTGGCGCCATCAAGCACAAGCTGGCTGAAATGGCCATCAAAATGTGGGTGGCGGAAAGCGCCCTGTACCGTAGCTCCAAATGGATCGACGACAAAGAGCAGGAGCTGCTGTCTGCAGGAAAACCATTCAACGAAGCCCTGCTGGGCGGTGCCGAAGAATACGCGATCGAATGCGCCATCCTGAAAGTATTTGGCAGTGAGATGCTCGATTTTGTCGTTGATGAAGGCGTGCAGATACACGGCGGCAATGGCTACAGCGACGAATACATCATATCAAAAGGCTATCGTGACAGCCGCATCAACCGTATCTATGAAGGTACCAACGAGATCAATCGTCTCCTTACAGTAGATATGGTACTCAAGCGCGCCATGAAAGGCCGGCTCGACCTGATGGGGCCCGCTATGGCAGTACAGAAAGAACTGATGAGCATCCCTGATTTTGGCAGCGGCGAGGAAGAAGCATTCTCCAAAGAGAAAAAGGCCATCGCCAACTTTAAGAAAGCCATCCTCATGACGGCTGGCGCCGCTGTGCAAAAGCTGATGATGAAGATCGAAAGCGAGCAGGAAATACTGATGCACATCGCCGACATGGCTATTGAAACCTTCTGTGCCGAAAGTGCCTTGCTGAGGACCATTAAACTGGTCGACAGAAAAGGCGAAGCTGCCTGCCAGTGGGAACTCGACATCATGCGCACCTACCTGTATGATGCTGCAGACAACATCAACAAATTCGGCCGCGAGGCCATCAACGCCTTTGCCGAAGGTGATGAACAACGCATGATGTTGCTGGGCATTAAGCGATTCTCGAAAGTGGAGCCTTTCAATACGAAAGATGCCCGTCGACGTATTGCCGACAAACTGATCAAAGACAATAAGTATCCCTTATAAGCATATTTAGAATCATGGCTATACTATGGGCGGCAGTGTCTACTGCGGCCCTTTTTGTTGCCCATGCAGGAACTTGAGTGCCATAGATTTTCAAAAAGCTCATGCATTACCGGCAATATGCTGCAACTGCATTTAGTATGCTATTGCTGTGTATTTTGCCATATGAAACAATTCGCAACACTCTCATTTCTCTTTCTCCTGTTCTCTACATCCCGCGCTCAGGATACCACGCGTTACTTCTTTGTAAGGACTACCGGCCAGCTTCCCTTCCTGGAATACGGCCTGGGAGATGATCGTCTTGGCGGCGCCAAGATGACTTACCTCGATACCAATGTCGTGTTGAAGGTGATTGATTCTGCCGGTACCGATTATAAAGTGCAGTTGTCAAAGTATCACATCGCCTACGTCGCAAAAAGTAACGTGAAGACGGATACAGCCACAAAAGATAAACCTTACTACCTCACCGGCAGCTGGCGGGCTTACGGCAACGATACCCACGATTATGTCACCATAGCTATGGAAGAGCGCCTGCCTTACCGTGCGATACAACAGATCAATCCTTCCCGACTGGCAGTAGATATATTCGGCGCCACCTCCAACAGCAATTGGATCACCCAGTTGAAAACATTGAAAGAAATTAAGAATGCCTGGTACGAACAAACAGAAGACGATGTGCTGCGGGTGTTCATCGAATTGAAGCACCATCAGCATTGGGGACATTTTATTTCTTATGACAGCGCCGGAAAAAAGCTGGTCATCCGCATCAAACGGCAACCAGGAAAGCTAAACATCAGAAATCTCACTATTGCCGTCGATGCAGGGCATGGAGGCAGCAATACGGGAGCATCTGGTAAAATGAATAAGGGCCTAGAAAAAGCCTATACCCTGCAGTTTGCAGAAGCCTTGCAGCATTACCTCGGCCGTAAGGGAGTAAAGGTATATATGACACGGACTGCCGATGTCGATATCAGCATGCCCGACCGTACCCTTGCCCTCCGGCAACAGGACCCCTCCCTGCTCATCAGCCTGCACCTCAACTCCTCTGGTAATCCTGCCAGCAAAGGCACCAGCACCTACTACCGCTATATCGGCTTCCGCCCCCTCACCACGGCTATTCTTGACCGGATGCTCCAACTGGGTTTGGATAATTACGGAAATATCGGCAACTTCAATTTCGCCTTGAGCGGTCCCACCGAATATCCCAATTGCCTGGTCGAGATCGCATTCCTGAGCAATGAAGAAGAGGAGAAGAAGATCATGGACCCTGCGTTTCATAAGGCAGTAGCTAAAAAGATCTACAAAGGCATCAGGGATTGGCTGAAGGCGAACAGGAGGTAAAAAATAAAAAGTTCTAATATGAGCACTACCCGTCGTGAGTTTATCGCCAATACCGGTAAAGCCGTAGTTGCCGGAGGATTGATTACATTAGCAGAAAATAATCAGTCAACCATGGCCGACCACAAGTTTATTCACCACGTATATTTTTGGCTTAATCATCCCGATAGCAAGGAAGACAAAGCAAAGCTGATAGCCGGTTTGAAAAAGCTGTCTGCTGTAAAAACGATCAAGTGGTTCCATATCGGCCAGCCGGCCAATACCAACCGCGAAGTGATCGACAGCAGTTATTCCATCTCCTGGTGCCTGATGTTCGACAACGATGCCGATCAGGCCAGCTACCAAACCGATCCCATACACCTGAAGTTTGTGGAAGAATGCTCCTCCCTGTGGAAGAAAGTGGTTGTATATGATTCAGTAGATGCAATATGAAAGGATACCTATTAGCAGAAAAGAAAATCACCCCGGGTGAGGATACGTTTATTGAAAGTGTGTCCAGCGAGAACAATTATGCCGTTGTATTTGAAGATGATACCAGCACAGGCTATTTCTATGCGCTGGAGTTGACTCCCGAAACAGGTGGCCAGCGTATCCTCGATGCTGTTCATATTTACAATGTGGAAGAATTGACAGAGGAAGAGAAGCCGCTCAACATTAAGGTAATCTGGTCGAGGGATTGGCTCAAATGTGCACTCGTGGTCAATGCCCAATGCCATGCGCTCTTCGATTTTGAGAAGCAGGGTGGTTATTGTATCAATGAGTTTCCGCCGCCCAATAGCTTCTGGACCAAAAGCGACAGAAAGCTGACCAACGCGATCATCGCGGAAATATTCGGGTAAACAACAAACAGGCGCCCGAATCATTCACAGCAGTATCAGCGGGCGTACGTCGCCCAGGAAATAAAAAAGACCGATAGGCCCCAGGCTTATCGGTCTCGCTATTTAAAGAAGTATAATTATTGAACGCCAGCTGCTGCCGCTTCATCTACAAACCAATGCAGCTCGCCCGAGGCTGGCTGAATGATCTGCGAAGGGTACTGCTCGATATTGCGTGCACCTTTCAGTACCTGCTGCAACGCATTGGCTTTATTGGCACCGAACGTGAGGAACGCCACTTTATGGGCACGGTTCACGATCGGAGCAGTTAGCGTAATGCGGTACATGTCCTGCGCTTTGAGGAAGAAGGACGTTACCCAGGCTTTTGTTTCGTGTATCACTTCCGTATGCGGAAAAAGCGAGAGGGTATGCCCATCATCGCCCATGCCATTCAGCACCAGGTCGAAGCTCTCTCCTTCATCACCAAAATAGTCATGCAGGATCTTTTCATAATCCTTGGCACTTTCTTCGGGGGATACGTCCGTTTTCATGATATGCACCTGTTCATTGACCACAGGCACATGGCCAAGGAGCTGCTCGAACGTCATGCGGGCATTGTTGCGCACGTCGTTGAAGGGAACAGCCCGCTCATCGCCCCAGAAAATATGCAGCTTACTCCAGTCGATCCGTTCGCGATAAGGAGCGGCGGCCAGCAACTCATATAAGAGTTTGGGTGAATTACCCCCGGTCACCACCCAGGTAAAACGGCCTTTCTGTTGTAAATTGCTTTCAATATTGCTGGTAATCCATTCCGCCAGGTCATGGCTTACCGCTGTAGGATCTTTTTGTATGTGCAGTTGCATGATCGATCTTATTTGGAACCTACTTCCGATTTTGATTTGGATTGTTTCTGTACCGGCAGGTTAACCCAGTTATAGCCATCGCGGGCAATCAATGCTTCGGCATCTTCGGGACCCCAGTTGTCAGGTGCATAGTTGGGGAAATCTACCGGTGGGCGGGCTTCCCAGGTTTCGAGGATCGGCATGATGATCTTCCACGCCGCTTCGATCTGGTCTTTGCGCATGAACAGGGTGGCATTGCCTTCCATTACATCCAGCAACAGGGTTTCGTATGCTTCGGGTTCTTCTTCGTCGTAGGAGTCCTTGTAGCTGAAGATCATGTCAACCGGGTTCAGCGTCATAGACTGGCCGGGACGCTTGGCCTGGAAACGCAGGCGGATATCCATTTCGGGCTGGATACTGATGGTAAGGCGGTTGGGCCTCCAGGTCTCTGCAGCTTCCGGAGGGAATGCATAAAATGGAGCCGGACGGAACTGTACCGTAATGATGGTTGACTTCTGGTGCATGCGTTTGCCGGTGCGCACATAGAAAGGCACATCCTGCCAGCGCCAGTTGTCGATATAGAATTTCACGGCCGCGAAAGTGTCTACGCCCGAGTTGGTCGCAACATTTTTCTCCTGGCGATAGCCGGGAACCTGCTTGCCTTTCATCCAGCCTTCGGAATATTGACCGCGCACTGCGTGAGCATGCACATCCTCATTGGTGATCTTGCGGATCGCGCTCAGCACATCTACTTTCTTATTACGAATCTCATCGGCCTCGAACGATACAGGCGCTTCCATGGCGATCATACACATCAGCTGCAGGATATGGTTTTGCACCATGTCGCGCAGGGCTCCCGAAGTTTCGTAATAATCACCGCGGCCTTCTACGCCAACGGTCTCGGCAGCTGTGATCTGTACGTGCTCGATGTAGTTCCTGTTCCAGATGGGCTCAAACAAAGCATTGGCAAAACGCAACGCCAGGATATTCTGAACAGTTTCTTTTCCGAGGTAATGATCGATACGATAGATCTGCTTTTCGTCGAACATGCTCAGGAGCAGTTCATTCAGCTCATGGGCGCTCTTGAGGTCGTGACCAAAGGGCTTCTCTACCACAATGCGGGTGCATTTGGTATCGGAGCATATGTTGAGCGGACCCAGTTTGCTGGCTATTTCGGGAACCAGGCCGGGGGCTACCGCCATATAGAATATAACGTTGGGATGCTCGCCGAACTCTTGTTCTTTTTCCTTTACGATGTCGGCGATCTTTTGATAGTCGGCTTCGTTCGATGCATCCATTTGCAGGTAGGAAACATTTTTGGAGAAAGTATCCCACTGTTCGATCTGGTCTTCCTTACGGCGGGAGAATTCCTGAATGCCGTTCATCAGGTGTTTGCGGTAGTCTTCGTTCTTGTAAGGACGGCGACCAATGCCTACGATGCCAAACTTATCGGGCATCCAGTTATCGATAAACAGGTTGAAGAGAGCGGGAGAAAGTTTGCGGTGATTAAGGTCGCCGCTGCCACCAAAAATGAACAACAGGGAAGCTGGTGGTCGTTTGTGATTTTGCATATATGTTAATTTGAGCCGGACTATTTATTCCAAATCGTGTGAAACGTGCCTGGCTGGTCAATACGTTGATAAGTATGAGCTCCGAAATAATCGCGCTGTGCCTGCACCAGGTTGATGGGCAATTGTCCGCTGCGGTAAGCGTCGAAGTAGCTCAGGGCAGCCAGCAGACAGCCGGCGGCATATTGATGCTGGATCGCAGCACCTGCCACTTTACGTGTATTCTCTGTTTTGTCCGCAAGCAGTTGCGCGATCTGCTCATGTAATAACAAATTCTCAAGCTGAGGGTTCTGCGTATAGATCCTGGTAAAGAGATCGAGCAGGGTAGAGCGGATAATGCAACCTCCGCGCCATACACTCACCACCTTTTGCAGGGGGATCTGCATATCCAGCTCGGTAGACGCTTTGTGCAACATGGCAAGGCCCTGTGCATAGCTCATGAGGATACCAAAGTAAAGAGCGTCGTGTACTTGTTGTACAAAGGCTTCTTTGGTGGTATCGATCTTGCCAGATTGGTTCTTGTAGAGCGCATTGGCCTTCAGGCGCTCTTCTTTGATGGCAGAAATATTGCGCATCGTTACCGACATGTCGATGGTGGGGATCGGAACGCCGATCTCCATTGCGTCTTGTGATGTCCATTTACCCGTTCCTTTAGCGCCGGCTTTATCGAGGATTACGTCGATGAGGCGTTTGGAGGCATCTTTATCGTCGGGCTGCAGGAAAATATCGGCGGTGATCTCCACCAGGAAGGATTGGAGGTCGCCCTTGTTCCAGCTATCGAAGGCTTTATGAAGTTCGTCGTTGGTGAGACCGGCGCCGCGGTGCAGCAGATCATAACACTCACTGATGATCTGCATGATGGCGTACTCGATGCCATTGTGCACCATTTTTACATAGTGTCCGGCCGCGCCTTTGCCCAGATGGGCCACGCAGGGTTCGCCATTGACCTTGGCCGCGATGGCTTCCAGCATGGGTTGAACATGCGGATAGGCCTCCTGGTCGCCGCCCGGCATAATGCTGGGGCCTGTGCGGGCGCCTTGCTCGCCACCCGAAACACCCACACCCATAAAGTGGATGCCTTTGTCTTTCAGGTAAGTAACCCGGCGTAAAGTATCTGTGTAGTGCGAATTACCGCCATCGATGATGATATCCCCTTTTTGAACCAGGGGGAGCAGGCTTTCGATCACGTCGTCTACCGGCTTGCCGGCTGGAACGAGCATCATGATCTTGCGGGGAACAGCCAGCTGGCTCACCATTTCCTGGAGGGCAACAACCCCTTTAACGGTGGTACCAGGATTGGCGGCCGCCTCAAATGCAGTAGTTTTTTGATTGTCTTTGTCAAATCCGATTACTTTAAATCCGTGATCTGCCATGTTCAGTAACAGGTTCCTGCCCATTACCCCCAGGCCGATCATTCCAAAGTCGAATTGTTGTGCAGCCATGTGAAAATTATAAGGTGAGTAACAAAATTAGGTAGTGAGGCTGGTAAGAAAAAAAAGAACTGTTGCCTATTTCATATGTTCTGTTAGCGGAAAGGGCCTTAAAAAATCGAAAAAGCCCGTTTGCGTTGAAGCAAAACGGGCTTTTGTTGCACGTTTTTATGAATTATTTTTTTACGGAAACGTTATCGGGATGCTCTTTTCCATGGTGGCAGGTAACACAGCTCAGCGGTGCAATAGCCGTAGTATCGCCCTGTTTGTAGTGAAAATATTTTTTGTTGATGCGGGCTGTCATCTGGTACATCTTGCGCGCAATATCCTTTTCGGGCTTATCATCGCTGGCAAAGTCCATCTTTTTGGGGTCGTCTTTGCGGGGTGAGTGGCAATAATTGCATCGTACACCCAGGGCAGCCTTCCACTCATCCATTACCTTGTCGAGCTCGTCGTGGGTAATGTTCTTAGGCAGCACCTTGAGGTTTTTATACGTTGGTTTAGGAGGGGCGCTTGCCGCAATGCCAGCCAGAACGAGTATCGCCAACATACCAATCACAGTCATCTTCTTGTTAAACACCATAATAATGAGTCATTTAGTGGATGAAAATAAGGAATTGACCCTAATTCCTGAGAGGGAAATGTGACAATTCTCTGACATTTGACGACGAGCTCATCCGATACTTGCTTAACATAGGTTTATTATATCGTGATAAAATATCAAAGCAAAACTTCTTATATTTGCGGCGTCAATTTGAGGTTTAGCATTTAGTAAGTGAACGATGTAGTCTGCTACGCAAATCTGCTAATAGTTAGTTAGTCTTCTATTACTCTGCTTTTTTCTCAGATCATTCTATAATTTAATAGTTTTTTTGTTATGAACATTTATGTTTCGAATTTAAGCTTCAATGTTACCGATGAAGACCTGCAAGATTTTTTTGCTGATTACGGCGAAGTTTCTTCTGCCAAAGTAATCACTGACAAATTCACCAACAAGAGCCGTGGTTTCGGTTTCGTGGAAATGCCCGATGATGAGGCTGCCCGCAAAGCGATCGCTGAACTGGATGGTGGTATCGTAGAAGGTCGTGCTATCAAGGTTACTGAAGCCCGTCCCCGCGAAGAGCGTACCGGTGGTGGTAACAACGACCGTCGTTCTTTCTCCCGCAGCAACAACAACCGTTATTAATCTTTTTTTAGAAGATAATAGTTCAAAGCTCCCGGGATACCGGGGGCTTTTTTCGTGCAATGACGCGGTGGCTGCCAGCCGTGATTCTCCTTTTGGCCACCTGCCCCGAACCCTTTATTTTGCAAGTCATCACCTTCAAAAGCCTGCACCCCTATATGAATCTAATCGGTAATCTCATCTGGCTGGTATTCGGTGGCCTCTGGTCGGCCCTCGGATATTTCTTCGGAGGCCTTGTATTATGCATCACCATTGTAGGTATACCCTGGGGATTCCAGTGTTTTAAGCTCGCTGGCGTTGTGTTGTGGCCGTTCGGTAAGAAAATAGTTCCCCGGGATGGAAGCACCGGTTGCCTTTCACTGTTTGCCAACATCGTATGGCTGCTTTGCGGTGGATTGTACACTGCCTTCGTACACCTCGTATTCGCTTTGATCCTTTTCATCACGATCATCGGCATTCCCTTTGCCCGTCAGCACGTGAAGCTGATGGAGTTGTCGTTTATGCCTTTCAGCCGGACGGTTATAGGGTAACAAGAAGCGCACGATAGGGGGGGTTAGTGCCCCGGTTGGGCACCCATCATCGACCTACCGCGAGGAACAAGGGGACATTTTCACAGAATTTTAATGACCCCCTTTTTTGTCCGGAATAAGAAAAACGCAGACATTGCGTTATTGCCCATAGATGAATGAATTAAGCCTCGCTATTGTCTTTTGTTGATTGTTTAAGAAGGTAAGCATACGGACGCGGCAGGGCCCACTGATAGAATAGCAATCAGCCATTATTAAACCGCGAACCGCGAACAATCAACCTGCATGCACAAACCCAGCCTTGTACACCCCGGTATTTTAGTACTCTTGCTATTCGTTTTGACTGTAACAGCCTGTAAGAACCGGCAGCAACAAGCAACTCCTCCATCATCCGATACACTCGCCAAAACTACATCTGCAGCTCCCGCAGTGCCGCAAAGAAAGTTCGGCCTGTCTGTGGACTCCTTTACGGTGATCGAAAAGACCATCGAACGCAATGAATTCCTGGCCAACATACTTGAACTCTACCAGGTAGAAGAACCAACCATCGCCCTGCTGGCCGCTAAATCCAAAAAAGTATTCGATATCCGCAATATCAGGGCCGGCAACCAGTACACCGTTTTTTGTACCAAAGACAGCCTGCAGAAAGCACAATATTTCGTGTACCAGCCGAATGCGATCGATTATGTGGTATACGATCTGCGCGATTCCATCAGTATCTATACGGGTAAGAGAGAAGTGACAACCCGCTCGCTCACGGCTTCCGGTAAAATAGAAGGGTCACTGTACGAAACATTTAAAAAGGCAGGCGCCGATCCCGGCCTCGCTATGAAACTGGCTGATATTTATGCCTGGTCCATCGACTTCTATTCAATCCATGAAGGCGACTGGTTCAAAGTAGTATACGAACAGCAATACATCAAGGATGAGCCGGTAGAACTGGGCTCCATTCGTTCTGCAGTCTTTTCGCACGACGGAGAACCTTTTTATGCCTTCTTCTTTCAGCCCGATAGCACCCAGCCGGGCGAGTATTATGACGAGCAGGGCAAAACGTTGCGCCGCTTTTTCCTCAAGGCACCCCTTAAATTCAGTCATATCACCTCCCGCTTCACCCTGCGGCGCTTTCATCCTGTGCAAAAGCGATGGAAAGCGCACCTCGGCACCGATTATGCCGCCGGCACCGGCACGCCCATCATCGCCACGGGCAATGGGGTGGTTATAGAGTCGGCCTTCTCGCGCTTCAACGGGAATTATGTAAAGATCAGGCACAACAACACCTACACAACTCAATACCTGCACATGAGCAGGCGTGCTGCCAAGAGGGGCCAGCATGTGCGCCAGGGGCAGGTGATCGGTTATGTAGGCAGCACAGGGCTCGCTACCGGCCCGCATGTTTGTTACCGCTTCTGGAAAAACAATGTACAGGTGGATCCTTTGAGACAGAAGTTCCCATCGGCCGAACCCATCTCCCAATCGGCCCAGCTGGTATTCGACCAATACAAACAGGATCAGCGCCAGCAACTCGAGGCCATCAGGATCGAGGAAATAAAATAAGAAAGCGCTCAACGGCATTAAAGTGATCTGCGTTGCCTCGAGGCCTATTCTACTACAAAAGCTTCACTTTTCGATTTTTGGGAACGGGAAATCAAGAGCGTCTTTTTTGCAGGTATATAAGGTCACCTGCGATATTTGAGAAGAAGCACGTAGGTTCATTAATAGTAACTGAATGTAGTGTGTCCCGTAAACGCCTGTCCGGCCGAAGGCCCCCCAGTTACCTGCGTATGCGAGTTGCGCTCAATGGGCAATGAGTCGCGGTAAACATAATCGTGACGGATTATTCTTTCATTGGGGCCACTCACGATCTTCATGCGAACAGGGTTGTTATACTGAAACTTTACTCCGGGCAACAGGATCACGTGATCCCAGAAATCCTTGAAGATGCTAAAGCCGTCTACCCCCCTTTTGTTGTCATAAGCTTCATAGTCCACGACCGAAGTAATGCCGCCAGGCTGATAGGTGTTTTTCAATTGTTTTACATTGCCGTCATCATAATAAGTAAACTCACTCACCTTGTCAAACTCAGTGGCCGACTTTTGCCGCCATGTCATTTTGCTCACGCGGTTTTGCTGGTCATACTGAATAGTGACAACAAGCCATTTCCCGGCATCATTAAATTGATCCACGCCGGTTACCAGCTTGCCGGTGTACTTATACAATAGATAACGCGCGTCGGTCGAAGTGCTGGTAACACTATCGATACGTTGGTTCTTGTAGTAGTAGTGGTAAATATAAAGGCTGCTGGCGAAGTTGAGAGAAGTTACGTACCCCGAATCGTTATACGTAAAGCCATAGTACGGAGATGGGGAATTGGTTACAACGATGTCCCGTATGCGCACATCAAACTGGTCCGTTACAGGCTTTGCGGCGGGCGGCGGCAACGGATCTTTGTCGCCACAGGATACCAGCGCCGTAAACGCCGCAACAAACACCGCCATATATAATTTTCCGGTAGCCATAAAAAAGCTGGTTGATTTACCTAAAGCTATTCTGCTAAGGGTAAATCAACCAGCCCTAATCGGCACAATGCCTAAAATGCCGTTGGAATGAAGAATTGAATGGTTGAAGGGTATCCACCGTCACTCAACATGCTACTGGATATACCGCTGAAAGAACTCCCAGGTACGCAGCAGCTGATCGATCCGCTGGCGGTTATCGCCGCTGCGGGTGATCTCATGCGTTGCATTCGGGTGGCGTACATATTCAACTGGCCGGCCAAGCGCTTTAAGGCTGTGGTACAACATTTCACTCTGCACGAAACCGGTGCGGCGGTCGTTGTCGCCATGGAATACGATATAGGGTGTATGCATGTTTTGCACGTAGTTGATCGGCGACTCTCTTTCAAGGATAGCTTTGGTGGCAGGCTCCCAGGGATAGCCTCCGAAATAGTTGGGCACCAGGCGCCAGGCATTGCCTTCGCCAAAAAAGGTGGCCAGGTCATAAACACCCCGCTGCGAACAAGCGGCTTTAAATCGTTGGTCATGGGCAATGATCCAGGCAACGAGGTAGCCTGCATAGGAACCGCCGGTGATGGTGAGCCTGGAGGTATCGGCCCAGCCCTCTGCCACCGCCTTGTCCAGCGCCGTTAGCACATCACTGGAAGGGCCTGCCCCCCAGTCATTAATATTGCCGCGCAGAAAATCGACTCCGTAGCCGCCACTGCCGCGGGGATTACAGTATACAACACCGTAGCCCTTGCTGCAGAAATATTGAAACTCGTGCCACATGCTGCTTTCGCCGGGTCCCCACATCGCAGAAGGACCGCCATGGATCTCCAGCACCACCGGATATTTTTTGCCGGCCACATAATTGGCGGGCTTCATCACCCAGTACTCAACCGTCATGCCCTTGCTGTTGGTGAAGGTTTTCTTTTCGGGTTGGGAGATCAGCTTGTTGTTCACCCACTCATTAAAATTACTGATGCGCTTCGGGTTTTTGGCGGCCGCATCAGCGAGGTATAATTCAAAGGGATTCGCTACTTCGGCCTTTACATACACGAGTTTATTGCCCGTTATATCAAAGCTGCTGATGCCACTGTTATAATCGGTTAGTTGGTCAACCTTACGGGATTTTATGTCTGCCCGGTAAAGTGGCATACCTCCATTGCTTTGCGCCGTGAAATACAGGAATTGCTCATCTGCGCTCCAGGTAACCGTACCCTTATTACGGTCGAAAGGGATATCGACGATGTCTTTAGCCGTACCGTTCAGCGGCATGATGGCCAGTGCCGGTACGTTTACGAATGAGGTAGTGCCGTGTTGAAAGGCAATCCATTTACCCGATGGGGAAATGCGCGGATTGGAGTATACTTTACCGTCTTCGCCCAGCACCTTCCTGAAATTGGTTCCATTAGTATTCACTAAAAAGAGCTGGCTCTCCAAAGAGCGGTCCGGATGTTCCAGCGAGTCCACATCACCTGCCAGCAAAAGCTGTTTGCCATCGGGCGTAAAGCCGGCACCGTTGAACCGGTAAAAACCTTTGGTGATCGCTACAGGCGTAGCGCCAGCCACGGCATTCACGACAAAGTAGTGGTTGAAACTCATATCGGATGAGATATTCGTCTCATCCAGGAAATTGAGCTTGTTGAATATCCGTGCCTTGCGGTCGTTGGCATTGTTGTCGAGGTAGGCGCGCACTTCATCGAGGCTGCCATCCGGATCAGCCTTAACCTCAGCGGCTGTGAGTTGCTCATTTTTTGCAAAGCCAGGCTTTTCTGCCGGCCAACGGGGCGACTGTTTACCTGGATTCAGTTCTGCGTCTTTCAGCAGGTCTTTGAAGGGTACGCTGGCTGCAAACAGGAGTTGCTTGCCATCGGGGCTCCATACAGGTGCAGCAGCGCCATATTTGAATTTGGTAAGCTGAACAGCCTCTCCACCATCCAGTGAAAGCAGGAAGATCTGCGATTTACCGTCTGCCGCACGAACAAAAGCCAGCTGCCTTCCGTCGGGGCTCCAGGCGGGCTGCATGGCGCTTTCGCGGCTGGTAAGCTGCCTGGGCTGCGAACTGCCGTCGGTGGGCACCATCCAAACCTGGGTATTGTATTTGAAATCGGTCTTGCTGTCGCCGTCGGGTTCAATCGTCATCACATTGAACGCCGCTTTACTGCCATCCTTGCTGATTGTTACAGCGCCTGCTGTTTTGATCTTCAGCATATCGGTTATTTTTACCGGTTCTTTGGGCGATTGAGCCACGGCGCTAAACGTGCAACCGGCAAAGAGGATACCCGAATAGAGAAATTTCATCATGTAACATTTTTGAAGTGCTGAATGTACGAATAGATAGGGTTTTACATTACACGTAAATGATGAATTCAGCGCTTTCTTAATTTTGTACAATAAACAAGAAAAATTATGGGCCAGCTAGTACAGGAGTTCAATGATTACCGAGCTAAAATGAATGAAGTGATACTCAGTAAAGACAACCTGGTATTAAAGCGGTTGTGGAACCTCGATACCAATACCTATGAGGAAGGTGCGCTCGATAAAAAGACCAAGGAGTTGTTGGGACTGGTAGCCAGCATGGTACTGCGTTGCGACGATTGCATCAAATACCACCTGGGCAAAAGTCATGAGCTGGGTGTCAACACTGCCGAGATGTATGAAGTGTTTGCCGTGGCCAATATTGTGGGTGGCACCATCGTGGTACCGCACACCCGCCGCGCTGCAGAATATTGGGAAGAGCTGGTGAGCGGTCAGTAGCTTATCCGGCTGTTTTCGCCCCTGGCTTTCAAAAAAGGCCGGGTGCCCTAAATTTTGTAAATTTAGGATATGAGCGAAGCCGCATCGATCCCCATATTGACACCAAAAGATTTCGCCACCGATCAGGAAGTCCGGTGGTGTCCCGGCTGTGGCGACTATTCCATCCTGGCGCAGGTTCAAAAGATCATGCCCGGACTAGGTATTGCCCGCGAAAACATAGTGATCATATCAGGCATCGGCTGCAGCAGCCGGTTTCCCTATTATATGAACACCTATGGCATGCACTCTATCCATGGCCGTGCAACAGCGGTAGCGAGTGGCCTTAAGGCTGCCAGGCCCGACCTGAGCGTATGGATCGTCACCGGCGATGGCGATGGCCTCAGCATAGGAGGTAATCATACCATTCATTTATTGCGTCGAAACTTCGATGTCAATATCATGCTCTTCAACAACCAGATATACGGCCTCACCAAAGGACAGTATTCGCCCACCTCTGAAGAGCAGAAGGTTACCAAGTCTACCCCCTATGGCAGCATCGATCATCCCTTTAACCCACTAGCGCTGGCCTTAGGGGCCGATGCTACCTTCGTGGCGCGCACGATGGATCGTGATCCCAAACACCTGCAGGAATCGCTGGTCCGTAGTCACCAGCACAAGGGATCTTCCTTCCTCGAGATCTATCAGAACTGCAACATTTTCAATGATGCAGCTTTTGAGCCATTCACCGAAAAAGCGACCAAGCCCGATAATACCCTCTTTCTCGAGCAGGGAAAACCGCTCATTTTTGGAGCACAACGAAACAAAGGCATCAAGCTCGATGGCTTTAAGCCGGTAATCGTCGACCTCGGCGATGGTGCCGGTGCCGATGACCTGTGGATACACGATGAGCGCGATTCCAATAAAGCGCAGCTGCTGGTGCGTATGTTCGATGATCCGCGCATAGACGGACACCTGCCCCGCCCATTCGGGGTGTTCTATGAAACCGACAGACCTTGTTACGAGGAAATGATGGAGTTGCAATTGCAGGAGGTCATCCAATCAAAAGGTGCGGGTAATCTCGATAAACTTTTGCGTGGGCATGAAACGTGGACAATTTCCTGATCCTGCTTCGATCGATCTCCAGCCTACTAACGTTTCAACATTGCATAACCGGAGTGCGGGTCATTCAATGACCCCGCCTCTCAATTGTATTTACTGCCCTGTCAGTTATTACAAATCCGAATCGGGTAATTCATTATAAAAAAGAAAGCCAGCGATGGAAATCGCCGGCCTGTGCTTACCTCTGAAACCACAAAAAGAAAGAAGGTAACTATATATTCAGTATATATAAATTCAGTTTAAAGGAACCTGATAATGGTCTTGAATTGGATTCTTCAACAAATGGTGAAGAGATTATAAAGCAGCCCAGCCAACAGGACGTATGCCTGGAAGAGGAATTCTTCTTGTTGAGATGAGCACTTTTAATACTTCACTTTGATTTTTACTGCTAATACCTTGAAGTAAGAGCAGATGGTTTTGGCTACAGCAACGCACATGATTTGGGTGGCCAAAACGCACAGGGTCGTAAACAACGTGACAGAGGTAAAATCAATTTATAAGGGTCGCGGACAATCTTATATGGTACAAGGCTAACTTGTTCTTTCTTTTTCGATAGTACCGGAAAATGAAACAGGACTGGAAATTGGATGGTTGGAATGAGGAGATTGGAGATTGTAATGCTTTGGAGGTGTGAATAGTGGTTCAGCACATAAGCAGGGTAAAAGTAATCACAGTTTTCTTAAAAATCAATAATTTCCTCAAGAATTTTTAATGAATAGAGTATTTGCACCCATTTATTAAGATAGATCAACTATTCTTATTAAGCGGGCAACACGATCAACAGGCGCCTGATTGCGCAATAGTTAAGGGTTCGGATCTATTTTAAAACTACTAAGAAACGGAATGAAAGCTCATTTCCTTTTCCGCAGCCTTGTACAATTTGTCTTTCTTGTAATCATACCACCACTTGGGTGCTGTCTTTTTCATCAGCGTGTCGATACTGCGCATCCCAAACAGGTTCCAGGCGCCCTGTAGTTTGCCACTGATCGAAGATTGCAAAGCTCTTAAACTCATCGCAAACCCACTGTCGAGGTATTCCATATGATGCCAGTATCCCGCAGGCATGAATAAAGTATCGCCATGCTCCAGGATCACTTCATATCCCTGCGCCAGTTTCAGGGCGGGGAACTTACTGTAATCCACCTTGCCATCTACATTGTAGTTCGAAAAGTCGGCCAGGCTCAACACTTCAAAAGGCTTGCGGTACAATTTGTGTTGTTCCTCGAAGGGAAACAACAATACCCGCTTTCTGCCCTGGAACTGGGTATGCAGGATATGCGACATGTCGATATCGAAATGCATATGCGTGATGCTCGTAGCCCCACCCGTAAACAACATCGGGAACTTCTTGACGAACCCCCTCATCATATGCTCGGGCCACTCAAAATCCTGTGTCAACTCCGGCGCATGATCGAAAATATTGAACAGGAAGATCCGCCAGCCGGCAGGACCCTGGGATATCATATCGATGTATTCGCCAAAGGTCTTATAGTCATCTGCAGTATTAATGGGGGTATAGGCATCGCTCTTCACATTGTTGTACAGGCCTACCCGTTTGTCACCTACCTTTTCTTTAAAAAAATTCCAGTTCCATTTTTGATAGGCCGGCCAATCCTTGGCCAGATCCCTGATGACCACCGGCTTCATCGGTTTATAAAAGCGCTGCTGAAACTCGTCTCCTCCTATAGAATCTACTCTATCAACAGTTTGTAAACGCATGGACAAAATTTTGCGCTAATTTAATATTAAATACAAATTCATGGAATGACCTTGCCGAATATGTTGATAATCTGACAACTGCGGGCGGCCAATTGTTGCGCCGCGGACCTGCTTTTTGCTGATTCTTTGACTTTTACCGCTAACTTTACCGGTATGCTATTACATCTTCATCCCGATAATCCACAGCCCCGTAATATTCAAACCATTGTGTCGGGATTGGCCAAGGGTGAAGTGATCATTTACCCTACCGATACCATTTATGGTCTGGGCTGCGATATCTTCCAGCAAAAAGCCATCGAGCGTATCTGTCGCATCAAGCAGATCAATCCCCAGAAGGCCCAGTTTTCCTTTATTTGCCACGATCTCAGCGATCTTAGTCAATATACCAAAAGTATATCGACCCCGCTGTACCGGATGCTGAAAAGCTACCTGCCGGGGCCTTACACATTCATCCTGCCTGCCAGCAAGGAAGTGCCGAAGATCCTCAAAAGCAAAAAAGATACCATCGGTATCCGCGTCCCCGATAACAATATTGCCCGCGCTATCGTCAAAGAACTCGGTCACCCCATCCTCAGTACCACGTTGCCGGGTGATATGGTGGAAGAATACACCGATCCCGAACTGATGTACGCCAACTTCGAAAAACTGGTCGACATAGTAGCCGACGGCGGCATTGGTGGTATGGTACCTTCTACTGTGGTAGACTGTACGGGTGAAGAACCTGTGATTATACGCCAGGGTGCCGGTGAATGGGTAGCTGAATAATTGGCCGTATATTCGCCCCCCTAATAGTACGATCGCCATGCCTCCATACCTGAAAGAATACCAACGGCTATTTCCCGATACCTTCGAACTGGAAACACAACGGGTAAAACTACGCCTGCTCACTCCGGCCGATTTCGATGCCCTGTATCCACTCGCCCAATCCAGGGAAACCTGGAAATATTTTGTGCAGGAACTCGATGATGCACAGGCACTGCGCAATTGGATCGATGATCTGCTGACCGAGCGTGCACAGGGCAAACGGGTACCCTTCGTGGTTATCGATAAAGACACCAAAACCATCTGCGGCAGTACCAGCTACCTCAATATATCTTTTTTCGACAAGCGGCTTGAAATAGGATCCAGCTGGCTGGGGCCTGATTATATTGGCATGGGCATCAATAAACAGGCTAAGTTCGCATTGTTGAGTTATGCCTTCGGCGTCATGAAAATGGAAAGGGTAGAGATCAAGACCGATAACCTCAATGAGCGCGCCAAAGCCGCCCTCTTAAAAGTGGGCATGATCCCCGAAGGCGTACTCCGCAGCCACATGCAGATGCACCACGACCGCCGCAGGGATTCCATTTATTTCAGTATGCTGAAGAACGAATGGCCCGAGCGAGCAGCCAGTTTTTTTCCCGAAATGATGTATTGATATAATCAGGCTGTATCAGAGATCGAGCTCCAGCTGCGAAGGCAGGCACTGGAACGATTTGCGGTGATAGGGGCTCATGCCATGTTCGCCGATCGCGTTGCGGTGCTGCAGCGTCGCATATCCTTTATTCGAATTCCATTTGTATTGAGGGAAGGCCTCGTGCAGTTGCATCATGTAATCGTCGCGGTAAGTCTTTGCGAGGATACTGGCAGCAGCAATAGAAGCGTAGATACCATCGCCCTTGATGATGCACTCGTGCTTAATGGAAGGGTAGGGCGTAAAGCGGTTGCCGTCAATCAGCAACAGTTCCGGCTTTGTTTTGAGTTGTTCGATGGCGAGGTGCATCGCTTTAAAGGAAGCTTTGAGAATATTGATCAGGTCGATCTCTTCGTGATCGACAATGCCGACGGCATAGCTGATAGCCTCTTTTTCGATCACCGGCCTAAGTTCATAGCGCTGCTCTTCCGTTACCTGCTTGGAGTCATTGAGTAAAGGATGGTAAAAGTCTTTGGGAAGGATGACGGCCGCTGCAAATACAGGACCGGCCAGGCAACCCCTGCCGGCCTCATCGCAACCCGCTTCAATAAACACCTCCTGGTGAAAAGATTTGAGCAATGTAAAAACTTTGGCCAAAAATAAGGGAAGCCTGCAAATACGCGCCGGAGGAATAATTTAATTTACCCACAACTTCACAGAAAAGGGGATGCGTGACCTCGGAAACTAACCTTACCTTTCCGCACTTTTTTGAAAGACAGGAAAGTATGGAAATAGCGGGTTATATCATAGCAGTGTTGATCGGCCTCTCCCTTGGTTTAATAGGCGGCGGCGGCTCCATCATAACGGTGCCGGTATTGGTGTACCTGCTGAAGGTTGATCCAGTACTGGCAACGATGTACTCGTTATTCGTAGTTGGATGCTGCAGTCTCGTAGGTTCCGTACGGGCCTATCGCAAGAACCTGGTCGACATACCCGTGGTATTCGTATTCGGCAGCGCCTCTATGTTGTCTGTCTTTATTGCCCGGCATCACCTGGTGCCGCTGTTGCCCAACTACTTCTTCAACATTGGCCCGCTCGCCGTTACAAAACCGGTGTTCCTGATGCTGATGTTCTCCCTGCTGATGCTCCTCACCTCCATTTCCATGATCCGTAACGCCCGCAACAACCAGCTAACGATCGTACCCGCAGGTGATCAGCCCCGGAAAATGCTGCCGCTATTTCTGCAGGGCGCCGGGGTAGGCATCATTACCGGTATACTGGGCGCCGGCGGCGGCTTCCTCATTATCCCAGCCCTCGTATTATTTGGCAAGGTGCCGATGAAAACAGCTGTAGGCTCTTCCTTAACCATCATGACCTTCAGTTCCTTGTTTGGCTTTTTCAGCACCATGGCCCAGTATCAGATCCATTGGCCCCTGTTGATGAGCTTTACGGCCATCGCCATAGGCGGCATTTTTGTGGGTATGTCACTCTCCGATAAAATATCTGCCGGATCGCTCCGTAAAGTATTTGGCTGGTTCGTGTTATCGATCGGAATACTGGTATTGGTGCATGAACTCTTCTTCTCTGCTTAACAGCTTCCACCATCTGTACAACTCAATGCTGCACCATTCATTCTGCGGGGAGGGGCAGAAATTAGAATAGGAATGCGATACTTAATTCATTAAATTTATAACAGGAATTGTTGTAAGCATTGCACAAACTTCTCTATTTGCCTGGATATCTTTCACTTTACAGGTATTGCGCTGGCGAATAACCTTACGCCAGGAGCACTATCGGATCCACTATCACCACATTCGTTTTCTGTATCCTTTGTCTGGATTGAAATTATTGGAGCAACAACGGTCGGCTCTTTAGATCATCAACCATGTACCGGCTCCCCGCATTCGGGGAACGGAAGTTGCGCTTTCGGGTATTTCAAAACCTGCCGGGCGAAATGAAATTTGCTTGATTATTAAAACAGTCAATTATGGAAAACAATGATTTGAATGTATCCTCCCGCCGCGGTTTTCTCGGCACTTTGGCTACAGGAGCTGCCGCTTTGGGAATCACCACCCTGGCAAGTCCACTTAGTATGATGGCCTCACCCGACTTTTCACAACAGGGTATCGCAGATGCGGAAGAATGGTTCAACAAGATTAAAGGGAAACACCGCATCGTATTCGATGCACCCCGTCCGCACGAAATATTTCCGTTTGCCTGGCCACGGGTATTCCTGCTTACCAACGGCGCTACCGGCACTCCCGAAAAAGATTGCAGCGTAGTAGTCATCTTGCGTCACGATGCAATACCCTACGCGATGCAACACGACCTCTGGGCAAAATACAATTTCGGCGAAGTGTTCAAAGCCGATGATCCTGCTACCAAGCAACCCGCCACCCGCAATCCATTCTGGAAACCCGAGCAAGGTGCCTTTAAAGTTCCGGGCTTTGGGGTAATAAATATCGGGATCAATGAATTGCAGGAGAGCGGTGTCATGTTCTGTGTATGCGATGCAGCGATGACCGTGTACAGCGCAGCAATAGCGGGTAAAATGAACCTGGATCCTGCCGTCGTGAAGAAGGAATGGGTAGCTGGCTTGTTGCCAAATATTCAGCCGATGCCGTCAGGCGTATGGGCCGTTAACAGGGCGCAGGAACACGGATGCTCTTATTGTTTCGCAGGCTAACGCCCCACCGTCTTAATTTTTTTGTATGCCACGTAAATTACAGCTAACCATATTGCTGGTTGTCGTGGTGGCCTCGTTATGCATGTTATTGATAAAGTATAACCCGGTAGGTCAGCAATCGGGCAAACTGGCTTCGGCCGCTTTGCCCGAATGGCCCTGGGAAGCGCCCGACACAGCCACCATACCCCGCACGACCGACGGTGATCTGATCCGGTATGGCCGCTCCCTGGTCGCCCATACTGCACGATACCTGGGCCCGCAGGGAACCGTACGGGCCATTTCCAACGGCATGAACTGCCAGAACTGCCACCTCGATGCAGGCACACGCGCTTACGGCAACAACTATAGTGCCGTTGCTACTACCTATCCCCGTTACCGGGAAAGGAGCGGCACCGTAGAGTCGGTAGAAAAACGTGTCAATGATTGCCTGCAGCGCAGCCTCAACGGAAAGCCCCTCGATAGCAACAGCCGCGAACTGAAAGCGATGGTAGCCTATATCAAATGGGTGGGCAGCAATGTACCCGCAAAAAAGAAACCGGTAGGGGTGGGCATTTCCTCCATAGCCTATCTCGACCGCCCGGCCGATCCTGCAGCAGGTAGCAAAGTATACGTCGCTTATTGTCAGCGTTGCCATGGTAACGATGGTCAGGGGGTGCCCGACTCTATCACAGGCATTGGCTACCAATATCCGCCGCTGTGGGGTGCCGGCAGTTACAACACCGGGGCAGGTATATATCGCCTTTCGCGACTGGCTGGTTATGTGCGCGACAATATGCCGTATGACGAAGCCTTTCACCACAAGCCGGTCCTCTCCGACGAACAGGCCTGGGATGTGGCGGCCTATATCAACTCGCAGACAAGGCCCGAGAAGTTATTTGCCGGCGATTGGCCTGCCATGCAAAGTAAACCCGTCGACCATCCGTACGGCCCCTATGCCGACACCTTTTCCGAGCAACAACACAAATATGGCCCCTTTAAAAAGATCGCAGATTTTAAAGAACAGTCCAAAGCAGTATCACCCAAATAAAACACAGATCATTCAACGCTAATACTCCTCCACATGAAAAAATACTTATTTCTCTTTCTGATGTTACTGGCATGCCAGTACTTATCAGCGCAAACAACCGATTACAAAGTCGTATTTGATGTAACCAGCAAGGACACCATGGCTTATCATACGGTAGTGCGCCAGGCTGGCAGCATACTAAAAGCCAATCCCGATGCCAAAATAGAGATCGTTATATATGGCGGCGGGCTCGACCTGGTCACCAAAAACAAATCGGTGGTAGAACCTGCTGTACAGGAACTGGCCAAAAAAGCCGCGTTTAAAGTTTGTGCAGTTACCATGCAAAGACAAAACCTGTCCAAAGACCAGTTAATCCCCGGCGTACAAACAGTGCCCGACGGAATATATGAGATCATTACGCGCCAAAAACAAGGATGGGGATACATTAAAGTGATTCCATAATCCTGCACTACCTTTGCGGGCGCTATGGATACCAATACCCACTACCCAGCGCCCGGACAGGGCTTTCAGCAGGAAGCAGACAAGATCGATAAAAAGGCCCGTCGCTATGTCTCGGTCTGGATACTGATCGGTGTAGGCATGCTGCTGATCCAGGTAGTATTGGGAGGCATCACCCGTTTAACGGGTTCGGGATTGTCCATCACCGAATGGAACGTGGTAACAGGCACCCTGCCTCCGCTCAATGAAGATCGTTGGGTGCAGGAGTTTAATAAGTACCGCCAAACGCCTCAGTACCTCCTGCTGAATTCCGACTTCACCCTGGCCGACTTCAAATTCATTTTCTTCTGGGAATGGTTCCACCGCTTCTGGGCAAGGATGATCGGTGTGGTATTCCTCGTTGGTTTCGTTTACCTGGTTTCCAAGAAATACCTCAAACGCGAAATGCAGCAGCCGCTGCTCTTCCTGTTCCTGTTTGGCGCCTTTCAGGGAGCCATCGGCTGGATCATGGTGGCCAGCGGCCTCACCGGCGATGCTGTATATGTAAAGCCTACCCGGTTGGCCCTGCACTTCATATTTGCGCTGGCATTGATCTGCTATGCCTATTGGTTTGCCCTGCAACTGCGCGTACCCGCGCGGGAACGCAAGCCCAATTCTTCCTTACGCAAATGGACCTGGTGGATCATCGGACTGTTGTTCCTCCAGCTGATCTTCGGGGCGCTCATGGCAGGTCATAAAGCGGCCCTCGCGGCGCCTACCTGGCCCGATATTAATGGAGATTTAATACCCCCTTCCATTTTCCGGGAAAGCCCTCTTTTGTTAAACTTTTTCGAGAACAAGATGACCATCCATTTTATACACCGCGGACTTGCTTACCTGTTGCTGGTGCTGGTGATCGTTTATGCAGTAAAAGCATATAAAGTGGCTGCGCCGGGCGAAGCCTTCCGCAAAGCGCGCCCCTGGCCCCTGCTGTTTGTGGTGGCGCAGGTAATACTGGGCATCGTAACGGTGCTTACCAGCCCGGGAATCAAACCCCAGCAATGGGGAACGTTCGAGTGGATGGCCCAGTTGCATCAGGTGGTTGGCATGTTGTTATTGCTCAGTTTTATCGCCATGCTGTACCTGCTGCCCAAACGGCAACCAGCCGCAGCATAATGAATATGATATCTTTTCGTTTTTGATAGTATATTGAGTACGAAAAGTATCCACGCAGCATGAAACCATTTTTACGCGGATTTTACCGGTCATTTCCCATCCAGCTGTTCCTGCTGCATTTTAAAAAATTCCAGGTACTGCTCATCTTCTGGTTTGTACTTTTCAGTACGGTCAACGGTAGCTTCATGAAAAGCTTTGGGGCCGATTCTCTGTATCTCGCTCCCGAGTACCTGGGAAAGGTAAATGCCCTCAGTGCCGTATTCGTAGGAGTGGCCATCGGCATCTTCATCATGAGCTGGAACATTACCACCTTTATTCTCTTTAGCCGTCATTTCCGTTTCCTCGCCACTACCTCCAATCCATTCCTGAAGTATTGTATCAATAACGGCATCATACCACTACTGTTTCTTGTATTCTACCTCAGCAAAGTCGTGAAGTTTGCCGGGATCAAGGAACTTATGACCACCAGCGAAATATTGCTGCTGGTAGCAGGCTTCCTCGGGGGCCTCGTCATCATCATTGCTATTTCTTTTTATTATTTCTTCCGGGCCGACAAGACCATTATCCGCCGGCTTACCCCGGTGATCAGCAACCCGCAGTTGTTCAAGGCGCAGTTCAGAAAGGGCGATGATAGACTTACCCAAAGCCGGCTGGTACGGGTGGAGTGGTACCTCAATTCGCTGTTTACCCTTAAGAAAGTGCGCGACGTATCACACTACAGCCGTGAATTTGTAGAAACCATATTCAGCCGTCATCACTTCGCGGCGGTACTATCGATCTTTATCGCCTTCATCTTTCTCATTCTCCTGGGCTTTTGCCTTGATGATCCTTTGTTTCAGTTGCCTGCCGCATCCGGCATAACCTTGTTCTTCGCCATCCTCATCGCCGTTTCGGGGGCATTTACCTATTTTCTGCAAAGCTGGAGTATACCTGTACTGGTATTGTTGTTCTTTGGGTTGAATGTTCTCTACCGCAACAATATCATCGATCCCACCAACAAAGCATACGGTCTTAACTACAGCAATAAGAAGGACCGGCCTGCCTATACGCGCGAAAACCTGTTCATGCTGTGCTCGCCCGAAAATGTTGCCCGTGACAAGGCAAACATGATCGCCATACTCGACCGCTGGAAGGCCAACCAGGACACCAAAAAGCCCACCATGTTCATCATCAATACCAGTGGGGGAGGCAACCGGAGCGCTACGTTTACGATGAATGTGATGCAATACCTCGATAGCCTCAGCGAAGGGCAGCTTATGAAGAAAACCGCTTTTATCACAGGTGCGTCAGGAGGTATGCTGGGAGCCGCCTATTTCCGTGAACTGAGCCGCGAAAAGGCTGCAGGAAAGAACATTCGCCTGCAGGATGAGCAGTATGTTGATGATATTTCCGGAGATCTGCTCAATTCCTTGTTCACCTCTTTCGTAGCACGCGACCTCGCATCGCCGGCACAGAAATTCAAAGTTAGTGGCTACGAATATGTGAAAGACCGCGGTTATGCCTTCGAGCAAAAACTCAATGAAAATACCCACGGCATCCTCAACAAACAGTTGAAAGACCTGTATGAGGACGAAGCCAATGCGCGTACTCCTTTAATGGTGTTCAGTTCGGTTATCACGCAGGATAGCCGCAAGATGCTTATCAGCACGCAGCCGGTCAGCTTTCTCATGAAGCCTGTATACGATACCAATAAGCTACGGGAAATAGAACCCGATGCCATCGATTTCCAGTCGATGTTTGCAGGACAGTCGCCTATGAACCTGCGCATGCTTACCGCGCTGCGCATGAATGCCACCTTCCCGTATGTGCTGCCCAACGTATGGCTGCCATCCAGCCCGGTCATTGATGTAATGGATGCCGGACTGCGCGATAACTACGGATTGGAAACCACGATCCGTTTCCTGCAGGTATTTCAGCACTGGATCAAGGAGAATACCAACGGCGTCGTACTTATTCAGATACGCGACCGCAAAATGGCCGGCTGGGAGCCCTTTGAAGCAGGCAACATTACCGAGATCGCTACCAAACCGGTCATGCTGTTGCAATACAACTGGTATAAGATGCAGGAGTATTCGCAAAGTGAATTGCTTTGCCTCTCGCAGGAAATACTGGGTAACCAGTTTTACCGGTTATCCTTCCAGTACTTGCCCAAAAAGGAAGATGCCCGGGCGGCACTCAATTTTCACCTCACCAAAAGCGAAAAGATCGATATCAGTGAAGCGCTGTTCACGGCCAACAATCAGCAGGGATTTGAATTCTTTAAAGAGTTGCTGAAGCCGAGAAGCAACCCGGTAGCGCGATAAGGACTGTCTGTCGCGGCATCCTTCGATGCCCGACAACCGTACTGCGAAGTCACCGCGCAAGCACCTGCAAGTAAAACGTGCCGGCCAGCCTCACTGCTTTCGCCCCACGAACCCTGTAGTAAATAAAAGGGTACTTTAAACCCCGTGTATCAGCTTGAAGAATTGAGGCATTACTTTGATGTGCAATTTCGCAGGCGTATCCCGGGGTTCACCGTCGATGTGCATGGGCGCATGACCCACATTCGAAATATGAAGTTCCTCGGTCTGGAAATAGATCACCGGAGAGCTCAGGGAATTCTCGATCCGCTTCAGCTTGCCAACCATTACCTGCCTCATCACGTTCAGCAGCATTAAGGGCTTGGCTATTTTCTTCACGATCACTACATCGAGCAATCCGTCCGAAAGTACCGCCTTGGGCGCAATGGTAAAATTGTTGCCAAACTGGTTGCTGTTCGCAATGCTCAGGAAAAAAGCATCTGTAGTAAAAGTGAGGTTATTCGCCTCGATCTTGAAGAGATAGGAGCCCGCCGAAAAGAAATTACGCGTTGTAAGTGAAGCATAGGTAGCAAGTCCGCGCTTGGGCTGCTTCGCAAACTGATGCGCGACCTGCGCATCAAATCCCAGTCCGCACAGCATACAGGCAAACTGCCTGTTCACCATGAATGCATCAGTAAGCCGCGGAACGCCCGAGAAGGCAACATCCAGGGCTTTCTCGCTCGATTTGGGAATGCCGGCAGCAAAAGCGAGCCCATTGCCCGATCCCATCGGGATAATGCCGAAATTGACGTCCGTATCGGCCAGTGCATGCACCACCTGGTTCACCGATCCGTCGCCGCCACAAATAATGATATCCGTTACACCTTCCGACATGATCTTTTTCCTGACCGCATAATACCTTGCGGTAATATCCGTGTCCATGATCTCGAATGGGATACCAGCCGCCTCCGTTTTTCGGACGATCATGTTTCTAAGTTGATCCTTGCCTTTGGTGCCGGATATAGGGTTGATGAGAAAAATGAGCTTTCTTGACATGCGGCTGCAAAATTCCAACAATTATAGTAAACTCCATCGTATTCAATGTTATTAGAATGTTCATCGGTCAAAAAACGCCTCAAATTGACTACTATAACATCATCGCCCCGTAAATCCTGGCACGGGATTTTTATAGGTAGTCAAAAAGGAAATATATGTTGCCCGCTATTCAAAAAGACGAAGAGGTAGATCCCGTGAGCCTGGATGTATTACGGCGTGCTTACGCGGCATTCAATGCACGCGATGTGGAGGCCGCCCTTGCCTGTATGGATCCCGATGTAGATTGGCCTAACGGGCTTGAAGGGGGATACGTTTACGGCCATAAAGCCGTGCACGATTACTGGGTACGTCAATGGCATATGATCGACCCCCTGGTAGAACCGGTTAGTATTTGCCATGGAGAAGATGGAAACATTGTCGTGGAAGTGCACACTACCGTGCGCGACCTGGAAGGCAATGTGTTATTGGAAGAAACTGTTCAGCACGCCTACCTCATCTTGCAGGGCACCATTAAGCGCATGGAGATCCGCAAAGTGCTGAAACCCGCCATGAACGAAGAGGCCACGCCACTACCATTTGAGTAAAGCGCTGGCCCATGTAAAGCCACTGCCAAAAGCTGCCAGGCATACCAGGTCTCCTGGTTTTACCCTGCCCTCCTGCCAGGCTTCACAAAGCGCCAAGGGAACAGAGGCAGCCGTTGTATTGCCATACTTTTGAATGTTGTTGTATACCTGGTCGTCCGACAAACCAAGTTTTTGCTGCACAAACTGCGCAATGCGCAGATTAGCCTGGTGGGGGATCAGCATCTTCAGGTCGGAAGGTTTATAACCATTGACGTCGAGCGCCTCCATGATCACCTCCGGGAATTTCACCACCGCTTTTTTGAAAACAGCCGGTCCGTCCATGAAGGGGAAGTTCTGGGCATTATCGATCATAGCATGGCTCATGAACATTTCTCCGACTTCTGCAGTATCGAAAGCTGCCAGCGGTTGCTCCAGCCAATGGTTGGCATGGGTGCCCGGGTTGTACATGGCGAGTATTTCAGCGCTTTCGCCGTCACTGTGCAAATGCGTACTGAGAATACCCACTCCTGCTTCCTGGGTTGGTTGAAGCACCACCGCACCGGCACCATCGCCAAAGATCACACTCACATTCCGGCCACGGGTACTAAAGTCAAGGCCAAACGAATGTTTTTCGCTGCCAATTACCAGCACATTTTTATACATGCCGCCCCTGATAAACTGGTCGGCCACACTCAAAGCATATATAAAGCCGCTGCATTGGTTGCGTACATCCAGTGCGCCGATCTCTTTCATCCTGAGCGACCGTTGCACCAGCACTCCACAACCGGGAAAGTAATAGTCCGGGCTCAGTGTGGCGAATACAATAAAATCGATGTCCTGCGCGGTAATGCCGGCGCGCGCGATCGCCATTTTCGCGGCTTCTACGCCCATGGTGGTCGTTGTTTCCTGGGTGCGATGGGCAAAGCGCCGTTCTTTGATGCCGGTTCTTTCCTGTATCCACTCGTCACTGGTATCCATGTATTGGGTGAGGTCCTGGTTGGTCACTACCTGCTCGGGAACATACATGCCAATACCGGCAATTCTTGAACGTATCATATGCAAGACATTTTAGCTGAACAAGTTAAGGAAAAGAAGATTCCATGGGAAATGAAACTGTTGCAAATCCAACCATTCGGGGGCGATTTAACAAAGCCTGTTGCTGCAGAAGGGTTAGGTGTGATTCGTGTCACCAAAATTCTCTATTTAACAGGAGAAATGTGCAACATGTCCTGCATAAATCCCCCGATCTCCCGTTCAACACCTGCTACATCTTTCGATTTGATCCACGATCCTAATACGTGGTTTCCGGTATTAGGCATAGCGACGGCTCTCTTTTCGCCAGATGGAGTGCCCAGTTCTTCAAACATCTTCAGTTCAGCTTCCACTTTTACTACGCTATCCTGGTGAACCTTGTCTTTGAAATAATACAATAACAGGGTCGGTTGTTTAACCTGTTCGAAGGTTTTTTTGTCCATCGACGTTTCCAATAACTCCTCGAGATTTACCGCCGCCTCCAGCCGGTAGGGGCTATTCCAGTATTGTTTATACACTGCACGGGTATCTTCCGAAACCATATACTTTGAACCCTTTACCAGTCGTGCGATCTGCAGCCCCCACGGATTGTTCAGCAACCAGGCATTGGCATCGTTTATCGCTATATTCGGCGACAGCAGCACCAGCGCATGGATATCCGGAAATTCAGCCGCCAGCATCAAAGCGAGGGTACCGCCGGTAGAAGTTCCCACCAGGATCACTTTTTCACCCAGCTGCTTTCCGATGGCCAAAGCCTGCTTGGCGCTTTCCCAATATCGGTCGGAAGTGAGGTTGGCCAAAGGTTCAGTCGTATCGATGCCATGTTCTGCCAGGCGCGAGAGATACAGATTGCAACCAAACCGCCGGGCAATATTGCGGTGTACGGGCTCGCCTTCGGCTTGGGAAGCAGAAAATCCATGCAGGTAAACCATTGAATAGGGCGTTCTGTTTTTCGCCGAGTCATTGGCCCAAATGATCCGCGCTTCATTGTCGGGTTTTAGGCGGTGCTGAGCCTCTGTGGCCGCCACAAAATGGTCCAGCGAGTCCGCCGCCGCAGGTACCACCAGCATGTCGGCACGGTATAGCGGGTCGGCCGGTTTAGGTCCCATCAGGTACACGATCAAAATGACAAGAGCAGCAATAAACCACCATTTCTTCTTGCCCATGAGGTAAATTTGTACGTTAAATTAAGGCAAAACGAACGCTTCAGAAAATTATCCATATATGAATTCCGATACGGGTAAGTTCATTATTGTCATCGGGTTGGCAGTCGTTTTCATCGGCGTGATCATCTATTTCTTCCATGATAAACTGCACTGGATAGGCCGCCTGCCAGGCGATATCCGGGTAGAGAAGGGAAATGTGCGATTCTATTTTCCGGTTACTACCCTGATCCTTTTCAGCCTGTTGGTCAGCGGAGTTATCGCATTGGTAAAGAAGTTCTTATGAGCATATTCTTGCAAAGCGCCTTTCCACTAAGGAGAATCCGTTAATTAATTAATAAGTTTCCTTAAAATCCTTGTCCCACCCACCGAATTAGCGTACTTTTGCGCCTCTTTTTGCCCGTTGAAAACCTGCATAATAGCTAATCGCTTGCTTGTCAGTGAGTCAACCTATTAATGAGTTAATTATGGAAATCAGAAACATAGCGATTATCGCCCACGTAGACCACGGTAAAACTACCCTGGTAGACAAGATCTTACACGCCACCAAGGTGTTCCGTGACAACCAGGATACTGGTGAATTGATCATGGATAACAACGATCTGGAACGTGAAAGAGGTATCACCATCTTCAGTAAGAACGCTTCCGTTACTTACAAGGACGTTAAGATCAATGTGATCGATACCCCTGGGCACGCCGACTTTGGCGGAGAGGTAGAGCGTGTATTGAAAATGGCCGATGGCGTATGCTTGCTGGTCGATGCGTTCGAAGGCCCTATGCCTCAAACACGTTTTGTACTCCAAAAGGCGCTCCAGCTCAACCTGAAGCCCATTGTGATCATCAATAAAGTAGATAAGCCCAACTGCCGCCCCGACGAAGTGCACGATGCGGTATTCGAGCTTTTCTTCAACCTCGATGCTACTGAGGAACAACTTGACTTCCCCACCTTCTACGGTTCGGGTAAGAACGGTTGGTTCAACGACTCGCTCACACAGATCGATAACATCAACCCCCTGCTCGACGGTATCCTGAAACACGTTCCTCCTCCCAAGGTGAACGAAGGTCCGGTTCAGATGCAGATCACATCACTCGACTATTCTTCCTTCCTGGGCCGTATCGCCGTAGGTAAGGTGAGCCGTGGTGTCATCAAGGAAAACCAACCGGTTATGCTGATGCAAACCAACGGTACAAACAAAAGGTCGAGGGTAAAGGAACTGTACGTATTCGAAGGCATGGGTAAGAAGCGTGTTACTGAAGTAGTAGCCGGCGACCTTTGCGCTGTAGTAGGTATCGAAGATTTCGGTATCGGTGATACCATCGCCGATGCAGAAAATCCCGAAGCACTGCCGGTAATCAGCGTGGATGAGCCAACCATGAACATGATGTTCTCGATCAACAACTCTCCTTTCTATGGCCGCGATGGTAAGTTCGTAACCAGCCGTCACCTTCGCGATCGCCTCATGAAAGAAACAGAAAAGAACCTCGCCCTCCGTGTTAAAGAAGCCGAAGGCGGTGGTGATAGCTTCCTCGTGTATGGTCGTGGTATCCTTCACCTTGGTATCCTCATCGAGACCATGCGTCGCGAAGGATATGAGCTGACTGTAGGACAGCCCCAGGTAATTGTAAAAGAAATCGATGGCGTTAAGTCTGAACCATACGAAAACCTGGTAGTAGATGTACCCCAGGAGTTCGCTTCTAAAGTAATTGACCTCGTTACCCGCCGTAAAGGTGAAATGCAGATCATGGAAACCAAGGGCGAAATGCAGCACCTGGAATTCGAGATCCCTTCCCGCGGATTGATCGGTTTGCGTACCCAAATGCTGACCGCCACTACCGGCGAGGCAGTAATGGCACACCGCTTTGTCGATTACAAGCCCTGGAAAGGTATGATCCCCGGCCGTAACAACGGTGTATTGGTTTCCAAGAGCTCTGAAAAGACAACCGCTTACTCGATCGATAAACTGCAGGACCGTGGTACCTTCTTCGTTGATCCAGGCGAAGATATCTACACCGGCCAGATCGTGGCTGAGAACATCAAGCCCGGCGATCTCGTAGTAAACGTTACGGAAGCCAAGAAGCTTACCAACCACCGCGCCAGCGGTAGCGATGATGCAACCCGCATCGCTCCCAAAACTTTGCTGACACTGGAAGAATGTATGGAGTACATCCAGCAGGATGAGTGCATCGAAGTAACGCCCAACTTCATCCGGATGCGTAAAGTGATCCTCGATGAGAACGAGCGTAACAAGGTGTCGAAAGCAATGAAGACCGAAGCTGTTTAATCAACCGCTTCACTAAATAGATCAGGGCCGTTTCATTCACTTGGAACGGCCCTTTTTTTATGCCCGCATGTCTGCTCGCTGGCGTTTCCATTTTTGGGTCGCTTAGTTCTCCTAATGTGCCACACATTAAATGTCTGCAGTTTGCCTAATAATGTACATTATTGACCCCGTGGAACAGGAAATTGCCTCTGATGGATTGTGATCAAACTGCAGTAACTGATGATAGTGGACACACAACATGCCTACTACCATCAGCAATAATCTATGTAGCTATTGCTTTATCGCCATGGAAAGAATGACCCTGGTACCCGCCGGCTGTCCCAGGTCGTCGCTGAGGTCTTTGATTTCTGCGTGGACGTGGGCATGATAAATCTCATTGATGATCTGAATGCGTTCATCGGTGAGTTTGAGACCATGCTTTTGAAGTGTGCTGATGCGGCCCGACCTGGATTGGATCGCCGCCGCCCGTCCGATGCCGTTATCTTCAATACTCATGCAAAGGCGGTCTTTGTTGAGCCAGTAATGTAAGTAGAGTTCGCCTCTTTCACCTTCCTTGGGCATCAAACCATGCCAGATGGCATTTTCAACAAAAGGCTGCAGCAACAGTGGCGGCACCATCAGCGTGCCCCGGTTGATATCGTCGCTTACGTGGATAATAACATCAAACTTATTGTTGAACCGAAGTTGCTCCAGTTCAATATACAACTCCAGCGATTTGATCTCCTGCTCCAGCGAAACCCATTCCGATTGGGCGCTGTCGAAGATCAGCCGCACCAGCTTGGAGAATTTGGTGAGATAAGTAGAAGCCTTCATAGGCTCATTCTTCAGGATGAAGTTGCCAATTGAGTTGAGGCTGTTGAACACGAAATGCGGGTTCATCTGCAACCTAAGCACTGACAGCCTGTTCTCGGCGATCTTACGATTGTTCTCATGCAGCCTGATCGTTGTAGCGCGGTAAGCTTCCTCTACCTGGTAGCGCATGATCTTATTGGCACAAAGAGATGCAATGGTATTGAGAATGAACAAGTGCTTCGACTGAAAGAAATTTGCTTCATGGTGCTCCGCATCGATAATGCCCAGCACTTTGCCCTGGTAAATGATGGGCACTGTGATCTCCGAGTAGCGGAGGTCGTCATCGACAATGTACCGGGGGTCGGTCGTGGTATTGGCAATGATCTCCGGTATGCCGCTCACCGCCACACTGCCCACAATACCTTTACCCAATGGTATTTCGATCGGTTCGAAGATCTCATAGTCTTTCGGGTTCTTGGGCCCATAAGCCGCCTTCTGCACCAATATTTTCCGTTCCTCGTCGACTAGGTATATAACGCAATCTTCAAAATTGAGGTGGGAAATGCAATTCTTGGTAACATCCCAGAGGATCTCTTCTATGGTATTTTTGCCGAAGAGGGAGGTGGCAAAATAATTGATCGTCCTTTCAATTTCGAGGTCGTCGGATTGACTGGATTTACGTTGCTGGTACAAACGCCACACCAGGAACAAGGTGGTGGCCAGCAGGATAGCTATTATCAGGTAATAAATAATCAAAGCTTACTTGGATTTTAACAGGTGCCTTTAACCGTAGCCACAAAGTAGCGCTAAATCACCGATTGTGCTCATCTATTGAGTAGGTGGTCTGTTTTTGCCTGTGATCGAACAGTTTAATCCAGTAAAACGGATAGGCACAGTTCGAAGCCTGATGTTCAATGGATAGCGACCCCCGAATTACTGCCAACCACTCATAAAACCTGCCACACACGCACCCGGTATTGGGCGGCCCTGGATTGTTTGGTAGATTTACCCTGGCAAGCCCTTCTTATTACGCTTAATTGAAATTTGTTCTTGACCAGGCTTACGATAGCAGGTATTATTCTATTGATGCTCTCCACTACGATGCGGGGGCAGGTGATCAGTTTTTCGCACCTCAACACCGCCAACGGCCTTACCGGCAACAATGCCCAATCGCTCACCATCGATAAGAACGGCTTTCTCTGGGTAGGTACCAACGATGGATTGAATGTTTACGATGGCTATTCCGTTACAGGATACAATAAGGAAAGAAATCCCGAAATGCCTTCCGACGTGGTGCTGCACCTCATGGCCGACAGCCGTAACCGTATCTGGATGGGAACCTTTTCAGGCGCAGGCTGGGTAGATGAAAGTCGTATCTTTCATCGTATTACGATACAGGATACGCTTAAACGATTCCGTTGCCCGTCTATCTTCGAAACTGCTAGTTATGGTGTCGTTTTGCATACGGGTAAGGGACAGTATTATTTCGACAGCACGGCCGGTAAATGGAAAGAGCTGAGCTGGGTGCCGGCAGCTTTAGCACAGGGTAATTTTGTAGACGCAGAAGCGGCCAATACCGATCAGATTATTTTCATTACCGATTCTACATTATCTATCCTCGACTACGCAACGAAGCAGATCGTTTTCCGGAAAACATTTGAATCTCCGCTGAGTGCTTGTCCGGCCACCGACACATCTATCGCGGTTGGCCTCAAAACCGGCAAAGTGTTGTTAATAAGTACGCGTAGCGGCAGGGAGATCGCATCCTACCAACTCGTCAATCAGCTGGGTGGCAAAACCATCAATACCTATCTTACGGAGGTAAGGCGCGCTGCCAATGGCGACCTGCTCGTGGCCACCGATTTTGCAGGGCTCACCATCATCGATACGAAAGGTAATATTACCCGCCATACCCACGATCCGCTCAACCTCAGTACCATCTCGGCCAACAACACTTACCGGGCCTTCGCCGGCAAACGTGGTGAGATCATTGTGGGTACGCAGGCATCGGGTGTCAACATGGCCAATATCTTTAACCGGCCAGCTGTATATACCCGCATTTTCAGCGATGAGAACGGGAACCTGTACGATAATTACATCACCCGCATTGTTGAAGAAGGGAACGGTATATTCTGGGTGGGCGCCAATGACCGGCTGATCAGGTGGAACAGAACGACCAACCAATCAACTTTCTATCACTCTTATGTTAATTCGGCCCAAGGGCTGAGGCCACTCGAAATACGGGCGCTCTGCAACGACCGGTATGGTCAGCTATGGCTGAGCGGCGCCAGTAACGGATTATCCCTCTTTGACAAAGGCTCGGGGCAATTTCGTAAGATCCGCTTTGGCCACGATACTGATAAAGCCGTATTATCGCCCTATATCTACGAGTTGCAATCCTTGTCAGACGGTAACATTTGGGTAGGCACCAGCAGGGGCGTATATGCTTTTGACCCGCTCACCCAAAAGACTATTGCCTTTGGCAACCATCCGCAATTGAAAGAACTGAACAACAAACTGGTCATTAGTCTCTTCGAAGATAACCGGCACCGTTTGTGGATCGGCACACACGGCACAGGCATTTACTGTTACGATCCTGCACAGCACAGCATCATCAACCTCACCACCAAAGAAGGGCTGCCCGGCGATATCATCTATGGGTTTACGCAGGATAATGCCGGAGCTGTTTATGCCGGTACAGCTCATGGCTTTGTGATCATCGACCAGCAGGGAAAGATCCGGCTGTACAACCGGAGGAATGGATTAAGCTACGAGCGCTGCGAATCGCTGCTTAAAGATGCAAGGGGTAATATCTGGATTGCCAACAGCAAATCTTTGGTGCAGTATGATCCCGCTGCACAGAAGCTCACGCACTTCGAAGAAAATTCGGGCCTTAGCATCGATGGGTTCAGGAGCAATGCTGCTGTGAAAGCAGCCAACGGCGAATTACTGTGGGGTAGTGAACGGGGCATCAATTCATTTTTTCCCGAAAAACTGGTAGTAACGCCTTCCCTGCTGCAGGTAAGTATATACGCAATGGGCACGAATGATACGCTGCAGTATTTTGGCGCACAAAGAAACTTTACCTCCCCCCATAGTCAAAACGACATCACCTTTTATTTTACAGCGATCAACCTCAATGGATCCCGGAATATCGACTACCAGTATATGCTCAAGGGGTACGATAAAGAGTGGCACACGGGAACCGATATCCGGGAGGCCCGCTATCCCTCCCTTCCCGCCGGTAAATACACCTTCCTCGTGAGGGCCAGTATTGATCATATCAATTGGACGTCTGCCAACAATGAAGTGAGCATACGCATCATTCCGCCTGTATGGCAAAGGTGGTGGTTCATTGCGGCCATCACAGCCCTGGTGGTATTGCTCATCCACACCATTTACCGCATGCGCCTGCAACAGGTGCGCGAGAAAGAAAAGTTACGATCGGAATACAACCAGAAGATCGCCGAGATTGAAATGAAAGCACTGAGGGCGCAGATGAATCCGCACTTTATTTTCAATTGCCTCAACTCTATCAACCGGTACATCGTTAAGAGCGACCACACCACAGCATCCCTGTACCTTACCCGCTTTTCGAAACTCATACGACTGATCCTGGACAACTCCAATAGTAAGAACGTATTACTCTCGAACGAACTTGAGGCGCTCAGGATCTATATGGAAATGGAATCCCTTCGATTTAATAATAAGTTCACATACGAGATCATCGTTGATAAAGAGGTGTTTCCCGAAGTGGTGGAAGTGCCTCCTTTGATCATACAGCCCTATGTGGAGAATGCCATATGGCATGGGCTGCTGCATAAGGAAACGGCCGGCCACCTCACCATCCGTTTAACCATGCTCACAGAAAGTATGTTGCAGTGTGTGATAGAAGACAATGGAGTAGGCAGGGAACGAGCCAGGGAGTTTAAGAGCAAATCGGCGACCACCAAGAAGTCGCTGGGTATGAAGCTGACCGAAGACCGGATTGCCATACTCAACAAGCATGCATCGCCCAATGCGAGCATTACGATCGTGGACCTCGTTGCCGACAATGGCGATGCAGCAGGCACCAAAGTGGTCCTGAAAATACCTGTATAAATACCAAAACAGATAATTGCTTAACAACTAAAAGAGATTGACCATGATAAGCTGTGTAATTGTAGATGACGAGAACAACTGTATCGAAATGCTCGAGTGGTTGCTGAAAACCTATTGTCCACAAGTCACCATCAGCGCCATGTGCCTCTCAGCAGAAGAAGGACTGGCGGCGATCAACCTGCACAAGCCCGAAGTGGTATTCCTCGACATAGAAATGCCGCGGATGAATGGTTTCGATATGCTTGAGCAGTTCGATAAACTGCAATTCGATGTAGTATTCACCACGGCCTACGATAAATTTGCGATCAAGGCATTTCGGTATAGCGCTTTAAACTATCTGCTGAAGCCCATCGATCCCGACGACCTTAAAGAGACCATACGCCGCCTGGAAGAAAAGAAATCCATACCCACCCGGGAGCAGATCGATCTGCTGTTACAGCACGTAAAGAGTGTAAGCAGGAACACAGTGCCGCGCATTGCGCTCACAACGAACGATGGGATGATCTTTGTATCTACGCAGGATATTGTGTATTGCGAAGCGGAAAGTAACTACACCAATATTGTGCTGGCAGGTGGAAAAAAGATCATGGTATCCAAGGTGCTCAAAGATATCGACGAAGCATTATCGGGGCCCGACTTCTTCCGGGTGCATAATTCATTCCTCATAAACATCAACCATATCAAGAAGTTTGTACGCGGCGAAGGCGGCTATGTGATCATGGATGATAACGCCAACATCAGTATTTCACGCTCGCGCAGACAGGAATTCATGGAACTGTTCTCCAAGTTCTAACCAATGATAAAAGCACCTGCCTATCACAGGTAGTGCTGTCAAATCAATGAGAAAGTCAAGCATATTATTTTAACATTATTTTGCAGCACTCAGTAAATACGATGAGTGTGTAAGTAAAACCACGCGACACAACTGTACGCTTATGATACAGTTGTTTGGCGGCTTTAATTTATCTGCTTGATTATCAATGTGGCTATCGGTTAGTCGCCTGAAATGCCCTGCCAGCTTCGCTTTTGCCGCCCATCCCCATTTTGTTATAATAAACCCGCATTTCATTCAAAGAACACTACCGTTCACTCAATGATCACTTGCAAGAGAAAAAATCGTTGCTAACTTTGCGGCGCAATCTGGTTCATGATCCACGGTTTCTGCAGCGAACAAAGTTGATTTGTTAAAGAAATCAAAAGGATAAAAAAACAGGAAACAGGTTGTAACATTCGAAAATTAGTCGCGTCTTATTAAGTGTGATGCAACAAGTATAGCGCAACACTTAAGTTAATAATAGCCATAAAAACAAAAAAAGCATTTAAAATGAAAAAGACAATTTTAACCTGGGTACTGCTGTTAGCAGTTGGTCTTAGTGCCACCTTTGCCCACAAGACAGAAAACGTAAACGAACAAGTTATTAATTCCTTCAAGAAGGAGTTTGCATCCGCACAGGATGTTAGCTGGGAAAAATCAAAAGACATTTCAAAGGCAACCTTCAAGCTGAACGATCAGGTGATGTTCGCCTATTATTCAGAAGAAGGTAACCTGCTGGCAGTAGTAAGGAACATCGTTTCCGGTCAATTGCCCATCAACCTGCTCAGCGATCTGAAGAAGTCTTATGCAGGCTATTGGATCAGCGACCTCTTTGAAATGGCCTCCGAGAATACCACTTACTACTATGTAACGGTGCAAAACAGCGACCAGACAGTAGTGCTCAAATCCTTCGGCTCTGCCGGTTGGGAAACATTTAAAAAGGATAAGAAATAATAACAACAATTCATTGCAACTACATAGGCCCCGCTGAATAGCGGGGCTTTTTGTTTAAAAGAGGGGCATTGTCCGTGTTTTGTCGTTGGCGCAGGAACCTAATCGGGCATTCTTAGCGGGGTGGATGTGTTTACCAGATCCGGGGTGCCTCGGGCGGGCCCCTGGCTGCGCTGTAAACCACCACTTGCTCAGTTCCTGTTTTGCTCGTATTTTTGTGATTCCTTACGAATTATGAAGAAGTGCCGATTGATATTACCCGTATTGTTAATATTAACAATGTTCTCCACCGGAGCCCTTGCACAGTGTTCTATTTGCACAAAAACCGCTTCTCAACTCGGTGAACGTCCCGCAAAAGCGCTGAATACAGGCATCATTTACCTCGCATTCACTCCTTTAGCCATCATGGGGTATGTGGGATACCGTTGGTGGAAAAGTAACCGCGTTGCCTGATAACGGGAATTAACAACCTGTCAATTTCCTTATCTTGTTGCACCTAAAAGTGCTGCAATGAGATTTATCTACCTGTTCTCTTTCCTACTGTTCTCTTTATTTACTTCCGCCCAATCACTACCGACCATTTCGGATAAAACCGCAGGCTTGAAAAAACATGCCGGGTTCCTCGATTTTTACTGGGATGAAAATACCGGCAGGATCTGGCTCGATATCAACAAGCTCGACTCGGAAATGATCTATGTCACCTCCCTGCCGGCAGGATTGGGATCCAACGACATAGGGCTCGACAGGGGCCTGCTCGATGCTACACGCATCGTGAGGTTCACCAAAGTGGGCCGTAAAATATTGATGGTCGTACCCAACTACGACTATCGCGCCCTCACCAACGACCCTGCCGAACGCAAAGCGGTGGAACAATCCTTTGCACAATCCGCCATCTGGGGTTTCACGGTTGAAGCGGAAACCAATGGTCACTACCTGGTAGATGCCACCGACTTTATTGTCCGGGATGCCATTCGCGTTGGCAACCGGCTCAAATCATCCCGCCAGGGGAGTTATGCTTTCGATAAAAGCAGGTCTGCGCTTTACCTGCCGCGCACAAAGAACTTCCCCAATAATACTGAGGTAGAAGTTACCATTACGTTGGTGAACAGCGATGGCGAAACGGGCAGTTTTGTGAATGCCGTTACCCCGTCGCCAGATGCCGTAACCCTACGCATTCACCACTCTTTTGTACAATTGCCCGATAGCGATTACCAGCCTCGATTGTTTGACCCGAGATCAGGTTATTTTGGTACATCATTTTTCGACTATAGCTCGCCTGTTTCAGCTCCTATCGAGAAATATTATGTTGCCCGGCACCGGCTGAAAAAGAAAGATCCTGCCGCCGCTATCAGCGACCCCGTTAAACCAATCATTTATTATCTCGACAATGGCACGCCCGAGCCCATCCGTAGCGCCCTGCTCGAAGGAGCATCGTGGTGGAACCAGGCTTTCGAAGCGGCCGGTTATCGCAATGCCTTCCAGGTTAAAGTGCTGCCGGATAGCGCCGACCCAATGGATGTACGCTACAACGTCATCAACTGGGTTCACCGGTCTACCCGCGGTTGGTCGTATGGAAACAGCGTAACAGACCCCCGCACCGGTGAGATCATCAAAGGACATGTAACCCTGGGCTCTCTGCGGGTGCGCCAGGACTATCTGATAGCACAGGGACTGTTGGCTCCTTTCGAAAATGGCGCTCCCGCCGACGATAAAATGCTGAAAATGGCGCTGTCCCGTCTGCAGCAATTGGCAGCGCATGAAGTGGGGCACACCCTGGGGCTCATGCATAACTACGCTTCCAGTGTAAGTGATCGCGCCAGCGTGATGGACTATCCGCATCCCCAGGTGAAACTGTCGCCCACAGGGCAGATCGATCTTTCCGATGCTTACGATAATAAGATAGGTGCGTGGGACAAAGCTGCCATTACCTGGGGTTACCAGGATTTTCCCAAAGGCACAGAAGAAGCCAAAGCGCTCGACAATATCCTGCGCGAGGCTGCAGCCAAAGGCCTGCAGTATATCGCCGACCGCGATGCGCGCGCCGCCGGCGGCCTGCATCCGCAGGCGCATTTATGGGATAATGGGGCAGATGCCACCCAGGAACTGAAAGAGGTACTCGCCATACGTAAAAAGGCCCTGGCTCAATTTGGCGAAAAGAACATCCGGCCGGGACAATCGATGGCCATGCTTGAAGATGTGCTGGTGCCCGTTTACCTGTTTCATCGCTATCAGGCCGAAGCCGTAACAAAGATCATCGGAGGCATGCATTATACCTATGCCTTGCGCGGAGATGGGCAAACCGTCACGCGCCCTGTTAGTAAAGCAGAACAGCAGCATGCACTAAATGCACTCATCGATTGCCTTGATCCGCAAACCTTACGTATACCCGATAACATTGTTAAACTGATACCGCCGAGACCAGCCGGCTACAATTTTACCAGAGAGTTGTTTAAGAAAAGGACCGGACTCGCTTTCGATGCGCTGGCGCCTGCAGAAACGGCGGCCGATCTTCCGCTTTCGTTCCTGTTCAATACCGAACGGCTCAACCGCATGGTGCAATATCAGGTACAACAGGACGGGCTTGGCCTGGCCGACATGATCAATACATTGATCGCTAAAACCTGGAAAGCTACCCGCAGCACAGGTATGGAAAAATTGATCCAGTTGCAAACAGAACAAGTGCTGCTGACTTACCTGCTCACCGTTTCTGTCGATGACAATGCCTCCTTCCAAACGAGGGCGGTTACACAACTGGCGATCAGTCAGCTGAAAACATACATCCAGTCTCAGCAGAAACTAAGCAAAGACGCAGATTATACAGCACATCTGGCATTTGCCTTGGAGCGTATGAAAGCGCCCGATAAAGCGAAGCCCACCATACACAAAGAAATTCCACCGGGCGCGCCCATCGGTTGTGATATTGAATAGGGTAGCAGGATGCAAAAAAGAATCCCGGAACAGCATAGCCGTTCCGGGATTTGTATTTTATAGATCACCTGAATATTAAGAGATGCGGCGAATGTCGGCGCCCAGCTTGCGCAGGCGTTCATCGATCTGCTGGTATCCGCGGTCTATTTGCTCGATGTTCTGGATAATGCTACGGCCATCGGCGCTCAAAGCGGCGATCAACAAGGATACCCCTGCTCTGATATCAGGGCTGCTCATGGTGATGCCACGCAGGTTCTGCTCACGGCCGAGACCGATCACGGCTGCACGGTGTGGGTCGCAGAGGATGATACGCGCTCCCATATCGATCAGTTTGTCTACAAAGAAGAGTCGGCTTTCAAACATCTTCTGATGGATCAGCACACTGCCTCTGGCCTGCGTTGCTGTCACCAGCACAATGCTGATGAGGTCGGGCGTAAAGCCTGGCCATGGATGATCGTAGATAGTGAGCACCGACCCATCGAGGAAGGTGGTTATTTCATACATCTCCTGCTCGGGCACATGGATATCATCGCCGATGAATTCCATCTGGATGCCCAGTTGTTTGAACTTCTCCGGGATCACGCCGAGGTTGTCGAGGCTTACGTTTTTAATGGTGATATCGCTTTGCGTCATGGCTGCCAGGCCGATAAAAGAACCGATCTCGATCATATCGGGCAGCATGCGGTGTTCGGTTCCGCCGAGATAGTCAACGCCTTCAATAACAAGCAGGTTACTACCGACGCCGCTGATCTTGGCACCCATGCGGGTAAGCATCTTACAAAGCTGCTGCAGGTAGGGCTCACAGGCGGCATTGTAAATGGTGGTAGTTCCTTTTGCCATCACTGCCGCCATCACGATATTGGCAGTGCCCGTAACGGATGGTTCGTCAAGCAGCAGGTAAGCGCCTTTCAGGTTGGATGCTTCGAGGTGGAAAAAGCCATCGCCCGATTCGTAATTGAAGGTGGCGCCCAGTTTTTCAAAACCTAATATATGGGTGTCGAGCCTGCGGCGGCCGATCTTATCGCCACCAGGCCTTGGAATAAATGCTTTGCGATAGCGTGCGAGCAATGGGCCAGCCAGCATCACCGATCCGCGCAGTCTGCCGCTCTTCTTTTTATAATCTTCGCTGCGCAGGTAATCGACGTTTACATTGTCTGCCTGAAATATGCAGGTATCGCGCTGTGGCCGTTCGATCTTGACGTTCATTTCGCCCAACAGCTCAATAAGCAGGTTAACATCGAGGATGTCGGGAATATTGGTGATCGTAACTTTTTCCGGCGTTAGCAATACGGCGCTAATGATCTGGAGCGCTTCATTTTTGGCGCCTTGCGGATTGATCTCGCCGCGCAGTTTCTTACCGCCGTTTACTTCAAAGGATAGCATAGCTTGGCTGGGAATTGAAAGGTGATTGATTTAAAGGAGTGCAAAATAAAAAAAGTTGACCAGCCTCCCGATCAACTTATTAATATTTTACTTTATTGAACCTGCTTACTTGTAGCGTTTCTTGAACTTGTTGTTACCGCCACGGTCGTTGCGATCATTGCGGTCGTTGCGATCGTTTCTGTCGTTGCGGTTACCGCCGCCGCCGCCACCTCTGTTGTCGCGGTTCTGGTGCTGGAACTTCTGGTTACGCTTATTGCGGAAGTCGCCATATCCACCACCACCCCTGTTGTCGCGGTCGCGTCCTTCATTGGGGCGATGCTGACGTACATAAGGTGTATTGGTAAAGGTCAGCTGGCCATCGGTCAGGTTGGTCAGCTCGCTTTGAATAGCGTCGTCGTGTACTGTTTCCTTGTGCCAGTTGTTATAGGCCAGCTTCATGTAATAAGCTACTGCGTTGGCAAAGCCCTGGCGTTTTTCGGGATTGTCTTCTTTCAGTGCTTTATTGATTACCAGCTCCAGGTTCTTGCCGAGGTGGCTGAACTTGGGGTAGCGCTTGGGATAAGGAAGCGGCTTGGGTCTTGCCTTCAAAGTCTCCCTCGTGGGGATCGGATAGGGCGATTCAACATCCAGTTTGAAATCGGCGATCAGGAACAGGTGATCCCATAATTTATGGCGGAAGTCTTCAACGTTTTTCAGGTGCGGGTTGAGAAATCCCATCAGTTCGATCACAGCATACGCATTGCGCTGGCGGGCCTCAGCGTCCTCCAGACTCAACAGGTATTCAATCATCTTCTGAATATGACGGCCATATTCCCGGTAGATCAGATGGTTTCGGGTGGTGTTATACTCCATTTCCCCTAGTGTATTTGACATGCTTACAAAAGTAACAAAGTAAGTTTATAATACGAAAGCAGATTTGTTGCGAAATAAAATAGCAACTTCATCTGTTTCAGTGGTTAATAAGACGCCCTGGGTAATATAGGAGAACAACCTTTGCAGGGTTTTGTGCGGGAAAAGAACATTATTCGACGTATTTTTGTCGTTCTATATACAAAAACCTGATATTCAATAAAAAATGAAGAAATCCACGATAACGATCGACGTCGCCCTCGACGAGAAGAACGTTCCGGAGCAGATCAGCTGGAGCGCTACCGCCAGCACTGCCGATATCCCCCGCCCCGCCAAAGCGCTCATGTTGTCGTTTTGGGATGGAGGCGATAAATCGGCGCTTCGGATGGATCTCTGGACCAAAGAGATGATGGTCGATGAAATGGCCGACTTTTATTACCAAACTATGATGACGATGGCCGATTCGTTCGAAAGAGCTACCCATCAACAGGAGCTGGTAAATGACATCAGGGAATTTGCCAAGGCTTTTTATACTAAATTCCAGGACATCCAATTAAAGGAAAACAAGGCATAACATTACCATTATGGCTTTAGAACAACTTATAACCACCGACCTGAAGACGGCCATGCTGGCCAAGGACGAAGTAGCGTTGCGTAGCCTCAGGGCTATTAAAGCGGCCATTCTCCTGGCAAAAACGTCGGAAGGCGCCGGAGGAGAACTGAAAGAGGAAGATGAGGTAAAACTGCTTCAGAAGATGGTGAAGCAACGCAAAGACTCCCTGGAGATCTTTCAGCAGCAGAACAGGGCCGACCTTGCGCAGAAGGAACAGGAAGAAATAGCCGTGATCGAGAAGTTTCTGCCCAAGCAAATGGGTGCAGAAGAACTGAAGGGCTTTCTTACCAGTCTGATTGCCGAAGTAGGGGCTACGTCACTGGCCGATCTGGGTAAGGTGATGGGGGCTGCCACCAAGCAGTTGGCCGGGAAGGCCGATGGGAAAGCCATCAGCGCAGCTGTCAAGGAATTGCTGGCAAAATAATGATAGTCGATATACTATTTGCGATCTTGCTGTTACTGGCCGTGATCAAAGGATGGCGGCGGGGTCTTATAATTGCAGTATTTTCGGTCATAGCCATTATCGTTGGTATAGCAGCTGCCCTGAAGCTATCAACCCTGGTAGCCGGCTGGCTGAAGGACTCCACCAACGTTTCTGTTCAGTGGCTGCCATTTCTGTCTTTTGCCATTGTACTGATCGGCGTGATCCTGCTTATAAGGCTGGGAGCAAACCTGATCGAGGCTTCGCTGGAGGTAACTTTGATGGGTTGGGTGAACCGCTTAGGGGGTATGTTGTTATATATAATAGTATACACCTTTGCATTTAGTGTGTTGTTGTTTTATGCCACCGAGCTTAAACTGATCAAAGAAGAGACAATAGCCCAATCGGTTACTTATTCCAAAATACAGCCACTGGGCCCTATGGTAATAAATGCATTGGGCAGGCTTGTTCCATGGTTTAAAGATATGTTTACAGAGCTGGAGGGATTTTTCGATCATATTGCGAAACAAGGTGTTCACTAAACAGAACAACTTAAACAAGCAAAATAATCAGTAGTTTACAGTAAAAATTTAACCGCAAAATGGTCGGGATGTGATATTTGCGGTAAAACGTTTATTTTAGCGAATAATTGACTGAACTGAACCGAATTAAGAGATGAATTACGAGATCAAACAAGTGGATAAGTTCAAATTTATTGAAGAAGGTGAGGGTGAACCGTTGGTATTGTTACACGGTTTGTTCGGCGCGCTGGGAAACTTCAATGATTTGATAGATTATTTCAAGCATCATTACAAGGTAGTGGTGCCCATGCTCCCTTTGCTTGATCTTGACCTCCTCCACACTTCTGTTGGCGGATTACAGAAATACGTCCACAAATTCCTGGAGCACCGCGATTATAAGAACGTGCATCTGCTGGGTAACTCACTTGGCGGGCATGTTGGTTTATTATATATCCTTAAACACCCCGAACGGATAAAGTCACTGATCCTTACCGGAAGCTCAGGCCTTTTTGAGAACGGAATGGGCGATACTTATCCCAAGAGAGGTGATTATGAGTATATTAAAAAGAAAGCGGAAGTAACTTTCTACGATCCCAGTGTAGCCACCAAGGAAATCGTGGATGAGGTGTATGAGACAGTCAATAACCGTCTCAAAGCCATCAAGGTTATTGCCCTGGCCAAAAGTGCCATCCGGAATAATTTGGGCGAAGAACTCAATCAAATCAAGCAACCTACGTTACTAATATGGGGGAACAACGATTCGGTAACACCACCTTTCGTTGCCAGAGAGTTTCAAAAACTGATCCCCAATAGCGAATTGCACTTTATCGACAAGTGTGGGCACGCGCCGATGATGGAAGTACCCGACGAATTCAACCGGATACTCCATAAATTTTTGACAAAATTAAATGAGCCGGCAGCGGTAGCCTGAGTTTTATCGTCTATATAGAAAAGTATCCCGCCAATTCGCTGAAAGGGATAATCGCCAACAACGACTGCTCGCACCAGAAGCGTTTATAATGCCTCTATCAGAAAGTGGTTTGCTTCTGGCATGATCGACCTATTGTATCATCAACAGATTTTAACGGTTAAAACCAGGTCAATTGTTAAACAAAGAACTCATATCAGCTACCATCCCTACGTTGAATCTTAAAGATTCAGTGTTCCAGGCACTGGAAATGATGTCCGAGTTTCATGTAATGCAACTGGCTGTAGTAGCCGATAATAAGCTGCTTGGAACGGTGTCGGAAGATGAGTTGATGAATGTCGATGAAAACCTGCCTATACAAACGCTTGAACCTCATTTCTCAAAGGCGGCCGTACGTGCCAACGCCCATTTTATGGAAGCCGTGCAAGTCGTCAATGATCATAATCTTTGTATTATACCGGTGGTGGAGCCTGAGAATGTTTTTGTGGGCGTTATCACAGCCACCGACCTCCTGAAGCAATTGGGCAAGGTAACCGGCGCCAGCGAGCCAGGCGGCATTATCGTGCTTGAAATGGAGCAGCGCAGCTTCTCCTTCTCTGAGGTCAGCAAACTGGTCGAAACCAACGACGCACAGATCACCCAGCTCAATACCTATTGGGACGCAAGCTCGGGGTCCTTTATTGTGACCCTCAAAATCAATAAATTCGAGATCTCCGACATCATCGCCACCTTCCAGCGCTACGAATACCAGATTAAATATTATTTTGGTGAAGAGCTGTACGAGAATGAGTTACGCAGCAACTACGACCATTTAATGAATTACCTCAGTATTTAGCACAAGTATACAGGATTCTGCTATCTTCGTCTGTGTTCCAAGACCAAATTCCGATACCTGCAACAGAGTGACCCTGCATGCGGATAACAACCAAATATTGTGCTGTAGTACTGATCCTGTTGCTGGGAAGTAATTGGCTCCTTGCCCAGTCATTGCCGCAGGATACAGCCGGCGTTGCCTCACGGCCTACCTTCCAGGAGGCACGTACGCCCTCCTTTTACATTGGCAAGATCTATATCGAAGGAAACCGCCGCACCAAATCGTATATTATAGAGCGGGAGCTTCCCTTCCGTGCGGGTGATTCCATTTACCTGCCCGAACTGGTAAAAGGATTCGAAGTATCCCGCCAGCAGCTATTCAATACCGGACTTTTCAACGAAGTAGTAGTAGCCCTGAAATCATTTCGCGGTTACGAGGTCGACGTGATCATCCAGGTTAAAGAGCGATGGTATACTTTTCCCATCCCTTATGTAAAACCGGTAGACCGCAACCTTTCGGAATGGTCCCGGCAGGGATACGGGCTTAACCGGGTCAACTATGGGCTCAAGTTCACCCAATACAATGTTACCGGCCGTAACGATAAATTGCGTTTCTGGCTCATCACTGGGTATACTAAACAGATCCAGTTCCAATACGACCAGCCCTATGCCGACAAAACTCTCAAACATGGCTATGGCATTGGATTCTCCTATTCATTCAACAAGGAGATCAACTACGCTACCGTCAACAACCAGCAGATGTTCACGGATTCACTGACGGATGGAATCAAACGCTGGGAAGGAAAGCTCGAGTACACCTACCGTCCCGGCCTGCGCACCTTTCATGCCATTCGCCTGTCTGTGACCAGTCAGCGGGTCGACAGCAACCTGCTTGGCCTCAATCCAAAATATTTTACAGCCCGTAGCAGTTCGGTTACTTACCCCGAACTCTCGTACAATATCAAGTATGTGAACGTCGATTATGTTCATTTCCCCCTCACCGGTTGGGTGGCTGAAGGCGGTATTGTGAAAAGGGGCTTCAATAAGGAAATGAACATGTGGCAAGTCAGTGCTAAAGCCAATAAAGGCTGGCGCCTGGCCAAAAAGACCTATTATTCCTTGCAGGGCTCGGGTGTGCTGAGGGTGCCATTCGATCAACCCTACATCAATCACCGCATGTTTGGTTATGGCGATATGTTCCTGCGTGGCCTGGAGCGGTATGTGATCGATGGGGTAGCGGCCGGTATGGTGCGCAATTCGCTCCGGTACGAATTGTTACGCTTCAACATCAATACGCCCGTACGGTCACGTTCGCACGACAGGATCCCCTTTAAAATATATGCCCGCACTTTCGGCGACATGGGCTACGCATACAATAAAAACTTTACCAATAACTCGCTCACCAATCGTATGTTATATACCGGTGGCTTTGGAATGGACGTGGTTACCTTTTATGATATCATCCTGCGGTTTGATTATAGCTTCAACCAAATGGGTCAAAAAGGATTATTTTTCCACGTCAAAAATGATTTCTGATCGTTACCCGCTAACTCTTTATCCATTTAGTCCTGTGTTGCATATCCTGTATCTTTGAGCCCGTATTCCAGGTACCTGGCTTCGAAATGCCGGTGTACTGAATACAGGATACCTGTTATTAATTATGAAAGTAGCTATTTATAGTCGGGTCATTGATTACGATCAGAAGGGAGAAGTTCAACAACTTTTCGATTTGCTGGGAAAAGAGAATATGGAACTGGTGATCCATGAGCCATTTTATGAAACCATCCGGTCGTCCTTCAGGTTCCCCGACCGGATCTCGATATTTAAAGATTCCAACGACCTCAACAGCGATATCGACTTTCTGATCAGTCTGGGAGGCGATGGTACCTTGCTAGATACGGTAACCCTGGTCAGAAACAAGAATATACCTGTACTCGGCATTAATTTTGGCCGGCTGGGTTTTCTGGCCAGTATCGGCCGCACGGAACTGATCACCGCCGTGCAGTCGCTCGTTACCCGCACCATCGTGATCGATAAACGTTCGCTGATACACCTGGACGCCAATAAATCGCTTTTTGGGGACGTGCCTTATGGATTAAATGAATTCGCGATCCATAAAACGGATACCTCCCCCATGATCAAGATCCACACTTATCTCAACGGGGAGTTCCTGAATACGTACTGGGCAGATGGCCTGATTGTTGCCACACCTACCGGGTCAACGGGCTATTCGTTGAGCTGTAGCGGTCCGGTGGTATTTCCCGAATCGGCCAGTTTTGTCATTACCCCGGTAGCGCCCCACAACCTCAATGTGCGGCCGATCGTAGTAGGTGACGACAATGTTATTTCTTTTGAAGTGGAAGGCCGAACCGACCATTTTATCTGCGCGTTGGACTCGCGTAAGGAGATTGTCGATAAGAAGGTACAGCTGGCCGTTCAGCGTGAAGCATTTACGTTGAGCCTCGTGCGGTTGAATGAAAACAACTTTCTGCAAACCCTGCGCAACAAACTTTCCTGGGGCCTGGACACCCGGAATTAACAATTCTTATAGAAAGAAAAAGCCCCTGGGCTACGTTAAACCTAAATACTTTAATCATTATATTGCGGATATGAACAAGCTGGCTGTTGCATTATTCCTGCTCCTGGGCATGTCATTCATCAAACCTGCTGCTGCTCAATATGAGGCTATTCGGCAGGAAGGGGAATTTGGTATATCAGCCGGCGTTGCCCACTATTTCGGAGACCTCAACACGAGGGCTAAGATCAATCGCCCGAAGCTTGCCGTGGGTGCTTTCTTTCGCAAACAATTTGGTAATTATATTGGCCTGCGGGTATCGGCCCACTATGCTCAACTGGGTTATTCGGATATATACAATACCAGCAACTCTTATCAGCAACGAAGGAATCTGAGCTTTAACTCGAACATTTTTGAGTTGGCCCTGCAGGGTGATTTTAACTTCTTCAAATTTGTGCCCGGAGATCCCGAGCATGCGTTTACACCATACGTTACATTGGGCGTGGGTATCTTTAGTTATGATCCTTACGCATACCTTGCCAATCAGAAGGTATTTCTGCGTCCATTGGGTACCGAAGGGCAGGGTCATCCGGATTATCCGGATCGTAAGCCCTATAATACGATGGCTCTTTGCCTGCCATTGGGTGTAGGTGTTAAGTATGCACTTACCGATCGCATGAATATAGGGGTGGAGATCGTGCATCGTTTTACCGGCACAGATTATCTTGATGACGTGAGTAAAACTTATGTTGGAGAAAATAGGTTTCCTAATTTACCAGATGGATCAAGATCGCAGGCCTTCCTGTTGCAGGATAGGTCCTACGAAACTGGTCCTGAAAAGATCGGCGAGGAAGGTCGTCAGCGCGGCTTTGCCAAGCAGAAAGACCAATACATCTTTGCAGAGGTTACTTTGTCGTTCAACCTCACTTCTTATCGCTGTCCCACAGCAAATTAACGGAGTCCCCATTTTTTAATTGATTATCAAGTCTTTATTTTAATTGCTCCCATTGAGCAGCGGAGTGGCTGTTTCCGGTAACACAAAAAAGCATAATGTGTTGAACCTAAGGATAATCGGAGAAAAATGCCGGCAATTCAGCAGGCAATAGAGGCTCGTGAACCCACCGGGCCATATTTCGATATCCATTTTATATTCCCACTTAATCTTTTTGTACCTTCGTGCACTTCAAAAAAAAGCAAGGTAAATGCAGAGCCTTAAGGAGCAAGTTAATTTGCAGCGCCTCCCTCGCCATATTGCCATCATTATGGACGGTAATGGTCGGTGGGCACAGGAAAAAGGCCAGGACCGCCTTTATGGCCATTTTCATGGCGTAGAAAGCGTGCGCAATATTGTTGAAGGTTGTGCCGAGCTGGGGGTAGGTTACCTTACACTGTATGCTTTTTCGACCGAAAACTGGGATCGGCCGGAGTATGAGGTTAGCGGACTCATGGAGCTGCTGGTTGATACGATCCGGAAGGAAACAGAAACGCTGAATAAGAACAATATCAAGCTGCATGTGATCGGCGATATGAACATGTTGCCAGCGTATGCACAAAAAGAATTGAACGAGTCGCTGGAGATCACCAGCAAAAATACAGGACTCAACCTCATCATGGCGCTAAGCTATAGCAGCCGGTGGGAGCTTGTACAGGCTGTAAAACAGATTGCTGCAGATGTAAAAGCAGGTTCTATCGATCCAGACACGATTACCCAGGACACCCTTCAAAAATACCTTGCGACCAGTAATTTCCCGGATCCTGAGCTCATGATCCGCACCAGTGGAGAATACCGTATCAGCAATTTCTTATTATACCAACTGGCTTATGCAGAACTTTATTTTACGAATGTGCGCTGGCCCGACTTCCGCAAGGAGAACCTTTACGAGGCTATCGTCGATTTTCAAACCCGGGAAAGACGTTTTGGTAAAACCGGAGACCAGATTCAGCAGGAGACCATCAGCCAATAAGTTTACTGTAAACTGCCACAAATCACACATACCACTTCCGTTTTAACAAACACTTTTAAGTTAATCTTACTTAAATCCCTTTAATTTGCCCCAGCTTAAACAACCCGGAATGCAGCGTACGTTTACATTTTCTGCTATTTTACTGGCATTGGTGACTTTTACAGTAAGTTCTACTTATGCTCAGGAAAAGACCGATACCCTCCCCACGTCGATTGACCCCGAGTTGGAAGCTCTCGCTCATGCCAAAACGCCCAAAGAATATACTATAGCTGGCATCAAGGTTACAGGGACTAAACGATACGATGAACAGTTGCTCATTTCCATTGCTGGCATCAACATAGGCGACCGCGTTATGGTGCCCGGTGGCGATCAGTTCAGCAAAGCCATTACCAATCTGTGGAATCAACGCCTTTTCTCAAACGTTCAGATCTATTTTACCCGCCTCGACGGCACCAACCTATATTTAGAGATACAGGTTACAGAGCGCCCAGCACTTTCCAAGTACTTCTTTAAAGGGGTCAGCAAATCGGGCGAAGAAGATCTTCGCAATAAACTCAACCTCGTTGTTGGAAGGGTAGTGACAGAAAATACCAAGATCAGCGCCATCCAGCTGATTCAATCTTATTTTACTGAAAAGGGATATCAAAGCGCCCAGGTGAATATTGATGAGTCAGTAGATCCTGCTTTGCCCAATTCGGTTATCCTCACTTTTTTCATTCAGAAAGGGCATAAGGTCCGCATCGCTGATATCTCCGTTGAAGGCAACGAGAGTGTGACCGACCTGAAGATCAAAAAGAAAATGAAAGGCACCAAGGAAATGAGCCGCCTCACCTTGTTCCCTTCGAAAGATTCCGCAGATACCGTTGGACAAAACAGAACTTCCTTTAAGGATTACCTGAATGATGTAGGATTTCTTTCCATGTCCAAAACCAAGGATTTTCTGGATCCTTATTTCCGCTTCAAACTTTTCAGTTCGGCAAAATTCAACGACAAGAAGTTTGAGGAAGATATGGACAATATCCTCGCTTACTACAACTCACTCGGTTATCGCGATGCTACCGTTGAAGCCAAACCTCAGACCTATGATAAAAAAGGCAACCTTCGTGTTGGCCTGAAAGTCGAGGAAGGCCATAAATACGTTTTCGGTAACATCACCTGGAAAGGAAATACGAAATATTCCGACTCTGTTCTCTCCTTCATCATGGGTATCAGAAAAGGCGATACCTATAACCTGGAGATCCTGAATAATAAATTAGGTAAAGCGGCGTCACCAGAAGGCGGTGATATCAGCAGCCTTTACCTCGACGACGGCTACCTGTTTTACAAGGCCGATGCGGTGGAAACAGCCGTATATAATGATACGATCGATTTTGAGATCCGTATGATGGAAGGCCCGCAAGCCACCATCAAAAATATTTTCATCTCTGGTAACGAGAAAACCAAAGAGCACGTAATCCGTCGTGAGATCAGGACCCTTCCCGGTGACAAGTTCAGCCGTCAGGACCTTATCCGTTCCAATCGTGAGATTGCGCAATTGGGTTTCTTCAACCAGGAGAAGATCGGTATCAATCCCGTACCCAACCAGGAAGATGGTACGGTGGATATTCACTATACCCTTGAAGAGAAATCTTCCGACCAGCTCGAGTTGAGTGCTGGCTGGGGTGGAGGTATCGGATTGACCGGTACACTCGGTGTATCCTTCAATAACTTCTCTATCCGGAATATCTTCCGTAAACAGGCCTGGGATCCATTGCCCACCGGCGACGGACAAAAGCTGAGCGTGCGTGTTCAGTCGAACGGCCGTGCGTTCCAATCGTACAACTTCTCTTTCACCGAGCCGTGGCTGGGTGGCAAGAAGCGCAACTCATTTACGGTTAGCTTATATAATAGTATATTCCGTACCGGCGGTCTGGATGCCAATGGCCGTTACTTCTTCAGTGACACCAACAAGCTGAAGAACCTGGGCGTAACGCTCTCGTTGGGTAAACAATTGAAATGGCCCGATGACTATTTCACACTCGTGTATTCACTGAGCTTTACCCAGTATCAACTGAACAACTATCCGTTGTTCACCCAGGACTTCAAAAATGGAACGTCCAACAACCTGAGCTTTAAGGTTGCGCTGAATCGTAACTCGGCAGGGCCCAACCCTATGTTCCCAACCAGTGGTTCGAACTTCCTGGCCAGCTTACAATTCACGCCGCCCTATTCGTTGTTCAATGACAATATTACGACGGAGGATAGTTATAAAACCCCCGAGTTCCATAAATGGCGCTTCAATGCCGAATGGTTCATCCCGATCGGTAAACCGATGGGGGCCGACAGGAGCCGTCAGTTCGTATTGCGGGCTGCAGCCAAATATGGTTTCATGGGACGATACAATAATAAGATCGCCTATTCACCCTTCGAGCGATTCCAGGTGGGTGATGCGGGATTGGCCAATGGAAACTATATCCTCGGTTACGATATCATTGCACACCGTGGATATCCGGTGTACGAGAATTCCGATCCGAAGATCAACCCCGATCAGCAGAACGCCAGCCAGTTCTTCACCATGTTCAACAAGTACACGCTGGAACTGCGTTATCCATTTACCACCAATCCCAACAGTACGATCTATGGTATGGCCTGGTTTGAGGCCGCCAACGGATGGTACGATTATAAAGACTATAATCCATTCCGCCTCCGCAGAAGTGCTGGTGTGGGCATGCGTTTCTTCCTGCCCATGTTTGGCCTGCTCGGCTTCGACTATGGTGTTGGATTCGACCGCCTGAAGCCCAACGGCAAACTGCGTGATGCCGCCCGCTTCACCTTCATGCTCGGATTTGAACCCGAATAGCCGGGGATAAGCGAGTATTGGAAAGAGGCTCTTTTTGAGAATTACAGGATTGTAAGGATATTTATAAGCCTGGCCATTCTGCCACTGTTTACTGGCTGGATGACCAGGTTTTCTAATTCTTTATTATCTTATCAACTTAAATAAAAGAACTATGAAAAAGATACTGTTTACCTGTTTTGCCCTCCTCGCCTTTGTGGGTGTATCGTTGGCGCAACGCTATGGTATTGTTGATACTAAATACATTCTCGATAAGATGCCCGAGTACAAAGAGGCACAAAAGAAGCTCGACCAGTTCAGCATCCAGTGGCAGAAGGAGATCGATGACAAGCAAGCGGCGCTCGACAAAATGTACAAGGATTTTGATGCCGAGCAGGTGATGCTTAGTGAGGAACTGAAGAAGAAAAGAGAAGATGAACTTTTCGTGCGGGAGAAGGAATTACGTGACCTCCAGCGCAAACGCTTTGGTTTTGAAGGTGATCTGTTCAAAAGGCGTCAGGAACTGATAAAACCCATACAGGACAAGGTTTACAACGCGATTCAGAAGATCGCCGTTAACCGCGCCTTCGATTTTATTTTGGATAAAAGTGAGGGAATTACTGTTATCTTTGCCGACCCTAAACTGGACCGGAGTGAAGACGTATTGAAAGAATTGGGTGTTAAATAAACGTGAAAACAATAGCCTGGAAACAACTTCATAGAGCCTTTTTTCAACTTAAATTTTAAATAATACAAACCGTACACCTGAAGCAGCAAAACAAAGGCTTTGGGTGGCCTTAACAACAAAAATGAAACGCATGAAAAAGTTTTTTACAGGTATGTTGTTTGCCCTGGGCCTGATGGTGGCTGGTGAAGTAAACGCACAAACAAAGATCGGATATATCAGCTCTCAGGAAGTAGTAAGCATTATGCCTGAAACGCGTAAAGCCGACTCACTGCTTACCGAATTCCGCAACGCACTCGTACAGAACGCTACTGAAAAGCAGAACGCTTTTTATGCAGCGATCGAAAAATTCAATAAAGATTCTGCAACGCTCTCCGAAGCTGTTAAGGTGGTAAAGAGAACCGAGCTCACCAAGATGGGCCAGGAACTGGGTGGTGAAGAAGAGCGCATTCAACAACAGCTCCAGCAAAAACAACAAGAGCTGATTCAGCCTATCAACAAGAAAGCATATGATGCTATTCAGGCTGTAGCTAAAGAAGCCAACTACGTATTTGTTTTCGAAAAGGAAGCCCTGCTGGTTGCTCCTCCTGCCGAAGACATTCTGCCCCTGGTTGCTAAAAAACTGAACATTAAACTGCCAACGCCAGGTGCTAATCAGCCTGCTGCGAAGCCTGCTACCGGCGGTAAACCATAAGTGATTAACTCTTTTTGCTCTGAGGGTTTGGTTAGGCGAAATGCCCGGCCAGGCCCTCTCGCATTTTAAGCCATATTCAGTTATTTTTGTTTATGCCTATATCACAGCCCATTGGAATTTTCGACTCAGGTTATGGCGGCCTCACGGTTATGAAGGAGATCCTTCAGCAGCTACCACAGTACGATTATATTTACCTGGGCGATAATGCACGTGCGCCCTATGGCAACCGGTCATTCGAAACGGTTTACCGCTATACCCTGCAATGCGTGGAGTGGTTTTTTGAACAGGGCTGTCCACTGGTTATTCTCGCCTGTAACACAGCCTCGGCAAAAGCGCTACGTAGCATTCAGCAGAATGACCTGCAGCGGCTCAATCCAGACAACCGGGTACTCGGTGTCATCAGGCCTACCACAGAAGTTATAGGTCAGTATACGACTTCGAAGAAGATTGGCATACTCGCTACCAGAGGTACCGTCAATTCAGGTTCTTATACGATCGAAATAGAGAAATTCTACCCCGATATCACGGTTACCCAGGAAGCTTGCCCCATCTGGGTACCCCTCATTGAAAACAACGAGCACAATAGTCCCGGAGCCGATTATTTCGTTCAAAAGCACCTGGAGCATATCATACAGCAAGAAGCCGGCATCGATGTGCTGCTGCTGGCTTGTACGCACTATCCCTTACTGTTGGATAAGATCAGGAAGTTCTTGCCCGATGGCATTAAAGTGATCTCGCAGGGCGAGATCGTTGCCAATAGCCTGGCCGACTATCTGCAACGGCACCCCGGGATCGAAAATCGGTGCAGCAGGAGCGGAGAGCGCACCTTTTATACCACCGATGATCCGGAAGACTTTGATGCTCACGCCAGTATCTTTTTTGGAGAGGCATTGCACTCGAAACACCTGAATTTATAAGGGTTGCAGCTGTTTCCGGATGGTAAATATTTATCGACAGAGTTGGCGAACTTATCTATAAAATAATTTAATTGCACCAGACCTTTTTCCCCAATCGTACACATATTTAATTTTATTGCTATGAACCGGCTAACGCGTGCACTCCTTTTCCTGCTGCTAACCCCCGCATTCTTTGCCTGCCAAAAAGAAATCAGTGATGAAACGGCTAATGGTGGCGCGGCAAAAGGAAAGCTGCGCATGAAGATCGATGGTAAGCAGTGGGAGGCTGATTCCTACGCCGGTGCAACCATTCTTGCCGGTTATATAGTGATCACGGGGATAAGCAGCGATAAGAAGAATTTCATGATTCAGTTGGAGGATGAAGGTGCCACCACCTACCAACTCGATCAGCAAAGTGCGCATGTGGCAGCCCTTTCGGACGACAATGATGTAAACCCCGAAGCTTTTGCCACCAACCAAGGTCAATCCGCTGCCGATGCCGGCGGATCGGTGGTGGTAACAAAGATCGATGCGACCAAGAAAACGATATCGGGCACTTTCACCCTTAAAGTATACCGCGACCTCGATAGTAAGCAGATCGTCCTTACGGAAGGTGTTTTTGAGAACATTCCTTACGAAACACAGTTGCCTCCCAATAATGGGCCCAATGCCGATTTCAAAGTGAAGATCGATGGCACCAGCTGGACGGGTAAAACTGTAAACGGGGCCATGGTGCAGGGCAATCTCATGATCACGGCTTCGGAACTGGATCTTTCTAAAACGGTGGGCCTTTATATGCCGGCAGGTATTACGGCCGGCACCTATAGTTTCCAGCAACTGGGGCCCGTTTTAGGAGTATATATTACGGGTACTACCAATTTAGGCTCACAGTCGGGCACACTCAAGATCACGGAGCACAATACCACTACAAAGATTATTAAAGGCACTTTCGATTTTAAGGCCGTTGACATCCTGGGCGGAGCTGCATCGGCCCAAATGACGGAGGGCGCTTTTACGGTTCAGTACCAGTAGATTTAAGCTATAGATTATCAATTAGATAGGTAATGGTTTAAATTTTATTACCCAGATGTTCTCCACATCTGCCGTCGTTTTATTACCTTTGCCGTCCTTTCACAAACCTGTAGGTGTGGTGACCCGCAGGCTGTAACTGGAACCCGGATCGCTTCTCCCGATCCTTATTTCAAAAAAGTGAAAAAGAGTAAGATATTATGAAACGTACATTCCAGCCTCATCGCCGTCGTCGTAAAACCGTTCATGGTTTCCGTAAGCGTATGCAAACTGCCAACGGTCGCAAAGTATTAGCAAGCCGCCGTGCAAAAGGCCGTAAGAAGCTGACAGTTTCTGATGAAAGAAAGCTGAAATAATCATTTCCGGGAACCTGTTCATTTGAACAGAACGACCGGGATTGTTACAATATTAGCTGATAGCCCTGTATTTAGCTTTGCGGAATACAGGGCTATTTTATTTTTGTATGGTGAAAAAACTCACTTTAGGGAAAGAAGAACGCCTCAAAAGCCGCAAGCTGATCGACAAGGTATTTGCCGAGGGCCGCAATTTTAATGCTTTCCCTTTCCGGGTATATTATCTCTTTGCGCCAGGCAAAGCTATTCCCGCCGATAAGCACCTGCTGAAATTCGGAGTGGGCGTAAGTACCCGGAATTTCAAACACGCCGTTGACCGCAACCGCATCAAACGCATCACCAGAGAAGGTTACAGGAAGCAGAAGAACGGGTTGCAGGACCTGGTTCAGCAGAAGCAGCTTCCCGCTGCCATTTTCCTGATCTATACAGGAAAAGAGCTTCCTCAATACGACGTGGTGAGTGAAAAGATCGCTGTAATTTTGAATCGTTTAATAAAGGCAGCCCATGAAATTCCTGCTGAGGCTTCTTAGTCTTCCGTTTCTCGCGCTGATAAAGATCTACCAATGGATCATTTCGCCCATCCTGGGGCCAAATAAGTGCCGTTTTACCCCTACCTGCTCTCACTATGCCGCAGAGGCTTTAAAGAAATATGGTCCTTTTAAGGGAGGTTGGCTGGCCATTAAGCGCATTAGCCGATGTCACCCCTGGGGAGGCAAAGGATACGACCCGGTGCCCTGAAATAAAAAAGCACAGGAAAGCATTATGGCGGAATGTGCCTGTGGTGCTATCCTGTGCCTTGTATGATCAATACCGGTCTGTGCTCTGCAGCTTATTTCTGCAAACGTAAGATCAGTTCGTCGAGTGCTTTCCTTTTGTCGGGATTGGTAAAGAACTTGTAGTATTCAGGAGCTTTACCATCCTTATCTGCTTCGATAGTGCCGGGAATTGCATTGTAGGGTCCGAGTATCTTAGCGGTTTCGCTAGCGGTGATCTTCTTAATGGAGCCAGGTGTTAAGAAGTAGGTTTTGTTGGCATCACTGGCATTCTTCCCTTCAATCAATTGGCGTGTGCTGTCGATGATATGCTCCAACTCTACTGTGCTGATGTTCTTAGGCATACCGGTATTGCCAAAATTCACTGCGCCACCGATCAGCGTATCTTTCTTCAGGTTGAGTAAATAAGTGCCATTATCTGGCAACTCATAGGTTTTATCACCAGCGGGGCTTTTTACGGTAACAGTAACTTTGCCCTCGCCGCTATAGGTCAGGATCTCTTCGTTATGTTGGTTGCTGGGCTCGAGGGTTATTGTTTCTGGTTTGGTTTTGTCGATCTGCATTTTGCCGCTCGAGTAAACCACCAGCGTTTTGCCTTGCTTGGGCTCGCCTGAACAGGCAACTAACAATGACAAGGAAAGGCAAGCAGTAGAAAGCGTTAATAATTTCATGAGATAACAATTGAAAGGTTGATTGGATAAAAAATAATCCCGGTACAGGAACCGGGATTACTAAGTAACGGAAAATTTTTCATTTGCTTATTTGGAAGCAGCAGCAAAACGCTCAGCTACCTTTGTCCAGTTAACCACATTCCAGAAAGCCTTCAGGTAATCGGGGCGTTTGTTCTGATACTTCAGGTAATAGGCATGTTCCCATACGTCAACACCGAGAACGGGTGTGCCTTTTACATCAGCTACATCCATCAGGGGGTTATCCTGGTTGGGAGTAGAAGAAATTTCCAGCTTGCCGTCTTTTACGAGCAACCATGCCCAGCCACTGCCAAAGCGGGTAGCACCGGCAGTATTAAACTTTTCTTTAAACTCATCGAATGAGCCGAAAGCTGCATTGATGGCTTCTGCCAGGGCACCGGAAGGAGCACCGCCTGCATTGGGCGCCAAGCTTTCCCAGAAGAAAGTGTGGTTCCAATGACCTCCACCGTTATTGCGAACTGCAGGGCTGATAGTTCCTGCAACCTTCACCAGTTCTTCCAAAGATTTATTTTCGTTGGGTGTACCGGCAATGGCTTTGTTCAGGTTATCAACATACGCCTGGTGGTGCTTTCCATGGTGAATCTGCATTGTCAGGGTGTCGATATGCGGCTCCAGAGCTTCATGTGCATAAGGAAGCGCAGGTAATGTAAATGCCATAGCTATAAAGTTTTAAATTGTTGAATAGTCTTTCCGCTAATCGTGAAAGGATAACAAATTTACAGGTCATTGGTTGATTGACCAATTCAAATACGAATACTACCCTGATTTGATAGGATTATGCAAAAGATGAACGACTGGTTTTTCCGGGCACCGGATTTATAGTAAATTACTGACCACTTACTTACTCAAAACATCAACTAACTATGCGCCTGTTTAAAAGTTACCTCCTTGTTACCTGCTGCCTGGTAAGTCTGGGAGCCGGACTGCTGTCATTTGCCCTACAGCAGACGAAAGACAACACCCTCAGTACAGAGGAGAAAAAAGCCGGCTGGCAACTCCTGTTCGACGGCCAGTCTACCAATGGCTGGCGTCCTTACAGAAACCAGGCTTCCGAAGGCTGGGAAGTATTAAACGGTCAACTACATTGCAAAGACGGGAAGCTGGCCCGCAGAAGCGACCTGATCACTACAGGACAGTTTGACAACTTTGAACTGGCTTTCGATTGGAAGATCGACAAGGGGTTCAACAGCGGGGTTATTTACCGGGTTGAGGAAGGGAACAGGGCTACGTACGAAACCGGTCCCGAGTACCAGCTGATCGATGACGAAGGGTACCCCGATAAGCTGGAAGACTGGCAGAAAAGCGGATCGGACTATGCCATGCATCCCCCAACGGCTATAGCCGCAAAGCCGGCCGGCGAATACAACCAAACGAGGATCGTGGTGAAGGGAGCTCATGTGGAACATTGGCTCAATGGAAAGAAAGTAGTGGAGTTTGATCTGTGGACGCCCGAATGGGAGGCGCTGAAAGCGAAAAGCAAATGGAAAGATGCCAAACTGTATGGAATGATCAAAAAAGGTCATATTGCCCTGCAGGATCATGGCGGCGGCATCTGGTTCAAGAACATCAAGATCCGGCCGCTATAAGACGCCGTAAGCATATCTGTAAAATACAAAAGTGGGTATGGCGGTTGATCCCGCTATACCCACTTTTTAGTTAGTTGATACTACCCAATGGCTATATTCTTTATCGCTTATCGCGAAAGAAATTTTTCATGATTGCTGCACATTCTTCTTTCAGGATACCCTTCACTACTTCTGTTTTGGGATGAAACGGCCAGTTGTTGCCAGTGATCCTTTTGTGGCCATTCTTTTCATCATCTGCTCCCCAAACTACTTTGCTCACTTTGCTCCAGTAAAGCGCGCCTGCACACATCAGGCATGGCTCTACGGTAACGTACAGGGTTCCTTCGGGAAGGTATTTGGCGCCCAGGAAATTGAATGCAGAGGTAAGGGCGATCACTTCTGCGTGTGCAGTAGGATCATTCAGTCGCTCTACCTGGTTGTGCCCCCTTGCTATGATCTTGTTGTTCAACACGACGACCGCGCCAACTGGTATCTCGCCTTCGCTGTACGCTTTTTGGGCTTCCTTCAACGCTTGTTGCATAAAGAATTCATCTGTCATACCGCGAAGGTAAAGCACCCGTCATTTACAACAGCCGCCCTGGCTAAACGGATAGGAGAAGTTGCTATCGATCCTGGAACTAAAAAGGAGATTCTTCCCGGGCATTTCTGATAAGCCCTACTTCGTTCTCCAGCCTTTCCAGCCTTGTTTTGAGATAGTCGAGTCCTTCATTGGACTCTTCTACTAATGATAAAGTCTCATTGATCGCGTAACGCTTGTATTTTCTGCCTTCAAACTTCAGCTCAATGTCTTCTGCAATGAGTTCATCGAGTGTTACGCCAAAAAATCTGGATATCCTGATCAGCCCATCCAGTGAGGGTGCGGTGCGGCATTGCTCATAATTGGACCAGGTAGTTCGTGAAAAGCCAAGACTGTCAAACATTTGGTGTTGCCGCAATTTTTTTTCCTTTCGTAGGAATTGAAGGTTCTTTCCAAAAAAGTTTAAAGACTGCTCCATAAATTTTAAATTTTGTACTAAAAAAATTGGCAGGCTTCAGGGGAGTTAATATATTTGTGATTATAAATATATTTATATTTTGTAAACTGAGTGCAGCAGAATATTATAAACATCACTAACCGGGTATGCGAAAATCATTCATCATCCTCCACACGAACTCCCCGGTCTCTACGAAACACGAAGCTGCTGCATAGATGATAAAAACTTTTAAACGTTATACGCATGATTAGCCTATTCTAACTCAGAGGCTTACACCAAACTGCTATTGATATACCTTAATGCGGTCACGGTAGGTTGTGCAGGTATGCACTGCTTGCTGGTAGCTGAAAAAAGGGTATCAGCCTTACTCAATTTTTTAAAATATTTTTTTTGGGTGCTTATTATCAAACCTATTTAAATACAGTGGGCCATGGAAAGCTGTCTGCAACAAAAAGAGCCTCATCAACTGATATTAAGGCTTACCAATGCGCAACAACAGGATCCACGCAGTGTAGTGGATAATTTTTTTGAATGCTACCATCTCCAGGATCTCCGCACCTTACTTTGGCAATGGCTTACGGCAGGTCTATCTTCCGATAACGGTTATCCCAAGGGGGCCGACCGAAGCAACCTGATCTTCCTGTACGAAAACATGGAAGCATTCGCCGAAGCTGTTTACCTGATTCAATCGGACAAGAATGCGCGCAGGCACCGTAAGAAAAAGAAGAAAGTTAAAAATAATTAGTGCTACGGCAGGTGGGCCAAACAACTAACATTTTTAGTGGCCCGCTTTATTGAAGCCCCCAATAGTGCTGCTCGCTTAAGCGGACACTTCGTTTTCGCCTGTATTTTCTCCGGCCCATCGTGTTGGCTCAACACGATGGGCTTTAGGTAAGCGCAATGCTTTTTCCATATATTGCAGCCTCTAAAAATGCCGCAATGAAATTGGTATCTTATCGCCGGGAAGGCCACGACAGGCTTGCTGCACTGATTGATGGGCTGCTGTATGATATGGAGTCTTTGCACCCCGATATTCCCCACAACATGAGTATGTTCCTTAGCTATTGGGAGGAATCGCTGCCCATGGTACAGGGAGGAGAAATGATGGTTCGTGAAGGGCGCATCAGCCGGAGCAAAGGCTTTTCTCCCGATTCGGTGGAGTTGCTCGCTCCTGTTCCTTTCCCTACCTCTTGCAGGGATGGTTATGCTTTCCGGCAGCACGTTGCAGCCGCACGCCGCAACCGAAAAGTACCTATGATCCCCGAGTTTGATCAATATCCCATTTTCTATTTTACGAATCACCAGGCGATCCAGGGGCCAGGCGATATTTTCTGTATGCCCGATCATTTTCAAAAGCTCGATTTTGAACTGGAAGCGGCCATTGTGATCTGTAAGCAGGGACGTAATATCCGTGCCGAAGAGGCTGATCAATACATCGGCGGACTGATGATCATGAATGACATGAGCGCCCGTACGTTGCAAATGGAAGAAATGTTGCTGAACCTGGGGCCAGCCAAAGGAAAAGACTTCTCTACCGTAATAGGACCCTGGCTGGTTACACCGGACGAACTGGAGCCATTGGAAATGCCTGCCCGTGAAGGTCACGTGGGCAAAAACTGGAACCTTCGTATGCAATGCCGCGTCAACGGTGTACAGGTAAGCGATGGCAATGTGGGTGATATGGATTGGACCTTTGCCGAGATCATCGAACGGGCATCTTACGGCGTTACTTTATATCCCGGCGACGTGATCGGCAGCGGAACAGTTGGCACCGGATGCTTCCTCGAGCTAAACGGTACCGGAAAGCTAAACGATCCCAATTATGCTGAGCAATGGCTGCAGGAAGGGGATGTGGTAGATATGGAAATCGATGGCCTGGGCATTCTCAGTAATACCATTGTGAAAGAAGATGATGACTTTTCTATCCTGGCCAGGAAGAAGATGCAAAATGCATAATGCCTGAAACTGACCGATAATGATCTTAGACCTCAGTACACTTACAACAGTACAAAGGCAAAACTACCTGCAGCATGCCATTGCGCCAAGGCCGGTTTGTTTTGCCAGCACCATCGATAAAAACGGACAAGTGAACCTGAGTCCGTTCAGCTTTTTTAATCTATTCTCCACGCAACCGCCTGTGGTCATTTTCTCTCCTTCACGGCGGGTGCGTGACAATACCACTAAACACACTTTGCAGAACGTGCTGGATGTTCCGGAGGTGGTGATCAATATTGTCGATTACAGTATGGTACAGCAGATGAGCCTGGCCAGCTGCGAGTTTCCCCGCGATGTGAACGAGTTCATCAAAGCTGGTTTTACGCCTGAACCAGCCACAACCATTCGTCCGCCGATGGTAAAAGAAAGCAAGGTGAAGATGGAGTGTCTTGTTAAGGAAGTGAAGATGCTGGGAGAGGAAGGAGGGGCTGGTAACCTGGTGATCTGCGAAGTGAAGGTGATGCATATCGACGAATCGATACTGGATGAAAAAGGCTTCATTGATCAACGTAAACTGCACCATATAGCCCGGCTTGGCGGCGACTGGTATTGTAAGGTAGATGAGAGTAACCTGTTCCAGGTGGAGAAGCCGAATGTGAAGTTGGGTATTGGCATCGACGCGTTGCCCGATCCTATCCGCCATAGCAATATCTTAACCGGCAATAATCTTGGCCAGCTCGCCAACGTACATGACATGCCCGTGATAGATCCGGCGTTTTACGACGATCGCCTGAAGAACATCATACAATACTATGCTGTGAGCCCCGATGAAATGGAAAAGGAGCTGCATGTATATGCGAAAGAGTTGCTGGATGCCGGTAAGGTAGTCGCTGCCTGGCAGATATTGCTGGCGAATAATTGACGGGTCTTTCAATCTTTCTTACATCCAGGACCGGTCACTGCGTTCTGTTTCATACAATGCATAATCGTGTAGTTGCCGCGCCAGCTCCAGCGGAATAAAGGGTATGCTGATGGTTCCTCCGGCGGTTGATACCTGCAAGGTTGCTAACCCATGCTGCCGTTGGTAAATGGATTGCTGAACAGTGACCTGTTGTGTCTTGTACCACCGTACGATCTGCGTCTTTCTTCCCCAAATGCCACTGTCGATCTGCAGAGCGTCTGCTGCTATGTATAAACGAAAGTTGCGGCGGAAGAGGTATGCCTGCCCGGCCGTGATGGGTATGTACAACAGCATCAGAAAATACCAGGGGTTCCATTTGATCAATAAGAGAATTGCCAATATCAGGGTAATGGGCAGTATGGCCGATAACAAGGTTCGCCGGAAGGTATAGGAGGCGTGGATACCGAAATGGCCCACTGCTTCGTGCGCCACCAACGGATGATAATGCGCCAGCAATCCGTTTATATACCCGGAGGTGGTGAGCGGCACCTTCACCCTTTGCTTTTTGTTGCTTTGCGTATCGCCCATTACCTGGTGAAACTCGAGGTTGAATAAGCCGATCTTACGGCGTATCCAGTTTGCCTCCCAGGAGATATACTGTATCTTGGAAAAAGGGACCAGGTTTTGGCGTGTATTGATGAGGCCCGATTTTACCTTGAAACCTTTTTCCGTTTCGGTGAGCTGAAAGTCGAAGTAGGTGAGGAATATCCGTATCATCGATACCACGACTGATATGCCCAGTACAAATGCCACTACCAGCGAAACAGATACCACAGACATTCCTACCTGCGATGATGAATCTTTTACCAGCCTGATGACCCGGTCGCCAAAGATCTCCTCGAGATTTTGAAGGGATGATATGCTAAAGGCCAGCACGATGAAGAATGCCTGTATATGATTGGCCGATATGCCCAGCCGCAGCAGGTCGGTGAGCGACAATCGCATGATGGCTGTTTCCGGCGCATGCCGGGGAATGGGGCTGCCTTCCGTCAATTCTTTTCGTTCTCTCATCAGAAAAGCTTTTAACTCTTCTGCTTTTGGCACTTCGAGGGCGTCAATGACCGCCTCCGTTTTTTCGGAACCTGCCGTGTCGATCTTTACCTTGGCTACATTGGCCACCTGGTGCAACAGGTTTTGTTCGATGTGTACGGCCTGTATTTTTTGAAGCGGAATGGTGATCGTTTTTTTGCTGATCAGCCCCTTGCGAATGACCAATTCTTCGTTGGCGATAAAAAAGCGGAAATAGAAGTAATCGATCAGCGAGCGGGTCAATATGATCACCGGCAGCGAGAGGATGATGATCTCGTACATGTCCACCCCCTTTCTGTTCTTTTTAACAAGCAAGACCAGCAACAGCGGCCACAGCGTTTTGAAGATCGTTACGGTGGCTTTGGCAATAATAATGACCAGGCCGGCTTTTGCCTGCCGCCGGGGTATACTCCAGCTTTTATCAGGCGCCTGGTTCATGGTCTATCTTTTGGGTGATCCACTCCTTCAGCTCCCAGGCCAGCTCTTCCCGGAGCCCCCGGATACGAAGGTCGGCTTCGTTGGAGCCAGCAGTGTACAGGACCAGGCTGGCGAGCCCGTACTGCTTCTCGAGCGGACCAATCGTTACGGCACTGTGCTGGATGCGGTTGAAGGGGCAGGTATGTGTTTTCTGAATGATCCAGCCGCTGCGGTAAATGACATCCCGCTCGCGTATGGCAAAAGCCTTCGTGGTAAACGTCTTTTCCTGCAGCCAGAACCAACCTATTACCAACAGGGCCCACCCGCCGATAACCAGGCTCATCGCTAACGGCCCGCGGAGTGGCTTTGCGAAGTAGAGCAGCACACCGGCCAGCACCCCGAGGATGACGCTGCCGATGAGCCATTCCCACCGCAATACCCGGAGGTAGGAGCGCTCAATGGGGCCGAGGGTGGTGTTTTCTACCCGCGGTAACGCATCGATCGGTAGCTGGTTGTTCAGAAATTCCATGGGCTAAAAATAGTGCTTAAAGTTTACTGTTGGCTGTCAGGGTATTAGCGGAGCAGTTTGTGATCCGGTGGCGTTCAATAATACGGGCAACTTCCCCGAATTACTTATTTTTGCACCCGCTTTACCGGTGCTTACCCGCATTGGTAGCAAAATTTCAATTTTATTACATGCAATTATCTGAACAGGAGATCATCCGGAGAGAGAAACTGAAAGAATTACAACAGCTCGGTATTGAGCCTTACCCTGCGCCCTTATTCCCCGTAAACAGTACAGCTGCCCATATCAAGGCCAACTACAAAGGGGAAGAAAATAAGGCCGATTTTGCCAATGTATGCCTCGCTGGGCGCATTATGGGTGTGCGTGATATGGGTAAAGCCAATTTTGCCCAACTGCAGGATAGTACCGGCAGAATCCAGTTGTACATCAAACGGGATGAGATCGCTCCGGGTGAAGACAAGACCCTGTATGATAAAGTATGGAAGCACCTGGCGGATATCGGCGATATCATCGGTGTGAAGGGATATGTTTTCACTACCAAAACAGGCGAAACATCTGTTCACGTGCTGGAGCTGGTAATGCTTACCAAGTCCCTGAAGCCGTTGCCTATCGTGAAGGAGACCAAAGAAGGGGAGACCTTCGATGCGGTAACCGACCCAGAGTTCCGCTACCGCCAGCGTTATGCCGACCTGATCGTTAATCCTGAAGTAAAGGATACTTTCCTCAAACGTACCAAGCTGATCAATACGATCCGTGAATACCTGAACAACCAGGGTGCCATCGAAGTGGATACGCCGGTGCTGCAGTCTATTCCCGGCGGTGCGATCGCCCGTCCGTTCATCACCCACCACAATGCCCTCGATGTGCCTTTTTACCTGCGTATTGCCAATGAGCTCTACCTGAAAAGGCTGATCGTAGGTGGTTTCGACTGGGTTTATGAGTTCAGCCGCAACTTCCGCAATGAAGGGATGGACCGTACACACAACCCCGAGTTCACCGTGCTGGAGTGGTATACTGCCTATAAAGATTACTACTGGATGATGGAGATCACCGAGCAGCTGATGGAAAAGATCGCCATTGCCCTGCATGGTACAACGGTGGTACAGGTTGGTGAAAAGACCATCGACTTTAAGGCACCTTTCAAACGGGTAACTATTTTCGATGCCATCAAGGAGCATACCGGCATCGATGTAAGCAATATGGATGAGGCTGAGTTACGGACCACCTGTAAGTCGCTGGGTATTCATCCCGAAGCGAGCATGGGCAAGGGCAAGCTGATCGACGCGATATTCGGTGAAAAGGCGGAAGGGCAATATATCCAGCCCACCTTCATCATCGACTACCCGGTTGAGATGAGCCCATTGACGAAGAAGCATCGCGATAAACCAGGCCTGGTAGAACGCTTCGAGCTGATGGTGAATGGTAAGGAGATCGCCAATGCGTACAGCGAGCTGAACGACCCTATCGATCAGCGCGCGCGCTTTGAAGAGCAGGTAAAGCTGATGGAACGTGGCGACGATGAAGCGATGTATATCGACTACGACTTCCTGCGCGCGCTCGAATACGGTATGCCGCCAACAGCCGGTATTGGTATTGGTATCGACCGTTTGTGCATGATGATGACCAATCAGCCCAGCATCCAGGATGTGCTGCTGTTTCCGCAAATGCGCCCTGAAGTGATGAATGATTAAATGAACAAGTCCATCATCAGTTTCTGATCGGGGTTTACAGCATAGTGTGTGAAGTCTGTAACACCCTGTTCTTTCAGGATCTCTTCATCGATAAAGAAATTGCCGGTGCATTCGAAAGATGGCCGGCCAAGGATATGAAAAGCGGCATCGGCCACGATGTCGGGAATGCGGCTCCGCTGCATCAGAAAATCGCCTCCCAGCAGGTTTTGTACCGCTGCGGTGGCGATTGTCGTTTTGGGCCATAAAGCATTGACGCCGATGCGGTGAGCTTTCATTTCTTCTGCCAGTCCGAGCACGATCATGCTCATGCCGTATTTGCTCATGGTATAGGCCAGGTGTTTGGCAAACCAGCCGGGGTCCATGTTAAGGGGGGGCGACAGATTGAGGATATGTGGGTTGTGGGCTTTTTTGAGATAGGGTATGGCAGCCTGACACATTAAGAAGGTGCCACGTACATTGATACCATGCATGAGGTCCCAGCGCTTGGTCTCGGTTTGTTCCGTGGGCGACAGGTTGATGGCGCTGGCATTGTTGATCAGTATATCGATGCCGCCAAAGGTGTCGACGGTGGATTGTACGATCTGTTTGATACTTTCTTCGTACCGGATATCTCCCTGCAGAGGGAGTACCTTTCCGGGGCCGGCCTTGGCTATTTCTTCTGCTGCTGTATAGATAGTTCCGTCCAGTTTTGGATGCGGTTCTGCTGTCTTTCCTACGATAACTGTATTGGCTCCTTCGCGCGCCAACCGTAAAGCAATCGCTTTTCCTATGCCGCGGCTGCCGCCGGTGATGAGTACCGTTTTGTTTTCAAATGTCATATAACAAGCGATTTAAAGATGTACGCCTTTTGGTTACAGGAATAAATATAATCGGTTTATGGTAGGATTTAAAATATAGAGTGGTTATACGAAAAGGGTCTACAGTATTTTTACGAATACCCCGGTATTTAACGAAATTTTAGATCGCAGCAATTATCCTATTGCAACTTAATAGGTTAGTCTCTATGTTTGTACTGTTGATTGATTGATACAAGGGCACCAATATCCAGAAAACCAGATCCAATATCCAGACCAAATCCTTTGAAAAGAACCAGTCGAACCTTCGGGTGAGATGTCCAAAAATCCAAAAGCCGTCGAACAACCAGGGTCCTGCATCTATCAATGAACACAGTTTAAAATCCAAAGTCCAGTTGTCCAAGATCCTACGAAAGAAGTAAAATTTGTACCTATTGATGACCCAGTTTTGTTGGTAAGGTTTCGTACAAAAGTTTTTGAGCAGCCCCGCTTTTCCTCGGGGCTGCTCTTTTTTTGGGCATATCTGAGCTGCAATGGTAGTTTCAAGCCGTGATGCAGGCAAAACGGCACTGCACCCCTTCCGGGTACTGTCTGAGCACTAACAACTGAAATTGGGCCCTTCAGGCAATACCCAGGCCATGCCAGGCAATGTTTAGGCAATGGGACCCGGGGAGGGTGCCCAGGTGGGAGCGGGCGTGGGCTACCTTGAACTTTCCGGAGGCCTTATCTGATTTGCGACCATTAAGGTATTAGAAACGGCCACGCAAAGGCGCGGCCGTCCTCACTCAAAACCATCTCTGCCTAACCAAGACAGAGTAAAGTAAACCAACGTATTTTTCATGTAATTGGTTTTCTTAATATAAAAACGGCCACGCAGAAGCGTAGCCGTCACCTTTAAAACATGGTCCCCTCTCAGTAAGGACCAGTCTAATCAACGATCATCAGAATATTTTGGAGCCCACTACTTTATGGCTTTCCAGCTTATCCAGTTGTGCCTGGTATTGAAGCTGAACCTGTTGTAACTGGGCGTTCTCTACATTGGTTTGTGCGTCGAGCAATTCCACGTTGGTGATCAATCCTTCTTTGAATCTCACCTGTGCCAGTTTGTAGGCCCTTTGCGCCTGTACTACCAGTACGTTGGTGTTGCCCAGCTTTTCCTGGATGCCTTTGTAATCCTGCTGCACAGTGGCAAGGTCCTTCTGTATGGTAGACTCCAGCGTTTGCATCGATTTTCGGGCGGTCTCGATCTGCACCTGCGTCATTTTTTGGCGTAGCTTGGGCCGGTCGGACGAAAGGATCGGGATGGATATGCCTACTCCAAAGTTGCCATTCAACCGGAACTGGTCGATATCGGGCTGGATGCCATTCCTTACGCCACCGCTGGCGGAACCCATGATATTGGGTCTTGACTCGATCGAGGCTTCCTTTTTATCATACTCGTACACGGCGATCTGCTTTTCGATCTGCTGGGCATCGTAGTTGGTCTTCTTCCAGTCGCCGGGTTCCAGCACCAGGTTTAGCACATCTTCGCGGTAGGTATCGGTGCCGCTGGCGGCTATTTTACCCCTGGTATCCACGCCCGAGAGCCACTGCATCAGCACATATAGCTTTTCCAGCTGGGTTTGCAGGTCGCTGAGGCGGTTGGTGGCATTGGCCGTACGCACCTGGGTTGTGAGCAGGTCGTATTCCAGTGCATCACCGTTCTTTATCTTGGTTTGGATGAGCTTTTCGTTCTCTTTAAGGGAGTTGATCTGATCTTGTTGCACCAGGATACCCTTTTGCACGAACTGGATGTTGTAATAAATCTGTGCTGTTTGATAGGCGATAGCGTTCTTCGTATTATCTATCCCATTCACATTAAGGTCCCGCTGGGCTTCATTGCGATCGAGCTTGAGTTTGGTTTTACCAAAGTCGTAGATCAACTGCCTTACACTCACAGCTGCGTTGTAATTATTGTAGGGCTGAAACGCCAAAGAACTTTTGCCGCCAGGAGTTTCAAATTCCACCTTGGGTGAAGGCGCAATGAAATTGTAATTGACATCGGCACTTACTGTTGGCAGGTATCCTGCACGGATGATCTCCCCTTTCACATCATCGGCTTTGAGCTGTTCCTCAAGTTCCTTTATACGGGGGTAGTTGGTGACGGCCGATTGTATCAGGCCCTTTAATTGTTCATCGCGGATGGGCGATTCCTGTGCAAAGCCAGCCTCCATCAACAGGAGTAACAAGGCTCCGCTTACTATCTTTTTCATACTACTTGATATGTTTGTTCGATTCATTTTGTTGTTTTTAGTGGGCTGCCTCCATGGCTTCTTTGACAGCCTTGGTATCTACGACTGGCTTCTTCTTTACTCTTAGGAAAACTACAAAGGGTAATACCAGGATAAAGAATATACCGATGAGCCGGAAGGTATCGAGGTAAGCGAGGTAATAGGCCTGCTTATCTACGGCCAGGTCAATGATCTTGTGTGCCTTGGCGGTGGCTGCCGTAATATCGGAACCGGTTTGGGTCATCATGTTGTTGGCAATGTTCGTAACCCGCTCAGTAAATGCCGGCGCTCCATCGTAGGTGTTTGCCACCATGTCGTTGCGGTGCTGGGCATAACGCTGGCTGATGAAGTTGTTGGCCAGGGCGATCCCAAATGCGCCACCGATCTGACGGATCATATTGTTGAGCGAAATCCCGGCTGCATAATCTTTGGGCGGAAGTCCTGCTACTGCCTGGTTGATCAGGGGCAACTGCGACATAGAGATACCGAAGGCCCGGATCAGCAGTGGGATAAAGAATGCCCAACGGCCTACATCGGGACTCACGTCTGCGCTGGTCCAGCAATAAATAGTGAATAACGTAAACCCTACGACGATGAACGGGATCGGCGATACGCCTTTACTCATCATGCGTCCGATAATCGGCATCATCACTACGCCGGCAAGTGTAGGCGGCAACAGCGACAAGCCTGTTTCGAGTGCCGAGAAGCCGAGTACGCGTTGTGCCAATACCGGGTACACGAATACAGAAGTAAAAAGCCCAAGGCCTGCCACGAACGTAAAAACGGTAGTGAACGCATAGGTCCGCTTCTTCATTACCCGCAGGTTCACTACCGGTGACGGGGTCTTTAGCTCCCAATAAATAAATCCGAAAATGCTTACTGCTGCCAGTACCGAGCACACTTTGATCGCATCACTGGCGAACCAATCTTCCGATTCGCCCCGCTCCAGTACAAACTGCAAACAGCCAATGCCTGCCATTAACAATGCTATCCCTATATAGTCTACCGACATTTGTGCCTTCTTCTTTCCTTCTCCTTCCTTCCTGTCTATGAAGATCAGCGCCAGCACAGTTGCCACGATACCTACGGGGATGTTCACGAGGAACATCCAGGGCCAGGAGAAGTGTTCAATCAGGTAACCACCCACGGTAGGGCCCAATGTGGGACCCAATATCAATCCCATACCAAAGAGACCGGAGGCCATGGGCCTTTCTTCGGGCTTAAAGGCATCGAAGAGAATGGCCTGCGAGGTAGATAAAAGGGCACCTCCACCGATACCCTGTACAAAGCGCCAGACGATCAATTCCACGAGACTGGTACTCTGCCCACACATGTAGGAGGCGACCGTGAATATGATCATCGATACTATGTAATAGTTCTTACGGCCGAAGTATTCAGCCAGGAAGCCGGTCATGGGGATGATGATCACATTGGCGATGGCATAGGCGGTGATGACCCAGCTTACGTCTTCAATGTTGACGCCCAGGCTGCCGGCCATCTCGCTCAGGCCCACGTTCACGATAGAGGTATCTATCAATTCCATAACGGCGGCCGTTACGGTGGTGAGCACTATTATAAATTTGGCAAATCCTTTTGGACTGGACATATATCTTTTGTTATGCGTAATTGAGCTGGTGTCTCAACTGTTTTGAGCACAAGGGATCCCCTTTCGATGTTCTATGGCAATCTGAACATCGCTTTCTTCCTGCGAAGTGAAGACAGTTGTGCTATCTGTTGTTAATTCAGTGGGACGCTTACGTACACACTAAGACCTGCTCTCAGTACTTCCTTATATTGGGTTAAATCATTGATGGCGATCTTAACGGGTACACGTTGTGTTACTTTCACAAAGTTGCCGCTGGCATTGTCAGGTGGCAGCAGGGCGAAACGAGCGCCTGTTGCGTCACTCAGACTTTCTACCGAACCTTTCAGTTTGAGGTTGGGGTAGGCATCTACTTCAATATCTACGGGCATGCCGGGGTGAAGGCGGTTGATCTGGTTTTCCTTGAAGTTGGCTACGATCCAATAGGTGGTGTCGTTCACGATGGTGAAGAGGGGTGCGCCTGATTGTACGTATTGTCCAAGGGAGATGTTCTTCTTTCCAATTTTACCAGCCTGGGGTGCATATACTTTGGTGTAAGACAATTTCAATTTCTGCTGATCGATCTGTGCTTTCTTTATTTCGATATTGGCCTGTGCCTTTTGAACGGCTGCCTGCAATACGCTGATGCGGCTTTCGGCGCTGGCCAGGTCATTGTGACTGTTGTCGAGTTCTTTAGAGAGCGTTTCGTAATCGTATTTTGCGTCGTCGAGTTGCTTTTGGGTAACGGCCGACTCTGCGAACAGGTTCTTATTACGGGTGTAATCTTTCTGTGCTTTTTCGAGCTTTACCTGATTGATGTCGATATCTCCTCTATTGACACGCAATGATACCAATGCATTGTTAAGAGCAGCTTTTGCATTGCTGAGGTCGGCCTGGGCTGCCTGGTTGTCGGCTTCGAGCTGCAGCAATTGGGTCTGAAGCTCTGCGTCGTCGAGTTCTACCAGCAATTGACCTGCTTTCACGGAATCGTAGTCTTTTACGGCGATGCTTTTTACATAGCCGGCCACGCGGGGCAGCACGGGGATGAGTTGTGTTTCAACCTGTGCATTATCGGTGCTTTCATGACCGAGCGCAAAGTTGATCTTTTTGTAGCCGAAATAGCCCGCTACTACGAGTACGATCAGGAAAATGATAAGTTTTAATGGCGACTTCTTCTTTTTGGGTGTTGGGTTGTTCGGTTGATTTTCCATAACTATAAAACGTTTACTATTATTTACCTATAAGATGTGCGTGCAGCAGATCGCGTAAGTGGCTTTTTAACCGTTTGTTGATCTTTGCTTTGTATTCTTCTTCATCGGCTGTATCGATGCGCAGCAATACACAATAGACATTCTTGGTGTTCGTGATCTGCGTGATCGTTCCCATCATTGTGGCCATTGTCATCTCTACATCTATTTGACGGAATACGCCTTTCTTCTGCCCTTCTGCTATTATTTTCTTTATACGCTCCAGGTTCTGCATTTTGATCGTGGTGATCAACTCTTTGATCTCTTCCGAGCGGGCGGTATTGTATTCCTGGGTCATGATGCTGTGAAACCGCCGGTTGTTTACGATGCGGTCTACATAGAAATCGATGATCCATTCGATCTTTTCCCAGGGCGACATGCCGGGATCGTTGCTTTTTTCTTCGAGTGCTACTACCGACGACCTGAACCTGAACTCGATCAACTCCTTGAGGAGGTTTTCCTTCGAGCCGAAGTAATAAGAGATCATAGCGAGATTAACCCCTGCCTGGTTGGCGATATCCCTCACTGAGGAGCCATCAAATCCCTTCACCGCGAACAAGTCTTCTGCTACCAGGAGGATATGCTCCCGCTTATCTGTTTTTTCTACTGAGCTCATTTGGCAATGCTTTATGACACCACAAAATTAAACAAACGTTTAAACTAAACAATCGTTTAATTGAGATTCTTTGTTATTGATTTGTTATCCGGACGGGAATTGGGGTCTTTGGCATGGGTGGGATAGGAGTGTGGTTACGTGATAACCACTTGGTGTGGTGAAGGTTGCGACAAGGATAAGGTTTGAATGAAAGTGGATGCAGGTGCGTAGGCGGACGGCCAGATTTGGAGGGACCTGGATGGCTTAAGGTGGAGAAAGGCGGACTGCGTGCCCCGCAGGCGGAGTGCAGAATGCACTGAGACCAGGATAACTTTGTGCGGAGAACGGATGGTTACGGGCCAGATGGGTGGGGCCGTTATGGAGGGACGAGGCTGGCCGGGTGTGGAGAAAGGCGGGCTGTGGGCACGGTAGGGGGGATCGCCCGAGGTGAAGGGCCCAGTGCAAAAAAAGCCCTGCCAACCGGGTGAGGTGGCAGGGTAAAAAACACGCCTATATACTGAGTCCCTGATTTATTTCATGGCTATACTGCTGTCTTGTAGCGGCAGGTAGTGGAATCCGAGATACGCTATTTTCCAGTGCCCGTCGATCTTTTCGAGGATCCTGGTTTCTAATGACCTGCCCAATAGTTTGCGCGTATCCTTTGCGTAAGAAACCTGATCGAATGTGTACCAGGCCATGTTGCCATGTACCCGCAGGTTTTCATTGCTTCTTTCTTCGGTTGAACCAACCCATAGTGTCCGGTTCTCTTCAAACTGCTTTTTCTTGAAATCCCTTAGCGCCTCGAAGCCATTGTAACTACGAACCTTTTCTGCATATCCTTCCCAATAACCATAAGAGCGAAACCATGCTTCATTTATATAGGTACTTTTCCAGGATTCGAAATCCTGTTTGTAGTAGGCTTCCGTTTCCTTCGCGATCACTGCTTTGATGGCTGCCTTTTCATGTTCCGTATCGGCAATGCTCACTCTCGAATAGCAGGCTGCCCACATGAACACCGTAAACAACAGCCCGCTTAGTATCACTTGCTTCATAGATAAGGTTTGTATTGCGGTGACAAAAGAACGATAATAACGGTTGCGGTAATTCCGGGAATGAGTGTTTGGCAGATTTTATCCTGTGGTTGCCATTTATTTTGAGTGCGCTTTTAAAAGCTACCAGTGGCGAAACCTGAGGGTGCCGGATAATTTGAATGCTTAATAAATGGACATAGGTGCTAAATCAGCAGCAGCATAGGTTCAATGAATTGATTGTGAGTAGAGGTGGTATTTTATTGTGCATAATGTTTCCCAAAAGCAATTCCACACTTCCCCTATTTACAAAGGAAATGTGTTGTGGCCATACATAAACAACACTAGCGATACCGTATTGATAACCATTTTGCTAATGCGATTTAACGGTTGATGGCATGTGCTTTGTTTTACCTATCGTGTAAAAACAATCATTATGAAAAAGGTAATCGTACTTGCAGCGCTTGCCTGCTGCTCTGTAGGCTTTATTCAAGCGCAAACAGCTCCTGGTATTAAAGGGGGCCTCAATCTTACAGATGTTTCTAATTTCAATGGAAGCAATAGAGTAAGCGGACACGTGGGTTTATTTCTGCATCACTCGTTGAACTCCCGCTGGTGCATTCAGCCCGAGTTATTGTATTCGGGTCAAGGGCAAAAGTATCAGACGGGCGAAGGTGAACGCACTTTGGCACTTAGCTATATACAGGTGCCCGTGATGATCCAATACTATCCTGTAAAGCAACTATACTTTGAGTTTGGTCCGCAGCTTTCCTTCTTAACCTCTGCCAAGGTGAAGGGCGGCGGCAACGATGTTGAAGTTGACGGCGGATATCGCAAAGCAGATGTCGGTGTGAACCTGGGTGTTGGCGTAGCAGCAACGCAGCAAATTGGTTTTTATGCACGCTACGGCGCCGGCCTCACCGATATTACCAAGAACGGTAATACTTCCAATATGAACAGGGTTGGTCAATTGGGTATGTTTGTAAGGCTGCATTAGTAATATTGAAGTTGTACGTTAAAAGGCCGGGTAGACACCCGGCCTTTAGCATTCCGACTAAGCGTTCGGAATTTACGGCTATGAGAAAAACGACGTCAGTTGCTATTTGCGCGCAGATCGTCATTGTTGACTCCCCGCTTGCGGGATACGCTTTCGGTAAGTTTTCCAAAGTTCCAGCGAAGGCCAATGCTGGCTGATCGGCCAGGGCGGTAATTCCATGATGTTGTATGGAAGTTCTTATCACCCAGTGAACTTTTCCATTCTATATCTTTTCTAAATATATTGTTGATGTTGATCGTTAAGGTGAGCTTCTCCTTTAACATCTTGAAATTGGATCCGAAGCTGTACCAATAGTTGAGGCCATAGTAACCCTGTAGTTGTGCAGGTGCCCGATTGAGATTGGCATTGGCGAAAGCACTTATTTTTTTGGTGATGTCATAGCTGCTGTTGATGTTTCCGTATCCGCCAAGCCCGTTGTTCCTTTGCGCCGGATTGCGGCGGTTCTTTACAAAATCGTACCGGAGGCCGATATTGCTGCTGATGCGCCATTTGGCCGTTGGGGATACCGATACATTTCCGCTTAAGCCTGTCGATGAATAGCTGCCGATGTTGTCGGATGTATAATAAGTGACGCCGGTTTGATCGTTGAAGTAGGAATACCGCGCTATTTGGGTATTGCTAAAATTCTCCGAGAGGCGGATATTGATATTGGTTTTCCCTTTGAGGACGGTCCAACCCAATTCTACACTATGATATAACTCCGGACTAAGGTTGGGATTGCCAAAGTTGAGGCTCAGTGAATCGGTATTGTTCACGAATGGGTTGAGGTCCCAGATATAAGGTCGGCTAAGCCGTTTAGAATAAGATAATGAAAGGGTGTGCATGGTGCCGAACTTTCTTGATACGAAGAAGGAGGGCATGAGCGTAATGTAATCCTGGTTGACGGTAGTGTGCGATTTTACAAAGTCGCCGTCTACTACCGTTTGCTCGATACGGGCGCCTATGCGGAAGTTAAATTTCTTGATGGCAAACCGAAGTGTGGCATAGCCTCCGAATACGTTCTGGCGATAGTTGAAGTTGTCGGAGTTGGTGGTGTCGATAACAAACTTCTCATCGGGCGAAAAACGTTGCTGACTTACGTAATCGGCTTCTGCATGACGGAGGATGGCTTTGAGTCCTGTTTCCAGTTTGATCTTATTCTTAAATGGGTGTATGTAATCGAGCTGGTAGGTACTTTGCCGGTTAATCGATTTGTTGTCGTTGATGACAGACCGCCGGCCATTGGGGCTTTGCTGATCGCTGTTTTGCAGGTTTTTGTCGTTGCTGTAGTCGTGAAACATTTTGATGGTAAGCTCCTGCTCCTTGTTTCGACGGAACTTGTGAATGAAATCGGTGCCCCAGTTCCTGGAGGGGTAACTATAGTTGAACTGGTCGTCGAAGAGGGTGCGGGCGGTGTCTTGTCCGTTGGGCGATACTACGTCGAAGTAGCGGTCGTTGTGGTTCTTGTTGGAGCCTCCGGTAAGCGAACCATATCCGCTGAGGGTATTGAGGCTATCGACATCCCAGCTCAATTCGAGGTTGCCGTAGTTGTAGAAGTTATTCATGGTGCGGTTGCCTTTGGAGATGCGCTTTGAATAGGCTACCGGATTAAAGGATTCCGTTACTGCTGCGTTCCTGAATTTAATGCCATTTACCTGGTTGATGCCATAGTAGCCACTGATGCCGAATTTCCCAAACTTAAAGCTAGCGTTGCTATTCAGGTTTGTATTGCCGAGGGTTGTTCTAAATACTCCGATGTTCCCATTGTAGCCAACTATCTTCTTTTTGGTGATGATGTTGATGATGCCGCCAACTCCTTCGCCATCGTATTTCGCAGAAGGGGTGGTGATCACTTCGATGCTCTTGATGAGGTTTGCCGGAAATGATTGAAGGGCCTCTTTGACGTTGCGGCTGAACATGGCTGTTTCCTTTCCGTTGAGCAGGACTTTGAAATTGCTTTGTCCGTTGAGCTGGACATTGCCTTCTCCATCAACCGATAGAAAGGGTGTTTTGCGCATCACGTCGGTTGCTGTTTGTGCTGCATTGGACGGATCGGCTTCTACGTTGTAGGTAAGTTTATCTTCATTGTGTTCGATAAGTGGTTTGCGGGCGGTTAGGGTGAAGGCTGCCAACGTTGTGCTGGCAATACCTAACTGTAGTGCGGGGATCTCTATTTCGGCGCTGCTGCCAGTGATATGGATGGGGAGGGAGCCTTTTTCTCCGAATCCACTGTTGGTGGCGAATATGATGTAACGACCGGTATCTACTTTGCTGAATGTGTACCTGCCTTTACTGTCAGTGAATATATTGCGAAGGGGTTTTTGCTGGTTATTCAGTTGGTATAAGCCAACTGTTGCATAGGGCAGGGGCCTGGCTTGTGTGCTATCCTGTACTGTTCCTTTGATAGTTGCCTGGTTTTGACCCCATGTTTGATGAGTGAGGAAGCTCAACAGGAGTGATATAGTACTCCCGTACAAAGCTCTCTTTGTAAAAATCATGGCTATACTTTTGATTGTTTGAATGTTGCTGAGACCGGGGACTGCTGCTGCCGGAGTTGTTACTGTGCTTACTGCTAATCCTTTCTGCCTGCTAATTTAGTTGCTGTATGCTGGCTATTGCTGTAATCTTGATCAATGGGTGTGGATCCTTGACGAATTTCTTTGGGCTGGTCAGTAAGCGGGTAAGCAATTGTTTCCAAAGGGTGGTGAAATAAGGAGCGGTTGTTAGCCGCTCCCTGTTGTTTGTTGCTATTGGTTATGGCGGAAAGCGAGCGGTGATTATTTGAAGTCGACGGTGCACGAATGGCAGGTCAGTTCGATGCGGGTGTGTTTTCCTTTGGTGTCTCCCACTGCGCTGGTAAAGTGCCTGGGCGCTACTTCTCCTACCGAATTAGTTGGGCCTACTTTGCGGGCATACCCTATCACTTTCACTTCTTCGAGCTTGTTGGATGCAGTGCCAGTTCCGGTAGTTTCTCCTTCTGTTGGTTTCTTTTCTTCTTCCTTTACCACTTCTTTCTGGAATGGAGCGAACACCGTTGAATAATTGCCGATGAAGTCAACATAATAATTCTTCAGGCTTTTCACGGGCAGGCGTACATCACCATATTTGTTGTTGATCTTGATGAGCGACGCTTCAGGTGCGATGTTGCGGAACTTGATATCCACATTGTTGCCTTCGAGGTCAAAGCTGTTGTTGAGCTGATCGACGCGGATGCTTCCGTATACTTTGCGGCCATCTATTTTGTCGATGGCATCGATGGTGATGTTATCGGCCTGGCTGCGGAGATACAGGTAGTTGCCTTTTTCATATTCGAAGGTAGATGAGCGGGCATCAAGGTCGAGGTCGTTGATGTTTTGCGCCCTGAATGTTCCGTTGGCGAATTCTATCTCTGCCTTGTCGACATTGCCGAGGTTGGCGTTGCAAAAAGAGCCTTCCAGTTTGAGGTCTTTAACATCCTGCGCATCGAGTGCACCGTTGGTTACTTTCAGTTTGGCTTCGTCTACATTCATTCCAATCACCACGTCGCCGTACTTATTCTCAATATCAAGTTTTACGCCTGCCGGTACCAGGATATTCATGATAGAAACGCTGGGCCTGGCCATACCCTTGGCATATCCGGATACTACTACTTCCTGTAATCTGCCAGACTGATAAACCTGTCCGGGGATCGTTGTTGCTTTGCCTTTAACAATGACGTGGTCGTCACCGGAATAGTAAACATCACCTTTACGGGGTGTGGCGGCATAGGTACCGGAAGTGATGGCGCTGGCTGAAGTAAGGATATCAACGCGATTGCTGAAGGGTTTAATATTTACGCCCAGGGCTTCGAACCACTCTGCATCGGTGTTGTTCTTGCGTGGGTAGCTGGTGTCGTAATTGAGCTCCATGGTTACTTTTACCTTGGGCTGGTCCCATGTTTTGATAACGACCTTGCGTGATGATGCTACGATGCGGATCAGGGATCCTTTTTGAGAAGCTACCTCCTGAGTAACTTCTTTGGTGAGTGTTTTCTGGGCCTGTGTGGCTGTTGTGCCTGCGAGGAAACAGGAGGCTGCCAGCAGTGCGGCCGGAATAAGTTGCTTGTTATTCATGTCTTGTTTTTTACAGTTTTAAAAAAGCCGGAGCGGTTCTTTTAATGTCCGGGTGTTGTGAGGCCCGTACATTCATTTTGTTGATCTCTGTTTGCAGTTCTTTCAAAAGCCATAACTTTTGCTGATAGAGCTGGATGAGTTGATTGACGAGGTTGTCATTAAGTCCATACAGGCGTACGTCCTGCTTAACTTTTTTCTCATCACGCTCCAGGTCGAGCCATTGCTTTTTGAATAGGTGGAAATAGCCGGCGCTTTCTATGTAGATCGGTGTTTTCTCGAGTTTTTTTACCTGGTAATTGATGATGGAGGCGTAGTTGTCCTCGATCAAATCCAAGGGGGAAGCTGGTTGTTGTGGCGCAGCTTGTTTTTCCTTATGGTTGCGTTTGCGGTTTTCCCGTTTTCTTGTTTCCCCTGCTGTGATGGCGTCGCCGGGCAGTTCGGGGTTGGTTACATCAATCTCCGGCTGAGAGGATGTACCAGTAGATGAGCCCACCCGGCGAGCCGGCTCCGGGATGTTGTTGATTTTGGGCGTAACGACCGACAATTCTGGCTCCGTTGTCTGCGGTGCTGCCGGACGCACCCACCACCAGGTCATTGTAGATACGGCCACCAGGATAGCTGCTGCAGCTGCCCATTTAAGGTAAAGGGGCACCACTGGCTTTTTCACTACACTTGTTTCGCGCTGGACGTACTTCCATACCTGCGGGCGTGGCGCTCGCTCCAGGTCCAGTTCGTCCCGGTTCTCGAAGAGGTATTTTTTAATTTCATCCATGACGTAACAATTGTTTTAAGAGCCTTTCTTTTAAAAGTTGCCTTGCCCGGTGGTATTGACTTTTGGAGGTCGATACGGTTATTTCGAGGGCTTCGGCGATTTGCTGATGCGAGTAATTCTCGACCACATAGAGGTTGAACACTTCGCGGCAGCCACCGGGCAGGCTTTTTATTTCCTGGTGTATCTGTTCGAAGCTGATGCCCTGCAGCCAGTTGTCTGCATCCAACCAGGCATCATGCAGGTCAATTTCTTCGACGGGTTGCCAGCGGATCACCTTCTTTACGTGGCGGATACATTCGTTGACGATGATGCGGCGGAGCCATGGTTCGAACAGGTGCTGCTCCCGGAGCTGGTGCAAACTGTTGAAGGCGGTGATGAATGACTCCTGCAATATGTCTTCTGCATCGGGCCGGTTGCCGGTCATACGTACACAGATACTGAACATTTTTTGAGCGAATTGCTGATAGAGCAGGCTCCGGGCTTCGTCGTCGCCCTGGGTTGCTTTTCTCACTATTGCCGTTAGTATGTGTGCTATGTTTTCCAATGCCGTGCTATTAATAAGAGCAGCCGCTTAATAAAAGGTTGGAATGTAGATTGAATTATTTTTTCCAGCCACAAGGTAGCGGATTTGGTGCTGGCTGCGCATACTGGGTAGGGTTGAGCCTTGTTGGCGTGTATTTTGTTGATAATAAACTGATTGTGGAGACGCTCGATCTTTGGTACACGTATGGAAACCGGTGCGATTGAAGGATTGGGCCTGGCGGGGAGTTATCGGTGGGGGGTGTGATCGTAAGTATGATTTGCGGTAATGGCTGGATGCTGGCCGGGTACTGGCCGGTATTGGGCCGATACGGGAGCGGGTCTCGATAAGGTCTCGATAAGGTCTCGACAAGGTCTCGTTAAGGTCTCGACAAGGTGTGGGAGTATGGATGTCGAAATTGCGAGTTTTTGAAGCGCCGCTGGTGGCGTGGGGAGGAGGTCTATTGTTCCCTGAATTTACGCAAAAAGGCAGGCACAAAGACATCTTTTGCCAGGGATTTTTTGGCGCGGGGATGTGGGCCAATAGCGGAATTGTTCACAGGTTTGTTTACGGAAAAACCAGGATCTATTGCATGAAGGTCGAGTCGGACGTAAGGAAAGTACCGGAGGCCTGGTTGAATTCTTTCCAGGTCAGGTTTTGGGCTGCCCTGAGGCCCTGGCGCGCAAACATCGTTTGGGTTCGCTGATGGATCCGTGCGGGGGCGGTGGTATAGAATTCCTGCTTATTCTGATCCCACCAGAGTTCGGAGGTACGCAGGGTATCTCCATTGGCTACGTTGATGACGACCACGCTGTCGCGCAGCAATATCTTGCTTTCATATTGAAAGTATTTGGCGTAACGGGCGTCGAGTGTGCTTTCGATCTTTGTGGTGGAGTCGTAGAAATCGACGTGCAGGGTTTTGGGAAATTCCATATATGCGGAGTCGATGGCGCGGCGTTGCATGAAGGGCGCTGTGAGGCGGGCTTTCACCACTCCTTTTTCGCTGAGGAAGCTTTCGATCTGCCGGGCTTCTTCGAGCATGATCTTCCGCGTAAACAGTTTGTCTACTTCCTGTTGATCATTTTGGCAGGCGGTCAAAACAAAAAAGCAGCCCAGGAGTAGAGCTGCTGTGCGAAGTAAATATGTTATCGTATGCCTTTGCATGTTTTAGTCGTACTTATACTTCTGGAACCAGATATCGCTCAACGAAAGGCCTATGCCGATCCGCCAAAAGCTTTCTCTTACCAGGTTTTTGTTGTCGCCACGACGGCCAACCTCAAATACAGTATTGATCACCGAGAACTGGTTGGTGTAAGCGGGTTTGCGCATGGGGAAACCTGCTCCTATTGAAAAAGTCCAGGTGGGCAGGTCCTGATCGACCTTAATATAATCCTGGCCAAATTGGAAGCCAGCCCGGTAGCTCACAAAGTTCCAATAGTTTTTGCCTCCTGATGGGGTAAGCTGGGCACCGATCTTCAACTGCCAGGCATCCTGTACAGAATCTTTGGCGCCGTAATAGCTATACTGCGACCATTTTTGCTGCACATAATCAACCCCGATCTGCCACTTTCCGAGGCGATCGAAGAGTATGCCGGCTCCAAACATGGAAGGATAGATAATGTCTCCCTTCACAGCCGTTTCGCGGTATGCCACATCGATGGTATCTGCCGCTCCGGTGTTGGAATTGTATTCGAATGTTTCGGCTACGTAATCCTTTTTTGCGTTCAGGGTTTGTTTCAGGTTGCCGTATGCGCCGAAACGTAACCAATGTTTTTTATCGAGCCGGGCGGTGTATTGCACACCTGCATTGAGGAGTACACCTCCGTAGCTGGTGGTTGTCTGGTGGTTGGACTTATAATAATAAGCCAATGTATCCAGGATGGCTTTTTTGGTGCTGTAGTCCTTGTTGCCAAAAAGATAGCCAAAGTTCACGCCGACGGTAAGATCTCTGGTAATGGCTACGCCGGTTCCCAGGTAAGCCTCATAGGATCCGCCGTCTCCCTGATAAATAGTGCTGATGTCGAATGTATCGCCGGGTACTCCGAGATTCAGTCTTTCGGCCTGCCCGATCTGATAATTGACCCGGCTGAGGGGCCTAAGACCCAGGTTCATACCCCAACCTCCGCCTTTTTTCAGGGGGAAGCCAAGCTGAACGTATGATATATTGGGACTGTAATTAGAATATTTCCGGGGAGGGTTGTTGGCCCTGAGGGTGCGGTTATCGAGCTCTACACCAAGATCGAGGGTGGTTGCCTGGAGCCTGCCATAGGAGGCCGGGTTGATAAAGTTGATGGTATTGAAGTCGTAGTAAGCAGCTGAAACGCCACCCATGCCACGGTTCAGGATATTCTGCTGGGGGACATAGTCGCCGAGTCCGTATCGTGAGTACGGTGAGTTTTCGTTTTGTGCCTGTGCAAAGGAGAGCCAACATAAGCAGACTATTCCTAACAGATTGATTTTCTTATACATTGTTGTGCTCACTAATGGCATAAAGGCCTTTATAGATTAGATTAGGGTCTGCAAATATCTTGTTTTTCAGATGATAGACAAAAAAGGGTGTATCACCCCCGGTTAAGATGACGTTAAAGTTGGTGTACTTTTCGTCATAATATTCTATTATTCCGTCGATTTCCTTCGCCATTCCAAGGATAACTCCACTCAAAATGTTGGTACGGGTATCGTAGCCGATTAGGCTCAGATTCCAGTCTTTTTCGACCAGAGGCAGCTTTGCTGTATAGTGGTGCAGCGATTTGAATCGCATTTCCATACCTGGTGATATGCTGCCGCCAACGAATTCGTGGTATTTGTTGATAAAATTATAGGTGATGGCTGTTCCGAGCCCTATCACGAGGTTGTTCTTTTGGGGGAACAGGTGAACGGCTGCGGCGACCATTGCCAGCCTGTCGGCCCCAATGTCCTGCGGTTTGCCAACGGGTGTGGTGATGGGCAATTTAGATTGGTGGTTCAGTTTATGGAACTTTGTGGTGGCTGCCAATGCCGTTTCCATGGCTGGGTTGTGTTCAATGACCGATGACAATATTGACCTGGAAGGGCTGTACCGGCGGATGAGTTCCTGTATGGTGTCGTCGTGGTCATTTTCCATGACGATAAGTTCTTTGAGCTGGTCACCTTCGAATACGGCACACTTGAGCCGGGTGTTGCCAAAGTCGAAGCACAGGGTTATTTGCGACAAGTGGTTTATTTTATTTTGCACGAATATAGGAAAGGACCGGCGGTATCCCGGCTTGCCTTCCCGAGGCGGGGTGGGGTATTTATAGGTCGATATCGAGGTCGAATGCCGACAGGTTCCGGAAATGGCCGTTCAGTTTCACCTTTTCTTTCAATTGTTCCATTTCCATGAGCATTGGCAATACTTTCTGCAGGTGGCGTTTGATATATTCCTGCCTTTGGACTTCTTTGAGCAGACCCAGTACCTCGTATTCTTCTTCGAGCGAGAGGCCTGCATGGTGAGCTACGTCGTAGGATTGCAGGAGGTTTTCGGGCTTTTTGAAATCTTTGCTGATATTCAGGAGCCGGTGAAGTTCTTTAACGCCGGAGATCACCTTCTGCATGAGCAGGCGGTTTCCGGCATCTTCGTCGTTGTCGGGATAGTTGACGATGGCTCCGCTGTACAATTTATCGGGCACCTGTTTTATGACCTCCAGCACCCTAAATACTTTCAGTCCATGGGTCTTTACATCCATTTCGCCATTATCGTAGGTTTGTACGATCTCGCTTAATTGAACCAGGGTACCCATTTCCTGCAAGCGATTATTTACCACAGTGGGGATGCCAAATGGCTTCTTGCTTTCGCTGCATTCCTGGATTAGTTGTTTGTACCTGGGTTCGAAAATATGCAGGTGCACTTTTTCGCCGGGATATACCACTATACCAAGGGGGAATATGGGAATGAAATTGGTCATGTTTTTGGTGGTTACCTGCAAATTACGAGCTATGGGCCAAACCTGTCCCTTCCGGAATGCTAATTTTTAGAGTTGGTGGTTCTCCAAGCTCTTCAATTTTTATGTTACTTTCACGGCGCAAAAAAAACGACCCAGGCAGGTTTCCGACCGATTGTTGCAACCGTATTGTATTGAATCAGGCGATAATAGTACCAAAAATGACATTCACCCCGGTTATAAAAAACTATACTTTATTATTCCTTGCTTTGGCCCTGGTCATTATTACGATTCCTCTCGAGAATAATTACAATAGCTGGGCGATGGTTGCTTTTTGTGTGATCTCCTTTTTTCATACGCCATTTCCTACGTCGTTGCAAATCGCCTGGCGGCATAAATACTGGATTTTATGTTTGTTGTTCTTTTTCTGGTTATGTGCTACCTGGTTCTGGGATTCGAGCGGGGGATTTTCGATCAAATATATGGAGTCGTATTCGATCTTTCTCTTCCTCCCCTTTGTGATGACTGCCATGCCCAGGCTGCCCGCTCGTGTAGTGATCGGAGCCTGTTACCTGTTTGTGGCGACGATTGTGGTGATCTGTATTATCTGCCTTGTAAAATCCTATATAGATTTCCGTCATACAGGAGACTCCAGGTTCTTTTTTTATCATTACCTGGGGTATCAGATGGGGCTGAATGCCGTTTACCTTTCTAACTACTGCACGACCAGCATTGCCTGGCTGTTGTTTTTCCACTTCCTCTACGAAGGCCAGAAACCTATCAGGGTAACCCTGCTTGTTGTACTGCCGGTGTGTGCGTTTCTGCTGACGGTGGTTTTTCTGCTGGCGTCGAAGATGGGTATCTTCGTATTTTTGTTAGTGATGCTGTCTTTGCTGATTTATATCGGTTACCGCAAAAAGGCTTTGTTAAAGAGTTTGCTGGTCATTATAGTTATGGGGGGAGTAGTGTTCTTTTTGTCGGACAATCTTTACTACCTGCGCTGGCGGTTATCGGAGCTGAGATTGAACAAATACACTGGTAGTGTGGATGATCAGAACGGGTTGGCCGTACGGCGCCTTACCTGGGAGTCGGCCCTGGAACTGTGGAAGGAAAGGCCGGTGCTTGGCTATGGATTGAAAGGTGCCGGTGATGCCCTGGTAAAAAAGTATGAAGAGAAGCATTTTCAGCTGGGTGTTCCCGAGCGTTACAATTCACACAACCAATATCTGGAAACGGCGATCCGGTCGGGAGCGATTGGGTTGCTGATCTTGCTGGCGTTGATCGCCATACCGCTCTGGTCGGCCATCCGGCAAAAGAAGACCTTACTGCTGCTGGTTATTTTACATTTTATGTTGGTATGCCTGGTGGAGACGGCCATGGAGTACCAGCAGGAGTTGACTTTTTACTGGTTCTTTATTTTTCTATTTTATTACCATTATCCTTTTCCCGGGGTGGAAGGCAATAGGCCGAAGCCTGCCGGTGATCAAAATATGAGTTCATGAAGATTAGCGGATTTACCATGGTCAGGAACGCAACGAAACTCTATTATCCGGTGAAAGCCTCTATAGAGTCTATCCTGCCAATCGTAGATGAGTTTGTTGTGGCACTTGGTAATTGTGATGCTGATGATGAAACGCAGCGGGAGATTGAATCTATTAACAGTGATAAAATACGCATTGTTCATACTGTTTGGGACCTGGAGCAATATCCACACGGTGGTGAATATGCACATCAAACCGATATTGCCAAAAATGCGTGTACCGGCGACTGGTTGTTCTATCTGCAAAGTGATGAAGTGATACATGAAAAATACCTGCCTGTGATCAGGTCGCGCTGTGAGGAAATGCTGCACGATGAGGAAGTAGAAGGGCTGGTATTCGATTATGTTCATTTTTGGGGCGATTATGATCATCATATTGTTTCGCATGTCTGGTATCCGAAGGAGATCAGGATCGTGCGGAACAGGCCGGATATCCATTCCTGGCGCGATGCGCAGTCCTTTCGACGTATTCCTCAATTCGATGGCAGGGATTACTTTCAGAAAGCGGATACCTTCCGGCTTAAAGTAGCCCCGGCTCATGCCGCGGTGTATCATTATGGTTGGGTAAGACCGCCACGTATGATGCAGAAGAAGCGTCGTTCTTTTGTGGCCGACCTGCAAGGCAAGGCTTCGGCCGAGGCTTATTTCAAAACACAGCAGGATGATTTTGATTATGGCGACCTGTCGAAAAGAACTTTGTTCAAAGGCACCCATCCTGCGGTGATGAGGTCGTTTATGTCTAAGTTTGACTGGAAAGATGAGCTTACCGTAAAACGCGCGCATCCCAGCGACCACAAACACGACCGTTTGAAATACAGGATCCTGACCTTTCTTGAGCAGACCTTTTTGGGGGGCCGGCAAATAGGCGGGTTCAAGAATTATACATTGCTGAATAAATAGCGCTGAAAAGCATAAACCATTCCTGATGAATTCCACTCCCACCATATCGTTGTTGATCGCCACCTATAACTGGCCCGCGGCTCTGGAGCTTTGCCTCCGGAGCGTTATTCAACAGCAAGTGCTACCAGCAGAGGTCGTGATTGCGGATGACGGTTCTGGTGAGGAAACCAGGCTGCTGATCGAAAAATACCGCCCGCTTATCCCTGTTCCCTTACAACATATATGGCATGCCGACGATGGATTCAGACTGGGTATGATACGTAACAAGGCGATGGCTGCGGCCAAGGGCGATTACCTCATTCAGATCGATGGAGATCTTATTCTGCATCCTTTGTTTGTGAAGGATCATATGGAAGCTGCACGGAAGGGTTATTTTATTGGGGGTAGCAGGGCCATGATCACGGAGGAGTTTTCGAACGAAGTACTGGCCAACAAGCAGCTTTTGTTCTCTTTTTTTGAGCAGGGCATCCGCAATCGTTTTAATGCTTTGCACATTCCGGCACTGGCCAGACTGGTTGAGGTTTTTAAGAAAGAGAAGGGACTTTTCAATTTGCGAGGGTGCAATATGTCGTTCTGGAAAAAAGACATTATTGCCGTCAACGGCTACAATGAAGCGATCAGCGGGTGGGGGCGCGAGGATACTGAACTGGTGATCCGTCTATATAATCTAGGGATCAAAAGAGTGTTTTTCAAACTGCAAGGCATCGTATATCACCTCTACCATAAGGAATTTGACCGTAGCCGTTTGCTCAAGAACGACGAGGTTATGGAATTGACCATGCAGCAAAAATTAACGCGTTGCGACAAAGGGATTGATCAATATTTGTAATAGTTTTATTGTATGCAGGGTATGGCAATCACGAACTGGTCTCAATTACTGGTGGACATTCAACAGCATTCGGTAAAGCAGATTGCCAGAGGAATTTCGCTGGTTGAGAATGAGGTACCTGGCTACGAGCAACTCCTGGCTTCCCTGCCAGTCAATCACCATACAAAGATCATCGGTATTACCGGCCCTCCCGGGGCCGGCAAAAGCACTTTGGTGGATGCTCTTATCGGCGTTATTGCGGGCGCCGGTAACAAAGTAGGCGTTTTGTGTGTCGATCCATCTTCGCCCTTCAACCTGGGCGCCATCCTCGGCGATCGAATACGCATGAGTGCATGGTACAATGATCCGCAGGTATTCATCCGTTCTTTGGCGACCAGGGGCTCGCTGGGGGGGCTGCATCCCAAGATCATCGAGATTACCGAGCTGATGAAGGCGGCTACTTTCGATTATATCATTGTTGAGACTGTAGGGGTTGGTCAAAGTGAGATCGAAATTGCCGGCCTGGCCGACGTTACCGTTGTGGTATTGGTGCCCGAAGCCGGGGATGAGGTGCAGACCATGAAAGCGGGACTTATGGAAATCGCCGACATTTTTGTGGTTAACAAGGCCGACCGCCCCGATGCCGATCAATTTGTAAAAAATCTGCGATTGATGCTGGCTCCAGCTTTCAGAGGACACACACGGGACGTGCCCGTCGTTAAAACGGTGGCTTCGCAAAAGCGGGGCATCGGTGAACTCTTTGAATCCATTTCCCACCTGCTACTCCAGCACCATGATGACGTTCGTAAGGCCTGGTTGCTTACGGAAAGAGCTTACCACCTCATTCAGCAAAAGCGGATGAAAGATATCCGTAAAGATCTCCTGCAACAGGCTATTTTACAACACTTGAAACATAATGGGTTTAACCTGTACCGCTTTGTAGAAGGGTTATAAATGCTGGTTCACCGCCCGGATCGACCTATTTGCCGAAATGGTTTTACCCAGGGTGGGGTTGCCGGTAGTTTTGGCCTATTCAATTACTTCAAACCCCATGTCATGAAAAAATTATTGACGGCAAGCATACTGGTTGCCATGATCATGTTGAGCGGGTGCCTCTCGGCGCTGTACCCGCTGTTTACGGAAAAGGAAATCGTCTTCGATCCTAAACTACTTGGTGCGTGGAAAGGAGACTCGGAAGGCGAAATATATACTTTTCAGCAAGGCACGCCCGAATTATTCAAAGAACTGCCTGCGGATCTGCGAAAACTTTCGACCAAAGCGTATTTCTTAACCGTATCGGACACGAAGTACGATGAGGATGCACAAAGGTATTATGTTTTCCTGGCGCGCATCGGAAAACACCTGTACCTGGATTATTATCCTGCGTTTGTAGAATCGCAGCAGGAGTATGCGACTATTTACAGAAAAAGCTTTGTGCGTATGCACAGTTTTTACCGCCTCAACCCCGAAAGTAACCGGGATTCTATGAGCATGGTGCGCTTTGCTGAAGGTTACCTGAAGGATCTGATCAATAAAAAACAGATACGCATCCGGCACGAAAAGCGGATCGATGGTTCGTATGTGATCACCGCTCCTACGGAAGAGTTACAGCAGTATGTGTTAAAGTATGGCGATGTAAATGACGCTTATACTGACAAACAAACCTTCAACAGAATTAAATAATCGCTTCAATCATATTGTATGTTCAAGATATTCTTTTTGCTTTCGGGGCTGCTTCAGTCGTTGGTAAACTCCAATGGGATCAATAATCTGCAACCTGTTGCTACGGTTCGAACGATTGTCACCGACCAGCGGCTAGCGGGTTCCTGGAATGCGGGCGCCATTGATATAAAGTTCGAACTGCTTCCCAAAAGCGACTTAATGAAGCCCAAAGACAGCACCGATGCTCAGCTCCCGTTGGGGGATACCAGGGAACAGCAGGCATTCCTGGAAAAGTGTTATGCTGTTACGTTGCGGGAAAATAACGCATCGTATGTATTAGTAGGCTCGCTCACCCGCATCAATAATCAATTGTACATGGACCTTATGCCTTTGGGCATTAAATTCAAAGACAAGCTGGAAGATGGAGGTTTGGGTTTTAGCCCGGAGTACCTGACTACTTTTAACATCGCAAGAATCAGCTTGGATCGCAATGGCAGCATGTCGTTACAAATTCTTCGGGGAGACTTTATTAAAGAACAAGTATTGAGCGGCAGAATGATGCTGAAGCACGTGTATGAACCTTTGTACAATTCTTTTTTGGTTACTGCTTCTTCATTCGAGCTGCATCAGTTCCTGGAAAAGTATGGCCATGATGAGCGTTTCTTCGACCAGGCTACTGTTTTCACCAAAAAAGGATCATAGTATGATGACGCAAAGACGCTGGTTTTATCATCCGTTTTTCCGAATTATGCAGCACCTGGTTTTCTGGGTGCTGTCGTTCATTGTATTTGTGAAGCTATTCAGATCGGGCGATGAGACTGCAAAGATCGACTACCTGTATGCGGGGTTGTTTCACCTTACGATCATCCCGGCCGTATATGTGAACCTTGGTTGGTTGTTGCCACGAATGGCTAACTTCAGGAGGTGGGGTTGGTACCTTGCTTCGGTATTGGGAGTGATCGGTTTGTTTTCCTGGTTGAATTATTCCTTTTTCCAGGACTGGTCGAAATACCTGTTGCCGGACTATTTTTTTATTAGTTATTTCAGTATATGGGAAGTGTGTTTGTTTTTTGTAATCTACCTTGGTATTACCTCGCTGCTGAAGTTATCGAAATCGTGGTTTACTGTAAATGACATACAACGAAAGTTGTTGCAACTGGAGACCGACCGGGCGCAGATGGAATTGAGTGCTTTGAAAGAGCAGATCAACCCTCATTTTTTTCTGAATACGTTGAACGGTATCTATGCCATGACGCTCGATAGAGACGAACGGTTGCCGGAAACGATCCTGCAACTTTCGCAATTGATGAAGTACTTCCTGTATGAGTCGAGGGAGCATTTTGTAGAACTTGAGCGGGAGTGGCAGATCGTGAATGAGTTTATTGCTTTGCAGCGACTTCGATCGACAGACCGGGTGGCTGTTAACGTGCGGGTGCAGGGAGAGATTGGCCAGCAACGCATTGCTCCGCTGCTGCTGGTGACTTTTATTGAGAATGCATTTAAACACGGCGCCAAAGGAAATACGGGCCATGTGAAGATTGATGTGCTGCTGGAGGTATTGCCTTCGGTTGTTCGTTTCGAGGTTCGCAATACGAAGGGGCAAGCGGCGGCTGCAGGTGTTGCCGAGCATAAGGGTGTAGGTTTGGACAATGTAAAGAGAAGGCTGGCCCTTTTGTACGACACGAGGCATGTGCTGGATATCCGGGAATTGGAGGATGACTATTTTGTTAAGCTTGAAATACAGGTATGAGTACTTTATATCGCTGCCTCGTGGTGGAAGATGAGCCACTGGCGCAAAACGTTTTGAAGAAATACATTGGTGACCATCCGCTGTTGGAACTGGCTGGTGTGTGTCATGACGCGCCGGCGGCCCAGCAATGGCTTGCGCGACAGCAGGCGGGTATCCTGTTCCTGGATATCAACCTGCCAACGCTGTCGGGGATCAGCTTCCTGAAGAGTTTGTCGAGACCGCCGCTGGTGATCTTTACGACGGCTTATCCTGAATATGCCGTGGAAGGTTTCGAGCTGGATGCGGTTGATTACCTCGTGAAGCCTTTTTCGTTTGAGCGGTTTCTCAAGGCGGTGAACAAGGCGTTGGAAAAAATTGAGAAGCTGGAGCTACCGGCAATGGGCGGGTCGCCTTTCATTTTTGTGAAAGCCGATAAGAAAGTGTTTAAGGTAAACCTCGCGGATATTCTTTTTGTGGAAGCGCTGGATGATTATGTCAGGATCGTGACCAATCAGGGAAATTACCTGGTGCACGATACCATGAAGGGCTTGCAGGAGGAATTACCTGCGTTGCAGTTTATGCGCGTGCATAAAAGCTATATCATCGCCCGTAGCAAGATCGTTTTCATAGAGGGGAATTACGTGAGAATTGCTGACAGAGATATCCCCATCGGGGCTTCCTACCGGGAAGAAGTATTTGCCAGGCTGAAGATATAAAGTCGGAGTTTTTGGTTTTCTTTGCAGCTTATTTTATTATATGTCTTTTGATCCCGGAAATAAAATACTGATCATTACCGCGCCTTCTGGTGCAGGCAAAACTTCGATTACCCGGTATTTGCTGGAACATATTCCCCACCTTGCCTTTTCGGTTTCGGCTGCTACCCGGAAGGCCCGTGGCAATGAAAGGAACGGGCAGGATTATTATTTTATGGACGTGGAGGATTTTCAACAAAAGATCCGGGAGCAGGCATTCGTGGAGTGGGAAATGGTCTATGAGGGCAAATATTACGGCACCCTGAAGTCTGAACTGGACCGTATCTGGAACAATAAACAGGTGCCCGTGCTGGATATCGATGTTAAAGGCGCTATCCATGTACAGCAGCAATATCCGAACTCAACTCTTTCTGTGTTTATTGAACCTCCTTCTGTAGACGAATTAAAGCGTCGCCTGGAATCGCGGGGCACCGAAACAGCCGAGAGTCTGGCCGCCCGGGTGAACAAAGCTTCGTACGAAATCTCTTTCAAACATCATTTTCACCGGATTATAGTGAATGCCGAGCTCGGTAAAGCCAGACAAGAAGCCATGACGATCGTGCGCGATTTTCTGGAAATCTAGTTTACACAACTTTTACTGCTTCAAATCTGTTGGCCGATTCTCCTGCCGGCCAGGTTGTTTTTGGCTGTCCGGCTTATCAGGGGGCAGTCCGGCCCCGTTTTTGCGCTTAACGCCCCTTAAATGCCAATCTTTCCCAATAAGTTATGTAATCCATCGTTCTTTTTATAAATTCGTAGTCCAAGTATGAGTTTAGTTGTCATTATAGCCATAGTATTAGCGTTTTTTTTCATTGCCTATTTCTCCGGCATCGAGGTGGCTTTTACTTCGGCCAACCGTCTGAACATCGAGTTGAAGAAAAAGCAGGGCTCTGCCAGCAGTTTATTGCTGAGCAGCCTGTTTGACAATCCTTCCCGGTTTATCGGTGTAAATATCGTGGGATACACTTTTTTCCTGGTAGTAGCTGTTCTGCTGGGCAGTGCTTCGTGGAACAAACTGATCCCTTTCGAAATGGTAAATACCCCCGAGGCTTACCTGGTGCCTTTCCGGTTGTTTGGAGAGATCCTTCTTTCCTGGCTGGCGATCGTCGTTTTCGGTGAGTTCATTCCCAAAGCTATCTTCCGCGCGAAGGCCGATAGCCTGCTTTCTTTTTCGGCCCGTACGGGCTTACTCGGCTTGAGCGATCAAATGTTCAACTGGGCCAGTGTTGGTTTTGTGAAGATCTCCATTTTCATTCTCAATATCATTTTCGACATGCGGATCGACAAGAAGAAGCCTCCCTTCTCGCGTGCCGACCTGGACCTGTTCGAAAGTCAGAATAACGAGCACCATAATCAAAGTCAGGACCTGAAGGCTGAGTTATTCGAAAACGCTTTGTCGCTGCCGAAGATCAAGGTGCGTGAATGTCTGGTTCCGCGTAAAGAGATAGAGGCGGTGGATATGAAGATGACGGTTGAAGATGTGCGCAAAATCTTTGTTGATACAAAGCTGAGCAAGCTGGTGGTATACGACGGAGACATCGATCATATCCTGGGTTATGTTCACCAACTTGACCTGTTCAAGCAGCCAGCCACTATAAAGGACATGTTGTTGCCCATTCCGGCCATTCCGGAAAGTATGAGTGCTACCGACCTGATCAGCAAGTTCAGCAAGGAGCGGAAGAGCATTGCCTGGGTGGTGGATGAATTTGGTGGCACGGCGGGCATCGTCACCATGGAAGATCTGCTGGAAGAGATCTTTGGCGAGATCAAGGACGAGTTTGACGTGGAAGAGTTTGAGGATAAGCGTGTTTCGGAAGACGAATTTATCCTCAGCGGAAGGCTCGAGTTGGACTTCCTGCGGGAAAAATATGGGCTCGAATTCCCGGACCATGATTCCGAAACTTTGTCGGGATTTATTATTCAACAGCACGAAACCATTCCCAAGCTTCGGGAACGTATTATAATCGGAGATTATGAGTTTGATGTAATGGGGGTTAGCGATACCCGTATCGAGACGGTGCGGCTGAAAATTCTCCGATAGAGTTAAATGGGTGAAGCTTAGCTGTATAGCCCGTCCGGAGCGCCGAGGGCGCTTCACGATCCTTTCAAAGCGCCAATCACCACATATTAACAAGCTTTCTTGTCCAATCCAACGTGATAACCCGTACATTTGCCCCGCTTTCACCAAGTTTATACCTGTAACAGTCAATGGCTTTATCGTTATTTAATAGAAGAAAGACCGACAATCCGGAAATGACCTTTGTGGACCACCTGGAGGAGCTGCGCTGGCATATCATGCGCTCTCTTATTGCGGTGATCGTTGGGGCTATCGTTATATTTATCAATATCGATTGGGTGTTCACTAAAGTCATTGCAGGCCCCCTGCAAGATGATTTTCTGACGTATTCGGCCCTGTGCAAATTCAGCCAATGGATTGGTGCGGGTGATACGTTGTGTTTACCGCCGCCAAAAGTTAAGGAGTTACAGGTGATCGCCTTTGGGTCTCAGTTCATGACGAGTATTTCCATTGCATTCGTGGGTGGATTTATTATAGCATTCCCCTATATTTTCTGGGAGTTCTGGCGTTTCGTAAAGCCGGCTTTAAGTCCCAAGGAACTGAAAAGCACCCGGGGGGCTATTTTCTTTGTTTCGATCTTCTTTTTTCTGGGGGTTGCTTTCGGGTATTATCTCCTGGCGCCGTTCACTTTCAGTTTCCTCGCCAACTATACGATTGGTTTGAATAATATCCTGGTGACCAAGCCGACCTTATCGGACTATATGGAAAACCTGGTCGATATCATTATCGGTTCGGCCCTGGCGTTCCAATTGCCGGTGGTGTCGTATGTGCTTACCAGGATTGGGTTGATCACGCCCAGCTTCCTGAAAACCTACCGGAAATACGCCTATGTGGCCATCCTGGTCATTGCGGCGATCATTACGCCTTCACCCGACTGGATGAGCCAGATGATCGTGTTCCTGCCGCTGGCTTTCCTGTATGAGTTCAGCATCATAATTTCTGTGCGGGTGTTCAAACGCCAGCAGGAGAAAGACAAGAACTGGTAAACCGGGGGCCGGTACCGGCCGGAAAGCAGACATTCAACACAACAACATACTTATGGCTTCTTCATTCGATCTTTCCAAACCCATTGCTATCGGTAGTGACCACGCAGGTTTCGACTACAAAGTGGCATTGGTAAAATGGCTTATTGAAAAGGGATACCAGATCAGCGATATGGGTGTTTATGAAAACAAGTCGGTCGACTACCCCGATTATGCGCATCCGGTAGCCGATGCGGTGGAGAAAGGCGAAGTGGCTTTTGGCATCCTGCTTTGTGGCAGTGCCAACGGCGTGGCAATTACGGCCAACAAGCACCAGGGCATACGGGCGGGACTGGCTTTTCAAACGGAAGTAGCTTCCTTGATCCGCCAGCACAATGATGCGAATGTTATTTGTATTCCTGCGCGTTTTGTGGCGCTGGAATATGCCAAGCAGATGGTCGACTTATTCATCAATACCCCTTTCGAAGGCGGACGTCACCAGACGCGTGTGGACAAGATCTCCTGTAGCTAATAACAAGTATTTTAAATAGCAAAAGCCGCAACATTGATCCTGTTGCGGCTTTTTTATTGAGATCGGATCTATTAGTTACCAACCCAGCAGGTAAGCGAAGATGAGCGGTGCTACGATGGTAGCGTCGCTTTCCACGATAAACTTGGGTGTGTTGATATCGAGCTTACCCCAGGTGATCTTTTCATTGGGAACGGCGCCTGAGTAAGAGCCGTAGGAGGTGGTTGAGTCCGAGATCTGACAGAAGTAGCTCCAAAAGGGTACATCGTGCCATTCGAGATCCTGGTACATCATGGGGACCACGCAAATCGGGAAGTCGCCGGCAATACCTCCACCGATCTGGAAGAAGCCTACGCCTTTTCCGCCGCTGTTTTGGCGGTACCAGTCGGCCAGGAATACCATGTATTCAATACCATTCTTCACGGTGCTGGCTTTCAGCTCGTTCTTTATGACGTAGCTGGCAAAGATGTTGCCGGTGGTGCTGTCTTCCCAGCCTGGCACTACAATAGGGATATTCTTTTCGGCGGCAGCCACGATCCAGCTGTCTTTGGGATCGATCTCGTAGTGTTCTTTCAATACTCCGCTCAGGATCACTTTATACAGGAACTCGTGGGGGAAGTAACGTTCGCCTTTGGCTTCTGCGTCCTGCCACACGTTAACGAGGTGTTTTTGAAGGCGGCGGAATGCCTCTTCTTCCGGTATGCAGGTATCGGTTACGCGGTTATAGTGATTTTCGAGGAGGTCCCATTCGTCCTGGGGGGTGAGGTCGCGGTAGTTGGGTACGCGCTTGTAGCTGTTGTGGGCTACCAGGTTCATGACATCCTCTTCGAGGTTGGCGCCGGTACAGGAAATGATCTGGATCTTGTCCTGGCGTATCATCTCGGCCAACGATATACCGAGTTCTGCCGTACTCATGGCTCCTGCCAGGGTAACCATCATTTTTCCACCTTCCAGCAGGTGGGTTTCATAACCTTTAGCGGCATCGATCAATGCAGCTGCGTTGAAGTGCCGGTAGTGATGTTGGATAAACTGTGAAACAGGTCCTTTAGCCATGGTCATTCGGAATTTTTGTGGCGGCAAAGTTAGCACAATTGGGAGATAACTGTTATTAATAAAAAAACAAAGGTGAGTCACTTCCGTGACCCACCTTTTTCTTTCCAACTAAAACCAACTTATGTTTTATTCTTTGATCTTTTCTTTTTTGAACACTTCCCATCCGGTACTTCCGTTCGACTTCAGTATCAATCTGTAATCTTCTCCTTCGAGTGTGGTGTAGTAGGTGGTGCTGTTATTGGCAGCCATCTCGAACAGGTCGGAGATCCAGTATTGTCCGTAGTTCTTTTTCAGCGTTGATTGCAGGTTGATAGGCAATTGTGCCGATACGATATTACGGGTTACTGCGGCCAGTTCTCCATCGTTGGTGTAAAAGGCGAACATTACCTGGTCGTTCATTTTGAAAGTAGCCTTTGCGAAGGTTTTGCCTTGTTCCCAGCTTACATCCTGTGCGCTGGTGAAGTCTTTCTTAAAGGCATTGATCACTTGCTGGCTTACGGTTTCGGTGAATTTGGCAAAGGATGAGCTGATACCGACTGTTAACATCAAGGCCCATACTAACATCATCTTTTTCATGGCTTAAATATTATGTTGTGATTAACTGTTTGTTTTTCCGATCTCCTCTTTGTTGCTTGCCCTTCACTATATACGACGCAGGCTTTTTGCAAATGTTACAGCCCGGCGGATAAATTCTTTTTTACTTTTTTGAATACATACATGGAACCGCTGCTGTATGCTTCGAGCACGATCCTTGTTTTTTCATTTTCCAGTGAGATCACGTAGCTGGTTTCGCCAAGGCGGCTGTATTCGATGGCGTCCTTTACCTCGTATTTGCCATACTCGGCATTGAGTTGTTTGGTAATCGCTAGCGGAAGATTGCCCAATGCTATATAACGGCCGGTGGCGATCAGTTTTCCATCCTCTTCGAAGAAAGCATTAATCTGTTCATTGTTATAAATGAACTTGGCGTGAACCAGCTGGTGGTCTTTCAATGATTGCCATACTACATACTGTGCGCCTGCGAATTCTTTAGCCAGGGCTGCTTTTATCTGTGCATTTACTTTGTCGCCGGGATCGGGTGTGTTGGCAAAACTTACTACACTCATCAACATCAACAGTGAAACAAATAACTTTTTCATGACTTTACTTTTTTAATTGGTTTAATGATCGATGCCTTTTTGATAAAGGCAACACAAAATTAGAAGCCTCCATAGCCGAAGAAAAGTGAATAGTGATTAATGGCAGTGAATGTTAAGGAAGGTTAAGCTATGTTGTGTTTTGTTGACAGGCGGGTTCCGTTAAATCATATTGAATGCATTGATGGTAAGCATGTTCACTGTTGGTGGCAGGTTTTACGGTTGTATGCGCCTTCTTTTCTTAACAAAGAATAACATGTAATTCTATGCATCACATGCATCCCCAAATGCGGTGATCTTTGATCACATGATGATGTGATCGAATCATCGTTTTTTCAACAAAAACGACGGCTTTACCATTCATCACAAAATTTTAACGCTTTTAACAGTAGATGTGTCGGCCGATGCTTGTTAAAATCGAGTAAATTGTAATGTAATCGATTCAAAATTCATCAGTTGTGAATTACCTGGCGCATGCATACCTTTCTTTCAACATTCCTCCCATCCTGGTGGGGAACATGATCAGTGATTTTGTAAAGGGTAAAAAGCAATTCGATTTTGCGCCGGATGTTCAGCAAGGGATCCGGCTGCACCGGGCTATTGACCAGTTTACCGACGAGCATCCGGCTACTGCGAGGGCTAAAGAGGTCTTCAGGCCCCATTACCGGTTGTACAGTGGCGCTTTTGTCGATGTAGTCTATGATCATTTTCTTGCGCGGGATGTAAACCAATTCTCTAACGACAGACTGTTTGATTTTTCGCAAACAGTCTATAGTACCCTCGAACAATATGCTGGCATATTTCCCCGGGACTTTCAGTTGATGTTTCCATACATGAAAAAACACAATTGGCTCTACCATTACGGCGAGCCGGAAAGCATTGGCCGTAGTTTTGAAGGGCTGGTTCGGCGGTCTGCGTATTTAACCGAAAGTAAGATTGCCTTCGGTTTGTTTGAACGGCATTATGATGAGTTTCAAGTGTGTTATGATGCTTTTTTTCCGGAGGTGAAATCCTTTGTACGGCTGCAGCTGGAAACCTTTGATAACAAATAATAGTTTAATCCGTTTTTAATTGACCGGAAACAGGGGTATTGGTCTTCGGGGTTCCGCTGTAATCTGTTATTTTTGTCGCTTAAAGTATGATGGATATGAAGCATGTGAAGGTTCTCTCCGTTCTGTTGTTGTTGTGTTGTGCCGCGATGGCCCAGTATAAGGTGCCGGCTATTGATAAGTCGCCGATGGATATGATCTATTACCCGATCAACTATCCGGTACTCAAGATCCAGAACAAGGTATCGGAACCTTTGATGGCGAGAATCATTTATAGCAGGCCGCTGAAAAACGGCCGCTCGGTATTTGGAGAGCTGGTGGAATATGGTCATATCTGGCGCTTGGGGGCCAACGAGGCTACAGAAATAGAGCTTTACAAGGATGTGAAGTGCGGAACGGAAACCAGGCTGAAAAAGGGACGGTATACGATGTATGCCATTCCGTACCAGGACAAGTGGACGATCATCTTCAACCGTGAAACAGACAGCTGGGGCGCTTTTCAGTATGATCCCAAAAAAGACGCGCTTCGTGTAGATGTACCGGCACAGAAGCTTCCCGAGGCGGCCGAGGCTTTTACCATGCAATTCGAAAAGGATAGTACGGGCATCAACCTGGCTATCGTATGGGATAATGTGAAAGCGGTTGTTCCTTTTAATTTCCAGAACAATTAGATCCTTTGAATCTTACTATGCGCAGATCCAGTTTCATCAACGGCTTACTTATCCTGGCAGGTTTTTCGGGTATTTTGGGCGGATGCGATCAGAAGCCGCCTCCGGGCAAAAATCAGGTGACGATCAATCCTGTCATTGGCACTCCAACCGACAAGCAGGTTCCTCTGGGCGTCGATAAATCGCCGATGGATATGTCTTATTTCCCGGTTGATTATCCAAAACTGAAGATGTCGAAAGACAACCAGCCGCCATTGATTGCCCGGGTGATCTACAGTCGCCCGCAGAAAAGTGGCAGGGCGATATTTGGCGATGTGCTCAAGTATGGCAGTGTATGGCGACTGGGAGCGAATGAGGCTACAGAGATCGAATTCTTCAAGGATGTCGTCATAGATCAGCAAAAGGTAGAGAAGGGCAGGTATGTGCTCTATTGCATTCCCTATGAAGATAAATGGACGCTGGTGCTCAATAATGACCTCTTCACCTGGGGTTTGAAGATCGATTCTACCAAGGACGCTTATAAATTCAACATTCCCATCAACAGAACCAACTATCCCTTTGAGGTATTTACCATGGAGTTTGAAAAGCAGGGCGAAGGCGCCGAACTGGTCATGGAGTGGGATAGTGTGCGTGCAAAGCTTCCGTTTACCTATTAGTGTTGTATCTTAGGCCATTATGTGTGGCATTAGCGGTATTATAACCTCCCGTGCGGAATTGGTTTCCGAACAACGTGTAATGCGTATGACCGAGGTGCTTGCGCACCGTGGTCCGGATGGCGAACGGTATTGGATATCGCCGGGCGGCCATGCCGGATTCGGGCACCGCCGTTTATCGGTCATTGACCTGAGCGACCAGGGGGCACAGCCAATGCACTATCTTAACCGCTATACCATCGTATTCAACGGGGAAATTTACAACTACCCCGAGATCAAAAACAAGCTTCAACAAAGCGGTTCTACCTTCCAATCACAATCAGATACAGAAGTGATCCTGGCGGCCTATGCTACCTGGGGCACTGACTGCCTGGAGCAGTTCGACGGCATGTTTGCGTTTGCCATTTGGGATGAAGTGGAGCAAAAGTTGTTTGCGGCACGTGACCGTTTTGGCGAAAAACCTTTCTATTATTTTACCGGCGATCAGCAGTTTGTGTTTGCCAGCGAAATGAAGGGGTTATGGGCCGCTGGCGTTGAGCGGCAGATGGATGAAGCTATGCTGTTCAACTACCTCACCCTAGGGTATATCCAGGACCCTGGCGATCGCGGGGCCACGTTCTATAAAGGCATCCGTAAATTGCCTGCGCGGTGTTACCTCATATATGATCGTCGGGCAGATCAACTTTCTGAACATAGTTATTGGGACATCGACTTACCTACCGAAAGTCGTGTAACGGACGAGGCGGAGGCTATTCGGCAATTTCGTGGGCTACTGTCACTTTCTGTGGAGCGACGATTGCGCAGTGACGTTCCGTTAGGTACTTCCCTGAGTGGAGGGCTCGACAGTGCTTCTGTGATCGCCTGTATCAGAAACAGGGTTGGACCCGACAGGCTGCATACTTTTTCGGCTATCTTTCCCGGCTTTACCCGCGACGAGTCGGCTGCTATTGGTGGAATTGCCGGGCATCTGGGTGTACTGAACCATTCGGTAAGCCCGGATGCTGCTATGTTTGCTGATGATTTTGAGCGGGTTTGTTATCACCAGGAGGAGCCGTTTCAATCGGCCAGTGTGGTGGCGCAATACGGGGTCTTCCGGTTGGCAAAAGAACACGGTGTAACCGTATTGCTGGATGGCCAGGGGGCCGATGAGCTGATAGGCGGTTACAGTAAATATTTTCCCTGGTATTGGCGCGAACTGTACCGGGGTAACAGGCAGCTGCTGCGGCATGAGCTACAGGCTACGCAACCGGCCGTGGCGGCGCAGTGGGGGTGGAAGCAGCAGCTGGCCGGGCAGTTGCCTCATTTTGCCGATATATGGCTGATCCGCCAGCGAGGCAGGCAGCAGCGACACCTGCCAGACCTTGCAGCCTCTTTTGTTGAATCTTTTGGCCAGTCGCATTATGCGCTACCACTCGAGCACTCCTTGAATGGTGTGCTTTACTACAATACTTTCCTCAACGGACTGGAAGAATTGCTACAATATGCCGACCGTAATAGTATGGCCCATGGACGCGAAGTAAGGTTGCCTTTCCTGTTTCATGAGCTGGCGGTGTTTTTGTTTTCCCTGCCTGCAGGGTATAAAATACGAGACGGCTATTTGAAATGGATCCTTCGGAAAGCGATGGAAGATCAGCTGCCTGCCGACAGGGTATGGAGCAAAACTAAGATCGGCTTTGAGCCGCCGCAGGCTGCCTGGATGGGCAATTTGAAGGTTATGGAACTTATCCAGGAGGGCCGCCGCGTTTTGGTGAATAAGGGTGTTCTCAAACGGGGCGTACTGGATAAAAAAATTCAGCCGCAGGATTCCCATGCGGCTGAAAACTTTGATTGGAGGTATCTGGTGGCCGGTTCCTTACTACGATAGACTATTTCATGACTGGGAGCCGACCTGGTCCTGATCAACCTTTCCTGTATTTTTCAAACACCTGCGTATTGCCTGATTCGTCTACCTTCAGTGTGAACCAATGTTTACCATCTTCCATTTTCACGTAGTAGGTAACATCGTTTCCGGTAGTGAGTTCAGTTACGCCGAAGAGATTCTTTTTTGGGTTTTCCTTTTTCAGTTTATTGAAGATGTTCAAAGGAAGCAGCTGCGGAGAATAGTAACGGATCGAGCTCAGCATATTGCCTTCTTTATCATAGTTTACTTTGGAACGGATGCCAGCGCTTAAAAAGCTAACTGTGTAATAATTGTCGGATTCGTCCCACCTTACTTCTTCTGCCTGTGTAAATGTTTCGCGGAAGGATTTCAGTACTTTTTCGTTGGGATCGTACGCATAAGCGGCAGCTCCTATAAATGCTGCGCAAATGATCATTAATACTTTTTTCATGGCTATAATTTTTATTGGGTGAACTGTGTAACTGTGAATTACAACCCAAATGTAATGGCACCAGGTACAGACGGCAAGCCAATTGGTAGGGGCGGGAGGTTCATGATAAGAAATACGAAGATTTTCGCAGATGAGTCGGTGATATAAGGCTATTGGTAGTGGGTGAAATGCAGGCCTGTAGAGGGTTTCAGAAATGTTACAGCTTATTTTTTGTTTCAGGTTAAGCTTCTGTTAAACTGGAAATCCGGAATTACGGGTGGTATAACAGGAGAAGATTTTGTTGCCTTGAAAGGTTATTCTGTGGTGTTGGTGCGTGTTAGGGATTATTCTGCATCTTTGTATCCGTAATTTTACCAATATTAAGATTTTATGAAGCCAGCTACCAAGTTTATCCATGCCGGTGCACATCCGGACCCTTCTACCGGTGCGATCATGACGCCTATCTTCCAAACTTCTACCTATGTACAGGAAGCGCCTGGTAAGAACAAAGGGTTTGAGTATGCCCGCTCGCAAAACCCCACCCGTAAGGCTCTCGAAGAAGCATTGGCCGTGATAGAAAATGGTAAGTTTGGCCTTGCTTTCAGCAGCGGCGTTGCTGCTACCGATGCTGTTTTGAAATTGCTGGCTCCCGGCGATGAAGTGGTTACCGGCAACGACCTGTACGGAGGCACTTACCGGTTGTTTACCAAAGTGTTTGAAAAGTTCGGTATCCGGTTCCGTTATGTAGACATGACCGATGTCAAAGCCATTGAAGCCGCAGTGACCGATAAAACCAAGCTTATCTGGACGGAAACGCCAACCAACCCGCTGATGAACATTACGGACATTGAGGCGGTAACAGCGATTGGCAAAAAACATAAGGCGTTGGTGTGTGTCGATAATACGTTCGCTTCGCCCTACCTGCAAAATCCGTTGGATTTTGGTGCCGACATTGTTATGCACTCCTCCACAAAGTATCTTGGGGGCCATAGCGATGTTATTCAGGGTGCGTTGGTGATGAATGACCCGGCGTTGCGTGAGCAGCTTTACTTTATCCAGAAAAGCTGTGGAGCAGTTCCCGGCCCAATGGACTGTTTCCTGGTATTGCGTGGCATCAAAACATTACACGTAAGGATGCAACGTCATTGCGAGAATGGAGAGAAGGTTGCACAGTTCCTTCGGCAACACCCGCGGGTAGGTAAAGTTTACTGGTGTGGTTTTGAAGACCATCCTGGTTATGCTATTGCCAAAAAGCAAATGCGTGGTTTTGGTGGTATGATGAGTTTTACTTTGAAAGATGATAGTGTGGAGACTGCTATGAAAGTGCTTACTTCTACAAAGATCTTCTCCCTGGCCGAGAGCCTTGGAGGCGTAGAATCGCTGATCAATCACCCTGCTTCGATGACACATGCTTCCATTCCGCGGGAAGAGCGGATCAAGAATGGTTTGAGCGATTCCCTGATCAGGTTGAGTGTGGGCATAGAGGACATGGAAGACCTGGTGCTGGACCTGGAGCAGGCGATCGGGCGCTAAAACTTATGCTATGATACCTTTTCATGACCTGATGCTGTTTGCATTGGCGGCCCTGGTTTTGGTGATCAGTCCGGGCCCCAACATGATCTATCTTATTTCGCGCTCCATCACCCAAGGCCGGAAAGCCGGGTTGATCTCCCTTGCCGGGGTTGTTTGCGGCTTCCTGTTCCATATTATTCTCGTGTCGTTTGGATTAACAGCGATCCTGTTTGCGATCCCCTTTGCGTACACGGTGTTAAAGACGATGGGTGTTGTTTACCTGTTGTACCTGGCCTGGCAGGCTGTTAAACCTGGCAGCAAGGGATTATTTGAAATGCGACAGGATCTGCCACCTGATCAACCTGCAAAGCTGTTTCGCATGGGCTTTCTCACCAATGTCCTGAATCCCAAGGTGGCGGTCTTTTACCTGTCGTTCTTTCCCCAGTTCATTAAACCGGCCTATGGCAGTGTGCTCACCCAAAGCCTGCAATTGGGTGTTACCCAGATGCTCATCAGTTTTACGGTAAATTTCGTGATCGTGTTGTCGGCAGCCCGGGTGGCTGTTTGGTTTGGCCGGAAACCGCATTGGGTACGTATGCAAAAGTGGTTCATGGCGAGTGTGCTGACGGCATTAGCGGCGAAAATGGCGTTGGATAAGGGCAAATGATAATCAACGCACGATTTCGGATATTTGCGCTATGAGTGGTAAACCCAATGACCTGTCGGTATTCTTCAATAAGAAGGCAGACGAATACAATCAGCCGGATTTTATCAAAGCCGACCCGATCTGCATTCCCCACCTGTTTACGACAAAGCAGGATATCGAGATCGCCGGTTTGTTTGCCGCCCTGTTTGCCTGGGGTAACCGGACTACGATCATTAAGAAGGCAAGAGAGCTGATGCAGCTGATGGACAATGCCCCGCACGACTTCGTTTTGCATCACACCGAACAGGATCTACGCCGTCTCGAGTCATTTAAGCACAGGACCTTCAACGCCACCGACCTGTTATATTTTGTAAGCTTTCTGCATTTTCACTATTCCCAGGAGGATAGTCTGGAAACTGCTTTTTCCAAATGGATGTCACCGGATGATCTTACGGTTGAGCAGGCCCTGATCGGGTTCTATCACTACTTTTTCTCCCTCGAACATGTTCCTCCCCGTACCCGTAAGCATATTGCATCTCCCGAAAAGAACTCTTCCTGTAAGCGGCTCAACATGTACCTCAGGTGGATGGTACGAAACGACGAAAGGGGAGTTGATTTTGGCATTTGGCGCAGGATCTCTCCCGCTCAGTTAGTATGTCCGATAGATTTGCATGTAGCCCGTGTAGCCAAGCGGTTCAGACTGTTGGAGCGGGAACCGGTTGATTGGTTGGCAGCGCTTGAGCTGACCAGCTATTTGCGAAAGCTGGATAAGACCGACCCGGCGAGGTATGATTTTGCGTTGTTTGGGCTGGGTGTCATGGAGAAATTCTAAAACCTATATAACATGCATCATTTTTCTAAGCTGGCTGGCGCCGGCCTTCTGGCGTTATTGTTTATTTCGATAACTGCCGGCGCGCAGGACAATTCTATCGTAAAGGAAAAATTTCACTGGGGCAGCAATTCCCAGGATACGGCTGCCGGCTATGCCCAGGCCGTAAAGATCGACAACGTGATCTATATATCAGGTACCGTTGCCCGGCAGGTGACACCCGAAGGCATAAAACAATTGTACGCAGGTTTGGAGAAAACCTTACAGCACTTTGGGGCTACTTTTCAAAACGTTGTCAAAGAGAATCTGTACACTACCGATATCGAAGCGATGAAACAGCATAATGCGGCCCGTAAACAATTCTACAAAGGAGATTATCCCGCTGCTACCTGGGTACAGATCAGCCGGCTGTTTATGCACGAAGCAAGGCTGGAGGTTGAGCTGGTCGCTTATCTTCCGAAAAAGTAACGACGTTGAAATGGTTTCTGGTATAAAAAAGGGCCAGCCGGAAGGCTGGCCCCTGGGTACATGAGAAATCTATCTGTTAAAACATAAACAAACTGTTTCTGCCACCTACTTTTTGAGGCGCCGGTGCTCCAAAGTTGCGGATGTTGTAGGTGAAGGTGAGGAGGAAGTACCTGCGCAGGATAGTGGTTTGATTATCCTGAATATAGTTTTCGCGGGTAGTGCGGCTCACGCTGATGTTTTGATTAAGGAGGTCGTAGACCGATAATTTAAGTTGTCCTTTTTCTTCTTTGAGGAACAGGTAGTTGATGCCACCGTTCCAGCGGAGATTGCTTTTACGCACGCCTGGCGCTGTTTGCGGGTTGTAAGTATAGTCGATCGAGCTCTCCCAAACGAAATGCTTTGGCAAGCGGACCACCACTTCCGAAGAAGAGTAGTGCGTTACCACTTCGAGGTCAGGAAATACCGGATTGTCGTAGGTGCTCCTGTTCCAGTTGATCGAATAGCGTTGATTGAATTCGAGTTTGTCTTTGAAGTTGAATGCCCAACTGCCACTGGGCTGAATGCGCCAGTTCTTCACCTCACTGCGGCTGTCATTTACAATTACAGGATTACGACTATAGTCGCCCCATAACGAGGCGCTCAGGGTGAGCTTCCAGTCGCTTCTTAGTTTGAATTGCCTGTTGGCACTCAGGTTGCCCGACATGCGCCAAACGCCATTGGTATTGATGGGGCGGGTGGTTTGCACGCCTTTTTCATCTACCCTGCGTTCACGGATCACGGCATCATCGCTGATGTTACCGTTGAAATAGACATTGTAGGATGTAAAGGTCTTGGGATCGTATTTGTTGTAATACAACGAGAGATTGTGTGCTTTTGTGGGCACCAGCGAAGGATTACCCAATTGCTGGTACAGTGTATTGGTGTTGTCTACAACGGGTTGCAGATCGGTGGCCTGCGGCTCGCGGATATTGACGTTGTAGCTAAAGCTCCATTCTTTGAAATTGACATTGAGGGCCGGCAGCAGGTAATTGAATTGCTGGTCGATAGCCGGGTTCTTCGTGAAGTTATTGTCTATATCCAGCGTTTTATAAGATACGCCCGGCAGGATGCTCCATTTCTTTATTTTCCAGTTGAGTTGCGTAGTTATGGTGGTGCGTGTACCGCTGCGATCTACTTCATTGGAAAGAGCAGGATTGATCACATTGTAATCTTCGCTTGCTGCATTCTTGTTAAATGTGTTGAGGCCATCCTTGTCTTTAAAGTACTCTGCGCTGCCCGAGAACTTAAGTCCGAGTTTCTTTGTGAGGGGCTCGTTGTAGTTGAACGATACCGAAGCCCGCAGGTTGCTGGCTTCGCGGTCGCGCAATTGATTAAGGGATCGTTTATTGCCTGCCTGGTAAAAGGTATCGATGATATCATTGTACTGATCGTCGGTCCGGTTGCCGATCGCCAGATCCTGACCTATATACAAGGACCTTTCCTTTTTCTTAAAAGCCCTGTTGAAGTTGATGCTGTGTGAGTAGCCTATTTCATTACCATCGATGCGCTGCCTGTTGTTGCTTTCATTGAGCAGTGCACTGAAGTTATTGCCTGCCCAGGATTCGAGCAGCCTGCTGGATTGGTTTTTACGGATGTTAACCTGTGGAGTGAACCTGATGGTGGTGAGCGAGTCTAATTTCCACCGGAGGGTTCCTCCAATCCTGTGCGTGTATTCGTCAGACGCCTGACGGGTGGTGTTACGGGTAGTAAGTGTTGTGTCTTTGATGAACTGTTGTGTGTTGGAAAGCTGGTCGAGTTGGGTATTGTTTTGGCCATAAAAGTATTGGAGGTTGAGGGATACCTTCTTGCCCAATTCGTTGTTGATATTAATGCCGCCGCCAGTAGTTTTGGTGATGCCCTGGCCCATACCTCCGAAGCTGACTCCGTTTAGCGCAAAACCTCCATCGGAATTTATCGATATACTATTCACGCCATTTCGTTGAAAACCACCCATCGACATGATATCTTTAAAACCGAAGCCCGCCTTGTTGAGGTTGTTGGTAAATCCCAGGACACTTACCTGCAGGGTATCGCGGAACATGTTTACGATGCCACCGGCCTCATAGCGATCATCGGTTCCTGCGCCGGCATAGGCTTTACCAAACCATCCTTTTTTGATAGCTTTCTTCAACTTAAGGTTGATCACCTGTCCGAGCTGGCTTTTGTTCACATCCGGGTCCTGGTCGAGTTGGTCTTTGTCATCGCTCACCTGTACTTTGTCGATAACATTGGCTGGCAGGTTGCGGGTGGCCACTTTGGGATCGCCGCCAAAGAATTCCTTACCGTCCACCAAAATCCGGTTTACCGGTCTGCCGTTTACTTTGAGGTTGCCTTCTGCGTCCACGTCTACGCCCGGCAGTTTCTTTAGCAGGTCTTCGACCAATGCGGTAGGCAAAGTTTTGAAAGCAGAGGCATTGAATTCTATGGTATCCTTTTTCACGGTTACCGGCGGTCGCTCCGCTGTAACCAGTACTTCATCGAGCGATTGTCCATTGGGGATCATTTTGATTGTACCGAGATCTATTGACGGGTTCGCATCGGTTAATTCAAATTCTCTCCGCTCAACCCGGTAGCCCGAGAACGATATCACTACCCGACAGGGAATATTGCCGGGCAGCCCAGGTACCCGAAATGCGCCCTGCGGATCGCTAAGGCGGTATGTAATGATCGAAGTGTCTTTAGCTTTAAATACGGTGATCGTGGCCAGCGACAATGATTGTTTGCCTGATGAATCGACCAGTTTTCCTTTGACGGTCCATTTATCCTGTGCCATACTCATGAGGCTAAGAACAGTTAACAGGGAAGAGAGTACAAGATATCTCATATGTTGCTTTACGAAGTTTCCGTAATATTACGAACCATTCGTAAATCATTCAAAACTAATTTATAGTAATATGTTTCCTTTTGTTTAAATGGCTCTTTTTACTGACGAGGTGGTCTCAGCGAAACTGTTTGAGGGTGTAGATGAAACTGACCAGAAAATACTGCTGCAGCACCTGTACCTGTGTGTCTTCGATATAAGTGGGTGTGGTTGAGCGGTAGATATTGGTACTTTGCTTCAGCAGATCGTAGACCGAGAATCGCAACAAGCCCTGCCGGTCTTTGAATAACTGATAGTTGGCCGCAATATTCCACATGGTAACGGCCTTCGGAAAACCCGGTGCTGTGCGACTATTGTAATGGTATTGAACATTGTTTTCAAAGATCAACCGTTTGGGCCAGTTGAGGAATGCGTTGGCTGTAATCGATTTGGTCATGTTTTCGGCCGATTGGGATTGCGAATACTTAGTGTCGTTGTAGCGGATCATGAAGACTGGCATCAGGGTCAGCAATTCCTTAAAGGTATAGGTAAGGCCAATCCGTTGCGTAAAATGGTAGAGACGGGTAATATTCAAAGCTTTGTTTGTAAAGGAAACATTTCTGTTAAAGAAGCCGTTACTGCCGGCAATAATCCTGAACGACCAGTCCTTTTTCTTCCAGCTGCGGCTAAAATGCAGATTATAGGATAGGCTGTAATTGCCATTGCTGTTGATAGGCCGGGTATATTGCACACTATCGAACCAGGTTTCATACACGATCTGATTGCTTGCTGTGTTAAAGCCTACGCCTGCATTCCAGTAAGTACTGCTATTGTATTGTTGAAAGTTCAATCCCATGTTGTGGAAAAAAGAGGGCTTAAGGTTGGGGTTGCCGAGTGTTATATATAGCGTATTGGTATTGTCGGGCACCGGTTGTAATTGCTCGATGGAGGGTTGCTGGCTTGAGCCACTGTAGGAGAAATTGATATTTCCTGTTTTGCTGTAGCGGTAGTTGAAGTTGGCATTGGGAAGCATATTGGAATATCGCTGGAGTCGTGCGGGCTTTGATATTTCAGGCTGGTTGCTCTGCTGGAGCCACTGCAGGTTTGCTCCAAGATAGGCCGTTAGTTTATCGGATCGATACCCCATCCGGATATTGGGTGTATGCGCTATGAAGCGGGTGCTTGTTGCGTTGCTATACAAACTGTCGGGCAGGTCATAAGCATTCGTTTGTGGGTTGAACAGGTAAGTGACCCTGTTGGAGGCAGCATGGCTTTCCATATAGTTATAGCCAAGGATAAGGTCCAGCTTTCGTGAGACTGGCTCATTCCAGGTGGTAGACAAAGACATTTGTTTGCTTTTGGCATTTCCAGGAGCCTGTTGATCGACCGTGTCTTCGATATTGGCGCCATTGGCTCCATAATAAACGGTCATTCCTTTGTTGGTATCAAAAAGCCTTCTTGCTCCATGATTATAATTGACAGCCACAGTAACACTTCTCCCCTTATTGTTTAGCCGCCGTCCCACAAATGCGTCGAGTGATACCTGACGATCGTTGAAACTATTGGTGAAAGCATTGTCTGCACTATTGATCTTCTCTCCTGTGATGCTGGTTGATGCTGCCTCATTGCCGGTTGAAACCATTGATTGTCCGGTGTTGTACGCTGAGTTGATAAAGAGGTCGGTGAGGCTATCGGGCTTGTATTCAAGGTTGATGTTGACGCGGTGATTTCGATTTTCTGTATTGGAATTGGTGATAGAGCGATAAAAAAAGGTGCTATCGGCCAGTATGTTCTGGCGCCTTGCATTAGTTAGGTTCTTTATCTCATTGTTGTTGAAAAAATAGCTTCCGGTGATGCGCAGTTTTTTGCTGATGTCCTGGCTGAAGTTGAGGCCGGCTGCTTTGGTTTTTGTCAGGCCGCTCCCCCCTCCATTGAAGCTGCTTACCGGTTTGCTCATGGAGAAATCGCCGCCAGAAAAGCTCATCCGATTGGTATTATTGGCGTAACCGATAAAGCTCAGTTGCATCGGACCTTTGTAATAGTTTAAACTGGCACCTGCCTCGTACCGTTCATTGGATCCATAGCCGGAACTTGCGCGGCCAAATAATCCCCGTTTTTTATCTTTTTTAAGGGTGAGGTTGATCGCTTTATCTTCATTGCCGGTCGTTGTTTTATTGAATTGGGCTTCTCTTGTTCTGTAATCAACGATCTGGATTTTGTCGATAATATCGCGTGGCAGGTTCTTCGAGGTAATTTTAAAATCGCTTCCAAAAAAGTCCTTACCATCAACGGTTATCTTTGTTACTTTTTTACCGTTTACCGTTATGTTGCCTTCCGCATCCACCTCAACACCCGGCAATTGTTTCAACAGGTCTTCCACCACCCCGTTTATGGGTGTTTTGAAAGATCCGGCATTGAACTCAAGGGTATCCTTTTTTACCATGACGGGTGGGCGCTGCGCCGAAACGATCACTTCTTCCATGGCGGCGTACGACTTTCGGAGCTGCACAGTATTGATGATTAGTTCTTTGGTTTCGGGGGCAATGACAAAGTCCTGGGCGTAGCTGTGAAGTCCGCTGTAGGAGACGAGGACACGGCAGGGGCGGGCCTGCGGTATTGTCTTTAATAGAAATTCACCTTTCTTATTAGTAATGGCGTAAGATACGAGCGAGGAATCGGCGATGAGGAAAACACTAACGGTGGCGGCTTCTACAGGTTGGCGGCTGGCTGAATCAATAACTGTACCTTTAAGGCTGGCATAATGGTCGCGTTGAGCCTGTGCCTGGAAGATAAGGATCAAGGTAAACACAATAAGGCCTGCAATAGAACGCATTTTCTATCGGATAAGATTGATTCCATTGCAATTGGGACCTTACTTAAATTTACTCAATTTGGCAGAAGCAGACAACATATTCCTGGTCAAACAACAGCTATCGCCCGAATTTAATATTCAGGAGGACGGGCCCTGGGAGGAATGGATGAATCAATTGGCCGTCCGCATTAATGCGATGATCCTATCTGATTTTACCGGACTGGTGAACCTGTTATACCGTCTCGATGTGAGCGAGCCCCGGATCAGGGCCGCCCTGAGTGACCAGGCAGGTTCCGATGCAGGCTCCCTGATTGCCGCTTTGATGGTAGAGCGTCAGCTGGAAAAGATCAGGACCCGCGAGCTATACCGGTCGGCAAAGGACATTCCCGATGACGAAAAATGGTGAATAATTGCTAAGTTCGCCGAATGAACTTGATTGAGGTTAACAGCCCCCGTACAGCCCGCCAATTCATTGATCTGCCAAAGAAGCTTTATAAAGACGATCCCCTATGGATCAGTCCGCTTGATAATGAAGTGGAGGCTATTTTTGATCCTTTACGGAATGTTTATTTTGAGCATGGAGTATGCAACCGTTGGTTATTGCAAGATGACCAGGGGCAGATCATCGGGCGTGTCGCTGCCTTCGTCAATTATGAAAAGGCTTACAAGCACCCCCAGGCAACCGGTGGGGTGGGTTTCTTCGAATGCATCAATGATACCAAGGCTGCGTTCCTATTGCTGGATACCGCCAAAGCCTGGCTGCAATCGAACGGCATGGAAGCAATGGAAGGGCCTATCAATTTTGGGGAGAATGACAAATTCTGGGGATTACTGATAGACGGCTTCAAGCCACCCAGCCTGGGAATGAACTACAACCCGCCTTATTATCAGACCTTTTTTGAATCATACGGATTTGAGAAAGAGTATGACCAATTGACCAATTACCTCGATATAACGGTACCCTTCACTGAGCGCTTTACCAAAATTGCCGACTGGGTGATGAAGAAGCCCGGGTACTCATTCCGATACTTCGATAAGAACAACTTTACCAAATATGCGGAAGACTTCCGGGAGATCTATAATGATGCCTGGAGCACATTCGACAATTTTACCCCTATCGAAATGGGCGTTATTAAGGAATCATTCCGGCAAATGAAGGCGATCATGGATGAGCGCATTATCTGGTTTGCTTACTACAACGACGAGCCCATTGCTTGTGTTCTTTGCTTGCCCGATATTAACCAGGTGCTGAAACATGTAAACGGAAAGCTTAATCTTTGGGGTAAGCTTAAGTTCCTATGGTACAAGAAAACAATGACGATCGACCGTTTACGCATCATCATTATGGGGTGTAAGAAAAAGTATCAAAATCATGGTATTGAATCTGCTCTGATACGATCTCTTCAACTGGAGGTGGTGCCCCGAAACACCGTGAAGGGCGTTGAGCTGGCATGGGTGGGCGATTTCAATGACAAGATGCTTGCTATTCATGCTGCTACCGGCGCCAAACTGGATAAATTACATCGCACTTACCTGAAGGTTTTTTAGGGTTTCCTCCGACTTGCAGTTACATGGTCTCTTCAAATATGTCTTCCGCTTCTCCATTTCGCTTGAGGAGCAGAAAATGCTTCTTTAGCGATGAGCCCAAAGGAAATGACCTGTAGGGTAGATCATAGCGTGCCGCATATTGCTTCAACAGGCTGGTTACTTCAGGATAATATACATGGTTTACGTTCGGGAACAGGTGGTGCACCACGTGAAAGTTGAAGCAGCCCATGCAGGACCGGGTGAACCAATTATCCGATTGCACATCATTGGTAGTCTTCAACATATGCATCATCCAGTTGTAAGGAAGCTGGTTGTTGTGGTCGGGTTCAGGAAATTCCGAGCTGGTATTAGCATGGGGACTCAGTAATACGATCAGCGAGAAAATGCTGGCGGTAAACATCATTAGCAGAAAGCCGGTCAGGGTCCTGCCCCAGCCAACATTCAATAATAAGAGGGGCAATACAATCAGGTAGAAAAGAAAGAGGCCTTTGAATAAGAATAATTTGAGGTATTCCTTTCGTGGGATGGTGGTTAGTTTACAGATGGTCCTGTTCTTGTCAAAAAAATCCCGGAAATCCCGTATCAGCAGCCAGTTTAACAAATAGAGGGGGTAGAGCAATGGAAGGTAAATATGTTGAAACCTGTGTACCCGGAGACTTTCATCTGAAGGAAAAATGCGGGCCAGTTTGCTTTGTTCGATGTCGGTATCCCATCCGCTTACGTTGGGGTAGTTATGATGAAACCTGACGTGTCGCATTCGCCAGGTGTAACTGTTGGCGCCCATCAGATCGAAGAGATACACATACCACTCGTTGAGTTGCTTGCTCCGGAATACTGTACCGTGTACGGCGTCGTGAATTATGTTCAGGAATATAACGACCAGCAATACGCCGAGGCCAATATAACCGGCGTAAAGTACCACGGGATTATTCCCCCAGAGCAGGATGGAGGTGTAGACAAGTATATACAAAATGGGGAACAATAATGCCTTGAGCATTATACCGGGCTTTCGTTTTGGCTCCAGTTGAGCTACAAGTGTACCTACTTCCTGGCGCAACTGGTGAAAGATCGCTTCATGGCCACTCTTCGTGTATTGAGGCCTAGATACCTTTTCCATGATGTTACACTTTTAAATCAAATCCAATCTTACAAATTGAGTGGGCTGGGGTTAAAAGTGCTGACCGGGCAGGTATACGGCAGGTGTCAATGCAAAACTACAACGGGTTGATATTGTTCAATGATTTACGGTAAAAAATTTGGCCTGTCTTTGCGAAACAAGGCAGTTATGGGGGCGTTTGCTTTTTGGCAAGGAGTTGATCTACGCGAACCAGTTGATATCCCGAACCCGTGAGGTGTTCAATTAATTCATTCAGGCGATTGTACAGTTTGTCGATCCTTTGCGGCGCGGTACCTATATGCATAAGCAGGATAAAGCCGTTGAGACCGTTGGAAGAGGATTGGTCATAGGAATAGATAGATTGGAGGATCTGGTCGCTGCTGCGGTAGTTTTTAAGGTCCGGAGTGGTGTAGTCGGCATGGCTAACGGTTCCGGGTGTGTAGTTAATGAGTTGAAAACCTTGTTGTTTTGTCCAGGATACGATGCTGTCATTGTACCATTCGTAGGGCGGCAGGAAGTAATGGGCGTCGGCCGCCCCGACACCAAATGCCTGCATGACTTCATAATTGCGTCTGAGGTCGTCTGCAAATTGTTCATAGCTGACGAGCAAACTATCCCTTCGTTTCCAATCGCAATATAATAAGTGTTGATCGCTATGGGCTCCAAGGTAGTGGCCATTTGCTTTTAACTGTTTAATGGTTGATTCATGGGCGGCGTTGCGATAGAACCGCCCCGTGAGAAAGAAGGAGGCCTTAATGCCTTTTTTCTCCAAGGTGCTCATGATGGCGGGTCCGCCGTCTCCGAACTCGTCGCCGGTAAATACCAGGGCTATTTGTTTACTATTGGTATCTCCCCGGGTTATAGGCTTGTTTGTAGGAATCCGGGCAGCGCTGATACCGATGCTGGACCCTTTATCGGGAGCGGAGTAACTTGTCGGCTTTACTTTTTTTTTTCAGGTTTACCTGTTTGCGGGGGCTGGGTAGGCCTGTGTTGTTCCTTGGCAGCGAATAAATAGACCAGGGAAGCAGTGCCATCCATAGTGGGCTCATTGGTGCTATAGTCACCGTAGTCGTCATGGTAAACCACCAGGTCGCTTTGGAATGCCGCATATTCGTCGGGTTCGTTGAGCGTAATGCCGATCAGGTTCTTGTAAATGTTTCCATATACGGGGCCGTCCACGAGGCCGCCGTCGATGGGGTATTGCCTAAGGTGTGTAAATGCCGAATGTGGGTCAGATGGTGTGTCGCCGGTTGCCGGCAATCCGTAAACCATGCTGGTGCCCCAGGGGTTGCAGCCTAATAACCAATCGAAATTGGCCTGTTCAAGCTGGAGGTATTGATCGTCGCCGGTGAGGTTCCTGTACCAATAGCATTGAATGGCAAAGGAGGTGGTGAGGTTGTTACTGCACCAGATAAAGGGAATGCCACGCAGGAAGGCGTTTTTGCCCGCCTTCTGCCATACCTTTTCAATACCCTGTTTATAATAGCCGATCAACTCTTTTTTCTGCCTGCCTTCCGATTGTTTGGCCAATTCGAAATGACCCAGGTTGATAAACGGGTACCATTGATAATGCCGGGCAGTATCGCCCCCCAGCCAGGGAGTTAATTTTTCTACGCGGGCATATTGCAGGGCCGTCTTCAGCAATGCCTCGTCGGGCTGGCTGGTTTTAGCTTGTTGCATTTGATGGAGGCTGGCTGTGGCAAGTTCCATATCGTCGGTCCAGTTATCCTCTTCATAGAAATAAGGGGAGCGTCCCGGAGCGGTTTGACAAACACCGGGTTTTTGTACGCCTAGTTTGTGGGCCGATAGGGCTCTTTGATACAGGAGATCTTTGTAGGCCTGGTCTTCGTTTGTTATGGTTTGATAGCCAAGGGCAAAAGCGCTGGCAAATTTGCCTGCCGTTGATGCTACGCCGGTTGCCCTGTTTTTATACTTCAGCAGGCCTTGTGGTTGCCCGGTAGCAAAATATACGGGGCGCTCGTAGCCCTTTCCGTAAAAGCTGTCTTCTTTGGGTATGCGCATGCCCGCATGGTCGCGGTCGTCGCCGAGTTGGTTGAACATCCAGTCCTCGCGCGGGTGCATCTTCAGTAGCCAATCGAGGCCCCACTTGGCTTCATCCAGCACATCTGCGCGGTTGTTTTTGCCGGCCAGTCCATTAGCTTGATGAGTATCTCCAAATACCTCCGGGAAGTCTCGCCAGGCGGCAAGCAAGTGCCAGGTTGCATTGGCTGAGGTGGCAACATATTGTAAATAGTCAGAGGCATCGTGCCAGCCACCGGATGCATCGATATGTGTGCTATCGGGCATGGGGCCATACATGGTATAGCCGTCATGGGTATGGCAGGAGTCTTTCAGGAAGGGGTTAAATCCGCTCCGTTGCTGGCGCATATACCGCAAGCAAAAATCGGCAGCCCCTTTGTATACATCTTCGCCAATGACAAACTCAGGAGAAATGGCGTCGCCTGCTTTTATGATGTAGCGACCTGGCCGCTTTAGCCGTGAGAAATTCAATCTATAGGTTTGGGCAAAGGGGCCGTAGGCGCCATAGGCCGGGCCCGTATTACCTTTCATAACCGTAGCGCCCGTCGAGACCTCGATTACATAAAAGGAGGTGATGATCTGATCCTGCTTACCGCACCAGATAGCTGTTTTGGAGTTTTCGGGCAAATAACCCAATAAATTGATTCGTATCCATGATCTGGCATCGCTTGCGGGCGATGTAAAGGAGAGCAAGGCAATGCAGGCTATTGCAGTCAGTGCAACGCGTTTATTTGAATAGAACTTCTTCATCATGGCGTAGCTCATTTATTGGTCCTCGTAATTCAATTGAAACTTCTTCAGGTTGGGCTTGTATTTTCTCGGACGGTCGAGTTCGTACTGGTATAATATCTGTCCGGTTTCTTTAAACCAGGGATAGCCTACCTCTTCATATTCGTATTTATTATCATTAAGGATGCCATCGCTATTTGTATAGATCACTCCACTCAGCATAAACTCAACCTGGTTTTTGAAGTCGACGATATAACTCACATCGGTGAGAAATCCGTACGACCAGCCGGTTTTGTTGAACGCCCTGATATTGGCAGGGATCCTGCCCCTGCCCGCTTTGAAGAAAAAGAACTTTGTATAGCTTTCAAAAAACTCCGTGGTGTCGTAACGGGGATGTTTGCTTTCGTATGGCAGTTCGGACATATACCTGTACAGGAATTGGTAATCTTCGGGCGTTAGGTTAAATCGTTGTTCGGGCTTCACCGTCTCGGGGAACAACACCGACTGCGCGATCTGTTGAAGATCTTCAAGCGGCATATTGTTATGAGTAGTAAAATCCATCGGTGCCTTGATAAGGCTATCGTTGCGGTTTAGATGCCCCTGCCCTATGAGCAGCTGCTTGCTAAAGTTGAATGGAACGGAGTTGTAGGCTTCGGCCTGCTCATACAGCAACCGGCCGTCCTCCATAAATCGTATGGCGTTCGTGTGCCGGTTCTGCTCCTCATTCATCGATACGAAACGCCTGGTGATGCGGCTGTCTTTGTAGCCCTTTTGCCATAATTTTTCATTGAGTGTTTGCTGGCCAACGAATTCGTACAGGCGATTGTAGGCATCATTGTCGCTCACGAGAAAGATCTTGCGGATGTATTGAGCTACCGATGGAAATCCGCTGACAGCGGAAGTGTCGCTCCAAACTTTGCTTTGTTTATCGAAGCTGCTGTCGATAAACATGGTGGTATACTTGTTTACGCCGGCCTTGCTCATTTCATTCAGCTTTTCCAGGGCACAGAAAGCAGTCGGCATTTTTACCATAGAGGCAGGATTGAAATACCGGTCCTTATCGACATGGAGAAAAAAATGTTTGAGTTGGGGGCGGTTATTTTTATCGCGGTCGATGCGGGTATAGATGAGTTGATATTGAAAGCTATCGGGTTTATTTAAAACATTGAGCAAGGCCGGAGAAGCCTTTTGCCGAAGAAGCTGTTCAAGCCAGGGATCGGTTTTTTGCTGGCCGGTCGCGAAAATAATTGCCAGTAGGAAGGTGCAGGTTGCAAAAACGCGTTTCATGTGCAAAAGATACGAAACGATCGTCTTTTATAGTGATTTTAACATCAATGGAAGCGGGTGTGCCGGTTATCTGCCGCCTTTGATCTATTTTTGTTATCTTTATAACATGTCAGGCGCATTGAAACATATATCGGCTCAATTCTGCAAGCAGCAATTGCTTGAAGCACAAACGCTTTGTGCGAGCCTGCGCTTTAATTTCGGTAAGAAGTCGAATTATTTTCCCACCTGTAAGGACTTTCATAATTAGTCCCCGGCCTTTTCTGCTACCCAGGCTGGGGTTAGGTACTTCCTAAGATTATTTATTGGCGGTGATCAGTTTACACCTGTATCACATCATTCATTGGTAATGCTGGCATGTCTGTTACCGGCCCGGGTTAGTAGCCGGTGCATTCCACAAAACAAACCATCATAATAGGTGGTGTTTGGTGTATGCTATACATGCCGGGGTTACGCTGACTTAAACACTACCAGTTATGGCGAAGAAAAATAAGTCGGGCGAAGGCGATAGCCTGTACCTCGTACTGCTGATGATACTGAATGGTGTCATTATTAAATATGGATTTGTATCCAGCGCTCAATACTATTGGCTTTTATTGATCACGCTTCCCTTGTTGATGGGCGTGATCAGCAAGCTTCCCAAAAGAAGGGATCGCGCTCCGTCAGTGCGAACCCGTGTACCGCGCTCAACGCGTTATTCGATTGAACCGGAATTGGATGAACAATGGCGTGGACAGCGCCATAGATCGGCCTACGTGCGCTATCGCATTTTTATGAAAGGCAGGTAAGCCAACAGGTTTACCTGAATTGTGAACGACAAAAAAGAAATACATGCAAACGACAAATACTCAGCTGGTGCTCCGGCTGGATGACTATAAATTGTTGACCTCCTATTTAAACAATTGGTATGGCAACACCCAGGTTGAGCGGAAAAGCGCGCTGGATCTGCAAGCTGAATTGAAACGAGCGAGGCTGGTTGATAAGGATGAATTTCCTTCCGATACAGTGCGCCTGAACTCCAGGGTCAAGATCAAAGCCGATGGGAGAGAGGAGGTGATGGAGCTAATGCTCGTAATGCCGGATAAAGCCGATATGAAAGAACGGAAAATATCTGTGGTGGCGCCGGTAGGCGCCGCATTGATCGGTTTCCGGAAGGGACACCGGGTTAGTTGGCAGGTGCCTGCGGGTAAGCGAACTTTCACCATTTTAGAAGTAATAAACGAATAGTTCTATGATGACCCCCAAACGGGGTGGCGCCAGCTGCCCCGTCTTTTTTTGTCTGTTTCCGTTCAATTTATCTCTGTTTGCGACTCTTGGATCGCAAAAACAGGAAGTCAGTTTGTGGGCGCTCGTGAAAGTACCGGGAAATGATTATTTTGGAGGTCTATTTAACCCCACGTAATCATGAACCCGTTTTTAAGGGCTATTTTGTTGATCAGCCTGTTACCCGTAACCCGAACCCTGGCGCAATCCAGGAAACCACATGTAGAGAAGGAGCCAATTTGGGTTGCCATACACACTCCCGTATATTCCAATACACAACTTGATGAGGATGCTGAAGGCGGCTATGTAAACCTCCTGTTCGATAAACAAGTATCCGTAGCGCGCCAAACCACCTACATTAAACGTGCCTACCGCATCATATCCGAGTCGGGCGTCCAGAATGCCTCCGAGATCAATATTGATTTCGATCCATCCTATAGCGCCTTAGCCTTTCACACCATCCGGATCATCCGAAAAGGCGAATTGATCAACAAATTGCAGATCGATCGTATCAAAACTATCCAACAGGAAACCGAACTCAACCGCTACCTCTACAATGGTAGTCTGTCGGCAGTCCTTTTTTTGGAGGATGTGCGAAAAGGCGACATAGTCGAGTACAGCTATTCCATCCAGGGTTTCAATCCGGTATTCCAGGGTAGGTATGCCGACATGTTTGCTACCGCCTTCAGCATTCCCATGTATCAGCTTAATTACCGGGTAATAATGCCGAAAGGACGGGAGCTGAACATCAGGAACAGTTTGTCTGATGTTCAGTACGCCAAAACTGAGGTTGGCAGCGAAACCATTTACGAATGGAAGCAGGAGAAATTGGCTGCGCTGCGTCTGGAAGATTACCTGCCTGTATGGTATGATCCATATGCCATGGTGATCGTTAGCGAATACAAAGAATGGCGGGAGGTGAGTGACTGGGCAAAGAGACTGTTCCCTTTTGATAAACAGGCAACCCCTGCTTTACGGAAGAAAATGGAAGAGATCAGGCTTACCGATACTTCTATGGAGCGGCGAATATTGGCTGCCCTGCGTTTTGTACAGGATGATGTGCGATACCTCGGCATAGAAATGGGTGAACGCTCGCATAAACCCCATCATCCAGATAAAGTAATGGCGCAGCGTTTTGGCGATTGCAAAGACAAAAGCTACTTGTTGTGTACCATGTTAAGAGATTTGGGTGTGGAAGCCTTTCCTGTATTGATCAACGCCTCTTACCGAAGGTCGATCAAAGACTGGTTGCCTTCACCGAAGGCCTTTGACCATGCAACGGTATGTATGCGGTTTAATGGCCAGACTTATTGGTTTGATCCTACAATAGCTTATCAAAGAGGGAAATTGAAAGATATTACCTATCCCGACTATCAATTTGGCCTGGTGATCTCCGACAGTACAAACGGGCTAACGGCAATCCCACCTCAAAACAATAAAGGGCTGGTAGATATCAAAGAAGAGTTTTCGATACCAGATATGTCGGGCGGCGCACGCCTGGTGGTTCGCACAACTTATTCCGGTTCTTTTGCCGACGATGTAAGGGAGGATTTTAACAGCAACAGCCTGTTTGAGATGCGTAAAACATTTCAGACTTTTTATACCGGGTTCTTTGAAAAGGCAACGATCGATAGCCTTACCTATACCGATAATGACCAAACAGGCAAATTTACCACCTGGGAATACTATACGATCAAAGATTTCTGGCAGAAAGAAGATGGCCAAAAGAGGGTGTATTTTTCTCCCTTTGTGATCAGCGGCGTACTTAAACAACCAAAGGATAAAGAAAGGAAAATGCCCTTTTACGTGGCTTTTCCTGCGAGGTATCATGAGGAAGTGATTGTTAACCTGCCCGAAGATTGGAACTTTTCTGAAATGATGGAGGATATGAAATGTGCCGCCTTTACCATGCGTGCCCAGGCAGTTTATGGTGGCCGAAAACTGAAGTTGAAATATGAGTACGAAAGCCTTAAAGACCACGTACTTCCTTCGGAGGCAAAATCATTCTTTGCGGAATATGCTACATATGAAGACAATTCAAGTTATAGCGTGAGTAAGCTGGATGACTCAGTTACGGGAAATAGCCCGAAGGAAAAGTCCAAAGGCGGAGGCAATACCGGATACATCATCATCGCTGTGCTGTTGATCAGCGGTTCTATATTATGGTGGACACAAAGGCGGTGATCCTACCGATCGACGCCTTTGTGTTTGAGTAAAGCCAATGCCTTTCGTTCTAAAGGACGAGGATCAGTATCAGGATGATGATCAGGATGCCTGTTAGTGAAATGTAAATTCCACCCCTGCCGATAGCACGGGCTTCCTTGTTCAAATCCCTCACTTCATGACGTAACGCTTTGCGCTCGGCCCGGGATAAAGAAGAACGGTCCATGTCGCGGATCGTTTCAACCCGAAGCCTGATCTCTTCGGCTCTCGCTTTCTTTTCTTCTTCCGTCATCCTGGCAATTCTTTCTTTGTCAAATCCATTTGTAAGGGTATTGGCCTGCAGGGTGCTGGCTGTTATCAGCAGGATGATAGCTAATAAAAATGATTTTATTTTCATGTTCAGTGTTTATTCCTGTGTAAGCAAAACATTCGCCGTTGCGGTGATGTATCTGGTGCCTTTTCAATTAATGGTTGAGTATCACAAGATTGTTATTGGGCCATCAATCCTTCATCATTCCTAATGTAGCAGTAATTCCCCATTGTCGCCCGTTGTGTTTGATTTAGCAGAAAAGCCCTTTCATTTTTGGCACTATTTTTAAGCATATATAAGTCTACTTATGCTGTTGGTGAAAGCGAGGGACTGCAAACGGCCCCAAGCTTTCACCATATTTTTTCCATTACACTCCTCTATTTATATGCTACTTAATTAAGAATACCCGTTCGGGCAGATTAATGTATGCCCCGCACCGGAGATACTCCTTGCCGGCTTGCTCACCTCCATGTACACGGGCGGTTTACCCTTTTTCATGGTTTGTCTTAAAATATGAGTAATTTCAAGGGACCTATAACCATGAGTAATGAACGGTTAACTGAAGCGCTGTTTCGAATGCGCCACTACTTCGAAAGTGGCGTTACCGGGTCTTACAAGTTCCGGAAAGAACAATTGTTGCACCTGAAACGAGCGCTCCTTAAGTACGAGCAAGCATTGCACGACGCCCTATTGGCCGACCTGCGCAAAAGCCCTGAGGAAAGCTGGGTTACGGAAACGGGCTTTTTACTCAGCGAGATCAATGCAACCCTTAAAGACCTGCGGCGATGGATGGAGCCTCAGCAGGTACCTACCAATCTGGTCAATCTGCCCTCTACGAGTTATGTGCAAAGAGAGGCGCTGGGTGTGGTATTGATCATCGGGCCCTGGAATTATCCGTTGCAATTATTGCTCACACCCCTGGTTGGGGCCATCGCAGCGGGGAATTGCACCGTGTTAAAAGCCAGTGAATTTGCGCCAGCTACCTCGGCGGTTATGAAAGCGATGATCGAGGAAACCTATCCCAAAGAATATATACTGTATACCGAGGGAGAAGGGGCATCCGTCGTTCCGGCGCTGATGCAGCATTTTCGCTTTGATCATGTATTTTATACGGGTAGCACTACCACCGGAAAACTGATCTACAAAATGGCGGCTGAACAGTTAAGTCCTGTAACCCTGGAGCTGGGCGGTAAAAGTCCGTGCGTGGTTGAAAACGATGCAAATATTAAAGTAGCAGCCCGGCGAATAGCGTTGGCAAAATTCTCCAATGCAGGCCAAATGTGCGTGGCGCCGGACTATGTATTGGTGCATAGATCAATCTATGAACCGTTCATACAGGCACTTCGCGAAACGACGGTAGAATTCTTTACCAACGATCCGATCAATAGTTACAATTATGGCAGGATCATTAACGCAAAACAGTTCCGGCGATTATTGAGCCTGATGAATAGTGGGCGCATCATCCAGGGCGGTGATTATAACGAAGCCGAATTATTCCTGGCGCCTACGGTCCTCGCCGACGTTGCGCACGATTCCCTTGTAATGCAGGAAGAGATCTTTGGCCCCATCCTGCCTGTGATCCCGTTCACCAATCGCGACGAAGCCAGGGCTATCATCAACCTGCATCCCAACCCCCTGGCTTTTTATGTTTTTGCAGGCAACAGCGCCGTGCAAAAGGCCTGGGTGGCCCTGGTGCCTTCCGGAGGGGCCTGCATCAATAATTGTAGCTGGCACCTTACGAATCACCATTTGCCGTTTGGCGGGCGTGGTGCCAGTGGCACAGGCGCTTACCATGGGCGCAGCAGTTTCGAGATATTTAGTCACCGCAAAGCGGTGATGAAAACGCCTACCTGGTTCGACCCGAATGTAAAATATCCGCCTTTTAAGGGAAGACTTAAGCTCTTTAAATGGATCATCCGGTAAATTTGCAGTAAGAATGCTACTTTATGACAGGCAGACAAAAGATACTTCAGGCCGTATATCCTTTTTTCATGGGAATTACGAGGTTATTCGGAAAAAACAACAAAGCTATGCACAACGAATTTGGTACGTCCGCCCCCCAGTCTGTGTATGACCTATCGGTAACGCTTAACAGTGGAAACGCCCTGCCATTGTCAAACTTCCGGGGCAGAAAGATACTCCTCGTCAATACTGCCAGTGATTGCGGATACACCAACCAGTATGCCGACCTGCAAAAGCTACACGAGCAGTTTGGCGATAAGTTGGTGATCATCGGCTTCCCTGCCAATGATTTTCAGGAACAGGAGAAAGGCAGCGACGAAGAGATTGCCAGTTTCTGCCAGGTGAATTTTGGCGTAAACTTTCCACTGGCGAAGAAAAGCATAGTTGTAAAAGGTGCCGATCAAAACCCCGTGTTTGCCTGGTTGACCCATAAAACACAAAACGGTTGGAATGAACAGGCGCCGTCCTGGAATTTTTCAAAATATCTCGTCAACGAGCGGGGCATTTTGACCCATTATTTTGACCCATCTATATCCCCGTTAAGTTCAGTTGTTACATCAGCGATTACCAAATAATTCACCAAAGCTGGTATATGCTCACAAAAACGGATATCGAACGATACTTTATCGCCGAAAAACAAGTTGGGCTGATTTTGGCTATTGTCGGGATTGTAGCGATAATAGCAGCCATTCTTTGCTGGTTGTTGCTTCGCACGCAGTTCTATAAAGGAGCTGCCTTGCCTTTGCTGATCATAGGATTGTTTCAATTGTATATCGGCATTTCACTTCAGAAAAGAAGTGATGCCCATCGCGTCCGCAATGTGTATGCTTTTGATATGAACCCTCAGGAGTTGAAGGAAAAGGAACTGCCTCGCATGCAGCAGGCCTATAAAACGATCACATCGTTCCTCACGGGCGAACTGGTATTATTGTTGGCCGGGCTTATAGTGGTGGTGCTGTATCGGTCAAAACCCGAGAGAGCCTGGTGGCTGGGTCTGGGTGTTGCGCTCGTGATTCAATGCCTCATTATGGCAGGCGCAGAATTCAATGCGCGGCAAAAGGCCAAAACGTTTATTGACAAACTGGTGGCTTTCAAGGCATAACAGCTCCCGCACAGGAAATAACCCGCAGGCAAACGAACGTCGCGGGTACTGCCTCTCTTCCAGCTTTACCCTACTTCAATGATTGCTGCTTGTCGAGCAGGGTGATCGTTTCCCGGATCATTTCACATGCCTGGTAGTAAAATGCCTTATCGATCTTTTCAAAGCTATCCGTAGGCTGGTGGTAATCGGGATGGTCTTCCACTCCAAAATAGATATACGGGATCCCGGCTTTGTGAAAGGGATAGTGGTCCGATTGATTGGTCCAGTCATCAGCGCCATCCGATGGTTTGTCGTGGCCATACGAAACGGTTACTGGGGTGATTGGTTTGATGCTGTCGACGAATTTTTGCAGGAAGGGATAGTGGTAAAAGCCACTGGCATAGATCTCATGCTTATCGCTGCGGCTTACCATGTCCATGTTTACATTCAGCAAGATCCGTGAACTGTCAACCGGCAGGTGATGTACGAACCAGGAAGAGCCTACCAGCCCTTTTTCCTCCGCATCGAAAGAAGCCAGGATGATGGAGTGGCGGGGCTGCACCAGTTTAAAATACCGCGCCAGGGCCAGCAGGCAGGCCGTACCCGAAGCATTGTCGTCGGCGCCAAAATAGATCTTGCCTCCCTTTTCACCCAAATGATCATAATGCGCGGAAATAACCAGGTATTGATCGGGGTGAACTGAGCCTTGAATGATGGCCAACAGATTTGTCCCGGTAATAAGCTCTTCGCGCTTCCCCATCGGAAATTCCTGCTTTCTGCCGCTATTGGGCTGTTGCAGTTGCAAAGAGTCGAAGATGCGTGTTATGTAAGCCTGCGCCAGCGCATTGCCGGGCGATCCGGTTTCCCGGCCTTCCAAAGCCGGCGACGACAGGTATTCCAGATCATGGATAAGCGAAGTGCTATCCAGCTGTACGATCGTTTTGGAGCTTCTAGCGGGTTCGGGATTTTTACTTGCTCTGGGTTTACAGGAAACCACCAACAAGGTCATGCAGCATGAAAAAATCATCACCCGAATGCAGCGTGCCATCATACGATAGAATTTGAATAAAGTTAGGGAAGGAACGTAGATTAATAAGCGCATTCTTCCAGCTGTCCGGCAGAAAAGCCTGTTACCTGTCTTTCAGGTACCATGCCGGCAAATGCCTGTTTCACTTCCTCAAGAATACCCTCCACCTCTTCTTTGGTTTTAACGGTCACCAGGCGGGTGCGGTATTCTTTGATATGGGGAAGTCCTTTAAGGTAATTGGTGTAGTGGCGGCGCATTTCGAATATACCCACGATGTCGCCTTTCCACTCAATGGATTTTTGCAAATGGGTGCGACATACTTCTACCCTTTCTTCAATGGTCGGCAAAGGAAGTATCTCTCCGGTTTGAAGGTAATGTTTGATCTCACGGAAGATCCATGGGTAACCGATGGCTGCCCGGCCGATCATGATGCCATCTACTCCATATCGATTCTTATAGGCCAATGCCTTTTGAGGCGAATCGATATCTCCGTTGCCGAATATGGGAATATTGATGCGTGGATTGTTCTTGATCTTGCCAATCAGCGACCAGTCGGCCTCTCCTTTATACAGCTGCGCACGGGTACGTCCGTGGATGGTGAGCGCTTTAATGCCTACATCCTGCAAACGTTCGGCAACTTCTTCGATATTCTTTGAATTGTCGTCCCAGCCAAGTCGGGTCTTGACGGTCACCGGAAGGCTGGTCGATTTAACTACTGCACTGGTGAGGCGCACCATCAGGTCGATGTCTTTTAATACACCTGCGCCGGCGCCTTTGCACACCACCTTCTTAACCGGGCATCCGTAGTTGATGTCTACCAGGTCGGGCTGCACGGTATCGACGATCCTGGCGCTCATGGCCATCGCTTCCTCATCTCCACCAAAAATCTGAATACCAAATGGCCTTTCAAATTCGGAAAAGTCCAGCTTCTGTCGGCTCTTGATAGCGTCGCGGATAAGGCCCTCGCTCGAGATGAATTCGCTGTACATCAGATCGGCTCCATTCTGCTTACATACGAAGCGGAATGGTGGATCACTTACATCCTCCATGGGAGCCAGGAGTAATGGAAAATCCGGAAGTGATATTTGACCGATGGATGGCATAATAAAAGAGCCCCTATAACCGTATATGATTCTGGATCAATTAACTTCGTATCCGTATCTTGCGGCCCGGAGCGGCGGCAAATTTACATACTAATATTCGTTTATACCAGTTTATGATCGGCCATTTACGTATAAAATCACCCTGGAAGCAGCTGGCTATTTTATTGGCTTTCCCCGTTGTACTGGTGGCAGCGAATGCCTTCTTTCCTGCTCCCGCCAATAAAATCGATCTTGCTGATCCTAAGGTAGTTGCCGGGCTCAAATGGGCCCAGGCCTTTTCTTCGGTGATCCTGTTCGTTCTACCCACTTTTCTGTATTCGGTCTACACTTTTACAGGCAAACGAATGTACTTTTTAGGGTTTAAGAAAGCCGAGCATACCAATATGTACATATTGGCAGCATTGTGTGTAATCCTGGCATTCCCATTCGTGTCCTTTCTCGGCGAATTGAATCAGCGGATCAGCCTGCCTTCTTCGATGGTTGAACTGGAAAACAAGGCCTCGGGGCAAATGGAAGCCTTTTTCAAATCGAGAAAGCCCGTCGATGTGTTGATCAATGTAATTGTCATTGGGTTACTGCCGGCAATTTGTGAAGAAGTGTTCTTCCGGGGCGCCCTTCAGCGTATACTCATAGAGCTTACCCGCAATCCCCTGGTGGGCATCCTGATAACCGGGTTTCTATTTTCGGCATTGCATCTTCAGTTCCAGGGATTCTTGCCCCGTATGTTTCTCGGTGTCGTATTGGGAGTGCTTTACTGGTATAGCGGCAGTTTGTGGACCGTTATCATCGCACATTTTGTAAACAATGCCGCCCAGGTCATTGCCGTTTCTTTTGTACCCCAGTTTGTCAATACCAATCCTGATATTCCCCTGCTGGCTGCCATCGCCAGCGGCACAGCGGTATGGGCCATCCTCTGGTATTACAAACGCGAATCTTCCATTACCTTTTCAAAAGTGTACCGGGTAGATGATCTCACCCCTACCAATCAATTTATAGCTTAACTATCTTAGCACCCATGGCACTAAACCTGGCTACTCTAAAAACAAGATCGTTAACGGCTGTCATCTTCGTGGTGGTTATGCTGGCCGGTTTGCTGTGGAGCCATTGGAGTTTCTTTATCCTCTTTACTATCGTTCATTTTGGATGCTGGAGCGAATACCAGAAACTCGTCGGGAAAATAGATCCTGAATACAACAATATAACGCCCTTTCACAAATACGGCGTAAGAATGGCAGGCTGGTGTATCATGCTATACTTTACCAACAATGCCTTTAATATTGGTGATTTTTCCTTTCATGCCTTTGGATGGTTTGCCGGCCTTATCTGCGTGTTCATGTTGCCTATCATCGAGTTGCTTTTTGCCGGCAATATCCGGTTGAAAAATATCTGGCTTTCAGGGCTCGGCCTTGTTTATATTTCACTCAGCTGGGGCCTCATGATGGACCTTCGTTGCTATGGGATGATCGGGAAAGGCCCCGGAATCCTTGATTTTGGTGCCATTCTGCCTTGTGGCCTCATCTTTTCCATCTGGATCAACGATACCATGGCTTACATCGTTGGTTCCCTGATCGGCAAAACACCTTTCTCGGCCATTTCCCCTAAGAAAACCTGGGAAGGAACTATTGGCGGAGCTATCCTTTGTGTGATTGTGATCTCTCTCATTGGTTGGTGGGCCGATGTTTTCAGGGTCATTGATTGGGTCGCCATCGCTTCCATCGCGGCTATTGCAGGTACTGCCGGCGATCTCCTGGAAAGCAAACTAAAACGCATGGCCAATGTGAAAGACAGCGGAACGCTGATGCCAGGCCATGGCGGCTTCCTCGACCGGTTCGACTCGCTGCTCATCGCAACACCCTTTGTGTGGCTCTATGTGATGATATTCATGAAATAGCCCTTCAAAAAGGCTTTAATTTCTAATTAATTACATTTGCAATCTTAACTCTATACTCAATGACCATACACAAGGAAGGATACAAAAGCATACTCATTACTGCAATCATCTTTGCTGTCATAAATCTCCTTTCATTTTACCTAATCAGTTACAGCCTTCCCTGGCTCAGCTGGCTTATCTTCATTATCACCCTGGGCCTGTTGTTGTTCATCATTTCGTTTTTCAGGGTGCCGAACCGCCAGCTCACCAAAGGCGAGGGATTGGTCATTTGCCCCGCCGACGGTAAAGTGGTGGTTATCGAAGAGGTTTTTGATGAAGAGTATTTCAAAGACAAAAGACTGCAGATATCCGTATTCATGAGCCCCGCCAACGTTCATCAGAACAGGAATCCTGTAGCTGGTGAAGTAGTGTACAACCAGTACCACAAGGGGAAATACCTGGTGGCCTGGCACCCGAAGTCCTCTACAGAAAATGAGCGTCATTCCGTGGTGATCCGCAATACCAAAGGCGAAATACTCGTGAAGCAAATAGCCGGCGCCCTCGCCAAACGGATCATTAACTACCTCACTGTAGGGCAAAAAGTAGAACAAAGCGCCGAATATGGATTTATTAAATTCGGCAGCCGGGTGGATCTGTTGTTGCCAGTAGGCACTAAAGTGAATGTAAAGCTGAATGAAGTGGTAAAAGGCGGTGTAACAGTGCTTGCCACTTTATAATAGTCAAGCCGCGGGTATTGGAAGTCACGGCCCGAATTGTTATCTTTAGTAAGTCTAAAATACTTAACATGAAGAAGATCATCACGCTTGCCATGGTAGCATTTCTGGTATCCGGTGTTGCATTTGCCCACGAAGGTGGTGGCAAAAAATGCGGGAAGGACAAGAAATGTTCTAAGAAAGAAGCTAAAGCCTGCTGCAAAAAGGAAAACAAATCCAAAAAGGCTTAATCCCTTACCAAAAATGTATTGATCCCGGCCTTAGGCCGGGATTTTTTATTGGGGTTATCTCTAATTTAAAAGATCTGTTCCAGTTCACGCAAGTGATAAACAGTATAGGTGGGTTGTAAAGTAGTTTCGGTATTAAGGTGGTTGACAAAAACCTGGTCGATGCCGGCATTGATGGCGCCTTCGATATCGGCCTCGATGCTGTCGCCCAGCATAATACTCTGGTCAGGCAGGGCTTTTGCCCGTTTGAATGCATACTCGAAAATCTCTTTATTGGGCTTGATACTATTACTGCCTTCAGAAGTGATCACTTCTTTAAAATAGCCATCAATACCACTATTCTTGAGTTTGCTATGTTGAACATTTTCAAAGCCGTTGGTAATCAGGTGCAGATGATAGCCTTTACCTTGCAGGTACTCCAGTATTTCGATCGTATGCGGGAATAATAAATTACGGGAGGGGAGCAATTCGAGGAAACGCTCACCCATTTGCCGCGCCAGCTTCTCATCGCCGATCTTGAAATCGAGCAACGTTAGCCACATCCTTTTCCACCGAAGTTCATCTACTTTGATATACCCGTTGCGGTAACGGGCCCATAATTTATCGTTGTGTACCAGGTAATTCTTATGGAAAAGCTCAAAATCCTGAATACCTCTCGTGTGCAGCGAGAGTTCTTCGTAAATATCACCCAGCGTTTTGCGGCTGTTGGCTTCAAAGTCCCACAGGGTATGATCAAGATCAAAGAAGAGGTGCTGGTATTTCATTTCGCAAAAATAAGAAGTCTCGGGACCATCTTCTACCTTCGTGTACCTAATTTCAAAGTATGAATGTAGTGATCACAGGCGCCTCCAAAGGATTTGGCAGGTCATTGGCCGAACAATTTGCTGCTCAGGGACATAACCTGTTCATTTGTTCGCGTAATGAGACGAAACTGTATAAAACGGTAGAGGAATTGATGCGGTTTTATCCCGATGTACAAATAAAAGCAAATGCCTTTGACCTCTCGGTCAAAGAGCAGGCAAAGGCCTTCGGTAATTGGGTCCTGGGATTTGGTGTTCCCGTAGATGTATTGATCAACAATGCCGGACTTTTTGATCCCGGAAGCGTGCACAATGAGCCGGAAGGAACGCTGGAACACATGCTGAATGTAAACCTTTTCAGCGCCTACCATGTAACCCGCACCCTGATCGCTCAAATGATGCAGCAGAAAAGCGGTCACATATTTAATATGTGTTCTATAGCATCCCTGCAGGCCTATGCCAACGGGGGCGCTTATAGCATCAGTAAATATGCGCTGGCCGGTTTTTCCCGCAACCTGCGGGAAGAAATGAAGCCTCATGGTATTAAAGTCACCGCGGTGTATCCGGGAGCAGCCTATACCGATTCCTGGGCTGGGAGTGGTGTCGACCCCAGGCGGATCATGGAAGCAAAGGATATCGTTACCATGGTTTACGCCGCTACTCAACTTTCACCACAGGCCTGTGTGGAGGATATCATCCTTCGGCCCCAACTGGGTGATTTATAACCGGCTGCAACCGCTCATCCTTTAACTGACATTTAACGTCAACAAATCAGGAAAGCCTTGGCCGCAAAATTTATATTTGTCTACCGGCCAGTTGCCGGCACAAAAACTGTTCACTATCAGCGTAAAATTACATACTCTACTATTGTGGGTTTGCCTCTTGGGATTGCAGATCGCAAACGGGCAGGTTAAATTCTACACCCAGGTCAATGAAGCTACCATCCAGTTCCCTCAAACATTTCAGGTTCAATACGTAATTGAAAATGCCCGGAATGTACAGGATTTCCGGATACCAGAGTTTGCCGACTTCCGGGTGGAGGGTTCTTTCGAAGACCATAGCTCCACCCTCATACAGGGGCAAACCAGGAAGCTGGTGGAGTCTTACTCAAAAGTCGTCATTCTATCCCCCAGGCGTAGTGGACGTTTTACCATTCCGGGAGCAGTAGCCATTATAGATGGCAGGAAAATGAAGTCGGAGGCAGTAAAAATCACGATACAGCGTACCGGTCTTTCATCCGCTAATCCCTCACCTGCGGAAGAGGTTGATATGGAATCGGCTACCGAACTGCAACCAGGAGAGGATGTAACCGAAGAAATTCACCGCAATTTCTTTTTGCGCACAGAAGTCAATAAAACAAGCTGCTTCGTAGGGGAGCCCGTGATGGCTGTTTACAAGGCCTATTCAAGACTGAGCACCACTGCGCAGGTTACCAAACGGCCTTCCTTAAACGGCTTCAGTGTGATCGAAATGGTAGATGGATATGATAATAAGCAGGAGGTGGAAGTATACAAAGGGAAGGCTTATTATGTCAACATAATACGTAAAGTGCAACTGATACCGCTGCAGGAAGGAACATTTAGCCTCGATCCCGCAGAAGTGGAAGGCATGATCCATTTCCGGAAAAGGGATGCGGAAGCGGGGGGATGGACGGCGGCTGACTATCCGGTATCTGTAAAGTCCGACCCCGTAGAGATGACCATAAGGGCGGTGCCTGTCGATAGTCAGCCTGCCCATTACGCAGGTGCAGTTGGGAGATTTACACTGGCGGTGAATGCGCCCAAAACACCCATCCGGCAGGGTGATCTCGTAAAGATACAGGTAGTCATATCCGGTACTGGTAACCTTAACCTGCTCACGGCACCGGCTGTTCAATGGCCGAAGGGGGTAGACACTGCCGATCCGGCCGTTAGGGAAAATGTGAACAAGTATGTATTTCCACTAACAGGCAATAAAGAGTTTGAATACACTTTTGCCGCGCCCGACACCGGGAAATGTATCATCCCGGCTGTTGAGTTATCCTACTACGATCCGGAATTGAAACAGTACAAAACAGCCTCCAGCGAACCTGTAACCATGGAGATACTGCCAGGCGCCAGCAAAGCCGAAATGGAAGAAAGGAATACCAGCCTTACGATGAACGATCAAAAAGGTATTCCCAAACACCTGTATTTCTTTGCGGCCATCGTATTAGGTATTGCCGGCTGGATATTTTACCAGTCGTGGCAGATCCGGAAAATCAAGCGACAGCCAAAACCGCCCGTTGCCAAAACCGAAGAGACGACTCCTCCTGCGCCAAAGGAGTTCAGCCCGGACGAAAGGTTGTCTGCCGCTCGTGATGCCTTACAACAAAGCAACAAGCGATTGTTTTGCCAGGAGATACAGCAGTCCCTCTGGAAGGTAATAGCCGATAAATGCCTGGTAACGCCTTCGGCCTTGAATAAACAAAATATTGCCCAGGTATTATCGGCAAAAGGGATTCCTGCCGAAACAATACAGGGACTTGTAGCCGTGTTGAATGAATGTGAATGGGCGTTATATACGCCGGGCGAGCAGGTGGATGATATGAAAAGGATATTCTACCAAAGCAGGGAGCTGCTGCAACAAATGCAGCAGGCATAACTATTCAGTGTACTTATAGCCAACCCCTCTTACCGAGTGGAAATATTCAGGATTGCGGCTGTCTGCCTCGAAGTATTTGCGGAAATTAAGGATGAAGTTATCGATCGTTCGGGTAGTAGGGTATACGTTGTAACCCCACACCGTTTGCAGTATCTTTTCGCGGGGCACCACTTCGTTCTTGTTCTCGATCAGCAGTTTCAGCAGCATAGCTTCCTTCTTGCTTAACTGAATACGTTCCCCATCTTTGGTCGTCGCCTCCTGCGCTTTAAAGTCGATCACGTTGTCACCAAAACTGTAAGTGTCACCCACCGAATCTTTGTCCAGCATCTTCTTGTTCTTATCGATCAGCTTTTGCACACGCAATAACAGTTCTTCCAGGTTAAAGGGCTTGGTCAGATAGTCGTCTGCTCCTTTCTTCAGCCCCAGTACCCTGTCGGAGCTGGCGTTCTTGGCGCTGAGTATAAGGATGGGAACTTCATTGTTCTGTACCCTGATGGTTTCGGTAACGGCAATGCCATCCAGCTCCGGCAACATCACGTCGAGGATCAACAGGTCAAAGTATTCATCCTGCACCTTTTGCAGCGCTTCGCTACCCGTAAAGGCAGAGGTTACTTCATATCCTTCCAGCTCCAGGTTAAGTTTTAGCGCTTCATGAAGGTTTTCTTCATCTTCAACCAGCAAAATGGACGGCCTTGTACTCATGGTAGGAATTTACTTATTAAAGCTAACGCTAAAGGTACAGCCGGTTGGAGTATTATCAGTCAACCGGATATTCCCATGGTGATCTTTTGCAATTTTATGACACAGGTACAGGCCCAGGCCGGTGCCCTTTGCCGTGCGGGTATTTTCGTTCCCGATGCGGTAGAATTTTTCAAACACCTTTTTCTTTTCGGCATCCGGGATGCCAGGTCCTTCGTCGATCACTTCCAGGATCACCTGCTTTCCGTGCTGATGAAGTTTGCAGAAGATACGCTTGTCCTTGGGAGAATACTTCATGGCATTCTCAAGCAGGTTGTTCACGAGGATCTGCAATAAAAGGGGATCGCCTTTCAGGTCGATCTCTGCTTCCACATCCAGCTCCCATGTTCTGTCGGGAAAGCGCTGTTGAAAGTCGGAGAAACTCGTTTTAACCAGGTCCGAGAAGTCAAGTTCTTCGTCCGACACCCGATGGCGGCCGGCTTCGAGCTGGGCCGAAACGAGGATATTATTAACGAGCGTATTAAGGCGGTTCACTTCCGTGACCGTCATCTGCAGCACTTTTTGTCTTTTGCTTTCTTCGAGAGAATGCTTTTGGAGCGTTTCGAGGTTTAGTTTAGCTACGGCGATCGGGGTCTTCAGCTCGTGGGTCACCGTCATCATAAAGTTCTGCTGCTGCTGCTGAAAATTAAGTTGGCGTCTGAAAGTACGGTAAACAAAAAAGGCCCCCACCAGCGTCAGCCCCAGGAAGGTGATGCCCTCACCGATATAGGAAGCTGTTTTCCGCCTTTTCTCTTCGTTGATCTGATCGTAGCGGGCCTGGTAACCAGGATCGTCCAGTTTAAGTTCATTGAGTTTATAGCTCGTCATTTTGCGGTTCTGGATCTCGAGGGCGATGAACCACCAAACCAATACCGCTATAACGTACAGGAGCAGGAACCAGTAAATGGAGCTGATGAAGTAAAGTCTTTTCTTGGAGGCGGCATCCATGGTTGATTATTTCGCTTTCTCTACCCGGATACCCACGTTCATTACGTGTTCCAATGGGTCTTCGCGCATTACATTGGTAAGCTTAAAGCGATAAGTGCCTCTTTTGAGAGGTACCGGGCGCTGTAAGGACGTTACGGCAATGCGGTGTTCGTAGATGTCGTCCATTCCGGTACCCAGCCAGCCCTTACTATCGGTAGCCAGTTGCAGCTCCAGCTTTTCTGTCCTGGAGGTACTGTCAGGTTGCTGGATGGTCAGGTTCATCCAGATATTCTTATAACGGTAGGCATCGGTATGTCGTACCACAACGAAGATGTTATAAAGGCTTACTGTATCGGTGATGTCGAAGTTGATCTCGGGAGTGAACTGGCTGCTCCAGGCATGATTGGGAATAGCCACATTCTTTTCAAAAACATCTACCGTGGCACAGGATGCAATCAACAACATGCCGGAAATGAGGAAGGTAAAGGGCAGAATACGAAACTGGCGGGTCCTTTTCAATGGAAAATATTTTAGACAAATATACATATCGGGCTATATGTCGCAAGAGTCGGGATGGAAGGGAGACAGCCCGGTGATTTGGCTGACAGCTGCCCCCATACCACCAGCTTAAAGTACGTTTAATACCTGTTCTTTAGCCTTTTCCATCTCGTCTTTCATCATCACCACACATTTTTGGATGCTGGAATCGTAAGCCTTGGCACCCGTAGTGTTGATCTCGCGACCAATTTCCTGCAATATGAACGATAATTTCTTACCCTTATTTTCATCCTGTTCCTCCAGAATAGAAACAAAATAGTCGCAATGGTTTTTAAGGCGAACCTGTTCTTCAGTGAGGTCGATCTTTTCAATATAATAGATCAGTTCCTGCTCAAGTCTGTTGGGGTCGTAATTTTCCTTGCCCACATTTTCTTCCAGCACTTTGACCAGGCCGTCCTTGATCTTTTGTTTTCGTAAGGGCTCCAACTGTATCACCTGCTCCTGCTGTTTGCGGATATTGGTAATGCGTAGCAACAGGTCCTGTTGGAGAACCTTCCCTTCTTCCTGTCTGTGGGTGTTGAGGTTGTTGATGGCGCTCTCGACCACCTTTTCAAAAGCTTCCCATTCCGAGGGTGTTAACGTTTCGCCGGTTGGGGTAATTACTTCCGGCAACTTGATCAGCGTACTCAAAATATGAGCAGGGTCAAGCGCCAGCTCTTTCGAAAGTTCCGCGATTGGTTTATAATATGCTTTGGCAAGATCAGTATTGATGCTTACTGGCTTGGCAGCACCGCTTTCCTTCAAGCTGATGGTACAGTCTACAGTACCACGCCCCAGCTTTTTAGACAGCAAGGCACGGATATCAAATTCAAAGGGCTTTAAAAAGGCAGGCATTTTTAAGGAAAGCTCAAACTGCTTTCCATTCAGTGATTTGATATCCACAAGGAATGTCTTATCACCTACAGTTTGCTCTGCTCTTCCAAAACCGGTCATAGATTTCAGCATATTATGGATTTTACAGCAAGGTAAGGAATTAGTTTATAGTTGTTAGTGAGCAATTAAGAGAATAGGGCTTCATATACGACCGAGCGGGTCAATTCGCGCATGTCGCCAGGTTGTAAACCTGCTGCCGTTAGCCTCTCTATCCGGTAACGGATCAGCCTAAGGGTCGGGAAGCCAGCCTGGGCAGTCATTTTACGAACCTGCCTGTTTTTTCCTTCGGTAAGGATAAGTCGTAGCCAGCTGTCCGGGACCGATTTGCGGTATCGGATAGGAGGGTTACGATCCGGCACAGCCGGCGGCGGGTCAAAGACATTTGCGATACAGGGCTTCGTGCGGTATGCCTTACCATCAACTGTTATACTGACACCAGCTGCAAGCACCTGGGTTGCCTTTACAGTTATGGTACCTTCCACCTGTACCCAGTATTCCCGTTCATGTGCATACCTGGGATCCAGCAACCGATGGTTGAGTTGTTTATCATTGGTAAGCAACAATAACCCCTCGCTATCGTAATCGAGCCGTCCAACAGGATACACGTCTGCCGGCACATTGAAGTAATCCTTTAAAGTGCGCTTAGCGCCTTCCGATGTGAACTGGGTAAGTACCTGGAATGGTTTGTAGATGATAAAATACTGAAGCATACTAAAAGAAAAATCTCCCGGTGAGCCGGGAGATTTATTATGTGGATGGGTTAGTAAGTACCGGGAAATAAATTTCCCTACACAATATTAAAAATAATTTCTTCTATACGGAAAAATTTTACCATAAATTTTATACACATTTTTTTTAATGCTGTGGATTTCCTCCCCCGCTCCCTGGTATGTTAACGAATTTATAGGCCATCGATTCCCTTTGGCTGGAATGGATAACATCATACGCTGCAAACGACCTCAATGAAACCATTGGTATAAGCAGGTTTCAACAAGCCTGTTATACTTCATGGATTCGATACTACCTTTGCGCAAATCAGCAACTATGAAGTTTCCGGCACCGATAGCAGTAAAAGAGATAGCACAATTGATCAACGCCCAACTGGTAGGTAATGTAAACGGGTTGGTTACAGGCATCAATGAAATTCATAAGGTAGAGGAGGGTGATCTGGTATTCGTTGACCATCCCAAGTATTATGATAAGTGTATTCAGTCGGCAGCCACCTTTATAATTATCAATAAGGAAACCAGTTTTCCGGATGGCAAAGCATTGTTGATCGTTGACCAGCCGTTCGAAGCTTATCAAACCATTGTACGCCATTTCCGCCCCTTTCAGCCGGCCACAGGATTGATCAGTGATAAGTCAACGGTTGGTGAAGGAACCTATATCGCTCCCAACGCTTTTATCGGTCACCATGTTACCATAGGTAAGAACTGCCGCATCTTCCCCAATGTCACCATTATGGACCATTGTGTTATCGGTGATAATGTCGTTATACAGGCAGGCACTGTCATCGGTTCCGACGCCTTTTACTATAATACCAAAAAAGACAGGGAGGTTTGGTACAAGCGCATGGAAAGTGGTGGACGGGTAGTTATCGAGGACGACGTTGAAATAGGAGCTGGCTGTACCATCGACCGGGGCGTTAGTCACGACACACGCATAGGCCGAGGTACCAAAATGGACAACCTCATACACATAGGCCACGATACTGTGGTGGGCAAAAATTGCCTGTTTGCTGGTCAGGTAGGTATTGCAGGCGCCACTACCATCGAAGACGGAGTTATACTGTGGGGCCAGGTAGGTGTATCCAAAACCCTTACGATCGGAGCCAACGCTGTTGTATTCGCACAAAGCGGTGTTCCGGCATCACTGCAGGGCGGCAAAATGTATTTCGGTTCCCCGGCAGAAGATGCATCGCTGAAAAAAAGAGAATTTGTATGGATCAAACGCATTCCAGAAATATGGGAGAAGATCAAAAACCTGAAATAAGGTAACCACTTATTAAGTACCGAACTTGGATAGGAACTCATCCCGCTTACGGATTGATACCTCGATGGATGTGCCATCTTCCATTTCGATATAGCCTCCCCGCCCCCGGTGATACTTTTTCACAAAGTGGTGATTGATTATATGCGAATGGTGGATCCTGGAGAACTGGTCTGCACTAAGGATGTCCTCAAACTCCTTCAGGGTCTTTGACACTGTAACGGTCGACCCATTCTTGAAATAGATAACGGTATAGTTGCTCTTGGCCTCCATCCGGATAACATCTTCTGTGTTCACAAATACCAACCCGTCAAGGGTGGGGAGTGCCAGCCGTTGATAAGCACTCTTGGGGGTCGACAGATTATAAAATAAAGTGTCGATCCGCTTATGCATATTCTTTTGCAACAGCTGGTCGGCGGCTTTTTGCACCGCTAGCTGCAATTCTTTGATATTGACAGGCTTTAATAAATAGTCGAGGGCCGAGTATCTGATGGCGTTGATGGCATAGTTGTCGAACGCCGTAACGAAGATGACATCGAACTGGATCGGGTTGAGGCTGTTGAGCAGGTCAAAGGCATTCCCGTAGGGCATTTCTATATCCAGAAATACCAGGTCGGGTTGTGTCGATTGGATGACCGCCACGCCCGATTGGGCGCTTTCTGCCCGGCCAACCACTTGCACCTGGGGACAATAACGGTCCAGCAAATGCTGTAACGTGTCGATATTGTTGGGCTCATCGTCGATAAGAACAGTCCTGATCATAGTAATTAACTGAGTTTAGAAAGCATTTGATAAGGAAAATTGATCTCTATCCTGGTTCCTGTCGGATTACCCTGCTCATCCACCTTGTCAATAATATCGATGGTGACCTTTTCGCCATATTGACGGTTCAAAGCCTGGATCCGCTCTGCGGCCAGCGTCATACCTTTCGATTGGTACTCCACATGGATCTGCGATCGGAGTCGGCGGGCACTCTCCCTACCGATGCCATTATCGTCCACAATACATAAAAGTCGGGCGCCATACTGCTTAAATTTTATGCCGATCATCCCACGGCCCTCCTTTTTGTGTCTTATACCATGCCGTATGCTGTTTTCCACGTAGGGTTGGAGGATCATGCTCGGCAGCAGCAGCGAATCCTTATCCACCTGCTCATCGCAGGTAATAGAATAATCGAAAGATTTGCCAAACCGCATTCTTTCCAGCTCAATATAACGGGTCAGGTATTTGATCTCCTGGCGGATGGAAATAGATCCTTTCTCCGCACAATCCATCGTTTGTCTGATGAGGTGTGCGAGTTCGGTAAGGTATTGGTTGGTGGTTTCCAGTTCGTTCTTGATAATGAAATTCTGAATGGAGTTCAGGCAGTTGAAGATGAAATGTGGGTTCATTTGCGATAACAGGGCCAACTGCTCCAGCTTATGTACCCTTTCCTGTAAACTCGCCTTTTCTTTCTCCCGCCGGCGCACCAGGTTGAAACGCCAGGCCACCAACGCCGTCGTTAATCCGATGGTAAGCCCCACCATCAGGAATATGAACCACCAGGTTTGCCAAAAAGCAGCCTTGACCAAAAAGGAAAGAACAATAGGCTGGCTGACTATCCCAAATTTGTTGACCGCAATCAGTTCCAGCTTATAATCACCGGGAGGTAATGAAGGATACTCCAGGATATTTTGTCGGGTAGAATCCCATACATCCCGAAGGCCACTTAGCCGGTAGCGGTACATCATATCACCTCCTGATTTATAAGAGATACCAGCAAACTCTACCCTTAAATTATTGTCATTATGATCGAGTTCATAAGATGGCTGCAATGGCATCGATTTTCCGGAAAAGGAAACATCCAGCAAGCGAAGTTCCGAACGGGAAAAGTTGGTAACCTGGCTTTCGTCAAATGTGGTCAGTCCGGCTGGCGACCCTATATGAACTTCACTACCGTCCACATAAATTGCATTGATCATATTCGAAGGCAACCCGTCTGCAACGGTATAATGGCGCAATCGAATGCCTGGCTGCCGGAGGTTGATCTTGCTCATGCCTTTATCGGTGCCTAACCATAAAAACTCATCCTGCGCAAACAACGTACGGCATATATCACTTAATAAGCCTTGCTTTACCGTAAGGTGCGAAATGAGCCGGCCTCCTTTGAAACCCAACAAGCCGCCGCCATAAGTAGCAACCCACAAACTGCCATCAGCAGGTTGGGCAAAAGCTGCAATGCGGTATCGCAACGCCGGATACCGGTCGCCCAGGTAATTGATAGACTTGTTTTTCGAAACGGTGTACAACCCGTCAACATTTCCCACGTAGTTAAGTCCATCGTAGTAGGCCACCAGAGTAGACCGTCGTTGCCAAATGGTATCCAATATTTGCAGGTCGCTTTCCCGTACCCGCACAACGTTTGATCCCGTACCTATCAATAAGGTATCGCCCGGGCCCTCTGCAACACTCTTGGCCGAAAACAAATAGTTTACGCGGTCGCCGGCAGGCGATCGCCTGATCGTAAACAGGTCGAACAACAAGATGATATTTCCTTTTTTTGTTTTTTTTATCGCCAGTAACCTGTTACCTGAATCTGCCCGGGCCGCATGTTGGAGTAACGCTGAAAAATTAAAGGGCTTTATGTTCGCTCCTTCAACTTCATACAACTTGTTATTACCCGACCCGGCCAGCACTTTGTTTCCCTGTTTTTCAATGGTAAAGATTTCAGCTGTTTTACTGTTGGAGAAAGCGTACGTTTTAAAGTTTCTCGAAACCAGTTTGTAAGCTCCTTCTCCTGCTGTACCAAACCATATGTTTTTCTCAAAATCAATAAGTGGAATATTGACCCTTTTGCCTGGTAGAAACTTTTCGGTGAATTTCAAATGAGAAACGGTGTCGATCATTAAGGCACCATCATTGGTACCCAGCAAAACCATCATAAATGCTTTATTACTGTCAATCCGTTCGAGATGCGAGTTATACTCGGTTTCTGTAAACGGGATTTTGTAATAAGATTTGTCTTGAGTAAGATAGGTGGTGATCTCCTTTCTCTTATTTGGGGAACCCATAAAATATTGAAGAGTTCCGTCCTTCAATAAGAAGTTAGAGTCATTGCTATTAAGAAGGAGTCCTTTCCCATCGCCAAAATTCTTCATCCCAGATTTAAAGTGCCTATTGTACTGACTTAAGTCAAAGAATTTTTCCCTGCCAGGCTGAGTCTGCAGGATATAGCCAAACTGGCTGCCCGTAAAATAAATATTCCCGTCTGCGTCGCCCGTAATACCATGCGCAATAGCATTCATTTTCACCAACCGTAGTAAACTATCGTTTTCCGCCGTATGTATTTTTCCTTGATAATAGTAACAAACCGTATTCTTGAAAGGAGCAATCCATACACGCCCTTTATGATCAGCATACAATTTGATGATCTCCACCTCGGGCAGCCCATCTGCAGTGGTGAAGTTCTTGAATCGCGTACCATCAAACCGGCTCAGACCGGCTTCCGTAGCAAACCAGATAAATCCATCCTTATCCTGGCACATATCATATACAGTAGATCCCGCAAGACCATCGCGCGTATCATAATGCACATAATTGTATTCCTGCGAAAGAGAGCGGAAAGGCAGCGATATAAAGAAGAGGAGGAGAACTTGATGCCCGATAGATATTCTGTACCTGGTTGCCACCTTAATAGCGGGCAATCTCAATGTACAATGCGGATCAGGTTTGCGTTCAGCAGCGGGCATTAAAGCTCAGTATTTTGGTCTGTTATGACACGCCCAAGATAACTAAAAAACGCATAACCACACGTCGCGGATTCTTAAGAATTTACTAATATGTTGCACAGAATTACTCATACTCGTAATTGTAGGGCAGTAACTCGGCCAGCTTTTTCCAGGCCCAGTAGCCCGTATTGATCACATCGTATTGTTCATAGAAGTAGCCGTTCTCCTCGATCACAAAGCCATCGGTTACTGCCACCAGGGTCACCTGCATACGCGTATTGGCAGGCAACTTGAGCTCTTCGAGAAATCGTTTGTCGGGGTACACGGTTTTATAGCTCACTCTGTACCTGCCCGCCCAATTGATGGTTACATCATTGCTGTCCGCAATATAAACCGTACTGTCATAAAGGTCTTTAATGATCGTTCCCTTCACACTTTTCGGATCATCATCCAGCTTTTCAACAATAAACCCCTCCTCACTGGCCGAACTGTCAAACATAGACCGCATAAAATGAAGCCTCGATCCAAGGTAGGTTTTAGCACGGCTCTTAATCCACTTTTCAGCTACAGCATCTGTACTGTCCATCTCCTGAAAGAAGGGATACCCGGTAAACTGGCTGATATTGGTGTTGTAATCGTAACTAAAGGAGTCGAGCTGATATCGGATCGTATAACCCAATGCATAGTTCTTAACGATCAGGTCTTCCTTCGCAGTCACTTTTAACCGGTTGCGCTTTTTCGTATAAAAAAAACGCAGGGCTTCCGGATTCTGCAACACACACTGGCTGGCATTGGGCGTTGTTCCTATAAAGTGGTCGGTAAAGAACGAACCATACTTTGTCAAACCATCTGCTACTTCATTGCTGGCTACGACAGCTACCTCGGTCATCGTTTTTTCTTCTTTCACAAGTTCGATCACCAGGGTGTCGGCCAGCACCTGATTACTGCTGATGCGGGTAACATACTTGGCATAACCTGTGTAAGAGATTACAAGGTCGTAACCGCCGCCGGGAAGCCGCAGGAAAAATAAGCCCTCATTATTGGTAATGGTACCATGAGTCGTATTCTGGCAAAAGGCAGATGCGCCCAACAAAGGCTGCCGGGTAGCAGAATCGATCACCTTGCCCAGCACGGAAAATTCCTTTTGCTGGGCCAAAGACAGCATACAAACAAACGTTAAAAGAAGAACGGCAATGGACTTTCTCATATGGATACTATTAAAAATGGAACCTGCGCACAGGCCCGGGCAACCTAAAATAGCATAAAAATCACTCAGTTGGAAGTAAAGGATGCAACTACTTTGCCAGTTATAGCGATTGAGGATGCTGCAGGTATTGCTGACAGGCGTGTTGAATGCTCTGCGTCAGGGGGGTGAAAGAAAACCCGGGTAAAGCCTTTAATAATTTCTGGTGGTCGAAGAAGGTTTTACTTTGCGCCACCCGGGCACTCTGTTGAGTAAGCAAAGGTTTCTTTCCTGAGAACAAAGATTTGAATCGTTCCATCCGCCAGGCTATTTCTCCCATGAACGGACTCGCTTCGCGGGTAGGTTTTTTCTTGCCGAATCCATCGGCGATCGTATTGAGTAATTGCTGGAACGACCAGTTATCGCCATTTACGATAAACCGCTCGGTACTGATATTGCTTTCCATCAGCAACACCGCTGCCCGGGCCACATCCTTTACATCTACAAAACCATTTACGCCATTCGTATACCACGGAAACTCCCGGAAAGAGTTCTTGAAAATGGCACAGCTCGAAGTGCTCCAGTCTCCATAACCTAAAATCGTACTGGGGTTGAGCACCACCACATCCAGGCCTTCACCCATGCCACGCCACACTTCACGCTCGGCATGGTATTTACTGATGGCATATTGTGTATTCAGTTTGCTGGCCTGCCACTTTTTGGTTTCGTTAACGTGATCGCCATTGGCCGTGCGGCCGAGGGCCGCCACCGAACTGATATGCACAAACCGGGTCACTCCCTTATCCAGGGCCATGTTCACCACATTGGCAGTGCCATCTATATTAATATGAAAAAGCTCCTCTTTTTCTTTGGGATCGAAAGAGACCTTCGCAGCAGCGTGAATAACGGCGTCTATGCCCTCCATGGCCTCATCCAGTGAAACCACGTCAAGAATATCGCCTTCCACCCATTCCACCTGCTCCATGATGTTGACCGGTATAAAGAAAGGGAACCTGGCGCTCCGTCGCAGACCTCGCACCGCAAATCCGCGCTCAACCAACTCCTGGATGATATAAGCCCCAAGAAAACCCGTCCCGCCTGTTACAAATACTTTCTTGATCAAAACGATAAATTAATTACAATATAGATCGTCGTTAAAAGCCTGCCCTGTCAGGGGTAATTATAATACCCTTTCCCACTTTTCCGGCCCAGTTCCTGTCTTTCTACCCGCTCACGCTGAATATCCGAAGGCTTCAGTCGGGCCGGTTGCCCCAATTGGTCATAGACCGAACAGCTAACGGCATAATTGATATCATTGCCGATCAGGTCCATCAAGCGGAAAGGCCCCATTTTAAAACCCGTAGCTTCCAGCATATTGTCAATGGTCTCGAAATCCGCAACACCCATCTCTACCAGTTTCAATGCCTCCAGGTAATAAGGGCGGGCCACATGGTTTACGATAAAGCCCGGCGCATCCTTACACAGTACCGCCGTTTTACCCAGTTGCTCCGCCAGCGTCATGATCGATTGTAAGGTTGCTTCGTTGCTATGTGGAGTAGCTACCACTTCCACCAGCTTCATCACCGGGGCAGGATTAAAAAAATGCATGCCTGCTACCCGCTCGGGGCGCATCACCTGACTGGCAATGTCTGTCACGGAAAGAGAAGAAGTATTGGTAGCGAAAATGACCTCGCTGTGGTTGATCTCGGCCAATTGATTGAAGAGAGCCGTTTTGACCGGCGCTTTTTCTACGATCGCCTCGATCACAATATCTGCCAGACAGTCATTGACATCATTGGTAAACCGCAGCCGGCCCAGAATAGCTGTCTTTTCCTCGTCTGTGATCTTTTTTTTCTCCACCAGCTGAAGCAATGAATGCTCCAGGCCACTCCTGGCCTTGTCGGTCGTCTCACGGCTAACGTCATACAATATCGTATGAAACCCTTTTTGAGCTGTCAGCTGGGCGATACCGCTACCCATGGTCCCGGCACCACAAACGCACACAGTCTGAATAGGATGAGCCAACGTCATGTAGATTTATTGGATAGGAACGTCAAATCGCACTCGTAAACTGTCGTAGAAAACGGACATCGTTCTCGCTGAACAGGCGGATATCATTGATGCCATACTTCAACAGTGCAGGCCGCTCGATACCCATACCGAAAGCGAAACCGGTGTATTTATTGGAGTCGATCTTACAATTTTCCAGCACTTTCGGGTGTACCATGCCGCAACCAAGTATCTCCAGCCAGCCCGTACGTTTACATACAGCACAGCCTTCGCCACCGCAGATCTGGCATTGAATATCCATCTCGGCACTGGGTTCGGTGAAAGGGAAATAGCTGGGGCGGAAACGCACCTTGATATCCTTGCCATACATCTCCTGTACAAAGAAGTACAATGTCTGCTTCAGATCGGCAAAAGACACATTTTCGTCAATGTACAGGCCCTCGATCTGGTGAAAGAAACAATGGCTGCGGGCGCTCACCGTTTCATTCCGGTATACGCGGCCGGGACAGATAATGCGGATGGGCAAAGGATTTTGCTCCATAGCCCTGATCTGGGTATTGCTGGTATGCGTACGCAGCAGCCAGTCGGGCTTTTGCTGAATATAAAAGGTATCCTGCATATCCCGCGCGGGGTGATGCTCAGGAAGGTTGAGTGCGGTAAAGTTGTGCCAGTCGTCTTCGATCTCTGGGCCTTCGGCAACCGAAAATCCCAGGCGCTGGAAAATACTGATAACATGGTTCAGGAACAAGTTGATCGGGTGGCGGGTACCCAAAGGCAGCGGATCGCCCGGCAGGGTTACATCGATAGCCGGGCCACTGGCGCTGACACCGCTTTCCACTTCCAGCTTCCACGCCTCATATTTGCCTTCCGCCAGTTGCTTGAAATCATTCAGGATCAGACCAAATTCCTTCTTCTTGTCAGGAGCAACATTCTTCATCTCCGTAAACAGGTTCTTCACGATGCCCTTCGTTCCCAGAAACTTGATACGATAAGCTTCCAGGGCCTCGGCCCCATTATGTGTAAGGCCCTCAATCTCCTGCTTATAGGTGGCTATCTGTTGTAACAATTGTTCCATGGCGGCAAAGATAATGAAGGAAACCGGCTTTCTCACTTTCCAACTTTCGCTCTATCTTGCGCCCATGTCGGATATTTTTAATATCGCTGATTTCCTGGAACCCGTCAACCGGGCCGTACTTTCACAGGATGAATCATATAAGGATGGACAGTTAGGGAAAACTTTACAGGTTTACGAAGAGGAAATGCCCGATTTAACCACCGTAGACATCGTTTTGGTAGGCTGTGGCGAAACCAGGGGAGCCGCTATCCCCCCGGGTACACAACCCGCGCCCGACCGCGTGCGGGCCGAGTTCTACCAGCTATTCTACTGGCACCAGGATATTTCCATTGCCGACATAGGGAACATTAAGAAAGGGGCATCGCTCAAGGATACCTATGCGGCCCTTAAAACGGTACTTGCCGAATTGACCGCTGCGGGTAAGCTCGTTGTCATCCTCGGCGGTTCGCACGACCTTACCCTCGCCCAGTATGGCATGTACGCCGATCAGCAGAAGGTGATCGACGCCACATGCGTCGATGCCCTGATCGACCTCTCCATGGATACGCCCCAGCGCGACAAGAACTTCCTCATGGAGATGCTCACCGGCGAGCCCAATTTCATCCGTCACTACAACCACATCGGATTCCAAAGCTACTATGTGCACCCGCACATGTTAGAGACCATGGATAAACTCCGCTTCGATTGCTTCCGCGTGGGCATGGTCAAAGACCAGATCGAAGAAATGGAACCCGTTATCCGCAACAGCCAACTATTCAGTTTCGATATATCAGCCATCGCCAACGCCTTTGCGCCTTCCAATACCATCACCCCCAACGGCCTCAATGGCGAAGAGGCCTGTATCCTCATGCGATATGCTGGTATGAGTACCAGCATCAATACCATCGGTATCTATGGCTATGTACCGCAAAAGGACAAAGAATCCCTAACGGCAAAGCAGATCAGCCATATGCTTTGGTACCTCATCGATGGCCGCAGCCGCGGCAAACGCGAAGCCAAAGTGGAGGAGAAGGAATCTTTCAATGAATTCCACATGGCATTTGCTGAAATTGAATCCGTGTTCCTCCAAAGCAAAAAGACAGGACGCTGGTGGATGCAGTTACCCGATAAGAAATTTATTCCCTGCTCATATAAAGATTATTTATTGGCCGGCCGCAACGAGATTCCCGAAAGATGGCTGCGTGCACAGGAAAGAGATTAATCCTGCTGCAGCAAACGCACATTGCCGTATATTGGGGCCATGAAAAAGAATAGCCGATTCATTGTTGGCCCCCTGCTGTTTCTTGCAGCCTGTTCTACCCAAAAGGCGATAAATAAACAGGCGCATCAAACGATCCTGCAGGATGCCACCATCAGCAAGGCACACATTGGCATCAGCCTGTACGATGTAGCGGAAAACAAATACCTCTACAACCACCAGGCCGATAAATATTTTGTACCCGCCTCCAATACCAAGATCGTAACCTGCTTCGCCGCGCTCAAATACCTCGGTGATAGCCTCACCGGCATACGTTATTACGAAAACGATACGGCTGTATTCATTCTCCCGGCAGGCGACCCCACATTCCTGCATCCGGAATTTAAGAAACAACCAGTCGTTGATTTTCTGCAAAAGAGCCCCAAAAACCTGTACATCACCGATGCCGATTGGAAGGCACGCGCCCTGGGTTCCGGATGGAGCTGGAACGACTACAACGAAAATTACATGGCCGAGCGTAGCGCCCTGCCCGTATTCGGCAATATCATAAAATGGGTACAGGAAGCCGGCGAAGCCACGCAGAATGCCGATCCCCTGTTCGCACCCAGCCCTTCCATCTACTCGATACCCGAGGTGGAATGGAAAGTGCGTTTCAGTGGTGATACGGCCAACAAAAGTTTTTATGTAGAGCGCGATCAGGCCGATAATGTATACCATATCAATCAGGGAGTAGAAAAGAAGAAAGAACAGGAAGTACCGTTCTATACCAATGGCATTCAATCGGCCATCGAACTGCTGCCCGATACCCTGCACAAAGAAGTAGTGGCAAAAAATTGGAGGGCCACCCGTAGCCTGCAACCCATGCTGAGAAGCATGCAGCCATCAGTGATCCATTCGCAGCCCACCGATTCCATGCTGCGCCCCATGATGCACCGGAGCGATAATTTTTATGCCGAACAAACCCTGCTCATGGTCAGCAACCGCAAGCTCGGTATCATGAGCGATCGGCAGATCATCGACACCCTGCTTAAAACCGACCTGGCCGATCTGCCACAGGCGCCCCGTTGGGTGGATGGCAGTGGCCTCAGCCGCTACAACCTGTTTACACCACAGGATTTTGTGGCTATACTCAATAAGATGCGTACGCAGTTTGGAATGGATCGCATAAAGGGCATTTTTCCTACCGGTGGTACCGGCACGCTCAGCGCTTATTATAAAAAGGACAGCGGCTATATATATGCCAAAACAGGCTCACTGTCGGGGGTACTTGCCCTGAGTGGATTTCTGTATACCCAAAAGAATAAACTGCTGGTATTTTCTGTGCTGGTCAATAACCACAATGGAAGTCCTGCTAATATCCGCAGAAGTGTAGAAGCGTTTCTCACCAATATTCGCAACAAGTACTAAGTCACCGTCAGGAATAAGAAGAGGCCCGGCTTGCATGCGCAAGCCGGGCCTCTTTATGTATACCAAAAGCATTATTTCCAACCGTCACCATCCAGCATATTGCCGATGCCCCCCAAAATACTTCCCTCTTCCTTACGCTTATAAGTACCGTAAGCGAGGATACGGCCGGCCAGCCGGCTGATGGGCAAGGTTTGCAGCCATACTTTACCGGGGCCGCGCAAAGTCGCAAAGAACAAACCTTCACCACCAAAAAGGGTGTTCTTGATACCACCTACAAACTGGATGTCGTAGTCGATATGGCGGGTATAGGCAACGATACAACCGGTATCGATCTTCAGCGTTTCTCCCGGTTGCAATGTTCTTTCAAACACGTGACCACCGGCATGCACGAACGCCATGCCATCGCCTTCCAGTTTTTGCATGATAAAGCCTTCGCCACCAAATAAACCGGTACCCAGTTTTCTCTGCAACTCAATGCCAATGGAAACACCTTTCGCAGCACACAGGAACGAATCTTTTTGGGCTACGATCTTGCCTTCCAGCAAGGAAAGGTCCAATGGAATGATCTTACCGGGGTAAGGAGAGGCAAAGCTCACACGGCGTTTGCCATGGCCCACATTCGTAAACGCGGTCATGAACAAACTTTCACCCGTTAAAATACGCTTACCCGCCGACATCAGTTTGCCAAGGAGACCCTGCTGCGGTTGAGAGCCGTCGCCAAATAAGGTTTGCATCTGGATGCCATCGTCCATCATCATGAAAGCGCCGCTTTCAGCGATAGCCGTTTCATTGGGATCCAGTTCAACTTCTACATATTGCATCTCTTCACCGTAAATCCGGTAATCTATTTCATGGTTCGATTTCATATACAAAGTCAATTATTTGATTCAAAATTAGGGCAACCTGCCCATTTGATTAATACCATATAAGTAGCAAAATCAGGGAAATATTACAATATGGCCGCAAAAAAAGGGCCCGCAGCAAAGCGGGCCCTTTATAACACATATTAACTCAGACGCTTAAAACCAACTGCCGATAAATGCCTCATTTACATTCTTTCCGGCAAGTTTACGCCTGCGGCGTGCCTTGTCGAAGCGATGCTTTAACATCGTAATGAGCATCAAAGGCATAAAGAGCAAGGTAAACGGAGGGATGCCCAGGAAAGAGATCCACTTACCGCCGTACATTTTCCGCATTGGCCTTCTCAACCGCTCGGCAATCAGGTACATACTCGGTACGATTACCAGCGTCATGAAGAACGCAAAGGCCAAACCAAAGATGATCGTCCAGGCCAGCGGCTTCCAGAACACAGCATTGTCACCACCGAAAAAGATCTTCGGATTGAGGTCGGCGAATAATGTCAGGAAGTTGATATTGAAACCAATCGCCAATGGGATCAGGCCAAGGATCGCGGCGATCGCCGTCAGCAAAACCGGGATGATACGCGTTTTACCCGCTTCCACCACTGCTTCGCGGGTTTTCATACCCCGGCCGCGCAGCTCTTCCGTAAACTCGATCACCAGGATACCGTTCTTCACCACAATACCGGCCAATCCCACGATACCAATACCTGTCATAACGATAGACACTTCCATACCAGTCAGCGCAAAGCCGATCAAAACCCCGATCACACTGAAAATGATCTCCATCAAAATGATCACCGCCTTACTGATCGAATTGAATTGAAGTACGAGGATAAAGAGGATCAGCATTAATGCCACTACCAGTGCAAGCGTCAGGAAGTTGAAGGTCTCCGCCATCTGCTCACCCTGCCCAGTTTGCCGGATCGTAACATTGTCAGGCTTCTTCTTGAAGTCGGCAATATGTACAGCCAGTTCTTCATTCACCGCCTGCGGATTATAACCCTGCGATTCCAGCACATTCGAAATAAGCGTAATGGTGCGCTTCTGATTCTTCCGTTTCACACTACCCAGCGTGCTGGTTAGGTCAAACTTCACCAGCGAACTGATAGGAATACTTTTGTAACCACCGGTCGCCATATCCCGGAAATTGATCTTCATGTTCAGCAGGTCGACCAGACTTTTCCGTTGCAATTCCAGGTTTCGTAATTGTATCTTATACTCATCTTCACCATCCTTGATCTTCGAAACTTCCCGGCCAAATAATGCCGTACGCAGTTCCATACCGATCTGAGCCGAGGAAACACCCTCGATCAACGCACGCTCACGATCAACCGTAAATGTGATCTCCGGATTGGTAAGGTCAACGTCCATTTTTAACTCTTCCACGCCCGGGGTGGCAATAGAATCCAGGTAGTTCTTCAGGGAAGCAGCTGTTTTGATGATATCATCAAAATTGTCACCTGCGATCTCGATATTCACCGGTGGATCGGTAGGAGGGCCGCCCTGTTCCTGGCTTACCGACAATTCGGCGCCGGGAATGCCCTTCACCACCTTGCGGATAGAGTCGAGATAAGGCGCCGTAGAATGGCCATGTCTTTTTTCATATTCTACAAAGGAGATCTGAATACGTCCCAACTCTGGTCGCGTACTTCTGTCACCACTCATTGGGTCACCCGCACCCACCGCCACATTACTGATGGCACTTTCTACAATGGGGTTCGTTTTACCATTGTCGATGCCCAAAACCTTATATACGCGGCCTTCCAATACCCGCGTCACCGAGTCGGTATAATTTACATTGGTGCCTACCGGCAACTTCATATATACATAGATCTGGTTGGGGTCACCGGTTGGGAACAGGATTACCGGAACCTTCGCTGCTCCAAACAGGAACAAGGAGAAGAGGAAAAGGCCGAAGGTGGCCAATAACAGCCACACCGGGCGCCATCCTTTTAAAGCCCAACGTAAGAGGCTTTCATAGTGATTCATCAGCCAGGGCAAAAAGCTGTGTTGGAAACGGCGGATCAACCCCTCCAGCACAAACTTATTCAGCAAGGCGATCAGCACGAAGAAGATCAACAGATTACCCATGAAGGTATAACCCGAAACATCCAGCGCGATACCCACGCCCAGCGCGATCCACAAAGCCGGACTCTTGAAGATAGCCGTCTTCGGACGTTTATGATCATCGTCATGGTTCATGAAGTCCACGGCAAAAACCGGGTTCATGATAAATGCCACGATCAGCGAAGCCGTCAGTGTAAAGATCAGCATCGTAGGCAGGTAGATCATGAACTTGCCAATGATACCCGGCCAGAATAGTAGGGGGAAGAAGGGAGCCAATGTAGTCACTGTACCCGAGAGTACCGGAATGAACACTTCACCGGCGGCCATCATGGCCGACTTCTCGGCAGTGAGCTTCCCTTTCGATTGCACAAAGATCCGGTGCGTATTCTCGATCACCACAATGGCATCATCTACGATGATCCCCAGTCCAAACACCAGCGCGAACAGTACCATGAAGTTCAGGGTCACGTTGGCGCCCACGATCAGGTCGGCCGCTGGTAGAAAGATGAAAGCAACGAACATACTCAATGGAACCGACAAAGCCACGAAGAAGGCATTCGTAACACCCATAAAGAACATCAGGATCAGCAATACCAGGATAAAGCCGATCACGATCGTGTTCACCAGCTCATCAAACGAAGTGCGGGTAGCCTTACTCATATCGCCCGTGATCACCACATCCAGCTCTTTGGGAAATTGCTCCTCCTTCATTAGGTTCACGGCTTTCTTCACATCATCCGAGGTCTCGATCAGGTTCTCACCCGAACGTTTAATGATGTTCAGGGTGATTACATTCTTACCATTCAATCGGGCATAGCTTTCTTTTTCCTTGATTGTATCCTTGATGGTGGCAATATCTTTCAGGTAGATAGGAGCGCCTTTCGAATTGCGCACCACCACTTTTTCGATATCAAAGCTGGTTTTGAACTGACCTTTCAACTGCAGATTCCGCTTGGTATCGCCTACATCGAGCAAGCCACCCGAAATATCCATGTTCTCGCGGGAGACCGCATTGGCAATGTCGTCAAACGTAACGCCGGCAATATCCATCCGGTAGTTGTCAACATTGATCTGGAATTCCCTTTCAGGAGCACCCACCAGGTCAACGCGGTTGATCTGGGGCAGCTCTTCCAGCCTGTCCTGCAGATCGTCGGCATATTCCTTCAGCTTCATCACATCGAAGTTGCCGCTCACGTTCACATACATGATGGGCTGGTCCGAGAAGCTCACCTCCATAACCGTGGGCTCTTCGGTAAGATCCGTAGGAAGGTCCTGCTTGGCCTTATCAACGGCATCCTTAACTTTCCGCAACGCAACATCCGTCTTAACATCCGTATCGAACTCAACGGTGATGGCAGAGTAATCCTGCAGGGAGGTACTCGTTACTTTATTGATCTTGGCCCCGGTAATACCCTTGATCTGCTTTTCAATGGGCTGGGTTACGAGGTTCTCGATGTCTTTGGGTGAGTTACCAACGTGTATGGTTTGCACGTAAATGGTAGGGATCACGATATCGGGATACTGCTCTTTCGGTAATGTCACGAACTGATAAACACCTATCAGCGTTACGATCAACATCACCAGGTAAATAGAGGTCTTATTTTTAATACTCCAGGTCGTAGGTCGGAAATGCTTGAACTTCTCCTGTATATTTTCCAGAACACTCATAAGATTGATTTAAGAATTGTAGAATCGTCCATCGCTCACATCCACGCTTACTTCACATCTGTTGTTATCAATTGACCGTCATAGAGGCCCTGGAACCCTTCCGTGATCAGCTGTTCGCCTGCCTGCAATCCACTCTTGATCTCCAGCCTGTCGCCATACAATTCTCCTACGGTTACATTCTTCTTCCGGGCAACCAGTTTGGTACCTTCTTTCACGGCAACCAGCACGAACTTACCTTTCTCGTCACTTTGCAAAGTGCTGATGGGCACAGTGATCGCCCTGGGCGCCTGATAATCCTGGATGCGTACCATCGCCAGTTGATTGGGGCGCAGTTTGCTGTTGGCGGAGATCTTAGCTTCGATCTGGAAGCTGCGGGTATCGGGGTTGATCATCCGGCCGGCAACATTCACCCTGGTACGGATGGTATCATTATTCAGTTCCGGAAGCGTAATGAGCAGGTTGCTGCCGGTGTTCACGCGGCCCTGATAAGCTTCGGGAACATCTGCCACTACTTTCAGTTCGCTTGAATTCACGATCGTGATACCACGCATGCTGGCAGTTGCTGCACTGAATGTTTCACCTACTTTGATGGTCACCTCATCTGCAACACCACTCATTTCTGCGTATACATTGGCCAGGTCAGCTTGCTCCTTCAGCAGGTCGATCTGTTTTTGGATATTTTCGACATTGGCTTTGGCATTCAATAATTCGATCTCTGTGCCGATCTTTTGATCCCACAGATTCTTGCGGCGGTCATAAGTGGTTTGTGCCAGGTTGAGGTTGATCCTCGCCTGCTCTATCTGTTGTTGGGTCATTGGGTCATCCAGTTTCATCAGCAATTGGCCCTTGCGTACCGGATCGCCTTGCTTTACAAAAATGGCTTTCACCAGCCCGCCAGGGCCGCGCGGCGTAACGAGGCCGATATTCTGCGCATCGATCTTACCCTTCAGATCAATATAGTGTGTGAATTGCGCGGGCGTTATCACTGCTACCGCTACCAGTTTCGTCTTTTCTTCTTTCACCGTGGTTGGGTCGATCCTTTTGATCTGAGCCTCTAAAGAGTCGATCTGTTTGGCCAGGTCTTTTTGCTCGCCTTTTAGCTTCTCCAGTTCGGCTTTTTTCTTCACCAGCTCTTTATCGCCGGAAGTGGCGCCGCAGGCAGCCAGCAACACCACCAGAGCCAGCGTAAATAATTTATACATCGTTTTCATGATTCGTTTTTTAAAGCTATTAATGAGGTTGTAATGGTTTAAAGTTTGCCGGTCGCCGTCAGGAAATCCACCTTCGCAATAATGGCGTCGTATAGAGCACTGTAATAGTTGATCTGCGCCGTTCTGAGCTCGGCATTCGCATTGGTAATTTCGAGGTTAGATCCCAGGCCCTGCTCATATTTCAGCTTGGTCTGGTTGTAAACATTCTCGGCCAGCACCATATTCTTTTGCTGAAAATCCATCGATACAAAAGCGCTTTGCAGGCTGGTCCTTGCTGTTTCAACTTCATTGTCGATCGATAGTTTCAACACGTCCATCATGTTCTCCGTTTGCTGCAATTCCAGTCTGGCCTTGCTGATACGTGCGTTCTTAGCCAGCCCCTCAAAAATGGGTACCGATACTTTCACCCCGATAAGGGCCGTAGTGAACCAGTCCTCATTGAAGTCGAAAAAGTTGAACTTATTCCGCTGCGCATTCTTGCTGAAGCTGCCCAACAAAGCCACCGTAGGCAACTTGCTCAGTTGATAACGCTTGATATTGTATTCGTTCAGGCGTTTCAGCCATTCTGCCTGCTCATATTCCTTCCTGTCCGAATAATTGTAAGAGGTGTCGAGGATATTTGTTTTTAATTGGGCTTCCGAAAGGGTATCGGTTAAGGTCAGCTCATTCCGGATCGGCATACCAATCAGCAGTTTAAGGCCCAGTAAACCATTCTTTAGCGTATTATCAAGCTTTACACGTTCGGTGCGCAGGTTGGCAAGGGTTACTTCTACCTTGTCTACGTCAAGTTTTTCAGCAAACCCATTGGTGTAAAAGGCCTTGGTATCATGCAGGAGTTTTTCGGTCCGTTCTATATTCGCATCGACCGTACCTATTTGCCGCTTGCCAACTACCAGCTGGTAATAAACCTTGTAGACATTGGCCTTGATCTGCACTTGCGTTACTTCGGCTGTCTTGGTAGCATATTTGATCGAAGCTTCCCGCGCCTGTAATCCAACAAACACTTGCCCGTCAAACAACAGCTGCGAAAGACCTACTCCCACCGAACCGGTATACTTGGTTCCAAATTGCGCCTGGATAAAACCAAAATCCTTGGGCGAAATGATGGGCGTTCCGGTTCCGTTCTTCACACCTTCCTGCTCCAACACGCCGTAGGTCGCGGCTGCAATGAAATTGGGAAAGCTCTGTACAGGAACCTTGGGATAATAGTTCGCATCAACGCTGCCGCTCACCTGTGGTAGCGCAGCCGAGGTGATCTCTTTATTACTTTGTTGCTGTATCTGGATCGCCAGCAACGCATTCTTTACCTGAACAGTATTCTTCATAGCGTAGTCCACGCATTCTTTGGCCGAAAGCGCCAGGTGGGTACTGTCCTGCGCCTTCAGCGCATGCATCGACAGGCAGGTCGCCATCAGCAGCAGGAAGCTTTTACTTCGTCTTACCCGATAAGGTGTCATGATTTGCTTGTTTTAAACGTTCTTCTTTATATTTTACGATTAGCTTGTAGCCCTTTTGAGAAACCAGGCCGTGCACATACAGCTCCATGATCTCTTTCGATACATCGGCCATGCTGAATTTGGTAGGAGGGAAGAGGTCAATATTGAAGGGGATCATCATCGATTCCAACCGGAACCTCGCCACCAGGTCTGCGTTCAGGTCATCGCGGTACAAACCCTCGGCCAGTCCGCGCTCCAGGTTCTTCCTGATCACCTGCAGCAAAAACTTATTCTTATGATCCATAAACTTTTGATACCCACGGATGTGAAACTTCTCCAGGTCGTAGATCAACATCGGGTTCATGTTGCGGAACTGCTCCAGCAGACGATCGATCGTTAGGAAGATCTCATGGATGGCATCTTTCGAACCTTCGAGAATTTTGATACAGTCACCCTGCATATCCTGCACATCCGCTTCCACTACCGCCGTCACCAGTTCGTCCTTGTCCACGAAATACTGATAGATCGTTTTCTTGCTCATCCCCAATGCATTGGCAATGTCATCCATGCTCACACTGCGAATACCATACTTCATAAATAGCTCCTCCGCCTTCTGGCGTATCCGCACCTTCGTATTTGTTTCTGTAGTCATAAATTCGGGATCAAAACTATGGAAACTTTTTACGTAACGAAAGTTTCCGCCCCCTTTTTTTATGAAATAATATCACGGATGCTCGTGCCGGGCCTGTAATTTTGCCCCCAAACCACCATTGTAACATGAAGACCAGGCAGGTATTGAAGAAGATGTTTCAGTATTTCTTACAGGGACTGATCATCCTCGCACCCATCGCCATCACTATTTATGCGGTAACTGCCTTATTCAATTTTGTTGATGGCATCCTGCCCAGCCTCATTCAAAAAATATTCCCGCACCTCATAGAGGCCGATAAAGAGGGTAACACCATTAAGATACCCGGACTTGGCTTTGCACTCGTAATGCTCATCGTTATATTGGTGGGTTACATCTCTTCATCATTCATAGTCAGTCGGCTCGTAGAGCTTTTTGATAAAATACTTGAGCGCACTCCCGGTATTAAGCTCATATACAGCACCCTGAAAGATTTCTTTGAAGCCTTTGCAGGTGATAAGCGTAAATTCGATCAGGCCGTACTCGTAAGTGTAGAATCTGCCGACGTGTGGCAGATAGGCTTCATAACCCAGCAGGAACTGAGCGAGTTCGGGCTCATTGAGCACGTGGCCGTGTATATCCCGCAATCATATGCTTTTACCGGCCGCCTGTATTTTGTAAAACGCGACCGCGTCAGGCTGCTCACCGATATCAGCTCTACCGATGCCATGAAATTTGCCATCTCCGGTGGGGTAACGCACATAGAAGATGAGCACGATGGGAAGAAATAACCCCAAAGCAACAAGACCCGTTTCGGCACCATAACCCCATAAGCCAAAGGCCGTAGCAAATGGAAGTAGACCCTGACTGAAACACAGCAGCAGGTCAAACCAACATTCAATATTGCTTATGAAGAGAACCATGTGCGTCCTCCTCCTGTTGTGCCTTGCGCATAATAGTTATTGCTGGGGATTTTATGCCCACCGTAAGATCAATGAACTCGCCATCTTCCTGCTCCCGCCCGAAATGATGGTGCTTTATAAACCCAATAGTGCCTTCATCAGTCAGCACGCGGTAGATCCCGATAAACGGCGCTACATCCTGCCAGCCGAAGGGCCGCGGCACTATATCGATATCGACTACTACGGCACCTGGCCCTATGAGGCATTACCCCGCAATTGGGATTCGGCCGTAAAGAAATACTCGCAGGATACGCTCCTGAAATACGGCATCGTACCCTGGTGGATACAGATCAACATGCACCGTCTTACACAGGCATTCCGCGAAAAAGACCAGGCAAGGATATTGAAGCTCTCGGCCGACCTGGGTCATTATATCGGCGACGCACATGTACCATTACACGTGAGCAGCAACCACAATGGCCAGCACACGGGCCAACATGGCATCCACGGATTTTGGGAGTCACGCATCCCCGAATTGTTTGCAGAAAAAGAGTGGAACCTCTGGATCGGTAAAGCAAGTTACATTGAACAACCCGCTAACTTCATCTGGAGCCGTATCCTCGAAAGTGCAGCCGCCGCCGACACCGTATTACGGATAGAGCAAGCGCTCAACAACGAATTCCCTACCGATCAAAAGTTTGCCTTCGAAGACCGCAATGGAATCATCACCCGCCAGTATTCTGCTGCCTACAGCCGCCATTACGATCAGCGGCTCAACAAAATGGTCGAACGACGTATGCGCCAGTCCATCTTCGCAGTAGCCTCCTGCTGGTACACCGCCTGGGTCAATGCTGGCCAGCCCGATCTGCGGCGCCTTTCCAACAGGCAATACACGAAAGCCGACGAAAAAGAGTTCGAAACCCTCAACCTGCAATGGAAAAGCAGCGCCCCACCTGCCCGGAGCTGCGATTGACACATCCTTCCGGCAATTAGTCTACGTATATAATGGAGAATTATGGTCCCGGGAACCCAAACAACCCCTTTCGGGGACCCGGAAACCGGAAACTATTAGTACCTTCGCCCTTCTTTTTTAATCAGCGAAATCATTAGAGCCGTGAAATCAGCGATCTACAACTTCAATGCTGGCCCCAGCATATTGCCGAAAACCGTCTTTGAACAAGCAGCACAGGCAGTCCTGAACTTCAATAACTCCGGATTGTCCATCCTCGAACTCGGCCACCGTACCGAAGCATTCCAGGCAGTCATGAACGAAGCCATCTCCCTGGTAAAAGAACTGATGCAACTCGATGCCGATCACGAAGTCCTCTTCCTGCATGGCGGTGCCTCCACCCAATTCTTCCAGGTGCCCATGAACCTGCTCAACGAAAACGAAATAGCCGCATATACCGATACCGATATCTGGGGCGCTAAAGCGATCAAGGAAGCACGCCTCTTCGGTCATGTAGAAGTAGTGGGCAGCTCAAAAGAAGCCGCTTATTCCTACCTGCCCAAGAACATGATCATACCCAAAACAGCGAAATACCTGCACATCACCACCAACAATACCATCTATGGTACACAATGGCACGATATGCAGCCGTTTTACGAAGCGGGCGTACCCATCGTAGCCGATATGAGCAGTGATATCCTCAGTCGCACGCTCGATTTCAATAAATACGACCTTATTTATGCAGGTGCACAAAAGAATGTCGGAGCAGCCGGCGTAAACCTGGTAGTGATCAATAAGAATCTATTGGGAAAAGTAGACCGCAAACTGCCGGTCATGATGGATTACCGCAATCATATTGAGAACGGGTCCATGCTCAACACACCACCGGTATTTGCAGTGTACGTATGTATGCTCACCCTGCGCTGGTTGCGCGATCAGGGAGGAGTAGCGGCCATCGAAAAGATCAACGATCAAAAAGCATCATTACTATACAGCACGCTCGATCAGTTGCCCATCTTCAAAGGCACCGCTGCCAAGGAAGACCGCAGCAAAATGAATGCTACCTTTGTGATGGACAATGCCGACCTCGAAAAGGAGTTCCTCGCCATCTGCAAGGAAAACAACCTGGTCGGCATCAAAGGATACCGCACCGTAGGCGGCTTCCGCGCATCACTCTACAATGCCATGCCACTCGAAGGGGTAAAGGTATTGACCGATCTCATGAAAGATTTTGCACAACGTAAAGGATAAACACAACGATAACCATATGGCATCTATACAACCATTCAAAGCAGTTAGACCACAACCCGAACAGGCCAGCCAGGTAGCATCACGCCCTTACGACGTATTGAACAGTAAGGAAGCGCGCGAAGAAGCAGCCGGCAATGCCAGTTCATTCCTGCACATCACCAAGTCCGAGATCGACCTTCCCGAAAACATAGACATCCACACACCGGCGGTGTATGAAAAGGCAAAAGAGAACCTCGATGCATTTATTCAGAAAGGTATCCTCTTCAGGGAGGAAAAGCCCTGCTATTATATTTATCAGCTCGTGATGAATGGCCGCAGCCAAACAGGCCTCGTAGCAGCCAGCTCTGTGGATGACTATGAAAAGGACGTCATTAAGAAACACGAGTTCACCCGTCCCGAAAAAGAACAGGACCGCATTAACCACATCAAAACCTCCGGCGCGCAAACCGGCAATGTGTTCCTGGCCTACCGCAACGTTAAAGAGCTCGACAATATCATCGACAATTGGAAAGCAGGTAACCACCCCGTATATAACTTCACAGCCGATGATAACATCAGTCATACCATTTGGGTAGTCGACAAAGATGAGACCATCACCGCCATCACCGATATTTTCGCCTCCTTGGTACCGGTTACCTATATCGCCGATGGTCACCACCGGGCAGCTTCGGCTGCTAAAGTGCGCAAAGCCCTCGGCGCAGCAGCCAGCGACGATGCGAATTACTTCCTCACCACCCTGTTCCCGTCCAACCAGTTGTACATTATGGACTACAATAGGGTAGTGAAAGATCTCAACGGACTTACAGAAGCCGAACTCCTGCAAAAGCTCGAGGCCGATTTTAAAATAGAAAAAGTGTCCGCGGCCCTGGCGCCTGCCAATCTCCACGAGTTTGGCATGTACCTCAAAGGCCAGTGGTATAAGCTCACTTCCAAAGAAGGAACCTATACCACCGATCCCATTGGCGTATTGGATGTATCCATCCTCTCCAACAATGTGCTCGACAAATGGCTTGGCATCAAAGACCAGCGTACCGATAAGCGCATAGACTTCGTCGGTGGCATCCGCGGACTGGGTGAACTCGAAAAAAGGGTCAACAGCGGAGAAATGGCCGTAGCATTCAGCCTGCACCCCGTTACCATCCAGCAACTGTTCGATATAGCCGACAGTGGCAATGTAATGCCGCCCAAAAGCACCTGGTTCGAGCCCAAGCTGCGTGATGGCCTGCTCACGCACCTCATTGCATAAATTCCGTTAAGAACAGATGATAAATAACAGGGCCGCTCCAAAAGGGCGGCCTTTGTGTTGGTTAGTGGCGCCGCAAGCCAGTCCTGCACAGCCTGCCCGCCTCCCTGAAACCGCCTGTTTTCCCCCATTAACTCACACTTCCCATTCTCGATCTTTTCACATATGTTTGTTTAAACGATAAATGCTGCTATGAGTCGGATCAACCTTCGAACAGCCTGGATAGCCTGCCTCGGTTATTGCCTGTTACTGTTAACGGGTTGCCGTTCCGGAGATCGCGTCAATGCCCCGCTGTTCGAGGTGTTGGATCACAGCACCACCGGCCTTCATTTCGCCAACAAGCTCACCCAGTCAGGGGCAATTAATATGTTGAAGTATATGTACTTCTACAATGGCGCCGGCGTAGGCGCAGGCGATTTCAACAACGATGGGCGCATCGACCTCTTTTTTGCCGCAAATCAGCAACCCAATCAACTATACCTAAACGAAGGCAAACTTCAATTCAAAGATGTCTCGGCCGAATCCAAAATTCCACGCGATACCGCCTGGAGTACCGGCGTATCGATCGCCGATGTCAATGGCGATGGACTCCTCGATATATACATATGCCGCGTCGGCAACTACGAAACCCTGCAAAGCCACAATCAGTTACTTATTTGCCAGAAGATAGAGAATGGCATCCCGCAATACAAAGACCAGGCAAAGGAATACGGACTCGACTTTTCCGGTTTTAGCACACAAGCCACGTTTTTCGACTACGACCTCGATGGGGATCTCGATATGTACCTCCTCAATCACTCCCTCAGGTACAACAGCACCTTCGCGCCCCGCCCATCCTATGCAGGCACCTACGAAACCCTCACCGGCGATCGCATGTTCCGTAATGACAATGGGCATTTCACCAACGTTACCCGAGAAGCTGGTATCAATAGCTCCATCATTGGTTATGGCCTCGGCGTGGCGGTGGCCGACATCAACCTCGATGGCTGGCCCGACCTGTATATCGGCAATGACTTTCACGAAAACGATTACCTCTACATCAACCAGCACAATGGCACCTTCCGGGATACCCTTACTGGTAGCATCATGCACACCAGCCAGTTTTCCATGGGCGTAGATGTGGCCGATGCCAACAACGACGCCTGGCCAGAAGTGATCTCGGTCGATATGCTGCCATCTGATCCCTACATACTCAAGCGGTCACTCGGTGAAGATGCGTACGATGTATTTTATGCCAAGATCAAGCATGGGTACAATTATCAATATGCGCGCAATGCCCTGCAATACAACCGCTGCAACGGACAGTTTAGTGAAGTAGGATTGTATGCCGGCGTCTATGCAACCGACTGGTCATGGGCGCCCCTTTGGCTCGACTTCGACAACGACGGACTCAAAGACCTCTTTGTTTCCAACGGCATACCCAAGCGCCTTAACGACATTGACTATGTCAACTATATTTCCAACGACGAAATACAGCGCAAGATCCGCGCTGGCGAAATGCAGGAAAAAGACATGGCGCTCATCAATAAGTTTCCGGAGATCAAGCTGCCCAATCGCTTCTTCCGCAATAAGGGTGCGCTGTCGTTTGAAGACGAAGGCAAACGCATCAGCAACGACCGCCCCACCTATTCCAATGGAGCTCTCTACGCCGATCTTGATAACGACGGCGATCTTGATATCGTAGTCAATAACATCGACGAACCCGCACTGGTCTATCGAAATACCGGCAATGATCGACACCAACAGCATTATCTGTCCATAGAATTGAAAGGAGCTGCTGGCAACACGAAGGCCATCGGGGCCAAAGCCATCGTGTACGTCAACGGAGGCATCCGCACCTATGAGAAGTTTCCGGTACGCGGTTTTCTGTCATCTATGGAAATACCACTGCAAATCGGGCTCGATAGTACAGAGGTGGACTCCATGTTTGTCATTTGGCCCGATAACCGCTATCAGCCCGTTCATTGGACGGATACGAACCACATCACACTGACATATCAGCCCGCCAACCTTCCGGTATTTGATTACAGCATCCTTACCGCCGCGCAGCGCAGCGGACTGCGTCCTGCTGAAGAGGTAACTGCCAGCACCGGATTGCAATATCGCCACCAGGAGAATCACTTTGTAGAGTTCGACCGCGAGCCGCTGATGCCACACATGGTGTCCACCGAAGGGCCTGCAATAGCAGTAGGTGATGTAAATGGCGATGGGCTCGAAGATGTATTCCTTGGTGCATCCAAAGCCAGGAAGAATGCCCTTTTCCTGCAAACAAAGGCAGGCCGCTTTGCTAGGTCGGCCCAACCTGCCCTCGACAACGATAGCACATTTGAAGATGTAGACGCCACCTGGGTTGATGTTAATAACGACAAATACCCCGACCTCGTCGTCGCCAGCGGTGGAAATGAGTATTATGGGAAAGACGAATTCCTGCTGCCCAGGGTATACATTAATGATGGCAAGGGGCAGCTCTCCAAAAAGGCAGATGCGTTTTCGGATATCTTCATCACAGCATCCTGTGTAGCATCATTCGATTTCACCGGAGATGGGTATGCCGATTTGTTTATTGGAGGCAGGGCTTATCCCTATGAGTTTGGAAAAGTGCCCCGCTCGTACCTGCTCGAAAATGATAAGACTGGTAAGTTTAAAGATGTAACCGCCGCCTATGCGCCCGACCTGCAGCAGCCAGGTTTTGTAACACAGGGAAAGTGGGCCGATATCGATAATGATGGCGATCAGGATTTGCTGGTGTCACTCGAATGGGATGGTATCAGTGCTTACATCAATGATAAAGGGAAGTTTAGCCGGCAGTGGATCACGCAACGAAAAGGCTGGTGGAATTTTTTACAGTCAGTCGATGTAGATCAGGATGGCGATCTCGACCTCGTCGCTGGCAACCTCGGTCTCAATAGCCGTCTCAAAGCCACAGAACAGGAGCCGGTAAGAATGTACTACAACGACTTCGATGATAACGGAAGAAAAGAGACAGTCGTTACCTATTACCTTGGCGGGCGCGAAATCCCATTCGCCAATAAAGACGAGCTCCAGCGCCAGATACCGGTATTGAAGAAACGTTACCTCTATGCAGAAGAGTTTGCGAAAGCTTCCCTGCAGGATATATTCACGGCCGAAAAATTGAAAGGCGCCGCCGTATTTTCGGCCGACTATTTCAGCAACGCGATATTGATCAACGAGGGAAACCTGAAATTCAACTTGCAGGCCATGCCCTGGCAGGCGCAGCTCACACCGTATAAAGATGCCATTGCTCTGCAAGCTAATAATGACACCTTGCCCGATATCTTATTAGGGGGCAATTTCTACGACAACAATATCCAGATGGGAAGGTATGATGCCGATTTAGGTACGGTACTTGTCAACATGGGAAAAGGCGCCTTCACAGCCGAACCCATCAACGGCAAACCCATCAAAGGGCAGGTGCGTCACATCCGTGAAATAATGATCGGGGGCAAAAAGGCCTACGTGCTGGCGCGTAATAACGACAGCACATTGGTGCTGCGCTTTGCACCATAAAACAAGGGAAGAAAAAGCCTGCGACTTCTTGCACAAACAGCACATCCCGTCATCGGATGCACGTTGTACTTCGGACAGGTCTGGTCTGCCCGTGCCTGCATTACATCAAAAAACAGGGTAGTAGATCTTAGTCACCCATTTGCTGGTATCCGCTACTTGTATTCTGTCGGTAATGAGCGATTCGAAAGGAATGGCGGGAGAAGTATAATGGTGGTCCGTTAAGTAAACTTCCAGTTGTTTAAAAGCATGCGCAACCGTCGCGGGACCACCCTTCACTTCAGTTACGAGTGCATTCCCCGGAAACATCCGCTTGGCCTCGATCGTTGGAGAACTCTTCACCTCTTTATTGACCGGCAGTGCAACCATCACTTCCACCTGTCCATCATCCAATGGGCGGATGTGTAACATCGGTGAATTGACGGCAATGGCACCTGATTGGGCAGCATATTGTTGCAGTTTGCCGATCAGGTCATAGATAGCGGGAAAATCGGGTAGCTGGGCAAAAGTGCTGCGCGTCATCACCAGCAGTGAATCGGGGATCTTGGATTTTTCAACCTTGACGCCATAGAAGTTGTCCGGATTGCCGATATAGGAGGAGATGCGTTGCAGAATAATGCTCATGTCCTGTTGAAGCTGTTTAGCGCGCCTGTCCTGCAACATGCGGGTAACGGGGTTGAGGCTCGCTTTTACCCTTAGCTCCCAGTTGAGACGCACGGAGTCCTTGCCATACGGGAAAAAGACGATCATGTTTTTGGTGCTGTCGCCGGCATGGTCCGAAATGATCTCGATGGCTGAGAACTGTTTGTTGCCGGGCTTAAACTGGTGGCCATTGTAAGTAAAAACGCCCTTGCCTACGCCGGCAGAGTCGGGCCACCAGGCGCTCCACCTGTTCTCATCCAGTAAGGCTTGTTGAGCTGCTTGTGGAGTCGCGGGCACCAGGGCCATCAGCGATTTGCGGATGGTGGAAGGGATATAGAGATAGGGGAGTACCAGGAAAATAATGAGACCCATGATCAGGGCGATAACCAGTCTGTTCATATCGTTAGCTTAAGCAATTCAATTGGATTGGCCTTGGGGCCTCGAAATTACGCAACATCTTTTTGATGGTCGATGATGAATTGAATGATCTCTTCCAACGGGGTGTCGATCCGTGAAAGGGCATCGGTAATATCATCCCGGTTCACCTGGGCGGCAAAAGACGGCGTCTTGAGTTTTTTCAGGATGCTCTTAGCGTCCATGCCATCATAGCGCGTGGGGCGAATAAGGGCAGCTGCATGGATGAAACCGGAAAGCTCATCAAACATATAGATCATCTTGTCCATGGAATTGTTGGGTTCTACGCCAAAATACCGGGGACCATGAGAGGCAATGCAGTGAATTACTTCGGGATCGATGTGTCGGCGCTCCAGTTCTTCAATGATCATGCGGCAATGGTCGTTGGGGTGTTTTTCCCAATCGGCGTCGTGTAGCAGACCAGCCAGTTCCCATTTGAGGGCGGTGGTGGCATCGGCGCCTTCTTTTTCGAGGGCCCAGGCTTTCATCACGGCGGCCACCTGTTTCATGTGCAGCCGCAATCTTTCGTTGGGCACCCAGTCTGCTAAAAGCTGGTGCGCTTCTTCGATAGACATAAGTTTACCGGCATCCGCCGGATCGCCAAACGTATTTCTGTCAAGCTGAAGGATAGACATGTTGTAATATTAAGCAAGGAAGGAAAGCTTTCCAAAAAAGCTATTTGCTGACCTTGAATGGGTAGAACAGATCACCAGAATCTGCTGATTCCTGCTTAATGTCTTTGCGGCGTGTTTCTTTGCCTTGCTACCTTCTTTCTGCTTTTATTTAAGCGGGTCTCCTTAATGGTAATTTCGAGGCCGAGGACATCAAGAAATTTCAGGAGAGTTTTGAAGGTAACACCTTTAAAGTTGTCTGCTTCGTATCGTTGAAGTTGTTGCTCCTTTACGCCAAGGATTTCGGCGAATTCTTTTTGAGTAAGCCCGGTGATTATTTTGAACTCAGTGAGGATGGAAGGTAATTCAGCAATCATCCTTTCTGCAAGCGTTTTTGGAGGAGTGTTTTTTAGAGATTCATAAACTGTAATCTCATGGTCAAGATTTTCCTTTACATTCATTAAGGCTGCAACCAACAGTTTGTTTCTAAGAGGATCTTGATCTGTGGCTTCTTTCACTCTTTTTATCTCGGCAACAGTATCAGTGAATTTCTTTTTAGAGATTTTATATTGTTTTTCGTTTTTGATCATCAGTGGTGATTTCTTTTAAGTTTAGTTTGATCAGCCCCTTAGGAAATCCGTCCCTGTCAAACCTTAGCATGTCAAACATTTGAGTGCTTTTCTGATCAAAGTATAGGATTTGACACTCTAACGTTCTCCGGATCTGCCCAAGTTTGTTGAAGTCGAAAAAGTCAGGGAAACACATTCCAGCTTTTTCAGATCCACCTGATTCAGATCAAAACATAGATCAATGTCCCCCGGTTTTGGTTTGATGCTGGCAAAGCTGCCCCCTACATAGGCAGTCGTACATCCACAATGGCTGAAATGGCGAAAGAATGGTATAGAGTTATCCAGTAGTTTTTTTCTTCTTGAATTTGTGACAAAGTGATGGTAAACTTCTTCAATCGTAAAATCAATCGTCTTATGTAAATTTCCTTGAGAATTGAATGAAATTGCCATTGACCGATAGTTTATTACTTCGCATAAGGCATCTTGCGTTATGACGAATTATTTTCAGATTTCTTTGCCTCATATGTTCACGTTTTTATTGGTTGATTTTGCAATTCCCCTGTAAATTACAAAATTAGCCAAACACAACAAAAAAGTTGTGTTGTGTATCGAGTCACGCAATCCCCAACCCATCCATATCTTCTACCTCATTGGGCGGCAATGATCGCTTATCTCCAACAATCACTTTCACAATGGAAAGCGCCCCCGTATAGGGAGTGAGCTTGTCTTCGTTGCGTCGCTTGCGTACCCGCCAGTATTTCCGTTTGCTGATATCGCTTTTGGGCAGTTCATCGATGTGTACAATATGCTGTAGGCCGAGTGCCAAAAACAAAACCTGCCCCGCAGCCAGGATATTCGTAAAAGGAAACCGGATCGGGTTCACTGGTTCTTTATCCAGCTGGATCATTTCAGTCGTCCAATAGTTTCTCGAATAACGCATATGCTTGAAATCGATGATCGCCGACCCACTTATTAGCCTGGCATTTTTCACATATTCCGCAGCTTGAACCACTTTTTGTGGAACAAAGGAGGGGATATCAACCTGGATCATATTTTCTGCAGGAGCTTCAACAATCGAAAAAGGCGCGAGCAGAGAGTCTTTCAGCGAAAGGTGCTGGTTAAATTCGAAGCCGGCCAATTGGGTTAGATCACCTTCATAGGCTACCCGCTCTCCGCCATTACTCACCTTGTCCTGTTGAATGATCTCGAGCAGCACTTTATTCATGCGGCTGCTCAGCTTACCGTCCGCGATGGGAAATAATAGGGGATGAAAGGCCTGGCGCAGCAATTGTCCGCATTTGATAGCATGCGTGAATTCCGAGGCATTGTCCAGGGTCAGTTTAAAGCTCTCCCTAGCCGCCAACTGTTCACCCGTTTTGTATCCCTTCGCCCGCACAAGTGCGCCATCCTCCGGATGCTCGTAAAAGACCAGGTCATCAATCATACCCGATAGCTTAATAATGCCGATCTGCTTAGCCATTTTATAGAAATTAGATTAGGGCGAAAGCTCCATGTACGGGTTTGAGACGAACATGGTTTCAGGGACTAATAATAATCTCCATGGCTGACAATTTGACGCAAAAGAGTCCGGGAGAGGGGATGAAACCAAGAGAGGCTCGGAGGAGATACTGAATAGATGATCCCCATTCGCTTTGTAGATGGTAGCTGGATGTTAAGTGTTTCGGGTAAACCTGAAGTGAACCTGGAGTAAACCTAAAGTAAAGCTAGAGTAAACCGCAACTGTGTTTTTGGGCTAAAATGCCCACCAGCCGGGAGCCCGAATTGATTAGAAGAGAAGGATATGCACTGTATTGGCTCATAAAATAGCTGCTAAAGAAGCTGAAACTAAGTTAGTGAAATAATGGCAGTTGGAGACTCCAATCTTCGCAACCAGGATGCTTAGTCCAGGTTTTCTGGCAAACCAAGCGCATCCGGTTTCTACACGTCCCAACCGACCAATCCGCTCGAAACTCATCTCCCTCAACCCTTTTTCCCCATGAAATTCGCCCATTCAATTTCGCAAAACACCAGTATTTTCGCCCCTTTCAGCCCTCCTCGAAAAAAAGAATGCAAAATATTTATTGAAAATCATATAGTTAGGGAGGTGCGCTGAAAAAAATGCTTCCCAAATAATTGTTTTACGCTTTACTTCTCCCTACCTTTGCACCCCATTTTCATTCCACCGGGTTGGCGGTGGGCCTTCCAAAAGAAGGATAACATTTAAAAAGAACAAATTACAATGAGCAAATTACATTTCACTACCAAGCATGCGAATGCGGCTACCGTTAAACACAACTGGTATGTTGTGGACGGTACCAATCAAACCGTGGGACGCGTGTGTGCTAAAATTGCTGCAGTTCTTCGTGGAAAGAACAAGGCATATTATACGCCACATGTTGATTGCGGAGATTATGTTATCGTTATTAACGCCGAAAAGGTAAAGTTTACCGGTAACAAAATGGAAGACAAGGAATACCTGACATTCTCAGGTTATCCCGGTGGCCAAAAAGCCGAAACAGCAAAAGACCTGCTGAAACGCAGGCCCGAATTAGTGGTTGAGCGCGCCGTTAAAGGCATGTTGCCTAAGAACCGCCTCGGTCGCAAAATGTTCAAGAAATTGTTTGTGTACGTGGGCGACAAGCACGAACACGCTGCACAGAAACCTCAACCATTAACTTTCTAATTGTACGTAATACATGGAAAAGCAGAAAAACGCAGTAGGCCGTCGTAAAGAAGCTGTGACAAGGATCTTCCTTACCAAAGGAACCGGTAAGATCACAGTGAACGACAAAGACTACAAAGAATATTTTTCACTGGTATACCTGCAAAACCAGGTAGAACTGCCGTTGAAAACAGTTCAATCCCTGGATAAATTTGATGTTAAGATCAATGCAGCCGGTGGTGGTGTAAAAGGTCAGGCCGAAGCCGCTAAGCTCGGTATCGCCCGTGCACTCGTTGAGCTGAACGCAGAATTGCGCCCCGCGCTGAAAGCTGCAGGTGTTCTGAAACGCGATCCCCGTTCTGTTGAACGTAAGAAATTCGGTCACAAGAAAGCGCGTAGAAGCTACCAGTTCTCTAAACGTTAATACACCCTGGCTACTTGCCGGAAGTGTCAAACCTCCGGCAACAGCCATTGTAAGAAATATTATCATCAAATTGCTAAAGGCCGTAAGCTGATAGCTAAAAGCTGAAAAATCAAAATGGAAAATAACACTTCATTGCAACAGCAGCTCCTCGAGGCCGGTGTACACTTCGGACACCTGCGGAAGAAGTGGAACCCAAAGATGTTGCCTTACATCTTCGCTGAGAAGAAAGGTATTCACATCATCGACCTCAATAAAACTACCGAACACCTGCAGGAAACTGCAGCCGCCCTCAAGCAAATCGCTCGTAGCGGTAAGAAGATCATGTTCGTTGGTACTAAGAAACAAGCCAAGGAAATCGTAACCGAGTGCGCTAAGAAGATCAACATGCCTTACGTTACAGAACGTTGGCTGGGTGGTATGCTTACCAACTTCAACACCGTTCGTAAGAGCGTGAAGAAGATGCAGAACATCGACAAGATGCTCGGCGACGGTAGCGCAGAAAGCCTTACCAAAAAAGAGAAACTCACCCTCGGTCGCGACCGCGATAAGATGGACAAGGTTCTCGGTGGTATCGCACAACTCGGCCGTGTTCCTGCAGCCCTGTTCATCATCGACATCGGTCATGAGCACATCGCCCTCGCAGAGGCAAAACGCCTTGGCATCCTCACCTTCGGAATGGTTGATACCAACTGCGATCCCAACAAGGTCGACTTTGCTATCCCTTCCAACGATGATGCAACCAAGTCTATCGCAATCATTACACAATACATCACTGCTGCAATCGCTGAAGGTCTGGCCGAGCGTCAGGCTGCTAAAGACGAAGAAGTAGAAGAGAACGCAGACGACGAAAAGGAAAAGAAAGCAGCACGTATCCAGGCTGAAGCAGAAGCTGAAGCTGGTCGTGGTGGTCGTGGTGGAGCTCCCCGTGGTGGACAAGGCGGTCCCGGCGGTCATGCCGCTAAACGTCGTGTACCCGGTGGTGGTGCCCGCAGAGGTGGTGGAAGATAATTGGAAATCAGCCTTCCATAATAAAAGGATCCAGAACGCTGAATTTCCCTTCAGTCTTCTGGATTCTCAATTCTGGACACACTGAGCCATCTTAATAATTTAGTAACCGGAAATGTACGGGCCGCAGGAAGTTTGTGAAGCAATTTGCACTGGCACATTTCCTATTTCAAAACATTCCCGCCTGGCGGGATCTCAAACCTTCAAAATTTTATGTCAACTGTTGCTATTACAGCCGCTGATATTAACAAGCTCCGCCAAATGACTGGCGCGGGTATGATGGATTGTCGTAAGGCCTTAACTGAAACCAACGGCGATTTCGAAGCAGCCATCGACTGGCTCCGTAAAAAAGGTGCAAAAGTAGCCGCTCTCCGTGGCGACCGCGAAGCGAAAGAAGGTGTTGTACTGGCTAAAACAACTGCCGACAACAAAACCGGTATCTCCCTTTGCGTTAGCTGCGAAACCGACTTCGTGAGCAAGAACGCCGACTTCGTTGCCTTCGCACAAACCATCATCGATGCAGCAGTAGCCGCAAACGTAAAATCTATCGACGAACTCAACACCGTAACCATCGGTGGAGCAAAGATCGCCGACCTGGTAAACGATAAACTCGCTTCTATCGGCGAAAAGATCGGTATCACCAAGTTCGAGCGCATCGACGCCGACTACGTTGCTTCTTATATCCACGGTGCAAACCGTATCGGTGTACTCGTAGGCTTCAACAAAGCCGCTGGCGATGCCGGTAGAGACGTAGCTATGCAGATCGCTGCCATGAACCCCGTTGCTGTTGACGCAAGCTCAGTGCCTGCTGCAACTGTAGAAAGGGAAAGAGCCATCGTTACCGAGCAGATCAAGAACGATCCTAAAATGGCCGGTAAGCCCGATGAAATGATCAACAAGATCGCAGAAGGCAAACTGAACGCCTTCTTCAAGGAAAGCACCCTCACCAGCCAGCCATTCGTAAAGGACAGCGGCAAGAGCGTAGGCGACTACCTGAAGAGCGTAGACGGTGGCCTCCAGGTTACAGAATTCAAAAGAGTAGCACTGGGTTAATCACCAACATTATTCTTACATAATATAAAAAGGGGCGCCCATAGCGCCTCTTTTTTATTGCCCCTACCTGTTCGCATCACACGCACCACTGCCTTAATCATAAGCCTGCCTCCCCCTGGTTGTCCCGACGCATGTCGGGATACCTCGCTACCTCGCTGCCTCGTTGCCTTTTGTCATCAGCCCTCAACGCATCTCCCTCCCGCCATTCTTCTTCCGCAGCAACTACTGCTTCCCTCGCTGTCCCGACGCATGTCGGGGTTGCCTTCCCACTCGCCGCCTTCTCACCTCCCCCAACTCCTTCACGCCCACACACTTCCTGCTTATTCCCAAAACGGGCCGTCACTTCAGCTCGTCCCTACCCGCATTCCTCCCGAAAAATCTTTGCTAAATCGTTTTTCTCTTAACAGTTTATTAGTAAATTTAATGGCTGCTCATGCTCCTATAGAACTAAACTAACTGACTCAACACTACTGCTGAATGAGCGAATATTGTTTGCCCAACATCATCGACGGCATCCGAAACCGGGACCGCGACGTATTTTCCTGGCTGTTCGACAGGTACTCACATACCATGTACCTCATAGCGCTGGATATACTCAACGACCACGAACTCGCACGCGACACCGTACAGGAAGCATTTCTCAAACTCTGGGAAAAGTCTGCCACCATCGACATCCAATCCTCCATCAAAAGCTATCTCTTCCGCACAGCCGCCAACATCGCCATCAACCGGTACAGGAAAGAAAGCCGCATCGTAAGGCCCGATCACCTTCCCGAAATACAGGACACCAATACCCGCCTGGAGAATAAAGCCGAAGAAAAAGAACTCGAACAATATATACACCATGCCATCGATTCCCTCCCGCCCCAATGCCGCAAAGTATTTACCCTCAGTCGCTTTAGCGACATGAGCGCCCCCGACATCGCCCAGCACCTCAATATCTCCATCAATACGGTATACACCCATCTCACCATGGCCATCCGTATCATCAAGGAACGGTTAAAAAAAGAAAAACTTTTTTTTAACAACCACTAATTGTACCCCTTTCCTTATTTGTCTTATATATACAGCATGCACGAGCAGCACGAAAAACTGGAACAAATACTGGCTTCGTTAGAACAGCCAGACAACAGTGTATTGCAACTGGAAATACAACAGTGGGTGGCTGTCAGCGAAGAAAACAGGGCATACTATGAAGAAGTAAAGCGGATTTGGTTTACCGGCAACGAACCAGGAGATATGGAATATGATATCGACACCGAAAAAAAGAGATTCTGGGACAGGATCGACGCCGAAACCCCAACCGCCCCCGTTAGAAGGATAGGCCGCTTCACCAAATTATCGGTAGCCGCTGTTTTGTTGATCACCGCCGGCCTGGCACTATGGAAATGGGTGCTGCCCGACAAAGATTCCTTTAAAACAATAAACACAGCCAGGCTCCAGCGCGATAGCGTGGTATTGGCCGACGGATCGACAGTATACCTGCACGGAAGCTCCCGGCTGCGCTACACCGTACGCATGGATAAAGATAAAAGAGAGGTCTGGCTCGAAAAAGGCGAAGCCTGGTTCGATATCGCCAAAGACAAAGACCACCCTTTCATTGTACACGTGGATAGCTCCACCGTAGAGGTGCTTGGAACCAGCTTCGATGTTCGCATAACCGATACCACCGTATCGGTAGCAGTAGCCAGCGGTAAAGTAGGCTTCACGGCCATCAAGGACAAAGCAGAAGCGATCCTGACACCAGGCCTTACTGGCTCTTACGTCAAAGCCAGTCAAAACATCAGGGTCGTCGAAAGCAGCAACCAGCTAGCCTGGCGAACCGGACAGGTAAAGTTCTACGACTCGCCCCTCCACGAAGTGCTGGCGACCATGGAACAGATATATGAAGTCAATGTAGCAATGGCGCCCACACTCGCAAAAACAAGAGTAACCGCCACGATCAATAACCTTTCACTGGAAAAGATCATAACGCTACTCGAAGCCAGTCTCGATATCAACATCAGGCAGGCCGACAGCATGAACTATAAAGCCAGCCCCACCCGGTAGATCCCTGCCGCCGGTGAGGCGGCACGGTACACAATCACAATTTCATAAAAACTATCTGCTATGAAGAGAATTGTACATTACGTACATGGCCTCCGTATGCCCGTACGTCAACGGGTACTTATGCTTACGGTATTCTTATACCTAACCGGCAACTTCACCGCCAACGCCCGCGGTAACCAGGACCTGCTCGATCGTCGGATCACCCTCCAGTTATCAAAAGCGCCTGTCTCCGACGCAGTAAAACAAATAGAAGCCGCTGCACAAACCAGCTTCTACTTCGATCAGAAAATACTCGAAGGCCGTAGCGATCTCATCTCCCTCAACGCAAAGAACACACCACTAAAAGCTGTACTGGCACAGGTATTCCCAACCACCCGGTACGAATTCTTTCAGCTCGAATCGCAGATAGTCGTTAAGCTTCGCACCGTGAAGAAGATAGCGGGCGCACCCGAAAGAGCAACGCCGGTTGAGATCACCATCACCGGCACCGTTAAAAGCGAGTCCCTGAACCAGTCGCTGGCGGGCGTAACAGTTACAGCCCTCCCCGCTAATAAATCCACCATTACCGACGTAAATGGCTTCTTTCGCATCCTGGCCAACCAGGGTGATTCGATCGAATTTACCTATGTAGGCTACCAACGGCAGGTCATCCCCATCCGCGAGCGCATCGTGCTCGACGTCGTACTGCAGGCCACACAGGGTGGCCTCAACGAAGTAGTGGTAGTAGGCTTCGGCAAGCAGAAAAAGCTCAGCCTCGTAGGTGCCCAGTCTACTGTCGATGTGGAAGAACTCAAACAACCCGTCGCCAACCTCAGCACAACCCTCGCCGGACGCATCGCCGGCGTCGTCGGCGTACAACGAAGCGGCGAACCCGGCCGCAACGGCGCCGATATCTGGATACGCGGCATCGCCACCTTCAACGCCTCCAACGACGCACGCCCCCTCGTATTGATCGATGGCGTGCCGCGCGATATCAATAGCCTTGACCCGGAAGACCTTCAATCCGTAACCATCCTGAAAGACGCCTCCGCCACCGCCGTGTATGGCGTGCAGGGAGCCAATGGCGTGATCCTCATAAAGACCAAAAGCGGCAGAGCCGGTAAAACCTCCTTCAACGTAAACTACAATGAAGGCTTCATGACCTTTACCCGCAAGCCCGAGCTCACCGACGGGGTCACCTACATGAAGCTCACCAACGAAGCCATGATCGCATCCAATATTCAACCAAAATATTCACAGGAGTACATCGATAAAACCGCCTCCGGCGAAGACCCCTATGTATACCCCAACGTCGATTGGATGGACGTGCTCTTCGATAAATGGTCCCACAACCGCCGCCTCAACGTAAGCGCACGTGGTGGTTCCGAGAAGGCTAACTATTATGTGTCCCTCGCTTATTATGATGAGAAAGGCTTCCTGAAGACAGACGGCCTCGAAAGCTATAATACCGATACCCGCTTCCGTCGCTACAATTTCACCAGCAACCTTAACCTCCAGCTCACCAGCACCACCCGCTTTGAGCTCGGCATACAAGGTTATATCACTAATGGAAACTATCCCGGCGTAAGCTCGTCCGATGCCTTTGCACAAGCCATGCAGATCACCCCGGTATTGTTCCCCGTCATGTACCCCGGCGATTTTGTACCCGGCCAAAGCTCCAACGGCGATCAGCGCAACCCCTACGCCGATATCACCAAACGCGGCTTCCAGTCAACCTACGGAAACCAGCTGTATACCAACGGACGCCTCACGCAAGACCTCAACTTCTGGGTGCCAGGCCTCTCCGTCACCACCATGTATTCGTTCGATGCCTATAACTCCCAAACCCTTAGCCGTACCAAACGGGAAGACACCTATTATGTAGATCAGGTCAACCCCCGCAAGCCCGATGGCTCGCTCAACCTGCTCCAAACCTGGCAGGGCAACAATTCACTGGCCTTTAGTAACGCGACATCCGCCAACAGGCGTTTCTATACCGAAACCAGCGTCAACTACGATCGCGAGTTCGGTGATCACCACGTAAGCGGTATGCTCTTATATAACCAGAGCGATGCCACCAACGCATCGGTAGGCGATCTCGTATCCTCGATACCATCACGGTACCGCGGTCTCGCAGGTCGCGCCACTTACAACTGGAGCGATCGCTACTTCGCCGAGTTCAACTTCGGCTACAATGGCTCCGAAAACTTTGAGCCCAGCAACCGATATGGCTTCTTCCCCTCATTCGGTCTGGGATGGATCGTGTCGTCCGAAAGATTCTTCAAACCGCTGCGCAATGCAGTCCAGTTCCTCAAGATTCGCTTCAGCGATGGATTGGTAGGAGCGGGTAGTGGCGGCCGGCGCTTCGGTTACCTCACTTTCGTCAACAGCGGTGCAACAGGTTATACCTATGGTACCAACCGTGCCGGCAGGGCAGGCGTGGAGATTTCCGATTATGGCACCGCTATCACCTGGTCCGAAGCACATAAGATGGACCTTGGCGTAGAATTCAAAACACTCAACAACAGAATATCAGTTATAGTCGATCTCTTCAGCGAACGAAGAACGGGCGTCTTCCTGCAACGCGGTAGCCTCGCCAACTTCGTTGGTCTCACCAACCGCCCCTGGGGTAACCTCGGCATCATAGACAACAAAGGGATCGATATGACCATCGAAACATCCCCCATCTATGTAGGCGACCTCTCCATCTCCCTGCGCGGCAATTTCACCTACAATAAGGATAAAGTGATCGAGAACGATAACCCAACGCCCAAATATCCGTGGATGGAACGCCGGGGGCTTAATTATCTCTCCCGCTTCGGACTCATCGCAGAAGGCCTCTATCAAAGCGACGACGAGATTGCCAAAAGCCCCAAATCATCGTACGGTCCCGTACGCAAAGGTGATATCAAATACAAAGACCTCAACGGCGATAACATCATCGACTCGTACGACCAAACACGTATCGGCCGCGGTGATGTACCAGCCATCGTGTACGGCTTCGGGTTCAACTTCGAGTGGGATCGCCGCATATACCTCAGTACCTTCTTCCAGGGCGTATCACAGGCCGATAGGCTCATCTCCGGCGATGGCGTATTGCCCTTTTCCAACAGCACCGGTGCCGATAGAAGCAACCTGTACGCAGTAGCTGCCGATCGTTGGACGGAAGAAAACCCTAACCCCAACGCCTTCTATCCCCGCCTCGGATACGGCAACGCAGTCAACGCCAACAATATTCAGTCAAGCACCTGGTGGGTTAAGGATATTGATTTTCTCCGCCTGAAGACAGTGGAGCTCGGATACCGCCTCAACGTAAGCAAGCTCAAAGCGATCGGCATTAAAACGGCCACCTTCTTCGCACAGGGCGTCAACCTGCTTACCATCAGCAAATTCAAGCTCTGGGATCCCGAGCTCAACACCTCCAACGGAACCACCTATCCCAATGTGATGACCATCTCAGTTGGATTACAGGCAACCTTCTAATACAAACAACACTGCATTATGAAAAAGACATTCTATCTCTATATATTGATCATAACGGCGGTCTCCATTGCCTCCTGTAAGAAAGGCTTCCTCGACCAGGTGCCCGACGACCGCCTCACTACCGACGATATTTTCGAAAGTCAGAACACCACCCTCGACTTCCTGGCCAACGTGTATAGCTACATACCCGACGAGGGCAACCAGCGATTCGTCACCAGCGGCGGCGCAGGCCCCTGGACAGCCGCCTCCGACGAAGCCAAATACACCTGGGATTTTGTGAACAGCAACAACATCAACCTGGGCTCCTGGAACGCCACATCCGGCTTTGTAGGCTCCTTCTGGCAGCGCTACTACCGTGGTATCCGGAATGCTTCCTATTTCATGAACAACGTCGCCAAATGCGTAGAGCTTGGCCCACAACTCATCAAACAATACGGGGCCGAAGCACGTGCCCTCCGCGCCATCTATTATTTTTACCTCATCCGTATGTATGGTCCCGTACCCATCACCGGCGAAAATCCCATATCGCCCGATGCATCATTCGATGATGTACAGCTCGCACGCAATACATTTGATGAAGTAGTGAGTTATATCACCACCGAACTCGACAAATCCGTCAACGATCTCCCTGTCAAAACCCAGGGCGATAACAAAGGCCGCATCGACCAGGCAACAGCCCATATCTACAAAATGCAAACGCTGTTGCTCGCGGCGAGTCCGCTCTTCAACGGCAATCCCGATTATGCCAGCCTGAAGAATGCCGATGGCAAAGCGCTCATGCCGGCCCAATACGACGCCAACAAATGGAAACTGGCAGCCGACGCCGCAAAAGCCTTCATTGATAAATACGTTCCTTCACAGTTTAGTCTCTTTACCGATAAAGATGCAGCCGGTAAAGTAAGCCCCTACCTGTCATGCCGCAACGTAATGTTGAACGACTGGAACGACGAATGGATCTTCGGCCGTCCTTCAGCATCGATCGGTACCATACAATACGATAGAACACCCTACCACGCAGGCGCCGCCAACGAAGTAAAAGGTGGTGGCGGATTGGGAGCTACACAAAACATGGTCAATGCCTTCTTCATGGCCAACGGACAAAGCCCCTTCAATGACGATGGTACCATCAATCCCAATTCCGGTTACCTCGCCACAGGCTTCAGCAGCTTCAAAGCACCTTATGATGCACAGGCCCGCCAAACCCACAACATGTGGGTCAACCGCGAACCCCGTTTTTATGTATCTATCACCTACGACAACAGTGTTTGGCTCAATACCAATACAGGCACCATCCTGACTACCGTACAGTACTCCGGCAACTCCGGCGTCAAAAACACCGGCAGTGATCATAGCCCCACCGGGTATATCGTTCGTAAGAACGTAGCCCTCGGCAACTGGAGCAACGGCAACCGTGCACTCGTATTCTATCGCCTGGCACAGGTATTCCTCGATTATGCGGAAGCACTCAACGAATCCGAGCCCGGCAATACACGCGCATTATATTACCTCAACCTCATCCGCGAACGCGCAGGTGTACCGCAATATGGTGTAGGCGCCGATCCGCTTCCTATACCAGCCGATCAGGCGGCCACGCGCCTCGCCATCCGTAAAGAACGCCGCGTAGAACTGGCTTTCGAAAACGTACGCTACTTCGATACGCGCCGCTGGAAAGTGGCCGATCAAACCGATAAAGGGCCTATATATGGACTTAACATCAATGCCGATGGAACAGGCTTCTACAATGTCGTTCCATTCGAAACAAGGGTATTCGAGAAAAAGCACTATCTCTTCCCCATACCACAGGGAGAAATAGACGTAGACAAAAAGCTGGTACAAAATACCGGATGGGAATAAATGGATGCAGCACAGCATCTCCTAACAATCAGAAAGTATTAAACCCTTCAAACATGATTAGTCGCATCATCAAAATAGCCTGCTTCGGAGTACTGATCTTTTTCTCCTTACAGGCAGCAGCGCAGGATATTATCTCTTACGGCGGAACCTTCACCGTATCGCAAGACAACGGCGGCGGCCCCAATGCCAACGAAGGCTCACTCAAGCTCGTCGACAACAACCCCAATACCAAGATATTCGTCGGAGGCGTACAGCTTCCCTGGTATATGCAGTGGGCCTGTACTACTCCCGCGCGAGCCGCACAATACACCATGACCTCGGGCAACGACGACCCCACCCGCGATCCAAAGAACTGGATATTGGCCGCTTCCAACGATGCCGCAGCCTGGACCACCATCGATACCCGCACCAACGAAACATTTGGAGGCCGCAACGAAACCAGGACCTTCGATATTCCCATGGCCAACCAGGCAGTGTATAAGTATTATCGCCTTACGATCTCTGCCATCGGAAGCGGTACCAATTTTCAGATGTCCGAGTGGCGCCTGCTCGAAGGCTTGCCACCAGCCGCGCCCACCGTACTTGCCGGTCTCGCCACCGCTGGTTCCGAAATATTGCTGACCTGGGAAGACAATGCCTCCAACGAAAGCGGCTTTGAAATAGAGCGTTCCTCCAACGGTACCGACTTTGTGAAAGTAGGCTCGGTGATAGCCAATCGCCTCAACTTTGCGGCCACCGGGTTGCTGGTAAATACCAGCTACCAGTTCCGGGTGCGGGCCATCAATACCTACGGCAACTCAACATATTCCAATACGATCGTCATCTCCACCTTAAACCAAAGCGGCCAACTTACCGATGTAACAGATGATGGTGGTGTACTCGCCGTGTCAAAAGACAACGATGGTGGCCCTACTTCTGGTGAAGGGTCGCTGAAATTGATTGACAACAACTACAATTCCAAGTTCCTCGTCTTCGGTGCCATGACTGTTGATGGATACTGGGTACGCTATCGCGCACAGAACCCCTGGATGGTCACCAAGTACACCATTACCACCGCCAACGATGCGGCAAGCCGCGATCCTAAAACCTGGAAGTTCCAGGGCACCAACGATACGGCCGCCGGCTGGACCGATCTCGACTCCCGCACCGGCGTCACCTTCGCCGGCCGCAATACCGGTTATACCTTTGCATTCGCCAATAACACAGCCTATACTTATTTCAGGCTCCTGGTATTGCAAAACAATGGCAGCGGAAATATCATGGGCCAGATATCCGAACTCGAGATCTGGGGTATGAGTCCCAACGCACCTAAGGTACCCGCCGATTTAGATGTAACGGCTGTAACATTTATAACAGCGACACTTAAATGGACTGACAATTCCTCCAACGAAACCGGCTTCGAGATCGAGAAGTCCGAAGACAGCCTCAACTTCGAATCAGCCGGAACGGCACCAGCCAACAGCAACACCTTCGAAGTGACCAACCTGCTCGGCGGATTCAAATACTATTTCCGCATACGCGCCATCAACGCCAGTACCAGGTCCATCTGGAGCAAAGTGGTAGATACCATCACCGATTACGATCCCAACCTGCCACTCACGCCCCGTAATCTCATCGGCGTGGCTCTCTCCGAAACAGCCGTGAACCTCACCTGGGATGATAGATCGGGCAACGAAACCAGCTTCGAGATAGAACGCTCCATCAACGGCATCAACTTCATACCGCTCAATACAGTCAACGCCAATATTGTCACCTATGCCGATAATGGCCTTAACCTCGCCTCCCGTTACTATTACCGGGTAAGAGCAAAGAATGGATTCGGAACCTCTTATTACAGCAACGTGGTAACCGTCACCACACTGGGTAAGAATATTGCCCCCACACTCGATGCCATCACTAACAAGGACATCTGTACCACCGATTCCACTTTCACCTTCGATCTCACCGGCATCACCACCGGCGCCGAAGCCTGGCAATTGGTAACCCTTGCGGTAACCAGCTCAGATGCCACACTCTTCGATGAACTGTCGGTTACGCCGGTCGTGAACGGGAAAGCTCAGTTGTCTTATAATGCAGCCAAAGGCGGCACGGCCACCATCACCGTAAGGGCGCAGGATAATGGAGCCACCTACAATGGAGGCGCCGATACCTATACGCGTACCTTCACTATAGTGGTCAACCCGCTCGTCGTGAACATAGCGTCCGACAAAGGAGTCGTTATCCCCCGCCTCGAATCCGCCCAGCTCACCGCATCGGGTGCAGAAAACTACACCTGGGCCAATGCACACGGCATCGAAAGCGGCCAGCAACAGGCTGTGCTCACCGTAAGGCCTACCATCAACACCGCCTATACGGTGTTGGGCAAAAACAGCCGTGGTTGTAAGGACACCGCCACCATAACGATCCAGTTGAAAGGCAACTACAACCTCGATCCGGTAAATGTCATCACACCCAACGGCGATGGAAAGAACGATCGCTGGGTGATCTGGAACATCAACGCATTCCCCAATAATGAAGTACGGGTCATGGACCGCGCCGGAAGGGTAGTTTTCATGCAGAAGAACTATATGAATGACTGGGAAGGAACCTACAATGGCGCACCCCTGCCCGAAGGCGCCTATCTCTACGTGATCAAGCTGGGCCCCGGCATACCACCTGCACAGGGCGTATTAACCATCATTCGTAACCGTAAATAATGCAGAACATGAAACAACTATATAACCACACACAATCAGCCCTGGTGATCATCCTGGTTTCATTGATCACCTTCAGTGGCAAAAAGGCTGCCGCGCAGCAAAACCCATTCGCGGCCAGCTTCTTTCAAAACCAGTACCTTGCCAATCCGGCCATGGTTGGAGGCGATGACAAAATAAAAGCAGGAGTAGGTTATCGCCGTCAATGGGCGGGCATCACCAATAGTCCCTACAGTTTGTATGCCACCGGCGAATATAGCAGCGGCAATAAGATGAACCTCGGCATCAATGTATACAACGACAATGCAGGGATGATCAATACCAGCATGGCCATGGCCACTTATGCTTATTACCTGCCTGTAACCAATGATGGTGGAAGGGTTCACCTGGGTGTATCCGCGGGGGCCGTCAACCGCCGCATCGATCCAAAGAACTTTAATGGAGATCCCGGCGACATGCTGCTTACCCAGGGCAACGATATCTCCTTCGATGGGGGCGTTGGATTGGCTTATACCGATAAGCGTATCACCGTGCAGGCTGCCTTCCCCAATATGGTCACCTACTTTAAAAAAGACAATGAAGACATCGTAAACCGGCCCACCTTCTTCGCAGCCGCCAGTTATAAGTTTATCGTCAACGATGGTAACATAACGATAGAGCCACGGGCAGGCTTCCGTGGCATGCAGGGCTTCGATAACATCATCGACGCCGGCGCCAACTTTACTTTGAGGCAACTTAATGTATTTGGGGTATACCATACTTCAAAGAACATCACTGCAGGTGCTGGATTAAAGATTGCCGATAAGATCATCGTCAGTGCGATGTATACCTCTGCAGGCAATGGACTCAAAGAACATGTAGACGGAAGTTTTGAGCTGGGGATCAACTTTGCCCTTGGCGGAAAAGAAAAATAGATTCAACCTGAGAGAATACCATTAACCATTTAACTTAATCTGTGAAACGATTCCCGATCAATCTGTACACCGGGCTTTTGTTATTGCCACTGCTGCTGGCTGCAGGCTGTAAAAAGAGTGGTGGTGGTAATAACAACCCGCCTCCGGCAAACCCACCCGCAACCGACCCGCCCGATGCACCCATCAAAACCTGGCAGGAGCATTGGTTCGAGCACAAACAACTGGTAAGCAGGGTTTATTATGATACGGTGCTGGCCGTTTACTACGACAACGAGGTATCGCGTACCATCACCTGGCCCTTTACCTTTCTCAAAGAAGTGTGGCTGTACAGCAATGCCACCTATGGAAAACTATACAGTAGCGATAAAAGGCTGTATGCCATCTATCATGCCGGTAAGTATGGGGGCGGGCACCCGGCCTATTATTACGATGCCGGCCACGATAACAAGAACGTGATCGATTGCGGTTCTAATGCCGCCAATGGCTGGATAACCGGCACGGCAAATGATCTCGATCTCTCCGCCCACGAAATTGGCCACATCGTAGAGAGTACCACGCATGGCACCAGGGGATCACCAGCCTTTAGTCTTTGGAAAGACAGCAAGTGGATGGAGATATACATCTATGATATATACAAAGGCTTGAAGATGGAAGCAGACGCAACCCGGTGGTTCAACATGATGATGGGCACTACCGATAATTTTCCGGCGGCGAATACGCAGTGGTTTAAGAACTGGTTCTACCCCATCTACGATAAGTACGGCGGTAACAAAGTGTTGTCAAAGTTCTTCTCCCTGCTGGCAGCCCATTTCCCAAAGAACGGAGAGGGTAGGTATAGCCGCGATCTGAACTGGGGCGAGTTTATCCATTTCTGGAGCGGAGCCGCAGGCGCAAATCTTAAAGCGCAGGCAACCATCGCCTTTGGCTGGCCCGCCGATTGGGAAACCCAGTTCTCCAAAGCAAAGACCGATTTCCCGGGCGTTACTTATTGAGTGAGCCTGTCGGGCGGATTATGATATCGCACCCTTTTATCGATAAAGTGCAGCCAGTCATCAACAGGCTTCCCGAAAAGCATCGGCGATGGCAGTCTCAAAGGATCAGCCAGCAGGGAAAGTGATCTCTCCGGGCGTTTCACGGGCCGTAGGTGCTGCTCCGGCCATCAACCTTATTCCGCTGCGAAATGCCTGTAATAGCAGCCTCAATAGCCTTAAAGAGCGTTTTTTCTCACAGCAGTTAGTTTTGTTTGTATTTAAGAAAAGATCCGTAACCAGGAAAAGTGCGTCCCAAACCGGGACGCATTTTTGTTTGGCCGATTCCCCTTTTTTCTATTCACCAAAAACCTTTTCTTTGCACAGCAATTGGCCAAAAGCTGGCCCTTTCCTTTGTTAATCATATACATAAATACATGTTGCCCAAGTACAAACGCATCCTGTTAAAACTGAGTGGAGAATCATTGATGGGAGATAAAAGCTACGGCATGGATCCCGCGGTACTGGAGCATTATGCACGCGATATCAAAGAGATCGTTGACCTCGGCGTACAGGTAGCCATAGTAATTGGTGGAGGCAACATTTATCGTGGCATGAACGAAGCTGAAACAGGCATCGAGCGGGCACATGGAGACTATATGGGCATGCTGGCGACTGTTATCAACGGAATGGCTATGCAGGCCATGCTCGAGAAAGTAGGCGTATTTACACGCCTCCAGAGCGCTATTAAGATGGAACAGATCGCCGAACCTTATATCCGCCGCCGCGCTATCCGCCACGTGGAAAAAGGCCGTGTAGTGATCTTCGGTGCTGGTACCGGCAATCCTTACTTTACTACCGATACAGCCGGCTCACTCAGGGCCATCGAAATAGAAGCTGATGTGATCCTGAAAGGCACCCGGGTAGACGGTATCTATACTGCCGACCCCGAAAAGGATCCCAATGCCAAAAAGTACGAGACCATTACCTTCCAGGAATGTATCTCCCAAAACCTCCGGGTAATGGACATGACGGCATTCACCCTTTGCATGGAAAACAACCTGCCCATCATCGTATTTGACATGAATACCGCCGGCAACCTGCGCAAAGTGGTGTGCGGAGACAAGGTGGGAACACTGGTAAAATCCTGATAACCAGCCTTGCAAAATTAATCAAGCCAGCAGGCTTGTATATCTGACGCGATCGTACTACTTTAACGGGGAAATTATGCCCTGACCCCGGCGTCTTTTCAATGCTTTCCTCCCGTTCAAGTCCCTTGAAAGATGTGGTATCCCGTAAGAACCTGTGAGTAAAGGAAACATTTCCGACTGCTATGACCCTATTAAACATTTTACTGGCTGCTAAATACTCCATCAGTCTCACTGAGATGATTGTATTTATGTTGGTGTCATTGATCCTCGGATTTGCCATTCACTTCTACCTCATCCAGAAAAAAATATTGCCCTCCGCAACCATCGAACGACCTGTGCTCGCCGATGAGCCCATTGGTGGCCTTGATGAATGGCGCCTTAAATATTACGAAGAAGTTGACCTGCGCGAACAACTTACCCGCGAACTCAGAGACACGAAAGAAAGCGGTGAATTGCTCGAACTGGAGATAGAAGACCTAAAATCCGAAGTCGCCCGCCTGGAAGCGTCACAACCCGACGAAGCCGAAAAGCAGGAAAAGCCAGCCGATAATTCTCCCACCGGCACCCTGATGTCGCAGCTGAAAAATGCGCAGGACAACCTGTTCGCGCACAACCAGGATATAGGTCGCCTCCTGCGCCAGGTCGAAATGCTGAAGGAGTCGGAGCAACGCCATGCGGAAGTACAGCAGCTCAATGATCAACTCGGCACCCAATTACGCGATGCACGCAGGGCGCTCATGGACAGAGAGGCCGAATTGAAGCAGGTGCGTCAGCAGCTGATTCTGAGCAACGAAGTGAAAGGCCGCCTCGAAAAAGCCTACGAAGAGTTCAGCGTGCTCCAGGATCGCCTGCATAAGATAGAATCCTCTACCGCCCCGCAGCACAAGGGTTATGAATACGAAGAGCTGCAACAAGCCTATTTCAAGATTACCCGCGAGTTCGACGAGCTCAAAATGAAACAGGTAAACATGCTCGAAGAGCACCAGCGCCTCGCCAGGCTGCTCGCCGATACGGAAGATAAACTCCGCGAATCGAACTTTCAGCGCCAGCAATTGTTGAAGAAGGTCAACTACCTCGAAGAGCTCAATACCGACCTGCAGCAGGTAGCCGAGCACAACAAAAAGCTCGATATCCAGCTTAAACGCATCAGCGAGATCGAAACGCTCCTCTCAAAGCTGTCGAACGACAAAGACGAAGACCGTAAGAAGGGTTGATCATTTCACCACTCGCCTGACCAAACTCATACCCCCACCTGATCAGGCCAACTACTGCACATTCCCTCCGAACGACTAATTTTGTAGCCTAATCTATACAATAGCCATGTCATCCATTGCAGATATCCGTAAAGACTATAAACTGAAAGCTTTCACCGAAAAGGAAGCTAATAAAGACCCCATCGAACAGTTCGGCCAATGGTGGCAGGAAGCAATCGCTGCCGAAATAGACGAGGTAAATGCCATGACCCTCGCTACCGCCACAGCCAATGGCATCCCCGATGCACGGATAGTGCTGCTGAAAGAATATGATGTAAATGGATTTGTGTTCTTTACCAACTATACCAGCGCAAAAGGGCATCAACTCGAAGAAAACCCCCACGCCTCCCTCGTATTCTTCTGGAAAGAGCTCGAGCGGCAGGTGCGCATCGGCGGCATCGTAGAGCGGGTAAGCGATGCGGAAAGCGATGAATATTACAATAGTCGCCCCGAGGGAAGCCGCATCGGCGCCTGGGCCTCCCCCCAAAGCCAGGTCATAGAAAGCCGCGAATGGCTCGATGCGGAAGACCTTAAATACCGCGAAGTGTTCCGTTCAAAGCCAATCCTGCGCCCTGCCCACTGGGGTGGATATCGCATAAAGCCCACCCATATAGAGTTCTGGCAGGGGCGTCCCAGTCGCTTACACGATAGATTATCCTACACGAAAGATGGCCAGGGAACCTGGATCATGGAGAGACTGGCACCATAATAGGGGGGACCACTCTACAAATAATAAGAATAGAATAAAGAAATAGGAGACGATAAGGCGAGCCGGGAACGCCGGGTAGCCTGCCTGGCTTTAACCGGGTCTGTTACGTAACGATCGGGCTAAAAATAATTAATGGCGCAGGGGAGGGTTGCGCCATGTCGTAACAGGGAGGAGAGTTGAGGGGTTGAAAGGTTGATAAGCCAAAACGGGAACCGCCCTAACTTATTAACCAATCAACGGATCAACTATTTACCTTCTTTCTTGGGAGCTGCAGCTTTCTTTGTTCTTGCAGGCCTGCTTTTGCCATAAGAACCTTTGAAAGTCTTTCCCTTCTTGGTTTTTTTATCACCTCTGCCCATGTTATTAGCTTTTAATAAGTAAAATAAAGTGCAAAAATAAGGCTTCGGTCAGGTCAAACAAAACGCTTTATTTATTGTAGCCTGCCGGCCGCCCGGCCCCATCCGGGAAACTATGGCGTAAAAAAAAGCTCCGGTACGGCTGGCTCACCACGGTGAGCGTTGTATCGGAGCCTTTAATGCGTTGGGTGCAGCAATTATAATTTAGCTTGCAGCTCTTTACCAGCCTTAAAGCGGGCAACTTTCTTAGCCTTGATCTTGATAACCGCACCAGTTTGAGGATTACGACCATTACGGGCAGCTCTCTTAGATACAGAGAAAGTACCGAAACCAACTAAAGTTACTTTACCACCACCTTTCAGTGTCTTGGTAACAGCTTCAACAAAAGAATCCAAAGTAGCATTAGCTTGGGTCTTGGTGATACCAGCGTCGTCTGCAATCTTTGCGATTAATTCAGCTTTGTTCATAGTGTAATGTTTTAAAATTTAAGCACGACAAATTTAGTCGCTTTTTCAATGAAACAAAATTATTATCCCTTAAAATTAACAATTGCCAAATAGCTATAATCCGCTTGGGGCAAGGATTTTACGGCATCTCAGTACATTCGGACAAACTTCTTTTTGCAATGTCATTCGCTGAAACGCAGTGTCAGCCTATGTTTCACGCCGCTTGACCTGAAATGCTGTACAGCAAAGGGTTTCGGCCGAATGGACTACTTTTTCCATTGGAGAACTGTTAAATTTTTTTTCCACACTCATTTCACAGCCTCCATCAACGTGTTGAATGACATACAATAATCACCCCACTTGTTTCGTGCCTCCTGTTGAAAAGAAGGTTCATGGTTTTCAGTGAATCGTAAATAGTCGTCTTTGCTACCGCAAAAATACTGCGCCGCATAAGTAAGCCCTTCGGTTTCGTCCGTACCCAGCACTTTTACCAGCTGATAACTATTGAAACATCCAGTCGCTACAAAAGCCGGCATTCGTTTTTCCTTCATCCATTGTAACCACGATTCATGGATGCTCCAATGAACGAAAGAAGTGATGTTGTATATATACATGGGCATTAAATTATTTTAATTCCAGGTACACAGGGCAATGATCGCTGTGTTTAACATCGGGATAAATGTCAGATGCCTTCACCCGTTTGCGCAAGGGTTCCGTAGCATTGATATAGTCGATGCGCCATCCTTTGTTCTGTGCTCTTACCGATGGAAAACGCTGGCTCCACCAGCTATAGCGGTGCGGCTCCGGATGCAACTCGCGGAAAGTATCGATCCAGCCACTGCCGAGAAACTTATCCATCCAGGCCCGCTCATCGGGTAAAAATCCTGAGGAGTTCTTGTTGCCTTTCGGGTCATGGATATCGATCTCTTTATGCGCAATATTATAATCTCCGCACAGGATCAACTGGGGGATCTTCGCGCGCAGCTCATGCACATATTGATAGAATTCATCCAGCCATTGGTATTTATAGGTCTGCCGCTCATCGCCGCTGGTGCCGGAAGGGAAATAAGCATTGATCAGGCGCAGGTCACCAAAATCAAGCTGTATCACACGTCCTTCGTCATCACTCACCTGGTGACCCGTTCCATACACCACGTTGTCGGGTTTGATCTTGGTAAAAACAGCTACACCGCTGTATCCCTTCTTCTGGGCGCTGAACCAGTAGTCGTAGTACTTCAGGTCGGTGAATTGTCTGTGATCAACATTATCCTTGTGCGCTTTGGTCTCCTGGAGGCAAATGATATCAGCAGGATTCGTTTTTAACCAGTCGATAAGTCCCTTGTTCATGGCCGCGCGGATGCCATTTACATTATAGCTGACGATACGCATGGGTATTTATTTTTACTTTTGAGAGAGCAATTTACAGTATTGATATGGAAGCATCATCAGCAAAAACCGGCATTAAGCCTATCATCCCACCCAAAGAACATGTGTACCTGGACGGACCGAAGCCACGTACCTATGAATTGACCTTTGCGTGGAAAGTCTTTACCCAGTTCATCAAGGGGTTCCGCAACCTCCATTTCCTGGGGCCTTGTATAACCGTTTTTGGCTCGGCAAGGTTCAAAGAAGACCATATCTATTATGAAAAAGCAAGGGAATTTGGGCAAAGGATCGCCGCAACGGGCTTTACCACCATGACCGGGGGAGGCCCCGGCATCATGGAAGCAGCCAACAGAGGCGCTTTTGAAACAGGCGGTAATTCTGTCGGCTGCAACATCCGCCTCCCTTTCGAACAAAATGCCAATCCCTTCCTGCACAAATCGATCACCTTCGAATACTTTTTCGTACGCAAGGTTATCCTGGTAAAGTATTCTTATGCATTCATCATTATGCCAGGCGGCTTCGGCACACTCGATGAATTCTTTGAGACCCTGACCCTGGTACAAACAAAGACCATCACCCAGTTCCCCATTGTGCTGTTTGGAAAGGAATACCATGCCGAACTGTGGGATTATCTTGAATACATGGCCACACAGGGCACCATAGCCCGGGAAGACCTCAACCTCGTGCTGCTCACTGATAGTGTCGATGAGGCCATGCACCACATTCAAACTTATATTCAAAAGAATTACAAGATCAGAAACGGTAAACGCCGCTGGTGGTTATTGGAGAAGAAATAAAGACGCGTACTGGGGGAGCTGGCTTAACCGGCAGCTGATAGCTGTAAGCCGAAGAGCCTCCTAAACACCCATTGGTCGCAGTTGCACTCAACGGATATTCAACCTTTGGAGAAAAGCATCCTGGTAAGTTTCGCCAATGGGAATATAATTGCCGGCAATGATGATCCGGTTGCGTTCAATGAACTCGATCTTATCGAGTGCTATGAGATACGATTTGTGCACCCGCATAAATTGAAGTTCGGGCAACTGGTCCTGGAAGCTACGCAAGCTTTGCAGCGTGAGTACCTTACCGCTCTGGGTGTAGAAGGCCACATAATCCCGTAATCCTTCGAGGTAGAGTATGCTGGTAAGGTCTATTTTCTGGATCTTATACTCAGTTTTTACAAAAATATAGCCGGGAGAGGAAGGGGCCGGCGAAGGCGTGGCCTCCTGAAGCGGGGCTACCGGTTCGTTAAGCATTCTTTCCCTTACCTTATGAGCGGCTACGAGAAATCGATCGAATGTTATTGGCTTCAGCAGGTAATCCACCACATCAAATTCATATCCATCCATGGCATAGTCGGTATAGGCTGTAGTGATGATCACTTTACATTTATGCCCCACGATCTTCATTAACTGCAATCCGGTAAGTTCGGGCATTTGAATATCAAGAAACAACAGTTCCGCTTCTCCCTGCTGCACCAACTCGATGGCCCGCATAGGACTGCCCGTTTGCTCCCGCAACTGCAGGAACGGGGTCTTTTGCACATAGTCTGCTATGAGCTTTAGCGCCAAAGGCTCATCATCGACCACTACACATGCTATTGTTTTTCCGGTAGTCATTTGTTGATCTCCAGTTCAACCTCAAATATATCGGTAGTCTGCTTTATTTCCAGCCGGTGTTTACCGGGAAACAACAAATCAAGCCTTCGTCTTACATTTTCCAGTCCAATGCCGCCACCCGCATCCTTTTGGTGATGGCCAATGGCATTGACAACACCAAACCGGACAACCTGTTCATCGGCATAGGTTTTAACCTGTATGCCAATCCCATGTCGCAGATCACCATGTTTAAAAGCATTTTCTACAAAAGGTATCAGCAGGAGTGGGGGTACACGGGCTTTTTCCGGGCGCCCGCTAACAGCCATCCCAACCTGCACAGGCTGGTCAAACCGCATTTGCTGCAAATCAATGTACTTGTCAATATACTCCAGCTCCTTTTCGAGGGGCACTTGCTCATTCGCATCATACAACATGTACCGGAGCAGGTCCGATAGCTTCGCGATGGCCGACAGCGACTGATCATTCTTATGATAGACCAGCGAGTAAATATTGTTGAGGCTATTGAATAGGAAATGTGGGTTGACCTGCGACCGCAAAAAGGAAAGCTCGGTTTGCTTATTTGCCAGCATGAGCTTAGCCTGGTTTAGTTTGAGCTCCCGTTCATTGTGGATGAAAAAATAGATAATGCCGAAAGATGAATACAGAACAGCATAATAGATATTATCGAGGAAGTAGTACAATAGCGAAACGCCCCGCGAGTAGTTGGTAAAGTCCCAAACAGCCAGGTAAAATACTTGTTCTACCAGGTACCTGATAGAGATGATCACCAAAATACAACCCGCCCAATAGGTCAATGCCAGTCGTTTGCGCTGACGGAAACAGGTCTCAAAAATGGCAAAAGCCGTGAGGGGATATAACAGGAAGATGAAAAAGCCCCCGATAGCCATGATCCGGTCACCTACGTTATGTACCCAGACAAACGGGAATTTCCCCCTCACCCAAAGGGCAACACTTTCACCCACCTGTCGCAGCAACTCAAACAGCGTATAAAAGAGGGCAATTCTCAGAAGATGTTTACGCATAACCAAAACTAAATAAGCAGCTGCTAATATCCAGCACCCGGCAGGTTCTATTAAGAGATAGTCTGCCAATCCCCTCAATTTGTCTGCCAACCCTCAAATCGCTGCAAACCAGCAATGGCAGACAGAACCTGCCGGTTAGCAGATCGGATCAAAGGCCCTGCCCGATCCTCCATTCCTTTGTTGAAAATTATTAGCTATGAAGATATTCTCAACCCTTTTTACGTTCTTGATGGCCGGGGTAGCCTTCGGTCAACCCGTTAATTGGAAAAAGCTCCGGCAACTACAGCCCGATAAGATCCTCCTCGATCCCACCAATCCACCTACCCAGGCGCTGCTGCTCGGATCTTTTCACTTTGCCTACCCAAACCTTGACGGACATAAAACCGATTCGTCAAAAATGATGGATGTGCTTTCGCCGCAAAGGCAACGCGAGATCCGGCAGCTGGCCGATGTGATCGCCTCTTTCAAGCCCACGCGCATCTACATTGAATCCCTTAGCCCGCGGTACATTGATTCCCTGTACAATGCTTACCTGCGCGGCGAACACAAACTGCGTCGCAATGAGATAGATCAGCTGGGTTTCCGACTGGCCAAAGAACTCGGCCATACCAAAGTATATACTGTCGATGCCTCGAATTTCATCAGTGAGAATTACAATAAGTACGCCTTTATAGACAGCATGCGTAAAAGCGCCGAGCCGGTCAATGCTGAACGGGACGGACTGATGGATAAAAGGTATAAGCTGATGTATGATGCCAGTGATTCGATCGAACTGCAAAACACTATGCTCGAGAGCTTTTTGTTGATGGCTGAACCTGCTACACTCCGCAGGATGCATGGCCATTACCTGGCATCGGGGTTTAATACAAAGAACAACAGTGGTCCCGATGGATTGGCCATGTGGTGGTACAGCAGAAACCTGCGCATCTTCAACAATATCCTGAAAACAAACCCCGGCCCCACCGACCGTATAGTAGTGATATTCGGCAACGGACATATGCCTATATTGAGGCATTGCTTCGAAGCATCACCCGAATTTGAGGTCGTAGAACTCAAAGATTTGACATTGAAAATGCAGACTGCTGGTAAGATAAAATAGAAAATTACATCTATTACTCTATGTTAGCCCCGCAAAACACCCTATATTGGAGCGCATAAACAGCTAACATGGAGCAAAACACCCAACAACCCAACCAACCAGCCACTGCCGGTCAACAGATCGGCCAGGCAGCGGAAGCAGCGCCACAACAGGAAAATCTGCTCGATGATGTGTATGATGATTCAATGGAAGGGTACGATAAACCCGTCAAGAAAGCCCGCAACATTTTATTGCTCATCGGCGCATTTCAGTTGATCGCGATTGCCACTGTTACCGATCTGCCCGAATTGGAAATGTGGATCACGGTAGGCATCTATGTATTCTTTGCGGCATTGTTCGTGGGCCTTGGTTTGTGGACAAAGAAAAGGCCCTATTACGCCATCCTCACCGGACTGATCATATACGGCAGCTTGTTAGTGCTCTCAGCGGTGTTGGAACCTGAAAGTATCGTGAAAGGGATCATTCTGAAGATAGTGGCAATAACCCTGCTGATCAGTGGACTCAAAAACGCAAAAGAGGTCCAGACCTGGATGGACAATAAAAGAGCTCGTCAATAAACAAATACGTCCTATAAGCAAACAGCCGGACCTGATGGGCCCGGCTGTTTTGTATTAAACAACGTAGTCTTACTCCAGTACAGGGCGCAGCCACCGCTCAGCTTCGTCGAGCGGCATGCCTTTACGCCTGGCGTAATCTTCAAACTGATCTTTTTCAATTTTACCAATACCGAAATACTTACTGTCAGGATGGGCAAAATACCATCCGCTCACCGAAGAAGCAGGGTACATCGCCAGCGACTCCGTAAGCGTGATACCAGTAGCTTCCTTGCCGCCCAGCATTTCAAACAGTTTGTACTTTTCTGTATGGTCTGGACAGGCGGGATAACCGGGAGCAGGTCGAATACCGGAATACGATTCGCTGATCAACTCCTCATTGGAGAACTGCTCGTTACTGGCATAGCCCCAGAACTCTTTACGAACACGTTCATGCAACAGTTCGGCAAAAGCTTCCACCAGCCTGTCGGCTAATACCTGCAGTGTGATCTTGTTGTAATCATCCATGTTTTTAGCGAAACGCTCTACATGGGGTTCAATGCCCTGCATGGTTACTGTAAAAGCACCGATAAAGTCTGATGGAGTAGTAGAACCATTAGAGGGTTTGATGAAGTCGGCCAGACTGATATTCGGCTGGTTGGCCGCTTTCTTCACCTGCTGCCGCAGGAAGTCCAGCTGGAACTTACCCTTGTCGCTGAACACTTCAACAGTATCGGCTGCTACTGCCTCTGCTGGCCAGAAGCCGATAACACCCCGCGCATTCAACCATTTCTCATCAATGATCTGTTTCAGCAGCACTTTGGCATCCTCATACAACCTCGTTGCCTCTTTGCCTACCTTTTCATCCTTCAGGATGGCCGGGAATTTGCCATGCAGCTCCCAGGCAATGAAGAACGGACCCCAATCGATGTATTGTGCAATCTCTCTAAGATCGTAGTTGTCGAATATCTTAGTGCCGGTAAAGGTCGGTTTCACAGGAGTAAATCCATCCCAGTCGATCTTTACTTTATTCTTTTGCGCGTCGGCAAAAGTCAGGTATTGCTTGGCAGATTTCTTATTGCCAAAATCCTCTTTCAGCTTTTTATACTCATCCCTGATCTTGGTTAAGAATTCGGGTTTCTGCTCATTGCTCAACAGCGAACCTGCTACCGTAACACTCCTCGAAGCATCCAGCACGTGCACCACGCCCAGATCATACTCCGGCGCGATCTTCACCGCCGTGTGCATCCTGGAAGTGGTAGCGCCACCGATCAGTAGCGGCTGTTTCATATTGCGGCGCTTCATCTCTTTGGCCACATGCACCATCTCGTCGAGTGAAGGCGTGATCAGGCCACTCAGTCCAATAATATCCGCCCGCTCTCTTTGGGCCGTTTCCAGGATCTTATCCGCTGGCACCATTACGCCCAGGTCGATGATATCATAGCCATTACAGCCCAATACCACGCCTACAATGTTTTTACCAATATCATGAACGTCGCCCTTGACGGTAGCCAGCAGAATGCGGGCTGCACCGCCTGACTGAGCGGCGGGATTCTTCTTCTTTTCTTCTTCAATGAATGGGGTCAGGACGGCCACACTTTTCTTCATCACACGGGCACTCTTAACTACCTGTGGCAGGAACATCTTACCGCTGCCAAACAGGTCGCCCACCACGTTCATACCATCCATCAGCGGTCCTTCGATCACTTCGAGGGGGCGTGCATATTGTTGGCGGGCTTCTTCGGTATCCAGTTCAATATAATCGGTAATACCGTTTACCAAAGCATGCGTCAATCGTTCCTGTACGGTACCGTTGCGCCAGGCCTCGTCTTTCACTTCAATTTTACCCTTTGCCTTCACGGTTTCGGCAAAGCTGATCAATCGGTCGGTTGAGTCTGCACGACGGTTAAGAATAACATCTTCGCAGAGTTCGCGCAGCTGTGGCTCAATTTCATCATAGATCACGAGTTGTCCGGCATTCACGATACCCATATCCATACCAGCTTTAATGGCATAATACAGGAATACGCTGTGCATCGCCTCCCGCACATGGTCATTACCACGGAACGAGAACGAGATATTACTCACACCGCCACTGATCTTTGCCAGCGGCATTCTTTGTTTGATGACGCGGGTAGCCTCGATAAAATCGATTGCGTAATTATTGTGTTCCTCGATACCTGTCGCTACGGCGAAGATATTCGGGTCGAAAATGATGTCTTGTGGCGGAATGCCTACTTCTTCCGTGAGGATCTGATACGCCTTGGTACAAATATCTACCCTGCGCTGGAAAGTATCAGCCTGCCCCTGTTCATCAAACGCCATCACTACGACAGCCGCACCGAACAGTTTACAGATCTGGGCTTCACGGATGAATTTGTCAACGCCCTCCTTCATGGAAATAGAGTTAACGATACACTTACCCTGCACGCACTTCAGGCCCGCTTCTATGATCTCAAACTTCGAGCTATCGATCATGATGGGGATCTTGGCGATATCGGGCTCGCTCTGCAACAGGTTTAGGAATGTGGTCATGGCTTTAACGCCATCCAGGAGGGCGTCGTCCATGTTCACGTCAAGCACCTGGGCTCCGCTCTCTACCTGTTGGCGGGCTACACTCAGCGCTTCCTCGTATTTGTTTTCCCGGATGAGACGGGCAAACTTCTTGGAACCGGTAACATTCGTCCGCTCTCCCACATTCACGAAATTCGTTTCCGGGCGAACGATCAACGGCTCCAGACCTGAGAGCCGTAAGTAAGGCTTGATAACTACTTGTTCAGACATACTGATTATTTCCTGTAGGAACTCTTACGAGTTAAGTTGTTCAAAGCATGATGGCTGCATTGCGGCAGGGGCCCTTTCGTTTAAAGGGCTTCCTCCAATACCGGCAAAGGCCTTGGAGTGATCTTCTTTACATGATCAGCGATGTGCCTGATATGATCTGGCGTTGTTCCACAACAGCCCCCCACGATATTCACGAAACCCTGCTCAGCCCATTCTTCAATGAAGTGGGCAGTTTGCTCGGGCAGTTCATCGTACTCACCCATGGCATTGGGCAGGCCGGCGTTCGGATAGGCCGATGTAAAGCAAGCCGCTATCTGGCTCAGCTCTTCAATATGGGGTCTCATTTCTGCAGCACCCAATGCACAATTGAGGCCAATGCTCAAAGGCTTGGCATGGGCTACACTGGTATAAAATGCCTCCAGCGTCTGCCCGCTCAGCGTACGGCCCGACGCATCGGTAATGGTACCGCTGATCATGATCGGCAGCTCTGGCTTTTTGGTATCCTGGAAGTATTTCTTGGTAGCATAAATGGCAGCCTTGGCGTTCAGGGTGTCGAAGATGGTTTCGATAAGGATAATGTCTACACCACCGTCAACGAGCCCGCTCACCTGCTCATAATAGGCCGTCATGGCCTCATCGAAAGTGAGCGCCCGGAAACCGGGGTTGTTCACGTCGGGCGAAAGGCTGAGCGTCTTGTTCAACGGACCGATAGCGCCAGCCACGTAGCGTGGTTTGGAAGGGTCCTGTGCCGTGTATTTGTCTGCTGCCCGGCGTCCGCATTTTGCAGCCGCCACATTTAGTTCATACGCCAGCGATTGCATTTCATAATCCGCCATCGCGATGGTGGTGCTGGAGAATGTATTGGTCTCGATAATGTCGGCGCCTGCTTCAAGGTACTGACTATGTATCTCTTCAATAATATGAGGTTGGGTAAGACAAAGGAGATCGTTGTTGCCTTTAACATCCAGGTGCCAGTCCTTAAAACGCTCACCCCGGTAATCGGCTTCCTCCAGCTTATAACGTTGTATCATGGTGCCCATGGCCCCATCGATGATCAAGATCCGCTTCTCTAATTGTTTCCTGATGTCCATATGCTAATGTTTATTGCTCCGTCGTCGGCAGCGAAGCCGCCAATGACAAAACGGGTGATGCATAAGATTAACAGGCAGTGGGTGATTACTGTTCGTAGTTCAGAACATCATAAACGTTGGGAAAATGGTGTGAAGGTTTTCCTGGCGTTTATTAGTTCTGTTGTGAAGAACTTTCCGTTATTGGAAAGCTGCCCCTGTGGGCTACAGGCCGAACAATAAACAAATCCGCCTGCGATCAGGCCGCAAAGTTACGGTAAGTTCTATTAATGGCAAAACGAGGCTGAACCTGAGGGCCTTACCGGTTCGATACGTAACTCTCTACTGGCAAACGGTTGGTGATTGAACGGGCAAGTGTCATTTCATCGGCGTATTCGAGCTCGCCGCCAAAAGCGATGCCCCGGGCAATGGTGGTTACCTTGACAGGATACGATTGTAGTTTTTTCTGAATATAATAGATCGTCGTATCTCCCTGGATATTAGGGTTCAGGGCGAAAATGATCTCTTCTATTTTTTCCTTCTGCACCCGTTGAATGAGGGCTTCAATATGCAGTTGGTCGGGGCCAACGCCGTCGAGCGGGGAGATGATACCGCCGAGGATATGGTAAGTGCCGCTGAATTGCTGCGTTCCCTCGATAGCGATCACATCACGCAGGTTTTCCACCACGCATACCAGTTCCTGCCGGCGCAGGGAGTTGGAGCAAATGGAACAAATGTCGGCATCGGCCACATTATAGCACCGCTGGCAGAACTTGATCTCCCGGCGCATTTTGGTAATGGCTTCCCCAAAAAGTTCTACTTTTTCCGGTTCCTGCTTCAATATATGGAGCACCAGCCTCAAAGCTGTCTTTTTGCCAATGCCCGGTAGTTTGGCAAATTCATTGACGGCATTTTCCAGTAACGCAGATGAAAATTGCATAACACAAAGATACGCGTTTCGCGGTTGGCCCCATAGCGGGGAATGAAGGCAATATTCGCCGTCTGGATTCGGCAAAAAGCCCTCTGTATACGGTGGGCGTTCACAAGAGATGCACGCCCCGCCTGCATTTCCGCTGCCATCCTTTACCCAGATCTGATCTGTTTTGCAATTTTCGTTTGTTTGTAATCGTTTTTAGACCAATTTTGCTCACCCTAAACCAAAAAGATACATATGAGAACACTTAATGTGTTATTGTGCACAGTTGTTTTACTGTTGATGAATACCCTAACTACCCTGAGCCAAACCAATTATCTCCCTGCATCCATCACCTTCCTCAACGGAACACAGCAAGAAGGCCAGGTCGATTACCGCGAATGGCGCCAAAACCCCCGTAAGATCAATTTTAAAGACGGAGAAGCAGGTCAGGTACGTCAATATACTGTTGCAGACCTAACCTCTTTCCTGATTATCGGAAAAGACTCCTTTGAGCGTGCAGTGGTGAAGAAAGATATGGCACCGGTGACACTTCAGGAAGTCATGGATGGAAAAAACGATACGACAGCAATAGATACCGTATTCCTGAGGATCCTCATGAAAGGACCCGTGGTAGAACTTTACCAGCTGGTAGATGAAAAGCCCCACTATTACACGAAAGACAAGCAAGGTACGTATGAGGAGTTGACCTATAGAGTGTCATACGACAATGTAAGCGCGAGTTTGCAATACAAAAGAACTTTCCGCAATCAACTGCAGCGTTTTTCGATCGGCCACAAAGAAGAGAAAAAACTTAATAGTTACCTTTTACGGGCTAATTATCAGGAACGCGACCTGTTGAGGATCGTTGCTTTGATCAACGATCAGAAGGTCGAGAAAAAGAAATCAGCACCAATTAATTTCTTTGTTGCAGCAGGCCCCACCTTCTCAAACCTGAAAGTTAGTGGACCCAATGAAGCCAGTCGCCTCGATTACAAAAGCAAAGTGGGGTTTACGGGTGGACTGGGTATGGATATTGCCTCTTCAAGAAATCTCCAGGATCTCATTATCCGGGTTGAGTTGTTCTATAGTTCTTTAAGTTATGAAGGTAAAGGCTTTGTTTCCGATTACCTGCCAAGTGGAGCCAATTCTACCTACACATTGAAGCAAAATAACATCACACCTTCCTTGTCGTTGCTTTACAACCTGCTGAGAAAACCTACGTGGAAAGTTTATCTGGGAGCAGGCATTGATTATAACATTTCCTCCTATCCGGAGAACAAGTTAGTTAGAACATGGGTTAACTACGACAAGAAAGCAGAGCTGGACAACTACTTCGACCTTGAGAAATCATGGGTATCTGTGACAGGTCGTGTTGGCGGCATTATCGCAAACAGGTTTGAAGTGTGTGCTACAGCAAATCTTGCCGGAGGGTTCGAACGTTTTAATGGATTATCGATTAAACCGTACACCTACACTTGTAGAGTGGGGTACCGGTTCAAAAAATAAGTAATGACGATTTCCTAAAGGGTAATGTCAATTTCGTTGTCCCAGTTGGCTTTAATGGTCAGCTTGCGCGAAATGGGCATTACCCTTTCTGGTTGAAGGTGCTTACCAAAGAAATCGCCGGGATCCCAAATGCCATTTTTGTTGGTGTCGAATAAGATCCTCAGGTCATATTCGCCGGGTATGAAGAGCTTTGCGTTAAAGGTATTATTGGTAAAGGGGTGACTAAACTTGACCTGATCGCCTTGCACAAACTGTAATACAGGATTCTTGGAAAGATCGAGGTTCGGGAAACGCAAACGAACCAGCCCATAGTCAGCCTCTTTTTTAGTGCGGAACTGGAGCGTATCTGTTCTTGTCAGTTTATGACCCAGTGAATCTTCCGCAAAATCTTTGTCTACGATGAGGTTATAGGCCGTATTCGGGACCCAGGCGTACTGTAAGGTAATTTTCTTGTTGCTGCTATCGGTAATATATCGATAACCGGAAAGGGGCTCAAACTTTTCACTGACAAACTGCACTTTGGTCGAATCGAATGATTTCAAGGGGGCAGCCTTGAAGCTGATCTCCAGTTGACCAAGGATATCCAGCTCCTGGTTGGCCAGGTTGGTTTCAAGCCGCAATCGCTTATCCTGACCCACACCAGCGCCTTTATTAGTGGCCGGCTTAACAACCGGAGCTTTGGGTTTTGCCGTATCTTTTTTCTTTTCTTCTTTTTCCTGCTGTGGGTAAGCGTACAGGGTAAATGATTTTTTTTCGGTGGTGTTGACGAGTGAATCGGCAAAAGCAAACAACTGCCCGCGGTTCATGAACTTCCGCTGGCCACCTTCGTCCTTGAAAACGTACAAAGCAAAAGTGCCGGGAGGCAGGTTGTGGAAAGTGAACTGGCCTTCCTTATCAAGCTTGGTAATATAACGTGGACGCTCCTTTACTACAGCCGAATCGTCTGTTTTCTTATGAAGCGCTGCAATCAGTGTAGAGTCGGGTTTGCCGGTCTCTGCTACGATCACCTTGCCCGAAACGGTCAGGGAGTCGACCGTAGACCCCGTCGTAAAAATGTACGTGAAATCTTTCAGTATATTCCCTTCATTGATGTCCTTGATAGCACTGCCAAAGTTAATCGAGTACGTGGTATTATCCTCAAGGGTATCCTTTATGACAACAGTAAGTGTTTTCAGTTTACTGGTCACCACCGGATTGAGTTTAGGTAAGGGCGAAATCAACAGGTTCTCCTGGATATTATCCGGCGCAGCAATAAACTCATCAAATTCAAATACGATACGCTTGCCGGTAAAATGCCGGGTAGAGTCGGCAGGGCGTACTTCCATCAGCTGCGGGGGCAAAGAATCCTTCGGGCCACCCATGGGGGCAATGATATTTGCACAGCCAACCGTAATAACCTGAAATTGAGCGATCACTACAAGGATGAAAAGAATGGATAATACCTGCTTCATGAATTGTTACAACTTCAATAAGCTGCAAACATAGCTCGTTTGCACGGATTATGGATGAGAGCTTGTATCGAGCCCATATGATTTAACAAAACGGCACCAGTGGCATCCCGGTTTGCCGCAGCCGGTATAAAAATCCCTGTCGCGTATGCGCTCCCACGCAACGGTGAATTGCTGTGTTACGGTCTCAACATCTTCAGGCCCGATAAATAACTTTTCCTTGTGATAAACACCCAGCCTGTCGGGTTCAATAAAATCGAATTCCGCGCTCGTCACCTTCCATTCTTTTTGCTGGTAATTATCCACGAGGATTTTATAAAAAACAGCCTGCCGCCAATAGTCACCACCAAGGGGGCTCGCGGCACGGGGTGGCGATAACCGGTAATCGGCCTTGTCCGGGTCGCCGGTCTTATAGTCCACGAGGTTTACAGAACGGCCATCAAACTCCAGCTTGTCGATCTTTCCTTTTATTGGAACGCCCCTCACCACCACATTCCGGAAATTCCTTTCCACGGTCACAATGGTATTCCAGCGATGTGCATACTGCTCGTAATAGTTCTCGAGTACCTCTCTGCCATAGCCAAGGCGCCGGTCGAATTGCTCCTGCGTGAAACTCGCTCTGCGCCGGTGCATATAACTTTCAAAATCCAGTATAAAGGCCTGTTTGGCGGGAAATGCCTCCTGGTTCGATTGCATCTTCTTAAATAACATTTCCAGGGCAAAATGCACGGCCGATCCAAACTCGGTGGCTTCATTTCTGGGGAAAGGTGTCCGCACCAGGATATTGTAATAGAACTCCAGCGGGCAGCGCAGGTAACTGTTAAGTGCAGTAGCATGCATCGCAAATCGCTGTACCAACTTGTTCTCAATGGCTCTATACGGAGAACTGAGCACAGGGCCCCGGGGATGGGGAAGGGGATAAATGGGGGCAGCGCTTTCATCGGCTGGTTTGGTGTCTGTGTCGTCAGCAGTTTTATAGAGACGCCCCAATGCCACAATCCGACCATCCGGATCTGTGGGAACAGGCAGCGAATCGGCCCAGCTTAAATAAGGGGCGAGGGCGATCAGCTTCAACAATCTGCCCAGGTTGTTAGGTGCGTGCCGGAGGGATTCTTCGGTAATCCAGTTGTGGAATGCGTTTAGGCGGGGAGCGAGCGTCGCATTGTCTGCATGCTGGTCGATATGTTCGGTAATGCCGGTTTCCTCCAGCAGCAGTGAAACCACGTCGGGCACTGGTAACTGCCCAACGAGAGGAATTAGTTTTTCAATAGCATCAGACGCCTTTTTCATTCCGGCAGGGGCACCGGGCGCAAAAAGGTTTTTGGCGGGTGAATGCACCTTTTCATACAATAACCGCCGTAGTGTGGTAATGTGCTCGGTGTATTGCCTGTCGGCCACGTCCAGTGTAAGGTCCAGTATGTCGTTGGGCGCGATCTGGAACCAGGGACCATGCAACAATTCAAAGAGCATAGCCTCGCCGCTGGAAGGTATTTCCTGCTCTGCCACGATGTAGTTAAGCAGTACGATCACCTGTTGAATAAATGGATCCTCCAGGACAGCCAGGGGCATGGACGCTGTCGGAGGGAGTGACTGTATGCCCGGCGACTGCTGGCTCACTATGTGGGTTGGTTGCTGTGTGAAAGACCCGGCAATTTTGAGAACAGGTTCCCGCCTGACCGGTTCATACCGGTTCGTGTCCACGAGCAGCAGGCGGTAGTTATCAAATTCGTGCAGAGCTGCTGTAAGCTTTTCCGTCCATCCGATAGCTGCCGGAAGGGCCGTTGTATCCAATCCGGCCAGGTACGCTTCAATCTCTTCCTGCAGGATTTCCGTTTGCCAGCCTTCCTGCATCATAACCTTGAAGAGCTGATGAAAATTGACGATCTCGAAATAGACATCACCCCGGAATCGCTTGAGGGGATGCCCAACGGGAAACCGGTCGATTAAATGGACAAATAGGCCGATCCTTTCCAGGTCGGATACAGGCAAAAGCGGATGATGCATATCCAAAGTTAAACAGCAGCATATGAAAAGTGACAAATTGCCAGCGATACCCGGGAATTTGGCTCCTGGCTTCATTAATTGGACGTATTAAAGGAGAAGAAATTAGAAACACATTAAAATATGGTTATAGGTCATTAACTATTGATTATCAGGTAAGTTATGGATTCCCGCTTTGGCTGTTTATTCTCATTCGCGGAAAAAATATTCAAATTGGGAATACTTTTTTGGCATTCATACGTTTATATATGTACTATTTAGTCCTTTACAATGAAAAATCAGCATGCCCTCAGGATTTTCGTCCTGGAAGATGATGTTTGGTATGGTTCCATGCTCGAACATTATCTGTCTCTCAATCCAGACTACGAAGTAAAACGCTTCGATAGTTCAACAGCCTTTTTTAATCAACTCCACGAGCGCCCCGATGTCGTTACCCTTGACTATTCCATGCCCGATATGGATGGTAGCGCCGTGTTGAAAAAGATCAGAGAGATCAATCCCGAGATCCAGGTCATCATTATTTCAGGACAGGAGGATGTAGGTACAGCGATCAACCTGCTGAAAAATGGAGCCTTCGATTACATTGTAAAAGACGACGACGTAAAGGACAGGCTCTGGAATTCATTATTGCACGTCCGGGAGATCGTTGGGCTGCGGCAGGAAGTGGAGCAATTAAAGGAGCAGGTAGCCCGTAAATACGATTACTCCAAATTCCTCATCGGCAAAAGCGAGGTAATGGAGAAGGTATATGGCCTGATCGAAAAGGCTGGAAAGACCAATATCACGGTATCCATCAACGGAGAAACAGGTTCCGGTAAAGAAATGGTAGCCAAAGCCATTCACTATAATTCCGAGAGACAGAAGAAGCCTTTTGTGGCTGTGAACGTGGCTGCGATCCCTAAAGACCTTATCGAAAGTGAATTGTTTGGGCATGAAAAAGGTGCATTTACCGGAGCCCTTACCCGGCGCATCGGTAAGTTCGAAGAAGCGAATGGAGGAACACTTTTTCTCGACGAGATCGGGGAAATGGATATCAGTCTGCAGGCAAAACTGCTGAGGGTTTTGCAGGAAAGAGAACTCACGCGGATTGGCGGCAATGAAGTAGTACCGCTCAATGCACGGATCATCGTTGCTACTCACCGTATATTACTGGAAGAGGTTCAAAAGAAAACCTTTCGGGAGGATCTGTACTACCGTCTGATCGGTTTACCGATCGGATTACCGGCTCTTCGTGAACGAGGCAACGATATCATTGTACTGGCCAGGCATTTCATGGATCTTTTTTGCAAAGACAATGGCATTGGAAAGAAAACGCTATCGCAGGAAGCCCAGCAAAAACTATTACAGTATACATTTCCGGGGAATGTACGTGAGTTGAAATCAGTCATGGAGCTATCTGCCGTGATGGCCGATGGCGATGCCGTACTGCCCGAGCATATTACGATCAACACGGTCGCAACGGTGAATGACCTGCTGAGTAAAGAACGGACCTTAAAAGACTTCGAAATTCATATCATTCAACATTACCTGGACAAATACGATAAGGATGTGTTGCTGGTAGCTAAGAAGCTCGACATTGGCAAGTCGACCATTTACCGCATGATACAGGCAGGTGAACTGACCACCAAATAACCGGTAACATGACATCACCCAATTATCAAAGCCTCGCAAAACGCCGCATACTGTTAGCAGAAGACGTAGAGATGAATCAGCAACTGGCGCGACATATGATGCAGAGCTGGGGAATTGAGGTCGATATCGCCGCCAATGGCAAAGTTGCGTTGGGATTGGTGGAGCAAAACGGGTACGATCTTGTTTTGATGGATATACATATGCCCGAAATGGATGGCATGGAAGCTACCAGGCATATCCGCCTGTTGAGCGACCCTTCCAGGGCAACAGTGCCCATCGTAGCCCTTACAGCCAACGCGCTGAAAGGCGACCGCGAGCGATACCTGGAGGCTGGCATGAACGACTACCTCTCCAAACCCTTCAACGAAGCAGATCTATTCCGTATCATATCGAAAAACCTGACAAACATGACGACCACCGAGACCGCCATGCAAACGGACCTCCTGGTAAACGGGCACGCCACCGTGAACAATGTCCTTGAGCAGGACAAGCTGTACAACCTTAAAATGATACAAGACATTGCTGGTGGCGACGAGTCGTTTGTAAGACGGATGCTACAGTTATTCCTGGACACCATGCCGTTGACCTTGCAGGACCTGGAAAAGGAAACCGGCCAGCAGAACTGGCAGCAGGTTGGTAAGCTGGCACACAAACTAAAGTCGACGGTCGACTCAATGAACATTGTACAACTTAAAGAGGTGATCAGGCAAATAGAACAACAGGGCAAGAAGGCTGAAAACATCGATCAGTTACCGATAATGGTAAATCGGGTAACAGAAGTAATGCTGGCCACAGCGGCCCAGGTAAAAAAAGATTACAACCTGTAAAAAACAATGAGGCTGGAGAGCTGTTTAGGATAGACCTATATGAGCGTTCACACGATACGATCGGTTCAACTGATACCCATCTCTCCCGCAACCGCCTGGGAGTTCTTCTCTTCGCCCCATAATCTGCAAGCCATTACCCCGGGCGATGTACACTTCAGGATCATTTCTACACTACATGGCAACAGGATATACCCCGGACAGATCATCGAATACCGGATAAAACCCTTTTGGGGCATCGAGTGGTATTGGATGACAGAGATAACTCATGTAGAAGAAGGCAAATACTTTGCCGATGAGCAGCGTTACGGGCCTTACAGCCTGTGGCATCACCAGCATCATTTCCGCGACGTGCCAGGCGGATTGGAGATGACGGATATCGTTCATTACAAAGTGCGGGGTGGCTGGATGGGCGATATGCTTGTTGGCTGGCTTGTGAAGAAAAAGCTGCGGCAGATATTTGATTTCCGCTATAAGAAGATCGAAGAGCTGTTTGGTAAATGGGAGCAGCACCAATAAAAAAGGGTGTCTCTACTGTAAGAGACACCCTTTTTTGGAAGGAAACCGGTGTGTTAACCGGGGATCCTGGAAATGTATTTTTCGATCTCTTTGATCTGTTTGGCGATTTCGGGGGTCGTAGGTTTCAGGGCCTTGGATTTGCGGAAGAACTCTTTGGCAGCCCGGAACTCTCTTTTGTTCATCATGATATTACACATCTGCAGGTAGGCAGCGGCTTCGTTCTCCTTATCGGGCAAACCTTCGCGGATAGCCTGACGGATGTATTGCTCTCCTTGCTTCAGGTCGCCTTTTTGAAGGGATATCATACCCATTTGCAGCAGGTTGGCGCCTTTTACTTCTTTCATGGGGGTGCCCAGTGAAAGACCTTTCTTCATATTGGCCTCTGCGCCGTCGAAGTCTTGCTTCATCATTGCCAACTGTCCCTTAAAAGTATAGTAGGCAGAACGGATGGGTTTATAGAGCAGGTTGGGGAATTTAACACTATTGAGCACTCTTTCAGCACCTTCGAGGTCGCCGGCTTCCATATGTTCCTGGATAAGGCGGAGCGGGCCGATGAAAAAGTGGCCAAAAATGAGGATGGCGCCTATGAAATAAAGCGGGAAGGCAGGCCAGAAGCTGCTGTAAATATTCGCCACGATACCCAATACCACCAAGGCGATGCCGAGAAACAGGCGGTAACGGATAAGCCAGGTATAAAACTTCATAAATCGTACATTTTTTAGGGGTAGCAAAGATAGGTGGAATTCAGGAGCAGCCCAGCAAATTTGTAAAGGATGCAAAAGGGAAGGTGTGTACGGCCCTAAGTACCTATTTAGCGGTTGTTTCTGAGCATTTTGCCCTTTTTTCAGCTTTACTGCAAATGCAATGCTTTGTTTTCTTATTTTTGGCGCCCGGAATTCAAAAACAAGTCTTTAAAGGCATAGTTTCCATTCCCGGTCCCGTAGTTCAATGGATAGAATAGAAGTTTCCTAAACTTTTGATACAGGTTCGATTCCTGTCGGGACTACAAGCATGACAAGCCCGCTGTAACTCAGCGGGTTTTGTTTTGCCAAACTTATCCCAGTTAGTTAGGCATTCACTTCCATTTTTCTTTTCTCACATTTTGAGCATTTACATCTTTATTAATGCGCTATTCAGCTGTACTGACATGTTACACTCAGCACTGGATAGATAAATAGATGTTGCAATCTACTAAGTCGTGTAACATTTATTAAACCTCTGCGTATAGATAATGAGCGCACATGACCATTTTGAGTTGTGATATAATGATTGATAATTTTTTTACATAGAAAATCGGATATGTTTACCAAACGCTTATTAACCTTCTGCCTTCTATTTATCGGAACAGGGTTTACCTATGGCCAGGACTGCAACTGTAGCACAGCCTTCCAATGGTTGAAAAAGACTTTTGAGGAGAATGATGCGGGATTTAGCTACATACTTTCAATTAAAGGACAGGCTACCTACGATTATCATACGCAGAGAATCCAGGAAAAAATCAATGTGGCAAAAACCAGGGAAGAATGCCTGCCTGTACTGCAGGAATGGTTGCATTTTTTTAGAAAAGGGCATATTTACATCAAAGCGCTTGAAAGAAAAAAGGGAAACGAAAGCCCGGCTCTTGCCAAACATTTAGATACGCTTTCCATTAAAAATCAATTTAAAGATTGGCCACGATTACAAATAACGCTGACTGAATTTGAAAAATACCTGAGCAATAAGAAAACGCAGGACTTTGAGGGCATTTGGGATTCCCCACCTTATAAAATTGCCATTAAAAAAACAGAAAATGGATATAAGGGTATCCTAATAAATAATGTTTCTCCTTATTGGGAATCAGGACAGGTAAAACTGGAAATAATAAAAGAGGGTAATGAGTTAAAGGGGATAGGTTACATGTGCGATCATTCCAAAGCTAAAAGCGACCATATAGAATGTACCGGACAAAATTATTTACAAGTTGCCGGCCTTTGGTTGAAGCGGCTGGCGCCGGTGCTGACTACGGAAACGGAAGTCCAGGACTATTTAACATCACAGAATACCAAAAATCCATATATAAAGCAGTTGGACAAAAATACACTGTATTTCAGAATCCCTTCATTTGATCCGGGCCAGAAAAAGGCAATTGACAGCGTGCTGGACGCGAACGATGAAATGCTGTCAAAAATGCCAAACCTTATTATCGATATTCGAGGTAATGGAGGCGGTAGCGATTTTAGCTTCAGCAATATCATCCCCTATGTAAAAACCAATCCAATATCAACTGTTGGCGTTGAATACCTGAGTACTTCAATGAATAATAAAAGGATGTTGGACCTTATTAATAAACCGGAATACCAAACTTTTTTTTCTAATGAACAAAAGGAATGGATAAAGAAATCATACGATACCTTACAGAAGCATTTGGGAGAATTTGTCTATTTGAACGAGCCTATGAAAGAAAAAGAAGCGGAGGATGCTGCCACAAAAAAAGCATACCCCAAACAAGTGGGTATTATAATAGATGGCAATGTAGGCAGCACAGCCGAACAATTTGTGCTGGCGGCCAGGCAAAGCAAAAAAGTAAAATTTTTTGGAACTCCTACTTTTGGGGCAGTTGATATTTCAAATATGTACGCTGTAAAAGACCCCTGCAACGAATATGAGTTAGGGTATTGTCTTTCTCGCAGCAAGCGAATCCCGCAATATGTTGTAGATGATCGCGGTTTGCAGCCGGATTATTTCATAAGCAATGAAATCCCAGGCTTTAAATGGGTAACATATGTGAAGCAGATTTTGGAACAGTAGCTCTATGAAACGGCTTCTGTTATTCCCAATTAATAGGAATCATGTGGCTAATGATCACCTGTATGCTCAGCCGCCACGAGTGTCTCCCAGACCCCAAAAAGAAAAAATACGACGTAAAAGCACGAGCGTTTACTTGTAATCTCCCTCGAATCTTTCGATAAGTGTCAGTCTGAGTTGCATTCGGGGAAAATCCTGCCTATTTTGATAGCCACCCTAAACCAATATTAAATGAAAAAGTTTGCACTCAGTCTCTTGTTATTGGCAATTGTTGCTATTGGTAATGCCCAACTGCAATCCCCATTTAAGCCCTTTAAAGTAGACCTTAGTTTGGGTTATGCGATTCCTGGCGGAACGGGCGCTAAAGGAGGCGTTTTATTTGCGCTTGAACCTAAGTACGAAGTAATTCCCAATCTTTCAGTTGGGCTTCGTATGGAAGGGGCAGTTATGGCCCGTGGAACCGTAGACGCAGATGGAAACGCGGCAGATGTCGACGTAAAAGCTGCAGGATCTTATTTGCTTACCGGTGATTATTATTTCACACAAAACACGGTTCGCCCGTTTGCAGGTCTTGGCCTGGGTATTTATTCGCTGGCGGCCGCCTCTGCTAATACAAACGGGACTACTGCCGCTGGCGGCGCCGGGTCTAAATTTGGCGAAATGGTCAGAGTAGGCGTTGAGCTTAGCCACTTCCGGATCGGTTTGGAGTATAATATTGTTCCGTCTACGAAACTTGAAACTATTGACCCCACGTCAGAAGGTAAATCCACGTATACAACTAAAAACGGCTATTTGGGTATCAAGCTTGGGTTTTGCATAGGTGGTGGAAAACGATAGGCGTACAGAATCATATAAAAGATTATCCTTGTAGGATATCAAGTAGAAAAGGTCAGTAATGCTGACCTTTTTCTCTTTGACATCGAAATAAATTCGGTGTAACACAGTAATTGCCCCGTAAACTTTTCGAAATGATCGGGGAGACCAGCATTAGCGTAGGTAAATGCAATTAATTCATGCACAAATCGTCGTTCACCATAACAAATGCGCTGTTAGCAAGTCGTGCTTCTTGCTTCCAGAGTTTTTTTAAGGTCTTCAAGCCTTTGCCTTACGTTGCCTTGCAAATTCTTCCTTATTAGTCCTGTCGCTAAGTTAAACGGAAATCTAAGTTGAAATGAATATAAAAATATTACTTCTGTCAAATCAGTTTGTATTTCCTTAAAAGTCCAGGAACCTAAAAATGATTTAAACATAAAAGGACCTTTTGTCATTCTGATTGCAGTTGCTTTTGGCCTATTAAATGAAACGTATTCTGTCACCATTCCAAGGCCATTTTTGGCAACGCAATACGCCTTGACTCCTTTGCCTGCGGTTGTAGCCCCTTCAATTAGGTCGGCCTTTTTTAAAAAAGTGTCCCAGGTGAGTCTTTGTTTATAATCTTGCGTATAATCAAACACATACTCAGGACTGCATTTGATTTCCTTTTTTTCAGTAAACTTGATGCTTTCCATTTCACTCGTTATTCCTAAAATTCTAAAAATCTTCGGGTCTGAAAACTGTTCAATGCTAACGTTTGCATGCCTTAAGGCGTTTGTGTAATTTTTACAATTTATTGTTTTTATTGAATTTATGCGGGTTTTTTGTTATTGGTGGATATAGCCCGCATCCGGTTTCTTTTAGATTACCTATCTTTCCATAAAGCCTTCGTTCTTGCTTTTGCTGCACCATAACCTTCACCCGGCCTTGCAATCGTTAGTGGTTGACATGTTCCTCCAGCATCTTCAGCTGCCTGAGGGTCAGAACCCGATTCTTTGTCCTTTTCCCCCCACGCCATTGCAGTTCCTGGTCTTTTATCTGGATGATCTGGTGACAACTAAAAAACATGGCGACGGTGAATCTAAAACCAGGGGGCGATGTATAGTGGTTGGACCGCAGGCAACCAGGATGAACCTGCTGGTACGTCGTAGCCATAAAGCCTTTGTGATTACGTTTCGGCCCGGCGGACTTTACCGTCTATTAGGCATCCCCCTGTATGAATTATACGATGATGGCTTTGAAGGCAGGGAATTGATGGGACCGGAAATTGAAAGCCTTACCAATCAAATCCTGGAAGCAGATACATTTTTCAACATGACGCAAATTGCCGAAGCGTTCCTCCTTAAAAAACAGGCGTCCATAAAACCATTGCTTCCATTAGATGCAGCCCTTCAACAATTGATAGATGTAAACGGCATGTTGGCCATCGACGATGTTGCCGCTTTATCCTGCTTAAGCATGCGCCAGTTTGAACGAAAATGCAAGGAGCGGCTTGGTTATTCGCCAAAGTTCATGGCCCGGCTGGCACGCTTTTCCAACGCCTATCGCCTGCGCGAGCAGCAACCATCCTGGAGTTGGACTTCCATCGCCCATGAATCAGGTTATTATGATCAGATGCATTTCATACGTGACTTCAAGCAGTTTGCAGGCATCACACCAACAGGGTTAGACCGGGAGATGGCTTTTCATTCCATTCGGCTGCAGGCAAATGTCAAGATCTGAAAGATGTCGTTTCTGTACTATTTACCATGGTACACCTCAGATAATTTTGAGTAAAAAGAAACATGAATTCCCTCACCAACATTAGTTCATTAGTCATTTTGCTTCTAATAATGGGCTCTTCCTTCGTGGGCAGATCTCAATTCCAGGACCTCGATTCCCTGGATACCCGATCCTTAAAGGTCTACTACAGCAAAGGCCACAAAACGCGAGCCACCGAAATGTCGTCCCGTATGCAGGAATGTATACAATTTGCTGATTCACTTTTACAGTATAGACCTGCAGTTTCGCTACTCATTCTATCGCCGGCCGACTGGCCTCGTTTTACAAATTTTCCGGTATACGGTATGCCACATTATTCCAATGACAATACACTGGTTGTTGCAGCAGAAAATAACGCCTTTTGGAAAAGTTTCATTCCGCCATTAACAGAACTGCCCACAGAGCTGGTGGCAAAGGTTAAGAAGGCATACAGTGAGAAAGACGGACAGCTATCTATGCAACCATTTTTCGATCTATTGGCAGTGCATGAGCTTGGGCATGCATACCATCGGCAGGCATCGTTGTATATGCAAAGAAAATGGATGGGGGAATTGTTCTGCAATATTTTCCTGCACACCTATATTGCCGAACGTCAACCCCAACTATTATCAGCATTAACTGTATTTCCCAACATGGTTGTTGCAGGCGGTAGTAAGGGCTACAACTTCATCACCCTCGATCAGTTTGAAAGCAATTATACCGAGATTGCCACTAAACAGCCTAAGAATTATGGCTGGTACCAGTGTCGTTTGCATGTGGCAGCCGCAACGATATATGATGCCGGCGGAAAGCTTGTTCTACCGAATCTATGGACGGTACTTCAAGACAAAACCAACAAGGACGATCAGCAATTGGCAAATGAGCTGGGTACAAAGGTGCATGCCTCAATGGCTGACGTTATGTTGAAGTGGTAGGTGTTGACCCTGCTATGGCCTATTTGAAGTTACGGGCATAGAATTTTTCAAAGTATGAAACCTTTGTTATTTATTACTTAACTGACGCCGTACCCGGCTAAGTGTTTCTTTAGTAATGCCGAGATAGGAAGCAATGATGTGTTGCGGAAAGCGCTGCAAAAACTGTGGATAGGCATTGATAAGATCGATATAGCGCTTTTCGGCCGGCAAACTGATCAGTGCATGGAGTCTCTTCTGTACGGAGAATGCATTGTTCTCCTGTAACTTTGAATTCATCTCGATAAAGGCAGGTATAGGTTTTATCCTTTCATAGTAGGCGTCTCTGGTGAGTAGCAAAACGTCTGTATTCTCCCAGGCATCAATATTATAAAGGGAGGGTGTAAGCGTTGTCCAGCTTTCACGGTCACTCGCCCACCAATTTTCAATATACAGACCAACAATATGTTCTGACCCTTTTTCATCAACCGAGTATTGTCGCAGCGCCCCATTGATAACAAAGGCAGTAAGGTTACAGACTTGTCCTTCTTTTAGCAGGAACTCCTTTTTCTTTATTTTCCCTGGTTTGAAGGTGTCTTTAATGGCTGCTATATCGGGTTCACTTAGTTGGGTTGTACTGTAGCTGTTTATGTAGTTTATAAGCGCTTCGTACATTTATTCAGCTGATTAAATTATACTTCAAATATATAATTTAATCAGTTGATTGGTCATATGGATGGCAAACCGGTCAGGAACTGATCGTCCTAACCGGTGTTGATTTGAATGTGCTATCGACTTATTGTTTTCTTTCTGCCGGTAAATTCACCCGGGCCCAATCTGCAAAACGGGTCATCGGTGAACCAGCTATCCTGTTTGCCAGTGCGATCTCTTTGGATGCATCGGAGCCTAAATAAGTGTATGCCTCGAAATAACTGAATGTAGCGGCTATCTCGCCGGCCCCTTCAAAGAGAGTAACAAAAATGCCTGTCGGCACCTGCGTGAATGAAAATTCATGCCCCTGTTGATTAAGTGTATCCACGATTTCATTAAAGCTCATCAGGTCACCGACCAGGGGAAGGTAGGCACCATTGCCGGCTTCAGTTGGTTTTGCAAACGCACCAGCCACGATTTTGCCAAGCTCTGTAATGTCACCCAAGTGAATGCCACGTATGGTTGGGTCCATAGGAAGTGCCCAGCCAACTCTTCCGTTTTCCTGTTTTTGGGGTGCAAGCGGACCCATAAAGTTCTGGTAGAAAAAAGGAGCTATAACGAAGGTGTGATACTCAAATCCGGCCTCCTTAATGATCTGATCGACTTTCGCCTTACCCGTATAATGGGGAACATAGAATTTGCCCTTGCTGATGAATTCTACATCTGGCAGCGTTGACCAGATAAAGTGCTTAACACCGGCTTCCCGGGCTGCACGTACAGCTGCTGTTGCCTGCTTAACTTCGTCGGTTCCTTTTTCCCAAAAATTGGTGACCAGGAAAACACCATACGCTCCCTGAAAGGCAGCCTTGAGTGTATCGGGCCTGTTCAGATCTGCTTCCACGACTTCGTGGCTAATACCACTGTGTTTGTTTGGGTTGCGCGTTAAAGCGCGCACTTTAAATTCGCCACTGGCTTGCAGGGCACGTACAACAGCACCACCTTGCTGGCCCGTAGCGCCAACTACGGCTATCACTTTTCTATTGTCGGATTTCATACCTCAAATGTTTGTTTAAGTTGCAAAGCTACCAGCTGCGACAAGCGCGGACGATGACAAATGATAATAAACGTACAATCGTCCTGACTTAGCCTTGACGAGTCAATTCATTGGGCTTGAAGCTTTTTTAAATATTGTCGTTCATGACTCCGTTTGGTTTCCAAATTTGCCCGCAGGTGAGGTTATGGTCGAAGACAGTAAAATGTCCGTTTTTTACCATTCCCACAGGGGCATACGCGCTTAACTTTACGAGTATGATGAGCTTACTCAAAACAATTTTGTTGGTAGTATTTTTAGCTGCCGCCGCTTTGTCTTTCGCTCAAACTAGCGCCAAGGCAACCATTGAACCCTGTAGCTGTAATTTTACAACAGATCCTGAAGTAATAAAATTGGCCCCTCCTGCCTACCGCAGCCGATTTCGGCCATTGGATAAGATCGATAGTTCCTTTAAAACGGAATGTGGATACCTCATCGTTCCTGAAAACAGGGAGAAAAAGCATTCGCGCATGATAAAGCTGCCTTACGTCATCGTAAGAAGCAAGAACCCGGCTAAACATAAAGACCCGGTTCTGTATACCGCTGGTGGACCCGGTGGTTCGTCGCTTGGATGGGTTGTTAATAGTACGCGTTCTGTATTGATCGAAGATCGGGATTGTATCGCGCTGGAGCAACGTGGCACCAGGTATGCGCTGCCCTATCTACGTTCGTTCGAACTGGATGACGCGATCAAAGGGGCTTACCGACGTAACGGGAATATTGATAGCGCAGTGCTATCGGGAGTAAAAGCTGTTAAAGGATCGCTTCAGCAGCGCGGGATCGATTTGGCAGGATATAATACCGATGCTACAGTTTCGGATATTCACGACTTGCTTTCTTTGTTGCACATAGATTCAGTAAATCTATTTGGTAGCTCGTACAGTGGTGGGCTGATGCTGGCCGTATTACAAAAAGATCCTACCCGCATCCGGTCGCTCGCACTGGATTCACCCCTGCCCACCTTCGTTCCCATCGATGAAGACGAACCGGTGAATTTCCGGGAAGCATTAGGGGTATTATTCCGGCACGTGCAGCAAGATTCGTCTGCGGCGCAACGATATGATCACCTGGAAGAGCGATTTGACCGCTATTTTACGTCTATCAAAGACAGCACCTTCTACCTGCGTTACCTGGAGCCCGGAACTAAAGACAGCCTTTCTATCGCTTACACAAAGAATGAATTGTTGGATATTATCATCAACCAGCTTTACGATGACAGGCAGCGTAGCCACCTGCCGTACCTGATCACACAGATCATCGCCGGCAGGCATGAAACCTACATGACAGAAAAATTCAATGGTTTATTCCGAAGCTATGGCGCCCCGGATGGTATGCGTATCTCGGTGTACTGCGCCGATCAGACGGCTTACCATAGTGAGAAAGTAATTCAGGAGATTGGCAACTTGTACCCTTATTTGCCAGGGTACCGCATCAATGATGTTTACCGTGCCATGTGCGATTGCTGGAAGTCGCCTCCTATTCGCCAGGAAACCCGTCAGGGATTTTACTCCCTCAAGCCAGCGCTATTGGCGGATGGAGAAATGGATCCTGCCTGCCGGCCCCTGTATATAGACCGGATCAACCACTACATGCCGAACAGTCAACGGTTCCTGCTTATCAATAAGGGGCATGGCGTTTTTAATAGCAAGATGATGGAAATATACCGCGTCTTTCTAAATGACCCGATGAAGAAGATCATATCGACGGATCCTGGAATTATTGGGTATTAGGAAGATACAACAACCAGCTTAGTTTCGGGTCGCGCATCTCAGCCAGTTGATCAGACGCTGACATTTCTTACCGGTTCATAATAATATACCACTACACCAGAACCAAAGGTTTTTATTTTTAGGAGTTTCAGGGGGATCCTCTCGTGGAGGTTATTGAATAATCGCAATCCGCTTCCCAGTATTACGGGATGAACGAGTAACTGATATTCATCGATCAGGTCCAGCTGTAATAAGGCCATAATTAAACTGGGGCTGCCCGCTACAATGTTTTTACCCGCTTGTAGCTTAAGCGCCGACACTTCTTCTTTAACCACCTCCGATTTCAATGTTGAATTGTTCCAACTAACATTTTTCAGCGTGCGGGAATAAACGATCTTCGGAATATTGTCTATCAGTACAGCAAATTCATCTGTTTCTTTGACACCAGTTGGCTTACTTACCACCGATGGCCAATAACTTTCCATCATTTGATAAGTAACTCTGCCATATAATAGCGTGTCTGCACTGATCATCAGTTCATCAAAATGTTGATGGAGTTCTGCATCTGCAATCCCGGCGGTGTGATCGCAAAATCCATCAAGCGTCACGTTAAGAGAGGCAATTAATTTTCTCATGAGAAATCAGACCCGCTGTAATACAGTGGGATTTATTTTGAAAAATGAATTTACTAATATCGCCAAAAAGAAAAGGCAATTACCTGCGAACCTCACTGATCGCCGCGCCAAGCACATCTGCTACCGCCTGCTCAATCACGCCAATCTGTTCTACTTCTCCCCCGGTTCTCCAGTGGTCCTTGTCTTTAATTAAAGTCAGGCGTTGTGTGCCCCTGGCCGACTGAAGCAGCACGTCGTACGTGCCGGTTCGCAATCCTTCCCACGAAATGGTTTCTGCAAGTGCTGCCTTGTAAAAAATGTTGTTGTGGGTGAACGTGGTGGTGAACACCAAATGGTCCGCTGTATCGGGACCGCCGGTTACGAGTTGGAAGTCCATATCACTATCGTTTAGTACAGCAAGGTAGACAAAACTCCTGTTTGCCCGCTGCTGCGTTTATGGGTGGCTAACGATGCTATCTTATACCATTAATTCTCAAGGAAATGTAATGGTCATGATAAATTCCGTATGCGGGCAGGTTGTCGGAAACAGCCTCCTCGCGTCATCACTTGTCAAAACTCGGCAATCAGCGAAAACCACCTGGCAGCGGGCCCGATCCACAATTCCTTGTAGGTAGCCGTATTGAACTGAGGCCAGTAGGGAGTGTCCTCATTGAATCGTGATTGCATCCCAACAGGAATGCCTCCCACCGTTTCACCAGGTAATGCAGTGTACAATTGGGGGTAATTGCTTCCTTCTCCCCAGATGATCGACTGGCCAAACGGATTCTTCCCAACGATCCAGAACAATTGCTGCTCCGCAATATCCATCAGTTTTTTATCGCGCAAAAGCCTGCCCGCAAGCGCTGCAGCCTTGCCCGTGGAAAGCTGCACGGCCGCATTTCCCTTAAACGAGAACCATACCGGAAAGACGCGCAAATAATGTTCATCATCCAACTTGAAGCCATTCTTCAACTGTTCTTTGTAATCATCGGCAGCGCCTCTATAAATGCCTACCTGCACTTTATAAAAATTCACCGAGTCTTTTACTTCATCCACATGATAAACACCGCTGGGTACCAGACCATATGGCTGCACATATTGCATGATGGTCTTCAGATAGTCGCCATACATCCTGACAGCGCTCTCCCATCTTTTATAATCAGGATTATCCGGTTGTGTTTCGCAAAGTGCAGTTAATGCCTGCATATAAGCCTGGTCGCGCGATTGATGGGTGTAGTGCACAATGGATTTCTTACTCAGGTCGCGATAAAAGAAGCCATGTATTTTGTGCTTGTCATTCAGCGGTTCAACGCGCTGGCATTGCAGGGTATATTGAATGGCTTTTGCCGCTTCGGCTGCATAGAATTTATCGCCGGTTAATTTATAGAGCAGGCTTGCGGTAAAAGAGATATTCGCCGAATACTGGCTATTGGAAGCCATGGCCGCGTGGTCTCCGCCACCGCCGATGCTACTGAGATCATTAAAGCCAAGGCTGTCGAAGCGTTTCCTGGCAAAAGCATAATCTTCTATGGCCACCTTGCGCAGGAATTCTTTCAGCATCGGGTCGTTGTCGAGGTTCATCGAGGCAAAGGCCTCTATGCCGGCAAACAGGAAGTTTTCAAAAGCCCGGTTGTGTATACGGACCTGCCTGCGTCTGGAAGAATCATCCTTGGTGCCAATAAAACCATCTGTCCATAGGTTGGTGCCCCAGGTTTGCGCGCGGTAACCATTACCCAGCCGCGCTTTCAATATGCAGTCAATACCCCATTCCGCTTCTTCCTGTAGCCTTATCGTGAGCTGACTATTTCCCTTTTGCTTAGCCCGGTTCGCCATCTCCAGCAAACCAAAGATAATTTCACCCGATTGAAGCACCTGCTGCGACATATCTGCAGCATCGTGCCAACCACCGTTAAAAGTAAACAGCTTCCCTTCAAAGGTGGCGTTCAGGTCTCCATGGCAAGCTCCATGTTTACCGGGTATCGGGTAGCCGCAACGCTCACAGAAAATAAAATTCAACATTCGCCAGGCAGAGTTGCTCCAGATATCTTTGTTGATGTAAAAGGGATTGGTTACAACATCGCCAACGTGGATAGAATATTGTCCTTCTTTTTTGAAATCGCTGAAATCAATGGATTCAAAATTGCCGATCGCCGTTTTCTGCGATATGATCTTTCCCTCATACGCAACCTTCTTGCTGGCATTATCTATCAGTTGAAATTTTCCGTTGTTATTCTTTACGTGCACAATGGCGGTCTTTTCGCTTTCTACCCCATATCCCGAGGTGGAGTGTACGATACGGTTGGGCGCTGGCATCCATCCGCTGGCTATTTCAGGGTTTTCGATGGTTTGCAAGGATACTGCATCGATGTCGAATTTTAGAGAATCGCCCATCGTACGTTCTTTCCCGAAGATCTCAATGGCAAAAGACAATTTGCTTACTTTATCGCGTGGTAACTCGGGCATCTCCACAAAACATTCATTCCACTGACCGTTGATCAGGTTGATCTCATGAATGCCTTCCCGTTCATATTTGTCCGGGACCTTGATCTTTCCGTCATTTTCAATATAGAGATTCAGGTATATACTGCGCGCGCCTTCGCAATTCGGGTAAATGTAGAAATGAATGCGGTTGTATTTTTCCCAATTGGCGCCGCCTGCGTTGTAGCTGGCCATCGACGTTCCAAGGCCGATACCCCAGTCCAGAAAGGTCGGATTGGTGGTTTGACCCACAAGCCGCAAACTGTTTTTGCCGGACTTGCTTCTTTCATTGGTGAGCTGCATGCCGCCAAATCCTTTGTGCGACCACTTATCCAGCGTTTCCATATCGCACAACATGTCGGAGGTCAATACTTTCTTGGTCAACCCAAAGGTTTCAAACGACTTACTGTAATCCATTGGCAAGGGGCTATGCACATAGCCGGTATTGATGATGTCCCGTTTTAATTGCTCATCAATTTGCGCAAGCAGAAAACCCGGGCTAACAATCAAAAGAGCCAGCACGAGCATTTTAATGGATCCTGTTAGATTCATATGTTGGAAGGTTAGTGACTTTACAATCGCTTTTCAGGAATACCTGACGATGCCCCGCTGTTTAAAATTCAAATAGCATCGATGAAGCTATTACCGAAACGGATAGCATATCTGGTAATATAACTGATGGCGATTTGTTTCCGCTCTTTTTGCGGAAAAGATGATCCAATGCAGGCCAGGGGATCAAAAACTACCTTATTGTCAGATGGAGAGTCTGGCCGTTTTAAGCATCAACCTGCAAGGTTGTGTAGTAAGCAATCACTGAGAAATTCTTCTCTATAGGGTCTGATACCAAATTGATCCCTACGTTTCTAAATATAGGCAAAATATTTTCTTGTCGTCCAATCTCCCGAAAAATGGGCAAAAATCTTCTTTTCTAGGGAAACATGGCGTAAAAGACAGGGACCAAAGCCCGACCAAACGCGGACCAAACCCGGACCAAGCCCGGGCAAGCCCGAAAACATGGCGCGTTTGATGGCTGTTCAGCCCCTGCTTGACACGTTTCTAATGCGCTAAAAAATGGCCAATAAATCGAAGAAGATCTGCGGGATTGATAAAGCTGGTTCTTGTAACATGAAGGGGTAGCGCAACGACCTGTTGATACGGGGAGATCGTGCAGCGGACTTTTTGAGGGCACATGGTGTAACACCTGCTTCCTTATCCAGCAGCGGTGCGGATGTAAAAATGCGACGGCTGTAATGCAGGACCCTATTCAGCTTCAGCCCTCAACTTATCTTTTAAATCCACCAGTTCATGCAATATAAAACCACGCTCATTGGTGCATTGACTCTTGCTTCATAGCTTTATCTTAATAATCACCTATTGCCAAATTCTAAGGTTATGAAAAGATCGATCATCCTTTTTGCCTCGCTGGTCGTCGCAACTTGCTCCTTCGCGCAGAAATCAACTTCGGCCAAACCAAGAGCCAGGGATCTGGGCATCCCCTTCGATGGAAAGCCTGGTGCCAACAACGCCATTACAGATGTTAAGGGTGTGCTGGTTGGTTATAAAACAATTATCAAGGACTCTGCAAAAACGGCTACCGGGAGCGGACCAGTCCGCACTGGTGTTACTGTCATTTTCCCCAACGGTAAATCAAATGATCCTGTGCCTGCCGCCTGGTTCAGCCTGAATGGTGATGGCGAAATGACAGGCCTTGCTTCTATCGAGGACTATGGCTTTAACTTCGGACCTATCGGTATTACCAATACCAATAGCGTTGGCGTTGTACGGGATGCAATCGGTGAATGGAATATCAAGCATTTCGGTACCGGAGAACTCATCGACTTCTCATTCGGCCTGCCCGTCGTGGCAGAAACATGGGATGGTTTGTTAAACGATATCCAGGGATTGCATGTTAAGAAGGAAGATGTGTTTGAAGCGCTCGACAATGCACGATCTGGTGCAGTGGCCGAGGGCAATATTGGCGGCGGTACCGGTATGGGCCTTTATGGTTTTAAAGGAGGTAATGGTACTGCTTCAAGGGTGATCAAGATTGATACGGCAAATTATACAGTGGGCGTATTTATGCAGGCAAATTTTGGTGGGCGTAATGACCTGCTGATTGCTGGCATTCCTGTGGGAAGAGAGATCAAAGGTAGTCAGGCCGAATTGGGTGCTCCCAAAAGGAAAGATGGGTCGGTCATCATTATGATCGCTACCGATGCCCCCTTGTTGCCATCTCAACTGAAGCAGGTGGCTAAGCGTGCAGCTATGGGCATTGCCCGTACAGGCAGCTTTGCCCACAATTCCTCAGGCGATATATTCCTTGCTTTTAGCACGCAGGCGCCGGCACGCAATGAAAAAGGCACGGCAGAAAAATGGAATGTACTCACAAAAGAAGCGATGGATAGGGTTTATAAAGCCACTGTGGAGGCAACAGAAGAAGCGGTGATCAATGCCCTGATCGCCGCCGAGACGATGAAAGGAAAGGGTGGAAATACTTTATATGGTATTCCACACGACCAGGTAAAAGAGATACTGAAGAAATACAATCGATTGGTTCAATAAACAAGGGAACGCAATACAAACCTGCCTCAACGGTCAGTAAAAAGGCCCGGGAAGTGAATAACTCCCGGGCCTTTTTCATTGACAGACCAATAATGTTTGCCAGCTAACTACTTCCAGCCGCCGCCAAGATCACGATACACATTCACTACCGCATTGAGCTGTTGTTTTTTTGTTTCAATAAGCTCAAGCTTTGCTTCCAGTGCATCGCGCTGCGTCAGTAACACTTCAAGATAGTCGGCCCGCGCATTCTTGAAAAGATCGTTCGAGATATCGATCGATCTCGTGAGCGCATTTACCTGCTTCGACTTCAGGTCATAGTTCTTTTCGAGGTTGCTGATGTTCGACAACTGTGTCGCTACTTCCAGGTAGGCGGTCAGGATACTGCGTTCGTAGTTATACATCGCCTGCACCTGCCGCGCATTGGCATTGTAGAATTCTGCCTTGATCGCATTCTTATTCACCAACGGACCAACGAGATCGCCAGCCAGGTTATACAATATAGACTCAGGCAATCTGAACAGGTAGGCTGGGTTGAAAGCCTGCAACCCAACAGCCGCCGATATGCCAAACGATGGATAGAACTCGGCCCTTGCCACTTTCACATCCAGTTTTGCAGCAGCAAGATCCAGTTCGGCCTGCCTGATGTCCGGACGATTCGCCAGTAACTGAGAGGGGATGCCGGCAGTTACCACAGCAGGCTGCAGCTCGAGGATATTGCTGTTATCCCGGTCTATCGTTTGGGGATAACGGCCCAGCAAGAGGTTGATCCTGTTTTCGGTTTCCCTGATCTGTTGCAGGATCTGGAATTCGAGGCTTTGGGTCTTCAATACCTCGGCCTCAAATTTCTGCACAGCCAGTTCAGTAGCCCTGGCCGCTTCTTTCTGAATCTTAACTACTTCCAACGCACTCTTTTGCAAATCGATGTTTTGTTTTACGATTGCCAACTGATTATCGAGCGCCAACAGTTCGTAATAGGAGTTGGCCACTTCCGCGATCAGGTTGGTAAGCACGAAGTTTTTACCTTCCTGGGTAGCCAGGTATCTTGTTACGGCTGCTTTCTTGGAGTTGCGCAACTTCTTCCAGATATCCACTTCCCAATTGGCGTAGATCGCACCCGTAAAATCTCCCAATGGATCGGGGGTTTCTTTGCCGGGCTTTATTTCGGTAGTGGCATCACCTGCACCCTGGCTGGTATACCTGCCTACTTTTTCAACGCCGATACCAGCCCTCGCGCCCACAGTTGGTAGCAATGGCGCTTGTTTCATTCTGATCTCGTTACGCGCAATCTCTACCTCCTGTAAAGTGATCATCAGCTCCTGATTATTCTTCAGTGCTGTATCGATCAGGTTGATGAGGTGCTTATCGGTGAAATATTGCTTCCAGGGCAGCGCCGCAAGGGTGTTTGTATCCCCGCCGCTGCCAAAGTTGGCGGGTACCGTTTTGTTCTCTTCACGCACGGAAACCGCTGGAGCCTTGCAACTGGCAATGGCCAGGCAAATGCCCAATGCGCCCAGGCAGTGATGTATGCTGATTTTAAACATGGTGATCAATTTCTTCTGTTAATGGATTCTCTTCCTCTTCCTTGTGGAGCATACGCCTTTCCGCGATCTTGCCGAATATGTAATACAGTCCGGGAATGATCAACACCCCGAATATGGTACCGAACAACATACCACCAAAGGCAGCGGTACCGATCGTGCGATTACCGATCTTACCTGGGCCGGAGGCAAATACCAATGGTATCAAACCGGCAATGAAGGCAAAGGATGTCATCAGGATCGGGCGGAAACGCACCTTGGCACCTTCCAGTGCCGCCTGCAATACCGTAGAGCCTGAGCGGTGTTTCTGCACGGCAAACTCGACGATCAGCACTGCATTCTTACCCAACAACCCGATCAGCATCACCATCGCCACCTGCGCATAGATGTTATTTTCCAGTCCGGTCAACTGTAATAGCAGGAAGGCACCGAATATACCAGCCGGTAATGAAAGGATCACCGATAAGGGCAGGATAAAGCTTTCGTATTGTGCCGCCAGAATCAGGTACACAAATCCAAGACAGATCAGGAATATATATACCGCCTGGTTGCCCTGCGCCACTTCATCTTTCGAGATGCCTGCCCAGTCAATTCCAAAACCACGCGGTAACGTTTTTTGAGCTACCTCATTGATCACCTTGATGGCAGTACCACTACTGTATCCCGGCGCCGCAGCTCCGCTGATCTCCGAGGCGGTGTACATATTGTGGCGGGTGATCTCCGATAAGCCATATACTTTGTCCATTTTCATGAAAGCAGAGAATGGTACCATCTCATCCTTATCGTTCTTCACGTAAAGCTTCAGGATATCATCGGGCAGGGCACGGTATTGGGGTGCCGCCTGAACGATCACCTTATATTGCCGGCCAAATTTGATGAAACTGATCTCATAGTTACTGCCGAGTAAGGTAGATAGGGTATTCATCGCATTCTCGATACTCACCCCTTTTTGCTGTGCGATATCATTGTCAACCTTAAGCATGTACTGGGGAAAGCTGGCGCTGTAGAAACTGAATACCGAGGAGAGCTCTTTGCGTTTGGTAAGCTCTTTCACAAAATCATTGCTTACCTGCTCCATCTTCTTATAGTCGCCTGTTCCTGCTTTATCGAGCAGGCGTAATTCGAAACCGCCCGCGGCGCCATAGCCTGGTACGGCTGGCGGCTGGAAGAACTCGATATTCGCACCAGCGATGTCTTTCGACTTTTCTTCCAGCTCCTCGATGATCTCCGTCACCGAATGTTTTCTTTCTTCCCAGGGTTTCAGGTTGATCAAACAGGTGCCTGAGTTGGCGCCCGTTCCTTCTGTGAGGATCTCATAACCAGCCAGGGAAGAAACGGATTGCACCCCATCTACCTCTTCACAGATCTTCTGTAACCTTTCCGATATTTCATTCGTTCTTTCGAGCGATGAACCGGGCGGCGTTTGGATGATGGCATAGAACATGCCCTGGTCTTCATTGGGGATGAAGCCGGAAGGTACTTTGCCGTTCAGGAAATAAATGCCTGCACAGAATGCTCCCAACATCAGGAAGGTAACAGCCCTGCGGTTTACCAATACCCGCAGTATCTTTTCGTATCGGCCAGAGGCGCGGTTGAACAGCTTGTTGAAGCCATCGATGAACTTATCGACCGGTGTTTTCTTTTTCGGCTTGCCATGGTGATTCTTCAGGATCATGGCGCAAAGGGCCGGTGTTAGCGTAAGGGCCACCACACCCGACAAGATGATCGCCGTTGCCATGGTGATGGAGAATTGCCGGTAGAAGATACCGACCGGGCCCGACATGAACGCCACCGGTATGAACACCGCGGCCATGATAAAGGTGATGGCAACGATGGCCCCCGCAATCTCATGCATGGCTTTCTTGGTCGCTTTCAATACTGACAGGCCCTCCTCTTCCATCTTGGCGTGCACCGCCTCGATCACCACAATGGCATCATCCACCACCACTCCGATCGCCAGTACCAGTGCAAACAGGGTAATGAGGTTCAGGGTAATACCGAAGAACTGCATGAACATGAAGGTGCCCACCAGTGAAACCGGTACGGCCATCGCCGGGATCAGTGTAGAACGCCAGTCACCCAGGAAGATGAACACCACGATACCCACCAGTATGAAGGCCTCTATCAGGGTGTGTATCACCTTCTCCATAGAGGCATCCAGGAATTTCGATACGTCGTAACTGATCTCATACTCCATGCCTTTGGGGAATGAGTTGGCCTGGATCTCTTTCATCTTGGCCTTCACGTTCTTGATCACCTGGCTGGCGTTACTGCCATACGATTGCTTCAGTACGATGGCCGCCGAAGGTTTGCCGTTGAGGTTGGAATAGATATCGTACATCGAACTGCCAAACTCTACCTCTGCCACATCTTTCAAACGCAACAGTTCTCCGTTCGAACTGGAGCGTAACACCACGTTCTCATATTGTTCTTTAGTGGTAAACCTTCCCGTATACTTCAGTACGTATTCAAACGACTGCGAGCGTTTACCTGAGCTCTCCCCTGTTTTGCCGGGAGAAGCTTCCAGGCTCTGATCGCTCAGGGACTTCATCACTTCTTCGGCGGATATCTTGTAGGCGAGCATGCGATCGGGTTTGAGCCAGATACGCATGGCGTATTCCCGGTTACCGAGGATGTCTGCATATCCTACACCATCTACCCGCTTCAGTTCCGACAGTACGTTGATGTCGGCAAAGTTGAAGAGGAACTTCTGGTCGGTATTGGGATCATCGCTGTACAGGTTGATGTACATGAGCATGTTCGATTCCTCGCGGGTGATCTTTACACCTTCACGTACTACGAGTGGTGGCAGTTTGTTGACTACCGATGCCACCCTGTTCTGCACATTCAAAGAGGCGACGTTGGGGTCGGTACCGAGATTGAATACCACCTGAATGGTAGCTTCTCCATCGTTACCTGCATCCGATGCCATGTATTTCATCCCGGGAACGCCGTTGATGGCTCTTTCCAGGGGAATAATTACCGATTTGATCATTAATTCGCCGTTCGCTCCGGGGTACTCGGCCACTACATTCACCTTGGGCGGCGATATGGAAGGGAATTGAGTTACGGGCAACTGGAATATGGCCAGTATGCCCAGGAATACGATGATAAGCGATATGACAATAGACAGAACCGGTCGCTGTATAAACTTATTAAACATTTAGGTACGCTATTAATATGAACTATTATTCTGCTTTCAATTTCAGGTGGGCTATCACTTCATGCGGGTCCTGAAATTCAAAGTTGATCCGGTCATTGTCTTTTACTTTCTGAACACCCTCGAGGAGGATCTTGTCGGTTGCTGCGAGGCCGCTGCCTACTACATAGAGGTCGGGCATATCGCCAAGTATGGTGATCATCTTCGACTTTACCTTACTGTCTTTGTCGACGACAAATACATAGATCTTATCCTGTATCTCATAAGTGGCTTTTTGCGGAATGACCAATGCATTTTTGATGGGCATTGTCATCAGCACCTTGCCCGTTTCACCATGTTTTAAGAGACGATCGGGATTGGGGAATTTGGCCCTGAAGGCGATATTGCCTGTTTCATTGTCAAACTCGCCTTCGATGAGCTCTACTTTCCCTTCGTAAGGGAGCACCGTATTATTGGCCAGCAATAGATTCACTTTGGTGTTGGCCTGGCTTTTCTTACTGGTCTGGTAATCGAGGTATTCGGGTTCCGACACGTTGAAGTAAGCAAACATCTGGCTGTTGTCGGACAAGCTGGTGAGCAGTTCGCCTTCATCGATGAGGCTGCCCAGACGTTTAGGGATGCGGTCGATGATGCCATCGAAAGGCGCCCTTATCTCTGTAAACGAAAGGTGAAGTTTCGCCAGCGATGTGGCTGCTTTTGCCTGGTCGAGCTTTGCCTGGGCAACCGCCTGTTCATTTTTAGAAACGATGTTCTTTTCTACCAGGGCCCGGGTGTTCTGCAGTTCAATGTCTGCCGCCCTTGTTTCCGCCTCCGCTTTCAGTAATTCGGCTTCATAGAGCTTGGGCATGATCTTGAACAGAAGTTGGCCTGCTTTTACGGTCTGGCCTTCATCCACATAAATGTTTTCAAGGAAGCCTTTTTCCTGCGCGCGTATCTCGATGTTCTTTACGGATCGTATCTGGGATACGTAATCCTTGGTAAAAGAGGTGTCAACCTGTACAGGACTGGTTACAGAGAATTTTTCGGCTTCTTCCTTTTTTTCAGCTGCCCGGGTGGTGCAGCTTGTTTGATACAACAATGCAAGCAGGCTTGCAAATACTACAATTCTTTTCATGACTGTATTGAAATTGAACGATAAAATACCGGAGGAGTATTGCCACTCCGCCGCAGATAAAATGGGGTCAGTGCTTGTTAAAGCCTGGATTTTGTTTGGAAGGAATTGAAATAATAAGACCATCCTGCCATTACCAACCAGGGTAATGACGTAACAGGCATGATCAGATCCTTAATGCCCGTTGGGTAATGTAGATATGGGCGAGATGGCTGCAAAAGGGAAGCAGGTCCCGGGAGTATTTGTTGAGATAATGTAAGCCGGCACTCTCGTCGGGAGGTGAGTTGCCTCTTGTTCTCCACCAGGCTTTTCTGCCCCAGAGAGCGTGATCGCTGTCTTCGTCTTCCTCTTCCAGGTCTTCGCAGAAGAGATCGTCTTCTTCATAGTTCGCTGCTGCATCTATGAACAGCGGATTATCGTGGTGGGCGCACGATTGACGGATGTGTTGCCGCTTGTCGGCATGTTGAGTGGCAAAGTAACCAACCGAGTAGTGGTGAATGCCTGTACGCACAAAATCGTACCCCTTCAGTAAAAGAGCACAAAGGCATATCAAGAATATCACTGATCTCATTAGTTGATAATATGAGGGTAGTTGAAACGCTGACTAAAGCGTCAACTACCGGCTGGCAAAAATGAGAACTTTTCTTCTTTTATACCAGTGAAGAATATTTATCTAATCGTTAAACGATGGTTAATGGGTGGTTAATGGCGCTATCGATAGTGGTAAAATATCCCTTTATCGAACGGAGTCCACCAACAGGCTGTTTGCCGGGATGCTTTCAGTGCATTGTTTGTCCAGGTATTGCAGGTGTGAAAAAGGCTGTATCGTCCATTGGCTTCATAAAAGGCATCATGATCACCATAGCGGGCATTGGCGCCGATGGTCATCAGGCTGCCGCTATCGTCTTTCTGCAAAGACTTGTCGATGTATTGGATGAGTTGTTCGTATTGATCCCTGCCAATGCTAAGCTTCACGCATTGGTTATTTTCTATCAGTTGGTGGTAATAGGTGGCATGGATAGCGGCGCTGCCCAATCCGAAGGCAGCGTTGAATGCGGTGCTGGGTTTCAGATCGGCCCAGGTGGGTGTTTCAAGATAGAAGCCCTTGTCGCCCCAACCGATGGCAATATACCGGTAGCTGGTGTCGGCACGGCGGGTATTTTGAAAGGGGAAAGAGAGGCTCCAGTCCTTTTGAGCAGTTCTTACAGGCATAACCACGTCGGTATGAACGCCATTGGTCTTAAGAAAGATTTCGATTTCAGGAGCGGCGGCCACCTCTCCGGATACCGGAATACGGGAAAGCCCCCAGGCGCACAACAGATAAAAGAGTATCAGGCCGATGAAAGTAAGCAATGTGTAACCCACGTATTTGAGAATTTTTTTCAAACTGCCTAGGTTGGTGGTATTGTTTGATACCGGAAACCGCCGAAAAGTAACCCACTACGAAGAAATTGCCTCCTATAAAAACAGCCACCCTTTTTGGGGGTGGCTGTAGGGGAGGGGGCGAATATATTTTAGGAGAAGTTGAGTTGCAAAGTATCTTCAACTGTTACCTGTTACTCTTTCATAACCCTGATCACCGAGGATGGCGATTTACCATAGCCATTCACCGTGATGAAATAGATGCCGGCGCTTTCTTTGCTGAGATCGATCGGCATTTGGTTCCATCCCTTTCTGAACTGCGCCTCTTTACTGAAGACCACCTGGCCGTAGCTGTTTGAAACCACTACTGTTTGCTTCAGGGTCTCTGTCATCAGCACTTTCACGATTACATATCCTGTCGTGGGGTTCGGATTGGCTTTGGTAACTGTTACTATCGATTTGTCGCCGCACAGGGAGAGACTGGCCGTTTTGCTCACTTTAGCTACACAGCCGTTAGTATTGGTGTAAGCGTATTGTACAGTTTGCAGTCCTGGCTTGAGCGAATCAATATACCAGGTAGAGCCACTAACACCAGGTCCGGTGAACACACCACCCGGCAAGGACGCGCTCAACGGGTAGCGGGCTTCCGACAAACAGATAATATTAGGCATGTTGATCACGGGTTTTTCTACCGGCTTCACAGAGAGCTTAACGATATCTGTGCGTACTACGCGACCCGGTGCGGTGAGCACGCAGCGGTAGAACATTTCGTCGGCGGCCGTTACCTTCAGGGCTGTATCGGTAGCGCCGGCTACATTGCTCCAGAATTTGTTGTCGGTACTTTGCTGCCACTGATACAACACGGCTACTGAGATACTGGTAGTGGCTTTTGCATCGAAGATGGCGACAGAGCCGGCACAGACCGACTGACTGCCTGGTTGCTTCGTGATGTTGATAGCGGCCCCTTCAATGGTGAGGGTGCCATGCACGAGCTTAAGATCATAGTTGACAGCTTCTCCGCCCACCAGTATGATGGGGTATTCGCCTGGCGTGCTGAGTTTGGTGGCGGTTGTTGAAATAGCAGGTTGTGTTATGGCTGCTACCGTTTCACTACCGATGAAGCCATCATAACTGATGGAAAGTGAAGGAATGTTTTCGCCGTAGGCGATTGTTTTGTTATCGGCCGTTACAGTAAGTTCCTTGCGGTTTACCACCAGCAATACCTCTACGCTTTGTGCGGGATCGTAGGTGGCATCACCACCCTGGCTTACGGTTACAACAACTACGCCGGCTTTTTTGATCTTGATCTTCCATTTCGTGTTGTCGAGCGGATCCTGGTACAGATCGCCCACGATATTATCGGCGAGGGCATAACTTACAGGAAGCCCAGAACTGGCGAATGCAGTGAGCTCGATATCTCCATCGCCGTAAGTGCGGTTGATATCTTCTGCCGTGATGATCTGGTCATTGCTGCTCGATTCATAAGCACCTAGATCGGGCACACTGCCGCTGATGCGGGGCCTGCCTCCCAGGTCTTTGCCGATGTTGGAAAGATCGGGCATTTGGCCCACCATATAGTACAGGTAGCTGCCGTTGTTGATGGCCGGGCTACCTTGTTTCAGGGTATAGTTGCCTGCTGCAGGATTGTTGAAGGTAGGGTCCAGGCTGCCATTCAGGTTGCCATTGTCTACATCTTCCGGCACTCCTTCGATCAGGCTGTAAGTGATCGTTGGTGTACTGTTGTCATCTACCACCGGTGAGCTATTGCCCGAGACAATGGTATTGCGGATAGTAGGGTTGGAGGAAATGTTGATATAACCACCTCCTTCTACCAGGGCATTGTTGTTGCTGATGGTAACGTTGGTGAGTACCGGTGCCGACATGTTGGCATTGACCATACCACCTCCCTGAAATTCAGATACGTTGTCGACGATCAGCACGTTCGTCAAAACGGGGCTCGACTGATCATTGTAGATACCACCTCCATGGAAGAAGGACTTGTTGCCTCGTATAACTACATTCGTGATTGACGGAGCGGAAAGGTAGTTGTGTACGCCACCGCCACCGAGCCTGGTAAGCCAGTTGCTATTTACCTGGATGTCGTTCAGTGCTTCCATATCACCACCACCACCGGATACGGTAAAGCCGTCGAGCGAAGCTTCTCCTACTTCACCAGAAGATATCACGACGTGGTTGGCGTTCTCAATAGTATTTTCGATGACGAGGTCTACTGCGGTTCCAATTACAAGATCGTCGCCGTTAAAGTCGCCGCTCAAAATACTTTTATTGCTGGCAATGGAAAGGTCTCTTTCGGAGAGGTCTGTTTCTGTGCCTGCAAAGCCGCCGTATAATTTCAGGTTCTTCACGAGCAGGAAAGAGTTGTTCATGCCGTCCTCATTACCAAAGTTGTCGTCAGCTGCACTGTACAAAGGTTTATAGGTTCCTCCTGCTACCCAAACCTGCAATGGACTGCCGCCAGTCCAGTCGGCCTCTTTGGCCTTGGCCCAGCGAAGTACATCGGCCAGTTCGGTTACTGCGTTCGACCAGCTGCTGCCGTCGCCCGGTGTAGGGTTATTCTTATTTACATAAACAACACCTCCGTTGGGGTTGATGCCCTGCACATCGACTACAAAATTGCCGATGGGATCGGAGGTACAGCCGTTACTGCTGATCTCTACATAGACGTTATCATTATTATTGGGGTAGTAGGTGTATTCATTATTGAACGAAGACTGTACGGCAACGCCGTTCACCTTGAAGGTATAATCGGGGAAGCCGGAAGTGGCGGTAAAAGTAACCGGTTTGCCTGCCATGATCTGGCCGGTGAGCGAACTGGTAAGGTCGGCAGCTACATCGGCCATGATGCCGATCTTGAGACTGCCCAACGTAGTGTAGTGAGTAGCAGCGCCGCCATCGGCTGCAAAGGTGAAGTAACGGTTGGCCGGTGTGGTGGCTGGTAACGCCACCCCTACAGGAGCTTGTCCGCCTTCATCCTGCCTGATGCCGGCAAAGAATACCTCCGTGCCGCTAAACTGTACAGGTGAGTAGAAGGCGATCTGTACGCTGGTATTGAGATCTCCCGCGGTAGCAAAGTAAGGCTCGGAGTCGGCAATGATATTGCCAAGTTCGTCGAGCAGTACACCGGTTATGGATTTACCCACGTTGGAAGGATCGTTCGAAATATGGACGGTGACGCCTTTTATATAAACAGGAATACCGGGTGCCTGATAACGTGCACTCACGATACCGGTGCCCGATCCGAAACCAAAACCATCATAGATGGGCTCAGAACCGGTATAGCCATACCTGTTACAGCTGATATTCTGCGAAGCGGTCTTTGTGTTGTTGGTATTGTCATCATCGTCGGGCACTTTGGCCTCTATCACCTGGGTACCGGTGGATGCTATGGAACCGGTAAAGGTGATCGTTTCACTGCTCCCCGCAGCAATGAACGGAACGATCTGCGACAGGGCCTCGGCATTGGCGCCGACAACGTTCAGATCTACTACAACGTTTGCCTGATCGCTGGTACCATTGTTTTTGATCGTTACCTTGATCGGGTTCTGATCGGTCCAAAGCCTGCTCAGGGTTTTGTATTCGGGCGCTACCTCTGCAATCTCGAGGTCGTTGGCTGCAGGGCCCGACCGCTTGACGAACGACTTGTGCCAGGCCGATCTTGCTTTGGAGGTTACCGAAATCTTATTGCCAGCAGTAGGGCCATGGAATGCATTGGCGGAGCAGACTGCCAACAAAGAGGCTGCTGTTACCAATGACCTCACCTTCATGCCGGAAATGGACGATAAAAAGAACGGGGGTACAGTTTTTATCATGGGAAAGAGGATTATGGTCCCGGCAACAGGGTTGCCGGGGGTATTGTAATGGGTAACGGATTCCGGCTCGGTTATATTGTTCCTAAAACAGGAATCATGACCTCCGCCGGCAGGTATTCCGGCGGGTTAGCCATATTGGGATATTTTCCAGATAATGGAATAGAGAGGGTTCGGAAAAATACGTTTTGCAAAATGGTAATTAAGACGGCAGCAGCAAATTGCAGCCAGTACCTGCGCTGGTCAGGTTATCTTTTAATTGCTGGCCAGTGCCAGGGTTACCGGAGAACTTTCGATGGAATAGCCGGAGGGTGTGTATCCTGTAAATGATTTGAATTCGCGGATGAAATGCGACTGATCGAAATAGCCGCAGTCGTATGCTATGGATGTAAGTGAACTCTCTTTCTGACTAACAAGACGAAGGCTGTTTTGAAAACGATGGATCTTGCTGTACAACTTGGGCGTGAGGCCGGTGTACTGCACGAACAACTTTTGCAGGTAACGGGAAGTGATACCATAGCGGGCCGCTACATTTTCAATATTGTCGAAGAAATCATGTTGCTTCATTTCCTGCATCACATCATTGACCACTGCTATCTTTTGCAAACGCCTGCCGGCATCATTCAGTAATCCAAACAGGTAGTTATCCAACAATTCAATGCGTTTGCTCCAGGAGCCCGTGTCCATTAACTGGCTGTGCAGGGATTGCACCGCTTTATCGACCACTTCACTGAAGTCGGCTACCTGGTTATTGAACAGGTCCACTTTTTCCTTCAGAAAGAAGGCTGCTGCCTGTGGATAGAGTCTCACGCCCAGCATGGTGTTTTGACCGATCGATCTTACTGGTAAGGGCTTAACGATCTGTCCCCATAATTCAATAGCGGGATTGGCGAGAAAGGTTTCATTGGGAGCGGTTTGCCATTGACCAGAACCCAGATTAAAGATGATCTCCATATTTCCGCTGGGAAATACGGTATCCTCAAACGTTGTCTCCGAGTTCGACTCGTAGATGTAATAACATTTGACATATTCTTTTAAACGAGGTCCTGGCTTATATTCCCGGTACATCATGATTGTGTTAAAGATACAAAAACAGGTTTACCCACCTGGATTACTTAACTCAACAAATTTAGACCGGAATAGGTTGCCCGGATTGTACAAATCGGAACAAACCATGCGTTACCCCATAGCTCGGCGGTGGGTTTGGGGGGAGGCCGTCTGTATGACCGGTAGCATTTGGGAAATAGGCTAAATCAGTACCTTTAGAAGGTATCACAGATGCCTCCCCGAAAAGGCAGTATATTGCCTGGGGGAAATGTAAACCGGAGCCGTCATTATGATCGATAGCAAATTTATCATGTTCTTCCTGGGGAGCCTTGGGGCTTTCAATGGTCTTATACTCGGCTTATGGCTGTTGCTCTTTGCCCGGGTAAAGACTGTTTCGAATACTTTTCTGGGAGCCCTGCTGCTGGCATTGAGCATACGGGTGGGCAAGTCGGTGTTGGTAACTTTCAATCCCACTATTCCTAAAGTATACCTTCAGATCGGTTTGTCGGCCTGCTTACTGATAGGGCCCTTTCTGTATTTCTATGTACGATCGACGGTGCGCAATATGAGCGATGTGCCGCGGCCCTGGAAATGGCAGATCGGGTTTTTATTGGGCCTCATCGTGGTCGGTGCTCTGTTCTGTCCTTACGCTATCTACCCGGATCTATGGAACCGGTATATTATAAAGGGCATTTACGTCATTTGGGTCTTGTATGTCATCGCTGCCGTGATCGCGGCCGGGCCGTTGCTCGCCAGGTTGTTCAGCCGTAAAACTGTTGCTGGTATGCGGTTGCTGACTCCCGAAAAATGGATGTTGACGATCATGATCGCCAACCTGGTGATCTTTTCCACCTTTGCGCTCGCAATGGTCATGCCCCGCCAATGCAGTTTATACTTCAGCAGTTCGGTGCTGTTCACCTTCTTTTTGTACGGGATCATTATTGTGCTGGCCCTGAGGAGCAGCCAGCAACGAAAGACTGAGCAGGCGACCCCTGTTAAGTATGCGAATAAAAAAGTAGATGATGACGCGGCTGCGGGGTTACTGGGCAGGCTGGAGCAAGTGATGCAGCAGCAGGAGATCTACAAAGATCCGGCATTGAGTCTTGCCGGATTGGCGAAAGCCGTGCAGGTAACGCCCCATCAATTATCGCAGGTCTTAAATGATAATCTTGGTAAGAATTTTACAGCCTACATCAACGGCTACCGTGTAAACAAGGCTTGCGCTATGATCGCATCAAACCATCCCTACTCGCTCGAAGCCATCGGATACGAGGTGGGCTTCAATTCAAAGTCGACTTTCTACGCCGCTTTCCGGAAGATCATGGATACTACCCCCGCTTTGTACAAGGAAGGTCTTACAAAAGCCGATACTATATAGTGGTTTAAATAACAATAAGTTGGGTGTTCGGTTTCGGCAATACCGGTACGGTTTTATAATTCCGTACCTCCGGATTAATAGTACCGGACCTTGCCTGCCTGCTTCCGCTGTTACATTTAGGACCTGCCCCCAAGGGGCGCCATAAATGTAGCTTATGATGCGATTTATCTTCTTGTGCTTCGTTCCCTTTTCAGGTGTTTATGTACAGGCTCAGGTGCGTATTACGGGGCGGGTAATTGACAGTGCCCATCGTTCGGCCATTCCTTATGCGAGTCTTTCATTACAGAAATTGCCCGATTCCGTAACTGTGCGCGGTATTCAGGCAGATTCGGCAGGCCGGTTTGAGCTGCCGGATATTAATCCCGGTAATTATGTGTTGAAGATTACTGCCCTCAGCTACAGGGCCCATCAACGGCCCTTGCGGGTGGAAGCGCAGGCCACCACTTTGCCACTTGGCTACCTGACACTGTTGCGCGACGATCAGGCTTTAGAGGCCGTTGTGGTGAGCGGAGAAAGGCGGGGTATCCAGGTGCGGGACGATAAAACGATCCTACAGGTGGCGGGCAACACTTTCTTCAGGGCATCGGCCAATGTGCTGGACATACTGGCCAAGGCGCCGGGCCTTGCGGTCAATGCCGATGGCTCGCTGTTGATGCAGGGCAGAAATGTGCCGGTCATTTTTGTGGATGGCAAGCCAACTGCCATGAGTGCCGAAGAACAGGTGGCCTACCTCAATGGATTAACGCCCGACCAGGTGGAATCGGTGGAGCTGATCGCCAATCCTTCGGCGCGTTACGACGCGCAATACAAAGCGATCATCGACATCAGGCTGCGCAAACAAGGGCAGGGATGGAAAGGATCGGTGACCTCTTCCTTGCGTCAAAGCAAATATCCCTATGCTGACAATAGTTTTCAGGTTAACCTTGGCGCCAATAAGTTTACTTATGGCTTGCGGGCAGGCTATATGGTAGGGAACGATCCTTATACCTACCAGGCTTTGCAGCACCTGGCCAACACGCGGTATATGGCAACGCTCACCAACAACAAAACGGCGCAAAACAATCTCAACCTGCAGGGCTCGGTCGACTATCAATTCAAGAAAAACCAGACTTTTGGGTTAACCTATAAATCCTGGCAGGCCAACCGCGAAAGGCTTAGTTTGAACTCCCTCCATTTCTCCGATGCTACCCGCACTCAGTTACTGGATGCTACAGTCAGCAGATCGCTGGCCAATCAAACCCAAAAGAACCAGGTGATAAACCTGAGCTATGATGGCTCTTGGGGAAAGCATACGCTCAATGTGTTTGGCAGTTTTGGCAAGATCCGTAACCGGCAGGAAGAAGATATTCAGAATCGTAACAGTCTGCAGGACGTATTAATGAGTTATTGGAAAACGACGTTGAAAAACGATATTACCTTAAGGTCGGCGCAGGTTGATTATACAAGATCCATCCCCAATGGCTCCCTTGAAATGGGGGGAAGGTTCGCTTATATCACCACCAATAACGACCTGCGGTATGATACCCTCAATACAGAAAAAAAGTTTGTGCCCGATGCCGGCCGTACCAACCGTTTCCTGTACAATGAATACATCAGCGCGGGTTACTTCGGGTATAGCAGAAAGGTCAAGCGATTCAGTATTAAATTGAGTTTGCGGGCAGAGCATACCTATACGCGCGCCGATGCGGTTACATTACAGGAGGTGAGGACCAGGAATTATATTACCTGGCTGCCAGGTGTTAATTTCTCCTATACGCTCAGGGCCCATGAAGTGATCGGATTGTCATTTACGCGCCGCATGACGCGGCCCACGTTCGATCAATTAAATCCATTCCGGTTTTATTTTAGTCCGCTCAACTATTGGGTAGGCAATCCTTACCTGCTGCCATCTGTCACGAGCGTCATTTCATTAACTTATTCGTACAAGGATTTCCAGGTAGCTCTTAATGCCGGCAGGGAAAAAGACCGGTTAACGCGTTATCCCGAATACGACCCGGTAACGAATGACCTGCTGTACCTCGGTACTAATTTGCCTTATCACGATTTCGCCAGTGTAGAATTAAGTTATGCCATTGCGCTCACCAAATGGTGGCGCATAGTGCAGAATGGTGGCGTGTATTATCACAAGGAGCAGATGCCTTATTTCGGTAAGACCTACGCTATCCCCGTCACTGATTATTCATTAAGCGGCAGCCAGGTGTTTTCGCTGCCTGCGGGGATAACTGCTGATGTATCCTGGCGGCATAGATCGAGAAGCGGCAATAGTCTCTATATTTTCAAGCCCATCGGCGGCATCGACGTTGGGTTGCAAAAAACATGGGCAAAGAGTACGCTCAATACAAAGCTGAATTTTTATGATGTGTTCAATACCTATATAACGCGGCTTCAGTTCCGGGAAGAAAATATCATCAATAACAGGTTGTCGCACCGGGGGTATGCGCAACGGGTAGTGTTGTCAGTAGGTTATAGTTTTGGAAAGGCGAAACCACGCAGCCGGCAATCCCGGACAACAGAGGAAGAGAACCGGGTAAGTAACTGAAAGTGGCAGGATGCACCCCGCTCTTTGTCGTATACACCCCCTCAACGACCCAATGGTAAGTTTTACTTTTAGTGTCTGCGGTCAATTGCCGCGGACACTATTATGGAGAAACTATTGGAGAACAAGATCGCCATTGTATATGGAGCCGGTTCTATTGGCCGCACGATAGCCCATGCATTTGCCCGGGAAGGAGCAACGGTGTACCTGGGTGCGCAGTCAGATACCCGCACCCGGAAGGTGGCAGACGCCATCATTGCGGAAGGTGGCCGTGCTGAAACCGGCATCGTAGATGTGCTCGACAAAACTTCGGTAGAGGCATTTGTAAATGGGGTAGTGGATAAAGCAGGACGGGTGGACATATCGTTTTGTGCCACCAATATAACGGGTGGCAAACAGGGCGCGGCCTTGTCCGAGATCAGCTGGGAAGATTTCACTTTGCCGATCACGCATTACACGCAATCACAATTCCATACTGCCAATGCTGCTTCGAAATACATGGTAAAGCAGCGGGCCGGGGTGATCATGATGATCACCGCCATCCCCAGCCATATTCCCATTCCCTATACAACAGGTTTTGGGCCCGCCTGGGCTGCCATTGAAGCATTGTCCAAAACGCTAGCGGCCGAGCTGGGCGAGCACGGCGTTCGCACTGTATACCTTCATTCTTCGGGCTCTCCGGAGTCGCAGGAGAGTATCGACAAAACTTTTGAGGTGTCGCCCGTGGTGGAGCAGCGCATGAAGGAGTGGAAGTTTGTGCACAGGAACCTCGTAGGAGGAAAACATCCAACGCTGGCGCAGGTGGGGTATATGGCGGCCTTTATGGCCTCCGATAAGGCAGGTGTTACCTCGGGCACCTTTGCCAACATTACGGGTGGGATGGTAAATGAGTAAGATGCTGAGTGCCTGGTTGCGGGGACCGAAGGAGGTATGGCCTGGGATAGATGCCTGGATGCCTGGGTATCCGACGACCGTTTTTGCCTGCCCGCCGATTGCCCGTTGGGCAGGCCCATAGTGTAAAATAGCTTTGGTACCGGAATAAACGGGATACCAAACTTAACAACTATGGGCGCGCAACATCAAATATTTCAGACGGATTCAAAGTGGCGGTGGCGGACCTTCCAGTGGACTGGCAGGTCGCTCTTTTTTTTGCTGATACTTACGGTGCCGGTGGTGATCATCACCCTCAACAAAGCGCTGAAGCCGGGATTACCGGCCCTGGCCAGCAGCACAGATGCCTTACATGAACTGCCACATCCGATTACGCCGGCCGGCCTTAACAAACAGGAGGCCCGCAAATACAAAGGCTTTGAAGCCTTCCTGCAGGCGCGGGAAAGGAACAACGAATTACTGCATCATACGCCGCACCTTACCAGTCACCAGGTGCGGGCTGCTTTTTATGTGGACTGGGATCCGCAGTCTTTTTATTCCCTGCAACAGCATATCGATAAGCTCAACATGGTGGTGCCCGAATGGTTCTTTATCGACCCGGCTACCGATACCCTGCGCGTTGAAATAGACCAGGAGGCCCTGCAGGTCATGAAGCAAAAGCAGGTGAAGATTGTTCCCCTGATCAACAATACCAATGAGCAATTGGGAGAAGGCGGCTTCGATGGCGCCATGTTACACCGCATCCTGCACAACCCGCTAAAGCGCGAACGCCTTATCAATGATATCGTAAAGTACCTCGATCAATATCAACTGCAAGGTATTAATATTGACTTTGAAGAGTTTCGGGAAAAAGGGGATGAGCCTATCATTGCCTTTCAGCGGGAGCTGTACAATAAGTTGCATCCCAAAGGTTACCTGGTTACGCAGGATATTATGCCCCACGATGCGGACTTTAATGTAGGCGAGTTGCAGCGGTATAATGATTATATGTTCCTCATGGCCTACGACGAACATTTTGCCTCAAGTGTACCGGGCAGCGTGAGTAGTCAGCAGTGGATCGAGAAAGTGCTGGATGAAACTGCTAAAGAGATACCTACCGACAAACTGATCCTCTGCATTGCAGGCTATGGATACGATTGGGCCGGCCATATGGAAGCTACTACAGTAACTTACCAGCAGGCGCTGGCAAATGCCCGCCAGTACAACGCCGACATCGATTTTGACAACGATACCTACAATAACCATTACCAATATACCGATGGCAATGGCAGGGGACATGACGTGTATTTCAATGATGCAGCTTCTAATTTCAATACGGTAAGGTTTGCAGACGAGTATGGTACAGCAGGCACTGCCTTGTGGAGATTGGGCAGTGAAGATGAACGCCTCTGGACCTTTTACAACCGAAACCTCACCAATAAAGCAATTGCCGCACATCCTTTCGATTACAACAAACTGATGACAGTAAATACGCCGGTGGAAAGGCCCGACTACATCGGCGATGGTGAAGTGCTCAATGTGATCACGGCGCCCCAGCCCGGCAAGATCGACATTATGGTAGACAGTACGGAAGGCCTTATCGGCGAACAACGATATGTGCAGTTGCCCACCAAATACGTGATCCGGAAATATGGAGTGGTACATAAACAGGTGGCGCTTACTTTCGACGACGGACCCGATCCTACCTATACGCCACAGGTGCTCGATATACTTAAGAAGGAAAATGTACCAGCCGCGTTTTTCGTGATCGGTTTGCAGGCGGAGAATAATCTGCCCTTGTTGAAAAGGATCTATCGCGAAGGGCATGAGATCGGCAATCACACCTTCACCCATCCCAATATAGCGATGGTGAGTCCCGAAAGGGCAGCTACCGAAATGGAGGCTACACGCCTGTTGATTGAATCGATCACCGGGCATACCACGGTCCTCTTCAGGGCGCCTTACAATGCCGATTCTGAACCTACTACCGATGTAGAGTTACGTCCCATTAACCTGAGCAAGCAACAGAACTATTATACGGTGGGAGAAAGCATCGACCCCAACGACTGGGAGAAGGGTGTTACCGCCGACAGCATATATGCGAGGACGATCAGGGAATATGAAGCGAATCCCGAAAAGGGCATCATTCTGCTGCACGACGCTGGTGGTAACCGCGCGGCTACTGTGGCTGCCCTGCCAGGGATCATTCATTATTTCAAGGAACGGGGTATTGGGTTTACTACTATTTCGGGTTTGTTGGGTAAAACAAAAGATGAGGTGATGCCGCCAGTGAATAATAGCCTGGTGGCCTGGAATGGCAGGATCGCAACAGTGGGTTACTGGCTGGGACAATTTCTCAGTGCGGCGTTTTGGGTAGCGATCCTGCTTGGTTTTATCCGTATTGGCAGTATGGCGATCATGGCCCTGATGCAAAAGATCATAGCTGGCCGACGTATGGCAGCTACGTTGATTCCTGCAGATGCATGGCCAGCGGTAAGTATTATAGTCCCGGCTTACAACGAGGAGATCAATGCGGTGAAGACAATCGAAAACCTGTTGCAACAGGACTATCCTGCCTTTGATATCATCTTTGTAGATGATGGTTCGAAAGATGCAACCTACCAGCGTGTGCAGGCTGCATTTGCCGGAGATGACCGGGTAAAAGTACTCACTAAGCCCAATGGCGGTAAAGCATCGGCTTTGAATTTTGGGATCGCGCATACACAGCATGACTTTGTGGTTTGTATAGATGCAGATACACAGCTGAAACAGCATGCTGTGAGGATGTTGATGACGAAGTTTATCGCAGAGCCATCAACAAATAGCAGCGATGTTGCTATGGTTGGTGCTGTTGCCGGGAACGTAAAAGTGGGTAATGAGCGCAATATGCTCACCCGCTGGCAGAGTATCGAATATACTACCGCACAGAATTTTGATCGTCGGGCTTTTGACCTCGTCAATGGGATCACGGTGGTGCCGGGCGCCATTGGCGCATTCAGAAAAGCAGCGATTGAAGCGGCTGATGGTTTTACGAGTGATACACTTGCGGAAGATTGCGATCTTACCATTCGTATTCTTCGCAATGGATACCAGATTGTCAATTGTCCGGATGCGATTGCTGTTACGGAGGCGCCGGAGACGCTGAAACAATTCATGAAACAGCGCTTTCGCTGGACCTACGGAATCATGCAAAGCTTTTGGAAGAACCGGGACGCCTGTTTTAATCCGCGTTACAAGGCGCTCGGTATGGTATCGCTTCCGAATATTCTACTCTTTCAAATAATATTACCGGCATTGGCTCCGTTAGCAGATGTCATGTTCGTGTTGAGCCTTATCTGGAACAGGCACGACCCCGAGAGTATGCATAAGATACTGGTATACTACCTCGTATTTTTTGCAGTGGATATACTGGTGAGCATCGTAGCTTTCGCATTCGAGAAAGAAAAGCCAGGTAAGCTGGTGTGGTTGATACCACAGCGATTGGTGTACAGGCAGCTAATGTATGTGATCCTTTTTAAAGCGCTTCGGAAAGCCGTTAAAGGAGAAGGGCAGGGATGGGGTGTGTTGAAGCGGACCGGTAATGTAAGTTTCGTTAAAATCAAATATCAAAACACATGAAAAGAGTATTATTAGCAGCCCTCGTTCTGATTGGTATCAATGCTGCCACCTTTGCTCAGTCGGCCACAGATACAAAAGTACAGGAGCCTGCGAAAACGCAGGCGGCAGCAAAGGCAGGTCATAAGAAAGAGAAGAAAGCATTTAAAGCCGACAAAACGCTAAAGGCAGACAGTGCTGCCGTAGCTGCTAAGCACGACAAAAAGAAAGAGCGTAACCACCATGCCGCTACACCTGCATCGGCCAGTAAGCCTGCTGCCGGTAGTAAGCCAACCGCTTCTGCAACGCCTTCGGCTTCTGCGAACCCACAGGCAGGCAGTAAACCGGCAGCTTCCACAGCACCCGCTGGCCCTGTAAAAAAAGATGGTACGCCCGATAAGCGCTACAAGGCAAACCAGGCAAGCGCTTCAGGCCCTGCCAAGAAAGACGGTACGCCCGATATGCGGTACAAAGCCAATAAGAAGAAGGCTACAAAATAGTTGTTAGGGTTTAGTTTATCATCCCATTCATTCCAAACAGCCCCGGTTCGTTGAGCCGGGGTTTTTCATTTTACGTGGAGTGGGAATTGGAGGAGAGGAAGGTGAATGACGATGGGTTAGTTTCTAAAGTACCCTTCCTTCCAGGCCTTCTTAAATTGTGCGTGATCTTTTACTACCTGTTGAGCATAGTCATCTGCCCATTTGATGAGTTGGTTTTCCCAGGCGGTGGCCTCGGCAAATGCTTTTAGTTCATCGGCAGTGGCCGATCCGCGGCGCCCGCTGCTGCGCAGGTGCGTGGATGCAGTGAGCATGGCCAGGTCGGCCAGGTATTGGGTAACCCGGTTGGGTTGGTGCCAGGAATCATCCAGGCTGATCTTATCGGCGGTGGGTTGTATGGCGCGCACTACATACCATTCATTGTGGTGCTTGAATGTCGACAGGTATGCGGGTGTTACATGCTGCATCATTTCCTGCACCTCTATGATGCGCTCTGCTTCATTTTTCCAGCCGGGTTGTTGAATATGCGAAGGCAGCGGTATGGAGGAAGGCATCGCCATTTTAACATCGATCAATCTCTTCTGCCGCGGATCCACTTCATTCTCCAGTAAGCATACATAACGTTTTACGCCGATGCTGCCGGTGCCGGCAATCCTGAAACCCGCATCTGCTACTTTAAATCCTGCATGAAACCCTTTATTGAACCATTTGGCGAAGGAGGCTGCCAATGCCTTCCTTTCGTCTTTGGATATTTTGATCAGCTTATCGTCAACAATCAGTTTGGCGTTGGATGATCTATTGTTCGTGCGCTCGCGGAGGAGGTCAGTGCGTGTGCGTTCGCTGACTTTATTGATGAGCTTTTTGATGAGACCGGCCGAGGTTTCCTTTTCAATGTTAAAGGCTTTGTTCTTCACCAGTGCGAAGCGGTATTGCTGTAGCAATTGCTGCGTGAGCTTCTTTTTTTCCTTCCGGGAATATCCAATTTCGGCGATCGCAATGTTGAGCGATGTAAGCAGGCGGGAGAGATCGTATAATAAGGGAGCCAGTATACCTTCATCAAAATCATTCATGTCGAAATACACCAACTTGTTACTGCCTTTATAGCTGCCGAAATTCTCCAGGTGCAGGTCCCCACAGATCCACGAAGCGGGCGATGCATCGAATGGGTACTGCTGCGCCAGATCATAGTAGAAGAGATGGCAGGTGCCCCGGAAAAAACGGAAGGGGTCTTCTGCCATTGCTTCGTATTTGCGGGGTAGTACCTGCTGATCGCGCGTGGCATTGAACTGCTTGATGATTGATAGTATATCCCTGCTCATGGTACTTCCAAGTTAACATTTTCTTTGCGTTTGCCGCGCAGGTGTTTTAACGGTAATAAGAATGTGATAAGCGATGCGGGCATCGGTCGCTGCATATTATATAGTGTGATTGTGACGATTAAAGTGCTTTTTCAATGCTTCGATGATATGTACAACACTATCCTCAATTTGTCACTTGCCTTCGGCAGCGCGCTGCAATAGCTTTGTGTTATCAAATTAATCGAACATAACATAAACCGAACAAAACTTAAAAGTTACAATTATGAAACCGTTAATTAAATCCGTAGTAGCCTCTTTTTCTCTTGCAGTTCTTGGATTTACTGCACAAGCCCAGAAGCCCTCTCCCGAATTACTGAACCCTACCAACCACGCCCTGGTACTGATAGATCATGAAAGCCAGATGGGTTTCGCCGTTAAGAATATCGCTATCGAACAATTAAGGAACAATACAGCCATCGTAGCTGGCGCTTCCAGCATCTTTAAAGTGCCTACCGTCGTTACTACCGTTGCTGAGAAATCATTCAGCGGACCTGTATTCCCAGAGGTTGCAGAATTCTATCCTGCCGCTAAGTTCCCTTATATCGATAGAACAACGATGAATTCCTGGGAAGATGTGAACGCGCACAAAGCGATCGTGGACAAGGGTAAAAAGAAGATCGTATTAGCCGGTCTGTGGACAAGCGTTTGTATCGTAGGCCCCGCTTTGTCTGCTAAAGCTGATGGATACGATGTATATGTGATCACAGACGCCAGTGGCGACGTAAGCACTGAAGCTCATGAAATGGCGATAAGCCGCATGGTGCAGGCCGGTGTAAAACCCATCACTTCCATGCAGTACCTGCTCGAGCTGCAACGCGACTGGGCAAGAGGTGAAACATACGCAGCCGTTACCAGCCTCGTGAAGAAATACGGTGGCGCTTATGGTATCGGTATCCAATACGCTCATGAAATGCTGAAACACTAATAATTGGTTGATGTAAAACAGGGGCGGTTCATCCGCCCCTTAATTTTTGTACGATGAGAACGATTTCTTTAGTGCTGTCATTGGTAGTGCTCTTGTGGGCACCCGACAGCCAGGCACAAACAAAAGCTGATTTGATCATCACCAACGCAAAGGTTACTACGGGTGATGGCAATGTAACGACCGAGGCAGTTGCTATTGCCGGCAGTAAGATCCTGCAAACTGGTACGAACCAGCAGGTGCTGAAACTGAAAACCAAACAAACAAAAATTATTGATGCCGGCGGCCGGCGCGTTATTCCCGGCCTTTTCGATAGTCACCTGCACGTAATACGCGGAGGCCGCTTTTATAATACTGAGTTGAGGTGGGATGGCGTAACCAGTCTGCAACGTGCTTTAGAGATGCTGAAGGAGCAGGCTCAGCGCACTCCCAGCGGGCAGTGGGTGCGTGTGGTAGGTGGTTGGAATGAATACCAGTTTGCTGAAAAGAGATTGCCTACGCTGGCAGAGATCAATGCAGCAACCGGTGATGTGCCCACTTTCATTTTATACTTATACGGAAAGGCCTGGTTAAACAAGGCTGGTTTGCAGCTGCTCAACATCAATGGCGATACGCCCAACCCGGCTGGTGGTTTGATCGAGAAAGACAATGAGGGCAACCCTACCGGTCTGCTGGTGGCCGAGCCGAATGCATTTATCCTGTATTCCACGCTGGCAAAACTACCTGAGTTGACTACCGAAGAGAAGATCAACTCCACGCTGCAGTACATGACCGAGTTGAACAGGTTTGGTGTTACGGCGGTGATGGATGCCGGTGGTGGCTTTCAGAATTTCCCCGACGATTATGCGATCACCGATTCGCTCAATAAGCTCGGCAAGATCACCGTGCGTTTGCCTTACTTTCTGTTTGCGCAAAAGAAGGGAACCGAGTTGAATGACTACAAACGGTGGACTGGTATGGTGGAGATCGATCACCATGGCCACAATGGCATCAATGATGTAGACTACCACGTAACGGGTGGAGGCGAGAACCTGGTAGCCGATGCGGCCGACTTCGAGAACTTCCTGTTTCCGCGGCCGGAGTTGCCTCCGGGCATGGAGGCTAATCTGAAGTCGGTGATCCAACTGCTGGTGCAAAAACGCTGGCCTTTCAGGCTGCATGCTACTTACAATGAGAGCATAACCCGCGACCTCGATGTCATCGAGACGGTTAATAAGGAAACCCCACTCAATGGTCTGGTATGGTTCTTTGATCATGCCGAAACGATCAGTGAAGCCAACCTGCTACGTATTAAGGCACTGGGTGGCGGTATTGCGATACAACACCGCATGGCTTACCAGGGCGAGAGCTTCATTCATCGATATGGTAAGAAGGCAGCACTGGCCTCTCCTCCCGTAAAGAGAATGTTGGAGCTTGGACTGCCTGTGGGGCTTGGTACTGATGGAACAAGGGTAGCGAGTTACAACCCGTGGGTGGCTTTGTATTGGATCACGACTGGTAAAACGGTGGGTGGCACGCAAGTGATGGCTGCCGAAAATGCGCTCGACCGGCAAACAGCGTTAAAGTTGCTGACTGCGGGTGGCTATGAGTTGATCAGGGAGAAAGGGAAGGGGCGTATACGAGCTGGATATTCCGCCGACTTGGTGATCCTCGATAAGGATTATTTCACGGTGAGTGATGAGGAGATCAAATCGATCAACGCACTGCTCACGATCGTCGATGGCAAGGTAGTGTATGGTAGCAAGGTGCTCAGCCCTGTGGCTCCTGTGCCGTTGCCGGTGATACCAGCCTGGAGCCCTGTAAAATATTATGGTGGGTATCAACCTTAGTTTGGTCACATGAGTGTTATAGCAAACCGTCCGGATCATCCGGACGGTTTTTTTATTGGCATAGCAACACATTGTTCATGTGGGCTGGCCAATAGCAGGTTGGAGTTTGAAACAGGATAACCGTATTTCGAAAGTATTGCATAGGTTGTAGAAAACAGCAAAACATGAAAAAGCTACAACTCGCTTCGATGCCATATTGCATTTACTGCATGGTGGGTCTTTTCATTGTTTTCTTTACAGCCTGTTCGGGTGGTGGAAATACCGCGCAGCTTCAGGCAAAGATCGACTCGCTGGAAAGTGCGTTGAAGATGTCCAATGAAGACCGGGAAATGACTGAAATGCGGTTGAGGCGATTCGACTCGCTTGACTTTGTCTTCTACAGTAATCAGCAATGGCCCGAGTTGTCGATCAGCCATGCTGACGATATTAAAGTATACTATCCCGACGGCTCGGTAACGGTTGGCCTTTCTCCGCAGCATATCGATATGCTAAAGCCTATGTTCGTATTTGCGCCAGATACAAAGATCAAAACGCATCCTGTGAAGTTTGGCAGTGGCGACTGGACTGCGGTGATCGGCGAAATGGAAGGTAGCTTTTCGAAATCCATGCCCGTTGGCGGTGGTAAGTTCATACCGCCTACCGGGAAGAAATTTAAGTTGGGTATGTGCACCATTGGCCATTGGAAAGACGGCAAGATGGTAGAAGAATACCTATTCTGGGACAACCAGGCTTTCATGAAACAAATTGGCCTGGCCCAGTAAATCTGTACAGCCGGCCCTTACTTGATGGGTGCATGTTAGTTACGCCCCTTTGCCCACTTGATTCGATTACCTCATTAAAAAAGTATAAGATGAAAATGTTAGACAAGAAGGTGGCGATCGTAACGGGCGCCGGATCGGGTATTGGGCATGCTATTTCATTGCTGTATGCGGTAGAGGGCGCGAAGATCGTGGTATCGGACATTGACGAAAAAGGCGGCAATGCTACCGTGTCGGATATCAAAGGCAAAGGAGGGGAGGCTTTTTTTGTGAAGGCCGATACGTCGAAGCCCGAAGACAGCAAGGCCCTGGTAGAGCAAACCGTGAAGCAATTTGGTGGCGTGCATCTTGCCGTTAACAATGCCGGCATTGGCGGTCCGCAGGCTGTAACGGGGGAGTATCCTATAGAAGGGTGGGACAAGGTGATAAGCATTAATCTTTCCGGTGTATTCTACGGCATGCGTTATCAGCTGCCGGCGATGCAGGCTTCGGGTGGAGGCGCTATTGTTAATGTTGCCTCTATACTTGGTAAAGTGGGTACACGCTTATCGCCTGCGTATGCGGCTGCCAAGCATGGTGTGATCGGCCTTACAGAAGCTGCCGCATTGGAGTATGCTGATAAAAAGATCCGCATCAATTCGATCGGGCCGGGCTATATCGTAACGCCCCTGCTCACTAAAAGCCTCAATGACGCTGCGATGAAAGCGCTGGTGAGTCTGCACCCCATGGGCAGACTGGGTGCTTCGGAAGAAGTAGCCGAACTGGCGCTATGGCTGGCCTCTGATAAAGCTTCCTTTGTGACCGGATCATATTACAATGTGGATGGCGGCTACCTGGCGCAATAGGGGTGGCCTCCCGGGACGCATGCATGAAGGAGGCATCCACCTGTAGAGATGCGCGAAACATATGCTCATAACAAAGAGGGTGTCTCAAAATTATGAGGCACCCTTTTTCCTTTTATGACGTTGTGTGGAGTTTATCTGTGGGGATCTTTGGGGGGGACGGAAGTTTAGGTGGAGTGACCACTAACTCAAGTCTTTGTGGGGAGTAGAGTGTTCGGCCTTTGGCCTTTTTTAGGCTACTTTCTTTCTGAGATTGTGTGCCAGGGCCAGTAAGCCCGTTTCTATCGATACTTTTTCAATACCTCTGAGCATAAATCTCTTGAAGTAGTGGTTGTGTTTGATGTTGGCAAACACTGGTTCTGTATCGAAGCAACGTTGTTTACGTTTTTGCAGGCCTCGCTTTGTTTTTAGCCGCTTTTCTGCAGCCTTTTTCAAGCGAATATTATTCAGGGATATTTCTATAATTCGATCTCCATTTTGCGTGTTGCAGACTCCGTTCAAAAAGCA
>NZ_JARHUJ010000005.1 GCF_029223285.1 Paraflavitalea sp. CAU 1676 | reverse complement strand
ACCGTGATCTTCAAACTGCTGTCATAAATCGAATCCCGGCCTTCTTTCTTTAGATTCATACTTGGGTAAATTTAAGTTACAGACTTACTACCCAAAACTGTAAAGCGATTTCAGGACGTGACACTGCTGATCGTCCGGATCTGGCTTTACAGCAGACCTCCATCGTACTGAAATAGCTTTACACCTTCCTTATTCGTCCGGATCCAGCTTTACAAGCTGCTGATCGTCCGGATCTGGCTTTACACCAGACCTCCATCGTACTGAAATAGCTTTACACCTCCCGTATTCGTCCGGATTCAGCTTTACAAGCTGCTGATCGTCCGGATCTGGCTTTACACCAGACCCCATCGTACTAAAATAGCTTTACACCCTACCGAGGTCTTGCTGAAATAACTTTACACCCAACCTCCATCGTACTGGAATAGCTTTAAACCTACAGGCCTGCATCCGGGTCTGGCTTTACATCTGCCCTCGTTTAAGTTGCCCCTGCTTTCGCTCCGCTGCCGCGACTGTATGCCCCACCAGGCTTCATTATCTCCCCAACAGACCACGCTCACCATCATACCAGAAAAACCTCCACAAAGCTAAAGTTCGCCTCCTAATGCGCCCCTAATCCCCTTTCAACACCGTATTCATACCTCCCTCCGGTACACCAATGGCCCAAAAGGCTAGCGGCATGGTCACCAAACCGACGTGATTCTTTCGAGGTATTGTCTGGGAATGGCCTAAGGGTGGTCTGGGACTGGCCTTAGGCACTAAGAGTTCTGTAGGAGTTCTGTAGAGGTAGCGTACCACTCCCAGAGAGGTATGCCGCCATTCGACTAGCAATTGGCTACCACCCTGCCGCCTGGGGCCGCCGACCCGGTCAGCTGCCACCCTCCCCTATGTCCCAGCCCTCTTTATCAAATCCTTTTTGCTTTTTTCCGGAGAATCCGTAATTTGATTATGTATTACATAACCACATAAAATCACCCAAAACGAACTTGTCTATGAAAAGAACTCCCTTCTTTGCGGGTCGGCCATTGGTTGTACTCGCCTGTAGTATCCTCATTATCAACGCTTCTTGTAAACGAAACAACCTTACCGAGCCCGCGACCAAGGCCAGCGACGCCGAACTGGGCACCGATGCAGCGGCAGCCGCTGCCAGTCCTTACCACAACACCACGGTACTTTTTAACGGTGGGTCGGAGGGTTACCACTCGTACCGGATCCCTTCTATCGTACGCTCCAACGCCGGCACGCTGATCGCCTTCGCCGAAGGCCGTATGGCCGACAACAAAGACTACGGCAACATCAACCTGGTATACAAGCGCTCTACCGACAATGGCACCACCTGGAGCGCCTTGCTGGAAGTTGTGGGCGTGGGTCCGGGTACCTGGGGCAACCCAACGGCGGTGGTTGACCGCAACACCGGCCGCATCTGGCTGTGGATGTCGTGGAATTCCGGCACGACCAACCAGGGTGGCACCGATGGCTACGACCCCATCGATACCTGGGGCGAGCGCAAGGTGTATGTTTCCTGGAGCGACAACGATGGCGTAAGCTGGGCCACGCCCGTCGATAAGACCAGCAGCCTCCTGCCACCCGGCTTTACCTGGGATGCGATAGGCCCCGGTGTGGGCCTGCAGACGACCGAATCGCATCCGGGCCGCCTCATCATCCCTGCCAGTCGCCGCAATATCTACAGCGACGACCATGGCGCCACCTGGCAATACCAAATGGTGCCCGATGGCAGTGGCGAACCAACTATCATTGAACTGATGGATGGCCGGTTGATGCGCAATGATCGTCCCGGCTCTGCACAATTCGAAACGGCCAAAAGAAGGTGGATCACTACCGGTACCATCGAAGGCGGCTGGAGTGCTTTTGCCCCACACAATACCCTGCTCGATCCCAAGTGCGAAGGATCGGTGTTGCGGTATACGGGCGAACCCAGCCGGCTCTTCTTCCTCAATCCCGGCAGCACGGAAAGGCGTTGCAAGATGCGCATCCGCGTGAGTTATGACGAAGGTGTTACCTGGCCCATCAGCCGGCGCACGCACGACTGGCTCACCGACGATGAAACCTGCGACCAGGGCAAGGGCGGCTATTCGAGCATGACGAAAACGGCCGACTATGCAGTAGGCGCGCTGATCGAGATCAATGAAGATGTGCCGGCGAGCAGCAGCAGTCACCGGTCGATCGAGTTTCATAAGTTCAACCTGCCGTGGATACTGAACGGGGCTACGGAGCCACTGTAGCGCGCGGAGAACAGAAGAACCCGGACGATGCAGTCACCGAATCGCGGTAACAAATTGAACCAATGAAAACAGGGCGGGGTAAGCAGGGCACACGAGCACCACGCATCCCCCGCCCTTTCTTCACGCTTTTTTAACAGATCGGCTGCCCCGATCTGCACAATAACTCCCATCTTGCCGGTATGAGGATCGCGTATTAATTTCGTGGTTCATCCAAAATCCGGATTATGCGTATTATACTACCAATACTTCTCCTTTGCAGCACGTTTTGCCTGGCGCAGGATTATGAGTTTCGGGATTTCCGCAATAAGAAAGACAATTTCGTTAAGATAAGTCAGAAGGATGTACGGGCCGATGTGAGCAGCTTCACCATGGCCGGCATCGATGAAAGCATCAGCAAACTGCCGCTTAAAAACGTTCCGGTAAAATCCTACGGCTCCGATTACATGACGTTCGACAACGGACAGATCAAAGTACATATCAAGACCGGTGTTTTCGATCCCTCCAAACACAAGATCATGCTCGAAGAGAAGCATGTGGTGAAGATCGATGGCAAACCCTATTATGGCAATTACGGTGAAATGCCGCGCCTCACCATAGAAGATATTACCGTTACCATCGGGAAGGATACGGTGGCTATTCCCCGTACAGCCTACTTTGACCTGTATGAGCCCAGCTTTTTCTATGCCGACAAAGACGGCGGCTCAAAGACTCGCAACGGCGTTTTCCTTTCCAACGACGGCAACACCATCTACATCTACATGCTCAACACTTCTTTCAAGGGCAATGAATACACCTGGGTGATCCAGAATAAACAATACCTGCGCCGCGTGGTGGATTTCGATGTACTGAAATAGTTATCAGCCTGTGGTCTGCATTCTGCAAAGGCCGGGGCTGCCGATGCGGTATGCTGTAAGGGGCTTCCTGCACGGGCCAGCCTACGCTGTACGCTGTAAAGGGCTTTTTACCCGGCTGCTCCCCCCATTTGAGTTATTCGCCAAACTCAAACTTCGACGCACCTTCGTAGTATGCTGAAACCTTTTGCGCAACGATTGGGCACAGCAGTGGGCTTTATCGGCCAGCTGGTGATGACTATTCTTGTCGGCTGGCTGGCCTGGTTTTGCTATGGTCAGTATACGGAAGAACATCGCTATGGGCAGATCAGCACCGAAGGTCAGCGGCTCACTGTTCGCATCGACCAGGTAGACCGCAACAGTCAGCGCTGGATGGATCAACTCACCAACGCCGCATACATCACCTTCACACATGGCCACAAACCTTACCAGCTCCGTTACAAACAGGATAGCGGCTGGCTCAGTAGCGGCGACCGCATCGAGTTGTTCTACCATGCCGGTCTCGATGAATTCAGGCAACCGCGGTCGCATGCTTTCTTCCGGAACAATCCCAACCATTCGCGCCTGATCGGGTTTACGATCGTCAACCAGTGGAACGATGAACGAAAATGGCTGATGGCCACCCTGCTGCTGGGCTGCATTTGCGTGATGCTGGCTTGCGCTGTACTGGCCACACTTACGGGTATGCGGGCGCTCCGCTCACTCGGCAGTTTTGTGTTCATTGGCATGTTGCTGACCGGCGTGACTTACTTCACCTACAACACTTACCGCTATTACCAATACCACAACGAACTGCAACAAGGCGGGCACGAAGAAACCGTGCAGGTACTGACCACCAGCCGCCGGGCTGTTTCGAAACGCAGTTCCTGGTTCTATACCTACGAGGCCACGGTGGTACAGGAAAAGCAGGAAAGACTGATCCCGATCGACGAGGCCGAATACCACAAACTCAAACCCGGCGATCCTCTGCAGGTATTTTACAACCCGAAGCTCAACGATATGATGTCGGTCAACCATACGCCCGACAATACCAACCTGATCGCCACCCTGTTTGCCTGGGTGCTGCTTATCTTCTTCTCCTGGCAGCAATGGAACAAATGGCGGAAAGGAACAGCCCGCCCATAAGACATTCCATCACTGTACCAGTGCTGACGGTAGTACAGCCAGCGCAAACGTTTGCCCGCCGATACAGTCTACCCAATCACCGGGTGTCTCCGATGATCTGCTGTCTTTTTTACATTAATACGCATAGGAGTTTTATATTTATGTTTCCGTCTTAGCACTGACCCCTGTCGCTGCTACCGGGATAAGCAACCTGACCCTCATAAAAATTCGCCATGAAGCCGCTCAGTATTAACGTAAGCCATATACCCAGTAAGATCAAGCAGATCGTTCATTCCGTATCCATGGCCATCGATAACGGCGGACTGAAGCCCCACAGCAAGCTGCCGAGCATCAACGATTTCAGCAAAACCTATCATTATGGCCGTGACACGGTCGAGAAAGCCTACCGCGAACTGATCGAGGAAGGCTATATCTATGCCGTGCCTGCCAAGGGGTATTATGTGGTGGGTAAAAAAGACAAGAAGATCAAAGTGCTGCTCATCTTCAACAAGCTGAGCTCTTACAAAAAGATCATCTACTATAGCTTCATCGACACCCTGCAGGAAAGGGCGGTGGTGGACCTGCAGGTGCACCATTACGATATCCGGCGGCTGGAAGAGATACTGGAAGCCAATACCGGCAAGTATCATTACTACGTGATCATGCCGCATTTTTTTCACAAGACCAGCAAGAAGGCATATCTGAAAGTTTTGAAATCCATCCCCACTTCGCAGCTGCTGATCATGGACAAGCATGTTCCGGAACTGGGTAAGCACCATATGACGGTGTACCAGGATTTCAAACAGGATATCCGCGACGTACTGGAATCATCGGAGAAACTGCTGAAGAAATATACCCGCCTCACGATCGTGTTCCCGATGCAGAGCAATCACCCGCGTGATATTGTAGAAGGTTGTTCGGAGTATTGCCTGAAGCACCGGAAACAGTTTGATGTTGTATCGAGCCTGGACCGCGAAGAACCACAGGCAGGTACGGTATACATCGTTACAGCAGAATCGGACCTGGCTCAACTGATCAAAAAAGCACGGGAAGCCGGCTTGCAACCCGGCAAAAACATTGGCATCATTTCCTTCAATGAAACGGTGCTGAAGGAGTTGCTGGAGATCACGGTGATCACTACCGATTTTGAGGGAATGGGAAAGACGGCCGCACAGATGCTATTGAACAAAGAAGTGAAGCAGGTAAAAAATCCATTCCGGATGATCGTTAGAAAGTCGCTGTAACCAGCCACCAGACTGCATTACAGACACCTTTTCGCATGCACTAATTTGCATGACGTAAAAAAATATTCAAAAAAACAACACAGAAAATTTGGCAACAACGGAAAATTATTTCCATCTTTGCACAGCAAAACAAAATAATAAACAGCAGATGAAACAACTTCCCTTAACATACGCAATCAGAAACGGCTTCGGTCGCGTGAGCGAAGATTCCGTATGCGGGGCGGGTTATACTGCTGAATGAGTTGAAACAACGAATTCGATATAACACAGGCCCCGCAAGAGATTGCGGGGCTTTTTTTTATAACTAAAATTTTCAAATGAACCTATTACCGGCAGGTCATACGAGGATTACCGTGATGCGGGCAGGCAAACAATGCCCCGGCTGGGATACGTGTGCGTATAGTCGTAAAGGTATGATGTTCATTCTCAATGGGGAAAGTATAGCCAAACGACCGTGTTGTGTGCAACCCTGTACTGTGTGAAAGCAGTAGCAGGCAGCAGCAGCCCGGTCGGACCAACGACCGGGCTTTTTTATTTGGGACATAGTTCAAATAGCAGCCACCCGTGAGACCGGTGGTTGCACCACGATGACTTAGCTCAATGGTAGAGCGGTACTCTGATACGGTACAGGTTGACAGTTCGAGTCTGTCAGTCATCACATTTTCGGCTTGTAGCTCAATGGGCAGAGTATCCGGCTTTTAACCGGAGGGTTGTGAGTTCGAGTCTCACCGGGCCGACTAAAACATTGCTCTGTAGTTCAACGGAGAGAACATCCGGTTTCTACCGGGCCGGTTGTGGGTTCGAATCCCGCCGGGGTAACTAAATAAAACGATTAACATGAAAAGGAATTCAAAGTTCATAATGACAGGAACGGTATGCGCGGGTAATTACCGCGTGCTTCGATCAGGAACAAACGAATCATTATGGACAGAAAACTTATTGAGGAATATGGGGAGGATATCCTCTCCTACCGGCTTCGCAGTGCCCGCCAAAAGAAAAGAGCGCAGCGCGAAGATTTCGATAAAAAGTTGTTGAGGCTGGATAGGGAATCCGACGCCCTGGATGACCTGCTTGCTAACCTCGGCTGGGAACCATTGGTGCCGCCAGTACAAAAGGGATGGGCAAGATTCTTCGTAATGCGTGAAGATGTTGCCAGAAGCAAGCATGCAGAATTTTATGATGGCATTCTAAAGAAGATCAACACACATGACTGGAGCCACAGAAAGGATTTCATGATACGCAAGCGCCGCTATGGGTCGAACAAGTTTATCGTGAAGCCACAAAACCTATTGAGTCCAACGTCCTGGCATTTTGAAAAGCTACACTTTTCGGAGGCAGAAAGAAGGCAGTTTCATGAGGTCTATATGTACGACAGTCAGGGCCGCCTTACTCAACGTTTTGTTTTCAACGAACCCTGGCGTTTTGCACTGCGGGTACGACCGAATATGGTCACGAAGGTCAAGAAGCGTGATGAAGTGATCGAGGCCAGATTAGCAGAGATATGCGACTACCTGGAGTGGAACGCGCACCGGGGAAGACTCACAAAACTGCTGGAAGGTAGCTGTGGGAACAAATTCTGGCGGTATTCCACCAGGATAAAAGATAAAGGAATTAAGAACAAATCATTGACCCAGATAATGGATATGATCAGAGAAACCTAAAACACAAATACAATGGAACAGCAATGGCAGCGGCTGGATGGTTCTGCCATCCGTCGGCCGATCGAAGACGAGATCCGGTCGGTATTGGCCAGAGAAAAAGCAAACGGGCACGATCTTAAAGTGTGCATCGGAACCGATAGCCAGGTAAGGGCCGGTAATACCGCCTTCGCCACGGTGATCGTTTTCCTCCGTAAAGGTAAAGGAGGTTTTATGTATGTACTGAGCGACAACTCACGTCAACGCATGAGTTTGAAAGAACGGATGCTGACCGAGGTGGGCAAAAGTATAGAAGTAGCCTACGGCCTCTGCGGCTTGTTTACTACTTACGATGTAGACATGGAAGTGCATGCGGATATCAACACCAACCCGCAATTCCAGAGTAACCATGCTTTAAAAGATGCGATGGGTTACATCATGGGGATGGGGTTTGCCTTCAAAGCCAAGCCTTATGCTTTTGCAAGTTCCTGTTGCGCCGATAAGGCCATTTAGAAACACCAGTACAACAAACGATGAATGGAAGCGGGCGCCCGGCAGCGGACGATCAAAACCCCGACCTGGCAAAAACAACGATCGACCGCCCGTTGGCGAGAACGGCCAGGCGCTCAACAGCGCCACCGATTCAAACAGACAACCGAAGCGCCCGCCCCATTCATTTCGTATAAAAGCTTGCTTCACGGCAAGACGGATATTGTGACCAAAGCCCGCAACCCAGGCAGGTGTCTTCAAAGCACCGCAGTGCAGCCGTCGTAACGCGCTGTATGCTGTTGCAGCCAGGTACAGTATCCGCCAATCGATCGTAGGTCAGGGGTTCGATTCCCCTACCCGACTAATAACCGGGATAGCTCAGCGGTTAGAGCGACGATTTGTGCGTTGGTTCGACTCCAACCAGTCCCACCCAAAGTCAGGGATTGTAGTTCAGCGGTAGAACACTACACTCAGGATGTAGCGAAACAAGAAGTACGCCGCTTCTCAAATGGCGATCTACTTAAAGCCAGTACCATTTGCCGGCGGCCTATCCCGATGCACCTTCACCGGTGCTCGTTGACGGGAAGCAATCCGGCCAGTGCCTGCAGGTATCGTGCATGCCTGCAACGGGAATCCTTATGCTGTTAAGTCAGCAGGGCCATTGTTCATGCCGAATGGCCATGCACTGCAACGCAGCGCATTTCGAACCAGCCCTTGCAGCTTACAGCAGCTGTTTTCCCCGAGCAGAACCCTTCCGATGCTTCCGCTATGGCCAGGTGGCAAATGGTATTGACTTTAACATTAAAACCTTAAAACAACGATAAAAACAATCAACATGAAACAAGTAAGGGTAAATACCTGGCAAGTGGGTCTCGTGTTCAAGCGCGGTGTTTACCAGCATATGCTGCGTGAAGGCAACTACTGGTTCTGGAATAACCCGGCCGTCAACATCTACGATGTTACCCGCCCATTCAACCCACCGGTAGAACTGAACATCCTGCTGGAAGATAAAGATCTCGCAGAAGCCCTGCACATCGTAGAGGCCGGCGACCATGAACTGGTGCTGCACTACGAGAATGGTTTACTGAAAGAAGTACTGACCACCGGCCGTTACGCTTTCTGGAAAAGTGTGGTACCGCACCATTTCGTGCGGCTCGACATCAGCAAGGTGGAGATCACCGAAGGTCTTAGCCGTGCCACCCTGCAACACAAACTAGTGATGCCCTATGTGCGCCCCTACACCGTAGAGCACCACGAAAAAGTGGCGCTCTTCATAGATGGTAAATATGTGAAATTGCTGGATACCGGTACCCATTACTGGTTCCGTAACAATATCGCCGTCAACTTCGGCAAGGTCGATACCCGCCAGCAACAACTGGAGATCAACGGTCAGGAAATCCTGACCCGTGATAAGGCCGCCCTGCGTATCAACGCCTGGGCCCAATACCGGGTTGTCGATATCGAAAAGGCTTTGCTGCTGAACAAGGAATACGACAAGCAATTGTACATCTCCTTTCAACTCGCTTTGCGCGAATACATCAGCACCCTGCCGTTCGATGAATTGCTGGAGAAGAAAGACAATATCGCTCCCTTCATCCTGCAGCATGTGAAAGCCAGCGCTGCCGACCTGGGTGTGGAAGTAGCCGGTTTTGGCATCCGCGACATCATCCTGCCCGGTGATGTGAAGGAGATCATGAACCAGGTGCTCATCGCCGAGAAGAAAGCCCAGGCCAATACCATCATGCGCCGGGAAGAGACCGCCAGCACCCGCAGCCTGTTGAACACCGCCAAGCTGATGGAAGACAACGCCATGCTATGGAAGCTGAAGGAAATGGAATACGTGGAAAAGATCGCCGATAAGATCAGCAACATCAGCCTAAATGGCAATGGTGTATTGATCGAACAATTGAAACAGATCTTCGTGCCTCCAAAATAAGGGATCAGCAACTCCCGGCATGATCGACTAAAAGGGCCTCCTGCTTTGGGGGCCCTTTTTTGATGTCCATGCAAGACGCCATTCCCTCAATCTTCAAACAGCCAATACGTGACTTAAGCAGTCCATTTTGACATTCCGGCCAAAAACACTTAATAGTGAATCCGGCGGGAATTATCTTTCAAATGAGCCTTAAAGACCGGCAAAAAAATAACCCATATCCAATAGACAAATATTTTCCCCTACCCCATGACACGCAACTTTTTATTACAAGCCGCCAAAGAAAAGTCATTCAGCATTACCACAGCAGGCAATCTCCTGATCACGGAGCAAATTGCCGATTTCGGAGAGCCAAAGGTCTCTAAAAAGGAACTAAAATCTGCAGACGCCTGCCTGCAGGAAGCAGAGAAACTGGCGCAAAAAAAACTGAGTGAGGGATTTGAAGAAATATTACTGCATTTCCCGGGTGTACCTGTTAGCACGCTAAAAGAAATCCTCGCTGCGCGCCAAGGGCTTACCGACAGCTTAGAGATTTGGCAAGCTGCAGAATCAGACGAGCTGGTAGAGTATGTGTGCAGTATAACAACGTTGAAGAAGCTTCGGTTTAACCGCATAAAAAACCTATCACAAAGCATTGGCAACTTACAGCTTCTCGAATCATTAACGATCAATGAAAGTCGGGGACTCTCAGTTATCCCGGAAACAATAGGGCAGCTTACCCAGCTTAGGTCTCTTGACATCGGATATACAGCCATTCAAGGATTACCTCCGTCAATAGGACTACTGAGCAATTTACGTTACCTATCCATTCATGGAAATCAGCATCTCGAATCAATGCCCGCTGAAACCGGTCAACTCAAGAACTTATGCTTTTTGACTATTTCGCACAACGGGCAAAATATCGAAGCGGCCACCCTGCATTTACCCGATCAACTTGGTGACCTGGAAAACCTGGAAAGGCTCGACCTCTCCTCCAACCAACTCTCCCGAATCCCTTCATGGATTGCCTCCTTAAGCAAGCTTGAATACCTGGAAATGCGCGAAAACAATCAAATTGATGCCATACCAGGTTTCATTAATGAATTGAAGAACTTGTATTTGCTTGACCTGGAAGCGTGTTCGATAAAGCATATTCCCAAAGAACTATGCAAACTTCCCGAGTTTAAGGTGCTCAACATTACAGAAAACAAAATAACCGATATACCTGAGAAGATAATTTCAAAAGGTTGGGAGGCCATAAAACCATTTTTGGAAGGCACCCTGACTGAAGCGGAATATTTAGCCACTCAAAAGCCGCCTAATCCAAACGAAACCCTTCTTCGTTACTACAGAACAGCTCACGATACAGGGGTACCTTTTCCATTGGCCGATTTCATTTCAAGCGGCCGGCTGGTCGAACACCCGCCGTTTACGTTTACCGACAAATCGAAGCATACCTATAAAGGAAGTTTTATTACAGACATGGGCTACCGCATGGAAGGCATGGTTGACCAATCCATCCGGTTGGCTGTGAGCGAGCAAACAGGTAACACTGAGCCCATAGGCTTTGCAGATGTTAAACCAATAGGAGGCACCGACGAGTTTCAGTATCAACTGATCGTATTTCCACGGCATCATATAAATTCGCTACAAGCCGAAGACCCCTGCCCTGTTTACCTGGTAAAATATACCGGGCATCCCGAGAACGACGAGTTCTATGACGATGACGATGAGGACAACCTTGAAGAAGACGAGCAATCCGACGGTAAAGCAGAAGGATCCGACCAGGAAGGATCATTCAAGTGCGAGACAGAACTGATAGCAGACAGTTTCGAGGCATTTTTATCAGCTATTACCAAAGGTTAAGATCCGGAAGGCAATACCATCAAGATAATACAAGTAAAGGCAGTCTCATTTATTGAGGCTGCCTTTACAGTTATATATTGTCCGCCGGTTAAACGAATCTTTCAATAATCCGCTTACTTAGTTTGCTAAGCCAGTTGCTGCAGAAACGGTTTGATCAGCGCAGCAATCTCTTCGTGGTATTCTTCCAATGCAAAGTGTCCGCTGCAAAATAAGGGATCAGCAACTCCCGGCATGATAGACCAGACCGCTGCATTGCAGCGGTCTTTTTCATTTCAATAACCCTGCTCTGCATACGCCAACCCTACAGGTATACCCTTAGGCTACCGACAACAAGTAGCTCGTTCTGGCGGGAAAACGGGCTGACTGGTGTCAACTATGGTTATCAATTAAACTCTTACTCATGAAACTACTACTACCTTTCGTCCTCCTGATTACGCTGGCATTGTGTGCTACACAGCACATCCTTGCACAAACGAATTACAGTTTCTCCATCAATGCCATCCTCAACAGCATGCCCAATGGCCTTCGCCTGCCCAACGGCACCATTGTCAAAGTCGACAAGATCACTACCGGAACCGGCGTGCACTCCGCCACCTCGGGCCAGCCGGGCCCACAAATGGGTGGCACTTTTACCGGCAACACGTTGCCGCAATATGTTGGCGATCATACACCCACGCAGTTCTCCGTGATCGAGACCACTTCTTCGGCGACCATTGATGGCGGTGTCAACAACAATTGTCAGAACAGTATCGGCTATCGCATTTACTTCGACCGGCCCACCATCAAAATAAGTTTCCTATCAGTAGATATCGATGGAACGAATACGAATCCGGGCAATGCCGAATGGGTGTCGTCTTTCGCTTACAATGGCACTACCCTGGTGCCCTACGACCAGATCAACAGTTCTTCGGGTATCGATGCCGTGGGCGCTACTACCATCAATACCTCTGCTGCCGGGCATAACTGGCGTACACTGATCACCAGTACACTGGGTGCCGCCGCTACGGCCAACTTCCCCAATAGTTATATCATTCAGCGGGCAGCTGGTGGCGGCTTTCCACCGGATGATGTTAGAGGCCAGGCGCTTTTTACGCCCACTGACCCCAACGCTGCCATCACGAGCTTTTTCCTGATGTGGGGACTTTGGCAGGTGCCGGCTGCCCCAACGACTCAAACCTCGGGACTAAGTCCGATCGTCGTGCGCGTAAGCCCCGACTTTGGCGACCTGCCCGACTCCTACGCTACCCTGCTGGCTTCAGGCGGCGCCTCGCATGGCGTGGTCGGCTCTTTAACGCTCGGCACCAATGAAAACACCAAACCCGATGGCACACCCAGTGCCCTTGCGAATACCGACCCCGACGATGATGGTATCGCTGTGGTGCCCATCATTCCCAACAACAGCAACCTATCACAAACCATACCCACCTATTCGCTGACCACTACCTTCAACAATACAACCGGACAGGCCGCTAACTTCGCGGCCTGGATCGACTGGAACAACAATGGCAACTTCGATGCAGGAGAAGGACAAACTGCCAGTTCGCCCGGAGGCACCACCAGCGGCACGATCACTTTTACCTGGAACAACGTTACGCTGAGCGGCATTGCGGGCACTACACATACTTACGCCCGCATCCGAACTTCTACGGAAGCTATTACCACCGCTCAATTTACCGGCGCACTCAAAGACGGGGAAGTAGAGGACTACCTCGTTCCTTTTACTGTAACGCTTCCCCTCCACCTGATCTCTTTCACAGGAAAGTTGGAAGGCACGCGTGCTCATTTAACATGGATTACCCAACAGGAAGAAAATATGGAAGGGTTTGAGGTGGAAAGGAGCTATAACGGCATTGACTACATCAAGGCGGGGTTTATTGGCGCCACCAACGCCGGGCATCATCAATATAATTTCGTCGACAACTACCCTTTGCAACCAACGGGCTATTACCGGCTCAAAATGCTGGACAAGGACGGCCGTTTCCAATACAGTACGGTTGTAATCCTGAAACCAGGCCGAGGGCAGCAATCAAGTCTGCAACTGTCGCCCAACCCCGTCAGCAACGTCTTAAACATTAGCATCCCGGTTGCCGAATCATTCACCTTTCATATCCTTGATATCAAAGGACAGGTATTGAGGACGCTGTCTTCAAACGGCAGCAATGCCCTGAGTATTGATGTCACCGGACTTAGTCAGGGCCAATATTACCTGAAAGCCACCAACAGGCAAGGTAAAACGCAAACGCTTCGATTTATGAAAAACCAATAAGCAGCCCGGCTGCAGGAAACCCGGTGAAATGCCGGGTGTGAATAGCGCTGCGACCCCGAAGAGAGTCGCAGCTATTCATATCGTTACGCCAGTTGCTGCAGAAAAGGTTTGATCAATGCAGCGATCTCTTCATGGTATTCTTCGAGTGCAAAGTGTCCGCTGTCGAACAAATGTAGCTGCGCATTGGGCAGGTCTTTCAAATAAGCCCGTGCGCCTGCTTCTGTGAAGAACACATCATTTTTTCCCCAGGTGAGCAAGGCAGGTGGTTGCTTATCTCTTAACCATTGCTGCCAGGCCGGATATAATGTGAGGTTATTGCGGTAATCGTAGAGCAGCGCCAATTGAATTTCCTTATTGCCGGGCCGGTCGAGGAAGTACTGGTCATACTGCCAGGCCTCGGGCGCTATCTTCTCCGGTTGGCCCACACCATTGAGGTATTGAAAACGGGTGCCTTCGACGGTAAGGACCTGCGCCATGACGTTTTCCGTTTCGGCATTCCGGTTGGCCCAGTAACGTTTTCCATCGTCGAGGGCGGGTCCGAGTCCGTCGAGGTAAGCATTGCCATTTTGAACAAGCAGGGCTTTGATCCATTGCGGCTTCCGCAGGGCTATGCGGTAACCTACGGGCGATCCATAGTCCTGCATGAATAACGCAAAGCTATCCCATTGAATCGCTTCGATAAACTTTTCGATGGTGACCGACAGGTTATCGAAGGTGTATTCGTATTCATTGAGTGCCGGCATATCGCTGTTGCCAAAGCCGGGATAATCGGGCGCTACGAGGTGAAAGTCCTGTTGCAGGTCGCGGATGAGATCGCGGTACATGTGCGATGAGGAAGGGAATCCATGCAGCAGGAGTATTTTCGGTTTGTCGCGCTGACCAGCTTCCCGGTAAAAGATATTGATGCCATCAATAGCTACTGTTTTGAATTGAACGCTCATGGTATAAGTTTTAATAAGCTGCTGTAAAACGTTTTTGTATGAATTGACCTTTCTCAAGTTCGTCAACGATGGCCACAGCCAGGTCTTCGACCGATATAATACTGCGGTGATGCTCATCGAATACCGGGTTGTCGAATCCGGTGCGGTAGGTGCCCTTGCGTACCCCGGAGGTGCCGGGATGCATTTCGATGGCAGGGCTTACGAAGGTCCAGTCGAGTTCTTTTTCCTCTTTGAGGTAGTTGAGATAATCACGCGCAGCACTAGCGCCCGGCTTGTATTCCGCAGGAAATTTGGGCGTATCGATCAGCTGCACGCCGGGCGCCACATAGAGACTGCCCGCACCACCTACTATAATATACCTTTTTATGCCTGCGTTTTTGGTGGCATGCTGTATAGCTTTTGAACCCTGGAGAAACTCTTCATAGATGTTGGGGTTTGTCCAACCGGAATTGTAAGCGCTCACCACGGCGTCATGTCCCTTTACCAATTCCGCCAATTCTCCTTCCTTCAGTACATCGCCCTGCTTTACCACGAGATTGGGATGGCTAACCGTAATATTTTCCGGTCGCCTTACGATGGCGGTTACCTGGTGGCCGCGCTGCAATAATTCCTGCAATAAATGCTTTCCAACGAATCCGGAGGCGCCGATCAATGCTGTCTTCATGTTTATTTCTTTTACAACTGTAACCATAAACATTACAGTTAAGGTGAAAAAAAATTATTTGAACTGTTTAGAGAATTCTGCCAGGGTCTTTTTCCCCAGCTTTCGGATAAGATCGCTCTCTACTTCTTCATATAAGGTATCGAGGTGTTTGTTGATCTGCCGGCCGATGCGGCAATCGGGATTGGGATCATTCTTAGCCTGCCCCAGAATGTACTCGGTGCGTACTGCTTCATAGATCTCTGACAACAGGATCTTATTGGCCGGCTTTGCAAGGGCACTGCCGCCGCTTTTGCCTTCCTTGCTTTCTATGAGACCATGATTGCGTAAGTTGCTCAACTCCTTGCGCACCAGCACCGGGTTGATGTTGATGCTGCCGGCGATCCATTCAGACGACCGCAACTCCTCTCCCATCTCGGCGAGCAGGGTCAATATATGGAGTGATATGGCGAACCGGCTATTATTCATACTGTAATACCCATTATTACAGTTACAAAGTAAGGCCATCCTTCTATATCCTCCAAGTTTTATTTGTGAAAGTTTTTAAAATGAGGACACCGACGGGGTTTTCTTGTTTCTCCGGGGTGGGGCTTTGATCGTCGGATCAGTTGCAAATCAATATGCTACGTACTACTACGTATTTCAGAATCTCAGCATTCCGGCGGATAAACGATCCCTGCCCCTGGAATTACTTTGCAGGCAATTCAACAAAACAAGCAGGTCATGAATCTCTCTTTCGCTTTCAAACTTTCACTGTTGCTTTCACTTTTCGTTGCCAGCAGTGTTGCTCTCTTTGCAACGGAACCCACTACATCTGCCAACACCCTATCGTTCACGGCTATCGACGGCGCTCAATTTACGCTGTCATTCAAAGCAGGGAATGGTACAGGAAGGATTGTAGTATTGAAGGCAGGCAGTGACGTGACCGGCAAACCGGTCGATGGGATCGTGTACAACGCCAATGCGAGTTTCGGCACTGCCGGCACTGGCTTCACAGCACCGGGAGAATTTGTTGTCGCTACCTCCACGTTAGCACAACCCTCTATCACCATCACCGGGTTAACACCCGGCACGGTGTATTATGTGGCCATTTTTGAATTCAACACGTCGGGTACCCCCAACCCGGACTACTCGATCGTAACCCCCACCGATCAATTGGTGAAAACAGTGGTAGCGCCTGTGACACAGGCTACCATTACCGGTTATACGGCGATCACCGGAAACTCCGTGAAGGTGAACTGGACCAATGGCAACGGCCATGGCCGGATCGTAGTAGCTAAAAAAGGTAACTCTTTAGCAGCGACACCTGAAGACCTTAAACTCTACAATTATAACACCCAGTTTGGCATCAGCAGCAGCGCAACCTATGTATTGGAACCCGAAACTTTTGTTGTTTACCGAATGCAGGGCGGTACAGCGGGCCAGGCCGGCAGCATGGATATCACCAACCTGGAACCTAATACGGCTTACACCTTTGCCATTTTTGAATACAATGGCTACAACACGCCCGTTTACCTGAAACCGGGTTCGGTTAATACGTTTACCACCCAGACAGGCCCCACCACAGCACCAGGCCCCATCACTTTTAACACGGTTGATGGCAACGCACTGGCCGGCTACTGGACGAAAGGAAACGGCTCCCGCAACCTGGTCGTTGTAAAAAAAGGCAGCCCGGTCACCTTCCGTCCTCAAAACGCTGTAACCTACACGGCCAACGCAGCCTTTGGCAATGCCGGCACGGAGACCTCGCCAGGATCGGGAGAATATATCGTCGGTAATAGTACGGCAGGGTCCGTTTCGGTTACAGGACTGGAGCCCGCTACCACCTATTATTTTGCTGCTTTTGGCTTTGACATGGACAGTAACGGTAACACATACTATTTAACGAGCAGTCTTTCGGAAAAGAGTCAACGCACGGCGCAGGCTCCCACCCAGAACAGCGTAGTGAGCATTATTGGTGTTACCGGCAACAGTGCTCAACTTGCCTGGGCTAACCCAGCCGGTACCGGCACGTATCGTTTGACGGTCATCAAGGAAGGCAGCCCGGTAGACTTCGTGCCGGAGGACCTGGTGAAGTACAACAGCGCTACGAATGTCTATGGGTCCGGCACGCAGGTGCTGCCGGGAAACTACCTGCTGTATGCGCAATCAAACGGTGGCGGCCCCGGTATTAGCGGCCTTACACCCGGCCGAACCTATTATGTATCCGTTTTTGAGATGAATGGCAGCAACGCCCCGGTGTACCGGGTACCCGGAGCTACCGTGATCATCAATATCCCCAATGAACCGACTGCACCATCAACCACTCCTTCTTATCCGAATGTAGAAGGCAATTCCATACGCTTCGACTGGACAAACGGCAATGGTTCAAGACGTATCGTCGTTGCCAAAAAGGCCTCGGCCATTTCTCAACTTCCGTTGGACGGCGCCACCTATACAGCTAACGCCCAGTTTGGACAAGGGGCCGAACTCGCAGCGGGTTCCGGGGCCTATGTTGTATTCGATGGCATCGGGAACAGCGTTACTGTGAACGGCCTCGACAAAGCGACTACCTATCACTTCGCCGTATTCGAATACAATACCGGCGGCACAGGCCCCGATTATCTTAGTGCGAGCGGCAAATGGCTGGCGAGTTCCCAAACAACGCTGGCGGCCCCCACGCTCCAAACAGGCGGTGTAACGGCTACCAACATTCAACCCAACCAGGCCACCATCGGTTTTACCCCTGGCAATGGTGGGTCAAGGCTATTTGTTATGCATGAGGCGTCGCCGGTTGATGTAACACCCCAGGATCTTCAAAGCTATACCTCTTCCAATGGCATCTTTAGCCTGACGCAACACCAGATCGGTACGGGTAATTGCGTGGTGGGCAAAGGAAACCTCAGCCCTTTTGTTGTCACCGGCCTTAAACCCGCTACAACTTATCACGTTGCTGTTTTTGAATGTAATGGCAATAGTGGCCCCGTTTATCTTACACCTGGCACTAGCTATAACTTCACGACCACTTCAGCGACGGCCGTAACCGCCCCTACACAAGCCGCCTCATTGCCGATCTTCGAACAGGTAGACGGCAACAAGCTGACTTTCAAATGGACGACCGGCAATGGAGAAGGGCGGATCGTGGTTGCCAGGAAGACCGATGCGGTACAATTTACACCCGATAACGGGGTGAGCTATGCCCCTGAATCATCCTTTGGAGCGGGAGCAGATCTGGGTAGCCAGCAATTCGTCGTGTATAAAGGCAATGGCAATTCCGTTACCCTTACCAATCTTGAACCTGCCACCAGCTATCATTTCGCAGTATATGAGTTCAACGGCACCGGCAATGATATTGTTTATTTGACCACTCCACTGTCCGCCGGCCATTCCACGGCAGTGGCACCGCTTTCGGGAAGCGGAGACCTGCTCCTAACACCAGGTAGCGGCTCAATTACTCTATCCTGGACAAAGGGAAGTGGAGACAGGCGTTTGGTGGTTGCCAAAGAAGGCAATCCGATAACCGGCACACCCGCCAACCTCAGTGCTTATACACCTAATGCCGCCTTCAAGAGTGGTTCACAGATCGCTGCGGGCGAATACGCCGTCTATGCCGGTAGCGGAAACACCCTTACGGTTACCGGACTGAGCGCCGGCAAAACTTATCACTTCAGTATTTTCGAATACAATGGGATCGACGCTCCTGTTTATAATACCCTGGCCATCGCACAGGGAACCTCTTCCTTCAGCAGTTTGCCGGTGAAATGGCTTCGCGTTGCCGCAGCCGAACAAAATGGCATGGTGGTCCTAACCTGGTCTACCGCGCAGGAGGAGAACACCGATCAATTTGCTATTGAAAGGAGCTCCGACGGTACGCATTTTCAGGCTATTGGATTTGAGAAAGCCGCCGGAAGCAGTCAGCAGGCACAGCATTATTCTTTTACAGATAGAACCAATGGCCATCAGAAAGTATATTACCGGATCAAGGAAATAGACCTCGATGGTGACTTCTCTTACTCTAAAACGATACAGATGACCCTGCAAAAAAAGGAAACGCTGCGCCTGTTGCAAAATCCGGTATCCGGTTTACTGCAACTTCAGCTAGCCGGGTTCAGCAGCGGGGTCACTTTAACCATTCATAGCGCAACCGGCAACATGCTATACAGGAGTATTATCAATACAGGAATTTTCAATTATCCGGCATCCCACCTGAAAGCGGGCATCTATTACATCACGGCCCAACCTGTCAATAACAAGCCGATCGTTATTCAATTTGTAAAGCAGTAAACCCGTTAAGCACGTTTTTTTTATCTTTGCAGCGGCCCCTGAACTATAGGCTGGATCTATTATTCATTACTGTACAAATTGAACATCATGAAAAAGCTATTATTTGTATTGGGTTTCAGCATCGCGGCTGTGGCAGCAAACGCCCAGAAAGTTGCCCAAACGGCGGTACCTGCGCCCGTGGTAAAGACCTTCGAACAACAATTCAAGAACCCGACCGACGTGGAGTGGGAAAAGAAGACGAACCACTATGAAGTGGAATTCGAGATCAACAAGATCAACCACAAAGCCCGGATCGACGCAACAGGCAAACTGCTTCGCCTCGATACCGATATCAAACATACCGAACTGCCAGAGGCGATCCAAAAGGCCATCAGCAGCCAATATGCCGGTTACAAGATCAAAGACCCCGAGAAGATCGATGAAGGTGGTAAGATCAGCTATTCGGTGGAACTGAAGAAAGAAAGCGGTGACAAGAAAGTACGTTTCAGCCCCGATGGCAAAGTGCTCAGCGACAAGGCCGACTAAGCGGTTCGCAAACAATAATATCCTGCGCCGGTTGTAAAGCAACCGGCGTTCTTATTTCTTATTGATCTTGGCTTTTTTGAGTTGGCTTGCCAGGGTTTTCATATAATCGTTGGTAAAATCATCCATCGATGACGGATTACTCACCGGCGACACTACAGATACCAGGATGCTTTCCGTTGCCGCATCGTATAGGTTACTCTGCACAATAAAACTTTTATCATCGGTGAAGTAGCCGGGCCTGGTTACTGTTGAATACATAAAATCATAGTAACCCGTTACATTTCCCATCCAGGAGAAAGTGGTGTTGCCGGGCGTGTATTGCACCAACTCTTCTTTCTTCACCAACACCGCTACGAAGACCGCGTCGCATCCGGTTTTCTTTACCTGAGCTACCACACTATCGATCGGCGGCTTCTCAGGTTTATCGAGTGAAGGCGGTATTACATCCACGCTTTTAACCACTTCAAAACCTTTCGATTCCAGGGCACCGGCCAACGCTTTCTCCATGCGCACCCGCACGGATACGTCGGCAGTGACTGCTACCACAAATATCTTTTTAAAATGTTGTGCCTGGAATTTGTCGCGGTTCACCCATACGCCTGTTGGCTCTTTGGATGACGCACAGCCTGCCAGCGAGATAATGATCGACAGTATGGCTAAACTATTGATGATCTTTTTCATGCAAGGGCCCTTTTGCAGGAAGACACTTTTGGCAGCTCCCTTACGCCATCTTTCAGCAAGAAGTCCAGCTGCCCGGCATAGCACTATTACCTCCCTCTGCCGATGATCGTTGTGTATCAATGACCAATGACCTGTTCTGTAAAAAACTGCCGGCCTGCTGGCGGCATACGTTGCGGGTTGGTGTCTTACCGGCGAACCCTGCGGGGAAACCAAGGGGATCGACGCCTATGAAGAGAATAATCATTTATTCGCTGGGGGTATTATTGTGCCTTCGTGCAGGAGCGCAAGCCAAACAACATGATTCGCTGGCCATCCTCATCGTTGACCGGATGTCGGATGTGATCGGCGAGCTGGAAAGCTGCAGCTTCAACGTATTCAGCAGTCGTGATGCGCTGGACACGCAGGGGTTAATGACCAAGCAATTCAACAATTATGATGTATACATGTCGGGCAACGACAAGATGCTCGTAAACCTGTATGGCCCGCACGGCCACCGGCAGCTTTGGTATCATGCAGGTAAGCTGGCCTACTACAGCCAGGATGAACATAACTACGGTCTGCTGGACGTGCCGGACCACACGATAGACATGATCGACAGCGTGAACAAATGGTACCAGGTGGAATTCCCGGCAGCCGATTTCTTCTACCCTACTTTTACCGACGACCTGCTGGCACTGGCCGATCAATTGCGTTTTCTGGGCATCGTTACCATCGATGGCAAAGAATACTTTCACATACTTGCCTCCAATAAAGATATGCGCATCCAGTTCTGGATCACGCACGATGCCTGGCACCTTCCGGCCAGGTATGCCATTACGTATACCTCGCAGCCGGGCCAGCCCCAATACGAAGCCACTTTCACCAACTGGCAAATAAATCCTCAACTGCCCGTTTCGATGTTCGATTTCCAGCCACCACCCGGTTCTGCCAAGATCAGGATAATGGCTACCCATGAACGCTAACGTTAAAACCATTGGATCATGCGCACCAGTTTACGTTTGTATTTGTTAGGGATACTCATCTTCGTCATTTGTTGTCACGAGGCGGCCGCCCAACGATTTGCCCATGGTGGCGGCGGTGGTCGTGGCGGTGGTGGCGGAGCAAGGCCTGCACACAATGCGGGCGGCGCGAGACCGGGGGCCGGCGGCGGCGGCACCAGGCAACAGCCTGCTATGCCTGCCAACAGAGGCGGCAACCCGCGCTCCATCAATGGAGGCGCCGTAAAATCGCCCGATCGGAACATACGCAGCAACCCCGGCGGCAACAACCGCAACGATAGAGATGTGCGGGACAATTCGCGCGACAACAACCGCAACACCAAAATCGACAACCGCGACATCAACAACAAAAGCAACAACAATATTGGCAATAAAACCAATGTCGGCAAAAAGGTCAACATCGATAACAGTAATAAGAACGTCAACATCAATGTAGACCGCAGCCGGGATATCAACGTGGTCAACAACCGCAATACGGTGGTCCGTCCGAGGCCCATCTCCTACTATCCAAGGCCTCCTTATGCGTATGGCGGCCGGCGTTACTATTGTTATCACCCCTACGTATACCATCCCTACCGGCCTTTTTACTGGGGACCTGTCTGGCATCCCTGGGGTTTCCTGGTGGCTACGCTGGCGGTGACGGCGATCGTTGTTTCGGTGGAGAACGAAAAATACCATTACGACCAGGGCGTATGGTACTCACAGGCCAGCAATGGCTACACGGTGGTGCAGGCGCCGGTGGGCGGTACGGTAACGACCATACCCAACAACAACCAGCCTGTTGTAGTGAACAACGTAACAAACTATTATTATGGAGGTGCTTACTATGAAAAAACCTCCAGCGGCTATAAAGTGGTAGCTCCACCGGCGGGCGCTGTAGTGGACAATTTACCAGAGGGAGGAGAAGAAGTTAAGATCGGCGACCAAACCTACGTGAAAATTGGCGAAACGTATTACCAGCCCGTATCGGTGGATGGCAAAAGCAAGTATGAAGTGGTGCAGATTGAGGAAGGCGCCAAGTAGTTTGCTACCTGGCCCTTCCATTTTTTAAAAAAGCCCAGTGCCAATTGGCGCCAGGCTCTTTGTTTACTAATGATCCCGCGTGGCTGCTCGCGTTGTTTTTAATGCCACGCTTTCTTTATAAACCTTAACCAGTTTCCATGCATGATCTTTTCTATATCAGCGGTCACATATCCACGACGCGCAAATAAGTCCGGCAGCTTTTGCAGGTCGGCAATGGTTTCCAGGTCGTACGGACATTGCTCCTTACCAAACGCTCCATCGAGGTCGGTACCGATGCCAATATGATCGGCATTGCCAGCCAGTTGACAGATATGATCGATGTGATCGATCATGACGTCGAGGTTGCACTGCATGCCTTCGGGCGTGGATTGCTGCCTTACCCAATTGGGCACCATCATCCAGGCATCGAGCGGGGCTCCGATCACCGCTCCTCTTTCTATCAGCACTTTCAACTGATCGTCACTGAACTGGCGATTGTGGTTAACCAATGCGCGGCAGTTCTGGTGGCTGGCCCATACAGGCCCTCTGAATATCTCCATCGCATCCCAGAATGCATCATCGCAGAGATGCGTAGCATCAAGTATCATACCCAGCCGGTCCATTTCTTTAATCAATAGTTTCCCTTGTTCATTCAAATGCCCCGTAGCATCGGTACCATTGGCATAGCGACCGGGACCATAATGTGCAGGGCCTACTGCCCGCAAACCATAACCATACGCCGTTTCGAGGTAATGTAATGACACCAGAGAATCGGCTCCTTCGAGGCTGAGCATATATCCTATCGGCTTCTGCTCATTGGGCGTTCCATTGGTCCAAAGCGCGATGTGCTGTTCCAGTTGCTGACGGTCTTTGATCATCACCATCTCCCCTTCTGCTTCCATGGCCTTGTACCAGGCCAGCTGTGCCTGTGTTTGCGCCCAGGCCTGTTGCGGCGAGTGCCATCCCGGCAAAGTATTGCCCGGCGCCACATAGCGCGCTATTTGCGTAGCTACAACCAATCCTACATTTCCTTTTCGAAGCTCGGGCAACGCTACGGTGCCTTTTTCCCTATCGGGCTTATCGGTCAACCCCGCTTCACTTTTACGGATGTCCATGACCGGCCAACGCAGGTCGCGGTTCCATTCCATGGCATTCATGCTGAGATCGAGGTGTGCGTCTATTGTGAACATAGTCTTATTTGTTGTCGGCTCCCTCCTTGCAGGAGCATGTAGCTGTGAAGGCTGTTGATCGCTATACGGTGATCTTTCTGTCGCGCGCCACTACCCGCCATTCGCCGGCAGCCTGGTGATCGTTGATAACGATTCCGCGATCATACAGCGCTACTGTGGGACAAACATGCATCGGCGCTCCATACAGTACATCGCCTACCTTGTAAGCATGGGCATCGGCTACCTTCAGCACCATATGCTCTTCACTTTGCCCAACCGCTACTGCGTCGGGCGCATTGAGGAAGTACACCCTGGGGTGCGGATTTTCAGCCGCCACCGATTTATGTCCCAGGTCGGTACAGATCGTTGTATCGTCGATGATCGAGATCACGCGGCTGATGACCAGTGCGGCATAATCAAACGGTAGTTCGGGCATTTGCAGCTTATAGCCGTGATCCCAGAATATGAAAGTACCCGGACTGCATTCCACCCCGCCGCGATGCAGGTGCGTAGGGAAGGTGGGTGAGCCACCAGCGATCATGATGGGCTTCACCTTCAACTCCTGCTCTACCTTTTGCGCAAGGGAAGCTGCCGGTGCATAGGCAGCATCGCTTTGCTGCTGCCGCACTATCGGGTCCACCTCCTTGATATGTCCGTCGTAAGCATGTAAACCGAGCAAGCGCAATCCAGGCAATGCCAGCACTTCCTTATACAATACGAAAGCCGCCTCCCCCGGCAAAATGCCGGTTCGGTTCATACCCACATTGAGATCGATGTATACGTCGAGTACGATGCTATGGGCTAGTGCTGTATGGGAAAATGCAATGGCACTGGCGGTATTATCCACCAGGCAGGAGAACCGGGATGCAGGATAGGCTTTGATGAGCTGCAGCAAACGCTGCAGCTTGGGCCCCACAGGCTGGTAGGCCAGCAGGATATCGGGCGCCTTGATCTGCGCGAGCATCTCCCCTTCGGCGATCGTGGCGCATTTGAATTTAGTGATGCCTGCTTCCAGCATGAATTGGTTCACTTCGGCGATCTTGCTCGTCTTTACGTGCGGACGCAGTCGTGCATTATCAGGCAGTAGCTCTTGTGCCAGCTGTATATTCTTCCGGACGCGCTCTTCGTAGATTACCAGTGCCGGGGAATCGACAGCGTCTATATTCTTAATGGTATACCAGGCCATGGTATCGTTTTGTGTTTGCATTGATCCGTTTTCTTTTTGATAAACGAATATACCTCCGTTTGCCTAGTACAGTTCAAACACGGCTTCAATTTCCACCGGTATATTATCGGGCAGCGATCCAAAACCTACGGCACTGCGTACGCCGATTCCATTTTCCGTACCCCAGATGGCAGCAAACAACTCACTGCATCCATTGATCACATAGGGATGGCGTTCAAACTCGGGCGTACAATTGACCATGCCAAGGATCTTGATGACCCGTTTTACGCGATCGAGATCGCCCACATGCGTACGGATGGTGGAGAGGATGGTGAGGCCTACCTGGCGGGCAGCCAGTTTGCCCTGCTCGATATCCATATCCCTGCCGATGCGCCCGATGATGAGCGATTTGTCGTTCTGCACCGGACCGTGGCCTGATACATACAGGTATTTACCATCGATCAGGTAAGGCTTGTACACTCCCAATGGTGCAGGGGCCGGAGGTAAGCTTAACCCCAACTTTGCAAACTGTTCTTCTGCGCTTGTAACAATCATGTCCTTCATTGTAAAGTTTTTTAGATCCATAAACTTAATATCAGCACCCCGATCAGTCCCATCACGGAAACAATGGTCTCCATGACCGACCAGGTTTTGAGCGTATCTTTTATACTGAGGTTAAAATACTCTTTGAACATCCAGAAGCCGGCATCGTTGACGTGTGAAAACATCAAACTTCCTGCTCCTACGCTCAACACCATCAGGTTGGGGTTTACCTGCGTTTGCACCATCAATGGTGCAATGATGCCTGCGGTGGTGAGGCCTGCTACCGTAGCCGAACCCACGCACACCCGGATGATGGCGGCCATGAGCCAGCCCAATACCAGCGGATGCAATGGCCACTGTTGTAAGGCATCGCCGATCTCTTTGCTGACACCGCTATCGGTGAGCACCTGCTTCAGGGCCCCTGCGCCGGCAATGATGAGGAGGATCATCGCAATGTCTTTAATGGCTTCGGCAAACAGGTCCATGATGCCCTTCATGGTTCTTCCGCAACCAATTCCGAGTGTAAAGGTAGCAACCAATACTGCAACCAGCATCACTACGGCGGGATCGCCGGCAAAGGCCAGTGCTGCCTGCTCACCGGCAGTTGCGTTTTGAAACAAGTAAGGCAATGCGGTGGTGAGCATGAGGAGAAATACCGGCAATAGCGCCGTCATAAAACTTACGCCGGTGCCCGGCAAATGCTTTGCTTCGATGGCTTTGGGACGAAAGGTATCGAGTGGTTGTGATGGGATGGCTTTGAGAAAGCGGGCGAAGAGCGGTCCGGCCACGATAATGGCTGGTATAGCCACCACCACGCCATAGAACAGGGTGAGCCCCATATTGCCGTGCAACTGGCCCACCAGCGCTACCGGTGAGGGATGCGGCGGTAAAAAGCCATGCGTCACCGACAGGGCTGCGAGCATGGGCAAGCCCACATATACCGCAGGAAGCTTGTATTCGTACACCACCGAAAAGATCAGCGGCACCATCAGCACAAAACCAACCCCATAGTAAAGGGGGATACCGATGATGAAACCCGTGAGCATGAGGGCCCATTGTACATAACGCGGACCAAACGCTTTCATGAGCATGCCGGCTATCTGTTGGGCGGCTCCGCTTTCGGCCACCAGTTTGCCCAGCATGGCGCCCAGCACTATAATGATGACCAGCGACCCCAGTGTATCGCCAATGCCCTTCTGTACGGCGCCCATTACTTTGGGCAAGGGAAGTTGCAACAGGATACCTGCCAACACCGATACCAGCAGGAATGCCAGGAAGGTGTTCATCTTACCCCAGGTAGTGAGCAGGATCAATACGGCAATACAACCTATTACTATCAGAAACGACATGCTTCGATCATTAACAATTTATCAATTCGTTTTTGTGGGCCGGCTACTCCACCACCACTTCATCGATCATGAGCAGGGCTTTGCTGCCTGCACCGTATTCTCCGGCAGGCAATATGCCTTTATTCTTTCCAATCACTTTTATATACCGCGCTTTCGTTGCCGGAAACGAGGCCTGTACTTTATTGATGCCATTCACCGGAAAATCTTTTTGGGTGTATACCTGTTGATATTGCTGCCCATCAGTGGACACCAACACTTCGAGCTGTTGCGGCGCCCACACGCGTTGCCAGTGATAGCTGAGAAAATTCATGCGAACGTGTTGAATGGATTGCTGCGTGCTCAGGTCGATCACCGCCTCCAGGTCATCGCCACTGAAGCCCAACCATTGCGCATCGTTGTACCGATGCACACCTTCTATACCGTTCACCAATGCGGCGGCGCCGGGATTCCAGCGAGGTAGCGGTGCATGGGTAAATGAAACGGCAGCGCCCGTCGCTTTGTGTATCGTTACTTTCTGCTCAAAGGTTCTTCCAATAGGTTTTCCCTGTTCATTGAATGCACGGGCTTTGAAGAGGCAGCTTTGTGTGATGCTGACCGGCGCCGTGTAGGCGCTGGCTGAGCGTTGTGGCTCACGGCCATCGGTCGTGTAAGTGATGCGTGCCCCCGGATAGCTGCTGTACAGCGTGAGCGGCACACTGCCTGCTTTTGGCTGCATGGCTGTGCAGATCACTTCATCGAAGTTATGGGTAGCTGTGCGGGCTGCACTGATGGATTCTTTACGCGGTAAGTACAACCAGTAATAAGTGCTTACCTGCTCGCGCAGGGGTTTCAGGAAATCATCATAGTTCCGTTGGGTGGTGGGCGTCCAGGCCAGCTCGGCGAGCGCGAGGGCCCTCGGAAAGATCATGTAGCTGGCTTGCTGCTCGTTAATCATGTATTCGCTCCAGGCCTGCCCCTCCACCCCCGCAATGTATTGTTGCAGGGTATCGTGCAGAGAGGCTGCAGGCTGATAGCTGTACACTTTACTCAGGGGCGTATAGTGGCCAGCCGCCACGGGTTCGGCAGGATTACGCGACTGGTAGTAGTCAAAATAAACATGGCTCTCGGGCGTCATGATGACGCGGTGTTGCTGTTGGGCCGCTGCGAGTCCGCCTTCTTCGCCCCGCCAGCTCATGACGGTAGCATTGGGCGCGAGGCCGCCCTCCAGTATCTCATCCCAGCCGATGATGTTACGTCCTTTGCTGTTGATGTATTTCTCCATGCGTTGCACAAACCAGGATTGCAGGGCATGTTCATCGGCCAGGTTATGGGCCTTCATGCGCGCCTGGCATTTGGCGCATTGCTGCCAGCGTGTTTTGGGACACTCATCGCCGCCGATATGTATATAGGGCGATGGGAATAGTGTCAATACTTCGTCGATAACTCCCTGCAGAAAAGTGAATACACTGTCGTTACCGGCACAGAATACATCGTCAAACACGCCCCAGAAGGTTGCGGTTTCGTAGGGGCCGCCCGTGCAGCCCAGGTTTGGATAAGCCGTGAGCGCCGCGAGTGCGTGACCGGGCATTTCAATTTCCGGAATGATGGTAATGCCCCGTTGCGCTGCATACTGCACCACTTCCTTCACTTCCTGTTGGGTGTAGTAGCCGCCGTAGCGCTTACCATCAAACCGGTGGGGTGTTTCTTTCTTATGTCCGATCAATGTCTCCTTGCGCCAGGCTGCTGCTGTTTGCAGCCGGGGATATTGTTTGATCTCGATGCGCCAACCCTGGTCGTCGGTGAGGTGCCAGTGGAAGGTGTTGAATTTATACAATGACAGTAAGTCGATATACTCCTTGATGTAGGATACCGGAAAAAAATGGCGGCTTACATCGAGGGCCATACTGCGATAGCCATAGCGCGGATAATCGCGGATCGTATAACCGGGCACGGTAAAATATCCCGAGCTTTTGGGTATCCACAATTGCCGGAGCGTTTGTATGCCGTGTATGATTCCTGCTGCATCGTGGGCGGTGAGGAATATGCCTTTCTTTCCCGTTTCCAATACATATCCCTCAGCCTGGGGCACTGCTATTGAATCTACACGCAGGTTAACACAATTGCTATCTCCCCTGCCCTGCAGCAGCTTCACGCCACGCACCATCGAGGAAGCCATATAGTGTTGCAGCAATTGTGCGGCCGGCAACAGTGAGTCGGCTTCGTAATATACGGGTATACCTCCATGGAGAGTGAACGCCGGGCCATTGCGCTGCATCTCCACCGGTTGTGGAATGACGGCAGGTTGTGCCAGTGACCGCAACGCGCCCAGCACGCAGATTATAAGAAGAAAATATGTTCTTTTCATTATACGTTCGTTCGAGGCAACTGTACCTATCATTCGATCAATTTAGAAAAAAGAGAGCATAGAAATGCTCCCTCCACTTAAAATCTCTGATATATATGAGTAGACCTTGGTTAGGGTTTATCCCACCATACGCGGGTCACGAGATCATCGGCGCCCTGTTTGGTGATTGCATCGCTGTACGATTTAGGGTTGAGCGTTTGTTCGGCCACGGGATAAATGAACCGGCGTGGCAGTTTGCCGCCGGTGGCATTGCCCGGGTAATTATTGGGCACCAGGGCGGGGTAACCGGTACGGCGGTAATTGTTCCAGGCTTCCTGTGCATCGGGAAACAAACCCACCCACACCTGGTTGTGCACCTGCTCGGTTTGAACAGCCGTAGTAGCGGCCGTCTTCAAGGCATGGGCTGCTACATAACTGTTGATACGTGCAGCATCGATGGTGCCGGTGTTGCCGCTGATGAGGTCCCACTGCTGCATGGCAGCGCGGATGCCTTTCTCGTGCAGATCGGCGGCGGTTTCGCCACTGTACCAGGTGCGCAGCGCTGCTTCTGCCAGCAGGAAATTGGCTTCTGCCGCAGTGAATATCAGCAGCGGTGCATTCTGGCGCAGTACGGTGGTTTGTTTCGGCTCGGAATAAGTACCGAAGTCGGCCGGCTTGGTACCGTTGATGTTGGCCGGCAACCCTTTCTGAAGCGCTTCGGTTGAGTTGGGTACTCCACCAACATATACCACCGAGATCACCGACAGCCGCGGATCATTATTGGCCTTCAGCGAATCGATGAATGCCTGGTGATACTTGCCGCCTTCGGGATTGCTGACCCCATCGGCCTTTACATAATTATCATTGAACAGTTGCAGGGCAATCGGATTCTTGTTGATGTTTTGTCCGGACCCCACATAGTCTACTTTGGCAATGTCGGCATAGTCGCGGATCACGCCACCGGCGATCGCTTTCGTAACCCAGGTCTTGGCGGTATTGGCATCTACTTTCGTTAAGCGCATACCGAGGCGCAGCATGAGTGAGTAGGCAAACTTTTTCCAGCGGGCTGTATTACCCTGATAGATAAGATCGGCCGTACCAAAGGTGGTGGAGTTGCCGGGATTGAGGGCCGTAGCGGCTTCGTCCAGCTCTTTCAACATATCGGCATAGACAGCGCTCTGCTGATCGTACTTAGGTTGGAACAGCGAAAGGTTGTACCCCTGGCCTGCATCGCTGTAAGGGATATCGCCATAGAGATCGGTAAGCCGGCTAAAGCAATACACGCGCCAGATGCGGGCCACAGCATACTGATTGACCTTTGTGGGGTCTGCCTTCACGGCTTTGATCACTTCTCCAATCTCGTTGATCTGGTTAGGATAGGATGCCGTGAACACGGCGGCCGACAGGTTGACCTGCGAGGCCACGTACTTCGACCCAAAGCCTTCCACATCGTTGAAACTGGTCATGTATTGCATGGTACCCAGCAGTAGTTTGCTGGCATTGCCACTATTCAGGGCACCATCGTAAAGCGCCTTACTGAATATGTACGGAGGATTGGGTACCGATACCGCATTGGGATTGGTATTGATCTCCTCGAAATCCTTATCGCATGATTGCAGGGCCGCAGCGCAAAGCACCACCGGCAGCAAGCGGGTATATTTTGAAATGGATAGTTTCATCACAATTGCTTTGAGTGGTTAAAATTTGAGTTGCAGGTTAACACCATAAGAGCGGGTACGGGGCAATCCGATTGACTCGATGCCTTGTGCAGCGCCATTGGTGAGGCTTTGCTCCGGATCGAAATTATCGGTCTCCTTGTACAGGATCAGCAGGTTGCGCCCCACGAGGGAGATCGTCGATGACTGTACGCCGAGCTTCTTCAGGAAGCTATCGGGCAGCTTGTACGAGAGGATCACCTGGCGCAGCTTCACGAAGCTGGCATCGTGTACAAACAACTCGGTATAACGGTTTAGGTTATTGTAATAAGCAGCACGCAGATTGGCCACCGGTACGGTATAGCTATACTTGGCGCCAGCCTTGGTTACGCCTTCCAGCAACAATCCATTCTCGCGGCCAGCAAGGGTGGTCTTCATCAACCCCAGGCGGGTGGCATATACTTCCATCACCGAGAAGATGCTGTTGCCGAACTTGCCATCTACCAGTACATCGAGCGAGAAGTTCTTATACCGGAAGGTGTTGGAGAATCCCATGGTTAACGGTGGTACTCCTTTACCCAACTCCTGGTTGATGTCCGTTTGCAGGGGCAGGTTGGAATTGGGATCATAGATGATATTGCCGTTTGCATCGCGCAGTTTGCGGAATCCGTAGATAGCGCCATACGTACTACCTACCTGGTTATTGATAAAGGCATTACCATTTACCGAATTACCGACCGAGAAGGTGCTGATGCCATCGGCGAGTTTCAACACTTCGCTTTTGTTGTAGGCAAAATTGAAGCTGCTGTTCCAGGTGAAGTCTTTCCGCTTGATGGGTGTAAAATCCAGCAACAGTTCTATGCCCTTGTTACTGAGCTCACCCGAATTGAGGATGGCATTGGTATAGCCGGCTGCCGTAGAGATGGGTACACTCACGATATCGTCGGAAGACTTGCGATCGTACAAGGCTACATCCAGCCCCAGGCGTCCGCCAAAGAGTTGTGTATTCAACCCTACTTCAATGGTAGTTGAAGTGAAAGGTTTTAACGAAGCATTGGTGATGGACGTAGAGCTTACATTCTGCAAAGGCACCGAGCTGGAGCTGGGTACGCTGCTGTAAGCGAGGTTGATGGCGTAGGGATCGGGACCGCCGCCGCCCACCTGTGCCCAGGAGGCACGCAGCTTGACGAGATCTACCACAGCAGGCATATTCAGCACATCCGACAGGATAAAGCTGGTACCCACACTGGGATAGAAGATGCTGTTGTTGGCAGGGCTCAGGGTCGAGAACCAGTCCTGCCGGCCGGAAGCGGTAAGGAACAATACATTCTTATAATCGAGATCGACCGAAGCGAATACCGAGTTGGTCTTTACATCGGCAGCGACCGGTACGGTAGACGAGGTAGAAAGATTGGAGAAGCTGTAGAAATAAGGCGTCGTGAAATCGCGACCCGCAAGCGTCAACTCATCCTGCTTGTAGCGGCGCGTATTCCCACCTGCCAGTATGGTAAAGCCCAGTGCATTGGCCACATTGCCTTTGTACGTAGCCGTCAGCATGCTGTTGGTTTCGGACACATCGGACTTGATGCCATCGTACTGACCATTGGGCCAGTATTGCGTACCGGTTGGAACGATGCTGGTGAAGTTGTAATTGTAGAAGTCGCGCGTTACGGTTCCTTTCACGGTCAGGTTCTTCAGGATATCGTAAGAAACAGCAGCCTGACCGATGAAGCGGTTCTTGGTATCCGTTTGCTTGAACTTCTTTGTTACGAAATAGCTGTTGGTCACAATTCCCGCGTCGTTCCACACGATCTCGTTGCCATTGGCATCGTAGCCGGGATCGAGCCAGCGGATGTCGACCGTGTTGGCCACTTCGTAGGGCGTCCAGTTGGGATTGCCGAGTGCATCGCCTGCGATGGGGCGGTTGGTGCCTTTTTCGAGATTGTACTGGATAACGGATTCAAAGCGGAGCTTATCACTCAGTTTGGCCGAGATATTGAAATTGGCTGTCTTGCGGTTGTATTTATTACCGGGCAGGATGCTTTTGGCATTGAGGTCGGACAAGGACATCCTATACACCACGTTCTCGTTACCGCCCGACATGGCTACGGTGTTGGTAAACGTAGAGCCTGTATTGTAGAAATTCTTCAGGTTGTCTTTCTGCGCGCTATAAGGATGCGTTTTACCATCGGCAGCCATGTAGTCGGTGGAGCCGTCGATCTTTGCACCGAACGAGCGGCGACCGGTTGCCTGTGCCTGTGCGAGCGTTGTTGGCTTTACACCATTATCGCCCTGGCCATATTCGTACTGGTAGTCGGGAAACACGGCTACATCTTCGAGGGTGAGTGTTCCGTTGTATTCAACGCCGATACCTTTTTGCGCCCTACCTTTTTTGGTAGTAATAAGGATTACGCCGTTGGCACCGCGTGAGCCGTAAAGCGCGGCGGCTGCGCCACCTTTCAATACGGTCATGGATTCTATATCATCGGGGTTGATGGCGCCGATGCCATCGCCGCGGTCGGTACTGTTGCGGATGGTATTGCCGTTGGGCGTGCCGCTGCCGCCGGGTACGCTGTTGTCGATGGGCATACCGTTGATCACGTAGAGGGGCTGACTGTTTCCGGTGAGTGAACCATTACCACGGATCACTACGCGGCTGGAGCCACCGGGTCCGGTAGAGAGACCGGTTGCGTTGACGCCGGCGATGCGGCCTGTTAAGGCATTGGCCACGTTGTTTTCGCGCGCCTGGGTAAATTCGCTGCCGTTCACTTCCGACATGGCATAGGTTACTGCCTTCCTGGATTTGCGGATGCCGAGTGCCGTTACTACTACATCGGACAATACAGAGCCGCTGTCTTTCAGCAGCACGATTTCGATAGATGATTGAGCGGCTCCCAACACTACCGTACGACTGGCAAAGCCGATGGAGCTAACGATCAGCTGCAGGTTGCCAGTGTTGGCGGCGGGGAGTTTCAGGGAGAAAAAGCCGGCGTTGTCGGTGGTGGTCATTACTTTCCGGTTGCCGGCGAGGGCGATGGTAGCGCCCGGCACGGGATCGTTACCACTTTTAACGGTACCAGTAATGGCAGTGGGGTTACCGGTGGATTGGCCGAGGCCCGACAGGGCGGTAGCCAGGAATAAGGCCAGGTATAGCAACCATAGCCTCGTTGATGGGATCTTCTTCATGAGCGTTAGTTATTGGAGAGCGTTATAAATTGCAAAAAGCAAGTAAACCTACTGCAAATTATTCAAATACTGCAAATAATTCGCAGAAATTAGTTGTCAAGGTTGCAAATAATGCGCTCAATCGCTTTAGCAGGACCAGGAAAATTGGATAGGTTGGGAAAATGGAGGATTCCCGGCTGGAGATGGCGGGTATCGCTGGCAAAAGGAGGGTTTATAGTCAGGTTATTTAGCTTGGCGCAGGGGCCGTGGCCTTGGGCTGAAGCGCTGGAGAGCTACCCAGGAAAGCGGTAAGGGGAAGCGGGCTGGCGGATGATCGGGAAGGTGTTATCGGTTGATTATTAACAGGAAACTGCTGTTCGGAGGTATTTGGGGGCAAAATTAGACCGATCGTGTTCGGGTATTTGTTGTAACATTGCAAAAATTGCAAACCCGCGCAATTATGTCAGACAACCAGCCACCACTGCCGGCCCCCATCGCCCTGCAGAAAAAAGAACGGAAGCAACTCATCATTAAACAGGTGAACATACACACCCGTTTGATGTATGCCGACCTGGTAAAACTGATCGATGTTTCGGAAGATACCATCCGCCGGGATGTGAATGAACTGGCTGAGGAAGGACTGGTGATCCGCATCAAGGGAGGGGCTATGTCAGCCGCTTATCATATCGGAGACGACTCCAAGACCTACTCGCTCAACAACAAACACGTTATTGCCGAAAAGACCCTGGGTTTGCTGAGGGATGACATGATCGTGCTGATCGGCGGCGGTACTACCATCCGCGAGTTTGTAAAAAAGATACCAGCTACGTTACGGGCTACTTTCCTTACGGTCAATCCGCTCACCGCGGTAGAATTGCTCGACAAGCCACTGATCAAAACCATCATGATCGGGGGACAGATCTCTGCCTATAGCCAAATGACGGTAAGTGGTGAAGTATTTGCTTATCTCGCCAATATCCGCGCCGACCTTTGCATCGTAGGAATAAATGCCATCGATGTGCACAATGGCCTCACCGACTCCGACTGGGAGACCATCCAGGTGAAGAAGGCGATGATCAAAGCAGCCGATAAAGTGGCAGTGCTCACCATTGCAGAAAAACTCAACTCTTCCATGCAAATGAAGATCGCCGACCTGTCGGAGATCGATTATCTCGTTACCGAATTACCACCCGATGATGCAGCGCTGCAGGATTACAAAGGGAAGAAGCTGGTGATCGTTTAACAGCTCGCTGCAGTACAGCCACTTCACCTATTTAACGGGCTATCCCCTATTTAACGGTTAGCTTTCGTTAACGGCTCAATGCCCCCATTTATATTTCCGGGCAAACCCGGAGGCCCTGCTACTGGAATAAGTGTGACTTTTGGAGTGAATTTCCTGTCGCTTCGCCAGTTACGGGAAGCAGCTGCCACGTTTTCGTCTGACTGAATCATTTTCCCCCGCTCGTTTCACCAAGCAACAACAGTCATGACCCATCTTCATTTTAAGAATCTATCAATGCCATGCATTCGGCGCCCGCTGCTAATGCTGTTACTTACAGCCCTGTGTAATCATGCTGCCGGGCAGGCACGTGATACTGTTCCCGAGGTGGATATCGGCGATGTTTTTCGTAAGATATTCAAGCCGAAGACAACCCACGTACCAAAAAAAGAACCGGGTGCTGTAGTACTTCCAGCCATTGGTTATAATCCCAGTTTCGGATTTATACTTGGCGCCAAAGTTTCCGGTGGCCGCCAATTGGGAGATCCGGCCACTACCGGCTTTTCGGTATTCGGTCTGGAGTTTTTTTACGGCACCAAAGATATCACGATGCTGAAGGCGAGGCACAACCTGCTCCTCAAAGACAACCAATGGAACCTGCAGGGAGATTGGCAGTTATCGAAGTTTGCTATGATCGATTATGGGGTAGGCACGGGCAGCAGCGACTACCGCACGGATGGATTTGGTATCAACCAATATCCCGTCACCAATTCCGATAGTGCCTTTCCCATTAAATACACCTATATCCGCCTACAGGAAAAAGTGTACCGCAACATCGCCCCGCACTGGTATGCCGGTGGTGGATTATGGTTTGATATGTTCAACAATATCAAAGACGAAAAAAAGGAATCCGGACGGCACACACCGCACGAAGTGTACAGCCTCACCAGAGACTTCAGCACCGAAAAATACGCTATGAATGGCCTATTGCTGGCTTTGCAATACAATACACGCGAACACCCCATACGATCGTACGGAGGCATTTATGCCGACCTTATTGCGCGACTTAACCAGACCTGGCTGGGCAGCACCAAAAACTCTTTCCAGCTGATGCTCGATTTCCGGAAATACTGGTCACTCAGCAAACGCAATCCCGAACATGTGCTGGCCATCTGGAACTGGGCAGTGTACACACTCAGCGGCGAAGTACCTTACCTCGCATTGCCTTATACAGCCGGCGATACTTACAACCGCCTGGGGCGGGCCTACACGCTCGGCCGGTTTAAGGGTCCCTCCTTTTTCTACTTCGAAACCGAATATCGATATCCCATCACCCGAAACAAGTTTATCAGCGGCGTGGTGTTCCTCAACTGGCAGACGGCGAACAATGGGCACGAGCGCAAACTCTTTGAGTACTGGGAGCCTGGGGCCGGCGTTGGTTTACGTATCATGTTCCAAAAACAAACACGTTCTGCTATGAGCGCCGACATTGGGCGTGGCCGCTATGGCGCTTCCGGCATCTTCTTCGGCTTGAATGAAGCATTCTAAATACAACGGTTTCCGTGTTGCATTCCTGCAAACTGTAATATATTTACGGGGCTATGTTGAAACGAACTATACTGCCCCTGCTGGTGATCACCGGCTTTGTTGCCCATGCACAGGTGGCACCTCCTTACAAAGATGCCCGTCAATCCATCGACACGAGAGTCAAAGACCTGTTATCGCGCATGACGCCCGAAGAAAAGTTCTGGCAGTTGTTCATGATTCCCGGCGCTCTCTCTCCTACAGCGCCCCAGCAATACCGTGCCGGCATCTTCGGCTTCCAGGTTAGCGCGGCAGCGCAGGGCGATGCCGGTGGCCAATTATTGAGGTATGGTACCGGAGAGAATGCACTTACACTCGCCAAAAAGATCAACCGCATACAACGTTACTTTGTCGATAGTTCGCGGCTCGGCATTCCCATCATCGCGTTCGATGAAGCATTGCACGGTTTGGTGCGCGATGGCGCCACCGCCTTCCCGCAGGCTATTGCGCTTGCCGCCACCTGGGACACGACGCTGATGAAACAGGTATCGACCGCTATTGCTACCGAAACCAAGGCACGGGGCATACGGCAAATACTTACCCCTGTGGTGAACATCGCCAGCGACGTACGCTGGGGACGTACCGAAGAAACGTATGGGGAAGATCCTTTTCTCAGTTCCGAAATGGGGGTTTCTTTTGTATCGCCCTTTGAAAGGATGGGCATCGTTACCACTCCCAAACATTTTGTGGCCAATGTGGGCGATGGCGGACGAGATAGTTACCCTATTCATTTCAATGAACGTTTGCTGGAAGAAATATACCTGCCTCCTTTTAAGGCAGCCATTGAAAGAGGTGGCGCCCGCTCTATCATGACGGCCTACAATACGCTGGATGGCATTGCCTGCTCGGCCAACTCCTGGCTGCTGCAGCACAAACTGAAACAGCAATGGAACTTCAAAGGGTTCGTGATCTCCGATGCCAATGCCGTAGGCGGCGGCGTTGTATTGCACAATACGGCGGTTGATTATGCCGATGCCGGCAAGCAGGCCATCAACAATGGGCTCGATGTGATCTTTCAAACCGCTTACGACCACTTTAAATTATTCATCCCCCCTTTCCTCGACGGGCGCGCCGACACCAACCGGATCAACGAAGCAGTGGCACGCGTGCTAAGGGCCAAGTTTGAACTGGGCCTTTTTGAACAACCTTATGTAGATGAATCGTTGGCGGCGCAATGGGCCAATAGTGTTGCACACAAAGCGATCGCCCGTAAGGCAGCGCAGGCTTCGATGGTGTTATTGAAAAATGATAAAAATGTACTGCCACTTACCAGCAAGGTGAAAACGATAGCGCTGATCGGAGAAGATGCTGTAGCGGCCAGATTGGGCGGCTATAGCGGACCGGGCAATAAAAAGATAAGTATACTGGACGGTCTCCGCGTGCGTGCCGGTAAAGATATCAGAGTGCTCTATGCACCCGGCGCCAGCTTTAAGCAGGAGGAGTATGCTGTGGTGCCGGAACAATATCTTAAGCATGATGGAGTGGCTGGCTTAAAGGCTGAGTATTTCAATAACCTCACGCTGGAAGGCGCCCCTGCCCTCACCCGCAAGGATGCTACGATCGATTTTCACTGGACGTTGTACGGACCTACAGTTGCTTTCAAGACCGATCATTATTCCGTTCGCTGGACGGGCACTTTGACGGCACCCACCACCGGCCACTATACTGTGGCGCTCGAGGGCAATGATGGGTATCGCCTGTATATCGACAACAAGCTGGTGATCGACAATTGGCACAAAGAAACTTATCAAACGATCGCACGACCGGTTTCGCTGTTGAAAGGCCATCAATATGCTGTGCGGGTTGAGTTTTATGAATCGGCCGGCAATGCACATATACGCCTGCTGTGGAATGTGGGCGTTGTGAACGACAAAGCGCAAAAGATCGCCGCTGCGGTAGCTGCCGCGAAGCAGGCCGATGTAGCCATCATTGTAGCAGGCATTCACGAGGGCGAGTTCCAGGACCGTGCTTATTTATCACTGCCCGGTTACCAGGAAGAACTCATCAAAGCAGTGGCGGCTACGGGTAAACCGGTAGTCGTATTACTGGTGGGGGGCAGCGCGATCACGATGAGTAACTGGTTGAACAAAGTGCAAGGTATTGTGGATGTCTGGTATCCCGGTGAAGAAGGGGGCCATGCCGTAGCCGATGTATTGTTTGGCGATTACAATCCGGCCGGCCGGTTGCCGGTGACCTTCCCCGTACACGAGGCTCAACTGCCGCTTGTATACAACCACAAACCTACCGGCCGCGGAGATGATTACCACAACCTGAGCGGACAACCGCTTTTCCCGTTTGGTTATGGACTCAGTTACACCCGCTTTTCCTACAGCAATCTGCAACTGGATAAACAGCGTATTGCGGCCGGCGAATCGACCACTGTGCGCTGCACGATCAAAAATACCGGCAGCCGTGCGGGTGAAGAAGTAGTGCAACTATACTTCAGGGACCTGCTGGCATCGGTGGCGCGGCCTGTGCTGGAGCTGAAAGGTTTTCAGCGTATTACACTAGCGCCTGGCGAATCGCGGGAAGTAAGCTTCACCATTTCGCCAGCTATGCTGCAGCTGCTCGACAAGGACCTGAAGCCCGTTATCGAACCGGGCGATTTCCGCATCATGATTGGTTCTTCTTCGCGCGATCTGCATTTAAAGGAAAACCTTACTGTACAATAACTTGTCATGATAGTACTGCCCGCTTAGCCCGGCGGCCAAGATTACCACATTTCAAAAGCGCCCCCTCACCAGGCGGGCGCTTTTGTTTTTTAGCGGCCAGCCTTCATTTAACCTGTACAGCCTGAAATTCTGCCGCCGGATTGGAGGATAGGCCGCCGCGGCCGTGTCTTACAGCAGACGAAGCCTGGCAGGCTCCCATCCCTATTACGTAGACCAACAACAATTCATTGTCATGAGAACACTGATTATCGGTTTATTATGCATGCTGTTCATACAGCAGGTCGGCGCTCAAATGCAACCGACGACTCCCAAAACACAACCTTCCAAGTTCAGGATCAATGCCTATGCGGGTTATGTTTTTGATGACGGGGTAGATTCTTACTATGACGCAAGCAGCTATTACGATGGCAAGATTGCTGGCGGCTTTCTGTGGGGTATTGGCGCCGAATATCTTTTGCAGCAAGGGTATGGCTTGGAATTATCTTACTACCGGCAAGATACGGAAGCGCCCATGACCTATTACCTGAACGGCACCAAGTTCACCAATTTCGATGTTGGCGTCAGCTGGATCTTCCTGGGCGGCAACCGGTATGCGCAACTGGGCGGCCCTGTTCAACCCTATGGTGGCGGTATGCTGGGCATTGCTATTTTTGATGTTAAGAATCCAGACAACAATACGTCGGGCAATGCCACCAAATTTGCCTGGGGTATCAAGGGCGGTGCGCTCTTCAATGCTTCGCCCAAAATGGGGATTAAGATCCAAGTCCATATCATGTCGGCAGCGCAGGGCGCCGGCGGCTCCCTTTATTTCGGTACTGGTGGTGCCGGTGCGGGGGTGGCCACGTATTCTTCCATCTTACAGTTTGGCATTTCCGGCGGTTTAGCCCTCAATTTTTAGATCACTCTGTGACCGCCTGCATTCACTGCTTCTACAATCGGCAGCAGCTCCTGCAGGTTGTGCAGGATAAAATCGGGCGCAGCCGATTCCAGCTGTTCGAATGTATGCGCACCGGTGGTAATACCAATGGAGAAGTGGCAGCGGGCGTTGCGGCCTTCTTCGATATCGATGATCGAGTCACCTACCTTCAGCGTTTCGGCCGGATCTTCAATGCCATGCTGTTTCATCGCCAGGAGGATCATATCGGGCTGTGGCCTGTTGTGTTTTACGTCGGATGCAGTAACGAGTGCGTCGAAATCTACCCCTTGCTCCCATCCTATCTTTTTGATCAGTGATTCGGCAGTTCTTCTATCGTAGCCGGTATTCATCACTACCAATACTCCATTTTGCCGTAAGGTGTGAAACAACCGGGTAGCATTCGGCTGTTCGGTAACAGGTTGCGTTGCGTAGGCCTCATCGAGCAAAACGAGGAAGCGTTTGAAGATATCTTCGGCCAGTACGTCGTCGTTCACCTCTCTCAATGTCAATACACTTTTTATGGCCTGCAGTTTTTCCTTTCCGGCTCCTTCGGCAAGCACTTCTTCCAGCGTAAAATCAAATCCTTTTTCATTGATGGCCTGGCGCACTGCCTTGTACACGAGATTGTCTTCGTTCACCGTAGTGCCAGCCATATCAAAAATTGCCATGCGTATCATGTGGTCGTATTTATCGATTTTAAAGATCCAATGGTTTTATTTTCTCCCTGTTCTATTTTAAACAGGGCTGTAAACAGAATGGTCACCGCACTCAACAAGGCGATCAGGGCTACCGTGAGAAAGATGACCCGCTGACTGCCGGTGCGGTCTATCAAACGGCCCAGCAAGGGCTCTCCCAATGCTGCAAAGATATAGGCGCACATGTTCATAATGCCGATACCGGTACCTACATATGCCTGCCCCAGCAATTCGGGCGAGAGCGGCCAGAAATTGGCCTGCGGTCCATAAGCAAAGAATCCGGCAAAGAACACGAACAGACCTACCAGTATGTCGTTGCTTATGTGGAAGAAATAGAGTAGTAAGGAGACGATGCTGCACATCGTCATGCCCAATACGATCGACTTTATACGGTTGGCATTAAACAGCCTGTCGCTGATAAAACCGAACGAGAGCGCTCCTATGGCCATACCCGTTGGCAGCAGGAGGGTGATCCAAAGATTGCCGTCGCCCGCAGTCTGCTCCTTGCTAAGAAAATACACAGGTACCCAGAAGATCAACCCATAGCGGGCCATGCTTTGGAAACCGAGCGCCAGGCATACCACCAGGAACCGTTTATTGCGGAGCACGGTTTTGTAGGCTTCTCGCCAATGCGGCTTTACGGCATCTGCCGTTGCATCACGCTTTATGCCAAGGTCTGAAGGCTTGTTGCGTACGAGCAAGAAAAAGATAAGGACCGCTATGGCCAGGAACAATACCGGTATGCGAAATACATTGCGCCAGCTTTCCTGCACCAGCAGTATGGAGAACAAATAAGTAATGATCGAAGACGTACCGGCCGCCATGGTATACAGGCCGAATGCCACACCCCGACGCTGATCGGGCCACCAGTTGGAAATGATGCGACTGCCAGATGCCCATGCCATGGACTGACAATAACCATTGAGTGTCCACAACACCAGTATCACTTCGAAGGAACCGGCAAAACTGATGAGCACATTGGCCAATACCGACAGTAAACCACCTGTGGCGATCATGTGCCGGGGACTGAGGCGGTCGGCCAGGTTGCCGTTGATGAGTTGCCCCACTGCATAACCGATCAGCATCGCAAAGCTCACCCACCCGATCTTTTCATAAGAAATGTGCAGGGCTGCCGCCAAGGGCTTGGCCGCCCATCCGAAATTGTGCCGGCCAGTATAGAAGAACAGGTAACAGAACATGGTGAGCAGCAGCATCTTCCACTGCAGCCGGTTGTAGCTGCTGTCCGTTTCCTTACTATCGTTTTGGGGACTATGCATCATTTTTTCGGGTATATTGCCGCCCGTTGGCAGGCACTGAACGCACTTGCCGGGGCTGTAAAAATAGAGCTACCATGTTTCCTTTTACGAAATTATTTTTCTTTTTAGTAAAATTACCGGTTTTGCTCTTTACCTAATTATTAAATTGCAGGCATGAAACAGGAACCTGTTGACCAGGGACAACTGGAATACCATAAGATTGGCGGATTAATCCGGAAATACCGGAAAGAAAAGGACCTGAAACTGCTGGACCTTTCGACCCTTACCGGTATTAAATCGGCCATGTTGTCGAAGATCGAGAACGGCCGCATGGTGCCCACCATCCCCACCCTGTTCACCATCATCCAGAAACTCAACATCAAACCGGAAACGTTTTTCGCCCAGTTGAGCATCGAGCATGATTTCCCCGGCTACTTCTTTCTGCCCAAGGACGGCTTTTCGCCCTATGAAAAAGAAGAGGGAGCGGTAGGTTTCCAATATCAATCGGTACTGGAATACAACTTCGAAGGCGGCGCATTCCAGATCTCCCTGCTGACGCTGCAGCCCGGCTCGCAGCGATCGCTGGTAACCACTTCGGCCTACGAATTCATTTACATACTCGACGGAAGCCTGCTGTACCAGCTGGAAGACAAAACCTTCCAGATGAGTGCCGGGGATGCCCTTTTCTTCGACGGCAATATCGCCCATGTTCCCATCAACAATTCTCAATCGGTGGTACGGATGCTGGTGCTCTACTTATTTACTGATCCCGGCAAATAAATTAACTGTAGGGAAATATTATTTCTTTTAAGGAAAACGTCCTAGTTTAGTGTTTCAATCAACAAACACTGAGTTATGAAGCTTGCCAGGCTCTTAGTATTGTTTATGCTGCCGTTTACGCTGGCAGCCCAGAAGAACGTAAAACATGTAATCCTGATCGGCAGCGATGGCTTTGGTGCCTATGCCTTTCAAAAAGCCCAACTGCCCAATTTTCGAAAGATGATGGAGGCAGGGTCCTGGACCTTGCAGGCGCGCACCGTATTGCCGTCATCCAGCGCGCCCAACTGGGCCTCGATGGTGATGGGGGTTGGTCCGGAGTTGCACGGCTATACCACCTGGGGCAGCAAGCAACCCGACCTGCCTGCCCGCGTGCTGGATGAATACGGCATGTTCCCCACGGTCTATTCGCTGTTGCGCAAAGCCAAACCATCCAGCGAGATCGGCGTTATCTACGAGTGGGATGGTATCGATTATCTCTTTCCTAAAGCTGCTGTGAATAAAGACCTGAATGCTGACGGTGATATAGCCGTTACCAAAGCAGCCGTTGCCTATATCAAAGAAAAGAAACCTGATTTCCTCTTCATTCACCTCCATGATGCCGACAGCGTAGGTCACCATGTGGGTCATAGTACCCCCGAATATTATGCTGCTGCTGAACGCACAGACGCCTATGTAGGTCAAATACTGCAGGCCATCAAAGAGGCAGGCATGGAAGAGCGTACGGTGGTGCTGTTTACGGCCGATCATGGCGGCATCAACAAAGGCCATGGCTCCATCAGCATGCAGGAAATGCAGATACCCTGGATCATTAAAGGACCGGGCATCAAGGCTAATCACGAAGTTACCACCAGCGTGATGACCTTCGATACGGCGGCTACGCTGGCTAAACTCCTGGGCCTTACGCCACCGCAGGTATGGATCGGCAGGCCGGTGCTCGATGCGTTGAAGTAACACATCACTAATTCATCACTCCGAAAGCGATCGTTCACTATCCTTAATTCTATACGATGATGTCTCCTCTCCCAGACTCCGGCAAGCTCGCGTTGTTTCATGGACCCGGTACAGCACTGGAAATAAAGTCCTATCCCGTCAGCCCCTTGGAACGTGGGGAGCTTCTGGTAAAAAATGTATACACCACGTTATGCGGCAGCGACCTGCACACCTATTGCGGATTGCGGAATGAGCCCTGCCCTACCGTGCTGGGTCATGAGATCGTGGGTCGCATCGTGGCGATCCATCCGGATCATTCCGCTACCGACCTGACCGGGCAGCCCATTTGGCCGGGCGACCTGATTACCTGGACTGTTTTTGCCAGCGATCCGCAATCGATCAACGCACAGCGGGGCATTCCACAAAAGGGCGATCAGCTTTTCAAATACGGACATGTAAGAGTACAGGAGCCTGAAGTATTTCATGGCGGACTGGCGGAGTATTGCGTGCTGAAACCCCATACCGGCATCATCCGGCTGCCGGAGACCATGCCGGTAGCTATTGCCGCTACGCTCAATTGTTCTGTTGCTACCGTGGCCGGGGCTTTGCGTATGGCCGGCGACCTGACCAACAAAACAATACTGATCACGGGCATGGGGCACCTGGGCATTACCTGTGCGGCGATGTGCCGGGAAGCCGGCGCAAGCTGGATCGCGGCAGCAGACATTACCGATCAGCGACTGCAACAGGCGCAACGTTTTGGCGCCGATGCGCTCTTCGATATGAAGATCCCGGCAGCCGACCTGCATACCGCACTTCAGCAACACACCAATGGACGTGGCGTCGATGTTGTTTTTGATATGAGCGGGTCGCCCGATGCGATGGAGTTTGGTCTCCATGCTTTGGGTATTGGCGGCGTAGCTGTATGGGTTGGGGCTGTGTTCAACACCCGGCGTTTGCAAATCGATCCTGAACAGATCATCCGCAAGCTGATCACCATCAAAGGCATTCACAATTACAATTTTACCGACTTCAGGTATGCTTACGACTTCCTGCAGCAGCATTGGTCTACTTATCCTTTTAGCGAGGTGGTGGAAAAAGAATTCCCGCTGGAAGTGGTAAACGAGGCGTTTACCTATGCCGTTTCGCGCAAACCGTTGCGCGTAGGAATAAGGCTCGAATAGCCTACCTTACCTGTATTGATGCAATTGTACACCATGAATAGAAGAATAACTGCGGCAAATGGCTTACTAAGCGCTTTGCCGGCAAGGGCCATAGCGCACCGCGGCGCCGCTTTACGGCGCGTGCGGGTCGTTTTGTATATCACCATGCTGTGCCTCGTAGCTTCTTCCTGCAAAACAAAACAGTACACGATCGTCGACAACTATATGCAGGTGCAAACCGCAGGCAGGGAGCTACAACCCTGGAAACTCGTGTGGCAGGAAGACTTTAACGGCAAGGCGATAGATACGACTAAATGGACCAGAATCTCACCCAATACAGCCGACTGGGGCAGGCATATGACCACTGCCGACCTCTGTTACGACCTGCATAACGGACAACTTTACCTGAAGGGTGTTCAAAATCCAGACACCAGCACCGACAAGCGTCCCTATCTTACGGGCGGCGTATATACCAAGGGCAAGTTTGCTTTTCAATATGGCATGGTGGAGATCAGGGCCAAGCTGGAATGCGCGCAGGGCGCCTGGCCGGCCATGTGGCTGCTACCGGAAAAAAGCGACTGGCCACGCGGCGGCGAGATCGACATTATGGAGCACCTCAATTTTGATTCTATCGTGTACCAAACCATTCATACGTACTACACCTATACCCTGAAGAAAGATAAAGAACCGCCTCACGGATCCACCGCCCGCATGAAGCCCAACGACTTCAATGTGTATGGTATTAAGTGGTTTCCCGATAAGATCGTTTATGTACTGAACGGTAAGGAAACTTTTACTTACCCGCGTGTGGCGGGTGTAGATCCCTCTCAATGGCCATTCGACAAACCATTCTATTTACTCATCGACCAGCAACTCGGCGGCAGCTGGGTAGGCAAGGTAAAAACAGCGCACCTGCCCGTGAATATGATCATTGACTGGGTAAGGGTATATCAATAATTTATTGCAACATGAAAAAACTGCTCTCTCTATTCATACCGGGTATTGTGCTGGCCACTACTGCTTACGCACAGCCATCGTCGTCTTCCATTGGGTATAAGCCTACGATCCCGGTAAGCGCTACCGATACACACGACGACATTATCCGCAAAGCTGCCCATGTAATACCTACGGCCAATCAGTATGCTGCCCTGCGCAACGAGTTCATTGCCTTTATCCATTTTGGCCCCAACTCCTTCACCCGCCTGGAATGGGGTAATGGCAAGGAAGATCCCCGCATCTTCGACCTGAAGGAACTGCATACCGACCAATGGTGCCAGGCCATGAAGGCTGCCGGCATGAAGATGGTCATCCTGACCGTTAAACACCACGATGGCTTCGTGTTATGGCAAAGCCGCTACACGAATCACGGCATCATGTCGACCGGTTTTCGAAATGGCAAGGGCGATGTGCTGAAAGAGCTTACCGCCTCTTGTGCCAAATATGGTTTGAAGGTGGGCATCTACCTGTCGCCCGCCGACCTCTTCCAGATCGAATCGGCCGACGGACTGTACGGCAATCTCAGCAAGTATACACAACGCACTATACCGAGAGCAGTGTCCGGAAGGCCATTCGCCAACAAGACTACCTTTCAATTTGAAGTGGATGATTACAACGAATATTTCCTGAACCAGCTCTTTGAACTGCTGACCGAATATGGCCCGGTACACGAAGTGTGGTTCGATGGGGCGCACCCCAAAACAAAAGGAGGTCAGCGTTATAATTACCAGGCCTGGAGAAAACTGATCCATGCGCTGGCGCCTAAAGCGGTGATCTTCGGCAAGGAAGACATACGGTGGTGTGGCAACGAAGCTGGCCGTACCCGGCCTACCGAATGGAATGTAATACCCTATGCTACCAATCCGGATACCCTGGGCAGTTTCGGCGACCTTACGCAGGATGACCTGGGCAGCCGTGAAAAACTATACAGTGCTCAATACCTCCACTATCAGCAGGCAGAGACCAATACCTCCATCCGCGAGGGATGGTTTTACCGCGATGATGAGGCCCAGCAAGTGAGAAGCGCCGATGATGTATTTGATATTTATGAAAGATCGGTGGGTGGCAATTCCACCTTCCTACTGAATATACCGCCCAACAGGTTGGGCAAATTCTCGCCGGCAGATGTGGCCTGCCTGGAAGAAACGGGCCGGAGGATCCGCGCAACCTATGGCGTCAACTTATTGAAGGGCGCTAAAGGACCAGTCGCTGCGCTCGACAATAGTGCTACCAGTTTTGCGCCTGTGAACATTGCCAATCCTGAAATCATCATCACTACACCAAAGCCGGTTACCATCAACCGCTTCGTTTTGCAGGAAGCGATCAGTACGCGGGGAGAAAGCGTGGAGGAGCATACTGTGGATGCCTGGATAAACGGTCAATGGCAACAAGTAGCCTCAGCTACCAATATCGGCTATAAACGCATCCTGCGGTTTCCAGATGTTACGGCTGCCAAATTCCGCGTCCGCTTTACCCAATACAGAACTTTGCCATCCATTGCCAATATCACCGCCCATTATTACAAAAGCAGACCACCGAGGCTGCAGGCTTCGAGAGATAACAAGGGCATGGTTACCATTGAACCCATGAGAGAAGCTTTCAGTTGGAAGCCACATGGGGAGAACGCTGCGGCAAACCTGGCCACCGGGCTCCAGATCTATTATACAACGGATGGAACGGAACCTACTGTACACTCCACTCATTACACAGCACCATTCCCATCGGCCCAGGCCAATATAAAAGCGGTAGCTTTCATTAAGGACCAACGAGGGGCAGTAACGACAACCCGTTTGGGTATTATTAAGAACAATTGGAAAATTGAAGCTGCCGATAGTGAAACACCCAACCATAAAGGCGGGCTGGCCATCGATGCCAAAGACAATACCTGGTGGCAGAGTGCAGATGGTGAGGGCCCTCATTTCATTACGATCGATCTTGGCCATGAACACCCAATCCGTGGATTTGCCTATACACCGCCGGTAAAAGCCGGCACGGGACTATTGGCCAAAGGCATTATCAGGGTGAGTACAGATGGGAAGGTATGGAAAGACGCAGGCTCTTTCGAATTTGGCAACCTGGTCAATGACCCTACGATGCGCTATCACGCTCTGGTTCAACCGCAGGCAGCCCGTTATGTACGCATTGAAGCTACTGAGCTGGCCGGCAATAACCGCCAGCTTTCTATTGCTGAGCTGGATATATTTGAGTAACGCTAATGATTCAACTATTAAGGAGCCTGGAGCCTGACGCGAAGGTTTCGCCGGTGCGCGTGCGGCAGCTCATTTAAAGTTACGTGCCTTATCGAACAGCGATGGTTGCTGCGTATGCTTGTGCTGTACGGGCTTATAGTCGGCCGCTATATACACGCCATCCTTTTCATCGGCCCGGGCGGTGGCCTGTACGGTTGGCGCATGGTCGTCGGCAGGTGTTAACGTACGCAGTAATTTATTCAGGTTAAAGCATTGCTGCACCACCACATGCACCACCTCTCCTTCCTTCTGCACTTTGCCTTCCACCATAATGAGCTGCGACTGCAATATCTCTTTCCGGTATTGATCGAATAGCTTTTGAAAGATCACGAGGTTGGCATTGCCTGTTTCATCTTCAATGGTCATGAAGCAGATGCCGCTGGCAGTACCCGGGCGCTGGCGCACCAATACCAGGCCTGCCACCTTCACCTGGTCTTTATCGGCTGCATCGGCCAACGCGCCTGTAGGCGTTATCCGCAACAGGTGCAGCTTTTCGCGCAGGAAACTCACAGGATGCGCTTTAAGCGATAAGGATACCGATCCATAATCATGTACCACCTGCTCCGACTCGGCCATCACCGGCAATTGGACCGACTCTTCTGCGGCATCTTTTTCCGACATGCCCTGGAAGATGCCTACGGGTGCATCTTTGCGGGAGGCTTCCCACAAGGCCTGCCGCCTGTCGAGCCTCATCGATCTAAAAGCATCCGCATAAGCCAGTTGCTCCAGCGAAGACACCGCTATCCCAATATCCCTTAACTGATCGATACGATCGAATCCCGATCGTCTCTGCGCTACCAGCTTATCCATTTCTTCCTGTCGAAGGCCTTTTACCTGGCGAAAGCCGAGCCTGATCGCTTTGTATTTCCCCTCCTGCTCTTCGAGCTTATTATCCCAATCGCTCAGGTTTACATCTACCGGCCTCACTACCACGCCGTGCTCCCGGGCATCCCGTACGATCTGTGCCGGGGCATAAAAGCCCATGGGCATGCTATTCAGCAAGGCGCAGGCAAACACATCGGGATAATGACACTTGAGCCAGGCCGATACATTGACCAGCAGGGCAAAGCTCGCAGCATGGCTTTCCGGAAATCCATAAGAGCCAAATCCTTCCAACTGGCGAAAGATGCGCTTAGCATACTCCAAGGTATATCCATTGGCCAGCATGCCGCGGATGAGTTTCTCCTCGAACTTCGTGACCATGCCATGCGACTTAAAGGTGGCCATGCTGCGCCGCAGGGCATCAGCCTCAGCGGGAGTGAATCCTGCACAGCGGATCGCGATCTGCATGGCCTGTTCCTGGAACAAAGGCACACCGAGTGTGCGCTTCAGTATCTCCTCCAATTCGGGTGAGGGATAGGTCACCAACTCTTCCTTATTGCGCCGCTTCAGGTAGGGATGCACCATATCGCCCTGGATGGGGCCGGGCCGCACGATGGCCACTTCGATCACGATATCGTAAAAGGTCTTCGGCTTCATGCGGGGCAGCATGGCCATCTGGGCGCGGCTCTCGATCTGGAACACACCAATGGTATCAGCGTGTCCGATCATGTCATACACCGCCACATCATCCATGGGTATACTGGCCAGGGTGAGGTTGAGGCCATAATGGGCTTTGCCGATATCGAATGCTTTGCGGATGCAGGTAAGCATGCCGAGCGCCAGCACATCGATCTTCAGGAAGCCGAGAGCGTCGATATCGTCTTTGTTCCACTCGATGCAGGTGCGGCCTTCCATGCGGGCATTCATGATGGGACATAGGTCGGACAGTTTACCCCGCGTGATGACAAAGCCGCCGGTATGCTGGCCCAGCTGGCGCGGAAACCCCATGTACTGCTGCGTTAGCTGCAGCACTTTCAGCAATAGCTTATCGCCGGGCTCCAGTCCCTGCTCTACTACCCGCTTTTCATCGATGTATTCGTGTGTAAATTCCCATACTATGCCCGACAGGCGTTTGATGGCATCGAGCGAGAGGCCCATGGCTTTGCCCACATCGTTGATGGCGCCCTTTTGGTGCAAAGTGGTTACCGTGGCTACGATGGCGGCCCTGTTGCGCCCGTACTTCTCATAGATGTATTGTATCACCTCTTCGCGACGCTCATGCTCGAAGTCGACATCGATATCGGGCGGCTCGTTGCGGGCCGAAGAAATAAACCGTTCGAAGAGGAGATCGAATTGGGTGGGGTCGACAGATGTGATCCCCAAACAAAAGCAGATGGTGGAATTGGCGGCCGATCCCCTGCCCTGGCACAATATATCCTTGCTCCGTGCATAGCGCACCAGGTCGTACACGGTGAGGAAATAAGCCGCATAGTTCATCTCTTCAATGAAAGTGAGTTCGTAGCGAATGGCAGCCGTGATCTTATCCGGCACTACGGCGCCATACCGTTCATGGGCGCCCCGCCAGGCCAGCACGGTCAATTCTTCCTGTGGCGTGCGCCCTTCCGTGGTAATCTCTTCCGGATATTCATAACGGAGCTCATCGAGCGAAAAGGAACAAGCATCGGCTACTGCACAGGTTCTCTGCACAGCCTCCTGGTAATGCATAAACAGGCGATGTAACTCCTCTACGGGCTTCATGTATCGCTCGGCATTGGCGTGCAGGCGAAAGCCAGCTATTTCGATGGTACATTGCTCCCGAATGCAGGTAACGATATCCTGCAACTCGCGGCGGGCTGCCTGATGATAATGCACATCATTGGTAGCCACCATGGGTATGCTGAACTTTTCTTCGATCTGCTGCAGCCTGAATAGCCGTTTACGGTCTTCCCCGCTGTAACTACAGGATGCAGCTATATACAAATTGGTGAGGTGGGCGCGCCATTCGGGCAACTGATCATAGAAGCTGCGATCAAAATCGAATTGCGCATTAAGCTTTTCGGGCGGAATGAGTATGAACAACAAGTCGCCGGCCAATGCCAACACATCTTTCTTATAGAGGTGACAGTCGCCTTTTTCGGCGCGCAGGTTACCGGTCGTCAGCAGGTTGCAGAGATTTTTATAGCCCTGCAACCGCATCGGATAAGCGAGCAGGGAAGGACCATCCAGCAGATCGAGCCGGCAGCCGACCACAAAGCGAATGCCCTTTTCTTTGGCAGCCACGTGCGCCCGCACAATACCGGCCAGCGTATTGCGATCGGTTAGCCCCACGGCTTCATAACCAAGGGCTGCCGCCTCCTCCACGAGTTCTTCGGGATGCGAAGCTCCCCGCAGGAAGCTGAAATTGGATGTCACTTGTAATTCGGCATACTTCATCATTAGTCCTCCTTAAGCAAAGAATCCGTGCAGGAACCATTGGCTTTTATTGTGTTCATCGTAATGACCACTGCGGTATACCCAAAAGCGCTGACCAGCTTCGTCTTCTACCACATAATAATCCCGGTGCTCACCGGTTTGCAGCCACCAGGCCTGTTCGATGCGCTCGGGGCCATCGGCCTTCTTAATATTGTGCACCTTGCCTTTATAACGGAAAAGGATGGGCGGATAATCGGGCACCGGTGCAGCTACCTGTATGGGTGCCGGCTGGTACAACATATGTACCGGCCGGCGCTTACCGGCAGGCCAGGCCTGGTCAATTTTTCCATGCAGCGTTGGCGCGTCGGCAAATGACCATTCCGGCCAATACTGCTCAGCCGGTGCAAAGCGATGAATTTGTTTGATATCGATGCGGTTGGCCAGGCGGTCGATCAACTCCGACAACCCGGTATCTTCCATACCAGCGCTGCCTTCCCATATCTTCTCTTGTAAGGGAGCGATTTCGTCTACTTTCGAAGCAATGAGCAGGAACAGTTCGATGCCCAGGGCAGGTTCTATTTGTGGTATCTTCTGTTCGAATAGCTTAAACAAGTGAGCAACATTCAGTGTAGCACGATGCGTACCCACTTCGATCTGTTCAATCATATTATCAACCCGGAATCCTTTTAATACCACCTGCCGGATGCCTTTGCCTTCTTTTTGCAGTTTGCTGCAAAGGGCTTCGAGCAGTTGTTGCAAGGCGAGTTCAATACCCGCTGCAGTCACGATGGGTTCCAGGCAGGGTAATCGTTCTTCATACAGCGATGGCAGTTCTACCGGATCAAGTGTTTCCAGCGCATGGCCGGTAGCCTGATCGAGCCGCAGTAGAAAATCAGTCCCAAACCGCCGCAACAACACCTGCCGGGGCATGGTTATAAAATGCCCAATGCGATCGAGGCCCAGCTGCCGTAAACGGGCCGTGAGCGCCGGCCCGAGGCGAAGCGCTTCCGGCGGTAAGGGCAGCAGGTGTTCGATATGAGTGGCAGGCGGCGCTATGGTGTTACCCTTGGAGAAGCGGGCCAAAGCCCAGGCCGCGCCGATCGTGTCGGCCATGCCGGTGCGAACGGTAAAGCCGAGTTGCCCGAAGCGCAGCAAGATCTCTTCCAGATAGGCTTTCTCACCACCCCACAGATGGGCACAACCGCTTACATCGAGCAAGAGGCCATCGGGTGCATCTACTGCTGCCACTGGGGTAAAGCGTATACACCAGGCTGCCAGTCTTTGCAGCAGTTTATCGGCCATGCCCGGTTCATCGTCCAGCACCTCTACGCCGGATAAGATGGTGCGCGCATCGGCTACGGTAATGCCTGGTTCAATGCCTTCCGCAAAAGCCGAGGGACAAACAGCCTGTACTACGGCGCGCCCATGATCGGGTGCGGCCAGTACAAATGGAGTATGCCTAAGGGAAGGTTGTCGCAGTACCCAATAATCTGCTTTGAGATAGCAGCACCAGATTGAAAGGAAACGCCTGCCCATATCATCCTATTTTTCTTTTGGTGGCAGGCAGGATGCTGATAGCAGGTGGTATTACAAACCGGAACTTACCGGCTTGCCACTCAACGATCCAGGCGCCCGGCCTTCCGTTGCGTACACGCTGCAGCTCTACTTTCCACCTGGGATGGGCTACGCCGGGCAAGCCATCGGACGATTCGCTGGCTGCCGTGGATATTTTCCATCGTGCTACTGCGGCAATGGTATTCAAGGCACGTTCGCTGTTGCGGATCACAAAGCCCGTTACCCGGCTTTTCTCTACTGCCAGCTGCAGCCGCCTCGACGCCGTGAGATCGATCTTGTGCAGGTCGCCCACTACTGCAGCGAGTCCGCCGTATTGCAATGCTTCTTCCATTACCCACAAGGCTTCCTGCTGTTTGCGTACATCGATCAACAGGAGCCGGTCGGGCTCGATACCAAATTGGGTAAAAGCGGGGGGATACAATTTCTTAGACTGGTTGATCCAGATCGCGGCGCCGCCTTTCTGCATAAGGCCGGTCAGGATACCGGCTATGAAGCCGGACGTGCAGGCATCATCTATTTCATTCCCCACCAGGAATTCATGCATATTACCGAGGGGAAACTGTCCATAGGGAAAGCATGCCGCCATAGGCCCTATATCGATGGTCCGCGCAGGATCAGCCGTTAAGGGCTTAAACCCCTGCATAAGCAGTATCTCCTGCTCCAGTTGCTTTTTTATCGCTTGCTGCTGTACCATCATTGCTAAAATCCCTGACGCAATATTACTAATATTTTTAGCACCCAGCAAGCATTTGTCCCATTCATTATCCACTTTTTCAACAAACCCCAACTATTATGGGAGAGGCTTCCACAGTTTTAAGATAGCCTAAGCAGGCTATAATATAGCTACTTCATTTTCAAGTCTTCATCTTAAAGTCTGGCGCTGGCATTAAACTTTTACAGGTTTATCGAAACAGAATTTGTGGAGACGATAGTTTTGAGAGCCCAGATCATTTACGAAATAAAATCCTTTACCGCTATGCTCCAAAAAGGCGCCCCCCTACCCGATCTGTACGCCACACGCGACAGGATCAAAACGTTGATGCAGCAACTCGACCAAATAGAAGCATCCCTGTCGCCACGAGATCCGGCACCGAACAACTAACAAGAACATCCGTACTATACTTGTCCTCAGGAGAGGTTTGGCGGGGCCAGACCTCTTCTCTTTTTTCTTCAACATTCTCCTTACATATCAAAAGTAGCTGCGAAAGCCCCCGTAAATGGATAAGGTCGGTTTGTATAACTCCTCTCAAGGTATATGGGTAAATAATACTGGTTGCATAAAATTAACCGGCAAATGCCCCGGGTGTGCCGTATTTTCGAAGTGCCTTGTCAGCTACCGCGTACCCGTATTACCACCAATTACCGACACTTATGAAGAAGTACGCTTGTGGACTATTGCTATTATTGATCGGTTGTGCACGTCCGCTATTCGCACAGCAAACCGATACTTTGAGGGAGCAAGTTGATCAGGCTAACCTGATAGCAGATCCTGACACCCTTGCTCCGGACTACGATGTTCAAAACACCATTGGCGTAAAACCACCCGCAGGCCTGCTGGCATCCCGCTTCTCCCTGGCCAATCCACCCGATTCACTCACCAACCGCCCCGGCTTCTGGCAATCGAAATTTGTTCGGATGACGGCCGTGCCCATCGCCTTATTTGCCGCATCGGCCCTTACCTGGGGTGAAAGAGAAGAGATCCGCAAACTGCGCAACCGGTATATACCCACCTTCCGGCATCACTACGACGATTACCTGCAATACGTACCCGCCCTGGCTGTATTTGGACTCAATGCAGTGGGGGTGAAGGGCAAGCACAGCATGGGCCGTGCTTTTGTCTCTTACGCTTTCTCGGCCGCCATTATGGGCATTACAGTAAATACGATCAAATACTCGGCAAAAGTGCAAAGGCCCAGTGGCGACGACCGCAATTCGTTCCCATCGGGACATACCGCCAACTCCTTTATGAATGCCACTTTCCTCAACAAAGAGTATGGCCAGTACCGGCACCCACTGTACGGCGTTGCTGCCTATACCATGTCGACGGCCACCGCTGTAGGCCGCCAGCTCAACAACCGGCACTGGATATCCGACGTGCTCGCCGGAGCCGGCATCGGCATCCTGTCTACCGAACTGGGCTATTTCTTTGCCGATAAGATTTTCAAGGATAAAGGGCTGCACAAACCCTTGCGCAGCGATCCTTTCCCGGTGGGCAAGCGCCCCAGCTTTATCGAGCTGAGGCTGGGTTTTGCCGTAGCCAGCTCAGGCGACCTCATTAAAAGCAACAAAGGTTTGCATGCCGAGCGGGGCTTCAACTTTGGATTAGAAGGCGCCTGGTTCTTTCATAAGAACTTCGGCATCGGCGGAGAGTTTGCTTTTACGAGTTTTCCCGCCAACGATGATCAACTGGTCGTTAACGACCCAACCGTCAACCTCATCAGCGATGAATATTACACGCAACCTATGGGTGTACGTTACCTGCACGTGGGTCCCTTCTTCAGTTTGCCGCTGCGCAACAACTGGTTCATCACCGCTAAACTGAACGCCGGCAGTTCGGTAGGTGCCGAAGGGAATGTGATGGTGGTGATACGTGAAGATTTCCAGGACCTGTTTACCGTAAAGGAATTGCCCTACATCCGCTATAAGCCGGAATATACGTTTAGCTGGAGCAGCGGTATGGGCATTCAAAAAAGGGTTGCGCGCAATCTGGGTATCAAAGCCTATGCGGCCTATTTCGATTCGGACCACGATTTCGACATCGATGTCCTGCGTGAAGTGAATACCGACGGTACCTATAAATACGAACGTTCTTTTTCGGAAAAGGTAAGATTCAATCACTGGACATTTGGCCTGGCCGTTACGGCGTTTATCTGGTAAAGGAATTCGTACACCAACAAAATGGCTAACTTTATAAGAAATCATTTAAACCTGTGATCATGAATATGCGGTTGTTCATAATAAGCGCACTCCTCACCTGTACCTTCCTTTCTTCCTGCAAGAAAACAGCCAAAGACATCATCGACTGCCTGGCAGAAGACCTTTATGTTACCCTTCACGCTACGCCTGATGGAAGCAATCCTAAAAAGATCGATTTTCATGTCAATTATACGGGAGACCATTCCGTGAGTTCTATTGAATGGATTTTTGGCGATGGCAGTACCGCCACGGTAAACGGCGTAAGCACTTCGCACACTTATGGCAGCGCTGGCAGCTATACGGTGAAAGCCAAAGTGAAGATCATCAATGGCAGTGCGACCTGTATTCCGGAACCAGAAAAGAAAATAACCATAAACTAGCCGCTGGAGCATGCCCCAACGACCGGAAATAAAATATCTGTCCATAGGCCTTTGCCTGTTCATGAGCCTGACAACGGCAGCCCGGCAAAATCCACCAGACACGGGCTTCCATACCTTCTCCGATCTGCACATACTGAGCTTAACAGACAAATGATGTCCTTGCCGATTCGCGAAGGCAGCTATCGGAAATATGCGGTGAACGGGCGCGTTCAGCCGGCCACCATGACAACCTCCGAAAAAAGCTGGACCTACGAGCGTACCACTTCTACGGAACCCGGCGATCCCAACAAACCATCGACCAGGCTGTACGAACCCGCCAACTTTTCCCAAATTGGTATATCGGTAGGCTTCGTGCACTACTTTTAACACTCCCTTTTTCCCGCATTCGTAACAATGCTACCCATAAATGGGTCTACATTCGCACCCTGAAAAACAGGTTGTTGCGGTAGCTTTTACGGGCTACCTCTCCACCAGCGACCTGATTAATACATAAAAGCCTAAACATGAGATATTTATTGATGCCCCTCGTGGCTTCATTGGTCCTCGGTACTACAGCCCGGGCGCAACGCCCCGCCCAAACTTCCGCCAACGCTTTGCTCAATCCTGGCTTCTGGCAGGAAAAACCCAACCTCGACGCTGTTAAGGCGGCGGTGGAAAAAGGCGCCAATGCGGCAGAACTCAATGGAAACTCTTTTGATCCCGTGGTGCTGGCCATCAATAGCGGCGCGCCCAACGACGCCATCCTCTACCTGTTGGAGCAAAAAGGCAATGATGTGAACAAGCTGACCCACGATAGCCGCACCTATATCTTCTGGTCGGCTAGCAAGGGTAATACAGAGATCATGCAGTACCTGCTTTCAAAAGGCGCCAAGGTAGATATACAGGATAGCCACGGCGCTACTCCCGTACTCTTTGCCGCCGGTGGCGCCCAGCAGGACACGAAAGTGTACGACCTCCTCATCAACAAAGGCGTTAACCTCAAGACCGACCTCAACCACGATGGCGCCAACGCGCTGCTGCTGGCGGTTGGCAACGATCCCGAATTCAAACTCACCGATTACTTCGTATCGAAAGGACTGGATATAAAATCAAAAGATGCGGCCGGCAATACGGCCTTCGATTACGCAGCCCGCTCTGGCAATATCAAAAACATGAAGTTATTGCTCAGTAAAGGCGTAAGCTTTACCAATAGTGCTTTGATCATGGCCAGCCTCGGTGGCCGTGGTAAAGGCAATAGCCTGGAAGTATTCCAGTACCTGGAAAGCCTCGGCATCAAGCCAACGGCAACGGCAAAGAATGGCGACAATGTATTACATGCGCTGGTACGCAGGCCCGGACAAAATGATATCGTTAAATACTTTCTGGACAAAGGTGTCAACGTTAACCAGGCCAATGAAGAAGGCACTACGCCCTTCATGAATGCAGCTGCCGGTAATCGCGACACAGCCATCTTTACACTGCTGAAGCCTCAGGTAAAGAACATCAACCTGGCCAATAAGAACGGTCAAACTGCTTTGGCATTGGCCGTAAAAGGCAATTCGCCCGAGGTCGTTCAATACCTGCTCGACAATGGTGCTGCCATCAACACCACAGACGCCAAAGGCAACAACCTTGTTTATTACCTGTTCGATTCTTATAGCCCACGCACAGCCAAAGACTTTGAAGCGAAGCTGGCCCTATTGAAGACCAAAGGGCTCGATGTCGCCGCTCCCCAAAAAGACGGCAACACCCTGTACCACCTGGCAGTGGCAAAGAATGACCTCGCCTTGTTGAAGCTGGTGCAAACATTTGGCGTGGATGTGAATGCCAAGAACAAGGAAGGACTCACTGCGCTGCACAAGGCGGCTATGATCGCGAAAGACGACAGCGCCCTGAAATACCTGTTGAGCATTGGCGCCAAAAAAGAGATCGGCACCAGCTTTAATGAAACCGCTTTTCAACTGGCCAGCGAAAATGAATTCCTGAGCAAACAACATATTTCTGTCGACTTCTTAAAGTAGTGTAAGCAACCATGAAACGATATATCTCTACCGTACTCGCGCTCGTATTGTTCGCAGTAAGCCTGGAAGGAAAGGCACAGGATAAAGGCACCACCAAATACAAGTGTATGATCCAGATGACGAACTATATGGGCCAGGGCGCCTACCTGGTAGTATCCCTGATCAATGCCAACGACACTTACGCCAAAACGTTGTACGTGTTGGGGTCCGACAAAAAATGGTACCCCGACGTCAAGGAATGGCACAAAGCCTTTAAGAAGAAACCAACCAATATCAGCGCCATCACCGGCGCATCGGTAGCGGGCGGCGATCGCAGCGTGGTAACCCTCGAGCTCGACAATGCGACTATCAATGCAGGATATAAGCTTCGCTTTGAAAGCGCGGTAGAGGACAAGGAATACCATGTTAAAGACCTCGAAATTCCCCTCACCACCGAAGGCCTCGCAGCTAAGTCGGAAGGAAAAGGTTATATCCGGTACGTGCGCTTCAGCGCCAACTAACAGCAATCAGTGATATGACGATATCCATATGGAGATACAGCCATTTTGCATTGGCGGTATCTTCTTGTCTTTTTATGGCCCTGGCATCTATCACCGGCATCATCCTCGCGGTTGAACCCATTGCCGGCAAAATGCAGTCTTACCAGGTGGAGGGTTTCGATACCCTTACCGTAGCACAGGTCGTTCCTGCTCTTAAGGATAAGTATCCCGGATTGCAGGAGATCAAGGTCGACGATAACGATCATATCACCATCACCTGGTCGGGCAAGGAAGGCGATAATCAGCAAGCAATTGTACATCCCCTCACCGGCGAACAATTGGGCAAGCCTGTTGCGCAGCCGGCGATCTTTCAATTTACCACTACCCTACACCGATCACTCTTCCTGCACGAAACGGGGCGCATCATTATGGGCATCACGTCCTTTTTGCTCATCCTGATCACGCTATCGGGTATTGCGCTCGTGATACAAAGGCAAAAAGGCCTACGGCGTTTTTTCAATCCCATTGAGCGCACCAACTGGGCGCAATACTACCATGTACTGTTTGGCCGCTTTGCCCTGTTGCCGATATTGTTTGTAGCTATCACGGGCACCCTGCTGGCACTGGCGCTCTTCAATCAATTTGCCCCTGGCAAAAAAGCATTGCCCGTAAATACTGATCATGTTGCTGAAGAGCCGGCCCGTAAACCGGCGGAGTTTGTCCCCTTTCAACAGACCTTTTTATCAGACGTACAAAGCATTGAATTTCCCTTCTCTGAATTTCCGGAGGATTATTATACGCTCAAGTTACGCGACCGCCAGGTGGCGGTAAACCAGTTCACCGGCGATGTGCTGGCGCAACAAGCCTATTCACAGGCTCAGCAGCTTAATAGCTGGGCGCTTCGCTGGCATACCGGCCGCAATCATATGGCCTGGGCAATCGTACTCGCGATCACCGCCGGCTACCTGTTATTCTTCCTGTATTCGGGACTGGTCATTACGATCAAGCGCCGCTCGGGCCGCATCCCGAACAAATACAAAGCAGAGGAGGCAGGCATCGTCATCCTCGTGGGTTCGGAGAATGGCACTACCTACCGCTTTGCTACATCCGTGTGTAAACAACTCATTGCGCATGGCGAAAAGGTTCACCTCACCGAACTGGATAAATACGCCCATTACCCAAACGCTAAGCACCTCGTGGTAATGACGAGTACTTACGGCCTGGGCGATCCGCCCACCAATGGAAAACATTTTGCAGCGCGCCTGCTCAAATACCCGCAGCAGCAGGGAGTACAGTATAGTGTGGTAGGATTTGGCTCGCGCAGCTACCCGGCGTTCTGCCAGTTTGCGGTGGAGATCGACCACTTATTGCAGCAACAGACCTGGGCACAAGCCGCAACGGAACTTTTTACGGTTGATGACCGTTCGCCGCAGGATTTCAGCAACTGGCTCACTGCCTGGTCGGCCCATACCGGCCTGCACCTTACGCTTAGCCGCGATTTGCTGGTGACCAATAAACAGGGCCTCGAAAAGCTGCGGGTAACCCACAAAACGGATGTGGATGAGAACGAGGCCTTCCGCATCAGGTTAAAGATCCGTAACCGGAAAGTAGCTTCCGGCGATCTGCTGGCGATCTATCCAAAGAACGATCATCGCGAGCGTTTGTATTCTATTGGAAAACTGGGCTCCGAAATACAACTCAGTATTAAAGTGCATCCGAAAGGATTGGGATCCCGGTACCTGGAGAACCTGTCGCCCGGCGAATCCATTAAAGCACGCATCGTAAAGAACCAGCATTTCCACTTTCCCAAAAAAGCGCCTGCCATAGTGATGGTAGCCAATGGAACAGGTATTGCACCGTTCCTGGGCATGATCGATGGCAATAAAAAGAATATACCCATTGAACTCTATTGCGGATTCCGCACCAACGGTTCCTTCAATCTCTACAAAGAATTGCTGGACGCCTGCACCGCAGCCGGTAAATTGAGCAAGGTACACCTGGCGCTTTCGCGGGAGGGCGATAAACAATATGTGAGCACCATCATGGAGAAAGATCAGGAAGCCATGTACAATCACCTGAAGGCCGGCAGCGTATTTATGATCTGCGGCTCCTTATCGATGCAAAAAGATGTATTGCAGGTGCTGAATGATATCTGTGTTGGTAAAGGGACAGCCACGTTGGAGGACTTCCGGGCTGGCGGGCAAATACTGACCGATTGCTATTGACAACCGTAGAGCGGAACGCAGGGCAACCTTGCCCGTTGGATAGCTGAACAGGTTGGCTATGTTTTCACCCGGTAACGCTTCAGGTGAACGCCCCGCGAAGTGTAGAACTTTTTATCATCACTCACCATGATGCAGCGGTAGTCGGGATATTGACGCAGCAGTTTGAAGCCTGCCTCCTTCCCCATCACCATAATAGAAGTACTGAAAGCATTGGCCAATTCGGCACTGGGTCCAAATACAGTAACGCTCATTAAGCCAGTTGCGGGATATCCGGTAGCCGGGTTGATGATATGCGAGTAACGTTTACCGTTTAGTTCAATATACTTTTCATAACTGCCGGAAGTAACGACAGCGCTGGTGCGCAGGGGCAGCACCGCATACAAGTCACCCCTTTCAAAAGGATCGGAAATGCCGACGGTCCAATGACTGCCATCGGGCTGCCGGCCCCAGGTACTCATATCTCCTGAGCCGTTTACGATACCGGCTTTGATACCGCGGGAGATCATCATATCGCGGCAACGGTCCGTGGCATACCCTTCGCCCAATGCGCCGAAGCCGATCTTCATACCGGGCAATTTCAGGAAGATGGTCGATCGTTCACGATCCACGACTATATTCCTGTACCCAACTTTAGATACCGCTTTCATTACTGCTTCTTCAGTCGGCATTTGAGTCATCGACCCATCATATTTCCAGATCTTCTCCATGGCGGCGAAGCTGATATCGAAGGCACCGCCGGTCTGCTCCGATATGCGGATGGCGCGTTCAGTGAGTTCCAATACTTCCCGATCTACTTTCACCGGGGCTATGCCGGCCTGTTGATTCACCTGCGATACCTGCGATGCGGGTTTCCAATCGGAGATGAGGAATTCGATACGCGACACTTCAGCAATACAGGTATCTATGTACCGCTCGGCACTCAACGAATCTGCGGCCACAATAGTAAAGTCAAATCGTGCGCCCATGAGTACGACCATGCGTGTGCGGGCTACCTGCGCAGTACCAGCCAAAGAGAGCAGCGTACATACCATCAATAGCGAGGCTCGAAGGGGTAATCTCATAGGGCGCAAAGGTAAATGAATTGAGCCTGGCTAAACAGCCGACCGGGTCAATCTTTCTACCGCAGGTTGGCGGCTTCATTCGCCCGGCCGTGTCTACCCTGTTGAAGGGTAATGGTAACACCAAAAAACGGAAACCGCACTTAGCAGAGGCGGTTATCCGTATGTATAAGCTATCCACTACAATAATGTATAAATCATGAAGGGATTAAAACGCTCTTTGGCGATCGCAGTGATCATCGCCTCCTGTGGTCAGCAACAGCAACAACCAGGCAATAGCACCGGCTCCGCCACCGACTCGCTCGGGTATTCCTTTACCGGCGGCTATCCATCCGAAGCTACCATTCAAAAAGCCTATGATGATGCCGACCTCACCCGCGCCATCCAGGCTTACAAATTCTTTTACCCTACGGTGTCCGGCTATGCGATACTGGTAGGCAACGGCAAAGTAGGAGTGGTGCCAAACAAAGTTTTTGGAAGACTCGACACGAAACCCAAACACGTGGGTTATACGCTCAATTCAGATACCCCCTACGGTCCTATCCTGCTCGATCTCAGCATAGGTCCCATCGTAATAGAAATACCGCCGGGACCGCTCATTGTGGTAGGCATGGATGTAAACCAACGCTGGGTAGCCGACATGGGCATACCTGGCCCCGATGCCGGCAAAGGCGGCAAACACCTGTTGTTGCCACCGGGTTATTCGGGCGAAATACCGGCCGGCTACCATGTTTGGAAAACTAGCGCCAACCTGCAGGTTATTGGAGCCAGGTCGCTGCCTGTTGGCGGTGATGTTGCTGCCGCCATGAATAGGTTATCGACCATAAAAGTGTATCCGCTGAAACCTGTAGCAGGCTGGACAGCCCCCACCTGGCCCGACCTCACCGACGGGCCTCAGGACACGACACCACTGGAGTGGGAAACCAATATTCAATATTGGGAACAACTACACAATGCGCTCGAGGCGCAGCCGCCGGTAGCCGATTATAAGCATTATTATGGCGAACTGGCGGTACTGGGTATTGCCAAAGGCAAACCCTTCAGCCCCGATGCCCGAATGAAACGCATACTCGAACAGGCGGCCCGCACGGCCAATGCACAGATTCGCGTACAATCCTTTGCCGACCGGAGACCCGACCGGGTAGTGTGGCCCGACAGGAAATGGGAATGGGCAGGCCTGCGTTTTGAGAACGGCGATTTCGCTACTCCGAACTACATCGACATCGATGCCCGCGAAGTATGGTTTTATCAGGCTATCGGTGCTTCACCCGCCATGTTCAGACGCCAGGCAGGTTCCGGGTCCCTTTACTGGCTCGGCTTGCGCGATAATACCGGCGCTTATGTAGACGGCGGCAAAACATACAAGCTCAGTCTGCCGCAACCCATACCTGCAGGCCTGTTCTGGTCGATCACCATTTACGATGCCGAAACAAGAAGCCAGGTACAGACCGACCAGGGCAAAGCAGCGTTGCGCTCGCTCTTTGAACTGAAAGACCTGCCAACCAATGCTCCAGTGGAATTGTATTTCGGGCCAACGGCGCCCGCAGGTAAAGAAGGACAATGGATCAAAACAATACCAGGTAAAGGTTGGTTTGCCTATATACGCGTATACGGACCGCAACAGGCAGCCTTCGATGGCAGTTGGAAACCCGGTGATTTCGAAGTCGTGAAATAATAAGCAGGACGAAGTGGAGAGGAAACAGCTGCCACATTGAATGTTAGCAATGAGGTACCTTTATGCATTAAACCTTCCAGCCATGCGAATATATTTACCACTTCTTATGGCCGCAATACTTTCGTCCTGCAACGACAAACCTGCCACGACCAACAGTACCGTCACCGTAAAAGGGGAACCAGTTTTTCCCCAGGGCAACCGCGCACCAGAACAGCATTTTACCGGTGCCGTTTGGCTCAACAACCTGGTGCCGGCCGACAGCGTTTTTGACTGTATGGTGGGCAATGTTACGTTCGAACCTGGCGCCCGCACCAAATGGCACAATCACCCGGCCGGACAGCTATTGCTGGTTACCGAAGGAGAAGGATACCTGCAGGAAAAAGGCGGACAAAGGCAAACCATCCGCAAGGGTGATGTGATCAAATGTATGCCGGGCGTTGAGCACTGGCATGGCGCCACTCCAACCACCGGCCTCACCCATATCGTTATCATGACCAATACCGGGAAAGGAATGGTCAACTGGCTGCAGCCGGTAACGGATGCAGAATACGGCAGTCAGTAAACGTTGCCGCTCACGGCTGTTGGCGGACAGAACCGGTGAATCGTGTCTTACCGTTTTCCACCAACAGATCAACCATGAAATACAGCTTACTCATTGCCTGTATGGTCGCCCTATTGCAGGCATGTGGACCCAGGGAGCGCCAAAACAATGCAGAAACAACTACCACCGCAACTACTTCCGGCGTCAACGCCATCCCGCAGTCCGACCCTGCTTTCAACGGCACAGTGACCCCCACCTTTGTAGATGCCAAAGCCGATTTTCCGGCACCATTGAAAGCTCCTGCCGGAGCCCCCAATGGATTGATCATCCTACTCGACGATGTTGGTTTCGGACAAACCAGTGCGTTTGGAGGCCCCGTGCCTACGCCCACGCTCGACAAACTGGCCCAGAATGGTTTGCGGTACAACCGCTTCCACACCACAGCGCTTTGTTCTCCCACCCGTGCCGCTTTACTGGCGGGCAGAAACCACCATAGCGTTGCTACCGGGGTGATCATTGAAATGGGTACCGGCTTTCCGGGGTATACCGGTATTTTACCCAGGAGCACGGCGCTCGTTTCTAAAATATTACAGGGTAACGGATACGCCACCTCTATATTTGGCAAGTGGCACAATTCGCCCGAGCCGGATATCAATCCCGCTGGTCCATTCGACCGCTGGCCCACAGGATTGGGCTTCGATTATTTCTATGGATTCAACCAGGGCGAAACACATCAATACTACCCTGTGCTGTACCGTAACACCACACCAGTCGATCCACCGCAAACACCCGAACAGGGCTACCATTTTGCCAAGGACATGACGAATGAAACCATCAACTGGATCGACAATACGAATGCCGCTCAACCTGACAAGCCCTGGTTTATCTATTACTCAACCGGTGCTGCACATGCACCTCATCATGCCCCCAAAGCCTGGCGCGAAAAATTTAAAGGACAGTTTGATCAGGGTTGGGATAAACTAAGAGAGGAAACGCTGGAACGGCAGAAGAAACTGGGCGTTGTGCCGGCCAATACCAAGCTCACGGCCCGCCCTGCAGAGATACCTTCCTGGGAATCTCAATCGCCCGAAGCACGCATGGTGTACACCCGCTTAATGGAGAATTATGCTGGTTTTCTCGCCTATGCCGACTATGAAGCAGGCAGGGTGATCGGCCACCTGGAGAAAAATGGTGAGCTCGACAATACACTGATCTTTTACATCGTGGGCGACAATGGCCCCAGTGCAGAGGGTGGTCTCGAAGGCACCTTCAATGAAGTGGCATCGTTGCTAGGTTACAACCCGGGCTTGAAGGGGATTGCTGCCCGGGTAGACAAGATCGGTGAACCCGAGTCGGAACCGCATGTTCCCGTTGGCTGGGCCTGTGCGGCGCCTTTTCAATGGACCAAGCAAGTGGCCTCTCACCTCGGCGGCACCCGTAACCCCATGGTGGTGCATTGGCCAGCGGGCATCAAAGCAAAAGGTGAAGTACGTTCTCAATTCCATCACGTGATCGATATCGTGCCTACCATTCTCGAAGCATCGCAGGTCCAGGCGCCTGAGTATGTAGAAGGCATCAAACAAAAACCCATGGAAGGGGTCAGTATGTTGTATTCCTTCGATGATGGAAAAGCGGCCGGTAAACGAACTACCCAATATTTTGAAATGATGGGCAACCGCGCATTGTACCACGATGGCTGGATCGCCTGTGCCCGGGTGGGTGTACCCTGGAACACGCTGCACAAGGACATCTCCGAGCTCAACAATTCGGCCTGGGAACTCTATAATCTCGAGGAGGATTTCAGCGAAGCCAACAACATCGTAAGTAGTAACCAGGCTAAACTGGAAGAGCTTAAAAAGATCTTTGATGAAGAAGCAAAGAAATACGATGTCTTTCCGATCGATATCCGGATGTCCGAACGAATGGATGCCTCCTTACGGGTTGCAGGAAAACCCAAAACTTCCTGGCAGTACAATGGGCATGTGCGACTGCCGTTTGCTGCTGGTCCCATGATCTGGACAAAGCCCTTCGTGATGACGGCCGAACTCGATATCCCGCCTACCGGCGCAGAGGGAGTCATTACCTGTACCGGTGGCGCCAATGGCGGCTGGAGCTGGTATTTGCAAAACGGTAAATTATGCTTCGACTATAATTACTTCGATTTTGAAAGGTACAAAGGTGTTTCGCCACAAAAAGTACCATCGGGCAAAACAATGATCAAGGGAGTCTATACCTCCAATGGTCCCGTGACTGGCGGCGTTTTTAAAATGTACATCAACGATCAGCCCGCCGGCGAAGTGGCTTTACAAAAAAGTGCCTTTGCACTCGGTATTGAGCCGTTCGAAATTGGTCAGGATGCTATTTCACCGGTGAGTCCGACTTACAAAGCAAAAGGCAAATTCGCTTTTACCGGCGACATTCGTTCTGTAAAGTTTGATCTGACATCGCCGTAAAGACATACATAAGAACAGCACAAAAAAATAGCAGAGCGATACGGGCCGGCCAGTAAAACAAAAGCCCCCTTAACGGGGGCTTCAATCTTTTACACGAAAGGACGAGCACTTAACTTTCTTCACAAAAATTGGACCTTGAATATAGAGATTGGTTGCTGTCGATAACAAGAAACAATCCTGGCCTTATTGGGTACGGTTAACAACGGGCTTTTCATTGATACAGGGCGGTTTTCGGGGTATTGGCTTTTCAGGATCGTTGCATTTATCAACTACACACAAACTATAACTCGCCGCGCATAGATGCAATAGGAAATATACGATCATCAAAAAATGAATATCCACACAATAAATACCTACACAATAATCGCACAGCATTCACCAAAAAGCGGGAATGATAAATTGCTTATTTTTAGTAATTGAAATAGAAGCTCTTATACCAATCCATTAAATCGCCTCCATTATGAACAGTCCAGCCAGTGCCATAGGCAGGTATCCGGGACAACCACTTTCTCAAACAACACTGGAGAATTTTTTTCCGGGATATTTTGCGCTGGTCATGGCTACCGGCATTGTTTCGATCGGGCTTTTTCTCTGGAAATGGACATCGCTGGCCACTTTTTTCCTCGGCCTTAATGCATTTTTTTATGTAACCCTATGGATCATTCTCATTGCGCGCGTTGTAAAGTTTCCCAAAGTGGTATGGGACGATCTGCACCATCCCGCCCGCGGTGTCACCTTCCTTACCCTGGTGGCCGGCAATAATGTACTGGGCAGCCAGATCGCCGTGATTGCGCAGCGGCAGGATATTGCGCTTGTTTTCTGGATCATTGGCTTTACCCTCTGGATATTGTTGTTGTACACCTTTTTTCTTGTCAACATCATGAAGGAGCCCAAGCCAAGCCTCGAGCAAAGCATCAGCGGGGCCTGGCTGCTCATCGTGGTCTCTACCGAATCGGTGGCTGTGCTGGGCGCCATCATCGCCAACAGCAGTTCTTATCATCATATCATTGCATTTATTGCGCTATGCGCCTACATGATCGGCGGCATGTTCTACTTGGTATTGATCGGCCTCATCCTATACAGATGGCTCTTCATCAGCATGAAGGCAGAGACCCTTACTCCGCCCTATTGGATCAATATGGGCGCCGTAGCCATCATATCCCTTGCCGGATCGCGCATCGTGATGTATGCCAACACCCATGAAATGCTAAGCCACTGGGCCAATTTCATCCGCTCCTTTACGCTCTTCTTCTGGGCCTTCGCTACCTGGTGGGTACCACTGCTGTTCATCATGTTCGGCTACCGGCACTTCATTGCACGCGTGCCCCTGCGTTATGATCCGCAATACTGGTCGATGGTATTTCCCATGGGCATGTATGGCGTATGCACGTTTACCTACGCAGGCATCACCGGCTTCAGTTTTATAAAACCCATTTCGGCGATATTCGTTATATTAGCAGTAACGACCTGGATCATCGTCTTCATCGGATTACTGCTCGAACTGCCCGTATTCAACAAGAAGGTTAAAAACCAATAGACCGGTATGAGGCATCGATTCCCGATTGATAAGAAAGCATTTCTGGCTGCAGCGGTAGCAACCTTGCTCTGTGTGGCATTTTCCTTCTACGGATCGCGCAAACTGCAAAACTTCGATCCCGCACTCATCGCCTATCTTTTCGGAACGTTGTTCGCCCTGGCTGGCGCGGTTTACCGCTATGCCGTATGGCTACAGCGGCCGCCCACCTGGCTTTACTTCAAACGAACCTGGCAATTCGTATTCAACGGCAGCCTCCTGGCACATCTATGGTTGCTGACCAAAGAATCGGTACGCAACCTCGCTTTTCAGGCTTTCATTTATCCAAGAAGCCGCCTGCGCTGGTTCGCGCATTTCATGCTCGCTTCCGGTTGCCTCGCCGCCTTCGCCATTACCATACCACTTACCCTCGGCTGGATACATTTTACCCTCGACCCTGCCTCTGCCGCTGATCCCGCAGCCATTAAGATCTACAACGCCCACTTCTTCGGGTTTACCGTGATGAACTTCGAGCTCGGCAGCACACTCGCTTTTCTCATTTTTCACGCCCTTACCTGGTGCTCCTGGTTGGTGATCATCGGTTGCCTCATCTTTTTGATCAAGCGGCTTACCAACGCCGGTCTCATTGCCACGCAAACTTTTGAAGGCGATCTGCTCCCCCTGATCCTGCTGATCATTATCTCCGTAACCGGCCTGGGCCTCAACTTCAGCTATGCCTTTCTGAAAGGCTTTGCCTACGACTTCATGGCCGTTACGCATGCCATCTCCGTCATTCTCTTCCTCGTATGGATTCCCTTTGGCAAATTCTTCCACATCATACAACGGCCTGCCCAGATAGGCGTACATGTGTACCTCAAAGAAGGCGAAAAGAAAGGCATGGCCATTTGTCCCCATACCCACCAGCCCTTTACCACCCAGTTGCACGTAGACGACCTGAAAACCGTGACGAAAGAACTTGGTTTCGATTTTACGCTTGAAGATGGAAGCTCTCACCTCGATTATAGTCCGGAAGGGAAACGTTCCTTACTCGCCAAAGCGCACCTGGCTGCCAGGTGTGAAAGCGGCACCTATTTCGGATAAACGGGGAGTTAATCAATCAATATGGCAAGATTACCGGTATCACCAGAGAAGATCATTGAACAGTTCGGGCCGCACCTCAATTATGCACCCAAGGAGGGATATGTGGGAAGAGATGAACCCGACCGCACTGTTAAAACTCATTGCTGCTTTTGCGGCATGCAGTGCGGTATTCAACTGCTGGTAAAAAACAATAAGGTGGTGGGCTTTGAGCCCTGGATGGAATTTCCGTTCAATGAAGGTCGTCTTTGTCCCAAGGGCGTACAACGTTATTTACAGGATAACCATCCCGACCGTTTGCTCGATCCGCTGGAACGGGTAGAAGGAAAAGGATTTCAACCCACCACGTGGGATAATGCGATGGACCGGGTAGTATCGGAGATCAAAAGAATTCAGGCACAATACGGCCATGATGCCTTTTCGATCTTATCCGGCGTATCGCTCACCAACGAAAAAAGTTACCTCGTAGGCAAGTTTGCCCGCGTAGCCGTCAAAACCGCCAACCTCGATTACAACGGACGGCTTTGTATGGTGAGCGCCGGCGCCGGTAATAAGAAGGCATTCGGGCTCGACCGCGCCTCCAACAGCTACGCCGATCTCGAGCACGCCGAAGTAATCATCGTAACCGGCGCAAATGTGAGCGAAACCTTTCCTACGCTCACGCACTGGATATGGCGCGCCCGCGACAACGGGGCTAAGCTCATCGTCATTGATCCGCGCGTTATTCCTCTCGCCCGCACGGCCGACATTCACCTCGACATTAAGCCGGGTACCGACTCGGCCCTGTACGGCGCCATGCTCAAATACCTCGCCGATCATGACCTGCTCGATGATGATTTCATCCGCAACCATACCTCCGGTTTCGAAGCCACCCTCGAAGTTGTAAAAGACCATACCATCGAATGGGCTGAAGCAGTGACAGGCATAGCAGCCGATAAGATCATCGCGGCCGCCGAATTATGGGGCCGTGCCAAAACCAGTTTCCTGCTCCATGCCCGCGGCATAGAACATCATTCCAAAGGCGTGGAGAACGTACTGGGCTGCATCAACCTCGTACTGGCCACCGGCCGCATCGGCAAACCTTACTGCGGCTATGGCACCATTACCGGCCAGGGCAACGGGCAGGGAGGCCGCGAACACGGCCACAAATGCGATCAGCTGCCCGGCAACCGCGACATCACCAATCCTGAGCACCGGAAATACATTGCCAATGTATGGGGCATACCCGAAGCGGAAATGCCCGGCAAGGGGCTTACCGCCTATGAGCTCATTGAAGCCATACACCGAGGAGAAGTAAAGGGATTGCTGTCGATCTGCTTCAACCCACTGGTATCCTTGCCCAATAACAACTATGTACGGGAAGCGTTGGAGAAACTGGAGTTCTATGTATGTATCGATTTTTTCCTGAACGAAACCGCCCGCCATGCAGACATCGTACTGGCCGGTTCGCTGCATGAAGAAGAGGAAGGAACGGTAACCACCGCCGAAGGGCGTGTGGTTCGTATACAGAAGGCCGTAGACCCACCGGGCAATGCGCGGCCAGATACAAAGATATTGCTGGAGATAGCCCACCGCCTCGGCGCGGGCGACAAATTCACCTACGCCAACAGCGAAGCCATCTTCAACGAATTGCGCGTCGCCTCGAAAGGAGGCACTGCCGATTATTATGGCATCACCTATAAGAAGGTAGAAGAGAATATGGGCATCTTCTGGCCCTGCCCAACAGAAGACCATCCCGGCACGCCGCGCCTGTGGGAAGACCGTAAATTCCATACGCCCGATGGCAAAGCACATTTCAACCCCGTCAGCTACCGCCCACCGGGCGAAGTAACCGACCAGGAATACCCGGTCGTACTCACCACCGGCAGGGTCGTATCACAATACCTCAGCGGCACACAAACCAGGCGCATCGGCAAACTGGTGGGTATTTATCCGGAACCCCTGGTAGAGATCCATCCCGAGCTGGCAGCACAGTACAACATACGCCAGCGCGAACTGGTACGCGTGGTAACGCGCAGGGGCATGGGAGAGTTTCCGGCCAATATTGTTGAAACGATCCGGAAAGACACCGTTTTCCTTCCCTATCACTGGCCGGGCAAAAAATCAGCCAACCAGCTTACCCCGGGCACCCTTGATCCTATATCGAAAATACCGGAGTTTAAAGTATGCGCCTGCCGGCTGGAACCTACAGGCATTATCAGCGACCCTAAGCAGGCTCATGCCTGGGATAGTATTTAACAACGATAAACCACCTCCAATGGAAACAACGGCGTACAAAACAGACATGGAGTTCTTCGTAGACATGCAGCGCTGCATCGGATGCCGGGCCTGTGAAATGGCTTGTGCCGAATGCGAAACCAATGGCCATGAAAGTATGATCCATGTAAACTACGTGGAGCGCTCCACCACCATACAGACTACCGTACAGGTATGCATGCACTGCGACGACCCGGTATGCGCTAAGGTTTGCCCCGCCGACGCGATCAGTAAAGACGATTTCGGCGTGGTGCACAGCGCTAACACTTCTCGTTGCATCGGCTGCTCCAACTGTGTGATGGCCTGCCCCTTCGGCGTCCCCAAAAAACAGGAACAATACGACCTGATGATGAAGTGCAACATGTGTTACGACCGCACCAGCGCGGGTAAAAAACCGATGTGCGCCACGGTATGTCCCAGTCAAGCCTTGTATTATGGCACCCGGGAAGAAATAGCCCGTATGCGGCCCAACAGTACACCTGTTAATACCTTTATTTTTGGTCAGCTAACCGTCACCACCAAGGTCAATATCATGATGCCCAAAGGCAGCACCCATTTGAAAGTACACTAACCAGTAAAACCATGGCAGACGAAACCAACCCAGCACCACACTGGCAAACAGATTTCCCCATCGAACGTACCGAAGCCACCGCCGTGAGCCGGCGCGACTTTGCCCGGTATCTATGCCTCGTATCGGGCGGCCTTGCCGCTGGCAGCGGCTTTGTGGCACTGAAGGCGCAACTGGCCCCACCCGCCGAAGTGGTAGGCGAACACCTGGTGTGCAAAGTGAACGATGTGCCCACCGGTGGCACCCATGCCTTCGTGATCGCAGGAAGTACGATCCCTTATATTCTCATACGCCTGGAAAGCGGCGAATGGCGCGCCTACGAACAAAAGTGCACGCACCTTTCCTGTGCGGTATACTATAAACCGGGCACCGGGCAGATCGAATGCCCCTGCCACAACGGCTTTTTCGATGCACGCACCGGAGAGCCAATAGCCGGGCCACCTCCCCGTCCCCTGCCATCGCTTGAAGTGGTGGTAAAAGGAGAAGACATATACGTAAAAGCATTTCGTCATGAGTAATTTCAGAGAAGCACAAAGCAAAGCCCACCCCAACAAGTCCAACACGCTCCTTTCTGCATTAATTTGCGTGCTGATCTTTAACATCGGTATGCAGATATGGCTACTCTACACAGCCCTCAACAACGCCCTGGGTAAACACACCCGCATTGCCTGGCCTGCATTTATTGGATCGCTCATTCTTTTCCTGATCGGATTCTTCTGGCTCTATTTTATTCCTATGGGCAAAGACAAAAATCAACAGCCCGGGAAAAACAAGTACAGATAGGCAACTAGCTGACAGCACAGCTTTTCCCTTCCGCATTATCGCCTCATCGGGCAACCTCAACTATTCATGTCGGCCTATCCAACTGCAGTGACGGACAATCTTCACTTACCCATTGCTGTAAAAATCAGGCAAGCTTCGGCACCCGCCGAACTTCAGCCAACCAAACCTGCTGCTTCGACTGGCTATTCAGGCATCCCGGACCGGGCAGGCCTATTTCCCTTTCGTACGGTTGTCTATATCTAATCTATTTTTTTATTAAACAAAAAGCTTATGAAGAAAATTGTCAGCTTCATGCTGGCACTGCTCCTGTTGCATACCGGGTATGCACAGCAAAAAACAGTGACCGGTACCGTGAAAGATGAAAAAGGGGCGCCTGTACCTTTCGCCACCATAACGGACATGTCCACACAAGCGGCTGTCCAGGCGGGCGAAAATGGTCTGTTCTCCATCACCGTCAACAGGGGCGCCAAACTACAGATCACCTCTGCGGGCTTCGTTTCGCAGGTGGCGGATGCTGATGGCAACCTCTCTAATATCGTGTTGAAACGTGGGCAGGACCAGCTCACCGAAGTCTTCGTAACAGCACTCGGAGTAAGCCGTGGCAGGAACCAGGTGCCGTATGCAGCCCAGAAGATCGCCGGTGAAGAAGTGGCCAAAACCCGCACCAGCAACTTCATTCAAAACATGTCGGGCAAAATAGCCGGTCTTGAGATCAAACAGGGTAACACGCTGGGCGCCTCTACCAATGTGATCATCCGTGGCTTTAAATCCATCACCGGCAACAACCAGGCCTTGTTTGTCGTAGATGGTGTACCCTATAGCAATGCTACCGGTACTACGAGTTCGCAAACGGGCACGCAGCGTACAGCTGGTGGCGGTTATGATTATGGAAACGCTGCCGCAGACATCAATCCGGATGATATTGCTTCCATCACGGTGTTGAAAGGAGCGGCCGCCAGCGCCTTGTATGGCTCACAAGGCAGCAATGGAGTGATCCTGATCACTACGAAAAAGGGTAACAGGGGCCTGGGCATCACGATCAATTCGGGCATTACAGCAGGCAAGGTCGATAAAACAACACTCCCTGCCTACCAAAAAGAATATGGAGCTGGTTATTATGGCGTGGTTGACTACCCTGACCCTTCCGGGCATTTTCTGTACCAGGACATAGATGGTGACGGCGTGAACGATCTTTTGGCGCCCATCAACGATGACGCCTCTTATGGCGGCAAATTCGATCCATCCCTGATGGTTTACCAATGGCAGTCGTTTGATCCTTCTTCGCCCCATTACCGGAAGAAATTACCGTGGGTGGCCGGTGCCAACGACCCAACCACCTTGTTTGAAACAGCCCTGTCTTCCAACCAATCGGTTTACATAGACGGAGCCTCCGACAAAGGAAACTTTAAGCTGGGATATACCCGCAACGACGACAAGGGCATATTGCCCAACAGTAAGATCACGAAGAACCTCATCAACTTCGGCGCCAACTATAACCTCACCAACAAGCTAACAGCCGGCGCCAGCATCAACTTCTCAAACATCAATGGGCGTGGACGTTATGGAACAGGCTATGATGGCTCGGGAGGCCGGAACCTGATGACCAGCTTTCGCCAATGGTGGCAAATGAACATCGATGTCAAAGAACAAAAAGCGGCATTCGAACGCACGGGACAAAACATAACCTGGAATATCAAAAATACCGACCCGTTTGCCCTGGTCCCCAATTTTTGGGATAACCCATATTGGGTATTGAACAAAAATTATGAGACAGACACACGCAACCGTTATTACGGCAATGTAAACCTGAACTACCGGGCCACCGACTGGCTCAACTTTACGGGCCGTATTTCTGTCGACTCCTACGATGAGATCATTGAGGAACGCAGGGCCATCGGCAGCACAGGTACTCCATCCTATTCGAGGTTCAACAGAACATACCGCGAGACCAACTTCGACTTCGCTGCCAACTTCAACAAGAACATTGGCAAAGACATCAACCTTAAGGCCTTGCTGGGAACCAATATCCGTCGTCAATACACTTCCTACATAAGGGCCCGCACCAACGGAGGCTTAATTGTGCCGGAAGTATACGCTTTGACCAACTCACTGAACACCCCCAATGCACCGGAAGAGTTTGAAGGGCTCAGGGAAGTAGATGGCGTATTCGCCGGAACTACCATTAGCTGGAAAGACCTTATTACTGTTGATGCCACCCTTCGCCGGGATGCCTCCTCTACCCTGCCCAAAGGCAATAACAGGTATTACTACCCCTCTATATCGACCAGCTTTACTTTTTCCGAATTGCTGTCGTCCGTGAATTGGCTCTCCTATGGAAAACTGAGGGCCAACTATGCCCAGGTGGGTTCCGATGCACCGCTGTACAGCGTAACGGATGTATACGCAACAACACCTCCCTTTGGCGAACACCCTCAAAGTGCCGTTACAGGAACCAATAACAATTATACCAAAAACAATCCCAACCTCAAGCCCGAACTTACCCGTAGCGCAGAACTCGGGCTGGAAATGTCCTTCCTGCAAAACAGGTTGGGATTCGATGTTACCTATTACAGTACCAGGACCATCAACCAGATATTGCCTGTAGCCATCTCCCGGGCAACTGGTTACGAAGCGAAGTACCTGAATGCCGGATCGATGGAAAACAAAGGCATCGAGGTATCGGTAAATGCGACCCCGGTAAAAACAAAAGACTTTTCCTGGAACATGACCCTCAACTGGTCGCAGAACAGGAACAAGGTCGTTGACCTCTTCGAAGGAGCCGAAAACCTGCAATTGGGCACCTTCCAGGGCGGCGTATCGATCGATGCCACCAAGGGGTTGCCTTACGGCACCATCCGCGGCACCGATTTCATATACACCAATGGGCAGCGTACCGTAGATGCCGATGGATATTACCTGGCTACCACCACCTCCAATGAGATCATCGGCAATGCCTTCCCCGACTGGCTGGGCGGCATCAACAATACATTACGGTATAAAAACCTTTCCTTCAGTTTCCTGGTCGATATGCGTAAAGGTGGCGATATATTTTCGCTCGACCTCTATTACGGCATGTCCGAGGGCTTGTACAAAGAAACCGCTGGACTTAATGATCAGGGAAAGCCTTCCCGCGCACCCATTTCAGAAGGCGGCGGCGTTATTATGCCGGGGGTAACCGAAGACGGCAAGGCCAATACAACGCGCATAGAGAACGTATACGGGACTTTTGGCGACATTACTATTCCCAACAAAGCCTTTGTATATGATGCCAGTTATATCAAGCTGAGAGAAGTTGTACTTAATTACTCACTGCCTGCCAAAATCGTCAGCAAACTAAAGGTGGTAAAAGACATTGACTTCTCGCTTGTGGGCAGAAACCTCTGGATCATCCACAAGAACCTGCCTCACGCCGATCCTGAAGAAACACTTGGATCGGGCAACCTGCAGGGCTACCACTCCGGCGCTTACCCCGCCGTGCGCGCGCTGACATTCAATGTAAAACTGAAATTCTAATACATGAAACTAGTAAAGATCACCATACCCGTATTGCTGCTCCTGGTGGCCTGCAACAAGGACCTTACGGAAAAGAACAAGGATCCCAAGAACCCCGTGGAAACGAAGGCCACTTCGTTATTGACAAACGCACAGCGCCGTTTGTCCAGTACCATGGTCTCTGCCAATGTAAACCTAAACATATTCAGGCTCATTGTTCAGCATTGGCAACAAACCACCTATCCTGATGAAAGCAATTACAACCTCGCCAAGAGGAATGTAACAGACGCGGTCTGGAGCTCCCTGTATGAACAACCACTGATCGATCTGGAGGAAGCGAAACGACTGATCCCGCTGCAGGAAAAAGACGAAACGGTGCGCAAGAACCAGCTTGCTATTGCCGATATACTGCAGGTGTATACCAACTACTACCTGGTTACCACCTACGGCAATATTCCCTATACCGAGGCTTTGAATGTAGACAATCCGTTCCCCACCTATGATGATGCCAAAACAGTGTACGACAACCTGCTTTCACGGCTCGATGCAGACATTGCCGCGCTCAATACAACATCAGCCAGTTTCGGTAATGCAGACATCATTTACGAAGGCAATACCGGCCAATGGAAAAAATTTGCCAATACACTTAAGTTGAAAATGGCGCTCACCCTTGCCGATGCAGATAATGCCAAAGCGAAAACGGCCGCAGAAAATGCCGTGGCCGCCGGCATCTTCACCAGCAACGATGACAACGCGTTGTTCCATTTCCTGGCGAGCCCGCCCAATACCAACCCCATCTGGGTGGATCTTGTACAATCGACGCGGGATGATTTTGTGGCTGGCAGTACCCTGGTGAATGCGATGAAAAATGTGGGCGATCCGCGTATCGATGATTACTTTACCAAAGACGCCAATGGCGGCTATTCAGGTGGCGCACCCGGCAGGGGCAGCGACTTTGCCGCTTTGTCGCACGTAAGTACAAAGATCACCGCGCCCAATTATCCCGGCGATCTCCTTGACTATTCCGAAACAGAGTTCCTGCTGGCAGAAGCTGTTGAACGAGGTTATAATGTAGGAGGTACGGCAAAGGAGCACTACGACAAAGCGATCACCGCGTCGATCGAATTCTGGGAAGGCACTGCGGCAGAAGCAGCAACCTATCTAGCCCAGGCAGCGGTCAATTATGCGACCGCCACAGGCACCTGGCAGCAAAAGATCGGCCATCAAAAATGGATATCCCTGCACAACCGCGGCTGGGACGCCTGGATCGAATGGAGAAAATTCGATTACCCGCAACTGGCGCGGGCAGCCAACTCGGTTTCGGTGATACCACTACGCTATCCTTACCCGGTGTCGGAACAAAACGTCAACCGCAGAAATTACGAGGCAGCGTCCACAGCCATAGGCGGCGACAGAGTAGCTACTAAACTGTTCTGGGATAAATTCTAAGAAGAACACGGTTTTTAAGATGGGGCTGGCCATTTTAGGCATCCCATCCAAAGAAAGGGCAATAGACCAACGCGTGGTCTGTTGCCCTTTCCAGTTTATCTGGATGCCAGCATCCAAAACGCCCTGATCTAACCCTCAGCATCCTCCCATCCTAGGGTCATCTTAGGGTCATCCCAGGGTGTTCTTAGGGTTATCCCAGGGTTAACATAGGCTTAATTTCCTGGCAATACCTTACCATGACCCTAAGATAACCCTGGGTAGGTAATACCTAATCAGGTTAAAAGAAGCAGGAACTCCCCTACAGCCAGCCAGGGCGGCAACTATTTTCCCTATTGTCTTAAATCTTGGCGGTCGCCAAGATTTAATGTTGGCCGCCGTGCCACTTTTGTGTCGGAATAAAACAAACCAACATGAAAAGCATAAGAACGATCAAAGTATTATCCCGTGTTTTCATTTTCTTTTCCGCCGCCAGCTTATTGTATGTAAGCGCCCTGGCATTCATCAATCCGCAGGCGGTGATGGACCTCGTACAGACGAAACTGCCCAACAATGACGCCTTCAGCTCTATCCGTGGCGTATACGGCGGTGTGGGGCTTACCATCAGCCTTTTCTGCATCGTCTGGGCCTTTACTAACATCCTGCAAGGCCTGCGTTTCCTGGCGGTCATGTGGGGCTGCTATGCCCTGTCGCGCCTCATCACGATAGGCGCAGAAGGTCCGCTCGGAGCTTTCGGCACACAATGGCTGTACATCGAGACCACCTTTTGCCTGCTGGCCCTGCTGCTGAGCTTTAGCCTGGCCCGCGCCTCTAAAAGAATACCTGTTAAATAGGACGTAGATCTATAGCCTGAAAGATGAAGCATCGTGAGCCGGCTTCCCACCAAGGGGGTCGGCTTCTTATTACCATGTCTACCCATCACGGTTACTGGCAACGATCAATGAGCAACCGGAGTTCTTTATTGCCTATAAGAATGAGTATTGAATTCTACGCTACACCGCACAAGTCCACAATCTAAAGACATCCCGCTCGCAGTACGACGCCTTCATCTGCGCAAACCGTTGCAGGCACAAGGTTTGAGTGAACCATCTCAATTGTTCACCACCAAAATTTCAGTAATCATGCCTACGATAACAAAATCACAAACCAAGTGGAAGGCGACCAACACCGGTGCCGCCAAAGGAAACACCCAGCTGGAGAAGTTCTTTGTAGATGCCTTGAAAGATATTTACTGGGCCGAAAAGGCGCTCACCAAATCCCTGCCCAAAATGCAGCGGGCAGCAACAACCGACGAACTGAAGTCTGCCATAGAAGATCACCTTGTCCAAACCCTTGAGCATGTGCTCCGGGTGGAAGAAGCATTTGAATTGCTCGGCAAAAAAGCCCAGGCAAAAAAATGCGAAGCCATGGAAGGGTTGATCAAAGAGGGCGAATCCATACTCGAAGAAACCGAAAAAGGCACTATGACCCGGGATGTGGCCATCATCGCCGCCGCTCAGAAGATCGAACATTATGAGATCGCCACCTACGGCACCCTGGTAGCGCTGGCCAATGTGATAGGGCATACCGAAGTAGCCGAACTCCTGGCAGAAACCCTGGAAGAAGAGAAAGAAACCGACCACCATCTTTCCTATATCGCAGAAGGCAGCATAAACTGGTCGGCCGAACAGGAAGACGAAAATGAGGATGAAGAATAATGATTTTCAAATAGTAAAGCACGATGACGTGCCGGGGCCGGGTGAAAATCCGGCCTTTTTATTGGAACGCGCACCCGCTTAATCCAAAATATAAACACTATAAACCAATTACTTATTGTACCTTTACGCATTCGTTTGAGCCGCGCATTGGTATCGATATTAACCTGTTTACTCACGGCGCTTCGGGCCCTTGCCTCCTGCTATTCCGGCCGTGGCCTATGTCTTTTCAGATTGAAAACCAATCCTTTATCCCGGCTGTTGAACATAACGCAACGAAAACTGTTATACCTGTCATAAGGTCACTGAACCGGCCTACAGGCATCAACAAATATTCAACAATTATCATTACTATGACAATCGAACAGATCGAGAGCTTTTTGCAGAAAAATGACACAGATCGCCATGCAGTAAAAGTGAGCTTTCGTACCCGCAATTCATTCAACGGTATCTTTATCAAAACAGCCGATTACAACGAATTGAAAGGCAAGAACTTCTGGCGTATCATCAATGAATCCAATATGGAGAAATACCTAAAGTCGAAAGATACCGGCCTGGCCCGCATATTCAACGGATCTGAGTTTGTAAAGCTCAGCGTTGGAGAAACGATCGGCTAAAACCGGCAACAGACAACCATATGCCTGCTTTGCAGGCATCACTAAAAACAAATTATGGCAAAATCCCAGGAAACATTTTCAAAGAAAGAGAGAGAAAAACAGCGCATGCGCAAGCAACAGGACAAGAAAGAGAAGATGGAAATGCGCAAAAGCAACAAAGAGAAAGGCAAGAAACTGGAAGACATGATGGCCTATCTCGATGAAAACGGTAACCTTACCGACCGCCCCTCAGATCCCCGGATCAAAAGAGAATTCCGCCAGGAAGATATTCAGATCGGTGTACCAAAGATGGAAGACCAACCGGCAGCCATGTTCCGCACCGGGATCGTAGCATTTTTCAACGACCACAAAGGCTTTGGCTTTATTAACGACAGCGATACCCGGGAGCGGGTTTTCGTACACGTCAATGACCTTACGGAGCCTATTAAAGAGAATGACAAAGTAACTTACCGGCCTGGAAAAAGCCCCAGAGGGCCTATTGCACAGGAAGTAGCCATCCTGCGTTCCTGATCGCTTCAGGCCTAAGCCCCTACCGAATAAAGACCTGCTGCCCTGGGCAGCAGGCCCCAATGCGGTATAACTGACCCAATCTTATTCCTGCATCATTAATTACCCTCCCGATAGTCCAGCGCCTTGCCGTATTTCGTGACAGCAAGATGCCCTGAACATGTTTGTTATGGGTTAAAAAAATAAAAGTGAACTCAGGAGTCCACTTTTATTCAGGTCGGCGATAGAACCGGTTGAAACCACCCTCTGTTTAACCAATTCACCGCCAACTGTTTGAAACCGCTGCAAAAATACAGGGGACATACATCAGCCACAATAGGTAACACTACTCATTTTTAGGATACTCTTCACGACCCACCTCTACCGTAAACTCGCCACGTATTCCGAAGGGGTAATACCCTTGAATTTCTTAAAGGCCGACGTAAATGAATTGCGGTTGTTGAAACCACACCGTTCCGAAATCCCTTTCATATTCAGGTTTGCCATTTTTCCGCCTTTTATCAACTCGATGCTGTAGTTGATCCGTTGCAGGTTGATGTAGTCATGAAAACTATGTCCTGCTACCTGGTTCAAAAAAGCAGAAGCCTGGTGAATGGTCATATGCAGATCATCGGCCAGTTGGGCCAATTTATAATCACTGTTCAAATACGGTTTACTATCCTGCATCAGCGCTTCCAGTATTCTCTTCGATTCGCTCCCCACTACGTCGCCGGCCACCCAGCGCATTTTTACCGGCACAGGCTCCTTGGGTTGGGAGAACCCATACAAGATCCTTGGACGCAGGAACAGGGTCATGCAAGCCAGCAGTGCAGCCGCAGCCGGCGGAATGCAGGTGCACCAAACATAGGCCACACTGGTCAGCATCGAAAAAATAACAATGGGAATGGGCAACAATTGCAGTACGGTAAGGGTAACCAGCCAATTGTACCAGTGTTGCTGCTGCGCTCTTTCTTTCCGGGGAAGTTGCACCAGTAAACGGATCTGTAAATAACCATAAAAGCACATCACCAGCACACGAAATACCACCTGGCCATTCGCCGGCAACAACCAACCCTGCCGAAAACTGTTCGAAACGGCGAGGTTTTGTATATCCGCCATGATCAGATCGTATTTAGTGGCGGCGCTCAATAAAAGAAAGGGGCTGAAATCAATAAGGAAAAAGACCAGCGGAATAAGGTGTATCAGATCGCGCCAGGAAAGAATAACGTGTTTCACCGCTACCCGAATGTATAAATAAGCGAGAGGAAGGGCCACCAACCAGGAGATATTACCCGTTCTGTAGAAATGGGGAAAGCTGAGGATATGATTAGTAAAAATGAGAAAAACCACCCAAAGCGTCCAACTGAAAGCGAGGAAATAGGCCCCCAATAAGAAGTTTACTTTATTAGGCGCCCTTGGCGCGAATAGCAACAGCAACGAGGCTGTAAACAAACATAGCACCAGGGATAACAATAGAAAAATGGCAGCAGGCGTATAGGTAACGTGCATAGAATGGTAATTGGAAATTCCCCACAATGTAATGACCGGGCAAAGGGAAGAGGCTGGGCCGCGAAGCCCTGGTTTTTAAAGGTGTAATTGCTATTGTAGAGAATGAGCCTTCAGCGGGTATCGAAAACGTTGGGATCGTTTCAAAATGTCCTGCTCATAACCTACGCAAGGTAATACATCGGAACCTTATTTAAAACAGTAAAAACACCCTCAGTGTTACAACAATATAAGTCCCGCATATTCCTATGGCTTTTACCATTGGCAACTCTGATGCCAGCGGCCAAATACAAAAGGCTGCCGTAAACCGGCAGCCTTTGCAAAGAATGTAGCTACTTATGGCGCTCATAGAACAGCATTACAGACTGCTCACTGCATGGTCTGCCATTGAGCATGATGCGATGCAGAAACGAGCCGGTAGGTAGTTGCAGCTAATTACGCGGTGCCGAGAGCGTCTCTAATTCCTGTAGCCTTTTCAATGCATCCTGCTGCCTTAGCAATCCATAACCGATACCACTCGGGTTTAGCGTACTACCTGCCTGATAAGGATATTTATCAAAGTCCTTGAAGAATTCCTTGATCTTTTGTTGCACGGGCACCAGGATCCACATATTCCTGGCCAGGAAATCAACTGCCCCTCCACCCTCTTCCAGCCCCCGCTCATACGGGTCCATACGGAGGTTGGCGATCAAGGCCCAGGCCGATACCTGACGGGTACCGGTGGCGATATTACCGTGTGAGGTAGCGAACGACAGCTTCCAGTCGTTCCAGCGGATGGCGTTGAGGTTGCCTCCCTGGTCGAAATAATAGATCGCATCGCGCGGTCCGGAGGTTTGTTTACCCTCGAAATAAGGCATGAAATTATAGCCATCAAGATGTACTTTAAAGGTCTTCCCATTGGTATTAAACCCTGTCAGCATCTTCTGTTTTACATCGCCGGCACCTGCCGCTGCACTGAGCGTAGGGAACCAATCAAGCAATGAAATGATCTCGTTCGATACTGTTCCAGGCTTTATCACACCGGGCCAGCGCACCATCATGGGGCAGCGGAAACCGCCTTCCCAAGTCGTGCCTTTTTCACCACGGAACATGGTCATCGCACCATCGGGCCACAAAGCCAGTTCTGCTCCATTATCAGTGGTGTACAGTACAATCGTATTGTCGGCAATCTTAAGGTCATCCAACAGTTTCAGCAACTCTCCTACCATGCCATCATGCTCCACCATACCGTCGGCATGGATACCCTTACCCGTTTTACCCAAAGACTCTTTTTTCAGGTGCGTAAAAACGTGCATCCGGGTACTGTTGAACCATACAAAGAATGGTTTATTGGCCTTGGCCTGCCGATCAATAAAACCTTTGGCAGCGGTGAGAAATTCTTCATCCACGCCGGGCATACGGGCTACATTGAGCGGGCCCGTATCTTCTATTTTACCATCCGCAGAAGAACGGATCACACCGCGGGGTCCGAACTGCTTCCTGAAATTGGCATCTTTGGGATAGAAATAGCCCTCGGGCTCTTCTTCCGCATTAAGGTGATAAAGGTTGCCGAAGAACTCGTCGAACCCGTGCTTGGTGGGTAAATGCTCATCCCGGTCGCCCAGGTGGTTTTTACCAAATTGGCCGGTAGCATATCCCTGCCCTTTCATCACATCGGCGATGGTGGGCATCCATGAGGTGATGCCATGGGGATCACCCGGCATACCAATAGTGAGCAGCCCTGTGCGGAAAGGCTCCTGCCCCAGGATAAAAGAAGCCCTGCCTGCCGTACAGCTGTTTTGCGAATAGGCATCGGTAAATAAACAACCTTCACGTGCAATACGATCGATATTCGGCGTCTTATAACCCATCAATCCTTGCGTATAAGCACTGATTTGGGGAACGCCTATATCGTCACCGAAGATCACCAGGATATTGGGTTTCTTTTGAGCAAACATTGTTGTACTTAGCAACAGGCAGGACAGAATAAAACCTACCCTGGCCCGGTGGGATGCATTGACAAGATTCATAAACTTTGATTTTAGCTTAGTCCATCAGGTAAATGTCCTATAGACACTGCTGCCTGCTGCAAACCGCCAAAGGATAGCTTAATTATCTTCATTGCCCCTTAATACAAAAACGTGCCGATTGATTTTTTTTAACGTGAGGAGGACCTTGACTGTGACAGGCTGGAATTGCCGGTTGAGGTCAACAACAACGGCCTGGTTCAGCGAAGATGTTTTACAGGGAGAATGATCTGGAATTCACTACCCTGACCCACCTTACTTTTAACATGGATGAGTCCATCATGCTTCTCTACGATCTTCTTGGTGATCGCCAGGCCAATGCCCGTACCATCGTATTTCTCCTTGGCATTGAGCCGTTCGAAAAGAGCGAATATAGTAGGAATGTATTTTTCTTCGAACCCGATCCCGTTGTCGGTCACACAGATCATGTAAAAAGGACCATCTGCCTGCGGAGCACTGTCAAACTTTTTCAAAGCCAGCCTTCGGCCGGTGATGGTTACTACCGGCGGCACACCCGGCCTGGAAAACTTCAGCGCATTCGACACCAGGTTCTGGATCATCTGCCGGATCTGCCCTCGATTGATCTCCAGTATCGCCAATGCCGAAAGCTCGATGCGTGCCTGCTTTTCCTGGATCACCAATTCAAAGTCTTCGAGCAGGTCTTTCACCAGCCTATTGAGATCAACCATCGAAAAACCGCCTTCGCTGCCCGCCAGGCGCGAATAGTTCAGCACATCCACGATCAGGGTTTTCATCCGGTCGGCAGAAGCAATGATCTTATCGAGGTAGTTTAGCTCACGGGCGCTCAGGTTCGATTTACCGCTGGTCTTGATCAGGTCGCTGAATAGCTGGATCTTTCGTAGTGGCTCCTGCAGATCGTGCGAAGCAACGGAAGCAAACTGCTGCAGATCATGATTACTGGCTTCCAGGGTTTTATTCAAGTGCTCCAGTTGCCGGTTGTTGTCTTCGAGTTGTTGCTGGGCCGCTTTTTGAAAACTAAGGTCAGTGAGAATAATGCTCATCGCTACACCATCCGCGAGTTCCAGCATATTCAATGACAACTGGATGGGTATCGTATAGTCCAGGCACAAGAGCGCTACTTCACCCTTGCAGTCATTGGACCAGGAGACCTCAAACAAGCCCAGGTAGTAGGGCCGCGATGCGGGCGCGATAAACTCCCTAAAAGGCAAACCAATTATCAGCGACAAAGGCTTGCACACCATGGCTGCAAATTGCGAGTTGGCATAAAGAATATTCCCCTGCCTGTTTAAAGTAACCGCCCCTTCGTTCATCTTCTCGATGAAAACTCGGTAGGCATGGTCGGCAGTATGAAGCGTATACAATTGGTGCTTGCCGCCGTTCTGAACTACCAGGGCATCCACCTGACCGGTACGGATGGCCTCGATGATCTCCTCCGCTTCCAGAAGTTGGCGACGGGTTTCCTCCAGCTCCTGCAGCAGCTCTTCAGTCGATTTTATTGAGTTGTTCATGTCATTCATTTAAGCCGAGCGCGTTCAGCACCCTTTCAGTCTCCGACAGGTCGCCGATCAGTTTCCTTTCCGGCAAAGGCATTTTCCTGATCAGGAGGGGCAGTGCAATGATCTGTTCCGATTGAGCTACGGCAGGCTGCTGGTACACATCAACGATCTCCAGCGAGTAGCGACCTGCCAGATGGGCTTCACAGATACGCTGCAAGTTGTTGATGGCACGAACAGAGTTAGGCGTGCTTCCCGTAACAAACAACCGGAATTTGTAAGCCGGTAACACCGACTCTTCCTTACCCTTCTGCACTCTTTTTTCCATGATGTTATTTTACAGGTTTAAGGTCCAGGCCCACCAACACTTTTTCTTCGTTCGAGAGATCGCCGATGATCTTACGCACCGGTACCGGTACCTTACGCACCAATGTAGGGATGGCCAGTATCTGGTCGCCCGCCGCCAACTGCGGATGTTTTAGCAGGTCAATGACTTCCAGCTCATATCGGCCTTCGAGATGGGTTTCACAATAACGCTTAAGATTAGCCAGCGCCGTTACCGATTTCGGCGTATTGCCCGCCACATAAAGCCGCAGCTGCCATCGATCGGGATTCATTTTGACAGCCTTCGTCACCGGAAATACCGGTTTCACTGGGGTTGATTTATTTCCTTTTGCCATGGCTGCTGTTTCTGGTATTCCTGGTTTTAGTGAGTTCATCACGGTTCTTCTCCATGATCTCGTTTTTCAGATCTTCCTCCACAAACGTCTTATTGAGTTCGTCCCGCACCGATTCAAATTCCTCTTTGAGAGTAGCGATCTTTGACTCGAGCACCATTCGCTTGCGTTCCACTTCACGGTCTTTACGGCTCTTGGCATAATGACGGAGTTCCAAACCGGTCACTTCACTCAACTGTTGCGCTTCGCGGGCCGACCCTATCAAAATACCGTCCGGCCCCAGGTACACATCGACCAACTCCAGGCCAGTGTCGTTGATCACGAACTCGCGCACCTGGTTGCTGTGCTTGGTACCCCGCGACTTCATAATGTAAATACCCCGGTTCCTTTCACCATTCGCTTCAATATCCCGAACCAGTAGCCAGGTGTCGACCAGCGAGGAAATACCTTCATCGGTTTGCACAGTGGCATCTTTGTCATAGACAAGCGCGGTAAAAAGCACCGTAATGCCTTCCCCCTGTAAAAAATCGATGAGGCGGATCAGCATGGACTTTACTTCCGACATCGACCCGATCGTTACCAGGTTGGTGATAGGATCGACGATGACCATACGCGGTTTAAATTTCTTCACTGCCCGGTGTATTGCCACCAGGTGCATTTCCAGGCCGTGAAGCGTAGGTCGAAGAGAATGTATCTCCAGCAGGCCGGCATCCATATGACGCTTGAGATCGATACCGATCGACCCCATATTGCGAACGATCTGCTTTGGTGATTCTTCAAACGCGAAATACAAACAACGCTCCCGGCGGTTGCAGGAAGCCTCGGCGAAATAGGCGGCAATGCTCGTTTTGCCGGTACCGGCGGTACCGCTCACCAGGCACGAACTTCCGCGGAACAGGCCGTTTCCGGAAAACATACTATCTAAAGAAAGGATACCGGTAGAGATACGTTGCGACGATACGGCATTGTCCAGGCCCAGTGAAGTAACGGGCAGCACCGAGATGCCTTCTTCATCGATCAGGAAGGGATATTCGTTGGTGCCGTGCAGCGACCCGCGGTATTTGACCACCCGTAGTAACCGCGTGGAGATCTGATTGGTAACCCGGTGCTCGAGCAGGATCACGCAGTCGGACACATATTCTTCCAGGCCCTGCCGCGTGAAAGTGCCCTGGCCTCTTTCGCCGGTAATGATGGTCGTTACGCCCTTGTTCTTAAGCCAACCGAACAGTCGCCGCAACTCGGCCCTTAGGATTCCTTCGTTTGAAAGGCCACCAAAGAGATTCTCGATGGTGTCGAGCATGACCCTTTTGGCGCCGATGCTGTCGATGGCATGACCGATCCTGATAAACAGGCCATCCAGATCATATTCGCCGGTCTCTTCAATTTCACTGCGGTCGATATGCACATGATCGATCCACAACATGTTGTCTTTTTGTAATTTCTTGAGATCAAAACCAAGGGAAGCCACATTTTTCTCCAGGTCGGCAGCCTGCTCCTCAAATATTACGATCACACCGGGTTCTTTGAACTCAATGGCGCCACGAACAATAAACTCGATGGAGAACAACGTTTTCCCCGCACCGGCTTCGCCGCAGATCAGGGAAGGCCGGCCGGCCGGCAAACCACCACCGGTAATTTCATCAAAGCCCGAAATGCCGGTAGGCTTTTTCTCGAGGGGTTGTAAATTGCTTTTTCTCGCAGAACGGGACATGCAAGTATTATTTAATTGATTGTAGGAATTTAGGAGGGCTTTGCGGGCCCCACCCTTTAGCAGTATATAAAAACTGGCCAACCCGTTTTCGATACAAGGAGTGTGTAATTGACTACCCATTTTGGGGATCAACTAAACCCAGCAGCCCTCCAAACGACACGAGTAAAGATGTATCTTGCGCTGATAATCAATCCCATTTAAATGAGATTCAACCAGGTACTTCCACAAGCCTTTCTTCGACTTGCATTGGGCGTAGGTTTCATCTCCCCCAGCCTGGACAGGCTAGGCGGCTGGGGACCATATGGAACACCGGGAGTAGCCTGGGGCGACTGGCAGCACTTCTCTGCCTATGCCCACCAACTAATGTATTTCCTGCCCGATGGTATGGCTGAAGTATTCGCCATCCTGGCAACCATATTGGAACTGTTGCTTGGTGTGTTATTAATTATCGGTCTATGGACCAAATGGGCAGCATTAAGCAGCGGAGTGCTCGCATTGACCTTCGCTATCTGCATGACGCTGGCCTTTGGCATCCGCGCCCCGCTCGACTATTCCGTGTTTGCGGTAAGCGCGGCTGGCTTCTTCCTCTCAACAATTACAAACTATCCCTGGAGTATAGATAACGCCATAGCTAAACGGACTCGCCAATAAGAGCAATTCTTGCACATCTTACTTGAGCGCAACACGACGGATCGCTTTGCCCGATTCAGGCCCGCACCGTATCTTTGCACCGACCCCCTACCAATAAAAATGCCCTACTCAAAGTACTTTATCATGCTGGCGGATGATGATCCGGATGATCGTCTGTTGTTCCAACAGGCCCTCGAAGACCTGTCCATCGAACAGCACCCCCTCACCTTCCCCAATGGCAAAGACCTCATAGACTATCTGCACAAGGCCATCGTATTGCCCGATCTCCTTTTCCTCGACATCAATATGCCGCTGAAGAACGGGCTCGAAACCCTCAATGAGATCAAGACCGACAAAACACTGCAAAACGTGCCCATCGTCATGTTCTCCACCACCATAAACCCCAACTTTGTACAAAGCGCCTACCTGGCCGGTGCCAATCTGTACGCCGCTAAGCCATCCAGCTATACCCAACTCGTTACCCTGCTCCGCAGGATACTCGAGCTCGATGCAGGCGGCCTACTGATCAAAAGATCGTTGGACCGTTTCCTGTTCGAGACCAATTAAAAAGGACCTTGGCGAACACTATCACCACACCTGGCCGGCGCTTCACCTCGAATGACCCACAAAAAAAAAGCCCCCGTTTCCGGGAGCCTTTTAAGCACGAACCTATAACCTTAAGATTTTACACACTTGCTCTTGTCGCAGCAGGGTTTGCCAGGCTTGGAGCAATGTTTCTTGCAACATTTTTCGGTTTTAGCCTTGCCCGTTATTGGCTTGTCACCATTGGCAAAAGTCACCGCATTTGTCAATAAAAGGCCAGTAGCCGCCAATAAAAATAGCTTCTTCATATCGTTCGATTAAATTGATAATAATGAGGTTAAAATAAAAAGGAAAATCCGGCACGGATCTAACAGGCATCCGGTGGCTTCCAGCTTACCCGGTAATAAGTATAGAAATAGTGAGAAGAATAATAAGGATAGATCCTGACAACAACACGGCATTCAACACCACCACCGTTCGCACCACCCAAAGGAATTACATGACTCAGCGGACTGCTGAGGCAACAATTCGTTTTACAGCAAGCCTCCTGTGTTGGCTTGGAACAGGGAGCTTCTGTCACCCTGCTTCGGCAACAGGCTGGCTTGCGCTTTACCTCAAGGACATGCACGTGCGCAGGAGCGGCAGGCAGCATCAACGGAATCAACACCAGTTCCAGTACATACACCAGCAAACAAACAAATAATATGGAAGCTTTGAATCGCAAATCAACTGTTCTATGCCAGCAAACCTACAGCCCACCGGTCACTATACCAATCCAACTACACTAAACGGTAGCAAATATTGTGTATAGTGCAGCAAAAAGCCAATAACCCGTATCTGTCACACCTACCTTTCCCCAATATTTAGTACCCTGGGATATCCGGCCCCGTTTCCCCCTCCTGCCCGCCCACCCCGTTCCCCGCGTACCCTTTAAACTTAGTTTAACAGAAAAAATTTGGAACCCGCATAGCCATGATCGTATCTTTAATACGCAACGGCGCCGCTACTCACCTTTCCTTTTTAACTCATTTTCCCATAGCCAGTTTCCATCTTGTTCAATTTTGGTGTTTTCCATTTGGTTAAGTGCTCTGATAGTAGTTTTTACTTGCAACATCTGCGAAATCCATGCATCTTTACAGCATGGTGGAGATACTTGATGATATCCGGAAACTTTACCGTTTCGCACAGCCATGCCCCGTGCTGCACCCCTTTGTAGAATTCTATTCGGAAACCTCTCCCGAAGCCATGCAGCAATACGTGGGCGACGCTCCCTTTACCGTCAAAATGTTCCCCAGTTACACCCCCACCATCTGGATCAACCTCGGCGCACCCTACCAGCTCAGGCACGGCAACGACCTGCAGCAGGTAGACCGGCAAACCGATGTACTCGTACTGCGCAGTGGTATTGTGGAACGATGCAACCTGCCCTCCGACAATATCTTCACCATCAAATTTAACCCCGGCGGTTTTGAAGCGATCTTCGGCACATCGCAAACTACCATAGGCCATGAGATCGTATCCGTAACACAATTGATCCCGGCACCGCTCCTGCGCAAACTTAAGCGGCCGGCAGACTTCAACACCCGCCTCCAGCTCGTGGAGCAACACCTCCTCGATCAATACACCCGCCATCGCACGCTGGCCCATCCACTGTCATTTGTTCGCCAGGCCATCGACCAGTTTTCAGCCTCCGGTATGCAACTCAATAATCAACAACTGGCCAGTCACCTGCACCTCACCGAAAAAACATTCTACCGGTACTTCACCGATGCCATCGGAGTGGGTCCCAAACAATTCTTTGCCACCCTCCGTGCCCGCAACGCCCTCACCGCCTGGATCAGCCAACGCACCAGCTTCGATCATACAGCCTTTGGCTATTATGACCAGAGCCACTTTTACAGGGACGTCGAAAATTTTACTGGCACCAGGTTCAGCAACATCAGCAACAAACCCGCGGCACAACAACCATAGCGGGCAACAGCCCCCTCCTCACCCAATCTGGAGTTTGTCCGTTTTTTACTATTCCCCGCAAGCCCGCGCGCCTTAATTTGCGTCAAAGTTTCAGTCATGAAAACATCCCCTATACTCATAGCCCTTTTGCTGATAGGCACCGTAGCCACACAGGCACAAGGATACAAACCCATCATTGAAGCTACTCCCTCCCGGGTGAAGATCGCGCCCGGCCTCCTTGCCCGTTCCGGTTACCTCGTTGTACCGGAAAACCGCCAAAAGCCGAAGGGCCGCACCATCAAAATACCCTTCCTCTTTGTACGTCAGCCACAACAGGATTCCGTAAAGAACATATCCCTGTTTACCACCGGCGGCCCCGGCTACTCTACGATCGCCAACTTCGACAGTATCCGCTACAACTCCGATTGGTTCAAATTTGGCGGCGTGATCTTCTTCGACCAGCGGGGCACCCAACTCGCCCAACCCTGCCTCGATTGTCCCGAAGTGCCTGCCGCCCACCAGCGCGCTTACCGCGAAAACCTCGCGGCCGATAGCCTCGAAGCCCTTGCGGTAACCCAATGCCGCAAGCGACTCAGCGCCCAGGGCATCGACCTTTCGGCCTATACCACCATCGAAAGTGCCGCCGACATCAACGATCTGCGCAAAGCGCTGGGACTCGATTCCCTCACACTTAGTGGCATCTCTTATAGCTGTGGACTCATGCTGACCGTGGCCCGCAACCATCCGGAAGCTGTTCGCATGCTGCTGCTCAACTCGCCGCTGCCCGGCTACGTCAATTATGAAGAACATGCGCTGTTCAATTTCAACGAAGGCATCAACCAGGTATTCACGAATACCGAAACCGATTCCACACACGATAACCGTTACGCCAACCTCCGCCAGCGCTTTCAGCAATACTTTACCGGCATTACCGGCAAACGATACGCCATCCGGTATGCACCTGCAGGTGCCGCCGATAGCTTCACCACTTATTACACCAAGGCCGAACTGATCGATGCCATCACCGACCGCATCAACAACTGGCAACTGAAAACGGTGCCCGCCGCCATGGTCGACATCATAAACGGTCATCATACAACCTACGTCCGCGAACAACTCGATAATGTATTTAACAGTAACAACAACCTGTCCGAAGGCATGCGCTACAGCATCTACTGCAGTGAACAAATAGCTTACGCCAGTCAGCAGCTTATAGAACTACAAAGCAGCATACTACCCTGGTTTGCCGGCGTTCCATTCAACAATGTCGATCACCGCATCTGCGATTGCTGGAAAGTAAAACCAGAACCACCTGTTGCCAAAACACCCGTTTACTCCAACGTACCGGCACTCATTGTGGCAGGCGATGCAGACCCCTGGTGCCGCCCCTTTTACAACCGCACCATACAGCGAACCATGCCTTATGCACAGGTAATGATCGTGCACAACAACACACACGGAGCTCGCTATTTCGTAAACGGGGTCGACTTCCTCGAAATGTTTATAAAAGCGCCGTACAGCAAACTAAAATCTGCCATCAAAGAGGTAACCATTGAATAGGCAAACCGGGATGCAGCCCACACACATACCGGAGAACACTACTATGACCGCCCTGGCGCAATGATTGTATAGAACTCAATCATATGCACCAGACCCTTATGTCCAACACATTGCCCGAATTCCTGGCCGGCGGCGGCGAAATGGGAGAACGTATCCGTGCATACAACTGGAACGACACCCCACTAGGCCCCGTAGAAACCTGGCCACAGAGTCTTAGAACCTGCGTCCGCATTATGCTAACCTCCCGCCAACCCATGTGGATCGGCTGGGGGACCGAGCTTACCAAACTTTACAACGACGCCTACCTGGATATAGTCCGGGGAAAACATCCCTGGGCGCTGGGAGCTCCCGCTGCCCAGGTCTGGAAAGACATTTGGGACCTTGCCGGCCCCCTGGCCCGCAAAGCCATGGAGCAGAACGAGGGCTCTTACATGGAGTCTCAGCTGCTGATCATGGAGCGCAACGGCTATCCCGAAGAAACCTATTACACTTACTCCTACACCCCTATTCCCGGCGATGATGGCCGCACGGCAGGCATCTTTTGCGCAAATACCGACGACACGGAGCGCATCATCGGCGACCGCCAGTTAAAGACATTGGCCGAACTGGGCGCTAACCTCACCGACTGCGCCAGCAACGATGAAGTGATCAGGCAAACCATTTCCACCCTCGCCCGAAATCCGCAGGACATTACCAGCATGTTGTTCTATTCCATAACACGCGATAAAGCCTTACTTACCCATAGCACGCCCCTCGGCTCCGCAAAAGATACCGTTCCGCACACGATTGAATTAGCTTCGGGTAATAATCTCCCCACTTTAATAAGGGAGGCAATTGCCACCCGCAAACTGCAGGTACTCGAACAGCCCCACGCAGTCTTCGGCCCATTGCCCGCCGGCGCCTGGAAAACAGCCTCTTCTAAAGCCATCCTGCTACCCATCATCCAGGCAGGTGCGGCTGAGCCTTACGGCATCATCGTCCTCGGACAAAATCCCCATCGGCTGCTCGATGCAAAATATCGATCCTTCTTAAACCTTATCGCCGACCAGGTAGCAACCAGCTTTGCCAACCTGCATGCCCTGGAAGAAGAGCGCAAAAGGGCAGCCGCACTGGCCGAGATCGATCGGGCCAAAACGATCTTTTTCTCCAACATCAGTCATGAGTTTCGCACACCACTTACCCTTTTACTGGGGCCGATAGAGGAAGCATTGCTTGACTCTGGCTTGTCCGACGAACAAAGACGACGGGTTGAACTGGCCCATCGCAACGCCTTGCGCATGCAGAAACTCGTCAACACCCTGCTCGAGTTCTCGCGCATCGAAGCCGGTCGCCTGGAAGGCAAATTCACCCAGGTAGATATCAGCCGCTTCACAGCCGAACTGGCCGGCGTGTTTCGCGCAGCCATCGAAAAAGCGGGGCTCCAACTCGAAGTACGGATCCAACCAATTGCTGGCGAGGTGTTCGTCGATATCGAAATGTGGGAAAGGATCATCCTTAACCTCATATCAAATGCCTTTAAATACAGCGATAAAGGGAAAATACTGGTAGAAATAAAGCAACACGACAATGAAGTACATATTTCCATAACCGATGAAGGGATCGGCATTGGCGCACACGAATTAGATAAGATATTCGATCGCTTTTACCGGGTAGAAGAATCAGCGGGCCGCAGCCAGGAAGGCACCGGTATTGGCCTCTCGATGGTGAAAGAACTTATACGCATTCATCATGGCAACATAACGGTGAACAGCGAAAAGGGAAAGGGTTCCACTTTTTCAATAACCATCCCCATGGGGAAAGACCACCTCGATGCCGCAAAGATCGTTGCACCGCCTGCCGAACTGGTGCTGCGCAATACGGCTGCCTTCGTGGAAGAAGCCAATAAATGGATCGACACAGGGTTCAGCGCCCCCCATCTGCAAGCACCAGGAGAGCTCCCTGCAGCCCTCTCTAACGGAAAACCAACCGTACTGCTTGCAGACGACAATGCAGACATGCGCGAGTATGTACAACGCCTGCTCGCCGATCAATTCAACGTCATAACGGCTATCGATGGCGAAGACGCCTACCAGAAAATGATCACTCATCAGCCACAATTGCTGTTATCAGATATCATGATGCCCAGGCTCGATGGGCTTGCCCTGCTCGAAAAGTTGCGCGACCATCATGCCACCCGGCATATACCCGTCATATTGCTGTCGGCCCGCGCCGGAGAAGAGGCCAGGATAGAAGGCATACAAACTGGCGCCGACGATTACCTGGTAAAACCCTTTTCGGCCAAAGAGGTAGTAGCCAAAGTAAAAGCACACATCAACATGGCCGAAAACCGGCGTCAAACAGAATCCCTGCTTCGCAATTTCTTTATGCAGGCGCCTGCCGCCATTGCCATCCTCCAACCGCCTTCATTTGCTTATACCCTTGCCAATCCGCATTTCCAGCAGTTGTTTGGTCACACTGAAGAACAGCTGATCGGTAAACGCATCGCCGAGGTATGCGAACCGGACAGCGCCAACTTGTTCAGCAACTACCTTACCCAGGCCTATGTAACCGGCGAACCCGTACTCACGGCCGAATTCCCCGCCACCATCCACAAAAACGGACAATCCCGCCAGGGATACTTCGACATCGTCATACATCCCATCACCGGCAGCCATGGCGCCATCACCGACATCATGCTGCACGCCTATGAAGTCACCGCCAAGGTAGAAGCCAGGCGAAAAATGGAAGAGAACACGGAAAAACTCGAACAGGCGGTACAACAACGCACCAAAGAATTGCAACGGTCCAACGACGACCTGCTTCAGTTTGCACATGTGGCCAGCCACGACCTGAAAGAACCGGTACGCAAGATCAAGACTTATGGAAGACGAATGCAGGACGAATACAACAACTTCTTACCGGATAATGGACAAACATGGCTCAACAAGATACTGGTGGCCACCGACCGCATGATGGCCGTGATAGAAGGCATACTCAGCTATTCGGCAGTGAGCGCTGCTGAACAGCCCTGGCAATCAATCGACCTCAACCAAACCATCCACCACATCGAAACAGACCTCGAGCTCATGATCCAACAAAAGGGCGCCACCATTCAGGTCGATGTACTGCCCGCCATTGATGGCATACCTATACTCATGCACCAGCTGTTCTACAACATTCTGCAAAACGCCTTGAAGTTTGCCAAAGAAACCGAAGCGCCAGCTATCCACATAAGCTCTACCACATTTACAAACGACGTGGGTATACCCCATGCTCAAATAGGTATACGCGACAACGGGATCGGTTTTGACGAGCAGTATGCCAATCGTATATTTGAAACGTTCGCGCGTCTCCACCAAACCGCACGGTACGAAGGTACCGGGCTTGGCCTTGCACTCTGCAAGAAAATAGTGGAACGCCACGGTGGTACCATCACCGCAAAAGGCACGAAGAACGAAGGCGCAGAATTTTCCATAATATTGCCCATCACCAAACCAGGACCTTAAACCTTTCGCATAGTATGTACAAGACCATACTGCTGGTAGACGACGATGCTGACGACACCGAACTCTTCCTCGAAGCCATTGGGGATATCGATGCCGGCATCACCTGCTACAACGCAGCCAACGGAGAAGAAGCCCTCCAAAAGCTGCAGCAAGCTGCCAGCACAAAACCCGACATCATCTTTCTCGACATCAACATGCCCGGCATGAACGGCTGGCAATGCCTTGCCGAGCTCAAAGCCAGCAATCTATTCCGGCAAATACCCGTCATCATCTATTCAACCTCTTCCGCACAACGCGACCGCAACATCGCCGCCGGACTGGGCGCCCTCGGCTTTTTGACCAAACCCGCCGACTACAACGAATTGACAAAGACGCTCCGGATGCTCACCCTGCAAAACAGCGAAAGGGAGCTACAACAGAGTATTGAACAACTTAGTACCTGATCGCTAACCATACAACTATCGCCAGGCATCAACAAGAAGGCGCCCCTTTCGGTGGCGCCCCCGCGTTTCTATAGCCTCACGTTATATCAAAATTTATAAGAGTACCCAATTCTGAAAACCTGCGTTTCATAGTAATCTGTACTGATATAACGAAACCCATTTCCATTGATCTCCTTTTTTAAACGGAGCGTATTGGCCACATCCGTAGCATTCAGGAACAGTTCACCCTTACCTTGCTGCACGGCTTTCTTGATGCCCATGTCGATCGAAAACCGGCTGAATACTTTACCCTGCGGTACCAGGTCCGGCGCCTGGTAAATAGCACTGATCTGTGCCTCCCATTGTCTGGATAAGTGGAACAAACCGTTCAGCTTCACGTTACCAGAAACAATATCTTCCCTCTCTGCGGAATACACATTCTCTGCAGGATACTTATTAACCACCGTAAAAGCATTGATAACATTTTGATAGCCGTTTAGCTGAAGGTTGAATTGTGCCCATTTGCCCGCCGCCTGCGACAGCATCAGCTCAACACCCGAAGTACTGCTTTTGCCGGCATTCTGGAAAATAGCATAGATCAGGTTGCTGCCCGGTACCATGCTGGCAATACGGGTAATGGTACCATCCATCCATTTATGATAGACCGAGCTAAACAGGTAACCGCGGTTCCAGCTACTCTTGAATCCCAGTTCGAGACTATTCGTAAACTGCGGACGAAGTCCCGGGTTACCCACCTTGATGATCTCCGCATCATCATACTTGGGGAAAATGCGGATATCCACTTCATTGGGACGATCAACCCGACGGTTGTAAAACAGCGATAGCTTATGAATATCATCGAACTTATACGCCAGTCTTATACTGGGAAAAGGTTGAATGTAATGATACGCCTCACTTTTATAGGTAGGGTGCGTGGGGTTCACATCATACTCCAGCCGCACGTATTCCATACGCAACCCGGCCTCTACTTCCAGATGCTCTGACTCGTAAACATAATTACCGTATAAAGCCGGGATGGTCTCACCATAATCTGCCCAGCCGCCCGCCAAAGAGTCGAGTGGCGAATGCTCCCCCGGCTTGAACTGCATATTGACAGGAATAAAGCGACGGCGGAACTTCAGTCCGGTCTCAAAACGGCCATGCTTTAACGGTTGAATATAATCGACAGCAAGGTCGGCAACATGCTCATCCGAGATCAGTTTAAAGGAATCCAGACCCGTGAAGGAAGGCATCACATTCGTAAAGAAGTATTTTTCATCTTCGCGGTGAAAGGTATAATTGAACGCCGCATTCAATACCCTGCCAGGTTGTTTGAACTTATGCTGCCAACTCACAGCAGCCATTACCGTCGTCTTTAATTCATCTTCCAGGAACTGCCACAACCGGTAGCGCTTCGAAAGGCCCGCATTGAAGAAAGGCTCATCACCATGGTCGAGTATCTTCTCGCTACCAAAGAGTCCCGACAAGGTGATCGTATTATTGGGATCCTTGAACCAATCCACGCCGGTGCGCAAGGTGAGAAAATTGGTGCTGCGGTTGCGCTTGGTTTGTTGCCGCACCGTATCTCCGTTGTCATAGAAACGATCTACAAATTCATTCTTGTTAAGCGTTTTGGTATAAAGGTCATCACCCTGAAAAAAGAAGTTCAACTTATTCTTGCGGTAATTGAGCGATACGGATGGATTGATCTTGGGAGTGGCAGCATACTGTGGCCGGATGCTGGGCAGGTTCTCCTGCTTGATCCAAAGAGCGCCCAACCCACCGGTAAGTCCAACCTTGCCGTTAAAGCCTTCTTTCTTCTCTTTCTTATAGATGATGTTAATGATACCAGCCTGCCCGTTCGCATCATATCTCGAGGAGGGATTATTGATGATCTCAATTTTATCGATAGCCGAAGCTGGAATATTATCGAGGCCCGTCTGCGCCCCAAAACCCGTCAGTGCCGTTTGTTTGCCATCTACCAGTATCATCACCTTATCGCTGCCCCGCAATTGAACTTTTCCATCCTGGCCGGTAGTGATGCCGGGCAGGTTCTTCAAAGCCTCCAGCACCGAGCCGCCCGACGCACTGGTGTTTTGCGCCACGGCAAACGTCTTCTTGTCCATACGCTCCGATACTGCCTCTACACCAGCCCTAACCGTTACCGAATCAAGCACACCTTGTGCAGCGCTAAGGTCAATATTTCCGAGATCGATGAAATTGCTGAGCTGACCGATAAGCACCGGCTTGCTTACTGCGGCATAACTAATATGCGAACACTGCAACAGGTATTGACCGCTCTTCACATCCGGCAAACTAAACCGGCCGTCCTCAGCAGAGATGGTGCCCGCCACAAAAAGACTGTCGCTGGCAGTTGACAGCCTGATATTCACAAAAGCAAGCGGGGTTTTACGCTGAGCATCCCGCACCACACCCGACAGGGTGACTTTCACGGACTGCCCCTGGGAAACTGAAACGACCAGCAAAATGGCGAGGGTCAAAAGAAGACGCATCGGGATTATCATACCGCATAGGTAAAGCACGAATTTGAAGAAAATCTAAACACCGCAGCCAGCCACAACATTTCCCCGGCGCATGTTGTAAATTTGCCGCTCGTATCATATACAAAAGCAACCCATATGGCCTCGAATAATACATCATCATCGAACGACGGACTTGTCATCTTTGCCGGCGCCGGCTGTTCTATGGCGCCGCCAGCCTCTTTGCCCGGCTGGAATGCCCTGAACGATGCCATACTCGATACCCTATGGGAAATGCTGCCCCAGTATGGTATAAAAGATAACTTTCGCGATAAGATACTCGGCGCCATCCGGCAAAAGCGCAGCGAGAATACCTTTCCGCCCGACTACCAGGCCCAACGCATGGCAGAACGCGCCGGCATACGCTATTTCGAGCTACTAAGTGCGGTTGACTCAGACACCTGGAATGCCGTACAGTACTATACTGCACAGTTGGCTCAAACCGGCATCATAAGGGCTGTCGTCACCACCAACTTCGACCGCAATTTCGAACGGGCATTCGAAGCCGCCGGCATACCCTATGCAGCCTATTATGACGAGGAAGGATTCAACCAGCTCGCCGCAACGGAAAGCCATGGCACCATACCCATCATAAAGATCCATGGATCCTGTGCGGCGCCGGCCTCGATGATCGATACCCGCCAGCAACGCCTCAGGGGCCGTGCACAGGCATTACAAAATGTGCTCAACTGGTACCTGCAACAATATCACTTCCTGTTTGCCGGCTTTTCCGGGGCCGATTTCGAAGGCGACCGCAACTACCTGGGCTTCTACGAGGCCGCACCCCAGGCAAAAGGGTTCACCTACCTCTATATGCCGGGCAGCCAGGTACGGCCAGGCATGCAAACGATTATAGATCGTTTTGGCAGTCACAAAGCCACCATAGAAGCAATAGACCCGGCACAATATTTCGAAAGGTCATTACAGGCAACAGGAACAACATATACGCCCTTTCAGCCAACAACGTCATCCAATATCACTATTCACGACCGCCTGCGCCAACATATCGCTGCGCTCGAACCGATGGATGCCCTCAACATGCTCACGGCCCTGGCCGAATCGTACGGCGATGAAGTGAGTGCCCGCTACCTCTACGATAAGGTATGGCATGAACGACTGCAGAAAGACTATGAAGGCGAAGCCCTTTCCCGCTTCCTGCTCAACCACGGCCGATCCTACGCCTTCAACCTCGAAAGCAAAATAGAAAGGGCAGCAGATGCTGGCGTCCATATCGCACAATCAACAATAAGCGACGGTGCCGAAGCATATGATGAGCTCTACACCAATCCGGCCAGGTCGAACCTGCGGCATACCCAAAACACGTCGACTGAAACGCCCGCCCTCATTGCCCTGGTGCAAACATTCCTCGGAAATCCTATCCTCTTCAAAGAGTTTCCCGAAAACCTTGCAAAGTATTTCCAACGCAAGCCCACACCGGCAGAAATGGCCGATATCGTTTATTATTATTCCTTTTATGCATTGAACTATGGCGATCTGGAAAGTGTAGGGCTCCTGCATTACGTAATCGACGAAATGGAAAAAGTATGCGATGAACCAAGACAATCGCAACTGCTGAGCCGGCGGGCGATCATGAAGTTCCAGGTCGACCACCCCGAAGTAGTGGCTTCCGGCAAGGAGGACATGGACAAAGCTTTTGCACTGGCGCAAACCTACCACGAGCCACACCTTTTAGCGAACGCCGCTTTGGCGAAAGCCATCTACGCCCGGAAGCAACAACAATTCGAAGAAGCATTACAATACATACAAGAAGCAGAAAACAGGTATGCCCATTTGAGAAGAACACCACAATATGTGGAAACAGCTGTCGAGTACCTGAAAATATTGCTCCTGGGATTCAGTATGGAAACAGTGAGCAAACAATCACTGCTACACTTATTCCAGCAGGTCGACGACCGCGTAAATGGTGGCGACCTCATTAAACGGGCCGCTGTATATGAACCGGAATATTGTTATTACGGCGGGCTCATCATGGGTAATTACACCACGGCCCCACGCGAGCATGTAGTATCCTGGTTTGCAGACGCCCTCTACCGTGCCGAAATATGCGGGCAACAAAAGAATGTTGAATACTATCGCGAGAGTTATCAAAAGTTCAACATACTCGAAGAAGTAGAACGATCGGTGGAAGCATTGAAGACGACAACCTGAACTCAGGCAGTCGTTACCACGAAAGACTGCATATCGATCAGTTTCCGGTATACACCATTCAGCAAAAGCAGATCCTGGTGCGATCCTTCTTCTACGATGCGGCCATGCTCAAGCACAATGATGCGGTCGGCATTCTGGATCGTACTCAGCCGGTGAGCGATGATCAGCGAGGTCCTGTTCTTCATCAGGTTGTTCAAGGCCTCCTGCACCAGCTTCTCCGAAGCGGTATCGAGTGCAGAAGTAGCTTCATCCAGCAGCATGATCGGCGGATTCTTCAAAACCGCCCGCGCGATACAAATGCGTTGCCGCTGGCCGCCCGACAACTTGACACCCTTGTCGCCGATATTGGTTTGGTAGCCATCCGGCGTGCTTATGATAAAACTATGCGCATTGGCAATGCGGGCCGCCGCTTCCACTTCTTCCTGAGTGGTATGGGGCAACCCAAAAGCGATATTATTGAAGATGGTATCGTTGAAAAGAATGGACTCCTGGTTTACAATGCCCATCAACGATCGCAAGGAAGCAATGGTATATTGCTGCACGTTGACCCCATCGATCAATACCTGGCCAGAGATCGGCTGAATGAATCGGGGAACCAGGTCCATCAACGTCGACTTACCCCCACCCGAATGCCCCACCAGGGCAATGGTTTGCCCCTTGGGGATTGAGAAGCTAACGTTGTGCAACACCTCTTTATCCTGGTAAGCAAAAGAAACATTTTCCAGTCTGATCTGTTCCCGGAAACCAGGAACCGGAACAGCACCCGGCGCATCAGCAATCAAGGGTTTTTCATCGATCAGCGCCAGCACACGCTCACCGGCAGCAATACCGGAATGTATCTGGGAAAAAGAAGCCGAGATCGCTTTGGCTGGCCGCATTACCTGGGAAAACAGCGCGATGTAAGCGATAAAGTTGGCCGCATTGAGATCGCTGTTCTTCAACAACACCAGCGAACCGCCATACAGCACTATGCCTGCCACCATCAGGATACCCAGAAATTCCGACACCGGAGAAGCCAGCTGTTGCCGCTTCGCCATCGAGCGGATAATGGAAGAATAGCGTTCATTCTCCGCATTGAACCGGCCGGTAATAAAACCCACCGCGTTAAAGGCTTTGATCACCCGGATGCCGTGCAGGGCTTCATCGAGGTAACTGATCATTGCCGCATAGGATTGATGTGAAGCGATCGCCTGCTCCTTCAGTTTGCGAACGATCTTCGAAATGATCCATCCTGCCAGCGGGATCACCAGCATGGAGACCAACGTCAGTTTATAGGAGATGATAAAAAGCGTAACAAGGTATACGATCAGGGTGAGCGGCTCTTTGAAGATCACCTGCAGCGTTCCCGTAACGGAATACTGCACCACCTGAACATCGGCTGATATCTTCGACATGATATCGCCCTTCCTTTCGTTGTTGAAGTATCCCAGGTGCAGGTTCATCACATTGTTGAACACCGCCTTGCGGAGGTTCAGCAGCGTATGAATACGCAGGTTTTCCATCGTACGTTCCGATAGATACCGGAAAACATTGCCCAGCAATACCGAAGCAATGATAACCCCACAGATCATCTGCAGAATGGTAAAGATCGGGTATTGCTGTGCAGCCTGGGCCGCATAGTAATTGAAGGCCTTAAACACATCGAAGAAGTGATCGGGCGGAGGCGGCAGTTGCCCTTTTGTATTCTGACTGAACAGGGTACTTAACAAAGGAGCCACCAAAGCCAGGTTGAGCGTACTGAAGACCACCGAAAGCAACGTAAAGAGGATGTAAGGGATCGCATACCGCGCCATCGGCCGCGCAAAAGATAAAAGCCGGAAATAGGTCTTCATATTATTGAAGTTACTGATTTAAGACCTATTTTTAGTCATTATATATCCAATGAAACCGCTCCCGCCATCATGGACTATACACTCGTGATCTGTACTTACAACCCCGATGAACGGTTATTACAACGCTGCCTGCAGGCGGTGCAGCAACTCGACACACAGAACATAAGCACCGAAGTGATCATCGTCGACAACAACAGCGAGCGCCCCGTTGCAGCCCTGGAAGCCGTCAAGGCGTTCACGAGCCAGCACCCCAATAGCCGGGTACTATTTGCAGCCCGGCAAGGCGTACAACATGCGCGCATAGCAGCCATCGAAGCAGCCAACGGAAATCATACAGTGTATTTCGACTATGATAATGAGCCGGAACCAGACTACCTGCAGCAGCTAAAGCTGTTACATGCACAACATCCCGAAGTTGCCGCCTGGGGCCCCGGGTACGTATCCGTCGACTTTGTAGACGGCATCGCCCCTGCACTGGAATTCCATGCCCGCATCGCCTTCCAGGAAAAGCACCACCACAAAAAAAGCTTTGCGAGTTTACCGGGCTGGCAGGATTGTTATCCCTTCGGTACCGGACTCTGTACCCGCACGCCAATACTGAAAGAATATGTGGCACTGGCCCATCAGGGACATTTTACCCTGGCGGGACGAACAGGGAAACAACTCACCAGTGGAGAAGACACACAAATGGTGCTGCTTTGCATTCGCAAGGGGTTTGCAGCCGGCAACTCTCCCGCTCTCCGACTCAAACATATGATCACAGGCAACAGGGCCAATACAGCCTATCTCAAAAGGCTTGCCTACGGCACCAGCTTTTGTTATGCTACCTGCCTGTTGCAGGTATATCCCGAACAAAAAATGGTGCTGCGGTTACAGCAATTACCTGCTGCCAAATTCAGCCGGAAATCGATCAAAAAGGCCATCGCGGCCACCCTGCGGCAAGACCCGCACCGGCAATTCGCCCTCGCCACCTGGCTGGGTCAGCAGGCCGGCGTATGGCAGGCATTGGGTAAACCACTACCCCTGCCCGTACGTACCGTGATCCGCTGCCTAAAACTCTTTTGAGGCCTCCAGCGCATTTTTCCAGAGCGTGATCAGCTGCTTGAAGAAAACCACAACAGCAACATTAACGTTCCGTTAGCGAGAACCTCAATCAGGTTTGCGACCCTTAAACCGCGAAAAGAGTTGATCCAACGTCAGTACCATCCACAGCGCATGTGCATCATCAAAGTCCTTGCCCGAGATCCGTTGCTGCAGGATGTTCAGGTAGCTGACGGATATTTTTGTATGCTTCCATACATCCAGCGAAAAGCCGGCACTGATCCTGTTCTGATCAAATACATTAGGAAAATTGCGTACCGCTTTGCCAAACTGGATAAAGACCTCATCACCGGCATAGAAAGAAACAGGCTTGTCATGTGAAAGAATACCGTACACCGGTTTCTCCAGTTTCAGCATATAGCGAATACGCCAGTTAGGTTGATACACATTATTATGCTGCAGGTCGCGCCGCCGGTATTCTAAACTGTACCGGTTGGAGACATTAAACCACTTCAGCTTTTGTTCGTGCTCCAGGCGCACCACCCAGCGAAACTCTTTAACGCCGGGAATGTCGGCATCAGCCGGGTTGGTCAAAAAAATGTAGGAATCGAAATAACCAAAAGGAGAAACAGAGACTTTGAGGTTCTTAGTAGCAGCATAGTTGAACCAGAGCCAGGCGCTGGAGAAATGAGGAGCACCGAAAAGCCCCTTCTCTCCCGGAATATTCTGGGTTCTTTTTTGCAAATAGATTTCCCACTTCAATCGATCATTGATCCTGTCTGCCAGCACCAGCCTGCCCCAAAAGACGCCATGATGATGAGTCGTTTGAGCCAGGCTGATTGAGCAGCAGAAAAGAGCAAGACAACTTAGAACACTTGTATGAGCGACCGAAAACATCTTTCGCATAAGCGAAGAACATATGCGGGATTACAATGAGTAACGAACTGTAACGCCATATGTACGCTGATCCCCCAATACGGCAGCATAATGACCCGCATTGCCCGCAGCTGGCAGCAGCTGTTCAAAATAGTCCCTGTTGGTCAGGTTGCGGCCCCATACGAATAAGGTCAAACCATTGATCGCACGGAAACCCAAACGGCCATTGAACAACGCATAGCCCGGAACATTCAGGAATTTGGAAGGCGACGGACTGGAAGAGAAGTCAGACCGGAAGTAACTATCAGCACCGAAAAAGAACTTACCGCCCAGACCCAGCAGTCTGCCACCATTGGTAGTGATCTCACCACCCAGCGAACCGGCCCATTTTGAAATACCGGGCAGGTCACCACCGGAAATATCTTTGAACGCGCTGGGCGCTCCCGTTTCTTCGAGCGGCACAGGAGCATTCTTGAACGACACATACTCACCTTCTGTATAAGCCAGGGCGCCATAGAGGGATAGGTTTTTACCTACGTTCACACTCGCATCGAACTCGATACCCCACACACGCACTTTTTCTGCATTGGCCAGGTAACCACGGTTTACACCTACCTCGGCAGTCTGTACCTGCGTTTGAAAGTCTTCTACGTCTGTATGATGGAAGGTAAGGTTAGCGGTAGCATTGGCAAAAGGCTTCGACTTCAAACCAAACTCGTAGTGAGTTACGTATTCGGGTTTGATCTGCGCCAGCTCGATCATCGTTTTTCCATTGCTGGTGGGCAAACCACCAAGGTTTACACCAACGGGTTTATAACTGGTAGAAAAAGTAGCAAAAGCATTCAACCGGCTGCTGGCTTTGTAAGCGAGCGTGATCTGGCCCGAAAGGTTATTCTCGTCAGCTTCCACATCGAAGGCCTGTGCCGTATACACCAGGTTCTTCAGGGCAATGAGCGAAGGATCGGAGGTTTCCAAACCGCCATAGGTCTGGCGATCATAGTTCACCTTCTTTTTATCATAGTTGAAACGCAAACCGGGCAGCACATGGATCTCGTCGGTAATAGCCCAGTCTACCTGCGCAAAGATTGCTGCACCGGTAGTCTGTAACCTCGATTTGGTTTTGATACCGTAGCCGTCGAACAAGCCCGGCGTTTTCCATTTATCACTGGTGGTGCTTTGAGAAAAACGCCACTGTGCATTGCCCGATTCTTCGATGTGTACAGGATCGGTCTTCAGATCCTGCTTGATCGCAAATACACCGATCACACCACTTAGGCGATTGGAAAAGTTACCGGCATAACGCACTTCCTGTGTCCATTGCTGGTGCTTGGAAGTGGCCTGCGATAGTTGTAATACAGCGAGACCAGTAAAGTCCCGGTCGTTCGAGGGATCCCAGTTCCAGTAACGCCAGGCGGTCGTAGAGGTAAGCGTTCCTTTACCCAGCTTGACATCGATGTTCACCGAAGCGCCGCCCAGGTCATTACCTGAACGCCAGGTAGTATTGTGATCGATCAACCGTTCGAAAGGATTGCGGCTGGGCAACTGGTAATTGAGGTCTTTAATAATGTTGTCAAATTGGCGATAAGCAGCACGCTGCGTAGTCACCACACCAGCCACCACCTGTGCGTAGCCATCAGGGCGCTGGCGCGAAAGATCGCCGGTAGCAGTAATAGTTACCTTATCGCTCGGCGTAAACAACAGCTGACCACGAACACCGAGGTTGTTCAGGTCGTTCGTATGTTTTTGAGTCGCTACATTATAGATCAAGCCATCACGTTGAGTACCGGAAAAAGAAAGACGACCAGCCAGCTTTTTAGCGATCAGGCCGCCAGTTACGGAAGCCTTGGCTTGAATATATCCGAAGTTGCCATAGCTCGCTTCAAAAGTAGCACCTGGGGTAAAAGAAGGTTTACGGGTAGTGATGTTGAAAGCACCAGCCGTGGTATTCTTTCCAAAGAGCGTACCCTGAGGGCCGCGCAGCACTTCAATTTGCTCCACATCGATAAAATCGAGCGTAGTGGCGGCGGGACGGGCAAAATATACCCCATCAACATAAAACCCTACGCCGGGATCGATACCATCGTTGGTCAATCCAAAAGTTGAGCCCAAACCCCGCACATTCAGGGTCGTATTACGGGGATTTGAAGAATACAATTGAACGGTGGGTATCAGTTCCTTCAAGCGGTTTACATTAAAAGCACCGGTAGCTTCCACCTGGGCGCCACCGACCACAGAGATCGGAATGGGCACATCCTGCGCTGTTTCCAGACGCCGGCGCGAAGTAATGACGACTTCGGTCAGGTGACTATCACGTGCCAGTACTATATTCAGCGCCTCAGCCGACAACGAGGTCACTTCTATATCATGAGGCTTAAAGCCCACCGAGGTGATGCGGAGAACGAAAGGCAGCGATTTCTTTACAGCAATACTGAATAGTCCTTTATCATCAGCAATAGCATTGGCATTGGAGCCTTTGATCCAAAGCGTAGCGCCAGCGACCGGCAAACCGGTACTGTCTTTCACAACACCCGACAACACTTGCTGTGCAGCGGCTTTTTGCACCAGTAAAAAGAGGGGTAAAACAAGGAAAATCAACTTTCTCATACACAAAAAAGTTAAGGCATTAGTTAGTGGTTACTTAATCATCAGGTTCGTTACATATAGTGGGTGCACGTTGCCCGACGAAGTAAAGATAATGCAGAAATCATACAGTCTACCAATTTAGTAGGTAAAAGATTTTACTATTTGACCAAAGTCTATTACTTTAGTAGGTAATTATAACAGTCATGGTCTATACCATCACAACGGGATCTTCTATTAATCTACTCTTATACAGCTGTATAGCAGGATCCATCCTGCTCACGCCCGTGGCTTATTATGCAATCAGACTAATCAGGAAAAGAATGCGCCTCGTCAAATCGCAGGCCTTGCTGTTGGAAGAAGACTTCATTCCCTGAACAGCGTAAATACTTACTGCACCCAAAAGCAGTACTACTCCCCACCGCCGGCCTCGGTCCTCATTATTAACCACATATGTTGTAGATTTATACAAAACACTACGGCATGCCTATGGCCTCACCCGGCGTATCGGTGATCATTTGTTGTTATAACAGCACAGACCGGCTCGAAGCCACGCTTCAACACCTCGCCGCACAGCAGGTACCGGCTTCACTGTCCTGGGAGGTCCTGGTGATCGACAATGCCTCCACCGATAATACAGCGGTATTTGCCCAAAACACCTGGCAGCAAACCGGCGCCACCACGCCGCTGCGCGTTATTCATGAGCCACGCGCCGGTCAGCACTATGCCCGCAACAAAGGCGTGGCAGAAGCACAATATGAGACATTGGTGTTTTGCGACGATGACAACTGGTTGTGTAAAGCGTACGTTGCCACTGCTTTTGAAGTAATGGCCGGCGATGCCGCCATCGGCGCGGCAGGCGGCCGCAATGAACCAGTGAGCAATATTGAAACATACCCCGACTGGTTTCCAACCTATCGGGACAAATACGCCCTCGGCACACCAGCCACCGCATCCGGCGACGTATCCCAGAAAGGCTTTGTACTCGGCGCCGGCATGATCACGCGACGGACGCTTTTTCACCAGATGTTTGAAGAGCGCTACCCATCCCTGCTCAATGGACGCAATGGCGAAACACTCACTACCGGCGACGATTTCGAATATTGCAAACGGCTCTTGCTGCGGGGATATAAACTATACTACGATGAGCGGCTGTTGCTCCATCATTTCATACCGCGCGAACGGCTTACTATACCCTACCGTGAACGGCTGATGGACGGCATATTGCAGGCTGGCATCGTGCTGCAGGAATACGACCATGCCCTGCGCTTTTACAGGCGCAACAGGCATAAGAACCGTTGGCGGTTATTACTGCTTACTCCCTTTCGCATATGGCTGGCCCAAAAGGGATGGTCCAAACGGGTAATCGAAGAAGAAAAGCTTACCTTGTTCTATACAGCCCCCATCGCCTGGAACCCGCACCCCGTACGTACACCCATCAAAAAGTTTATGTACAGGCGCTAAACACCGCCACCTGTACCAACTGCAAGATCCAAAAACAATCAGCCAATGGGAAAACAACAAGCCAGCTACAAAATATTCTCCTTCTACAAAGGCAATGTAAATCCGCGTGTACCGCGTTATCAAAAAGCCGTATTCCGTTACTTTGGCCAAACTGTGCACCAGGTAGTGCGGGAGGATTTTGACCATGGTGATTTTCTCAACCATATCTGCCGCACAGAAACCGGGGTAGATTACCTCATCTTCTTCGACATAGACTGTGTGCCGGTCAGCAAAGCCTGGATAGGCTGGTTGCTCAGCGATCTGCAGCAACCACGCACCATCGCAGGGGCGGCACAAACAGCCAATCACCTGCGCAATGGAGAAAACCTGTACGTAGGTCCATTCTTCTTCGGCATATCGACCGCTTATCTTAAAGCATTGAACTATCCCGATATGCGGCTTACCGACACCATGGATGCCGGTCAAAACCTTACGGAAGTAATACAGCAAGAGGGAGGACATGTCAAATACTGGTGGCCCACACAAATAGAGAAAAAGGAATGGACCCTTTACCATCCCGTACACAACAGCTTTGGCCCGGGCACTACCTACGACAACCTGGTGTACCACGCCTTCTACTCACGTTTCGACCTGGCCGATCGCTTTATACTAAAATCAAAATCACTGTTGAAAGGTTCGTTCTACGGATACTGGTGGCCCTGGACAAAAGTGCCTTAGCAACTACCGCAGCAACAAGAAGAGTAATACAGGATACAATACCCACTTCACTGTTTTTCGCGTATTGAGCCGGTAAAAATGTAAAGGCTGCACGCGGCCGTCATCGTGAAATCTTTCCCCGATACCTTGTACCCGGCCACGCTGAAGATTCCCCACCAACATCCCCGTTTCGTATACCAGTCGCAACGCAAGCACATACCCCAGCATGGCTATGCTGCCCACCTGCCCTCTTTTAAAAGCCTGGATAGCAGTAGCGAGCACTTCGATGACCAGCACACCAGCTACGAATGAGAGAAGCATTCCAATTGCCGCAGGTTTAATGAACAGCAACAGCATGAATACTGGCAAACACAAGAGCAGCGTTTCTGGCGTATTGAAAAAGTCACGGTACGTATATCGTGGGTTAAGCTGGCCCAGCCAGCTATTGCCCAATCCATACCGAAAGGTTCTCCGGAAATCGGGCTTGCCACCGTGCCACCACGGGTGCCGTACAACAGCTGCAGGCAGACATTTATAATCGACACCACCGTTACTTTCACGGATGCGCAACAAAAGATCAATGTCTTCTCCGCCACCTGCCGCCGGGTACTGCGGCGAAAACCGCAACGATCCCATTGCCCGGCGACTGATCATGATGTTCGCAGTAGCCCCCCAGGCATAATGTGCACGCCGCCGGGCAATATCGAAAATATCCATGGCGCCCGTTGCCACAATAGCCCGGGTAAAATCCGTATCAGCCGCAGGCAACTCTACCAGACCGATAAAACCCGTTGCGCCGGGCGCCGAAAGGGCCGCGGCAGTATACACTTCCAGCAGGTCGGGCGCCACCGTTACATCATCATCGAGCAGCAACACCCAATCGCCGTTACCCGCGTCTATGCCATCATTTCGCGTGGCAGAGGCGCCGAGATTCTGCGCATGGTGCAGCAGGATTACATCCGTATCATTCACCAATGTAAGGATCGTAGCAGGAATTACAGCAGCCGGATCATCCACCACCAGGTAAAACCGGATGATCGCCGCCGGGGGCCGCCTCAGTTGCAGCATGGGCAGCAGGTAATGTTCATCGGGCCGGTACGAGGGAATGACCACATCAATGCTTATCTTCATGAACAATACATTTATGTACAAGACCCTGCCAGCGTTATGCGGGCGAAACATTCATCACCTAATGTAAAACATTAATCGCAAGAAGGGCCACACCATGAAAGCATATTTTACCATCTGCTCCAACAACTACCTGGCCTATGCATCCGTATTGGGCAGCTCACTGCGGATTGCCGAACCCGGAGCTTCCTTCTACTTGTTTCTCTGCGACGAAAAAGCACCGAACATAGACTATACCACCATCGCCGATCAAGTAATCCCACTGGCTGCTATTGAACCCCGCTTGCACGAACTCGCCGGCAAATACAATATCATCGAACTCAACACCTGCGTAAAACCTCATGTATTCCAATACCTGCTGACAGAAAAGAACTTCGACCAGGTTATATACCTCGATCCCGATATTTACGTATATAACAACCTTTCACCTAGCTTGCAGGTAGCTTTCGAAAACGCCTCCATACTCCTTACCCCCCATATCTATACTGCCATCCCCCTCGATGGCAAGCAACCACAGGAGTCGGTATTCCTCAACTTCGGTATCTACAACCTCGGATTCATAGCCGTTAAAAAGAATGAAGAAGTTAATCGCTTTCTAGCCTGGTGGAAAGAAAGAACCTATCAGCAGGGCTTTATCGATGTATACAATGGCATCTTCGTAGATCAGCTGCCGATCAACCTGGTACCCATCTTATTCAAAGGAGTACATATACTCCAGGACCATGGACTCAATATGGCGCCCTGGAACCTGCACGAGCGAATACTCAGCCAACAGGGCAAACAATACCTCGTCAACGAGCAAACCACCCTCAAGTTCTATCACTTTAGTTCTTTCAAACCCGGCAGGATCGAATTGCCCACCGCACGATACAACCGTTATAACCTCTCCGACCGGCCCGATCTGCTCGCGCTTTACCAGGCTTATGGAGAAGCACTCACACAGGCCGGCTACGGACAATACCACCTGCTCCCCTGCTCGTACGACAAGCCAAAAAAGAAAAAATGGTTCAGTAAGTAACCCTACCACCATTCCTTTTCACCATACCAATGCTTCCTGAATTTCTTCCAGCTGAATCGCCAGTACACCCACCAGCCAAGATGCTGTCTGATCAAACCAGGTTTGTGCCGGATGAACAAAACATCCCGCTCGCGGGAGGAAAAACCCGTCATATTGTATTGCACAATATCGACAGCATGCCAGGATCGGCGATACTGCCCATTACCCCATAGCTGTATATTGAGCGCATAATCCGCGAAGATTCGGTATTGAAGATCGTATTGATAACGGTGAAACACGCTGGCCGGGTAAAACACCGCTTGGTGATTTACACAATATTTAGCCAAGCGGTATTTGCTGAACGGGCCTCCCAGCAGCTCATACGAGGGCCGCGGCTCCTCCCGGTACACAGGTACACTGTTGGCATAGTAGATAGTATCCTCCTCCTTCAGCAAGGATACCAGCTCTGCAAAGCCGGGCAGCAAACGGTCATCCGTACCCAAAAAATGGATCCACCGCCCCCTGGCCATCTTGACGCCTTTGTTCAAGGCATCGTATATCCCTTTATCCGGTTCACTGATCCAGGACAATGGCAATACGATTTCTCCTTTCAACAACTGCACGGTATGGTCATCGCTTGCCCCATCAACAACTACAACTTCAAGGTCATCGATCGCTAAGGCACGAATGGAATCCAGGCAGGCTGTCAGCTGATCGCCCGCCTGGTAGGCGGCGATCACAATACTGATCGTTGGCGTCCTGCTAGCTGCGTTCATTCTCTATGTTACCGATTTTTATACTGTTAAAAAACTTATTTTTAGTACAGCGCCTGTAAATAGTAATGATGATATGACATACACGGTACATTCTCCCGTTCTGTTGTTGATCTTTAACCGGCCCGATAAAGGGGCGCAGGTATTCGAACGCATCCGGCAGGCAAAGCCCGCCCGACTGTACATAGCAGCCGACGCACCCCGGCCCGGAAATGAACAGGACAAAACGCTGTGCCACCAGGCACGCGCCATCATTGAACAAGTTGATTGGGATTGCCAATTGCATACACGCTTCCTCGATCAGCACCGGGGCTGCCGCATCGCCGTATCCGATGCCATTACCTGGTTCTTCCAGGCCGAAGAAGAAGGCATCATCCTCGAAGACGACTGCCTGCCATCCGTTAGCTTCTTCACGTTCTGCGATGCACTCCTGTCAACATACCGGCACGATCAACGAATTCATACCATCACAGGCACCAACCTGCAGCACGGACGTCAATGGGGCGAAGCGAGTTATTACTTTTCACGCTACAGCAACGTATGGGGATGGGCCAGCTGGCGCCGGGTTTGGAACCAATACGATCGCGACCTGCAGCAATACGACGAACAGAAAGTGCCGGCATTGTTGCGCACGATATTCAATGACCAGTTCCTTATCAAGGACTGGACCGAAAACTTCAAACGGCTGAAAGCAGGAGACATCGACACCTGGGATCACCAGCTCAACTTCCTCACCTTCTTCGAACATGCGCTTTGTATAACCCCCAACGTTAACCTCATCAGCAATATCGGCTTTGGCGGCCAGGCAACACATACCCATCAAACCGACAGCCAGCACGCCAACCTGCCTGCCGGTGAGCTCACGAACATCATTCACCCCACGCACATGATCCCCCAACCCGAAGCTGATTATTTTTTTCTGGCCAAAGAACATGACCTCGCCGAACGCTGGCGCATTTACAACAAACCCAAAAAAAGATTCAGGAGATGGCTGAAACATTTTTATCAACCGCCCAACCAGTCTGTTTAAGACCGTTGCTGCAGGCAGCATGCTTCGACTGAATGGTCTCATTATACTTCTGCTCGTTTTCCCCAATACGAAAACGGGAATTGTAATCATGATGAAGATGGTAACAAATAGCGGCGAGCTTCAGCCGCCTCTTTAAAACACCGGCATTGATCAGTCGGGCGGCAAACTCACAATCTTCCCAACCCCAGCCCTGGAAATCATTGTCGTAACCATTGATGGCAATATAGTCTTTCCGCCAGAAGGCCAGGTTACAGGCTTTGATATTGGCCGAGCTGTAAGGATTTGACCGGATCATCGGCGACAGTGCAGGAAGCCTGATCGCATTGAACCGGTTCGATACACCACGCGACAGGCAATGCAGGTGCTCTACCGAACCGGCCAGCACATTCGCTGTGGTTGCCGGCGTAAGGATCACCCGGCTCCCCTGCACAAACATAGACTCCCGGCGGGTTTGCAAATGATCCTCAACAAATCGTGGATGTAAAACGATGTCGCCGTCTACCTGGATGATGTAGTCGGCAGTAGCCTCCTTCATTACCTTATTTAGAATAAGGCTCTTCCGAAAGCCCTTATCTTCCTGCCAGGCGTAGGTGATGGGCACCTTGAACAGTGGCCTGAACCAGTCTATCAGCTTTCTAGTGGCTACGGTCGACCCATCATCGGCGATGAGGATCTCATCGGGCACCCGTGTTTGTCGTAAAATACTCTGTAATAAAGTCTTGAGCGCACCGGGCCAGTTATACGTAGAGATCAAGATACCTACCGAGGAATCCTTAAGCATGTGGATGTTATTGGTGAATACAGGTTCTGGATTAGAGGGGGCAAACAAGGGCAGAAAACAGCAGGGGGACGGATAAAAAAAGATAGGCTTTCAAGGTGCACGGCGCCGGACAGAACAGCAGATAGTTGGCCAGATCCCGGAATTTCAACGCACACGCCTGGCCAGGTTGAAATACCAGCGTTGACTCAAATTACTGAATATTATTATGTTTTCAAGTTTTTATATCAAAAAAATACAATACCCGTTATCGTTGTCTGCCGGTTTTTGATTTATATCATATCGGTCCCCAACACGCTGTTTTGCCTCCCGATCTGGCCCAAGCCCCCCTCCCAACGGGTATTTCCGCCTTGCGTAACCCATTTTTCCCGTTACCGGCAACAATCGCATAACGACCGGTCTACCTTGCGCCACAGATTTAAAACCGATTATGAACATGCAACGCTACACTGCATTATTACTGGCCGGCCTATTCTTATTAGGCGGTCCCGTATGGGCTCAACAAGGCACCGGCACTATTAAAGGTCACATTACAACCAATGATGATAGGTCCGCTGCCTGGGTAACCGTACTCCTGAAAGGCACTAAGAGAACCGTTAGCTCCGACGAGCAGGGCAACTTTATTATTAAGAATGTAAAGGCAGGCACTTACCAACTGGAAGCAAGCCTGATCGGCTATGAAAGCTCCACGAAAGAAGTAACGGTAGAAGAAAACAAAACCGTAACCATCAGCATTCCCCTCAGCGTGTCCAACCGCGAACTGCAGGAAGTGATCGTACGCAGCAGCAAAGGCGTCTACAACGCCAAACAAGGCTCGGCATCACTCCGCCTCAACGAACCCCTGCTCGAAGCACCGCAGAACATCCAGGTAGTCACCAGTGCCAACCTGGCCGATCAGCAGGTGATCAGCATGAGCGATGGCGTGATCCGCAATATCAGCGGTGCCGTTCGTCTGGAACATTGGGGCGATATGTATACCAACATCCACATGCGCGGATCGCAGATACAGGCCTTCCGCAATGGCTTCAACGTAGTAAGCTCCTTCTGGGGGCCGCTCACCGAAGACATGAGCATCGTGGACCACATTGAGTTTGTAAAAGGTCCCGCCGGCTTCATGCTCGCCAATGGCGACCCCAGCGGTATGTACAACGTGGTAACCAAAAAGCCCACTGGTCAGTCGAAAGGAGAAGCCAGCCTTACTGTAGGCAGCTATGACCTGTACCGTGCCGCGCTCGACCTCGACGGCAAACTGAGCAAGGATGGCAAATTGCTTTATCGCCTCAACCTTGCTGCCCAGAACAAAAAATCATTCCGCGATTTTGAATACAACAACCGCTATACGTTTGCACCGGTGATCTCGTACCAGGTGGATGAAAAAACAAAGATCACGGCCGAGTATGTGCTGCAAAATGCACGCATGTCCGATGTAGGCTCATTCTATGTATTCAACCCCAACGGTTATGCAGCCTTGCCCCGCAACACCACTTTCCTGCAGCCTGGCCTCGAGCCAACGAAGATCAACGACCACAGCTTTTCCGTAAATGTTCAGCACGATCTTAACGAAGACTGGAAGCTCACCGCACAGGCTGCCTATTACAACTATCAACAAAAGGGCACCAGCATGTGGCCGGGCGCTGTAAATCCCGACGGTAAAGTCATCCGCAGTGTAGGACTTTGGGATGCCAAAAGCGAAATGACCCTTGCACAGGTATTCGTAAATGGGAAACTGCAAACCGGCTCGGTACAACACCGCATCCTCGGTGGCCTCGATATGGGCAACAAACAATACTTTGCCGACTGGTCGCAATCGCACGCGCTCGATTCTGTGGGCGCAGAGTTCGATCCCCTCAACCCCAACTATGGAACACCGGTAAACGGCTTTCCGGTATGGGACCGTTCACTGAGCCTCGAAGCAAGATCGAGAAATGCCGGTGGCGATATCAACCAGCGTTATACAGGCATTTATGTGTCCGACGAACTGGGCTTTTTTGACAATACTGTACGCCTTACCCTCGCGGGCCGTTACACCTACGTAAGTCAGTCCAACTTCGGCGGAGCCGCCGAAGAAGCCAAACGCGTAACACCCCGTATCGGATTAAGTGTAAACCTCGACAGGAATACCACCGTATACGGCTTGTATGACGAAGCATTCTTACCACAGGCCGGTCATACCAGGGATAACAGTAAGATCCGTCCTATTACCGGTGGCAATATCGAGTTCGGTATCAAACGCGACTGGTTCAATGGCCGCTGGAATACCACCGCCTCTATCTACCGCATCATCAAGAACAACGAATTGACGGCAGATCCTACCAACGGAAGCAATGAGAACTACAGTGTCGTGATCGGACAGAAAAAAGCCGAAGGCTTTGAGCTGGACATACGCGGTACCCTCATCAAGAACCTGAACATCGTAGCCAACTACGCCTATACCGATGGTAAATTTACCGAGGTAGCCCCCGGAACGATCTATAAGGTAGGACAGGTTGTACCTGGATTCTCCAGGCACACCGTAAACAGCTGGGTGAACTACAAGTTATCCAACGGTCCGCTGAAAGGACTCGGTATATCTGGAGGCTTTACCTGGTTGCTCGATCGCGCAACGGCCGAATGGAGCGAAAAGCCCTTCAGCCAGGACTTGCCCGATTACTTCAAACTCGATGCCGGGCTCTTCTACGAAAAAGACAGGATCAAGCTTAGCCTGAACGTGTTTAACGTGCTCGATAAATACCTCTACACAGGTAGCTACTATGATTGGCTGAGCGCCTTCTACTGGCAGGCAGAAGCACCCCGCACCGTTCGTTTCGGCATCAACTACAAGTTTTAAAGAACCTTTGATAAAAACACCGAAGCCCCGCCTCCGGCGGGGCTTTTACATTGACCTTTTACGGGCTCTTCACAGTGCAGGGATTGGCAGCCCTTTTGCTGCAAAAAAGGTAATGACGCCCCACACCGATACAATACAACAGCAGCAGCAAAGACACCTGCTCGTGCAACTGCTGCAAAAACAGGGCATTACCGATCAACGCTTGCTAAGGGCCATCGCCGTCGTGCCCCGCCATCTCTTTATGCCCGACGCCCTGCAACACAAAGCCTACGAGAACAAAGCCTTTCCCATCGGCGAAGAACAAACCATCTCTCAACCTTATACGGTTGCTTACATGACAACCCTGCTGGAAGTAATGCCGGGAGAAAAGATATTGGAGATCGGCACTGGCAGCGCTTACCAGGCCGCCCTGCTGGCCGAGATGGGCGCCGATGTGTACACCATAGAAAGGCAAAAGAAATTATTCGATCGCTATAAGCAGTTCGATTACCTGCAACGATACCGTCGCCTGCATTGCTTTTACGGAGATGGTTACAAGGGACTGCCAGCCATAGCCCCCTTCGATAAGATACTCATCACCGCCGCTCCTCCGGGTATTCCCGAAGAACTTGGCACGCAATTAAAAACAGGTGGCTGGATGGTAGCGCCCGTAGGGCCTGCCGGCATGCAGCGTATGCTGCGCCTTACCAAACTGGCCAATGGAGAATTGACAGAAGAAGTATTCGACAAATTTGCCTTTGTACCCATGCTTAAAGGAAAACAGTAGACACGCCAACCCATAAAAAAACCATCCGGATGGATGGCTTGGCTCTCCCCTGAGCAAAAAAGGTTTTCCAGGGATTGAATCATTGTGTAACAAAGGAAAAGGCTAATGGACAAAAAGGTTATCCGTTTACAGATTGGTTCTTTCTCTTTTTACCGGTCTCCGCTTTTCGGGCCAGGAGTTGCCGTTCCGTGAGCTTGTAGATCTCTTCCATCTTTACCCCCACCAGTTTGCTGATCGCATACAACTCCCCCATCTCCAGTTTATCCAGTTGCTCGGTCAGCCGCGTCAATCGCCGGTGACTTGAATTAAGATCGGCAGCGATCACGCTCTTCGGAATATAGTTGAACAGCTGCGAGAATTCGGTTATTCTACCGACCTCGATCATCGTTTTGATGATATCGTATCTGTTATCCTTATTCATACAGGTTAGATGGACGAAGGTCGGGAGAACTTTTTTAACAGCCATCGTCACACCGTCACTAATAACTTTCACTTCATCACTTTCTTTCGCACAGGGCGAACTTTCATCATAACACCGCATACCTTTTTTCATACTACCCCATAATTTCCAAAAGAACACTTCATCACTTTCAGAGGGTCGCCTGCCCGTTAGCCACTGCCACCAAAAATCGTATCCACACAGCATTCTATTCAATCATGCGCCGCCCCCAACACCATGCGCATCCGCATCACATCACCGGCCGCTCCCACACGCATTACGCACCAGATTGCTAAGTTTTTTAGTACGTTTGCAGTACAACACTCCCACACTACAGACACTATAGCTGAAATACGTAACCGAAACTGGTTACCGGCCCTGTATTGCTTTTCCGAAAACAAAACCCTGAAGAACCCTGATAAAATAACCACAACCCATGTACCTGAATTGTAAAACATATTTCAGCCTGAAGTATGGCACCTTTTCAACCGAAGCCCTGGTAAAAGAGGGCGAAGAAAAAGGTATACCAGCCATGGCCCTTACCAACATCAACAGTACGGCTGATGCCTGGCCATTCGTGGCCCGGTGCCGCGAAGCCGGCATCAAACCCGTACTGGGTGCCGAAATACGCAACGGCGACGAACTGCTTTATATATTGATCGCCGCCAACAACAAAGGCTTTGAATGGATCAACAGTTTCCTCTCCGCCCACCTGCGCGAGAACAAACCTTTCCCCGCCCCTACCGCCATCACCACCTTCTTTTATGCCGCCGATGATGGCTTTGTCATCTATCCACTCGGCGCCAAGCCATTCGAGACATTGCTGCGCCATGAACGCATCGGTGTACGGCCCGCAGAGGTCAATAAACTGCACGGCATCGCTCCTGCGCACCGCGATAAACTCGTGATCCGTCAGCCAGTCACCTTCCGCGATCCCGATCACCACGCCGTACACCGCCTGCTGCGCGCCATCGACCACAACGTCGTAGCCTCCAAACTACCGGCAGCAGCCGTGTGCGATGCAACGGAATGTTTTCTGCCACAGGAAACCCTGCTTCGCGCATTTGCCGATCACCCGGTACTCATCACCAATACGCTGCGCCTGCTCGAAGCCTGCCATATTGAAATGGATCCTGCCGCCCGGAAGAACAAGAAGTATTTCACCACCTGTATCGAAGACGATGCCAGCCTCCTCCACAAGCTGGCACTCGATGGCCTGCGGCAACGGTATGGCAGGAACAAGGTGGCGGCAGAACGTGTCGAAAAGGAACTGAAAGTGATCCACGAACTCGGCTTCACGGCTTACTTTCTCATCGCCTGGGACATTATCCGCTATGCCCGTAGCCGTGGCTTTTACCATGTAGGCCGCGGTAGCGGCGCCAACAGCATCGTAGCGTACTGCCTCAACATCACCGATGTGGATCCCATCGAACTCAACTTATACTTCGAACGGTTCCTCAATCCCGAACGTACCTCACCGCCCGACTTCGACATCGATTTCTCCTGGCTCGATCGCGATGAGATCATCGACTATATCTTCAAGCGGTATGGCGAACAATATGTGGCCCTCGTAGGCGCCTATGTTACCTTCCAGGAGAGGGCCGTGGTGCGGGAACTGGGCAAAGTATATGGCCTGCCCGATGAAGAGATACAGGGACTGTCCAGGCTACCCTACGTAACACCGGCAGCCTTCAGCGCCTGGCAGCAACTGCAGGCCGATGCCACCAGCCTCGACGACTTTCACAAAGGTGTAGCCTATTACCAGGCCAACAATATACCCGTAAACTATCCGGCCATTATCGTGAGGCTCGCCCAAAAATACCGGCTTACCCACGAGGCAACGACTGCCCTCCAGCAATCGCCCCTCGCCCTGGGTATTGTCGACAGCATCGTATGGCAGTTGCTTTACTACAGTCGCTTCATCCATAATTTTCCCAGCCACATCAGCATCCACGCCGGCGGTATGCTCATCAGCGAAAAGCCTATCCACGCTTACAGCGCCACCTTCTTTCCGCCTAAAGGGTTTCCTACCACGCAGGTCGATATGCATGTGGCAGAAGATACCGGGCTCGACAAACTCGATATCCTCAGTCAGCGTGGCCTGGGTCATATCAAAGAAACCGTAAAGCTAGTATACGAAAACCAGGGCGTGCGCATACAGATCGACGAGGTAGAGAAGTTCAAGAAAGATCCGCTGGTAAAAAAGAGGCTGCGCTCCGTCAACACTATCGGCTGCTTCTATATCGAAAGCCCCGCCATGCGGCAGCTGCTCAGCAAGCTGCGCTGCGATACCTACGAAGCACTGGTGGTAGCCAGTTCCATTATACGGCCCGGCGTGGCCAGCAGCGGCATGATGCGCGAATACATCGTCCGCTACCTGAAGCCCGAAGAAATAAAGTACCTGCACCCCGTGATGGAAGAGATACTGGGCGAAACCTTTGGCGTGATGGTGTTTCAGGAAGATGTGATGAAAGTAGCCCACCACTTCGGCGGCTTCAGCCTCGCCCAGGCCGATACCCTGCGCAGGGCCATGAGCGGCAAATACCGCAGCAACAACCGTTTTGCCCTCATGAAAGAAACCTTCTTCCGCAATTGCGCCGAAAAAGGACATACGGCCGAACTCGCCGCCGAAGTATGGCGGCAAATGGAATCTTTTGCCGGCTATAGTTTCTGCAAAGCGCATTCTGCCAGTTTCGCTGTCGAGAGCTTCCAGGACCTCTACCTCAAAACCTATTACCCCATCGAGTTCATGGTGGGTGTCATCAACAATTTCGGCGGCTTCTATAGTACAGAGCTTTATTTCATCGAGCTGCGCAAGGCCGGTGGCATCGCCTGCCTGCCCTGCGTCAACAACAGCGAATACCTTACCTCCATCCAGGGAAAAGAGGTGCATGCCGGATTGGTGCACCTCAAGAACCTCGAACAGTCGGTCGCGTTCTACATTGTCAACGAACGCAGGCGGCATGGCCCCTACCTCAACCTGCAGGATTTCATTGCGCGCACAGCCGTTCCACCCGAAGCGCTCGATATCCTCATTTCGGTAGGGGCCTTTCGCTTTACCGGCAAATCGAAAAAACAATTGTTGTGGGAAGCCAATTTCTTACAAAAACGGTATACTACACCTGCCCTGCCCAATACCCTATTTGCCGAGAAACCGATGCATTTTCAGTTGCCCGAACTCATCGACAATCCCATCGATGATATGTATGATGAAATGGAGATCATGGGCTTTCCCTTCCGCAATCCGTTTGCGCTGATGGAAGCCACCACTACCAAAGGAGTGGCCGCCACCGAACTGCACCAGCACCTGGGCCGGCAGGTAGACATGATCCTCTACTTCATCGATTATAAAGTAGTGCCCACGGCCAACAATACACAGATGTCTTTTGGCGCCTTCCTCGATGAGCACATGAACTGGGTCGATACCGTACATTTCCCACCGGCCTTCCGCCAGTATCCGTTAAAAGGAAAAGGTTTCTACCACGTACGTGGCAAGGTGGTGGAAGATTTCGGCTACTATAGCCTCGAAGTACAGCACCTCGAAAAACTGGGCTACAAACAAAGAACTTACGCCAATCTCTAAGTGATGATACTCGCCGATCAACGACATATCGCCCATTTCGACCTCGACACCTTCTTCGTATCGGTCGAGTGCCTCAAGGACAGCCGCCTCAAAGGCAAACCCGTACTGATCGGTGGCAGTGGCGACCGCGGCGTGGTGGCCTCCTGCAGTTACGAAGCCCGTAAATTCGGCATCCATTCGGCCATGCCCATGAAACTGGCCCGCCGGCTTTGTCCACAGGCCGTCATCCGGCAGGGCGATATGGAATCATACAGCCAGTACTCCCGGCTCGTAACAGCCGTGATGGCCGATACCGTGCCCCTCTTCGAAAAAGCCTCCATCGATGAGTTCTACATCGACCTCACCGGGATGGATAAGTATTTCGGCAGCCTGCAGTTTACCGCCGACCTCAAAAAGAAAGTGATCAAAGAAAGCGGGCTGCCCATCTCGTATGCCCTGGCCGGCAATAAGCTGATCAGCAAGGTAGCCACCAACGAAGGCAAGCCCAATGCCGAAATGTGTGTAGCCTGGGGCGAAGAGAAAAGCTTCCTCGCTCCCCTCAGTGTGGCCAAAATGCCCGGCGTAGGCAAGGAAACCGCCTTCCTGCTGCTGAAGATGGGCGTGGAAACCATCCGGGTATTGAGTGAGATACCCATCGAGATGCTAACCAACCTGCTCGGTAAGCACGGACAGTCACTGTGGCGCAAGGCCCAGGGCCTCGATGAAACACCCGTGGTACCGTACCACGAACAAAAATCGATCTCTACCGAAAACACCTTTCAGCAGGACACGATCGATATTGCCTGGCTGCATGCCCAGCTGGTACGCATGACCGAACAGATCGCTTTTCAATTGCGCAATGAGAACAAACTCACCGGCTGCGTCACCGTCAAACTGCGCTACTCCAATTTCGATACCGTCACCAAACAAAAGAGCATTGCCTTCACCGCGGCCGACCACAAACTGCAAAAAGTAGTACGCGAACTATTCGACAAGCTCTACGAGCGGCGTATGCTGGTAAGGCTGGTGGGCGTGCGCTTTACCCAGCTGGTGCCCGGCAACGACCAGATCAATATGTTTGAAGACACCGAACACCAGGTACAGCTGTACCAGGCCATCGACAGCATCAAAAAACAATACGGCGAGCGGCTGCTGGTACGCGGCAGCGGACTATAACCGGCAGCCAGCCTCGCCGCCACCGGCGAAAGCCTGCCCATCAGCAGGAAATCGTTCGCTCCGGCATATTATTTTGCCTAATTTTCCGTTTTCAGCAGCACATCAAGCGACCCATGAACAAAACCGGAATTGTACTCAGCGGAGGCGGCGTAAGAGGCTTTGCCCACCTTGGCCTGCTAAAACTACTCGATGAAATTGGATTGAAGCCCTATGCCATATCCGGCACCAGTGCCGGGGCCATAGCCGGTGCCATGTACCTGGCCGGGCATTCGCCCGAGGCCATCCTCGGCATCCTGAAACAAAATGCCTACTTCGGCTGGTCCAACCTGCTGTGGCACAAAGACGGATTCTTTTCCATGCAGCCCCTGCTGCGCAGCCTCCAGAAACATATCCCCCAGAATAGTTTTGAAAGCCTGGCAGCCCGCTTCTTCGTCACCGCCACCGATTTCACACACGGCAAACAGGCGGTATTTTCCAGTGGCCCACTCTATGAACCCGTCATAGCAGCAGCCTCGGTGCCCGTGGTGTTTGCCCCGGTCAAGATCGGCGACAGCCTGCTGGTAGATGGCGGCCTGCTCAACAATTTCCCCATAGATCCCTTACTGCCGATCTGCGATCAGATCATCGGCAGCCACGTCAACAAATTACCGTCGGGCCACAACGTGATGAACCCCGTAGGCAAAATGAACATCCTCGAAAAATGTTTTCATATGGCTATCGCCGGTTCCGTAGAAGCTAAATTTGAACATTGCGCGGTATTGATAGAACCCGACCTATCCCGTTTCAGCATGTTCGATGTAAAGAAAGCAGAGGAAGTATTTGAAGCAGGATATGTGGCAGCGGCGAAAGTAAAAGGCAAGCTGGAGAAACTGATGCAGCCAGCCTGATCGCCGGCAGCAGCACCCGATCCCGAACGTCGCGTGGCCTTCACTCGAAATTCCGTTAACTTTAGCAGGCATACTACCATTACTGCTAAAAAACGATACCATGCTGCCAGTAAAGCCGTTTCTTGCCACGATCGCCGCACTGCTGACCACTTGCCTCGCCATAGGCCAATCTGGCCTTAAAAGCGACCAGGAGCCCTTCCGGCCGTTGCTGCACTTTACGCCGCAGGCGCATTGGATCAATGATCCTAACGGCATGGTATACCACGATGGCACCTACCACCTCTTTTTTCAATATTATCCCGATGGTACCAAATGGGGACCCATGCACTGGGGCCATGCCACCAGCACCGACCTGTTGCAATGGCGCGAGCACCCCATCGCATTGTACCCCGATAGCCTCGGCTATATCTTTTCCGGCAGCGCCGTCGTCGATGCACAAAACACATCCGGCTTCGGCAAAGACGGGCAGCTGCCCCTGGTAGCCATCTTCACCCACCACGATCCCACGGGCGAAAAGAACCATACCGGAAAGTTCCAGCATCAAAGCCTTGCCTATAGTATCGATAACGGCAACACCTGGATCAAGTACGCCGGCAATCCCGTGATCCCCAATCCCGGTATCATCGATTTCCGCGATCCCAAAGTAAGCTGGCACGAACCCACGAAACAATGGATCATGACACTCGCTACCAAAGACCGCATCACGTTTTACTCCTCCCCCAATTTGAAAGAGTGGACCAAAGAAAGTGAGTTCGGCGAAAAGCTGGGCGCCCACGGTGGCGTATGGGAATGCCCCGACCTGTTCACCCTTACCCAGGCAGGCGTGCAAAAATGGATACTGATCGTCAACATCAATCCCGGCGGCCCCAATGGCGGATCGGCCACCCAATATTTTATTGGACAATTCGACGGACATCAGTTCACCCCCGACGATGAACAAACGCGCTGGCTCGATTATGGTCCCGATGAATACGCCGGCGTCATTTTCAGCAATACCGGCAAGCGGCGGATATTTATGGGCTGGATGAGCAACTGGGATTATGCCGACCGCGTGCCCACCGCCACCTGGCGCGGCGCCATGACCCTCCCGCGCGACCTGCAACTCGTTAAAACAAGCGATGGCTACCGCGTGGCCTCCCTGCCTTCTCCCGAAGTGAATAAACGCGCCAAACTGCTCACAGAGCGCCGCAACGTCGATATGCACCTGGACAAAGTACCCTTCGTAACACCACCCAATACGCCCTATGCCATCACCCTTAGGGGAGCTCGCCTGCAGGAATTCTCCGTACGACTGTTCAATGACGCCGGAGAAGAACTGATCGTCGGGTACGACCAGCAAAAAGGTCAATGGTATATCGACCGCGGCAAGGCCGGACAAAAAGATTTTGCCAATGGCTTTGCCCGCAGGCATGTGGCGGCACGCTTTACCAACTCCCCGCAATGGGATCTCCGGCTCATCATCGATAAAACCTCCATTGAATTGTTTGCCGATGGCGGCTTAACAACCATGACCTCGATCTTCTTTCCCACAACCTTGCTAAACAAAAGCCAGTTATTAGCTACCGGTCCAGTCAAGGCCGACATCACGCAGGTGCATACATTTTCGCCAGATTGATCCGCATATTATACCTGTTCAGCCAGTAAAACATTCACTACAGCCGTTTGTGCCGCACAATCGGGCATCTGCAACTGTTTGTGCCCTTTCTTTGCCCCGATTATACCTGATAAATGAACACCCAACACAGCACAACGGCATTCGAGCGCCAGCTGAGGGATCGGGTATCGGCTTATTTCGAAGTCAACCATTGCTCGAAAAAAGCCAATACGACCGCCTGGATCAAAACCTGGTCTCTCCTGGCAGTCTGGGTCCTTACGCTCGGCCTCCTGTATACCATCAAGACCTCCTTTGCTGGTTACCTGGGCCTGTACCTGCTGCACGGAATCGCGGCCCTGCTGGTCGTGTTCAATATCGGACACGATGCGGTACACCAAACACTGTCACACAAAAGCTGGATCAACACTGCCTGGGGCTACACCTTCAACCTCATCGGCGGCAACAGGTATGCCTGGCACCTGAAGCACAACCTCGCGCACCATTCCGCCACCAATATCCACCAATACGATCTGGATATCGAGACCACACCCCTCTTTCGCGTATCGCCCCATAGCCGGTATCGCCGGCATTACCGCTATCAGCATCTATACATATTGCCGTTATACTGCTTGATGTCGCTGCTGCTCGTATTCGTGATGGACTTCAAAGCGATGATGCTGATGCGGTACAACCGATCCCTGCGAACCCGGGTAATCAAATGGATCGGCCTGATCGCCGGCAAACTCCTGTATATCGGATACATCATCGTACTACCGGTATACACTTTACCCCTTACTGCAGGCGAAGTAGTGACCTGTTTCCTCCTGATGCACGCCCTGGTAGGCCTGCTCATATCCCTGGTCTTATTACCTTCTCACTTCATAGCGCCGGTGGCTTATTATGAACCATCCGAAACAGGTGGTCTGCCCTCCACCTGGACCATTCACCAACTATTGACAACCGTCGATATAGCGCCCCGCAGCCGGCTATTGAATGCAACCGTAGGTGGGTTAAACGCCAATGTGATACACCATATATTTCCAGCCATCCACCATTGCCATTTTCTGCCCCTCGTAAAGATCCTGGCAAAAACGGCCGCAGACCATCATATACCCTACTACCAGTATTCATTATGGAAGGGGATGCGGCAGCATATGGCCTACCTCAAAAAAATGGGGCAACCCGAAAACATTCATCATCCTTAACTCATCATATGTCGCCACAGCCTACCGGTATAGAACAACTAGATGCAGCCATCGCTACAGCATGGGCCAATATCTTTCAGTCGTCCTGGGCAACACGGTTCACCAATGAACGTGTGCGCAAAGACAAAAAGATCTATGCCCTCTACCTTACCCAGGTGTATCATTACGCTTATCACACGCCCCGCGTATTGGCGCTGGCAGGCGCCAACTTCAGCAACACCGATATCCACCTCATGCAGCATTGCTTTGAACATGCACTGGAAGAAACCGGTCATGAACTGATGGCCCTGCACGACCTCAAGGCCCTCGGAGCGGGTTATTGCGAGACCACCCTCCCGAAGATGCTGCCAGCCACAGAAGCCATGATCGGGTATGTGAAATGCCTCGCCACCAGCGATACACCTTACCGCGTATTGGGGTATAGTTATTGGATCGAACGACCCTACCGCTACATACTCTCGTTCATGGAGCAATTGGAAAAGGAGATGGAGCTCACCAAAAGTCAGCTCTCCTTTTACTACAACCACCTGCACATCGATCAAAAGCATGGGGCCGATATAGAGCAGATCCTGTTGCGCGTATGCCAAACCGAGGCACAATGGAATGCCATCGTTGAAGCATCCATAAAAAGCATGCAGCTCATGGCCGGCATGCTGCAGGAGATCATCTCTGCCTACGAACAACTCGATAGCTCCGCCACCCATTTCTCAGCTATACAATCGATCCAATAAGCATGCATTTCGGAATCATCTCTCCACCCGTACCTGGCCACCTGTATCCCAATGGGATGATCGCCCGCGAACTCATCAACAGGGGATATCGGGTAACGATCTACAATATTCCCGATACGCAGCCATTGATAGAAGCATTGGGCATCGGTTTTCATCCGATAGCTACCGAAAGGTTCCCACTCAATACCTGGCATACCAGCTGGGCGCCTGCCCGCACAGGCAGCAACCTATGGCGGCATTACCATGTGCTCAAACAACATATTGCCATCGCCAAAGCGATGCTGGAAGAATTGCCTGCGCTGATCAGTCAGCACGGCATTGATGTGCTGCTCGTCGATCAGTTGCAGCCGCAGGGAGCGGCACTGGCAGCACAAGCCGATATCCCCTTCTTAACCCTGTGTTCCATACTTCCGATTGCCGTGCGGCGCGATGGCAGAATGCCACCGGCCTTTGCCTGGTGGCATCCCACGGGCACACCACTCAACGGTTTGCTCAACCGGGCGGCACACCGCGCAGCGGCCCTTTTTTCAACACCCTACCTACGCATGGTAAACCACCAAATGCGGCAATGGCAATTGCCGGCATACAACAGCCTCAACGATACCTTTAGCCCCTTACTGCAGCTGGGTGTGATACCTGCCGCCTTCGATTATCCCGAAGCAGCCCAACCTCCCCACTATATCCCTTGTGGTCCGTTTGTAGAAAAACGCGAGCAGGTTCCATTTCCCTGGGCTTCCTTTAATAAAGACAGCCGGCCACTCATCTATGTATCGATGGGCACCATCCGCAACAGCATCGCGCCTGTTTACAAAGCCTTGCTGAAGGCGCTGGAGAAGTTTACAGCCTACAAAGTAGTGTTGTCGCTGGGTGGTTGGACAGGCAATACCATAGAGCTGGACGAAATTCCCCGCAATATCCTGGTAGTCGGCTATGCCCCACAACCGGAATTATTAGCCCAGGCTGTTCTCTGCATCACCCACGCCGGACCCGGCACCGTCATGGAGTGCGTACACCATGGGGTGCCGATGGTATGCATACCCGTTACCGACGATCAGCCGGCCATGGCTGCGCGGGTCGAGTACCACGCCATCGGGCGGCGGATACCCTGGCGCAAAGTGAATGCCGCCAAATTGGAAAGGGCCATACGCGAAGTATTGACCGATGCTCGGTTCACGGAAAAATGCCGGCAATTATCGGCCACCATCCAAAAGGACAGCGGAGCTTCCAAAGCGGCCGATGCCATCGAAGCCGCTCTGAAGATCAGGCCCCTGACGGTTCCGGCTACACAAACAGTTTAAAACCAGCTCCGGCACATTCATGGCTGCAAACAAGTGGTTCATCCGAAATCACTGGCAAACGAGGTAGTTCAACGGTATTTTACGGCCATTGGTCCGAAATAAATACTGGTCATACCTCATGAAATACAGAACAATATATTTATTACCGATCAGCCTGTTGGCATTTGGCGTCGGCTGTAAACTAAGCGCCGGAAAACTACAGGATGCTGGTAGTAAAATAGCTAGTAGCACCGGCCAATACGACGAATCAATAAGAATTGAATTGGTAGAAGTTTACCATGAAGCCCAATGGGAAGTGCGCTCCTGGGAACGAAACTATTCTGATTATATCGGTTTTAAAAAGGGCTCCGAAACCGATCCCGAGAACGCTGACGTCCGCCGTTACTTGTGGCTAACCTATGAATTGAATACCGGCAAAATCTCCTTTAAGGTCAAGGGCCTTGAAGAAAAGTTGAATAATGGCAATAGCTTACTCCAAAAACAGGTCGAAGCTTACTTAAAAGCCATCAAATCATTGCTGGAGGTAGCAGAACAGGTGAAGTCCTATTACAAGAAGACCAATTACAAAGATGATGCGCTGCTAAAGGGCAAAGCCCTGCACACACAACTGACCAATGCGTTTGTTGTCTATTTCAAAGCAGAAGAGCAAGTGAACGATATGCTCGAAGCACTTGAGAAAAAAGAACTGGAAGATATGCTGATCGAATCCAAAGATAAACGGCCGGTCAAATACAAAGCACTTCTGGTGTATAAATCGGCAAGAGTCTTACTGGACGCCACCCAGGCGAAAGGAGAAAAGCCGGACACGGCAGCCATCATCCACGCAAGTGCCAGCTATGAAAAAGAATTGGAGAAGCTGCAGGTATTACTGGCAAAAGAAAAGGGTCACGCGTCAAAAGCACCGCTGTTGACCAACGCTGAAAACTTCTTTGGTGCCTGCAATAACCTGCTTATCACCAGCAAAAACCTAACGCGCACATTCAAGCAACCCAGGGTGCAAAGGGAGAAGATCGAAGACCTTCGCACATCGCTCGTAAATGACTATAATAGTGTGGCAGAATATTTCAGTTACGTGCGCGGTATTGAACTGTAACCGCATCGTCAATCGCCGCTTTCCCGCTGACAAAGCACCTCATTACATTACGTTCAAAGACACCAAACGAAAAGGCCCTGGCGATTGTTTGCCCGGGCCTTTGCCTTGATAGCAAATTGATAACTGTTAAAACCTGAAAGCCACGCTGGCGATAAAGTTCAAAGGTTTCTGCGGACTACCATTCGTATTCCAGAACTGCTCATCCGTCAGGTTATTGCCTTTTAAGGAGATGCGGTATTTAACCTGATCATAGAAGATCGCAGCGTTGATCAGGGTGTAGGCAGGTAATTTGAACACGTTGGTCGATTCGAACCAGGAGTCGCCTACATAGTTACCACCGGCACCAAAACCCAAACCACGGGCTTTACCCTGCCGCAGCGTATAGCTTACCCAGATATTGCCCACATGACGGGGGCTGAAGGTGATGTACTTACCTTCCAATGCAGCAGCAGCCTTGCTATATCGGTTTTCGTTGAAAGCATACCCCGCAACGATATTCAAACCCAATACCGGGTTGGCAATCACTTCTGCATCAAAACCCTTGCTGTTTTGTGTACCATCCTGCACAGTAAAGTTCTTGCCATTGATCACTTCGATACGCGTGGAGTTGGTAACCGCAATATCATACAGGCTCACACTGCCGCTCAGTTTGTTCTTCAGCAGTTCAAACTTCACACCACCTTCCCACTGATTACCGTATTGCGGCTTCAGCTCGAGGATCGTATTATCAGGCTGTGTAGCGGGAGCCAGGTTCACAAAGCCGTTTACATAGTTACCGAAAACAGACAGCTGGTCGGGAATAAGCTGGTACACCAGGCCCAGCTTGGGCGAAAGCGAGTTCTGATTGTAGGCGCCTACGAATTTACCGGTGGCCGGGGTAAAGGTACCATCAGTCGTAAAACGGTCGAAGCGCAAGCTCAGCATGGCCATCAACTGCGGCGTGATGTTGAACACATCAGAAACATAGGCGCTGTAATTGATTTGTTTGGTGCTCGTGGTGGCAAAACCCTTCTGGCCCGAGAGCAATTCCAATGTAGGTACGCTCAGGTCTTTGGAAGGCGTTTTACGGATATTCAGGGTATCGTAGTTCACCGTTGCCCGGTAAAGCTCGTTATAGTTGTAATTGTAATCAAGGCCCACCACAATCCTGTTGCGCATGGAACCGATCAGGAAGTCGCCGATGAAATTCTGCTGCAACTGGATATTGCCAAAGGTCTCAGGCGTTTGGTTACGCACCACCCGGGCAAAAGTAGAGTCGTTCATCATGGTCAGCGAGGTCCAGTACAAGTGCTTGTAAAAACCTTCCGAATACAGGAAATTGGTTTGTGATTTCCAGCCATTGGAGATCTTATAGGTAGCCTGTGCCTGCACATTGTTGATACCATTGGCGACATCCACGCTATTGTTGATCATAGAACTCTTGTAGCCTAAAGGCAGGTCCTTGAAGTTGCGGGCCGTAATATTGTTCAGGTTGCCCAGCGCCAGCGAAACGACAGTATAATTGCTTCTGGTGATCTCAGCCTCGATATCAAACGTAAGGCGATCGTTGACGATATACGTAAAGCTCGGCGCGAATGTATAGTTCTTAGCGTATCCCTGGTCCTGGAACGAACCTTCCGATTGAGCCGCGGCATTCAGGCGGAACAGTGCCGCCTTCTCCTTATTGAGCGGCGTATTGATATCGGCCGTGATCCGGGCAAGTTCAAAACTGCCCGCCGCCAGGCTCACCTCACCACCAAATTCATCGTACGGCTTCTTGGTAACATAGTTGAACACACCACCGAATGTGATGTTCCGGTTACCGCCAAATAGGGTACCCGAGGGGCCCTTGATCGCTTCTACCCTTTCGAGAATGATTGGGTTCAGGGGAACAATGGCGCTGGTCATCATCCCATTCCGCATACCGATCGAGTTGGCAAAGCCGCGCATGCTCATACCCTGAGAACCACCGGCAGCAAAATTGGGTACAGCGCCGGGAATATTACGGTACATGTCCTGGCGTTCCACCACTACTTGTTCCTGCGCCAGCTGACGGCCAACCACACTATATACTTGCGGGTTCTCCAGGTTACGGAGCGGCAGGCGCGCCACCTGGTCGGAGTTCTTATTGGCGAATTTGTTCTTGGCATTCGTGATCACTACTTCCTGCAGCTGCGTATTGGAAACAGTGAGTTGTAAGGAAACGCCGGTGATCTTGTCTTTTTCCACGACCACTTCCTGCACCAGGGTTTCATAGCCGATCAGCGAAACCTCCAGTTGATAGGTGCCGGTAGCTACTTTGTAAATCGCGAAAGAACCGTCTTCTTCAGTAATGGCAGTTTTATTGGAACCTTTCAATTGTACGGTTACAGAAGAGGCCGGCTTCTGGTCATTCGTCTTTATTTGTCCTTTAATAGTCCCCGATTCCGGGTTATTGGCAAAAACATAGAGGGGTAACAGAAAAAAGAGAACACGAAAAAGTTGCTTCATAAACAGGGAGGAAATTTCCGGCAAAGGTGCCCCCTGGAAAGGAGCCGCGCCTTCGCAATCGGGAAATCTCTTTACGAAATAAGAAACCTTTCTGTTCAAAATCTATCTCATCAGGTACATTTTGCCGTAACCGTTGTTGAAATACTGCGCGGTGTTGTCATTATCCGCTTTATACTTATCCAGCGATTTTCCGTTCAGCGTGGTCACCACACGGTATAAATACACACCATTGGCCAGTTTCTGACCGTACTGATCCGTGCCATCCCACTTAAACTCAGTAATATTTCTTCCAATATGTACCGGTCCCAGTTCGGCCATCGTAATTTCCCGCACGATCTTTCCCGTTACAGTCAGTATCTGCACTTTCAGGTTCTGCGGCAGTTCGCTGCCCGTTAAGGTAAACACAAAGGCTGTTGACGTGCTGAACGGGTTGGGATAGTTCAGCAGGTTCGAGATCATCGCTTTGTTGATCACTTTGAAAGCCACGCGGTAATCCCTGCCGGCCTTATTGCCACTCTCGTCCCTCCCCCTCACATGCAATTCGTATTCGTCACCCTCGGGATTGAGCTGATGGGTGAAAGCCGGGGTAAAATCCAGCACAGCCGAATTGTCTTTGCCACTGGTAGCCGGCGTAAACCGTAAGGTGTCATTGTCAACCTTAAACTCGCGCATGGTGCCATTGGGATATTTCACTTCCAAAGCCAACAGGCTGGTATCACTCAACAACAGGTGTTTGGCATCATCTTTCAACCGTATCTGTATGTGCGGTCTCGCCGATACGATATCGCGGTTGAGGATATGCACCCCATCGAACGTAACATCGAGGAAGGGATTCGTGTTATCCGGTTTCACATAAAAGTTACGGTACAGGAAATTATTGAAATGATATTGCTCAAACTGGTCATTGTCCGGGTTCACCTCTATATACAGGGTATTGTTGCCCACATACTCCTGGGTGGGAATATCCAGTTTCAGCTGTATGGTATCGCCCGAAACAAGTGCCTTTTGCTTCGGATAAGGAATTACATGCGGTACATTGTTGTGATCGGTGATCACTACTTTGATCTTCACACTGTCAAAATCATAATGACTCAGATTCTTATAAGCTATCCTGAACTTAAGCGCCTCGCCGATCTCGAGCGAATCCTTCCCCTCAAAATGCAGGTTGGCAGCAAGCGCTCCTTCGGGCAGCGGTTTGTAAAACACGCGCCAGTAATCGAGCTGGAAAGGGGTAAGGCGGATGGAATCCACATTGCGCATCCTCAACCGCATAAAGGGATATGTTTTGGCGTCCACATTCCGCAGATCCACATGCACATCGCCCTTGCCCAGTGTAAACAGCTTTTGTTCCGAAAACGTTTTGGTAATGCCGATCACATCGACGGTAGGCTGGTCGGTGGAAGGCGTTTCGAGCGACCGGCCCTTCCAGTCAACTTCAGTCCACGCAGCGGCCGGACCGAAGATGGGTGAATTGATATATCCAAGGGTGTCCGGTGTATAACACTCCACTGTCAAATTAACCCGGCTTGTAAGTTCTTTACCCACATCCCATTTCGGCACAAAAGAGGCATTGTCTCCTTTCTTGTATACGAAGGCCCAGGGAACGGATTTATAGACGGAATCGATATCGATGAAGCCAGCTTCCAGCAATTTATGGTACAACGACCTGTTGGCACCATACAGGAGTGTATCGTTCTTCCAGGTTTGTATGTACGACTGTGGGTTATTATGAAATGTACTCTTCACAACTACATAAGAGCCTACGGGGATACTGTCCATAAAGTCCATCATCAGTTTCCTGGTCTCAGGGTAGAGGTATTCGAATTCAAAATTGTACCACCTTGTTTTATGACAATTGGAAGAGCCGCTTTTGAACCGGTATAGATTATCAGGTATGGAGCCACCGTTGTCTTTTACGTTGATCCAGGGTTTAAACGTTACCGAGTCGAAAACATGAAACACCAGGGAATTGCCCACGCAAACACTCGCCATCATATCCCTGTCGTTCACTGTTACCCAGTATTCATCTTCCGTGTTGCAGGTACCGCCCCAGATGCAGTTCTTGATCTGGATCTTGTTCTTTCTTTTACCATATTTCCATTGGCGGCTACCCGCTTCCAGGTAAATACGCTCTCCGCCAGATTGTTCGTGCTGGAAAAAGTGCGATTGATTGTACCCTTCTACGTCTTTCATAAACGCGAAAGACTGGTTGAACCATTGGTAAGCACCGCCATTTACCGGCACGGGCGAAATACGCCAGTAATACACGGTACTGTCTTTGTAAGTAAGTTCAGGATCGTACTCGACAATACCGCCGGAGGCCGAGATTACCCGGCTTTTTTTATCGAGCGAGTTAAATTCGGCGCTCGTATCTATTTCCACCACATAGTCCTTCAATACGCTGAATGGATCGGCCGTGGTGGCGTAAAGTTTTTGCGTAGGTTCCTTGATGATCGAAAGATGGTAAGGGTAGGCCGGCCTCGCTTCATCCTGGAAAATATTGATCTCTTTAACAGCGGTATTATTACTTTCCGACACTTCATCGATAGCCCCTTCTTCATCGATCGTAACGGTGAGGATATGCCTTCCCTTATCGCGCGTGGCCACAATAGGAATATTGATGGTCACCGAATCACTGTGCGGAATGCCTGCTATTTTCTCTCGGTACACCACGGTAGTAGATCCGTCCGGGTATTGCTGTTTTACCTGCACTACGATGGGCTGGTCGGTCGCTTTACCCAGGTTCATCAGCCCCACCTTCATTTGAAAATGTGTTTCCGCGATCGATACAAAGGAGGGATTTATCCTGATCGATGATTCCTCTACCACATAATCGGGTTTGGCCTGTCCGTTGATACGTATGGCCGGGTCGCCATGAATGGTGATCTGCTCCATGTGTATCCTGCTCATAAAACCGGTGGCCCCGCCATCGAGCATGCGCTGAAAGGCATCGCGGGTCGTTTCACCCAGCGATTTTCCGGCATTGGCGGCGGTTATTTCCTGGTACAGCCTGGTGAGGTAGTAATGCAGGGTACCGATTTCGCCATAGTGGGTGCTGGCCACAAAGGCAATACTGCCGCGTTGTTTGGCGAGCACGAATTTCTCCGACAGGGTTTCGTTCGAAGTAAAACGTTGCCGGTAAAAAGTATAGAAATTACCCGCATTACAACCATTCACCAGGAATACGGGGTACTTGCCCTGGTTGTTATAGTTCTGCGGATTGTCGAGGTTAAACTCCAGCGTGGTGGCCGACGAGTGACCGAAATAGTTGAGCACGCTGAGGCCTTCGGAAAAAAGCTTCGAGATCTGATCACTGGCAAACTGATCGGAGGTATTGGCGGAGGTTTTGCAAAAGTTAGCCACCTTACCACCAAACGAAGGCCCTTCAGACATTTGCTTATACATGCCCATGTAGTTGCACACCACCGTGCCATGGTGGGCATCGCTGATGCCGGTAACCTGCACCATGTTTTTCATCCAGGCGCGGCCGGCAATGGTATTGGGTGCATTTTGCTGGGCGTTCTCATACTCCTTCACCTTCGCCAGGTAGTCTTCGATCTCGCTGCCGTGCACAACCGACAACCGGCCGATCGGCGTTACCGGGATCGTGCTCGACGTGGTAAGCGTGGTCATCAGGTTATCCGAAGCGGGGTAGCCAAAAGTAGGTACCAGATTGAGCTGGTCAGTAATAGGATCAGTGATGTTTCGCTGGTAATGCACGTAATGCATCCCCCGCCCCATCAGCAGCACATATTTTAATTCCCTCGAAAACTTTTCTCGTTCATAGCGAATAAAATTCCTGACCGAAAGCGGGTGTTTCTTGATACCAAATGCAAACTGATCGACCAGTTCATCGATCTCGGCCACCAGCACTTTAAAACCGCCGCCTTGCACCGATTCGCGATAAGCTTTATAATCAAGTACGGGATTATTACCCGCCGAGCCTTTATACAAAGAGGGATGTGTAATGATCAGGTAATTGCCTTGTTGGGCAGCCTGCGAAAAATCGGTAAAGGTTTTGGAGACCAATTCATTCACCATCCGCACGTTGCCTGCTTCGGCATTTACCAGTATCAGGTCGCGTGCTGTCGCGAGGCCTGGCAAAGCAAAGGAGATGTATCCAGGACGGGCAGTCAGGTTGCCCACGTAACGTTCGCCCGAGGCCCTATCGTATAACACAGGCGGCGTACTTCCATAGTCAAACTCGGTAATCTCTAAATGATAGCCCGCAGCTTTGGCGGGCAGTTTGAATTTAAAATTCTTTACCCCACCAAACTTGAAGAGGCGCGGATAGGTGATGTCGAAATAGGAAATGACCATCCGGTCGGTGCCAACGGCCGAGGCATTGGCAAACACCACATCGAACGTGCCGCTTTTAATGCGGTCATTGGGTAAAGTAACAGCCGTATGCAGGTCGTAGAAATAATTCATGGATTCATCCTTGACCAGCGAATTATTGACAGTGACTTTTATGTTCCGGGCATTCATGGCATTGCCGCTGGCCCCAAAGCGCATGGTGGCATCCGGGCCTCCTGCAAACACCTGTAAGTTGCTCACCTTCGCAACGAGATCACTGCCGGGCGCAATTGGGTTTGAAGACCAATATTCACCCCGGTCGTAGGCAGATGAATACAGGTATTCATTTAAGACAGACGCCCATCCCAGGTTCTGAGTATTCCTGAAATAATTACCGTAGGTGTAGGTCAACCATTCTTCCACAGGGGGCACCGGACCGCTGAGGTTGTTGACTACTGGCTGGTACTTCGACCCCGATTCGTCGGTATTGACGCTCAGAAAATACACCACGGTATCGGTGATCAGGTTATAGCGATCGGTATGTTGAAAAGCAGCATCAAAATACAGAGCCCGGTCTGGCGCACCATCATTGGGTTCGGCATAAAACTCGAGATAACCGGTAGCAGGCAAAGGCCCATTGGGTACCGAAGGATAAAAGGGAACGGGCTGGCCGTTGCGCCAAAGTTCAAAATACTGTACAGCGGTATTACCAAGCCCCACGGCATCGAGGGTAGCTTTGGAAATGCGCGTTACCCCTTCATTCGCCACTTTGAATTTATAATACGTTTGGTTGAATTTGATCCACTCGTTGTTATACGACTGTCCCTGGCCCTGCAGGGCAACCAACAAAAGCAATAACGTATATAACTTTTTCATAGAAGATCAGAAATGTGTTCAAAGCAAATCGAGCCAAAACAACCACAAAAAAGCATCCTTAATCCATATGCGAAAGTAAAATCGGTTAAAATGTCAATAATAGCTGTGCGACCATTGAAAATCAAGGTTGACCGGCAGCGGTAGAGTGGTTAAAAACACGAAGGCCCGGACGATGTCCGGGCCATTGGGCTATTTACATAGTAAGTATTAGAATAATCTTTCCTGCGGAGGCTTCACCCCTTCCAGGCGAAGGTACACGGTAGTTTGTCCGCGGTGGTGAGTCTGGTGTTCAAAAGCCTTTACTACTGTTTCACCTTTGGTGAGGTCGAAGCGGCCAAACAGTTTGATCTTTTCACTTTGCTGGGCGGGTGTGAGTTTTTTAATGGAAGCGATCATGTAATCGTATCCGGCCAATACCAGTTTGGTAATGTTCGCTTTCGATTTATCGGTCGTTGATTTCTCCAAACCGGTTACAGGAGGTTTCTCTCCGAGCGCTGTAGCCGCAAACATGTAGTTGGCATCGGTGAGGTGCAACATTTGTTCGGCAAAGGAGCGCATATCGGGCGTTGGCTTGAAACCATATCCCGAATCGGGCATCGCATCCAGATACTCTTTGGTGTAGGCTTTCGCCCTTTCCCATTCTTTAATAACGTCGTCGGTGGAAGATTGGCCTTGAGCGGCAATAGCGCCGGCAGTCAGTAAAAACAAGAAGGCCCATGTTCTGAGCATTTTCATACCTGATTGTTTTTTGAGTTGGTTACTAAGATGAAGTGATTGAGAGCAGTTCTCAAATCTTTATCGAAAGTAGCGAATTCGCGATCATAAAATTGACCACATATCAACAACTGTTTTGGGTTGCAATCCAATTGCGGGGCCTGTAAACCTATCCTTCCAGCTAATAAAAAAGCCGCTCGGATGGAGCGGCTTCTTTATATGTACCCGGGAAGGGAGTTGAACCCTTACTCGCCTTTCGGCAAACAGGATTTTAAGTCCTGCGCGTCTACCGATTCCGCCACCCGGGTGTCACTAGTGACGTAAAGGGAAAAAAAAAGCAGATACTAATGTAATCTGCTTTTTTTCTCTGAGCGGAAGACCGGGCTCGAACCGGCCACCCCGACCTTGGCAAGGTCGTGCTCTACCAAATGAGCTACTTCCGCTTATGAACTCACATCCGTGTAATCTTCAGTGAGTCAGTGTTTTATCTTTTTAAAGAGCTTGCTTCGTGATTGGGAGTGCAAAGATAGATAACTAATTGAAATCTCAAAATCTTTTTAAAATTTTTCTGATCTTTTTTCAATCAGTTATTTGTACTCCGGAGTATACAAAGTATTGGAAGGCACGTTCACTTCGGGCTTTCCTTTATAGCTGTGTTTGTACAGGCTATAGCAACCGCCCAATACAAAAGCTACCAAACAAAATACTTGCAGGTAAAACAAGAATACAGAGGAGTCAACCCAACTGCTCTTGAAGTCTTTACTCTTTGTGTGTTCTATCTCTTGATGTTGATCCATAATCAATTAAGTGATTGCGATGCAAAAATAATGATCCAATTGAAAAAATCAGCTTTTCTTGCCAACAATTTCTGCAAAGGTTTTCTTTCCTTCTACAAAGTGGCTCCAGACAACGCTTTTATGCAAATATCCCTGCAATTTTCCTGTGCGGGTAGGAGGAAAAACGCTTTGTTTTTGCTTGAAAAGCCACCAACTTATAAAAGCGACATGTGCTTTGAACACCGCGGTGAAATATTTTCCTTCGCCAGCAAATAACGATTTAAAAGCAGAAACAGTATCCAGCCAGAAACGATATAATATTTTCCAGGTAGCCATGCCGGCCGGCATATTCTTCGCCATCATGATGAGGTTGTTGCGGAAATTCAAAAACACTTTCTTCGAATTTCCTTTGGGCAACGTGCCACCACCTACATGGTATACTACCGACTGCGGACAAACATATACCTGGTGACCTGCCAGCTGCAAACGCCAGCACAGGTCGATCTCTTCCTGGTGTGCGAAGAAGAACTCATCCAGACCGCCCATTTCATGATACAACGACGCCCGAATGAACATCGCCGCGCCACTGGCCCAGAAGATCGGCGCCGCATCATCATACTGTCCCCTATCGGCTTCACAGAAATCGAACACACGGCCACGGGCCATGGGATAACCGAGGTAATCGAGCCAGCCGCCTGCAGCGCCTGCATATTCGAATAACAGGCGGTTATGGAACTGTAATAATTTGGGCTGGCAGGCTCCGATCGTCCTATCCCCTTCCATCAGCGCGATCACCGGTTCAATCCATCCCGGTGTTACTTCCACATCCGAATTGAGCAATACATAATAGTCGCCCTTTACCTGTTTCAGCCCTTCATTGTACCCTTTCGCAAAGCCGTAGTTGCCGCCGTTGCGCACGATCTGCACCTGGGGATAGTTGGTTTCTACAAAAGCGATGGAGTCATCGGTCGAAGCATTGTCGATCACGACGATGTTCCGGTTCGTCCAGGTAGAAGCCTGTACCGAAGGCAGGAACTGCTCCAGGAATTTGCGTCCATTCCAGTTCAGGATGGCTATGGATACCGAAGGTTGATTCATATAAGTAATCGGGGCGTCCGTTGTTACGGGATGCAAAGGAACGCATTTTATCAATTCTTAGTATTTTCCAACGTCTATACTACAGATTTACAACAACTTTATTAATTAGTTACATTGCAACCGGTACCGGATGTCGTTTCATCCGGTACAACCCAACAAAAACCGGCCTGTACATGATTAGACCGCTGTTAAACTGGAGAACGGGATTAGCCATCATCGCCATCGCCATCGTGAGTGGTACCATCTTCTATTCGCAGTTCCTCGCCAGGCGTATCGCCCAGGAAGAGCGACAAAAAGTGGCGCAATGGGTAGAAGCCGGCAAACTATTGCTGAACGATACTACGGGCATGAGCGATAAGCTGGTCAGCATCATCATCTCCGAAAACAGGACCATCCCCATTATCGAGACCGACGAGCACAACAATATCACCCAGTACATCAACCTCGACTCGGCCAGCATTGCGCAAGACACAAACTATGTCAAAGAAAAGCTCAAAGAATTTGCCAAGCAGAACGATCCTATCGGCTGGGCGGATCCGCGCGACAGTACGCGCATCAATAATTATTACTACGGACACACTACCCTATTGAACCAGGTGGCTTATTATCCGCTGGTGCAATTGCTGATCGTAAGTCTGTTTATTATCATTACGCTTACCGCACTCACCACCAGTTTCAAATCGTCGCAGAACCAGGTATGGGCGGGCATGGCGAAGGAAACGGCGCATCAGTTGGGCACGCCCCTCACCTCCTTGCAGGGCTGGGTGGAAATGATGCGTGATATGCCCGGCAATGAAAAGCTGGTGGCGGAGATGGAGAAGGACGTGGGCAGACTCAAGCTGGTATCCGACAGGTTTGGCAAGATCGGCAGTACGCCGCACCTGGAGCAGCACAATGTGGTGGCGCAGGTGGGCACCATGATCGAGTACATCCGCAAGCGGGCTCCCGGTAAAGTATCGTTTACGCTCGATACGGCGGGCATGGACAATATTCCGGCACATATATCGCCTCCGCTGTTCGACTGGGTGATCGAAAACCTGTTGAAGAATGCGTTGGATGCGATGGAGGGCAAGGGAAGTATTGCGGTGCAGGTAAAGCAGCAGGGGGAAGAAGTATTGATCGATGTGACTGATTCGGGCAAGGGCATTGCGCGGCAGAATATCCATAAAGTGTTCAAACCTGGCTTTACGACGAAGAAGCGTGGCTGGGGGCTTGGATTAAGCCTCAGCAGGCGGATTATCGTGCAGTACCACAAGGGGCAACTGTTTGTAAAGCAATCTGAACTGAACAAAGGGACCACATTCCGGATTGTTCTAAAAAAATAAAGAACTTTTTTCGCCAATTGCATTTTTATAACAGAAACGTGCTACATTTGCCTCCCGAATTTCAGATTACGGTCTGAAAAACGGAAAGGTCGCCCAGGTGTTGAAATTGGTAGACAAGCCACTTTGAGGTGGTGGTGCTTTCACCGGCGTGCTGGTTCGAATCCAGTCCTGGGCACACAGACCCCTTGTAAATAATTGATTTACAAGGGGTTTTTACTTTTAGGTTTGTCGATTTCGTTCGTTTTCTTTCGCTTTTGCCCGCTTTTTCTGACACCTAAATGACACTCAAAATGACACTCAAATTTTCCTCCGGGAAGCGGCACTTTGTCAGCAAACAAACATCATTATTTCTTAGTCGAATTTTCTCCAACATTTTACTCCAAGTCGATTCAAGATTTATTCTCCCTCCAACCGGTAGCCCCAATTCAATGTTCATGGCATTAAGGTTGAGCAATTCTTTTACCTTTTAATCTTGTGAAGTATGAATTTTTGGAAGAAACGGAATAAGAAAGGTGACAAGATCTATTTTCATTATGATTTTGGGCGTGGTAAAGGCCAGCGACCAGTCACCGGTGTATTTGTTTACACCAAGCCCAAAAACCAAATAGAAAAGAATCATAATAAGGAAGCTCTTGCTTTGCTGGAAACGAAAAAGTCAGAACTCATTTTAGACAGACAGGCCATCGGTAGTAGCTTCATGCCTTCACATAAATTCAAAAGTAATTTCCTGGATTATTACGAGGAATATGTGAGGTTAAACAAGAAGGAAAATAATCGACATGTTCAGGGTAGCCTCAATCATTTCCGTGAATTCTTAAATAAAGAAGCCAACCAAGACGTTAAAAGTATATCACCACTTGAGATAACTGAGAATCTCTGTAAAAGATATAGGCAATATCTTTTAGATAATTTCAACGGAGACACCCCTGCCAACTACTATGCTAGATTCAAACGTTGTATGGCAGCAGCAACCAAAGATGGTTATTACCGCATTAATCCTTGCGAAGATGTTAAATCAAAAACCAATCCATCCAAAAATCTGAAAGAGATTCTGGAAGTAGATGAGTACTTATTATTACTCAAAACTCCATTCTTTAATCAGGAAATTGCAGAAGCTTTTATATTCTGTTGCTATACCGGTCTGCGCTACGTAGATGTATATACCCTTAGTTGGGGACAAATCAAAGAAAACAAACTGGTCACAAGAATTATTCAGGCAAAAACCGGCCAGCCGGTTGAATTAACCCTCCATCCTATAGCAAAAGCGATTCTTAAACGAAGAAAAGAAAACAAACCCGAGGCGGATCCAAATGAAAAAATATTCCTACTGTTAACCAATGATGGTTGTAACAAAGCACTGCAGCAATGGGTGGATCGAGCAAGAATAAAAAAGCATATCACCTGGTCATGCGCTCGTCTCAGTTTTTCAATTCTTTTGCAAGATCAATTAGTGGATAATGCGACAGTAGCTTATTTATTAGGCCATACCAGTACGGAACATGTGAACAGGACATATAAAAGACACCGGCCAAAGGATCAATCCAAAACAATAGATCTACTTCCGTCGCCAGATCTTTTACCCTACTTTCTTCAACTTTAAAGCACCAGCGGCTACTTTCAACTTGGATGGCTGACCGGATAAAAAATGATCAAGGTCTTCCTTTTTAAAATAGCCGCTGCTGTTTTTATAAATGCCATATTCTTCGCATTTTATTGCAAATTGCGTTCTTCCCAAATTGCAATAAATCAAAGCCTCTTCCGGTTTTAAATATGGCTTAAAGCATAGAGCTATCGATCGCATTACCAGCAATTCATCATTTTTTATCATTTTTTCACTGTTTTCTACAACATGATAAACGAAACTGGAAAATACAATGAATTATCCTTGATTTAATCCGGGAAATATCTATTTGCTTAATTTGATGTAAGATGAATTAGAAAAAGTAGATAGAAAACTCATCTATTATTCAAGGCGCTCTGAGCTATCCGAAATAAATTTGGGGGTATTTTTTCCTTTTGCAAGGTACATGGTATAATACCGTGCTTTATAGCTTTCTCCTTGAACTCTTGTTCGTCTACGTTTTTATATGATGTAATGAATGCAATTCCATAGGGCTGGTCTCTCACCAATTTTTCCTTTTCATACCAAGCATTCGCTGCTCTCAGATATCTACAAATATCATCTTCTATACTTTCAGGGGATAGTCCAATCGTCAAAAATACATGATGTCTATAATACTCATCCATTATTACTCGCCAATAAGAATCGATAGTTTCTCTATCTTCGAATTCCTCCTTACTGAAAACTATAGTTGAGGAGTCGTCACCAAATTCAGGCGAATGAGGCAAGTACCCATGAATATGGGTAATTTCAACATCCGCAAATTTCTTAAATAAATCAAGAGGACTTGAGTTTTTTACGCTTAAACCATTAGTTTGAAGATACCATTCCAAAACACTGTCAAAATTATATGTGACAATGTGATTCACATTTCCCCGCATTTTTCCTACCATCAATGAAGTTATAGCAATCAAAAGGTCTTTTTTTGCCATTCCAAAATCAAATTCAATGCCTTCGTATAGTTTTTCTTTAACTAACGACAAATACCGTAATCCACTTTTATCTTTAATCTTCGACGATGCCCTTTTTAAATCCGTATCAGTAGTTATGGCATAACCAGGCAACACTTCTTTTGCACACCTGCTTACTAAATTGGTCCAATCAGGAAGATCAAGCCCCTTCGAAGCACCCGAACCGAGCATTAAACCAAGACATCCCTGCTTCAAATAGGAGCTTAGTAGATCAATACATTTATCTACATCGTCCATGTATTCCTCCAAGTTCAACCCGTAATAATTATTCATCGTCCAAAAGATTTTGAGAACTTAAAAATGTACTTTTTTCTAGACTTTTGATTTCTGAGAAATATAAATAGATATACCTAAGAAGCGCTAAATCCTCTAAATAAGTTTCTCGCTTAAGCCAAAATCTGAAGTTACCGATTCTGTCAAAAGATAATTCTATTTGACCTTTTGCGCCTTTCTTATCAATGTCCTTGTGTAAAAGATCACACTTTACTCTAAGCGCTGTTGCTTCAATTGATATTTCAGTACTGGAATTTAAAACATCATAAATTTTGGAGTTAAGGGGATTTACGCCTAACAAGCTTACCTTATTCGCATTAGCAGACTCTTTAACTTCAGCAGTATATTTTGTTATATCAATATTAAATCCTTTTCTTTCAATAGATGTCACTCTTTCTCCATTGACCCTGTCTTTCAGATAAGACAAAACTGATGGAACATTTGATTTCAAAAACTTTGGGAAAATGCCCTTTTCTTTAAAAGATTTCTCGATATACTTTGAGAACTTTGAATATGGAAAGCAAAGAAACCAAACACTCGAATCTGGATTAACTTTGCCATAATAAAAGTCATACCAATAATACACGGAACCCTTAACTTTTCTACTAATATTGCTAGTCAACAACGTTTCACTTCCGAAAGGCGACTCAAATTCCATTTGCATGTGAAACAATCCATCGCCCTTTGATTTGGAACCGCTTAAAACCTCACATTCATAGTGCCTGTCAAACACTTCAGGTATGCTATTCCAATTTCTTAATTTCTCGGATTCGAAGAAAAGTAAATAATAGTGATGCGATGTTGCAATAATAGATTCAATCATAGTTCATGAAGATGAGCTTAAGGAAATAAGTAGCCATGCCGATGTTCTTTCTTTTTTGGAATCGCCAAATAAGCGGGTACTGTCATTTGTTTCTCGAATTAGTTGATCAAGTGCAAATCTCACCTTGCTTTTAATCTCATTGCCTTGGAACGAATTTCTCTCAATATCATACAAAACTCCAGACTTACTATAATCCCCTTTCGGTAACCGATTCTTGTCCGAATTATCAAGATACAATTCAAGCTCGCCTACAAAAAAATTGTACACCATGTCCCCAACAACGATACAATTATAAAAACGCGTTTTTAAATCTTCATCCTTATCGTCTTCAAGCGCTTCTCTAATTCTTTTAAAAAGATAAGCATTTTGATTTTGATCAGCAATTTTATCGAGCACTAAGAGGAATTTCTTCCTGGCCTTGTTAAACCTCTCGGGAAGAGTTCCAGTTTCGTTTAAAGCGGTGATTATAAGGGTGCGCAAGATATATTGTCTTAAATCAGTTGCGACAGTAGTAACCGTCGACCAAGACGCCCAAATTGATTGTAGATATACTTCAACCTGCCTACTATAAATGTAAGAGTAGTCAATAACGTGTACGAATATTTCGGTAATGTCTTTGTAATGATTTAGTATAATCTCTTTAAGTTGTGGTGCAGATGGTAGATTATACTTTTTCTTCCTAGATGTATCCGTCTTTAACTCATTTATTTCTTTTTGATTACTAGGATAACTTAGTGATCCATAATAAGAATGATTGACACAATACCTAAATAAAACAAAAATAAAGAAATCCTTATAAGTCGTATTTGAAGGAAGGCCTCTTTTATTTATACTTTGAAAAACATCCGCCAGCTTTTGAAGATATTGCTCAAGCCATTTCTCGTAATCTCCGTTTTTAGAATTATGAAGAGGTAATAGAAGATTATTTAAAATCAATCGGACATGGTTATGAATAATTTCGTGGGTATAATTAATTACATTCCATTGAAGAGAGTTCGCCTCCACTAATACTTGAAGTGCGGCGGTTGCCGAAAAATCATATTCCCTAAATCCGAGTCTTCCACTAAAAAAAGCTAATCTAATAAAAAAATCACTCGGCAAAGACTTTAATGTCCTTAGAGGATTAGACTCCTTCAAAACACTATTCCGCACTGAGTCCTTTTTCCAAATCTCGACATCATGTCCCGAAAGGGACATGAATGAATTGAGAATGTTTAAATCCGAAAGCATACTAGATCCATATAGACAATCGTCGATGCTTTCAAACGGCAGGAAATAGAATGCACTTTCCAATTGCACAAGTAGCTCCGTTAAAGAAGAAATTGCAGAGCCTACCCCCAATAATGAATGTCTTTGAATTATTCCAAAATGATCAAATAACGGGAAGGTTCCTGAGTAAGTTTGGCTATAAACATACGAAAGAGCAGAGTTAAACTGAATCAATCGTCCGTTATAGTCATTTATAAGTTCCTCACGTATTTTAAGAAATGTATTATCTCTTAATACATCATCCGATTTCTCATTATAAGAATCATAAATAGATTTTAAATGGAAATTTTCAGGCACAAAATCTAAATCTCCATATAAAAAGGACAGGTCATTAATAAGCGCCAAGCTCGCATCAACAGTTTTGCAATGTTTCTCGTAGTATCTCGGCGTGAATTTTTTGGATGCACTTAGAAATTTATTCGCAGATAGGATAAATTCTGAAACGGTGAACTTCAAATGTAAAGGAAGCTTATCTGAAACCGTTATCGATATTTGATCAGCGACCGAAGTGTGATGATCCAACTGCGAATAAGGGAATTTGTGTTTTAATATCTTATTATCCTTAATACGCCAAGTTTCAGAAGCTGTAATATTCGCCTCTTGCTTGAGCTTCTCAATAATTTGTTTGGAGACCTCTCTCTTAGCTGGACGTTCTATTATGACCACATTCGCAAGCCCCAGAGAAAACCATATTTCATTATCAAGTTGAAGACTGCTAACTAATTCCTCGAGAATGGGAAAAATCTTAGGAACCATCAAAAACGTTATCAGTGTTCCATCTTCAAGTTCAGGCCGAGCTGACACGCCATCTTGTTTAACGGAAAACAAAGGGCTACTAATAAATGAATTAGCTAGTTGTAAAGAACTAGGATCCTCATCCGCGAAGTGAATTATAGCATCAGAATAATTGGGAAAACCTGTATCAACGCCTTCTACAACAAGAAAGAAACGAAAAATTTGACTCAAACTATTCCTGATTGATCCAAATCCTTAGATCGTCAGATTCTACATTGAAGTTAATCTCGCCAATATGCAATCCAGAAAATTCATGAACGATAGATTGGGGAACGAGGGGTTTGTTAGCTATACGTTCAGAGCTTAAACCATGCCCTTCATGAGATCCATCAGAAGCACCAATATAGTTAGCTTGCGGTTGACCGAAACCACCAAAGTACTCAAATTGAGTAGCCCAAATACTATATAATTGCTTCTTGGTAGGCATGTAAACTTAAATGGGACAGCGAAATTAGCAGAAATCTATGACAATCGATAGATAAGGGGTTAAAAAATTTTTTTTAAAACTCAAAATAAGTTTTTCCGCCAGATGTGAAAAATTCCAATAAACTACTAGTCAGTCACTTACAACAGCAAAAAAGGTTGGCATTCAGAGGGTAGTGAAATCTATTGCTAATGTAAAAGTATTTAACAATTGGCCAAAACCAAATTATACACCAAATAGCCTTATACTGTGGAAAACGTTATGAGTACCCGAAAAAGGTAAGGTTTCTCCCTATTCTATCAAAACGGCATAGACGCATCTTTGCATACTTTACAATCAAACATCACACCCTCAAATATTGAATACCTCAACTTATAATCGTCCTGAATAATCTTTCCGAGTACTCCCCCCTCACTCTGAAAAATCGCGTTAAAACACCCCCACATTTGCTTTAAGAATATGTAGAGAATGGAAAGGGGAAAAACATTAGGCATTCCGGTGGTTAGACCACTTCCAAAGCCAAATTACGTTACCGCTGAGGATCTACAGGAATTCAAAAAAGAGCTCTTGGTATCCATAAAAGCATTGATAGCCAGTATGCCAGATCAACCCAGTAAAAGATGGCTGAAGACCTATGAGGTAATGGAAATACTAAATCTTTCTGCCGGAACGCTCCAAACGCTTAGAAACAACGGTATTATTCCCTTTTCCAAAATTGGCGGTATCCTCTATTATGATGCTGACGAAATCAATAAGGTGATTGAACAGCAAAAAGGTTCTCCTATCGCCAAATACAAGAAATCGGCAACCCATAATAAAAAACAATAAACTATGAATACAGCTTTCCGATTATCGCCTACGATCCCCCCGCCTGTAGAACAGGTAAGGATCTACTTTAATCAAAAAGGAATGACTTCGGAAGAAGCCGAATGTTTCTTTCTTTTTTACGAAAAAAAGGGCTGGAAAGGGCGACGAGGAGATTTTCTTAAAAACTGGAAAAATCCCGCATATCAATGGATCGCGTGTATTCTCAAACATGAACCCTGGAGATACAATAAATCAATTCATTAACAATCGGCAAATAATATTTAACAGACCATGTACTATATATGCAAATTCACAAATTCATTGACGGTCTATGATGGAACTAAACATACCAGCCGGCAATTAGAACCCTCGGAGGTGGAACTTATAAAGAAGCTATTCCCCGAACTAATTCCGGAAACTAAGCTTTTAGCAGCAATCCAGATATCGCCTATAAATCCAAACAAGCTTCAACAATTAGAAAAAAACAAAAGCCAAGGCCCGCCAAAGAAAAATACACCAGGTCAATAAATTCTGTAGCATTTAAAGTATCAAATTATGCAGCAAAAGGCGAGGGAAATTTGGGTTGGAATTGCACCGGAAGATTTCAAGCAATTTGGGACTACTTTAAAGAAAGTAGAGGCAACCAACATTTTTCCTATACTCTTCGCTGAAGATGATTTCAAACAAATCGCCGAAAACACCTTCGTAAAAGGAAATGACCAGGTAATAAAGGTTTTCTACCAAGAAAGCAAATGGCAATTTCAAAACTTAAGAAATACGGAAGATCGCGGTTCCCTGATTCAATTTATTGCCAACCGCTGGAGTAATGAAAAGATTCAATTATGCAACAGCCCATCTATTTTATTTCTCGCCTCGACAGTAGCGAACGAATATTATACCTCGCACATAAAAACTCTCAAACAAGACCACAAAACCCATTTGCACCTTAACCCACCGGCTCCAAAACAAAAACGAATTCGATGAATAAAACCTTAAAAGAATACATGCCGATTTGGTAACCTAAAAATGCAGAATTAAACAAAATCCCATGGATTCAATAATTAACTGTAAAAACCTAGAACGACTATTGATAGAATTAGGATTTAACAATCCCAAAGAAATCTGTCAGAGTGCCTGCGAGTGGGCTGGGATACCAATCAATCGCCCCCCAGCGCCTAATGCGCATGTTCTAACCAGTACATGCACTGATCAGGACATCTACTACATTTTCACCATCGGCCAAAATTCAAACAGCACTTGGTTCATCCATTCAATTAGTGCCTCCTATCAAATGGATACCGAGCGCAATATTGAAGGCGTGAAGGTGATTGGCAAAGAATATTTTGAAAATGGCCAAATGCTACCAGGGAAATCAATAATTGACAAAGAAGTATTGGAGATGCTTGAATTGGAAAACATTGCCGAACGTCAATATAGACTGACAAACCATATTCCTGCGCCTTCAAACAATCTGAAACGAAGACTATAAATTCCAATAATACTTCCTTAAAGGCTGAAAGCCGGTTCCCCTGGACGGAACGGGAAGGGTGATCGCGCCGCTTTGGGCGCGCGAAGCAAGATGTATTGTTGTCAGCAATAAAGCGGGGAAGTCGAAAATGGGTAGAAGGAAGGCCAAGAATAATGAAGCACTGAAACACAAATTATTCACCAGAGTGAACGATTCAAAATTCAAGGAGTTTCAGGAACTACTTAAAAAAAATCCTCAGAATGACATGAGCAGTATGCTTCGATCTATTCTCTACAATACACCTGTTATTGTTTATACTAAAGATAAAACAGTAGATCTGCTTTTAGAGGAGTTAGCAGCCCTCCGAAGTGAAATAAAAGCAATTGGAGTAAATATCAATCAAATGACCAGATACTTCAATACTTACCCAGACCAACGACAAAAGGAATTCTATGCAAAAATTGGTTTTTCGGCTTTCCTCCGGATGGAAAATAAAATGGACCAGACCGTAGATCTAATTTCAAAACTTGGAAAAAAGTGGTTGTCCGAATAAAAAGTGGAAAATCGGTTCGTGGTGTTTTAAGTTATAATGAGAAAAAAGTAAGTGCAGGAAAAGCAGAATTGATACTTGCCTCAAGATTTGCGTGTGATTTGTCAGATTTAGGGTTTTCTGAAAAGTTAGCACGATTTGAAAGACTAAATAGCTTTAATCCCAAAGTCAAAACAAACACCCTGCACTTATCTCTAAATTTCTCGCCTTATGATAAAATAGATAGTGAAAAAATGCAAATGGTAGCCTGGGACTATATGCAAAGGATAGGATTCGGGAATCAGCCATATTTGGTTTACAAACACGAAGATGCAAATCATCCTCACATTCATATTGTCACAACTACTATTAGACCCGATGGATCACCAATCAATTTGCACAATATTGGAAAGCAATTATCAGAGCCAGCTCGAAAGGCCATTGAAATGGAATTTGATCTGATTCCTGCCGAATCTATGAAGAATAGTAAAACCCTACCCATAGACAGCAATGCCGGCACAAAACAACGAATATCGACAATTGTGCGAGAAGTAGTAAATAGCTACCACTTTTCATCACTTGACGAATTGAATTATATTCTAAAGCAATACAACATAACTGCCGACCCCGGCCGACCAGACAGCAGGATTCGCAATAACCACGGTTTAATATATTCAGATATCGACAAACATGGGACACGCACAGGCGTGGCTATTAAAGCGAGTTCTATATACGACCGACCTACGTTAAAAACGCTTGAAAAGAAGTTTTTCAAGGAAAAAGACAAAAAGCATCTTTATACAAGTCATTCTATAAAAACAATAAATTCTTTCCTCTCCACTAAAAAAACAATCTCCCTTTCAGAAATGCAAGAGTGGTTTGAAAAGAAACGAATCGATATTGATTTTATAAGGAACACAAATGGGGGCATAGAAGATCTTCTTATAGTTGACAATGTGAAAAAGGTAGTTCTTTCTGGCAAAGAAATAAATATTACAGTCAACCAGGTCATTGCCAAACTCCACGCCATAGCAGATATAGAACAAACTAAGACAAAATCATCTATCAACGGAAATAAAGAACAACAAGGAAACACACAAGCCGCAACATCTCCTTCTGTGTTGGAACTCCTTAATAAGCTCCTCGCAAGCGACTACGATCCAACAGCTCAATTGCCTGAGTTCATTAAAAAGAAAAGAAAGAAAAAAAGAAAGAAGCCATAGCAATATTATCCTTGAGTGATTGAAAATGTGTGAATATGCAAACAGGAGAAAATGCGCAGTCGCTGCGCCAGATACTTGATTTTATACGATTTGGGAGTATTTTTCTTTTACTGATCCACTATTACAGTGTATGCTATCCAGCTATTGTGGAGCTGAAGTTGAATGTTGAAATTGTCAACAAAGTTTGCTACAAACTTGCATCCAATTTTTCATTTTTAGGTGGAGTACACAAACCCAAAATCACTATTCTGATATTTCTGGCAATCTCCCTTTTCGGGATTAAAGGAAAGAAAAACGAAAAACTCACATCCCATTTAATAACGCTGTATTTAGTTATTGGACTTCTTTTTTTCTTTGCTTCTACATTCCTGTTAGACATTCAATTTCCTCCAACTAATGTCGCCGGAATGTATGTCGGGGTCACAAGTGTGGGTTATATTCTCATCCTTACAGGTGCAACAAAAGCAAGTCGTTTGTTACGGCTAAAAAACAAGAATGACGTTTTTAACGATCTTAACGAAACGTTCCCACAAACAGAGGAAAGGATAGAAAATGAATATTCTCTGAATTTCGAGATGGAATACTCCTTAAAGGGGAAAATCAGAAAAGGCTATATAAACTTCATAAACATATTCAGAGGAACAATCTGCGCGGGAACACCCGGAAGCGGCAAATCATTCTACTTTTTCCGTGAAGTTCTTTCCCAACTAACTAGCAAGGGATTTACATTTTGTTTATACGATTTGAAATTTCCCGATCTCTCAATAATACTCTACAATCATGTTCGAAAGAATCTCCATAAGTATCCAGTAGCACCAAAATTCTATATTATCAACTTTGACAACCTTGCTATAACACACCAATGCAATGTACTATATCCAGAATCGATGCTAGATCTTTCCGACGCCACGGAAAGTAGCAGAACATTGTTACTAGCCCTAAATTCTGATTGGAAAAAAAAGCAAGGCGATTTCTTCACGGAAAGTGCAATCAATTTTACTACAGCATTATTCTGGTTCCTGAGGAAATATGAAAATGGCCGGTATTGCTCCCTGCCACATGCAATTGAACTCTCAACTGTCGACTATGACAAATTATTTCCCGTACTCTCAATGGAAAAATCCATCGATGTATTACTCAATCCCTTTATCTCCGCATATTTACGATCTGCTACTGACCAGCTAGAAGGGCAAATCGCTTCTGCAAAAATTGCATTAGCAAGGTTAGTTTCTCCAAACTTGTATTATGTATTAAGCGGATCTGACTTCACACTAGATATTAATAATCCCACGGATCCAAAAATACTTTGCCTTGGTAGCAATCCTGCAAAACAAGCAACCTACGGTGCAGTAATTAGTTTATATCTCGAAAGAATGCATAAGCTGATTAATAAGAAAGGGCAAAGACCATGCGCCTTAGTTTATGATGAATTTGCAAGCCTGACCTCAAATGTTGATTATCTAATAAGTACTGCACGTTCAAATTTAGTTGCAGTGTTTCTTGGACTTCAGGACATGTCGCAATTAACACGGGACTACGGTAAAGAAATGGCAGAAGTAATTGTTAATGTGTGTGGCAATATAATTAGCGGCCAGGTACTTGGTGAAAGTGCAAAAACCCTTAGTGAAAGAATTGGAAAAGTTAACCAGGATAAAGAATCTCTTTCTATTAACGCAAATGATACTTCCTTAAGCAAAAGCACACAACTTGATAATGCTGTGCCTATATCAAGAATATCAAATTTAAGTAGTGGCGAATTCGTTGGTACTGTTTCTGATACTCCTACCCAGCAGATAAAAAAAAAGCCTTCTATTGCCGCATTATTAACGATCCACAAGCCATTAAAAAAGAAGAGCAGGAATATGAACAATTTCCAACAATTCGAAATATTGACGAGCACACTGTAATGCAAAATTACTACCAAATAAAGCAGGACATCAAAGACTTGATTGAAAAAGAAATGGCAAAGATAAAATCTGATCCAGGCGCTAAAAATCCGGAGAGTAAATCAAAGAAACCCAAAAGGGATAATAGAAGCAGATAAAAGCATTTTATAACTTAAATTATAATGTATGAATTATGAAAATTATGATTATTTAACTGAGACAGTACTACCAAGGTTTGGTGTTGGGGGTACATTTGACAAAAAACTGGAACAAGAAATGAGCTTGCCAACACTTCCTTCAACAATCGAATTGCGAGCAGCAACTACTTTCAACGAAAACAAAATGGAGTACAATTTCCGTCTCGATTATAACGAAGATAAGGAAAGATACTTTTTGAATTCTGTAGATGCAACCATTACAAGAAAGGATGGAACAAGCGAAAGTCAAATGTTCCGGTTGTACAACCAGTCTGGTTTAAATATTGAGCAAATGCACAATGTTGTTGAAGGTCGATTTGCCTGGCGGGAGTATATGAAATGGGACTCTGAACTTCAGCAATCAACAAAACAATCTGGATGGTTCTTTAAAGACACAAACAGGTTGGATGACGAAGGCAAGCCAATGATTCGCGTATTAAACGATGATGTTTCAAAATTTAACCTGATTACCGCATTGGGTGATATTCCATTAAACATTAGTCAAAAAGAGAAAAACGATCTTATAAGAGATTTGAAACAGGGCAACGAGGTTTCTCCCTTTATTAAACTTCCTAATGGAAACCGCGAAAAAGTGAGTGTCGTCGTTCACCCACAAAAAGGATTGCAGGTATTCAATAGCCAGGGAGAAAAACTGAGGTTTAGAAAGGTAGACAACAATGTGATTGCCATGGATAGTGGAAAAGTTAGCGAAAAAACTCTCCAGCTTATCGAAAAGGCTAAAGACCAGGAAACCGGACAAGCGGTTGATATGAATACAGGAAAAGGTAAAGGACGAAAAGCTAGTTAGCCGTTTACAAACCTAAAATGCGAGGCACAAAGGGGCAAATCTTGCTCCTTTGTGTATTTTTAAGAGAAATTATTTGCGAATAGTCTTTAAATTTATATAAAACCTATCTAACTATGAAACCACTAGCTACCATTTGCATTTTTGCATCGATCTTCTATAGTTGTTCGAATGGCCTCTCAAAAAGCGATGCTCTAAACATTATTGCAAAAGACTATCCCAAAGAAATTTACTACCAAGTCTTCACACTGGACCCCAATCATGTCAAGAAAATGCAGGACGCAGGATTCGTTTCGGAAGGGTTTGTCAGAATTGAACCCTATAACGGTGCTTTTACTAACAATAAAATAGTCTTCACAACAAAATCGCAAAACCTTTTGCTTCCTACACCCGATAAAGAACAAGAGAGACAAATTCAGCGAGTAAAAACTGCAGAACATCATTTACTCGAAGTGACGGATTTGCAACTTTCGGAAGATAAAGCAATGGTGGAATATTCATATCAGGTACGGAATCTTACACCATATTCCAAGTTGTATAAAAAAAAGCTCGTTGAAAATGAACATAGGAAAACAAAAGCCTATTTCATAAAGGATGGTAACAACTGGAGATTAGATCGCACTGGCGGCTTAGAATACCTGGTAGAATAAAACCTTAATTAACAAGACAGATAAGTAAACACCCATGCAAAAGCATGGGTGTTTTTATTTTAATAACTAGCATCCAATTAAAAATACCATAACACGAAAGAAACTTAAATATGAAAAATACAATTTCCGCAAAAGTAGATCCTGTATTACGTCTTACAAAGAAAGAAGTAGAAAACCCTCAAACGGTATTCGTCGACTTTATTTCGCACTTCCACTTACATGAAATTAGGGACGATTTATGGAAATGGCTTTGCGCTGCAATCACTAGCGACAACGTTTGGGTGCCTGATGGGTATTCGAGGAGCAACCTGGTATTTCTTTATGAAAATTTAGAAAAGCTTATCGAGGCCGTCTACGTTGTATATGAAAAACCACCGCACAAGAAACGCGAAGGAAAGCCCAGCAATCAAAAATGAATACTTTCAGTTAATTATGTCGCAATTAATCAATCCCCAAGTCTTCATGCATTTTTCGCCAATCGTTCCCAAATTCTATAATTTTTAATGCAGCTTCTCTTTTTTCTTCTGGTAAACATTGAATACAAGTAGGATATTCGAGCCCTTTGTAAAACCGTTTGCAATTAGGGCACAATTCCATCCTTTTTATATCAAAATTAAATGCGCATTTTTTACATGCAGTAATAGTATCCTCAAAAGAAAGATATTTAATACAGTCATTTAGATAAAGCAAAAACGCCTCCCTCTCAATCGTTTTAGAATCTTTAGTTTTGGCGCGTCCTCTTTGTAACCAATATCTAATATTTGATAGGTTATGCTTATTTCTCCATTGATCCTTTGATACAAAGCACTTATCTCTAGCTTCAACGTCATCTTCATTCTCAAGAAACTTTGAAATGAGCTCATCCACTGACCTGATAACTGTATCATCAAACTCCTCGTGACATACTGGACAGCGATATTTCGGAAGTATTTTCTTTCTTTCCCTAAGGCTGCTTCTCTTACAATTTGGACACAAAGGAACTGGCACATAATCATAATTTTGTATTATATACCTTTGTAAGTCGCCTTTATCAACTTCGGGCTTAGTGTTGATATACTCTTTCGTATATTCACTTGTAATATCTCTTAAATACTCGGAATATTTTCTTGGATGAGAATGATGCTGTATCGTTAATGTATCTGCACTGCTGCATATCTCACACTTATCTTTAAGAAATCCGGACCTTCTTTCCTTCCAGTCTTTTGTTTCCCAAGACCTTTGTCCTTCTTTAAAATCCTTCCAATATTGTACCTGGGCGAAGTCTATTTCGATTTCGCCATTTGTCAACTTATCCCTTAGCTCTATGAGCTCACCATATGTCAACATATAATTCTTAACTTATTCGATTATACACGTATTGTCTATCAAGCTAGTTGCTAACAGCTGCATTGCCGTATCCATATCGCGGAGATACAGCTAATTTAACTTTATTTACAAAACGTAACAGCAATTTTTTTGAAAAATAGCTGCATATTCCTTCATTTTAGGAAGTCTGTACTAAATACCACTAAAACCCTCAGTGGTGTCGGCAAATCAGATGTAATTGTTTAACTTCGGGGCCTATTGGCATAACCCCGGCTGTTGATCTGATCATTGTTTTATGAAACGTTATCATTTATTGGTAGTAGATGATGATCTTGATGATCACGAACTCATTCGATTTGCCCTCTCGCAAATCGCAACAAATATCATTGTAGAATTTGCAACAAGTGGCCTACAAGCACTCAACTGGCTAGGTTATAATTACTCCGCTGTCGATATGATCCTGCTGGATCTAAATATGCCCGTCATGAATGGTGTGGAATTCCTTCAAAGGAAGCAAAGCTTGCCTGATATTTCTGAAATACCAGTAATTATCCATTCGACGAATATTCAAATTGCTTTGAAAGAACGTGTTTGCACACCTGATGTTAAGAAAATAATTACGAAAGCGTCTTCAATGGATAAATTTATAGAAAATCTCAATGAAGCTTTGCAAGCATGCCTCTAGGCTGTTCCGAGAGAAGGGCCAATAGTTTCATTAATTTTGTATCGTCATTTGAATTCTGAATGACTGAATCAGAATGCTTTTACTTCCTTTGCAGTTTTGTCATCTCTCAACCCTAAAAATGACTGGTGACGAAGATCCCCGGACGGGGTCCTTTCTAAGAATTTAACCTGGCATACTAACTTCGGCTTCACCCATTGGACAAAATCCACTTTTCGGCGGCCCCATCGACCAGTTGAGGAGAGATTCGGAATTTCTGGAAAGGGGCATTTTTTGACAAATAATGGGTTGAGTTTTGCCATAATATCCTTCTGACTATTCCTATTAAAACCAGTTCCTACTTGTCCCTGAAATACTAGTTTATTTCGTTTGTATGCACCGAGAACAAGAGCACTAAACAGGCTCGGTGAACCCTCGTTTTTAGTATATCCACATACTATCATTTCCTCATCAACAACAGCTTTCACTTTTAGCCAATCTTTTGACCGATCGCCTGGAGCATATGTAGAGTCTTGTCGCTTTGCAATAATCCCTTCTAAACCTTGTTTTCTCGCTTGCTTAAAAAACGCTACTCCTTTAGCTTCTACCTCATCGGAGAATAATAATACATTGGATTTCGGCATAATTGAACGCAGCTTAGTACGTCGTTCCCTCAAAGGCAAATTCATTAGATCGTCCCCGTCATACCAGAGCAAGTCAAAAATATAATAGTAGAGGTTTCCATCTGCAGGAGAATTCCAATTCTGAAGGTCATTAAAAACCGAAACTCCCTTTGAATTTAACACTACAACTTCACCATCGACAATAGCATTTACTTTCCATTTTTTTAGCGCATCACTTATCGGAAAAAAACGAGCTGAATAATCTTTCAGGTTTCGACTATGCAATAAAACTTTCCCTTTTTCAACGTATGAAATTATGCGATACCCATCCAGCTTCATTTCAAATGCCCATTCTTCGTTATTAAACGGTTTGTCGGTAATGGTCGCTAACATGGGTCTTATATTCCTTGGCATTTTCATATCTGAAGGAAGTTTAACGGTGCATCAAAATCAATGGGTTTTAATTGCCAGAAATGCTCAGGAAACTTTTGTCTAAAATACTTCTCATCGGTGGCGCTGGCATTAAGATTGGAATTATAGAACTCAAGCAAATGAAGATATTCGCGGCAAAATTTGCTAAATTCGTCAAGGGAGGCTTGTTCTAAGGCTTTGATAATGACATCCTTATTATATAGTCCGCCACCCAGGCTATTTTCCTGTATCAATTCCCACACTTCCATGCTCAAATACGACTAAATTCCTATGCCAGCAGTAGTTTTAACTCGGGTCTCATTCTGCTTCCCGAGCTGGCATGTAAATTTTGTAGCAATATTAAACAAACACATATTTTATGGCAGACAATCCAAATAAGAAGAAAGCAGATGGCAAACGAGTAAGTCAACAACCGCACGAACAAGCGTATCAAAAAAGGAAAAAGTCGCAAAAAAGCACTAAGTCTAAAACCAGTAAAAAGAAATAGAAACGAATAGCCACTTTTAAGTGGCTTTTTGTTTTAAGACGTGACTTGAAATCAAATGACGACAAATTGGTCTTAAATAGAAATCAACCGTGATTTTAGAGGGTATATACCTAAGGTACCCGAACAAACAACATAAAAAGAAAAAAATATTGGACCTAAAAACTAGGTATAACGATCTTTTCATAATTTTCCTATATCAAATCTTATCTGTTAACCGCCTTCAGATTCCAGTTCCCAAGCGAATAAACCATGTTATAAGCTATAAGATTGCCGTTAGTAATGACGTGATAACACATATCAAAATCGAAATATGTGTTGATTAAATCTTTGTACCTTTGAAAAGTCTTAGGTAACCTGGAAAGCTTCTTTAATGCCCGACCAAAACAAACACGCTGAGGAATATTCACTTCTGCTTATTAGAGCTGGATCGGAAGCTGCTTTCAATGAATATTATGAAAGCAATTTCCAGGCATTTTTCATTTTTACGTTCAGGCTTGTTAATGAAGAAGAAATAGCCAAGGACATTGTATCCGAAACTTTTGCTACCTGTTGGGCGTTGAAAACTCGCTTTATGACAATGGCGGATATTAATGCTTACATGTATGTGACTTGTAGAAACAAAGCGTACAATTTTCTAAAATACGGCAGTGGATTTAAGAACAAAAAGGAAATTGCGGTCGATGATCCAGTTCAGCTTTCCGAAGAAATTGATGATTGTATAATTAATGGCATTATTCGGAATGAATTTTTACGCCAGTTAAACGATGAGGTGGAAAAACTTCCAGAACAGAGAAAGCTAGTGATCAAACTCTTCTTCTTTAAAGAATACTCCCTCGATGAAATTGCTAAAGAACTAAACATCACCTACCAACATGCGAAGGTTGTAAAATCTCAAGCCCTTGCTCAACTTCGCACTTTTTTAAAATTAATTGCTATATTAAGTTTTACCAGCAATCAATTGATTCTCAATCTAGTTAATGATAATTTCATATTATAATAACAAATATATAATATTGAAATTTACCTTTCGCATTACTACTTGTTTTATGCAGGGAGAGGCCAGTGTATAGACACACCTCAATATTGTTTATTTAAAGATAAGGGACTGCAATGTTTAACAAGGCGAACCAAATCAGTGAGCTTATTATTAAGTTCACTAAAGGAGAATTATCTGCTATTGAACAGGAAGAACTCGAAAAATTCATTCAACATTCACCTCAGAATGCAGAATTATTCAGAGAGTTAACTACCAACGAAGGCATTGAATCACTTTTGCAACTTTCAGCAAGAGCAAAGGCAATACAAGCCGCCACACCATCTCCAATTTCAAATTCCAAGGTCGTCCACATAAGAAGACAAAAATCGAACAGACTTTTTTACTATGTCGCAGCCGCTGCTGCAGTTATAATCATCATAACAACGGCAGTCTATATTAATTTACAAAATGAAAGCGCCGATAAAAGCATTGTGACTGCTGAACCTGGACTTCCCACTCCTTCACCAGGCCGCGCAAAAGCCATACTTAGGCTGGCTGACAATTCTATCATCGATTTAGACAGCGCAATTACTGGAATTATTGCACGTCAGGGAAACAGTGCAATTAGTAAATCGTCGGAAGGATCGCTACAATACTCACGATTACAAGGCACATTAAACTCGGATACTAATATACTTGAAACTCCTGTTGGAGGATATTATCAAATTAAATTGGAAGATGGTACTCTTGTCTGGATAAATGCTGCCTCAAAACTCCGTTACCCTACTGCGTTTACCGGCTCCGAACGAAGGGTACATTTAACCGGGGAAGCATATTTTCAGGTCGCCAAAGATTCAAAGCGACCTTTCTACGTTAACATTGATGACAAAGTTCAGGTTCAAGTTCTCGGAACACATTTCAACATCAATGGATATTACGATGAAGGAGAGATTAAAACCACTCTGCTGGAAGGAAGTGTAAAAGTATCAATTCAAAATCCTGATCAAAAGGAGTCTAAAACCTCTTTAGTACTCCAACCAGGTCAACAGGCCAAATATGATGAAATTCAGAATCACGGTCAGCTTTCAGTAGTCAAAGGTGCCGACTTAGACGGAGTAATTAGTTGGAAAGAGGGTTATTTCTCCTTTGAAAATACACCGATTACGACAGTAATGAAAGAACTCAGCAGGTGGTATCCTATTGAAGTTATCTACCCTAATGGGATTCCCAAAACAAAGGTTTCAGCCTATATCAAACGCGATCAACCCGCTCCCACAGTTCTAAAACTATTTGGCATCGCTAGCGACAAATTAAAAATTCAGGGAAACCAAATATTAGTCTACCCATAAACTATATAAAATGAAACGATTCCTGTTAATAATACAAATCTGCTTCGCATTTATCTTACAATCTTCAGCCCAGGATCATCTTGAAGAACCTGTGATCTGGAATTGGGAAGTAACGAAAAAGTCCGACAAAACCTATGAAGTAAAGTTCGTCGCAAATATTTCTAAGTCCTGGCACATTTATTCGCAGAATTTATCAAAAGACGCACCTGCTACACCAACGACATTTTCTTTTCTAAAGAATCCATTGATATTAATTGAGGGCAAACCAAATGAAATTGGTAAAAAGATAATTAAGAATGAACCGGTAATGAACGTTGACATTGCCTACTATGCAAATAAAGTGGAATTTGTTCAGGAAGTAAAGGTTAAAGGCAACGTTAAAACGAATTTAAGAGGTACTATTTCTTTTCAAGCCTGTACAAATACATTTTGCTTACCACCGGATGAGAAAACTTTTGAGCTGGCCTTTCAATAGCTAATACAGAGTCATGAAAAACACTGGGAAATTCAGAGAGCCTCGGAACTCCGTCAACCCGTTTCGGAGGGTAATACTATTTTCTCCGGGGCTTTCTTCTCCCATTTTGAAAGACCACAAAAATTCCATTTGCACATAAAATAAACCAATAAATGATCAAAATTAACCCGCAACCCCAATCAAATCGCCATCACCTGAAAGCTCCAATATCATCGTTCCCGACATTGCTCATTAGACTTTATCCCACGCATCACGTAGGTTCACTACGATTTTCAAAGCGTAGCACAACCTATTAAGCCTTTCCTAAAAGTTGATTAATTTAATCGAGGTCTGGAGCTGCAATCTCGAGTAGTTTCCACCAAAAATAGAAAGCCGGAAGTGTCATCACCACTCCCGGCTGGTATTCCGTTAACGGAATCTATTTTGGGGACCGTCGCGTATTTCGAGCAATGTTCACCCAAAACTTAACAAATTTATGAATTTCCAGACTATTGACTCGGAAGGCTTTTATCAAGCTGGCCGGCCAAAAATCAGTCATCCAATTAGTCGTAAAAACCTATTTCCAGGGAAACAAGTAAAAAAGATTATGAAGCTACTTTCACTCATAATTACCATTTGTTGCCTCCAAGCCAGCGCCATCGGATTAGGGCAAGGTACTATAACCCTGAAAGTATCCAATCAACCTGTATCGGAAGTGTTGAAAATGCTACGAAAGCAGGTAAAAATGCAGTTTGTCGTGGTTGATCCAGAACTCAAAGGGAGTACCCCTGTTACATTGAATTTGACAAACGTCACCATGGAAGAAGCGTTGCAAAAACTTTTTGAGAATCAACCTTATACTTATACAATCACCGACAAAGTGATTGTCATTAAAAAACGACCTACCCAGGATCCAGACCCGGCAAAAGATGGAAAAACAATAAGTGTGACCGGGAAAGTATTAAATGATGAGGGTGAACCAGTCCCCTCTGCCAGCATTAGAATAAAGGGCACAAACGAGGGAACAACAACTAACGAAAATGGTGTATTCTCAATTAAGACAAATGATAACGCGATACTAGTTATAAGTGGGGTTAATATTGAGACCATGGAAACGAGCGTTAATGGTAGAGAAAAACTTACTGTATTCGCAAAAACGCAAGTTAGTCCTCTCGAAGAAGTGGTTTCAAAAGGATATTACAAGGAAAAGAAATTAACAAGTGTAGGTAATGTTTCCAAAGTTTCAGGTGATGAACTTAGAAGACAACCAATCGGTAATCCGCTTATTGGATTACAAGGTCGAGTCCCAGGACTTGAGGTTACTCAAATTTCTGGAGTGCCAGGAAAAGCTCCAACACTAAGGATAAGAGGACGAAATAGTTTACTTAGTGGATTGAACCCACTTTATGTAATAGATGGCGTCCCACAGTATAATGGAGTTAGTAAAGGTAACTCCACCTTAGACAATCAATTTTTGGTTAGTAGTGTAGGCGTTCCGGGCACCCAATTCTACGGCCTTAGTAGCGCTGATATTGAGAGTATCGAAATATTAAAAGATGCAGATGCAACGGCTATTTATGGTAGCAGGGGTGCAAATGGAGTTATTCTGATTACAACCAAAAAGGCAAAAGCTGGTCCTTCAGAATTGCGAACAGACTTTGCCATGTCTTTCGGGATAAGTCAACCATCAAACAGATATGACCTTCTTTTCACAAAAGATTATCTCCAAATGAGAAAAGAAGCATATCAAAATGATCGCATTACAAATATCCCTTCTAATGCTTATGATATCAATGGAACCTGGGACTCATTGAAATATACAGATTGGCAAAAAGAGTTGTTAGGAAGTTCCGCAAAATATTACGACGTACAAGCTTCCATAAGCGGCAATTCTGGAAATATAAATTATCTGTTAGGAATTAATTATCATAAGGAAGAAACTCCCTTCATTGGAACTTTTTCTGATGAAAGAAAATCGCTACACCTGAACCTAAATCATTTAAATCGGGATAAGCGTTTAAGTATGAATTTTTCCCTTCTTTATTCGATAAACAAGAACACTTTGCCATCCAATGATTTAACGGCGGTTGCAATTTCTCTACCCCCTAACGCTCCCAATCTCTACAATGGAGATGGATCGTTAAATTGGGAAAATGGTACCTGGACAAATCCCTTAAGTTATCTATATAGAATCGGCAAAGGAGATAACTCTTTTTTGAACGCAAATTTAGAACTAGGTTATAGAATAATCAAAAACTTAAACATTAAAGTTAACCTGGGGTATAATACAAACAATCTTCATCAGAATAATATTGTTTACAAACAAGCCTATGAACCTGATAATATTTTTGCAGAATCGGAAAACTCCGAAGGATTTTCAACAATATCCAATTTTTCAACAGAACCGATACTTGAATACAAAGCCAAAATTAACCAGATAAATATTCAGGCATTAGTAGGTGCATCATACGCACAACAGGAACATAGCTATAGGGCAGTTCAAGGTATAGGCTTTACTTCCGATGAACTTATTGAAAATGTAACCTCTGCAAGCAAAGTAACGGTTCTAGGAGTTAGAGAAAGCAAATATAAATACGCCGCTACATTCGCTCGACTAAATTTCAATCACTCAAGCAAATACTTAGTCAATCTAACCGCTAGAAGAGATGGGAGCAGCAGATTTGGGCCCAACCGAAGGTATTCAAACTTTTACTCATTAGGTGCAGGTTGGGTATTTACCAATGAAGAATTTCTAAAAAATGCGTTTCCGGTGTTAAGTTATGGAAAACTTCGAGGAAGTTACGGAACAACAGGTAATGATCAAATTGGCGACTACCAATATTTGGAAACGTATAGCACTAATATAAACAATGCTAATACCTATTATGGAATGGTTGCTATGAGTCCTTCCAGGCTTGTGAACCCTGTATTTAGTTGGGAAAAAGTACAAAAGACAGAAGGTGGACTAGAGCTAGGATTATTAAATGATAAACTAATGCTCAGCTTTAGTTACTTCTACAATAAATCATCAAATCAACTTCTAAGTTACAAACTGCCGATCACAACAGGTTTCACTTCTGTTATAAGTAATATACCTGCTGAAATAGTAAATAGAGGCTTAGAAATTGAAACAACAATCGAGATACTAAAAAATAAAGCTCTTTCGTGGAAGTTGACAGGAAACATCACATTTCTAAAGAATGAATTGACAAAATATGATGATCTACCAAACTCGCCGTACGCTTCAGAATATGTTGTTGGGGAACCATTATCAATACTAAAACGATATGAATTTAATGGAGTAAATCGATCCACTGGCCTTTATCAATTTAAAGACCTCAATAACGATGGTCGAATTTCTTCTTTGGACAGGCTATACTTAGTGGATCCTAGTAGAGACTTATATGGCGGAATCTCGAACACATTGAATTATAAAAGATTCTCTTTGCTGTTTACGTTTCAGTTCGTCCATCAGCCTAAAGGAATTAAATTCAATACTAATTTTGCTGTACCTGGTTCAATGTTTAATCAACCGTCAGTTGTTATGGAGAGATGGCGAAAAGAAGGGGATTCAACAACAATTCAAAAGTTCACAACAAGCGGTGCTGCATATAACAGATACATTTTAAGTAACGCCGGATATGAAAATGCCTCATTTATAAGGCTTAAAACTTTGGTCCTTTCATATGATATAATAAAACCTACTCAACGCCCCAGAACTCTGTCTCAATTAACAATCCAATTCCAAGCACAAAACCTATTTACAATAACAGGGTATAATGGCCTTGATCCAGAAAATCAAGGATTATTTCCGCCATTGAAGACCTATGTCTTCGCTTTGAAAGCAGGTTTTTGACCTTAAGTATAAGACAAAACAAGAATGCTAAAACTTAATACAATTTCAAATGAGAATAGATATTACGCTTCGAAAGCTACTTTCGAAGCACAAACATACATGCCTTACACTTACCTTATTAAGCATATCATTGATATCTTGTGAGAAACTAGTTAACGTGCCTCCTCCTAACAATGAACTTGTGACGGAATCAATGTTTGCAAGTAATAGCACTGCAAATTCGGCGGCGCTAGGGCTTTATCAAAAAGTGTCAGACCTGAACATTTCATACGACCTCACAAGAATACTTGGACTCTACAGTGACGAACTACTTCTTTACAACCAATCTACAAATGACATAGATTTATACAGAAATGATCTTCAACCTGACAATCCGTATGCTTATTCTATGTGGAATTCGCTTTATCAAATGAGTTATCACGCCAATAGTCTAATTAACGGGATCAAAAACAGCGAAAGCTTAAATGCCAACCTAAAGAATCAAATCATTGGCGAATCGCTATTCTTTCGCGGCCTTTGCCATTTTTGGCTATTCTCTCTTTATGGAGAAATTCCACTTCAAATTTCCACTGATTATACTGTAAATGCGAAATTAAATAGGAGCGATTCCTCCTCAGTCATTTCTAATATTATTCAAGATTTATTAGAATCTGAAAAGCTCGTAAATGAATCTTATGTTGGCAAAGATGGCCTAACTACTACCAATGAAAAAGGCAGAGTTAATAAGATAGTAGTGAAATCATTGTTATCGAAAGTGTACCTTCAGATCGGTAACTATGAAAAAGCAGTTGAATATTCAACGCAAGTAATTAATTCAGGTTTGTTTTCAACAACATCAGAATTGACTACATTCTTTCTTAAGAATAGCAATGAAGCTATTTTTCAAATAACAATTGAGCCAAATAACACCACAGATGCTATAAATTTCGTTTTAACCACAACTCCAACAGATGTATCACTTGACACCTCTTTTGTCAAAACGTTTTCACCAGAGGATCAAAGAGTTCAAAGCTGGGTTGGATCTCTTGATGTAGATGATAATCGGTATTATTTTCCATACAAATATAAAAATGCGTCAGTAACGGACCCCAGCACAGAATACTTAACACTTCTTAGGATTAGTGAGCAATATCTAATCAGAGCGGAGGCGCTAGCAAAAAACAATAAGTTGGAAGACGCTAAGATTGATTTAAACAAAATTAGAAATAGAAGTGGATTACCAAATACCGCCGCAGTAACACAAGAAACTCTAGTTGATTCCATTTATCAGGAAGTTAAATGGGAAACATTTGGTGAATGGATGAATGGATGGCTTGCACTCAAAAGATACTCCAAATTCGACGCTCACATGAGCGAAATTTCAGCAATGAAGGGTGGACAATGGCAACCATATAAACGAGTATTCCCAGTTCCACAGCGAGAAATCGACGCAAATCGCAATTTGCTGCCTCAGAACAAGGAGTATTAATCCGGAAAGTCTCAGTCCATCTGCTTATAGGGTTGCAAGATTCTAGTGAATTATACCTCCGCATATTGCCAATAATCCAATCATGACAGCGTAATCGTCCGTTGCGACTATTATTGCTCAAACTATTTATCGCTGAATACAATGAAAAATCTGTTGTTCTTTTTTTCTTTATTCATGTCTTCGATAGCTGGACGTGCACAACATCCCATCGTCATAAATATGATGGACACAAGTAAAGTGGTCATAAGTAAGCATATCTACGGACACTTTGCCGAACACCTGGGTAGGTGTGTATACGATGGACTGTTGAGGAATGGAACACCCCGGAAAGATATGATTGCGGCTCTAAGAAAAATTAGAATACCTAATCTCCGATGGCCGGGAGGCTGTTTCGCTGACGAATATCATTGGCGTAACGGCATTGGGCCTCAAGATAAGCGCCCGAAAACAGTAAATACAACATGGGGAATGGTAGTGGAGGATAATAGTTTCGGAACCCATGAGTTCTTGGATCTGTGCGAACAAATAGGTGCTGAACCATATCTGGCCGGAAATATGGGCAGTGGTACACCCCAGGAAATGGCAGACTGGATCGAGTACATGAATTATGGGGGCATAAGTACGCTAACAAATTTACGCAGCCGTAATGGTCATCCAAATCAATATGGCGTAAGCTGGTGGGGCGTAGGGAATGAAAGCTGGGGCTGCGGCGGGGATATGACCCCCGAACACTATTCGAATCTGTATAAGCAATATGCTAATTTTTGTAAAAGCTATCCGGGTGTCCCTCGTCTTAAAAAAATAGTTTCCGGCGCAAATGCTGACGATTATCGGTGGACAGAGGTAGTCATGAAAAACATCCCGATTCACCTGATGTGGGGGCTGTCTTTGCATTACTATACTTGGCTTACAGGAAACTGGCCACCTACGGGTGGATCTACTAATTTTCCAAAGTCTGAATACACTACAGCAATGCGCCAGGCCTGGCGTATGGATGAAATAGTGACCAAACACAGCGCAATTATGGATCAGTACGACCCCCTGAAAAACATCGCTTTAGTGGTCGATGAATGGGGAATTTGGGTGAAGCAGGAACCGGATCAGGGATTACTCTATCAGCAGAATTCCCTCCGCGACGCTCTTCTTGCTGCCCTTACATTGAATATTTTTAACAATCACGCTGACCGTGTCCGTGGTGCCAACCTTGCTCAGGTAGCGAATGTTATTCATTCAATAGTCCTGACAAGCGGTGATAGCATGCTATTGACTCCAACTTATCACGTATTTGACTTATATAAAGTCCATCAGGACAGCCGACATATACTAGTTAAATATACTTCCCCATCCTACGTCCATGAAAAGGATACGATTGCATGTCTCAGTGTTTCTGCCTCCCGGGATAGTATTGGTCATATCCATGTTTCCCTTGTAAATATGGATGTGGAGAAATCATTAGATGTCTCAATACCCATATCAGGCCGAACAATATCCGGACAGATAATAACCTCCCCAAAAGTTACCGATCATAATACATTTGGCGATCCGGATAAGGTGGTTATTAAACCTTTCAATGGATTTTTAAAACAGGAAAAGACGGTTCAGGTCCTCCTTCCGCCGAAATCCATTGTCGTCCTGGAAGCAAGAGATGGAGTAGTACTTACATCGAATTCAATCGCCCCTGAATCAAATTCCACACAAATAAATAAAGCAGTAATAAAAAATAAGCAATGAAAGCACACCTTAATAAAATAATCGCATCCATCATATTTTTCCTGGCAATCAGTGAAATTGCCTTCTCCCAAAGTTTACCAGATGGTAGGAAGTATTTACAAATAGGTGATACCATGCCAGACTACACGTTTACAAACGTGAAAGATTATGCACAGTCAAACGTAAAAGTAACAGACTTTAAAGGGAAGTGGCTTGTACTAGATTTATGGAATAAGGGATGTTTGAGTTGTATCGAAAGTTTTCCGCATGTGGAATCATTACGTCAACAATTAGCAAACAAGGTACAGATTCTAATGGTTGGTCTTATGGACAAAGACCGTGGAATAGAAAGAATATATAATGAACACAAAAAATACTACAATTTAGAAATAGCGCACACCTTTGACTCAGCTTTTTTTAAGAAGTATAATATCAGAAACGGTCCTTACATAATTATAATTTCACCTGATGGAGTTATTAAAGGAATTACCGTTGGTTATACGGCTTCTGACATGGAAATGTTCCTGTCAGGTAAAACTCCAGCTCTTAATCCTGCATATAGCAAAATAGAGCGACTTAAAGCCATTGCGTCATATAAAAAGACCGATCTCTTTCTAACAAACAATAATGGTGGTACCGATACAGCATTTCTATTTCGGTCGTTGCTATCTAAGTGGAATAGGAATATGGCAGTAGATGTCAATTCTCTGAATATGCCTAGTGAATGCGGACCTGGCTGCTTTCAAGTATTGGGCGTTTCACTAGAATGGCTTTGTAAATTAGCATACCTAGGCGTATTCACCTGGGACCTTCCCGGAGACAGGGACGGATCAGATAAAGAAGTTTTATACGGAACATTTTGGCCAACACTAATCGTAAAAGAAAAGCAAAAGCGGCTTTTCTATGTTAATACAACAACTGATGAAGGAATATACTGTTATAGCTTAAAGACACCCGGCAACCAATCAAGTATTGCTAAAATACAATCGATAATGAGGAACGATTTAGCCAATTATTTCGGCATCAAAGCTAAGGTAATTCACAAAAGATTTCCTTACTGGAAAATTAGTGTAAACCGAAAAGCTCTTTCAAACCCCAATGACTCAATACAAGATGTCAGGGAACACAACTTAGCACAATTCTCAATTTCAAATTCAGAAATAATAAATCTCCAGAACTATCTCGCAAGTCACTTCCGCTCAGAAGACCGGATTTTTATTGTCGACAAAAAAGATGTCGACAAAAAGATATCCTTAAATTTCCAAGGAAAGCTCAATGAATTTGAGGTCTTTCGATCTTTGTTAAAAGAAAATGGAATCACCTTAAAATTGAAGAAAAAGAAAATGCGAGCTCTCGTTATAAAAGATTAAACAAATCACCCTTTTTAAACTAAGGCCAAATATTTTTAAACAAAGGGGTATTACAAGTAGTTGCATTTGTTCTCCCTAAATATATCCTCTTACTATCAGGGGTAGTACAGATAGGATTAGTCGAAACACCCGAGCAATCTGTTTCTTCCTCAACAAGTACACATTGGGAAGGGGATGCGCCCGAAGCGGGAATCAGAAAATAATAATAGTCTTGATATATATTATCGGCTTTAAAGGCTGAAAATCCAGCAATAATAACGCACAACAAAGTTATACCAAGGAAAAACGTAAACTGTTTCATAGTTAACTTTTATAATTTCAGTTATTCTTATGATTCTTGTTTTTTTCAATAGTTAAGACAAGCGGCTCTAAGATTTAGAGCCGCTTGTAATCCTACTAAGGATTAGTTGCTTTGAACAAAGGAGTGTTACACGCGGTAGCGCTTGTCCTGGCTTGATAAATCCTTTTGGAGTTGGGAGTTTCGCAAATAGGATTGGTAGTAATTAAGCCGCAATCTGTTTCTTGCTCGACAAGTACGCATTGTGCAGCTGTTCCACCGGAAGCAGGAACGAAGTAATAATAATAGTCAAGAGCAGTTTTTTCAGCTTTGAAAGCTGAGAATCCGGCAATTGCAACGCAAAGCAAAGTTGCGCCCAGGAACATTTTAAAACGTTTCATAAACAAGGCTGCTTTTTAAGGAAAAGCAATAAACTTTGATTTTGACTGCCTACTTTTTTTGTTGGTGGTTTTCGGCTATGACCACATTGTACGTACAAACGACTTTAGATATTATGAAGGAATATATACAGCAAAGCCATTACTCTATACAGTCTAATCATGGCATTCTCAAATTCAAAGGTTTTAAACATAGGCTAGAATTTTCGCCACTTCGTAGGGCATAAACCCGTCTGCCACTCGGTGTTATGCAAATTGGATCACCGGGAGAATAGAGACAATCAGTTTCCAACTCCACAAAAACACATTGGGCCGGAATTGAACTATGAGACGGTTCCAGGAAGTAGTAGTATTCAAATACCAGCACTTTCGACCTCGCGGCCAATGTACATACGAGAATTAAAGTTCCTGCAGTGGTAATAATAAAAGCTTTAAACTTTTTCATCGTAAACAATTTAAGTTATCATTCGCCTTCCGCGAAAGCTCCACAATGATATTAATGATAATATCAAAAAACCAGCATTAAAGTAGACGTGCTGTGTCCACGTCATTAGCCTTATAATACCACCACAGTTACATGGAAGCCTTTCCTTAGTTTGCAGCAGAATGATAATGTACGCAAGGAATACTGCCATTAAAACCGTAGCAAGTTGTAACCCCAACTTTCGATACTTTGGAATTACCATTAAGACTGAAATCAATATTTCCGAAACAGGTACAGCATAGGAAATGAACCCAGCAATCCATTCTTGCCTGAAAACATCAAATAAGCTGTTATAAAAAAGCCGATTATTGATAAAAAGCTTGTCAAAAGCCGTATATATATACAATCCAAAATATAATCCACACACAATATCAATAAACATCTCTTTGCTGGACAATCGGCGGCCAGGAATATTTATTCTAACAGTGTTCATAGAACCATTAATTATTGGTTGTTATATTCTTTTTTAAATATCCTTAAGGAATGAAAGTAACATGCTAGCCGAAACTTCGCCTCCATGCACAACCTTTAGTTTCTTTTTCTTGTCATACAATACGAAATAAGGAGTTGCTGTTGGCTTATAAAGCTTAAGGAAACTATACTGGTAATCCCATCCTAAATGAAAATTTGGATAATTATCTGTTTTGTAATATTCCCTAAATACACGAAGTCTTTCAAGCGGATCATGGGTAATAAAGTAAAAGTTTACATTCTTCAACGAATCCATATTCCTGATCCAGTCAGCAGTTTCACTTTGACAATGATCACAATCAGGACTAAAGTACACGAGTGCCACAGGTTTACCTCCGGGAATATCCCTCGTGTTGAATTTGGTTGCACTATCTATTTGCAACACTTCAAATTCAGCGATGGTCGGTCTTTTATCCCTTTCGGCACATGATACTATACCAGCAATCCATACAAGAATATAAATACTACATATTGAACTGTTCATTACTTAAAACTTTTATGCTGCTGTCGGCATTTTGTTATCTTCCTTAGACTTCTTTTCTTCTACACTAACTTCGTTAGCCGCCTGGTAGATCCTCTCGAATAATATTGCTCCAAAGCTTAACAAAAGGACCATCGAAAACAATTGGTAACGTAATACGATCGGTGCCGCAATCAGACTAAAACCAAAACTTACAAACCAGGTTAACAACGCCAAGCAAATTATCCGATTTTCCACTCTGTTGCACCGCTTAAAAACAGGAAATAACCCCGTCCCGATTAACATAAACAAGAAAAAAGAATTAATACCAGCCATAATCATAGGGTAAGCAAATACAGGCCTAATCTCCTTGTTACCAGATTTCAAAACAGGTGATTTAAAATGAAACCATTGTTGAATCTGTCGATCTACAGAGTCGCTTTTCAGGTTATAGGTCCCCAGAAATTCAGGAGGCGGAGATCCATACCACTTCAAGTTTTGCCATAAAAAGTTTTTAGCATAGTCTATTGGATGTTTAGTAATTAAGTATTTGGCGTAGTCTGCATACAATCCGCTCACCGATGCCCACATTTTGAAATAAGGTGTGATTGTATCACCCTTGTACTTCTCAAATAGATATTGCTTTAACGGGCTGCCGTCCACCCACATATAGTATAAAGCGACAGATGAATCTGGTCTTACCTTGAGCTTGCTTATCGAATCAATATGCTTAGTAACCATTTGGTGAAGCCTGGTAAATGGTTCAGGAGCTGGTGATTCTTTACTCATATCCATTGTTCTATACATAATCATCGCATTATTCGCCATGATCCATCCACTGAAGGCCGAGAATGTTTTCTCTCCAGTAATTGTTTTATAGGATGTCATTGTACTGTTAACAAACATTGCAATGAAAAGACCCGCTAAACCTAGACTAGCTATTTTTACCCGCCAATCATACCTGGCACACAAAAAAACTGCAATAGTTATAATTGGATAGTAGAGGGCATTATATCGAATAGTAAATAAGACAAAAAGTAGTATGCCGTGCGTAATTATTAACGTTCGATTTGGCTTGTATAACACCCAAATCAATTGGGTAAACCAGACCAGTGAAAATCCAGTAAATATAGCATCGCTCAACACATAATTGCTAATACTAAGCAGAGCAGGGTTTACACAGAAAAATAACAACATCAGCCATTGTATCGGTTTTCCAGGCTTTAGCAAAAACAAAACTGTAAAATAGAAATAGAGCAGTGAAGATTGAAGAATCAGGTATTGAATGGACACCAATACTAAATCCGAATGGCTGAATATATTTATCAATCGTAAAAACTTAGCGTATCCAATCGGCCAGATATTAATGTCATAGTTGCGAACCGCGGTATCCAAGTATACAAAGGAATCAAACATAAAATTGGCAAAAGGATAGAACCATTTGAAGACAGCAAATTGCAAGATGGAAAGCACAACAAAAATCCAGAAAAGCTTCTTTTGCTTCACAAACATATATTCTTTGAATGATTCCCGAGCAATCGCTATTGACTCAGGTGCAGTTCCATCTAATCCTCCCTGGCTGGACTTTTCCTCGTGATATTCCTGCTCCGTATTTATCTCCCAAAGATTGGCTTTGCTTGTAACGCCTTCGCAAATATTATCAACAGCTACCATTGCAGTCAACATACTATGGTCTGTATTGTTGTACTTGTGCATACCGTTTCTGCCGACCAGGAACAGGTTTGGGAAATCATTCAAATAATTTTGAATCACCTCAAAACGATCATATGTACCAAAATAAGCCGGGTAAGTTTTTTCCATCCGGTTGACGGTGCTGTCCAACACATCCTCAACAGTAATCAAGTTCATCTGAATTAATTCCTGTATAGCCAACTTTTTAATTTCTTCATCTGTCATATTCCAAATGGGATCTCCTTTTGTACAAAAGTATTCGAGCCCTAACCATACCGTATCAGGATCGGCTACCATGTAAGGGCCCCAGTTGTTATAGACCTGCATCCTTGCAACTTTAACATCCCTCTCCTGGATGTAGATCCAACTGTCCTTGGGAGTCTCTATGGTCATTTTCTTGACCAGTACCCCGGCATATACAAAATCCCTATAAATAAGCCCTTCAGCTACGTCTTTCACCTCTGCAGGTATTTCCCCTTCCATCCCGGCGATCAATTCCTTTATAGGCATGGTACTAAAAAAGTAATCACCTTCCAGCATTTCATGCTTTCCTGTAATACTATTATATGCAGTAATTCCAGTGACTTTATTGCCAGCAGTATGAATCTTTGTCACCTCATAATTTGAAACAACATTTCCTCCAAGGATCTCGACCTGTCTTGCAACTTCTTCCCACATTGCACCAGCTCCGGTAGCAGGATATAAGAATTGCTCAATCAGACTTGTTTCAGTGTTCTTTTGGTTAATATCCTGGCTTCCTTTCCTCTTTCCCTTTGTCAATGCCTTAGCAGCATGCAGTACTGCTTTGCTAAGTGAAACTCCTTTTACACGTTGCGCTCCCCAATCCGCGGATATATTTTTGCAATCAATTCCCCATACTTTCTCAGTATAATCTTTAAAAAAGATTCGATATAAAACATTTCCAAACTTATTGATCATGAAATCTTCAAGGCTATTTTGTGGTTTTTTCGGAAATAGCCTGGCATATAAGTATGAAAAGATTATTTTGATAGTCGTCCAAATTCCTAATTGTCCTAGGGTAGCAATTGACAATTGAATCGGATACATAAAGAACTGACGAAGGAAATATATGCGTGTGAGTCGTTGTATTACGATCATGGATTTCGCTGGAGGTAACCCATTTCCAGTTTCATCTTCTGCTGTAGTCAGAAATTCTCCCGTATCTATAACTCTAGACTTATTCTGATAACTAATTGTAAGCTTTTTGTCATTCGATGTGTGCAGCGGCATAATATTCGTCCACCAGTTCATTACCCTATCACTCTTAGAAAAGAATCGGTGCGGACCGAAGTCCATTTTATTGCCTTTATAGTTAACTGTCTTAGAAATCCCACCTACCTGCTTATCTTTCTCTAATACAATCGGCTTTACGTCTGTACGTTTGAGTAATTCATATGCGGCAGTTAGTCCAGCCGGCCCGGCACCAATAATGATCGCTTTTTTTTGCATCGGAACAAGGTTTAATGGAATGGTACGAAATGAGAACGGTCAAAAATCCGGGTGCCAATACAAAGTCTCAAATGCAATGGAAATATGTCATGGTATTAACACCCCGGATTAAGTATGTCGATTACTACACGAACTCTAGTGTTTTAAAAACAACCATGCAGCAAGAGCTGCCTGGTTGTCATTAAACATTGCTGCATAACACGAGCCTTTACCATGTTATATTATGAAAAAAGTAAACTTTAAATCTAACACAGCATTACACAATGCCTTTTTAAAAAATAAATCTTCAGGAATTCAATGCTATCGTTTAGGGGAGTGCTTTCTGTTACGATAACTAAGGTACATCCGAAAAACATTGAGTTCAGTAATTTGTAAAAGTTTCAAAAATAAATACAGTTTGCATTACAATAACTATATCATATACCTGTAGTTGCAATAATATTTACTTCGAAGATTAATGAAAGCAAAAGGACATATCAGAAAAAAGACAATCTAAGTATGATAAAAAACGAGAAGAACCGTTCGCATCAAAGCACTTTTTATTTTCTCGGGAAAATATCGATATTAGCGTTGCTGCAATTCGCTACTAAACCTATTCCTTTTTCTAATCCATTCACACATTAAACTTAGCATTAATGCAAATAACTGATAGAAATACAGCTATTCGCTTACTTATACCTTCAAATCACCTGGCGTTTTCTATTGACGGAACCGACTTAGAACTATCTAAACTCAAACCCCACCTTCAGGATACATTAAACAATCTTAGAAGTGACTTCAGGAGCAAAATTCAATTTCTTACCAATCCACTATTTGACAATTTTCTGAGCACTTCAAAAAATGGATGTACCCCTAGAGAAGAGGATTACGAAATAAACCAAAGCGGTACTTTTATACGGTCCTCTGGAAAAGGACAAACAACAACAATCTTCTACCAGGTTCAACTTTCAGGATGCAAAAAGAAATCAGATTTCAACGGCACGCTTATTATCCTGAATACATTATCGTCACTTTCTCAACCCTTCCTAATATTCTTCTGCATTGTTGAGAATAATAAAATAAACTCCTATTTGACGAGCGATGCAATTAGAAAAGGCATTCAGCCGAAAAGTTTTACTTCAAATGTCTCAGACCTGTTATTATACCTTAATCATACTTCATTTGAAACAAAAGTAGTTCCGGGCGCCAGTACATTGAATCATGGGGGAATTACTTACCATAATAAAACAATTTTACCAGTTGAGTTTTTATTTAATGCATAGTTGATTGAACAACTTTGCCTTTAAGATAGGGGGAAGCATTTATATGGCATTATCCAGTATAACCGATACGTTGGCCCTAACGGTAATAATTACCGCGCGTAGAACTACTTGGATACAAATGAAATAAATCCTTACATTGCGACAAGATTCCCCCAGTTTTCTTGACCTGTTATAGTTAACCTAACGCCTTTTTATTAACTAAAGTCAACGTTTATGGCAGAGCCTTGGAGTGCTAATCCACAAACGGAGGAGGATTTTATTGCCAGGTTAAAAGCAGGAGATGAGGATGCATTTAAAAGCATTTATACGCATTTTTCAAGCCAGCTCTACCTGTTCGCATACAAACAAATCTCTGATAGCCAGGAGTCTGAAGATATTGTAAGCAAAGCATTTATTAGCTTGCATGGAAATATTCAGAAATATTCTACTGTATTGCACATTCGCAACTCTCTTTATGTTTCGGTGAGTAATATGTGTTCGTCATTTCGTCGAAACAGACTCGTTCGTAAAAGAAAACTTCGGTCGATGTATTCCGGCGAAGTGCAGTCCCCTATCCTGACAGAAATTATTTATAATGAATTCATTAATGAACTTTACCAACTAGTAAAAAAGCTTCCTGAAGATCAAAAATCCATTATTGAAAAACTTGTAACCGAAGGAAAAAGTGTTACCGAAATTGCCAACGAGTTGCAAATTTCCGTAAATAACGTACGAGTGAAACATCATCGCGCATTGCTTTTCTTAAGAGCCCTCGCAGTAGTCCAAAAAATAAAATCCGGCATTACAATCATAATCTAGCTCATTTTCAACACATTACAAAACAAAAGAAATAAATACCGTACAGCTATAAAAAAAAGTTGTCATTTCTTGTAATGAAATGGAGATTCAGGATAAATAATAACAACAGTATTAATATCTCACGATCACAAATCCAACATGGAGAAAAGTGAACGGATAGAATGGTTATTTTTAAAAGCTCAATCAGAGGATCTTACCGAGGAAGAAATGGGGGTTTTGGCAAATTGGGTACAAGAAGATCCCAGGAATTTGGATTTCATTAATAGGATCACCGAGCAGCCTATTAAACATGATTTCGAAATTCTATCATCCTACAATCAGGATGCCGGTTGGGACGATTTAAAAAAAAGTATTAGTGCTCCTGGCACCGCGCATTCGCGTAAATACCAATGGTATTTCCTTCGGATAGCATTAGCGGCAATATTTATTGGGGCCGTTTGCTCGCTCATCTGGATACAAGTATGGTACAGCAAGGAAAAGAGCATTGAGGCAAACACTTTATTTAATCTTGACACTGTTTCAACAAGTAATGAATCAATTTTGATATTAAGTGATGGTTCTATATTGAAACTGGATAGTTTAAAACCAAATCAAAGTGTCCGACAGGCAGGAGTTGTTGTCACGAAAATAAACACGCGGGAATTAAATGTCAGAAACGATAATAATACAGTCAATGAGACCTTTAATCTCCTTAAGACCGCAAATGTAGCGAGCTGGAAGATTCACCTGCCGGATGGTTCAATAGCGTGGTTAAATGAGGGATCAGTTCTGAGATTTCCTGTCCAATTCAAAACAAATAGAGTTCTACATCTATTTGGCGAAGGGTTCTTTGATGTCAAAGAAATTAAGGTTAATACTGGAGTTGTTCCATTTAGCATTACACTTCCAGATAATTCACAAATACAGGTAATGGGAACGAGGTTTAATGTGAAAGCATATGACAAAGAAAGGACTATGACAGCATTGGTTTCAGGAACAGTTGTGGTTAACTATAAAAATAAACGGGCAATTCTGAAACCTGGTCAGGCATGTGTTAAAGACACGACAGCTTTTCAAGTTAAAAAAGTAGATACGAATATTGTCACAAAATGGATGGATGCCTATAGATGTTCTCCTTGTAATTTTCGGCAACTGCTTTTAGGCATTCAAGAAAAGTACGAAGTGAATATTTATGTCGAGCCCGGTTTGGAAAATATCACATTTGCATTACAAGGAAATATTATGGGTGACATGCCCTTGGAAGTTTTCCTTAAACACCTGGAAAGCTATCTTTTAGAAGACGAGGTACAATTCGATCTAAAAGGTAATCTTGTTACCGTAGCCAGAATACGAAAACAAAAGAAAGGGAATGCAAATCACAGTATTAAAGATTCTTTAAATAAACAGTAATTAAATGACCCGCAGGGTGTATCTACACCCTGCTTTTTTGGGCCAAATACATTACTATAAAATATATGTGAAAACTGAATTTACCTTAGCTCATGAAAGAAAATAAAACCAAAAGAGATCCGACTCACAACAATATTCATCTTTCTAAAGCGAGCAATGAATCAATGGAGGATGGAACAAGGTACTTGCCATGACTTTGATTTACTGCGAACGTACCGAGACCCAAGGGGAATCGGACTCGGCCAAACGTTGGGTCGTCATTTTCATCAACAGTACCTTCTATTTCCCACTAATCAAATTCGGACGGAATGTTTCTACATTCTGTTTCACAGGTAATCTTTTACTGACAATCCATTCTGGTTAAGAGGTAAACGGGATCGCGCGGCCCGTCGATGAATTAGTTAGAATTAGTGAACCTCATGACTTCTCTGGTTATAACTAATCATCCAGCTAATATCTCCAGTTCGGGGATTTAGTGCGCCTGTATTGTGGTCGTAACGGGCACACAGTATAATGTTGTACTAAATATCCATGAATAGATTAAAGCAAGTGACTTCTTTTTCAGTAATGTTTGTACAGCAATTGCCAGCCTGGGTGTTTCTACGGTTATCACGTATTAAAGCGGCCGGGGAGTATGTTTACTCTCCGGCTTTGTCAAACCTCAAAAAGATTGCCCTTAGGGCACCGAACAAACTAATTCTGTCTAGCTGATAAATAGCATATGACAGGACATTTACATGATTTTCGCGAGATCTTCATTAAATGGAAAAAAAACTGAATGGAAATGGAATGCCATCCAGTACGGAACTGTTGTCTAACAGATCCAAGCCTTGAACAGTAAAACACAACCGGGGAGCTAAAACAAAAGTGATAGATAACACTCTCCGGTTGTTTTTACTTTCCAACTGTTTTTAAATTGTATCTCAAAACAATCAGTTCCGACAAATAAACCTACTTATGAGAAATATTTTAACACTAATCCTTACACTTCTTGGGCTCTCTTGTAGCAAGAATTCAACCATAAGAGAAAATCCGGTTCCGGGGCAATCAACTAATATTCCGCAGGTATTACAAGATAAAGCAGACGATTATGCTTACTATAAATGGTCCGGAAATGCTGATGCAACACAAGACACAGTGTTCTTCAACTATACTGAGTCAAATATACAAGCTGATAGTACAGTATATCGACGAGAGGTATTGGATAAATATGCCACCGATGCCTTTAGATACGTTTTCAGCTCGGAAAAAGATAAGCCTAAGACCTGGGAGAATTTGTGGTATTTCTTTAATGTTCAATTCTTTTCCGACAGCCAGGACACAGTGATAATATTCAAATATCCATTAAAAGATAACTCAATGTTTTTCTTTTAATAATTTATCTACACCCAACCAATCTCCAGAAACAGAATAATCGGATAAAAAACCGAAATGATAGTTACTGCCGTGAAATGAATACGTGCAGAAGGAAATTCTATTGCTCAGCCCTCAAACAATGATCCTTATATGAAACAAGCGATTTTACTTGTGCTAGTTCTAATGATGTCTTTCAATCAAATTATCGCCCAATCCTCCACTATTTTGCCTTCAGTATCTACCCCAAGCGTAAAGGATAGACTGATACTGTTTGCCAATGCCTTTTGCGATTCATTTTATATAACACTAAATAAATTCAATACCAAAAAATACAAGGAAAATGCAAAAATTAAGTTCATCGTTAAATTAAAAGCAGATTCAGCGGAAAAATGCATATATAAATCAACCTGGGAAGGATGGCGAAAAATAATCGGCAGTTTCGTAACAGCTGACAGCACCTTCTACTACTCAGGGCTTGAAGTTATATTCTACGATAAAACACAAAGACCGTTTCGGTTTAACCATACGTATTCCCAAAAAGAAATATCGGAGTTAACTCGTCAAAAACGTCCAACGATTGACGAGCTATCAAAACAGTTAAAACTTCTAATTGAACATTCATTACTAATTAACGATAGTGGATTAGTTGTGTTAACAAAACAATCAATCGATCTTACACTTTTTAAAGATTCGGCAGTATGTGCAAATCAACAAATGGTAGATAATCTAGGCTTACGAATTACAAAGTTTCTAATGGCTTTTCTTCAACAAAACCAATTTCACCACTACCAGGCTAACCTTTATATTATTCGCCCCCCAGGAATAAAGATCGCCAAGTTCACAAGCCCCCAAACAAACATTTCAATAAAACAAACCACCACGACTACAGGACTTAAAACGAGAAATTTGCCAATTATTAACAGAGCACAAATCTTTTCAACAGCCATGATGGCCACGATGTCGGTACGTACATTCAGAAGCGATGGAGACTCTGCAAATTATATCAATTTGGAGTTACATGATGACATGAACTTGGAGGACATCGACACACTTGGACTATGGACCTACGGTTGGGGAATTCTTTTGGCTGACTTTATTGGAGATAGCCTGGAGGTTTATAAAGAAGTACGATTTACTAAATATGGACGCTATAATACATTGAAAGAGTACTCTCAGTCTTTGGTGCATCCCAATCCTTACCTCATTAGCAAAGAAGTTTTTGACGTTCCCATGAAGATTAAATTGTTTAATGCACGCTGCTGGCAATTACGTGACGGATTGGGAAAGCTAGAAATCCGAGGCAAGAAATTAGTCTTAAATCTAAAATGCAGTGTCCATTGGTTCAAAAAAGGGATAGCACAAATACAAATGCAGCTAGTAAATGATGGATTTGCCAAATTCGTCCTGGCCTACATACTACGCAATCAACTTTCAAATTATACAGGCTTCGAAGTTGTTTGGGAAAACGAAGAGTCGCACAATAGGCTTTCCTTTGATTATAACTGGAAGAATCCCATTTTCAGCGATATGCTGGAATTGCAAATAAATAATACAGAAACAACGACACTTTAGTAATTAACAAAACGGGCGTCCCTAGACAAACAACACCTTTTAAGTGAGTAAACCATTAAATATGACCAAATATGCCATACTAGCAATTATTATATTGGCTGCTATTATCGAAACTTTTATCGTCGCAAAAAGTTGCACAAGCAACATTAATTTCACTAACCATACCGAAACTCGCGATTTCTTTACTCCAGAGGACTTCACCCTTCAGGAGCGCGCATCATTATTCAGACATACATTGGGAGTAATAAATAGTTGCAGAGTGGTGAAGAATCATCCAGATAATCTGCAGACACTTAAATTTACTTTAATGTCCGAACTTCCACTGGAAGATATGATAAGGCCATTAATTGATGCTGCTACCTGGGCAAATGCTGTATTAGCGAAGGATTTTGTGTTAGCTGACAGCACTGTGAAGTACCAATCAATAAACTTTTGCCTCTGCGACACTCTTTATTCAAAACGGGAATGCACTTCACTTTACAGCTATAGTATTGAAGAAATGCCTACAGCAACGCGAGGCTCCTACGAAAAAAGTCTACTCTTGTTAGATGTAATTTCTAAAACTATTGCAGCCTTTCCGCCAGCACTCGATACGACGAACGGTAATTATATCTTTACAATTCCAAGGAAGGAAGCGGAAGATATTCCTTGGCAGAATTTAATCGCCGAAAGTGAAGATTTTGCCCGGCTATTCTACGTGTACATAATAATCTGGGATAAAAACATCCGCAAAGTCACCTTCTCTTATCCAGGAACCTTTGATAAAGATCCCACGAATTACTTTAAAGTTACTTATGACCGAAATGACCATTTATTCAAAGGCATAAAATCAGTCATAGACTCTACTAAATACCCAGCAGATATTTACTACTAAAAACTTAACTCGAACAATCTTCAAATATCACTGAACATGAAATATGCTTTAGAGATTTTACTTTACGTATCTCTCATTTCCTGCAATAACCTGAATACTAAATTCGAAACAACAACAAAATTGCAATCAATTAACAACAAAATAAAACAGGATGAAAATTATAGTGCCATGGACAGGGCTATAATAATGTCTATGGCTTTACGGGGTCAATGCACAAATAAAATTAAAATCTATGCTGGTTATGATACATTAACTCGCGACAGTTCAGTAGTATTAATTTTAAAAGCATTATATCCACACAATATCTTTGAAAACAATTATGATTCCGTTCGCAACCGCTTCGCAACCCTTTCCCGGTATATTAATTATTTTGTCCTGAACGACACCTCCATTAAACATCGACAAGTCTATTATATTTTGAAAGACTTTAATGAGAAATCATTTAACAAGCAATTCACGGTCACCCTACCACCGCCGGGAAAGTATGGATATGTAGATTCTACGGAAGAGAAAATGCAAGCCTTTCTCGCACTTCTTGGAAAAGGAACTGCAGAGGTTCTTTCTAATAATATTGAGTTTACCCAAAACACAAGCTATTCAAGCAATATAAATTTACCACTGTTCTTTTCAGATGTCACAAGGGGACTGGCCCGTGCTGGGTATATAAACTTCATGCATAAAGACAAGATCTGCGATACACTTTCCTTTACTTACAAGAACTCGGATGAAAACGGCCATTTGGTTGTAACCAAATTAATATATCCAAGAAACCACCAAGATTTTACTTCATTACGGGATGTAATAGATCAGGAAGTACTTTATTCAACATCAGTGCCGCCAGCAATGATGAAAAACGAATAACACAATCCTTTTTTAAATTTCTTGATAAATTGTAAATTAGATAAACCTTATTCCGATGATATCCCTCGATATACGAATCACAAGACTCTTAGAATCTCATTTCGGCATCTATTATACGCTGAAAAACACCTGCATTTCGCTTGCTGACACGACCATCGTAACGTCGGCGCGATTGGAAAATAGTGTCTGCGCCTGTACTGAATCCATTACACCGATAGAGTTTATCAGGAACCATCATATTCGTCACATGGGAGATATTCATCAAATAGATGGAAAATTATTGTGGCAATTGTTTCAAAAAGGTAAAGCAGAAATCTATATCAATCTTGATGATCATTTATTCTGGTATAATAGATTAACCAACAAAAAAAATAAAGCTCCCGGCGAAACTATTCTGAAAACCGAATTTGAAACACACAGAGTAGTATTGACGCCTTTAAATTCACCGGGAGACTTTCTTCAATTTTCGATACAATATAAGCGCGAATACGAACTGACAAAAGGCTATATTAAACCTGGTCTTTTAAGGCAGGTTCAAATAGCGTTAGGCGATCGCCTTTTTTCTTAGATCACTTGGTAAAACATTAAATTGCCTCCTGAATGCAGCAGTCATGTTCGTTGCGTGATTATAGCCACATTTTCTCGCTATTTGAGCTATTGGCAAATCAGTCTCTTTGAGCAAATTGGCCGCCTGTTCCAAACGTGCAATAGTTAGAAATTTAAACGGACCCTGACCATATAGCTGTTTGAAGCCATATTTTAAAGTAGGCTCGTCTAAATCTACAATCTTACTCAGTTGGGGAATACGATAATGTACCTGAAAGTCTTTCAGAATCAAATCATGCGCATTTTGAAGTTTGGCTTTCGCTTCTTCGCCGATGTTACGTTGCATAGAATAAGGTTTTTTGTTTGAAATAAGGTTTATTTAAGCACCAATTTAAAGGATAATAATATTCCGATCAGGAGCGTGATCAAAAAGATTTCTTTATGAAACTTCCTAACAACTATCAAACTTATAAATCACCTAAAACTATTTGAACAAAAGAATTTAATATTATGAAGCTATATTCAAAACAGATAATTGTATTCCTGGCATTAATACCTATTTCATCAACTTCTTCTCTATCCCAAGAAACCACAGATCCTGTAGATTCAACTAGTAACCACTGTATAGATTCATCAGTAAAGTCAAAAAATCTCGACGTTCAAAATCCTCTACTCTCATTACCCCCTCATCGAGGTTGCCTCTTTGCGCCTCCATCAAAAAAACAACTATGTTGGGAGAGGAAAATTGCCAGGAAATTCAGGAAAACAAATAAATAATTGTAAGCAGAAATGCTAACTCTAAAATCAGTAGCATGGAAATTCCTGACCTGATAAAAGTATATATTAAGCAGCAGCTAGGCGAACAACTAACAAAGGAAGAGCAGCTATTGTGGGAATCGTATAGGGCCTTGTATCCTTTAGATGCCAACACACTGTTTGAAAATGACTATTTAACAGAAATGGCCCGGGAAAAACGCAAAATGCCTTCATTGGAGAATTTCCTTGATCACTTTAAGCCTCAGATTACACTTTCCAATCCCCCAAAAGGTGATAGCTAATCCCCCTATAATGTTAGCTCCCTACGCCCATAGTTGTTGCAATTCCCTACCTGGCAGCATTGCCATACCCGTTTTTTAACGGGGTGGATTCACCAGAAAATGACGGTTTCGGGATTAAAATATTTTAATTACATTTTTATTTAGAAATGATTTTGGTATTTTATATAACGGTTGCGTATATGATAGAAGCGACAATACATGACAAGGATCGCATTGTACAAATTCTCGCAAGATCATTCGAGAATAATAAAAGTGTGAACTATGTTCTACCTGGAGGATCCGATAATGTTTTCCGGATAAAACATTTGATGGATTATTCTTTTAATATGTGCTTTAACAATGGAAATATTTTTCTATCTGAAGATAAAGACGCATGTGTCCTCACTCTGTACCCTCACAAATCTAAATATCACATAAAACGGTTTCTGTGGGATTTAAAGCTAATTTTTTTCGCCTTTGGAATATCCCAGCTACCGAAGGTGTTAAAAAGGGAAAAAACGATAGCCAAGGCAAAGGATAAAGTACCCCAGCTTTATATATGGTTTATTGGAGTAGATCCGTCCCAACAACGAAAGGGAATAGGATCAAAATTGTTGAAAGAAGTACTACTCAAGGCGAGAGCCGAAAAACTCCCAATTTACCTTGAAACATCCACCCTCGAAAACATACCGTGGTACCTAAAACACGGATTTGACGTTTACCATACCCATGATTTCACGTATCGGCTTTTCTTTCTGAAAACCAAATAATCTCGCCAATATGCTGGTATTTGGCACGCAAATGCACATTGTCACCTTTGTGCTTATATGTGTTGAGGTAGCTGTGCTCCTCTCTCTGATTACACACGGGTTGATCAGGCCTGATGATCGAAATACATTACTCAATTCCATATTAGTACTTATATTAATCTGCTATAATATTACCGGCGGGCTTTTACCAGATCCTAAACTTGATGGTTCAGTCTTTTTGCAAAATTGTATCGCCTATGGTACTGGGTTTTTAGGACCGACATACTTTCCATTTTATGTTTACTCCGCTTTTGGCCTGGAAAAGATGAAATTCCATATCATAACGGGCGTAAGCCTGTTTTTATTGATACCTTATATTTTATTCATAATCCTCTACGCTTATTACGGGCAAATCAGAACCGCCCAGTACGTCCTAGTTGTTCCGGTTTTTTATGCAATTTGGGTCATTACATCAGTGGTAAAATCGATAAAACACAAGTACGGAGGTCAATCAAATAGCAGCTCAATCGTTGAAACAACAATATTGATCCTCAGCTTGTCGCCTTGGGTTTTTCTCCCGGTCATAGACTTCGTTGGCGCCGGACAGGCAATAGAAGTAATTTCTATGAATTCTGGATTTTTACTGCTATTTATATTTCAACTTAAGCAGAATATTGAAACCCTTAGGAAAGAGCATAAGAAAGCTATATCAATTCCTGAACAACAAACAACTGATACAACAAATATTCATCCGCGTTCACTCAATGGAAGTCTTAAGAATTATAATTTAACCAAAAGAGAATTGGAAATAGTGACATTAATCGCTAACGGGTACACATACAAAAGAATTGCTACAGAATTGTATATTTCCGATAAAACAGTTAAGAAACATTCTGAACATATCTTCGCTAAAATGAACGTCAACAACAAATTTGAACTCCTAATCAAGATAAATAGCTCACAACAGGAACAATCGGAATAACAATTTCGACCCTAACGCCCGTTTTGTCGTCCAAAGTTAACTTATCCGATATCCGTAGATCCGATTGTGTTTTATAACGCCTCGTAAGAAGTTCCAATTGCTTTCTTATGATTTCAATAGAATAACTTCCGTTTTTATTACCATTTCGTTGTGAGGAATGTAATCCATGCCCGTTATCCTCGATAATACAATGCAAGGCATCCTGTACTTTCTCAATTTTTACCTGGAGGAAGCCACGATAAGGCAAACTCGTAAAGCCATGCTTAATTGAGTTTTCAATAAATGGTTGAAGAATCATTGGTGGAATATAAACCATGTCATTTCTATTGTAAACATTTAACTCGTAATCAAACCCATTCTCAAACCGACTTACCTCCACCTGCAGATAGGCATCAAGCACCTCCAACTCATCCTTTAGTAGTACATATGTTTTTCTGGTATTTTTAAGAACTACTCTAAAAAGTGCCGCCAGCTTTCCGGTATATTCTACTGCCAAACCGGGGTTGCTTTTCGATAGACTTTGAGCGATTGTAAGAGAGTTGAATAAAAAATGAGGTTCCATTTGAATTCTTGACAATTGTTGCTGAAAAGAAATTTCGTTCAACTCAGCTCGTAACCTTCCCCGACGATAAATTAAATACATTACGAGGAGAAACAATGCAATAGAAACAGACAATGCAAAAAGAATTACCTTTTGCTGATAATTAATTTTCTCTTGCGTGGAATTCTGAAATTTCAACTTTGCAATCGCATCATCTTTCTCTTTCGTTTTATACTGTCCCTCAATTGTCCTGGCTTTTTCAATTAAAGATGAATCATATGCTATTTGCCGATAATACAAATTGGAATCCATTGCTTTTAGTCCTTCGAACAATTTACCCTGGTTCCTTAACAGTTCAGACCTCAATTGCCAAACGTCTGAAGTCAAAAAGCTAGCTCCCGGGGTTTCCCGAATCAAATCAACACTATCCAGGCATCTTGATGCTTCTGTATACTTTTTGCTTTTTGCTAAGGCATATGCCAAAGCATAATAGGATTCAGGATTGTATAAATTCATTTGTTGCAAAATGGGCTTAGCCGCATACATGTAACTAAGCCCCTCGGGGATCTTATTTCTTTGAATTAGTGAAATCCCCAAACTATGGGTTTGTACAGCCTTAAACACCGGATTTATTACTGGATCAGCTTGAACGAATTTCAAAAAATGTTCCGCAGAGTCTATTTGATTTGTAGCTTGATAATTTATGGCGATTGCATTTGCAAACGCCGCTCTTAGTTGAGGATCACTTTCACTACTGTCGAAACCTTTTCTAGCAAACTTCATTGCGTTTGCATAATCTCCAATTTGTAAGTAACACTCGCATAAGCGAGAATACAATTCAAGCGGAGTACGCATGTTAACTTCTTTGCATAAATATAGAGCCTCGTGACTCACAGAGATAACGGAATCCCAGTTTTTCTGAACGCTATAGAGGGTTGCCAGCCTGATTTTTGATTTAATCACATTTTGTGAAATACTATCAGTCTTATTTGCCTCATCCATTGCATTTACTATAAACCATTTTGCGCTATCGTAGTCCTTCCGAACAATTTTTTCGCTGGACTTAGCCAAGGACCAATTAAACTTAGCGTTCGGCGATGAATTATTTACTAGAGGTTGCAAGCTATCAAGAACCCTGGCCATACTATCAGCTTCAAACCTTCGAAGCATAGGAAGAACCTCCTTTTGAATAATCTCTATTAAGGTTTCATTCGCAATTGTATTTTCATGCGTCCTTTTTTTATCAGTGCACGCAAGAAGCAAACAAATAATAAGCAGTGAGTTAACTGTTTTCATTATTCCCACCTTTATAAAAGTTTAATATTTCATCCTTACGATAACCACTTACTGGAATTTGGCTGCGATCCTTCAAAATAAAAAAGCCACTCTTATCATAATAATCTATTGCTCTTCTGTTTACGATACACGACTTATGCGGTCTTGCAAAATCTGTACGATGCAACAAAAGGTCTTCATACTTTTTTATGTTTCCCGAAACCATAATCTTTTCCCCGGTAAAAAGAATAAACGTTGTGTAGCTCCCTTTGCCAATACAATGACTTATTTCTGATACTTGAATAGTCTTGGTAAAATTCTGGCTATTAAGAGTTACAGAATCTTCTTCTGTAGACTTTTGGTTAGTCGCCAATATTCTTTGATCAGCCAATAACGCTTTTTGAAATGCAGACTTCAATTCAGGGATGCTAATTGGTTTCAATAGGTAGTCAAGCGCACCGTATTTAATTGCACGAATACCATATTCTTCGAATGCGGTTAGAAATATTATTCTGAGGGTGCTGGCTCTTGGCACCAGGTCTAATAGGTCAAAAGCCGTTCTATTGGAGGTAAGATTAATATCCAACAACAGGATATCCGGGTTGTTAGAGTTAATAAGAGAAATCGCCTCGTCAACATCCCCACAGCTACCTACAACTGTCAACTGTGGAAAGTTACTCGTAATCGCTAATTCCAGCTCTTTCCTTATAATCCACTCATTTTCAATAATTAGGACTTTGTTTTGCATGGATAGGTGCTTTCAATCGACATTTGCTGACCTAAATATATTGATTTTTGTCAAATCAATCGTATACCCACCTCCGTTAGCCCCACTTGTGAAAAAAAGACCACTATACGTTGTAAAACTGCCTGCACTCGTGAATTCTCTCAATTTCTAGTCTTTCGTTCCCGTACATTCGATACCACCCTGGTTTTCCTTAAAATACGCCAAAAGGCGTACAGAAAACCGACCTCTGCCGTATTGTTTTTGGCTCTTTATAATAGGAAATTTGGAAAATAATCTTCATCCTAAAATGTACGTGCTATGAACACCGGGGAAAGCTCTGGTAATGTACCAGAAAATTTATTAGGAGGCTTTTTTGCAGAAGTAAAGAACCTTAAAACCACTCAAAGCGACCAATTTCATCAAACGCTTACTGCTTTAGGCATATGTCGACGCTACCTGGAAGACCACTGCGGCGAGATTCTACGAAACGGGTTTAGGTCGCAAGAAGATGAGATCGTCTTTTTCAAAAAGGTCCGACCAACTATCCTGGGTAACTGGCTGTATTTTAGCCAAAAGTATCAACTGCTTATCCGACGCCCTATTGGGTCCCAAAGCATGTGGGAACAATTTATTCATGATGAAACCGCCGTCGCTGCGCATTATTTTAGTGCGAATGCTGCACTTTATCACTACTTCCGATCCCAAAGCACTCATTTTGATACTCATTACTTTGTTAGGCAAAACGCTCACAAGCTGAACGAAACACAAACGGACATTATTATAGACAAATCAAATACAACAGGATATGATCTGGTATTTGCAAAATTTATATCCAATGAAATGATAATTCAACTACTGCAGGAATGGCGTACCAATCCCGCAACGGCTGGACAAAATGAGACAGTTCCCCAGGTGCGAAAATTAGAATGGACCGACAGCAAAGCTCTACTAACTGAATTTGCATATGCCTGTAAGTTTACCGGTGTTTTCAACAATGGTAAAGCCAGCATGCAAAATATAATAGAGTACTTTGAATACATATTTAGTGTAAATCTTGGAAATCACTCTCGTACTTTTCAAGAAATTTTAGCCAGGAAAATGGGATATGCAACGGGCTTAAATAGGCTTACCAAAAGTTACCTGGACAACATTGAAATCATACAGGAACGCCACCGTCCGAAAAAGTAACATTCTTGCTCAAAAACAAACTTTCTTTCCGTGTACTCGGTCATAACTCTGAAATGCCGGCCTTTCTACGACGCATATTTGCATAAGAACAAAACGATAATGTTAATGCAAAATGTCTAGTATGTTAGTACAACTTGAAGGAATGGGAAGCTATTTAATAATAGCGATTGTGTTTTTGGGACTTTATATATGGTTTTTATCCAGGTTAGGAGTATTTAAACAAAAAACGAGTATTGCAACAACGGGTGGAAGCCTTTCAGCGACGCCACCAGATATTATTCCCAGATCAAATCTAGCTTCGGGTCGTGTAGAAATGTCCTTGCCTCCTGATACGCCCGGTATAGGAGTATCCGAAGCCGAGGATGTAGATGATCTCGAATTTGTAAATGAAGATCTGGATAATCTTTTATTAAGAGAGGCTGAATTTGTTGTAGAGAAAATACAGGATCAGCTAAAGCACGTGGCATCCAATCCTCCTAACCCGGAAGAAGTTACCTCCAAAATAAGATCTATTATAAATCCATATCAATTATTTAATGACACCGAATATTACGGAGCAATTAACACTTTTATAGCTCTATCGGTTGAGAGAGAATGCGGAATTCAACTTTCGTCGGATGAAATAAAGGCACTTTGGAATTGATGCTGCGGATTGTGGTTTTTGGTGAAGATGAGCCCGTCTGCGTGAGAATGATTTTGAGTTGAGAAATGCAGGCGGGCTTTTATTTTCGGAATTATAACAAAAAAAGAATAAAAGTATTGTTTATGTGGTGTTTGAAATTGAGGAAATACTCTAAATTATCGAAAGCTTCTATTGTTTCTTTTGGTCTCCTTTTATTTAGCGTTAGTTCAAAAGCTCAGGCAGGAGACGGAGTAGGTGGCATCCAAAAGGCTACCGAACTTGTCCAATCCTATTTCGACGTTGGTACAACTTTGCTTTACGTTATTGGTGCAGTAAGCGGCCTGGTAGGTGCCGTAAAGGTTTACCAAAAATGGAGCAGCGGTGAACAAGACGCGCAAAAAAGCGCAAGCGCCTGGTTTGGTGCGTGCATTTTCCTTGTTGTGGTTGCTACCGTACTTGAGTCGTTCTTCGGGGTGTAATTGAATCAATAATGTATAAGATAAACAAAGGCATAAACCGAAGCATCGAATTCAAAGGCATACAGGCACAGTATATTATTTATTTAGCATTAGGTCTGGTTGGGTTGTTACTATCTTTCGCGTTATTATACATGTTTGGTGTAAACCTCTATGTGTGCCTCTTGATTATCATCCCTTCTGGTGCGGTACTATACTTTACTGTGCAAAGGTATAGTCGCAGGTATGGAGAGCATGGACTTGTCAAAAAAGTCGCATCTAAACAGCTCCCACGCAGCATTTGCACAAGAACAAGACATTGTTTTCTAAAATTAATCGTCATTGGCAATGAAAAGGGTTAAACGTTTTGAGGAGTGTCTACCTATACTTAAGGTTGAAAATGATTGCCTATTATCGAAAAAAGGTGACATTACAATATCCTTTGAGCTTGTACTTCCCGAAATATTTACACTTTCTTCAGTGGAATATGAATCACTCCACCAAACGTGGGTCAAGGCTATTCGGGTACTACCGACTCATTCGATTTTGCAAAAACAAGATTGGTATTTAAAAGGTAATTACCAGGCCGATTTTTCTGAGGAGAAAACATTCTTATCGCATAGCAGTGAAAAGTATTTTAATGAAAGACCATATTTAAACCATAAATGTTACATCTATCTGACAAAGAAGCCCCTACTCTCACGACCACCGACTGCCTTAAATAGTATTCTTCTAAGAAATTCGATGGTTCCTTCACAATCACTTGATGCACGTGAAATAAGTGCCTTTTTAGATAAAACCGGCCAATTTGCAAAAATTCTTGAAGACAGTGGGTTTATTAAAGTTAGACAATTATCGGGCGACGAACTGGTCGGCAGTAACCAAGTACCTGGACTACTGGAGAAGTATTGTTTTCTCCTCAATGAAAATGATCCTCCCGCGATCAAGGACATTCAAATTAACGAAGATCTGCGTATAGGAGATTTCTATTTACAATGCTTCAGTATGGCTGATGTCGAAAACCTGCCACCCCAATGCGATAGCAAGACGTACTACGAAAAATATTCGACAGATCAAACTCGCTTTCCAATTTCATTCGCTGCGCCGTTAGGCCAATTATTGTCCTGCAATCATATATATAATCAATACATTATAATTGAGGATCCCCAGGTCACACTTAAAAAGCTGGAGAACAAAAGGCTTCGATTACAGTCGCTCTCGCTCTACTCGCGGCAAAACTCAATTGGCACGGAAGCTATCAGTGATTTTTTGAATGAGTCCATCAGCCAGCAAAGAATACCAATTAAGGCTCATTTTAATGTATTCGCCTGGACTGACAATAAAGACGATATCAAGGAAATCAGAAATAGCATTTCCGCTGCCCTTGCAAAATTGGATGCACGAGCAAAACAAGAGACAGTAATAGCACCGCAATTGTTTTTTGCCGGCATTCCTGGTGCGGCTAGTGAATTACCCCTTCACGACACGTTTGACACATTTGCCGAACAAGCTGTATGTTTTTTCATTCAGGAAACAAACTACCGAACCTCCTTATCACCGGTTGGGATGAGATTAGGTGATCGTTTAACCGGATATCCATTAATGGTGGACATATCGGACGAATATATCCTTAAAGGAATTTCAAATAATAGGAACAAATTTATTCTTGCACCAAGTGGCGGAGGTAAAAGTTTCTTTTGTTGCCATTACCTTAGGAGTTACCTCGAAACAGGAGCCCACTGCGTGGTTGTCGATGTCGGTCATAGCTACAAGGGACTATGTGATATAGTCAATGGGTATTACTTCACATATTCAGAAGATAATCCAATCAGATTTAATCCCTTTTTCATTGACGAAGAAGGGCTTGACACAGAAAAAAAAGAAAGTATTAAAGCTTTACTCGTCGCACTTTGGAAAAAAGAAGATGAATCATACACCCGTTCTGAATATGTCTCCCTCAGCAACGCGATACAGAACTACTACTTTCTGCTGCAAACAAGAGTTGACATTTTCCCTTGCTTTGACAGCTTTTACGAATTCCTTCGCGACGACTTTTCCAAAGTGCTCTCAAATGAAGGAGTTAAAGATCGTCAATTTGACATCGATAATTTCCTATATGTACTCAAACCTTTCTACAAGGGAGGGGAATATGACTATTTACTAAATGCAAAAGAAAACTTAGACCTTCTAAATACCAGGTTCATAGTGTTCGAATTGGACGCAATTAAGGATCATCCTATCCTACTGCCAATCGTTATGATTATTACAATGTCCGTATTCATTAATAAAATGAGAAAGCTAAAGGGTATACGGAAAATTATTCTTGTAGAAGAAGCGTGGAAAGCAATAGCAAGAGATGCGAGTGCTGAGTATATCAGATACCTGTCGAAAACTGTAAGAAAACATTTTGGCGAATTGGTAATGGTTAGTCAGGAGGTGGAAGATATAATCAGCTCCACAATCATTAAGGACGCAATCATTAATAACAGTGATATAAAAATCCTGTTGGACCAATCCAAATATCTAAACAAATTCGACCGGATACAGGAGCTACTTGGACTTACCGATAAAGACAAAACTCTAATACTATCCATGAATAAGGCAAACGATTCATCGAAAAAGTATAAAGATGTTTTCATTTCAATTGGTGGAATTATCAGCAAAGTCTACAGAACTGAAGTAAGTCTCCAGGAATACCTCGCCTACACTACTGAAGAAAAGGAAAAACTTCAAGTACAACTGTATGCCCGGAAATATGGAAGTATCCAAAAAGGCATAGCGGCACTGGCTAATGAAATTCAGTTAAAATTAGCAGCTTAATGTTTGAATAAAATATAGTTTATGGGCCTTCGATTTCACAAATTGTTCTTTTTGCTATTATTTATCGGATCTATTGTTCCTAGCAGATCGTTTTCACAAGACATCATAATTGAAGCTATAAAAGAAGCCGCAAAAAAAGTCATCCGGGCCATCGACTTAAAAGTACAGCGTGAACAAAATCGGACAATAGACCTTCAAAATATTCAAAAGAAGCTGGAGAATTTACTTACAAAGCTAAAACTAGAAGAAATCGCCGAATGGACAAATAGGCAAAAGGAAATCTACCAGGAATACTTCGATGAATTATGGAGGATGAAGTCCGTATTGGCTTACTACAGTCAGCTTAAGGATATCACCAGCACGCAGAAGCAATTGCTTTCCGAATACAAAAGAGCTTATGGGATTGTTATCAAAGATCCACATTTTTCATCCAATGAAAGAGAGTATATCATAGGAGTATATAGCAATATTCTTGAAGCGAGCCTCAACGATGTCAATGATATCATTTCAATAATGAATTCGTTCACGGTTCAAATGTCAGATGCCGACCGACTGAAAATGATTAATGAAACTGCAAATTCAATGGAGAAGCATTTATCAGCCTTACGCTCTTTTAACGAACGCAATTTGGTACTGAGCCTCCAAAGAGGTAATGCCAAACAACAACTGGAAAGCCTGAAAAAGATTCGAGACTTCTAAAATCAAAGTAATGCAAGACATTGAGGGAATCATTAGAGAACATGCCAGAATTCTAAGGGACAAAGGATATAATGAAAAGGCGTTAAATAATGGTGAAGAAGATGGTATGTACAAAACCCATTTACGGATTGCCGTACAGGATATATTAGATAAAGACATTGTTTTGTTTGATAACGAGCACTTATCAGTAAAGATGTTCGGCAGCTTTAATCATGGCCAGGACAAGGTACTATTCGATTTTACTTATGAGTTCAACTCATTTAATAATTCCCTCACACTTAAACAACTTGAGGCAACATTAAATAAGGTTCCGCTGGCAATACATATTGATGGATTTGAAGACCTATGGCATTCAAGAGACATATATGAAAGGCTGAAAGAATTTTCTATAAATATAAACCAGGCGCTTGATTATCAAGAGAGACAGGTAAAAAGCGAAGTAATAAAATCTTTTGCTTCCTGTATAACTGAGCTTGGATATGAAAACGCCTCGATCAAACCACCCGGCTGGATTCACAGGAAACTTAATAAAATCGACCAATCTGTGAGTATGAAGGATAAAACCAGGCATTTTTTCAACCTACAGACTGATCTAAAGGGTGATTTGCCCTATGGTCCAATTAGGACCAAAATTCACTGCCTATACATTCCGGAAATCCCCAGGATCAATACCACAGGTCTGTTCCTCCAAATACAGGATTGCAAACATTCCATAACTCTCAAACCAGGTGAACAAATTCCATCTGTGAAAGAAGTTACAAACCTGATGCAAAATAAGCTAGATCTGGCACGTGCAAGAAGTATAACAGATGCCTGCAAATTGAAAGAAACTACTTCTCAGGAGTGCAAACCTAAACGCTAACCAATGTTTCTGAAGTTCATATTCTCTGCCATCCTGGTCACAATCTCAGTTACGAGTCACAGTCAAACCTGGGACGAATGGTTCAGGCAAAAAAAGACCCAACGAAAGTACAATATTGAGCAGATTGTGAAGCAACAAGCATACATATCTTTCTTAAAAGAAGGATACAAAATCGTTAAATCAGGACTGGATCTCTACGGACAACTTAAACAGGGCGATTTCAATTTGCATGATTTATTCTTTATGAGTTTAAATACCACAAAGCCGTCAGTGTCCAATTATTCCCCTGTGCAAGAAACCCTTAAGACGGCCAAAGATATCAATATACTAAACTCAAGACTAAATAAACTTCTTAATAGGGCTCAAAGCAACTTTAATATTGAGGAAGCCTCGAATATATCTTTTCAGCAAAATAAAATGCTTGACATGCTATCGGACGATTTGATAGACTTGAATAATGTTTTAAAAAACGAAGAAACCACCATGAGTGACAACGAACGCCTGCATCGAATAACAGTCATCTATGAAAGAGTAAAAGATAAGCATGTCTGGGTGACCACTGTTTATAATCAATGTTCCCTTCTTGACAATCAGAGATTTTTTGCAAAAAGAGAAGTAGAGAATCTTAAAATGTTGCATAAATAAAGTCTGAACTAATGAAACAATTATTTGCCCGATTATGCATTTGTATGTTGCTTTTATCCAGCCTTCCCAACATCGTTAAAGCACAGAATTTCGAATTGGAACAACTAATCCTAAATATTCAAAAGCTTAATCAATTGAAGGAAATTCTGAGTCAAATGAAGGATGGTTATGAAATCCTTACAAAAGGATACAACACAGTTAAAAATCTATCAGAGTCTAATTTCAATTTACACAATCTCTTTTTAAGTGCACTTTGGGAAGCGAGTCCGACAGTTAAAAAGTACCATAAAGTTGTTGAAATAGTAAATATGCAACGAAAAATAGTTAAAAGCTGCAGAAGCCTTCTATTTGATAGTGATCTACGCTTAATATTTCAGCAAAAAGAACTTTCATATATGAAAGAGGTCTTAAAGTCTATTCTTGACCGCTCTGTTAAAAATATGGAAGAACTGCTTCTGGTAATAACAGCAGGAAAAGTCAGGATGAATGATGCTGAACGGCTAACAGCAATTGATGGAGTTTTTGAAAGAAATGCCCGTTTGCTAGAATCCGTATCAACATTCATTGATAGGGTAAAACTAATGGGCATGCAACGGAAGAATCAACTAAAAGAAAACAATACTATTAACAAGCTATATGAATACTCCAAATAATTATATGCGACATGTTGGATCAGTCTCACTTTTGCTCATCCTCCTCTTCCTAATTCCGAACTTTGCATTATCTCAAACTATCAACGAAGAAGTTACTTCATTTCACAAGGTACTGGGCAATTTGTATAAGAACATAATACCATTAGCTGGCGATTTACTTCAGGCTTCAATTGCAATCGGTGGATTCGGTGCGATATGGTATATCGGAGTAAGAGTATGGAAACATCTGGCGGCAGCAGAGCCCATAGATTTCTTTCCTCTATTTAGGCCATTCGTAATTACACTGGTCCTCAGTTTTTACCCAATTTTTCTTGGTCTACTAAACGGGATTCTTTATCCAACAGTCGCCGCAACAAATGACATGGTAAAAAGAGAAAACGATGCTGTATACGTACTCCTTGAAAAACGTGGGGATGCAATACTTAAGAGTGAGGAATGGAAAACGCTCGCAGGCGGAATAGGGAATGATGATGAAGAATGGAGAAAGTATGGAAAGGAAGAAGACATTGGCGAAAACTCTCTTAGTCAAGGAGCATCGTTTTCAATTGCCTTGCTGACTAATGGAATAACGTATGTTATAAAACTACTTATTGCTATCATCCTTGAAACTGTATATTATGCTGCTTCATTGTGTATTGACGCTATGCGAACCTTCCAACTTCTTATTTTATCAATTTTGGGCCCCTTTGTTTTATCGTTATCAATTTACGATGGTTTTCATCAGGCCCTTGTATCCTGGATTGGGCGATACATTAATATCTACCTATGGCTGCCCGTAGCGAACATTTTTGGAGCCTTAATATCCAAAATACAACAAGGCATGCTTGAAATTAGCATTGATGATATGGCTAATGGGAACCTCATAGGTTTTGGCCAAACGGATATTGGATATTTTATATTTCTCATTATCGCAATTCTTGGTTATTTCAGCATCCCCAATGTGGCCAACTATATCGTCCAGGCTTCGGGAGCTGCCCCGCTGGCATCGAAGATAACATCTACAATTTTAATGGCTAAGGGAGCGATGGGGAAATAAGAATATTTCTAATTTAAAAAGGTGACCTGTGTTTCAACAACTCAAAAATATCGACACGGCATTCAAATATGTGAGACTTATCAGTGTGCTTATCATTTTAGCAAGCACTGGGATATCTATTTATTCCATCATGTATACAATGAAATTGTTAAGAGAGAAGGAAAAGCGAATATTCGTAATTGCAAACGGAAAAGTGTTCGAGGCTTTTGCTGAACAACGCGGTAATATGTGGCCAATTGAAATCAGGGATCATGTCAAAATGTTTCATTTCTACTTTTATACTTTACAACCCGATGAAAAGGTCATAAAAAGGAACATTGATAAATCGCTACACCTGGCCGACAATACAGCAAGCAAAGAATATGACAATTTAAGAGAAAACGGTTATTACACTTCTGTAATCGCGGCAAGCATTAGCCAGGAAATTGAAATGGACAGTGTTGAAGTAGATATTAACAAAACGCCATGGAGATTCACTTACAGGGGCAAATTAAAAATTATCCGCTCAAGCTCAATTGTAACCAGGTCCTTAATAACAGAAGGAACAGTGCGTGTCACCCAGGCTTCGGACAATAACCCCCACGGCTTGCAGATTGAACGCTGGCATGTCTTAGAAAATAAGGATTTAATTGAAACCAAAAGATAAATATGATTTTCAACTTCAAACGTAAACAGTCGAAAGTTGTTGGAAACAACCAATCTATACCTAAAGAGGATTGGAACCTAATCATCAATTCGGTCCGCGTCAAATTTTGTGCAAAAATGACTTCGTGGGAAAACCGGTTAACTTATAAACAAAGAAAACTTGCATTTGGAACCATAGCTGCATTGTTTATCCTATATTTCTCATACACCTTCTGCAGTAGCATTTTTTCCATTCCGAGAATTAAAAGCATTTTCCCCCAAGACCAACGGATTCCAATCGCTCCTGATATTTCCTTGCCTGAAAAGGCCAATAGAAAAGACACAACCTCTAAGAGTTCTCCCCTTAAAGATTCAAACTTATTTAAATAACTAAACATTATGTCACAACTTAAAAGTAAACGAAGGAAAATTGTTGTTCTCGCTGGCTGCTGTATCATTCCGATTCTAGTTATCTGTTTTGTCATTTATCGTTTATCCCCCAGGAGTAGTAATAAAGATGAAACCAGCGAAAAAGTTAAGACCGGCTTTAACAAGAATCTGCCCAATCCTAAAATTAAGGACAAGAGCAAAAACAAACTCGAAATCTATATGCAAGCGCAGGAAGATTCTTTGCTTAAAGCAAAAAATAATACCAAAGAAGAAAATTACTGGGATCTAAGCCCCGCTGATGACACTTTGGAAATTCCTGATAATAACACTGAAGATAGAAAACTGAAAGCTCTATCTGAGCAAGAGCATAAAATCAAAGAGCAGCTAGAACAAATAGACAAGGAGTTAGCAGCTAGCGCAAGGAATCGCCCACGAGATTTTGAAACACAGAACGAAACAAGGTCTACCAGTAAATCAGATGCAGAGATAAAAAGATTAGAAAAACTACTGGAAGCCACTTATGCCACTCAAACTTCCAGCGATCCGGAGCTGGAAAAGTTTGACCAGATGCTAAATAAGATAGTTGCCCTCCAGAATCCAGCACCAGCACTAAGTGAAGTGTCGGATAGCACCGAAATTAACCAGGTGCTTATTGCACCAACAAACAGTGAGAAAACGAATGAATTGTTTTTTGGTTTGGAAACTGAGACATTATCTCCAACTACTCTAAAACCATCTATTGCAGCAATTGTTAATACGGATCAAATAATTCAAGAAGGATCCGCAGTAGAACTAAGGCTAAAACAAGATATCTATATAGATAACACCAAAATACCATCGAACCAAACTGTTTTTGGGGTTTGCAGTCTTTCAGGCCAAAGAGCAATAATTAATGTCGAAAGGATAGTCTTTAACAACGTAATCTTCCCGGTAAAACTTAAGGCTTATGATTTAGATGGATTGCTTGGTATAAATATTCAAAGTTCAACCGCCGGAACAGCAGTAAAGGAAAGCATGGGACGTTCTCTACAGAACTTTAATCCGTCAATATCAGGACAAATCGCTGCAACGGGTATCCAAACTATACAACAATTTGTTAACAAAAAAGTAAGAACTCCCAAAGCCATGCTTAAAGCGGGCCATCAAATATTATTACAGTAATAAATATTCCAAATAAAATAAATTCTTCATAATGAAAGATATTATTTCCACTCTAGTGTTTTTGATTATTTCGGCTTTAGGTTTCGCTCAAGTTGGGACCGTGGGGACATTGCAGCCAATAAACACTCATCATATTGAAATCGGAGATCGAGCTACGACAGTAATCATTTTCCCATGGGCAATAAAAGACGTCGATCGGGGAATTAAAGAGATTGCCGCTTTCAAAAGTCCGAATGTAGAGAATATTTTAAGAGTAAAAGCAAAACAACCGTTTACTACGAGTAGCAACTTGCATGTAATCACTTCTGACGGAATTGTTTACCCATTTACAATCTCCTATAAAGAAACTCCAGCTAATACTACATACAATGTGAATTTAACAGACTCTTCGTATTCTTTACTTAGATTCCAAAATGCCAGTAGTTTTAACAATAGAGAGATTCGATCAATTGTTCAGCAAATCAAGAACAGAGGCACTCGGATGCATAGACGAATAATAAATGGATGTATAAAATTATCAATTAGCGGTATATTTCTCAAAGACAATTCAATTTACTTGAAAACCGAGTTTCAAAACCGTACTCTTGTCCCTTTCGAAGTAGACTGGGCAAAACTCTACATTACTGATAAAAAACAGGCTAAAAATACTTCCAAGCAGAGTTCCACGATTGACTTAGTATATAAAGATGATTTACCAGTTGTTACAGGGAAAGGAATTGATACCTGGATAGTTGCTTTCAAACAGCGATCAATACCGCGTGGACGAAAACTGATATTGGAAGTTCAAGAAAAGAACGGTGGCAGAAACCTCATTATTGAAATTCGGAATAAGGATCTTTATAAGGCTATTAAACTCTAGTTAATGTCTCAATTGTTTCAGAATTTTACGCAGGAAACAAACAGGCTCCTTGATGCGGTCCTATTTTACGCAGAACAAGACGCAAAGTTCGCAATTAATAGTCCGTTTTCAAATAAGAGTGATGCTGCAAGACTGAAACTGGAGTTTTTAAAAGACTTACTGAAAACGTTCAATAAAGATCTATCTAAACCAGAAAGAAATACCCGTGCCTTTATAAGAAATGAAATTCGAAAAGTTAGAGTCAAAGCGCACCCAACGTTTTTGAACTATTTAGTTAATGGCCAACTAACAAGGTGGCTAATTAACTCCATTTTACTGAGACAAAATATTATTGATGACTTTTCGAAACGTCTTGACGCTCACACAAAATCTGCCAGTGTAAAGGAAAATGTCCAACACCTCAGTATTCATCTTAAACAAGCAGGTTTTACTCTGGATATTGATAATTATTTGGAGAAAATGTTAATGCAGGGATTGCCCAAATTTCATTTAAGATATGCCGATCTGCAAAACCCGTCTACTGATTTTGTTTTACACTTCAAACGGATAGAAGGGTCCGCTACCTATGTCTTTGAAACATTCGACGCTGCTTTACGAGCGAATTGGGAGCAATCAATAAGCAAACCGAGTAACTCAAACTGGAAAGTGTTTTCTCATCAAAACGAAGTTCTGTTTTCGGCAAAAAAAGCAGCAAACCTTGTTTCAGGCCGATCCGTTATGGTTGACCAGGCAACGAATCACTGGGCAATAATTGATAATACACATAAGCTAACAAAGCATATTTATATACAATTCGACCTTGCTGCAGAACTTAACAAACTCCCAATCAAATTCAAAAATGTAGAAAAGAACCAAATTATAAACGCTTTGAATAACGGAGAATCTAAAGAGATTCAGGTTAGAATAAATGGCGAAACTAAAAAAGTTCAATTACTAGCATTTCCACAAGAACAAAAACTAAGAATTATTGATTACAGGGGTGAATTAATGGATTATAAGGACCTAGGCAATTCACAAGATTTAAACCTAAAAAAAGCCGTCGAAGTACTTAATAAGAGTATTGATAATGTTATCAAAGTTGATTTTAAGAAAGGAATCAGATAAATGAAAACGACTAATGGGATATACTAACCCATAGTAAGAGGCAAAAGAAAACCGCGAAAATAGCGGCTGCCCAGACATTTCCAAACCCAACACAACAAAAAAGCGCACAAAACGAGTGCGCTTTTTTGTTTTCCCACCCTTCGGGGGCGGCTCGTTGATGTTTTATTTTTTTACCTCCACCCGCCCCCGCCAATCATTAGGGTTTGGAAAATGCTCCGGGCGGCGCCGCTGTTTTTTTCTCATCTTTTGCCTCTTACTATGGGCAAGTATATCTAACAATTATGGGCAAAAACAGCACAATAAAGGAAAACCATTTAGTCACTCTAAAACTTCAATATGAATCCATCCGAAAAGAATATTCAAGTATTTACACGCTGTCCAGTGACAGGCATTATTCTGGAAACTCCGTTGGAAATTTCTAAATTATGCTTCTGGTATCAAGAGCAGGTCGCGCATACTGTAAGCACATTCACAGTACAATTATTTCTGAAACATCTTTTATTGTATGGAGGTTATGTGCATAGAAATTACCCTGAAAAAGGGTGTTTTTGCCTTAACGCTGATCATCAGCTCACATCTGACCAGGTAGCCATTTCTCAGATTTATTATCAAGGGCAACTTATTTACAATCAATAAAACCAACACAAATATGAAAGACAATAAACCTTCTATTGAATATTGGAATGTTGTGGTACATAAGCCGCCCTTAAATGGGTTTAACAACATCTCAAGAGTTCCATGCATAATTGTTCAAGACGATGAAGAGTTCATAACTCAAACTACCACTCCACAAGAAGCTACCTTTTGGTCAGTCAGAATAACTGACAAGTCCGGCGAAACATTTACCATCGCTGATTGCAAAGAAGAAGCAACTGCCATTGATTTTCAGAATTGGATCCTTTATATCCTAAAATTACTAACCGGTCAACGCTTTCTCTAGGTTCACCTATCCCAATCTTTTACTTAACTATTTAATTATTGCATAATGACACCATCTTCATTAGCGGAATACCTACATTTCGCCTTCGATCACCGCTTTCCAGTATTAATTAAAGGAAAACCTGGTATTGGCAAATCGGATATTGTATCACAAGCTGCAAATGCTACTGGAGCTGAATTAATAATTTCTCACCCTGTAGTTAGCGATCCAACTGACTACAAAGGCCTACCATTTCCAAATAAGAAAGGCACAGCGGATTTTCTGCCTTTCGGTGACCTTCACAAAATCATAGCCGCTAAAGAACCGACAATATTTTTTCTGGACGATCTTGGACAAGCATCTACTAGTGTGCAGGCTGCATGTATGCAGTTACTTTTAGCCCGACGAATAAACGACCACAAGGTTAGTGATGCTGTTACATTTGTTTCTGCCACAAACCGAAGAGAAGACAAAGCAGGTGTCGGTGGTCTTCTCGAACCTATTAAATCTCGATTTGCATCAATAATTGAGTTGGAAGTAGATGCTGAGGACTGGATCAATTGGGCTCTTGTTAACGATATGCCTATTGAATTAATTGCTTTTATTAAATTCAGACCGAATATCCTTACCGAATTTACAGCCACCAAAGAAATTGTAAACTCGCCTTCTCCAAGAACCATTACTTCCGTTGGCCGGCAGCAAAAAGCAGGATTGTCGTATTCACTAGAGTTTGAGGTTTTTAAAGGCGCTGCTGGAGAAACTTTTGCAATAGAATACTCAAATTTCTTAACACTATACAGGCATTTACCTTCCCTTGATGAAATTATCATGAATCCACATAAAGCGCCTGTTCCTGATGATCCTGGAATTTTATATGCGATTGGGAATGGACTTGCTAATAAGATGAGTGAACAAAACATTGGGTCGATTTCAATTTATCTTAAACGATTTCCTGAAGAAAATGCCTTTGCCTGCATGACTGCCGCTACTATCAGGGACAGAAGCCTTAGAAATACAAAAGCGTTTATCCAATGGGCCGCAGACTATCCCAGCTTCCTGAACTAAAACTTCCTTGTCATGAACGCAGAACTCAAAATCAAGAAAGCCAAAGTTCAACTGATTATGGAACAGCCATTTTTTGCAAGCCTGGCACTTCGCTTCAAATATGTTGCCGATTTGTCCATCAAAACAGCAGTTACCGATGGAATAAATATCTGGTATAATCCCGAATACATTGATTCAATATCGACAGAAGAAGTGAAAGGAGTAATTGCACATGAAATTATGCATGTAACAATGCTTCATCATACTCGACGGAATCAGAGAAATATAAAAAGATGGAATGACGCTACAGACTACGCCATTAATCCTTTGTTACTTGCTTCAAAGTTCAATCTCCCTTCTAATGTCCTAGTAAATCCTGATTTTGAAGGAAGAAGTGCGGAATACATTTATGAACGATTACCCCAGGACGATTACGGCGACGAAAATGAACGTTCAAATGGAGAAGGTACAGGTGATGTATTAGATCTGCCCAATAATGAAAATCGTCAACAAACTGAAGCCCAAATAAAACAAGCAATCGCACAGGCCACCTTAATAGCAGAGAAGCAAGGTTGTATGCCTTGCCACCTAAAAAGAATGGTTGAAGACGTTCTTGAGCCTAAGATTTCCTGGCAAGAGGTACTGACCCGATTCTTATCAGAAGTTGCAAGGAATGATTATTCTTGGATAAAACCATCACCACGTTATCTTAGTCAAAATCTATACCTACCTATACTAGAATCCATAGAAGTTGGTAGAGTCACGTTAATAGTGGATACCTCATCAAGCATCTCCAACAAAACTATAAGCCAGTTTTCGGCAGAAGTATTTGATATTGTCAACACGTTTAATATTGGTTTGGATATACTGTATGTTGATGCAGAAGTACAATCTATTCAAAGGATAGAACAAGATGAACCAATTCACCTGGAACCAAAGGGTGGTGGCGGAACAGACTTTAAGCCAGGTTTTGTATATATCGAAGAACATGATCTTCAACCTAAAGCCGTAGTTTATCTAACTGACGGCTGTTGTAATAGCTTCCCACAAGAGCCAGACATGCCCGTCCTATGGGCCAAAGTTTACGACTACGAATTTAATCCACCGTTTGGCGAGGTGATCTGCATCGTGTAGCCTAATCTTAATTATTTAATCGAAAATTATTTACAGATGAAAAACTTATCTGAAAGGGCCTTATTGGTTAATATTAAAATATCCCAATGGAGCGCACGCAAGTACGACAAAACTGTATCACATGAAATAGAAAAAACACACAATGCACACGACGCTGGTAGATTTAATAAAAATCTGATCAAAGAAGAAGAATTATCAGCGATTAAGAAAGTCGCAAGTGCAACCAGAACGTTATTATACGATAATTCTCTTCCCTGGGGCGACAATGGCGATCGCCTGTTGCCAACATCCAACTACTTCGAGTTTTTAAATCAGTTCTCTAAGTACAAAGAGGACTTCAATTCAAAAGTTGACTTATTTATTCGGGCTTATCCTTCATTAAAAGAAGAAGCAAAGGCCCGTTTGAATGGGATGTTTAGGGAACAGGATTACCCATCACATTCTGACATGAAACGGAAATTCAGCATGGATATGACTTTTATGCCGATTTCGAACATTTCTGATTTCAGGCTCAATGTTGACCAGGAGGAAGTAGACAATATTAAGTCAAACATTGAGGCTGAGATTTATCAACGCATTTCTGATGCAACCAAAAATATTTGGTCGCGAATACGAGATGCCGTGCAACATATGGTTGAGAAACTAAAGGAACATGATGCAGTTTTTCGGGACAGCCTGGTAAACAATATTGAAGATTTAATTGAAACCTTGCCAAGATTAAACTTTACGGGAGATCGTGATATTTCAAATGTCATTGAAAATATGAAGGATCTAATAGTTGATCCTGACGATCTGAGACATGATACACGACTTCGCAAGCAAAAAGCAGATCAGGCCGAAGCAATCCTTTCCACTGTGGGTGCCTTTCTCAATTGCTAAAACAGGGAGACATTTATGCACAGGAAAATCAGTTCAAATCTTCTCTTTGACCCAGGAGCCGACTCTAGCAACAGTAAATATACCAGTAGAAACAAAGATTTTGTTTTTGACATTATGGATGCTATTTCTTCGCCGATATTAACATTCAGTATGCTCTGGGCAGACCTAATACCAAATAGGCTGTTTAACCAAGTAATCACTGCTAGAATGATCTCATTAATGAAAAGTGAAGAATTGGCTTCATACGTTGAGTGCTCAATTTATCTCTACACAAGATCACATGAATCGCCGATGGATAACGATTGGACAGATATTTATACCCACGTATGTTGCCAGACTCTCGAACAGTGGTTCGGGGAAGATCACTGGGATATAGTAAAAGCTCCAAGACGATTGAGTGAATGGCAGGAATCAAAACTTAAACGGCTACGGCAACACATTTATAAAAAGCGGCGGGAATTGATGAAACTGAAAATTAGAGCTGAAGAAAAAATCGAGAAAGTCCCCACAGAAGTTCCAAAAACTACTTCGCAACCAGCTAAGCCAAAAGTGCAACAAGCCTCATTCAAATTCTGAAGACTTACAACTTCATTTTAATCATTTAAATAATTAAAAAATGGAAACAAAACAAATTAGCTCGGAAGAAACCGTGCAAACTGTCTTATTGCCTATTGACCTTGTTGATGTGGATCCCAATCAGCCACGAAAAACCATGGAGGAAATTGAAGAAATGGGTTTGTCAATTAAGTCGGTCGGAAAGGTTATTCAACCAATTGGAGTACGGCCTAATGGTACACGATTTAGATTAATATATGGCCATAGAAGATTATTGGGTTCTACCGCCGCCGGGAAGACCGAAATCCCAGCAACTATTTATGACGTAAGTGATGAAGAAGCAAAAATCATCCAAATCGTTGAAAATTTACAACGTGTAGACCTTCATCCTATGCAGCAAGCAACAGGTTTTCATAACCTGGCACAAACGGAGAAATTGGGAGTCGAAGAAATTGCTCGAAGAGTTGGTAAAACTATTTATTTCGTTCGCCAGCAATTAAAGCTTAATGATTTAACACCGCAATGGCAATCTATTTTCCTACGTAATGGTATTCCATTAGGAGTAGCATTACAAATTTGTCTTCTCCCTGCCGAAACTCAACAATATTTGTATGATGAACAAGTATCGGAAGAAGATGAAAAGTCAGACCATCCAGATATTAGTATCAATACTTATATTTTTACCAGGTACAAGGGAAATTTAGCACAGGCTGCATTTGACTTGTCAGATGCAGAACTCGATATCAAAATGGGATCCTGCCATACCTGCCCCTTTAATTCCGCTTGTGGGGTTTTATTTCCGGAAGAAGAAAACAAACCCCGATGTTCTAATATTAAATGTTTTCAGAACAAAACTGCGTTGCATATCGAGAAGGAAATAGCAAAAGCTAAAGAAGACCCAACGACTATTTTCGTCTATGATGGCGAAATGCCAGATGAAGACATTAAACGACTTCACGACGATGGAATTGAGGCAAACATTGTTGGATACGGAGAAGAGTACAGGTATATAAAAGAACCGCAGAAGCCAGATTGGAATACGTTCTCTCAGGCGCTAAAAAAGCGCAAAGTCCCTGCCAAAGAAATTAAAGAAGAATTTGTAAAGTCTGAGCAAGAATATTCTGAAAAAAAAGACAAATTCGAGAAATTGCTTTCATCTTCTAAGATAAAGAAGGCATTTATAATTTCTTCCAATACTCCAACCGATGAAGGCAAATATGCTTACGTGGAATATATACCTAAAGCTACCGCGAATGCAGCTAAGAAAGCAATTGCATCAGGGGAGGCTTCAATACAGGTTATTGATAATGAAATTGAAAGGCTTCAATCGCGTGAAGCAAGGGCCAGGGAGCTTGACCAGGAGAAGATTCAGCGTAAGATTGCGGAAGCTGTGAATGCCGATACAAATATTGGACGCATACCCAAGCAATCAACCAGTGCGGATAATTTACTGATCAATTACTTAATCATTGAACACATACCATATCACTTGAAAGCAGCATTGAATAAAGTAGTTAAACTTCCTGCATTGAAAGAGCCAGCAACTTTTGATGAATTTAAGAATGGATTAAGACGTTTAAATAAAATGCAGATTACCTACCTACTCAGGAGAGTTATCACTGAAAAGAATAGCACCAACTTGCCGAATACTCGCGGCGGATACGCATTTAGACTCATGGCTGAAAGCTTAGGGTCAATTCCTATTGTTGACTTCGAAAAACAACAAAAGGAGATTGCTAACAAACGGCAAGCCGGTGTCAATAAAGCAATCGGAATTTTAAAAGAGCAGAAAAAGGAAACTCAGAAGAAAGGAAAACAGAAGGAGAACAACAAGCAAAATAATAAGGTCAAGAACCTCCCCGGAAAGCCAACCAAAGCAAAAGCAGCATAGCAATCCCATTTCATTGCCTCATCGATGAAAAAAGAAATTTCCCTGAAGGAGCTTCATGGAGAATTGGCAATCTACTTTAACTGGTCGGCTAATGCCTTAGTTCCAATATTTCCAGGCGCCTCAGATCTCTATCTGAAAAACAATTTTGAAACTATTCATAAAGTTGGACAAAGCCTGATGCGGTCAATAAATTATTTACCCGGGACCATTTACCGGGGTATAATACTGAAAGACCCAGTAGCCACAATTAATCCTCATAAAAAATTGATGCATTTGTCATTTAGCACTGAGAAATCCGTAGCAATACACTTTGCTGATACCAATGGATTCGGTGCGGGAATAATGGATGTGGCTACCAGGCTTGGCACTTACGGGTATGTTATTGAGTATTGGCCAAAGATCTCCGAGATTCTTTTTCACTATGACTTCATGTCTATACTTCCATATGCTGAATCATTCTCCTTACTTGGAATGGATGGAATATTAGAAGTTAACAGCCTAATGCGTCAAAGAGAAATAATAATACTTCAACCATCTAATCCATTTACTAATATTTTACCTGTCCGAAATATTTAATCATCCACAAAATTCTTTTTTATGAGAATTTCAGAATCGCCCACATTATGGGTAATAATTAAAGCAACAACTTACTCAAAGCAGAGTAGTTGCAACTTCATTCTGGTGCATTTGTCAATCGGTTATTGCAACCATTTAAAAAGCATATTGAAAAGGGTATCGGAAGAAGATACGCCAAACTTCTACTGTCTTAATATTTGGGACGCACCATTTGGGTGGTTTGTCCATACAGCACAAGATGAAATTGAAGCTTTTTTATCCGATGAAGGGGTCAACTGGTCTTTCATATCATTTGATAGCCATAATGAAATAAGGGATTTCACCAAACCCAATCAGAAGTTTATGTTTAAAGAGCAATATATATCCTTTTTCAAAGGCGGAACCGCAATGTTCCAGGCATATACTGACGAGACCAATGACGACTATCACTCAGTTGAATTTCCATTACATGAAATGATTTCCCTTCTTGAAAAAACATGATGACAATGGGTAATAGACTTGAAGAGGCCGCAAATCAATATCGAAAAAAGGGCTACTCTATTGTTTTCATCAATTCAGTTAAGAAAGCGATTCACAAGTGGAAGCAACATAATAGATTAGTTATTTCGGAGAATAAATTACATCGAATGTTAGCACTTCCTGAATGCTTTGGGATAGCAGTAATATGTGGTTGCATTAGCGGAAACCTCGAAGTAATTGATATCGATGAAAAGAATAATAGAAACGGTAAAGCAATTCTGGATCGCTTTTTATGCTCGCTCGACAGATATTCACCGGAACTAGTTGCGAAATTAGTAATAGCGCGAACGAAAAACTATGGCTTTCATTTGATGTACAAAAGCAAGGATGTTCAATCAAGTACGATTTTAGCGAGACGTCTGGAAACTAACAAAGGATTATGTATTGAAAAAAGAAAGCTCAAAACACTTGTTGAATCAATTGGCAATGAAAGTTACATTATCGTAGAACCAACACCCGGTTATTCTTTTGTTCAGCACGATCTGATGAATGTTCCGAACATATCAGAAAGAGATCGCCTTGAAATTTGGAGAATTGCAAGATCATTTAATGAATATAAGGCACCTTCCAAAATTTCAGCATGTAAATTAAGAGGGAGGCAATATAACATAGAAAGCCCTTGCGACGATTATAATTTGAGAGGCGATATTCTAGGATTATTGCAAAAACATGGTTGGGTAATCGTAAAGACAGAAAAGGAGCGAACCTTTCTGCGTCGCCCTGGTGATACTGACCACCTCACTTCCGGAGATTTTCACCACAAACTTGGATTATTCACGGTAATGACGACGAACTCAGAGTTTAAACGAAAAAAAGGATACAAGCCCTATGCTGTATTCGCCATCCTGGAATGTAATGGCAATTTTCAACTTGCCGCGAGAATGCTCGTGGAGCAAGGATATGGTGTTGCATATAAGGCCAGGATAAAATCATAATGAAATTAAAAATAATCGTTATGGAAACAGTTGAAATATTAGGCGAAATGTGTCATTTAGAATTTAGCCTATATGAAAATGGCACAATTTCAATAACAGCAGTCAGAATAGCGGACGATTCCCCTTGGTGTGTACCTACTGTTAATTGGACCCAAAATTGGCGAGCTGAATATTATGCATACCGAATGAGGTTTCCCACTGTAGTAATTAAGAACTACAGCGAAAATGAAGGTGTATTTCAAAATTTGGTGAATGAAAAAGTAATTATACCTGGAACAAATGTCGAAGGCACCAATGGAACAGTTAAAACTGGTATATTGACATTAAAGTGGCAAACAATTGCCCAAGAGCAGCTTGACAATTACGGCACTCAATACTAAAAACATTAGCATTTTACAGTTTTTTTGTATTTTCGCATTATGGAGCGCGATCCAAGATATATGATGGTGAATGTGGGAATTAAAAATGGTACGCTATTGACATTTCGAGATGTCTTTATGAAAACCGGATTTCCTAAGACTATCCTGGCAAAGTTTCTTGGAACAAATAATAATCGTATGAGCCGACTCATACTGGAGCCTAGGGATATGGATCTATGGGAGGTTGAAAAAATAGCAGCCTATTTCGATGTGTCAATGGCAGAAATGTGCAGAGTAGTAATAACAAAGTGACGAACATCGGCCAAACCCGATCCAGCGTTCTTTAATTGTAACATTTCGTCACTTAAATTGTGTCGGAGCGACCCACTAATTGTATTGGTCTTATCATTTCTTTGTATTATGAAAAAGATAAGCCAGCCTTCAATTTTAACATGGAAAAAAGTTCGTCATTTTAGGCACTTGTTCCAATTAGGAATTGTCTCGGAACTATCGTTGGCAAACTTTCTAAATATCCACAGAAAGAAATTCCATTATTTAATAAATCATCCTCAACAATTGTCCTGTCAACAAATGTTAAACATCGACCACTTTTTAAACGTCAAAGAAGATACAACCTTTGATTTAATTGCTGATCAGACCGCATTTTCGCTAGAGAAATATAACCTGCGTTGGAATGAAGATCACAATAAATTTGGGTTTATCTATAAAAGAAGGAAAATGCGAAGGTCATAGACCAAGAGCCATAAACTTATGACTCTTGGCTTTTTTAAGGAACTAGCAATGTTAATCCATCCCAATTTGCTTCTTAAGTTCATCCCAAAACTGATCCACGTTCTTTTCAACTTTGTCATACTCTTCAAAAGTGGAGGCTGGTATTCTAACTTCAGCCAGGCTCTCTGGATTGGGGAATGTTTTGTCATAAAGCTCCTGACCCGCCTTACTAACTCGATTACCGTTAAAAAGGTCGCAAATCACGCAAGCTAATCTGTACGTTTTTTGTTCATCATTTGTCATGATAAGTTTCATTTTTTAATGTTGATTGATTCCTATCAGTACAATTGAAAACCGTGATGAGCTAACAAGATTTTGGTAAATATATTTTTGCAAGCATGTGTCAAATTCTAACTTTTAGGACGTTAACCGGTAATTGCCGGCCAATGCCTTTTCTTGCAATTTCCTTAACGCCCTATTTTTATAAACAAGAAGCGACTCCTTGCTCAGTTGGAGTTGTAGTGCAGCCTCTTCATTAGTTAACCCCTCTTTAAAAAGGAGAGTGGCTACTTGCTGCAGTTTTGGGGTTAGCTGAGCTATAAGAGACTGGAGGTGCAGCATCAAATCTCTCTTTTCCAGGTTGTGCATTAAATATGGGTCAACTTGACCTATTTCCTCTTTCAATTCTCCAACCGTAACCGGTCGCTTCTTCCTAAGCCATGAAATGCATTTATTTCTAATGATAACTACCAAAAATGCCTTTGCATGCTCAATAGAATTAAATTTATTACCATCATAGGAAAGCTCTATAGCCAATTTGGCTAAACATTCTCCGAGGATTTCTTCGGCCACAATTTCATTATGTATAATGCGTATTGCAATTCTTTTTAGTCTCTCAAACTCCTTATGGTATATTTCAGAAAGCCATTGATCCAATACGGAAACCGGGACATTTGTTCGCATAATACCAGGTATATAATAGCAGTTGCATGGTTCTAAATACCAATATTTATTGTATCGAACGTATGAACCGACTGTTTATACCGGCATGGGTATTAAATAGTTATTAGTTTAGAATTATTCCCATTTCCCCTAGAAATCTTACCTTTAGCCCGATAGGGGCAAAAGCGAATAAAAGTGAATGAAAAACAGGGCAATTATTGACTTGTTTTTATTTTGACACCCATTTGACACTTTTTATTTACAAGGAATTATATACCAGGATGTTGAGAATCCAGTCCTGGGCACACAGAAAAATCTTCTAAGTCTTCGATTTAGAAGATTTTTTCTTTTATGGCTGTGCCAACTTCTCCGGTTATGTACGCTTCCTAACTGACGAGTTTGTAACCTACGCCCCGAACGTTCATGATCTTTACCTCTGGGTCGTGCCGGAGGTATTTTCTTAAACGGGTGATGAATACATCGAGGCTGCGACCGGTGAAGAAATCATCATTGCCCCAGATATGTAGTAGAATGGATTTACGATCCATGACCTGGTTGCGGTTGAGCAGGAAAAGTTTTAACAGTTCGGCCTCGCGTGCGGTGAGGGAAATCGACTGGCCCTGGTGCTGCAGTACGGCCTGGTGATAGAGAAAGATGTATTGTGCGCCGATGGGCAATGGGCTGCCCGTATGGGTATTTTCTGCGATGAGTGTTCGACTTTTGCTGAGCAGCGCTTTGATGCGCACCACCAGCTCTTCCATACTGAAAGGCTTTTTGAGGTAGTCGTTTCCCCCGCTTTCGAAGCCGGTCACCACATCCTGTGGCAACGATTTCGCCGTAAGAAACAACAAAGGCGTTTCCATATCGGTCGTGCGCAGCTGCCGCGCCCAGGCAAAACCATCGGCATCAGGCAGCATCACATCGAGCAGGATCACATCGGGTCGTTGGCTGTAATAAGCTTCCAGACCGGCAGCACCGGTAGCATGGTGCTCCACGGCGAAGCCCCTGCTTTCAAGGCTTTCCCGCACAATCTCCGCGAGGTTGGGCTCGTCTTCGATAAACAATATGGTGCGTTTGCCGCTCATAACTGCCAGGCTATTTTAAAGATACTTCCTTTGCCGGGCGTGCTCTCGGCCATACACCAGCCCCCATGCCGCTCGATGATATGCTTTACATAGTTGAGGCCAAGGCCATACCCCTTCACTTTGTGAATATTACCGGAAGGTACACGATAAAATTTATCAAATACATGCTGCAGGTCGCCCGCGGCAATACCGATGCCATCGTCTTTTACACTGATGAAGTTGTAACCGTTCTCCCGGTAAAAGCAGATATCGATGACCACCTTATCGGCCGAGTATTTAACGGCATTATCGATGAGGTTGTTAACGACATTGTACAGGTGTACCCGATCGGCTTGTACACTGGTCGTGCCTGCCAGGTTCAGGTAGTGAAAGGCTATTTCTTTACTACCTGCCAGCGTATGGCGGCTGGTTATGGATTCCACCATCTCATTTACATCGATAGCCTCCGGATTGAGTGCAAAATCCTGCCGCTCATACACGGACAGGTTCAGGATCTTGTTCACCATTTCGGTGAGGCGTTGCAGCTCTTCCCGGGAGATGTTCAGATACCGCTTCGTTTTCTCAGGGCATTGCAGCGCACCGAAACCCTCCAGGGCATCTACGGCAGCCGTGATGGTCGCGATGGGCGTCTTCAGCTCGTGCGAGATATTGCTGATGAAATCGTTCTTGATGGCCGATAACTTTTTCTCGCGGCGAATGATCCGCAATAGATACCACAATGCCAATACAACAATTGTGAGCAGTATCAGAGAAGCGATCACCATCCCGATCATTTTGCCCAACAGGTAATTGAAAGGCGGCCTGAACAATGCACGCACATAATTTACATCCGTCTCGGCCCTGTAGGTCGGAAATGATTTGGTGATGATGGGGTACCGCAATCGCAGGCTGTCCGGGAAACGACTGCGGTTGAGTGTACTGTCTTCATCGGCCATCAGAAACAGGAAGGGCTCCCTGATATCCCTTTCGGCCAATAGCTCCAGGTAAATCGGTCGCAGTCGTGCAGTATCGAAGCCGAACTCCCTTGCCTTATTGTCTATATAATGACCAATGGCCTGCGTACGGAAAAATACAATATGCCGCTCCAGGTCTTCTTCGCGGTAGGTTTTTGTAAACCGGCGGGCGACCAATTCTTTGACAGAATCGGACTGTGACAGGATCGGTTCATTGACCTGCTTGAGGGAGAATGAAAAACGATCTTTCTTATTGAGCTTGTCCGCCACCATATAGACCCAACTACTATCCTCCATTTTCCAGCTACTGGTGATCATTACCCTATTGGTGTCCATGACATACCGATAGATCATTTCTTCGATGGTATCGTTGCGCTGCCTGAATTCCGTTTTTATGGCATCTTCGAAAGCAAGGTTGGCGTCCTTCTCGAAGCGTTCCTTATTGACCTGGTAATAGTTTACGAGCCACCCGCTTTGCAGTGCCAGCACCACTGCTACCGCAGCGACACAGACAATAAAGATAACCCGGGTGTTTCGGTTCATAGATACCAAATGTAGTACCCTGCCGGCAAGCTTCCCATTCCCGTTAACATAAATTAACAAAGACTAACAATGCCGATAACTATGTTTGCTGCGGTTGAGCCGGAGTTTTGCAAAAAGCTCACTCATATGCGCACGTTATTCACTATACTGCTGATCTCAATTACCCTGTTGGCAAAGACCCAGCCTTTGCTGAAAGTTGGCGACCTTTTTCCCGATCTGATGATCCGCCCCCTGCTCAATGCCCCGATTAAATCGTTGGACGTACGGACAGCTCAAAATAAATTGCTGATCCTGAATTTCTGGGGAACCTGGTGCAGCCCCTGCCTGCCGGAAATGGACAGTCTGGCCAGGCTGCAGGTGAAGAATGCCGGGCAGATTCAAGTGATCGCCATCTCCAATGAGCCGGTAGAGAGATTGCAGAAATACCTGCAACGCAAGCCTTCCACCTTATGGCTTGCCTCCGACACCACCAGCAACCTGTACACCCAATTTGCTTTTTCGTATGTAGGACAGTCGGCCATCATCGATCAGCAGCACCGGGTGATCGCCCTGGTACGGACCGACTCCATCAATCAGGCCATGATCGATCGACTGGTACGCAAGCTACCCATCCACTCTTCTGCAGAAACAGGGATACACAAGAATGCCGAAGACGAGACCTTTGCGGTGGATACCAGTATGGGAACACAGTTTATCTGGGGATCGTACCGCAAGGATCTGCCCAGTATGTCGAAATCATACAAGAAGACTGCTTTCGAAGGACGCCGGCTCACTTTTGTAAACATGTGCGTACCCAGTATATACCAGGCTTTGTATGGACTGTCGTACCAACAGGTGATCTTTGAAGTACCCCAGAAGGAAGTGTGCAGTTGGGAACAAAAGAACCGTTTGGCTTTTTGCTTTGATGTACTGGTGAAACCGGAGCAGACAGACAGTCTCAAGACCATCATGCTGCACCTGTTGACCAGGCTCTCCCCCATCAAAACAAAAATGGAACAGCGCGAAATGCCGGTATATGTATTGCGCCGCCTGCCCGATGCTACCACCTGGAAAGAATCGACCAATACCACAGATTCATATAGCTTCAGTGGCCGGGGTTTCGAAGGAAAAGGCATTCAGCTCAAGCCTTTCGTGGATTATATCGCCAATGAACTGCAATTACCGGTGATCGACGAGACGGGGCTTACGAGCCGCTACGATATCGTAACCAGCAATGTATTGCGGACGGTGGAAGAAGTGCGGGCAGCTTTGCAAAAGCTGGGACTCACTGTTGAGAAAACGACCCGTAAAATGGATGCGTTGATCATCTATCAGTAAGCGCCTTACCTACCAACCACCTCCTTTAATGAATTCCTCATTGTTGCGTATTGAATCATCACGTCTATTTCATCCCACCCGTAAGAAGTGGTCCAGTCGGCCGAAGGGATGCATTGATCATAGAGCGCCTGAGCCGCTTTGGTGTCATTGGTCAATATATTGATCCATCCGAGACTGTACCGCACCATTTCCAGTACTTTAGGAACAATTATGGGATTAGTACCGTCTTTGTATTTTTCATATATAGCCTTGGCAGCTAGCAGGATCTTTGTGGCCTCCTCGATCTTGTAGTCGTGCAGCAGATCATAAGCCTTATCTAGCTCCTTGCCTGCGTTGTTGAGCTCTACATATTCCGGGACATTTTTGGCATCTGCAATTTCGCCCCATTTCAGTTGATGCCTTTCAGCATAGTCACTATAAAGAGCAGTCAGTATCGTATCGATCTTGGCGTAAGCTTTATTCATGGCATATTTTTCGATACTCTTTCCGATATCTGTAGCGGTTCTTAAGTAATCGCTGATCTCCTTTTCCGTAATGAAATACTGGGGAACAAAATTTAAACTACCCCTCGCGCTAAAGTTCTTGTAATAGTTCACTTTTTCAGTCTCGTTTTCTCTGGTAATGGGCACGGAGTATAGGACACGCTGATTGCTGTCGAGAATTTCTACCCGGCAGGGAAATTGAAAGGTATAATCGATCACCAACCCTCGCTCCGTTTTCTTGATACCATTCATTTCAACCTGACTGATTCCCGGCGCTATAACCGCTATATACATTTGCGGGGCTTCGCGCGTGAACTTTACTTTCACGTAGCTATTCCTGAAGTACATCCCATCCATCTGCATCTGGGAATGATTTCCGTAGTGTGTTAACTTCTGAGGCAGATTGAGCTGGTAGGTATTTTCTTTTGTCAGATTTTGGATAATGGCAGGATAAGGAACTTTCTTAAACGACAGGTGGTATTTGATCTTTACATTCTCCTGAGAATAAACCGATAGGCCTGTTATTATGGCCAATACAAATAAGACGAGGGGTTTCATTGTACAGTTTATTGGTTATAGTTATATAATACCCTAAACTATACAATTAATCGTACACTTACAATAGCGATTGTCATTTATTGTTAGTAATCATCCAATTATGCAGATTCCTGTCCTGGCCACAAAAAAGGGGATGTATCTCACTTTCGATACACCCCCTTTCGTTTGGAGCAGGAGTTGTAAAATCGGACATCACTTTGTAACCACACAAGTCAATACCGTAGGCAAGCCCCTGGCTCTTTCATTTCCTGAAATCTCATAAACAACTCCCGAGATGACAACTGTATCGTTAATCTTTACTGATATAGAGGGCAAATTACAAACCCACAAACGCACATATTTTGAAGTGCTCAGGAAAGTACTTGGTCCATTACTTATCAAAACTGCATACTCATCAACCAACACCTCCTTGATCGTTCTCCCACTACTAATTTGCCCACACCCCGAAGAGTCAAGGACATACTTCCTATTAAACCGCAGCGTGTCATATTTATTAACCTGCTTCGTTTGATCCCCACTGGCCCCTGACCCGGAATCATTCGATTGGGTTGGTTCGCTATTGCATGTCACCAAACCTACAACCCAAAAAAATGCGAAAAGGATGTACCGATCCATTGTTATCGTATCTTGGTTACTATAAAAATACAACATCAAGGCAGGTTATGAACCCCGAAAGCAATAGCATCCCCAATATCGGCATTGAAAATATTGGAAGCAAGACCAAGTCGCATCATGTTACCAAAGGCTTCATCACCCTGCCCTGCTGGGAGGGCCATTATTTGTACGACGCTGCCGACCGCCTGAAAAAAGATAAAGTGGTAACCAATGGTCGCATTGAGCTTTGGGTGGATGCAATGATCGATGAAAACAATAGCATCCAATATTTAGCGGAACAGATCAATGCCTATCACTATTTGGTTGAACAACAGGAAACGATCAGACATGCTGTTCTGCAAAAACTCAAAGAGAATTTCCCTGATTTATTGGCCAATGAATATGCCTCCTGGGATCACAACGAACCTTATTTCCCGAAACCAGCCGAGCTCACTGATGAATTTGACTTTAAGAACTACATCGGACCTGCTTCAATCAGAATCACTGAAGACGTGAAAGATGGATCAGCCTATGTAATCTGGACTTTCAGATGTCGTTGGGATATCGAACATGGGCTTGATTTTACTATGCATGAAAAAAGGGTAATTGAAATTGCTACCGAGGCCGACCCTTGGAAGATCTATCAGGACAATGGCACCTTCGAACAAAAACAACAGGACTACAAGCAGTGGGAGCGCACCTATCAACCTCCTACACCAAAAAAATGGTGGAAGTTTTGGTAACTTGCCACGCAATTGCAAAAACCTCCCACGAACATGTCCTCCCCACTCCACCCCGACCTATCCCTCGCCAGCCAGCTCCTATATGAACCGGCCGGACTCACCATCACCCACCACCGCACCGAACCCGAAAGCCAGGAATACAGCGCCTGCAGTTTCCAGCTCAACCTCAAAAAAGTACAGTTCAGGGTCGCAAAGATCACACCCACCAAAAACGGACAATTCGTTGCCATCTGGAGAAGAAACAAAAAAGGCATCACCCAGCCCTTCGAAGCAACAGATGATATCGACTTCCTCATCATCAGCGCAAGAAACAATGACCAGGCCGGTCAGTTCCTATTCCCCAAACCCGTGCTGATCGAACAGGCCATCATCTCCACCCCACAAAAAGAAGGCAAACGCGGCATCCGCATCTACCCTCCCTGGGATACCCCCACCAGCAAACAAGCCGCCCAAACACAGCGCTGGCAAGCCGCCTGGTTCGCGCTGCTCCTCCCACAACCCACCCACCTACAATTAATAAAAAGATTATTCTGTGACATCTAATAGGCCTTCGCTCCCGCACTTCGTTACACAAAACAGCAGAAGCTCCCCAAACGCGCCAACAATCTCCCCACACGCATCTCATTTATTGTATATCCGTTAGGAATGTTCGAAGCAATAGTCTCAAACAATTGTTCACTTCGCCAAATAAACCGGTCGCATCGGCGAGATTGGTATAGTAATTGCGAATTTCCAAAACTATCAATCCTCCCTGTTTAAACCCGGCACTTCCAATAAAGGCTCTGAACTTTCACACGTAACACCCCACGGAGTGAAACAGCCCATGTATTAGCTAAGCGCCTGCTATTATCTTATTGAATCTCATCAGCACAACAAGAACAACGATGCAAAGCATCTGCATGATCTTGGTAGCACCACTATCGGGTTATGTGACACTTTATTTTTTAACGATGGACTAAACTCTACGAATTTCACTATGAAGAAACTACTCCTGTTCCTGAGTATGTTGATCACCCTGTCTGTAGCTGCTCAGCATGTACCCAAAAGCCTCGTAGCCGCCAACGGCACCTTTATCGGATTTTACCAGTACACACCCACCAATTACAACGCCAACCCCAACACCAAGTATCCGCTCATTATCTTTTTGCACGGGGTCAGCGAAAGAGGTAACGGCACCACCGAACTCAAAAAAGCCATCGGGCTCGGCGTGCCCGCCGCCATTGAAATGGGTCATACCATGACCTTTACCTGGAACGGCAAAACCGAAACCTTCATCGTGTTAACACCTCAGCTGTCTTATAATTATGGTGGCTGGGAACCCTTTCACGTGCAGGAAATGATCAATTATGCCAAGCGCAACCTGCGCATCGATGAAAACCGCATTCTCCTCACAGGCCTCAGCCTCGGAGGCAGCGGCGTATGGGGCTATCCCGGTTCTTCGCTCGATGCCGCCAAACAACTCGCCGGCATCGGCGTATGCTGCGGCGTTTGCACCTGGAATACCAATTACAACCACATCGTCAATGCCAAACTGCCCGTATGGGCCTTCCACGCCATGGACGATTACACCGTACTGGCCAGCTGTACACAAAACGCCATCGCCTCCATCAATAACCTGAACCCGGCCGTAAAACCTTACGCCACCTATTATCCCACAGGTGGCCATTGGATCTGGAATTCCGTGTATGACGTAACCACCAACACCCAAAACCCCAGCTTGTACGAATGGTTCATGGCGCAGAACAAAAGTCTGCCCGTCAACAAACGCCCCGTCGCCAATGCCGGTGGCGATATCAATACCACACCCGCCTCGGCCACCGTTACCCTGAACGGTAACAAATCGACCGATGCCGATGGCAAACTGGTACGCTACATCTGGAAAAAACTCAGCGGACCCAATGCCGGCACCATCGTTACGCCGGTATCTTCCTCCAACGGCACAACGCTCGTAACCGGACTCACCATTGCCGGCACCTACCAATATGAACTGAAAGTAGTGGACGAGCGTTGCGACTGGACCATGGACACCGTGAACGTGGTAGTATCCGCCGGTCCGCCCCCAGCCAACAACAAAGCACCCATCCCCTATGCAGGTACCGATATCACCGTGCAGCAACCCGCTAACCAGGTAACGCTCAAAGGCTCTGCCACCGATCCCGACGGCAGCATCATCAGCTATTCCTGGCTCAAGGTGAGCGGCCCCGCCGGCGCCAATATTGAAAGCCCCAACAGCGCTACTACACAAGTAACCGGTCTGCTGGTAGGTGATTATGTATTTAAACTGATCGTGGTAGACGATAAGAACGTAACCGCCAGCGATGACATCAAAGTATCGCTGCTGGCCACCGATGGCAGAGGATCAACCGGTGTAAACCCCGGCCCCAACGTCACCCTTACCTTGCCCACCAACTCACTCACGCTCGATGGCACCGCCTCGTACGATCCTTTTGGTGGAAAGATCAATGGATGGAGATGGATCAAACTCAGCGGCCCCGCAGCCGGCACCGTTACCAATACCGGCGTAGCCGTAACCACCGCTACCGGTCTCGTAGAAGGCTCCTATGTATTCCAGCTCACCACCTGGAACAGCCAGTGGGAACCCAAATCGGCCACCAAGATCGTGACCGTTCAAAAAGGCAATGGCAATCCGCCACCGGTTACGAACATCGCTAAAGCAGGGCCCGATCAAACCATTCAACTACCCGTCAACAGCGTAACGCTGAACGGTTCCGGATCGGTTGACCCGAATGGTCCCTTATCCGGATCTACCTGGAGCAAACTCAGTGGCCCCGCCGGTGAAAAGATCACCAACGCGACAGCACTCACCACTACGGTAACCAGCCTCGCCGCCGGCACCTACCAATTCATATTGCAGGTATACGACACCCGCTGGAACCCATCGTCCGATACCATGATCGTCACCGTGAAGCCGGCCATAACAACACCGCCACCAGCCAATCCGAAACGCATCGCCAATGCAGGGGCCGATCAAACCATCAAACTGCCCACCAACAGCATTACCTTGAATGGTGCTGCTTCGGTTGATGCCAAGGGTCCTTTGAAAGGCATTGCATGGTTGAAAATCGGCGGACCAACTGCAGGCACCATCGCCGACGCCAAAGCGCTTACTACCACGGCGACGGGCCTCACCGCAGGCACTTATCAGTACCGCTTGCTGGTGTACAGTTCCGATTGGGTACCGTCTGACGATACCGTACTCGTGACCGTACAACAAGGCAGCACCGGCGGCGGCAACCCCGGCAACGGCAATGGCACCATCACCAATGCAGGGGCCGATAAAACGATCCAGTTACCTACCAACAGTACTGTACTTGATGGCTCAGCCTCTAAAGATCCTACCGGAGCTATCAAACAATGGTTCTGGAAAAAGATCAGCGGACCCAATGGAGAAAAGATCACCAATGCAGGCACTGAGAAAGCCACCGTCAGCAATCTCGCAGCCGGCACTTACCTCTTCAGCCTTACCTGCTGGGGTAATAACTGGCGGCCATTCTCCGACACGATGCAGTTGAAAGTGCTCGCCGCAGGTGCCACCGCCCGCACCACCAATGAAACCATAACAACAACAGTCACCACCAGGGCCGATATCGAAACCCTGCTGCCGGTGGAAGATAAACTCACGCTGTATCCCAACCCGGCATCCGGACAGGTCAACGTTCAAACAGTCAGCAATACCAACGGAGCTGCCTACCTGAATATATACGACATGACCGGCAAACTGGTGAAGAAGGTCCAGTTCCAGAAAGGGCAACCACTGCACCAGCAGGTATTGAACATCACCACGCTGAAGCCGGGCCTGTATCAGGTAGAAGCAGTGATAAATAACGCAACGAGTATCAAAGCGAAATTTGTGAAGCAATAAGGAAACTATCCAATAACTATGATAAAAGAAGGGTGCCTGCCTCCTCTGAGACAGGCACCCTTTCTCTTTTTAATCAAACTATTATTGCGCTGGAGTCAAAGAGAACGGCCGGTCGCTCTTTTGAATACCACGGCTCTCCTGCGGCTTTGCCCCCATCGTAAACTCGAGCAAACCGCCATTAACAATATCGCTGTGCGTGATGTAGTTTTTGGAATAAGCCGCACCATTGAGTAAGGCCGATTGTATGTATACATTATCGGCACTGTTGCCATTGGCCTTGATCACCAGCTGCTTCCCATTCTCCAACGTGATCGTCACTTTCTTGAACAGCGGGCTGCCCATTACATATTGATCCGTACCTGGGCACACACTGTAAAAACCCAGCGCACTCAATACATACCAGGAAGAAGTTTGCCCCTGATCCTCATCGCCCGGATAACCATTTTCAGTAGCATTGTACAAACGCTTCATTACCTCGCGCGCATGGAACTGCGATTTCCAGGGCGCTCCGGCATAATTGTACAAATAGATCATATGCTGAATAGGCTGGTTACCGTGTGCATACTGCCCCATGTTCGCCATCGCCATTTCGGTCATTTCATGAATAGGCCGGCCATAAGTACCTACCTTGAAAGTATTTGGCTGAGAAAACACAGAATCCATTTTCGTAACAAAAGCTTTGTCGCCACCGAGCAATCCGATCAACCCCTGTACATCATGAAACACCGACCACAACCAATGCCAGGCCGCCCCTTCGGTAAAGGGTCCACCCCACTCCGTAGGGTCGAAGTTCGGCGACCAATTCCCTTTGGCATCGCGACCGCGCATGAAACCGGTCGTAGAGTCAAACACGTTGCGGTAATTGTACATCTGCTTTTTGAAGATACCTTCATGAAAGGGCGCATTCACCGCTTTGGCCAACTGATAACCACAAAAATCATCGTACGCATATTCGAGGGTCTTGGCCGTAGCTTCACCTACCTGCGGGTAAGGCACATAGCCCAACTGATAATATTCCTTCCAGCCATGACGGCCATTGGCGGGTCCCCACGGACCTTTATTCGTCGCTTCATGCAAATAAGCGTCGAGCGCTTTTTGCGGGTCGAAGGTGCGGATGCCTTTTACCCACGCATCGGTGAGCAAGGAGATGGCATGATTACCGATCATGCTTCCGCCCTCGCCGGGAAACGACCAGGCAGGCAACCAACCACACTGCTCCTGCGCCGACAGCAAGGCCTGCATATAGCGGCCATGCATGGCAGGATGCAGGATCGTGTTGAGGGGAAACTGTGCACGGAACGTATCCCAGAATCCCGTATCGGTATACATATAGCCATAGTAGATCTTTCCATCGTACGGACTATAATAATATGGCTTGCCATCTTTATCGTATTCGAAGAACATGCGCGAGAACAAACTGGCCCGGAAGAAGCAGGAATAAAAAGTAGCCTTGTTCTCCTCCGAATCATCTTCCACCAATACTTTGGATAAGTATTTGTTCCAGGTATTGGTAGCAGCACGCTTCGTATCGTCGAAGGTTTTGAAAGAGCCCAGTTCTCTATCGAGGTTGAGGGTGGCCTGTTCGGTACTGATGTAAGAAGAAGCGACCTTCACCTGCACCTGCTCACCATCCTTAAACTGAAGATAAGCCCCTACTCCTTCGCCTTCTGCACCAGCTGCTCCGGCCTGTACAGTGTTCTTGCGGTTCTCCCAGGTACCATGGGCGGTGAACGGCTTATCAAACACCGCCACGAAGTAATTGCGGAAATTGCCGGGCCGGTAATGACCATTGGTGACATAACCGATGATCTTGCGTTCTTCGGGAATGATCTTTACCATGCTCAGTTTGGTATAGCCATCGAGCACGAGAAAAGCGGATTGTTTTTTAGGGAAACTGAAGCGCAGGTGTGCGCCACGCTCGGTGGGGGTTACTTCAGTCACGACGGCATTGTCGAGCTTTACGCGGTAGTAGTCGGGCCGCGCCGTTTCATTGGCATGCGAGAAGCCGGTAGCCCTCGCCTCCTCTCCTACCTGCAGCGTGCCGATCACCGGCATAAAGGAGAATACGGCATAATCATTCGACCAGGAGCTGCATTGGTGCGCCTGCTGAAAACCGCGGATGGTCTTTTTGGTGTACTGATACTTCCAGCCATCGCCGTTGTTGCCGGTTTGCGGTGTCCAGGTGTTCATGCCAAAAGGAAGGGCCACAGTGGGGTACGTATTACCCCGCGTAAGATCGAAGGAAGAATTGGTGCCCTGTAAGGTGTTCACATATTTAACAAGGTCGGGCTGCCGGGCAAAGATCGTTTTACTCAATAGCAAGGCAGCAAGGAGGATACTCCGTTTCATAGTTAGTGCTGGTTCGTTGTTTTTGTACCTTTCACATCATTGTGCCCCTCAAATATAATATTATCCCGCAAAAATCGGCAATAAAATAAAGCACCTCATTTCCACCTAAATCGCTTTAGTTAAGGCACTTCAGCGTACCAGGCACATAGTTGAAGAACAATCTCTACACCACACAATGATGCTACCGGTTGCATTAAAACATGATAACATTTTTACGGAAACTACGTGTACACCTATACGGTAAATGATCTATATTTGAAATACACTTCACATGTACATAGGGTAAGTCACAGCAACACGCTCCATCTTTATCTGATCCTGCAATAGGCGCTGGCAACAGAGCCGGTCATGCTATTGCCATTACGGAAAGGAGTATCCCAAAAATCCATCAAAGAGTAGGGCGCAATGCCGGAATGCGAAAAAGAAGGCAACTATTATCAACCTTGTATATGAAAAGAATCCACCTTGCCATCCTGGCACTGGCCATGTTATGCGCAGCCGCGTGTAAAAAGCAGGCCACCGAAACAGCCAACCCAATCACCTCCGATGCGGAAGTTCAAACCCTCGCCGCCGCACCAGCCTGCCAGCCCGGTTTTTATGACCTGGCCGTTGACCCGGCCACCGGCAACAGCTTCCTGTACAAAGTAACCGGATCACCCTCCGCAGGTCCCGTTACCGTAACACCAGTACTCGGCAGCCTGGGCACGCACCAGTTACTTACCTGCGGCGGTGCGCCCATCCGCTTTGCCACCGGCCTTTCGTTCGATCCCACTACCGGCGTATTCTGGGGCACCACCGGCGTGGCACCGAGCTCGCCCGCCAACCATATCCTCAAGTTTGTAGACCCCAACTGCGTGTCGGTAACACCCGCCATCAACAGTTGCGGCCTCGCCCTCAACCTGAGCGATGTGGAGAGGGATCCCACCACCGGTGCCTTCTATGCCATCAACCGCGGCACTGTATCGCCCAACAACCGGGTGGTGAAGCTGGGCCTGCCGGGCGCACCTACCGTTAATTGCCTGCCCAACCCGCTGTCGCCCAGCTTGTTCCTCCGCGGCCTGACCGTGCACAACAATGGCAAGCTCTATGTGATGGCGGTGACCGGCACCACCGGCCGCCTGCTCGATGTGAGTAAGGTAAGCGGACTTATTACCGCCACCTATAGCTATCCCGGCCCCATTACGCCTGCACCCGGCGTCAACATACCCGAAATGGGCCTGCACCACGATTCAGTATGCGTAAACCGGTTCATCACCGGCAATTATGATCCTATCGGCCTGGCTACGCTCATGACCGATGGCATACCGGCCGGCTTACCCGGCGGGCCCGTATACGCGCCATTGTCGGGCGTATTACCGCGTACCGTCGACTTTGCAAGACCCTGATAATCAGGCGAACCAGGGCTTAGCACCTAATGCATGTGAAGTGGGGCCGACCGTTCTGGTCGGCCCTTGTTGTTTATAGGATTAACCCGTACCCAAGGCCTGGGTAACCGCTGGGTGAATCAAGAATAAAAAGTGGCATACACCAGAGATATTCCAGATATACTTTAGAGATATACCAGAGATGAACCGCATCTAAAAGATGTGGTATATCTGTGTCTTGTCTCTCTTTAATAGCTAGTTTAAAACTCAGTTATTACAAAAATCACCCAGGGTTTACTCACCGGCTACTATCGGCCCACCCAGACAATCACCGAAGCCCTTACATTTGCACCTGATGAAGAAAGCGTTAGCCTCTTTTGAACAGGTTTTTATAGTACGCCATCTGCTAAAGTGGACCCTCATCGCCATTCCCGTTGCCCTCGTGACCGCCTCGCTGGTAGCCCTGTTCCTCTGGCTGCTCGACGTGGTAACCGGCTGGCAATGGCAGCAAGGCTGGCTGCTATACCTGCTGCCGCTCGCCGGCATCGGTATTTACCTGCTCTATAAACTGTATGGGAAGGATGCCGAAAAAGGCAATAACCTGATCATGGAGGAGATCCACGAACCCGGTGGCGGCGTACCCGTGCGCATGGCGCCCCTGGTGTTGGTCACCACGCTCATCACCCACCTTTTTGGCGGATCGGCTGGCCGTGAGGGCACCGCCGTACAAATGGGAGGCAGCATGGCTTCGTTGCTGGGCAAATGGTTCAAGCTACCCAAGGAAGATGTTCGCATCATACTGATGATGGGTATCGCTGCTGGTTTCGGCGCTGTATTCGGCACACCGCTTACCGGCGCCATCTTCGCGCTCGAAGTACTCGCTATCGGCCGCATCAAGTACGACGCGCTCATACCCTGCCTTATCGCTGCCGTGTTTGCCGATATCGTGTGCAGCGCCTGGGGCATTCAGCATACCAGCTATTATATCAACCTGCAGCCCTCCCTTACGCATGAAGGCGAGCTGTTCCGGTTCCAGGTCTATACTATTTTAAAAGTGGTGGTAGCCGGTATTGCCTATGGCCTGGCGGCCTGGTTATTCATTCAACTGCTGCACCTCATCAAAGCACAAATGCTTCGCTTAGTGCCTGGCCGCAAATGGCTGATACCGGTTATCGGTGGCGTTGCGATCATTGTGCTCACCCTGGTACTCGGCACCCGCGATTACCTGGGCCTCGGCGTGATCTCGAAAAACCTCGGCGGCGTTTCTATCACCAATGCCTTCAATATTGACGGCGTACATACCTGGAGCTGGTGGTGGAAACTATTGTTTACCGCTATTACATTGGGTTGTGGTTTCAAAGGTGGCGAAGTAACGCCCTTGTTCTTCATCGGTGCAGCACTCGGCAATACACTCGCAACATTGATGGGTGCACCGGTCGACCTGTTTGCCGGTCTTGGTTTTATCGCCGTATTTGCCGCCGCTACCAATACACCCATTGCGTGTACCTTGATGGGCGTGGAATTGTTTGGCACCGATAATGCACTCTACTATGCCATCGCCTGCTTTACGGCATATTATTTCAGTGGACATGCCGGCATCTACTCAGCCCAACGCACGGCTGTTGCCAAAACTACTTACACCAATAAATAAGGGTCGCTGCGAGGCAACGACCCTTTGGGTAAGCACGATCTCCAATTATTTTGTGGCCGGGTGTTGTTCATCCCGCTGAACAAGCCTCATCAGGGCACATTATTGTCCGGTGGTGAACAGCGCATAACTCACACCTACCTGCATCACCCTGTTCTTTTCATCCTGCCAGAAATTAGATAAAGACAAATTGTAACGTGCATAGGCCGACAGCTTTTCATTGAAGCGATAGCCGGCGCCAAAGCCCCAGGAGAAATCCGTTTTCTTCACAATGTCCTGGATGTCTTCCTTAACGCCATCCACTTTATCGGTGGCTTTCAACAGAAAACCGATCTGCGGACCCGTTTCACCAAAGAAACCCGAACGCGTGGTGTACTTTACCAGAACCGGGATCTGCAGGTAACTGGAGATCGTTTTATCGTCCCCTTTGCCTTCCCAGTTGGCACCCTGCATGGACAAATACATTTCGGGTTGCAGGCTCCACGCACCTTTCAACGGCACTTGTGCATAGCCACCCACATGGATGCTCACACGCGTTTTATAACCTTCTACATCCTTACCACCAAACGTGGCAAAGTTCAGGCCACCCTTGGCTCCAATGGAAATCTGCGCACTGGCTGCAACCGACAAACCCAACATCAACAGTAAATACGTTAACTTTTTCATGACTTAAAGATCAAATGGTTATTTAATGCGGAGCAAAGCTATAGCGAAGCGCAGGCTGCGCCCAGTACTGTTGTGTAGTTGGTATTAAAAAGCGAGCAGCCTGCTACCAAAAGGAAGCAGGCTGTCATCCGCAAAAACTATAGTTATCGTGAAAGTCTTAATCTATTTTATGGAGATACTCATTCAGGAATTTTTTCGGTGGTTGACCGGTGATCTTCTTGAATACCCGGTTGAAAGTGACGGCGTTGGTAAAGCCTGTTTGGTAAGCCACCGTAGCGATGCTGTCGAAATCCTGCGCCACGATCTTCTTGCAGGCTTCGTTCACCCGCACTTCATTCAGGAAAGTAATATAGGTTTTACGGGTATGCTTTTTAAAATAGCGGCAAAAAGCCTGGGGTGTTAAATGCGCTATCGAAGCGATCTGATGCAGACTGATGTTTTCGGTATAATGCGTCATTGTGTATTGGTACACATCGTTCATCCGCAAACCTTCCGATTCGCTGATCGAATATTCTGCCCCCGAATTGGCGAGTGTTTTATACTTCTTGATGGTCGTCATCAGTTGCAGCAACTGAATAAAAGTGGCCAGGCGCATACCATTGCGTGCTTCTTTGGCCTGCAACATCTTATCGGTTACCTGCTGCTTATAGGCGAGCGGTATCTGCATACCGGCAGCGGTGGATTCAAAGAATTTCTTCACCCCCTTCATTTCGGGCAGGTGCAGCAAGTGACTGAACAATCCCTCGGGATCCACAAACATAGTAATGGCGTGGGTCTCCTTCCTGCTGCGCTTTTCGAAATAAGCGGGATCGCTTTTGAAGAGGTGGGGCTGGTTGGCGCCTATGATATAAATATCGCCGGGCTTGAAACGCTGCATCGAATTACCCGCGATCAAAGTGCCTTCGCCCTTGATCACCCAGGTGATCTGTATCTCATTATGACGGTGCAGGTGATTGTAGAAATAGGGCAAAATATCTTCCTGCACGATAATGGAATGATCGGTAGCTACTGGTATCGTAAACTGTACAACTTTCATACTTAACCAATATTACCACCTTTTTTTGAATTCAAAACGCACAGGGTTAATATCGGTAAATAACTGGATTAAATCGTGCAGGTGACACTTTTTCCATCCAGTCTCCCCTCCTTCCTAAATCATTGGGTATTTGTCCTTAACAGGCTATAGCATCGGGCGCTCCGGTCGCATAGAAGTCATGTTAAAATTCATTCAATGCTCCTTGCGAAAACATCCGTAAAAGACACCTCCTTACCTGCTGACGGGCCGTTACCAATTCTGCCTGATCCTTATCCAATCTTAACCCTTTTACGAATGGTCAGCTTCGAATCGATTTTTTGCTGAACTTCCGTGCCACAAGCATACTGCCGTCATTATTACACTCATCAACCTAATCAACTCATCACCTGCTATGAACAAAGCCCTGCGATTAATCTGTTTCCTATCCATTGGATTGGCAATACCAGGCGCTGATGGATGGGCACAAACATCGGCCCTCTACCAGCAAACCAGCGAAGTCAACAACCTGATGGTTCAATATGATGCCGACCGCGGCAGCCTCAGCCGCTTCTACGCGGTAGAAGGTTCACCCGATCGTCGCAACCGCTTGCTTCAATTACAAAACGATTACCTGAAGCAATTGCAGCAATTGAAATTCGAATCACTGCCCGTAGGATCCAAAGCCGACTACTTATTATTTAAAAGAAATATGGATGAGCAGGTGCGCCTGCTGCAGGAAGAAGAAGCTGAATATACACAACTCGCTCCCTGGTTCTCTTTCAGCGAAAAGATCTACGAAATAGAACGCATCCGCCGCCGCGGCACCCAGCAGGACGCACAGAAGCTGGCCGCCACGGCCAATGCACTCTCCGCAGAGATCAGTGGCTTTGCCAAAAAGCTCGACAAAGAAGGCGCCATCGACATCAACCTCAGTCGCCGGGCAGGTGGCATCCTCCGCGGATTGCAATACTCCGTTAAGAGTGTCAATGATTTTTATACCGGTTACGACCCTTCCTTCAGCTGGTGGACGCCCGAGCCTTTCAAAAAGCTCGACAATGCCTTGAGTGATTATGCCAAATCCTGGCAGCAGAAAGAGAAATCCGCCCCCGGCGGCAAAGACGATGGCAGCGGTATCATCGGCTATCCCATCGGACAAAAAGAACTGGTGCGCCAGCTGCAGGCCGAAATGATCCCGTACACGCCCGAAGAGCTGGTCGACATTGCCAACAAAGAGTTTGCCTGGTGCGATGCAGAAATGCTGAAAGCCTCCCGCGAAATGGGTTTTGGCGACGACTGGAAGAAAGCCGTGGAAAAAGTAAAGAACTCGTATGTGCCGCCCGGCAAACAGCCCGAGGCCATCATGAAGCTCTATAACGAAAGCATCGACTTCCTCAAGAAGAACAAACTCATCACCATACCACCTCTGGCCGAAGAAACCTGGCGCATGAGTATGATGAGTCCTCAACGCCAATTGGTAAGCCCCTTCTTCCTCGGTGGTGAAATGCTCATCATCTCCTACCCCACCCATACCATGGCCGAAGACGACAAGCTCATGAGCATGCGTGGTAATAATCCGCATTTCTCCCGTGCAACAGTGCACCATGAATTGATTGCCGGTCACCACCTGCAGGGCTTCATGAACAACCGCTATAAATCATACCGCAATTTCAATACCCCCTTCTGGACCGAAGGATGGGCCCTGTACTGGGAACTGATACTGTGGGATATGAAATTCCCGCAATCGCCCGAAGACCGCATCGGTATGCTGTTCTGGCGCATGCACCGTTGCGCGCGCATTATCTTTTCGCTCAACTACCACCTCAACAAATGGACGCCCCAGCAATGCATCGACTTTTTGGTTGACCGTGTATGCCACGAGCGTGCCAATGCGGAAGGTGAAGTACGTCGCTCCTTTACCGGAGGCTATGGTCCCCTGTATCAGCTTGCTTATATGATCGGTGGTCTCCAGTTCTACAATATGAAGAAGGAACTGGTAGACAGCGGTAAAATGACCTACAAGCAATACCACGATGCCGTGATGCAGGAAAACGCCATGCCCGTAGAAATGCTGCGCGTGATCCTCGAAAACCAAAACGTATCGAAAGACTTCAAGACCAACTGGCGATTCTATTCAAAATAAATACAGCCGTTGTGCAAGCATGACCTTCCCGGCCATGCTGTACGACGCTGATTGACCCAACCATAGTATCATGACCACCCAATCCATTGCACTCACCAGCCTGCTGCTGGCAGGTTTCGTTGCTGCACAGGCACAGCCGCAGCCCGCTACCGCCTACCGGCCTTCACGTGAAGAGATCCTGCAGCGTTACCGCGAGGCGGCCCTGCTCGATAGCACGGCCCGCAATACCGTCTTCAAATCATTCGTGCAGCCCAACTGGCAGGCCGATCAGAAGAGCTTCTGGTACCGGAACAACCTCAAAGACAGCGCTACCGAATACATTTATGTAGACGCTGCCAGCGGCAAGAAGGCCCCCGCCTTCGATCATGCCCAACTGGCTGCTGCCCTCAGCAAAGCAGCGGGCAAAACCATCCCAGCCAGCCGGCTTGGCATCAACACGCTTGTGTTCGACAGCAAAGCCAAAACAGTGAGCTTCCGTCTCCAGCAACAATGGTATAAGTATGATGCAGCGCAGCAAAGCTGTGTAAGCACTACGGCTCCCGATACTACCGCAGCCAACGCGCAAAACCCGCGCAGGCGTTCACGTTGGGAGCGCAACAGCCGGCCCGACAGCACGTCGCCTGATAAGCAATGGGTATGGACTATCAAAGACTACAATGTATACATAAGGCCTGCAACTGGCGGTAAAGCTGTTCAATATACTACTGACGGCAGCAAAGACAAACCCTATGATCATTTGTTCTGGAGTCCCGACAGCAAGTACGCCATTGGCTATAAGACCGATCCACGCGAACAGAAAGAGGTGTACTATGTGCTAACGTCGCAGCCCAATACCATGCGTGGCCAGCTGCGTTCGCAACGGTATGCACAGCCCGGTGATGAATTTACCAGCTATGAGATGTACACCTTCAACGTAGCCAGCAAAAAAGCAACGAAGGTCAATACGGAGAAGTATGACTTCCTCGGTGCTCCCTATATACGCTGGCGTAAAGACAATCGCTACTTTACCTATGAGAAAGCCGACCGTGGCCATCAACGCTTCCGCATCATCGAGGTAGATAGCGAAACCGGCAATACCCGCAACGTCATCGACGAGCAAACCAATACCTTCATTTACGAGCAGCGCATCTTCACCCATTACCTGCCCGACACTGATGAGATCATCTGGAGTTCGGAAAAAGATGGCTGGCGCCATCTCTATCTCGTAAACGTAGCCACCGGAACGATCAAAAATGCGATCACAACCGGCGACTGGGTGGTGCGCGACATCGACAGCATCGACGAAAAGAAAAGAGAAGTATGGTTCCGCGCCAGTGGCATGCAAGCTGGTGAAGATCCTTACAACGTACATTTCTACCGCATTAGCTTCGATGGTAAAAAGCTGGTGTCCCTTACGCCTGCCGTCGGCAACCACACTATAAACTGGTCGCCCGACAGGAAGTATTTCACCGACACGTATTCTGCGCCCGCTGTAGCGCCCATTACCACGCTCAACCGTACGGCAGATGGCAAGCAGGTGATTGAGCTTGAGAAAGCCGACATCAGCGCTTATCTCGCCCTGGGCATTCAGCTGCCCGAGGTGTTCGTAGCGAAAGCGAGAGATGGCAAAACCGACATCTGGGGTGTGGTATGTCGCCCCCGCAACTATGATCCCAACAAGAAGTATCCCGTAATCGAAAATATCTATGCTGGTCCGCAGGATGCCTTTGTCCCCAAGAGTTTCATGAGTTATGGCGAAATGCAAAGCATGGCCGAGTTGGGTTTCATCGTGGTGCAGTGCGATGGCATGGGTACGGCCAATCGTTCTAAAGCATTTCATGATGTATGCTGGAAGAACCTCGCCGATGCCGGTTTGCCCGATCGCATACTGTGGATCAAAGCACTGGCCGCCAAATATCCTTATGTAGATGTAGACCGTGTAGGTTTATATGGCACATCTGCAGGCGGACAAAACTCCGCCGGCGCGCTCCTCTTCCACCCTGAGTTTTATAAAGCGGCCGTATCGGCCTGTGGCTGTCACGATAACCGTGTGGACAAGCAATGGTGGAACGAACAGTGGATGGGCTATCCCATAGGCAAGCATTATGAAGAGCAATCCAATATTACCAATGCCGCTAAGCTGCAGGGCAAACTCTTGCTGATCGTTGGAGAAGCCGATACCAATGTACCACCCGAGAGCACTTACCGGCTGGCCGATGCACTGATCAAATCGAACAAGATGTTCGATTTCCTCACCGTGCCCGGCATGGGACATAGCGATGGCGGTCCATATGGAAGGAAGAAGAAGCGCGACTTCTTCGTGAAGGAATTGCTGGGCGTTGACCCGCCCGATCGCAATATTGGGGAGATCAGGTAACCCTCTATTTTTCATAGTAACCATAAAAGCATGTTCAGATCCCGTGTATCCTTATTGTTGTTTGTGTTGATGGCTGGCGGCCCTATCGCTTTTAGCCAGCAGCTCCGCTTTACTGTATCGATGGAGCAGCCGGCCACGCATTACTTTCACGTAGAGCTGCAATGCAGCGGCATCAAGGGTGATGCTACCGAGTTCAAGATGCCTGTGTGGACGCCCGGCTATTACCAGCGGATGGACTATGCTAAAAACGTAGAACACTTCACCGTAAAGAATGCCAAAGGCGATACACTGGCCTGGATGCAAAGCGGCAATGGCTGGCAGGTACAACACGGCAAGCAAAAGGCCTTTACCATCAGCTATGATGTAAAAACAACAAGGCTTTTCGTGGCCAATCCCTATATCGATGAAGAGCGTGCGTTCATCAGACCGACCGGTGTATTCATACATCCTGCCGGGAAGATCAACCTCCCTTCTACTGTGCAAATAAAACCCTGGAGCGGTTGGGCCAATGTGGCGACGGGACTCGACTCTATAGCGGGTAAACCATTCACGTATACAGCACCTAATTTCGATGTACTGTATGATAGTCCGTTCCTGATCGGCAATCTCGAAGAACTGCCTGCCTTCAAAGTCAAGGGCATCACCCATCGCTTTATCGGTTACAAGATGGGCAACTTCGATAAGCAGGGATTCATGAACGAGCTGCAAAAGATCGTAACCGCCGGCACGGAGCTTATAGGCGATATTCCCTACAAGCATTATACATTCTTATCCATAAGTCCCAACGGCATGGGTGGCATCGAGCAATTGAACTCTACCGCCGTCTCCTTCAACGGAGAAAGTCTGGAGAAACCCGAATCGCGCAAGCGCGTGCTGAACTTCCTCGCCCATGAGTACTTCCACCACTACAATGTAAAGCGGATACGTCCGGTTGAACTCGGACCATTCGATTACGACAATGGCAGTCGTACCAACTCGCTGTGGGTGTCGGAAGGACTTACTGTCTACTACGAGTATTTGCTGGTGAAGCGTACAGGCCTCATGTCAGAGACAGACATATTCGGTAACCTGCGCAACAACATCGCGGCTTATGAAAAAGGCGTGGGCAAAACCTATCAGTCGCTGCAACAGGCCAGTTACAATACCTGGTCCGACGGGCCTTTTGGCCGCAAAGACGACAAGGTGAATAAAACGATCTCTTATTACGATAAGGGGCCGGCCGTTGGCCTGCTGTTCGACTTTGCTATCCGCCATCATACACAAAACAAAAAGTCGCTCGATGATGTGATGCGCACGCTGTACCGCAAGTATTACCAACAGCAAAAGAGAGGATTTACCGAGCAGGAGTTGAAGGATGCCATTACCGAAGCGGCTGGCGCTCCACTCAATGAATTGTTCGACTATATCTACACCACGAAGGAATTAGATTATAACAAGTACCTGAGCTATGCCGGGCTCACGATCGATTTGACGGGCGAGAAACCTACTTATGCGATCTCCCGCGTTCCCAATCCCGATGCCCTGCAGCAGCAGATACTGCGTTCGTGGCTGGGAGAATAAAACAATGTGCGCCAATAATAAAAGCGGGTGTCTCAACAGCGTGAAGAGACACCCGCTTTTTTATGTGGTACTTATAACCCGATTCTTTTTATTTCCACGTAATCTTCACCAGCACCACGCCTTGACGCTGCAGTAGAACAGGAACCAGCAGCAATCCATCCTTCGATGCATTGCCCGTACTCACAGCTGTTTGTTCCAGCTGACCGGCCTTTTCCAGTGTTGCTATCTGCGCTGCCGTGGGTTGCTGCGGTGAGCCCATCTGTTTCCACACCTCATAAGAATTGCTGTGCTTTTTATCGACCGTGTATTGGGTGATGGTGACCGTTTTGGCAGACAACCCTTTCAATTGCAGGTTCACGGGCTCAGACTTACCATCAAGATCATCGTCGTGATAGTTCCATAACATCACCGTGGCCAGTTTCTTATCGTAAGCGGCCAGCGCGCCAATATCGGTGGTGGGTTTGCGCACGCCCGAGTCGCGGATGCTCATTAAAGGATACATGCGGTTGCTCGCCACGTCAACCCGCTTTCCCTTCATCATGCCAAACATGCGGAAGATATTCAGTACCGGCTTATCGACTCCATTGGTAGCCAGGTCACGGAATCCATAAAACCAGGGCTGATCTTCGAATTCAAAGGACCAGGATACAGCACCGAGGAAATTGACCTTGAAGTGATCGGCCAGTAAATACTTGCGGGCAAAGGATGCGGCAGTATAGGAAGAATACATGGTACCGTTGCGATAGGCATTCTCCGGATTGGTAGCCATACCACAGGCGGCACATCCTTCGGGATCCGATTCGCCGATCACGATCGGCAGGTCTTTCACCGCCGGTGTATTGGCCACGATCTCAAAACCCTTGCTGATATCCTTTAACTGATTGGAGATGCCCATACGTACATGGCCATCCACCACCCGCGGTGCTCCTTTAGCATGGAAGGCGATGAAGTCGATGGGCGTTCCCTTTTTACCCGTTACATAGTTGTTGCCGGTAGCTACGTGCTCGAGGAAGGTGCGCAGGAACTTCTCCGACACATTCCAGGAAGGCCCCGTTACATGTGGGCCACCAATGCGCGCCGCCGGCAATGCCCGCTTCACGGCATCGGCTGTATAGTCGTACAACTTGCAATATTCTTCTACAGTGCTCTGCCAATAGCCATTGCCATTTGGTTCGTTCCAGAGTTCCCAGTACCAGCTGGCCACTTCTTTTTTACCATAACGCTCTACACAATGCTTTACCCATTCGTACACCAGGTTGCCCCATTTCGAATAATCCTTAGGCGGATGTGCCCAACCGGTGAAGACTTCTTTATACGGCTGACCAGGCTTCCAGTAATGACGATAAGGCTGCGGCTTTACCGATAAGGCTTCGGGCATAAAACCGATCTGCGCCAGCGGCTTCATGCCGCGCTGTACATAGGTATCGAATATGCTGTCCACGATGCGCCAGTTGTACACCGGGTTGCCCTGCGCATCTTCGGTATAGGCATTGGTAGAGCCCCATTTAAGTGCGGCTTGTCCGTCGCCGGAGGTGAGCAGGTTGTGTGCCCGTACATACACTGGCACCGGGCTCAGCGCGGCCAGTTCACTCAGCAACTTCTTCCCATCCTTCATGTAAGTATAGTTGGGCTCATCATAGCCAAACCAGGCCCACACCGGCTTCATATCACCGATAGGTTGGTCGAAGGCGACCTTTACCTGTACCGTATCATCCTGGGCAAATGCGGGCGTAGCAGCGTAGACTAATGAGAACAGTGCGGCGATGGCAATGCGTTTCATAATTCGTTAGTTTAATCCGATCTCGATGAACCACCCTATCAGGGCGGCAACTTACTGTTTGAAGTGTCAATTTAACAATTAAGCAGGCAATTACACCATTGTAAAAGACAATTATTTCCTTACCGGTTGAGCCAGGTGGAGGTTGGCCTCTAAAGGCAGGCGCCTGCGGTTGGCTTCTTATTTTTCCGGCCATGCAAGACTAAAAACGGGTCGCCGCCAGCGGCGGCAAAAGACTTGGCAGCAACGGTAAGCGCATGCCACCCTCGCCATTTCCCCGCTACGGCCTATCTTTGCGGCTTATGAAAGCATTTTTGTTCGACCTGAACGGCACGATGATCGACGACATGGACTATCATATCAAAGCCTGGCACACCATTCTCAACAATTTAGGTGCAAATATTTCTCTCGAGCGTACGAAGGAAGAATGCTATGGCAAGAACCATGAATTACTCGAACGCATATTTCCCGGCAGGTTCACCAATAGTGAAAAAGACAGCATGAGCTACGCCAAGGAAGAGCAGTACCAGCGTGAATTTCGTCCTCAGCTCAAACTCATCAAGGGGCTCGACCAGTTTCTTGAAAAAGCTCATCAGCAGCATATCCCCATGGCCATCGGATCGGCGGCCATCACGTTCAATATCGATTTTGTACTGGACGGACTTAACCTCCGGCATTATTTCGGCAGCATCATCAGCGCAGATAATGTAGTGAAAAGCAAACCCGATGCGGAGACATACTTAAAATGCGCAGCGGCTTTACAGGTTGACCCCGCCAACTGCATCGTATTTGAAGATGCGCCCAAAGGTGTAGAGTCGGCGCAGAATGCCGGCATGCAGGCCGTGGTGATCACTTCCATGCATACCAAAGAAGAGTTCGCCGCTTACAACAACATCATCGGTTTCATCGAAGATTATACGGCTCCCTGGCTCAACGAGCAATTACTGGGCGCCTGATTCCCCATCGTCTTACGACCCCACTTTAAATAACAACAGCAGGCCATCTAGGCCTGCTGTCATGTTTATAAGCTGTACGCCAGGGGCGTATTATTGTTTACCAGAACCGCACATAGAGTGCTGCGAGGATGATCAGGGTAGCTACGATCAAAGCGAGTGTAGCAGGTTTTACCTTGAACATAGAACCATCGATATCGAATGCTTTGGGGTTTACTTTCGGACCACCAAGGCTGATACCCACCATCACAGCTACGGTAATGAAGAATGACCAGCCCATATTGATGAGGAACGGAATTTCGGTGATAGTCTTCACCACGCCACCTTCCATTTTCTCATACGTAAAGGCCGTGTACATCCAGGTTTCTTTACCGAAGAGACTAACTGCATAGTTATTGAAGAAGATAGCCAGGGCAAATCCGAGGATCACACCCACGAGGGCAGCCGTACCGGTGGTACGCTTCCAGAACATACCCAGGATGAACATCGCGAATACACCGGGGCTGATGAAGCCTGTGTACTTCTGAATGAAGGTGAAACCACCTTCACCACCAATACCCAGGGTATCTTTCCAGGTAAAGATCAAAGAGATCAGGATGGCGGCTACAACAGTCAAACGACCGATCCACACCATCTTCTTTTCGTCCAGATCCTTGCTAATGTATTTCTTATGGATATCGAGCGTATAGATGGTAGAGATACTGTTCAGTTTACCAGCCAGCGAGGCAATGATAGCTGCCGTAAGCGCCGCGATCGACAAGCCTTTCAAACCATTGGGCAAAAAGCCGAGGATGGCAGAGTAAGCACCGTCTTTGCTTTCCAGCTGAGGCAGGTGACCATTCTTGTACAGTACCCAGGCTGCGATACCAGGCAACATCACGATCAAAGGCATCAACAGTTTCAGGAAACCGGCAAAGAGGATACCTGTACGCGCCGTGGTAAGGTCGGCACCCAGGGCACGCTGCGTGATATATTGGTTACAACCCCAATAGTTCAGGTTCACGATCCACTGGCCAGCGAAGTACATCGCAATACCGGGCAACACCACATACTTCTGCACCTGCAGGTTCAACGGGTCGCTGAGCGTAGTTGTCGTGGCAGCCGGTTTGTCGAGTATCATCTTAAAGTGCTCAGGCGAATCGGCCAGCAGCGCTTTAAAACCATCGATGGCGCCATGTCCCACACCCATCTTTTCAGCCACCACCGTAAGAGCGAGATAAGTAGTAGCAAGACCACCAACGATCAACACCGCTACCTGTATTACATCGGTATAACCAATTACCTTCATACCTCCGAGGGTAATGATCAGGGCACATATGGCCAGGGCAATCATGATGGCATGGAGATAAGCTCCTCCCAACAAACCATTGATGGCTACTGCACCCAGGTAAAGGATAGAAGTAAGGTTTACGAATACATAGAGGAATAACCAAAACACCGCCATAATCAACGCCACGGTTTCATTGTACCGCGTTTTGAGGAACTGCGGCATGGTATAGATCTTGTTCTTGAGGTAGATCGGGATGAACCAGATGGCGATGATGATCAAAGCCAGTGCTGCAATCCATTCGTAAGCAGCTACCGCTGTACCTACGAAGAAACCTTCACCACTCATACCGATGAACTGCTCGGCAGAGATATTGGAAGCGATCAGCGAAGCGCCAATGGCCCACCAGGTCAGTGATCCCTCGGCCAGGAAGAAGTCTTTGGTATCCATCGTAGCCTTCTTTTTGCGACGATAGATCCAGTAACCGTAAGACCCAACCAGGATGAAATAGAAAATGATAATGAGATAGTCGTAATACTCCAGCTTGTTATTCATACGCAGTAACCGATTAGAAGGTGGTTATTTAAGTTGGTTAATAAATAGTGAGAAAGGCTTGGACTGTTGCAGAGAATAACGACTGTTAGTATGACCAATACTGACTGAGGATATTTTCATATGCAAAGCACTTTTCAAACGTGAAAAATAGCGATTATTTTCTTAATTATTGTCCTAATCGGATCAATGATTCGTCCAGGTTTATCATTTTTTTAGACAAATAGTCTACAATTTTCCAGGATATCTGACATAGGTATCAAAATAAAGGCACCTGCCTGGTGAGCAAGATGCCTTTAAGCTTTTAACTTATGTATTATAATGTGTCATCATAACACCCGTTGTCCGGCTACCGATACTTTATTAGCAAGTAGTGTTAACTTTTTAACCGCCTGCCCTATCCGCACCGACAACGTCTGTTGTCTTATTTATAATAGATCTCGTTCCAGCGCAGCTCATTTTTGAACTGGTACAGGTTCGTGTCTTTATTGATGAGCACGAACTCGATGCCGGCCATTTCTGCGAGGTCTTGTAAATATTCGGAGCTCAGGTTCTGACTGTAACCGGTATGGTGTGCACCACCGGCCAGTATCCAGGCTGCACAGGCTGTTTTAATATCCGGTAATGGCTTCCACAATACACGGGCTACCGGCAGCTTGGGCAGGTCATGTTCGGGCTTCACGGCTTCTACTTCATTCACCAGCATACGGAAGCGGTTGCCCATATCGATGAGTGATGCATTGAGCGCGTTGCCGGCTGCGCTGTTGAATACGAGGCGCACCGGATCGGCCTTGCCGCCAATGCCCAGGGGATGGATCTCGCAGGAGGCTTTGCCATCGGCAATAGACTCACAGATCTCCAGCATGTGCGCACCCAATACCAGTGAATTGGTAGGATTGAAATGATAGGTATAATCTTCCATAAAGGAGTTGCCACCGGGCAGGCCCTGTGCCATCACCTTCATAGCACGTACGAGGGCGGCTGTTTTCCAGTCGCCTTCGCCGGCAAAGCCGTAACCACTGCCCATGAGGCGCTGCGCGGCGATACCAGGCAATTGTACCATGCCGTGCAGGTCTTCGAAGGTGTCGGAGAACCCTTTGAAGTTACCCTGCTCGAGGAATGCACGGAGGCCCAACTCGATCTTCGCGGCATCGCGGATCGATTGGTAGCTGGCGCCGCCTTTCTTCAATACATCGGCTACTTTATAACGATCGTTGTATTCCTGAACCAGCTTATCAACTGATGCGTCGCTTACTTCATCGATCACTTTTACGAGGTCGCCGATACCATGGGTATTGACAGAGAATCCAAACTTGTATTCAGCTTCTACTTTATCGCCATCGGTCACCGCCACATAACGCATGTTGTCGCCAAAGCGTACGAAGCGTGCGCCCTGCCAGTCGTTCCAGCCGGCGGCTACGCGGGCCCATACGTTGATGCGCTCCAGTACTTCTTCATCCTGCCAGTGGCCCACCACAACCTTGCGGTTGAGGCGCATGCGCGTCATGATGAATCCAAACTCGCGGTCGCCATGGGCGCTCTGGTTCAGGTTCATGAAGTCCATGTCGATATCATTCCAGGGGATATCGCGGTTGAACTGGGTATGTAAATGCAGTAAAGGCTTGTTGAGGATCTTCAGGCCGCCGATCCACATCTTGGCGGGAGAAAAAGTGTGCATCCAGGCAATGATACCGATACAGTTCTCTGCTGTATTGGCTTCCTGGCATATTTTAAAGATCTCTTCGGGCGATTTTACCGTGGGCTTCCACAATACCGTTACCGGTATCTTAGAAGATGCGTTCAGGGATTTGGCAATCGTTTGAGCGTTTTCAGCCACTTGCTTCAACGTCTCCGGGCCATACAGATGCTGACTTCCTGTTACAAACCAAACTTCCAATGTCTTTAAGTTGATCATCTATTGGGTGTTTTACTGATTTTGAATGTAATGATAAGCTACCGGCCGGTTTATACCTGGCCATAATAGGAATCGGGTCCGTGCTTGCGCTCGAAGTGCTTCCTGATGAGGGCTTCCTTAAGGCGTGGCGCCTTGGGATTGATCTGTTCGGTAAGCAGGGCCATCTGGGCCACACTCTCCAGCACCGCGCTGTTGTAAACGGCTTTGGCAGCAGTTTTACCCCAGGTAAAGGGCGCGTGATTACCTACCAGGATCATCTCCACCTCTTCATAGGTGAGACCTTTTTCCTGAAAGCAATTGATGATCTGGAACCCTGTCTCGTGCTCATAATCGCCTTTGATCATCGCATCGTCCATCGGCGGCGCACAGGGTATATCGACCGTATTGTGATCGGCATGCGTAGTGCCGAAGATGGGAATGTCGCGTTGCGCTTGCGCCCAGGCAGTGGCATAGGTAGAATGCGTGTGTACGATGCCGCCGATCTTTTCCCAATGCTTGTAGAGCACGGCATGGGTCTTCGTGTCGGACGAAGGGCGCATGGTGCCTTCTACGGTTTTGGCATCGAAATCGACGATCACCATACTACCGGGCGAAAGGTCTTTGTAGGGAACGCCACTGGGCTTAATGGCAAATACACCGGCCTGGCGGTCTACGGCACTCACATTACCGAAGGTAAAGAGCACCAGCCCCAGGGCAGGTAATTGCATATTGGCTTCGTAAGCTTCCTCGCGTATATGTTGATAACGGCTCATTGATCTTTAGGTGTGGAGTTGGATACTATACATTGTCTTCTACGAAGTTGCCGAGTGTATGATACTGGCGGTAACGCTTTGCATACAGGGGCACTTTTTGCTGATCGGGGAAGTATTCGGCATCGAACCCCTGCCCCATGGCTGCCATGGCTTCTTCTACTTTGGGGTAGATGCCAGCAGCTGTAGCGGCAAACATGGCTGCACCGGCAGCACAGGTTTGTTCGGAGCGGTGTATGCGGATGGGCATGTTCATGACATCGGCCATCATTTGCATGATAAAGGGCGACTTGCGGGCAACGCCACCCAGGCCGATCAATCCTTTCACCGGTACGCCTTCGTTGTTGAAGCGATCCACAATGCTCTTGGCGCCAAAGCAGGTAGCTTCTACCACCGAGCGGAATACGCGGGGCGCATCGCTGCCGAGGCCAAGGTTACTGATAGCCCCTTTCAGGAGTTGGTTAGCATCGGGCGTACGGCGGCCGTTGAACCAATCGACAGCCAGTTCACTATGGTCGTCGAAAGGCAGTTGCTCCGCCTGCTGTGCCAGTGTGGGGATGATCCTGCCAATGGTCTCTTCGGCCAGTTTGGCCGCAGTTTCTTTATCTACGAGGGTCGACTGGGCGAGCACCGTTTGTACGGGCCAGGCCAGCAGGTTACGGAACCAGGCATAGGCATCACCAAAGGCGGACTGACCGGCTTCGAGCCCGATCATACCGGGTATGATGGAACCATCTACCTGTCCGCAGATGCCTTTTACCAGCTTCCCTTCCATGTCGGCTTTGGGCGCCACCAGCATATCGCAGGTAGAAGTACCCATTACCTTACTCAGGTAATATGGTTCGATCTGACCGCCCACGGCGCCCATATGACAATCGAACGCACCTACTCCAATGACTACTTCGGTAGAGAGGCCGAGTCTTTCGGCCCAGGCTCCGCTCAGGGAACCTGCCGCTTGTGCGGAGGTATAAGTATCCTTGAACAATCTTGTAGTGAAACCTTTCAGTAACGGATCGAGGGAGGTAAAGAACTCATCAGGGGGCAGTCCACCAAACTCAGCCGCCCAGAGCGACTTGTGGCCGGCAGAACAAACTCCGCGGCGTACATCCTGAGCGCGCTTGCCACCGGTGAGCAGGAAGGGGATCCAATCGCAATGCTCTACCCACGAATGGGTGGCTTTGCGCACCTGCTCGTCTGCCCTTAATATATGCAACAACTTGGCCCAAAACCACTCGGAGGAATAGATGCCGCCCACATATTGCAGGTAGTTGACATCGAATTTCTGCGCATGGGCATTGATTTCTGCTGCCTCTTTTACCGAGGTATGGTCTTTCCACAACACGAACATGGCATTGGGATTCTGTTCAAAACCGGGCAGCAGGGCCAGGGGGGTACCGGTTTCATCGACCGCAATGGGGGTAGAACCGGTAGTATCGATGGAAATGGCTTTTACCTGGGCAGCCACGGAAGGACCGGCCTGTTGCAAACAGCTTTTGATGCTTTGCTCCAACCCTTCCACATAATCCAGCGGGTGCTGGCGGAACTGGTTGGCGGCAGCATTGCAATAAAGACCATCTTTCCAGCGGGGATAATGAAAAACGGCAGCGGCAATCTCATTACCATTGGCAGCATTCACTATGATGGAGCGTACAGAATCTGTTCCGTAATCGACTCCTATAACGTATTGTTCCTTTTTCATTCGGCAATTCGTGTCAAGATAACACTTATCTATTTAGGTGCAAAAGAATTAACAAAAAATGACTTTACCAAATACCCCGGTAACGGGTACGGCCGCTTTCCCGGGCAGGCCTTCCTGCTGTAGCGGCCAGGCGGGATTTACCTGGGTTGTTACCGGCATGTTAACATCGGATACGGCACAAATCTAACAAAGTAAGGGAATTAGCAAGGGTCAAAATATGCTTTACCTTATACAGATAGTAACCAGTTTAACCCCTGCCCGGTTCCACCTGCTACCCTGCCCGCCGGGCCCGGTAAGGCCGGCATAATAATTAAATGTATGTATGACAATTATTGATCAAAATATGTTAATTTGGCTCCCACTTGCAACTGCTGTATGAAAAGAACCTTCCTTTTTTACGGGCCGGCCGGCTGGTCAGCTCTCCGACACTCCTACTGCCTGTTGCGGCAGGTTCTTTCCCTATCGCATATCACCTTTAGTCTTATTATTTCATCTTATTTTCAGTACCGGCTGTCTACCAGCCCATCCCTGATCAAGATTCAAACAACTATTGACGTATGAAGCAATTGTTTATCCTTCCGCTCGCTTTGTCGGCCTGCCTTGCCGGCTTTGCCCAGAATGAGATCACCGTGCAGGCCGACTCGGCCAAAACCCTCATCAGCAAACAGATCTACGGTCACTTTGCCGAGCACCTTGGCCGTTGTGTGTATGGTGGGTTTTATGTTGGTGAAAACAGTAAGATACCCAACACGGCTGGTGTACGCAACGATGTGGTGGCGGCCCTGAAGAAATTAAAGATCGCCAACCTGCGCTGGCCCGGTGGCTGCTTTGCCGATACTTACCATTGGAAAGACGGCATTGGCCCCAAAGACAAACGCCCCACGATCGTGAACACCTGGTGGGGTGGCGTAACGGAAAACAACAGCTTCGGCACACACGACTTTTTAAATATGTGCGAACTGATCGGTACTGACCCTTACCTCGCCGGCAACGTAGGCAGTGGTACGGTACAGGAACTCACCGATTGGGTACAATATGTAAACTTCGCCGGCGAAAGCCCCATGAGTGGTTTGCGCAGGCAAAATGGCCGCGAAAAACCCTGGAACGTGAAGTACTGGGGCGTAGGTAATGAAGCCTGGGGTTGCGGTGGCAATATGCGGCCCGAATACTATGCCGATACCTATCGCAAATACGCTACGTTCATGACCGGCTGGAGCGAAGGCGGCATCTTCCGTATCGCTTCCGGCGCCAACTCGTCTGATTTTAACTGGACCGAAGTGCTGATGCGCAACATACCCCGCAACATGGTACAGGGTATCGCATTACACCACTACTCGGTGATCGACTGGAATAGAAAAGGTCCGGCCACCGGCTTTAGCGAAGACCAATATTTCACGACCATGGAAAGAGCCCTCCTGATGGATTCGCTGGTGATCAAGCACTCGGCCATCATGGACAAATACGATCCACGCAAAAACGTAGCCCTCGTTGTAGATGAGTGGGGCGGCTGGTACGATGTAGAACCAGGCACCAACCCCGGCTTCCTCTATCAGCAGAACACCATGCGCGATGCCATGATCGCCGGTGTAACCCTCAACATCTTCCACAACCACGCCGACCGCGTGCGCATGGCCAACCTGGCGCAAACCATCAACGTGTTGCAAGCCGTACTGCTCACCAACGAAGAGAAGGTGATCCTCACACCTACCTACCACGTCATGGAGATGTACAATGTGCACCAGGATGCCAGATTGCTGCCCATCAAGATCAAGACGAACAAATACAAACTGGGCAACCGTGAATTGCCGGCAGTCTCCTGTTCGGCTTCACGTGATTCTGTTGGCAACACCCATATATCGCTGGTGAACATCGATGCAGCCAAAGAACAAACCATCACCCTCAACCTCCAGGGCGGAAAGATTACCGGCGTAACCGGCAGGATACTGGCATCGGCCAAAGTACAGGACTATAATACCTTTGAAAGTCCGGAGAAGATAAAACCAACAGCCTTCAACGGCGCTTCTTTAAAAGGCACTACCCTTTCGGTAAAACTGCCACCGGCCTCAGTCGTGGTACTTGAACTGAAATAACATTTATTACGAATCATGATCGCAATACAACCAATGAAGACAATCGTATCACTGCTGGCTGCGGGCTGCCTGAGCACGGGTCAGTTACTGGCTCAGACCAACCCGGTTTTCACCGTCAATGCTGCCCAGATCAAAACACCGGTGCAGAAGACCATGTGGGGTATCTTTTTTGAAGACATCAATTTTGGTGCAGACGGTGGCATCTACGCCGAACTGGTCAAGAACCGCTCTTTTGAATTTGCGGCCCCGCTCATGGGCTGGAAAGAACTGCGCCAGAACAATGCCAATGGCAGTATCCTCATCAATAACCGGGGCGAACAATTGAACAATCCCCGCTTTGCCAGATTTACCGTGCGTTCTGCTGCCGGTTATGGCATCAGCAATGAAGGTTTCCGCGGCATGGGCATCAAACAGGGCGAAGGCTACGACTTCTCCTTACAGGCCCGTGTAGTGGAAGGCAATGTAACGTTGCGGGTAGAACTGGTGAATGCCGCCAATGAAAAGATCGCTTCCACCAGCCTACCGCTCAGCGGCAAAGACTGGAAGAAATATACCGGTACGCTCACGGCTTCTGCTACCGAAGCAAAGGCCAAACTGAATATCTGGTTCGAAGGCACCGGTATCATCGATGCCGACATCATTTCCCTGTTCCCGCAAAAGACCTGGAAGAACAGGCCCGGCGGTCTGCGGGCCGACCTGGTGCAGCTGCTGGCTGATATGAAACCCGGCTTCCTCCGCTTTCCCGGTGGCTGTATCGTAGAAGGCCGGGAGCTCGCCACCCGCTACCAATGGAAAAAGACGATTGGTGCGGTGGATGACCGTGAGGTGATCGTAAACCGCTGGAATACCGAATTCCGCCATAAGCTGACGCCCGATTACTTCCAATCATTCGGACTGGGCTTTTATGAATACTTCCTGCTGTCGGAAGACATCGGCGCCGAACCATTGCCGATCCTGAACTGTGGCATGGCCTGCCAGTTCAACTCCAGCGAAGTAGTACCTGCGGAAGAACTCGATCCATATATCCAGGATGCGCTGGACCTTATTGAATTTGCCAACGGCACTACCGACAGCAAATGGGGTAAGGTGCGTGCTGCCATGGGCCACCCCGCCCCCTTCAACCTGAAGCTGATGGGCGTAGGCAATGAGCAATGGGGCGAGCAATATGTAGAGCGCTACAAGTTGTTTGCGAAGGCCATCAAAGCCAAATATCCCGAGGTGAAGCTGGTAAGCAGTCTGGGCCCCAATCCCAATGGCGAATTATTCGACTACCTCGATCCTGTTCTGCGCGGATTGAAGGCCGATATCCTCGACGAGCATTACTATCGTGCGCCGGACTGGTTCCTGAACCAGGCAAAACGTTATGATAACTATGATCGCAACGGGCCCAAGATCTTTGCCGGTGAATATGCCGCACAGAGCAAGGCCATCGCCAGTGCAGAGAACAGCAATAACTGGCAATGTGCCCTATCTGAAGCCGCTTTCATGACCGGTTTGGAGCGCAATGCAGATGTGGTGCACATGGCTTCTTATGCACCTTTGTTTGCCCATGCAGAAGGCTGGCAGTGGACACCCGACCTCATCTGGTTCAACAACCTGCAGTCGTATGGCACGCCCAATTACTACGTGCAAAAAATGTATTCTGCCAACAGAGGCACCCATGTGGTATCAACAACATTAAACAATGAAACGGCCGCCGGCCAGATCGGTCTGTACGCCAATGCCGTGATCGATACCGTATCCAAAGAAGTAATCGTTAAGATCGTGAATACCAGCGCCACTCCGCAAACCAGTGAGGTAGTGATCAATGGCGTGAAGAAGCTCGACAAATCAGCCGCGATCGAAGTACTTAAATCAGGCGACCTGCAATTGGCCAACACTTTTGCACGGCCGGCCGGTATCAGTCCGCAGCAACAAACCATTGCCCTGAAAGGAAAGAAACTGCCGGTAACCCTGGCGCCTTATTCCTTCCAGGTGATCCGTGTAAAAATGTTATAACCCGTTTATAGAGATGCGCCCATTACCCCTGTTTCTAATCCTGTTTTGTTTGCCGGCACTTTCGCTTGTTGCGCAAAGCAATATCGGCGTACACGACCCGGTGATGATCAGGCAGGATAGCACCTATTATCTGTTCTGCACCGGCAGGGGCATTAGTGTGTTTTCTTCGAAAGACAGGGTTAACTGGCAAAAGGAGAAGCCCGTATTCGATACCCTGCCCTGGGGCGTACAGGCCGTACCTGGTTTTAAGAACCATATCTGGGCGCCCGACATCTCGTATCACAATGGCCTGTATTATCTCTTTTATTCCGTATCGACCTTTGGCAAAAACACTTCCTGCATCGGCGTGGCTACCAACAAGACCTTACACCCCGGCGACCCTGCTTTTAAGTGGGTTGACCATGGTAAGGTGATCGAGTCCATACCGGGCAGGGATATGTGGAACGCCATCGATCCCAATGTGATCTGGGATGAGCAGGACCAGCCCTGGCTGGCCTTCGGTTCTTTCTGGAACGGCCTAAAACTGGTGAAGCTGAATAAAACACTCACGGCGATCGACACGCCGCAGCAGTGGCATCCACTTGCCAGCAGAAAGATCAATTACTATCAACCCGATTCGAACGCCGGCGACGGCGCCATAGAAGCCCCTTTCCTTTTCCGGAAAGGGGCTTATTATTATCTCTTTGCTTCGGTCGATTACTGTTGCAAAGGGGCGCAAAGCACCTATAAAATGATCGTGGGCCGTTCGGAGAAGCTCACCGGTCCCTACCTCGATAAAGCAGGCGTTCCGCTGGTGAAAAGTGGCGGCACACTACTGCTGCAGGGCGATACGGATTGGCATGGCGTAGGGCACAATGCCGTATGCAGTTTTGATGGCGTGGACTACCTCGTGTTTCATGGGTACGATGCCAAAGACCGCGGTCGCTCCAGGCTGCGTATTGAAAAACTCTCCTGGGTCGATGGCTGGCCCCTGGTACAGCAACCCTGATCGCTAAGTGACTGGCGCCAGGCTCGCTGGCTCACTCCAATCTGCGTTGGTTACCGATTCCTGTATAGACTGCGGGACGTCTCAATTTCTTCCGCCTATCCCCCCATCCCGGACTCCCTGTGCGGCTCAGCGCCCACTGCCATTACAGTTCCTTTTCCGTATATTGCTATATGGGCAACCCATCGCGCAGGGTCCGCTCCTGCATCCTTTTTGAAACCAATTCGTTGATATGAAACAGTTGATGTTGATGTTACTCTTGTGTACGGCCATCGGTGCTGACGCACAACGCTACCAGGCCGATGATGTAACGGGCACCTGGCTCACGGGCGACAAATCGGGCCAGATCCACATCTACAAGAACGGCAGTAAATACTACGGCAGGATCGCCGGCGGCAACAAGAAAACCAACAAAGAGCATTTCGACGTACACAATCCCGACCCCGCCCGGAGAAAGGATTCGCTGATGGGACTGGTGCTGCTGAAGAACTTCGAGTATGATGAGGACGGCAAATGGACCAGCGGCACCATCTACGATCCGAAGAGCGGCAAAACCTATAGCTGCAACATGAGCCTGTCTGACAAGAATACCCTGCGCATTCGTGGCTATATAGGCATCAGTTTACTGGGGCGCACGGAAGTATGGACCCGTCTTCGATAGGGTCAACGGTCGTTTCGCGTTGGCATCTCTTTACTTGGGTGCACAGAAATTTGGCCCCGTCTTAAATAGGGACAGCTGTCGTTACCCGTCGGTATCAATTTAGCGTGATACACAGAAATTTTGGCGTCCTGAATAGAACCAACAATTGTATCCCGATTGCTTGCGGCAACCGGGCATTGCATCAGGAAACCTCCGGAACCTTAGATCAGGTTGTGTGCGTTGGGAATGATGTTAAGGAAGTTGTGGAACTTCGAATTGTACTTCCTCTTATCCAGCTTATAGTAAAAGGCGCCTCGTTTGGAGCTTTCCTTCTCCTTTTCTTTTTGTTTAACCAGCAAACCGGTAGAAAGCACCTTCCGGCTGAAATTTCGTTTGTCGATCTCCGCGTCATAGATACCCTCGTACAGCGTTTGCAGCTGCGGCAGGGTGAACTTGTCGGGCAGGAGTTCGAACAGGATGGGATGCAGGGCAGCCTTGTACTGGAGCCTTGCCTTGGCCATCTCGATCATTTCGCTGTGGTCGAAGATGAGTTTGGGATGCTTACGGATAGGGAACCACTCGGCATGGTACTCATCATTAATCTGTTGCTGGTATTTACGGATATCAATGAGGCTGAAGTAGGTAATGGAAGCAGTGCGCTCCGCCGGATCCCGGCTGGGATCGCCGAAGGCATGGAGTTGTTCCATATAAACACCGCTTAACCCGGTTAGTTCTTTCAATACGCGGGCGGCGGCATCTTCAAAGCTTTCCGTTTGTTTTACGAAGCCCCCCATGAGGCTCCACTTGCCTCTTTCGGGTTCAAAACCACGCTGAATGAGTAACAATTTTAGTTCCTGTCCATCGAATCCAAATATGATACAGTCTACGGCTACAAGCAATCGGGATTGTTGAGAGTAACGTTTCATTGGCAGTTGAAATATGGATAAAAATAGTAAAGTTTATACTTTGTCAAACTTTTTTGCTGACAAGCTTGCACAATTTCCCTTAATTTGGTTGGTGTTCTAACCTCAAACGTATGCGCAATACCTTAGCCTTTCCATTACTTATTTTTATTTCTTCTATACTTGTATCCTGCCAAACGACCATGACACCCGATCAACTGAAGCAATCCATCAGCGAACGGCTTGACCAAACGGAAGGCAAGTTTGCCGTAGCCTTCAAAGACCTCAGCACCGGCACTACCCTGCTGCTCCATGCCGACAGCAGCTTCCATGCAGCCAGTACCATGAAGACACCCGTATTGATCGAAGTGTACAAACAGGCGGCGGCCGGGAAGTTGTCGCTTAGCGATTCCATCCTCCTAAAGAACGAGTTCCACAGCATCGTCGACAGCAGCCTGTTTTCCCTCAATCCGGAGGACGATAGCGAAAAGCAGTTGTATGACATGATCGGCACCAAAAGAACCCTGTATGACCTGGTATACGATATGATCATCATGAGCAGCAACCTGGCTACCAATATCGTGATTGAGATGGTGGGCGCGCCCAACGTGATGGAAACCATGCGGAGCATGGGCGCTAACAAGATGCAGGTACTAAGAGGCGTGGAAGACAGCAAGGCCTACCAGCAAGGGCTTAACAATACTACTACGGCCGCCGACCAGCTGCTGATCTTTGAACAGATTGCACTGGGTAAAGCGGTCGACTCCGCCTCCTCTGCCGCGATGACCAGGATATTGCTCGATCAACAATTCAATGAAGTGATCCCCGCCCGGCTGCCCGCCGGAGTGAAAGTGGCACATAAAACCGGAAACATCACCGGCGTACAGCACGACTGCGGCATCGTATTCCTGCCCGATGGAAGACAGTATGTACTGGTACTGTTGTCGAAGCAACTGAAAGATGAAAAAGCAGGCATCGCCGCCATGGCTGAGGTGTCAGAGATGATCTACAAGTTCGTGACGGCAGGGCAATAACAATACACAACTTATTTTGCGGTACGGCGCATCCTATGCCGCACGATCGTCACCACCGGAACGATCACCCAAATTATATTGATCGCCATGGAAGGATAGGCATGGTGAACGGCGGTGTTCACAATGAGCAGCGCACTGCCCACGATATTGAGCGCATAGTAAGCTACCGAGTCAGTGGCCAACTTCTTATTCACATTCAGGATATAAGCTACGAGCACAAACAGAGAACCCACCCACCCTAAAATTTCTACCAGCATAGTATATTGATATTGATCATTAACGGAGAACAAAATAAGGAAAAGTATACATTATGTTAAGATACTATCCTTAACTTCGGAACGCCCTAATATACGCACATGAGTTCCCAGCAATTGCCTGATTCAGCTAGTCTGTCGTCCGTGACGCCGCCACCCGATGCCGCTTCCTGGACGGAACAGACACGCTTGCTGAAGATGGTGCTGGAAGGATGCCCACCCGACCGCTTATTACCGGCCATCGCCGGCTGGATCGAACAACAATCCTTCGCAAAGGTTCATGTCTTGATAGGCATTGCAGATCGCTTTGGTCAGCACATTACCAAAGCCTATACCGCCTCCTTGCCTTACGGAATCGTCAACGCTGTAGAACAGCAGCCGGTGGCCTTGTTTACCGCCTCATTGCCCGAAGAGGAAGAGCTGCCAGACCTGGATCAACACCCATACTGGCAACCCGTAGCGCATCTCCTGAAAGACCAGGACATCGTTTCCCTGATCACCATACCGCTGATTAACAGCGAAGAGCAGATCGCCGGCTTGGTCTTTCTCTTTCTGCCTGCCACGACACAGTATGGCTCCACCGACCGGGAACTCATTGCACTCGCCGGCAATATGATCCTGCTGTCGCTTTCGCGCGCCTTGCAAAGCAACTACAACCAGCAGCTCATCGAGCGGGAAAAGATCGCCCGGGAAGAAGTGAACAAAGCAGAGATGCTGGCCCAGCTCGCCGTGGATGGCGCAGGGGCAGGCACCTTCAACGTCAATCTCACCGACAACTATATAGAATACTCTCCGCTGCTGGCGAAGATCCTGACCGGGCAATATACACCCGGCTTAAGCCGCAACGCCCTAATAGAAAACATACATCCGGCCGATAAAGATATTCGCGATGAAGCTTACCGGCTGGCCACGCAAACCGGTCGCCTCAGTTACGAAGTCCGTTTCATCTGGCACGACGGCTCCATACACTGGATCAAGGCCATGGGCACTTACCTGCCCGGCGCCGATGGACGCGATGCTCATTTCGCAGGCATCGTACTCGACATCACGCCCGAGATAAAAGCAAGGGAAGAACAACAACGTTTGTTGGCACTGGTGGAGAACAGTGCCGATTACATGGCCATTGGCAACAAAGAAGGCAAACTACTCTACATTAATGAAGCAGGTAAACACCTGCTCGGCATCATGCCCGATCAGGATACCAGCAACCTAACCAATCGCGACTTTGCCTCCCCCGAAGAACTGGAAAGAGTAAAGCGCGATATATTACCCATCGTAAACGAAAAAGGAACCTGGTCTGGAACCATCCACCTGCGTCATTTCAAGACCGGTGAAAACATTCCCTGTCATGCCGAATACACTTCCATCACCGATCCCAAGACCGGCGAATACCTCGGCAGGGGTGCCACCATGCGCGATCTGCGGCCCGAACTGGCCGCCCGCCAAGCGCTGCAGGAAAGTGAACAAAGGTTTCGCTCCATGATCGAAAAAGCACCCATTGCGATGGGTGTACTTAAAGGCGACCAACTCATCGTAGAGGTCTGCAACCAGGAAATGCTGGCCTTTTGGAACAAAACGCCTGCGGTGATCGGTTTGCCTTTCGAAGAAGCATTGCCCGAGATCAAGGGCCAGCCATTTCCCGACATGATGCGGGGTGTCATGAAAAGCGGTAAAGCTTATTATGGTTTCGAGACCCTGGCCCGGCTGAATCGCAATGGCCAGTTGGAAGACTGCTATTTCAACTTCGTATACGCGCCCTTTCAGGAGGGCGAAAAAATAACGGGCGTACAGGTCGTGGCCAGCGAGGTCACCGCCCAGGTACAGGCCAAGAAAGCATTGGAAGCCAGTGAAGAGCGGTTCCGCAATTTCATCCACAGCGCTCCCGTACCCATAGCCTTGTATACCGGTCGCGAAATGCGCATCCGGATTGCCAATGAGTCCGTATTGCACACCTGGAACCGCGACGCCACCGTCATCGGCAAAACCTTTCTCGAAGCATTACCCGAACTGGAAGGCACTCCCTGGATGGGCATACTGCAACAGGTATACGATACCGGCATTCCCTTTACCGCTACAGAAGAGCGCGTCGACCTCCTGCAACACGGCAAGCTGGAAATGTTTTATTTCAACTTTACCTATAAACCATTGTACGATGGACAGGGTAAAATATTTGGTGTGATCAACACCGCAGCCGATGTTACCAAACTGGTGCTGGCACGCCAGCAGTTGATGCAAACACAGGCCCAGTTGCACAGCGCCATCGAATCGGCACAGATGGCTACCTGGCGCATCGACCTGGCAGCAGGTATCGCCTACTTCTCGCCGCGCCTGCGCTCCTGGTTTGGCTTCAGCACCGATGAGATCAAACTCGAACCCGGATTTGCAGCAATTCACCCGGCCGACCGGCCACGGGTGTTGAGCAAACTGCAATCGATTTTGACCGGCAATAGCAATGACTACTCGGATGAATACAGGGTATTGAACCAGCAGGATCAAACCGTTTACTTCATTCGCGTAACTGCTAGAGTGTACCGCCACGAAAATGGCGAGCCGTATGAACTGGCAGGCGTGGCCATGGACATCACGAGCCAAAAGCTGATGGAGCAAAAGCTGGAGCAATTGGTGCAGCAACGTACCGAAGAATTGAGCCGGGCCAACCAGCACCTCAAACAATCGAATGAAGAACTCGAGCAGTTTGCCTATGTGGCATCACACGATCTGCAGGAGCCGCTCCGCAAGATCCGCATATTCTCGGGCATGCTCATGAACCAGCTGCAGCTATTACCAGAGCAACACCGCCATTCAGACCTATTGGAGAAAGTTATCTCTTCAGCCGAACGAATGAGCCAGCTCATCATGGACCTGCTGAACTACTCGCATATCACCAAGAAAGAAGAATTGTTTCAACCGGTCGACCTGAATATGGTCCTGCAACAGGTGCGGGAAGATTTTGAATTGCTGATCAAACAGAAAGAAGCGATCATCGATATCAGTGAGCTGCCGGTCATTGAGGCCATTCCGCTGCAGATGAACCAATTGTTCTATAACCTAACGGGCAATGCACTAAAGTTCACCAGCACCGGCAAACGGCCTCATGTAAAGATCAGCGCAAGAAAGGCTGTCGAGGAAGACCTGGCTGCCCACCCCGCACTTACCGGCAAGGAGTACTGGCTCATCACTATATCCGATAACGGTATCGGGTTTGAACCCGGCATGTCCAAACTCATCTTCACCATCTTTCAGCGCCTGCATCCTAAGAACAGGTTCGAAGGAACAGGCATAGGCCTGGCGCTTTGCAAAAGAATATTACTGACCCATGGAGGCGCCATCGAAGCCACCGGCGAACCCGGCGAAGGCGCCATTTTTACGTTACTACTACCGACGCACCAGGCATAACGGGCACCTCGCTTCTCCCCTACCTACACCTTCGCAGCCGGTTTCTTTTTCAACCGTGTCACCCCTTCCTCAACCTCAGGCCCCGCTTCTACCTTAACAGGCGCTTTCTTCTTCAACCTTGCCACACCCCAGTCGGAAAGACTTACCAGCAAGGCTTGCATGGAGCGTCCGTCTGTCGTCAATTCATACTCCACCCGTGGCGGCACTTCGGCATACACGATCCGCTTCACCAATCCATCACTCTCCAGCTCACGCAGCTGTAGCACCAGCATGCGCTCCGAAACACCCACCAGTCCCTTACGCAATTCATTGTAACGCAACTTCCCGGGCAGCAAACGCATCAGGATTCCGGGCTTCCACCGGCCACCGATGAGCGATAGCGTGTGCGCCATGCCGCAATGTGCATCGATAGAGTTCCTGTTCTTCGTATTCGTCGAGTTCAGCTTCCTCATACTTACATTTTTGTTAGTACTTAACAATTTTAGCGGTACTGGCAAATGTAAGCCGATGCCGGTAGTTTTGCAAACAACAAAATACACACAATATGAAACGCCTTGAAAACAAAGTAGCCCTGGTAACCGGTGGCAGCCGCGGCATTGGAGCCGGTATCGTAAAACGTCTCGCCGCCGAAGGTGCGAAAGTTGCCTTCACGTATGCCCAATCGGCACAGGCCGCTGCCGAAGTATTAGCCGTCACGGAAGCAGCCGGCAGCAAAGCCATCGCCATCGTAGCCGACAATCACTCCACCGACGCCCTGCCCCGCGCCGTAGAAGAAACCGTGAAAACCTTCGGCCGCATCGACATACTCGTCAACAACGCCGGCATGTTCAGTCTCAATACCATTGAAGATTACAGTCTGCAGGAATATGACGACATGATGAACGTGAATGTGCGGGCCGTATTCCTCGCTTCGCAGGCAGCTGCGCGGCATATGCAGGCCGGCAGCCGCATCATCACCATCGGCAGCAATATGGCCGACCGTGTTTCCGACTCGCATGGCGCGCTCTATGCCATGAGCAAGTCGGCCCTTATCGGCCTCAACAAAGGCATTGCGCGCGACCTGGGGCCCAAAGGCATCACCGTCAACCTGGTGCAGCCTGGCCCTATCGACACCGACATGAACCCCGCCAGCGCACCCCATGCCGAAGGCTTGCGCAGCCGCATGGCCATACCGAAATACGGCACCCCGGCACAGATAGCAGGCCTTGTGGCCTATCTCGCCAGCGAAGAAAGCGGCTTCATGACCGGCACCGCCCTTACCATGGATGGAGGATACAATATCTAATCCTTACGCGTCATGCGGTATTTCTTGGGACTCATACCAATGATCTTCCGGAAGCGCTTCGAGAAGTAATAGGGATCATCAAAACCCATGCTCATAGCAATGGACTTTACCGATTTGTCGGTGAAGTCCAGCTGCTGTGTGGCCTTCTGCATCTTGAGCTGGATAAAATAATCGATGGGCGCATAACCTGTTTTTTGTTTGAACAGACTTGAAAAACGCGAAGCAGAGTAATTGTAATGTTTGCATAGATCGGTGAGGGTAATGTTCTCACTGATATGCTGGTGCATGTAAAGAATAGCACTATCGATGCTATCGGGCTTATCCTGCGATTGCTGCGGATAATGCCGTGGATTATAGATAAAGAGCGAGATGAAATGTGAAAGGCACATATTGGTGAACACCAGGTTATCCAAACTATAACCGAGTTCCAGCGACTTATACATCTTGGTGAAAATCCCTGTTACCTCCTCGTGGATCTTTACATAGCTGGGCTTGAAATGTTTTTGTACTATTTGCATGTTGTTGAACTCGGGCAAACTCTCTCCACCAAAATGTATCCAGTAGATCGTCCAGGGATCTTCATCGCTGCTGCCATAGGCATGCTCTACATGCTGCGGCAAAATGAAGAACTCATTGGCGCCTATCTCATAACGTTTATCTTCCAGCTGGTACCAGCCTTTTCCATCCACACAATAGAACAGGAAGTTCTCGGGCAACCCCTTCTTACGATAGGTATAATGCTTCTCAGCTTTGGGATAATAGCCCAAACTGCAGGGGTACAGCTTAGACAGCAGCGGATTGTTGAGTACCCTGGTCTTGATCACCGTTTTGGGGATCTCGATGCGCTGCCTGCCCAGGCCATGCCAGATATTCTTGTGGGAGCCGATTTTGTTCGCAACACTCATAGTAAGACAAGTTATCGCCGATGATAGTGCTAATTTAAATGAACTTCATCGATTGGCCGATTAAACCTGTTAGACGCCTTTCGCCAGCGGGAACTTTCTGTGGAGTTAGGGTGTAAGCATCACCAACACATCCTGCCTCCTGCTTTCGGGCAGCACTTTCAGAGAAACCAGTTTGCCTGCCCGCAATTCAGCTTCTACCGTTGTATTATAGGGCGCATGCAGTTTGAAACGAACATCCTGCTGCTGAGGCCAGGCCGGGAAAAGCAATATCTTCCGGTCATCCACCTGCATCAGCATTTCCTGCACACCGATCAAGCCGCTGCCGCCCCAGTTGTGGTCGGGCACCCAATCGTACCCCGGCCCCCAGAAGGCGGGAAATCGACGGCCGGCATTCTGCAGTTTAAGGCTGGTGAGTTGCCAGGCCTCTTCACGCAGTCCTAAGCGGGCGGCAAAAATATTATCCTGTTTCCAGCCGATATGGCTCCTGAATTTCAAAGCAAAGGTGTCGTAGCGCCAGGTATTGATAGCGGTATCCAGCCCCGGTTTACCAACGCCAAAAAGGCCCCAGGGATAAACCGGGTATAGTTGTGGTGACTCTACATTGTTTACCCGCTCCCACAACTTCGCCGGCGCAATGGTCGTGTATGCACTGTACTGCATAAAGCTGATGGGCGGTATACGCTGCAACAACCCCTGCCAGTACACGCGTTGATCGGGGGTGCCATAGTTTGCCGGCAGTTGCAACAACCGCTCCGTGATCACCCGCAAGCCCGCTGCCGTAGAGCTGGCATTATAAGCCATCTTGAAAGTCTCTGCTGCCGATCCCGGATACAATACCAATTTACCGGCGCCATCCAACGCCTTGGAGCCACGCAGTCTGGCGCGGTACTGATAATGCTCATCGAAGAAACGCAGACAGCTTTCAATGAAAGGCACATATTCCTTAATGTCCTTACCAGTATACCGTTGCGCATCGAGCATCATGAGGCAGAATTCCAGTACCGTATCCCATTCGTACTCGAGCCAGGGATTGAATTCAACGCCCTTATCAAAACCAGCAGGTCGCTTCTGACCATACTCGGCAATATTGGGCAACCCAAAACTTTCCATCTGCTCCGTAAAGCAGGCGCCTGCATGGCCCCAGTATACTTTCGAACGAAGCTCTGCATTGTGGAGAATACGCGTGTAGAAGTCCAACTGCGATTGCAGCATATCCCAATCACCATTTTTGATCATGGGATAATAGACGAGCCGTTGGTTTTGCATGGTATGCAATCCTCCACCCCAGTTGCGGAAATCGGGGGTAAAGGAAAGTGCAGTGTCTGTATACACCGGATCAACGGTCAGCAAACCACCATTGAACTTGGTAGGCCAGGAGCCTGTAGCATTCAAGGCCAGCATATAGCGGAACAACTGGTAATTGCGCCCGATCTCCCATGACCTGGGATCACGGCGTTCGGGATCGATCTGTACATAACTTCTTTGCCAGAAGGAAGTCCACCAGGACTGCGTTTGTTGAAACGCTGCCATCTTCACACCACGTGTAATGGCATGTAGTGAATCAAGTCCCTGCCTCCACTGTGCATTCGAAGACGTTGAAGCTGTATGTAGCTGTAGGGTCAAAGCATGCTTAATAGCGGGTCTGTCAGACTTCAACACCCAGCCTTTGTAATCGGTACCGGCATATACACCTGCTGTGGTTCCGGCTGGAGTAAATCCGCCGCCGGAGAAGCTGCCGCCAGATTGCAGATTAAAGAGAGGATTGTACAATTGATCCTTCACACTATCCATACCCTGCACGGCAACCGTGGCGTCGAAAACGGTGGTAGCTTGATTACGGTGATAAAACAACACGTCAGGTCCTGTAAAGGCAATGCTATCCTTAGGAGCAATATTGTTTTTGGGCGCAGCCCATTTCCAGGAAGTACCCCAATTGACCCGTCCTGTCAGCGGCCTGTCGCGGTAACGCCAGCTTTCATAAGTAGCCGTAGCGGCAATCTTTTTATTGCTGTAGATCGCGATATGCACCACGGGATGATACACATCTACCCAGATGCGCACAGTACCTTTTTGGCTACCTGCCGATCCTTCTACGGTAATATAACCCTCTTGCAAGTGTAGCTCCTGCTTGAAATCGGTACCGGTAAAAATATTGGGAGACAGCTGCAAGCGAATGCGCCCCGCTTTCAATAAACTGTTGTTTTCGTCGAAGCTGCCGCTGCGCGATGCATAGATCAGCAGCTCGCCTTTTTCTACCCACACATTCAGGCCAATATCACCACCACCGCAGGGCATTGACTCCGATGCATTATTGCTGGGAGATGTCCACACGATGTTGTAGGCCGACAGGTTGGCGTTCTGTGCTTTCACAAAAAAGCCCATCACACCAGTAAGCAGGAAGAGTATACAGGTTTGTTTCATTATTTTCCGATAGAGACCTCTACATCCCCGATCAACCCTGCAGGCAACAAAGGTTTACCCTGCAATCTGAATGGAGCGGTAGTCCAGGTGATACGTTTTTCTTTCGGTAACCGCTCGTCGCCTATCAGCCTGTTGCCCCAGGTATTGGTCACAGCCACTTCGATCTTGTTTTCACCCGGACGCACAGCTTTGGAAATATCAAGTTCATACGGAGCCGTCCAGATGGTACCAAAATCAATGCCATTCACTTTTACTGTTGCGATATTGGCAACATCCCTGAACCGGACGGTCGCCCGCACCTCGTCATCTCTTTTATTGATAAAGGTGGTGCTATAAATGGCCGTGCCGGAATAGTAGCGGATCGTCGAATCGGTATTGTCAGCCCAACTGGTCAGCGCCGGAAAAGCAACCGGCTGAGCCGGACCACCCAGTGCAGGATCGAAACTAACCTGCCAGTTCGTCAACGTCATACTTACAGTGGGAGGCATAAAAATGGGCGTGTTCCTTTGATACGTAACCTTTTTTCGAAACACCAGGAATACGGAACCATTTGGCGGCAAATAAACATCCACCTTCGTTCTGTCAGCTTCGGCTATCCAACGTCCCTCCTCTTTAATAGAACCATTTACAGGATCCCAAATCTCCGGCTGCTTTCCCTTCACACGCAGCGACACCTTTAGTCCGCGTGCTGTATTCGATTGATTCGAGATAAAGTAAATATCGAAATCCTTCCCCTGCCGGTGCGTCCACGCAACGTTGCCCGTCTGCTTTCCTTCCTGGTCAGTAATGATTACATCTTTCTCTACGCCCAAACTAGTAAAATCTTCCTGCTGGTAAGCACCCATGATCAGTTTCCCTTTCGGAGGCGCCGTCTTTTTGATACTCATACCAGTCAGCTCGTTCAATGACTTATTCTCCAGCCTTTCCTGCAAAGAAGGTGATTGCCTGGGCGCATCCACCATCACCACAGTACCCCCGGCTTTTACAAGTTGTGCGATCTTCTTCTCAACAGCAACAGTCATATAGCTGGCATCCGGATTCAAAGCATGCGCACCGGGTATAACCAACACACCATAACTCGCCCCACCCGGCAACACGATCCGCTTGTTCTTAACAGTGGCCATCAATAAGGCATCCGGATTGATGGCATCATAGGCATATCCTCGTAAGGGATCCACCCAGTTCTCCGGATCGGCCATATTCGCAGAATGCGTAACACCCGCCGGCAACTGACGCAAGGGCGTACCTTCATTGGCAAGGCGCCGCCGTTCTTCGTCCGCCCGCTCTTTGCCCATTATACCCGGTAACGAATTCACCAGCCTGTACGGCAACACCGAACGCCTCGGCAATTCCTCCCCCGTAAAGACAGCCACATCCGTAACCGGTTTTCCCAATTGCAACAGGGCCTGGCAACGTTGCAAATATTCCATCCAGGCCTTACCCTGGTTCCACCAGGTTTGGTCGCGCTGAAAATATACGCCTACGCCATCGAGCGTCATGCCCGGCTTGCGGTCTGTCCACGGATTGTGCGTGAATACATGCAACACGAGGCGGTTAGCGCCCAGGGCAAAGTTGCGATCGCCCACTACTTTCATCATACCCGGATGCTCACCCCAGTTCATGCGTACCGACGTAAAGCTCTCCGCCGGCACAATGTTCTTACCATATATATGAGCGCCCGATATCGCATCGAGCATATCATTTGGTTTATCGTGGGTCGGACTGTTTAGCCAAAACTCCCCCATCGGCATATCCACATGCCGGTACTGCTGCATGCCATCGCTCATCATGGTAGGCGCTATACTCTCCGCACTGAACTGCATGCCTTTATCATGCGCCAGCTTATTGAGCGTGCCGTAGAAATTATCCACGACCAGGCCCGCGATCGTTTGGCGCACATCGTATAAGAAGCCTTCGGATACCGCTGCACTCTCTACCGGAATACCGGCCATACTCAGCAGGTAAGGACTAAGATCATACCCCCGCCGCTTCTTAAACTCAGCGGCAAACAAAGGGCTCCAGTTCTGGCTGCCACATTCCCAGCTGTCGATATAGAATATCTTGATGACCTCTTTGGCCAACTCAGGACCAGCTACCCGCAGGGCTTCACCAAACCATTTATCAAATTGCAAACTGATCGCTGCCGGATTGAACTTATCGCACTCCAGCCCCTTGCCTGCGCCCGCAGTAGCATTGGTGTGGCCGGTGGAAGTATGTCCTATCCGCACAATGATCCAGTTACCTGCCGGGGCCTCCCAGGTCAGGTTACCCGAAGCATCCATTTTATCACGCAGGTAAACGATCGAATTCAGCGGTACACATACCGAATCCGGCACCTGGCCCACCGTCGTCTTTCTGCTTACCCGCCACATCGATCCGTTCTTGCTCTCGAACTGATTCACCACCGGCTCATCAGACAGATAGATGCCCGACACTTTCAGCGAAGGTTTCCACTTGGCCGCATCGAGGTCCTCCGCACCAGGCTCAGACCCCGCTTTATCATACACAAACCGGAAGTACATAGCTGTTACCGCCGGTATGGAATGCGTTACGTCTTCATCCGTATCCTGCCAGCCGTGACGAGGCGGCTCCAGCCGCGTGTGCGTCGTAAATTCTTCGCCATCATTGCTCACCTGCACCAGCAACCGGTGTGCCTGCACATTGTTGCCACCACTGCGTATCCGGATGGAGCGACAGGTAAACGGCTGCGGGTATTTATATTGGATCCAGCAGGCGGAATCACTCTTAAACCCGTCTTTTCCGCCATTATCAAAAGCCAGGAACTGCGCCCTGGCGCCGGGTAAGCTGGAAGTAACCCGCGGTATCAATACCGTGTCGCTATAGGGCTGTATGCAATTGGCCGGATAGGCCAGCACGGCAATGTCTTTGTAATAATCTTCGTTGGTTTCCGGCTGAGACAGCGAGACTTCTACCTTGCCGCCTCCCTTTACATATTCCTTGGTCCATACCACTTTTTGCATCGAAAGCTCTGGCGTTATCCAGGGCCCTCCGGCGAGCGCAAATCCATCCGCAACATGAAAGGCGATCTTTACCCCTACCCGCTTCGCTTCTTCCAGCGCAAAACGCACCATGCCCCACCACTCGGGGCTCAGCTGTCGCGCTGCCGGCTCATACAGGGAGGGAGAAGCAGTGTCTTTGATACAGGCCAGGTAGGCCCCGCCGACACCTGCCCGCTGCATCGCTTCGAGGTCGGCCGTAATGCCCGCCTTCGAAACGCCGGCATGCATCCAGTACCACATCACCCAGGGTTTGGCGCTGGCAGGAGGCTGCTGAAACAGGCGGTCCGATAAGGGGCCTGAAGTATCTCTCCAAACAGGAGCAGTGGCATTATTAGTAAGATATTCCTGTAACGGAGCCGTTGCACGCGCTGCAAACGGCTGTTGCATTGGGTAGGAGGAAGTGAGGTCCGCATTGTCCCTTAACCACGAATTCACCTGCCATAGGGATAGCAGGCCCGCAATCATGAGTAAACTCTTGTGCATCATATGAAAGCCTTATCGCGTGTGAAGTTATGTCAACTAAAGGTTTCCAATAAAAAAAACGGGGCCAACGGAGAACCGTTACCCCAACTTGCTTGCTTTTTGCTATATGAAAACGCTTGACTGACCCGGCATTACCGGGAACAGGTAATTACCATTTGAGAGTTTAAAATTACAGGGAGGGCCCGGGCCGGCAAATGGCATATCCGGGCAAGATGATGGAATATTTACCTATTTTTCGTGGAGCTGCTCGCGGGCGCGCCTGCCCCACCGCGGAAGGCTTATCTCTCTACAGGAAGCACCTGCCCCGCTACCGCGTAAGCTTCTCCACCTCGCTCACATAGGCCGGCCCCACGGGCAAGCTGGTTTTACCGACCCACACGTTGTTCCGGTCAACCTTCGAGATATGGCTTTTGCCAACAATAAATGACCGGTGAATGCGAATGAACAACGGGGCTGGCAATAGGGCTTCCGCTTCGGCCATCGTGAGCCGTGACAGTATTTTCGATTGTGCCAGCACAAACTCAACATAGTTGCCATTGCTTTCAACGTATAGCAATTCGTTAAGATTGATGCGCACCTGCTCGTAACCACTTTTTACAAAGATGGTGGTTGGCGGCGCGCCTTCAGTAGCTGGGGCGGACGCCTGCCCATTTTCCTTTTTCCGGTATTCGTATTGTTGCAGGGCTTTGTTACAGGCCTTCAGAAAACGCGCCTGCGAAAAGGGCTTCAGCAGGTAATCGATCGCGTCCAGTTCAAAGCTCTGTACGGCATGTTCGCTGTAGGCGGTTGTAAAGATCACCATTGGTGGGTCGGGCAAGGCACGCAGAAACTCGATGCCCGAGATATCCGGCATTTTGATGTCGAGGAATAGCAGGTCCACCTGCTCCCGCTGCAGGTAGCCAAGCGCCTCGAATGGGCTCGCAAAAACGGCCTGCAGTTCCAGGAACGGTATTTTACCTGCCAGGGCTTTCACCACCTCCAGGGCAATCGGTTCATCATCGATGGCAATAGCTTTCAACATATCACTTTAAGTCATTTGATCTTAAGGGCCGGTTTTTCTGTACCTTTGGGGTTCAGCATCATCTGCACCACCTTACCTTGCGCATCCAGCTCGAACCTGATCCTGAACTCATGCTCATTACTCAGGAAAAAATGGGTATTGTCCAGTGCCAGCAACTCCGAAGCCGGGCCACGCTCCGGCCGGGCGATCAGCCGCCCATGCTCCAACGCCAGCACCACCACTACCCCATTGGCAGTAATACGGTACGTGCCTTCGTACTTCCTGAGCACCGATGTATCGACAGGCACCGCCTTCAGCATCACCGGCAAACTATAAGGCTGCCGCAATACAACAGCCAGCAGCCTGCGCGCAATCTCTTCCCGGCTCATCGTTTCCATATTACTCAATACCACAATGCAAACATCCTCTTTGGGCAACATCCAAAATGCACTCCTGAACCCAAAGATACCCCCGCTGTGCGAAACCACCCGTCGACCAAAGACCGAATCGGTCATCCAGCCATACCCATATTTATTCTTACGTGGCAGCCAGGCGCTATCCAGCCAGTGCTGCGGTATTATCACCCGGCTCTTTAAGCCCCGGTACCACTGGTACAGGTCGCCGGCTGTTGAATAAATGGAGCCGGCCGACCAGGGCACGGTAGAGTCCACCACCGGCGCTTTCTTCGATGGCGCCTCGGAGGAGTCGGCATAATAACCAATAGCTTTATCAACGCTCACCAGGTTCCGGAAATCAAACGCGCTGTGCCGCATACCCAACGGCGTAAACACATATTTCCGCATAGCCTGTTCATAGCTTAGGCCGGTCTTCTTTTCGATGATGCCACCCAGCAAAAAATACCCCGCATTGCAATAGCTCCAACCCGTACCCGGTGCAAAATCGAGCGGCTGATCTTTGAATACCCGTATGATCTCTTCCTGGCTGAAGGACCGCGCCGTTTGTTCCTCCATCAATTCTACATCCCGCGTATAATCCCACAGTCCCGCCGTATGCGTCAACAAATGACCGATGGTGATACTGTCGCCATGCGGAAACCCGGGATAGAACTGTTGCAGCTTATCTGTCAACGACAGTTTGCCGGCAATTACTAACTGTCCGATCAGCGTAGACGTAAAAGGTTTGGTCACCGACGCGATCTGGTAGAGTGTATTGGTATCATTCAGGCTGCGCTGCTGCTGATCCTTGAACCCATACCCCTGGTGCAGCAGCACCTTTCCTTTTTGCGCCACCAGTATGGTGCCGCTGAATTTCCCCTGGTCGCGCCAGGCTTGCATCAGCCGGTCAAGCCGGTAAACGGTACTATCCTGGGCATGGGCATGACAGGCAAGGCCCAGTAGCCCCGCTAATAGAAAGATTTTCATCCGTAATTATTTTAAGGTTGAAGGGAGAGTTGAACGGTGAACTCGTGGCCGTTATTCTGAATGAAGAGCTGATGCCTGCCGGGGTAAATAAGCGCCAGTCGTTCCCGCACGTTTTGTAATCCTACGCCGGAGTGCTCGCGCTCAGGATCACCATGTGCATGGGCATTCATACTATTGCGCACTTCAAACTGCAAGGCGGAGCCCGAACAAACCAGTGATACTTTTACCCACGAAGGCTGGCGAAGGCTGATGCCATGCTTGAAAGCATTTTCTACAAAGGGGATCAGCAGCATCGGGGCAATCACCTGCGGACATATTTCCGATGTAATATCGCTTTCGATCGTAATGCCCGGCTGCGATTGAACCCGCAATTGCTGCAGCGAGAGGTAATTGGCAAGGTATTCTTTCTCTCTTTCCAGCGGAATGAAATCCTGCAGGTTATCGTGCAGCATAAAACGCATCATATCGCCCAATTGCTGAATACCGGCCGCTGCATCCGGGGCATGCTCCCGCAGTGCCGTACCATACAAAGTATTTAAAGCATTGAACAGAAAATGGGGATTGATCTGCGAACGCAGGAACTGAAGATCGGCTTTCGATTTCACCAACTCCTTCTGTACACCGCGCAATTGCAGTATCCTGTCTTTCCGCTCGCGATACAGGAACCAGGAAACTGGAATGGTAACCACCCATTGGGTAAGAAAACAATTCAGGAAGGCTATGAACAATCCATGAGGAATGTCCATCCCCCTGATCAAAAAGAAGGGAAAAGTACATAGCCCGGTAAACAGCAGCAGGTCACCTACCGTACGGAGCTCCCAGAAGTCCTCCCGCTTTTTTCGCGGAAAAACATAGTAGGTATTGATCATGAATACCAGGAAGGTTGGCGGAATGAACAGGCAGAAAAAGACCATAAACTTATACGTAATCCCCCAGACTACCCCTACAGCAACAATCACAACACAATAGAGAAGGGCAAACAGCGTGCATTGATTGGCAATCAGCACGCGATAGGCTCTGGAAGCGCCCGGGCGATCGATATAATGAACGAGCAACGCCCGGATACCCAGGATCATCGTCCAAATGCAAACACTCACAGCAGCAGCACCTGTACCGGTCCACAAATTGGTGAGCGGACGGTCATTGTACCCAAACAAAGACAGCGTTTGAAAATGCCCGTAATTAAATAACCAGGGATGCGCCAGGCTGGTCAACGCATTCACACCGAGGGCCAGTAGAAACGCCAGTACAAGGAGCGACACGATGCCCGCCATCAGTTTGCGTAAAATGCCAACGGTGGCTTCTTTGAACGACACCTTACAAAACAAAGGGATCACCACCCGGCTGATAGCGAAATAACTCAATAACAGCAAAGCACCGGCGCCCACCTGCGGCATTAGGACATTCGTAGCGTAATGGAACGACAACCCATTCGTACGATACGTAACACCAAAGATGGAATCAATATCCCCGTCTGTAAGAAAGAACAACGGCCGCACGCAATAGGCCGCCCACATGATGAATAGCATACAGGCAAGCACCGTTTCATGTTGCAACCAGCGGAGCTTTCCGGGTGCGGCAACAGTATTTTCGGATGAGTTAATATCGATAGAAGTCATGTTAATTTCTTTTCAGCAAGATTACTCCATCGCTGCGCACGCTTCCTGTAAATGTTACCAAATGGGCTAAAAATGGGACGAATCCGGACACATAAAAACTCATCACACACAAAGCAGGTCTTATGCCCGAAAACAACCAGGCACTTCCCGTGAAAACACGGTAGGGCAGTTAGTGCCGGCAGGATAAATTGAGCCCCACATAACAACCTATGACAACCAAACAAATCCATGCACCGGTCGTGATCATTGGAGGAGGGCCGGCAGGCGCCGCCACAGCCCTTGCCCTCGCAAGGTTGGGCGTACCCGCCATGATCCTCGAAACACACAACAACGCCTACAAGCCCAACGAGATCATACCGGCCAATGCCTACCCCTTGCTCCGCCAGCTCGGCATCGAATACATCTTGCACGACACACAACATCGGCCACATGTCGAAAACCGTTTTACACAAGGCGATACGTGCACCAAAGAATGCCAGCAAGGATACCAGCACCCAGGCAGGGGATCGCTCATCAATCGCACCTATTTCGAAAAACAATTACGCTGGGCGGTAGAACGCCTGAAAGTGCCCTGGCTGGGAGGATGCAGCTTTATTGGCTATGAAGACAAGCAAGATGAAATAAATATTACAGTAGGCACTTCTCAGGGAGAGCAATGGAATATACAAGCCGCCTTTGCGGTGGATGCCAGCGGCAGAGCAGCCTGCCTGGCCCGTGCAGCGGGCGCTAAAAGGCTATACTTCGACCAACTGACTGCTTATTGCATGAAGTGGCCTGGCACACCACAATCCTTGCGCAATGCCACGATCTTCGAAGCTACCGGGAATGGCTGGTGGTACGCTACACCGGAGAAAGGTCAACAGTTTTCACTCAGTTTTATGACAGATGCCGACCTGCATGAACAGGCATCCCGTCGATCGGCGCAATGGCTCAGCGCTGAACTGGCCGCAACGACCTACCTGAAAACCTGGCTGGCAACTAATGCAGACCGTAGGCAGCTATTGGCCGCTACGAGATCAGCAGCTACCTCTATCCTTGATCCGGTATGCACCGCAAACTGGCTCGCCGTTGGCGATGCCGCCTCCACTGGCGATCCGATCATCACCTACGGGATTGCAGGCGCCCTGCAAAATGCCTTGCAGGCAGCCATCACGATCAAGGCACACCTTACCGGCGATAGAGCGGCCCTTGCCACCTATGCACATGCACACATCGCAGCATTTAATGAGCAGCAGGCAAAACAACAGCAATACTATACAGCGCAAACGCTGTGGAAGGATCAGCCATTCTGGCAACGCCGGTTAATAGGCGCGTCCTATGAGAGTAGCAAACCTTAATTTTCATCGCATCACAGGCATCCAAACGGTCATATCCGTAGCGCCCCGGTTGGCCCAGGCGTAATAAGGGATCAAAGTCAGCGAAATCGGAGTGGTCTTTGTAGCCACTTCCCGATACAAGCCACCAGCGGCAGCATGCGTCAATATTTTACCTTGTCCTTTCAAGGCCATCAGGTTGCCACCCGCCACCTGCATGGGCACGGGCTTCAGCACGGTACTAACCGGAATGGCTACATCAAACACACTGGCGCCACCAGCCATGTCGGGCGACTCCAGGCAATACACCACCGGCCCACGCTTCACCGCTACCTGATTGCGCGTTTCTTCTACGAGGTGATGCGATTCCAGCAAGGTAGCCGGCATATCCATGTCGAGCACGACCTCATCTGTTGCTTCCCAGTGGCGCCTTACCACGGCATACCCCTGCTCTACCACATGCTGCGCAGAGCCTCCGGCCGCCAACGAATATTTCCGGCACCAGCCAGGAATACGTACCCGCACAGCATAGTTCGCGGGCAACCCTTCTATACTGATCCGCACCCTCCCATCCCAGGGATAATTGGTAACCTGCTTCACGCGCACCTGGCGGCCACCAGGTAACGTAGTCGTTAATTCACTCCCGCCATAGAGGTTCACCTGCACAACAGAATCGGCCAGGCTGTAAACGTAATTGCTTACCTCAGCTACCGTACGTACCGTATTGGGCGGACAACAATTCGACAAACCAATATACTCCTGCCTGCCTCCCATCCAACGCAATTGATACGGATAATCCTTCGAAGCCGCCAGCGGATTGGTATAGAAATATTTGCTGCCATCCATGCTTACACCCGACAACACACTGTTGTACAAAGCAAGCTCTACGATATCCGCATACTTGCCATCACCGGTCATTTGCAGCATACGCCAGTTCCACAATACATTGCCGATATTGGCGCAGGTTTCATTGTGCGCACTCAGGTTGGGCAACTGGTAATCCTTTCCGTAAGACTGATGCACTTTCTGCACCGTATCGGGATTGTAAGAAGCACCATCCACCGAAACCCCGTCGTACAACGCACCACAGCCGCCCGTTACATACATTTTATGGTTCACCACATTATCCCACATACTGTTTAAAGCTGGCAACAGCGAACTATCACCCGTCTCCGTATACACATCGGCCACACCGGCAAACAGGTAATTGGCCCGTACGGCATGCCCGGCCACTTTTTGCATTTGGCGAAAGGGAGCCCGGTCCGAATTGTCATCCGTACCCTCCGTCAAACCCCGTATATCGATCAGCTTTTGGGCCAGCGTAAGGTACTTCGCTTCCTGCGTGGTACGGTACAGTTCAATGATGCCCATATAATGCGAGGGACAAATAGCATTGCGCGCCTGCTCGGGCGTAGCCCTGGTATAAAAGCCGATCAGGAAATCACCGGCCTTCTTCGCCACCTGCAGCAAACTGGTTTTGCCGGTTGCCCGGAAGTGCACGCAGGCAGCCGTCATCAGATGACCGATGTTATAAGCCTCGAAGCTCAGGCGATCGTCGAACTGCTTGCGCGAGCCCGTACGCTTTTGCTCTATCACCGATTTGGTATAGATATAGCCATCATCACGCTGTCCTTTGGCGATCACTCCAATCGCCCGGTCCATCATAAGATCCAGTTGCGGATCATGCGTAGCGGCATACATGGCCGCCATCGCTTCCAGTGTTTTATAGAAATCACCATCATGAAACGAAGGCCCCTTGTGCGCACCGGTATCCAAACCGGCAGCGATCTCGAAATTCTTAAAAGCATGACTACGTTGCGCATCCATGTAGATATTCCACATGCCCGGCACCATTACCTCTTTACATACATTGAAACGCTCGGCCCAAAACCCCTGCGTCCACTTCACCTCACCCAAACCCGGCGCATACAAAACAGCATGCTTGCTATGGGCGGTATTGGTAAGCGCCTTGTTCTGCGCCTGCACATTCCCCGTCAGGGCAATCGTACAGGCTACCGGCAACAGCATCTTCAACATGATCTATGATTTATTGATCGAACAATATTTACTTACTGGCTTTATAAGCCACCTCATACTCCACCCCGGGTTGCACTGTCAATTCATAGCGGTTGCTGCCCAACGATTGAATCGCAGCCGTTTTGCAGGTCGGCCTGGAGGCACTATTGAAACGTAAAGTACCAACGCCGGCCGCACCTTTCACTTGCAATTTAGTAGCGCTGCAATACATTTTCACTGCACCACCCGGCACCGGCACATCGCCCTCCATCCACTGCAAACCACCCAATACCGGCGTGATCGAATAGGTCTTATAACCCGGCGAAGTTGGCTGCACTCCGAGGTAATAACGGCCCAGCAAATACAGCGGACTCGCCCCCCAGGCATGGCACAAACTCTTGCCGAATGGCCGGCCATACATGGCATAATGCTCCACACCCTTTTTAGCCGGATTGTATTCTTCCCAAAAGGAGGTAGCGCCGAGGCTCAGCATACCGCCCCAGTAGTCCTTCATCTCTTTCAATACATACGATTGCTCGCCCATGGCACAAAGCGCTTCCAGCTCGTAAAAGCGCATATAAGGAGTAGTGATCTTCGGCACCTCCTTGTTCAGCAATACATGGGTTTTAACGCCCTCCGCTTGTTGCGGCGTAAAATAGTTGAAGAAGATGCCAAACATATTCGCATACCTTGTAACATGATCGGCCGGTATACCATTTACCCGGCTATGTACCAGGGCCTGCTTCGCATCGTTCCAGTAGATAGAAAATAGCTTCTTGCGCAGATCGGCGCCCAGTTGCTGATATTTTGCAGCACCTGTTTCATCGTTGGCAATGCCCGCACAAAGCGCCATTGTTTCCAGGCTGCGGCACAACAGCATTTGTTCAAAACTCACTTCCCCTTTCTTACTCAGGCCTTCTGCCCAGTCAATAAACACCCAATCGCCCGACAGCCCTTCCATCAAACCATCTTTATTACGACGGCCAAGGCAGTACTCCATCAAACTTTGCATACGGGGATACAATTGTGTCAGGAAAGCCTTATCGCCCGTATAGGTATAATAATCGTAGATGCCGAGAAACCAGTAAAAGGTATAATCCATGATGGTATTGATATGGCTGCTCACCGGATCCTTACCCCGCAAGGATAGCAATGTTCTGCGCACCGAAGCCTCATCGAAGAACAGGTAATAGTTCATGAGATAGCTTTGGTAAGCATCGCCACTCCATATCCAGCGGTCGCGTTTGATGCCATCGATGAAGAACTCCCGCGTATTCAGTTGCAAAGTATATTTCGACACCTCGTATATCCTGTTCACCTGCTCGTCCGAGCACTTGAAACTGCCCCGCTGCTTTACCGGCAGGTATTCATAAAACATCGAAACGCTGTCGACACCAACACCAGGGCCCATTTCAATATTTACATAGCGGAAAGCTTTCGACAAATTGGTCATAATAGCACCCTTGCCGTTACCCTCCACCTCCAGCTTATCGAGTGTCTCACAACCTTCGGGCGATAGGGCCTCTTCTTTCGATTCACCATAGTAGATCGTAATAGGTCCTTTGCCACGAACACCACGCAGGGATAAATACCCGAAGGTCTCTTTCCCGAAATCTACCAGCAGGCTGTTCCCTTTCCGTTCCACCGCCACCGGTTCCGCCGAAGCCAGTGATAGCCGGAACTCCGAAGGGAGTGTCTGCGGGTCATTGAAATTCCAACTGCCCGCCGTAAGCCAGGTAGTGCCGCTTTGGTCACTCACCTTGCCCGTTTCATCGATCCACTCCTTGTCTTCATAAGTAACCAGCCACGAAGCATCCGAAACGATCGTGCGTCCCTTTACATAAATGGCCGGCACCTTATCCTGGTTATGGACTTTTATATTGATCTTGTGTTTACCGGCCGGGATCGTTACGATAGCAGGCGTACCCGGCAGCATCTTCGAGTCGAGCTTTACATTGTAATTTCCTTCGGCATAAATGTGCATCTCTTCAGGCTCCGTCAGGTTGAACTCTTTGTGAAAATCCATCAACACATAATGCGCGTCCATCCTCCAGAACGGAGGGAAAAAGGCTCCCTTCTCGGTACGGCGGTTCTGCATCTTGTTACTCAACCAGATCTCATAGTCGCCCGGATACCAGATCCAGGTAGCCTGTTGCGCATACATGGCATGGGCAACAAAAAGGGTCAAGACAGCAAACAGGAAATATTTTTTCATATCAGGCAATGATTAATGATGTCCATTAAAGAAAATTTAGAGGCCCCCGTTTACCTGGCTTTTTCCACCGGCACTTCATTGATCGCCTGTTGGCTGCGCACGGCAGGCACCGTTTGCAGCAATAACAGCCAGGTTGCTTCCAGACCCGCGGCCTGCTTGACGCTATCAGCCACCTGCGGACCGTTATTCGTCCATACGTTATCCGGACCATTCGCATTCTGCAAAAACTTTTCCGCAGGGCACCAATTGTCCTTCACGGTATAGTTGGCCGTGCCTTCATCCGTATAGAGATAAAACCAATGCGTGGGAATATGCGCATAAGGCGCATTGTAAATACTGTCGATGCGGTTGCCGGCAATCACCGAACCCGGCTGGGCCGACAAAGTATAAATACCCGCCACATCGTACATATGCTTTGCGTAGTGATGGATGTAATTGCTTTCAATGCGGTTGTTGCGCATGGCATTGACGGTTTGGGTCCAGCCCCACCCCACACAAATGCCCGAGTAAGGCAGTTCCCGCAACTCGTTGTGCTGGATTTGTATACCCTGTACATACCCCGCACTGATACCCGGACATCCCCAATCTTCATTGGCAGTGGCATGCACCAGGTTGTTACGGATAATTAGATTCCGACAGAGCTCACGCTCGTCGGCTGGCTTATAAGGAAGATGCGTTTCAAAAGCCTCTTCCGAAAAAACACCGGCCTGAATGGCAGTGCCGCTGATATTGGTAAATACACAGCCGGCCATATAATCGAGATAGGTTCCCTTCCGGTAGTCGATACCAGTGGCGCCCAGCTCACTGAACCGGCATCCGATAAAAGAAGTATGGCTTACATAAGATAATTGCACCGCAGCAGGCTGCCGGCCAATCCAGGCCTGGTTCTCCAACCCCTTTTTATCGGGCGTACCCGGCACTTTGAGCTTATAGGCATCCAGCATATACATGCCCGCCTGCAAAGGCACATGTCCTTGTTGTGAAGGACGCAACCAGGTACTGTGCTTAAATGAAATATTCCTGATGTGCACATTGGTTACGGGGTTCTCGGCCGTCCCTTCTATCCGCAATAGGGTTTCGAGGAAGGGAACAATGACACTTTCCTTGCTCATATCTTCACCGGGCAGTGGCCGGTAATATACTTTGCGTTGTTGTTTATCGAGGAACCATTCGCCCGCCTCGTCGAGTAACTGTATGGCATTGGTAAGATAAAAAGCAGAATTACCCGTTTGTTGGGAGAGCCAGGGAGCCGGCCAGGGATGCTCGCTTTGAATACGGCTTTCCGGCTGATGAAAACTAAGTCGCGTACTGTCGCCATACACTTCAACCTTCTTTACGCGCAGTACGGCAATCGCCCACCATTGATGGATCAGCATTTCCAATCCCGGCGCTGTCAGCAACGACGGCACCCTGGGAGTAGGTATCCAGCATTGCTCCTTAGCATGATCCCACGACAGGATGCGGTTCATACTGTCACCATTCCGGTCACGGGCACGCACCGCTTTTCGATCATTGATATACAGCTGCCGGAAATCCAATACATCATCGCCCCTCATCGGAGCATCGGCCACCCACACAGCCCCTTTCGAAGCAGCAGGTAAACCAGGCACGGTGCCGGAAACTTTCTTCCAACCAGTAACAGCCACACCGCCACTCAACACAGGCTGCTCACCAGCTGCCGCTTCAATACTCAGCGGACTCTCCGCAGTGCCAGCATCTTCGGGTCTGATGAAAACGGGTTCGGGCAGTGTGTACACGCCTCCATGAAGTACAATGCGAATACCATGCGCAGCAGCGGGGTCCTGCAGGCGTCGCATCTCCCGCGCCTGCCGCAAGGCCGCTTGCAACGAGGCCTTCGGCGAAGCCGCTGAACCCGGGTTCTTATCCGAGCCATCAGTAGCCACCCAGATCTGCGCCTGCATACAAACAGGCAGCAGCGAAACAAATAGTATGAATAAAATACGTTTCATGCTAAATTCATAACCCAACCAACCGCCACCTGCCGCTCACTGAAACACCGACTTCAAATACTTCGTATTCGCCCCATAGTTCACCTTCACATTAGTGGGCTGCTTCGCATCACGGCTTCTTTCCACCACCAGCCAGCCGCTCCATTTCATTTTATCGAGTGTTTGTTTGATCTTCTTCATATCAACCGCAGGATCGTTCTCCAGCCAAACCCCATCCTTATTGGTGATGTGAATCTGGCAGATCCGGTGACGCCCCAGCGTCTTCAACTCCTTACTCACATCACGCCCCGCGCCAATAGCATCGGCTACATTGAAGTAGATCCTGATACCCGGCGAGCCGATCTCCTTCAGTACCTTCACCTGCTCTTCAGCCGATAGCGGTGTCTCGATACCGATCACTACACCGGCGGCCACGGCCATCTTACCGGCCTCTCTCAGCCTTTCCACCACTTTGGCGCGCAGGCCGGGTTGCTTCACCAGGTCGCACTGCACACCCATGGGTAAAAAGGCCACTTTCACCTGCATCAACTGCATCGTTTTAATGCAGTCTTCAATGCTTTGCTTGTATTCATCCCTTTCACAAAACGACTGCGCATAGTAGCCAGTCATCGCCAGCGAAGGGATCTCGATATTGAGTTCTTTGATCTTGTTGAGGTATAGTTGGCGTACAGAATCATTGAGCAGCTGGTTATCGAACGTCACCCGCTTGCCCAATCCGCCCATGTCGACCTCCACCCCATCGGCACCAAGGTCCTTCGTGAGTTGCAAAGCACCCAGCTTCTGCCGCTTCAACAGCATCAGGTCTATGAGCGCGATCTTATAGCGAGGGTGCTGCTGAGCGGGCGCAATCCCGGGCAGCAATAGCAGGCTAAACAAAACTCCGGCAATAAAAGCAGGTCCGTTAATCATCACTTGGTTTGAGTGTTTCGGTACGGGCGCCAGGCCACACACCATTCACAATAGGTTTCAGCACCAGTTTCGAAGGATCGACCTTCACATATTTGATCCGCTCCCGCCGCCAGGTGTACACGAAATGCACCATACCATCCGGCGTTTGAATAACGGAAGGATAGCTATATTGACTCACCGGCGAATCTTCCAGCACCAGCGCCGCAAACCAGTTCTTGCCATCTTTGGAAATGGCCACATTGAGCGGCGTGCGCGCCCCCTTGGCTTCCTTACCGGGTGGCAACACATGATTATATACCAGCAGCTGCCGTCCGTCTTTGAGCGTCACCGCATCGGTACCGGAATTATTATTCGGCAAATTGCTGGGCACCATGGGCGACCAGGTTTTTCCCCCATCGGCCGACCACGACTCTACCACGGCCCTGTTGCGGCTGCGGCACAGCACCTGCCACCTGCCGTCGGCATACGTGAGGATACTGGGCTGTATCGCATTGATCGTTTTACCATCATTGATAGGCCCCACCTTTCTCCAGGTACGTCCCCAATCGCTCGTTACTTCAAAATGAACCCTCCAGCCATTGCCTTCCGTACTCGAAGCACACCACAGTTCATTGCCAAATAGAAGAGGTTTATTCTTAACAGGGCCCAGGAATCCTTCGGGCAATTCTTCCCGCGGCCCCCAGGTAACACCATGGTCTTTGGATCGCTTCATATACCCCTTCCAGGTAGCCACCCGCGAACCGATCTTGTAAAACAGCAACAGCTCGCCGTTGGGCGCCTGGTACAAAACAGGATTATAACAGGGAAAGCGCGTAGTATCGTTGATGATGCCATCAGCTACCATCACAGGTTTTGTCCAATGCCCCTTTTCCAGTGCACTGGTCCAGATGCACACATCTTTATACCCTTCCTTCGTGCCACCAAACCAGGCAGTCAGCAACCCTTTGGGGGTTTGTACGATCGTTGAGGCATGACTTTCGGGAAAAGAAGCCCTGTCAAAAACAAATACATCTTCCACTATACCTTTCCTGTAAGGAACAGTAACACTAAAATCATAACTGCCGGAGCCAATGGCAAACACCTGGTAACGGCCGTCGGTCCGCACAAAACGAACGCCAGAACGGTCACCTATCACCTTACCCCTTTCCAACACATCACTGGCATCATGAGCAGGCACATATACTTCAGCCGTCGTGTTTGCAGGAATACGGATACGCCACCTGAAACCATTGCGCGCCGCCCCAACCTTCCAATGGCTCAGCACCTCACCATAAGGGGTGCGATAGCGTGCATAGACCGAGTCGAGCCCATCAATTCGATCAGGCCGCATAATGATCTTTTTGAAAGCCACGGCCGAATCATCGCTGCGGATGCCCGCCAGGTGCTCATAGAACCAGGTCAGCAGATCACCCAGCAGCATCACATGGTTTTGTGAGTTCATTTGCGGATTGGCCGTATTACCATTCCACAACTCCCAGATCGTCGTAGCGCCGTTCCTGGCCATATAACCCCAACTGGGATAGCTCGTGTTGGAAGCCAGCGTATAGGCAATATCGCTGCGATCAAAGGCCGATAACCCGCGCATCAGGTACTGCGTACCAATGACACCGGTGCTGATGTGCATATGGTTTTCGATCTTGATCTTGTTGTAAACATTATTGAAAACCGCCTCCCTTGCACTATCGGGCGTAATGCCAAAATGCAAAGGCAGCAGGTTGGCCGTTACCGTATTGTTGTCGTAATATTTAGTCTTTGGATTATAGAACTTGTCCTGGAAAGCGGCTTTGATGCCTGCAGCCAGCGATGCATAGGCAACGCCATCAGCCTCTATCCCTTGCAACCGGGCAAACTGCTGCATAATACGCAACAGCCGGTAATAATAGGCAGTAGCGATCAATTCACCTTTCGTAGTCCGGGTACTGTCTTTCGATTTGATCAGTTCCAGCGACTCCGGCGGCACGCACCAGTCGCCGTATTTGTCTTTGGTAAGAATATTATTGCGCAAGTACTTCTGCTGCATATACCCCATCCATTTCTTCATGAATGGATAATGCTTCACCACCGATTGGCGATCGCCATATTGTTGATACAGCATTTGGGCCACCAGGATATACACACCCGGCCACGTAACATTGTCGCTGTAATAATTCCAGAAAGCAGGCGCCACATCAGGGATCGCCCCTTCGGCCGTTTGCGATTCCTGAATATCATCCAGCCATTTCGTATACAAAGCAGCATTGTCAAAAAGAAAACTCTCTCCCAGCGCACCGGCAGCACGGTCGCCCAGCCAGGGCTGTCGCTCATTGCGCTGCGGACAATCGATCGGCATCCCTTTATAATTGGAAGCAATACCCCGCCACGCATTGGTATAGATGCGATTGATCGTGGCATTCGAACTACGGAATTGGCCTGTCGTAGCCACCGCATCATATATCTGCTGACCTTCAAAATCATTCACCGTAGGCACACCGGGAAACCCGCTCACCTCTACATAGCGAAAGCCATGATACACAAAAGCCGGGTGCCAGGTCTCAACCGCCCCACCTTTCAAAGTATAAATATCCGTCACCTTCGCATCGCGCAGGTTGGCCACATACAATTCACCGTTCTGTTGTAAACTTTCTGCAAAGCGCAGTTGCACCCGCTCACCCCGCCGGCCTTTTACCCGCAGCTGCAACCAGCCGGCAAAATTCACGCCCATATCGATGACATATCGATCACTATCGAGCTTCTTCACCGAAACAGGCTTAAACCGGTCCATCACTTTCATTGGCTGGCTCCGCTGCGCAACCAGCTTTCCTTCCGGTGCCGCAACCAACTCAGCCCCCATCCAGCCCACATCGTTGAAGCCCACATTATTCCAACCCGGCATTTCTTTCGTGGCATCATATTCCTCGCCATCGTATTCATTATTCGTTCTGATGGGACCATCCACCTGCAACTTCCAGCTTTCATCGCTCACGATCGTTTTACGCGAGCCATCCGCATATTCAATGACCAGTTGCAGCAATAACTTGGGATAGCCAAACGTATTGATCTTTGCCGGCTTGTAATCCTGCCGCATCGTAAAATAGCGGCCATTCCCCACCACGGCGCCAATGGCATTGGCGCCACCTTTCACCATACCCGTAACATCATATGTATTGTACAAAACCGATTTTCGATAATCTGTTGGGTTGGGCGCCAGCACCTGGTCCCCCACCTTCTTACCATTCACAAACAATTCATACAAGCCAAGCCCAACGACATAGACCGTCGCCCGCTTTACTGCACCTTCCGACTGAAACCCTTTTCTAAAATAACGGGCCGACAACCTCGACCATTGCGACACACTATCCCATGTAGAGGCTTTGTCGTAGCCGATCCATTTCGCCGTCCAGTCGCCCGGTTTCAATAAACCCATCGACCAGCGCGCCGGCGCACTCCAGCCACTATTACCTTTATTGGTATACACCCTTACTTTCCAGAAACAATCGGCGCCACTCACCAATGCCTTGCCCGCATAAGGCAAAAGGACAGACTGGTCCGAGCTAACCTTTCGGGAAGTCCACAGATCTCCCTCTCCCGTCGCCAGTTTCTGCGCCGTAGATGCAACCAGGATCTCATAACCCGTTTGCACCACATTGCGTTGCGTTGCTTCCAGCTGCCAGCTTAAACGCGGCTGTTCAGCATCGATGCCAAGCGGCTCCGTCAGCATTTCGCATTGCAGCGCTTTCACCTGCACTGATTGCGCATACACGGGCAAACCAGCGCTCAGGAACAAAACGCATAGCAGGACAAGGTATCGTTGAAACATAATCATGGTTGAGTAACATTGAAATTGAAGTACAATACCAGCTCTTTCGCGCGACGCTGGTCCTTCTCATAATCATAGAAGATATTCTTCAGCCCCATAGGACCGGTCGTTTCATTACGCTGCGTTTTGGTACCGATGCCCGCGATCCCCTGCATAAAAGAAATATCGCCAGAGGGAAAGTAGAGCATATAGTTTTTCCATTGGTCTTCTTTCCATGCAGGCGTAAACAGGCGCAGGAATGTATCTTCATTGTCCGTCACTACCGTAAACGACTGCGCATCGGCAATAAACTTACACCAATACATATTCGCATGGTAGCCCTTGAACTCAGGATACACCCAGCTTTCGCCAGTCTCCGTGCCATTATAGTCTTTATGCCATACCCCGAAACGGGTGCCTTTTAACCGGTTCTTCCATACACGGTAGGGACCCGCTCCCATATACTCCACGGCTTTGATACGGTTTTCAGGGAACGAAAAATTAACGCCCACAAAGGAGGTAAAATAAGCGTCAGGAAAATATACAACTTTTAGCCTGATCCAGCCCGAAGGATAGATCGTCCATTCCATAGTATTATAACCGTTCTTTCGCTCAAAACTAGAAGCGATCACAAGGCGCCCGCGATCATATCGATGCGTAAAGCCCTGGAAATTATTGACTCCCTCCTGCAACACCGGGCCGTTATTGAAAGGAATCTCCCCTTTTCCATTGCGCACATACGAGAGCAAGCCGGTTCGCTGATGAATACCGACCTCAACGCCCCCTGCTTTAATACGATACAGCGAATCGACAATATCCAGCTCCACAGAGCCGCTACCCGTTGTATCCACCAGAGCGGCAGCCACCGTAGCCGGCCGCACGATCGGAAAACTCCAGGTAAACAACTCCTTACCATAAGGATCAGTCGCTGTAACATACAAAGCGTCATAGGTAGACCAATTAGCAGGAAGTACCAATCGCAGCTCACCTTTTTCACCAGGCGCTACCGTGGGCGCTTTCGCCGTCCCTTTCGCATCCAGCGACTTATCAGCCACCCACTTCGTAAGCTGCCAGCTGAACGTACATTGATTGATATTGGTATAGAAATAACGGTTCTCCAAACGAATACTGCCGTCAAACTGCGGCGTTATCTCCCGGCGCTCCAACACCACCGGGCTCCACACTTCTTTGATTGTATAAAAGCTGCCCTCTTTCTCATGGTACGGCCCCACAATACCATCGGCCCCGCGGTTCTTATCCGTATCGAGCAGGCCGTTTTTATCGGAGCGCACCACGCCCTGGTCTGCAAAATCCCATAGAAAGCCACCGGCCGACAAAGGCTCATGCCACATCGCCTCCCAATAATCCTGCAAACCCGCACCATGCCCGCCGTCGTACCAGCCATGCAAAAACTCAGTAGGCATCACGATCTCCCGGCCGTTATTGTAATTGCCGATCCCGTAATTGAACTCGCGATAATGCTGCGTATCGAAACCGCCAAACAACTGCCAGGGATGCACCACCGGCCTTTGCTGAATATCTCCTTCTGTAAATAGATGATCCAGCTCGAAATTATGTCCGCCCTCATTGCCGTTGGCCCAAAAGATAATGGAAGGATGGTTGACATCATGGGCCAGCATCTCCGCCACCCGTTTAGTACCGGTAGGCGTATCATAGTGCCCGTGCCAGCCCGCCAGCTCATCCATTACAAACAAGCCCAGCGAATCGCACACATCGAGAAAATGTCCGTCGGGCGGATAATGACTCATGCGCACCGCATTCATATTCATCTCCTTCATCAACAGCACGTCTTTGATACTGATATCTTTACTCGTAGTCCGGCCAGAGCTGGGCCAGAAGGAATGACGGTTCACACCCTTCATCTTCACTTTCACACCATTCACATATATGCCATCCCGCTGTTTCACTTCCACCGTCCGGAACCCGATCCTTTGCTTGATCCGGTGTACAGCCTTACCCTTCCGCACCAGCGTAAACACCAGCTCATACAGCCGCGGAAACTCCGGCGACCAGGCCTTAACACCTGCGTATTTATTGGTAACAACCACCGGCACCACCCCATCTCCCAGCACCAAAGTCTGAGCTGCACCAAACGGTTTACCGTCAATAGTCGTAAGCTGAGTAGTCAACACATCTCCTTTCAACGCACTCACCGTCACCACGCGCGCCGTAAGCTGACCATTGGCCCGCGCGTCGATAGCCACCTCATTAATATACACACCCGGCAAAGCCTCCAGGTATACCGGCCGAAAGATGCCGCCGAAGATCCAGAAGTCAGCCTTGCGCTCGGCTTCGTTAACAGACCCATTGGCCGAATGCTTGGCCACCGTAACCTCCAACAGGTTCTCGCCGCCCACTTTCAAAAGTGACGTAATATCATATTTGAAAGCATAGAAGGCGCCCTCATGTACTGGCCCGGCCACCTGCCCGTTGATCTTCACCTCCGTATCCGTCATCGAACCTTCGAAAACGATGCGTATTACTTTACCTGCCCACGACGCCGGCACCCGGAACTTATACTTGTACAACCCTTTTTCCTTACCACGCACACTGTCCTTATCGAAGCCATAATTGTATTTACCAAAACCCTGTAACTCCCAGCACGAAGGCACAGGAATAGTCGTCCACTTGCCCGACTTGCTGCCATCGGTACAAAAGAAATCCCAGTCAACGGTATGATCATTACCAGTGCCCGACAAATACAACAATTCCGTCTGCTGCGCAAAACCTCGCGCAACAGTCATACAACTCAATAATATGATCAGCGTTCTCAGCATCCTGTTCATTTAGAAAACGATCTTCTGCAATTGATCGGCACTTCCTTTCTTAAATCCATTCACCCACACACTCAGCCCCTTGCCGCGGTTATACTTCGTACCGGCCTTATCCCAGATGACGGTGATCGATTTACCCCGGTACCAAACCTTGTCCAGGCAAAACCAATCCCACTTGCCCGCTGGCAATAACGGATTCACCTCGATCTGGTCATCAGCACGGGGCCGCAGGCCCACCAGGCCGGTAATGATAAGGTCATTGAAAGTGGAATGGTTGTAGTAGCGGCTGCGCTCTTCATCTCCCTTCAGCCAGTAACCCGTTTTCTCATCGAGATACTCGCCGATATAAGGACGGCCGCGATAGTATTGCGACTCTACATAGGTATTCAGTTGTTTGAACCAATCCGCATTCGACACAACCTGTTGCTGGTAATTATTCAGCACATTGGCCAGCGCCGTCAGGGTTTGTGCCGTGGCAAAAGGCCACACCGCCCCATCCCACTCGCACTTACAGCAGCCATGCGTACGGAAAGCAGGGTGACTGCGATCCGCCGTCGTCAACCCAAAGGGCGCACAAAAGGTCTTTGTATCGTTGAGCGTACTCCAGGCAGCTTCATAACCTGCGTCGGGCAAATTGAAATACCAGGGAATAAAACCGATCGCTTCTTTTACATGAGCCAAACTGTCCGACTCTTTGCGCACCTCAAAGAATTGCCGGTCGCTGCTCCATAGCTTTTGCTGCACCAGTTGCTTCATCGTATCCGCCTTGCGCGTAAACAAAGCCGCCGTACCCGCATCGCCTTTCAACCTGGCAATAGCGGCCAGCGCCTTTGCATTACCATACATATAGCTATTGATGGTCGGGCGCGCATTCTTCTCACGCCGCCCGCCGCTGATCGTTTCCTCCATCCCATCCTTTACATCACTTTGCCAAAACAACCCGTTCGGCAACCGGCGTTCGCCTTCCCACACGGCATAGTCTTTTTGCAGATCGGGCAACAGGTTGGTGAGATACTCCTTATTGCCACTTACCAGGTAACGATTGTAAATGGCATCTGCCGCCCAGCTGCTGAAACCATGTAATTTCTTCATGGGCCGTCCGCTGTCGCCCCGCAGCCACACATGCACATACTGGTCGAGGTATTGTTGATCGCGCAGCCAGCGGCCTTCATAGAGATGATGACCCAGCGCGCAACTGATCAGGTTATACTTATCCGCATATGAACGGTTCACCAGGAATTCGGTAAAGGCGTAGCCAACCGGCGTTTGCTTGATATGCTTACGCAGGGTCCACCACCGGTAATAATAGATCTCCTGCACATTCGCCTGCGGACATTCAAACAACGGAATATTTTTCTCCATCCATTGCCAGGCGCTGTCGTTGGGGATCGCCTGCACAATGTTCTCATCCTCCATCTTGTTGAAATAATCAACATAATGCTTAAAAGTGCCCGGTTGCAACACAGTCCCCCGCTCAACCGACAAGGATCGATGAGTTGCACATCCGGCAATCACCACCAAAACCGGAACAATAAAATATAAACTGATTCGCTTCATGTCATTTTAATGGGCGCCCGCAAGCACCATCCTTATTGGGGTTTCGCAATCAAATAACCAATACTGAACACCGCCTCTTTGATGCGCCTACCGGCATCGGGCAAGTCTGTAAAATTATCAGCCGGCGTATCGGCTGTCGGGAACCGGCGCACCTCACCTGTCCGGAATACAATACGCTCCACCGCATGCAGCGGTGCAAACATCACCTGCGCACCGATGGCCTTACCATTAATGTTCATGGTATACATACGCGCAGCGGTATTGATATCGACCTTGAAATCGTAACGCTTGCCCGGTTCGTACTTCAGCAACGTCTTGTACCGCGCACCCGACTTCGACACCAGCACACTATCGGCGCCAAACGTAAACCGTACACCCGGCGTACCTGCAGCATTGGCCAGTTCAATATCCAGCTGTCCATGATCGTTCTGAGACGGTGTCACCGAAAACTCAAGATGCATCTTCGTGGCAGGAGGCAACACCCGCTCCGCCTTCGCATAGTCATGCGCATCGCCATCCTTTAGCACCAGCGCACGTGCACCGCCTGCATCAACAACCCCGGTACGTGCCCACACGGGGCTGTAGGTGTTCCAGTATTGTAGAGCCTCTCCAGCCCCCAGCTTCGAGAAATCTTCCGCCACGGCGCCAGCCGCTTTCTCCGTCACAGGAACCGGTACCGATGCCACCCAGATGTCTTCTTTATTCATACTGTAGCTTACCCACAGCTTCCCATCGGGCGGAACGCCATCGCCTCCCTGGATACCCCGCACATACTGCGGACCATACGATTTATAGTTACCGCCATAGCGCATGGGCGATATCTCACCATTAACAAGCAGCAGGTTCTTGAAGTTGAGTCCATCATCACTCACCGAAAGCGCCAATGGCCAGCGGAACTCCGAAGGGTTGTATACCGTAGCATACTTCCCATCCTCCGTACGCTGCCCCCATATCTTGGCATTACTGTTCACGAAACCCGGCGCCCGCAACGGGTTAAAGAGCCAGCTCTTCCCCTCGTCGGTACTGATAGAAGTAAGCGCATGTTTCCATAGGCCCACCACCCTGCCATCGGGCAGGTGGTAAAAACAAAAAGCCTTGTATTCTTTCTTTACAGGGATCAATGGATCGTCCCGGTCCGCCTCCTCATTCCATTGCTGCATCATCAACGGCTTCGACAACAGCTCGTCGCAAGCCGCTACAAAGTCCTTATCCGCGCTGCTCTTGTAAAAAGGATAAGCACTGTTCTTCTCATTAAAATCGTGGTTATACCTGATAAAGTAGATAGCACCGAAACTGCCATCTGTTTTGATCTCCCGCACCACACGCCCTACCCCATTACCATCATTGGGATCATCTTTCTGGTCCATCGCAATACCGTAATACGCCAGTGCCAGCAGTTTCTTGTTAGAGGCCGTATAGAAACCCATGCGCTGGTGCATCACCGCATACAGGTCATGCGCCACACCTTCCCGGTCCTTTTTCTTAAACCCATCAGGCACTTTATAAGGGGGAAAGAGCACCACGGGATCATTCCAGCGATAACCATCTTTCGAGGTCACCAGCAGGGTTTGCCCCGGCGGCACATGTTCACCCACCGGGTTGCTAAGGTACTCGAGATAAAAAGTATTGTTCCAGTAAGCCAGCATGGGCGCGTGGTTATACGTCCAGCCAAAACTATGCGCCGCCTCTTTGAGGTCTCTGTGCGCCCGCATCACTTGTACATTGTGTACGCCCATCGCCAGCGGCAGTCGCCCGTCGTGATAATCAACATTGGCCAGCTGCCCGCCGGTATAATGAGCCGTATCCTGCTTCAGTAGACCAAACAAGGTTTCCTCAGATGCGCTGAACACCGTACCATGCTTATGCCCCTCTGGCACCTGCACGGTTCCCGCCGCAGGCGTAAACGATTTGAAATCCGTCGTCTTCACCGCATCATACTTCTTTGACCGGTAAGCGTCGAAATACACCAGCCATTCACTACCTATCCTCACCACCGAAGGTCCTTCGGTAAAGGATTCCGTAAACGCAGCGGTAACGCCGGTATAAGGCCCCAGGGCCGAGCGGCCATAGGCAACCTTGATATTCCTGTTGGGTCTTGTATTATCCTTCAGCACCAGCACATAATCCTGTACACCTCTTTGAACGATCGTGGCATCGATCACACTGAAACCAGGGTCCAGGAAAAGCTTAGTAGGGGTAAAGGTCTTGAAATCGGCAGTCGTGGTCACATACATCCGGTGGTTATTGTTATCCTCTTCGATGCCCTTTTCAAAACGGCCCGGAATCGCCGAAGCCCAGATGATAATGAATTGCCTGCCCACCGAATCATAAAAGATCTCCGGCGCCCACACATTCACCACCTCCTTCTCCTGCTCCATCACCGGAATAAAGCGTTGCTCTCTCCAATGCACGAGGTCTTTCGAATAAGCATACCCAAACCCTTTATCGCCGCGCCAGCTGCTGGTCCACACCAAATGGAAAGTACCATCCGGACCCTGCGCGATCGAAGGGTCGCGCATCACTTTCTGCTTGCCAACAGCGGGCGTAAGAAAGGTCTTGTTTACATCCTGCCAGCGCTTGCCATCATAGCTGTACAGGAACCGCAATCCATCGGTAGCCGGTTCGCGAAACGAAGAGAACAGATAAACCTGGTCTTGCCTTATATCATTTGCGGTCTCGAGTATCAGCACCCAGTCGTTGCCTGCCGCCGGCTCACCAGGCGGATCAAACAAAGCAATGCCCGTATTGGCCAGCACACCGGCATCCTGCCGGTTGCCGGTACGCGGGTCAAACCAATAAGCACGAACATGCTTACCCGCAATGCCCCCCATCGCCACCCGGAACGGCTTTCCGGTATAAGTATACAGCCACGCGAAGTCCTTACCACGCAAAGCCACCACCCTGTCATACCGCTCGCCGTTACCGGGCACCAGCGCAGGGTCAGCCACCGCCTCATAATAAGGTTTCGACAACACCAGCTGTTGGAGGAATTTCATTTGGGTTGCCCCCGCCGCCTGCATTGCTGGCTCCCAGTATAGTTTAGCGCCGTAGGCACGGTCTTTATCGCCTGTATGGTAGAACTGCATAACTGCGCTATGGCCATACGTAAACCCAGCGCCGCCCGAAAGCGTATTCCAATAAGCATACCGTCGCACATCGGCATCATTCCAGAAACGCTCCGTCGTATCATGCAAACCCTCCGGAATGCCTTCATACGAAGGCTCGCCATCCATCGTGGGTTTCAACAGCTGCCGCTTCCTGTCCTCCTCTATATATCGCCAGTTGTCTTCACCATAATGTGTTTCCCCCTTGCTCGTATCCTGCGCATAGTTCCGGTGCCCACTCTGGAACATGTTGAAGTCGAGCCAGGATTCGTTATGGAACCACCGCGAAGAAGTAGTGCGCCCGCGGGGATGAAAAGTAATAAGATGGTTTTTATCGATTGATCGAAGTGTGCTGCCGATCTGGTTCCATACCTTGATGGAATCACTGCCGGGAATATCTCCCCCATTCAGCCAGATGATATTCGATTTGTTCTTATAACGGTTAGCCAGGAAGCTGGCATACTGTTTAGCCGCACCCTCCTTCACCCAGCCATTCTTCACATTCGTGCCCCACACCGGCACCAGCGCCATATAGATCCCCCGCTGGGCGGCCTGGTCGATCACATAGTCCACATGATCCCAGAAATCGTATTGCGCAGCATCCGCAGCATTATTACCACGCGTTACACGAGGCCTGGCCACATCTTCATGCACCAGTGCCGAATCACCATAGGCATTCACCGCCTTCCGTACATCATGCAGCACCATCACCTGGATCACATTAAAGCCCTGTTGCTTTCGTTGCTCCAGGTATTGTACCGATTCTTCACGCGTTAGCTTGATGAACAACAGCCAGCCCGTATCGCCCAGCCAAAAGAAAGGCGCACCGTTCTGCGAAACGAAATACCGCCCATTGGGCGACACCTTCAACCTCGGAAGCGGCGTCTCCTGCGCTTGCGCAAAAACTACAACCAGTAAAAATGTTAGAATGCCAGATAAGAGCTTCATGCGCGATTATTTTTTCTTCAGCCACAACACCCAGCTGCCACGGTCAGGTTTCTGAATAGATATAGACTTACCGCCTTTCACGGATTCTTTCGTGTATTTGACAACACCGCTCAGAGCATTGATCCAGGCAACGCGATAACTGCCAGCCTCAATCACGGCATCAACTGACCCTTTGTCTTTCGCCAGGTCCTGGATCACATAACCCATTTGCGCATTATGCAGCATCCATTGCCTGCCGGCCAGTTCCTCCGAGATCACCGGCCTCATCGTAGCGATCGCTTGCAATGCAGCACCATCGCTCAATACTAGCGAAGGCATCGAACCACCCGCCATCAACACCGCACAGCCATAACGATCATAGGCATCGCCCGAATAGATCACCGCTTTGCCCGGATACTTCGTGCGGTATTCAAGTACAGACCTGTATACCTGCTCGGCCGAAGTTGCTTTCGGCTTCAGCAAGCGGGCATGTTGCCGCGGCGCCAGCTGCTGACCACCTTGCGGGGCATACGCAGAACCATCCTGCTGGTAATGCCAGTAGCGGATATCGATTACATCCACCACCGCAGTGCGCCGCGGATCGGCCAGTATCGCATCCTGCACATCTTTGGTAGTACTAAGACCAATCAGCGGGTGCTTACCCGTTTCCCGCTCCCACGCAGCGATCTCATCCAGCCAGAACTGCACAAAATGCAGGGGACCGGTGTACTCCGCACCAATCAGGTGCAGCACGCCGTTATTATCCGTAAAGTTATTGAGGCATTGCCGTATATAGGCTTTGTGCAAAGCACGGCGCACCGGATGGGCAGTATCATAAAACTGATCTGCCATAAAGATGCGTTTGTCACCGGCATAGGGCACCGGCTCGGGGAAACCCGTATTGTTGATATTGTTGGCAGGGCGCCACGGAAAATCCGCATAATGCGCACCAGCCTCGATAATATTATGCTGAAAATAATGCTGATGTATCAGCAGCAAACCTTTCTGATCGGCCAACTCAGCAAACTGCCGAAGCCGCCGCCAGTACCAGTCATTGTATTTTGTAAGATCGTATTTACTCAACCCATCCCAGGCCGCACCCTGTCCGCTACGCGCAAAAGGCAGCTCATAAAACGGCGCCCACACTTCTCCATCCATCCGGCGAATGCGTTCGTGATCATCCCGCCTGCGCTCATACCACAAACCATAATTATGATCGAGCGCCAGCACATGATCCGCTTGCATAGAATCCGTCAGCACACCCAGGTCGTCCGTGAGGCCCCTTCCTGTTTTACCTGGCACAAACCGTGTGATCGCTGGCTTCATTTTATCCAACGCATAACGCCGCGCACTGCCGCTCCACCAGGGTTCATCGCTACGCATGCCAGCCACCAACGCCGTACCGCGCACCAGCCTGCCATTTACCAATTGCAGCGGTGCACTCAACGTAGGCGTCACAACTGGTTTCACCCCTATGTCATCGATACGCCGCACACCCGCACCGTCAGTAAGCAATGGCTGCCGCCTAATAGCGTCCCCAATAAACTCCAGCAACGTCTTCGCCGGTGCCACCGCCTGCGCCGTCAATTGCTGCGCCACCGCTACGGTCGGACTGCTCGAAGCTTCCGACTCCATCGGCATCACCTGCACACGGGTATCCACCACCGCACCAAGTCTTTCTTTCAGCTGGGCATAATATAAACTCCTTGGTTCAATGCTGTTATTCGACTCCCCCCAATAGCCATCTCCGGCAAACTGGCTCCAGGAACCCAACGCCCAGTTATTGGCCGTCGGCGGCTTGTAGCAATCGATACGGGCCGCACTGCAATTCCACAACACCCCATTGGCAATATTCCACCCTGCACCCTGCCCGTCCTGACCGCGGTTCAACAAACTGATCGCGCCACCATCCACATTCACCACATCAAACAATACCCCGGCGCTCCAGCTATCGATACCACCGCTAAAACCAAAAGGCTGCTTCGACTCGCACTGTACAAACGCCGTAGGCCCCGCCGCACAAAAGCCAGTCGCAAAATCATGCATACCATACTCGGCATAGCAACGCTGAAACAACACCTGTTGCCCCGCCGTAAAAAAACTATTGCGCCGCTCGCCGCCAATTTCAGAAACCGGCAGCAGCGACATACAATCTTCTACGGTAACCCGTGAAACCGTTTCACCAACAGCTACAGCCGATCCGGCAAAATGCCTGAACACCACTTGTCGCACCCACGCGTCCCGGGTATCATCTATCGTAATGGCCATCCAACGATGGGACTCATCTTTCTCATTGTCTTTATTGAACGTTGAAACCAGCTGCATGCCTTCCACCCCACATTGCGATATACGCCCCGGCCATTGAAGCGCCGACACCGTACCACCACCATAACGTTGATCCAGCGCAGCCGTCAATGGAGCATTCAGCTCCAGCACATCACCCTTCACACTCATCACCGTACGTACCCACTGCAATTCCCGCTGCCCCGGCTTCCAGCCCAATGAAGTGATCCCACCACCAAAATGATCAGTACCCAAAGCAGCGATCCATGCCGCCGTACAGGCACGCGTAATCACCACCTCATCACCAGCCTTCAAACCATGCCCCGCCGCCACACGCACAGCCATCGCATTCACCGGCACATACCCATCAGCCACCGCCACGGGCGTTTTCAACTTCTTATCGCCCTTACCCGCAATCCTGATCAGCGTAGCACGGTCCAGCCCCTCTCCAACAATTACTGTTGCCGCGCCTTGACCGCGCAACACCACACCGCCCGTATGCAGTACTAAGCTGCCGCCAACGTGGTATTCACCGGCTTGCAGCAACACAGCGCCGCGAACACCATCTTTATCAAGGGGTAAATTGCTTACATAGTCGATCGCCGCCTGTATACGCCGTGTAGCATCGCCCGTAACTACCGGCACCACCACTTTCACCGGCGCCATAGGAATGACCTTCTCACCCGCAGCATAACCGCAATACGAGAAGTCCGGCACGCGGTTACCCAGCGAATCCGGTGTGTATTGTAAACGTCCGTTCGCATAGAAGATCGGTGCAGGGGGAGGCTTTACCCCTTTTTGCGCCGGCAGGGTCCGGAACAATAACAGGCAAACGCAGGTGAGAACGATTGGCAGAACTATCTTACTCAAGTCGATCGTAGTTTAGAATCCTAAATTAAGTAAGTCGCAGGGTTGCTTAAAAAGACTTTGCCCCCATTCAACAGCAGGGGCAAAGCAGCACAAAAATCTATTGTCGGCCGGGGGCAAACATCAAAGCCCCCTGTAAGACCATCCCGCGAGACGGTCCGCTTGATCAAAATCCTTTTTTCGCCGCAGCCACCACAGGTTGAACCCCTTTCGCAGGTACCAGGCTGTTCAGGTACTCTTCAATATTGGTATAGCCGCTTTTGCTTTTCGCATAGGCAGCAGCATCCGCCGCATTGTTCGCATTCAAACCGCGGGCCTTCTCCCAGTCGTCAGGAATACCATCATTGTCACTGTCCTTATAAGGATTGCCCTTGTAGTCGGGATAACCGCCTACCTGACTGGGATCGGTGATGATACCGATCTTATAAGAGTCGATAGGCATCCGGCGATGTTTGAACTGCGTTTCGGGCAGCTTCACGCCATCTTTATAAGCGATCTTACCCGTTCTCACCTGCTCGGAGATGCGCACATCTACCGGGTCTCTCCGGGGCAAAGTAGCCCCCGCATTCGCCAGCACATATTCGCGAGCCTGCTTCGCATCCACAACAGTCACTACCGGCATCGGCAACGGTTTGTCGAATTTCATATAGGCCTTGTGCTCGCCCGCATCCTTTTCATCTTCCACCTGCACACCACCAGCCCAGTTATCGCTGGAAATGGCATCATACCCTTCCATGATATTGCCGTTCACATAAGCACGGCCATAGACATGGTATTTCAGTTTGCTGCGCCCACTCTCGGGCTTGATGATACGATGTCCCACCGGGTTATTCTTAGGCGTAGCCGGCCCGGGTTGATAATAGTTATTGATAATATTGAACTGGCCGCGATAGTCACTGCCGTCCATAGAACGGTGCACCCAGTTGAACACAACATTGTTCACGAAATTGAAAGTACCATACCAGCCGATCGAAGGATTGCGACCGGTATTATTGGCCCACAGGTTACGCATGAACGTACAGTTCTCGCCACCCAGGGTACTGCCGAATGAGTGATTCCAGGTATCCAGCGCTTCTGCAAAGATGCTGTTCTGGATCGTGATATTCACCGTAGGCAGCTTTTGTTCGATCGCACCGGTACTGTCATTGTACATATGCCGGTACATGCTCATGTTCTCATCGAGGCCCCAGCTGGCCGACACGTGGTCGATCATGATATTGCCGATCGGGTTGCCGCCAATGGCATCATCCCTTCTGCCTACCCAGGTTTCACCCCGGCGAAAACGCATGAAACGGATGATCACATCGTGCGTATTGATCCATACGGTTTCTCCCGCCACACAAACACCATCACCGGGAGCCGATTGACCCGCAATCGTGATATAAGGAGCACGAATGATCAACGGCGTCTTGAGCCGTATGATACCCGCCACATTGAACACCACCACACGCGCACCACCCTGCTCACAGGCCCAGCGCAAACTGCCCGGCCCCTCGTCGTTCAGGTTGGTCACCACGATCACCTTGCCGCCACGGCCGCCAAAACTGTATTTACCGCCGCCTTCAGCGCCGGGAAATGCCGGGATAGTTGCCTGCGGCAGATCATCAGCCTTAGCCGCCCAGGGTATATAAGGCTTTCCATGTCGCGCATCATCCTGTATGATCGGGTACGCTTTGGCCCAGGCCTCATCCGAACGGATACGCGCTTCATTCAACATTGAGTCCGACGACTTCTGCACATCAGGAGGAATAGTAGGATACTGAGCCTTGGCAGCATGTGCTGCGATCAAAAGCCCCAGCACCGGAATTGTTTTCACAAGTGTTTTCATCAAAAGAGTGGTTAATGAACATCTATAGATAGTAGCTTGCCTATTTCAAAGGATCAAAACCGCCGCCCCAGGTATTGCTTTGAACAATATTGGGATTATTGGTCATCGTTGCCGGTGGAATACCGAAGAAATAATACTCGGGCTTCCAGTTGATGGCATACTTGGTATCGAGATTGCCAAACACCAGTTCGAAATAATTGGTATAAGCAACATCGAGGTCAACTTTATCACGATAGTTCGGACTGGCAGGATTGGCGAAATCTGCCGCCGATGGAATGCCCGCACCCGTCTTCAGATTGATCGTTACTTTTTGACGGCGGGTACCGTTCAACACCGATTCAATCTTCTTCCAGCGACGCAGGTCCCAGAAACGTTTGCCTTCAAAAGCAAATTCAATCCTTCTCTCAAACAGGATGGCATCGAAAAGCTCAGCCCTCGACATGCCCGACTTTAAACCATACAATGATCCTCCGCCTGCCTGAAGGCCCGCTCTCTTACGTACTGCCACCAAACCGGTATAAGCTTCCTGGTCAGCAGCCACCCTGCCGATACCCGCAGCACATTCCGCCAGGTTCAGCAATACTTCCGCATAACGGATCTCCATCCAGTCGGTACCACTATACTGCACGTTCGAAATATCCACCGTGGGGTTGATCGCTTTGCGGGTATAGAAACCAGTATTGGTCGCCTTATTCTCTACCGTCTTGTTGGCGGCATAATAAGTCCACAACTTATAATTCGCATTACCATTGATAGGCCAGTTCACGCCATTGTAACCAATCGTCTTGTCAAAACGGGGATCCCTGTTCTTATAAAACAATTGATCCGAGTAAGCATACGCAGAAGTAGCGTCGCCCGGCAGCTTACCGTCTTTCATCGGGTAAGCCTTCACCATCTCCCACGAAGGCTGGTTCGAGCCGCCGCCTGTACCAAGGTACGAGGGACGGGTAGAATTATCATAGCCATTGTTCTTCTTCACCTGGTCGCCGGTAGCAGTATTATATCCCGTGATCATAACTGCCTCCGGGTTGTTGACTTCGGAGAACCACATAGCATCGTACGAAGCGTGCAATCCAAAACCACCACCATCCAGCAAGGTCTTCGCCTGCAGGTTGGCATCATAGGCTCTTTGCCACCTGGCCACATCATCACCAGGATTGAACTGCGGACTGGCATAGGTCATCAATACCCTTCCTTTGAAGGCAGCCGCAGCGCCGCTCGTAATGCGGCCCCAATCGGCCGAAGCCGTATACTTGGCAGGCAGCCAGGCAATGGCACTATCGAGGTCCTTTACGATCTGATCGATGCACTCCGCAGTTGTATTACGTGGCCGCAAGGCTTCCGCCTTCGCCTGCTCTCCTACCGCATCCAAAGCAGTAGTCACCAGCGGCACACCACCATACAAACGCACCAGGTCAAAGTAGCGGTAGGCACGGAAGAAAAAGGCATGGGCCTTCAGACGCTTCTTCGTGTCGGCCGGTAAAATACCCGCATCCACATCGCGCAGCAACATATTGATCACACGGATCCTTCCGTAGTTATTATTTGCATTTAACCCTGTGCCAATATCTCCCACATCAGACGTAGTGACCGTACCCTCGAAGAATTTGCTTTCGCCATACGATTCATCACTCAAACTCGTAGCCGAACCCGAGATACTGCCGCCAGTGAGATTGGAGTTACCACCCCAGCCAGGAAGGTTGTTCTCGTAGATATAGTCGATATTCAGTTTCACCAGCGTCGAGTCGTTGTAGATCAATTCGCCGGGAATACTTTTCTGATCATACTTGTCCAGCACTTTATTACAGGCTGCCAGCGACAACAATGAGGCAACACCGGCAGTGAGAGCTATTTTATTTACAAGGATCGTTTTCATTGTTACAATCGTTTACAGTTAAAACCCTAAGTTTAAACCAAGCGAAACCGTCCGGATAGACGGATACACATCGTAGGCTGCCGAATTATCCCGGTACGAGTACGGATTGTACAGGTTGATCGGGTTGGTGGCAACCACGAAGGCGCGGGCGCTACCCAGGCCAGCCGCATTGGTCCAGCGGATGGGCAGCGTATAACTCAGGTTGATGTTGGCGATGCGCCAGGCGAAAGAACTCACAAACCAGAAAGAAGAAGGCTTGTCATAGTTTTCAGAATAGTAAGGATTGGGATATTTTGCATTCGGATTATCCGGGCTCCACACATCCTTCCAAAACTCCGGACGATTCGAGGTAGCCGTTCCCTTTTTGTAGGCACTGCCTTCCAGCATATCCTGACCGCCAAACGCCATACCACTCACCACACTTAAGCTCAGGGTCTTGTAACTCACGCCAAAGTTGAAGCCCAACTGATAATGATTGTCAGCTTTGGGCGCTAAATAATCCAGGTCTTCTTCGGTGATCTTACCATCAGGTCCGCTGTATTGACCATTCACCTTAGGGCCACGTACATCCTCATAATAAAGCATACCGGGCTTGGGCGTTTGTCCAAAGATGGTATAGCCCGGGTTCTTCGCAACATAATCATCCACTTGTTGCTGCGAACGGAACATACCGAGGTAGCGGTAACCCATCTTGCCCAGGTCGCTCGACCGGTTGGCGGCATCGAGATAAGTACCCACATTACCCAGCGGCTGCGCCAGGATGATCAGCCTGTTATCGGCCCAGGAAAGGAAAGTATTGATATTGTAAGAAAGATCCCTGGTGATATTATCCTTCCAGCCGATCGACAATTCGTAACCAAAGCTTTTCGATTCACCAAAGTTTTCAGGAGGCAGGTTGCCACCGATCAGCAAAGAGGCGCCGGAAGTCAAAGTACTCAACTGGTTGGTGCGGTGATCGAGGAACGCATCGGCAGTCACCGACAGACGGCTGCTCAGGAACTGAAGATCAAGCCCTGCATTGTATTTTGTATTGTCATCCCACCTGATCTGGTAGTTGGCGATGGCCGTGTTGGGAAGGATCGCATATCCCCTGTCTGCATTGCCGCCAAATACAGGGGCCTTACCGGTTTGGGCTGCGTAGTTGGGCAGGTATTGGAACCCCTTGGTATTGTCGGTACCCAGCCAACCGATCGAAGCACGCACCTTCATGAAATCGATGAACGACACATTGCGCTTAAAGAACTCTTCCTGTGAAGCTACCCAGCCCAATGAGAAAGAAGGGAAATAACCCCAGCGGTATTCAGGCGCAAAGTTCGGATTCGCATCTGCACGTATAGAAAACTCTGCCAGGTACTTGCTGGCATAGTTGTAATTGAGGCGGCCTACATAGGCCAACCGGCCAAATTCAGTTTGGGTTTCATCGGTCGTGTTGGTGCCAAGGGCATAGTTCATATTGTCATCACCACCATTGATCACTCCTTCGCGCATGGCGTTCACGGCATCGGTTTCAGTTTCCGCCTGCTCGTAGCCCGCGAAGATCGAGAACTGATGGTCACCAAAGCTGCGCTCATAATTTAACGTAGCGTTCAGCTGGTAACGGTCGGCATAAGAAGGACTGATACGCACCCGGTCGCCATTGCTGAGCGTAATGGCATTGATGGGTGTACCGCCAAAAATATGGCTATGATCACCCAGCATGCTGAAACGGTACACGGTATACCGTGTACCAAACTGTTTACCAAAAGTATTGTCGAGGTTCTTACTGTAATTGACGCCGGCCCTCAACCCTTTGATGAAGGGTACTTCATAGTTCAGGGTTGCCTGTACATTCAAACCGTTGGTACGCGTAACCGTAGTATTGTTGGAACGTTGTATCTCGAAGAAGTGAAAATTCTCTACCTGGCTGTTCGTGGCCGAAGTCAGCAACACGGGCAAGCCATCTACGTAATAAGGATTGAACATCGGCGTACCAACCAACGTCTTCACGTCGTTATCGGCACTTTCACTGCCCTGCTTATTGTAATAACGTTTGTTTTGAGAAACATCGCCGCTCACCGACAGTCCTAGTTTCAACCCCGTGGTCAGCTTGATATCGGAACTGGCGCGGAACGTCCAGCGATCGGTATTGATATTATCGAAGTTCGATGTTTGGTTGATATAAGAAACACCGGCGAAATAAGTAGCCTTTTCCGAACCGCCGCTGATATTAAGCGCATGACGCATCGTCGTGGCAGGTTGCCAGGCCTCTTCCAGCCAATTGGTGCTGTTGTTTTTGAAATGCTCCAGTTCATCATCGGTATACCAGCGCGCATCGGTCTTGTATCCATTGGTTCCGTCAGCGATATAGTTCTTTTCCGCCATCACCAGGCTATTCAGGTAAGTAGCCTGTTGCAAACCATTCATCATCCTGGGCAGTTGCGCCGCATCCGCAATACCATATGACACCGTGTAGTTGATCTTCGGCGCACCCGCTTTACCTCTTTTGGTACGCACCACTACAACACCATTGGCGCCGAGGATACCATACACAGCCGCGGCGGCATCTTTTAAAACGGAAATATTCTCTATCTCAGACGCATCCAGTGCATTGAAATCATCCGGCGTGCGGATGATGTCGTCGATCACATAGATCGGGTTGGTAGACTGACCATCTTTTACAAAGAACGAAGGATTGCGGATGGTGATCGTAGCATTATCACCGGGACGGCCAAAACCGCCCGACACATTCACCCCCGCCATCTGTCCACGCAAAGCAGCCGACATGCTGCCCACCGGCAGATCCTGTATCTCTTTCATGGGCACAGTGGCTACCGCGCCCGTGAGGTGGATCTTCTTTTGCGCACCATACCCTACTACCACCACATCTTCCAGCTGCTTCTTGTCTTCAGCCAGCGTGATCGTCAGGTTGGTTCGCTCACCCACAGTCGTTTCCTGGTAAGCCATGCCAACATAAGTAAATTTCAATACCGACTCATTGCCCGACACCAGTATCGAAAACTGGCCCTTCGCATCCGTCAGCGTCGTCTGGTTCGTGCCCTTCAATCCAATGGTCACCCCTGGCAGAGGCTCCTTGGAGTCCTGGTTGTAAACAGTGCCCGTTACAGTTTTTTGCTGCGCCATGGCACAGAACGAGCCAAAGATGGCCAGCATCAGCAACATCAACCGGTTAAAAATTTGTGGGAACTTCATATGGCATCTAGTTTTTGGTATCCTGTTCCTGCAGCAGACCAGGAACATAAATGAATAGCTTTTTTGAAACTTGATTGAATGCTTATCGGGCGGCTTTCTCTTTCTTCCTTATTTCCCAGGCCTCTCGTTCTTTCTTCAGATCATATCCTTGTGCAGCGAGATAATTGTTGATACGTCCTTTATACTTACCAAACCACCAATGCTTTTTGTCAGATGATTCGGCGTCCATGGCATGATCGCGCGCTTCCACCAGCCAGGAATAGATTTGTTTCTTTTGTTCTTCCGTCAGGGAGGGGATCATATCGAGGTGGGCCTGGTACGTAGTGGGCAACACGCGGTACGTCATACCATCTTTTACTTGTTCGATTTGTTCATCGGTCAACACCATCTTCAACTGATCGATATATACGGAATGCTGGCGGGCCAGGTTTGCTTCTTTGTCGGCCTCTTCCTGCTTAACCGATTCGTCCAGCGCCTCTTTTGTGAGACCTGTGTTTTGCTTCAGTTGCTGCACCTTTAGCTTGCTGCCTTCATGAAGCTGGTTCAGTGCGCGGTACTGCGAAGCAATAATATCCTGTGCCTGCTTAAACTTCTTTTCGTCTTTGATAGCAAGCGCAGCAACAATCTTGCCCGCCCGCTCATGCACCACACGTACATAAGCAGTGTCTTCAGCAACAACAGTTGTCTGTTGAGCCTGAACACTGCCAGCATGTATAACCAGGAAACAAATAATAACAGCCTTATAGGTGGGATGAAGAATAGCCGCTTCAATGACAAGCAAATACCGTTTCATGAAGGATCTTTTTAATCGTTAGGCACAAATGGCAACTATAAAATCGAAGGCCATTCAAGCAAGCTAAAGGTACTGGCGTGCCCTACCGAAAACAATGTAAAGTTTCACTAAAATGATGGAATATTTTACTAAAAGGATAGCTGCATCACCATAGAGAAAAAGGGGTTATTTTTTAACGGAACGGATAGTGACCGAACCGCCTTGCAAACCTGCCGCAGTCGCTTCGATGGTAATGTCGCCGCCTACCCTGCCCGATTGGATGATCGCCAGGCACAAACCATGGTACGCCTTGTGTTCCTTGCCTTTAAACGATTCCAGGCTGGCCTGGTAACCATTGTCCATGGCAGCCAGCGAACCGTTACCTGTCAGATTTACCTTTATCGAAGGGTCCGCATCCTGTACTATGCTGCCCTTTTCATCCAAAATACGGATGGTTATAAAAGAAAGATCCTTGCCGTCGGCATGGATAATCTTCCTGTCGGGTATCAATTCCAGCCGGAAAGCTTTTCCGGCAGTTTTGATCGTCTTTTCCAGCACTGTTTCACCGCCCCTGCGCGACACCGCCCGCAGCTCGCCGGCCTCGAAAGGCACCCGCCACATCACATGCAGGTCATCACCATTTTTCCGTTGCACACCCAGCGACCGGCCGTTGAGAAAAAGCTCCACCTCATCGGCCTGGTTATAATACGCCCACACATCCACCACCTGCCCCGGCTGCCAGTTCCAATGCGGAAACACATGCAGCACCGGCTTATTCGTCCACTCACTTTGATACAGGTAATACACGTCTTTGGGAAAGCCCGCCAGGTCCACAATGCCATAATACGAACTCCGCGCCGGCCAGGGATAAGGCACCGGCTCGCCGAGATAATCGAAACCCGTCCACACAAACAGCCCCGATAGAAAAGGATGCTTTTTGATGATCTTCCACGTCGTTTCATGGGTAGATCCCCAATAGGCAGCCACCTGGTCAAAGGCCGATACGGTAAGATCAGCATTCCCGCCTTCCACATATTTCATGGGAGATTTCTGCGGCCAGAATTTCATGGTATCCGAAGGAAGATCATAATGCCCCCGCGTAGCCAGGGCCGACATATTTTCCGTGGCCAAAAAGGCTTTGCCGGGATAATGCTTTTGAAAGTCGGCATACACTTCGTGATGATAGTTCAACCCCACCACATCAAATACGCCCGACTGATACATGAAGTTCTTCGCTGGGTTCCATTCGCTCAGCGCAGCGATCACCGGCCTCGTAGTGTCCAGTGCTTTCACAATATCCACCAGCTCCCGCGTAAGCGTGATGCCCGTGCTATCGAATTGCTCTCTTATTTCATTGCCTATGCTCCACAAAAACACCGAAGGATGGTTGCGATCGCGTTTCACCTGGTCTTCCAGGTCGCGCCGGTGCCACTCGGGGAAATCGGCATAATAGTCGAACTTGTTTTTCTTCTTCCGCCACATATCAAACGCTTCATCGATCACCAGTAATCCCATCCTGTCGCATAAGTCCAGCAGCTCCGGCGCCGGTGGATTGTGCGCCGTACGGATCGCATTGGCGCCCATCGCTTTCATGATCTCCAGTTGCCGCTCCATCGCCCGCACGTTCACCGCCGCGCCCAAAGCGCCCAGGTCATGGTGCATACACACACCCAGGATCTTCAACGGCTCGTCATTCAGAAAAAATCCTTTATCGGCGTCGAACCGGAAATACCGCACGCCAAATGTCGTAGCATATTTGTCGATCACTTTACCGCCCTGCACTATACTGGTTACCGCCCTGTACAAATAGGGTCTGTTCACCGACCACAATTGAGGCGCAGCAACCTGCAAAGGCACCACTACGGCCTGCAAAGAGTCATGTAACACCACATCCTTCAAACCCTTTTCAGCTACTACCCTGCCCTTTGCATCGATGATCTTAGTGATCACTTCAACATATGGCGCCTGCTGCCCCACCCTGCGCAACTGCAACGCAACGCGAACGCTGGCAGCCTGCTTGGTAATAACCGGTGTCGTAACATAACTACCCCATTGATCCACCGCCACCCGATCCGTCACCACTACGCGCACATTGCGGTAAATGCCCGACCCTGTGTACCACCGCGAATTAGGTTGCTGACTATTATCCACCTTCACCGCGATCACATTAGCCACGTTCGGCTTCTGCAGGTAAGGCGTCAGGTCATATCCGAAAGAGATGTAGCCATTGGGCCGCTTGCCCAGGTAATGGCCATTGATCCATACTTCACTGTTGCGATAAATGCCATCAAACTCGATGGCCACCTGTTTACCCGCCAATCCGGCCGGCAACACAAACTTTTTACGGTACCAGCCGAAACCACCGGGCAACGAACCACCCTGATTGGTAGCAGGATGCTTCTCGTCGAAGCTGCCCTCGATGCTCCAGTCATGCGGCACATCCAGTACCCGCCAGCTTGCATCGTTGTAAGCAGCGGCGAAGGCCGCACTATCATTCCCCAGCCTGAACTTCCAGCCATAGTTGAAATCAATAACCCTTCGTTGGGCACACACAACACCCACACAAAAGAACACCAACAGGAAAGCCGTATATTTTTTAGCAGAAACCATAATAGAAAGATTGAGCCCACACCTTACTTTACAAACGAAATATTGCTTTTACCCTGATCAACAGACGTTGCCACCGCAATACCACGCTGATCTTTCTTGTTCACCGCACAGTAAAAATGATATACAATGCCTTTGTGTTTTACCACAAATGACTTGTGGGCAAAACGGTCATCATACGGTTCACTGCTCTTGATGAGGTCATCGCCCTGCCAGTCGGTCCAGTGCACCAGGTCGTACGAACACGCAAACCGGTTGAAAGCATCTTTGCGCCCCGTCCAGAAAGCACCGAAATAGAACATCACATACACATCACCAATCCGTTGGATCACCGCATCGCCGGTAATCCCCGCTGGGTGATGCATCACCGGCTCAACCTCAAATCGCTTCCAGTGCACCATATCATTCGAAACGGCCATACCGATGCGCTCAAACCAGCGCGTCTTGATATTATTGACCGCCGAATCGCCATTGGCATTGTAATACATCACAAAAGGATAACCCGTTTTCTTTTCTTTATCCCAGATCACCGTACTCTTGAATTGCTTTTTATTCTCCCACCACCGTACATCGGTATCCTTTGAGGTCAAAACCGGAGCCGGCAACCGTTGCCACTCATGCGCCTTCCAGGGCGACCCCTTGGTATAAGCCATCCCGATCGACAACAGGCCCGCCTCATACCCCTTTTCTGCACCACCGATATACGACATCCAGTATTTGCCGCTATACTTTTGCAATGCATAACTACCACCCCAGGTCATGTCCTGCAAAACGGGATAACCCGCCCGCTGGTTACCATCCCATTGGGAGGAGTCAGCCATCGAAAGCAGTTTACCTTTGGGCGTCCATTGCAACAGGTCCTTGCTTTCCGACAACCAGGTTTCATAGCCACGGCCATCGAACACGATATAGGTCATGTACCAGGTATCGCCTTTGCGAAAAACTGTCGGACAGTCGATCTTCTTCGAATCATCCGCCGGCACTACGACCATACCATATTTGAAAGGAGTTTTGATCTCCCCGTAAATACGTTGCATCACCGAATCGGCCACCAACTGCTGACCTTGAGCCCCCAGCATACAGCCAATCCAGCAAGCCAGCAACGCAATTAGATAGTCTCTTCTAAGCATAAGTTATTATTGAAAATCCATACCATCCACAGCCCAATTGTATTGCAGGGTCAGGGATAATCATCCGCCACCCCACCTGCATTTTAGTGTCAATAGTACCTTTATCGTTGGCAATATAAACAACCTGTTCCTTTCCATGCAAGATAAAAGACCTATAACTTCGGACCACTGGTAAAACCATCCACCGACAAACCCTGCACATTTTCAGTAACTAACGGACTGCCCCGCTTTACATTGATCCGCACCTTGTGCAACTCAACATCTTTGGCCTTGCGTATCGTAATGCCCTGCTCAGCTTCAAAGTAGGCATCACTCAAGCTGAATTCCTGCACCGGCATTTCTTCCAGGCCATTGATGTAAAGTGCCGTCTTGGTATAGGCAGTAATATTGCTGAGCCGGATATTGCGGAAAACCGGCGTTCTTTCACTCACTGGTTCAACCGGCACTTTGGCATATTCCATATCCAGTACGATCGCCTGGTCGCGGATATTCTTCATGATGATATTGTCCACCCGGATAACTTCCACCACACCACCACGGCCACGCGCCGTTTTGATGCGGATGCCACGGTCGGTACCGTCAAACACACAATTGCTGATGGTAATATTCCTGACACCGCCGCTCATTTCGCTGCCGATCACTACGCCGCCATGTCCGCTAAGCATAGTACAATTCGTAATGGTATAGTTCTGTGCGGGCGCTGCCTTGGTGCGGCCCGGCACATCCTTGCCCGATTTGATCGTGATACAATCATCGCCCACACTGATATGGCAATTGCTGATGTGCACGTATTTGCACGACTCGGGATTGATGCCGTCTGTATTGGGCGAAGGAGGATTGTTGATGGTAACACCGGTCACCGTTACATTCTCGCAGAACTCCGGATTCACGGTCCAGAACGGCGAGTTGCGAATGGTGATGCCCTCGATCAACACGTTCTTGCAGAACATGGGCTGAATAAACGGGGGACGCAGAAAGCCCCGTTTCATTTGTTTTGGGTCATCGGGCAGCAGGATGTCTTTGTTCAGACCATCAAAGATCAACTGCCACTTACTACGCTCCTGCCCTTCTTTGTAGCCTTCCACAAAATGCCACCACTTACGGCCATGGCCATCGATGATACCACGCCCTTTGATGGCAATATTCTCCGCCTCATACGCATAGAACAGGGGCGAAAAGCTGGTCACATCAACACCTTCATACCGGCTCTTCACCATGGGCAGGTAGTCGTCGAAGTCGTCGCTGAAATGCAACTCAGCACCGGCATCGATCAGGATGGTGATATTGCTTTTCAGGTGGATCGGCCCGGTAAGGTATTTCCCGGCAGGAAAGTACACCGTACCGCCGCCTGCCTTGGAAGCGGCGGCAATGGCTTTGGCGATGGCGGCAGTGGCCTTGCGGCTGCTGTCGTTGTGCGCGCCATACTTGACGACGTTATAATAAGATTGTCCAAAGCTACCGGCAGAAACGGCCAGACAGGAAAAGAGAACAAGGATTGGCAGAACACATTTCATATGGCAATGATGAAGATTCAAAACAATCGGGCACACCTGATAACATCATGAGCCCCAACCTATTCGCATTAAAGGTAGTAGACTGGCGTCCTCAGGCAATGTCACGAATGGCTGAAATGATGGACTATTTTACTATTCTCCGGCGGCCCGGGCGGCACGCAAAAGGCCGTTTCGCATCCTCGCAACTGGCCGTAAACCAGAAACTTAAAGTGCGGGTTGGAATACTCCAACTCCTGTTTGCAACATTGATTAATGATAAATTTGGTATAGCAGCTATCCTTTTTCTGTAAAACCAAAAAACCTTATCGCTATGCAAAAGAAAATTGCCGAAGCGGCGCAGGAGAAATTAAAGACCGCCGCCGTCCTCATCCTGAAGGACATCCACATTCATTATTCCATACCCCAGCTGAGCCGCATCGTCGAGCTCGATGAGCCCACCCTTAAGTATGGGTTCAAGCAGATGTATGGCACTGGCCCCTACGAGTACCTGCAGGTGGCCCGACTGAAAGAAGCAGCCTCGCTCATTAAAGAGACCGACCTGCCCATTGCAGAGATCGCGCATCGTTGTGGCTACAATCATGCCACGAACCTCACGGCCGCATTCCGCAGAAAGTTCCAGATGCTTCCCAGTGACCTCCGGAAGAAAATATTACCAGAGGCATAGACCATCAACATTCGAAACCCCAACACCAGCACTAGAACCCGGCTCGTAACAAAGGCCGGGTTTATTGTTGGCAGTAAGTAGTAAGCCCGGCGGGGCTTCAGCTGCTTCCGCCGTTGCCACTACCTCCATCGCCAAAGGTCCTTCTTCCGGTTTGAGCACCAGTATGCCTTCAGCGTCTACTACCAACTCAGCAGGTGCAGCGCTCGCAATAGCCGCCACCCGCCTGTCAAATTCCGCCAGCAACTCCGCCTGCAGTTCAATGACCTCCGGCGAAAGCAATTCCGTCTCCTGTTCCATTACGTCCGGCGATAGCAGCCCCACTTTCAGATCCCCCACCTCCGTCGATACCAGCTCCGTTTCGTGGTCCGTCATTTCCGGCGTAATCTCCCTCACCTCCCGCACCATCTTCTCCTGCGAAGTTCCGCTCAGCTCCTCCTCCGTCACCGCTTCCGAAGACCGATCGGCCCTACCCATGTCCACCTCCGTGGCCGCCACCCCATTATCGCCCCCAGCAGCATCCTCCAAAGCCGCCACCCAGGCCGGTTCCACCGCGCAGGCAAAACACGGCTGCTCCTGCACCAACAACGCCGCCATCTCCGCCCGGTTCAGTTCAATCTGCTGCACTTCCTGCACATTCCAGCATTTCATCATCCGCATCGAACCGCCCTTCACCTCTTTCCACCCTTTCGCCGTCGTCTCGTAATACTCGATGCCCCAAAGCCAGAACCCCGCCATGCCGGCATGCTCCTGCAGCAGGTGTTCCACCTCGAAAGACGCGCAATGCTTATTGCCGATCGGATGATATTCACTGTGGATCAGGTCACGTACAAAGTTCCGCTTCCCGAAGTCGATATAGACCAGTCCGGATACAATTCTATAATGCGTGGCCCTTTCAGGCATTTTCTTTTTACGCCTGAGGCGGAAACCCGGCATCGACACCCGTACCCTGTCATCCTGTATCCGGTGACTATCGGGCAGGTTCACCGGCAACAGGTCATCCAATGAAGTCTTCTTGTTGAATTCGAAACCATCCAATAGGCTAAGGTCCGTCTCCGTCAGTTTCCGCTCACCCCAACCACTCACGGGATCGCGCTGCAAAGCGCCCAGCAGCCAGGTGCACATCCGCCACGATAAACTGTGCAGCCGCAGGCCGTCAGCCGCATTGCCCATCGCCTGCCTGAAAAGCTTACCCGCCGCCGAAGCCCGGCCAAATTCCGCTGCCTGCCGCCGCGAGCCGGCAAACTGATGCCCATGCTTCATCTGCCAGGCGTTCGGACTCCCCTTTTCTTTACAATAGGTTTCTCCCTCAAACTCATAAAAGCTGAAGCCCCCGGCGGAACCCCGCAACTTTAAAAGACCAACAACCTTTGCCATGTGATAAGTTTTAATGATGAATAATACCGTACTGCACCAACCGCCCGGATTCACCAAACGGAAGACATCCCTATCTTAATAGGATGCAAAACCCACCCATATTCCATAAATAAAACATATCTTTTTTCACTACTATCTGTTTTAACGATACAGTTAGAATACGGAAAAACAAAAGAGGTAGATTTGCCTACCTATAACCCCCACCCACACCGTGAAAAATATCTTCAAAGGACGCTTCTGGAACTACGGCAAATGGTTTGTCGTATTGTTTTTTGCCATGCTCATTTTCAGGCTTGCCTATGGATACATTACCAGCAGCCTGTCGCAGGGTGGCGATTATTCTTCCGACTATTTTGACGGGGTAGCGAACCTGCGGAAAAACTATGCCAGTGAAAAGCAATACTTAAAAAACGACGTTCCCGCAGATGCCCAAAACGCATCCTCCCAGAAATACGAGAAAACGGCCTCGATAAAATCGAAGAGCGCTCAGTTTGAGGAAGGTGTAAAACAGATCAATAGCGAGACCAGCAAATTTGGAGGAGTTGTTCAATATGAAAAGAATACGGGCAATAAAGGCAATCGGGAAATTCACTTGCTGATCGGGATCAGCCCTGATAAGTTCGACAGTTTCTATGTGAAGATCCAGCACATCGGCGATGTTAAAGCAAAAGAAGTAACCAAGGTTGATAAAACAAATGAATACCGGCAGTTGAATGCCAAAAAGGCATCGCTGGAGAAAACGCTCGCCTCCTTAAATGAACTCAAAGCCAAAGGCGGCGTGATCAGTGATTTTGTGGCCCTGCACGATAAGATCCTGGAAATAGAAACCCAGCTGCAGGCACTGGGGGTAGAACTGGGTAATTTTGATACGGAAAATGAGTTTTGCACGGTGAAGTTTTCGCTCTACGAAGGCGCCACGCACAAAGGCGTACCATTTATCCAACGGTTAAAAGTAGCCCTCGAATGGACCATCGATTATTACGCCGTATTGATGGTTTGTTTGTTTGGGGCAGCGCTCACTGTATTATTCCTGCTGCTCATTCTCGATAAACTCAATGTGATGAAAGTATTGAACAAATGATCAGGGGGCTCTCCCCCTGCCCACCTCCCGCCACCTCCCTGGCCCCCGTCTATTCACTCCCCGTTCAATTCCCGGGTACTCCCCGGGTAAGTCGTGGTCATCTCAACAGGAACTCAATACGAACCGCGAGGGAACTCAAAAGGAACCGTGAAGCAACTGCCCTCAAAAGCAGGCCCAATGCGGAAATTCTCCGAATTAAACTGGCAAACCCAGCCCCATAGCGGACTTGATCAGAATCGCACAAAACAAAGACCGCCCAGCCCCAACTAAAGCGCCTCCAGGTCCACCCGAAGCGCCATATGGCGATCCACTTTATGCCCCGCTCCCCCACCCCACCCTAAAAAACTGAGGGCCGCCCAAAAGGGCAGCCCTGCACTTAAAACTAACAGAGAAGAGAAAAACATTCTTCAACAACCGGAACCCGGTTGAGCAACACAAATGCGCGGCAGAACCAGACACGCAGGCCCGGCCGCAGAAACCCTGTTAGTCAGGAATCTTATCTCGAATGCAAAAAATAACCGTCTTATGAATGGTAAAGCATCAGCAGTACAGAAAGTAGCGCATAGGTGCAGTAATGACAATACATTGGAAGATCCAAGGCATTCTCTCATGTGACAGTTAGTTTAAAACCCGATACACGATAAATATATCAAAAAAACCGATCGGTGCCACAAGCGTACAGAAAAACTTAGCACATAAAAATGGCCGATCACCCCAAAAGGCAGATCAGCCATCATAAACTACTTAACAATCAATATACAGACGGTTAATTATTCGAAGATCCAATCAACTTCCTGCCTGCTGCTTTTATCCTGCAGGCCCGCATCATACACCCGCAGCGGCGCCTCCTCTGCCGCAAATCCCAGCAACAGGCACGCGCCCTTCGCCAGCTGCAACACATTCTTACCCGGTTTAAAAGAGTAAGTATGGATGTTGATCGCCGGCAGCCCCTCGATAAACACACCATTCGCCACCTTCACCTCTGCCTGCCCATAATCATTGGCCGCCGCATTTGTCTCCAGTTCCGGCGCAGGCAGCAACCCCGGCTTTTTGCCGGCAAAGAATCCCACCAGTAATTTCACCGGCTTCTCCGTAGTGAACGAAACCGTAGTCCCCTCCCGCACCTGCTGTGCCCAGTTGGTTTGGATCCCCTCCAGTTGCGCCAGCTCAGGAATCACGCGCTTGAGCGTAAACAAACTATCGCCAAACGTGCGTGCACCGGGCACCGCCGCATAGCGCCCCACCACAACACCCCGCACATCCACCAACGCCGCAGCCAGCACCGGGTCAGCCACCCTTACGGCATTCACAGCAGTCCCCAGCGAATCGATGCGCCTGTTCAGTTGCACCAATTCCTTTTCAAACTCCGGCAAAACCTCCCACCAGTTCTTATAAGTTGCATTCACCCCTCTGAAAGGAATTTTGCGTTGTTGCGTTTGCATACTGTTCGCATATCGGTAAGTGCTTTTGGTAAGATCGGTGAGTTTCCTGTACCACGAAACACTCGCCTCCAGCGGACTCACCACCTGCTTCAGGTCATTGAGATCACCACTGTATTTATACCGCAGCGCCTTCATGGCCGCCAATGCTTTATAAGCATAGTGATTGGCCAAAGCCTGGTAGATCAGCATATCATTCTTCAGCCGGATAAATTCTTCCTGGTTGCGCGTAACACCTTCCCCGGCCGCTTCAATGGCGTCCACCGCCAGTTGGCCATGCGCCCGCACCTCACTGATCACCGTCAGCGGTGTTTCACCAATATGCGGCAACCCCTTCCAGTCTTTCTCGGCATATTCGATCAGCATCTCTCCCTCCGGACCTTCCGAATTATACAACAACTCAAAGAGCCCAAACCGTTTTGGGTTCACCAGCTGCGGCATCGTCATACCCAGCGTCAGCGTTTGCCGGTTACCATCCGTAATCCCAAATCGGCGCAACAATTTCGGCGCAATCTCGCCCGACTCCTCGTAGGCTTTCAATAGCTGCTTCCCCTGCTCCACACTGCAACCATAGCGTTCCGCCAACTGGCCCGCCCAGTAATCCACCTCACCACCACGCTCACGCTGAGCATCCCACGCATAGCGCGCCCACTCGCGGTACCAGATCCAATCACGCTCCACCTGCAACAGCAAACCATGCGACGTGCTATCCGCCGCATATGGCCAGTCCCAGTAAGAAGCCTGCGGATACAAATGCAAACCATTTGCTTCATACGTCGAGTGCATCGCCTGCACCGACTTTTGTATAAAATCCGCCGACCCATACCGGAAAGGTTCGAGGTTGGCGAGGATATGTACATTCTCGATCTGCACCGTACCAATACGGCTCAGGGTACGATGCAACTCCGCCCAGGGGCCGCGTGGCGTATAGGTCGTCAACGCTTCACCGTTGAACTTCGCCTCAGTATATAAGTTCTTGTACAAAGGCAAGGCCTCCTTCATCACCGCCGGCGCATCCGTATCATGCGCCCTTAACACGATCGGCGGCTCATCCGTTCTGCCCAAGGCTTTCAGCCCATCCCGTACACCGGGAATAATAGTCTTGGTAAACCACTCAACATCATCTTTGCCCACCCCTTCCATCGCTTCGCCCAGACAAACAAGCAAGCCAACGTTCGGATACTTCTCTACAAAAGCAGCGATCGACTTGCGCGTATAATCGGCAATGAGTGGGGTGATGGGTCGCTCCCGGTCCTGCGTCTTGATGCCATGATGTTCCGCAAAAGGTTTGGACACGATGATATTGTAAAACATCTGGATCACCCAGATGCCGCGCTTATCGGCCTCCTGCGTAAGGAAGCGGTACATCTCTTCATTCTTTTTAAAAGTAGCCTCATCCACTTCCACTGCATAAGGATAATCCTTCAGCTTCACCAAAGAAGCAAAAGGATGACCATTCCACAGGTACAGCGAATTGTACCGGTTGGCTACCAGCGTATCGAGATATTGCAACCACAATTTCTTATCATAGAACCAGGGGAATGTTTCGGGCGTATAAGGGTACTCGTATACCGTACGACCCGGCAGGTAATAAGGCTTCTGTACACCAATGCAGGTGCCCCGCAAAACCATCTGCGGACGATCACGCAGATCGATGGCATCGGGCAACGCTTTCGCGCGCCGCACCTGCTCAGCCAGCTCCAGGCAACCATACAAAGCCCCCGAAGCATCAGCTCCCGCAATGAGGATCACATTCGATCGCCGCCTGATCACAAAGCCCTCCTTGCCCAGCTTTGCCGTATCTACCCCAAACTGCTTCACGTACGCCAATACCGCGGCTTCCTTGAGCGTACCCGCCAGTATCTGCGGCGTGCGACCACCATAACTGGCTTTCTTCGCGATCACCACCTGGTAACCCGTTTCCTGCAAAGCCTTGCTGATCTGTTCCGTGCCATAGGCAATACGCGCCACGGCATCATGGCGCACCACCACAGCAAAAGGCTTCTTCTGCGCCCACACCGGAGCCGCCATCACTACGCCTGATAAGATCAGGAAATACCTGCACATCCAACGCATCATAAGTCGATCGATTAGAGAATATCAGCCAATAAAATAGATTGTTTGCCATCCGAGCGATAGGCAGCCTCCACGCAGGCCATGGTATCGATAGCATCTTCTACGGAATTATCCGGGCGCTCACGCTTGCCCGCAGCCACCTCCATCAGTTGGCGCATGCAGCCCATGAAAGCATGAGGAAACCAGTTCCCTTCCAAAGCAACAGACTGCCACACTGGTTCAACACCTTCCTGCAACACCACATACTCCAGCCTGTCTGCTTGCCCGTGGGGATAATCCATCAACACACCCAGGTGAATACGGATAGCTCCCTTCGTGCCTTCCAGCTTAATGAACGAATGTTGGTGCTGCAAGCCATATACATGACAATGATTGGTAAGAATATTGGCACGCAGCCAATCGCCATAATCCAGCACGATACTGCTGCGCACCGAAGCCAGCTCCTGCATCAAAGGATGCTTCACCGTTTTGGCAAACACACCCACAGGATTACCGGCCAACTGGCGTATCAGGTCGATGTAATGAATACTATGATAGAGAATTTCTACGCGGGGAGAAGAAAAAAGAAATGGCCAGAGGTTCCAGGGCGTATGCACATTTACATTCACTTCAATATCACACAACTCACCGATCGTACCGGCATCGATCAGCGCACGCGCCACCTCGATAAAGGGAGCATACCGCAGTTGAAAGTTGACAGCCGCCACCAGTTGTTTTGATCTTGCCAGTGCCACTATCTCTTTCGCCTGCGCATAATCCATCCCCATCGGCTTCTGCATCAGCACCAACGAGCCGGCCGGCAACACCGTCAACAACTTCGTAAGATGATCGGCCGGCACCGCAATATCATAGATACCGCTACTCCCCGCCGCAGCCACCAGGCCGCCAAGGGTATCAAACACCGCGGGAATGCCAAATCGATCCGCAGTAGCTTGCGCCTTCGCCACGTCGATATCATAAATGCCCGCAACCGGGTAACCCGCCAGCTGATAAGCCGGCAAATGCGCGTCATTAACAATACCACCCGCCCCGATAATATAAATAAAAGGAGAACTCATTAATATGCAGATCTTTTAGTGCGAAACCGCATCATCACCCAGGTAATTACCCACCGTGAGCACGATCACCGCAACAGTCAATACAAAGAGCGCAGTCCCCAGCTTTAGCCTGGTCGCCTTGCTGCTACTGCTCCACTCCTTCAGCAAAATGCCTGCAATGGAACTCAACAATACCAGCATGATCATGTGAATAGCCCAGCTGCTGAATTTATAACTGCCCATGCGCAAATGTCCCAATCCATAAAAGAAGAATTGGCCATACCACAACAGGCCCGTCAGTGCCGCCATCGCAAAGTTCATGCCCAGCACACCACTTACGCCAACAGTTGCCCGCGCGGCTCCCACCGAAGCACTTACAGGTTTTCTATCCCCGCTCGCACTGGCATCATGGCCAGCGCCCGCTAGAACACCTCCACCGGTATATTCACCCAAGGTCTTCTCCTTGTTATGGAGATATAAACAATACAACAACGTTGTAACAAATGCTCCTGCATTCGAAAAGATATAGATCACATTGCCCTGAAAATTGCCCGCACCATAACGCGCAGCAATATCGGCAATCGGTTTACCCTGGTCCAGCGAAAAGCCATACACGGCAGAAAGAATGCCTGCCAGCAAACACAAAGGCAACCCTTTGCTCAAGGAGAAACCGCCGCCCGCAACATGCGCCTGCGCAAGGTCCTTCTCTTTACTCCTTCCCGCAACACCGCATATAGCAATGCCCAAAGCGCCCAGCGCAATACCCGTCATCACCCAGCCTGCCCCCGTTTTATCAAACACCGCACTGAGTTCGCCCCGCACCAACGGCGGAATCAGCGTTCCCAGCACACACGAAATACCAACAGAAATAGCATAGGTAAGCGAGAACCCAACATAGCGGATCGCCATGCCAAAAGCTGTACCGCCTACGCCATATGCCATCCCAAGCGCAAAGGTCTTCCACAACACATCCGCCGGCGCCTCCCGCAATACCGTCCCCAGTTGCGGGATGGTGAGCCACGCAACGATCACCGGCAACAACAGCCAGCACACCGAAGCCTGCGCCAGCCAGTAGGTTTGCCACGACCAGCCCAGCACCTTCTTCTGCGGCGTATAACAAAGCGCCGCGCTAGAAGCGCCTACAGAATGAAACAGCACACCGGCCAATACTTCCATGGTTTACGGGATTTATGATCGCACTAAGGTTGCAATCGGTAGTAGGATAATGCGTTGGTGTAAAATACTTTTTCCAGCGAAGATCGATCCAGCAGCGAGGTTAAAACCTCCTTATAATTGCGCCAGGCATCCGCATAGCTGCCAGCCAGCAAACACACCGGCCAGTCACCGCCACAGCAAACCCTGCTCACGCCAAAATGCTCCAGCACAAATTCCACATACGGCGCAATATCATCGGCCGTCCAATCCGCCCCTTTCTGTGCAGTAATACCCAATCCGGATACTTTCACATGAAATGGCAAATGCGCCGCCGCTGCCTTCATCAATTCCCCCCAGAGGCCAAAACGTTCGCCACTGGCAATAGGGGGCTGACAGCAATGATCGAAGATCATCGAAAGCGTTGGCACTCTCTCCGCTACCGCTTGCGCGGTTTCGATATGTTCAGGCTTAACACCCACCACGTCATAGCTAATACCATGACGCGCCAGAATACCAAGACTCTCGATCACCGTCGGCTGCAACAGCCAGCGCACATCCGCCTCATCATGAATAAGGTGACGCACACCCTTGAACAAGGGATTAAGTCCATATTGTTCCTTTAGTAATCGTTCAGTAAGTACTGGATCCGTCAGTGGCAACCAGCCCACCACCCCCTTTAGCCAGGGATGTGCCGCAGCCACCCGCAGCATATAATCGGTCTCCTCCGTATTGTTGGCCGCCTGCACCAGCACGCCGCCGGTAACACCAGCCACCAGCCGCGCAGGCTCCAGTTCACCCAGTAAATAATTGCGGTTCAGAATAGAGGTATTGCCTTCCAGCCAGGAATAGCGGACCTTCGAAAGATCCCAGATATGAATATGTGTATCGATGACATTCATATGGCAATATAAAGCAAAGCTTACAAACGTACAGCACTATCGAGGGCAACCAAACCAAACTGGCGTTCGATCACGGCATTGTGCTCGCCCAGTACGGGAGCACCGGTTTTGGAAACCAGTAGATGACCATCTACACGGATGGGACACCGCGTTGTAGTAATGCTCAAACCATTGCTCGTTTTCACCACCATCTCCATATTGAGCACCTTGTATCCTTCTTCATTCAGTAACTCTTCATAGTTCAGCACCCGCGCACACCAGATGTCGGCCGGCTCCAGGATGCCGAGCCAATGTTCCGTTGGTTCGCTCACCAGGTGCGACGCCAGGATCGACTTGATCTCATCCCGCTTGCTGAACCAGTCGGCCGGTTGGGCAAATTGCTCCAGCGGCTTACAACCCAGCAGGCTCGCCAGCGTAAGGATATTGCCCATCGCCAGCGACAAATAACCGTTGGCGGTTTTGTAAACGCCGTACGGGGCAGCGATATAAGCATGCGCCGCATTCACCGCACTACGCACCGGTAGCTGACCACCATCATTGAAATACGCTGTCAACACCTCAAATTGGAAATCAAGAATGCTTTCCAGCATACTCACCTGTACCAGCGCGCCCTCGCCACTGATGGTGCGGCGATACAAACAGGCCAGAATGCCCTGCGCGATATGCGTGCCGGCAAAAATATCTACCACCGCCACCCCCATCGGGGTAGGCGCTTCCTTATCGTTATTGCTCAGCCAGGTAAGTCCCGAAACCGCCTGCAACAGCAAGTCCTGTCCGGGCAAATGATTCCACGGCCCTTCTGTACCATATCCACTCACTTCAGCGTAAACGATCGAGGGATTGATACGCTTCACCGTTTCATAATCCAGCCCGATACGCTCCATCACCCCGGGCCTGAAATTGTGCATCATCACATCCGCCTTTGCGATCAGCCTCTTGATCTTCTCCAGGTCTTCCGGCTGCTTCAGGTCCGCCGCATAACTTTGTTTGTTGCGGTTGATCGCATGGAAGATCGTCGACTCACCTTCGATCATCACGTCCGATACATATAGGTACCGGCAGATATCGCCGGTTTCCGGTTTCTCGATCTTGATCACCTGCGCGCCCATATCTGCCAGGCGTAAAGCCGCCGATGGCCCCGACAGGAACTGACTGAAATCAAGTACTATGATATCCTGCAATAATTGCATGGCTCAGTTTTCGTTGAGTAAGTTTTGGATGATGTCCTCGTTGTGCGCCCCCAAACCGGGAGCTGCTTTGCCCGAGGTCAATATCTTTCCATTGATACGGATGGGGCAACGCGTGGTAACGATCTCTTTCCGGTTCGACGCATGGATCGTTTGTTCCATCCGCAAATGCTGGTAACCCGTGTGGCCCGTCAGCTTCTTCCAGTCCAGCACTTCCATGGCCCACAAATGATGTTCGTGCAGCTTCGCCAGCCACACCTGCGAACTATGATGCACCACATGGGCCGAAATGATCCGCTTGATCTCATCGCGGTTCACAAAAGCATGCGCCGCTGTATAGTTCGATAGTTCAATGCAGTGTAAAGCCGTGGCCAGTGTAGCCAGATCGCTCATAGCGATCGCAATAAAGCCATTGGCCGTCGCATACAAGCCATAGGGTGCGCTCAGCAACGGGTGACCGTTGTTGACACTGCTCCGCCTCGGCAGTTGCCCGCCATTATGATACGTAGTCAGTAATTCGAATTGAAAGTCCAGCAACGATTCCAGCAGGCTCACTTCTATCAGCGCGCCCTTCCCCGTTTTGTGTCGCCTGATCAACCCGGCAAGAATGCCTTGCACCAATTGAGCGCCGCACAAACTATCGGCGATCGATAAGCCAAAGGGTACCGGATCGTTATCATCGTTGCCCGTAGTATACATCAACCCGGCCAGCGACTGCACCAGCAGGTCCTGCCCCGGCTTATCTTTCCAGGGGCCTACCTTTCCATAACCGGAGATCTCCCCATACACGATGCGCGGATTGATCTGTTGCACGGCAGCATAGTCGAGGCCCGCACGCTTCATTACCCCGGGCCTGAAATTATGTGTCACCACATCGGCCTTACGGATCAGCTTTTTCACCAGCTCCAGTTCTTCCGAATTACGCAGGTCGGCCGTAAAACTTTCCTTATTGCGGTTGATGGTATGGAACAGCATCGAGCTCTCATCGGCCCACAGGTTTTTGATCGATAACTTGCGACCTGCATCCCCTACGCCCGGCCGCTCGATCTTGATCACGCGAGCGCCGAGGTCGGCCAGGCGCAAACCGGCCGAAGGCCCCGAAAGGTATTGACTGAACTCCAGCACGATCAAGCCATCAAGTGGTAAAGGTTTCATAGAGCCAAAGTTTCTTTTTTAGCCAGGCTCTGCCTGTACAATTTATTCATCGCCTCCAGCACACTCGCCGGGTTGCCACCATCGCGCAAATACTGGTGCAGCGGATCGCCGGCATGGTCCTGAAAATAGAGATAGCCATGATAACGCGGACGCATATAGGCCCGCTGCAACGCCGGCAGCGTATGCTGAAAATAACGGTGTGTAATACGGTTGGCCTCATCGTTCACCCAGGCATTCAGGTGCCCCGGCTGTCCGCCATTTTGCGCGTAGATGCCCGCCTGCCAGGTCGGGGAAGCCAGCAACTCCGCAAAACGCAAAGCCGCTTCATGATGCACACTGGAAGCCGAAATCGCGAGACCTGTGCCACCCAGGGTCGTTTGCAGCTTTTGCCCCAGCCCGAAATTCACCACATCTGCATAATGCAACAGGTGCTGCCCATAACCCGAGCGCGCGTAGTTTGAATAACCATACGCAAAAGGACAATACCAATAGTCATTGGTACGGCTCATGCGCTCTGCCACCGCAATAGGGTTACAGGTAAAGAACAGCGGATCGATATTGGCATACAACTGCCGCATCACCGCAAGGGCCTGCAGCCCCGTAGCTTTGTCGATCACTTCATCGGGCTGTTGAAAAGGCTCCTGCCCGCAGGCAATACAAAAAGTATAGAAGTTCATCAGCAGGTCGATGGGTATGGCAGGCACCGCCACCTTCCCTTTCGCCGCCAGTGCAATCACCTCCTGCCAGCTTTGCGGCACAGGGGTATCATTCGCATGCAGCAGGTCCTGGCGGTAGCTCGCCACCGGTGTAGCCGCATCGATGGCCAGCGCCCATTGGTGACCCTTGTAATAATAGCTTACATGCGAGAGGCCAACACAGTTGCGGGCCTGCTCGTCGAGATAGGTTTTGGAAAGATGCTGGTCGAGAGGCAGCACACATTCAGTGGCCGCTGCACAGCCCACCCACGGGTGATCGATGATCAGCAGGTCGTACAGTCCCGTCAGCTTCTCCAGCGGATAATCTGCGAAGTGCTGTAAGCTTCTCTTCTCCCAAACGATCTCCGTATGGGGAAACAATTCATGGAATCGTTGAGAGGCCGCCAGCAACGGGGTGATGCCCCTGCTGTGCGACCAGGTAATGCCTTTAAGCGTAATATTTGCCATAACAGCTATTGAGCTTGTTTTTCCACGAGTAATAAATGTTCGCATACCATCACCAGTTCCTGGTATTGATTGAAGACCTCTACCAATTCAGTCACAAGTCCATATTGCGGTTTCTTATGATCGGCCTTGTTGCTGATGGTCACCTTTACCGAGATGGTATCGCCAATGAAAACAGGCCGCGTAAATCGCAGGCGCTCGTAACCATAGGTCATTGATACCTCATTGATCACATGGGCCGTAAGCCCCACCGCAACGGTAAAGATCAGCGTACCATGCGCGATGCGCTTTTTGAAAGGCTGGGTCTTACACCATTCCTCATCCATATGGTGCGGAAAGAAATCGCCCGATTGTCCTGCATGCAAAACAATGTCCGTCTCCGTGATCGTTCGGCCCATCGTCGTACGCAACTCGCCAATATCAAACGCTTCAAAGTATTTTTTCAGGAACATAATACAATGAAGTTAGTAGCAGCGGGATGGGCTACCAATGTCAGGTCTTACTGAAATGATGGAATATTTTACTATGAGCAGGTCATAGCAAGTAAAAAGACAGAGAGGTATGAAGGGGCAACAAAGATCAGTTGGTGGACTGCGGAACCTGCTTCAGGCGCACGAAGCCGCCGCTCAGGTGATCGATCTTCATATCGAACACCGCATCATGGGGCGAAGAAGCGAGCAGGCCGCCGATGATGCCGAAGAAAAAGCTGGCCATCATCACATCGCCAGACGCCGCATTGACTTTGGCCTTGCCGGTAAAAAGGAAGTCATCGTTCTTCTTTTCAAGAGGATAGTAACCGTAGTCGGTGGCGATATAAGGCTTGCCCTCATATACCAGGGCGTATAGGTCTTTAGACTTTACTTTCACCGGCTTGCCGGCCGCAGAATCGGGGATACTTACTTTTTCGGGAATACCGTTCTTGCCCAAAGCGACTGTAGCATTCGTAACCTCGGGTTGCTGCTGCACGAAGGCCTCGAATGACCTGTATACACCTTCACGGTAAGTAGCCGTATTGTACACGGGCAGCTTGCGCTTTTGCACGCTGTCGTAGGCAATAATATCGGCTAAACTGTAGTCCTGCTGGTCGGTAGGTTCCTTGACCAGGTTCTGCGCTAAAAAATCACCGATCGTTTTACTGCCCCTTCTGAACATGGCGCGGGTAACGTCCATAGAACTCACTAGGATCACGGTATCGATGCGGTCGATAGCCCGGTAGCCTGCCGGTGATTGAGCAAACAGATCGGCCCTGAAATAACAATACCCCTTTTCACTCATGGCCTTCGTTACCTCGGCAAAGCTCAGGCTGCGCAGCAGCAAAACCAGTTCGCCATTTGCGGCAGACGTATCGATGAGCTCACGAAATACATGCTGCATCTGAGCGGCGATGGGCGTTACCGGCCGCACAAAGGCCTTCCGGTTAAAAGCACCCAGCTGCACGATACCCATATCGCTACTGTCGGCCCTGCCATCTACTAAACGGAATGAATTATACCGGCTATGAGCCACCTTCTGCTCGGGCAGGGTGATGTTGAAATCTTCGCTGGTCCGTTGAGCTATGGAAGTAAAACAGGTGCCTAAAAACAAGGCAGCAGTAACAGCAGGGAGGTGCAGGCGCATAACGTTCGGTTTGGGGTGTCGAAATGAGCTGGCCCAGGGTCTACCCCCGGCCGTTACGAAAGTAATACTAAAGAAGCCGAAATTCAACGGCCAGACACAAAAAAAGTGGCCGCCGGCTGCGCCGGCGGCCACACATCATATGTAATATATTTAACGTGCAACAACCCACCTTACTGCTTCACTCACCTGACCATCGCCGGTGATCAGTGCAAGGTAAATGCCATTGCTCAGGCCGGTTTGTACAGCGTAATCAGCCTGTCCGCGTGCCGGCAGCTTATAGCTTTTTACTTCTACCCCCTGCATATTGTAGATATGCAACGTGGCATTATTGACGGCGCCGGGCACAAAATACTTGAAGCTGGTACTCGAAGAAGAAGGATTGGGGCTGATCGCGCTCAATACGAGGCGGTCAGCTGTCTGCAAAGCACTCAGGCGGTTGGCGATCAGGTTGGCCAGTTGCGCTTTCAGTTCAACGACCTCCTTTTGCAAAGCCGTCACTTCTGCATTGGTCGATTGAACCGCTAGGGTACTCCTGTACACATTGCCGGCCGCATCGATCACCAAAGCATCACCACTACCCTGCGGCAGTTGCTCAAAACGCACAGTCTCTTTTACATGCAATTTGGCGGTCGGACTCTTCGTATTAATACCAATATTACCACCCTCTGCAATACGCATCCGCTCGATAAAGGGATTGCCGCCCGCAGTAAACGATTGAGAACCCGTATAGAATCGGATCTTGCCAAAATTGGGCTTTAGACCGTCATAGTATTCTGGCCCGGCAACAAAGGCCAGTCCACTATCAACATGGTTCTTCAACAACAGGGTATTCTTGAAATCATTGATCACATTGTAAGTTGGACCATGCAAAGCCAGCGTCCCAATATGTTCAGCATTGCCGTCCATCGATTCAAACCGGATGCCGGTAAGCGCATCATTGCCGGTAGAGGTATTGTTCAGACTGATCAGGAAACGCCGGTCAACAGTACCATAACTGTGGCCATTGCTTTTAATGGTCAAAACATGGTTGGGACTGGCAACACCCAGTCCTACATTGCCCGCCGTATCGATCACCATCTTCTCGGTATTGTTGGTGCGAAAACGAAGCTTCTCCGCATTCAACGTGCCCAGGAAGTTGGAAGCAGAGACGCTATTACCGGTCAAAGACCAGCCACCACCGCTGCCAAGCGTTGCAGCATCCCGCCAGAACACATTTCCTGCCGTATCCTGAACCATCACCCGGTTGTAGGTACTATTTTGCAAAAGGCCGCCAAAGCGCAACGTACCGGTCGTATGCAATTGTGCAGCTGGCGCATTCGTGCCAATACCCACCGACACCGGACTAAGTCCCAAGGACTTATTTACCGGGTATAGCCGGTTGGTATCCGCGCTCACCCAGCCTTGTGAAAACGCCTGGTTACAACAGATCAAAGCAAACGATAGGTAGAAAATTTTCTTCATATTTAAATATTAAATCATAAATGGAAAACAAATTTAACTCCGGGCCGCCTTCTCGTCCAGCGGATTCTAATAACTGCAGCCTAAAACCAATAAGTGAAGTAAAAACGGAGGGTCAGAGCGCCAGTTTATCCAGGAACGCCCCTTTGCGGCGCTGGGCGATCTCCAGTTCAGTGCCATCCGACATCACCACGATGCCAATTTTACCTTTACGGTAACTCTTGATAAAGCGCAGATGAATGATCGTACCGTGATGGATGCGGCAGAAACTGTTGGCATCCAGCACCTCTTCATAATAACCAATATTGCGGGAAGAAACGATCTTGGTCTTGTCGGCCAGGTAAAAGACAGTATAAGAACTATCCGACTGGCACCATACGATGTCCGCAGTCTCGATAAATTCATACCCGTTCAGCGTAGAAATGCTGATCTTTTTTCCTTGCCCGCCGGGTTGCCCCAGGTTCTGGATCAACGATTCAATGGTTTGTTGACGCACCTTCAGGGAAAGACTATTCCGGGCCCGGCTCACCGCTTCTTCAAATTGAGCGATGCCGATAGGTTTCAGTAAATAATCTACAGCAGCGTATCGAATGGCCTCCAGCGCATAGTGATCATAAGCGGTAACGATGATGAGCGAAAAATTACGGAACGATAATTTCTTCAGCACATCAAAACAGGTACCGTCTGCCAGTTGAATATCCATAAATACGAGATCGGGCATGGTCGATTCTATCAGAGCCACAGCCTCCGCCACATGCCCCGCGTGGCCGTTTACCTGCAGGTCTTCCGCCAGCCGTTGGATCAGGTTCTCCAGCACCTGCACATTTTTTTGATCGTCTTCGATCAGCACTGTCTTGATCAGCATAGCTATTCGTTTTCAGCGGGAAAAATGATTTGCACTTCAGTACCGTCTGCCGGCGTCGCATGATCACGGCGGTCGGTGACCTGCAATATTATCTTATTTTTTCGGATACTGTTGATCAGTTGAATGCGCCCCTCCGTTACACGATGCCCCATCGACAAGTGGCGGTAACCAGCCTTCGCCTTCATACTCTGGGAGGCATGTAAACCAACTCCATCATCCACGATCAGGCACTCCAGGCAATCTCCCTTCATCGAAAATTGCACGCTTACGGTACCCATCCGGTTTCGGAGTGGCGAAATACCGTGTTTGATGGCATTTTCTACATATGGTTGCAGGATCATGGAAGGAACGAAAAAATCCTGCTTCCTGACACCCGGCCCAACCAGGATCTCATAGCACATCCGTTCACCCAGCCGCATCTGCTCCAGTTCGAGATAAAGTTCCAGCATGCCTATTTCATCCTCGAGTGGTACCAGGGCCGAAGAACTCATCTGCAGCGTTTTTCGGATCAACAGGGAAAATCGGTGCAAGTATAGGTTAGCATTTTCAACGTCTGCTGTCAGTATATAATGCTGGATCGAATTGAGGCAGTTAAAGATGAAATGCGGATTCATTTGCGCCCGCAGCGCCATGATCTCAAGGTCATACAATTTCTTATTTACCTGGTACAGCTCCTCTTTCTTTTGTTGCCGCCGGCGGTAAAACAGGTAAATCAGGAATCCCACGATCGAAACGCTTAGCAGGTACGATAACATAATAAACCATCCCTGTTTCCAGAAAGGGGGTTGATGGGCAATAAAAAGACTTTTACTCGCAACTGCCACATTGGTTTGCTTGCTGAAGGCCGCAACCTGCAGTGCATATTCTCCATAGGGAAGAGCCGAAAGGGAGATCTTATTGTTGATCAACGGAAACCACTGGTCGTCTGCGCCGTCCAGTCGGTATTGATAGTACACATTGCTTCCATGTCGAAAAGCAATACTGGCAAACTCTACCGTCAGATTCTTTTGCTGCTTAAGCAATAAACTATCCTCAACCGGTATGCTTACATTATCGGCCAGCACGCGATCGATCACGATGGTGGGAGAGAAAAAAGACGTACCTCGATAACTCTTTGGGAAATAAGAAATACCCCGCGCCGTAGCAGCCCAAATATGATCATCGGCTGCAGCCACCTGGCTCACGGCATCCGATACAAGACCGTCGTTTTCAGTGATCGATAACAGCGAAAAGTCCAGACTATCTTTCAACCATTGATAGGTGATCTTCGCAATGCCCTTATCCGTCGAAACCCAGGCCGTTGATCCTTCGAGGAACACATGCCGGCAGTTATTGCTCAACAAACCATCGCGCATCGAAATACTTCTTGACCGGCCTTTCCGGTATACCACAACGCCCTGCTGGGTCGCTGCCCAAAGCACACTGTCCGGCCCAACCGCAACCTGGTTCACAATACCCGATAGCAGGGAATCGCCCGCTCCCATTCTGCTCATTACCCCATGATCCGATAGATAAACACCTTGCAAAGTGCTAAAATAGTATCGGTCGCCCGTACCCGCAATACTCGTAGCCCGGCCCTTGTACGGATGCGAGATCACCGGCGATCCCCAACGATACCGCATCACACCGGAAGCACCCGCCATCAGCACAACGGAATCGCTCTCGATCAGCGTTTCTTTAAAGCCACCCAATTTCCAGGCCCTCTCTACAAATTGATCAGGCATAAGGCGGAAGACACCGCCATCGGTAGTCACCACAAGATCCTTATGTAGCGGCTTAATATCCAACACCCGGTTAAACTTATTACGCTCAGCCCAGGCCAATAGTGGCCGGGTAACATACGTGGCAGGGTCGATCAGCACAATATTCCCATCGGTAAATCCTGCAGCCAATGAATGTGGCCCCACAACCTTTATGCATTTGATATCGCTTTCACCCACGCTCTTGTCGCTGGCCAGCGAATAAAAATCAAGATTAGGAAGATAAAACACCCCCTCACTGGCCGTGGTAACCCAATACCCTCCCTCTTTATCTTTCAGGAGAGAAGTACAATAGCTATTCGGCAAATAATACCTTACTTGTCTGTCCGGCTGTCTGAAATGATCGATCCTGATCAGGCCTTTGTTACGCGTGCACATCCACATTGTAGAATCGTTTTCACACAAAAGGTAATTGACATCATTTTCCCGGTCGATATTCAATCCCAGGTCCTTGAAAGATAAGAGCCGTTGAATACCATTGAAGTCTGCATAAAACAACGACTTCCCATTGTGGAAAACGGCAGACCGTGCACCTTTCAAAACGGATTGGAAAGAGACAGCCGTGTAAGCAGCAAGAAAAGCATCTCCTTCGTTGTCAAAGGCCCAGTCCCTGGTTGTCCGCCTGGTCCGCAAACTAACCAGCGATGTCTTATCATTCAAAACTGTATAGTAATAATTAACCCCTTCGCCCGAAGCTCTCAGGAACGGCTTATTGAACATGTCCTGAAAGACTTCAGCCTTTTTAAACCTGCCGGAGAATTGCCAATGCCCCGGATCGCTCTTAGAGATATAGTTTCCACAGTAAGAAACATTGTCTTTCATATAAAAGGCAGGCAGGTGAATAGAGTCAGTCATCAGGTCCTCCGCAATAGAATAGACACCCTGGCAATCCAGGCTGGTGATGGTCCCATTCCAATAAACTGCCGGAACGCCCGACAAAGTAATAAACCACACAGCACCATGCAGGTCCACAAACAACTTGAGAATATCGTTGTCAGGCAAACCATCGACTTTGGAAAAATTCCTGAACGTACGCCCGTCAAACCGGCTCACACCCTGGTTGGTGGCAAACCAGATAAACCCCTGGCGATCCTGAGTGCAATGATACACCACAGCTCCTGGCAGGCCATCTTTCATCGTAAATTTCCGGGAAACAGGGGCCTGCGCATGGAGTGCTTCACCAGCAAAGGTTAATAGGAAGGAAACCAATAAAAAGGATCGGAAATAAACAGACATACAGTAGGTGGCGGTTAAACGATTCCGGATTACCAACGGAAATCCCGGCCAAGATAGGGCAATTATTTAGAACGTTCACCCGCGCCAGACAGACTACCCTAATGGTTGAAGTCACTGCCTATACCCGTATCCGATATAGGCATACCAGCTACCCCTACTCCAAATGCATTTTCTGTAACCTGAGTTTCACCGACTTGATGCCCTGGGTATAATTCCGCTTCGCCTCGCCGATCACGATGTCCCGGTGCGGGTTGAGGTTGTCCGCATATTCATCCGACCATAAACCGATCGCCACGATCACCGGCAACAGGTCAATCCCTTTCTGTGTTAAGCTGTAGATCACCTTTTGTTTGTGCAGTTTGCTCTTCTTCTTGGTAATGATCTTTTGTTGTTCGAGCGTGTTGAGCCGGTCGGCCAGGATATTCGTGGAAATACCCTCTGCCGACTCCAGGAACTCGCTGTAATAGCGCTTCCCGAAGAACATCAGATCCCGGATAATAAGCAGCGTCCACTTATCACCAAAGATCTCCAACCCATAATTCAGGGGGCAGTCAGACCGCATAGGCACAAACATTAAACTACTTGCAAATGTAAAGTAGTTTTTTTGTACTTTTGCTATTCACTTGTAAAATACAAGTGGTTTATTTTTATGAAAAGAGTCGTAATAACCGGCCTGGGGGCACTTACCCCACTGGGCAATGATGTAGCCACCTTTGGCGATAATCTGTTTGCCGGGAAAAGCGGCGCCGGACCAATCACCCGGTTCGACGCTACCCTGTTCAAGACCCGTTTCGCCTGCGAACTGAAAGGATTCAACGCAGCCGATCACCTCGACAAGGGCGACATCCGCAAATCAGATGCCTTTACACAATACGCCATGGTAGCTGCCGATCAGGCAGTAAAAGATTCAGGCCTCGATTTTTCCAAAATGGATCCGTTCGCAACCGGCGTGATCTGGGGCTCAGGCAATGGTGGAATGGCCACCTTCGAAGAGCAGGTAAAGGAATATGCCACGGGCAACTTCGTACCACGCTTCAGTCCTTATTTCTGCCCTAAGATCATCGTAAACATAGCGGCCGGCCTCATCTCCATGAAGTACGGATTAATGGGCATCAACTATGCCACAGTATCCGCTTGCGCTACTTCTAACACCGCCATCATGGATGCCTTCAACTATATCCGTTGGGGCAAAGCCAAAGTAATGATCACTGGCGGATCGGAAGCCCCCGTCACCGAAGCATCCATCGGCGGATTCAGCTCCATGAAAGCACTTTCCACCCGTAATGAGGAACCGGAAACAGCCTCTCGTCCCTTCGACGTTAGCCGCGACGGATTTGTAATGGGTGAAGGCGCCGGCGCCCTCATCCTCGAAGAATACGAACACGCCAAACAACGTGGTGCAAAAATATATGCCGAACTGGCCGGCGCAGCAATGACCGCCGACGCCTACCACATGACAGCCACCCACCCCGAAGGCCTGGGCGCATACATGGGCATGAAGTTCGCACTCGAAGACGGAGGTCTTAACACAGAAGATGTAGACTACCTCAACACACACGCCACCTCTACACCTGTAGGCGACCTCAGTGAGGTATCGGCCGTGGCACGCCTTTTTTCAGAAAAGGATAACGTGTCGATCAGCGCTACCAAGTCGATGACCGGTCACCTGCTCGGCGGAGCGGGCGCCATCGAGGCCATCGCGGCTATCCTGAGCATCCAGCGTTCATTGATACCGCCTACAATCAACCTCACCAATCCCGATCCTGCGATTCCAACCTGGCTCGATATTGTGAAGGGAACCACCATCGAAAAGAACGTAGATGTTGCCATGAGCAATACCTTCGGCTTTGGTGGCCACAATGGTATCGTGGTGTTCAAGAAGATCTAAGCAATTAAAGCGATCGCATAAAAAAGGGCTGACCGGCATCACCGGTCAGCCCTACATATTTAAAGGCAGTCCTCCAATTCCTTACTCGCCATCCAGCGCCTTGATGCCGCCGTTCGTGAACTCGATCTTCCGTTGCTTGTACAAACCACCCGTCGTCATCTTGAAGGTCTTCTTGCTCATACCGAAAAAGCCATAGATCTCATCGGGCGATGATTTATCGTTATAAGGCAGGTAACCATCATTCTCTTTCAGCAACCGCAGCACCTTGGCCGCTTCGTCCTCTACGCGTTGAAAGCCTGGTTTGCCCAGCACCACATCGATCAGGTTATCGGGGTGAATGCGCTTGATATATCCTTTGAACACATACCCTTCCGAGAGGTGGCGGTAGATCTCATTATGATGCAGCACACCGGTATGCTTATGATTGATGATCATCACATAGCCGATGTCCGTACGGCGCCACACCGTGAGGTCAACGATATCCATTTCCTTCACGGTAAGGTCATCGTTGCTCAGGAACGGGTCGATCTTTTCCGTAGCGGCCACACGCCCTGTTTGGTCATCGATATAGATCTTGACAAGGTAGCGGCCACCGGGACGCATACCCATAAGTTGCTTCGATTTGGGAACGAAAATATCCTTCATCAAACCCCAGTTCAGGAAAGCCCCTTGCGGGGTCACTGAAACAGCTTCAAGCATCACGATCTCGCCCACCACACCGAAAGGCTTCTGCGTAGTTGCGATCAAACGCTGCTCGGAATCATGGTATAAAAAAACGGAAAGCTCATCGCCTTCCTTGGCCCCACGGGGCACAAAACGCTTCGGCAACAGGATGCCCTTATCGCCATCTTCCAGGTACACGCCAAACTCGACGGTACGTATCACCTTCAAGGTGTTATATTCTCCAACTCTGATCATAAAATTTCAACAATGGCCTTTCGGCACAATAATTCGGCGCAAAGGTAGGTCTTATTTGTCAGCGGGATAGTGAATACCGGCAGCATTACGGATTTTATCGAGCACATCCATCAGCAACAGCGTATCCACAAAGCTCATAACAGGGCTCTCCGTCAACCCTTTCCGCAAACAATCGTTCACGTGCCGGGCCTCGTAATGGTAGCCGAACCCTTCCGCTTTCGACACCTCTATCACTTCCCTGGTATCGAGCCTTCCCGGATACCATTCCAGCCTGGCAGCGGTATCGAAAAAGCGGGTGGTGAGGCGCAAACGTCCGGCCGAGCCACATATATCCGCTTCGGTGGCCAGGTCCGTGGCAAAGGTGGAAAAGAGTTGCGCCACAGCGCCGTCCTTATACTTAAACAAAACAGCACACTGTTCATCCACACCCGTCGCAGCCGGCGTCATGGTAGCCTCGATCGAATCGGGCTTACCAAGCACACTCAGCGCGAGGAAAGCATTGTAAATGCCGATGTCCATGATGCTACCACCACCCAGCGCAGGATCGTATAGTCGCGGAGAGATAGGGGGCAGTGGCCTGAATCCAAAATTAACCAGCACACTTTTGATCGTACCCAGCTTCCCATCCTTCAGTAACGCCTGCAGGGTAGAGTATTGGGGCAAAAACTTCGACCAAAGCGCTTCCATCAGGAACACCTTCTTCTCTCGGGCTTTATCGATCATAACCCTCGATTGCCGGCTATTCAATGCGAAAGGTTTCTCGCACAACACCGCCTTACCATGGTCAAGGCACAGCAGGGTATGCTCAAAATGCAAACTATGCGGCGTGGCGATGTAGATGACATCTACCTCCGGGTTGTTCACCAGCGCTTCATAACTATCATGCAAATGTTCTACAGGAAATGCTTCGGCAAAGGCTTTAGCCTTGTCGATGCTGCGCGAACCAACGGCCACCAGTTTGGCGTCGTTGATGAGCAGGAGGTCGGCAGCAAACTTTTTGGCGATATGCCCGCATCCAAGGATGCCCCAGCGAATGATCTTCTCCATATGAATCGTTTATTACGGCGTTAAAAATAGCAAACAGGCAGCAGAGCTATTGATTATTTTTCCCCGCATGGTGACCTTACCGGTGGAATATTATCTTTGCGCCCATGCAAACAATAACCGGCAAACAAGTATTGGTATTAGGCGCCAACTCCGATGTAGCTAAAGAAGCCATAAAGCTCTATGTGGCACAGGGACACCAGGTAGTCGCCGCCTCCCGCAGTACCAACGAGCTGAACCGGTTTGTAGCCACCCAAATACCGGTGCCCGCACAGGTAGAGGTGCGTTATTTCGACGCCACGGACTTCGACACCCACCAGGCGTTTTATGACAACCTGCCGGCCAAACCGCAGATCGTATTGTATGCAGCTGGATTCCAGGTCACGAATGACGAAGCGCTGGTAAGCTGGCCCGGTACATTCCAGATGATGAAAGTGCATTATGGCGGTGCGGTATCAATCCTCAACATCATTGCCATGGATGCATCCAATCAAAAGCTGGAACGCATCATTGGCCTAAGCTCGCTGTCTGGCGTGCGCGGCCGCAAAAGCAACTTTGTATACGGAAGCACCAAAGCGGCATTTACTACTTACCTCGCCGGACTGCGTCAATACCTTTCCACACGTAAGATCACCGTCAACGCAATCGTGGCCGGATACATCCGCAGTAAAATGACGGCCCACCTCGACCTGCCCGAGTCGCTCCTGCTCGAACCGTCCTACATCGCCAACGCCATCGTCCATGCCCCCAAACGATTCACCATCGTGCCCGGCTTCAAATGGAAGATCATCTACAACATCCTCCAACTCCTGCCCGAAAGCCTCGTCGCTAAATTGCCATAACACTCCTTTAAGAATAATCAAGAGGGCTTAACCAAACCAGTTAAGCCCTTTTGCATTTTATAGGCCCCCGAATCTTCTTATTGCACTACCAACGGCTGGATACTTCTGCCACCGCTGCCATTGCTCACAGTAACAAAGTATACACCTGCCTTCACCCCCTTCACAGCCACCGGCACATAATGTACACCCGCAGCAAACACCTTATTCGCCAACTGATGCACCAGCCTTCCGTCAACTCCCATTAAGCTCACCCGCAGCTGTTGCGCTGTTGCCAGCGATAGCTTTACCGTCGACATACCGGTTGCCGGGTTCGGGAAAACCACCGGCGAAGCATCGATCGCAGGAACAGTCGCTGCACTCGTAGCGACCCTGCTGCCCACCGCACCGCTGCACAACGCTTCCGTCGGGGTATTACCCGTGATCTCGATCCAGTCGATATTCGCAAATTCTGCCGCCGCCGTCGTTTCAATGCGGATCTTATTCGTACCGGCTACCAGGTTCACGGTGATATTACCAGTCGTAGTCCAGGTTGTCCAGGCACTCGTTTTCGGGAAGGCCGCCGCACCATTCACTTCAGCGCCATTGACCAACAGGCGTGCAGTGGTGGCACTTTGCGAACCCGCGTTGGCATACCGCCAGCGCAGGGTATAGCTGCCCGCAGCACCGGCCCGCACCGCCCAGGTGATGCCTTTGGCACTCGCATTACTAAGGTTAACATAGTAGCCGCCATCCGCGCCTGTATAGGTATTCTGCCTCGAACCATCCGCACTGCAATAACCAGTACCCGTGCCCGATTTATCATCGATCCGCAACGTGGTACCACCGCCGCCCGAAGTGATGAAGTTGGCAGTCACCGAAGTATTCGCATTGATCGTAACCGTCGTGGTAGCACTGGAACCACTCGCTCCCCCACTCCAGCTGCTGAAACTATAGCCACTGGCCGGAGTGGCCGTGAGTGTCACCACCGTGCCCGCCGCATACGAAGCAGCGTTCGGACTCCTCGTGATCGTACCACCCGCCGCAGGCGAAGCAGTCGTCGTCAGCGTAAAGGTACTTCCACCGCTATTGGTGAAATTGGCCGTCACCGTCTTGTTGCTGTTCATCGTCACAGTCACCGAGGCAGCACTACCCGAAGCATCACCACTCCAGCCGGTAAATGTGTAACCACTCGCAGCAGTAGCTGTCAGCGTAACCACGGTTCCTGAATTATACGAAGTAGCATTCGGACTCCGCGCTACACTGCCGCCCGCCGCAGGCGATGCACTCGTAGTAAGCGTATAGGTCGTAGTAGTGGCCCCCGATTCAATCGCTCCCAGGTCAGGTGCCGACCCATTGTACGTAATACCGGTAGACGTAACACCGGTATTGATGAGGTCACTGCCGCTCGCCAGGTTAAGGAACCCACCGCTCACAGGGCTCGCATTGGCACCCGGCGACAAGCTCACAAAATCAGCCGCCGTCACCGTAAAACCACCAGCCGCACCCTGAAAGGAATTAGGCGCTGTAGCAGTGCCTATGATGCGATCATTGGAGCCGCTCAGGTACGAAAGATTGTTCTTGAACACACTGGTGCCGCCATCGAAGTTGAAGTTGCGCTCCGTATTGCTGTAACCGGTATTGTTGGTCATCTCGATGGTGCCCAGGTTTCTATTGTACGTGAAACCATGTTTACCATTGCTGAAAGCAACACAGCGGCGCACGATATGATTAACGGAGATATCCTCCCCGCCGAGTTTGAAACCATTCTTATCCCCGTTGCCCGAAGTAGACCCATCCGTAAGCCGGCCATTGGAATGCGCAATACAGCCTTCTAAAGTCACAGCGCCAATTGGCCCCGTATCAGGTTTCGTATACAGATCCCACCCATCATCGATATTGTGGTGCGAAACACAATTGCGGAACACATTGCCATTGCCGCTTGTGAGTTTCGCAGCGAAACCATCAGCATCTTCATTATCGGGATCTTTGTTGTCGTAGGCCTCGCAATTCAGGATCAGGTTGTTCGAAGGCCACTGACTGATAGTAGTGTAATTGGTATTGTACCGGCTTAGCTGCAACCCACTATCCGCATTCTTTCGGAAGATGCAGCTTTCAATGGTATTGTTATCACCCGAAAGCAATAACCCGTTATCACCGGCGCTTTCAATGATCAGCCCTTTCAGGTGCCAGTAACTGCCATCGAGGACAATCCCTCTGTTGGAAGTAGAGATAGCCATCCCCGCAAAACTGAGCACCGGCACTTCGCTGTTGTACGCAAAGATCTTCTTGGTAGCGCCCGACGATCCGCTGTTTGCTTCAGCAATAACGACCGTAGCCGTAATGTTGTAAGTGCCGCCGCGTAGGTAAATGGTACCACCCGCTCCAACAGTGGCAATAGCGTTCTGTAAAGTAGTGGGAGCCGAAATGGAAGTACCGCTGTTCGACGCACTTCCGGTAGGAGAAACATACAAAGTTTGCCGGGCCATAGCGCTCATAACAACGCATAGCATGCCCAGCATGAGGCATAGATGTTTTTTCATGCAACAAGCTGTTTTAATGATTAAATAAATAAAAGGTCTGTATAACAGGCAGCCTGCATGCATAAGCATCCGAGGGCAAAATGTTCTGCAAAACAGTTTGCTGCTTGGTATTCTATGCCGGTAAAAGATCAGCTGTTAAGCGATAGGAAAGATAAAGAGGGGTTATCCTGTTCCTGAACACGAACAAGCAATCGCTGTTAGGCCAATCAAGTATGGAGTGGAGAAGTTGCTAAGGAGTCCTGCGGCCTGTTTTGGTAAACTACACCTGCTCACCGTTGCACAACTACAGGAAATAAATCGAATATTAAGTTATACAGAAACCTAACGGCAACGCTAAATATACCGGGCTTTATTTACGCAATCGTTCCCGGCAATAGCTAATCGCAGAGGTGCCAAAGACGATCAACCGCCATCCGCACCGGCGCCATCAGATCAGGGAAATACCAAGTCCGGCCAATGCTTTTTCCCCCTTACCCGTCATAATAACCGTGCGCTCCTGGGGTTTCCTGCGCAGCCAGTTCTGGTTAAGCATATGGTCAAGCAGTGCAGCTCCCAAAGCCCCGGCCAGGTGATGTTTCCGCTCCGTCCAGTCAAGACAGGGTTTGGCAAAATGCCGTTTCTGTTGCTGCAGGCCGGCGATGCCGATGCCCAGATCCTCAAACCATTGAACGCCACGGGTGGTGAGGCGATATTCATCTTCCTCCGGACGGATGATCTTTTGCACCAACAAACCATGGGTGATCTTTACCGCCACCTTTCCCGCCAGGTGATCGTAGCAGGTGCGGGCAAACCGTATATCACCATTGTTCAGCACGGGTGCCGGCCCTTCCTTCATTGGGGAAGGCATCAGGTTACTCAATGCTTCAACAGCATACGCTACTTTGTCTTTTGCATAACGATAGTAGCGGTGCTTCCCCTGCTTTTCTACTTTCAGCAAGCCGGCGTCGATCATCCTGGACAGGTGATTGCTGGCCGACTGCGGCGACAGGTTAGCGGTGAGCGCCAGTTCGCCGGCCGTATAAGCCCTGCCATCCAGTAAACTCCAGAGAATACGCGCCCGGGCAGGCTCCCCGATCAGGCTGGCAATGGAGGTAAACCGGTCAATGGATTCCATACTTCATTGTTGAATGAATTGTATACCACCAAAGGTAGCTATTATTGTTTCCGAAAAACGATACAATCATGCATCAACCGGTATTATTCCGGCAATCGGAGATCAACGACCCGTACGCTTATTACAGGCAATATCTTGATCAACACCCTGTTTGGTTCGATGCTCCGAACAAGTTGTGGATCCTGTATGGGTACAACGATTGCACATCCCTGCTTCATCACCCGCAAGCTTACATACCTCAACCTGCAGAACCTGAAAAAGGAACCTATAACAACGAAGCACAATTACTCTTGCGTTTCCTCATCCGGCTGGGCAATCCTCCCCGGCACGCCGCACACCGGGAGATCGCCATGGAGTTATTCAAGGTATTTCAACCTTCACCAACCGGTCAGTTACTCGAAAAACTCCTTAAAGGGATAAACTTACACGTACCGCTGGATTGGGTATGCACTGTATCCAAACGACTGCCGGCGTTACAACTGGTAGATGGATTCGGGTTTACACCACAGCAGCAGGAAACCATACTCGGCTATTTACCCGCCCTGGTGCAGATCATGTTGCCGGCGAAGAGCGAAGAACAGGTAAAGGAGATCAATGAAGCAGCACAAATACTGTATCCTATAGTAAGCCAGCATATCGGCAGCCATGAAAAACTAACCATCAACGCGAGCAGCAACCCGGCAGGTGATCCCGCGCACACCATGCAAATAGCCACGGCCAACCTGTTGGGATTGCTGATCCAAAGTTACGATGCCGGAAACGGCTTATTGAGCCATGCCCTGCTGCAGGCATTGGCAACACAGCAGAATGATCACCATCAAACATTTCAGGAACACAAGTATGTGCACCGGTTCATTACGGAAACGCTTCGCTACCGCGCGCCCAATCACCACACCCGCCGCCTACTGCAGGCTCCTGTTCAGTTAAAAGGACAGGTGCTTCCGCAGGGCGCCATGGTGGTACTGGTACTCGCTGCCGCCAACCGCGATCCCAATCAATTTATCCGCCCGGAACAGTTCGATCCATACCGCAACAACAATGATCATATCGCATTCGGTACAGGTGCGCACGCCTGTATCGCCCGGCATATCATCGTGCCGCTCGCTGCCGATATGCTCACCTGGATCTTTGCCCGCTACAGGAGAATTGAATTGTACGATCAAACGATCGAATTCGAGCCACTCATTCATGTGAGGCTACCGCGTAAAATAATAGTGAAACTCACCACCTGAATTATACACTCCAGCCCATCTACCTTTCAATGGCCACCAATAAAAAAAGCCATCCTGCAAGTAAGCGGGATGACTTTCCTGACCCTATGGTCAGCAGATATTTTGATGGAACATACTCCGGTTAGGCGATACTAACCTGAAGTGTCCATGAATGATCTGTAGATTTCATGAATACCTCCTTTTTCTTTGGTTATTGGGAAGACTAAAGTTAAGGGAAATCAGTTATGCGCGGGGTAGCCAGGTAAATTTTAACTTTACCATTGTAATGGCAAAACAGAGCGCAGGAATCCTTCTGTACAGGAACATCCACAACAAGCTGGAAGTACTACTGGTTTTTCCGGGCGGGCCCTATTTCTCGAAGAAAGACAACGGCAGCTGGACCATTCCCAAAGGGGAATTTGAACCTACTGAAGCACCCTTGCAGGCCGCCATCCGTGAGCTGGAAGAAGAGACCGGTTACCGCACCAACGGCGACTTCATCGAATTAACGCCCATTAAACAAAAAGGCGGCAAGATTGCTCATTGCTGGGCCCACGAAGGCAACCTCGACGAAACCGCTATCATAAGTAATACCTTTGAGCTGGAATGGCCGCCGGCATCGGGCAGGCGGCAAACCTATCCCGAAATAGCCAAAGCTGCCTGGTTCACGGTAGAAGCGGCCAGTCTTAAGATCAACGAACGCCAGTTGCCGCTGCTGGAAGAATTGGCACAAATAATCGGCAGTTAAACCTGTTTTAGTAAATTACCGCAGGTTATGAAAGAGATCGAAGATATCATACAAGCATACAGGAAGGCAAGTGAGGCAGGCAAGCAAACTGCCCTGGCCACCGTAGTACACGTAGAAGGCTCCTCCTACCGCCGGCCAGGCGCCCGGATGCTCGTTACCGACGACGGACAACTCACCGGCGCCATCAGCGGCGGCTGCCTCGAAGGCGACGCCCTGCGGAAAGCGCTGCTGGCCATTGCACAACAAAAGAACAAGCTCGTTACCTACGACACTTCCGACGAAGACGACCTGCAGTTTGGCGTTCAGCTGGGCTGCAATGGCATCGTGCACATCCTGTTTGAACCCATCAACGCCGCCGATCCCCTGCACCCCATCGCATTGCTCGAAAAAGCCTCGCTGGCAGGCGAAGCAACGGTCATGGTAACCCTGTTTTCGCTCGACGCTTACGACGGCATACAGCCTGGCACCTGTGCCTTGCAGGCGCACGGTGTACTCAATAGTCGCATCACCGATCCACACCTCATGGCAGCCCTGCTGCCCGATGTACAGCATACGCTCGACTGCCGCACCTCTTATATTCATCAATACCAGTTTGACCTGCATACCGTGAGCGCCCTTGTAGAATGGGTAGCTCCACCGGTCTCGCTCATCATTGCCGGCGCCGGCAACGATGTATTTCCACTGGTAAAGATGGCACAGATCGCCGGCTGGCATATCACCGTAGCCGACGGCCGGCCCAGCCATGCCAATCGCCAGCGTTTTCCCGAGGTGAGGCATTTGCTCACCGCCAAACCCGAAGCGGTATTGGAACAAATGACCACCGGCCTGCAAACAGCCGTTGTGCTGATGACGCACAATTACAACTACGACAAGGCGATGCTGAACGGCTTGCTGCAAAAACAGCTTGGGTATATCGGCGTACTGGGCCCGCTGCGCAAATTGGAAAGGATGTTCCAGGAGCTGGAAGAGGAAACAGGGCGCACCATCGACGCGGGTGCCCGGCAAAATATCTATGGACCTACCGGTCTCGATATCGGCGCCGAAACCGCGGAAGAAATAGCCCTGTCCATCATGGCCGAGATCAAGATGGTCATGCAGGGAAAATCGGGCCTGCCCCTGCGCGATAAAGACGGAGCCATCCACGAGCCAGTCAAAACTACCCTGCCGGAAAAGATAAGCAGTACTGAAAAAAGGAACAGCGACCCCATCACCTGCGCCGTTACCAGTGAGCTACACGATCCTAATGCATCAACAGTATGAATACAGCCGTCCTGATGTTGGCAGCAGGCGCTTCAACACGCATGGGCCAACCCAAAATGTTTCTTACTTATAAGGGCAAGACCTTTCTGCAAAGAACGGCCGAAGCTGCCACAGCAGTAAGCGACCAATGTTATGCAGTGGCAGGTTCATTAGCCGGAGAGATCACCCTCGCCTTGCGCCCTTACAACGTGAAGGTCATTAACAATCCCCTGTGGCAAAACGGCATGGGATCATCCATAGCAGCCGGCATGGAAGGCATTGCGCAAGCCGGCATTACCCCCGGCGCCATCCTCATCACCGTTTGCGACCAGCCTTTCATCGATGACAACTTACTACAGGAAATGATCAACACCCTGCAGAGATCCGGTAAGGGGATCATCGCCTGCACCTACAACGACACCATCGGCACACCGGTACTCTTTACGCCCACCTATTTCCCTTTGCTCGCCCAGCTCGGCGGTCAGCATGGCGCTAAGAAACTCGTGCAACAGAACCCCGATGATGTAGCCAGCATACCTTTCCCATTGGGTGGCTTTGATATTGATACACCGGAAGATTACGAAAGGCTTCAGCAGCTTTGATCATCAATAACTTCATTCAACTTTATTGAACTGCTAACCGGCCATACCGCTGAATGGAATGCCAAAATAGCTGAATATAATCACCTGCCCCGCCGCCATATTCCGGCCGAAATGCTTAGCATTGTAGCCTCAAATTGCACACCATGACAAGCCGGTCCTTATTACTGTCCCTCTTATCCATGAGCATACTGACCAGTGTTGCCTGTAAATCGGGCGGACAGTCAACCGGCAGCGCTCCTGCAACACCCGTAGCGCCAGGTGCTCAGCCAGTACTGGTGTCCAAACAATTCAGCTTTACCGAAGGCCCCGCCGTCGACAAAGCGGGCAATATCTTCTTTACCGATCAACCCAATGATAAGATCTGGAAATACGATACCGAAGGCAAGCTCAGCCTCTTCCTCGATAAAACCGGCCGTGCCAATGGCTTGTATTTCGATCGCAAAGGCCAGCTCATCGCCTGTGCCGATGCCAACAACGAACTATGGTCCATAACACCCGAAGGAAAGTCAACCATCCTCATGGACAACTATCAAGGTAAAAAGATGAACGGCCCCAATGACCTCTGGATCGATAAAACGAACGGCATCTTCTTTACCGATCCCTATTATCAACGTGACTACTGGACCCGCAAAACACCCGAGCTCGACAAAATGCACGTGTACTATCTCGCAGCCGGCACGCGCACACCGGTGGTGGTGGCCGACAGCTTTGCACGCCCTAACGGCATCGTAGGTTCCAAAGACGGTAAGATCATGTACGTAGCTGATATCGGCGCCGGAAAGATCTATAAGTACACCGTTGAAAAAGATGCCCGCCTCACCAACCGTACCCTGTTTGCATCACAAACCGCCGATGGCATCACGCTCGACAACCAGGGCAACCTCTATGCAGCCGGCAATGGCGTTACAGTGTACAACCCGAAAGGAGAAAAGATCCAGCATATACCTATCCCTGAAAAGTGGACAGCCAACCTTTGTTTTGGCGGACCCAAAAGAGACGTACTATTCATCACCGCCTCCACCGCAGTATACACTTTACAAATGCAGGTGAAAGGCATCGAATAAACATATCCTGAAGCCCGGAGCAGATCATCCCCCCACTTATCTGTTTCATAAATCATTATTACTCACCAACACCAGTTGAATCCAATGTGTGCATTATTGAATCGTTCGCTATTGCTGGCATCTATGCTGCCCCTTGGGCTGATGGCTCAAAACAATACCAAGGCGCCTGCCGCAGTATTGCCTGTTCCATCCTCCGCCCAGCTCAAATGGCATGAAATGGAAATGAATGCCTTTGTGCATTTCACCACCAACACCTTCACAGATAAAGAGTGGGGCTATGGCGATGAACAACCATCCATCTTCAACCCTACCCAGGCCGATGCGGGCCAATGGGCACGTACATTGAAAGAGACCGGTTTCAAGACCATGATCCTTACCTGCAAGCACCACGATGGATTTTGTCTCTGGCCCAGCAAATACACAGAACACTCTGTGAAAAACAGCCCTTATAAAAATGGCAAGGGCGATATCGTACGCGATGCCAGAGATGCCGCAAAGAAATACGGACTTCAGTTTGGCGTGTACCTCTCCCCCTGGGATCGAAACCGCGCCGATTACGGACAGCCCTCGTATGTCGAATATTACCGCAACCAACTGAAAGAATTGTTTACCACGTACGGCCCTGTCTTTGAAATGTGGTTCGATGGCGCCAATGGCGGCGATGGCTACTACGGCGGTGCCAAAGAGAAAAGGAGCATCAAAGGAGCCACGTATTATGATTGGCCCACAACGCTCGACATGGTGCGCAAGATGGAACCAAACGTAATCTTCTTCAGCGATGCTGGTCCGGGCGTAAGATGGGTGGGCAACGAACGCGGCGTGGCCGGAGAAACGAATTGGAACACCATCACAACAGATACGTTATATGCAGGCAAGCCCAATATCGAAAAACTACTCAATACAGGCTCGCCCGATGGCACCAAATGGGTACCGGCCGAAGTAGATGTATCGATCAGACCAGGCTGGTTCTATCATGCCAAAGAAGACAAGGAGGTAAAAACACCCGAGCAACTGTTCGATATCTACCTCACCTCAGTTGGCCGAGGCTCTACCCTGCTGCTCAACGTACCGCCCGATCGTCGCGGCCTGTTCCACGAGAACGATGTCAAATCACTCTATGGCTTTGCAACTTTGGTAAAGCAAAGGTTCTCCAAAAACCTCGCGGTAAAGGCTCCTGTAAAAGCCGATAGTTACCGGGGCAACCAGACCGCCTTCGCAGCCCGTAACCTCACCGATGGCAACAAAGAAACCTATTGGACCACCAACGATGATATAACCACCGGCCAGCTCGAAGTAACATTGCCGGCCAATTCCACTGTCAGCTATATTGTGTTGCAGGAATACATTAAACTGGGGCAGCGCGTACAATCCTTTACAATAGAAGCCTGGCAGGATGGAACGTGGAAAAAAATAACCGATGGCACCACCATCGGCTATAAACGCATTCTGAAGATAGATCCCGTCAGCATCGGCAAGATCCGGATAAACATCACAGGTTCAAAAGCCTGTCCTGTCATATCCAACCTGGCCATTTATTAAACCAGAGGCGGCAGCAACCGGCATAGGGGTGTCATTGCGTGGCACAAGCCCGGCATGATTTGAAAGAGTTGAACTAAGCCCGACTGCCGGCACCCTTCGCTTAATGGGCAGAGTATGTTATTTTAGCAAACTGAAACGTTTTCGTGATCAGTTCTTTCCGGCGATGCAAAAAGATTTAATTTGGGCCAAACAGACCCATTGCTCATGAACCATCTTTTGCGCGCCATTGTAACAGTACTAACCATTACTCTTTATCTAAGCCCCTTGCAGGCACAGCAAAAAGGCCCACGCTTTAAAGTGATCGGCTTTTATACCGCAAAAAACGACCAGGCCCATATCAGCTATGTGCACGAAGCCAATAAATGGCTGGCACAGGCAGCCGCCGAAAACAATTTTCAGTACGACTCCACCAACAATTGGAACAATATGAATACAGACTACCTGGCACAATACCAGGTAGTCTTGTTTTTAGATACCCGGCCCGACTCGGCCAGTCAGCGAACCGCCTTCCAGCAATACATGGAAAACGGCGGCGCCTGGATCGGCTTCCACTTTGCCGGCTTTGCCCTTAGTCCCTCAGCCTATCCGCAAAACTGGGACTGGTACCACAATCAATTCATCGGCGCGGGCCAATACAAAGGCAATACCTGGCGACCAACATCGGCAGTATTACGCGTGGAAGATAAAAAACACCCTTCCGTGAAAGGATTGCCCACCACCTTCTCATCGGCCCCCAACGAATGGTATAGCTGGCAGCTCGACCTGCGCAAGAATCCCGATATCAATATCCTCCTTTCCATCGACTCTACCAGTTTTCCCTTAGGCACCGGCCCTAAAAGTTGGGAGATCTGGCACAGTGGTTACTTCCCCGTGGCCTGGACCAACAAAAAATACCGCATGGTGTACGTGAACATGGGACACAATGATATCGACTACGAAGGACGCACCAATAAGGAACTATCGTTCACCTATGCCAACGCATTCCAGCGCCAGCTCATTCTCAATACCCTGAAGTGGATGGGCAAGTCTAAAAGAAAAAAATAAGTAGCGGCTATAGTACAGACATGGCTACCTGCACAATGTTCTCCAGCATATCTCGGCTGGCAGTTTCAGACCTGGCAGCCACCCTGATGCCTGTATAGGTATTGAAGAGAAAACTGGCAAGTGCTGTGGGACTATGAATCTTGCTGATCTGCCCCTTGTCCTGCCCCCGCAGGATGGCCGTTGCAAAGATGACCTCCGTTCTGTTACGGTTGGCCGTCACGATCGCCATTACCTTTGAATCGTGCAAAGCGAGTTCACTGGTGGTATTGACCATAAAACAACCCTGTGTAAAGCGCCTGGCAAGACTCTCTTCCACGGCCTGCATCAATATTTGCTGAATAGCCACCCGAACATCCGGCGCATGGCCAAGCTTATCTTCCAATACAGCCTCATTGATGGTACGGTACAATTCCAAAGCTTTTATGAAAAGCCCGTGCTTGTCGCCAAACGTATCATACAGGCTCGACCGGCTTAAACCAACATAATCTACCAGATCCTGCGCCGAAGTTCCATTGTATCCTTTATTCCAGAAAAGCTGCATAGCCTTCTTCAGCACCTCCTGCTCATCAAAAACTTTAGTACGTGCCATACGTGGTCATTTATGAACCAAAATTACTAATCAGGAACGAATGTTCCAGATTAAGGCAAAAAAATCACATCACGGTATTGACAGTCAGGCCGCCATCTACCACCAGCTCAGTACCTGTGATAAAGCTGGAATCGTCTGAGGCAAGGAATAAAACCGCTTTGGCAATCTCCTCGGGCTGGGCAAACCGTTTCAGCAATATCTTCTGTCCCAATGCATTACCAAGACCCTCCACCTGTTCTTTTTCAAGACCCAGTTTGCCGTATAAGGGAGTAGCAACCGGGCCGGGAGAGATGGCATTTACGCGGATCTTTCTCACTGCCAGTTCACCGGCCAATACTTTGCTGATCGACAGCAAAGCTGCTTTAGAGGCCGCATAGATACTGCTGCCGGGAGCTGCCAGGGTAGCATTTACAGAAGTATTGAAGATTACCGAGCCACCATCATTCAGCAGGGACAACAATTGTTGCAGTGTGAAATAAGTACCCTTTACGTTGGCATTCATCAGTTGATCATAATGTGCTTCCGTTACGTCCTGGATAGGTGCAAAAGCAGCAGCGCCGGCGTTCAGGAACAGGACATCAATTTTTCCGAATTGGTTACGCACCTCAGATTCCAGTTCCTTTATGGAAGCAAGATTTGACTGATCGGCAACTACCCCCTTTGCACCCAACTCATTGGCAGCCTTTTCGGTAGCGGCTCCATTACGGCCGGTCACAACTACTTGTGCACCGCTGTCGATCAAGGCTTTTGCAGCTGCATAACCAATACCACTATTACCACCGGTAACAACGGCCATTTTTCCTGTAAGACCTTTCATGATGTTCATTTTTTCTGTTTGATAAAACAAAGCTACAAATACTGGAACGATCATTCCAAATATTCTTTGTTAATTCCTTCTTAACGGGTCGGGGCGCGCCGGATAAGCAAATGGCCGGTCATTACAGGCACCTGTTCCAAAACCGGGATGAGGGAAGGATAAGCGTAGGATAATCGCTTAGAATGCCAGGAATCTCTGAAATGGGAAGCGGGGCCATCTATTGAAAGACGACCCCGCTTCTTGATGGTCTTGCCGGTGCGCAGTTAGTTATTCTATCCGCTTAACTGATCTTGTTTACAACCAGGTTATCATAATAAATATATCCAGTAGTCGAGGACATCCAATGAGCCTCACTTCCACCACGGAACGTATGGAAAGTAACCTTCTTGATCAATCGCTGTGCGTCGTTGGTCGTCCACCGGATGGGGATATCCAATAAGGTAGTGCCATCGATAATGATTTGGGCGCGGCCATTGGTGCTCGTACCGGTATTGCTCTTGATGTACATATGCACATGGTAGGTTTGCCCTTTGTTAAGGCTGCCCGTGGAGGGATAAGATTTACCGAAGTTATCGCCAAAATCATCGGGCTGATCTTTGTAATACAAATAAGGGTGAAAATAGACGCGGCTACCATTATTGTACCACATAAGCCGGAGAGACCCGCCGTTGCCATCCCATCCGGGATCGCCGCCGGTATTGCCTTCACCCACCGAGAAGCCAAAGCCCAGTTTGCCGCCACGGCTCCAATCAAAGGCGCTGTGAAAGCGGATATCGAAGTCGAGCTCATAGGCCGAACCGTCCGATACATCGATGTTGCCGATGATGCCACCGGCGCTCGATAGCGCATTGGGTTCAAGGGTAACACGCAGATTACCATTCGAGATCATGGAACGACTTTCATTCCATCCGCTGATGTTGCCGAAGTCGGCCGAAGCCTGGGCCGTCGTGTACGTGCTGCCATTGGCATAACTATTCCAGTTCTCTGAAAAACTGCTGTTGACGGCATTGATTTCGACGTCTTCAGGAGTTCCCCGAACAGCCGATACATCTGCTGGTTCCTCCACGGCAGATTGTTTTTGACAGGATACAATTGATAAACTAAGAACAAATAGGCAAGCTGCCGTAAAAAATTGTTTGCTGGATTTGATTTGCATTTTTCTTCATTTACTTGGATAGATGTATAATTGAGACAAGACCATACAGATATACACAGGCATTAATGCGCCCGCGAGAGCGATCGGCAGTAAAGTCAATTGAAGTTAGATGTACAAGAATGCACCCTGAATGGTCGTTGCAAAGCGCAGTAGACAGTAAAGATATTCAACCACTCAACTGATACGGCAAGCCTTTTTGGCAATATTGTCATCCGGATATGCAACCGCTCTTGCTAAAGCGTTTCAGCCGAAACTAACAAAAAAACGAGGCTGCCTCATAGAGACAGCCCCGTTTGGTTATGGTCTTGCCGGTGCGCAGTTAGTTATTCTATCCGCTTAACTGATCTTGTTTACAACAAGGTTATCATAGTAGATGTATCCCACGGTCGATGACATCCAGTAATCCTGGCTGCCACCACGGAACGTGTGGAAGGTAACATTCCTGATCAATCGCTGTGCATCGTTGGTCGTCCACCGGATTGGAATATCCAGCAGGGTGGTACCATCGATGATGATCTGGGCGCGTCCATTGGTGCTGCTACCGGTGTTGCTCTTGATGTACATATGTACATGGTAGGTCTGACTTTTGTTGAGGCTGCCCGATGATGGATACGATTTACCGAAGTTGTCGCCATACTGGCCTGGCTGATCCCTGTAATACACATAAGGATGGAAATACACGCGGCCATTGTTATTGTACCACATGAGGCGCAACGTACCGCCATTGCCATCCCATGCCGGGTCACCGCCCGCATTACCCTCGCCAATCGCAAAGCCGAAACCCAGCTTGCCGCCGCGGCTCCAGTCGAAGGCACTGTGAAAACGGATATCGTAATCGAGTTCGTAGGCCGAGCCATCCGATACGTCGATATTGCTAACGATACCACCTGCGCCAGACAGCGCATTGGGTTCGAGGGTAACACGCAGGTTACCGTTGGAGATCATTGAACGTCCCTGGTTCCATCCGCTGATGTTGCCGAAATCGGCCGAAGCCTGAGCTGTTGTGTACTGGCTGCCATGGGTGTAGCTGTCCCAGTTCTCGGAAAAGCTACTGTTGATGGCATTCAGTTCCACGTCTTCAGGAGTGCCTCCTGCGACAGCATCCTCGGCAGGTTGCTCCTTGATCGATTGTTTTTGACAGGACACAATGGATAAACAAAGGATAAGCAGGCATGCAGCCGTTACATGGTGTTTGCTGGTTTTGATTTGCATTTTTTCTTCATTTAATTGGATAGGAATATAATTGAGACAAGACCATACAGATGTATACGGGCTTGCATTCGCCCGGGCGGGCGTTTCGGTAGCAAATCACTTGAGGAAAGATGAACACTGCTGCGCCTGGGAAAAACGGCAAGCGGCGCGGCATAGAAAGAAAGATAGTCAACAATATTATCCGATTTGTACCCTGCATTGGCTATTTAGTAAGCTCAATATTCTTCAATTGCCTGCAAAGGCCCGCCCATTCGCCGGTTATTTGCTATTTTTACGCCCATTATTCTATAAAAATTATATAGAAATGGCCGTGAAAGTCTTAGTTGTCAAGTTAGGAACAGCTGTCATCAGTAACCAGGATGGAAATATCGATACCGGCATCATTAAGAAAGTAGCTGAAGAGATTGCCCTGCTCAGCAAAAAATACCGCCTCGTACTGGTAAGTAGCGGTGCCGTAGGCAGTGGAAAGAAGTTTCTGAAAGATTATAAAGGAACCTTGTCCGAACGCAAAGCCGCTGCCGCAGTAGGCAACCCCATTCTCATTCAACTATATGCCCAATACTTCCGACCGCATGGCATCACCGTAGCCCAGGCCTTGTGCGAAAGAGTACACTTCTCCAACCGCAAGCAGTTCCTCCAACTGAAAGAGACCTTCACCACATTCTGGGAAAATGGCATTGTACCCGTTGTGAATGAGAATGACCTCGTCAGTAATGTGGAGATCAAATTCTCCGACAACGACGAACTGGCTACACTCATCGCCATCGGTTTCGATGCCTCAGCCCTGATACTATGTACTTCTTCAGGCGGCCTGCTCGACGACAAGAAACAGGTGATACCACGCATCGACAAAGTAGCTTCCGTGATGAAATACGTAAGCACCGAAACAAGCGGGCTCGGTCTGGGCGGCATGATCTCCAAACTCACTTTTACGCGACTGGCCAACTCGCTGGGTATACAGGTAGTGATCTGCGGACTGAAAGGTGAAAAACCTTTATCGTCTGCACTCGAAGGTCGCAATGGCTCCTACTTCGTACCGCAAGCCTCTACGCTCGGCGCCCGCCAGAAATGGCTGGCTAGTGGCTCGGTAACCCTGGGTACCATTCATGTAGATAAAGGAGCCGCCAAAGCCTTGCAGGCCCGCAAAAGCTTGCTGACGGTAGGCATTACCCAGGCCAAAGGGAAATTTGGCGCAGGTGAAGTAGTGCAGATAGTTGATGAAGAAGGAACGATCCTCGGCGTAGCCAAAACAAAGGCCGATGTAAAAGCCATCAATAGTCAGCTCACCGTAAAGAATGTGATCGCTGCCCATGCAGACGATATTGTATTATTCTATTAAGATCAGTGATGAAAACGATATTACCCCTCCTCGCGAAGACACACAAGGCCGCTACCAGCTTACAGGCACTCAGCGGCAAACAATTGCAGCAAACATTACGCTCACTGGCAGAAGAGCTGGTGAAGCAATCCGCCACACTACTCAAAGCCAATGCCCTTGATCTCGCTAAACAGGATCCAGGCAACCCACGCAACGACCGCTTACTGCTCACCCCAGAACGCATCAAAAATATCGCCAGCAGCATTAAGAAGGTGGCCGGCCTCCCCGACCCTACCGGTCAGGTATTGGCCAAGCGCACCCTGCCCAACGGCTTGCAACTGGAAAAGATCAGCGTACCACTCGGCGTAGTGGGCGCCATCTATGAATCAAGGCCCAATGTAACATTTGATATCGCAGCGCTTTGCCTGCGCAGCCGCAACGCCTGCGTACTGAAGGGAAGCAGCGAAGCCGCCCATACCAACGAAGCCGGTGTGAAGATCATAAAGAAAGTATTGAAAGACCAGGGCATCAATCCCGAAGTGGTAGCATTACTACCTCCTGCCAGGGAAGTAGTGGATCAACTGTTCACCGCCACCCAATACATCGATGTATTGATACCCCGCGGGTCGGATAGCCTCATCCAATATGTTCGCAAGAACAGCCTGGTACCCGTGATTGAAACGGGCGCCGGCGTTTGCCATGTGTACGTACACAGCAAGGCCGATGCGCAGATGGCGGCGCAGATCGTGGTCAATGCCAAAACCTCCCGCCCATCCGTTTGCAATGCTATGGATACCCTCCTGATCGACAAAAGCATTGCCGGCAAGGTGCTAAAGCTTATCCAACCTGGTTTCAAAGAAAAAGAAGTAGAAGTATTTGCTGATACAAAGGCACACGCAATACTGAAGAACTATCCTCATCTGCAAAAAGCAAAACCGGCCGACTTCGACCGGGAGTTCCTGAGCCAGAAATGCGCCATTAAAGTTGTGGACGACATTGAGGAAGCACTGGCCCATATCGCGATCCACTCTACCAAACATTCCGAAGCCATTGTATCGGCCGATAAAGCAGTGAGCGAACGCTTTATCCGCGAAGTAGATGCAGCCGCTGTATACAGCAATGCCTCCACCCGTTTTACCGACGGTGAGGAGTTTGGCCTCGGGGCCGAGATCGGCATCTCCACACAGAAACTGCATGCACGCGGACCGTTCGCGCTTGAGAAACTTGTAACCGAAAAATGGGTAATTCGCGGCAAGGGGCAGATCAGGTAACGCCATCGTCATCGCCCCGGGGCTTTACAAACCGATGGCCTGCAGAAAAGCCTCCTTATAGTTGCTCCCTATCGGCACTTCAATCCGCCCGATAAAGATCCTGTTGCCCTCGATATGGGAGATAGCAGCCTTATTGATGATAAAAGACCGGTGAACGCGGATAAAACGACTGCCTGGCAATTGTTGCTCCACAGCCGTAAAGGTCATGGCCGGCATCAGCGTCTGTTGCTTCAGGACGATCTTCGTATAGTTGCCGTTCGCCTCGGCATAAAGTATATCGTTGTACAGCACTTTATAGATCTTACTATCGATGCGGATAAACGTATAGTCCTCTTCTTTTACATCCGCAATGGCGGAGGTACCTAGTGGTGGCCTGCTGAGTTGGGCGATCGCCTTGTCGACCGCTACAATGAACCGGTCGAGCGAAAAAGGCTTTAGCAGGTAATCGCAGGCCGCCAGATCGAAGGCATTGACCGCATATTCCTTATAGGCTGTCGTAAAGATCACTTCAGGTGGATCCTTCAGTGTTTTCAGGAACGCAATACCATCCAATACTGGCATATTGATATCGAGAAAGAGAATATCGATCTTTTGCTGCTCCAGCACCGCTTTGGCTTCCAGCGCATTGGCGCAACTCGCCACCACGTTGAGATGTGGCAGGTGTTTGCAATAGCTTTCAATGATCTCCCGCGCAATCGGTTCATCATCGGCAATAAGACAATCATACCTGTTCATGCGATTCGTTATTTTTTGATCCTCAATTGCAAGGACACTTTATAACTGTCATCCTCATCTTCAATATCGAGCTGATACTGATTTTCATACAATAGCTCAAGGCGCTTGCGCACATTATCGAGGCCAAAGCCGCTATGCACATTCAATATACCCCTTTCTCCTTTATCTGTCTTGTTGGAATTCTTAATGGCAAAAAGAATGGAATTACCCCAGATCTTCAGCTTGATATCGATATAGATCTCCTGTTGAGTCGTATTCTTGGCATGCTTGAAAGCATTCTCGATGAAGATGATCAGCAGCAAGGGGGCGATCTTGATCTTTGGATCGATATGATACTCGAACTCTGTGGTAAGCACAAGCTTCTCTCCGATGCGGATCTTCTCAAAATCTATATAATTATGAATATACTCCATCTCGCTCTGCAACGGCACAAACTGCTCGCGCGCATCGTAAACCGAATAGCGCAGCAGATCGGAGAGCTTCAATAGCAAGGGCGGCACCTTTTCGTGCCGGGTAAGTGATATACCGTAAATATTATTGAGGGTATTGAACAGAAAATGCGGGCTCAGCTGGCTTTGCAACAACTTGAGCTCACTATGGCTTTGCGCCGCATCTGCCCGTGCATCCTGTAACTGGCCCGATACCGTATAGCGTACCAGTTTGATCATGATCCCCGTGGCTATACTCAGGATCAGCGAACTTGCCGCCAGCAGGAAGAATGGCAAAAAGAATCTAGTGTTGACCGACAGCGCGCCGAACATAAACATGGAGAGTAAACTGGCCAGCATTACGACGCCCAGCGTAATAAAGATCTTGGTGGGGATCCTCGAAAACCGCTTAGTCCATATCTGCGAAACATAGCGACCGATATAAACGCCAACGATAAAATAAACCGTGATAAAGAAAACGATCAACCCTTCCTCCCTGACGTTCAAGGCATCCACATAAAAACTGGCAATCACCGCCAGGGGGATAGCGGCAGCAGCCAGGACCAGCAGGTACAGGGTATTCTTCTTTGTCTTTGACATTGCTTCTTTGATCTTCATAATACTTTTTTACAGTAGAGGGAATGGTGCAAATGTGCCCCGGCCCGTTCATACTACGAAACCGGCCTGACAAACAGCCGCTCCCCCATGCCAGACGCTCACTCCAACGGGACGAATCTTTTGATCAGCCAAAAACCACCTTTCGTCCGCCTCCGCCCCTGTTACAACATGTTTATTTCCATAACCTCCCGGTCCTAAGCAAATTTGCCTCATTCCATACCACGCTACAATCAACAAGCCATGAAATTTTGCTTTACACTTTTAAGTACACTCAGCCTCCTCATCCTGTCGCAGACCGCACCAGCGCAGGAAACCAACCGGTCTATCAGCGGCCTGGTCAAAGATATACAAAATGAACCGGCGCCAAATGCCACCATCCGCCTGCTGCAGGCGGCAGACTCTGCCGTAGTACAGACGAAGATGGCCAAAGGCAATGGCCGCTTCGAATTTACCGGCCTGAACAAAGGAACGTATCTCCTATCCATCACCGCCGCAGGCATGAAACCTTATACCAGCAGCCCCCTTGCCCTCACCGATCAACGCGCCGCCATCTCGTTGCCGGCAGTCATACTGGTGCCCAATAAAAAGGGGAATCTCCAGGAAGTAACGGTAACGGCTAAAAAACCGCTGATCGAACAGGATATCGACAAAACAATTGTGAACGTCGAATCTATGGTCAGCGCCTCCACCAGTAACACCCTCGAAGTACTGGAAAAAACGCCCGGCATCATCGTAGACGCCAACGGAGAGATCAGCCTCAATGGCGCCAACGGCGTCAACGTACTGATCGATGGCCGCCCCACCTATATGAGCGGGCGCGATCTGGCAGCCTACCTGCGTTCCTTACCCGGCGGTATGCTCGATAAGATAGAACTGATGCCCAACCCACCAGCCAAATACGACGCCAATGGCGGCGCCATCATCAACATCAGACTGAAACGAAAAAGAACGCAGGGATACGTGGGTAGTGTTAACCTCAACTACAACCAGGGTAAACTGGCCAGAAGCTACAATTCGCTTAACCTGAACTACGTGAACCGGAAGGTCAACGTGTTTGGCAACTTCAGCTACGGACGCTATTCAGATTATTATGACGACGTAAGTAATCGCTCCTTCTATACGGGCAGTACCCAAAAGAATAGCGGTGTAGAACTCCGCACCTACTCCACTTCCGGCAGCAATGAGTGGACAGGCAGGATGGGCATGGACTATACGCTGTCACCAAAAACAACGATCGGCATGATTGTAAATGGAGGAGGCCGCCGCCGTCTTGAAGAGATCGAATACACGACCAATAGTTACACGATTGCCGGCACCACCGACTCTATCGGCCTGGGCACTACCGACAACCGCAGCACCTGGCAACCATTGGGCGTTAACCTGAACTTCCAACATAAGTTCGACAACAATGGTCGGGAGTTCACCGCCGATATCAACTATATCAATTACCACAGTACGGGGAATCAATTGTTGGAAAACGAAGTCAACCTTCCCTCCGGCGATCCCATCAGCAACAGCGACTTCTTGTACCGCCTGCCCTCCGATATCGACATCTATACCGCCCGGGCCGACTACTCTCATCCGCTGAAGAACAAAGCAAGCATTTCAGGAGGCTGGAAATCGAGCCTGGTAGAAAACGATAACCTCTCGGAATATTTCGCCCTGCAGGGGAATACAGAATTGCCCGACTACGGCCGCTCGAACCACTTCATTTACCGCGAGAATATCAACGCGGCCTACATCAACGGCCGTAAAGACTGGAAAAGATTTGGCATGCAGCTTGGTCTGCGCGTGGAGCATACGCATACCAACGGCCAACAAATGGGCAATGCAATAGTAGCCGGCTCCTCCTTCAGCAACGATTACACCGGACTGTTCCCCACTGTCTTTTTATCGTACAAACTGGACAGTCTTGCCAAACATAACCTTACTGTAAACTATTCCAGGCGCATCAATCGGCCCGGTTACCAACAGCTGAATCCCTTTCTGTTCTTTGTAGACCAGTATTCGTTCAGCACCGGCAACCCCACACTGAAACCAGCATACGGCAATTCTTTACAGGTCGGCTACCGCTATAAGCAACTTTTCAACGCCATATTCAACGTTGAACGTATTACGGATGGATTCTATGGTGCACAACGGGTTGAAGACAATACCATCATCACCCGGTCGGAAAATATCGGTACCCGGCAAATGATTGCCTTGCTTACCTACACCACTCTGAACCCCACCAAGTGGTGGAACTTCACCTTCCAGCTGGCGGGAGCGCAGTTCAGGACAAGCGGGCAACTATATTCCGAAAAACTCGACCTCAAACAACTCACCTGGCGCACCACCTGGATGAACCAGTTCCGCATTGGCAAAGACTGGAGCGGTGAACTCTTTGCCGCCTACAATGCGCCGAACATCAACTGGCAAAGAAAGGTACAATCACGCTACTGGGTGAACATCGCACTGCAAAAGAAAGTATTGAAAGGAAAAGGCAACCTGAAAGTGAATGTAGAAGACATCTTCCACAGCCTGAAGTGGCAGGAAGAAACAAAAGGATTGAAACAAGCCACCATGGTACGTACCAGCACGAACGATACACAGCGTGTAGGCCTTTCGTTCAGCTATAGCTTTGGCAAGGAAACCTTCGCCCGCAAACGTCGTTACAACGACAACACCGCAGATGATGTAAAGGAAAGGGCACAGTAAACAAGTATGCAGTGCATACTGGCAACATCGGGAACGTCGAATGCTCATACGGTTAGGAGCGGGTGTGGTAGCCCGCTCTTACCATTTATAAATTATTGGATATCCGGTACCGCCAGCAGGATGCCGCCAAACAACAGGAAGGCCCAGAGCAGCGTCCAGAGAATATTGAAGAACTGGGCGCCAATAAAGGCCAGGGCCGGCCGGCCACCATCGATCTTAACGAGATCGCCAAAACGAGCCTCCAAACCGATCGCTACAAAGGCCAGCGAAAACCACACTGTGCGAAGGCTGCCGAGTATGCCGCCAACCGACTTTGCCGTATCAGCTGGTATGTAGAAGGAAAACAGTAAAGAGGCTACAATAAAACCAAGTACGAACTTGGGGAAACGCTCCCACACAACGCCGAGGCCCGGTTTCTCACCACCAACGGCTTTTTGCCCCGTCGCCTTGCCATTGTTGCGGTACGTCCACCAGATGGCTATAAAGAAGGCTGCAACGCCGATGAGCACATTCTGCGAGAACTTGATAATTACGCCCGCCTTGAGCGCCGCAGGGCCTACCAGCGCAGCAGCAGCTGTAACGGTGGCCGTTGTATCCAGGGTACCACCCAGCCAGGCGCCTCCTACTACTTCAGGGATATTCAGCACCTTCACCAGCCAGGGTTGCAATATCATCATAGGTATGGCTACCAGCAACACCAGCGTAGTCACATAAGATAATTTCTTTTTATCGCCCTTGATCGCGCCGGCAGCAACGATAGCGGCCGATACGCCACAGATGGCCACGGCAGAGGCGAGGATCACACCAAATTCATCATCTACTTTAAGTTTGCGGCTAAACCATAAGGCAAAGAACCAGACCACACTCACCACCAGCACCGATTGTAATATGCCTGGCAAGCCGGCTTTCACGATATCAGTAAACAATACACTGCTGCCCAGGATCACCAATCCTGTTTTGATGAAGAATTCCGAACGGGCCGCTTGACGCAGCCAATCAGGAATGGTAGTGAGGTTACCAATCAGCAAGCCAATGATCAGGGCAAAGACCACATATTCCACCCCATAATAACTGATCGATTTATTACCGGCAATGATCAGAGAAGCAATTCCTATTATGAACACCAGGCTAAAGCCCGCCAGGTATTTTTTGATGCTTCCGCCAGACAGTCCGATGGCGATGGAAGAAAGAACAGCCAGCAATACCCCAATACCTGCAATGAGGGAAAGGTTGGCGCCCGTAAGCACTTTGCCCAACAGATCGTCCGTTGAAGCCCATTGATAAACAGGAACTGTGAACTTAAACCCGGTAGCAAAAGAAACAACGGCCAGCGCCGTCAATATGATGGTGCCGCCAATCAGCACCGCCCACCAGTCTTCGGTAAGGCTTTTCAGGAATGGTTTACGCGGGGCATCCAGCGCTAAGGTTTCGCTCTGAACGGGGGTAGTTGGTACGGCGGTATTTTCCAAAGACATCTTAGTTGTTTTGATCAGTGTGCAAGGTTAATCAGCCCAAATATACCGTCTGCCTGCCAAACAGCCATATTCTACCTGTTTTGTAGAGATACAACGCCTCCCGTCTCGCTGCCTCCATCCGGCATCCTTCCAAGCCACCTGGCGGAAATTACCACCGGCAAGTGTCATAACTCTTTGATCCAAACAGGGTCGTGTCCTGTGCATGAAAATTCAATTAAAATCTGTTGGATCGGTTAATCGTAAACCATAGCACCGGGCCGACAACTATAAACGATTAAATATGAAGACTCATCTATTGATCCTAACTATTGTAGCACTGCTTACTGCCTGTAGCGACCGCCCCGCTGCAGGCGACACAACAAAAGCCGGAGAAGACGTAGTATCCATTGCCAAAGAGGCTTACCTCTACGGGCTACCGATCGTATTGATGGACATTACCCGCCGGCAAATGAACAATCCGCAAACGGGCACCCTCTATGCCGAACCAAACCATTTCCGCCACAACTCCGAATTCCCCGATGCCAGTTTCCGGAATGTGGTACGCCCCAATGCCGACACCTACTATTCCATTGCTTTTCTGGATCTCTCCAAAGGCCCATTAACGCTTTCTGTGCCCGATACCAAAGGCCGCTACTATATGTTGCCGATGATGGATGCCTACACCAATGTATTCGCCGCACCCGGCACGCGCACCACGGGCAATCAGGCCCACACCTTCCTGGTAGCAGGCCCTCAATATGCCGGAGCCACTCCCGCCGGCACGCAATTGATACAGGCGCCTACAGATATGGTTTGGATCATTGGCCGCACACAGGTCAATAGTAAACAAGATGGGGACCGTATTGTAATCCCGCTTCAAAAGCAATTCATACTGGCTCCCTCCGGCCTGCCGGGACAAAAGAACACCGGCCCGGTCATCGCCGGCGACACCAGCTTCCCCAAAGGCGATCCCAATGCCATCGTGGCAGCTATGCCGGTAGAAACATTTTTCCAGTATGTCAACGCCCTGCTGTATAAGTATCCACCGCCAGCCGCAGACAGTGCGGTACTGCGCAGATTCGCCCATATCAATGTAGGCCCCGGCAAAAAATTCGAGCTGCACCATATCCCCTCGGGTGAACAGGAAGCAGTAAGCGCCCTTCCCAAAGAGATCGCTGATGCTTTCGACCAAAGCCTTAATGATAAGACCGGCCTGGTAAGCGGCTGGAACATTGGCCACAAAGTGATCGGCACTTATGGAACAGACTATTTGAGCCGGGCCGCAGTGGCGCATTTCGGATTGGGCGCCAATCTCCGGGAAGATGCCATTTACCCATCGGCCGGCTTCGATGCTACCGGCCAGCCGCTCGATGGCGCCAATCGTTATGTATTGCATTTTGAGAAAGGTAAAACACCCCCGGCCAACGCATTCTGGTCGCTCACGATGTACGACCCCGCCGGTTATTTTGTCGGCAATCCCATCAACCGATACACGCTCGGCGATCGCAGCAAACTAACGGTAAACGCAGATGGATCAACCGACATCTACCTGCAAAAGGACAATCCCGGCAAAGAGAAAGAAAGCAATTGGTTGCCCGCGCCACCTGGTCCGTTCAATATCCTGATGCGGGTTTACTGGCCCAAAGAGGATATGCTCAACAGAACATGGACGCCGCCAGGTATTCAGAAACTACCCTAAAGCAAAGCGGCCTCTATCATAAGACAGAGGCCGCTTTACTATCTATTCGAACTATTTCAGATCAATGGTTACCTTATCGATCTTCCCGGTGTAAGCAAAAGGCATTTTATAGGTAAAATCGACCGGCGAACCTACATCCTGCCCGATATCCAGTCCTTCACCAAGGCTGAATTGAATAGGGATCGTCTTTTCCAGTCGGCCCTTGGCGACCTCTTTACCATTGGCCGTCATCGTGATGGTTCCGCCCTTACCCAAACCTCCGCCATCATAGGCAAAATTGACCACCAGGGTTACTTTGCCTTTTGACAGGGCTGCTTTCCCCGCAAACGTGGGGCGGGCCGCTGCCAGGTAATTGTACACAAACGTCGGTTTCCCATCACGGAGATACAATCCATAGCCGCCTTCCAAACCACCATGGGTAACGATCATACCATTGGCATTCGAGGCCGGCACTTCAAATTCTGCTGTAATTGTCCACGATTTATTCGTCATCGGAGGAGACGCAGCATCAGGAAGGCCAATCGTACCTGGATAATAAGTCATCGACTTACGATGCCCTATCAGACTCGGCCGCCCCATCAATTCGGCATTGAAGCGAATGGTGCCTCGCCAGTCGAGCGGCAAAACGTTGTATTTCGCCGCCTCTACCCACCACAGATCCTGCAGTTGCCGGAGCTTCTCCGGGTTGCTGGCCGCGAGATCGTTTGCCTGACTGAAATCTTCGTCAACATGATACAGTTCCCACTTCTGCTGGTCAGGATCAAACTTATCCCTATTGGGATTCCATGGCACAAACGACATCGCAGAGGCCATCCAGCCATGACTATACATACCCCGGTTAACGCCTAACTCAAAATACTGAACTTCGCGACGGTCCTTTGCCTGAGCACTATCGCGGGGAAAACTATAAGCAAAACTGGTCCCTTCAATGGGTTTCTGCTCTATACCATTCAAAACATCTGGCGCCGTTATATTGCACACTTCATAAATAGTAGGCACAATATCGATCGTATGCACAAACTGACTTCTCAGGCCACCTTTATCTTTAACCTTTGCCGGCCAATCGATGATCAACGGATTGCGGGTGCCGCCGAAATGACTGGCCACCTGCTTGGTCCATTGAAAAGGCGTATTCATGGCCCAGGCCCACTGACTGGTAAAGTGATTAAAGTGTTTAGGTCCGCCGATCTCATCATAGGCCTTCAAATTATCTTCCCACTTTTCAGGAAACCCGTTGAAGAAGAGATTCTCATTCAATGAACCTTCCAGACCACCTTCCGCACTGGAACCATTATCTCCTGCGATATAAATGATCATGGTATTGTCTGCATCCGGCAATTGTTTTACCGCCTCTACAATGCGTCCCATTTCATAGTCACATTGAGCGCCATAAGCGGCAAATACCTCCATCATGCGGGCATATAGTTTCTTCTGTTGGGCATTGAGTGAGCTCCAGGCAGGCAGGCTCGCAGGTCGTGGCGTCAACTTGGTGCCGGCCGGAATAACGCCTTTGGACTTTTGCCGTTCGAATGTCTTTTCCCGGTAGGCATCCCAACCATCATCAAACTGCCCCTTGAATTTATCGATCCAGGACTTGGGCGCCTGATGTGGTGCATGGGTGGCGCCTGGCGCTACATAGAGAAAGAAAGGTTTATCGGGTGCGATGCTTTTCATTTTGCGCACCCAGGCTATAGCGTGATCGGCCAGGTCGGTGGTAAGGTGGTACGCCGGATCTTTGGACGACGGCACAAGATCACGGTTTTCGAAGAGGATAGGATTCCAGTGGTTCATATCGCCTGCATTGAAACCATAGAAATAATCAAAACCCAAACCATTGGCCCACCGGTCAAACGGCCCTGCAGCACTTAGCTCCCAGGGTGGCGTATTGTGATTTTTGCCGATCCAGGCTGTTGAATATCCGTTTTGCCTCAACACCTCCCCTACGGTGCCACAACTCCGGGGCAATACACAAGTATATCCTTCATAGCCCGTAGCCACTTCGGTAATGCTTGCAAACGCAGCCGAATGATGATTACGGCCGGTGATGAGCGCAGCACGTGTAGGTGAACACAAAGCGGTAGTGTGAAAACGATTGTAGCGCAACCCCTCTGCCGCGAGCTTGTCCATCGTAGGCGATGGCACGCCCCCGCCAAAGGTGCTGAATTGGCCAAAACCAGCATCGTCCAGCAGGATCAATAAGATATTCGGAGCCCCCTTGGGCGCCTGCACCATTTGGGGAAATTGTGCCGGATCCGATTCCAGGTAGGTACGGCCCACATTGCCGGGAAAATGAAAATCGGGTCTTGGTAAAATGCGCGGCGTAGATGGCTGTTGCCCGAAGGATAAAAAACTAATGGTCAATGCCGTTGCCACAGCCATCGACCGCATACGCAGGGTGCGTTTCATAGTGTCCTGTTTTGAATAAACAAGGACACCAGCCGGACTACATTTCCGCCAACAAATTTTACTTCACCGTACTGATCACCGCCACCCATCCCCCACCGGAGGCCATTTTCATTTTAATGGTCTCGCCCTTACGTACCTGCCTGCTCTCGATCTTATAGTCAACAGCATATTTGCCGGCGTTGATGCCATCCGTGAGGATATCGATCCTGTAATTGCCTTCGGGCAAAAAGTCGAGTGTAGCATTCAGTGTCCGCTCTTCCCAATCGGTCATGGCGCCGACATACCATTTGTCACCATGCTGGCGGGCAACAGCTGCATAGGAGCCAATCTTACCGGCCAAAGGCACCGTCTTATTCCAGGTAGTGGGTATGCCAGCAATGAAGCAGGTAAAGACTGTATCCAAGAGGTAAAGCGAAGGCGTTTCTGCGAGCATCTGCAAAGGTGCTTCATACATCACATACATAGCAGCCTGGTGAGCTCGGGTACCGCGGCTCATGGGCTCATTGAACGACACCTGGAATCCCTTCTTCACCGAATTGCGCATGGCGCCAGGAGTATAGTCCATCGGCCCTGCTGTCATTCTTGTAAAAGGAAGCGTAAGGTTGTGCTCGGGGGTGATGTAATCGGCCCACTTATTATTCTCCAATCCTTTCACACCTTCGTAATTGATGACGTTGGGATACTTTCTGTTAAGCCCAACGGGTTTGTATGCACCATGATAATCTACCAGTAACTTTCTGTCGAAACAAGCCCTGGCCACACGCTCGTACCAGTTTACAGTGTATTGATCGGCTCGCTGTATGAAGTCGACCTTGATCCCTTTAACGCCCCACTCCACAAAACGATCGAGTACAGAATCCATCTTCTCATCAATGGGCCGCCACAGGCTCCACAGGATGATACCTACACCTTTGCCGGCCCCATAGCGTACCAGCTCAGGTACATCGATGCCTTTGCGCGGCGCACTGACGTCGGTAGTGGTACGCGACCAGCCTTCATCGAGGATCACATAGTCCAGCCCGAAACGGGCAGCAAAATCTATATAGTATTTGTAAGTGTCGTTGTTGATGCCCGATTCGAAGTTTACGCCAAACAGGTTATTGGCATTGTACCAATCCCAGGCCACTTTGCCGGGTTTGATCCAACTGAAGTCACCAGCAACAACGGGCGAAGCCAGTTGAAACACCAACTCATTCGACAACAAAGCGGCATCATCGGGCGCGATCATCAGCAAACGCCAGGGCAATGTTCTTTTCCCATTCGTATTGGCGATGTAAGCCGCTTTCTCGGCGAGCACTTCGCGGCGGTCGGTACGCGGCGCTACAAAACTCTTCAATACAGCCGGCGGAAATACGCCTTCCAGCTTGCCGCCACCTTTGGGTGTCAGGAAGAGATTAGGATAATCATATAGATCCGACTCGGAGATCACCACCTTAGTGCCGGCAGGAGTTGTTTGGTACAAAGGCAGGTAAGCATATTTCTGTGGCGGAATGGTATCGAGTTGTTTTTTGCTGAACAATGCCTCATAGTGAGAAATGAATTCCGGATTGCTCTCATCGGGCCACCAGGCCTGATTGGACGGATCGAGTTGAAAGCTAACCGTTTCCTGATCGACCTTAACAGATGCGTCCTTTTTATCCAGCTCAAAACGATAAGCAACCCCATTGTTGAAAGCACGGAATGTAAGCGCGATACCACCCGAAAACGAAAGCCTCAGCTGCCTATACGTATTGGGGATGCGACTGTTCTTTACAGGCACCACAGAAAAGATAGTATCTGCATTGGCCGTAGCAGACTGCTTCAGCAGCTTTGTTTTGACGCCGGGAAATACCTCACCGTTGGTAGTAATGGAAATAACCGACGGCTTTAAAATAACTTCATTCCTGTACACCACACTCCAGGTGATCGTACCGCCGGCACTTACCTTAATCACAATATTTCCATCGGGTGAGCGCAGTTCATGATCGGCAGCCTGGGCCACAGCCACACAAAAGAACAAAGCAATAAACAGGCTGGTCAGCTTACCGAAATAGCGTTGTTGATCTAATACCATGGAGATTCCTTTTAAGAACCGCCAATTTACACCAGCCTTTCAACATGGATTGGTAGGATATTAACCAGGAATGAGCGGATTTAAACTTATTGAAAAGCAGCTTAAATAGCGGTAAATTTGAATACAACCCCTAAGCATGAGATATTGCCTGACGATCCTCCTCTTCCTCGCCTTTCTCAACAGCTCACTGGCGCAGCCACAGGTCACCATCACGCTCATCACCGATACAGGGGTCAAAAGGACCAATCTGCTGCAGTTCAACATCGCTCAGGCCGGCAACTCCGTCATCAGCTTCAACTACAACAACTTCCGCAAAGACGGCCGGTATAATAATTCAAACCTATACCAACACAACGAACGGCTTCAAACCGGGCAATACATGACGACCATCCACCTTTCCGGTGAAAAAGACGAACAGGTATCCGACACCCTGCTCATTGATTCCTCCACAGCACGGGTAGAGATATTCCTGTATCTCAGCGCTACAGCTTCCAACGACTTTATCAAAGAGGTCAAAACCCTCATTTATCAAAAAGAGGCAGACCACCTGCAGTTTGCCCCGATTGAAACCACCAGTCCCGGCAACAAAGCAGCTTTTAATATCACCAACAAAAGCCAGTATACCATCCTCAGTTATCCCAACCCTGCTTTCTTCTTTGGCAAGCTGCATGAACAAATTGGGCGCGACCGTTGGGCGGCCCATTACCCCAAAAACATCGACGGCAGGTTCTGCGACACCACTGCCGCGCCCCATCCCCTGCAGAGCGGTGCGGCTGCTACCGCCTGGACACCTCTGAAAGAACATTGCCGCACCTATCGTTTCACCCGCCCTGGTAAATATTTTTTCGACCTGTTGTATACCCTCGACGAACCATATACCAACCGGCAGGAAGGCCCCACCATCATTACACGCCGTAAAATCTACCGGAAGATCCATGAATTCTCCGTGTACGCCACTGCCAAAGCATAATCAGGCAAACCGACGGCTCCCTTACAAATACCTATATTTGACCCGCATTAAAGCTGGTCCAATATTCTTAATTCAATAGCAAATCATGTCGATGAAACTTACCGCAACAGTCATTACCTGCATTTTCTTAGCCTCCTGCGCCTCCAATAGCTCCCCCAAAGAAGAGGTTAAAACAGATTCCACCAAACAGGAAGAAAAAGAAAGCGTAATGAGCTGCTATCAATATGCCAGCAAGGCCGATACCGTGATCCTGCGCCTGCTGCATATTAAAGACAATATCACCGGAGTACTGGTATATAAACTCGATGGCAAAGACCAAAACAAAGGCACCATCCAGGGCCACATGCAGGACAGCCTGTTTGTTGCCAACTATTCCTTCATTTCCGAAGGGCAGGCATCCGAAAGGCAGGTTGCCTTTAAACTGGTCAATGGCACATTCGTTGAAGGGTATGGAGAGTCGGTTACAGAAAATGACAGAGTACGGTTCAAAGATTTAAAAACACTGAACTTTGATGGCATCATCAAACTGTCTCCCGTAAAATGCGAATAGTGCAACTATCACTGCGATATTCACAATAAGCACCTCGTCATAACCGCCATGCTATTCAAAAAAACCGTAGGAAGGTTTGCAGGTTCAAGTGCTCAGCCCCAAGACAGCATTTCTATTTCAACGGAAGGCCGGCCAATTCCCCCTGCGTCTTTTTTCGTGCTGCTCCTGATTTACCGACCCGTTTGCGCCCCATCCCATAACGAACCCGCAACCATCGTTGATTACGAATAGATTATGGTGCAATTGGCCGCCAATCCCTTGGCCACTCGCAATGTTGTACCTTACATTTGCGTCGGTCACCAATCTGAACCATTATGAACATTGAGGTAGCGCTACAGGCCATATTGCCCAAGGAACGCATTCGTTGTAAGCTGATCGACCTGGTAACCTTTGCGGCCGACGCAGGCTTCTATTCGCTGCGTCCCAAAGCAGTCGTCAACCCGGTATCGGAAGAAGAGATACGCGCCCTGTTCGCCTTTTCGCACCGGCATACTATTCCCCTCACCTTTCGCACCGCAGGCACCAGTCTTTCCGGGCAATCCATCACCGATGGCATCCTGGTCGACCTCAGCAAGTTCTGGAACACGATCCGCATTGAAGAGAATGGCGCCTTCGTGCGTGTGCAACCCGGCATCACCGGCGGCATGGTGAATGCCTACCTTAAAAAACACGCCCGCAAGATAGGTCCCGATCCAGCCAGTATCAACTCGGCCATGATGGGCGGCATCATCTCCAACAATGCCAGCGGCATGTGCTGCGGCGTACAAAAGAACTCCTACCATACCGTCCAGCATATACGCTTTATGCTGCCCAATGGCGCTACTTTTACAACAGAAGTGGCGGCAGATTATGAACGCTTCATGCGTGAATGTCCGGCCCTTGCGGCCAGCCTCACGGCCTTGCGACATGAAATACTCGCCAGTCCGCAACTTTTCGAACTCATCCGGAGCAAATACAAAACCAAGAATACGGTAGGATACTCGGTGAATGCGATGATAGATTATGAGCTACCACTGGATATCATGGCGCATCTGCTCGTAGGGGCCGAAGGCACCCTCGGCTTCATATCCGAAGCAGTGTTGCACACCGTGCCCGATTATCCGGAAAAATCAACGGCACTGCTCTGCTTCACCGATATACAACAAGCCTGCAGCGCCATCGAGCCACTCATCGCATCAGGTGCGGAAGCGGTGGAACTGATGGACAATGCCTCTTTACGCTCCGTAGCCCATTTACCCGGCATACCCGAAATACTCGCCGCATTGCCACCTACCGGCGTAGCCCTGCTGACCGAATACCAGGGCTTCACCAAAGAAGAAGTGCAGCGCAAGAATGAGAAATTCCTCGAGCTGCTGCCGGACAGCCTGTTTGCCATAGCACCTAAATTCACCAGCGATCCTGCCGAACAGGCATTTCTCTGGAAGATCCGCAAGGGCATGTTCCCATCGGTAGGCGCCATGCGCAAAAGCGGCACGACAGTTATCCTCGAAGACATTGCAGTGCCCGTGGCGCAACTCGGCAATGCCATCCTCAACCTCCAGGTATTGTTCGACAAATATGGTTACCACGATGCCATCATATTCGGCCACGCCAAAGATGGTAACATCCATTTTGTAGTAACCCAATCATTCAATACACCCGCAGAGATAGAACGATATGATGCGTTCATCCGCGAAGTAGTACAATTGGTAACCCGCCAATACCAGGGAGCGCTGAAAGCCGAACATGGTACCGGCCGAAATATGGCACCCTTTGTGGAAACGGAGTGGGGGCCCGATATCTACCGCATCATGAAAACGCTGAAGCAGCAGGCCGACCCTAAGAACCTGTTGAATCCCGGCGTACTGATCAATAGTGATGCCCAGGCACATATACAACACCTCAAGGCCCTGCCCGGCGTGGAAGAGGAAGTAGACAAATGTATCGAGTGCGGCTTCTGCGAACACAAATGCCCCAGCCGTGACCTCACCATGACGCCCCGCCGAAGGATCGTGGCGCGCCGCGAACTGGCGTTGATGCGCGAGAACGGCAATAAAAAAGAATACGATCTATTACTAGATCAATACCAATACGACGGACTCTCCACCTGCGCCGTCGACGGACTATGTGCCGAAGCCTGCCCTGTACACATCAACACAGGCACGCTGGTAAAAAGACTGCGTAATGAGAACCATGATAAAACGGCCAATGCCGCGGCCATGCGGGTCGCGAAGAACTTTGGAACCGTAGCTGCCAGTGTTAGTGTAGGATTGAGGTCGGCCGCGCTGGTCAATCGCCTGCTGGGCAAAAACACGGTATTGCGGGTAACCAAGGGATTGAAGAAAGTAGTACCGGCCACGCCGCTTTGGTCAAACCAATTAGTTCCCTCTTCCATTGGCGTTGCCCGTAAACTGGCCAACACCGTACAGGCACCAAAAACAGTTGTGTATTTCACGACCTGTATCAATAGAACTATGGGAGGTTCCACCACCCATAAAAAGACCATCGCCGAAACGATGGTAAACGTAGCCGCCAAAAGCGGTATAAAAATGATCATACCGGACAAACTGGAAAGTGCTTGCTGCGGACAGATATTCTCTTCCAAAGGATTCAACCAGGCATTCATACACACCGCCAATGAAACGGTAGCACGTCTGTACAACTGGACAGCGAAGGGCAGCTACCCCGTGGTGCTCGATCTCAGCTCCTGTACCTATACCATCCGCAATTGCCGCAACCAACTCAGCGAAGAAAACAAGGCAAAATTCGATGCACTCACCCTGCTCGACACGGTCGACTTCATGGCCGACTACCTGTTGCCGGCAGCACCCATACGTACCAAAAAGCAAAGCATTGTATTGCACCCCGTGTGTACATTACAAAAAACGGGACAGGAAACGATGTTCCTGAAAATTGCACAGCAGCTAGCGCATGAAGTGAAAGTACCGGTACATGCCGGTTGCTGCGGAATGGCGGGCGATCGTGGATTCCTGTTTCCCGAATTGACTAAATCTGCCACTGCCCCCGAAGCGGCGGAAGTGAACCTATGCAATTACGATGGGTATTACTCCAGCTCGAAGACTTGCGAAATAGCTTTATCGGAAGCTACCGGCAAGAATTATGAGTCGATCATCTACTTGCTCGATGAGTGTTTGTAGGATAGCTAGACCCCAGCCTTACGCACAACATCCAGCGTTTTGCGCAAACCGGTTTCAGCAACCTGCTGCAGGTCCTGCTTCCAGTATTCGGGATTGTAGAGCTCCAGCGATACACAGCCAGTGAAGCCGGTGCCTTTGAGGTCCTTGAGTATTTTGGGTAAAGGCAGTATGCCATCACCAGGATATACCCGGTGTTTATCTTCCAACTGGTCTACTGCCGGCGAAGCAGGCGCATCCGCAAACTGAAAGATGGCAATAGACTTACCACTAATTAGCGGCAGGCCCTCGAATCCGCCTTCGGAGATATGCATATGATAGGTATCGGGGATGATCATAGCGCCGGGATGATTGGCATCGAGGGCAACGCCCATTGCCTGCCCCATGGTTTTGAGCGGGAAGAACTTCACAAATACGAGGGCGGGATGAATATTGAAATCCTTCAATCCCATTTCCAGCAACTCACGGTAGCGGGCAGCCACATATTTCTGATCCCACTTCTCCCCTACGGTATTGGGAATGGTTTGAATATGTTGTGAGCCGATATCCGCTGCCATACGCATGCGGCGGCGCGTATCTTTCAGCGAAGCGTCAAAGGCATCTTTGCCGGGCGGCAGGGCATTCCATAGGCCGATCACACTGGGCACAAACAAACCAAGGTCTTTAATCTTTTTGCCCAGGTCTTTCAGGTTGCCGCCGTCGGCTTCATACTTTTCCAGTTCACCATCCCAGGGTTCGATAGCGTCAAAACCTGCTTTGGCAGCAATTTTCACTTTATCCTCGAGCGAGGCCGGGCGTATAGTAGCCGTGTCGAGGCAAATGGGCCAGGGACTTACGCCCTTCTGGTATCGTTTAGCCTTTTGAGTAGTTGATTGTTCTGCAGCAAGTATGGCAATCGGTGCGGCAGCACCCAGGCCAGCCATCGTTGTAAGGGATAAGAATTGTTTCCTGTTCATGATGAGTGTGTTACTGAAAAGTACTAATCTTCCGGGAAAATGGCCGGATTTGTGTTTATATTGTTCATCCGACAATATCAAACACCATGAAAAGGCTGAATACGCTTATTCTTTTATTGATTGCGATTACAGTATCCACTTCCTTCATCAAGCCACCCGCAGAAGACGAAAGATTCATCTACTGCATTGTCGACCCCCAAAAGCAGGACCTGCTCTTCTATTGGAAAGACGACCAGGGTAAAATATTGGGAAGCATTCAGCGCTTAAAAGATCATGTGGAAGGAAAAAGCCAGCAACTGGTATTTGCCATGAACGGCGGCATGTACCAGGAAGATGGCACACCGGTAGGACTATATATACAGGAACAAAAGACGCTTAAAAAGATCAATAAAGCCAATGCGAGCGGCAACTTCTACATGAAGCCAAACGGCATTCTTTATGTCAGCACGGATGGCAAAGCTTCCATATGCCGAACAGAAGATTTTATTAATAATGGGAAGATCAAATATGCCACTCAGTCGGGTCCGATGCTGCTGATCGATGGCAAACACCATTCGGCATTTACGAAAGGATCTATCAATATTAACATCCGCAATGGCGTGGGCATTCTGCCCGGCAACAAACTACTCTTTGCCATGTCGAAGGGAGGCGTCAACTTCTACGACTTCGCGGAATTCTTTAAACAACAGGGCTGCCTCAACGCCCTTTACCTCGACGGCTTTGTATCAAGAACCTACCTGCCCGAACAGAACTGCCTGCAAACCGATGGCAACTTTGGGGTCATCATCGGCGTGGTGAAGCCGAAATAAAACATCAATACGCAGCACAGGCAGCCCTACGTTATCCCTACGCGGATCGCATGCAAACCACTCACACCTTGCAGTGGCTCCAGCTCCAGTTCTTCCAGGCCTTCCTGGAATATGCCAGTCTCCTGCAGGTATTGCAGGTATGGGAGGTAATCGGCCAGGTCGTTGCGGTTAAAATAGATGATGGCCAGTTTATCGGGCTGGGTAAGTCTTTCACCCGTGCTGCGCACGTGCACCTTATCTATGCGCTTCTTGATCATTTGGTAACGGATATTGTAAGCGCCTTCTACATCGAAGCGGCGTTCGTCCGTACGGAAACTGATATCGATCGTATGGTCGTGTACAAAGATCAATTGGGTGGTGCGCAGCGGCACCGGCATCTCCGGCATCAGCTCGCGCGTAATACGGGCAATCGCGGCCATCGACGACAATTGCCACAATCTTATACCCTTCAGGTAAAAATGATCGAATGGTTTATCGGGCGCTATCGATTGACCAATATAACAATCATACTCCAACCCATCGGTGCGGAACTTTTCAAAATAACAGGGATACAATTGCTGCAATTGTGCGTTCTCGGCATCCAGGTAATTACTGATCGCGTTGTTGATCATTTGCATGGATTGTTCCAGCGCGCGCCGGTTGGTAAATACGGCACTATCCGCGCCTTCGATCATCGCTCGGTATTGACGGATGGTTTGTGCCGCATCGGGATGTTGTACCATAAGATGATCGAGCCAGGCTTCTACCTCGATCGCCAGGTAATGATTAATGCTGGCTTCATCTGCAGCGCCGAGTATGTCGCCGGACAATAGTTGTTGCCATTTCCGGATGGTAAAAAATACCTGGTCCATCAGCGAAGAGCTGTGCACGGCCTGCAGTTGCGTGAGCGTCGCCTGCAAAAGTTGCAGGTGCGTGGTCAGGTCGGCCCGGATGGCCGTATTGCGTTCCACACTAGAATTGCGGATATCGATCGCCCCATAGATCGGATGCAACCCGTTGAATTGAATGCCCACCTGTGCGGCCGGCAATTGTTTTTTCTTTTGGTACAGGTGCTGCCAGGCAGCTTCGCGGAATTTCCAGCGTACTGCCGGTTGGATCGACGTGTATTTCTCTCTGATAATATCGTCGATCTCGAGGGCAAACTCGTCGATATACACCTGCAGGATCTGCCCGATGGCGGGCAAGGCTGTTTCAAGCAGCGCCATCGCCTGTTCATCGAACTGTTCATCGCCCATGGTATACATGCAAAAAGTACCCACCATTTTATCGCCATTAAAAATGGGCATCGTAGCCATCGAGCGCACGCCGGCCTTTACAAAATGTGAAAGCCAGCCTCTGCCTTCGGTGCTTTCCGCTTGCACATCGCGCGAAAAGAATGATTTCGGATTGGCGGCATAACCCGCGGCCTGTTGCTCGAATTGCTCCGGCGTGAGGTTACTATCGCCCCATACGCTATACAAAATACCCGTGCCGCCTACCTCGTAACCATATACGTATTTCCCATTCACCTGCACCAGCGGGAAAAGATCGAATTGAATATGATTGTTGCGCACCAATGTCTTCAGCGACCGTATGATAGTGCGGTAACCCGCCTCCTGTTCATCGCGTTTGCGCGACAACTTTACCTCCCGCAGGTTATTGAGCGCGTGCTGGCCCGTAACATCCGTAATGGTGGCAATGGAGATGCCGGTAAAGTGGAACAGATCGAGCGGCAAAGCGCTTTCCAACGCATCGTACCCCGCCCCTTCCTGCAACCATTGATGAAGCCGGGTAAGGTCAAGTGGTGGCAATGCTCCTTTGGGTACCACGTCGATAAAGTCGGCATTGATGCTGATGGTGTAATATTGAAGCAGGTCGGTAGCCGGGTTGAGGTAAGCATGATAATAATCGTTCTGCCTCGATTGAAAATGATAAAGCTTTCTCAGCACATAGGTGTAGACCATCTGCAGTTGTTCGCGCCGGAAATCCTCGGGCGAACGATGGGCAAGGTCGATCTTATACAATTGAATGAGATCATAAAAAGCATTGGTGCCATAAAACATCACCGGCTGTACGGGTACCCACAACGACCACATCATCGCCTTACCCGACTCGCCCGGTGTAAGGCAGGCATACATCCATTCGAGCAATTCCTCGTACTGCTGTATCGCTGCTACCGGAATTTCATCGGGCAACCCGGGATGGGCCTCGAACCGGTCAAGCACCTGCCGGTAAAAATGCCGGCGTACGGTTGGCTCGTCTACCACCATTTTGCGTAGCCAGTGAAGAAAGGGAGTAAAGGAAATAGAACAGGATAGGCCACGCTCGGACCAGGAAGGATCAGAATAATCGAGGACCTGCTTTTTCATGGTATGGCTTTAAGATAGCAACGATGATGCAATGTACAGAAATCCTTTGGGTCGACTACCACCACAGATGCCTGATTATCACCAACATTGACCATACAACAGGGATAAGCCGACCAAGGCTCAAAAAAAACATTAAAAAAGTTACCGGTTGCCTTGGTTACCTGGACTGCATCGTCCGTTATAATATCAAAGGATAAGGTTTAATGGTTAACGAATTTGATTAGTGTACGCCCTGCATTTCCATGCGGGGTTTTTTTTATCCCTTGAGTATTTTATTGATCTCACCGTACGAGGTCAGCCCCGCTGTAAATCCAAAGGTCCCCCTGCTATGCAATTCCTCCGCCGCCCTTAAAAATCCGCTATAAGCAGCTCTTGCCAGTGAAGAGCCCAGGCTTACCCGTTTTACACCCAGCGCTTCCAGATCGTTCAGCGACAAACCCGTCATCCCCAAACCCACCACTACGTTCACGGGCTTTGGCGCTACCGCCTTCACGACGGTCACGATCTCCTCACGGGTTGAAAGACCCGGGGCAAACAATACATCGGCGCCTGCTGCGGCAAAGGCCTCCAGGCGTCGTATTGTATCGTTCAGATCGGGGCGGCCATTGATGAGGTTTTCTGCCCTGGCCGTGAGTGTAAAGGGAAAGGGCAGGCTCCTCGCTGCCTGTACAGCTGCCTTTACCCGTTCTACCGACAGCTCGAATGGATAGATCGGATCATCGGGCCGGCCGGTGGAATCTTCGATGGATCCACCCACCAGCCCTGCAGCCGCAGCTGCCAGGATGGTGTAGGCACAATCCTCTGGGCGGTCGCCATAACCATTTTCAAGATCACCCGCCACCGGCAAGGTCGTGGCTTGTACAATAGCACTGGCATTGGCCAGGGTGTCTTCCCGCGTCAAGGCTCCTTCTCCATCAGGTTTACCCAGGGAGAAAGCAACGCCGGCACTGGTGGTAGCCAGGGCTTCAAATCCAAGTGCTGTAAGCATTTTTGCAGAACCCGCATCCCAGGGATTCGGGAAAGCGAATATACCGGGCCGTTCATGCAGGGCCCTGAAGGTGACAGCTTTGTTCACCTGCGTTTCTGTGTAGGTCGGTTTCATTTTTCAATAGCTATTTAGTGAACGCCGGCATGCGGCCAACGAATAGGAAAGGTACGCATAACATCCGTTAAGCGAAACCCCCTTTCCGTTAAGTGAGCCCCAAAAGCATCGCCATTTGACGTACATTAGCAACTTTTCCGGCTATCCGGGTCCGCCACCAAGATCCTTACCCTGTCGCAACTTCGTAAACTGCTTGTATGCCATCACCAACATTGAAATCGCTTCAACAACGTATAGAAGCCCTCGAACAGGAGAATGCACTGCTGCGCCAGGGACTGCACTCCTTACCGGCCGGCCGCGCCGTAACCGTTCCCGAACCCATGCAACCGCTATTCGATGTGGCGCAGGCTACCGTGCGCGAATACTTCAAAGGGTTTAAGATGGACCCTACCAAGGGCACCATCGAGATCAACGACCAGCGGTACGTATTGGTGCGCGCCTCTGCGTTCTCCAAAGGATTCCTCGAAACCATTCAACGCCTTTATGCCGATAAAGGAGAGAGTGAGGCATTTGCCATTGGCCGCAACTTCCTGTTCGATTATGCGCATGTAATAGGGCTGCACGATGCCCGCGACTTTCATGAGCGCATGCACGTTACCGATCCCATTGCCAAATTATCGGCCGGTCCCATCCACTTTGCCTGGTCGGGCTGGGCCTTTGTGGATATATCGCCCGAAAGCAATCCCTCACCCGACGACAACTTCTGCCTCATCTATGACCATCCCTACTCCTTCGAGGCGGATTCGTGGAAAAGAGCAGGCGCCGTTTCCAAAGAACCCGTTTGCATCATGAATGCCGGCTATTCATCCGGCTGGTGCGAACAAAGCTTCGGCATCCCGCTCACCGCTGTGGAAGTAAGCTGCACTGCACGGGGCGATGATCGCTGCACTTTCATCATGGCCCCACCCCATAAGATGCCCGAACACCTGGCACGGTTCAACGCAGTACACCAAAAGCAATACGCCACCCAAACGAATCAAAATATCCCTACCTTCTTCGAACGCAAGAAAGTAGAGGAAGAAATGGAACGATCGCGGATACTGGCCGAAGAATCGGCCCAGGCAAAGTCCGACTTCGTCGCCAACATGAGCCACGAACTGCGTACGCCATTGGGCGCCATCCTTGGCTTCACCGATCTTTTACAGAAGACCTCACTCGACGCAGCCCAAAAAGATTATCTCGAAGCCATCCATACCTCGGGCAAAACCCTGCTCTCGATTATCAACGATATACTCGACCTGTCCAAACTGGACGCCGGTAAATTTCAAACCGAATCCATACCGTTCAGCATACCCGAACTGATGCATTCGCTGCAGGTCATGTTCTCGACCAAAGCAGCCGGCAAAGATCTTCGCCTCAGTTGCAGCGTAGATATGGGCATCAGCTTTCCCGTACTCGGCGACCCTATGCGCCTTACCCAGATACTGGTGAACCTGATGGGCAATGCCATTAAATTCACCGAAGCCGGAGGCGTGTATATAAACTGCCTCATACAACAGGAAACCGAGGAAACTGTAGAATTACATTTCAGCGTGCGCGACACCGGTATTGGCATACCAGCCGATAAGATCAGTGCTATATTCGAAAGGTTTACCCAGGTCGATACCCATATCACCCGCAAATACGGCGGCACCGGACTCGGCCTCGCCATCACCAAACAACTGGTTGAACTATTGGGTGGCACCATTTCCATCACCAGTAAGGAAGGTACCGGTACCGAATGCAGCTTCACCATCACCTATCAGAAATCGCACGAACTGCATCAAACCCTGGTGCGGGAAGCAACGATCCATAGAGATTACCTGGCACTGAAGAAAATATTGATCGTGGAAGACAACCAGATGAACCAGAAGCTCACGTCCATCATCCTGCAAAGCCAGGGCTTTGAAGTGTCGGTGGCCCGTAATGGTAAAAAGGCCATAGAGTACCTGCGCGAACGGCAGGCCGATCTCATCTTGATGGATATACAAATGCCGGTGATGGATGGTTACCGCACCACTCAATTGATCCGTGATGAGCTGCACCTCGCTACGCCCATCATTGCCATGACGGCGCATGCGTTATCGGGTGAAAGAGAAAAATGTCTGCAGGCCGGCATGAACGACTATCTCGCCAAGCCATTCAAAGAAAACGACCTGCTCGATAAGATCGCCCACTGGGCCAGAAACCTGCAACAACAATATGGCGGAAAACAAGCTAGCACAAACTTGCCGCGCATAGACTTAAGTTTTCTGCAACAGCAAACGCGCAACAACAAAACCTTCATCCGGGAAATGATCAGCATCTTCCTCAACCAGAATCCGCGCGAGATCACTAAACTTCAAAACGCCATCAACAAGGCCGACTATAAAACCATCTACAAAACAGCCCACTCCTTACGCAATACCATTGGTTTCTTCGGACTCACACCAGCCATTGGTGCCGAGTTGCTGGCCATAGAAAAACAGGCCATGGCTGGAGAAGACACCAGCGGTTTGCAGGAATTGTTCGACAAGATCCATGCAATTTGTAAACAGGCAGTAACAGACCTGAAGGGATTGGAGCTATAAAACTGTTCCACCATCAGCCGCCTTGCACGGGAACAGATCGCCGGCCAGCTCAGGATAGTGCTGCGCGTAAACCGGAACGAGTTCATCAGGTATATGCTCTTTCAGGTGCATCGTGCACCAGCCAATGATGGTATCTATGAGCCTTCTCAACGAGCGGCCTTTCTCCGTTAAACCATACACCACTACCTGCGGCGCCTTTGCCTTCAGCACCGTTCTCGTCAACAGCCCATCAGCTTCCAGCTCACGCAATTGTTCGGCAAGCACCTTCCGGCTTATCGAAGGCATCTGTTGCTGCAGGAGATTGAACCGGTTCACTTCCTTTTCGACCAGGTGCAGCAGGATGGGCTTCCACTTGCCCGCAATCAGCGCAGAAAATTTCGTCATCACACAATGATCGGCATCATAATGAAGAGGTGTCATACGCATCCCATTAAAGAAAGTTAAAGGTAACCATTTGGAAACTTATTGCGGGCGGGGAATCTATGGACCAACTTTGTCGAAAATACAAACCATGAAACAAAAAGTAGCTCTGTACGGCATCAGTTTAATGATCATGACAAGTCTGCACCATGCGTATGGCGCCTGGCTGTATGGCACGCCCTGGCGATTACACATGCTGGCGTTCAGCCTGCCGGTCATTATCCTGAATTGGATCTACGTAAAACAAACGCGCTACAGCAAAGCGCTCTATTATCTCTTTTGCACCGCCAACCTGGTGCTCAGCATTTGGTTCATCGGCTTGTATGAGGGAGTCTACAATCACCTGTTCAAAAACCTGTTGTTTTTCGCGGGCGTAAATGGACAAACCATGGCAAGTTTATTTCCACCCCCTATGTATGAGATGCCCAATGACTTTCTATTTGAACTAACCGGGGTATTGCAAGCCTTGCTGGTGATACCACTTGGGTATTATTTCATTGTGATGGTGGCGAGTCAGCGAATGAGGAGGCAGAACGGCCATTAACCTGCTTCAGCTGGCTGTGAACGGTAGCGCTGCCGTTCACACCAATCGCTGCGCCATCAGTGTCATGAACTCATCTTTCTTCCGCGGCGAAATGGCAATCATAGTACCGTCGTTCATCACCGCATAGCCGCCATCAGCCTTCACGAGTTTCTTCACTTCTTTCATATTGACCATATAAGAATTGTGCAGGCGGAAAAAACCATGATCGGTTAGCAGCAATTCATATTCCTTAAGATTCTTACACACCATCAGGTGGCCACCGCCCTTCATGAAGAAAGTAGTATACGGCCCCTTTGCTTCCAGCCGCATGATCTGGCTCAGCGGCACAAACTCTACTCCTTCCGAAGTAGACAAACTAATGGAAAAGTCTTCGCCCGAAGGACGTTTGATGTTCTTCATCAGGAGCTCCAGCTTATGGTCTTTCTCCCGGTCCTGCAAGCGTTCCAAAGCTTTGGATACCGCTGTTTGCAGTTCCTCAAAATTGATCGGCTTTAATAAATAATCGATGGCGCTTACCTTGATGGCCTGGATGGCATAATGATCGAAGGCAGTGGTGAAGATGATCTCAAAGTCGCGGTGCTTTACTTGCTGCAACACATCGAATCCAGTGGCAGTTTGCAGTTCAATGTCCATGAAAACGACCTGGGGCTGCTGACGGTCTATCAGCGCCACGGCGTCTTCAAGTACAGCGGCCGTACCGGCCAAAGCAATCTCCGGACAAAATTCGACAAGCAGATGTTGCAGAAAGTCGCTGTTCATTGATTCGTCTTCAACGATAACGGCTTTGTATTTCATAGCAAAAGTTTATTCCAGTGTGATCCGGCCCCACGGTCCAACCCTACACTTTATCGAACAGGGGCTGTGGTATCTCCAGCGTCGCACTATTGCTGGCTACCCCATGCTCTTCATGCACCTGCTTCAGGTTCACGATCTTGCGGCTACCCTGCGCATTAAACAATTCAATGCGTCGCTGCAGCATGCTCTCTTCGCCATTGGTGAGGCCCTTTCGCTTCGTGAGTTTATCCGCTTCCTGTCGCGTGCTTCCGTTATCCGTCACCTTCACCACCAGGCGGTCGGCCTCATTGGTGAACTCCACACACAGTTTACCCCGGTGGCCATTGGTAAGGTTGAGCACGCCTTTGTACAGCGCCTCTTCGACCAGGCTATGTGTTAACAACGGCAATATCTTAGCGCTCTGCGAGCCCGGCGTAACCTTCACCTCGTAGTCAAATTTATCGTGGAAACGGCAATGTTCCAACCAAAGGTATTCACTCACCAGTTCGGCTTCATCTTTCACACTGATTGATAGCTCATCGCCGTAGTTGATCACTTTACGCAGGAACAGGGAGAACCGCCCGATATACTGCAAAGACGCTTTTTTATCATCGCCCGTAATAAAGTATTGAATGGAATTGAGTGAATTGAACAGAAAATGCGGGTTCATCCTGGCCTGTAATATCTTCAGCTTGAGCAATTGGTTCATCTGCTCTATCTGCGCATTCTTCTCATTCAGTTCGCGGTTCAGCTTTTGCTTGGTCTGAAAGCGGTTATACAGCACCAATGCCAACACCACCGCCGATCCCAGCAACACGAGGATGATATTCCGGAAGGAGCGGTGCTTCTGCACCTCTACGGCCGTATCCATCAGTCGCTTGGTCACGATCTCTTTTTCGAGCGATACCAGGTCGAGCGCAGGCGCACTTTCCTGTACATTCTCAAACACCAGGTCCTTCACTTCCGAACCAAGGTGACGCGATATGATGGAACCTGCTTTCATCCTGAACAGATCTGAAGAGAAATATTCATCCATCACCGGCTTCCAGTCCGACCGCGCCGGCATGATCGCCGCAAAGCCCTGGCGCCGGCTCGACAACACCGTTTGTCTTTTTACCCGGATACCTTTTTGCAAAGCCACGATATAAACCGATAGCGGCACATAACCAAATCCTTTATTATCGGAAGCGATGGTGCGCATCACCTCATAATCTTCTTCTTTGTAGATAACGGGCAGCGAGGGAAAGAAATTCGATCGGAGCGACAACACATCTTCCGTCATCGTAGTGCCCGCCATGGTATAGGCCCGCATTTCGCGCAACCGGCCGGTAAACTCCTGCGAGGTGGCGTACATAGGCTCGCGGTTGTTCGTGACCAGCACATTGAGGTCGGGCATATAAGGTTGGGTGAACTGCACTTCTTTCAGGCGATCGGGGGTGATCGAAAAGTACGACCAGCCAAAAATGCCGGGCATGGTGCTGCTCTTTACCTTGGTGTAAATACTGTCGAAAGAACCGGCGGGCTGCCATACAATGCTGAGGTCGATCCCGTACTTGAGCAGCAGCCACGACTTCATCGATTCCATGATCTCGTACTCCACCCCTTCCAGCACACCGTCGCGGTTCACATATATAAAAGGTTCGATATCATCCCAAAAAGCGGTAACCGTACCCTTCTTGTTTTTGAACACCTCCTCCCAGCTATCGCCGCGTACACCCGCAGGCTGTGCCTGAACGATCATCGTCAACACCAAAAATCCCGTCATAACCGCTAAACCCTTAATCATCGCCAGGCTCCTCATGTATTGGTTTGTTTTAACAAAGATGGCAAAACTATCATCAAACCGGGAGTTCACTTAACGGATGGCCCTTTTGACTTAACGGATGAACCCCCATCTTGAGTGGTGCCCTGCCCGTTTTTGGGGATTGGGCGGATAGGCCAACCTTTTGCGATGCGCACCGCATCGGATGCAGGCAACGGCAAGAGCCGGCTACCGGTCCAACCACAGGCTTCGGCCCTTGCACCAGAACCAACCAATAGGGCACTCCACCACCCGTAACAGGCACCTCAGGCCGCTGAACATTCCGCATCCCCATCCCGGCAACCACAAACCGCCGCATTGCCGGCCACCTCACTACCGCCCTGCCCCAACTCCCCCCTGATCTGTCCACCGCAACCCTTTGCCCCTTCCATTAAGCCAATCCATGCATTCATTAACTGCCACCACTGCAGGCCCCGATCCGCCACTAATTTCAACCCATCAAACAAAAACATCCTCTACATGAAACACATAGGCATCATCGGGGCAGGCATCAGCGGACTCACCACTGCCAAAGCATTTATCGAAAAAGGATATAAAGTAACTATACTCGAAAAAGCGGCCGACCTCGGCGGCGTGTGGGAAAAGAGCCGGTCTTATATCGGCGTCGCCACACAAACTACCCGCGATGAATATGCATTCTCCGATTTCCCGATGCCTGCCGAATATCCCCAATGGCCTACCGGCGACCAGGTACAGGCCTACCTGCGTGGTTACGCCATCAACAAACAGGTATACCAGCACATCTGGTTCAATACCCGCGTTGACCAGCTGCGTTATGCACAAAATGGCTGGGAAGCCTCTTTCACCGACCTGGCCGAAAACACAAACCATCAGATCCGCTTTGATTTCGTAGCCGTATGCACTGGCACCTTTCACAAACCGTATACGCCCTCCTTTGCAGGCATCGATAGTTTCATGAAAGCAGGCGGACAATTACTCCACAGCAGTGAGGTGAAAGACGAGTCGATCCTGCGCAACAAAGCGGTTGCCGTCGTAGGATTTGCCAAATCCGCCACCGATATCGCCACCCTTGCAGCCGGCATCAGCCAAAGCACTACCCTATTATACCGCAAAGCACAATGGAAAGTTCCGCGCTTCTTCGGTAACAAGATCAATATGCGCTTCCTGTTGTTTTCGCGACTCTCGGAAGCCTTCTTCAATGCACCGCGTAAATCTCTATCGCAGCAATTGCTGCATACCGTTGGGCGGCCGATTGTATGGGCACAATGGCGCGGACTCGAAGCCTTACTCAAATGGCAGTTCAAACTCAAAGCCTGCGACATGGTGCCGCAACACCGCATCGAAGACCAGATCAGTTGCAGCCTCGGTGTAGCACCGGAGGGCTTTTATGAGCAGGTACAAAAAGGAAATATCAAGGCACACCGTACTGAGATTGAGCGCATCGAAGGCAAACAGGTCAGACTGAAGAATGGTGCTACCATTACCGCCGATTTGCTCGTATGTGGTACCGGCTTTACACAGGAGCTGCCTTTCCTGGAAGAGAGCTACCGCAAACTGATCATGTCTTCCAACGGGCGCTTCCGGCTGTTCCGCAACATCATTCATCCGCTGGTGCCCCAACTGGGTTTTGTAGGTTTCAACTCCAGCCTGTTCACCACCCTCACCTCCGAAGTAGCCGCGAACTGGCTGGTCCGTTATATGGAGAATACGCTTAAGCTGCCCACCTCTTCGGCCATCAATGCCGATATGGAATACATGGACGACTGGCGTCAGCTTACCCGGCCGATAGCCGCTGAATTTGGAGGCACCTGTATAGCCCCCTTCAACTATATGCACCTCGACCAACTGATGACGGATATGGGATTACCGGTGAAAACATCCCGCTGGCCTGCTGCTTACCTGAAGCCCATTAACCCCGCAGACTACCATCAGCTGCTGCGTGGTGCACAAAAGGAAATACCCGGCAAACCCTTACCCAAGGCCGAGTACCAGTTCTATTGATCCGTTAAGCAGGTTGCTTTATTCATTAAACGGCCAACCGAAACCACCACTCCCTACCGCAACTTTGTATTGTAAAATCAGTAACCACGAAAACAATCATTAATTAAAAAACCGAAGTATGAAAAAAGTAAGTGTTATTCTTTCGATGCTTGTGCTGGCCACCACTGCCTCCATTGCACAAGGCAAAGTACAATTGCAAGACTTTCATGTAAAACTGAATGATGGCGCCAATACCATCCGTGTGCCCAACAATGGCGGAACTATTCAACTGGTAAAACGCGGCGATAAATTTTCCGAAGTCGTGTACACCGATGCAGCAGGCACCAGCAGCCGCTTGAGCCCGGTAAGACCCGGTAGCAATGTAGCGCCGCAACCAGCCTGCAAGTATCCTATCCCCGATGCGTGTTACGCCATCCCCAACAACCAGAAGATCGGCATGTGCATTTGCCGGCCCACTGATATCAAGAGTAATGACGACTTTACAGTAACCCTGTTGTTGCCAGCCGTACAAAAAGTACGCGAGGCAGCCAATCGTTAGGAGCAGGGGGAGGAAATGGAGCCCGGTTGCCGCAAGGCGCCGGGCTTATTGGCTTGCAGCCGTTAATAACGTAATGATCGTTGGGGGATGATCGCTGAGTAGTTGCGCGGTCCAGCCTGGTGAGGCCAGTTTATCCAATATCAGGAATAAAGCCAGGCCCTCTTCCTGCGACCATTGGTTCCTTTTGCGTCGCATACCATCTACCGATGTAGCATAATCAAACTTGCCGCCCGAAGGATGTTGCAACCAATAGAATCCGGTATACTGCCCCAATCCTTCCATCGTGAGAAAAATATCATCCAGCCGCTGCAGGATAGCACGATCGCCGGTAAACCAGGTAGCCTGCCGGCGTTGCAGCAGGGTCAATGCTTCACGCGTCAACCGCTTCATCGCAGGCGTATCCGTTGCAAAGGCCGCTTCATAAAACTTGTCTGCTTCTGCGCGCCACTGCCGGTGGTACGTGCTGTCGCCTTTAAAAAGGTCCTGTACAATATCGTCCGACAAAGGCACATCGCCGAAGGAATGTTCTTTTTCTATAGCCGTAACCGCAGCGCCCATACCTGTTTGTTGCCTTGTATGGGCAAACTCATGCAGAAAGACGGCAGTAACCAAATTGCCGATACCTAGGGTTTTGCTCTCCACCCCTGCCTGCTTCCAATAGCCCGGCACAGCCATCACAAAAAATGGATGGTCGGCACTATCGGCGCCTGCAAATGACATCAGTCCTACCGGTATCGTTTGTCCGTCGGGAATACGCAGCTGGCGATGGTGTTTAGCTGTCCACCAATGCAGGGCAGCCCACGAAAAGCCTGGCCCTCCAATGGCCATCGCCGTATCTCCGGGCCTGGAATCGCCGGTTGTGTACCAGGCAGTATCGTCGTACAAAAAGATACGGGGAGCAGCCATCGAGTCAACACCCAGCTTATCGCGGCATACCAGGTTCCAGGCATCAAACCATTGCGACACGCCGGCCATTGCCGCAGGTGCCGCCGCCTTTACGGGTTTAGCGGCCCTGTCTCCGCAGGCAGCCATCAATAATATCACCATAAACAAACAGGCAGGAACCCGCATAACTATTTTTGTTTGTAAGATATCATTTGTGCGGTCATTGAACGAATCAAAAATAACGGCCGCCCATTCGCCTGATTATTGAAAAACTGTTAATAACTTCCAGCCGCCGCCCAAAAGGCCAACTTGACAATTATCGTCCTACGGGCGGCCGGCCCAACCAACCGGCTTTAACGATAAACACATGAGAAAACCCATTATTAATCAATTTTAATCTCCCCATGATTCGATCCAAACACTGCTTGAGTCTATCACTGCTCTTCCTGTTGAGCACGGGAATTACCCGCGCCCAATCGGTGCCCACGCCAAAAGAACATTTCGGATTCAACATCGGCGATAATTACCAGCTCGCCACGTATTCCCAAACGGAAGCCTATTTCAAGAAACTCGCGGCAACCTCCAATCGCACTAAACTGGTCGATATGGGACGAACCGAAGAAGGCCGTACCCAATGGATGCTAGTGGTGTCATCGCCCGACAATATCGCCAAACTCGATCATTATAGAAAGATCTCCCAGCTGCTGGCCCATGCCGAAGACATCACCGACGAACAGGCAAGAGCACTGGCCGCAGAAGGTAAAGCGGTGATCTGGATCGATGGCGGACTCCATGCTACCGAAACGGTAGGCGCTCACCAGCTCATCGAAACAGCGTATACGCTCACCAGCCGCAAGGACGCCGAAACCATGCGCATCCTCGACAATACCATCATCCTGCTGGTGCATGCCAATCCCGATGGACAGGAACTGGTATCCAATTGGTATATGCGCGAAGCCAAACCCGAAAAGCGCTCACTCAATTCATTACCCCGCCTCTATGAAAAATATGCGGGGCACGATAACAACCGCGACTTCTTCATGGCCAACCTGAAGGAAACGCAGAATATGAACCGCCAGCTGTACATCGAATGGCTGCCGCAGATCATGTACAACCACCACCAGGCAGGCCCGGCAGGTTCAGTAGTAGCAGGCGCGCCTTATCGCGATCCCTTCAACTATGTATTCGACCCATTGCTCATGACCAGTCTCGACGCAGTTGGCGCCGCCATGATCAACCGCCTCAACGTTGAGGGCAAACCGGGTTATACCCAACGCACCGGCTCTACCTTTTCTACCTGGTACAACGGCGGATTGCGCACCACTACCTATTTCCACAACATCATAGGGTTGCTTACGGAGATCATCGGCAGCCCCACCCCTTCTGAAGTACCGCTGGTACCCCAAAGATTGATACCCGACGGCGCTACGCCCAACCCGGTGACGCCGCAGAAATGGTATTTCCGTCAGTCGATCGATTATTCCATTTCACTCAATTATGCTGTATTGAACTACGCCACCCGCTACCGCGATGAGCTGTTGTACAACATCTATAAGATGGGACGCAATTCCATCGAGCGTGGCAGCAAGGATTATTGGGGATTATCGCCCAAACGCATAGACGCCATCAATACCGCCTACCAGAACGACCAGAAGAAGAATGCCGCGGCAAGAGGCAGTCAGGCCCTCTCTACAGAAGCCCCCGGTGGTGCATTCCGCCAGGGTGGAGTACCGGTTAAATACTTCGATTCCATTATGAAGGACAGGGCAACCCGCGACCCGCGTGGTTTCATCCTGCCCGCCGACCAGTCTGATTTCCCTACGGCTACCAAATTCATCAATGCGCTGGTTCGTACAGGCGTACTGGTGCACAAAGCAACTGCCGACTTTACCATAAATGGAAAGAAATACCCTGCCGGCTCCTATGTAGTGAAAACCAACCAGGCATTTCGCCCGCACGTGCTCGATATGTTCGAGCCGCAGGATCACCCCAATGATTTCCGCTATCCCGGTGGACCACCCGTGGCGCCTTATGATGCTGCCGGCTGGACCCTTGCCTACCTGATGGGCGTTGAATTTGATCGCCTCACCGAAGACTTCGATGGTCCGTTCCAGCGCGTGCCCTATGGCGAATTACAGCAACCGGCGGCGCAACCCGCCAAAGCATCGGCAGGTTATGTGCTCAACAGTGCAGCCAACAATTCGTTCCTGGTGGTCAATGACCTGCTCAAGGCAGGCGCACCGGTGTTCCGTACCAAGGAAGGCGGCAATGGCTATGCAGCCGGTTCCTTCTTCGTCCCCGCAGGCGGCAAAGCCAAAGGGATTATTGAAAAGGGTGCTGCCGAATATGGGATAACGTCGGCCACTATAGCCAAACGACCTGCTGGTTTGAAACCAGTAAAGCAACTACGTATAGCCCTCTGGGATACCTATGGCGGTTCGATGCCATCCGGCTGGTTGCGTTTTCTGTTTGAGCAATTCCACTTCGATGCCGACGTGATCTATCCGCCCACGATCGACTCGGGCGGATTGAGCGCTAAATATGATGTGATCGTATTTGTAGGCGGCGCAATCCCCGCAGCAGGCGGAGAAGGTGGCGGCCGGTTTGGTGGCGGTGGATTTGGCGGTCCTCAAAACGACAGCATCCCCGATGAGTTCCGTGGCCGTCGCGGCCGAATCACGGCCGACAAGTCGGTTCCTGAACTGAAGAAATTCCTCGAGGCAGGCGGTCAGGTTGTTACCATTGGTTCGAGCACCAGCCTTGCTTATCACCTGAAACTACCAGTACGCAATGCGCTGGTGGAAATGGTGAATGGTGAAGAACAACGACTGCCAAACGAGAAATATTATATACCCGGCAGCGTATTACGTGCCAGCATCGACAGTACCCAAAAAGCGACCTGGGGACTGCCCACCGCCTGCGACATCTATTTCGATGCCAGTCCGGTGTTCACGCTTTCTCCTGACGCACTGGCCAAAGGAACGGTAAAGCCTTTGGTTTGGTTCACGAACGGCAAACCGCTGCGCAGCGGCTGGGCCTGGGGCCAGGCCTATTTGCAGGGTGGCGTAACCGCGTTTGAGGCGCAGGTAGGAAAAGGAAAGCTCTATGCTTTTGGACCAGAGATCACCTTCCGCGCACAAACGCATGGTACGTTCAAAATGCTGTTCAACCAACTGATCGGCGTGGCGGAATAACCAGGTTTTCTACCCGGAATAGCCAGCTTACCGATCAGGCTATCAGATTATCAACCAACGCTTTAATTTCGAATATCAGCGTTTTCAAATCATAGATCAACGTTTTCAATTCACAAAAAAAGACCGCGGGCTGCGCCCGCGGTCTTTTGGTTTATCCGAAGATGTGCTCACTATTATCCGCAGATTTGAACACTTTTATTCATTCATCTGCCCTCGCTCCGCAAGGTCAATCACCCTCCTTCGCCTCTCCATCTACAAATCACCTAAAACACTGGCAGCCAGGCACCTTACAGTATATCCGGAAGCCATGCTTTATTGTAGCAGACTTGCCTGAAAAGCCTATTAAACTTTATACAGAATGGCACTGGAGTGCACTAAAACAGGCAGTCTTACATAGTGAGCCAGTGCAACCCTCAGTGAATACGGGTGCATATTCCAGGCAAGGTTGCGCCCATTAACCGCGCATTCGCTACCAACTCCACGAGCATTCCGAGCGGCTTTACGGGCATCCGGGGCGGACAGGATGACGAGGCAAGAAATGAATGAGATCGGGCCTTCCCGGGGCTCTAATGAGCGAAGCAGGGCCTCCAGGAGTCGCCAGCCCTCTTCTACATGCGATAGCAAGGCATTTGAGCTCTTCCCAATCCCGGAGCTGAAACATAGGTGATCAGGCCCGGGCAACAAAAGTTAGCACAACAGACAATTTCGGGCCTGCCGTACCGTGAATGATCGATTCCAGGCTTTCCCGCCTTTCATCCCCTTGTCGGTTTTGTTCTATTTCCGCGAAAACGGCGGCGATAGCTTTGTGAGGAAATGAAAGCCATGAAAACAATACTCTTCTCCACCTTGCTCGGCACACTCCTGGTAGCACAGGCATTCATGCCCTTGCAGGCAAAGCCCTCCCGTACCAGTCGCACCGGTAAGGAATTGTTTGAACGTCATTGCAAACTCTGTCACGGAAAAGACGGCACCAAAGGATTCCTCGGTGCCAAAAACCTCCAGACAAGCCAGTTGGATGAAGAAACCTTGTACACCACCATTGCCAAGGGGAGAAAGGTAATGCCGGCCTGGGAGAAAAAACTGGATACAGCCGAACTGCAACTGGTAGTAGCCTACGTTAAAACATTGCGCAAATAATGTAAGAATACCTCCATCACTAAACGAATTATCTTCTACAAAGCATCACCATGAAAAATAAACCCATGACATATCTCATCATCGTTGCCGCCACCCTCAGCACCAGCCTTGCCGCCGGCCTCTTTTACGCCTACTCCTGTTCGGTGAATCCAGGTCTTGGCCGCCTGGCCGACGCCGACTACCTCAATGCCATGCAATCCATCAACCGCGCCATCCTCAATCCCGTATTCTTCGCCACCTTCCTCGGTACGGTCATTTTGTTGCCACTCGCAACCTGGCTCAGTTACGCACCACAACCCAGCAAACAGTTCTGGTATTTCCTGGCTGCCGCCCTCCTCTACATCGTTGGTGTATTTGGCGTCACCATCGCCGGTAATGTACCCCTTAATGATGCCCTCGACAAAATCAATATTCCCGCATCCACCGCTGAACAGTTGTCTCAGCATCGGCAGGCTTTTGAAGCTCGGTGGAATATGTTTCATAGCATCCGCACCGTTGCCAATGTACTCAGTGCCTTAATGGCCATACTGGGATGCCTGGCGAATCGCTGAACCTACATCCACGTAAACGGATCGCCCGAAGCGATATGGGTAACTGTTAGCGCAGGTATTTTAGGTTGTAACCAATCAACGAACCATTCCATGCCGGGCTCTTCGCTCACGCTGTGGCCCAGCACGATCAGGGCTGTTTTACCGCCCAGCAAACGGCTATCACGGATGTACTCGGCCGTTTCCCATTCCGACAACTCTCCTACCACCAGCACATCCGGCTGCAGTGTTTCGGCAGCGTTCACCTGCCGCTGTCCGCCCCAGGCGCCCGGCAACAAAGCAATGCGTGAGCAGGATTGATTGAGATCTCCGATCACCCGCAGGTGGGTAATGCCCAACGAAGATTTAAGATGCTGCACGAGCTGTTGCAGCGACACGGGAGGGATCGTCAATATCAACTCGCCTGTTTTGTAGTAAGGGAGCCAGTTGGCTCTTTTGGCCACACCATAACTGATGGCATCCGGCTTCAGCGAATGACAGTAATCGTGAAAACGCCATACCGTGATGCCGCGCTTCGCCAGCAGGTCGAGCTTTTGCTGAACGACTCTATTATCCTTCACCCAGCCGGTATCGTCCTTGTGATTGTAGAAAGTAGGTTCGTGCGCGATGATGAAATTCGCCTTTAGCCTGGCAGCTTCTTCGATCACTTTGATCGTGGCGAACATGGTGGTAATGATACCCGTTACCGGCTGATCTGCCTTGCCGGCTTTGATGGTATCGACCGTGTCTTTGATGGGCTGCAGGTTACCCTCTTTCAAAATGAGGTTGATGATATCCTGTACTGTCGGCGCAGCAGAAGCGCCACCGGCGGCGAAACCGGCGAGTGGAGAACCCAAAAGGGCCAGACCACCCGCCGCCGCTACTGTATTGATGAGAAATGATCTTCGATGAAGGAGAGACAATTCATTATTCAGGGACGAGGTGTTCATATAGCATGTGTTGTGCTATAAATATAGAACAATCCATCCTTAATACTCTACGTGATAATCCTTTTTGAAAGGCTGACTGCTCCAGGCCTTCTTCGAGGTCCAGTCGGCAGGCGCCTCCGTCCAGAAAGCATGCGTAGCCGGCAATCCCAAAGGCAGAAAACCCAGCGTTGCCATGTATAAACTGCCGGTAGAGGTATAATAGTCCGCTATCATAGGCTGGTGACCGCAGAAACCCAGCACCAGCCAACCATTCGCGTCGAAATTATTGCATTGATCAAACATGCGGTGCATCACCGCCGTTAGCCCGCAGCGAACCTGTGCAGGCACTACTCCTTCCGGCAGCTTGTCCATCAGTGCCGATTGGGCCAACGCCTGAAAGGCTGCCGTACGGTAAGTGACCGATCTTCCAAAGGCAGGATAACTGCCATCGGGGGCGATGAAGCGCTCCAGGAACTCGGCATAGCGCACCATCCTTTTCAACGCCAGTTCATATTCCTCTTCCTTGGCGCGCTTGTTATCGACCAGCACTTTGAAAAAGTCGACCAGCATGGGATGGATCACATAACTGTTGTAGTAGTCCAGGCTAAACGACGGACCATCACTGTAAAAGCCATCGCCCTCATACCATTCCAGTATCTTTCGCTTGGCTATTTCAATGCGCGCCGGATCGGGTTGCTCGCCCACGCTCAACAGGAACACTTCGTTGATACCAGCAAACAACAGCCAGTTATTATACGCCCCCGTGCGTGTACGCAGGGTCTTGAATTCTTCGATCACCCGTTGTTTGGTAACCGCATCGAGCGGCTCCCACAGCGCCTTCGGTGCACGCAGAAATGCCTGCGCGATATAGGCAGCGTCTACAATGGGCTGGTTCTCGCTCCTAAAGTTGAGGTAATCCGGATTCGAGGGATCTACCCCGTTGGCAATGCCTTTCAGCAATGCCTTGCGCAAAGTAGCCCGCTGCTGCCCTTCTTTAGTCTCATCATCAGGAAGGGCCAGCCAGGGCGCTACACCGGCCATCGTGCGTCCTACCGCTTCGAGGTAAGTCACCTTGTCGGCGTTCAACGCATAAGTAGGCGACTTCTCCACCGGCATATTCTTCTTCAACGTACCATTGGCGAGGTTCAGGATCACCGGCGATGCCATTTTGTACAACAGCTCGCTCCAGTAGGCGCGGTCCTGCACACCGGTCGTTTTCACTTCGGCAACAACCGTCTTCGTTTCTGTGCGCGGCGCCTTTTTCGATTGCGCCTGGGCCCCAACCCCGGCACACAACAATACCACCGGAGCCATCCATAAATTAGCGGCAAATTTCATGATCACCATTATCGGTAAATGAATAAATGTAAAGTTTTTACCCTTTGGCAAACAGGGACTCGCCTTTCAGCAAACGATCGTACCTGTTCAACGCCTCGAGGAAATAATAATCGGCATACACCAGCGGCACATCGATCTCGCCGTTGTGGGGAATGCTGCCCACGCAATGCATCAACAGGAAATTACCGTTGGTGCCGGGCTTCGCACGGTAGGCATCGCTGCCCAGCGAATGTAGCATCTTGATCGCAGCGTTCTTGTACTCCTTACTTTTAGCGCCGCTTACATACGTACTCAATTCAAACAGGGCCGACGCTACGATCGCAGCAGCCGAAGCGTCGCGGTACGATTGCGTTACTTTGCGAGCGTTGGAATTAACACCGGGCGTATAGCCAGCCTGGTTCGCATTGAAATCCCAGTAAGGCACTTTATCGGCCGGCAGGTTCTTGTGGCGGATGAAGAAATCGGCCATGCCCTGGGCCGTCTTCAGGAAGCGCGGGTCCCTGGTTTCGCGGTACACCATGGTGAAGCCATAAATACCCCAGGCCTGGCCCCTCGACCAGGTAGAGTTATCAGCATAACCCTGTGCAGTTTCCTGACCAGCTACCTTTCCGTTGATGGTATCGTAACACACAACATGAAACGAACTATAATCTTTCCTGATCTGGTACTTCATGGTATTCACGGCATGTGATACGGCAACATGGCGGTATGAGGTATCGCCCGTTACCTTCGAGGCAAAGAACAGCAATTCCAGGTTCATCATGTTATCGATGATCACCGGGAAATTATAGGTCTTGTTACCATGCCAGGATTTGAAAGTATTCCACGACTTGATACAACCGGTGGTTGGATTGAAACGTGTACTTAAAGAACGGGCCGATTGCACCAGGATATTTTTGTAGGCATCGTTGCCGGTTTGCTGGTAAGCATTGCCATAACTGCAATACATCATGAAGCCAAGATCATGGTGCCCGGTAAAGGTTTTTAGTGGTTCCAGTTGCTCGGTCCAGGTACGCGCAGCAGTTTTCATCTCCGTATCTTCCATATACTCATAGGCATTCCACAAGCTACCGGGAAAGAAACCCGGTGTCCAGTCGTACATGTTCGTAGTTACGAGTTTACCAGCCTTATTGATCGTACGCGGAAAAGCGTTCTGCTTGTTACCGGTTTCCTGCAGCATCGTCTTCAACTGCTTGTTGGCATACTTGAAATTCTCTTTTACAAAATCGGCCTCGCTGTTGCGCGTCGTAAAGCCAAGCAGGCACAGCGACAAAATACCGGCACACACAAACATTTGCTTCATGAAAAATAATTTACTTGTTAGGAATTTGGTTTCGGGTAAACACAAAACGATAACGCCCTTTCAGCGATTGCTTTTTAGCAGTGAGCGACAACCGGTACAACTCATTGCCCCATACCCTTGACAGGCGCACATCCGTTTGCGGGATCGTTTCTACGGTAGCGTTAAAAAGGCTGGCATCGTATTGCAACTGGATGGCTGTGCCATTTTTAATCAACACCACGGAACCTGCCTTCGATACATCCGGTCTGGCCCAGGTCATAAAGTTTACCTGGTTGGCCTGCTTTTGCGCGCTTAGTTCAAACACATCCTCCAACACCAGCGCCTGAGGTTGCAGGGTGTAATACCGCATCCAGCTTTTCACGGCTGCATTTTGCTGATAAGCGCCGGCTATATTGAGACTGAACTTATTCTTATTTGCATCGAACGCCACATTGGACGCCTTATACTGCGCTCCGAATGGCTGCGACTCACCATTTATCATTGGTAGGTTATGGTAATTACTTTGCATTGTCCAGATCGTATAACGGTCGTTGCTGAAGGTTTGCTTGCTGTAGGTACCCACCCCTACATCGATGATCACCGGCAGCGTATCCACATAAAGAGAGAAAGAACCTACATCGTTGTGATTATGGCTTTCGTTATTGAAACCACCCTTCGCCGCAAAGAAGAATCCATTACTGTTCTTCATATAACAGAACTGAGTTTCGGGATACCAGGTAAAGGCATTGACAGGTAATGCAGGTGAAGCAGACAATACTTCGCGATAAGTGGTCAGGTTCTCGATCGTGCGAAAGAAATCGCGGACGGCATTGACAGTATAGCTCCCTTTATTCGCCGCAGCAAGATAGGCAGCAAAAGCTTGCATATCGCGGCTTTGCACAGCCTTACCATAACGATAGATAACGCCGGGCTCCCCGCCCCCTTTCGCAGAAGCATCTGCAAAATTGACCACCCAACCGTTCCCTACATAACTACGCGCAATATAATCCCCCATGCTTTTGATCATGGGTTCCTGGAAGATGCTGAGCTGCCCCCGGCTGGCATTGCTCAACAGCTGAAGATAGTCGTACAACTTACCCGCAGCATGGCCCCAGTACGACGGTCCTTCTTCGCAAGCCCCGTCTTCATGGGTATAATTGATGAACTCATCCACACTCTGCATAGTACGATAAACCGCAGCAGCCAGCTTGTCTTTATCTTCTTCCAATAGTAAAAAGCAGGCAAGCACATTCGAATTGCACCAGGGATTCCAGTTATTGACCATCATGCCTGGTTTATAATTGAGCGCCTGCCACCAGTAGTCGCTGCGGGCCATATAAGGTACCAGTATACGATTCGTGATCTCCTGTTTCAAACGTGCAGCGATAACAGGATTTACTTTATCAAACTCCTGGCGAAAAAAATACCAGGTCCAGGAAAGAAAAGACCCTAAGTCGCCCGAAGTAAGATCTATGATCTCTTCCCGGTAATCCGGCAAGTTTCTTTTGTTCTTCTGAGCAGTAAGATGGGCCGATAGCGCCCACGACGACATATCGCAGGTTTGCCACAAGCCATTGATGATCTGATCGAGGAAGCGTCCCTTGCCTTCTGCCAGTTCTGCAAACACCAGGTTACTCAGGGCTACATTATTGTCCTGGAAGGGCGTTTCCATGGCGAGCCGGCTGCCTGTACGCTCATAAGCGAGATAATCTGTTGCCTTTACTACTTTCCAATTGTAGTTTAAAGCAGCTTCTCCGTCCTTGATCAAAGCCGCTTTTAGCGGGCCGGTTAGCATATCCCACCCCTTGCGATCGGTATAGGCCGGGTATTTTACCCAGGCAGCCGCGGGCACCAAACTAGCTTTCACCTGCGCCAGCGAGGCTTTCTTTTGCAACAGGTTGCGCGGCTCATGAGAAAAGGCTGCCAGGCAGGCCAGCAGAACAGGTAACAGGAACAGTTTTTTCATCATATAAACAATCATTATAGGGCCACTAAAATAAACCTATCTATGCACAAGTCGAAGAGCACCCGCCGGCCCCCTAAATAAAGGCCCTCAATCTTAATCGCCTATTAATGCTGCAACAAAAAGCGAAGGAAAAAGCACCCGTTCCCCCCGGAACAGGTGCTTATGTCTAACATATCTGCTGCTTATGGAGCTATTTAAAACGGCCGGTTATTGCGGCCATCCGTCATTTTGTTTCAAAGCAGGGTTACGCTCGATCTCTGCCGCAGGGATCGCCCACGTGTAGAGATAATCGCCGCCCCAGGTGTAAGGCACAGTACTTTGTCCCCACACCTGCTGCACACCACTGCCGGTTTTGAAGGTGCTGCTCTTCCAGCTCTTCCAACGCAGTTCATCAAAATAATTGATGCCTTCGTTGGGGAACTCCACACGACGCTCGTTGCGGATGCGCTCGGTCATCTCTGTTTGACCGGCCACGAAAGTTCCTTTTGTATTATCAGCCTGCTGCAAAGCTGGCATATTAACCCTTGCACGCACTTCATTCACTTTGGCGATAGCGCCGGGTACATCACCCTGTTCATTCAAGGCTTCTGCCCACATCAGCAACACATCCGCATAACGGATCAATGGCTGATCGATAGGACCAAAGCTGCGGTCGAGCAATTCATTATTATTCTCCCCCACAAACTTGCGGTAGAGATAATAGAAGAAAGCTTGCGTATCGGTACGGTAGTCGAGTGTAGGTGAATTCTCCGAACGGTAAGGGAAACGGCTGATCACCGTTTGGTTGATGGCCGTGCCACCCAATACTCCATTGAAAGTAGAATACGGCGTGATCACGTTCGCCGCCAGGCGCGGATCGCGGTTCTCATACGCGGCCTTGATGCGCGCTTCGTTACCCACGGGGAGATATTGGCTCATGTCGGCACCGCGGCCGGCTGCTGCTGTTTTCTCGGCAGCAGAGAGGTTATCACGCAGGAAGAATACCTGACGAGCTTCCGGCTTCATCGCAGAATAACCAGGCAACACATCATCCCAGTTGAACTTGCTGCCATCGGCCTTCTCATACAGGTCGACCAGGTTGGGCGATACGAGATACGTGTTCCAGTTGAAACCAAAGGAAGAGCGGCCACCGCAATAGAACTGCGTCGTGGAACCGAGGTTGGCTACCGCGATATTCTGCAAGGAGAAGATCATCTCCGGCGCTCTTTCATTCGCTTCTTTGAACAACTGCGTATAATTACCAAACAACGTATAACCCTGTTTCTTTACCGAATCGAAATCAACCGCCGCCTTGTTCCAATCCTTCATGTACATATACACTTTACCACGCAGGGCAAAAGCGGCACCGCGGGTCGCACGCCCGTTGTCGGAGCCGCTGGTATAGCGGCTGGGCAGTTCAGGTTCATTGATCGCATCGGTAAGGTCTTTCAACACCACATTCCATACTTCCGCCTCGGTAGAGCGGGCCTTGGTGAAGGCATCATAAGGTGTAGGCTCCAGGTAGATGGGCACCCCCTTCCACACCTGGTTCAACCGGAAATAATAGTACGCGCGCAGGAATTTGGATTCAGCGATAAAGCGTGCCTTGCGCGCAGCGCTCGAAGGCGATTTCGCCGGAATGTTCGCAATGGCATCATTGGCCCGGATCACGCCTTCATAGAAGTTTCGCCAGTTGCCGCTGAACAATCCATTACCAGGGGTAATGGTGCCCTGCATCATACCTTCTGCATCGCGTGTTTGCCCGCTGAAGGAAAAACGGTCGTACTGATAGATCTCCAGTCCGGAAGCGCCGCCCGATTGATAACCCAGGCGCAGCGCATTGTAAATACCATTCACACCCACCTCCGTGAGGTTATCGGTGGTCCACATATTTTCAGAAGCCAGCTGGTCGTAAGGAACTTTGTCCAGCAGATCCTTCTTACAGCTTGCCAGCGACAAGGCCAGCACAGCATTGACCCATATAAACTTTTTCATGTTCCAAAGCATTTTGATAGTTAGAAAGTAAGGTTCACACCAAAATTGAACTGCCGCATCGTGGGGTAACTCACACCACTGCCGATCTCAGGATCAAGGCCCGGGAAGGAAGTGATCATCAGCAGGTTTTCGCCGGAGAAATAAACACGCGCCCTTTGCAGGAATGCTTTTTTCATCCAGGTATCGGGAAGGTTGTAACCTACCTGCAGGTTCTTCAACTTGATCCAGCTGGCATTGTACAACCAGTAATCGCTCGCCACGCCCCGATTTTGGGGATCGCTTGCTTTCAAACGTGTATACTTCGCATTGATATTGGTGCGGGGATCATCGGGTGTAGCCGGATCATAGAAATAGTGATCGTTGGCATACAAGGTCGAGAACGCATTACCATTCGTAACGAATGAGTTGTTGTAGTTATCGGCATTCCAGTAGAACTTGTGTCCTGCAGCACCGGCCCAGATCATGGAGAAATCAAACTGGCGCCAGGTGAGCTCTGTATTGAAACCAAAGATAACCTTGGGCAAGGCAGAAGAACCGGCAAAATAACGATCGAAGGAGTTACCATAATCGCCATCACCATTCAGGTCGGCATACACGAGGTCGCCATACCAGATAGATGTTTTGCTCACACCATTGGCCGGGCGCAAAGGATGCCCTGCAGCGATCATGGCTTTGGCCCAGTCGAGATCGGCCTGTGTGCGGATCATACCATCACGCGGACCACCATTCACATTCACACTACCATCTGCATTCGTATAAGTGGCGCTGCCACGGTATACCTGGTACAGATAATATTCATCGATCTTGCGACCTTCTACCCTTCTTGTTTCACTACCGGTAGAAACGGCGCCCAGGTTGCTTTGGTAAACATTGTTACCGCCCGCATCTTTCACCCAGCCTTCCTGCAGTTTGCCTTTGAACTTCGTTACTTCATTCAAGTTGTAGGCAACGTTGCCAGCCACACTGAAGCTTACCTCACTGATCCTGCCACGATAGCCAAGGTTCAGTTCCACGCCTTTATTGGTTACTTCGGCACCATTCACCGTTGGAGCCGATGCAATACCAGCTGTTAACGGAATGGGCGGTACATTGAGGATATCGGACGTAATGCGCTTGTAGAAGTTCAGTTCGAAGAACAATTTATTGCCCCACAGCGAGCCTTCCACGCCAATATCGGTATTGGTAGAAGTTTCCCACTTCAGATCTGGGTTGGCATAGCTACCAACAGCCACACCACCTACCTGTACGTTGTTGAACGAATAGAGGCGGGTTACATAACCACTCTGCCAATCGTAGTTGCCGCTGGCATTGTTGCCCAGCTGTCCCCACGAAGCACGCAGCTTCAGGTTGCTGAGCCAGCCACGTGTATGCTCCATGAAATCCTCTTCCGAGATACGCCAGCCGGCAGATACTGAAGGGAACAGGCCCCAGCGTGTATCGGGCGAAAAGCGGGAAACGCCATCATAACGCAGGTTACCTTCCAACAGGTATTTGCCTTTGTAGGCATAGTTCACACGGCCAAACCAGGAACGGATGCCATAGTCCGACTCACCACCATTAATGGTAGTGGGTGTCAATACCGCACCAGGTGTGGTAAGATCATAATCGATCAAGCCGGTTTTGGTAGTGTTGAAATTGTAGACATTGTAATAAAGCTGGTTGTAACCTACCAGGCCACCGAGGTCGTGGTCGCCGATAGAAGTAGCATACCTCAATACGTTATCGAACGTGAGCTGGTAGTTCTTGTCGAAACTGTAATAGGTAGTGGCGTTGGCCAGGGAAGGCAAACCGGTCTTTAACTGATCAGTAGCAAAATCATACCGCAGGCTCACATCCGGATTGGTGTGGGAGTTGTATTCATTTTGCCTGATCTGGTAATTCACTTTGCTTTCAAAGGTGAGTCCCTTCATGATATGCGCTGTAGCATACAGGGTCGTATTGAAACGGGTCGTTTGGTCACCGCCTTCGGTGTTGTTCAGGAATGCGAGTATATTATTGGCAGTACCCGATTCACCAGGTGCCTGCGGAAATCCGTACCGGCCATTCCAGTAAGGAACAATGCCCGGGGTAGACTGGCGCAGGAAGTTGAAGGCGCTGGAAGTATTACCCATTTCAAAGTTCTGTACAGAACCAAAGGTCTGCGTACCCAGTGTCAGGAATTTATTCACTTTCGCATCGAGGTTGGCGCGGAACTGATAACGTTTGGTGCCCGAGTTTTCGATGGTACCCTTGTTATCGAGGTAGCCGATAGACACCAGGTATCCTACCCGATCGGTACCGCCATTGATGGAAATGCTATGGTTTTGCAGGAAGCGGTTGTTGAACAACTCAGCAGCCTGGTCAACATTGGGATAAGCGATAGAATTGGGAACACCGATCGCGTTGAGCTGGTTCGGGATCTTGCTGGCCGAATCCCAGGCATTGATGGTACCCACGGCAAAAGGCGCCGCCTGGCCCACATTGATATAGCCCTCATTCATCAAACGCATATGTTGTGCATAGTTCGAAACGAACTTGGGCATATTCATGGGCTGTGTCATCGACATATTGCCGCTGTAAGTAACGGTCATTCTATTCTTCAACCCTTTCTTGGTCGTGATCAGGATCACGCCATTGGCGGCCAGGGTACCGTAGATAGAAGCCGAAGCCGCGTCTTTCAATACGGTCACGCTTTCGATATCGAGCGGGTTCACCGCATCCATCACACCAATGATCCCATCCACTACGACGAGCGGAGAGTTGTTGCTGCTCATGGTGCCGGTACCGCGCACGCGGATGGTAGCACCATCGCCGCGTGGGTCGCCCGAGCCCTGCATTACCGATACACCCGGCATAAGGCCCGAAAGCGCGGAAGATACGTTCGTGATGGGCCGGTCGGCAATTTGCTTGGCCGATACAGTAGCTACTGCACCCGTCATGTTTGCGCGTTTCTGGGTGGCATACCCTACCACCACCACATCATTCATAGCGCCATTCTTGTTCTTTAAGGAAACGGAAATATTCGATTGCTGGCCTACCACGATTTCAGTGGCTTCAAAGCCAACCGCCGACAACATCAGCACATCACTGGCTGCTGCGTTCAGGGTATACTTACCCACTTCATCGGTGCTGCCACCAACTTTTGTATTCTTCAGGGAAACAGAAACACCGGGTATAGGCTTCCCGGCTTCATCCGTTACAACCACCGTAACGGGTTTGGATTGGGCCATCAACAAGGCAGGAAAAAGCAAGCTAACCAACAACCCCCACAAGTACCTTACCGGGAGCCTGGTGCAATCAGTTTTAAGCAGCATAACCAGTTGTTTTAATGATATGAAATGAACGAACTGATGCTGCACTGGGGCATAGCAGGTCAAACACCTTCAGGAGGCAGCATCGTTCTGATTGCAATATGGGCGGGGCAACAGCGAAGCGGGGGTGACTATCCTAAAAGAATGGGGGGAATATCTTAAACGGCCTGCAACAGCATGATTATCAATAAATACTTTTTGCTGGAATTTTAGCACGGGCGCAAGGAGCCATGACATTCCCCCCTAACTTTACAGTCCATCACATTGAGGTATGATTGGTGTATCTGCTTGTCGAACCGTATCAAGAACAACTTTCGGAGTGCTACTGCTCTGGTTGGCGTGTATGCCCGCCGCCAAGGCCCAGCAACTGGCCTTCAACCACCTGACCGTCGAGAACGGATTGCTGAGCAATTCAGTACTTTCCATCGCGCAGGATCAGCAGGGCTTCCTCTGGTTTGGTACGTCCATCGGCCTCACGCGCTACGATGGCGCCCGCTTCAAGATCTATAAATCGATCGGTAAAGACACGCAAAGCCTGTCTTCCAATAACATTACCACCCTTTACCGCGACGCACAGAACAACTTATGGATCGGCACCTCCGGCGGTCTCGATCGCTACGACCCCAAAACAGACGCCTTTGAGCGTATCTGGATCAATGGGAAAAGGATGGGTAATATATATAGTATCATCCAGGATAAACAACAGCGCCTTTGGATAGGCAGCACCCAGGGCTTGCACCTGCTTACCGACCCCGGCAAAAGAAACTTCCAATCCTTTTACCCTTCTGCCGATAGCAACAATAGCATTGCCGGCAACATCATCCGGGCTCTTCATGAAGACCACCAGGGACGCCTCTGGGTGGGCACCAACAATGGGCTCACGCGCCTGCAATGGATCAACGGGAAGATCAGTTGTACCAATTTCCATCATCAACCCGGCAACGCACAGAGCCTCAGCGCAGATTATATTACGACCATTGCAGAAGATGAAGCCCGGAACCTCTGGATCGGCACGCAGCATGACGGCATCAACCAGTATCTTCCCGCCACCAATACTTTCAAAACCTGGTCGCATGCTAACAACCAACCGGGTATTATCAATAACAACATCCGGATAATTCTGGCCACCAGTCGTGGCCAGCTATGGGTAGGCACCCAGGAAGGCCTCAGCATCATCGATCCCCATACCGGGGCCATCAGTTCCTATCAACAGGAAGCAGGCAATAAAAAAAGCCTGAGTCAGAATTCTATTTACAGCATCCTCGAAGATGCCAACGGCTCCATCTGGGTAGGCACTTATTTCGGGGGAGCCAACAGCACCTATTCGTACAGCACGCCCTTTCAAACCATCCAGAACAACCAGCACAGCGGCAGCCTCAGCAACAATGTGGTGAGCAGCATGGTGGAAGATCAGCTGCACAACCTGTGGATTGGTACCGAAGGCGGCGGCCTCAACTATTACGACCGCAACACGGGAACCTTCACGGCTTACAAGAACAATAGCCGCGAGGCGGGAAGCCTTGGCTCGAACCTCGTAAAAGTGGTTTACCTCGATAAGGACGGCAATCCCTGGTGCGGTACCCACGGCGGCGGCCTTAACGTGTACGACCGGCAACAACACAAGTTCATCCGGTACCTGTACAAGGAAAGCGACCCTAACTCACTTACCACCGAGATCACTTCCATCACAGAAGATGCCTTGGGTCGTTTGTGGATCGTGAGCCAGGCAGGCATATCCATCTATCAACGCAACGGCACACAACTGGTGGGTGATAACCTGCGCTCCACCGTATCGCCCCTGCCCGGCCAGGCAGCAAACGTATACACCGATAAGGCTGGCAATGTATGGATCGCCGGCGTACCCGGCCTCTATAAAATTACCGGCCAGCAAAGCGCGAAAATAGATTCTGTTCATTATATCAACTGCATCCGGGAGGACCGGGAAGGACGGATTTGGCTGGGACTCAGTTACAACGGACTGGCACAATACGATCCCCACCGCGGGGTATACGCCCAGTATGGCAAAAAATTATTACCAGCCAATACCAATGTCGTGGGTATCCTCGATGATGAGCAAGGCAATCTATGGTTGAGCAGCAATATGGGATTGATCAAATACAATCCATCGCAAAACACCGCGCAAACCTATACCATGAGCGATGGGCTCGCCGGCAATGAATTTAATTTCAATGCCTACCTCCGCGATAGCCGGGGTAATATGTATTTCGGCGGCTTCAATGGCATCACCCATTTCACGCCCGCCCGCGTAGAAACCAACCAATACACGGCACCGGTCATATTTACCGGCCTCAGGCTTTTCAACAATCCCGTCGCCATCAACGACGATAGCAGGATACTCAGCGAAAACATTGCACTTTCCCCTACCCTCACCTTTCGCTATAACCAGGATGTATTCACCATCGAATATGCCTTGCTGAACTATATCAAAAGCAGCAAGAATAAATACGCCTATCAACTCGAAGGGTTCGATAAGGGATGGAACGAGGTGACCACCAATGCGGCCACGTACACCAACTTGCCCGCAGGCACTTATACCTTTCGCGTAAAAGGCGCCAACAACGACGGTATCTGGAGCCAGCCTGCCAGCATCACCATCAAAGTATTGCCTCCCTTCTGGCTCACGTGGTGGGCGTTTTGTATTTACATCCTGGCACTGGCGGCATTACTATTCCTCGTGGTGCGCTACCTCTTCCTGCGTGCCTTATTGAAAAAGGAAGATGAACTGCACCAGGTAAAGCTCAACTTCTTCACCAACGTATCGCACGAAATACGTACCCACCTTACGCTGATCATGGCGCCCATCGAAAAGATGATCGACTACAAACACAACGATCCGTTTGTGCAGCAACAGCTGAGCCAGGTCAAGAACAACTCCAACCGCCTGCTGAAACTGGTGAGCGAACTGATGGACTTCCGCAAAGCCGAAACCAGCCACCTGCAATTGCATATTGCCCGCCACAACCTGGTACCCTTTCTGCAGGAGATCTATGTGAGCTTCCGCGAAATGTCGCTCGCCAAAGAGATCAATATGTCCTTTATCCATAACACGGAGGACATGCATCTCTACTTCGACCGCGAACAATTGGAGAAAGTATTCTTCAACCTGCTGGCCAATGCCTTCAAGTTCACCCCGGCAGGAGGTCGTATCATCCTCCTGGCCGAGCAAAAGGATAATATCGTTACCGTTACGGTTACCGACAACGGCCGCGGCATTGCTCCCGAATACATCGACAAGCTGTTCACGAATTTCTTCCAGGTGGCCGACCACGGCCAGCAAAATACCGGTTATGGTATCGGCCTCGCCCTCAGCAGGAATATCGTGGAATTACACAAGGGCACCATCAAAGTGGAGAGCGACCCGGCTACCCAGGGCCGGGAAGGCAAAACCGTATTCACCGTAACATTGCGGCAGGGCAACCTCCATTTGCAGGCAACCGACACCACGCAGCCCGTCACGACCGAACCAGGCTACGAAGTGCAGATCATCTCCACACAAAAGCCCGCCCTTCCTGCACAAGAGCCTGCACCGTTAAAGCCATTCACCCTGCTGATCGCAGAAGACAATGAGCAATTGCGCCAACTGATCAAAGACACTTTCATTGCAGAGTACAATATTCTCGAATATCCTGATGGCGCAGCGGCCTGGCATGCAGCCACCGAGCAAATACCGGACCTCATCATCAGTGATGTGATGATGCCGGAGATGGACGGTTTCACCTTATGCGAAAAACTGAAGACCGATGAACGCACCAGCCATATTCCTGTTATACTGCTCACGGCGAAGAGCACGCAGAGCGACCAGGTAAGCGGACTCGAAACGGGCGCCGACCTCTACCTCACCAAGCCCTTCAGCACCAAAGTGCTCCAGCTCAACGTACGCAACCTGCTCGCGGCGCGCGAAAAGATGCGGCAGAAGTTTTCGAGCCAGCTCAGTACACCGCCTGCTTCCGATGGCATAGCCACTGTTGCGGCTGTAAAGGATGTATTACCCAATACCATCGACCAGGAGTTCCTGCAAAAAATAATTGGCCTGGTAGAGGAGCATATGGATGATCCGGAATTTGGGGTTGAGATGCTCACCCGCAAAGTGGCGATGAGTGCGCCGGTATTGTATAAGAAGATCAAAGCGGTAACCGATATGTCGGTCAATGAGTTTGTGAAATCCATCCGCCTGCGCAAGGCGGCCGAACTGTTGGCCCAAAAGCAACTCACTGTATACGAAGTGGCATTCGCCGTGGGCTACAACGACCGTAAATACTTCAGCCGCGAGTTCAAGAAGCAATACGGCAAAACGCCCAGCGAGTATGCCGACGTAGAACCTGAATAACTGCCTGCCTCCTGAACATCAACGCCATTCATGCTGCGGTAGCAGCTATCCGTCCTGTATAAATGATTACCGGGCAAATCGGGCAACTGGCTGGGTACATTACTGCTACATTCGGGTGCCCTATTACAACCACCTCCCATGAACACCAGTCAACACAATACACAGGGCCGTGCCGGCAATGGCTCCTTGTTCTGGCGCAACCTGTTCTTCACCATCCTGCAACCCGGCATGGTTTGCGGATTTTTTCCCTGGCTTATCGCCCGGGAACAATACCGCACTGCACTCAACACTCCTCTTAGCGTCGACCAATATGCCGGCATCATCGTATTTATCGCAGGGGTTGCCATCACGCTGCATTGCATCACGCGCTTTGCACTCGATGGCCGAGGTACGTTGTCGCCCGCCGACCCTACCCGGCAACTGGTGATATCGGGCCTCTACAAATACTCGCGCAATCCTATGTACATTGGGGTGATGTTCACCCTTATCGGAGAATCTTTATTTACCCGGTCAACAGGCCTTTGGGCCTATAGCCTGTTCATCTTTACGGCCTTCAATATATTCATCATGGGATGGGAAGAACCCCGCCTCCGCAAGGATTTCGGATCCGCTTACGAGGATTATTGCCGTAAGGTGCGCAGATGGTTATGAGACCTACTCGATCGTAAACCAGGTATAACCATTAGCCGGAATGGTAACTGGCAGTGATATGGAATAATCACGCTGCAAAGCATAGCTCTTGATAGCACCACCCTTCTCCCGGAGCTTCGCCTGTGTCGTGAGACCGGCATAATACAGTGGCACTTTTACAGACCGTGTAATGGGATTGCTCAGCGGATTGAACAATAACAACATGCCTTTGGTCTTCAGTCCGGCGTTCACATGCAGCCAGCCATCCCAGTCGCGGCCATCGGCGCGGCGCAGGTGAAGGATATCGGCATTCAGGATATCCCGGTACTGCTTGTACCAGTCTATCACACCAGTCACCATCTTGCGCGTCTCTTCCGTATCGAACAAACGCGGGCCACGATAGCAGGCCTGCACACCGGCACCATAATATTGTATCATCAATTGTTCATAATCCTTCAGGTGTTCCGACAAGGGTTCCAGCACCGCTTCGGGACCACCACCCTGGTATTTGGTGAGCGGCACAAAACCCCATCCCATAGAAGGCGTTTTATCCCAGGTGCCATCAAATATATTCTGGCGGTTCAATACCATCTGCTGTTCGCGTGGCAGGGAGAAGTTTACCTCCCGGTAGCCAACAGCAATCTTATTGGAGCCGTCGAGAAAATACCAGTCGGGCGCGTTGATGTACACACCACGGGCATTACACCAGTGGTACAACTCCTTTTGCAGTTCCATTTGCCGCCACTGCGAATCATCCAGTCCGCGGTGGCCCGGGTGCATGGTAGAAGCGCATACATCACCGGGATAGGGACCATCGTTCTCAAAGAGGTCGAACCCGGTAGCGCTGATAAAGGTTTTCAACCTGGCAATATAACCCAGGCCCCAGGCGCTGCCGAGGCAGGGAGCATTGCCAAAGAACGCGCCGCCCGGTTTACCGGTGGCAGGGTCGATCACATCGGTAGCATCGTCGATGCGGCGGGAACTGAACAAAGAATAACTGCCGATGAATATCTTTTTGCTGTGCGCATAATCGGCCAGCTGTTTCCAGCGCTGGATATTGGCAACCGAGGTATCTTCCATATTGCAATGACTGCCAAAACTCAGGATGAGCGCTTCGTAGCCGGTGGCCGCACATTGGTCGATGGCGGTACGCACCTGTTCGTCGTTCTTGCTCACGAGGTGCATGAAGATGGGATTGGCCGTTACCCAGGGAGCTATGGTACGGTACATTTTGCGGATGGCCAGTCCTCGCCGTTCACGGTCGTAACTATCCATCAACAATTCATAAGATCTTACAGAGTTCAAGGTTTCACCCGCAGCCAGCTGCACACCGGGCGCCTTCGAAGGATATACTTCCAGCACACAGGGTGTTTCGTAATTGTAGTTGACCTGTGAGGTATAGGCAGGATCGGTTTTCCAGTGCAGGGTTTGATCGCTGATATCGTAGCGCATGGCGTTGTTGAACGCGTAATTGGTTTCCACATAAATACCGGCCGGCTTTTTCATTTGGGCCGGACTCCCCACTACCGCACTCTCCTCCTCTACCATACCGAGTATTTCATTCACCACGCGGTCCACCTTCACAGCCAGGGTGCCTTTGTTAACGACTGTTAGCGACTTACAAAGGAGGGGAATGCCATCGAACAGTTCATACGATACAAATACAGAAAGTCCGCGCAGGGCGTCGAGGTTTGACTGGTATTCAAAAACGAGTTGTTTACCCGCAGCTGGCCGGGATTGTCCGGTCCACATTGTCGAGCGCCAGGGCAATAACGGCTTTAGGTCGCGCACCTCGTGGCGTACATAATGGAAGCTGCTGTCTCCGGGCTTCAAGGCATCTACCCAATCGGGCCGCAGGTAGGCATTTTCGCGCTGACCATATAAGCCACCCACATTGTACTCCTTGCCATCGATGGTGAGCCTTGCCTCGGCCTTTACGGCCCGCAGTAATTGCTGACCGTTGACAAGGTTGCGGTAATCGATGCAGGCCACATCGGGAGCCAAACGAAACCGGCGTTCCACCAGGCCGTTGGTGAGCACGATGTCCTTGTTGTTATTATTGACAGACGCTTTCGCCGTAACGGGACGTACCAGCCAATCGGTTGATGGCAGTACACCACTTGCAGGCGACTGGGCGGTCGCAACGGCAGCGCTCATCGAAATAAATAGGATAAAGAATAGCAATCGTGGAAGGAGGCCAAAGTTGAGCATGGATGAAGTTTGAATCTACACCCACAAATTCCTTCTTTTTCGGCAGCCAGCCATCATCCGGCCCCAATTTGCGCAACCGGTTGAATCTTTTTATATAATAACTTTGGGCACGACATTATAAATCGCTGGTATTATGACAAAACTGGAACAGGCTTTTAATCTTTTTGATACCTATAACCAACAGGACCCTTCGGAGGTAATATGGAATGGACAGAATTATCCAGCTGAATATTTTTATGCCATTAAGTTGTATGAGTGGGTTAAAAAGCTTGACCCGGAAGCCAGTGAGTCGCTTTTACTCGCTTCCAGGTGCCAGCACATAGGACGATGGGAAATTGCCAGAAAAGCTTATCCAGAAGGGCGGGTGGGTTACCTGAGATGGCGAAACGACCTTTCGAAATTCCACGCGCAAAAAGCAGCAGAGATATTGCAGCAGCTTGGATATGAAATGGACATGATCGACCGGGTCAAAGAAATTGTATTGAAGAAGCAGCTTAAAACGAATACCGAAGTGCAAACAATGGAGAATGCACTTTGCCTGGTGTTTCTTGAATTCCAATACGATGACCTGATAAAAAAGCAGCCAGCCGAAAAGATGATAGACATACTGCAAAAAACATGGGCTAAAATGAGTGACTCCGGAAGACAGGTTGCCTTATCGCTCACTTATAGAGAGGCCGGTAAGACGCTATTGAACAAAGCCCTGGAAAGTGCCGGCTCATAGAGGTTAAGTTCTTTTACCAGCATCATTCATTTCTCGTAGATCATCTTAAACCCCAATTCCCGCGCCAGCTTACCATAATATTGTTTCACGTCTCTTTCCACCAGGTACATTTTCTGGTATTGCTGGCAAAACTGGAAGTAAAGCAGGTCGAGGAAGGTGCTGGGCATAAAATCGATCGTTTTCTCGTAACCCGAGATCGCGAGCGCCCCGGTGCGACGCATAAACTTGTTCAGGTCGCGCCGCATCACGTAAAAGGTTTCGCAACTGCCGAAATGGATGATCTTGTTGGCAGCCTTACCTTCCAGCATCTCCGCAATCTCTTCCAGCCGCATCGTCACCCGCTTGCCCACATGCAGGCGGCCCGCATTGCCATGAAAAGCAAGGTATAGAATGCTATACTGATTATACCGCTTGAGCGTACATTCTTTGATCAGGTTCTCAAACTCCTGCTTGGAGGAACATTGGCGATGGGTATGCAAAACATTCTTCTTGCTATAGGAATTGTGCTCCAGGAACTCCAGGGCGGTCTTGATGCTGCGGCGGTCGCGCAGGTCATTGGTCCAGTTGCCTTCAATACAAAAGATGTTCTTGTGTTTGGACTTGGCGATTTTCATGTGGTATTGATTGATCAGGAAATCGTTCAAAAATAATATTTAGTATCTTAGAATACAATAAATACCATCAACTAACCGCATGAAAAACACCCTTACAGTGTCAATTATGTCTTCGGACCCCGAAGACATACGGCAACTCCGGCAAACGGCCGGAAAATCGACCAGCGAAGTCCAGGTTGAAGAAGCCAGTATCGAAACACAGCCCGGCGTAGCAGAAACGATCAGCGTGCTTTCGCTCGTGATCTCCTTTGCCTCCGGCATTGGCTCGCAACTGGTGGCTTCCTGGATCTACGACCGGTTCAAATCAAAAAAAGAAAAGCCGGCCATAGAGATATACATCAATGGCGCCAAAGTTTCTACAGAAGCCGAGATCAAAGCGGCCATAGAAAAGGAAAGCAACCCTGCCACGCCATAAACAATTCCACACCTTGAATTGGAACACCCACTTTCGGATACAACAAAGCGGCGGGATCTTAGAAGAATCGGCGCTGCCCGAAATAGATGCCAATAATATCGAGGATGTAAAGACCCTCTTCAGCAAGCTGGTGCAAAGACTGCTGAACGATGAGCTCATAGACAACGCCGACGACATCGACCTCTTGCTCATCGATCAACAGGAGATAGCTGCCTTCGTGGTCAAAGGCAACCAGAAACATGCCATCTGCCTGAGCATAGGCACCATACGGGCTGTATGGAACCTCTTGTTACTGTCGCTGGCCGACAAAGAAACATTTCTCAATTACCCCGGCGATGACAAGGTGGATTATGAAGTAGCACAAAGATTTACCAAAGAACTCCTGACCGGCCCCTCCATCACCCCCTCTCTGCATTATCCCCACGACTTCGAACGGCCCAAAGTATACCAGAACATTACAGCAGAAAGGCTGGAAGCGGTAGGCCTGTTGTACAACGCCATCATCGACTATATCCTGCACCACGAGGCGATGCACATTACGCGGCAACACCCCTCCTATTTCAACGCGCTCAACAACGAAACATTCATTGATGAAACCACGATAAAGCAAAAAGCATTGCAGGTGTACCAGTTCTTTGAGATCGACGCCGACCTCGCAGCGCTTGGCTACAATATCACCAGCCATCCTGAGTTCAAAGAACCAGCGGCCATTACCGAATTTGAACGCAAGGATTTCTTTTTCTCGGAGTTGTTCTGCTATGTGCTGGTGCAGCAGCTGTTTGACCTCGATACGGCCAAAGAGATCAACAGCCAGTTAAAGGCCTGCCATCCACCGCCAGTATTCAGGGCCATGTTCTTCTCCAACCTGTTGCGGCAATATTTCCGTAAATATGCCATCATCGCCGAAGAAGACATATTCGACCAGCAGAACAAAGCATGGTACGAGTCGAGCCGCATTGCCGTGAAGCTGGGCTTTCCCGAAGGCAGGTGGCACGGCAGCCATATGAACGACGTTCCATTTGCATTGATCGACCAATGGGTCGACGAATTCAATGTCTTCCAGGAAATGATCGACATAGAAGACCAGGCAGAAAGTCTGCGCCAATTCAAAGCTTACCTGGATAAAGAACAATAGTAGTTGTCATCCATACACGTATTGACCATTGCTTTGTCGATTTTACCCAACAGGGTCAGCGGCGTACCGTCTACAGCCAAAGAAGCTAATTTTATAGCTGCCAAACAAAACACCCGCTTCATGACACGCACCAACACCATCCTGGCCTGCGCAGCAGCCCTGCCCCTGATACTAGCAGCAAGCTCCGGTAGCATCGACGACACGTCCTTCAGCCAATACCACGACAGTACGGCCAAAGCGCTGTACATACCGCCCAAAATTTACCGTATACCGGAAAACAACGACTATAACAGCAACGAAAGCGAATACAGTTATAAACGGATGGTACAATCCGACAATATCGCCATCTTCTGGAACAAGGAATTTGGAGACGATCCCACGATCAATGCCGACGCTACCAAACGCTTCAATCCCCAGGAATCGCTGAAAGAACTGGAACGCTTTTATGACTTCTATGTCAACCAGCTCAAACTGGTACAGAAAGGCAAGTCCATTTCCGACAAATACAAAGTGCTGCTGTATGTAATAGGCGGCACCGAAGGCACCGCCTTCGGCGGTGGTATCGAAAACAAAGTAGGCGGCTTGTGGACACCTGCCAAGCGCATGAACAAAGCGCCTTACGGCGCATTGGCCCACGAGTTGGGGCACTCCTTCCAGTTTCTCGCCTCCACCGACAATGGCCGCGGCCCACGCGGGGCTATCATGGAAATGTCGGCCCAGTACATGCTTTGGCAGGTATATCCCGAATGGATGACCTTCGAAAATTATCACCTGGTCGACTTCATGAAGAAAACGCACTATGCCTTTCTGCACCCTACCAATATGTACCACTCTCCCTATGTATTGGAGTATTGGTCCAACAAGCATGGTATAGAATTCTTCGGCAATCTCTGCCGCGCCACACAGGAGGGGGAAGATCCCGTAACTACCTACAAACGCATTACCAATCTAAACCAGGAACAGTTCAACGATGAGATGTTCGATGCCGTTCGCCGTTTCATCACCTGGGATATGCCACGCATCGAAAAAGTGGCCAGGCCCTATGCCAACCAGCATACCACGTCGCTGAAACCAACCACCGACGGCTGGTACCGCATCGACTCCCTGCGTTGTCCGCAGAACTATGGATACAATGGCATCAAACTGAAAGTGCCTGCAAAAGGCGGAAAGATCAAATTGAACTTCAAAGGACTTGCAGGAGCAGATGGATACAATAAAGTAAAGACCGATAAAGCGGGCTGGCGTTATGGTTTTGTGGCCTATCAAAAAGACGGCACGCGGGTATATGGAAAGATGGAGAAGGATGCCGAAGCTGCCACCAGCTTCAAAGTACCAAAAGACACGGAATACCTGTGGCTGGTCGTGAGCGGCGCGCCAACAGAACATTGGCCGGTATCGATGGGTCGCCCCGGAGGCCGCAACAACAACGGCGAAGCGCCCAAGCCCAATCCCGAAGAACAGTGGCCTTACCAAATCAAACTTACGGGCACCACGATCGACGATTCGGCGATCGCACCTGCTACAAAATAATCCGGATGAATGTAAGTTCCCGCTCTCTTATTGAGCGGGCTTTCTTTTTTGAGAGGCATCCACGACACTTTCATGCCGGCCACCGGTTAACCATACGCCCAACTGGTAGCCGGTTATAGAATAACCCGTCGCCCCAGCAGTAGGCGGTTCACCCGGCCAGCCATTACCCCGGTCACTCCTACTGTAAACCGGTAGCCGACCTAACTGGCCAGCCATTTCTTGAACACGGGCGTTTTATCCCTGCTGAGGTCGATCACAAACTTATGGTTAGGCTCTTTGAGTTTGATCAGCATCTTGGCATTCTCCATCGGCTTTACGGCAGCGATCGCATTGATGTTGATGATGTATTGCCGGTTGGCCCGGTAAAAGACCTGGGGGTCGAGCAGTTCCTCGATCTCGTCCAGCGTATTGAAATCCACCAGAAACCTTTCGCCGTTAAAAAGATAGAGGTAGTTTAATACTTCTTTCGTAAAGCACGCTACATCCTGCGTTAACACGGGCTTCCATTGGTTGCGCATATTCACCAGGAAACGTTGTTTATAAGCAGCCGCTATACTACCCGGGTTCAATAGTTGTTTCATCAGCTCGCCCATATCTGCCGGCACTCCTGCGTTCCTTGCAATGACCGATCTGCATTTGGCGATTGCTTTCTCCAGTTCAATATCTTCAATGGGCTTCAGCAGGTAATCGACCCCATTCACCTTAAAAGCGCGGATGGCATATTCATCATAGGCCGTAGTGAATACCACGGGACAACTGAGTTGCACATGTTCAAACAGGTCAAAACTTACCCCATCGCTCAACTGAATATCCATGAACAACAGATCAGGTGGTGGATTCGACTCAAACCATTTGAGCGCCGCCCTCAGGCTGGGCAGCATATCGATAACCTCGATATCCTTAGCGATCTTGCCAATCTTACTCTTTAGCAGCTGCCCGATGATCGCTTCGTCTTCTATGATTAACGCCCTCATATCAATGGTATTTTAATCGTATAACGCGTGGTCGATTCTTCAATGATCATTCTCTTTTTAGTCAGGTAACGATACAAGGACTGCAGGTTAGATAGTCCCTGTTTGTTCGAAGACTCGATCACCGTTTTCTTTTGGAGATTGTTCGTAATTACAAGATAGTCTCCCTCCCGGAAAATGTCCACCACCAGCGGCGATTCCGCGTCGATGACATTGTGCTTGATGGCGTTTTCCACCATGTTCTGCAAAGTTACCGGTACGATCTTGAAATACCGTGCGTCCTCGTCGTGCTTGATATTGACCTCCAGACCATTCCGGAACCGTGTTTGCTGCAAATCGATATACACCTGCACAAAATTGATCTCCTCATGAAGCGTCACCAGTTCACTATCCCGGCTCTTGAGAATATACCGGTAGATCTTCGACATCTGCTTGAGGAAATTGCCTGCCATCGCCTGGTCGGTTTCGATGAGACCGGAAAGCGAGGTCAGCGAATTGAACAGAAAATGGGGATTCAACTGCTGCTTCAGGCTTTCGTACATGGCCAGCGCCTTCTCCTTTTCCAGTAACTGGGCTTTTCCTTTTAATTCCAGCACCTCTTTTTGCTGATGCATCCGGTACCGGTATACACCATACACCAGGGCCGATGACGACAGCAACATCAGCAACAGGAACCACCCCGTTTTGTAAAATACCGTATCGACATGGATGGGCAGCAGTTGCTCCCCGCCTGTCCAATGGTCGCGGTCGCTCGAAGCCTTTACGCGGAACACATAATCACCACCCGGCACCCGGCTGAACTCGGCAAAACGATTGCGCGTATAGGTCCACTCCTCGTCGAGCCCATCCAGTTTATAGGCATACCAGGTGCCATCTGCATTCTCGAAATTGATGGCCGTAAAACCCACCCGGAACATATTTTGATCCTGCCCCAAGGAGAAACCCACATCACTAAAAGGAAGTGCTGGTTGATCGGGCATGCCAAACGAAGTAATGAAGGCATTCAGGGACTTCTGCTCGCTGACGAAATCGAGAGGATTGAAGCGGACATAGCCGTTCTGCGTGGGCATAATGATCTCCCCATTACGCAGTGTGGTGCCGGAATGCTCCGGCATTTCGATAGAAGGTAACCCATGCTGCAGTCCGAAGGAAGTAAAATAACGCCGGCTGCTGTCCAACATCATCAGCCCACTGCCCGTGCCGATCCACAGCCGGTTCAGGGCATCTACTTCCAGCGCCGAAATACTGTTATTTACTAGGCCGTTGGAGTGATTGAAATTCCGGATAGTCAAATTGGTTGGTTCGATGGCCGACAATCCATGGAAGGTGCTGATCCAAACCACGCCATCCCGGTCTTCTTTAATATCGACAATGATGTTGCCGCTGATACCGGGCTCTTTACCCGTGGAGGCCATCCAATGGTACGAATTGCCCGAACGGGGGTCGTACATACCAAGGCCTTCACTGTTAAAACCCAGCCAATAGCGGCCCCGGCTATCCTGCATCAACTTACGCCCGCCATAACCGGCAAAGCGGTTCAGACCGGGAAAGGACGCTATGCTGTGAAACTTCTTTTCGCGGAAGTCGTAATAATAGAAGCCATCCCTGTCGCGCGTGCCAAACCAAAACCGGCCTTCACGGTCACGGTCGAGTGAAAAGTAAAAGACGGCGGGGATACTGTCTGCCTCCTCAAAAAACTCCATCTTACCCGTCGATTGGTTATACCGGTTGATCCCCGCACCGGTAGCGATCCAGACATTATTATCTTCATCGCACAACACACCCCGGATTGAATTGTAGTAGATCGCCGGCGCTTTCCCTTCCCGGTTATTCCATTCCGTATATTTTCCTTGCCGCGGGTCGAACCGCACTACCCCATCGAGTGTACCCAGCCATAGATTGCCCTGGCGGTCCTCTGTCGCTACACGCGCAATACGTCGGTTGAGTTTATCAGGGTCTTTATCGAAAGCAGGAATGATATGAAACAGGTTCTTGTCGGGGTTTACATAGTTCACCCCATTATTGCCACCGATCCACAGCATACCTTCCCGGTCGCAGAAGATGAAATGGTGCAGGTAGGTGGAAGGCGACCATATTTTCTGTGGATCGTGATTGAAGCGTTCAAAACCGCCGGTTGCGTCATTATAGAGTAGCAGACCGTCCAATTGAGTAGCCAGCCATATACGCCCCTTGCTATCGGCTTTCAGATCGGCGAAATTGAAAATGGTTTGATCGCCCGAAGGCACTTGCGCATCGAACACGGTAAATTGACTGAGGTCTGCCGAAAGCCGCACGAGACGCGCCGCGCCTATACCTGCCACCCAGATCTGGCCGCCTGCGCCGGCCTGCACTTTGGCAACCCGCATCTCCGCCAGCGGTCCTGTGAGCACCCGTTCCAGCTTTTCTGTTTTCCAATCAAACCGAAGCAGCCCCGCGCGGCTGCCGATATACAATACATTACCCTGGCGCAATAAGGAATTCAGCCGCATGCCCAACAAGGTATCGCGACCCTTATTATAGAAACTGGCCTGCTTCTTATTCGGGTTATAGGCTACCAGACCGCTGTGCGTGGCGAGCAGTACCAGGTCTTTATCGATCACGGCCATATCGGCCACCCAATAACCTTCCAGCGCCTTAATACGGCGGAAGCGATCGGCTGAAGCATCGTACTCCAGCAGGCCGCTCTCATGGCCTGCCAGGAACCTGCCGGCACTGTCGACCACCATGCTGCGCACCACCGAAGGCGGGATGGTCGTGCTATCTCCGGCAACATGTGCATAGGTCTTTACTTCGTAGCCATCGAAACGGTTGAGGCCCGAGAGCGACGAGAACCAAAGGAAACCACGGGCATCCTGGCCGATGGCTTCAATATGGCCATTGCTGAGGCCGTCGGCTACCGTCAGCTTCCGGAAGGAAAGCCGCGACGACTGGGCATCTGCCCCGAAAAAACACGCCAAATACAGGAATAGGGAATAGAGCCTTCGCATAGTGCCTCAAATATATCACTACCACGCAGATGGAAAAATATGGAAAGGTAAACCCGCTAAAAATAAATTGAAACGTCGAAATAAGCATTTAAAAGGTAGATGCCCCAAACGCCTCTATTTGATAAATCCGGATAGCTTCCCGGACCATTGAAAAATACTGCCAATTGCCCGGTAGCCGCTACGAAAAACAGAGCCCGCCATTACCCCTTCCACTCTTCTACGCCTCGTTGGCTTTTTTCTACAAATTAACCGGCCCAACCTACAACCATCAGCGATAAATTTTCAATAGCCCTCCCGGCTTTTCAATTTTGCCTCAACAAAAAACAAATGCCAATCATTAAACTCAACACAACGAATATGAAACAATTCTTTTTGCTGTTATTGCTTGCTACAGGTATTTCAACAGCCATTGCCCAGATGCCCAAAGCCATCAATTACCAGGCCGTTGCCCGCAATGCCCAGGGACAGGCACTCGTGAACCAGGCCATCAAAGTTCGTTTAAGCATTATCAGCAGTGCCAGCGGCAGCCCCACCCTCTACAGTGAAACCCGCAATGTTACAACCAATGCACTCGGCTTGTTCAATGTGCAGATCGGCGGACCGGGTGCGCAAGCCACCTCCGGCAGTTTTACCAACATCGACTGGGTTAGCAATTCCGTCGCAGCCAAAAGCCTTAAAGTAGAACTGGACATCAACAATACGGGCGCTTTCACCGATATGGGAAGCCAATCGCTGGCTACCGTCCCCTATTCCTTTGCAGCCGATCAGGCCGTAAATGCCCTAAAGATCAATGGAAATCCGGTCGCCGAATCAGCCCCTGATCCCGGCGATCTGTTAAGATGGAACGGATCAGCCTGGATATCTGCACCTTCTGCGGCAACCCACATCATTAGCCAAAATATAATCAACCAAACTCTGGTCGGCGGAAGCCTCGCGTTTCAATTTCTCGGCGCCACCAAAGAGATCACGCTCAAAGCCGGCCAGACCATTATCGCAACGTTTGCCGCTTCCATAGGAGCAACCGGCCCAATTAATAACCTCGGAATAAATCCGGCCTATCAAAATACCGCCGGCAGCAACATCATCGCTTTTAATGCTACCAACTACCACACCATTAACCTCAACGCTCGCACGCTTGTTGTAGCTCATGGAGCTTTACACGTGGTAACTTCCGGAGGCAATCCGGCTATTGGAACTATAGATGCCGGAACTTATCGCATAGGTCTTGGAATTCGCAACTTATCCGGACAAGCCTTAAATCAGAATGACGTGATCAATGGCACCATCACGATCCAATAAATCAACTCAATCATGGTCCCACTCAAACAATCCATAGCAGGGCTCTTCATGAGCCTTGCCTTTATGGCGCCATCGCAGGCGCAGCAAGTAAGTCCACAAACCATCGGCAGCGCAGGCACTTCACAACTGGCAGGCGGCATCCTGCTCGAAAGCAATGTTGGCGAACTCACGGTAGCCGCCCTCAGTACTACCGCATTTATGTACACACCCGGCTTCCTGCAGCCGGACAAAGGCACCACCAGTTCTATTCCGGCAATAAACGATGTAGTGCTCAACAGCGGCGCCGGCATCGACCTGGCTGGTACCTCGTTCAAAGCCGGCAATGCCATGATCGATTTTACGGTGGGTGAAGCAGTAAGTGTAACCCACCAGAACGCCACCACCATGCTTACCCAGGGCATCCTTCAGCCTATGAGCCAGCAACTGGCACTACCGGTTTCCGGACTCACCTTCACTGCCAAACGCATCAGCCCGGCGCTGGTACAGCTTAACTGGAAAACCATCAGCGAAGAAAGCAATGCCGGTTTCTTCATTGAAAGGAAGAACAACAATGAAGCCCAATTCCAGACCATCCGGTTTGCCCCCTCCAAATCGACCGGCGGCAACAGCAGCTTCTCCCTCGATTATGCGGCTACCGATACCAATAGCACTACCGGCAAAGCCTGGTACCGCATCCGGCAGGAAGATATCGATGGAAGGGCCACCTGGTCGGCCATACGGCTGGTGGAAGGGAATAGCACACAAAGCACTTCGCTCAAAGCCTACCCCGTACCGGCCATTGGCTATTTTAACGTACTGGCGGAAGGCATTGAACAGGATCAGCTACAAGTATTCGATCTCAACGGCAAGCTGCTGCAACAGCGCTCTATACAAGCAGGCGTCAGTCAACGCATCAGCAACCTGTTGCCCGGCACCTACATGATAAGGCTGACCGTTCATAAAGAATTGGTGGCAAAAGTGATAGTGCAATGAGTTTATCGTAAATTGTCGCATAAACACCATCGTCATGACCAAAGCCACTACCTTATTCTTAGGCCTGTTCCTCTTTGCAGCCAGCGCCTGGGCACAAACACCACCGCCTGCACAAGACGTACTGACGGAAGCTACCGCCAAAGCCGCCAAAGAGAACAAGAAAGTATTTATCATCTTCCACGCCTCCTGGTGCGGCTGGTGCCACCGCATGGACAGCATCATGAACAATGCCAACTGCAAAAAACTGTTCGATGACAACTTCGTAGTGCGCCACCTGGTAGTGATGGAAGCAAAAGGGAAAGAACACCTCGAAAACGCCGGAGGTAAAGAATTGATGGAAAAATACCACGGCAAAGGGAAAGGAATCCCCTACTGGCTCATTTTTGACGGTAGTGGAAAGCTCGTGGCAGACTGCAACATGCGTCCCGCTGGCGCCGGCCTCGATCAGCCCGGCGAGAACATTGGTTGCCCCGCTACCGAACAGGAAGTAGCCGCATTTGTGAAGGTATTGAAACAAACCACGAAGCTCAATGCCGACCAGCTCGCCGTCATTGAAAAGAATTTTATTAAGAAGTAATATAGAAGCCTGCCTCCCCGGAGGCGGGCTTTCCTATTAGCAGATCCCTAATGCTTAACCGAAGAGGGCGACATTCCAAAGCGGTGCTTAAAAGAACGGCTGAAGTGCGAAACACTTTCGAAACCACTGCCAAAGCTGGCTTCGCTGATCGAATTTCCTTTATCCACCAAGAGACGCATCGCCAGATCGAGCCGCTTTTCCAACAACCATTTTCCGGGAGTAGTATCATAGATCTTTTGAAAGTCGCGCTTAAAAGTTGCCAGGCTCCTATTACTCAATTGCGCAAACTGTTCCAGTTTCAGGTTAAAGCGATAATTATCATCCATCACCCTTTGCAGCGAAAGGTGTTGGGGCTCATTCATCAAAGAGCTGAAATAAGACACCAATTCCCCATTCTTCGGATTGTCTGCAATCATCAGTATCAACTCCTTGAATTTCAGTTCCAGCAAAGAACGATCAGGCTCCTGCGTTCCCGCAAAATAATACGAGACAGAAAGAAAAAAAGCGGCCAGCGTATCGCTGCTATCCAACACCATCACCGGCTGGTATTGCATGAACTCCTTGCTCAACGGTTTCACCCTTGACTTTAACGTATTGTAAATGAATTCATCTGGTATAAAAAACAAGACCACACAAAACCCCTGTTCCAAAAAGTTCTCGAATATCCAGGCCCCTTTTCTCACAAACACACAGGTATCCTTTCCTATATCATAGGCTTTGTCGGCCGTATGCCAGATCTTCCTGCCCTCGATCACATAAAATAAATAATTATACTGACTCCAAAGGCTTGCAAACTTCGACTTCATGAGCCTTGCCTCCAGCGGACAATTAAAAACAGTGATCAGCGAATCGCTGCAATTGAATTGGCGATAAAATCGGGGATGCTGCAGTACGCTATCGTAGAAATTTACCATACATCAAGAGTCACTTCAATATACAAAAAATAGCGAAATGAGCTTTTCAGGCATAAGAATGAGCCTTTGGGCAAAATCATGCTTTCCCAAAAACAATAGCTTTGGTTAAAACAATAAAGATGAATCCGAACAAACAATTATGGGAAAAAGGTGACTTCACCCGTATAGCCGATACGATGCGCGAAAGCGGTACCGCGCTGGTAGCCAAAATAGGGATCACTCCCCACACCAAAGTACTGGACCTCGGTTGCGGAGATGGCACCACCGCCATACCCGAAGCCCAACTGGGCGCTGATGTTACGGGTATCGATATCGCCGAAAACCTGGTGGCGGCCGGCAATGCCCGGGCAAAAGCAGCAGGCCTTTCCAATTGTAGCTTTCGGCAAGGCGATGCCACCGACCTGAATGGGACGCCTGATCATAGCTTCGACCTCACCGTCAGTATCTTTGGCGCCATGTTCGCCCCCAAGCCCTTCGATGCAGCCAGCGAAATGGTGCGGGTTACCAAACCCGGAGGGCGTATTGTGATGGGTAACTGGATCCCCGGCGATCCCACCCTGGTAGCTCAGATATTAAAGATCAGCTCCGCTTATACGCCTCCGCCGCCCGAAGGTTTTGTGAGTCCGATGTTATGGGGTATGGAACAGCATGTTACCGAGCGCTTTGGCAAAGCGGGTGTACCACCGGAAAACATCTCTTTCGAAAGGGAAACATTTACCTTCCAGGGCCCATTCCCGCCTTCGGAACTGGTGCATAGGTTCAGGACTTTTTATGGCCCCACCATGAACGCATTTGAAGCCGCGGAAAAAAATGGCAAGACGGCCGACCTGCAGCGCGAATTAGAGTCCCTGTTCGACAGTCAGAACAAAAGCGATTCCGCCAGCAGCACTTCCATTCCGGCCACCTTCCTGTTGGTAACCGTAAAATTGTAGCAATCGGTCAAACGAGGACTGGCAATCATCAACAATACAGCCACTGAGTGATCAGTGGCTTTTTTATTGATCCCCTGCACCACAGGACACGGCAGGACGGTAAACCCTCCAAGCTCCACTATATTCGGCATCAAAGGCTTGTATGGGCCGGCCTAAGACTGCAACCTGTGCGTTGGCCCCAAGCCTTATTCATCATTCAATCCGCTTGCTAACAATGAAAAGATTGCTATTGCTATCCGCAGCTATGGAGATCAGTATGTCCATGGCCGTCGCCCAGGTACAGGTACAACAACTCACCACAGAAAACCTCACCAACCCCATTGGCCTCGACAATACGCAACCACGCTTCAGCTGGCAGTTGCAATCCAACAAACGCAACGTGTTGCAAACGGCCTACGAGATCAAGGTGGGCACCGACGCGAAGATCAAAGGCAATGGCATATGGACCAGCGGAAAGGTCAGTAGCGATCAGTCGCTCCTCATTCCTTATAATGGTAGCTCCCTGACCTCCGGTAAACGCTATTACTGGCAGGTGCGCGTGTGGGACAACCAGGGCAACACTTCACCCTGGAGTACGCCGGCCTATTGGCAAACGGCCCTGCTGCAACCCACCGACTGGAAGGCCAGCTGGATCACGCAGGGCTTCGACGACAATGGGCCGCGGGTATCTCCCCTCTTTCGCAAAGAGTTCACCAGCGGTAAAAAGGTCAGTCGGGCCACTGCTTATATAACGGCGCATGGTATGTACGAAGCACAAATCAATGGCAAGCGGGTGGGCGATGCTTACCTCACCCCCGGCTGGACCAGCTATAACAAGCGACTGCAATACCAGGTGTACGACGTAACCGGCCTGGTGCAACAAGGCAACAATGCCATCGGCGTAACACTCGGCAATGGCTGGTACCGCAGCTACCTTGCCTGGTCCAATAGCAAAGATCATTATGGAACCGATGTAGCCCTGTTGCTGCAACTCGATATCACCTACACCGATGGCACCACGCAAAGCGTCGTTAGTGATGAAAGCTGGAAGTCTTCCACAGGCTCCATCCGTTATTCCGAAGTGTACCACGGTGAAACCGTCGACGCGCGCCTCGATAAGAAAGGCTGGAGCACCGCCGGCTTCAACGACCGTGACTGGATCCCGGCAAGGAAAGAGAACTACACCAAATCAACCCTGCTCGCAACCTATAACGAACCGGTAAAAAAACACGAGACCTTCAAGCCCCTCCGTGTATTCAAAACACCCCAGGGCGAACAGGTCCTCGACTATGGCCAAAACCTGGTTGGCTGGGTAGTGGTAAAAGCAAGCGGCAAAAGCGGCGACTCCATTACCCTCTCGCATGCCGAGGTGATGGAAAAGAACGGTAACTTCTACACAGAGAATCTGCGTGCCGCCAAAGCAGAGAACACCTACGTACTGAAAGGGGAAGGCGAAGAAACCTTCGAACCGCATTTCACCTGGCAGGGTTTCCGTTATGTACGGGTAAAAGGATATCCCGGAACCATCAACCCCGACAATTTCACGGCAGTTGCACTTTATTCCGATATGAAACCCACGGGCACCTTCACCTCTTCGAACCCACTGCTCAACCAACTGCAGCACAACATTGAATGGGGGCTGAAGGGGAACTTCCTCGACGTACCAACCGATTGCCCGCAACGCGATGAACGCCTGGGCTGGACCGGCGACGCACAGGTATTCTTCCGTACCGCCTCCTTCCTGCGAGGCGTTGGCAACTTCTTCGACAAATGGATGAAAGATGTAGCTGCCGATCAATTGCCAACGGGCGCCGTACCACACGTAATCCCTAACGTACTCGGCAAACAAGGCGGTAGCGCCGGCTGGAGCGATGTAGCCACCATCATACCCTGGGAAATGTACCTCGCTTATGGCGATAAAAAGATACTCGAACAACAATACCCCTCGATGAAGGCGTGGGTCGGTTACATGAGCAGTCAGAGCACCGAACAACTTTGGAACAAAGGCGGGCATTTTGGCGACTGGCTTTTTTATAGTGTCAACGACGACCGCGACGGGCACTCGGCCATCACCAACAAATACCTCATCGCCCAGTGCTTCTATGCCTATTCGACGCAATTGCTCATCAATGCAGCCACCGTCTTGGGCAACACACAAGACGTAGCCACCTATACCACCCAGCTCAACAACATCAAAGAAGCTTTCCGCAAGGAATACACCACGCCCAACGGCGCTACCACCAGCAATACACAAACCTCCTATGTACTGGCCCTGCAGTTCGATATGCTGCCCGAAGCGCAACGCCAGCAGGCCGCCGACAGGTTGGTTAAGAACATCAAGCAATATGGCAATCACCTTACCACGGGCTTCCTGGGCACACCCTATCTCTGCCACGTGCTGAGCCGCTTCGGATATACCGATATTGCCTACAGTTTATTGCTGCAGGAAACCTACCCCTCCTGGTTATACCCGGTAAAAATGGGCGCCACCACCATCTGGGAGCGTTGGGATGGCATGAAGCCAGACAGCACCTTCCAAACGCCTTCCATGAACTCCTTTAATCACTACGCCTATGGCGCCATCGGCGATTGGATGTACCGCGTTATGGTTGGCATCGACACAGATGATGATGGAGTGGGCTACAAGAAGATCACCATCAAACCACATATCGGGCAAAAGATCACCAACGCAGGTGCTGCTTATGATACCCGTTACGGCAAACTATCGTCGGCCTGGAAGGTCGAAAACGGCAAGCTGCTGCTTGATGTAGAGATACCGGCCAACACCACTGCCACGATCTATATACCAGCCAACAACGCCGGCGATATACTGGAAAGCGATCGCCCGCTCGTCAGCGGCAATGAACTGCAGGTAGCAGGCACGGAACCCGGTTACGTGAAACTGAAAGCAGGTTCCGGTATCTATCGGTTCTCCACCAAATGGGATAGTAAAAAATAACCAGGAAGCATTAACCATTTCAATAAATCGTATCCCATTGCCCCCTGCCGAAAGCAGGGGGCATTTACGTATTACTACTGGGTTTATTAAATGCGCAGTGCTGCTGAAAAAACAATGCGGCCGCACCTGTTCTTTTGTACATGAAAAAGAACATCTGTCAACTGCTGGCTGGTTGTCTGTTTGCCTCCAGCATGGCCGCACAAACACCACAGGCCGTCGACCTGCCCCTGCTTAACAAGGATATTCCGGTAATACCGCCAACGATAGAAGCCCTGCACCGGGCCTTTACCCGGCAAACAACCTATGGAGATAAATTCATCGATGCGGAATTATTGAACCCCGTGTATGAAGAAGTGAAACAACTGGTCGCCGCCCTGCACGCCCCCGCTATCAAAGCCACCATGAACGCCCACCCTCGCACCGACATGCCCGACACGGTCTATTTCGAAGACCTCCGTTGGAAGCTGGCCTTACGCCCGCCGGTTAACAAGAACACCATCGCCAATGCCTCCACCAGCGACACGAGCCTGAAAAGAAAGCTGTACCAGCTCATCGAATTGCAACAAGCCTTCGACTGGCAATCCTACTACAAAGAATACGACAGGCTGGAAAAAACATACCAGGACAAAGAAAATGTCCTGCCCGGAGAGAACAACCTTGAAAAGGTCCGGAAGAAACTAACGCTGCAACAACAGTTATTCGAACAGCAACGGAAGCTATGGGTAACGAAGCTGGAACAATACACGGTAGCCTTCAACAAGCTGCAAACATTACTGGAACATGCAGGCTATCAAAGAGGAAACGGATCAACCAATGCAGTTCAAAAACTACTGACCGATGTACAAGCGAGGGCACTGGAGTCGATAGAAAAGCTGGTATGGAAAGAAATGCTGCTCGTTCAAAAAGCAGAACTGCTGTACGCGGATCTCCAGGTACTAAGCTCTTATTAGTCTCTTCCATAATCGTCTCCGCCTAACATAAAAAGAGGCTGCATCAAAATAGGATGCAGCCTCTTCTAACTAAGACACCCGATGGATTGAGTCAGTCGTTTAAACGTTTTGAAGTCCCTTGTTCAATCCTGATCCATCCTTCACATTACAATCGCACAAATTCCACGCGCCTGTTCTTCGCCTTGCCTGCCGCAGTGTTATTATCAGCAATAGGCGCCGATTCTCCTTTACCCTCCGTTTGCAAGCGCCCCTCTTCGATGCCATAATCCTTGACGAGGCTATTCTGCACCGCCACCGAACGCCTTCTCGACAGATCGAGGTTCTTTTGCACATCACCATCGCTATCGGTATGGCCGATGATCTTCACCTTCAGCGTAGGATTCTCTTTCAGCACTGCTGCCAGCTCTTTCAAAACCCCGGCGCTTTCGGGCTTGATGCGGTCGGCATCCACATCGAACAGGATGCCATTGGTGACCAGGCGTCCTTCAGTCAGCAATTTGCTGCGCATATCGGGCGTACCTTCCGCCAGCTTGAGGTTCGACACAAAAATACCCAGCTGATCTTCCGTATACAATGACGACTCCACGCTGAACCCGGTTCTGTTGATGCCCACTTTTGAAGGAACGCCCAACGGAATATCGAAGATCTTCTCTCCATTGATCCAATACCGCACCCGCTGTTGCTGCACCCATACCGACAAATGCAATACGCCCCCGTTATCAGTAACTGCCTTGATCTCTTTAGGCGCATTCGAAAAGTGAGTACTTCCCTTAACATAACTCTTCAATGATACTGACAAGGGCTTTCCTTCGCCCGCCGGCATCAATACAAGCGCTACTTCGTTCAGCGCATCCTGGTTCACCACATAGGAGTTGACATTGGCGTCACCCGCCAGCAGCTCCAGTAATTTGATCTCCACTTCCGGATATACATACCCCCCTTCACCCGAAAACTTCAGCATCAGATCAGCCTCCATGGTAAAACTAGCCGGCAATTTCTTAAAGGCGGGCGAAGCAAAGCGGCTGCCGGGAAATAACCGGAACCATTTACCGGGCATACGTTCCACCGTTACCGTCTCACCGCGGTTATTACTCACCCATTTCAGCGGCAGCTCGCCCACTGCATCTCCCGCAAAATCTTCGAGGTATAAAATATTATCCCCGGGAATAAAATCGTACCGGCTGTAGGCGCCCAGCTGGCAGCAAGCCATCAACGGCAAACCCACCAGCACCAAAAGGATCAACTTCTTCATTGCTATGTTGTTTTTAAATATTACTACCAATTGCGTTGTACTTTATAAGATCCTTTGATCTTCACAACGCCGATGTGACTACCTGTGGCGGTTTCCACAACGCCCGCCTGTTCAACAGCAAACTCACCAGCCACATACTTCTTTCCACCCTGTTCAAATTCCTGCACCGAAACGGTTCCTTTGCTATCACGCACGGCAGAACCATCTTCATAGACCGACACATACATTTTCTGCAGGTCCGGCTCGGCATATTCGAACGTCACCTGTTTCGATTCTGTTTCCTCCATCGCCCAGGGATAAACCCCGTCGGCCTTGCGGCCAGGCTTCCGCGGCAACAGGAAAACGATCTGCGGAATATCTTGCGATAGGCGAAGACTGCCGATAGAGAACTGTCCCGTTTCATCCATGGCCGTAGCCATGCCCTTATAGGTTTTGGAGGGCCGACCATCGATACTGATGTGAATACCCTCAGGCCCCGCCGCAGCCCCGCCAAACTCCTCGTCCTTATCAGGTTTGCTGCACGACAGCCATACCATGATCATTGCCAGCAACCAAACCGGCACCGAATACACCGCTATTATCTTTTTCATCCTATAGGTTTTAAAGTGGAGCAAAACTATCAAGCTGTCAGGCGACATTTATTAGTAGTAGTACGTAGTTCTCAAAATACGTAGACAGTAAAGGTCCTTGCTCTACGTGTTACTACTGAATTTGAAGTACGCGTAGTGGCACGGAAAAAGACCACGCGATTACGCAGGAATTTTGCCGCACAAGAAATCTCAACGATATGATACGTATACATGTGATGCTCCTTAGTCTGATCTTCTGTGCACTTACCGCCTGTAGCAAAAAGACAGACAATACACAACCCACCCCGTCGGGCACAGGCGTTAACAGGCCACAGGGCCAGTCGCTGGGCGATGTAACAGAAAAAACAATTGGCGTGGAAGGTGGTAAGATACAATCCGAAGACGGCCAGGTAGAGGTCATCATACCCGCCGGAGCACTCACCAAAGAAACAACCATCGGGATAGAACCTGTATCGCGCACCCTAGTAGACCGTAGCGAGAATGAGCAACTGCCCGCTTACCGACTTAGGCCACACAACCAGCAGTTCCAAAAGCCGGTAACGATACGCTTCCATTATCCGATCGCCTCGCTGGCCAATATTGCCTACCAGGACGACAAAGGCAAATGGCGCGGCATGCCCAACCTGCAAAAGGATGAAAGCGCCAAAACGGTATCGGTGCAGTCAACCCATTTCAGCGATTGGACCACTTATGAAAGTATATACCTCGAACCAAAAGAACCCATCATGGTAGAGGTGGGAAAAACGCTGCACCTGAAAGTGATGACCGTTACCCCTATGGGATTGACCGAAGAAGACCAGGCCAACAAAGAATACTACCTCGATGAGCCAAGCCCAATACCGGCACCCGTCGATTGGCGGATCGTGAACGGCCCCGGCAATGGAACCATTTTTAATGTACCAACGAGGGCAACAGGGATCTTTACGGCGCCCGCTACCCTGCCGCTTAAAAACCCGGTGGAAGTAGAAGCAACAGTGACCCTCAAAACGAAGGGTAATGTGTTGCTGTTTGCCAACATCACCATTACCGAACCGGTGAAACCAGGCATCGACCTGAAGGTCAACGGTGGGCCCTGGATCCATTTTTCCGACGAATCATTCATGTCGGGCCAATCCTATTTTGCCAGCGATGGTGATTTCCCCTACGACCGCCATTCACTCTATATCCGGATTGAAGGAGGTAAGGCAAAAGGAACCGGCACCTGGGCATGGAACGACCTTCCTGATACGGAGAACCCCACCACTTTCGAATACATCGCCAAGCAACCCGCGCCCCGCACTACCTATGAACACCGTTTCATGAATAACCCTTTCGACATCTGGCATATGAGCCCCGGATTCATTCGCATTACAGCTTACGCCAAAGATGCGATGGGCGACACCTGGGCTACCGGAGAATTCCTCATAGAAAAATCTACCCCGTATATTGAAGACAGCGATGGTTTTCCGCCGCCTTCCCGCCTGGAAGGAAGATTCAAATTGAGAGTGGATTAGAAAGAACAATGGCCCGCAGGTGCGGGCCATTGTTCTTAAAGTAAAAACCAAAACAAGGTTCGGTCTTCTTATTCTACACAGATAACAGTAACTACTTCCAGTTCGGGTTTTGCTTCAAAGCAGGGTTCAACTGAATTTCACCCGAAGGCACCGGATACAGGTAGTCTTTTGTTTCATCAAACTTCTTGGAGATATTCTTATTGATCAGCACATTGCCACCATTCACGCCGTTCTCCAGTTCGATCTCCGTACCCAGCTTCAGGTAATGCAAACCAGGCTCGGTCGGCTTGGTACCGTTATAGATCCAGATGTCGGCCTTGCCATCTGCATCGAGATCAAACTTACCGATGCCATTAAAGTACATGCCCTTGAAAGGTTGCGTGATCAGGTGACCTTCCTTCCAACGCATCAGGTCATTCCAACGAAAGTTTTCCATTACAAACTCTACCCTTCTTTCGCGGCGGATCTCGAGAATAACGCCTTTATTGCTACCACTCACATTTTTGTATTGCGCCGCGAGATAAGCGTCGGGGCTGGCATTGGCCGCTGCCATATCCAGGTTGGGCATCCCAACACGATCGCGCGTTAAACGGATCGTTTTATCAATATCACTCTGTTGCAAAGTACCCAGCTCGGCTTTTGCCTCGGCCAGGTTCAGCAATACTTCCGCAAAACGGAAGATCATGAGCGGATTGTACGATTTCGTAAAACTATCGTCTGCCTCACCCGTCACATACTTGGTAACATGATAACCGGTAACCGTAGCACCAAAATCCGGGAAACGTTTTACGGTACTATTGATGCGGGTATAGCCAGGCGTGCGGATGGTTTGCGCCAACCTTGGATCGCGGCTCACTGTTTCCTTGGCAAAAGGCAGCGTGTCATAACGGTCGATATCCGTAAAGCGGCTTCCATCCGCCATCAGGTAACTGTTCACCAGTTTCTTCTCCAGACCCGGCTTGCCGTAAGACGGCGTGATGGTGTAGTAGTTCACATTATGAAAGAGTTGCAGACTGCTGCTGTACTGGCGCGCCAGCAACACTTCATTGGGGTTCACCGCATAGGAAGCAAACAGGTCACGATACGGCTGCGCCGATCCTTTGAAAATAGAATAACCGCCGTTGGTGATCAGGTCTTCCGAAGCCTTCACACATTCATTGAGGAACTTGTCGGCATCAGGCAAACTGAACTCCGTATGGTACCTTCTGAACGTGCCTTCAAAAAGGCAGATACGCGACTTCAAGGCGAGGGCAGTCCATTTCGTCACCTCGGCCACCTTCCGGGAAGTCTCGGCATTGGCAATGGCAAAATCAATATCTGCCAGCACAGAATCCATGATCAGCGTACGGGGGTCACGCGGCTTCTGCAAGCTCACCGTATCATTCGGTTCGATCACCTTGCCATACCAGGGCACATCACCAAAGCGTGCCACCATATTGAAGTAAAAGTAGGCCCGGAAGAATTTGGCCACCGCCAGGTACTTTTTGGTAATGGACGCATCCAAACCGCCACGCTGATGATTTTGAATAAAGTAGTTCACGTTGCGCAACTCCCCCCAGCTCCAGCCGCCGCCACTAACGGGGATCGTACGGTTGCCGGTGAGCTCAACGGGCAAAGAGTTTTTGATCACATTGTCGATGCCTTCGTTGTACAAACTAAACCCTCTGTCGTCATTGTCGGCATTGGGCAACATACGATCGTAAAAGGAGCGCACATACAAGCTCAGCTCCGTTTCGGAACGGAAGGCAGTTGTTGGAGATATTTGAGAAAGCGGTTGCCGGTCGAGGAAGTCTTTTTTACAGCCGGTCATCACCAGCAACAGCACGGGCAACGTTATATAAATGAATTGTCTTTTCATGATTGACGATTTAAAAGGATCAGAAAGAAAGGTCCAAACCAAAAGCATACGATTTCATGAACGGATATACACGTCCGTTGGTCTCGGCACCAGCTTGCTCAGGATCGATGTAGTCCGTATCCAGCTTTGTGAGGGTGAACAGGTTTTCACCAGTCACATACACGCGGCAATTGCTGAAACCAAGTTTTCTCAGCAATCCGGCTGGCAGTGAGTAGCCCACACTCAGGTTCTTGAGCCGGATGTAGGCAAGGTCCTGCATGTATTTATCCGTTGGCTGGCGCATGGTGCCACCGTCGTTCAACGCCTCATAACTCCTCAACAGCGGAAAATAAGCATTGGTATTGGTCTTGCTCCAGATCTTATCGGTAAATCCGTTTGGTGTAAAGGAATAATAAGCCCTTGAATAAGGTCCCCAGAATTTATCGGCATTGTTGCCGGGATACCAGTTCTGTTTACCGATACCCTGAAGGAAGAACGATACGTCGAAATTATTCCAGGAAGCGTTACCGGTAATACCAAAAGAATAACGGGGCAGCGAGTTACCGATCACCCGCATATCACCGGGATTGGTAAGGGTATTTGCACCATTGTTGATGATCGAGTCGCCATTGAGGTCCTTGAACTTCAGATCGCCCGCACGAAGACGATTCCATTCGCCCGCCGAACTCCTGATCTGGCGATACACCAGGCTCTGGCTTACTTTATCTGCATTGAGTTTCGAAGCCTCTTCGTCCGTCGCGAAATAACCATCCGTGATATAGCCCCAAATCTCACCCAATTGTTTGCCCACGTAGTGATCGCTGAGACGAAGCGTTGGGTTATTGAAACTGGTGATCTCGGCCGTGTAGTCGGACAAAACACCGCCAATGCTCCAGCTCAGGTCTTTACCACCTACTTTATTGCTTTGCTGCCAGGTAAGGGAAAGTTCAAAACCTTTGGTCAACAGGTCACCGGTATTCTGTGCAGGCGAAGAAGCACCAAAAACAGCCGATAAAGTGGGCCCGGGCGTCAGCATATCGACCGTCTTACGGCGATAGATATCAAACGATCCTACCAGGCGGTTACGCAGCAAACCGATATCCAGACCGAGGTTCACGGAATTGGTCTTTTCCCAGGTAATATCGGCACTCAGTGGCGTAGGCGCGTTCAACACCTGTGCGCGGGCGCCATCGATGAGCCAGCTGCTTTGACCACTTCCCATTACTTCTGTGGAGGGATAGAAATTGCTCGTTAGCTGATTGCCCAGGGTACCGTAAGAGCCTCTCAACTTCAGGTCCGATACAACATCCTTCAAAGGTTCGAAGAACTCTTCGTTGCTGATACGCCAGCCTGCCGATACAGATGGGAAGAATCCGAAACGCTTACCCTTGGGGAAGCGGGAAGTACCATCGTAACGGCCATTCAGCTCCAGCAGGTATTTGCCATCGAAGTCGTAGTTCAACCGGCCAAAGAAACCCAACAAGGCCCACTCGTTCGAATTGCCGGTAGCGAGGTTGGTACCCGTACCCAGGTCCAGTTCGTTCAAGTCTTCCGACAAAAGGTCCGATCGCTCACCGCGCAGGGTCTTGTACGTACGGAACTCCTGGTTGTATCCCGCCATTACTTTAAATCCATGCTTGCTGATCTTCTTTTCATAAGTACCAAAAGCGTTGACCACATGGTATTGATCGAGGCGCAGTATCTCATAGAAACGGTCGTTACCCACATAACTGGTCACACCGGGGTAAATAGACCATGGCGCTTTCGTTCTCCGCGAGATCTCATGTGTATTGACACCGGGCGTTACCGGGTTCAATTCATAGGTATAGTTAGCATTGAGCTCGAGTCCTTTGGCTACTTTGAAGGTAGCACCTACGGTATTGGTAGCATTGTAATTGCGGTTCTCCCCTTTCGATTTGCCATACAACAGGTCGGCATAGATGCCATCACCGATCGTATAGTTGTTCAGTTCTGTACGATAGGTAGCCGTACCATCGGGATTAACGGGCACATAAGACGGCAACGCATGCACGGTAATGGACACGAAATTGCTGTTGTATCCCCAACCCGGGTAACTGTATTTATCAATACTCAATTGCGTGTTGGTGTATAAGGTCATCCAGGGCGTTACCCGGGCGTTGATCTTTGCCCGGAAGTTATACGCATTGTACTGGTCCTGGTTCACCTGCATCATGCCCTTCTGCTGTTGAAAGCGGCCCGAGAGGTAGTAATCCACTTTTTCGCTGCTGCCCGATACGCTCAGCGTGTGCTGCATCGAAGGTGAATAATCGCGGAACATCGTGCTCCACCAATCAGTGTTGCCGTAATAGATGTACATATCCTTGCCGTTGCGGTTGTCTACAACAACCGAAGGCAATGACTTATCAGTTTGACGTTTCTTCAACTCTTCATAATCCTTATCCGTATAGCGGGTATAGGTGTTGCCTGTACTGCGCAGGAAAGCAGAGTCCATCATCTTCGCCACATCATACCCATCGGTCATGAAATCAGTACGCACGGTGGGTGTTTGCCAGCTGAAGTTATTGCTGTAGTTCACGATGATTTTACCCTTCTTCGCCGTTTTGGTGGTAACCAGTATCACACCGAAGGCGGCCCGGGCGCCATAGATGGCTGCCGCCGAGGCATCTTTCAGCACAGAGATGTTTTCAATATCGCGCGGGTTGATCATATTGATATTACCCGGCACACCATCTACTAATACCAGCGGAGCGCCAGTGCCGCCTGTAACGGTGGCAAAACCCCGCACATTAAATGTGCCTCCTGATCCTGGATGGCCGTCACCAAACGTAATGTTCAAACCTGGTACCTTACCCTGCAAAGCTTGTGAAGCATTGGCAACCGGCCGGTCGCGGATCGCCTTCGCATCTACCTGCCCTACAGCGCCGGTAAGGTTGGCTTTCTTTTGCGTGCCATAGCCCACGACCACCACATCGGTCAACTGCGAACTGGTGCTGAGGAGCTGCACCGACAGGATGATCGGCTTACCCTCATAGCGATAGCCCTTCAACTCCTGCTTTTCAAAACCAAGGTGCGACACGACGAACGTGTAAGTACCGCCCGTAGCCAGGTCGGTAAAGGAAAAAGCCCCCTCCCCATCGGTTTGGGAAGTAGCGCTGAATGAAGCGCTTTTGTTTTCAACAGTAACGGTAGCGCCTGCAACAGGTTCGTTCTTTTCGTCACGAACGATACCCCGGGCAGCAGCAGCTTGCTGAGCCTGCCCGTAATGGCTGAACAGTAAACTGCCCAACAGACATAAGCATGTTAGCAATCGGTTTAAATTTCTAGTCATGGAAGGATGATTAAATTGATGGATTGAGTTCTATCTGGAAAATGTAAATACGATGTACTGCTTATTTTTTCGCGCGCAATGATACGATGCTATCCTCTGCGAAAAGGCGGGGTAATAATTTGATAACAGTAGGTACGACACTTAATTTACAGAAAGAAAATACAGCGTGAACAAACAAACGATTGCACAAAATGGAGCACAGAATGTTCGTGCATGTTTGGCAAAAAAACGATCCCGAAACACCAATGAAGCCAGCAGGAAAACGCATTCTGTCCAAAAACTTCCACAATACACCTCGCCGTTACGAACCAAGGCAATGCACCTACGGGTTAGCCCTTATATGGATAGGATTTAACATAAAACTTCCGGATTTCTTTATATATTTAATCAGCGACTACTCCTCCATCGATCAAGATCAACTTCGAACACTTTTTTACGGCATCCGAACACTGGCTCCACATTCCCGATGTGCAGACATCCTGTGCACCGGCAGAGCATCCTATTCAATCGTTTAAACCTTATCCGCAATGGAACACTTACCATTCCTATCCAAAACGGACCGTGAGCTGGTCCGTAAAGCCGCAGGCATTATTGCCAAAGACCTGAGCAGGCATTACAGTATCCCCGACCTCGCAGAAATGGTCTGGGTCAACAGGTCGAAACTGCAGAAGATATTCACGGCAGCATACGGTAAAGGCCCGTATGAGTACCTCGCCAACCTGAGGATCGAAAAAGCACAAACTTTATTGCTGGAAGGCATGAATCTGAAACAGATCAGCATTCAGATCGGTTTCACCGGTGAATTGTCGGAAGCCAACTTCATCCGCTTTTTCAAACGGAAGACCGGCCAAACGCCTGGTTCGTGGAAAGAAAATCAAATGAAAATGACGGGGTAAGCGCTAACGCTATCGGGTATCTATTATTAATCAATCTTTTAAAGATATTTTCTTCGGCCGTTAGATTTTCGGTCGAAACATTTAATCCTGCCCTTTAGGTCCGCATTCCAAAATCTGGCTACCTTCGTAAGACGCCAATACATAAACGTATGTCCAGTTCACTACGATTCATTGCCGTATTGATCATCGGGTTCGTGCCGCAATTTGCTGTTGCGCAAACGACCGTATCACCAACAATTCTCTACCTGCAGGAATACAGAAAAGCACCAGCCAGGATCATCGATTTTAATTACAATAAACTGCTTGTAATTGACAATGGCCCGCAATCGAATCCACGACTATATGACGTATTGAACCAAAGTATTACAGCTATCCCCTATCAGGGACGCGTCATGAGTGGTTATGTAACACCACAGGGTGCTGTATTTTGCACAAGGCCATCAGGCGCTTCGGCAATCGATAGCATTTATGATTTCAACAACGGTACTTTAATAAGCGTGGCACAGAGCGATACCAGTACCCTGAAAGCGGCCGGCAGCTTTTGCATCTGGGCAAAGACTTCCGCTTCAGCGGGCATCTCACTGGTGGACAGCCTTTTCCTGCGTGATCTGTCAACACAGACCAACACACTCGTTACCCATTACGCGCTTGATCACACGGCTGGCCTGGGGACAAGCAATGAAATAGCAGCCAATGGTTTGGTCGCCTACATCGACTCCACCCAAAACCTGGTAAAATACCTGAACAACAGCCACACTGTCTTAACCACCTATCCGGGCACCATTTCGATAGGAGCAGCAAACCCACTCTCCGATGGGCATAATATAGTATACACTGTCAAAGACGAATCGACAACCTATGCCGTCACCACCGGCCCACAGGGTGACGCAGGGCTAACCATGCCTACGAGGGATTGGCATGCCTCTCCACAAACCGGATACCAGGTCAACAACAAGTTTGTTGCATTCATTCGCACCGGTTATTTCTCACCGGAAGTACCATTTTTCACCAATCAATTGTGGCTAAGAGATACACTCGGCGTGCAGGCGCAGGTACCGACCGGCACGGCCACCAGCTTCTCCCTGGATCATTTGAATCCACACGGAGACATCATGCTCCAATCGCGCTACGGCAATACATTTAGGATCATCAGGTTGCTGCTACCCCGGTTAGGCAGCACGATTTATCAAATAGATACTGCAGCAGGCAAAACGTATTACCGCGACACAACCTGGTACATCGCAATCGATAGTACACTTTATACACTGAAAAGCACACTGGAAGAACCGCCTCCTGTACCACAATGGCAGGCGCTGAAAGCAACCTATTGCCAGACAGCAGGAGCACAGAAAGTGAAGATCATGAACTTGCCTGCAGACACCAGCAAGACCCACGTCAGGGTCCAATTGAGCGGCATAGCATTACCGGTAAACCTGGCCGACAGCACCGTCACTTTCAGTCCTGCGGCACTATCCACCGGCACACAAACATTTGACGTGACCTACACCAACGGCCATGCCTCGTCTTCCGGCAATGCCACCTTCATCGTGATTACAGCCGTTACCCCGCTGGTAAAATTATCGACAGATGTTACAAACGTACCAGTCTTGCCAACCCCGGTCATTCTTACTGCAACCAATATGGCAGGAGGTGGCACCACTCCCCAATATACATTCGCAAAAGACCGTGCATTTACCAGTATCCTGCAGGCGCAAAGTACCAGCAATCAACTAACACTTTCATCCGGCAACCTCGCTATTGGCTCCAACAAGATCTACGCAAGGATGACCACCAGCGATACCTGTTATACAGTAGCGTCTGCGGTCGACAGCGTCGTCATAACGCGGTCACTGTTCTCAGGCATAGTCGATCCTGATGGAAGCAAACAAACGATACGGGTACTCCCTAACCCTTTCTATAGGTGGATCATGGTAACTGGTCTGGACCGCTCGAAGTCCTATTTGATCACCCTCACTCGCTCAAACGGCCAACAGGTGTTTCAGCGACCCGTTATCAATTCCTTTTTCGCTGAATTCCATCTATCAGAAACACAAAAAGGTCTTTACATCCTGACCATCTACGACAAAACGAACGACCGGATACTGGGCAACATGCGCTTATTGAGGATGTAAAAGCCCAAGGCACCTCGTTTATCAGTATAATCCTGCTGCTTTAACGGTGAAACGGGCGGTCCGGACCACTACGTGATCAATTGTTGGTAAGTTGTACTTCAAACAACAAGCCATGAAAGATCATGAATGGGCCATGCCGGGAGCTGTTGTCATCCCCAAAGCAACCAATGCATTGAAGCAGGGAGGTATTAAGTTATGATTGGGATATTAGAACGCATATGGGAAAACCTGTTGGCGAGAACTGAAGGACCTTTCAACCTGCGCTTCTTTCTTCAGCCAACGGTATCGATCATCTTTGCCATACGGGCCGCCTTGAAAGATGCAAAGGCAGGTAATGTTCCTTACCTATGGCGTTACTTCAAAGCGCCCAAGCCCGAAAGGAAAAGAATCGTTCGTGAAGTATGGACGGATGTCGGGAGGATCTTTATCATTGGCACCATACTCGATATCGTATACCAGCTCGTCATCTTATTCAGGGATAAAACGGAGGATGCTTTTTACCCGTTCGAATCATTGCTGGTAGCTTTCCTGCTGGCCATCATTCCCTACCTGCTGCTACGTGGCCCCGTGAACAGGTTGGTACGGCGGTTCCTCAAAAAGAAAGAGGACACGCATTCCGGCTGACTCAGGAGGGCCAGGCTGGCATTCCGCTAGGCACTTACCTTAACAGGACTTGGCTTTTGCACAAATCGCTGTTGCAAATACTTTCGTACGGGCACATCCACATACCTGTATACCACGTAAGCCAGTGCGATGAGCAGTGGGGTACCTACTACCGTGATCACCAGCATTTGCGGGAGCGAGGGCTTCACCTTTTCCACGTAGCTCAAAAACACCCAGATGAACGGGTAGTGAACCATATACAGCGTATAAGAGATATTACCCGAAAAACGGCAGAAGCCTGCGGCGCTTTTAGAGAGCGTGGCGCCGGCGCCCAGGGCTACCAACAAGGGCAGGTACAGGACGATCACCACCGGATCAATGATCTTATTGTACTCCTCAACAAAAGGTATAAGGAAAGTAAGTGACAGGAGAATCCCCACTGCGGCAAAACCAAGTCTCGACTTGATGATCCAGTTGCAACGGTATACGAGCATGCCGGCCAGGAAGGAAAAAGCAACCCGCACCCCGCCGCCATGAATATTGTCGCCACTCCAGCCTACACCCAGGTTGCCATATACCTGTGCCTCCCAAAACAAGGCAATAGCAGCTAATCCGGCAAGCACCCACAACCATTTCTTAGAGAGTCGCACCAGCACGAAGGCATAAACGATATTGGCGATGTATTCCCAGAACAAAGACCAGGTGGGTGGGTTGAGGTGAAAGTTGTTGAAATACCGTTCACGTACCAGGGGAAAAGGCACCATGAAACAGGAAGCAATGAATAGCAGGAAAAGATTGCCGGCATATTTCGTCCATATCTGGCTAAAAGGGTCCAGCACAAACAATACCAGCCCCAATAGGGAGGTAATCACCACCAAAGGATGAAGACGAATGAGACGCAGTTTGAAAAATGATAATACACCCATCTTCGATAACCGGTCGTCGTAAGCATAAGCGATGACGAAGCCAGAGAGGCAGAAGAAGAAATCCACAGCCAGGTAGGCGTGGGCAATAAAGTTGTTTTTGGGGTCGGGAATAGCGATCTCCATGAAGTGGAAGATAACCACGGCGATGGCCGCTACGCCGCGCAGGCCGTCCAGGATCTCAAAATGCTGCCGGGTGGTTGGCAGGCTCGTCGAAGCAGGGTGTTGGATCATGCCGCAAACATAAGGCAAACAGCATTTCCACCCAACCCGGGGTAAAAAGATTGAATCAAATTGGAGAAAGATTGAAACGGGTCAGGCGGCCAGGGGTGCCCTTCCCAACATCGCCGCATTGGAATACCACCAAAACGCTTCCGGAATGCCTGTAAAAAGTTCTACCGTTACCTGCTTGACTGACATTTCACCTCGCAGGCTTATACCGCGGTAACTCATCTCTTTTCCTGTTGTCAAACGTCCTAATTCTATATTTTTGGGCATGCAAGAACAATTCACCACACTACTGGCAAAATTAAAAGCCAATACTGCCTCCTTCAAAGAGGTGATTGAATTTATCGAAACTTATTACCAGCATCAGCCCACCGCCTTCAACAATGGCGAAGCGCGTAACGAAGCCACGCAAAACCAGGGCAGCGCCAAGGTCTTCTCTTTTGCAAAATTGAACAACCTGAGTAAGGAAGACACCTTGTACCTGTTTGCAGAACATTACCAATCGGTATTGAATACGCCCGGCGCCACCGACCACCAGAACATCCGCCAGTTCATGCAGCACGGCTGGCCCGGCGTCGTGTTTGAAGGACAGGCCCTCACGGCTAAATAAAGAAATCGGCAACCACCGCAAAACATACAAGAAAGGCTATGGTTCCCTATCCCATAGCCTTCTTTCTTTTACGACGATGCAGCTTCAGAGTCTTCCTTCGCTCAGGGAAGTATGTTTACCTGCCCAATCGCCATCACCTCATCACAACTGGTGATGCCATAGACCATATATGTTCTGGCGCCATTACCGTAAGCTTCCAATATGCTGAGGGGAATATATACTTTGAGACTGGTGGAATTGACATCATGCGCCGGCGGTGAGGTATGCACATCGGCCAGCCCCGCAGTTGACCACCGGATATTCTTGAAGTGAAAGAATTTACCCGTCACCTCTCCATAAGGATTGCCGCCGCCCGACTTCGAGAAATTGCCGCCAACGGTACCAACTACCTGCGTATTGGGTTGGTTGATCACATAAAACTCTTTTTTGGGGCCCGCGATATCTGTACCCTCGATCTTCAGCTGAAAGGTCATTTTACGAGCCGGCCGGGTAGGTATATGTACACCGCCAGGGGATGGCACGGTGCAATTGTTCAGGTCGCAGTAGTCTTTTGGCGGCAGGTAAAAGATCAGTCCGCCGCAGATCGCATTCAACAAGCGCTTGGCACTCGTTACTTTGGCGCCATTGATGTACACCCGCAAGGATTCAAAATACTGATCATTGCCATAGATCCCGGGAATTCCGCAGGACATCACCACCGAATCGCCGGGTTGTACGGCATATTGATATTGCTGTTGCCCGAATGTATAACAGATATTGTTGATCGACGGAATGCCCACGAACCGGCTGTTGCTATCGGCTGTCACCATCTTGTCATTGATCTTCACCCGGAACTTGCCGTAATCGAAACCGCGGTAAACGGTATCCCCTCCCCCCGTCACCAACTTATAGGGCACTTTCACTACCAGTTGGGTGGCCGTAGCGCTCACCACATCAACCGACATGACCGTATCTGAGACAGTTACCCCATAACCTCTGATGCTGACAATATTATCAGCGGCATTTGCACTAAAACCCGTACCCGTAATGGTTACTTCCTTCCCCCAGAAAGCATAGGCTGGTGTAGCCCCGGAGATCTTTAAAGTGCCCGTATTGCCGCCGCCACCGGGATTACCACCACCCGGATTACCTCCTCCCCCATTGCCCGAAGGTGGATTATCGTCTTTATTGCAGGAGGCGGTGATGAGGAAGCAGGCCATACCGGCCGCTATCAGGTGCTTGAAGTTCATGGCGAATAGTATTTACAGTTATTGATCGGTGATACCAGAAAGGTTACCGTACAAAATTCCGCAGCATAGCGACTGGAATCAACCCCAATAAGGGGGATGCATACCGGCCCCTCGCCGGAGGCCACCTGAACACCAGAATACCACAACCCGGCCATTGTGGAAGGTGGGTGAAATGCTTATATTACAGGAGAAACACTTACCAGGTCGGGTAATGACAAAACACGCCTTCGCACGATCTTTCCTCTTCGCTCTTACCTGTTTGTTGTACCATACCACGCAGGCGCAATACTATTTCGATAAGCTCACGGAAGAACACGGACTATCCGATAACCGGGTTACCAGTTTACTCAAAGACAAAACCGGCTTTCTATGGATTGGCACCAGGAATGGGCTGAACCGTTACGACGGCAATACCTTTAGCGTGTTCAGACCCAATGCCGGCAATTGTATCTCCAATGAAGAGATCACCGACATCGTACAAGACACAAGCGGCAGGATATGGGTATCTACCCTCAATGGCCTTAACAGCTACAACCCAAAAACAAATCATTGGGAAACCTTAAAGCCCACCGGCGGCAGGGACGGCATTCCCAACTATATTATCTGGGACCTTCATGCAGATGAGAAGAACCGCCTCTGGATCGTATCGGATGTTTGGCAACTATCGGTGTACGATCCCGCTACAAAGAAGATCCGTTACTTCGACGACTGGCCTGCCATTCATCAACAACCGCCATTCGACAGTTTTCCGCGTTACCGGTCGATACAGAAGATAACGGACAGGAATGAACAGGAGTACTGGCTGGGCACCACCATAGGTTTGTTCTCTGTCAACAAACAATCCGGCAAACTCCGCTTCTACGGCGCCGGTTTTAGTGGCACCGTAAAAGACCTGCAATATGATCGTACTACCCAAAGCGCCTTCCTCGTAACCGAGCATGGGCAGCTGTTCTGTTACGATGAAAAGGCCAACCGTTATGCGGAGATCAAAATCACCAACCAGGCCTACCCGGCCACACATTGGAACAAAGCCGATCCGGGATCGAACACCCTGCACCTGGCCCACCCGCTCGGTATGCTTGCCGTGAACAAAATATCGAAAGAAGCCATCGTTATCCGGCATCAGCCAACCTTATCTTCCACCCTGCTGCCGGGCGGCGCCAACGCCATCTACACCGATAAAGAGGGTATCGTCTGGGCCGGCACCAACAATGGCATCTGCTATTACAACAGTCACAACAAGGCAGCCAGCTTTATTCCGCTGGCCATTACGTCGGATAAGGCTGGTATCGACAACATGAGCGCTGCCTGTTACGACGAAGTTAACAACCAGTATTTCGTCACCGCGCTGGATACACCAGCCCTCTTTGTCATCAACGCCAACAACGGCCACATCAGTACCATACGATCTATAGACGGGAAGCCCCTTTCGTCCTGTACCAATATCCTCCGCGACCGGCAGGGCACCATCTGGCTGCTGACGGAGACCACCGTCTATCGTTACGACCGCGCAAAAGATCGCTTCGTCGTTTTCCCTACGCCCAATAAAAATGAACCCGTCATCTTCCACGATATACTCGAAGACAAACAAGGCAATTACTGGCTGGCCACCTGGCAGGGCGGTATGTATTTTTACCAGCCTAAGACACAAACATTTCGTCACTACACAATACAGGAAGGCGTATCCTGGGCCAATACCACTTCCCTCCTGAACGATCCGGCAGACAGTGCCCTGTGGATCGGCTCCTTTACGGTGGGGGTAAGCCGATATGACCTGGCAACACACCAAAAGATCATCTATGCCGAAACCGACAGTGTGCCGGAATACATGCAACTAACCCTCGTGAGAGACATGATACCTGGCGCCGCCGGCCGTATATGGATAGCCACTTATGGAGCAGGCTTGTATTATTACCAGCCCAATCGACCTTATCATCAAACACTAACACAGATAACCGCCAAAGAAGGGCTCACCAGCAGCAGCTATTACGCGCTCGCCTCCAATGGCCTGAACAGGTTATGGCTCTTAAAAAGCAAAGGCATCAGCGTGCTGGACAGCAGCGGCCGTTTCCTGTATGAAGTACCGCGTCATCCCGCCATGAGTTTCTCCAACTACGTACCCGATGTACGCTACCCTAAACGCATCAGCTATAACAACACCAACAACGAATTATTGGTCCCCGTATCGGGCGGATTGCTCCTGCTGTATCCCGACCATTCGCTTCCACCGGCATCCTTCCCGGTGGTGCTCACTAATTTATCTGTAGAAGGCCGTACCGTTACATACGACTCCAGCTTTTACGGGGCCGGGAACATAGAGATACCGTATCGCCACAACACCCTCTCTTTTCAATTTGCAGCGCTCCATTATCGCCCGGGCAGGGTAATACAGTATGAGTACAAGCTGCACGAGCACGAAGCTGCCTGGAGGCCCGCAGGCACATCCAGCAACCTCCACTTCTCCGACCTGTCTGCCGGGCACTACACGTTTATGCTCAGGGCCAGGGATGCGACAGGCACCTACTCGTCCAATACACTTATCTACCGGTTCAGGATCATTCCGCCCTTCTGGCAAACGGGGTGGTTCATCAGCTTGGTGGCCCTCGCGGCTGCCTATGGATTCTATGCGTGGACCCTTTATCTGCGCCGCAAACTCAAAGCACAGCAGATTTTGAACTACTTTGCCACCTCGCTGTACGGACAAAATACGGTAGAGGACATCTGTTGGGATGTGGCGAAAAACTGTATCAGCAAACTCCAGTTCGTGGATTGCATGGTATACATTTATGACCCGCGGCGGAAAGTACTGGTGCAGAAAGCGGCCAATGGCCCCAAGAGTCCTGCCAAACACGAGATCATCAACCCGCTGGAGATACCCCTGGGAAAGGGCATTGTGGGAGCGGTGGCACAGAGTCGACAGGCAGCCATCATACCCGACACCTCGAAAGACCACCGTTATATAGTCGATGACGAAAGGAGGTATTCCGAGATCACCGTGCCGGTGTTGGTTGACGGTCAGGTATTCGGCATCATCGATTCCGAGCACCCGCGCCGTCATTACTATAAAAAACACCACCTGAAGTTATTGCAGGAAATAGCCGCCATCTGTGCCAACAAGATATCGAAGTACATCATAGAAGAGCGGTTACGATCTAAAATATCCAGAGATCTGCATGATGAAATCGGATCAGCCCTCACTTCCATCAATGTGCTCAGCAAAGTGGCCTTGAAAAAATCGCCCACCGATACGGAGGTCAACGGTTACCTGCACAAGATCCAGGACTCCACCTATTCCACGATGGAAAGCATGAGCGATATCGTGTGGGCCATCAACCCGAAAAATGACAAACTGGAAGCATTATCGAGCCGCATGAAAGAGTTCGCCGCCGACATCTGTGAAGCCCAGGGCATCGCACTCACCTTTCAGTTACCGGCCGAACTGGAGCAGCTCCCCATCGACCTGGCCAACCGGAAGAACCTCTTCCTCGTATTTAAGGAAGCCGTCAACAATGCGGTAAAGCACAGTCATTGCACGGCACTGCATATTGAGTTGACGAAGGTCAACAACCGGCTGAGGATGACCCTGCGCGACAATGGCGTCGGGTTTACTAAAACAACTGTGTTGCCTGGCAATGGGCTTAATAATATCGAAACACGGGTGGCAGAATGCAATGGAACACTGCGGATAGAAACCGGCCCACAGCAGGGCACTACGGTGGAACTGGAGATTCCCCTCCCCTTTTTGGGGGAAACAACAGAAACCTAAACCTATTAATTTTGAATAGTGATCACGATTCAGGTATATGAAGACAATGCTGCATTAAGGCATGGACTGGAACAATTGCTTTCCTTCTCGGGCGATTTTGCCGTTACGGGCAGTTTCGACAATTGCCTGCAGGCCGAAGCGGAAGTAAAACAGAGTCCGCCCGATGTGATCCTGATGGATATCGACATGCCGGGGATGACGGGCATCGAAGCCGTCAAAAAGATCCGGGCCATCAATACCAAAGTGCAGATATTGATGCTGACCGTGTTTGATGACAACACCCATATACTGGAAGCCATTTGTGCGGGCGCATCGGGGTATATGCTCAAGAAGAATGTATCGGAAAAACTGATCCCCGCCATCAACGAGCTGCTGGCCGAGGGAGCCTCGCTCAGCCCTTCTGTGGCCAAAATGATCATTGCCTCGATGCAGCAGCCCACTACTAAGCAACAATACGACTTCACCAACCGGGAGCAGGAAATACTGGCCCTGCTATGCAAGGGTAATAGCTACAAGATGATTGCGGCCGAATTGGGTATCGCCTTCGAGACCGTTCGCTCCTACATCAAGAAGATATATGAAAAACTGCAGGTACATTCTGCTACCGAGGCTGTGAGCAAGGCGATCAATGAGAAATTGATATAAGGTCTTGGGAGTCTTTCACGGAACCCGATTAAATAGTACCTTACAAACTGGTATGGACAAACTCCTGCAATCCTTCGCTGCCCTCCCCGACACCCTGGCATGGCCGATCTTCCTGATCGAGAACCTGCTGTTGACGGTTTTAGTACTCATCATTGGACGTATTATTCAACGCCGCTACGATCCACAGGCTGTTACACCCTATGCTTACAGCCGGCGTGAATGGCTGATCTGCGCAATCACCAACGTGCTCAACACTGTAGTTACCTATGCTGGGTACTGGCTCTGGAAGCAGGGCATTATCGTGACCGGCACCTCTTTATCCTGGGTCATCCCATTTGACTTTCTGTTCCTGTTTCTCGCGATGGACCTGCTCATGTACATCTTTCATTTCCTGATACACAAAACGGTACTCTATAAGATCATACATAGTTTGCACCACGAGGCGGTGCATCCCAAGCCGATGGACCTATTCATCCTGCACCCTATAGAAACCCTGTCCTTCGGTGCGCTCTGGTTGATATTGCTGGTCTGTTATCCGTTCAATATCTGGGCAATCATCATTTACCTGATTGTAAACCTTGTATTCGGACTCACCGGCCACCTCGGCATAGAGCCATTGCCGGCCGCTGTACGCCGCCTGCCGGTATTGAACATACTCGGCACCTCCACCTTTCACCATGACCATCACGCAGACGTTTCCTATAACTTCGGCTTTTACACCAACCTCTGGGACCGCCTGTTCGGCACCTGGAAGCAGCAGTAAATTGATCCGTTATGACAACACATCCCATCATCGACCGACACAATGACTCAGGCAGCATCGTCATAAAGCACAAAACAATTGAGTGGACATTGCCTGACGGTGACAATATATCTATCAACCTGGGAACAGTTGGAGTCATCGGCATTTACACTACCGATAGCGGCCCTTATGCCGACGATTGGTTCCTCGCCTTTGTGCACAGCAACGGTGCCTGGCAGGAAATTTCGGTGTATGCCGATGGATACGATGAACTCACGAGCTACTTGTCTGGCCTCTACGATACTGATTTAACTACTCCATCATTGACAAGTTCTACAGTGTGGGCCTCGGCAATCCGTTATCCAAAACATCTCGCCGGAAAAGAACTTTTTGTACTTCAGCCCCCCAAGGGTTATAAGCCACCCACCAACCTGCTTCAAATCCTGAAATCCGGGTTGGGTATAGGCGCATATGGGAAAGATTGGGAAATGGCCTTAACGGATTGGGTGAAAAGTGAGTTGGAAAAGACAGGAACTTAGACACCACTACTTGAATGCAATAAATAGTTCTCACTATAATATCTCAGAACATTCCATGGAATTAATTTTCGTCAACAATGGCACTTTATAAAGGCAACCTTAAAGACAATGACCAGTTCAAAGTTCTCTTTGAAAACACGGTAATGATGGTCGGGCATATTTACGAATCAGCCTATTGCATTAACAAACTTACAGGAGAAGAATTCGGAATATTCGAGTTTGATTACGACCCAACCTGCGCATTGGTGGGAAGGAACAATGATTGGTGCCTGATTGGTGGAGAAGTGCTCGTATTGAAGATATGGGCAGATAGGTCGCTCCGGTTATTGGATGCTTGCGAAGACATATTCGCACTGAAATCTATTGATGAATACACCGTTCATATTTTGACTGACCCATGGGACGACAACGCTGCCATTTGGGAACTAACGATTGACTTGAAAAAACTGACACACCCCGTGTCGCTGATGAAGATCAGGGACTTTAAGGAGTATATTGACAAACCGTACACAGATGATGTAGAATGGTAAAAGCTGACAACAAGTTCCATCAATAGGCCCATCGTCCTGCTTCAATGCCCGCTGTATAGCAAACAGCCTCCATCGTTACTCCAGCAACCCCTGAATCTTCTTAGCATCCTCCAGGCTGTACTGCGTTTTTGCAGCGTCATAGTTGGCAATAAACTTCCCGATATAGGCTTTACCCTTTTTCTTAAGCACATTCTTTTCAGAGGCAATCTTGGCAATAAAGAACTTGAATGACAATTGCACATTGGCCGGCGCCTTCTTTTCCCATTCCTCCGCAAAGGCAATGGCCTTGTCGGGCTTGTTCATCTTGTAAGCCAGCAACTCAATAGGCCGCCTGAAATAAAAGAAATTACCCTTGTAAGATGCGGGATCATTCAGGTACTTCGTCCAGTATTCAAGCGCAATATCATACTCGTTGATCCGCTCATACAACTGAGCGGCACTGGAATTAAACTGATCATCGACCTTCAGGTTCTTCTTAAAATATTCGAGGTAACTCTTTGCCTGGTCTTTATTCGTGATGATCCCGAAGGCCAGATCCATGATAGCATTTCTATCAGCCTTTGCATCGGTACCATAGATCTTATTGATCCTTTCCAGGGTACTCTCAATCAAAACTGTAGGATCCTTGTGAATGCTCCGCAGGGAATCCGCCAGGCGTCTGTCCCATCCGTTGGGCTGGTAATAATCAGAGAAAATAAAACCAAGCCCATTGGCAAGCCCCATACCGGCCACTCCACTGTGGTCGGCCTCATACACCTCGTGCTTCACCTTCAAACACGGATTACTGTTGGTACGAAACAGGCTATCGAGCTTCATCCCTGAGCGCAGCCTCGAAGTGGCGTCTCTCGTACCAGATGCCACGAAGTAATAATTATTATTCGGAAAAGGCTCCTTGCTGTAATTGATGTATTGCTCCAACTCATTACCAAAGAGGTTTTGGCTCAGGCAGATCACGCCCCTGAAGGCGGCCGGGTTGGCCGTCATGGCATTCTGTGCAAACGTGGCACCATCTGAATGGCCCACCAGGATGCTGAAAACCGGGGCGCTGTATTTTCGGGTAATATGCTCCGGTACTTCCTTGGTGAGGTAATCGTTAAATTTCTTATTCGATCCCGTAAAGGCACCGGTATTCAAATTAGGCGTCAGGTCGTTCGACCGGTTGGGACTATTGATGCCTACCACAATACATTTGGGAATAACGTCGAAATCCAGCAGTTTGGCCACATCGCTCACGACAGGTTCAAACATCCAGTTCTCATCCAGCACATAGATGACGGGGTATTTATCCGCCGGTTTAAAATCATCCGGTAAATAAATCTTGATAGTTCGCTTCGCATTCAGCGACACGGACTGAATGGTGTCTACATAATAATTACGGGCAAAGGCTTTCCTATTCGGTACACTATCCGTTTGCGCGTTTGCTGCGCCAACCAGTATGGTCAGGAAAATAGCGAGGAAGGGTGTTTTCATTACTATCCAATTATCCTGCTAAATACGAACTCCCCCGATTGGCAGAATTGTACTTTTCAGACAATTGAAGAACTTTAGCTCACGCCCTTTGCTCTTGGGCCGGCTGCTTGGCCACTGCACCGGTCTCAAATTCAAGATAAACACTGACGCCCGCCCCGGGGTCGCTTTCTATTTCCATTTTACCCTGCATAGCCTTGGTCCGGGCCGCCAGGCTCTGTAATCCCATGCCGTTGGTGTTTGAATCAGCTTTCGCAAAACCAACGCCATTATCCTGTACGGTAATAGACAAAACAGCGTCACGCAGGTTCACCTGCACAATGGCCTCGCTGGCCTGGGCGTGTTTGATAATATTATTGATCAGTTCCTGCACGATGCGGTAAACCGATAGTTCGAAGTGACTGTTATAGCGTTCGATGTCGCCCCAGGAGTCATATTGAAAGGTAAGCGTGCTACTGCTCACATTGCCGCAATAACGTCTCAGCGCTTCATCGAGGCCGTGCTGCAATAAGACTTCCGGCATGAGGTTGTGCGAAGTCTTCCGTACCTCACCTGTAGCTTCGTCGAGCAATTTCACTGTTTGGCGGTAATGGGCCGATTGCTCAACGCCTTGCTCCTTGCGCACAATGCTGCCCAGGTGCATTTTGGCCGCGGCCAGCATACCGGCAATGCCATCATGCAGGTCTTTCGCAATGCGGCTGCGTTCCTTCTCCTCCCCCTGCATCAGGGCTTCCAGCATGTCAATTTCCTGTTGCTTATGTAGTGCATCGAGCTTTAAGGCGAATGCTTTTTTGCGGTTGCTGCTCTGAATATAAAACACAGCGGCGATCAGTAGCATCACAACAAGTCCGGCCAGCGCATAGAAGACATTCCGGTTGCTTTTTTCCAGCGCCAGGTCTTTTTGGGTGAGCTGTAACTGTTTTTCGGACAGCGCCTTTTCTTTTTGCGCCCATTGAAAACGGGACTCCACCTCAGCAATGGTCCTCGTGTTTTGCCGGGAATAAAAAGAATCCTTATAAGCAAAGTATTTGGTGCGATATGCGTAGGCTTCTTTATAATTGCCGGTTGAAAAATTCAACTGGGCGATCCGATCATATATACTGAACAGATGGAAAAAGCTGGTATCCGCTTCCGCCCTTTGCTTCAGGGTATCCAGAATATTTTTCTGACTCCTGATATCCTTTTTCAGTTCATAAGCATCAGCCAGCTCCAGACCCGCAGCGATATAATTGGCAGGATCAATTTTGGCCGAATACAGCATTGACTTTTTTGCTGCCGCTATGGCTGAATCCGGTTCATTTACCTTGGCCCAGGCGGCTGCCAGATGCGAATAGGCCTTGATGATAAGCATAGGATCTTCCTGGTGCGGCAGAAAACGTTTCGCTTTTTGCGCCGCCTCCAGCGCGCCTTTGTAATCCTTCGACTGGTTAAGAATATAACTTAAGCCGGTATGAGCAGTTACAATATAATCGCTATCGTTTAAGGAAGTCGCCAGTTCAACTGCTTTCCGGGAATAAGACAACGCCTTGGCATACTCCCTTCTGTTGGCATAACCGGTACCCACATTTTCATACAACCTTGCCAGTTTGCCAGGTTCTGTTTTGGATTTCTCCAGCACCTGGATGCCCTTTAAGAAATAATGGATCGCACTGTCGCCCAAGCCCAGCATATCGAAATTATATCCCATATTGATATAACAAAGAATAATACCCCGGGTCCGGTTGATCCGTTCAAAATGGGCTACGGCTTTCTGTGCATAATCGATCCCCTCCTGGTTGCGGCCTTCGTGCCCGACCAAATAACCCAATCTGGCGTAGCTGGAACCCATACCAAAGTCATATCCTATACGGGCACTTTTTTCAAGGGTGATGTTGAATACTTCTTTTGCTTTGGGATTATCAAAATTGATCAGCTCAACCCCATAGTTCATCAGCGCGTTGATTCCGGCCGTATCATTGGACTGTGCAATTAATTGCTGGAGATCGGCCTTTTTATCCTGTGAAAAGAGACCAGAAAAAGCAAAGACAAGCAATGCCGCCAGGGCATATTTTCTTATTGGCATAATTAAACTTGATCGCGTGTGCGGCTAAATTAGGAAATCCACCCTTTTCCGGCAAGGTCATGCCTGTACAAAGCGTTATTTTCGCAGCATCAGTTGTAAATTATCCTGCTCCAACACCACTTACATCCTCCATGAACGCACTGAAGTCTGGTATAGATATATTATTGGCCAACCCACCTGATTGGAAAAACAGCAGGATTGGCTTGGTGACGAATCATGCAGCCTGCACCGCGACCTTCCAGCCCGTTCGCCAGGCTTTGTTGGAAGCCGGGTTTAAGATCACCAGGTTGTTTTCACCGGAACATGGCCTGGATACGATCGGCGTAGATGGGGCGGAAATGCGGGATGTGATCGATCCATTGACCCGTCTTCCGGTGACGAGCCTGTATGGCAGCAAACTGGCGCCCGATCAGCATGACCTGGCGGAACTGGACCTGATATTGTTCGATATTCCGGATATCGGATGCCGTTTCTATACTTATTTGTGGACGATGACCCAGGTGATGGAAGCCTGTGCGGTGCATGGCAAGCAGCTGGTGATCGCCGACAGGCCGAATCCCTTATCGGGCAGGCTGGACCTGGCAGAAGGTCCTATGCTGGATGAGCGCTACAACAGCAGCTTTATCGGACGGTGGAGCATTCCCATCAGGCATAGCTGTACGCTGGGCGAACTGGCGCTTTATTTCAAGTCGACCGGTAGCAGTGAGATACTACGGGCAAATGCCAATGCCTTTGAATTGGAGGTCATTCGTTGTCAAAACTGGCAGCGTTCCTCATTCTACCCGCAGCAGCACTTTTCTTTTGTGCCGACATCTCCGGCGATACCTTGTTTTGAGTCGGCTTTATTATATCCGGGCCTGGGCCTGCTGGAGGCTACGAATATCAGTGAGGGAAGAGGAACGGCCACACCATTCCGTGTTGCCGGCGCTCCGTGGATGGATGGCGCGCGTATTGCTGAGCTGGTGAATGAAATACAACCCAATGGCGTCGTTGCCCGGCCGGTCAGCTTTAAACCTGCCGAAGGAAAATATGCCAATCAAAAATGCAATGGCATCATGCTGCACGTTACTGATCCGGCTGTCTTCAGGCCGGTTGGGCTGGGGTGGCTGCTGATCCGCATCATCAAACAACACCATCCCGACTCCTTCATCTGGGCACCTTATCCTACCTACGTAAACCAAAGCGGCGCCCGGCATCTCGACCTACTCACTGGAATAAAAGATGCCGAATCGGCTGTAGCTGGATCAGGAGAAAATAGCTTCGAAGACATCGGCCGTTATACTGATCCTGGAGATTGGAAAGATAAAGTAACTCCACATTTACTGTATTAGGATAGTACGCCCCCAGCCAGTCTAAACCCATCCGGACTAATAACCGTACATACAAAGCATTTAACTAATCTTTTGCCGTTGGTGGCGGAGGGATAGTTTCTGGGAACTTATAGTATTTGCCAAAAAACGTCGAATCTCGAATTACTTTCTCCGACAATTCTACAAGTTCTACAGAACCAGACTTTAACCCAGAAACTTTCGACAATTTGAAATATGACTGTTCAATTGGGTCATAGAATGCAATAAAACAATTGAATCCCTTAACAAAATACGAATTGACATAACTATACCTGGGGCTTGCTTCGTCAAAAAACACTACAGACAAGCTATCACCCGACCTATCATAATACGACTTAGTTGCAAATCTTTTTGTCATTTGATAGACAAAAAAAGGAACTACTTTTTCGTAATCAGATAATACATCACCAGTCCGAGCAAAAGAATGACTAAGCGCAAAGCCAGTTGTATCTTTTGATCTATATATTCCGCTGTCTGAGATAATTTCATTAAACCTTATCGAATCGCCGCCAATTAAGGGTTCGATGCGGACACGCCTATACTTTGTTCCTGGCGGGTATTCATAGCGAATTACTAGAGCCCTATTGGGTACTATGGTATCGTGATCATAGTAGTCAAAGTAATACTTCGCTTCATGGACTGTTTCACTCGCACAGCCAAAATGTAGAGAATAGAACAAAACAGCAAAACAGCGAAATATTACTCTTTTTTCCATGATACTTTTCCATTTTCAGGATCAACCGATATTAAAGATCCGCTGAAGGACCACATTACGTTCTTAATCTGATTGCTAGAATATCCAGCGTCAATCTGGCTCGAAATTGTCTTTAAAACGCCATACGCCTGAGCTGGCCACAATGACTCACTTCCATTTTGATTAATAAAATATCGCTTGCTTACTTCATAATGATCTCCATGAACGTCAAGAAGTGAGTATATCCCTGTTGGTAACATCTTCTTAGTCCATTCAGACAAGTTCGAAGCATTTATTTTCTTATCATCCATCCAATCCCCAGTCACAAAATCAGCGTGAATAAAACTCTCATGGACTATTGCCTTTGAAAGATTCATAAGTGTGTTTTCACCAAAACCATATCCTTTCTTAGCTAATGAAATATTTATGTCTATACTGCCAGCTGAATTTCCTTTGGTTGTCGTCGAACTCTTCGTATCATGATTGCCCGTAGCATAGCTTATATTCATCCCCTTCTTATCATACTTACCTTGTTTTTTAAATGTCACACCAAAAACAGTCTGCCCCTTTTTCGCATATTGACCCAAAAACTTTTTTCCTTCCTTTGTCTTTGCAAACAGCTCCATCGCCTTTTCCTGGTCTACACTCATCTTCCCCTTTCCAATAGAATCGCCGTTTATATCGATCAACAGTACAGGATTATTGCCAGCATACTGATAGGGGGACATTGGATTATATTTCTCTGCAAATCTATCCTGCACAAAGAACCTCCCAATCTGATTATCATACATCCTCGCTCCGTAATCATACCATTCCAGGCCGGAGCCATCGCTAAACTCCTTATCCTGCTTCTCCTTTCCATTATACAGATGCCGATTTCTTAATTTTCCATACGCCTGAGAGGAAATTCCTGCCATCGTAAGCCCAAAAGGATAATAATGAGTCTCTTCCAGCAGCGGCCCCGTATAATGCCGCACCTTCAGGTTATCAAAAAACACATCCCAGTTCTGCGTTTCATTACTTACATAAATATACAAAAATCCATTGCGCGTCATCGTAATACCCTGCCTAGCCAACGGCAACAAAGCATCCGGACCTCCCACCGGATCTGCACCGCTACCCCCCGACACATACTTCAACTGCTCATCCAACAGGATCCAATTCAGGTATGCCTTTGGCTTTGAGGACTGTGCAGGGTTATTGCCAGACCGAAAACCGGTCAACGCGCCCAATAATGGGCTGTTACCTGGATTACTGAGCGTGGCTAATGCTCCTTTACTCTCCCCCGCCACGCCGACGACACCACCCGCCAGGACCGATAATATCTCCGATACAGGATCATTATAAGACCCCGCCACTCCCCCACTCCGGTACAGGTACTTTACCGCCACATCCACCTTATCTCCACTCATTACCTTCAACACCAATGCCGGCCCAACCTTATTGCCACTACCATTCAGCCTAGCTACATAATCATTAGGCGTAGTGGTTGTATCTACGGGATATCCGCCCGGCACGCCCGCCTTTGCAAACGCCGTTTGCGGGATATTGTAAAACAAACTATTCTCCTTTGCCCGATACGCCATTTCCATTGAGGCAAGGTATTCAGCCGTATCCCGCTGCTGCGTCAACACCATGCGCACATTACCCAAATGATCCCTTAGAAAATAATCATTCATAAACCGGTAAGCACTATCTCCATTCAATCCATATTTCCGTGCATAGCGCGTACGCCCCTCTTCATGAGCCACAAACTGCAACGTATCATTTTCATAAACCGTCCCACCCAGGTAGAGTGTTGTATTGTCGGGCTTTCCCGTTTCCTGTACCAATTTCCGCCTTTTATTCCCTGCTGCATCGTAGGTATAACTGATCGTACCCTTTACCGCCCCCGTGGCCGTGCGCATAATGATGCTCTTCGGCAAATTGAGGTGATTATACACGATGTCTTCGGCGCTCGCTGTACCAATATCTTTATTCCGGTCTTTCTTCAAGTTCCCATTCCCATCATAGATATAATCCACCGCCCCAACCGATTTAGTACCCAAGGCCGTCATGTAGGTTGATGAACTCCGGAAGTCGCCCAGCCTGGTCTGCGGATCGTTCACCCGGTCCCACACGCCCTGCAGGCGGTTGCTATTGCCATTATTGCAATACGTATACAGCAGGCTATCGATCAACAAGCTCGCACCTGCCTTCCACCCCCACTGGTTCATCGTAATGATATTGCCATTGGCATCGTAAGTAATTCCGGTCGTACTGAAATTCAGTCCGGCGTTGAGGTTGAAGGCATTGCCCGTAAACTGTTTGAAGCTGGCATTGCTGAGCCTGTTCACCGCATCGTACGTAAAATCATAACGCCGCACCCTCCCGTCGCCCGTACTCTTCCATAGCATGCCGGCAATATTGCCATTGTATTGCGCTGCCGCGTAGGGATTCGCGGTATTGTTGATGGAGAGGGTGGTATCGTTGTAGGCCAGGTCAAACCCAAACCAGTTGGCTATACTAATTGTGTCTTTGGCATAAGTTCTGTTGGCCCCCAGCATCCAGCCCCGTACATTGTAATCGTATTGCAGGTTCTCCAACGCGCCTCCGGCAGGTCCCTTGCCCGGCGCTACTAGTTTCTTCTTAAGCTGCCCGAGAGCATTATAATGGCTAATGGCCAGTGTGTCCTCTGGCATATTGATGACTAATCCGTTGACAGAACTATTGATCGATTTGCGGGTAGCCACCAGCCTGCCCAACTCGTCGTAGGTCATTTTAGTCACCACCGTATGGGTTTGTGGATTGGTGCCTTTTTTCTGATAGCGCACTACAACCGTGAGGGGCTGACCACTAAAGCTATATTGCGTTGTAGTAATATCACAACCGTCGGTTACATTTTCCGCCTTCACCTGTACCGGCCTTTTCTGTTCGTCGTAAAATGTGGTGGTAACCAATGCTTCGACTCCATCTGTATTCTTGACGATGGTCCCCGTCATCAAACCCCGGGTATTGACCGTTGCCGCTACCGCCTGCGGATAGGGCCAGGCCGTATTACTGGCCGCCGCAAAACTGCTGTTAAAACTATTGTCGAAACTGCGAAAATCTGCCGGCACTCCATTCGCCCACACATAATCATCATAATAGGTTATCGTGATCACATTACTATAGGCCACCACCGGAAAGCTTTGCGACAAGGTGTACATCGGCAATGCCCCGGCAGGGGTATATGTCTCAAACCGTCCAAGGTTCTGGCTATTCAAAAAGGCTTGCATCGACGCCTGTGTGATATAAGTACCATTAACATACTTGCCGGTGTAGACCGGCCTGTTGAGCGCATCGTACTTGGTAAACAACCAGGTATTAGATACCCGCATATTGGAATCCTGCGTCAGTACCGGACGATCCCACCGGTCGTACACCGTCCACACTTCCCCTGCTCCCGGTATCTTACTCCGGATATTTTGCTTACGGTTGTTGTACTCGTAGCGAAAACATTGCTCACTCAGCACTACGTTACCGTTCCAGCTCAGGTTCCAGGCATTGGCGGCCAATAACTCCACTCCGCGGGGCTGAATCACCAGCCGTAAATTCTCAAAATCGTCATACGCATAATACGTGCAAAGCCAACCACTGTGTCCACTCCCATTGCCATTGTCGGCCGCCGCCGTAAGCTGCACTTTCCTGAGCACCACCTTGCCTTTCTTGTTCTTGTACTCGATCACTTGTTTGCTGTGTTCGTCTATCGAGATATTCTTCTCCAACTCTCCAGCCGGGAAAATGGAACTCGTACTGTAAGCACCCCAACCATTGACCACATCCGTTACTGTCCAGTCGCGTACACTGTCGGCCATACTATTTAGGCAATATTTTGTTTTGACCGACCGCCGGTTCGCCTCATTACTTTGTCCCGCCGTTCCCACCCAGGAGTTACCTGCAGGAAAGACTTCCAGCACCCGGTTCAAAGGAGATGCTTCCATCACCGATACCCCGTAAGCCCAATTGCGGGTAGTGCCTCCTGCATTTGTTTCATTGGTCTGTCCGACCAGCTGCCCATTGTAAAAATGCGCCTGCTGCGCAAATGGGTTCAACTTAAATGCGCCATTGTCCAAGTTAGCATTGCCACCTGCGTTATTCGCAGCAAATGGAAGGTATTGCACCACTTCCCTTCCCAGGCTATCATATACCACTGTTGTAACCAGATCTACGGCGCCGGCCGCTGAAATGAGGTTAGCGGCATCTGTATTCAGCGCTCCCCGCTTCACCACCGTCTGCAAAGGTCTGCCAAGCCCATCGAAGTAAACCGTGGTCTGCTTTACATCCTTCACCGGTCGCGTGCGCAATGCTGCCGCGCTTGTATCGGGCGCCACCGCATCCCAGGTGCGGATATAGTTTATCCGGCCATTGTTGATGTAATCGGAAGGCAACGGACGGGGCGTTTGTGCTGCGGCCCTCGTCACCAACACACAACCCACAATAAGCAGTATAGAGTTTTTCATAAGCAGCAAGCAGTTAGTTTTCCAGGATGGGCACATAGGTGCATAAAGACACTATCAAGAAATATCCACAAAGCAGATCTGAATGCTATGATTTAGCTCACAACATTCGACATACCTGTCATATCCGATCTATCCTATTTGAAAAACAACAAAACTGCTTCGGCGTACTAAGAGCGGGAGAACTATTTTTCTTAAAATACCCAATTACGTGCCTTACAGCTTCCCGGGAGGAAGCGATCAAGGCCAACCTAGCCATCCTTTTGGAGATACTAACATTTCCTTCGAATCTATCATACAACCATATTCCCGATACCGGGAATATGGTCAATGCAGTACCGGTGGCGTAAAACACCCTACCCCACCCCCAATATTTTCGCACTCCCCACATATGGCGCCTGACGCACATAGTCAGCCGATTCCATGATACCATAACAAATGCCTATTGAGAGTACAAGGCTAAAATCGATATCGGGTGGAAATACCTGCAGCGTTAACTCCTTATCAATAGCCGGAGCCCCCTTCACGATGGGGTACCAGTCTGACCGGAACACTTCAACAGGTATATTGTCATACGCCTTGTGCGAAGGCAGGTATTTGATCTTCTCAAAGAAACCGTCCTTGGCCACTGCGCCTGCTGTGATCCTATGTGATAGATCCTTCTTACCATCGGGATAAAGGTCAGGCACCACCCCCCAGGCAACGACCAGCTGGAACATCGCATAATTATCAGGTGTAAATAAATTGATGGCAGGCATCAGCGCCGGGATCTGCACCCTGGCCGATCCCGTCTCCCGGCTTATACTAAACTCGACCGGACTACGCACCACCGAATCGAATAACGCTTTCTTATTAAGCGGGAAACCTTTTATAACGATCGGATTGACCGACAGCTTCACCGTACGCTTGCCGAGGTTGCTTTCGGTATCGAGCACCTGCACCGCCTTCAGTGATGATGCCAACGGGCCCGAAATATTATAATCTGCCATCGGCAATTGCGCATGGATCACTTTGCGGATCCATTTGCCCGCGGTAGACCGGCCACTGAACTCCGCATTGTTGCGCCGAAGCATGTGTAATTGAGGATCGTTTTGGACCTTGTATTTGGAGGGGCCTCCTGGTTCACGCACTACAATGCCTTCCACTCCACGCATCTTATAATAAGAGAGCCCGCCCAGTTTGCCTTCCAAACCGTGGGGACCTTTCAGCTTTGCCATAAGAGAAAGTTTTAGGTTAAGTAATACCAATTCCTGAGAACTCCGGGAGTTGTCCGTATCTAAGTTATAGCATTTATTAATTATATACAAATAAAATAATATAATTAACCCAGAGATAAACCAGATCTAAAAGATGTGTCTTATATCTGAAATATCTCTGGTATATCTCTAGTATATCACTGCAACAAGTAAAGAATTACTGGCGCCTTACCCGGCCAGCACCCGGGAATAACCCCAAAATTGGTCGCTAAGGAAGCGGGAGCAAAACGTCCGATGGCAGGAAGGTCTATGGCTGCGAAATCCTTTTAATTAGCCCTAACCCCGCCAGTCATCAACAAGGTTGCAATCCAGAAGCTGGAGAACCAAATAGCGCAATCGGTTGCGCATTCCAGTACTACCACCTTCCGCAACGTAACTACGTGCTTTCATACAATACCCTTTTCCACAGGTTCAATGTGAACTTAGTCCCCAGACCCTCAATCGCCGACTGTATTCCAACTGTATAGCGCGGCAATTGACTCGGTCCACATCGCTCAACAACCTGCTAAATCAACCGGGATCGGCATGATATCAATCAATAGTCTCAGTGGACTGGAGAATCACCAGCGGCGCTACTCAGTTTGCCCGGTGTAGGACAATTACAAAAAAAAATTACCTTAGTGACAGATTATGATTGCCTGCCATTCTACTAACGACACAGAACTGTTTCGACGCATCAGCATTGGAGACGAGCTGGCGTTCAAGGAATATTTCCATCTCCACAAGGTCGAATTGTTTAAAGTCATCATCCGGCTCACCAAATCACAAGCCCTTACGGAAGAGATCATACAGGAAATCTTTATTGGCCTTTGGGTCAGCAGGCAGCATTTGAGTAAGGTAGAAGACCCGGCAGCCTACCTTTACCGCATCCTCCTGAATAAAACGGCCACCTATCTTAAGAAAGAAGTAAACCAGGAAAGGATCATCCGCGCCGCCAGCCTGCTTTACAAGCAACCAGGCAATAACAATACCGAACAGGCCATCGAGGCCAAAGAGTACTTACAATGGATTGAAAAAGCCCTCGACCAATTACCACCTCAACAAAGAATTGTTTACCAGTTGAGCCGGCAACAGGGCCTAACCAATGACGAAATTGCCGGACAATTGCATATCTCTCCCCATACCGTCAGAAGCCACCTGGCAAAAGCAATGGGATTTATCAGGACCTATTTAGGCGATATCGCCATGGTGCTCGCTTTGGTGGCAGAATTCATGCACCCTAAGCAGTAAGTTGCCTGCGTTTTTCTGCTGCTGAAATGAACTCCCTACCAACTGTCATCTTTTTTTTCATTTCCACTCATCAGTTTTCCTGTATCGCCACTCTATAGTATAGGGCACCGCCACTTTTGGCAGCCCTTCAGTTTCATTAAACCTAATAACTATGATTTCAACAGATAGGTTAAAGGATTTATTAAGGCTTTATGCCGATAATGCCGCGACCGACGAAGAGGTCCGGGAAATGCTTTCCCTTTTACGCCAGGATACCAATGACCAGGCGCTCGGATCCCTTATTGGAGCGTTAAGAGAAGAAACTAAAGACGATGCATTGACCACCCCCGTTGATTGGGAGGCCATGTGGACATCTATCCACCAGCCGGCCCTGCAAGCACCAACCCCTGTTAAAAAAATGTATTGGTGGCGTATGGCTGCAGCTGTCCTAATCACGCTTGGCATTGCTTCGTACCTGTGGGTTACTTATCGCACAGTACCTGGTTCAGCCATCGTACAGTCCGTTCCTGCCCAGGACACTCCCAAGGACATTCGCCCCGGCAGTGACAAAGCTGTTCTGATACTGGCCGATGGCTCGGAAATTACCCTCGACAGCACTACACAGGGCAGGCTGGCGACGCAAGGCAACGCCGATATCATAAAAGCAACCAACGGACAGCTGGTGTATAAGAGAACCGGCAGTGCAGATAATGAAGTTTTATACAATACCATGAAAACGCCTCGTGGCGGCCAATACAGCCTCGTGCTGCCAGATGGTAGTAAGGTGTGGCTGAATGCCATTTCCTCTATCCGTTACCCCACCTTTTTTAAAGGCGATGCAAGAAATGTGGAGATAACCGGCGAAGCCTATTTTGAAGTAGCGAAAGATCCCTTACATCCTTTTAAAGTGGCTGTTCATTCCGCTTCCGGTAAGGAGCGTATGCATGTAGAAGTACTCGGAACCCATTTTAACATCAATGCTTATAGTGATGAACCTGTAGCGAGCACTACCCTGCTGGAAGGCAGTGTGAAGCTAAGCGGGTTGGAAGGAAGCAGGGTCATTAAACCCGGCCAGCAGGCACAGGTAACTGATAGCGGAAAGCTTACCATGAACCAGACCGTCAACGTTGGCGAAGTAATGGCCTGGAAAGACGGCTATTTTGTTTTCCGCGATACAGAGCTGCAAACCATCATGCGCCAGATCATGCGCTGGTATGATGTGGAGGTGAAATACGAGGGGAATACAGCTGCCCGCTACTTTACTGCCGAGATCTCCAGAAATAAAACCTTATCCGGCGTGCTGAAAATATTAGAACTGAGCAATATTCATTTTAAGCTGGAAGGACGTGTATTAACCGTCATTTCCTGATCTCTGATACCACAAAAAATGTCACATGAGAAGAGTATAGCTATGATGGTTGCATAAGTACAAAAAAACCGCTCCGGGGTCGAGACCGGAGCGGCAATAAGTATGGGCCAGCCAATAAATACAATCTTGGAGAACTGCTTATTAATTAACCCAAACAAAACAAAGGTATGCATTTGAAGGCACTCTTTGTCCCGCCACAAACGGGATTTACCAAAACCTGCCTGCCGGCGAGGCAGGCGCTGTTGATTATGAAGTTGACCGCAATTATGCTTCTCACGATCTGCATGCAGGTAAGCGCCGGGGTCTATTCCCAGACGGTTACCATGTCGGGGAAAAACATCTCGCTGGAGAAGGTATTCAAGGAGATCAAAAAACAAACCGGCTATGATTTCTGGTATGAAGGGAAACTGATCCGGCAGGCTAAAAAAGTGGATATACAGGCCCTGAACAGTTCGCTGGAACAAGTGCTGCAGCTGTGCTTTAAAGATCAGCCTTTAACCTTTGCCATCATAGAGAAAACAGTGGTTGTAAAACCCAAACCTATTGACAACGTTGAGGTGAAGGATACGCCTATACCATTGCTTACTATAACCGGAACGGTGGCCGGAGAAACCGGCAAACCATTGGAAGGCGCTTCTGTATCCTTAAAAGGAACCGACAAAGGCACCGTTACCGATGCCAGGGGGAACTTCTCCCTGCAAATACCTGAAGGGGGCGGCATGCTGGTCATTTCTTTCGTCGGGTATCAAACCAGGGAAATTAAGGTTTCCAAATCGGAGACGCTGCAGATCAGCCTCAAGCTGGCGGACTCGAAGACGGAAGAAATTGTAGTAGTGGGATACGGTACGCAAAAGCGCAAAGAAGTATCCGGCGCGGTAGCTTCTGTAAAAGTGGCGGAATTAAGTGCCAATGCATCGAACAACCTGACGTCCGCGCTACAGGGTCGCGTACCGGGTGTATCCGTAGAATCGAATGGAGGTGCTCCGGGAGCGGGTTTGTCCATCACCATCCGGGGATCGGGCACTTTGGGTAACAATAACCCGCTGGTAGTCATTGATGGTATTCCTTTCGGAAGCCTGGATGGTCTCAACCCTTCCGACATCCAAAATATCGACATCCTGAAAGATGCCTCCGCTGCGAATATCTATGGTGCAAGGGCTGCAGGCGGCGTAATTATGGTGACCACCAAAACCGGCCGCAAAAACACTTCGCCCAAAATACAGTTCAATGCTGTGTACGGTCAAAACAGTATCCCCAAAAGGATCTCTGTCATGAACAGCGAGCAGATCGCTAAAATATTCAATGATAACGGCGGTGCCTACCCAACAGGCAATGGTGTCAATACCAACTGGCAGGAGGAGATCTTCCGTACTGCCCCCAACTTCAAGGCGAATATGGATCTCACGGGCGGGTCAGAGAATTTCCTCTACAGCCTGTCTGGCAGCTACCTGAAGCAAACAGGCGCTGTTATCCACTCCGATTTCTCCAGTGCCAACTTCAGGATAAAATCAGTGTATGAAAAAGGCCGGGTGAAAGTGGGTGAAACTTTTATCTATAATAAAACCGGTGGCCGTAACTATGCAGGCGGCAGCGCCGACCAGACGCATAGTACTATCATCACATCACTGGTGGCCTCTCCTACCGTACCGGTTTACGACCCCACCAATACCAATGGCGGATGGGGCATGCGGCCGGCTGCTTTGAAGAACCTTACCAACATTGTGGCTTTCCTCGATGCAACGCGCAACAATAGCAACAATGCCAGTATTATCGTAGATGCGTTTGCCGAGATCAGGTTGATCGATCAATTGAAATACCGGTTAAACGTTGGCTATTCCAATAACCGGGGCTATCAAAACAATTACCTGAACCCCTATTCCGATGGCAGTACCACCCTCAACAAACCACAAACAGGCAGGGGCTCTTCGCTTACCAATCAGTGGCTGGTAGAAAACATTCTTAGCTATGAGAAAACCCTCGGGGTTCACCATTTCTCGTTAATGGCGGGTTATGCGGCGCAAAGGGATAGTTCGGATGGTTTTGGTGTTTCCGCGTATTATCCGTCATTAGACCTGTACGGTATATCTGCAGCTACTTCCTGGGACAAGCCTTACGGTTCCACCAGCACCAGTACGAGAACTTCACAATTCGGAAGGATCACTTACGCCTACGATAGCCGGTATTCTTTGTACGCGTCACTGCGCCAGGATGCCTCCTCCATATTCGATCCTGCTTATAACAAAGGCACTTTCTATGGTGTATCAGCAGCTTGGGACGTGAGCAATGAAGAGTTCTTCAAACAATCTGCCCTCAGCAACGTCATCGACTTCCTCAAGATCCGCGGCGGTGTTGGTACACTCGGCAATGACCTCATTGACTTGTATACCACCCAGGCACTGTTGAGAACCAACCTCAACTTCCTCACGGATGGCGGTATGATCATCGGCAGTATTCCCAGCGGTGCACAATCACCCAAAAACCTTACCTGGGAAAAATCAAACACGGTTAATATCGGATTTGATGCCACCCTGTTGAGCAACCGACTGAACATCGTTTTTGACTGGTTCAAAAAGCAATCCGAGGGTGTTTTGCTTAGCGTGCCCATTCCTTTAAGTACGGGTATCAATGGCGCTCCCCCGGTCAATGCAGGTAATATCAACAACACCGGTATCGAGTTAAGCATCAACTACGGCGAAAAGAAAAAAGACTGGTCCTACAACATCGGCTGGAATATGTCGGCCATGAAAAACAAAATGGTGGCCGTAACCATTGGCAGCGGCAACCAGCAATTTGGCGACCTGCAACGGGGTATTGTAGATTATGCCCTCGGCAGCTTTTTCCTGATCAAAAACCTGGGCACGTTTAAAACACAACAGGAAGTAGATGCCTATACCGGCCACAGTGGTAACAAAATACAACCGAACGCAAAACCGGGTGATCTTAAGTTTGAAGATTATAACAAAGATGGCATCATCGACAACAACGATCAGCAATACGTAGGCTCTCCCATCCCCTCATTTGAAACAGGACTTAGCGCTAATGCCTCCTGGAAGAGCTTTGATATTAACCTGCTGCTGCAAGGCGTATTTGGCAATAAGATTTACAACGGACCGCGCTACTGGATGGAAAAAATGAATGAATACACCAACTTCTCCAGCGATGCCTTGAATGCGTGGTCACCCAGCAATAGCAGTTCTAATTTCCCCCGCTTCATTTTGGCTGATCCAAACCTGAATGCCAGGCAGAATAGCGACCGTTGGCTGGAAGAGGGTTCGTATGTCCGTTTGAAGCGTGTAGAACTGGGTTATACTTTATCACCCGCATTTACTAAAACCAAGTTGGGTATCGAGCGGGCAAGGTTTTATGCATCTGCAGAAAATTTGTTTACGATTACAAAATACAGTGGTTACAACCCTGACCTGGGCAATGGTGGCAATCCATTGAGCAGAGGTAATGACTGGGGCGGATTTCCCATTCAACGGGCTATTATGGCAGGTATCACTGTATCTTTTTAATGTTTAACAACTTTCAATCTTACACAATGACGAACAACATATTTAAGCTGACTTTTATAACCATTGCCGCTTCCGCGGTGATCATCGTGGGATGTAAAAAAAGCTTTCTGGAAACCAGCAACCCCAACCAGCTTACAGAAGATAAGTTTTGGAAAACGGAAGCTGATGTAAAGTCGGCGGTCGCTTCCGTATATAGTCCTATGCGGTTGCCGCTGAGCGGCTATTGGGGCGCCTTCAGGGGATACCAGGACATCAATGCCCTGGGCGACGATGTACTGACCATTCCCGGCGGAGAACCTTCTACCACCCAGGTTGCTTATTTTATCAATGACGCCAAAAACGGCGACATACAAGACATCTTCTCGAAATTGTACAGCGCTATTTACCGGGCCAACCTGGTTATTGAAAATGCCGGCAAGGCCAATTTAGATGCTACACTGACGAAAAGCTACCAGGCTGAGGCAAAGTTTCTGCGGGGCCTGAGCTATTTCCTGTTGGCCTCCAACTTTGGCGACGTGCCGCTGAAGACCACTGTAGCTCAGTCTTCGGAGGATGCTTTTATTCCTGCGTCGCCGATGGCCACTGTGTACCAGCAGGCCATCAAAGATTTTACCGAATCGGCGGGCGACCTGCCAGTGACAAGACCTGCAGGCGATAAAGGCAGGATCACGCAAGGCGCTGTTTATGCATTTCTCGGCAAAGCCTACTTGTACATTAAAGATTATGGCAAGGCAGAAAGCACATTGGCAAAGCTGCTTACGGCGCCTTACGATTACGACCTCGTCAGCAACTTTGAAGATAATTTTACCGACAAGAAGGAATTCAACAAAGAGTCGGTGCTGGAATGGGTGTATGGGCCTTATAATAGCCAGTATAGCCCCTGGAACGAAGAAAGCGGTGGCAATGCGATGTACAACTATCGCCCGCAGCTTACCGGTAGTCCGGCCAGCGGTGGTTGGTTCAAGTACATCCCTTCCCAGTTCCTGGTAAAGGAGTTCAAAAAAGAATTGAGACCCGGCGGCTCGGATACCAAATTTGATAAAAGAATGTATGCCACGCTCATGTGGAAGTATTCCGATTTCGGCGAAACCGATGCCACCTGGTATGATAACAAATCATTCGACGCGTTGTGGGCAGCTGCAGCCACCAGCATCGACCGGTTTGAACCGATCTATAAAAACTTCTCGGAAGGTAAATTCCTGAATAAGAAGTTCACCAGTGCCTGGCGCGATGCCAACGGGGGCGACAACTATTGGTCGGCCGTTCCTTCTACCGCCAATGTAGAGGTGATGCGTTTTGCCGAAGTGTTGCTGCTGCATGCCGAAGCGGCTTTACTGAACAACCATCCCGACATTGCCCTGCAGAGCATCAACAGGATCAGGCAAAGAGCGGGTTTAACCACGAAAGTAGCGGCAGATTTTCCGGCTGCTGCCGACCTGATGAATGAACTGAGGCACCAGAAATTGCTGGAGTTCTATTTTGAGCAGAACAGGTGGAACGATCTGAAAAGATGGTTCCCGGCTGCTGCTGACCTTAAGGCCTATATGGCTTCGCACCTTAAGCAGGGGGCCGACAAAGTAGAGAGCAAGCATTATATATTCCCGATACCCGCGGCAGAGTTGCAAACCAACAACAAGCTTACACAAAATCCGCTATGGAAGTAACGAAGCGCTGTTTTTTACAGATACTGCAAGCCCAGCTTGCAGTATCTTTTTTCCTGCTATTGTTGCCAGCCTGCAGGTCGGGCTGCGACGTAAAACTAATATCGGTAAAGGAGCCATCGTCAACGGGCAATGTACTGATGAAAAAGATACAGGTAGTGAGCCATGAAAAGGCTGATCTGCTGGTACGATATTGGGAAACCCGAAACAGCCAACAAGTTTTTGTTACACCGGTTTCGATTGCCAAAGAAGATCATTCTTTTTCCCTGCTATTTCTTAACCCCGCCAGCACGTATGCGTATGAAGTGGTAGCCCGGCACAAGGAATGTGAAAACACCGTAGTTGGTTCCGGAACATTTGACACAAAGGAAATACCGGCTGGTATGCAGGAAATGATCATGCCGGCAGAAATGCAGCCATCTTTGCCAGACAAATTTCAACACGGCTATGTGTTAACTGCCCGTCGTGATCCACCCGGGCAATTGTACCTGACGGATGCAAAAGGGAATTTAGCCTGGTACCATACCATTGGAGATGCCGGGTTTAAAGTGGCACATTATACGAACAACAACACCATTTTGGCTATCGTAGCCCCACTATCCTACCCTACCAGCTATGGTGATCAGATACTGGAAATATCGCTCGCGGGGGATACGGTTTTTCAATTAAAGAAGGGAGAAAAAGGACTCGACAAAACCATTCACCACGATGTTTTCTACAACGCCTCCCAGCAACTGGTGACCATAACGCTGGAGAAAAAGGTATATGATCTGCGTAGCGTGAGTGGCACCCTATCAGATACGGTAACCGGCGACGGTATACTGGTGCTCGATAAAAAGGGCAATAAAGTATGGAGCTGGTCGGTGTTTGATGTTGTGGACCCGTTGAGTGATCCGCATATTGTAAGGGACAAGGCCGACTGGCTGCATGCCAACAGTTTGAGTTTGGATACCGACGGGAACTATTTGCTATCATTCTATTTATCGGGCCAGATATGGAAAATTGATGCAAAGAATGGCAAGCTCATCTGGAAGATGGGCCGGGATGCCGACTTTACTTTTTCACCCGGCGGTCCATTTACCGAGTCGCATGCAGTACACCGCACTTCAAAGAATCAGTTGATGCTGTTTGAGAACGGCGTGGCCAAACGGCAATCGAGTGTATTGGTATATACATTGGATGAAGCTGACCGCAAAGCGCATGTTGACCTTTCACTTCCGTTGCCCATCAATCTTTACAGCGAAAGAATGGGGAGCGCCTATTTCGTGGGCGATTCCAGTATGCTGGTTTGCAGCTCGCAGGCCAACTCCGTTTCATTAGCAGGCAAAAACGGTGAAATACTATGGCGTATCAGAACCGGTTTTATTCCTTACCGGGCTGAGTTTATTGACAGCCTGCCTTTACAGCAATAAATAAAAATACTCGTATGAAATTAACCTATGCGATATTGGCTTGTTGTGTGCTGGTCGGTATTGGTATATACACCGTATCCTGCAACAACAACGAAATAGGAAAGATGGCAAAGGAGTCTGTACCTGCGCAGGTTACCAATTTGTTTTACCTCGACTCCACCAAAATCCCGGCCGGACAATACGGCGAGGCGGTCCGGTATGGCAGGGACTTAATGATGCGCACATCGTACCTGATAGGTCCCGATGGTGTGAACGGCCGTTATACCAACAACAAAATGAACTGTACCAATTGCCACCAGGATGGTGGTACCAAACCTTATTCTTTCAACCTGCAAACCAGTTTCAGGAGATACCCAGAATACCGGGCCAGGGAAGGAAGGGTATTGTCGCTGGCAGAGCGTGTCAACAATTGCATAATGCGACCGCACCTGGGCAAGCCATTACCGTTGGATGGTAAAGAAATGATCGCCTTTCTATCTTACCTCAAATGGATCAGCGACACCTCGCAGGTAGCCATGAATACGCCCGGTGTAAAAGGTCTGGAGATCACCTTCCCGGATACGGCAGCCAACTCTGTCACCGGTGGGCAACTATACATTTCGCATTGCGCCAGGTGTCATGGACAAAACGGAGAGGGAGTGATGCAGCCCGACAATGTTGCTTATGTGTACCCGCCTCTGTGGGGAGAGAAATCGTACCAGCCGGGCTCGAGCATGCACCGGGTGATCAAGATGGCGCAATGGTTGGTAGCGAATATGCCGCATGATTCGGCTACCTATCTTAAACCTCTACTCAGGGCTGACGAGGCGTTGGATATCGCCGCTTTTGTCAACAACGACGCTATCCATAATCGTTCGAAGGTGCAAGAGTTTCAGTATCCCAATCTCGAGGAAAAAGCGATCGATTACGACCGGGGGCCTTTTGCCGATACGTTCTCCATCTCTCAGCATAAGTATGGCCCTTTTCCTCCCATTATAAAGCATTGGAAGGCCAAGGGGAAAAAGCCGGCTTATTAGGTCCGGTTTATGCAAATGCGATCAAGTTCTTTAATCAACAGTCTACCCAACCTGGTTTCTGTTGACAAAAAATATCAGAGTTCATTTATCGAAGGCTTACACAATCTTTTCTCATAAGCGGCAATCAGTGTTACGCTACGAGGGGGCTTTCCAGCCCCTTCTTATTTTTGCACTCAGGCTGCCTTCTTAAAATCTTTTTGAGCATGACCCTAAAAAGCATTTCTAAAATAGCGATCCTGCTGTTGGCTTCCGTTTTTATCCTGCCGGATCTGTTTGGTCAATGGAATGTTCAGACCAATTATCTCAAGGTCCATATCGATCAGCGGGGCTATATCACCAGCATGAAAAACAGGACGGTAACTCCGAACCGGGAGTTTAGTCCGGCCGGGAAGCCATCGCCGTTGTTGTTGCTGTACGATGGGATTAATAAAAAATACTACCCTCCTGTAAAGGCAGTTTACCAAACCGCGCAGCAAAGGATCGTCCTCACTTATGCGAATGGGTCGGTGGCGCAGGTGCGGCTGGAGCCGCAGGATAAATACCTGAAGCTGACCTTGCAGTCGCTGACGAACCGAAAGAACATTGAAGGCATTCAATGGGGGCCGTACCATACCAACATCAATAACCTGCTGGGTGAGATCATTGGCGTGGCCCGGGATACCAGCGAGGCGGTCAACTATGCCATCGGTATGCTTGCCTTAAACGACAATACCCTAGGCGGGTTGTCCACGACGGTAGGCGACGCTGCGCCCTTTCAGTATATCATTCATACCCCAGATACCAAACGCTTCCCCTTACCTGATTCCTTGCACGAAGGGCAGGTATTTAGCTTGGGCGGTAATGGTATCAGCGATGTAGCGTTCTATGCGCATAAGGAGCCCTGGTACCGCATACTGTATGGCAATGCCGCACAGGTAGACCCTAAAGGTCAAATTTCGGTGGCGTATCACTCACGGGACCGGTCGCGCAAGAGAGATATCCTGTTTTCACTGATCCCGCATATGGCGGCCAACGTTCCCAACCATATCGAGGTACAGCCTCTGCCGGGTGTAGATTATATAGGTTCATCCATAGCGTTGTGGGGCAGTCCGGATAGTACGGCACTGATGGATGTGGTGCAGCGCATCGTGTTGAATGAAAAACTCCCCTACCCTACGGTGAATGGAAAATGGGTGAAGGCCCCTGCCGCTTATGTGCCGGACCTGTTGACGAGCGGCAAACGCTACGATAGCACTATCGCCTACACGAAGCGATTAGGGTTTAAAGCGATCAGTTTATATGACCAGGACTTTCTGAGACCCGATCGTGGCAACGGGGGATATATTGACGGACGCAACTTCGAAAAACAGCCTATTAAGATGACAGCGGGCAATTTGTCGCACAAAGCATTTGCGGCGTTGGCATCGCGGGAAGGCATCATCATTGGGCGTACGCCGATTACCAATTCGCTGGCGCCCGGTACGATGGATGCGAGTCCGGTACCCAGCGACAGCCTTTGTTATCAGCAAAAGCGCTTGCTGGCCCGGCCTATCAGCGCTACCGATACCATCATTGTGGTGAATGATCCCAAACACCTGGAAGAGATAGCTAGTTGGGAGGGGCATTGCGCCGAGCTGAATATGATCAGGATCGGCAAGGAACTGATCCATTACTTAGGGGTATCTGACAAGGCCCCTTATCGATTACTGAATGTAAAGCGTGGTTATTGGAAAACAACCCCAGCCACACACCAATCGGGCGATACGGTCTATAAGCTTCAGGTGACAATCAATTACGGGTACGAGGGGTTGATCCCCAATATGCAGTTGCAGGATGAAATTGCCAAACACTATGCGGATGTTTGCGCGATCAACGGACTGGCCTATTTTGATTTCGACGGACAGGAATTCCTGTTCAACAGCGGACATGGTTATTATTCCACTAAGCGGTTCTTTAGAAAAATGTTTGAGAGCGCCGCAGCTGCTGGCGTTCCCTATATCCGTTTTACGGGGGCTACTTTGTCGGAGGGCTCCTGGCATTATCAGAGTATCTGGAATGTAGGTGGGGGGAAGAATTTGTATGACGTTGACACGCGGGAATGGGGAAGCACTATGAGCCAGGGCAAAGACCTGCGCGATGTAACCTATGCTAATTTCTTCCCGATCGGTATGGGCGGCAATTTCCCGATCAAAGCCAACTCTACGGTGGAGCAATATGAACATATACAAGCCATTTCAGTAGGCTTCGGTACCACGTACAGTTTGACGATAAACCAGCAGGATGTTGAAAGCTGTCCGCAAAAAGAAGCCATTTTCCATACCATCAGGACCTGGGAAAATGCCAGGGCAGCCAATGCCTTCCCGCGCTGGGTGAAGGCCATATTGCGAGATGCAACGAAGTCGTTTCGTTTGGTGCAACTGAATGCTGATAATTGGGATTTGTATGAGGTTACGAGCAATGGGGTTGGTCGAGTGTTGGTGGCAGCTTTAACGAGGCAGCGGGGGTATTAGGGGGTATTTTAAATATCCAATATAGCCTGCAGGTTAGAGTCGATTGGTGCTGAAGTAGCTGATGTTTAACTTTCCAATAGCCATCCAGTTTTACCAATCCTATGGTAATCCTGTTCCTCATGCTTCTCAGTACACGATCATCAATGCCAATTGCCTGAAATTGGATGATGGCGCAAGCAAATCCAATGGATTCACCTTCCTGAATGTCTATCATTTCAAACATGACCTTAACCCGCTCTTCGTTTAGTGATGTAAGCCAGTCAGTAATAACAGCAGCCCATTCGGTTAGTCCAACGGAGACGCCTTTACCCCACATATCAAAGGTGACAACATTTTCGTCATATAAGCCAATCATGCCGGGGATATCTTTCTCAAATGCAGCCGTCTGGTAGTATGGAAAGAAGTCTGCTATATATTGAATTCCGTTTTGCATAATAAGAATTTAAAGCGTTGCTTTGTTGAATGGCAAGTGGCATGGGCACTTTCAAACAGCCCTCAAGGGGTTTATCTGGATTAAAACAAAGAGCATTTTCTCCAGCTGCGTTTTACGTGTTTCCTGATAGGATGCCGGATATAGTGATAGCAGTTCGGGCAGAAGCTCTCTCCTGATCGCTGTTTTGGCAGTTTCTCTGAAATCAACGCCAATACTACCTTCCAGGTAAAGCTGGCCGAATGCTATCGCCACAATAGCGGCGTCGATACCAGTCATATAGCGGCTTGCCATACTGTCGTGGGAAAGGTACGGGCCGAGTTTCTCAATATCCGTTTCCGCTATGTTAAAAGAGGGATAACCCCAATAGTCAATTTGTTCCGCTAAATAGCGATGGGGATTTTCCTGCAGGTTATTTTTTCGCCATTGAGCAAACCCTGCATAGCAGTCTGCACCATCATCATTACCAAATGGCCCGGTCTCTTCAATGGGACTGAAAAAGAATTCTTCGTCCATTAACCGCTTTGCGTTGGGGTGGGCCTTCTCAAAATCCGGGCTATATTCTGACATATGTTGGTGAAGTTATCGGAAACAACACAATTGTTTGCACAAAAAAAGGAGGCCATCTTGCGAAGACTTATTCATACGGTTTGTGGAGATGGTCAACGTTCCATAAGCCCCTTTCTCATTTTAATGATTTCCAAGTAGCATAATTAAACAAATTAAATACCTCTAACCTACAAAGGATTATTGTCGAAGCGTATCGCTAGGGAAACAGACCACCATTTATCTTGAGTAATCTTTCTGGCTACGATGACTTGCAACGGTAGCCATTCTACATGAATAATATTTATGAATTTCACAATACCACTAGTAACAAACTAGGTGCTTTATCAATATAAACAATGCGATATGTCTACATATACCCTCAAGGTAGCCTCCGTTTTCTAGGGTCGTCCTAAAGGCATTGACCTAATTCTGCGTTTTTCCACAAAATCTTACATTAATCCCTTTTAGAAACCTAGATGATAGTAAAAAAAGTTGGAGTTATCATTTTATCGACCGAATTTTAATCACCGATTATGGTTGGAAATGATATTATTTCAATTTCATAGAAAGAAAAGCCATCATTTAGAGTATAACAGGTATAGGTTAGTGTTCTGTGTTTACTTACTCCACCAGGTAAAAACTAGCACAATATCTGGATATCTACTATTAAGACAGCACATACCCCGTTTAGTCGTCTCCATGGCTGTCGCAGTTAATAATGACCGCGCCGAAGATTATCTAAGATTACCTATATTTGGTCGAAACTTACCGTTTGATCGAAAGATTAATTATTACAAATCCTAAAAGGGCTTTAAAGGAAAAGGGTGTGGCCACTTGGTTTCCATACTACGCCGGATTTTCAACCAATTTCGTTTCTAGTATCATCAATTCAGCAGGGCTTCCGAGTAATAGTACTATCGGCGATCCGTGGAATGGAAGCGGCACGACCACTAGTACTGCGGCTAGGTTAGGCAATCATAGCTGGGGTGGAGATTTAAATCCCGTAATGGTAATTGCCGCGAAAGCCGGATTATTTAACAAATCGGATCTGTCATGTATCGAGCCCTTAACGGCTGATATCGTTTCTAATGCCCTAATGCAGAAGAATGTGTTAAATCATGACGACGGTATTCGAAATTGGTTTAAGGGAACGGGAGCACATGCTTTGCGGAAATTAGAGCGATCAATTTACAAGATATTAGTCGAGCCAAATCAATCATCGTTTCTATCCAACGAACAGATTGAATCCCTATCCAGTATTGCTGCTTTTTTCTATGTTGGCCTTTTTAGGACGATAAAAAGATTTGTTCTGCCTTTTACAGCTTCTAATCCAACTTGGATAAAGATTGCTAAATCAACTGAAGAACACATTAATCTTTCACATTCAAAAGTCTATCAACATTTTGAAGAAGAGGTAAGTTTAATGATAGAGGCACTGAAGGAAGATAACAGCCCGCATATCAATATTGGAAACTCTGAACTTAGGATCAGATCATCATGTGAGATGCATACGGCTGAAGAATCCAGTGATCTCATACTTAGTTCTCCACCATACTGCACAAGAATCGACTATGCTGTTGCAACCCTGCCGGAGTTGGCTATCATTGGATTCCGAATCGCAGACTTCAATTTGTTGAGAAAAAAGCTAATTGGAAGTTCTACCGTTCCAAAACATGCTCTTGAACATAACCCCAATTGGGGTGAAACTTGCAATGAATTTCTCCGCGCATTATATCAACACCCATCAAAGGCGAGCAAAACATATTATTACAAAAGTCATCTCCAATATTTCCACTCTATTTTTTTATCTCTAGAAAAGATAGAACGCGCATTAAAACCAGCCGGGGCGTGTGTATTGGTAGTACAGGATTCATATTACAAAGACATTCACAATGACTTGACTTCCATTACAGTAGAAATGGCTTCACACCATGGTCTCCGGTTAAAAAGAAGGGACGATTTTGTTTCAGAGAAAAATATGGCAAAGGTTCATCCTGAAATCAGAAAGTATAGGAACGATCCGATTGCTACTGAAAGCGTTTTATGTTTTACTAAATAAGTTTTATGCCAGAACAAAATTCTGTTATTGAATTAATCAATGCAATAGAAAGTAAACTTGAAAAAGTACATACGCAGAGTCTCGATTTGTCGTTCAATGAAATTCTCGACATGAAAAAAGAGGGCGAACTGAGAATAGATCCTGAATTCCAACGGGTGTTTCGATGGAGCGAAGGTGCTAGATCGCGCTTTATTGAATCTCTACTACTAGAAATGCCTGTGCCCCCGATTTATGTCATAGAGGAGGAAGATGGGAAATATCTCCTAATTGATGGATTGCAGCGGATTTCATCCTATTTGCATTTGAGAGGAGAACTAGTGGCAACTCACCTAGACCCTGCAGTTAACCAGGGAGATAAGCTTAGGTTAACTGATTGCGACATTGTTACTGAATTGAATGGCAAAACTTTTGAAGAATTAGGCTCAGCTCTTCAAATTCGGTTAAAAAGGGCGTTCGTCCGAGTGGAAGTAGTGAGAAAAGGAAGCGATCCTCGATTCAAATACCATATGTTCAAACGGTTAAATACCGGCGGGCAACTTCTTAGTGAACAGCAAATTAGAAATTGCACTATTCGATTACTTAATGTAAGATTCAATGAGTTTATTATTGATTTAAGTAAACGTGAAAACTTCAAAACTTGTATTCAGAATTTAACTAGCGAACAATTTTTGGATGCATACGACCAAGAACTGGTACTTAGATATTTCGCCCTAAAAAATTATAGAGACAACTTCAAGCATGATCTTGCGGATTTTTTAACCGATTACATGGAAGGAGTATCAGACCCTGACATTAGTTTACCTTTCGATTACGAAAAAGAGGAAGAAAACTTCGAAACGACTTTTGCGATACTCGCTAACTCCATGGGTGAACTTGCATTCGGCTATGCAAATAAGAAAAAGAAAATCGTCCGAGGGTTTGGCATTTACCAATTTGAGGCTTTCGCCATAGGATTACAGGCCTCGATTGCCCAGTGGAACTCAAATGATGAGGCTTCAATGCAACGGTTAAAAGAGCTAATCACTGAGATCAAAACTAATGACACATTTATTGGATTAGTAACTGGAGGCGGAAAAAATTCCAGCGGTCAACTCAGGGAGAGAATTCAGTTTGTTGAACGAATGTTGGTAAATGGTTAAAATATGGATATACCGGCACTTTGGGCAGAAATGGAAGCAGAATATAGTTGGCGGATTGATGAAATTCGTTTTTTTCATAACCAAATTCAGAAATTAACTAATACGCAGGAGCGTGATCAATACCGCCGGGCATTAGTTTTATTACTATATGCCCACTACGAAGGTTTTTGCAAATTTGCATTTACCTTTTATGTGAATGCTATCAACAAAGAAAATATCCTGTGCAAGGAAGCTAATTATGCAATCGCCGCAGCTTCGCTTGAGGACCTTTTTGGAGCACTTAGACATCCCGAGAAAAAATGTCCTGAATTCAAGAATCAATTGCCAGACGACATTAAGTTGCATATTTTTTCTCGTAACCGTGAGTTTGTGGAGCGATCCAAAGAGTTTGAAAACCGTCCTGTTTCTATCCCGGATCAAGTGGTAGACATGGAATCGAATTTAAAACCGGTGGTTCTTAGAAAAAATCTGTTCAAACTTGGATTTCCTCACGATGGCCTTCAGCATATTGAATCCGACATAAGCCAACTCCTAGCAAACCGAAACAGTATAGCACATGGAACATCACGACATGCAATTAGCCTTAAATTATACCAAGATCTACAGAAGGCTGCATGGAATGTTATGGCGACAGTTAAGTCCTACGTTATGCAAGCTTTACAAAACCGCGAATTCTTAAGAACATAATTACCCTTTCATAATCCGATAAATTGTCGAATTGCAGAACTTTGACAATTTTATAGCAATAGTATTTGTGCTGATGACCTGAAAATGTAGTGGGTATCGTTTGCTTGACTGTACTTGTAGATGTACTTCAGAACCTTTTGATCTTAATGCAGCCTATTTTCAGGCAAACTTCTCCGCAAGCACTAACTCAAAAAAAACGAACGAAAAGCTCGGTCAAGTGGAGTCGAGGGGACTCGAACCCCTGTCCAAATATCCTCCGAAAGCTTTCTACATGTTTATTTGATTATTACTTGTATGGAACAGGCAGTAAATCAACTAACCAACCTGCATCTTAGCTGACGGGTTTTAACCTATCGGCATAGCCTACGGCTTCAGCAATCTGTGTTTGTTTTGAGTTGGCGTTGGGGCTTGGTGACAGATCAACCAGTTAATCGGTCCAAATGACTATCTAATCGCCAATTAGATAGTCATGGCATACTGAGCTATGATTTAGTGGGCGAAGTATTGTACTCTACATATTTTTTCTAACATCAAAGTAGCCTGAAAATTATTCTAACTAACGGTCCGGTCTTATCTGGACAAAAAATTCCCCGGAAGACGCAAGCCTTCTTCACTCGACACGACTTTGAGCATCACCTTTTGAAGCCCCTTGGGAATCAGGTCGATTTCTGTCTGCGTAAGCGGCTGAAGCAGCTCAATGAATTCATCCTCGTCATCATAGTAACCGAACTGCAATACCCATCTGTTATCCGGTAGTAACCGGACCGCCATTTCCTTGTCCTCTTCATAAAGATGCACCTTTATTACTGCCCACTGATCGTCGTCCTCATCTTCAAAGTAAACATCGACGGTATCTTTGCTAAGTACTTCAGTTACAATCTTCTCCACCAGGGAGCCAGGATGATTTTTTATCAGTTCTTCGTATGTCATGTTGTTTGCCAAAGTTGCTACAAAGATAATGAGTGCCAGTCTTCATTTGCAAAAGAAGCGCTACAAACTTTCCTGGATTGCCACCATTACCTTTCACGGCAAAGGTTGTACCTGGCTTACTCAACTATATCTATCAGGGCCTGAAACAGGTTTAAAGGATATTCTGCTATTCGATTGCACAGGTATAAATACCATTCTTTACCATATACTAAATATAGTTTTGCAGAATAGCCTTCTTCTTTCAGCTGTAATAATTGATCGTATTGTATTCCATACAGGCTTTCGAATTCATACACATCGGACTTGGTTTTATATTGCTGAATTAGCGCCTTCGCCTCATGTTGAATCCTCTTGTCATGTGTTGCAATAGAACACAAATGGTTTTCCGACAACAATTTGTCAACATAACCCAAATACACGTGGTCTAATTCTTCCCCCCTCGGCAATGAGAGCCCTGTTGGAGTTTCAAAAGCTCCCTTTACAATCCTGATCCTACCTTTGTTTTTAATTACCTCCTTGAAATCGTCCTGGGTCCTGTGTAAATAAGCCTGCAACGTAATGGCAACATTTGGATGAACTTTGACAATTTCATTATAAACATGTAGTACGGCATCAGTTCTTCCCGCATCTTCAGCACTAATTATAACTTCTATATTTCCTTTTGCAGCTTCCTGACAAATTAAATTCAAATTATGGCGACATAGATCAGTAGAAACCGTTAGCCCTATATGGGATAAGTCAAGTGATATGGTTGAATAAAGTTTTTGCTGCTTAATCTCCTGGCATATTTTAATGAATTCGTCTCTGGCTGCGTTTGCTTCTATCTCCGTTCTTGTGCTTTCACCCATAAATTCAATAGAGCACTTAAACCCCTTTTCATTTTGAAGCTTTACTTTGCCTATCGTTTCTTCCAATGTCTCTCCGCCAATGTACCTGTCAGCCGCTTTTTTTAGCACATGAAACAGCTTTGGATTGGACAAAATATATGCCTTAGCCTCTTCATTTAATGCAGCTTTTCGCAAAGCCATAGCGCCCAGGTTTAGTAACTCATTTTCCATACATTTCAATTAGGTGATTGTGTGAGATATTGTTTGACGAAAGTATAGCCAAACAAAAAACGGTGAATTGACCTATGTTAAGGAATTATGGCTTTCCTGATCCTGCTTAAGCTTTCAGCGCGAATCCCTAAATAACTGGCTATTTTATTACCCGGAATATGCTTTACTATATTCGCATCTTTTTCCAGTAACGCTTTGTAGCGTTCTTCGGCTGATAAAATTAAAAAGTCCTTTTCACGTTTTGCCCTTGACAGAAATAACTGTTGGGCAATATGCAGACTTAAGTGACTCGAAAGCAATGAAGCCTGATTTGCCTGCAATAAGCTTTCTTTTTGAATGATACTGACGCTGCAGGTAGTAAGTGTTGTAACCTGAACATCTGATGGTTGTTGAAGCAGGAAAGAAGTATAAGCGCAAAAGAACGCACCAGGAAAAACAAATTCAAGTATCCTTTCTTCTTCGCCCTTCACAATACTGATTTGAACTATTCCTTCGGTTAAAAGAAAGATCTTATTCTCTATCGCACCATATTTTGTTAGCGCAGTATTCGCCGTAACACTTCTATGAGATACTTCAAAGGGCAGGGAAAAATCTAGGTCTTTGTAAGCGGGTAAATGCTGTTTAATAATGGTCTCGATTGTCATTATGGAGATTCTACTGGTATTTAGGCTAATAAGGCAGTAATAAAGTTAGCCGTTTTTAATCAGTAAGATCTGACCATCCGGTAGAGATGAAAAAACGAAAAAGCCCTCCCGGTAAATCGGGAAGGCTCTATGGGAATATTGTCACGTTTTTACTCACGGAATTCTCACGAAAATAGCCCGTCTTCAATATCAAAGTGCATGGTAGTGCAATCTATGAAATTAGCTATCAGCAAGCGTTTTAAACGAAAAAGCCCACCAGAGCTATATTCCAGTGTGCTATAAGAGGGTGGAGTCCGCCGGCAGATTGTCGAACCAATTAAAGGAATTCATTAAGCGTATAAGTGTTGTAAAACAATTGATAGATAAAATATCGCTCATCTCCAATGTGTAAGAACCATTATGCAATAAGGCTGTGGCTAAATGGATTTGAGATTGAAATTGTGCTGGGGATCTTCACCAAGTTTCTATATTCGCAATATAGCTCACGTATAAATAACTTTCATATTTATGAGGAAAGCGTTTTCCACGATAATAATTATCCTTGCTGTTGTTGCGATGTTGTCGTTTGCCGCTTACTATTGGGCCATTTACTCCATGGGCAAAAATTTTGTACACGAACCTCTGCCGGAAGGACATAGCAATGTGGTACCTGCGGAATCAATGCCCAATCGGGTTACCTTTCCTACTTCTTATTCCAAACTGGGACTAGATACAACATTGGGAAAATACCTATCGCAGCATCCACATTACAGGCTACCAGATACTGTTAATTTACCTGCGCCAGTTGAATGTGGTTGCGATTGTGGTGATTTTGACCAGAAGATTTATTTTGATGCCAAGCCCAGAGAAATATATGTAGTTACCTATGCTGTTGGTGAAACAACCGGAGGTGTTATCGATGTTGTATTTACGTTCAAAAACGCGCAATGGACTTGTTCGAAATCATATTACCTGGATAGTACCGAAAAGGCGCGGATGATAAACCGGCTTGAGCGGGAAGTGTTGAGTAAGATGTAAAATAAAGTTGCCTGAAAAATTTGTATAAAACTCCTGCTCTATCTGGACAAAAAATTTCCCCACTCGATACGACCTTGAGCATAACCTTTTGAAGACCTTTGGGAATCAGATTGACCTCCGGCTGAGTAAGCGGCTGAAGCAGTTCAATGAATTCATCCTCGTCGTCATAGCATCCAAACTGCAATACCGATCTGTTATCAGATAGCAACCGGAGCGCCACCTCCTTGTCCTCTTCATATACATGCACTTTTATTACTGCCCATTGTTCGTATCCCTCATCTTCAAAGGAAACCTCAACGGTATCTTTGCTCACTACTTCTGTCACGATCTTCGCCACTAGGGAGCCATGCTTTTTTACCCGTTCTTCATATGTCGTTTTGTTCGCTAAAAAATAACAATATCCACTACTTGCATCTAAACGTCATAATTACGAATCATATCCAATCAATCCTACCGGATTCGAACCTGAAACCAATTCATTCTAAAGACATAAAACATCTTCAAAAGATCAATTCGATTCCTTAAAACACAGAACCCGCTACAGGAGCGGGTTCTGCTATTTCGTGGAGTCGAGGGGACTCGAACCCCTGTCCAAACATATCCTCCAAAAGCTTTCTACATGTTTATTTGATTATTACTTGTCGGGGACGGGCAGGAAACCAACAAACCAACCTGATCCTTAGCTGGATAGTCTTAAGCTACCGGCACAGCCTACGGCAGCAGCAATCTGTATTTGTTTTGAGTCGGCGGCGGGGCTTGGTAACAGATCAACCGGCCCGGCGGCCCAAATGACTATCTAATCACTGATTAGGCAGCCATGGCATACTGAGTATTGCCATTTGAGTTTTGAATATTCAGATTAACGTGCTAATTATCCAACGCACGACATGCTTACACTTTCAAAGATCTACGCTGTCAAAACCAATACGACCCCATCACTTTCGCTGAGCGTTTCAGCGATTGTAGTCTGCAAAAGTAATACATTTTCAGCAATTTCTGGTAATCAGGCGGTAACCGGGGCGACAGGCGGAGGTCGTGTTTTTTTGGGGTGGGAGAATGGTAGTGGACCCTGGGTGAGGCGGTCGTTGTTGCTACCGAGTTTGATCAACAGGCTGAGTCAGCAGGCAGAGGCGGTTGTTTTTGGGGGAGGTTGATCGGCTGGTCCGTTGCCAGAACCGGTAGCCGGAAACGGGAGGCTGAGGCAAGCGGTCCCAGGTAAATGGGCGTTTTGTGCGGGAAAAGAAAAGGCCCCTGTGGAAACAGGGGCCGTTAACCAAAACTAACTGCTATGAGAAAACTCTATGTAAAACTTACTAAGTACTTTTTGTTCGATTGCCTGATGACACAAAGTAACGCCACGTTTACCCCGTTTGGAAATGCTTTTGGACGAATTGCACGTTTGACTTAGTAAAACGTAGGAAATGGCAGATGGACGGAGAAACCCTCCCAAGGCACGCCAAAACCCGCTACCAGCCTGCAATCAAACCCATATCAACCAATAACCACTTCGTGGTATTTTAGGTACCCGCATTTGACACGGCACCTGGCTTCTTAAGTACTTATTATAGACACACCACAAAGCACAATTCCGCCACCACCATTTAACAAAAATCAAAACGGGCTGCAAGCACTCTGCCTGCAGCCCGTTTCCAATATCTTAACGAAGCTCCTTTATTTGAACAGATAACGCCAGAAGTCCAAGCCGATCGCATAGGCCATCAAGCCCAGCAACAGCACCATACCCACCATTTGGGCATACTCCATGAACTTATCACCCGGCTTACGGCCTGTGATCATTTCATACAGCGTAAACAGTACGTGACCGCCATCCAGCGCCGGTATCGGCAGCATGTTCATGAATGCCAGCACCACGCTCAGCAGCGCCGTCATGCTCCAAAACAGCTCCCAATCCCACTGCGATCCAAACATATTACCTATGCTCAAAAAGCTACCCAGCGACTCGCTCGCCTTCACCTCTTCCGAGGTGAACAGCAGCTTAAAGTTCTTCACGTTCATCACCAGGTTCTCCCAGCCCTTGTGTACGCCGGCAGGGAAGGCAGGCAGAAAATCATACTTCTGTTTGTAAGATCCAGCCAGATCCTCTGTGGAGACGTAGAATCCAATACGACCCGTCGTATCAGCCTTGGCCTTTACGATGACCGTATCCTTGCCGCGCAGCACCGTCAACGCCACTTCCTTGCTCTTCAATTTCGGCACCTGCGCCAGGTATTCGTCGTAATACGTCACCGGTGTGCTGTCAACCGCCAGCACCTGGTCACCTTTATACAGGGAGTCCTGCGTAAACTTGCCTACGCCCGAAAACACCGTATCTACGATCGGCGCCACACGTGGCTTCACAAAGGTGCCTTTTGATTTGATCAGGCTATTAATGGTACCCTTTGGCAGTTCGAGGTTAATGATCTGTCCATTACGATTCACTTGCACCGATTTACCCTCATCGAGGATCAGATCGCGCGTGAGGGAATAATAATCTTTTACAGGCTTGTTATCGATGCTAACAAATACGTCTCCATTCTTCAGACCCACCTTTTCGCTGATGGGGCTCACCATGATTCCATGCTTCAGGTTCGACATCGGCAAACGGTTCTCACCCCATACCCACAGGATCATCGCAAACAGGAAGAATCCCAGCAACAGGTTCACGGTAACCCCGCCGATCATGATGATCAGGCGCTGCCAGGCTGGCTTACTCCTGAACTCCCAGGGCTGCGGCGCCTGCTTCATTTGTTCTTTGTCCATGCTCTCATCGATCATACCGCTGATCTTTACATAACCACCCAGCGGCAACCAGCCGATGCCGTACACCGTTTCACCAATCTTCTTTTTGAACAAGGAAAACCAGGGATCGAAAAAGAGGTAGAATTTCTCTACGCGGCACTTAAACCATTTGGCGGGCAAAAAGTGACCCATCTCATGCAGGATCACCAATATCGATAAGGAAAGGATCAGTTGCAAAGCCTTGGTTCCGACGGAAGCCCAGTCAATGGCCAAAATTGTGATCATAATCGTGAATAGTCAGTCGTGAATCGCGTGAGGTTGCAACAGCAAAACGCCTGCTCCCCTTCACTCCTGCCTTTACTTTAGAGTTTTTTATTTTATTTCCAGATCTAATCGCTGTTTGCCTGCCTTTCATCCCGGATCTACACTTTTACAACCTGCACATTCCGGAAAGGCATTCAAAACCGCAGTCCTTAATCCCAAATATCCTATAATAAATGGGATATCCATGCCGCTCAACCAAATTCGTATATTATTAACGGAAAATACAACCCTCTTCTGATGCGAACCGTATTGAAAATCAGAGCTTAATTACCGAAGCGGCGAAATTACGGGCCTCAGCGTCGCTTTCATAGTACTCTTCCAGGGTAGGCTTTTCAATAAAGGGTACCTGCTGCATGGTACGCTCGATCAGGTCGGTCATGTCCAGGAACCCGATACGGTTGCGTAAAAAGGCAAACACCGCGATCTCGTTGGCCGCATTCAATACGCAGGGCACATTACCGCCCTGGAACAGGGCATCGGTGGCCAGTACCAGGTTGCGGAAGGTCTTGGTATCCGGCTCCTCGAACGTGAGCTGGGCCGGTTTGCGGAAATTATAACGGGGGAAACTATTGGGCAGCCGGTGCGGGAAGGTGAGCGCATACTGGATGGGCAGCTTCATATCGGGAAGTCCCATTTGCGCCTTGATGCTGCCATCTTCAAACTGCACCATGCTATGGATAATACTTTGGGGATGCACCTGCACCGAAACCTGGTCGGGCTGCAGGTTGAACAGCCAGCGGGCTTCAATCATCTCCAGCCCCTTATTCATCAGGGTAGCCGAGTCGATCGTGATCTTCGCCCCCATATTCCAGTTGGGATGCTGCAGCGCATGATCGCGCTTTACATTCACGAGGTAATTGGGCTTTTTGCCGAGGAAAGGTCCGCCCGAAGCGGTCAGGATCACCTTCTCGATCATATTGCGGGTTTCCCCTACCAGGCACTGGAAGATGGCCGAGTGCTCCGAATCGACGGGAATGATGGGTGCGCGGTATTCCACTGCTTTCTGCATCACGATATCACCTGCCACCACGAGGGTCTCTTTGTTGGCCAGTGCAATGGCCTTACCCTGCTCTACGGCCCGCAAGGTGGGTTTTAAACCGGCAAAGCCTACAATGGCTGCCAGCATCACATCGTAGACATCCATCGATGCCACTTCTTCGAGTGCGGCTTCACCGGCAAACACCTTCGTATCGGTATGCGCCAGCGCCGCCTTTACATGGGGGTACTTGCGCTCGTCGCCAATCACTACAATATTCGGATTGAAACGCAATGCCTGCTCCACCAGCAACTCGTCATTGCTGTGTGCCGTCAGCACCTCTGCCGTAAATTTATCGGGATGCTGGGCAATCACGTCCAGCGTTTGTGTACCGATCGATCCTGTAGATCCAAATAAAGCTATGCGTTTCTGCGGAAAACTATTTGACATGAACCGGTTTTTGAAAATAGCTTAATACTTACCAAATAAAGCCCGGCCGGAAGATAGAAAAATATCCCCACAACCAGGGGCCCTTCCCTACTCTACATACTTTTCCAGGGCTGTTGCAATCTTACGGTCGTTACTCAGGCGGGGTACTTTGTTTTGTCCGCCCAGCTTTCCGATCGACTTCATATAATCTATGAACCCGTTCTTCTTCACCGTACGGATGTGCAGTGGCAATAAGATATTACCGGTTATGAGATCGTTATAATAGATGTTTTTATTGCGGAGAAAATTATCCACCCTATGCGCAAAGCGGGCTATATCGGCCGGCTTGTTCTCGAACTCGATAAACCACTCATGGTACGATTTGCCATTACCCTGGGTGATCATGGGCGCTACCGTAAACTCGGTGATGTGTACACCCTCTTCTTCCGCCGCTTTGATGAGACTGTACTCTACTTCTTCGCCGATCACGTGCTCGCCAAAGGCTGAAATGAAGTGCTTGATGCGGCCCGTTACCACAATGCGGTAAGGGTCGGTCGATACGAACTTCACGGTATCGCCGATATTGTAGCCCCAGAGGCCTGCGTTGTTGTTGATGATGAGGGCGTAATTCTCTCCCACTTTCACATCCTTCAAACTAAGGCGTGTAGGCGAATTGGAGAATACCTCGTTGGCTGGTATGAACTCAAAGTAAATGCCACTGTTCGTATTCAACAGCAGGCCCTCTGCATTCTGCGAATCCTGGAAGGCCATAAAACCTTCCGAAGCAGGGAATGTCTCGATGGCATGGATCTGCTTACCGATGCTTTCAAACAGCTTATTACGGTAAGGCTCGAAGTTGACGCCACCGTGTACCAGTACCGAGAAATTGGGGAAGATGTCTTTGATCTTTTTACCCGTAAGCTGATGTAAACGGTCGTAATACATCTGCATCCACGGTGGTATGCCGCTGATGAGCGTCATATCCTGGTCGATCGTTTCGGCTACGATGCGGTCGAGCTTGGTTTCCCAGTCTTCGATACAATTGGTTTCGTACGAAGGCAGCTGGTTCTTACGCAGGTAATTGGGCACATGGTGGTTCACAATACCACTCAGGCGGCCGGTGGGGATGCCCCCTACGCGGTCCAGCTCCGGACTGCCACTTAAAAAGATCATTTTACCATTGGTGAACTGGCTATTGCCGGTTTCAGCAATATAACAAAGCAGCGCATTGCGTGCACTGTTGATATGGTTGGAAATAGACTCTTTGGAAATGGGTATGTACTTGACGCCGCTGGTAGTACCCGAGGTTTTGGCCAGGTAGATCGGCTTGCCCTTCCACAGGATGTTGTGGCGGCCCTCCTTGATCTTTTCAATATAAGGCTTGAACTGCTCGTAGTCGCGGATGGGTATGGATTGAATGAACTCCTCGTACACCGAAACGTTCTGGAGCTGATGATCCTTCCCGAACTCAGTAGTCTTACCTACCTTCAACAGTTCCTTCAGAATATTTTCCTGGTCTGCCACAGCCGAGGTCATTCCCTTCCGCACACCCTTATATACATAATTGGCAAATGGTTTTGCCAGTAAAGATTTGATTTGCATAAGTTTAATCTAAGGCGCAATCACACGAAATTAGGGTTAATTCACTTACGAAAAAAGCTAATCTACCCACTACCGGCGGGGCCAAATAAGCACAACGAATTGGATTAGAGTCACATTAGAAAGCTCCCTGCTTAACGCCCAACAAAACGATACGAATCACACATTATTATATAGGCCCCTGGCGGTCGCCAGCCACCCATCATACAGCAAAAGAGCTACCCACCCGGTTCAAGCCTTCGGGCTCCTCCATGGTCCACCCCACAACAGATGCATTGTGTCCGCCGCCCCCAGGAAAACCTTCAGGGTCAGCTCTACTGCGATCCCAATACCGTGTGCCGTGCCCACCACACCTCCCAAGGCTCCTGGGGCCTGCTTTCCGGCGCCCCCCAACTCCTTGCCTCCACACTTCCTCAACTGCCACTGGACAAGCGTCCCTGAGACTAAGCAACTTGTCCACATCTCCCCAGACCAGCTTTCGGGCCCGCCTCAAGGCTTTCACCAAGCTCCTGGAATCCTGCACCACCCGCTAACTGCCTGGTTTTTACACCGCTAACAATAAGCTTCAAAATCGGCCCGCGCCATATTATTGTGTATATTTGCCGCCCTAAAGGCAGAAAGACTGGAAGTAATCGACAGATGTTAAAAAAAATTGCCGAAAAGCCCGTGTAATCTGCCTTAATCATATTACCTTTGCACTCCTAATTTTTGGAAAGTTATGTTAGCAATAGTTAAAATAGCCGGTCAGCAATTTAAGGTTCAGAAGGACCAAACTTTGTATGTTCCTCATGTAGACGGTAACGCCGGTGATAAAGTAGAATTCGCAGAAGTACTGCTGGTAAGCGCAGACGGAAATCTGTCTGTAGGTACTGCAGTAAAGGCAACCGTTAAAGCCGAAATCGTTGGTCAGGTACAAGGTGACAAAGTGATCGCCTTCAAAATGAAAAGAAGGAAGGGTTTCCGCAAGAAACACGGTCACCGTACTCACTACACAAAAATTAAAGTAACAGATATCGCTTAATAGTGATCCTACTTGAAAAGACGCCGGCTTGCACAACAGGTCTGCTTCTTTCCAACACTTAAATTTTTCAAATCTTCAAATCAGTTCATCATGGCACATAAAAAAGGGGAAGGTAGTGTAAAGAACGGCCGCGACTCCCAGAGCAAACGCCTTGGCGTTAAGATCTACGGCGGTCAACCTGCTATTTCCGGTAACATCATCGTTCGTCAACGCGGTACTTCTTATCATCCTGGTAAGAACGTAGGTGTAGGAAGAGACTTCACACTGTTTGCCTTAAACGACGGTGTAGTTGAGTTCAGAAAAACGAAAGATGATAAAACTGTTGTAAGCGTACTTCCAGTGGCATAAGATATTTTTTTTACAAATTGTAAAAAAAGTTTTGGCGGTTTCAAATTAGTTTCTATTTTTATGGTAGTATTTATTTACTAACCATTTTAAATTCACAAAACATGGCAACTAAGAAAAAAGCCGCAAAGAAAGCTGCAAAGAAAGCCGCTCCTAAGAAGAAAGCTGCTCCAAAGAAAAAAGCTGCTAAGAAAGCTGCTAAGAAGTAACTTCTTAAGAACGCAGAAAATATCAAGTCCCGGACACAATCCGGGACTTTTTTTGTTTATATACAGTACCGGATACTCCCCGCAAAATCAAGCTCCGCCTGCATTTCAGCCAAGATCGACCACCATGCGTATGCGCCGGCGATCGCCTGTCAACGGATCTGAAACAGATCTGGCCTCGCAAAAAAACGGTGATATCAATACGCCCCCGCTCCTACACTCATCACTCTTCACCACGCTGTCCACTTGAATGCGCAGATCGTGCCGATGCATGTGGGGATCATATGCTGTCTGGAATAAAAGTGATGGAGGTGGCGTCGCGTGCCGGGATCGTACTCGGTGAAGAAACGAATGTACTGGTCGTTCCGCTGCATCTCGGGATCGCACCCTGCCGGGAGCGAATGTACTGATCATGCCGCGGCGCGTCGGGATTGCACCAATGCTTTTATGTTTTTGCTTTCCCTTCCCTACTTTTGCCACATGACCATCGACAATTCCTATATAGCCGACCAGTTTGACCTGCTGGCCAAACTCATGGACATTCACGGAGAAAACAGTTTCAAATCCAAAACATACTCCGTTGCAGCCTTCAATATCGAAAAGATGACCGACAACCTCGCCAACCTGCCCGCCACCCAACTGTTCGGCGTGAAAGGTATCGGTGACTCTGTCGGTAAGAAGATCATCGAAATGGTACAGAACGATGGTCGCCTCAGTGTACTGGAAGAATACATTACCAAAACGCCACCCGGCATTATCGAAATGCTGCAGATCAAAGGCATCGGCCCTAAAAAGATCGCTACCATCTGGAAAGAAATGGGGGTTGAAACCATTGGCGAACTACTCTATGCCTGCAACGAGAACCGCCTCATGTTGTACAAAGGCTTTGGTGAGAAAACACAGAAGAACGTTCAGGACTCCATCGAATTCTATATGCGCAGCCAGGGCAGTCACCTCTATGCCGATATAGAAAGCTACGCACAGACCATTGAAAAAACACTGGCCGCACAGTTCTCCCCGGCGCTCCTCTCCCCCACGGGCGAGTACCGCCGCCAGCAGGAGATCATCGACCAGCTCGCCTGGGTAACGACCGCCACCATCCCCGAACTGCAGGCCTTTCTCGAAGCCAACAACTTCAGCACCGTCGAGAGCAGCGATGCCATCCTCACGGTACGCGGTCCCGAAAATGTACCCCTCAAATTCTACCACGCTCCCGAAAACCTGTTCTATAAGGTATTGTTCACTACCACCAGTACCGACGATTTCGCACAGGCATGGCAGGCTTTACCCGGCTGGGATACCAACGCCACTTATCTTTCGGAAGAAGCCATTTTCACTCAAACCAATATCCCGTATATCGTTCCCGCTATGCGCGAAAGCGCCGGCATCCTCACCAGCCGCCGTATACCGGCTACCCTTATACAGCCTGGCGATATCAAAGCCATCATCCACAGCCATAGCGACTGGAGCGACGGCGCCAACACCATCGAAGAGATGGCCCAGGCAGCCATCGCCAAAGGATTCGAATACCTCGTCATCAGCGACCACAGCAAAAGCGCCTTCTACGCCAAAGGCCTCTCCGAAGAGCGCATCAAAGAGCAACACTACTATATCGAGGAGCTCAATAAGAAATACGCTCCCTTCAAAATATTCAAAAGCATCGAGTGCGATATCCTCAACGATGGTTCACTCGACTATTCCAACAACGTACTTGGCACTTTCGACCTCGTCATCGCTTCTGTACACTCGAACCTCAAGATGACCGAAGAAAAGGCCATGGGCCGCGTAATGGCAGCCATTCAGAACCCGTACACCACCATCCTCGGCCACATGACCGGCCGCCTGTTGCTGAGCCGTCCCGGTTACCCGCTCGATCATAAACTGATCATCGACACCTGTGCCGCCAACAACGTAGTGGTTGAACTCAATGCTCACCCCCGCCGCCTCGATATCGACTGGCGCTGGATCGACTATGCGCTCGAAAAGAACGTATTGCTATCTATCGATCCCGATGCCCACTCGGTAGCAGGGTATGACGATTGCCGTTATGGCGTGCTGGCCGCCCAAAAAGGGGGCCTCACCGCCGACCGCAATCTATCGAGCTTTACCCTGCCCGCTTTCGAGGCCTTCCTGGCCGCCCGCAAGGCAGCTAAAGGGATCTAGCGCACAAAACGATACGACCTTGTCCAATGCGTGCAGCGCCAACAGGTATGTTGGCGCTGCACGCGTGATCGATCATCTACAGGGTTGCGCTCCCCATCAATGTGAATATTAATTACTGCCAGCGCCCTCCGCGAAACAAGACCATGAGGATATAGGCCAGGTATAACATCGCTGGCACGAAGATTACCAGCAACAGAAGTTTGGCAGCTACCGGATACTGGTGGCTCTGCAGCCAGAGGCCGCCGGTGAGCACGATCGTCAGCACGCCCAGTATTGTCATCCATAGACCCGCGTTGTAATCACTCACCGTATTATCGCCCAAGCCAATCACAAAGAAATAAAGAATGACCAGGGCAGCCACGGCATCTACGGCCCACATGATCCAGAATAAGATCATATTCCGTTGCTTTTATTGATCAAGGCTTCCATGATGTTCAACATCGCATACATCGTTTTACCTGCCAGCGGATCATTGAACAGCGTCATTTGCGGAGCCTCGCCAAAATACAATCCGTGTGAGGTAAGCATGTTCAGCCGCGCGTAACCATTTGCAGGGGCACCCGGGCGTTCGCCCTCCCAGGGACCAATATGCGGTACGATCTCATAACCATATCGAATAACATCATCGATCCTGGTACTGATCTCCGCATCTTCCTGATCCAGCACCACACCACCACCTGCATAATTATAATAGCGCGCCGTATGATCAGTATATACAGCCAGGAGGTCTACTCCCCCATTCAGCGCCACTTCAACCACCATACCGTAGATCTTTACCGGGGATGGTGGCAGATCGCCAAGCTGGCGCAGAAAATGGCTGGCCTGCAGGTAATGACGCGACTCCAGTGCCGGCGTACCAACAATGGCACGCAGCGCCTGTATCGCTTCGTCCGGGTGACCGGTGTCCAGACTGTGTTTGGCTTGTTTAAATAAGTTCCAGGGCATTCCTTCGGCATTCACGCCGGCCCATTGGTTAAGGGGAAGGTCACCAAACAACATATCTCTGACCGTTGTTTGTTCGGGAGCTTGTTCAAGTGTTGTGTTCATGGCAAATGATTATAGAATAATATTAAGAAGCGCTGATCATCAAAGAATAAGCTGTGGCCCGGTGCGTGTGCCCCGTTTTCCGCACGAGGATGATCTCGCGTTGGCTCACAGCCTCAAACGGAAGTGGAAAATCGGCTTGTTTGATAAAACGGGCCGTATAAGTCCTGTATACAGAAAGGATGATCCGGCCAAGCAGTGAATGCATTTTATTGGCCATAAAGGTGATTGTTCTTTTCATATTGAGGGTTTAATTCGTTTGCTCCCTCAAAGATGTTCACTAAACCAGCGTTTGCATAATATTACCTCGCAAATGGTAGGAACCAGCTAATAAACCGTAGAAAAAACCCGGTAAACGGCATTTCAATGCCCCCATTCCCCCCACCAACAGTTTCCTAGATCACTACTTTTCCCTGCTTTACATCATACACGGCAAGGCTCTTCCTGGCAGGCCCGGTCAACACCTCTCCCGTAAAAGAGAAACGCGATCCATGGCAGGGGCAATCCCACGACTTCTCCGCATTGTTCCACTGCACCGTACACTTGATATGCGTGCAGCCCGGATCGATTGCATACACCTTGCCCCGCTCGTCTTTATAGATACCCATCTTCTTTCCTTCAAACTCTACGATGCGCCCCTCACCCGGCGCCATATCGGCCAGTGCCGGCAACTTTTCCTGCGGGAACAATCCACCTACCCATTTGCCGGCCACATCGGCCGCTTCCTTTACAAAATTGGCGAACCCTGCTACCGGTTTAATGCGGTTGGGATCGAGCAGTTCTTCCAACTCACTGGCTCCGCTCACGATCAGGTCGCGCAACAGCATCCCCGACAACGTTCCATAGATCATTCCATTGCCACCGAACCCCGTGGCCACATAGATATTGCCCGGATGCCCGGGCAGGTGACCGATGTAGGGTAAGCCATCCGTTGGTTCAAAATACTGTGAGGACCATTTATAAGGAATGGAAGCCACTTCGAAATAATTGCGCACATGACTTTCCAGTCGCCTGAAGCAGGCTTCTGTATTGTCTTCATGACCCGTTTTATGATCTTCCCCACCCACGATCAGGTATTTTTCGCCATTCACCTCTTCGGTGCGGTAATAATGGTAGGGATCGTGCATATCATAAGCCACCGCATCGGGATACCCATCGCCCTTCAGTTTCACGCCCAGCACATAACTGCGGTAAGGCGCACATCGAAAATGCAGCAGGTTTACGCCCGGTGGTATATGCGTTGCATAGATCAGCTGCCGGCATTTGATGTTGCCCTTGGTAGTGATCACTTCGATGGTCTCGTTGTCTTCTGCATGCAGCACGCGGCAGCCTTGCAACAGCACACCACCTGCCGCTTCAAAGGCCTTTGCTATGCCATGCAGGTATTGAAGCGGATGGAACTGCGCCTGGCCTTCCCATATCGAGATCTGGTGGTACGGAATGGGCAGCACCGTTTCATTGACCAGGCCAACCGCCACACCAGCTTCTTTCGACGCCGCGATAATCGACTCCAGCGCTGAGCTTTCTTCTTCGGTGGTAGAAAACAAGTAACCCGGCAGCTCCCTGAACTTACAGGCGATATTGTAGCGTTCTATATTCGATTTGATGAGGTCGATGGATTGCCGCGCCCCCCGGGCGATCAGCTGCGCATCTTCTGCCGAAAAGTTTTGTTTGATCTGCGCGTACGAAGAATCCATAAATGTATTCAGGTGCGCCGTGGTACCGCCTGTAGTACCAAACCCAATATTGTGCGCTTCCACCACTACACAACGTTTGCCCGCCTGTTGCAACAGCAAGGCTGTGGTAATACCTGTAATGCCGCCTCCCACGATCACCACATCCTGTATGCCTACAGGAATAAAGGCCGCACGCGAAACAAACTCCGTGACTGAAGTTTGCCATATACTTTCGCAGGCTCCATCTCGTAACATAACGATTGTTTTTTATGATCTGTCAATATGAAAAAAGACGGCCGCGAGGCCGTCCCACAAACCCCAATGTTATTGAAGTTTGACTCTGCAAGATTCCAATTGTTGCTGATGGGCCTTGAGTTTGGGCAAAGCTTCATCAGCAAATTTTCTCACGCCTTTGTTTTTTGCTGCGTCCGACTCGGCCGCAAAACGGCTTATGTCTGCAGCATTCCGGGTTACCATTTTTTCAACCCACTGCCGGTCAAAAGCAGCACCGGCGAGATTTTTCAGTTCTTCATAGCTACCATCGGAGAACCTGCGACCAGTATCGGGCCGCTTTTCGTCCTTCGCCAATTCCAATAGCCTCCGGTGCATCGCATGCTGATCATCTGCAATGACCTGGGCTACCTGCTTTACGGTTGCATTGGCGCCTTGCTGTAACGCCAGCTCTGCCAGTGATATCGTTTCTTCGGTACGCCCTAATGCATCGTCAACAAAGTTCTTATTGGCAGCCGTCGTATCCACGACCACCTGTTGCGGAAACTTTGTACTGGGGTCAACATGCTCAGCGACCATCTGCGAATCGACTGGCCGCTCCTGTACATCGGGCTGGCCATCACCGCCGCAGCCGGTCAGCATACCGGTTGCCATTATCAATACTATCAACGCATAATACTTCATAAGATCGATTCGTCGTGTCAGGTAATGATCCCGTCGAGGATAAAGGGGATCTTCTGGATATAGGTTTCATCGTAATCCCAGCCACTGCCGGGTATCTTGAACAACTGCCACACGTGGTTCTGCAACCTCACCAGCGTAAACATATACCGGCGGTTGGCGGCGAAGATCTCATACACCAGATAGCCTGCCGTATGGTCGGCATGAAAACCGAAATGGATTTGTTTGCCGTTCTCTTCTTCTTCGAGCCAGGTGAGCGTCTTTTTACCCCAATCGAAGAAATAGAGGTGTTCTACCTTTTTGCCGATCGTGGCAGCCAGACTGGTAAATCCAACATCCTGCTCCACCCACTCGCCGCTTTCCACATCCATAAAGAAGATGTTCTCATAACCGTCTTCAAACACCGCATGAAACATGCAGTGTACGGGATGGGTCATCTCGTTCAACTCCACCCGCTGGGTAGTTCCGTCGACTTGTAATTCTAGCGTGTGTTCCATATCAAAGCAATGTTCATAGTGACATAATTAAGCCCTGCTGCGCCGGCTCCTTTTGGCAGGCGCTTTCTTCGCGGCCTTTTTCTTAGCGGCTTTTTTCGGAGCAGCTTTCTTTTTAGGAGCGGCTTTTTTCTTAGCGGCAGCTTTTTTAACTGCCCTTTTCCCGCTGCTGGCTTTCGTGGGGACTTTAGCGCCTTTATCACGTGCTTCTGAAAGTCCGATCGCGATTGCCTGCGCACGACTTTTCACTGTTCCCCCTTTGCCGCCCGGGCCCGACTTCAAGGTTCCCTTCTTTCTGCGCCGCATGGCGCTGGCCACCGATTTCTCAGCTCCTTTTGAATACTTAGCCATAACATCAGTATTATTTAATGGGCACCAACACCCGGTCGCACGAACCATCCACCGCCGGCCGGCGCAAAGCACCTTTCATCAATTCTATAAAAAGGATACCGCCTTCAAGCCTGGCCGATGCCGATTCAACATCTTCCGGCAACAGGAAACTCCGGCAAAAAGGCTCAATACAGAACTCCTTTTTATAAAAGTGGTGTACTGCTTCGTATTGTTCGGGAACGCAACTAACACCACCTTTTATGACCAGCACATCGTCTTCCAGCAAAACCTGCAGGTCGCAGGATTTATAACCGGGTAATGCCAGTTCCATAATATACCCGGCTGTCAGTTCCGCAATATTGATGGCCGGTTTACCGGGAGCGCTCATCTCCCCCCGCAACTCTTCCTGCAAATGATCCATATCGGAAAAACATCCGCAGAAAGTGCGCACCAGTGCGTGATCCTCAATCCTTGATAAACCTGTTGCATTCATACAAATAGTGTCCTTATAACACTAGTTATAAAATTCTCATGCCATCTTCAAAATGTGATCTGATGACTTCCCGCCATTATTTGTGCATCGCGAAATGTGGCTACGAGGAAGTCCTTCTACAAATCAACCCATGCGCTCAACACCTCACGGAATGGTATCGTTTTTAACTGCTTAAATTATCCGTTTAACCATAAAAAGGATATTTATGCAACACAATGAAGAACTGATAGAAGTGCTGAATGACCTTGTTCGCATCAATAACGATCGCATAGAAGGTTATGAAAAAGCCATCAATGAAACCAAGGATATCGATGCCGACCTCCGTACACTCTTCCGTCGTATGGCCGACCAAAGCCGCCAGGCCAAAGCCGAGCTGGTACAGGAAGTGCAAAAACAAGGTGGCGGGGCCGATACCAACAGCACCACCAACTCGGGTAAGATATACCGGGCGTGGATGGGCGTAAAAGCAACATTCTCCGGTAAGGACCGCAAATCAGTGCTGGCCGCCTGCGAATTCGGGGAAGATGCTGCACAAAAAGCTTATAAGGAAGCACTAGAATCGGAATCCACCATGGATGCGGATGTGCGCCAGCTTATTGTAAAGCAACAGGCATCCCTGAAAGAATCACATGACCTTATTAAAAGGCAGCGCGATATGCAGGCTGCGAATAAATAGCAACGAAATACCCACAAGAGATCAAATCAAGCAGTAAAATAAACCACACATGAAAAAGTACATGCACAAATGGACACTCCTTCTGATGCTGGCAGGTAGTTTGATAGTAGCTTGTCAGGACGAATCAAAACCTGAAGAAAGCAAAGAAGTAGCAGAAGAAAAGAATGAGGATAAATTCAAGACAGACTCATCAGAAGACAAGGCTGCCTTTGTAGTAGATGCCGTTTCGGGCAATATTGCAGAAGTGAAACTGGCCCAGCTCGCGATCGAAAAATCCTCCGACAAAGAGATCAAAGACATCGCAAAGTCGCTGGAAGCCGACCACACTGCCGCACTGAACGACCTGAGAACGCTGGCCACCAATAAGGCCATCAGCATTCCTACGGACGAGCCTGATAAAACAAAAGAACAGATCAAAGACCTGAGCGACGATCAGCCGGCAGACTTCAACAAGAACTGGGTGAAGGCACTGATGGATAAACACGAAAAGACGATCAGTGATTACGAAAAGGAATTGAACAACTCGAAAGATGAAGACATCAAGGCCTGGATCACCAAGGTGCTCCCTGTTATCCGCACCCACCACGACAAGTTAATGGCAATCAACTCAAGGGTTAAAAAATAAGTTTTTCATAAGGCACATTGGACTTTACAAGGGCTGGTTTCTACCGGCCTTTCTTTTTGCCCGCTCCTCACCTGCACAAGCCATTACCGTCTTTAAAAGCCTTTCCCAGCCCCAACAGGAAGCTCAGCCTATCACCCCCACGCTACCTCAAACCCAGCCAATGATGCCCGTAAAGCATCTCTCAAAGCCGTTCCGTGCATCCCACCCGATCGCGCACTCCATCCACCGGGTGTTCCTCATTCTGTTGACATTTCTCTACTTCCGCCATCCAAAAACAGATGGCAATATTTTTTTATACCATTCCTAAAAGCGAAAATGCTTAAGGATCAATCCAATCAATTACCCTATTTGAAGAGCCTCACGAACTGCCTGAATAAGATCAGGACAGGAGGTTACACCGAAAGCTTTAAGAGAGTGGCAAAAGGTCTGCGCGCCCAACACTCCCAACAGGTTTATCCGCCTGGCGCCTACCGGATCATCAACACCTTCCAGTTTGAAGGCCTTTCGCGCCCCGGCCAAAATGCCGTGATCAGCATCATTGAAACTATCGATGGCCTTAAAGGCACCTTAGTGAACGCGCCTGTATTCCCCTTAAGAAATAATAAATGAGGTTGTTTCAACCAGCCGGTCAACTACCGGCGGGGAAACAACCTCATGGTGTAGTGTCTGTGTTACCCTTTAATAATTGTCAATTGGCTCTGATCAAACCGAGCAATAATGAAATCACCGCCAGTACGATCAGAATATGGATAAGCCCGGAGGCACTGTATACGAAGAACCCCAGGATCCAACCTATCACAAGGATTACAGCGATAAGATATAAGATACTCCTCATGTTGAAATGTTTACCAATACCTATAAAAATCTCACGCCCTTCGGCGCCTGGTAACACATTTCTTAGTTCTGTAGATGCTTTTCCCCACGAATGTTCAATTGTTGACTATTTACATTCCTTCAAAGGTCAATTCTTTACACGGCATGCTTCTTTTCCACATATACTTATGAAGCACGTCAGCTCATTTTTCAGGATACTCAAGAAAGCAGCCCTCGCCTTCATCGAAGACAATGGCTTCAAGCTAAGTGCATCTCTTTCCTACTACACTGTATTCTCTATTGGCCCCATACTCATCATTATCATCTCGCTCGTGGGCATCTTTCTGGGCCGTGATGCCGTGCAAGGCAGGGTGTATGAACAGGTAAAGGGATTTATCGGCAGCAGCGCAGCCGTACAGCTCCAGGAGATCATCAAGAACATTGAATACTCGCAGTTCAAGACCACCGGCCTCGTTATCGGCATCATTATGCTGCTCTTTGGCGCCAGCGGGGTGTTTACCGAAATACAGGATTCGGTGAATCGTATCTGGTCTATCAAAGCGAAGCCACAGAAAGGCTGGCTCAAGTTCATCATCAACCGCCTGCTCTCCTTTTCGCTGGTGGTGGGTATGGGATTCATCATGCTCGTGTCATTGCTCATCAGCACGGCGCTCGATGCCCTCAGTGGTTTTCTGCAGCGGTTCTTTTCCGAAGACATCATTGTGCTCTTTTATATACTGAACATCATCATCGTGATTGCCGTGATCACCGTTCTGTTCGCCATCATTTTCAAAGTACTTCCCGACGCCACCATTCATTGGCGGGATGTGATCAAAGGCTCACTCTTTACCGCTATCCTTTTTATGGGAGGAAAATTCCTCATCAGCTTCTACATCAGCCGTTCCAATGTGGGTGTTACGTATGGGGCCGCCGCTACCATCGTCATCATTCTGCTCTGGGTGTATTACTCATCGGTAATACTCTACTTCGGGGCCGAATACACCAAGTGTTACGCCGTAGAAGCCGGATCGGGCATCAAACCCAAAGACACCGCCGTCTTTGTGGTGAAGCAGGAAGCCAAGGAGATTCCCCCATCGTATCTCGATACATAAAACAACTGAATACAATGCACCTTCGCTCCGATAAACCATACGCGTTATTACGGCATGGGCTGGCCCACATTTATCCATCCATCCGGAAAGACATTAAAGCCGATGTGGCCATCATCGGCGCAGGCATTACAGGCGCCCTCATCGGGTGGCACCTTATACAACAAGGCATTCAACCTGTGATCGTCGACCGGCGGCACGCCGGCACCGGCAGCACCGCTGCCAGCACTTCCCTGCTTCAATACGAGATCGACACACCCTTGCACAAACTTATCGGCCTCGTGGGCGAAAAGAACGCCGTGCTCAGCTACCTGCTGTGCAGGCAGGCCATCTACGACCTGCATGAGATATGCAAACAGCTGCCGGCGCAGCCCAGCTTTATCCTGCGTCCCAGTTTCCAGTTCGCCTCTTACAACAACCACGTCAAAGAACTCGAAAAGGAATACTTTCTGCGCAAACGGGCAGGCTTCAACCTGCAGCTGCTCAGCAACGACGACATCACCCGTCTTTTCGGCTTCTCCAAACCGGGCGGCCTGCTCTCGGCCGACGGCGCCATTACAGAAGCCTACGAACTCACGCACGCCCTGCTCAAGCACGCACAGGATAAAGGTGCGATCGTGTACGACAATACCATGGTGACCCAGGTGGAATACGAAGACCACGGCGTAACCCTGCAAACGGAATGGGGATCAAAGATCACCGCAAAGAAACTCATCATCGCCTGCGGCTACGAATCGCAGCAATATCTGCCGAAAAAAATTGAGCGATTGCACTCCACCTATGCCATCATCAGCGAACCCTTCTTCGCCAAAGAGTTCTGGCACGAGAACGCGCTGATCTGGGAAACGGCCAATCCCTATTTGTATATCCGCGCCTCGGCCGATCAACGTATACTCGTGGGCGGTAAGGACGATGCGTTCTACAACCCCAACCGGCGCGATGCCAATATTGCCCGCAAAACACAACAACTCGAAAGCTCTTTCACCCGGCTCTTTCCCCAGATACCCTTGCGTACGGACTTCGCCTGGGCAGGTACCTTTGCCAGTACAAAAGATGGTTTGCCCCTGATCGGCACCATACCCGAGCGGCCACATACCTGGTTTGCCCTGGGGTTTGGCGGCAACGGCATCACCTTCAGCCTCATTGCCGCACAGATCATCAGCGATTTATTATCAGGCCGCAAAAACGGCAACAGCCAGCTCTTTCAATTCGACCGCAAAGGAGCCGGGGTGGCATAGGTTTGGTAACCATACTCCAAACGAAGGATATGAAAAATCTAACCCGCCCGGCTTTCATACTGGCGATGATAGGGACCGTTTTGATACTAATCGGTCTCGTGGCCATGCCACGCTTTGAAATGGGCACCTATATCATGTATGCAGGTTTCCTGCTGGCAGGCATCTTTTGGTTATGGGCCATCTGGGACGTGATCTCTGCCCCCGATCTGAAGTATTACCAGAAAATGTTCTGGCTCATCCTAACGGTCTCCGTCCCTGTGATGGGTGGATTACTCTTTTACATCATGCACCAGAAAAGCAATAAGATCGTTACCTAAAAAAGGGAAACCGCCAAGTTTCCCTTTCATCATATCCGTTTATGAAGCTCTTTTAATATCCAAGATTCTTCAGGCAGCCTTTCAGGTTGTTTCCGTCCTTCAGCACCATATAGAACAAATCGCCCAGCTTCTTCACCCGCTTCGCAATATTGTAGATGGTAAACTGCGAAGGATGCAATCCGCTCTTTACTTCTTTCCACAATAAAGGTGTAGATACCGATGCAGCCGGCACCGGCCGCAAGCTATAGGCAGATGCCAGCGTTTGCCCTTTCGAATTTTGCAGGTAATCTACGTAGATCTTAGGTCCCCGTTTCTTTAAAGATCGTTCAAGCGATGTGATACCGGGCAACTGCTCCTGCACCAGCGTTGCTACGATGTGCGCAAACTCTCTCGCCATTTCATAGGTATAGCGGGCGTTCAATGGAACGTACACATGCAGTCCGGTAGCGCCCGAGGTTTTGCAGTAGCTCACCGCCCCTGCCCGGTTCAGTACTTCCTGTACCGCCTGCGCCACCGACACGACCTGATCGAAGGTATTTTTATCCGACGGATCGATATCGATCATGAGGTAAGTAGGTTTGTCGGGTGAGCGCGTTGTCGAATTCCAGGGGTTCATTTCGATGCAACCCAGGTTGGCCAGGTACAATAAAGTGGCTTTATCGTTACAGACGATGTAGTTCACTGTTTTTTGTGAAGACTCCGCAAACACATCGTACGACTTCAACCAGTCCGGCCCGTCCTCTGCCGCGTCTTTATGATAGAACCCTTTATCGGTGATGCCATTGGGATTCCGTTTCAGCGACAGCGGCCGGTTCTTCAGGTATGGAAGGATCACATCGGCCATAGATTCATAATACGCGATCACATCCCCCTTGGTGATCTGTTCTTCCGGAAAATAGATCTTCGACAAATTGGTCAGCTTGAGCGACCGCCGGTTGATAGTGACGATACTATCTTTAACTTCTTTTACTGCCATACAACACATTTAAGCTTGATATACTTTAACCCCCACAGCAATCGGGCCGTGCGGTACGGAGTGAGCGCCACTACCAGCAATGGAGCAGGCCCCCACTATTGGACAGCGCATAAGACCAGGTCTCTACGACGCCTTCCGTTTCTTCGTTTCCAGGCTGGCCTTCAGTTGCGACATCAGGTCTTTGGCACGCGAGTGCACCACCTTCATATGAGGTGCAGCCACCTTGCGACCCTTCGCCTTGGCCTTGATCAGCTTCATCAGCTTATCGGCATACGTATCTTTATAGGCCGAAATATCAAACTCTTCGGTAAGCTGATCGATCAGCGACAATGCCATCTTCAATTCGGTGGGCTTGCTCGTGAGCTTGGGTATGTTGAGGTCTTTGGGCCGACGCACTTCCTCTGCGAACCTGATCTTCTGCAATACCAGCACTTCCTCCCCTGCCCTGATCAAACACAGACTTTCCTTGCTGCGCAAAACAAAGCTGCCCAATCCCGCCTGACCGGTCTTCTTCAATGCACTCCACAATAAAGCATAGGCCCTGGCGCCCGACTTATCGGGCTCGATGTAATAAGGCGTTTCATACAACATCGCGTCCACGGCCGACTCCTCCACAAAGGCCATGATATCGATATTCTTCGTTTTCTCGGGCGCTGCTTTTTTAAAATCATCATCGGTCAACACCACATAACGCCCATCGAGGTTATAGGCCTTCACGATGTTGGCCCAGGGCACTACTTTGCCCGACTTCTCATTGACCCGTTGGAATTTAATGTTCGCATGGTCTTTCTTATCCAGCATATCCAGGTCGAGATCGCTTTCCTGGATCGCGCTGTATAATTTGATCGGTATGTTCACCAGCCCAAAGCCGATGGTACCACTCCATATTGCACGCATAACAATTGGTTTTTGAACATACCACCATAAAAATGCTGCCGCCCTTCCTCACAACAGCCAGCCCCCAGCGACCATTTGCAGCAGCTTTGGCATAAAATGATGATTCACTGTAGATACCACTACACAAACCAGGGCAATTCTGCCTTTATTCCACAGTTACTACAGGAGGAATATGAATTGATTAAAGATTAACAGCACACAGGCGCGTACCCCTTGTAGAAAAAGCAACAGCGGCCGTATCGCCTGAAGGGAATAGCACAAATAAAAAAACTTGATTGAAAACGAAAAAAGAACAACATGAAAAATGCAACCAGCAGCTTAAAACGAATACTGTTATTAGCAGCATTTACAGGCACATTGAGTGCCGCCATGGCGCAGCAGCAACAAACTACCACGGAGAAGTCGCTTCAGCCAAAATTCGGCATTAAAGGGGGCGTAAACCTCAGTAACCTGTATGTCGATGATGTGGAAGACGAGAATATGAAAGTCGGCGTAAACGTGGGCGTGTTTGCCAAGATACCGGTTACCAAAGGATTCTCTGTACAACCCGAACTTTTGTACAGCAGCAAAGGCGCCAAGATCAAATACGACAACCTGTTTGGCGAAGGTGAATACCGCTTCAACCTCAATTATGTTGAGCTGCCGGTATTGGCGGTGGTTAACCTGGGTAATAACTTCAACATCCATGCAGGTCCCTACGTGAGTCTCCTTACATCGGCCAATATCAAGCGCCTCAATGCGGAAGACGGGGAAGTCGATGACATCGCCGACCTCGATACCGACAATTTCAAACGCTTCGATTATGGTCTCGTGGGCGGTATTGGGTTCGACATCGAGAATTTCACCCTGGGTGCCCGGTATAACTATGGCCTCAACGAAATTGGCGATGGCGGCGTAGCCGGCCAGGCAACAAAGAATTCCAAGAACAGCGCCTTCACTTTTTACATTGGCATAGGTTTCTGATCAAACGATCCGGATCCCACAATTAAAATGGCCTGGTGGAATTTCCACCAGGCCATTTTAGTTCTATAGGTGCTTAATAACTTATGCTTTAAAAGAGATCACGAAGGTGGTGCCGCTGCCCACCACCGAATGCACATCTACCTCGGCATTGTGGGCCTGCAATATATTGAGGGTAGCGGCAAGGCCCAGGCCCAACCCATTGCGTTTGGAGGTAAAATAAGGTTCGAACAAACGTTCCAGGTTATCTTCCGTAATACCCGATCCATTATCCGTGATGCGTACTTCACAGGCATTGCCATCGGCCACCATGGCCACCGTAAGTCTGCCTACTTCTTCCTCCATCGCTTCTACGGCATTGATGATGATATTGAGGAAGGCGATCTTCAGTTTATCCTTGTCGGCTGCAATGACCAGTATATCATCTGGATAACGGATCTGCAATTTGATGTTCTTGAGTACGATGCGGTCCATGGCTGCCGTAATGCTTTCATCCAGGATATCCTGTAAGGAGGTTGGCCGCAACATCATTTCGGAAGGGCGGGCTGTATCGAGCAGTTCGGAGATGATGGCGCCAATACGTTTTGCATTGCGTTGGATGATGCCGTAATAATTTTCCTGCGACTCATCGATCTCTGCTACCCGCAGGTGATCCAGTGAAAGGTGGATATTCGTCAGTGGGTTCCTGATCTCATGGGCCAGCGTGCGTGCGAGCCGGCCGGTGGCGGCCAGCTTTTCGGCCATCAGCACCGTCTTCTCGGCCTTGCGCAGGCCTGTTATATCATGCAGGATGCCCTGTACATACTGCGAACCGTCGGGCCGCTCGATCATCGTGGCCGAGAAGATGCAGGTACGCTCTTCGTTGTCTCTGTTGAGCAGGTCGGTCTCCACATCATCCAGCTCGCCTGTTTGCAGTAATAGCTTCAGGGTTTCAGCGTCAACCTTTTCGATCATGAGGTCGTAAAAACTCATGTCCGTCAGTTCTTCGGCGGTGTACCCCAGCAACAAGGCAGTCGCTGCATTGACGGCAAAGAACCGTAGCTGTGTATCGGCCAGGAATATGGCGTCTTTCGATCGCTCAAAGATATTCCGGTATTTCTGTTCATTATCGCGCAGCGCCTTCAGGGAGCGAGCTTTCTCCAGCGTATAGCGGATGCAGCGCTCCATTTTTTCCGTGGTCAGCTCCGACTTGATCAGGTAATCGGCTGCACCAACGCGCATGGCTTCAATATCCACCGCATGGTTGCCCTTTCCTGTCAGCAGGATCATCGGGGCCTCGCAATCGCGCTCTACGGCTTCCCGCAACAGATCGAGCCCCGTTTTAGCACCCAGGAAATAATCTATGAAATAGAGATCGTACCGTTTATGGCAGATATGATCCAATGCCTCCTGGTATTTGTAACACCAGTCTACGATGAAGTTCCCTCCGTTGATATCTTTGATGATACTGTTGGTCAGAAAGAAATCGTCTTCATCGTCGTCCACAACCAGAATGCGCAATGGGTCAGCAGAAATAAACATAGCTATATATTAATGGGCCTGCATTTCAGGTAAAATGATAGAGAATGTAGATCCCTTACCGGGTACGCCCGAGGCCATGATCAACCCTTTATGGTTGTCGGTGATCTTACGGCAGATCGCCAATCCCATTCCCGACCCCGGATATTCAGCTTTGCCATGCAATCGCTGAAACAGCTGGAATATCTTTTCCGCATATACTTCTTCAAAGCCGATCCCGTTGTCTGCCACCATGATCCGGTAATAAGGATTGCTATTGCGCAACTTGAGTTTCTCTTTCTCCGTTTGCGTAAGCAGGGTACTGCTGATGGTGACCACCGGCAGCACATCCTGGCGGCGGAACTTGATCGCATTGCTCAGCAGGTTGCTGAACAACTGGCGCATTTGCGTGGTTACCACTTCCACCACTGGGAGGTTAAGTACCTGCACTTCACCTTTACCGCCATCCACTTCCAGGTCCTGGTCGTTTACCACTTCCTGCACGATTTCCTGCAGGCTTTTCCTTTCGAACGGGAACTGTGTACGCGTAACCCGCGAAAACTCCAGCAGGTTCTCGATCAGGATCCGCATGTTCTCGGCCGATGCCATCATCCGGTTGAGGTACAAACTGCCCTCATCCGTCAGTTGGTCGGCACATTTGTTTCTGAGGCGCTCACCGAAGGTAGTTAGTTTCCGCAAGGGTTCCTGCAGATCATGCGATGCCACATAGGCAAACTCTTCCAGCTCCTGGTTCGAGCGGTTCAGTTCCTGCACCTTCACTTCCAGCTCCTGTTCATACTCCTTCAGGCGCGTGATATCACGCACCGTTCCCAACACTTTGGCCGGCATGCCCTGCTGGTCTTTCAACACTTTCCCAAATACTTCCACAGCCTTCACGGAGCCGTCTTTGGTGATCAGCATCGATTGTCGTACATAGGTTTCGCCGTTATTGATGATCTCCTGGATCGCATTATTCGCTTTACGTACTTCTTCCGGTTGCATGTGCAGCCGGTAAAACTCAAATAGGTCTATCCCGTCCTTGCGGTCATGGTGGCCATAACCCAGCAGCTGGAACATACCATCCGACCAGGTCATTTTGTTGGTTGCCATGTCGAGCTCCCAGTTCCCTACGTTCAGAAACTCTTCCTTCTGCCCCACAATACGTTTATAGTGCATGAGGTCGTGCAGCATCTGTGTTTTCTCCGTAACGTCGCGGTTGATCGCCACGCCCTTTACCACTTCTCCGCTGCCGTTCAGCACAAATTTCATTTTAATGTTGATGATGCGCTGTTGATGCTGGTGCGTGGTGATCCGGTAGGTATATTCAAAAGGGGTCTTCGTGGCAATCGCATTGCTGCGGATATGCCTGAATTCCTCCGCGTCATGCGGATGTACGTGACTAAGGTAAAACTCGTCTGACAACTGGGGCGCAGCCCGGTGGTCGTATCCCATGATTCGGTACATCCCCTCGGACCAAGAGACGTTATCGGTTGCCACATCCCACTGCCAGGTACCGAATTGTAAGAGTTCTTCCGTATCATTCATCAACTCCCTGAGCTTATTGATATGGCTGGTTTCTTCAAGGGTCATGATATTGGTTTAGCGATTATTCAGCTCCTGATAAAGCTTGATCTTATTGTATAAAGTCTTTCGGTCGATATTCAATAAACGGGCTGCCTTGCTTTTGTTGAAATTGGTTTCCTTGAGGGCTTTGAGGATCATTTCATACTCCAGGTCGATGGAGGCTTCCTTCAGGCTATTCTCTCCAAATTGCTTGCGCAACGGAGAAGTAGCGATCGTATCATGTATTGGCACTACCGGCGTGGGCGCTTCCACGATCGCATCGGGATTGTGCTCAAACAACAGCTTGCGGTAATTGCTGATCTCAAATGGCAGGCTACGGTCTTCCACGTATTCGCCATCGGTGAGCAGGGCCGCGCGCTTCACGACATTCTTCAATTCACGGAGGTTTCCATGCCATACATAGTTGCGGAAGATCTCTTCCACCTCGGGCGAGAAGCCCCGGATACGTTTCTGCAGGCTTTCATTGGCCTTTTGCAGAAAGTGACGGGCAAAGACCATAATATCTTCTTTACGCTGCCGCAGTGGTGGCACTTCGATCGTAAACTCGTTGAACCGGTGAAAAAGGTCTTCCCGGAACTTGCCTTTCTGGGCAGCATCCCACAGGCGCTCATTACTCGCAATGAGGATGCGCACATCGAGTGATATGTCTTTGATGCCCCCTACCCGGCGCATCTTACGCTCCTGGATCACCCGTAGCAGCGACACCTGTATTTCGTAAGAGAGGTTCGCAATTTCATCGAGAAAGATGGTTCCGCCATTGGCCAGCTCGAAACTACCAGACTTCTGGTTAATGGCACCGGTAAAGGCGCCTTTCTCATGTCCAAACAATTCACTGCCGGCCAGCTCTTTCGACAGAGCGCCGCAATCGATGGCCACAAACGGAAAAGCCGACCGCTTGCTGCGCTTGTGGATCTCCTGCGCAATGGCTTCTTTACCACTGCCACTTTCGCCATAGATGATCACGCTGTAGTCCGTAGGTCCTACCAGGATGATCTGATCCATGATCTGTTGAAACACGGCACTCGTGCCGAATATATAATCACTGTTGGAGGTAAAACCTTTCTTCTTATCCACCACATGATCCACGGCCGCCGCAGCGGTTCCATTGCCGCCAACCGGTGGTGGCACAGCCGCCGGGCTGGCATTCAGGGCCGATTGGATGGTATTGAGGATCTCTTCGGGAAACAGGGGCTTGGTCACATAATCATACGCGCCCATCTTCATCACATCAACAGCTGTCTTGAGGTCATTATAGCCTGTTATGATGATCACTGGCAATGCAGGATATTTTTCCTTGATCTTCAGCAACATGGTTTTACCATCCACTCCCTCCAGCCGGTAATCACACAACACCAGGTCAAAATCAGTTATTTCATCTAGCAGTTCAAGCGCCTTCTTGGCGGTATATGATTCATGCGTCTCGTACCCATGCTTGGTAAGGAACTTGTTCATTAAGAAGCATATGTCGCGGTCGTCATCAATCACTAATATTTTAGACATATTAAGTGGGTTTACTGGTGTAATGAAGGAATTAATGAGTGTTTAGCTTTTGTGTATATAAATTTAGCGCCACAGTGCCCGCATCTGGGCCGTTGGTATGCGGAGCAGCTCGCGGTACTTGGCCACCGTTCTCCTCGCTATCTTGTACCCTTTGCGTGCCAGCACCACTACCAGCTGGTGATCGGTAAAGGGCGACTTCTTATCTTCGGCTGCGATGGCTTCTTCCAACGCATATTGAATGATACGGTTGCTGATCACCTCCCCTTCTACATTGGCCATGCCTTCGGAAAAGAGGTCCTTCAACAGTATATTTCCAAATGGAGTAGCCGCATATTTGTTGCTGGTAATGCGGGATACCGTCGATATATCCACCCCGATCTCCAGGGCGATATTCTTGAGGATCATGGGGCGCAGCAACAAGGGATCGCCCTCTTTGAAATACTCGTACTGCCATTTTACGATGGTCTTCATGATCTTCAGCATCGTACTTTCGCGCTGCTGGATGGCCGACACAAACCATTCCGCCGCCTGCAGCTTGCTCTTCATGTATTGCTCGGCTGCCTTGTCCTTTTTGGCGCACTGGCTTTTCACCGTTTCCATCCACGAATGGTTGATGTGCAGGGATGCAGAGCGCTGCCGCGCCAACGACACTTCGATATTATCTCCTTCTACGGTAATGATGAAGTCGGGAATGATATAGTTCTTGGCTACCGGTTCTTCGAGGCGTACATTGATAGGTTGCAACTGCAGGGAAGCCACCAGTTCGAGGATGATCCTGAACTCGTCCTCTTCCAGCTTCAGGCATTCCCGCACCTTCTCCAGCTGACGGTTCTTCAGGTCGGTATAGTGATCGCGGATCAATTTCAGCGCAGCTGCTACATCCGGCTGCGCCGTGTTCATCCGCTCCAATTGCAGCAACAGACATTCCCGTATGTCGCGGGCTCCCACACCGGGCGGATCCAGGCTCTGGATCGTTTTCAACACCGCTTCCAGGTCCGTGCCTTCGATCCATTCGCCAAACTTGAACGACATATCTTCTGCCAGGGTCGACAATGTTTGTTCCAGCATACCACTCTCGTTGAGCGAATCGATGATATAACAGGCACGGGAAAATTCCTGCTCACCCAATAGCAGCAGCCGGCATTGCTCTTTCAGTTGCTGCCTGAAATCGGCTGTTTGCACCAACGGGCGCTCAGGTATATCTTCGCCCGAAAAATAATTGGCATATTCTACTTTGTAGTCGGGGATATCGTCGTAGCCAAACTCCTCCCAATCGGCAAAATCCTGTACCGCCTCTTTTTCGTCTTTTAATGCATTCTCATCATTCTTCGTTTCCTCCAACAATGGATTCTCTTCTATTTCCTGTTCGATGCGATGCTCCAGCTCCAGCGTATTCAGGTGAAACAAATTCAACAGCTGAATCTGCTGGGGCAGTATGCGGACCTGTTGCTTTTGTGTAAGATGTTGATGGATCATGTCAAAAGATTGTAGTGTTTATACTACAAGCCTTACTCCAAAAAATAGTTTTTCTTCCAAAAACAGCGTAAATGCTGTATTTTACTGGGATACAATAGTTTTTTCGTGTTTCTGGACCGTTAAACAAGCCCACCCATCTGTAGAACAAATTACACAATTTGGGGAAAACCAGCGCATGAAATTCAGGTTCCAATATATCTACGGGCTCTTCATTCTGTCATTTGGCATCCTCACCGTGCTCGCCCTGATGTTTTACAAACGGCTTTCCGATTCAACTTTAGTATCGAATGAGGTGGAGCGCAACTACCAAACGATGGTACTGCTGGGGCAGGTTGACGCTTACCTGAAAGAGGCGATCAATGCCGAGCACGCTTTTATGCTCGTCCGCGACAGCAGTCTCCTCGAGCCTGTATGGACCAGTGCAGCCCGCATAAAACCGATCATAGATTCCCTCAAACCGTTGGTGAATGGACAAAGTACGCAGGCCGTGAACCTTACCCGACTGGAGGGCCTCGTCACGACCCGGCTCAGCATGGCCAAAGACAATATCGCCAAAGCCGCCAGAAACACCGACTCCGGCAACCTGTCGCAGCGGCTGTTGCAAACCAGGGTGAATATGGCCGACTACCAACAGCTATACGAGCGTATGCAAGCAATCGAAACAGCCGCCAAAAGGGCGAGCGATTCGCAAAAGCTCATCAGCCAGCGCAATGCGCCCAATTATCTATACGCGACCTTCATCTTCTCAGCGATCTGCCTTACCATTTCCTTTATGTTCATCATCCGCGAGCTCACGAAACGGCTCGAATTTCAGCAGCAGTTGCAGCAGCAGGTAGGCAGCCTCAACCGGGCCAATGCCGAGTTGGAGCAACTCACCAACATTGCCTCGCATCACCTGCAGGAACCCCTGCGCAAGATCCAGACCTTCTCGAACCAGGTCACCACCCGCTTTAAGGACCTGCCCGAAGAAGTGAACCTGCTATTGGGTAAAATGGATGCTTCGGCCAGGCATATGCATGGCCTCACCCGCGATATGGTGCGCTACTCGAGCCTTATCAATACATCGGAGACGCTGCTGCAGATAGACCTCAATTATGTGTTGATGAAAGTGGCTGAGCAGATGGATGAAAAACTTACCATTCGCCAGGCAAGGCTGGTCATCACCAATACACTCCCTGTCATCAAGGGCATCCCTTCGCAATTGGCCATCCTCTTTGAGCAACTGATCGACAATTCGATCAAGTTTGCGCGGAAGGATGTATCGCCGGTCATTACCATCACGCATGAAGGTCTTACCGGCAATAAGATCAGTGAAAAGATCGTATCTGTGTTGCTGGGTGGAACTGCGTATCACAAGATCACGATCTCGGATAACGGCATGGGCTTCGACAATAAATACGTGGATAAGATGTTCTACCTTTTCCAGAAACTTGAATCGCCCCAGGGCATTTACCAAAGCAAAGGCATCGGCCTGCCCATGGTACAGCGCATCATGATCAATCACGGCGGCAATGTAACAGCCAGTGGCATCGCCGGTGAAGGCGCCGTGTTCACCCTTTATTTTCCGCTACAGCGATAAGCTTACAACGCGCTGCACAACGCTACACGCTCCCTCTTCAGCAGTCTTTGTAGATCAAAATCCCCACGCTTTCAATGGTACAAGTGTTGCCCTTCTGGATGAAAGGCCACACAACATTCATCCATGGAAACATTTACCTGGGGTATCATTGGCCCCGGCAATATAGCCACTGAATTTGCTGACGATCTGGAACACCTCAAAGGCGTACATCACCGCATTGGCGCGGTACTCTCGCACCACCTCGACAAGGCAGCTGATTTTGCTGAAAAGGAAAACGCACCGCAGTACTTCGACCACCTCGAATCATTCCTCACGCATGCAAAGGTGGATGCCGTTTATATTGCAACACCGCATCCCCTGCATCACCGGGAAACCATTGCCTGCCTGCAGCGCAAACTGCCGGTATTGTGCGAAAAACCCATGGCCATGAACAGCCGGCAGGTGAAAGAAATGGTGGAAGCGGCCGAAGCAAACAACACCTTCCTGATGGAAGCCATGTGGATCCGTTTTCTACCCAGCATCAACAAAGTGCTGGACCTGATCGATTGCGACGCCATCGGGAAGATAATATCTATCAAAGCCGACCTGAGTTATAAAGCCCCCGAAGATCCGCAAAGCCGGTACTTCGATCCCTCGCTCGGTGGCGGCTCCCTGCTCGATCTTGGCATCTATCCCATTTTCCTGGCGCATTTGCTGCTGGGTAAGCCAGTTACTATACAGGCACGATCGATCTTATCCGATAAGAGCATCGATAAAGCCACCATCGCACTATTTGGGTATGGCAATGCAGCCTATGCCAGCATCGAGTCATCGCTGGTCACGCAAACAGACCGTTCCGCGACGATCTATGGCGAAAGAGGGCGCATCCATATTGCTTCTCCCTGGAATGAAAAACCGGCAGAGATCAAACTGGAATCTTATGATGGAGAATCTATTCAATACCCCTGCGAATGGCCGGGGCGCGGGTTACAGTTTGAAGCAGCTGAAGTGTATCGCTGTCTCCACCAGCATAAACTATACAGTGAACAGTTCTGTCACTCCTTCAGCCTGGATCTCGCGACAACGCTCGACGCTATACGGGAACAAACAGGCATCCGTTATCCCGCCGATCAACCATCAAAACACGCTATATGAAATACCGTCCTGAAAGAAATACCCGACCAAAGCTTTACCTTTGTCGACAACCACGATAGCCAGCCAGGTCAATCCCTGGAGTCCTATGTAGATTATTTGTTTCAGCCCCTCGCCTATGCATTGATCCTGCTACGGGTAAAAGGATTTCCCGGCATTTTCTATCCGCATTTGTTCGGGGCAGACTATTCTCTTGAAAAAGAAGAAAATAATTTTAACGTAAAAATAGCACCAACACCCTCGCTCGAAGTGCTGATTTTGGTACGTCAATTGCTTTCTTTTGGTGATGAATACGATTACTTCGACCATCCCAATACAATTGGTTGGGTAAGAAAAGGTTCCGATGATAATAAATTATCCGGTTGTGCAGTTTTAATAAGCAACGGAAGTGAAGGGAACAAGGTCATGGAGCTGGGAAATCGTTTCGCACACAAAACCTTTACCGATATCACCGGTAACCGGCCTGAAAAGTTGACAACAGACGAGTTTGGAAAAGCCGAGTTCCTCGTAAATGGCGAATCAGTATCCGTATGGATCCTGGAAGAACAGCCAGCCTTATCCAACAACATCTAAGTCAGTAGTTTTTATGCCAGGAATGGTGAAGGCCCTTAACGGATCAATGGGCTTAAAACAACGTTAAATGATGCAAACAATTGTTTAAAACGCAAGAATCATAAACAAGAAACGGATCATGTAGACCTTTCGGTATCCTTGAATAAACCAGCAACTATAGAAAGGACCAGAAACCAGAAAGTTGCCTCTATTTACGGAGCCGCTGCTCACAGCAAGGGAAGTTGATCCATTGTAAACATTAAAACACAATGAGTATGCTACGCTGGACAGTGATTTTTTTAATTATTGCGCTCATCTCTGCCCTTTTTGGATTTGGGGACATTGCTGCAGGGACCGCTACAACTGGAAAATTCCTGTTTTTTGTCTTTTTCGCCATGTTTTTTCTTTCAACGTCCTTTGGTAATATAGAACCTAAAAAGAACAGTTGAGTTGTACATCTTACTATGTAAAAAAGTGCAGTGTTTCTACTGCACTTTTTTTATGGTGTTATCAAAGAAAAGCCCGGTGTTTTCACCACCGGGCTTAAAACAACCAAATCAACGTCCGCCGCGAAAAAATATATAGCTGTCGTTACAGCGAATCTTTCGGTATCTTCTTTTCCGTTCTTTCCGAATCTGGGATCGGAGAATCGATCTCGGGATCTGTTCTTTGCGTTGAATTACCCGATGATTGTTCGTCTACCGGTTCCTCGCTCCATTTATTTTGTGCTTCACTGTTCGTGATGTCATTTTCCTGGTTGGTTACTTTCGGATTGTGCTGCTGCTTGCCGCCCGGATGTTTTGGATTCTTTTCATCGTATCCACTTTGGGCGGTGCCGGCCTGCGTGTTTGCATTGTTGGTTACCCCCGGATCAAAAGCTGTTGATCTCTTCTCCTGCTTATCCGAAGGGCGCTGATCGCTGCTCTTACCTTGTTGGACGGTTTGAGGCGATTTATCTTGTTTTGTCTTCGATTTCGGATCTTTTATAACCATAACTAATAATTGAATGATGAAGATTATAGAGTCACTGTCACAATAGGGAAGGTCAAAAAAACCATACCGGTCGATGGCAACGCCAGGCCGGGAAAACATTCCCCAGTACGGCCTTTTTGCCGGGTCATTATTCCACATGCATTATAGAAAGCCGGTAATCCGTGGCCGCAATTCTACAGCCCTTCCCTACCTCAGTATTATCCACCTGTAGGGCTTCCTGCACGCAGCCGCGGGCGCAGCTCATGTTGACCAGCTACCGTATTTTCCGAAACAGGGATCCACCGCTCTTAAAAAACTGGCAGGAATTTGTTGATTTTTAGAGCCTTTAAAGGCCCATTCTCTACATTTGTCTAAAATGTATCACCACCGCCATGCAGAAATTTTTTATCCTCATCGCAGAAGATGATGCAGATGATCGATTCTTATTACAAACGGCCTTTGAGGAGAACGGCTTTACCGATACACTCGAATTTGTAGAGAACGGGATCGAATTGATTGAATACCTATCCAATTTGTCGAAGCAAAAAACGCTCGACATACACTATCCGGGTTTCATACTGCTTGATCTGAACATGCCAAAGAAAGATGGCAGGGAGGTGTTGAAGGAGATCAAACAACATCCTGAATTGAAGAAGATTCCGGTGATCATTTTTACGACCACCAAAAATGAGCATGAAATAAAACGTTGTTACGAGTTGGGCGCCAATACCTATGTGGTAAAGCCGGTAAGCTTCGATGCCCTGGTGAGAGTGATCCGGGAGATCAGGAGTTATTGGTTCAACACGGCGTCTATTCCGGCTTAGCCGTCGGCTCTTTTTTACGGGACGCAAACTTTTTTACCAGTCCGCCAATGATCACACCCGCTGCACCAGCAGCAACACGGGTCGCGACATTCCTAACCAGGAAACTGCCGATCAAACCAGTGAGCAGGCCGCTTCCTTTAAATAGTTTCTTCTTTACCAGCATATCTACAGCCAGTCCTATCCCTGTTTTGATCGCGGGATTTTTAGCGCCCAGGGCTGTGATGCCGCCAATGGCCGAAAGGATGGTCCCTACCGGCGCCAACTTTTCCTTTACTTCCCTAATCCTGCCATTCAACTCCTGTTTCTTTACATCGAGCTGTTTACGCAACCGCTCTTGCTCGCGTATCAGATCTTCATAATTATTGATCACCGGTTTACTCATACACTTTGCGGATAATAAAGTTCCTGAAACCAATCATTAGCTTTTTGCGGAATAACCAGATCAATACCATCGACAATAAAAAAAGACCAGCTACCAGGAAATATCCTGCAATGGTGCTGTTCAGCAACTGGCCCAGCCAGGTACCTATTGCCAGGCCAATAAAGAGGATCACAAATATACCGATGATGAAAACGGCCATGAAGGTGACCACCGAAGACGCAACACCCGACCCTTTATCAGTGATGTTTACCAGAGTAAGCTTATAGTAAGTTTCAAGGAAATCCATGACATTGTCGGCCAGGTTATCGCTGGCCTCGGTGTCCTTCACTTCTGCGTATTGTATGTCCTCTGTTTTTTGGCGCATAGCTGGTCTTTTTTTAGATCAATGAAATCCTGGTAGCGCAAGGCTTAACCGAGATTCTCTTTTACCCTGTTATACTTGTTGCCTGCTTCTGCAGCAAGATCTTCAGCTTTTTCTTTGCCAGCATTGAACAGGTCGCCCAGGGTATTGGCCCAATCGCCGCAATTGCTTTTTATTTTCTTTCTGAGTTCACTACCTTTATCGGGAGCTACTAACATTCCAATCACTACGCCGGCGGCAGCGGCACCCACAATACCTAATAATACTTTTGTTGTTGTAGTCATTTTAAATAGTTTTAGATTATTGAATGATGTTTATATTAGTAAAAAGAATGCCGCCCACCGACAACCAATCTATCGGGGAGAATAATCCACACAACTTTCCGGCACTCTTTTTCGTTACAATACCTTACTAATTAAATCAATAACCTGGCATTGGCTACTAAGAAGAAGATATTGATCATTGATGACGAACAAGATCTCTGCCTGTTGATGAAGTCGTACTTCGTGAAAAAGGATTATGATGTATACAGCGCGTCCAACCTCAAAGAAGGGCTTACGCAAATGCAACAGGTGCAGCCAGACATCCTCTTTCTCGACAACAACCTCCCCGATGGGATCGGCTGGACGAGCGTAGAACGCTTCCTGGCTGTAAACCCTGCTTTGCGGCTTTTCCTGATGAGTGGTTACCCGCCTACCTTCCCCAATATCCCGGGGTTCTCCTATGAAGTGTTAATCAAGCCCATCTCTTTCTCTGATCTTGAAATCTTGTAAGGATTCCTCAGTTTAACGTCCAACGGACGCCCAGGAAGCCCCGTATGCCCTGGTTGGGTGCGTATACATAGTTGGGGTCGAAAGTGAGCCCATAGGGGTTCTCTGGCGTTTGTAGCACTACTGTGGTAGGTATATCGGGCTGGCCGGGTACCGGGTTGGGTATGGGCTGACCAGGACCGTACTGTACGTTCTTATCGAACGGATCGTGCGACCTGGCGATCAGGAAGGGCGCATTGCGCGCCGGCGTCCAGTTCAACAGGTTTTTGATACCTCCATATATTTCTACGCCGTGACCAAGCTTTTTGGTAAGCTGAATATTCTGAATGCTCCATACCGGCGAGCGTGGACTGCGCGGATCGGTATTCGACAGCAGGGGCAGATCCATCGGACCATAGATATTTCCTGTGTAGTCCATTACCCAACCGCCACGTGGCAATGTATATGACAATGACCAATTCCCACTCCACTTTTCCGTGAGCAGTTGTTGCTTACGTTCTTTCACACCCGAAGCATCTTTTTCCACAATCGTAACATCCTGCCGGGTAACCCCGACATGACCGCGCAATGAATTGGTGAATCCGAATTCGGCATTCACACTTCCGCCCTGCGATATGGAATAACCCCGCAGGTTGCTGTAACGGATCTCATCGGGATTGGAATAATCGGGTAATATCCGGTTGGTGAAATGCGTATACCAGAGCGAGGCGTCGATGTTGATCCAGAAGCCCGGTGTGTAGATCTTCTTAACGTAGTTGAGGTTTACATTGTAGCTCCTTTCGGGCTTGAGTTCGCCTTCTATCACCACCTTGCGGGCGCCGGTGAGCGCTGCGTGGTCTTCGGTGAAAAGATTTACCACCCTGAAGCCGGTCCCTGCATTGAGGCGAAGCACATCATTGGGCCCAATGGTGTATTTCCAGGCGCCTCTTGGGGTAAAGATATTTCCATGCACCGGGTGATAATCCCAGCGGGCGCCCAGCAACAAGGTATGGCCGCCGTTAAGCGATATCTCATCCTGCAGCAACACACCAGGCAAGGCGGTACGCTCCGGTTTATTGGTATAGCCAGCCTGGTCGAGTGTAGCCGGCGTATTGTCATCATAATAGGTGTACCGGAATACCGCGCCGGCCAGGAGGTCGTGGTTGCCCAGCGTTTTATCCCAGGTGAGCTGTCCAAAGCCCACCTGCTGACCAGCATTGTAGGCCGTAGTTCCATACACGGAACGTTGGGTGTGGGAATTGAAGGAATAGGAGAATAACAGCTTCTCCTTTACCGGCAACTGGTAATTGCCGATGAGTTCTATCCGCGAGGTATAAATGCTTTCTGCATACAAACTGTCGCCGCCGCGAAAGCTTTTGTTCCACCGCATATCACCACCCCAGCGATCTTCATATACATAGCGCAGGGCAATATTGGCCACCCTGCCCTCCCGGCGTTGAAATGCATACTTGTTGAATGCCGATATCCGGTTTTGGAGGGTTACATCAGTGAAGCCATCCCCATTCTTATCGTATGGATGGGTATAGTTGAAATAGTTTACGCCGAGCAAAGAGGTCACCTTTTTCGAGGGTTTGAATTTGACGGCTGCATCGATATTGTATTCATTCCAGGTGGTAGAGGACAGGTCAATGGAGACCAACGGAGCTTTGGCGGGATTTTTTGTGATCACGTTGATGAGGCCACCGATGGCTTCTGAACCATATAGGGAGGAAGCCGGGCCTTTCACTACTTCGATTCTTTCTACCAGCGAATTCGGAATACCCGATAGTCCGTATACCGACGACAAACTACTTACGATGGGCATACCATCGATGAGCACCATCGTGTAGGGACCTTCAAGTCCGTTGATATGTATATCACCCGTGTTGCAAATATTACAGTTCAACTGAGGTCGTACGCCGTTTACCTGTTGCAACGCATCGAAGATGGAGGGCGTAGGATTGCGGCGAAAGAATTGCGGGGTATAAACCTCTACGGGAACGGGGCTTGCCATTTTCTGCACCGCCTTCATGGTGCCGGTTACCACCACATCCGACAGTACGCCACTATTGGTGGAGAGGTTGATGTAGAGTGCCTTACTTCCATCGTTGACCAGGAGCGTATCGGCCTTAAAACCGATCATACTAACGATCACGGAAACGGGAAATTCCGTGCGGCCAAAGGTAAACCGGCCGTCACGGCCGGTGATCGCTTTTTGCGTGCCTGCCACTACGGTGGCTCCGGCCAGCGTTTCGCCGCTGCTTTTGTCTCGGACAATGCCGTGCAGGGCAGTTTCCTGCCCCTGCACGACCATCACCAGTAAACAAGATAACCCTGTGTAGAACCATTTTTTCATGCCTATACTTTTATGCTATACTTTAAAACGTGAAACTTTTTATTCCCTGTCCACTATGCTTCACTCTTCTCATTCTTTATCATCACCTAAACATATTTTTAGTCTTGTCTAAATTTTAGTTTAGTCAAATTTAATAATAATATTAGAATAAGCAAAAAGCAAATGCAGGAAATTGCCGGGGGTGCTGTAAAACGGCTTCTTCCGGGATAAGCCTCCCGGCGGCAGAGTGGTATTTTTAAATCAGTGGGGGGAGTAAAGCCGGGGGCCGTTTAGCGCGTGGTAAATCAAGGAACGGATCGGACCAGTTTCGGGGCCGGGGACAGGTCAGGCGCTGGAATTTAGCGCAGAAGCAAAGCCTGCCGGCACTTTTTATATTGTTATTTCTCACTTAAACCGCAGATATTTAACGAGTTGCGAGGGGATATTTCGTGCAGAATGGCACTGAGGTTTTCGCAGTATTCGCGGATAATGCACGACAACTCCCTGATAGATACCCTGGTACCTCTATGCTGGCAGCACCGGTAAATAACCCGAATGGCACTGTTCAGGCAACTCCAGTGCGGGTTTCCCTAGGGATCAGTGCGGTTTGCAGGCAATATCCATAGAGTTTCACATGGAGTCCGCGTACATACAACACGGCCTATCGATAACCATCGCTTCATAACGCAACAAGCGCCTAAACGCCGCGCGGGTCCCGGGAACCCGGGAGCCGCGCGGCGTAAATTATCTTACTTATCCATTGCTCAGGAACGTTTCTTCTGCAAGGCATTGAGAAACACATACTCGAAGGCTACCAGCCAGCTCTTTTCGGCCATGCGGTGCATATCGCCATTCAACTGAAAACGATGCCCCACATTCAGTTTAGCATTGCTGTTGAAGATCAGCTGCACGGCAGGCGCCAGGTCGAGGTAATGCTGCTTGCGGTCGAGGGTTTGCTGCCCCAACAGTTCAACATACACATTGAGGTTGACCTGCTTGTAACTGGTGTATTCACGGGGCAATACCAGGTACCCGGCCGACAGGCTATAATTCAACGCCTGCCAGGGATAGGCCTCCCCGATGTATTTCGGTTTCTTCGTGGTTACCTGCGCAAAACTTCCGGTACCGGAAATTGCCAGCTTATCCCACAACTGGGTAACGATAATACCGCCCATCACGCCGCTCTGGTCGCCATCGAGCGATACTTCCTCATATACCGCCGGATTGACGCTGTGCGTAGCTTCAGCAAAGGCCGCCATCCTGAAATGCTGGTGCACATCATCGATGGACAGGAAACGGTACTTGGTATACAGCCTTACACTTTCCCAGCGAACATTCGTGGAGTACATGTCGGAGAATGTACCCGCCACATGCACCATCCACTGTTTGTTGAGGCCCAACATGACCTCTGGTGTATGGCGTTGCTCTACACGGTCGCTGTGCAGGCTTCTCAACCACTTCGTACTCCATTTCGCGCTGATCGATTTTGCCGGCATATTCGAAGCCGGCTCACTAAACACATACAGCTCCTGCGTATGCCCGGCTACCGATACCAGCACAGCCATTATCGTCACGAACAATGATCTCTTCATGGGCGGCTGGTTTTACAGGTTTGATTCAAGTAGTTTGTTCAGTTCCGCTTCGGTTGGATCTATGGCGATCACCTTGCCTTGCTTATCCAGCAGGAATGCGGAAGGCAGCGCTTCGATATTCCAGGCCACGGCCGTTTTACCTTCCCAGCCACCGGGCTCATTTACCTGTATCCAGGTGATCTGATCGGCCGCTACGGCCTTTTTCCAGGCCTTCTTGTCTTCATCGAGGCTGATGCCGTAGATCTCAAAGCCTTTGGTTTTATAAGCACCGTAGGCTTTACGAAGTCCGGGCATTGCCTTACGGCAGGGACCGCACCAGGATGCCCAAAAATCAACCAGTACAACTTTGCCTTTGAGGTCGGCTAATTTTACCAGTTTTCCCTGGGCGTTGGGGATGGCAACGGTTGGTGCCTGATCGCCTTTCTTCGGTTGGGCTTTGGCTGTTGAAACCGCTCCCGCTATGATCAAACAAACGAATAATAATTGCTTCATGGGGAAATAAGTTGAACCTGCCTTGCGCAAACAGGTACATCGCCCTGGTGCGCAAGACAGGTAAATATCATTAAATAGTAACGTGGTAAATACGGCTGTCGGCAGCGATGCCTTCTTTCGTGCAGCAGGCTTGCGCCTTACCGGTCTTTACACAGCTCATGCTGGTAGCAGCACTGTACTTTTTGAACTCCTTCGCTGTTACAAAATCCTTGTCCACAAGCGTGATGGCCTTTTCTCCCTGCAAGGTTTGCTTGCCTATATTGAGGAAGTGAAAGGTTTTGCCATCGATCTGCACATGGGCATCATTTTGCACATCTACTTTGTCGAATACACCCGTCACTTTCAATTTAGCCACTGAGAAGCCGGCGTCTTCCACCGCTTTCTTCATGACATCGAAGTCTACAGACACCCCGTCTTTGAATTCAACCAGGAAGGAGGAGGTCTTTATATCGACCTTTACACTTTGTACAAAGGCTACCTGTTCCAATGCTTTGTTGATCGCTTTGGTACACATGGCGCAGGTTAACCCTGCGGCCTGTAAACTGGCGTTTTTGAACTGTGCCTGTGAGCTTATACCTGCCAGCACCACCACCAGTACTAAGAGCATTCTTTTCATACAACTTAATTTATGGTGGATTAATGATGGTGGTTGGATTCTTTCTGCGCTTCTTTTTCCGCGGCTTTGGCAGCAGCGGCCTTGCGGTCGTACTTGCAGCATTCATGCAGCTTGTCGTAAGCGGCATCATCGGCAGTAAGGTCACGGGTATCGTAACCAGCAGCGGCAATGGCCTGCTGGATCTTTTCGTTGCTGCTTTTCGCTGTGCTATAAGACACGGTCAATTTCTTGCTGTCGACATCCCAGGAAGCGGCAGTAGCGCCGGAATCTTTGGCAGCTTTTTCAATCGTCTTTTTGCACATGCCGCATTCGCCCCATACTTTAAAGGTTTCTTTTTTGACCAGGGGATCGGTCTTTTTCTGGGCGTTTACACTGAAGGAGGCGAATACTACAAATAATAGGGAGAGTACAATATGTTGCGTTTTCATAATTGTTCAATTAAGTGAATTTGATGAATAGAATTATAGTAGACCTAAATAGCCATTTCACCAGGAAGCTGTGGCGCAGCTTATAGGTGCATGAGGTTAACCAGCATCAAATCCTGAAAACGCAATTGCGGAGATAGACTTCGTTGAGTCGCCCGTTGGGCGGAGAATGGTATTGTAAAGACCGGTAGTGGTCTTCGCCAGCGGAAGGTAAATGGTAGCTGGAAGTGGTTACAGGCACTTCAGCAGGTGTTGCCATCAAGGCCACCTGCGCCTGTACCAGACGGTGCTCGTCCTGCAGCTTTACGAGTTTGTATTCCGTATGGCAGCAGCCCTTTTTTGTAGCCGACATACCACACTTGCCACACACATCATGGTCATCATAGCCTACTTCTACCGAGGCGATCCGCCCCATGCAATAATGTATGTTCACCACTACCCCACTGGCGATGGTTACATACAAAATGGCTAATATGGCGATGATGGCCTTCTTCATTCAGGTTACAAATGTACCGCGTAATTTCCTAAAAAGGAAGCAGGGTTGTTGCCGAACCTCTGCTTTAACATAAAAACCACATCTTTAGGTCTTTATTAACTGCTGGCCAACAATTGATTAGTCAACAGACAGCTGGTTCGTCAATAACCCTGCTTCGGGGGAACTACCTTCGGTATCGCTTACTTCGTAAGGTGATAGTTGATATAGATGGTCTTCCCTTCAAAATAGATATCGTCCTGCAGCACCAGTGAATTGTCGGTCACTGATTTAATGGTGAGTTTATAACCATCGGTGATCTTGGCTGGCTTTACACCGCCGGGCATTTTCTTGAAGGAAAAAGTGGGTACTCCATTTTCTGTGGCCACGCCCCAGAAAATGGGTCGTTCACCAGCAACACAATCCTGTCCCGCAGGCAATGTGTAGGTGCCGTTGCCGCTGGCAACGAGATTCCACTGACTGCCGACAAAGCAACTATAAGGTGCATCATCAAATACGGTAACCTTAAATCCTTTACTGGAGATGCCCTCGAAATCGATATTCTGTACCGTCCAGTTGCCGCTCACCTTTACCTTACCACCGCCATCGGGTGCAGCTACCTTGCTGGTAGAGCAAGCGCTGAAAATTAAAAGCAGCAATGAAAAGGCTGTAACGGAAAGAATCCCTTTGTTTTTCATATTTATCATTTTTCGTAAGTGATATTATACAACAATATGCAAATTATGCTCCAAAAGCAACAGCCCGGATAAACACCCGGAAAAAACGCTGCACCTCAACTCTTATTATAACAATTGGTGGCCGGTTTGTGGCATATTGTACCAATATGCCTTTCCAGGGCCTGCTGCTATTTCTACATTCGTTCTTATAATTTATATGCCATGGAAAGAAGAGTATTTGAAAACCCACTGATCAAAGACAAGGTTACCCTTCTCAAAAGCAGCGAAGAAACCAACGGCGCCTACACCCTGGTGGAAGTAGAGTTGCTGGCCGGGGGCGGCAATGACCTGCATTACCACACCAGCTTTACCGAAGAGTTCACGGCCATTGAAGGCACGGTAAGTATTGGTTTTGGCAAAAGCAACCTGCACCTGAAGCCGGGTGAAAAAGCACTTGCCCGCATCGACCAGCTTCACCGATTTTATAATGCCAGTAACAGTACCATCCGATTTGAAGTAAAACTGGTGCCAGGATCGGTCGAGTTTGAAAAGGGGCTTGCGATTGGCTATGGCCTGGCTACCGATGGCCTTACCAACAAACACGGCATTCCCAAAAAACTGGATCACCTCGCCGTATTACTTGACCTTACCAACACACGGCTTACCGGCATATACGGTCTCATCATCCCGTTCCTGTTATACCGTGCCAGGAAGGCGAGGAACAAAGGCATTCTTGCTGATCTGGAAAACCGTTACTGGCATCAAACGACGCCAAAGCCGGTTACGGCACAGCCTGCCGCTGTAAACGCTTAAGCTGCGGGCATCATCAATGGCCGCCGTTGTTGCCTGATACAACAAGCAGAGATGCCCCTTTTATTATAGGAGATACATTTCGCGCTGTAAATATTAGTTCACGAAACTCCAGAATATACCCACCCTGATATGCAATCCCGGATAGGGATAGTCGATGGTGGGTATATTGTTTTTGGTGAAACCTCCCTCGGACCAATTGAAGGTATTGAGGTTTTCGGCCCGTATATAAGCATTGAAGCTCTTGATGCGGAAGTGCATGTATGCAGCCATTTCGGGCGTATTCAGCTTTACAGTAAGATTGTCCTGGTAGAAATACTGCCCCAGCAAGGGTGAATAATTGGGTGCCTTGTAGCCGGTGAAATATTTAGCCTCCAGGCCAAAGGCGATGTTCAGGTTCTTGAACCCCAGGTTGCCATCGTACCCGATCATGTTACGCGTGGTTATGAGCGGTACGTTTACAGGACCATCCCCTGCCCTTTGCTGTAATATGAGCCAGATGCGCCAGTTCCAGCCGCGGCGGCCCAGCATGATCTGTTTTTCGCCGGTTATCCGCAACAGGTTGAACAAGGAAGATGATTGCGCCGGTTGCAAATAGGAAGAGAAATACGAGAGGTTGGTAACAAGATAATAGCTGCCCGATAAACGCAGCTTGTAACGAGGCTGATCGAGCGATGCAAAGATGTGCGTGATATTTTCTTTGTTAAATGTCCGGGCCTCTGCCCCCGGCAGGTAAAAACTGCTAGCCTGGTCATACACGAAAGAGGGTGTGCGGTTGGTATTCTGAAAGCCAACGCGCAGGTAACCGACCTTGGGGCCCAGGTAACGCTGCAGGCTCGCCAGTGCATCGTAATCGCCGGCGTTGAAGCCACTTACATAAAACTTTCCGGCCAATTCGATATCCCATTTCTTATTTCTGGTACGATTGCGGTATTCGCCGTGTATCCAGATGTTCTGCTCCCGGGGGGTTGACCTGCCCGAGTCGAGGTTGCCCTGCAACAACTGCAGGGCGGCGCCTACTTTTACGAATTGCTGGGAGTTCTTTGCATCGGGAAACGAATAAATCGAAAAATCATTCACCAGGTCTTTCCAGTAATCCTGAATAAAGAAGGTGTCTTTCGGAACGATCAGATCATAATTGTTCTTATAATAAGCTGAATCAGTGATGCCCTGGTCTTTGAACCTGTACTTATAAGTACTGTAACTGATGGTATGTTCCAACCTTAAGCGCGGATAAAAAAGCTTTATCACAGAGCTATCTGTAACGATTGAATCTTTCTGTCCCACCAGATCATACTGTTGCCGCATGAGGTAGGTGGCATTCGTGAAAAACGCTCCCGTTGCGATCGAATAATTGAAAAAGTTGCGGCTGTTCACCGTTTGCTGACCAATCTTGGTAGGAATATTGGAGCGCTCTTCGTAACCGGTGGCATCCAGGTAATTCTTGTCGGTGGCGATGCCCCCGCTTTCTCCCGACTGCAATTTGTTCCCTGCTATAGCAATATAATTGGTGTACCGTTTATTTTTCGTCTGGTACCAGGAGGTAAAGCGGTAGTTGTTGTGATTGGTGCTCTGGTTCTGGAACAGGCCCAGCGAGTTGATGAGCCTGTATTGAAAGCTCAGGTTCCAGTTGGGCTTCAGGTTTTGCGTGTGAAACACGTTGATGAGCTGCTCGGCCCTCGATCCCAATACATAATGCAGTTCCGTATAAGGCCGGGTGGTGTTGAAGAACCTGGTTTCGGCAATGTTGAAGTTGTAATTATCATAGGCATGGAATCCATGATCCCAGCCCGATTGCATATTGGGCGTAAACAGCAGACTGCGGGAAGCGTTTCCGATATTGCCGAGGTGCTGATTGTACCAGGGCAAAGGCACTTTGCGGGAGAAGTCGTAGATCACCGAATCGAATCCCCGCATGCGGCTCGAATCGAGGTAGCGGAAACTGATGGTGATGGAATCTTCCAACCCGGTCCGGTGAATTACGCTATCGCCACCGCCCCCTCTGCCAGCGCCGGCAAAATTGGAGCCCATTCCTTTCAGCCTGTCAATGGCCCCACCCTGGGCCCGGGCAGTAGTCACCAATCCGGCCGTTAAGAGGGCTATTCCAATAAATATGATAATTATCCTCGCCACTGGTGCCTTAAAATTTGGGGATCAAATTACTGATTAATACCGGCCTGCCGGTTATACAAAAGTTAAACCTGTTGTTACAATGCCGCCACTAATTGTTTAAAGATGGCCGACAATTTCGGTTCTGCCGCAGCGGCAGCTTCCAATACCTCCTGGTGGGTGATCACATTGTCTTCTTCCCGGATGCCCAGATCGGTGATGATACTAATGGCTACCACCGGCAATCCCATATGGATAGCGACGATCACTTCCTGCACGGTACTCATACCCACCGCATCGCCGCCCAGGGCATGGATCATCTTGTATTCGGCCCTGGTTTCGAAGGTAGGTCCGGTTACACCGAAATAAACACCCTGCTGCAGGGGCACCTGCAGGGAGTCAGCAATATTTTTAACCTTTTGTTGAAGTGCTTTACTGTAAGGTTCGCTCATATCCGGAAAGCGCGGCCCCAGGTCGCCATGGTTTTTACCCAGCAACGGGTTTATAATGGCCAGGCTGATATGATCGGTGATCAACATCAGGTCGCCCACCCTGAAGTTTGGGTTTACTCCGCCTGCCGCATTCGATATCAGCAGGTGCTGAATGCCGAGGAACTTCATCGTGCGGATGGGATAAGTGACCTGTTCGGCCGTATAGCCTTCATAAAAGTGAAAGCGTCCTGCCATGGCCACTACCCGACGGCCGTTCAATTTGCCGAAGAGCAGCTTGCCCGAATGGCCTTCCACGGTCGACACGGGAAAGTGCGGGATATTGGCGTAGGGTATTTCTTTCTCCACTTCCATCTCATTGGCAAAATTGCCCAAACCACTGCCGAGTACAATTCCAGCTTCGGGGGTATGCGGATAATGCTGTTGAATGAATGCCGTCGTTTCGCGTAACTGTTGGATTAAATCAGCCATAATGGCCGCGAAGATAGTTCGAAATCGATGATCAGCTTGCTATTCATACCTATAAAAGTCACAAAACTCCTCATCACAGAGGAGGCCCCGTAGCAGCGGATGCTTCAGAACATCCTGGTAGTCCATCCAACGGCCATCGACCCTTATTTTGCGGTATACCAGCCTGATTCCGTGGCTGTAATCGACATACCAATCCACATGTCCCGTATAAAGCGGCTGTATCGGCGTGCCATCCGGCTTATGCCAGCCATAGATCGCTACGCGGTGCGGGCGCGGGTCGCGCGGTACTTTGCCCGAGATCACCACGTCTTTTTTGATGCCCCCGATCAACCCGGGCCGCTGGCGCCGCTGCCCTTCGATCATGAGGTGGTGATGCCAGAACGTAACGACGCTATCGCGGTAGGCAAACAAGGGTATTGGCTCCAATTGGACGGTCGATTGTAAGTAAATATTATTGACCATCTTCCGGGTAGGCAGAAAGCAATGTAGTCCGTCTGCGATCAGCTGGGCTGCCATAGGGGTTAATGGTATACGGGCAAAGTCGGCATTGCTGCCGATGGATAAATAATCAGGCGCCACATAATAAACGGCCTGGTGCGCCTGCCCCAACGAATCGACCACTTCAGCCTTTACTTTTATGAAGTGCTTCAGAAAGGGCGGAATATTGCCCGACAACACTTCGCGTACAGCCAGCACTTCGCGGTCTTCCCGGCTCATCGGGATAACCTTTTGGTAAAATGCCGAGCCGGTGAGGCCGTCTGCAGGACGCACCGGGATGGTGATGTATTGGTTGCTGCGACAGGACGCCATTAAAATCAAAACACCAATTATTAATTTATTCATATGTGGGACCATGCAGGTTGAATAGCGCGCTAAGATGGGAATATCAGGGAAATAGAAAGGTAATCGAACTGCATGATCAGGATATTTGTGATTTTTATATTCCCCCTTTCTGACCTATTTTCGCCAAAATTTTTTCTGCATGAATCTCCACGAATACCAGGCTAAAGAGTTACTCAAGAAATACAATGTTCCTGTACAGGAAGGTATCCCCGTCGACAGAGCTGATGCGGCTGAAGAAGCTTATAAGAATCTCAAGGTCCAGTTTGGCAACGCTTTCGCTGTGGTGAAAGCCCAGATCCACGCCGGCGGGCGCGGTAAGGGTAAGATCCAGGGTACCGAGCAACGCGGTGTAGCCGTTGGTAAGAGTGCAGAAGAGGTCAAGCAGATCGCTTCCAATATCCTGGGTGGTACCCTGGTAACCATTCAAACTGGTGCTGCCGGTAAACTCGTCAACAAAGTATTGGTTGCACAGGACGTTTACTATCCTGGCCCCAACCCCATTAAAGAATTCTACCTGTCTATCCTGCTCGACCGCGGTCGTGGCCAGAATGTGATCATGTACAGCACCGAAGGCGGTATGGACATTGAAGAAGTGGCGCACAATACCCCCGAGAAGATCTTCAAAGAGTGGGTACATCCCGGTGGCGGCCTCCAGGCCTTCCAGGCCCGTAAGATCGCTTTCAACCTGGGACTGAAAGGTGAAGCCTTCAAGAACTGCGTTAAGTTCGTTACCAACTTATACAACGCTTATGTGGGTCTCGATTGCAGCATGCTCGAGATCAACCCTCTCTTCAAAACTTCCGATGAAAAGATCATCGCGGTGGATTGTAAGATGAATCTCGACGACAATTCCCTGATGCGCCACCCCGAACTCGAGGCAATGCGCGACATCAGCGAAGAAGATCCTACTGAAGTAGAAGCCGGTAAGTTCAACCTGAACTTCGTAAAGCTCGATGGTAACGTAGGTTGTATGGTTAACGGCGCGGGCCTCGCCATGGCGACTATGGATATGATCAAGCTGAGTGGTGGTGAACCAGCCAACTTCCTCGACGTAGGTGGTACTGCCAATGCCACAACGGTTGAAGCAGGTTTCCGTATCATCCTGAAAGATCCCAAGGTAAAAGCCATCCTCATCAATATCTTCGGCGGTATCGTTCGTTGCGATCGTGTGGCGCAGGGTGTTATCGATGCGTACAAATCCATCGGCAATATCGAAGTTCCGATCATCGTACGTTTGCAAGGAACCAATGCAGAAGAAGCCAAGAAGCTGATCGAAGAAAGCGGCCTGAAAGTACAGTCTGCTATTCTGCTCAGTGAAGCGGCAGCCCTGGTGGGCAAAGCAGTTGCTTAATCTTTCCCGGTATAAATTATCTGAAGGTCGCTGGTTTCCGGCGACCTTCTTTTTTAGATAGGTTTGCGACAGGCCCCGGCCGGCTATTTTTTTGCGGGCGAAGCATCTGACACAAACTTCATCAACAGGGATACAACGCCGGTGACACTCGTGAGCACCGCTCCCACCCGCTTGAATGCCTCCTCCTGCGTAATGAACAGGAATATGCCTGTCAGCAGCATCAGCAGGAGCAACACCATTCTTACCTGTTGCCATCTGCCGGCCTTCAATGACTGTTTCCTGAGTTCCTGTTCTTCCGGCTGCTCAGCCCGGTTGAGGATAAAATAACGAAACGCCGGACTCAACATGTGAATTCGTCCATCATAAACGATCACCAACTCGCGTTTAAGCAGCCTGAATATACCCTCTGTATTCTTATAATTCACGACCCCATACTGTGCCAGGTTCATCAACAATAGTTTATCCTCATTGCTGCACGATTTCCATAATTCTCCAAAGAACACCTTGCAACTGTCGGCCTGATTCATGATCTGCGCTTCCATTAATTCAGCCTTATTGGTCGATAACCGGCCGTCATTCCTGGAATAACCAGCCCTGAAATAGTCCCGCAGGCAGGCATGCCCGCCGGTCTCGATCTTTTCCAAATACCTGTTGCGATCATAACATTGTTGCAGAAATTCACTGTCCCTAATGGGAGGGAAAGGACTTCCGGCTGCCCGCCCCTTTTCCTGCCAATGAACAAACCTCAGCGAGAAGAAACGATAAATGGTCATCCTGATGAGGGCGATGATACCGTACGCGATCAGAAACCCGATCACCATGAGCAGGAACTTGATGACGGGGCGCTGGACCATCACATACCGGTCTGGCATCTTTGATCGAATCAGCAACGGATCAACCGTTGTATCCTTTCTGGCAAACATCGCTTCCCGCGAAGGATGCCACAGGAACTCAAGCGTATCTTTCAGCCTGTTGTCCCAGCTCCATTGCCTGTCGGAAGACAAATTGCGTAGTGCCGGATAATTCAACGGGTCTTTTTTGTTGGCGATAATTCCGTTGACCATTTCAAGATAGAAGTTCTCCGCTTTGTTATTCAGAATGGCCGCATCCTGCCTGGTAACCTGTGCGGCGCCGATGGCTGGCCTGCTGACCTTTTCATCATAGAGCGTATAAATTCCCCTGGCATAAGCGATAGTATCAATGTAACGATGGCTGACAACGTTGACATCATGGCTTTGCAGAAAGTGGTATATGGAGGGCTTCCTGTTCTGCAGTTTTGAAGCAAGGTATAATTGTTCCTTCTTTACAGATTGCCTGATCTCGTGGTTTTGGGCATACCAGGTAAATAAAATAGCCGGCAGGGAGGAGATGCATTGGGTAAGCAGGAATATAAAGATCGCGTGCCAGTACAGGTAATCCCACTTCATCCACCGCCAAACCGGCCACCAGGATATCTGCCGGAGAATACGACCGAACCTGTTGAACCGCCATGGCGGACTGACTGGAAATAGGCTGTAGTAAAGTTGTTCAACCCTCCCCTTACGATCGGTCAATACCAATGCCAGTGCACAAACACAAGCCTGAAACAGAAAGAAGGACCATCCGGCACCTACGGGTATACCGGCACAGTAGCCTACCGCCAGCGTACCTGCACCTTGCAACACAATAATCGCAACAATTCGTATGTGAAGTATATCCTGTTCCTGCTTCAGTATGGTATTGTAATAGGAACGAAGCGCAGCCAGCACCGCCAGCACATTCAACGGTGTAAGACAACCGATAAAGAATAGCAGATAGGCATCTGCCCCATTCAGCCAAAGCCAGAATAAGGCCTGGTATAGGACCATGAATAAGCATCCCGCTTTGTAATAGGGCCTTAAGCCCGATCTGGGCAACATCCATTGGGCATATTCGGCCGGTGAAAACAGTACATGCCGGTTGGGAATCCAGTATAACACCAACATGCCCAGGATCACCATTGCCGCACAGACAGGCAAACACAACAACGCAAAAGCCAGTATACGCAGGTGTACGGCTATGTAATAGCTTTCATCATACATCGTAACCAGGAAGAGGGAACTGCTTTTCAAGGGATGTATGAAAATAGAATGGGGTCTGCTGTACAGCAATATATTACGCAATACCGTATCCTGGTGACCGGCAATGGCTTCCAGCACGGGCCTGCGTGCACCAGTTTCCTCAATAAAATTGTCTTTCAGGGCTTTTCGAAGGTCCGAGTGCGTGTACATGCTACCCGCACTATCCATGAGGCAGTAACTATATCCGGAAGACATGATCACCTGCTGCAATGAATACAGGTGAGTACTCATGGCCAAAACCTGGTAAGCAGTCCGGCTTCTGATGGAGAGGTTTATTTCGAAGTCTCCATTGGTCCAGCTGTTCACCGGCTCCATGGCCAGCAATAAGGTATCATCGGGGCGGTTGCCTTTGAATGCCTGATAATAACGGCGGTCGCTTACTTTGATAAACTTAATAGACCATGGTTCATCGATCTGCACTTTCAATGTTTGCTTACCCTCCCGGTCGATCCAGCTCATCCGGTTAAAATAGGCATAGGTATTATCGCGTCCTGCTTTCACCTTTCCGTTGGAGAGCGCACTGTCCCACCAGGGCATATGGTAAACCGAACCGGTCTCTTTGCGCAACTCCAACATAGGTTGACCAGGAGGGTATTGTTTGCCGGCTACTGCACTATCCAGCTGCCGGTCAAAAAAAGCCATTTGGTCGCCAGCCATCTCCAGCTCGTGCTGCAGGCTGTTTTCTATCTGGCCCGACAACTTCCTGAGTCCCCCGGCAATCTCTTTATCAGAGCGCATCAATAATAACACGTGTACAATGATCAGTGCGATCATGGCCATTCCAATGGCTACCGAAATAGCCCCAGGGTAAAATCCCGGGACCGGAGGGTCTCTTTCCGGTTCATGAAATACAATTTCAGGAAGGGAAGACCGAGTACCAACAGCAGCAGCAGGATGATAACCGGGTATACTATTTTTACAGGAATGGTGTTGATCTGAGCATGGTAAGTACTCTCTCTTACCACCCCGCAAAGTATAACCTCCTGCCGCTCCAGCATCACCGACCAGGCAAAGAGCTTGTACGGAACTCCTTTTAACGCAACATCGGTGATCTGGGGAAAACCGCCTCCCTTTTGCAACAGGAGCAGGCTATCTCCATTCAACTTTTCCAACATCCCGAACTCCTCCCCGCCATATAGTACCAAACCATTTTGCTGGCCGGTATTTACCAACAGGAAGCCTTCAAAAAATTCTTTCCGGTAACCGAGGCAGGGGTCGAGCAAACTGCTGATGGGCGTGGAAACCTCCACTATTCTCGTGTGAATGGCATCGTAGATAGGGTATACTATTTGCCAGGCTCCGGCGTACATGAAATAGGCAGACGTATCGGTTAATGGAATAGGTTCGCCCGCTCTTTTTTCCACCAGCGTATCTACATGAACAGGCTCGGGCAACATCGTTCCCGCAGGCGTCAGGCGCTTAAGCTGCTCTTGCAGTGCCAAATCATTTTCCTTTTCCTGAAGCTTCCGGATGGAAGTGCCATACAACCGGCGTAAGTTGGTGTTTCCCGTTTGCACATTGGTCTGGATCCGCCTGAGCAGGGAAAATCCATATTGATGAAGTGCACTCCTTTGTGATGGGATATAATAGAAATAGTACAGACTTAAGAAGCAGGCAAATAATAAAAAGACTGCCAACAAGAAGGCGATATTGCGTTTACCCGGCATAACATGGAGATTGAGACCAATGGCCGGTACGGAGCGTCCAAGACGGAAGATTCGACTAATTAAAGCTAACGCAATTAAGCATACGTGACAATACCACTTTGGTAGTATAAGCGGCTTACAGATCGCCGCCCATATGGCGTTTCAGCAGGCTGATCACTGAGCCCATGTAGCGATGGGTCTTTTGAAGTAGTTGTTCATAGACTGCAGGCTGTACCGCGGCAGGCTTTTGCTCGAGGGGGAAGGTGTATTTACTGTCTTTTTTATCGGCCTCCAGCTGGCGGATAACAAACTGGTATCCTTCGGGCTTCACCGCGATGTCCATTTGCAGGGCCACCGGCACATTGAAGCCCGAAAGCCCGTGCGAGAGCCGAACGATGATATGGCCTTTGGCGGTATGCACGGCATCTATAAATGCCACTGAATCCCAATGAACAATAAAAGGCAGGAGGAAGAATGCTTTGGCCCGTTGAGTGAGCAGGGTATCGGGAACGCTCAGCGATATCTGCTGATTGTATTCGTATTGGTCGGCGCCGTTGCGTGGCAACTGTGCTACCGCTACACTGCACTGGATCAGCAATATGAAGAGGAGATATCGCATGCTACTACAAGGTAGAAAAACAATTGATATTTTTCACAAATATATGCATGACTGCACACAGGGCTTTACAGGTGGTTTGGCCTGCTTATCCTGTTGGGGGTTGGGCAAGGTATACGCCTGGCCTGCTTTAATAGATATTTGCCCGAAAATCATCCTGCGGACAAAATACGATGCATCCGTTTTTCGTTACTGCTCTACAGTATCCATTAGTCAACATAAACCACTCATTGCCGTATGAAAAGCCCAGTCAAGATCTTCTTTGGTATCCTCTTCGTTAGCTACATCCTGTTGTACAGCATCATGGCACTCATCAGCTAAGGGGTCTGGGTTGCCAGTTTCAGCATGCTGTTGTTAACAGCCTGCGTATCTTCGTTGTATGCTTCCTATCCAGATCAGGACCATTCAACCGGCCGATAATCCGGCACTGGCCATCATCATTCGCAATACCCTCACCGAATTTGGCGCTAACCATCCCGGTACCGTTTATTACGACAGCACCACTGATGCCTTATTTGAGTTATTCCAAACACCTGGCAGTTCCTATTTTGTCGCCAGCCGCGACGGACAGCTCCTTGGCGGAGCAGGCATCTTTCCCTCCGAAGGATTGCCGGCAGGCACCTGCGAACTGGTGAAAATGTACCTCGTGACCGAGGCACGGGGCCTGGGGCTGGGCAAACAGCTGATAGAGGAAGCCCTCGCCTTTGCGAAAGAAGCTGGCTACCAACAGGTTTACCTCGAAACTATGCCCGAGCTCAGTAAAGCAGTCAGTGTGTATGAGAAATTCGGGTTCCGCTACCTCGATGGCCCACTTGGCAATACGGGGCATTTTGGGTGCGATATCTGGATGCTGAAGGAGTTGTAGGAACTTTCACGGCAGGCGGGATCGTTCGTTGGGTTAACAGGAGCCTATCCCGGGCGCCACTCAGGCACTTACTTTCACTTCATAGATGGGACTGAAAAGATACATTTTGCCGGTGCTCACTTCCTGGCACTGGTAGCGCTTGCGCAGCTTCTTGCCTTTCTTAAAGATGCGCCCCTCTCCGATGTCGAACAATTGCCCTTCGGGTACTTCTTCCACCAACACCAGTCCATTGCTACGGTCGTATTTCCGCAATACCCGCATCAGGTTCTCATCGGCGCAACTGCTTGCCGGCAGGTCGTGCAGCGACTTACCGATGGCCTGTTGTATATCGGCCGGGAAGATCCCTTCTTTCAGGAACTCGGCCAGCAAGGTGGCATATAGACTCTTCCATTCGCGGCCATGCGATTGTACTTTGTTGCCGTATTGGGTAAATGTAACGAGGTGGGCAAGCTCGTGCACCAGGGTGATCAGGAATGCATAAGGGTTGAGGGTGCCATTGACGCTGATGCGGTGCGTTTTGTATTGCGTGGCATGGCGGTAATCGCCCAGCACCGACTTACGCTCCTGGGTGATCGTGAGGTGAACATTGTACTGATGAAGATAATCCAACACTTTATGTACCGCCGTTTCGGGAATGAAACGGCGCAGGTAATCAAGTGGGGCTTCCTGTTTAGGCATTCTTGTTCTGCTTGCTGAGTTTCATGGCTATAGAAGCCTCGGTAAGGGTGTATAAGAAATACAGGCCCATAAAACCAAGTACGCCGCCCGAGTTAACTTCCTTGCCGGATGACACAATATAAATTAATGCTGCCACGCCGCATACGGCCATCTTGATGAGCATACTGCCTTTCAACGCACGCAGAAAAGCATGGATGTTCTTATTCTTCAACGCACGGGTGTGCTGGTAGAAAGAAAAAGCCGTGAGTATCACCAGCAGGATATTGCCTGCGATGAGGATATCGGCATCCACATTCCATTTGGCCAGCAGCGACCGGCCCAAAACGAAGAATGCGCTGGTGAGGAGAAATATGATCGTAATCGGTAAAAAAGCCTTTGTCGCTGTTTTATTATCCATAATAGCACTGCTCATTTGCCTGCAAAGGTAATGAGCAGCGTGGAACAGGAAAATAATATCCCGTCCCCGCTATTTCATTCAAAATGAGGGGTTCATATGACCAACAAACTAAATGAGCTATCAGGCGCCGGCCAGTACAGCCTTTTCGGTTTGTTTGTCGGCCCTGCCGTTGGAGGATGCTTGTGGTGCAACTGGTTCCGCGCCGGTCATATGGCACTGGCCATTGAAGTTGGCGCTGGGCTCAATTTGCAGTTTGCCTGCATGGAGGTTGCCGTTTACCTGGCTGCCACCTTTGAGCTGCAGCAATTCTTTTACGCGGATGGTACCCGTTACCTTGCCCATGATGTCGGCTTGCTGACCGGCGATATCGCCATTCACGACGCCGTTGGAACCAATTACCACCTTGGCGGTGCAATTGATATTACCTTGTAAAACACCATCGATGCGGATGTCGCCACTGCTGTTGATGTCGCCTTTGAGGGTAGTGCCGGCTGCAATGATGCTGGCGCCGCTTGGTGTGGGCGTTTCTGGGGAGGTCTCGGATTTGGACTTTTGGTTGAACATATGAACTGGTTTTTAATGAGTTTGGATATATCAGTAAGTCGAACTACAATTTCTCAATAAACTGGCTGCCAGCTAGCTGCACAATTCGTTCCGCACTCTATTCGTCGATCGTTTCCGGCTTGGGAATATCAAGCGCTGTGGTATCGAGCTTCACGGTCACGTTGCCCTGCAACACGCTCTTCACATTCTCCAGGTATTGGCCGCGCTGGTGCATTACCTGCTCCAGCGAATCGGTCCTCATTTTCAGCTCCCGCAACTCACGTGTGGCATTCACATCGCCATACCCCGGTATGTACATCCTGAGCGGGGTAAAAACGATCAGTGCCACGGTAAGGCCCGTCACTAATACAAAAATGGTGCTAAGAAGTACATAAACGCTGAGGCGTGATAACTTAAACGTAACAACCTCTTCGTAAGTATCATCGTTCATCACTACCAGGCGGTAGCGGTTTTGTAGTCTTTTTAAAGTGGAATTGGCATCGAATTTGGCCATACAGAGGTTTTTCAGCGCTTTAAAGGTAACAAGATAGACGGAAAAGCACACCAACGTGTGAACAAAAAAATAAAGTCTACTTTCGACAATATTATTCTTGAAAATCAGTTATGAAGGGTTTAGTTTGCGGATCAATGACGGTATTAAAAAGGATCATTTTACTCCTGTTTTTGGCGTATGCCTGGTTGCCGGAATGTGCTGGCCAGCAGCCCTTACTTTCTTTTGACCTGAAAGGTAAACCCAAGAAGTACGAAGACAAAAAGTTACGCTCCGAAAAGACGGGCGATAAGAAGTGGAAGTTCCCCCGGACCTTTACTCAAAATACCGTTACCAAGTTCAATTGGCACTTCAATGCCCAAGCCCGCCTCGAAGAGATCATCGAGCGCGCCAAACTGGGTTATAAAGACGATTTCACACAATTACTTACCTTTTACAACTACAGCCTCCAGCAAACTTCACAGGATAAAGACCTCGATTCTGTCATTTATAAGGTTAATACCGGTATCCTCATCCATGACCTCCGCACCTCCTGGACCGACAACCTGTACATGCTCATGGGCAAGGCCTATTATTATAAGAACATTCTAGATACCGCCCACCAGACCTTTCAATACATCAACTATATCTTTTCGCCCCGCGAAAAAGACGGTTACGATATTCCCATCGGCAGTAATGCCACCGAAGGCGGTAATGCGTTCTCCATCTCTACAAAAGAAAAGAACGATCTGCTGCACAAGGCCTGGAGCCGTCCGCCCAGCCGCAACGAGTCGTTCATCTGGCAAATAAGGACATACCTCGCGAAAGATGAAACACCGGAAGCAGCCGGACTCATAGAAACGCTGAAGCACGATCCCAATTTTCCCGACAGGCTGGAAACCGACCTGTACGAAATGCAGGCCCTGTATTTCTATAAACAACAATTGTATGATAGTGCAGCTGTTTACCTGGAAAAGGCTTTACCCAATGCCGAAAACAACCAGGAGCAGGCACGCTGGGAATATTTGATCGCTCAACTATACGAGCGTTCAAAGGATCACGAAAAGGCGAAGGAGTTTTACGACCGCGCCAGCGCTCATACTTACAATCCGGTATTAGACGTATATGCGCGCCTCAATAGCATCCGCCAGAACAAAGGTGATGAAAAAGCCATCCAGGAAAACATCAACGACCTGGTTAAGATGGCCCGTCGCGATAAATATGTGAACTACCGCGATATTATCTATTTCGCGGCGGCGCAGATGGAACTGGAGCGCAACAATGTCGCCGGCGCCAAAGCGCTGTTGCTGAAAGCTACCCGGTCGGCCAATCCCAACGGCGACAATGTCAACAAGTCGAAAGCCTTTTTGATGCTGGGAAATCTCTCGTACGTCGGCAAGCAATTCAAAGACGCCAAGAATTATTACGACAGCGTATCGGTACTCGACTCCAGTATGCTGAGCCAGCAATTGTTCGACACCCGTAAAACGGCGTTGACACGCGTGGTACATCAATTAAATATCATTGAAAGACAGGATAGCCTGCAACGAATTGCCAACATGCCCGAAGCTGACAGGGAGGCTTATGTACGTAAGCTTGCCAAGCAGTTCCGCAAGCAGCAGGGCCTCAAGGAAGAGGACAACGGCGGCGCCACCGGCGGCACCGATAACCGCGACCTTACCCGCAATAACGCTCCCCTGCCCGATCTCTTTGGCAGTAATGATACCAAGGGCGACTGGTATTTCAACAATGCCGGTCTGAAATCAAAAGGCTATACGGATTTCAGGCGTTTATGGGGCACCAGGCCCAATGTCGACAACTGGCGCCGCATGGCATCGGTTCGCCAGAATGGTATTCAAACCAACAGCAACGAGCCCATCACCGGCGACCCGGCCACCGGCAATACCGGTGCAGATGGCGCCGCGCCCAATGATCTCAGTTATGAAGGGTTGATCGGTAACCTGCCGCTAGATGATAAGAAAATGGCTGCCTCCAACGATTCGATCGAAAGAGCGCAACTGGCTTTAGGCATCGCTTATATCGAAGGCCTGGAAGAGTATGCCACCGCCATCTCGGTACTGGAAGGATTTCTGGAGCGTTTCGGTTATAGCAGCCAGCGTGCGGAAGCCTTGTTCCACCTCTATTATTGCTATACCAAAATGGGCCTCACTGCCAGCGCCGAAAAGGTAGCTGCGGAGTTGAAGCTGAAATACTCCGGTACGCAGTTCGAACAGGCGGTGACCAATCCGAAGGGCAGTCCCGCGGATAACGCTGCCAAAGCTGCCATGACACGCCAGTACGAGCATGTGTACAACCTTTTCATCGAGGGTAATTTTACCGAAGCGCTTTCCCAAAAGAAACTGGCCGATAGCCTCTATGGCACCAATTACTGGACGCCCCAGTTGTTGTATATCCAGTCTGTATATTTTATCCGCCAACGGCTCGACGACTCGGCCAAAGTAGCGCTTACGCATATCGTGAACATGTATGCCAATACGCCAATGGCCGAAAAGGCAAAGACGATGATCGATGTATTGAGCCGCCGCGCACAGATCGAGGACTACCTGACCAAATTACAGATCGAACGTCCGAAAGATGATAGCCTGACGGTGATCGATGACTCGCCGGTGCAGCCTGTAGTGGTCGCTAAACCAGCCGTAGATTCTGCTGCCGTGGTAAAAGAAGAACAGGCCCGTATCATTGAAACCACCACCAAAGCCAGTACGGTGAAACCCGATGCCCCGCAAAACCAGGGCAAGACTCCTATTGCTACCGACAAAATCAAAGGCAACCCGTTGGTCGTTACCGCTACCCCTATCCCCCAGCAACCAGCTGTGGATAGTGTGCGCAAGGATCCCGTAGCGCCTGTAAAAGACAGCGTGGTAAGGGCCAGGGAGGTTATCGTTGCCCCGGGCAAACCAGCCTTCCTGTATGACCCTAATGCCACGCACATGGTGGTGCTCCTGCTTACCAAGGTGGATCCTGTGTACATTACCGAAGCACGCAATGCCTTCAACCGTTACAACAAGGAGAAATATTACAACAAGACCTACCAGATTGGCAATGTGCCTATGTCCGATACGGTAAGGATGATGACCATCAACAGCTTTGAGAACGCCCAGGCAGCGATCGAGTACATGGAGAAGGCGAAGAAATCGGCCCCTGCCGACCTCATCCCCTGGCTACCGGCGGCCAAATACAGCTTCGTGATCCTTACCGATGCCAACCTGGGAACCCTGGTGAGCACCAAAGACGTGGAAACTTACCGGTTGTTCCTGCAGCAGATGTTCCCCGGAAAATTCTGATAAAATGAAGTTTTAACAGTTCCATTACGTACGTTTGACGCAAACTTGCTTTGATAAACAAAGAATTATAAATTAGCCGATAACTGACTGTTTTTCCTGTTTTACTTTAAGTACGATTTTTGCATCCAGATCAGCAACCCTTACTAAAAGATTATATATCATATGACCCGTCCTGTCAAGATCTTCTGGCGCATATTCCTGTATGGCACACTTGCCATCGTATTGTTCTTCCTGCTCATCAACTGGGGCGTTTTTGGCAAAATGCCTTCCCTGGCCGAGTTGGAGAACCCCTCCATCACCCTCGCCTCCGAGGTGTTTGGTGACGATGGTACACCTATGGGCAAATACTATCGCGAGCGCGGCAACCGGAGCTACGTTAAATACAACGATATCTCCAAACACGTGATCGACGCCCTGGTGGCCACGGAAGATAAACGCTTTTACGAACACTCTGGCATAGACGGTATCCGCCTCGCTAAAGCCGTCACTACGCTTGGCCGTGACGGTGGTGCGAGCACCATCTCCCAGCAGCTTGCCCTGAACATGTTCGATGAGCGGGCCACCAACCCAGTTAGCCGGGTGCTGCAAAAGCTCAAGGAAAACATCATCGCCATTAAGCTCGAGCGCAACTTCACCAAACAGGAGATCATAGCGCTTTACCTCAATACGGTTCCTTTCAGTGATAACGTATACGGTATCCGCAACGCTTCCCGCACTTTCTTCTCGAAAGAACCCGATCGCCTCACCATCGAAGAAGCTGCGGTGTTGGTGGGTATGCAAAAAGCAACCGGCACCTATAATCCAAGAACAAATTACAAAGCCGCCTTTGATCGCCGCAACACCGTACTGGAGCTGATGGCGCGGAACAGTAAGATCACAGAAGGCGAAGCCGCCAGGTTGAAGAAAGAGCCCATTCGCCTCAACTATAAAAAAATGGATGAGAACAATGGTATCGCTCCTTACTTCCTCGATGTGATCCGCGAAGAATTGAAGAAATGGGCGAAAGACCATAAGAAGCCCAACGGCGATGAATACGATATCTATGCAGATGGTCTGCACATCTATACTTCTATCAACCCGCGCATGCAGATCTATGCCGAGGAAGCCGTAGCCAAACACCTGCCCGTATTGCAGCGCGCATTGGCAGCTCAACGCTCGCTTAAAACAGATGCGGTATGGAAAGGCCATGAAAAGATCCTCGAGGGCTATATGAAGAGCAGCCAGCGGTGGAGGAATCTGAAAGAGGACGGCCTGAGCGATGCCGAGATCAAGAAGACCTTCTACCAAAAGACCCAAATGAAGGTATTTGCCTGGAATCCCAAGCGCGAGAAAGACACGGTGATGACACCGATGGACTCTATCAAATACAACCGCGAAATGATGCAGGCCTCCTTTATGGTGATGGATCCGTTGAGCGGACAAGTGAAAGCCTGGGTAGGCGGTATCGATTTCAAGAACTATAAATACGACCACGTAAACCTGCGCACCAAACGCCAGGTGGGTTCATCGATTAAGCCATTCCTCTACGCCCTGGCGGTAGAAGAATATGGTTTTACCCCCGAAACACAGTGTGAGAACACGCAGCAATATTTCCCCGGGTCGGGATATGTGCCCGCCAAGAACAGGGGCCGCACGGGTACCCGCACCATGGCCAGCGGACTGGCCTGGTCGGTCAATGAAGTAGCGGCTTATATCATCAAGCAAACTACACCACAACGATTTGCCGACTTCCTCAAGCAGATCAACATACCTACCAAAGTAGAACCCTTCCCCTCTATTTGTCTCGGTACCACCGATCTTTCGTTGTACGAGATGATGTGGGGCTATACCATGTTCCCTTCGGGTGGTTTCAGCACCAAACCCATTTACATTACCCGTATCGAAGACAAGAACGGAAATGTGCTGGAGCTGTTCAATGCGGAGCGCAAGGAAGTGATCAGCCAAACAACAGCCTATACCATGGCCCGGATGATGCAGGGACCTGTTGACTACGGTACTGCCGCCGGTTTGCGTGCACGGCTAGGCGCCGCAGAAATGGGTGGTAAAACAGGTACTACCAACGACAACTCCGATGCCTGGTTCTTCGGATTTACACCTCAGTTGATGGCAGGAACCTGGATCGGTTGTGATGACCGTTTCGTGCGCCTCGATGGTGGTCTTGGTGAAGGTGGACGTGCCGCAAGGCCTATCTGGGAATACTTCTTCCAAAAAGTGTATGCCGATAAAACACTTGGCCTCGATAAACAAGCCCGTTTCGTGCAACCTGAGAACATGCGTAGCGAAGGTCTTTATGATGGATATAACTTAGCCGACCGCACGCCCGATCCCGGCGCTGAAGGCGAGAATGTAGGCAATGGTACCGCCGATGAATACCTCAGCACGCCAGATACGCAGAACATCCCTACCGACTCCAAACAGGCGATAGAAGAACAAAAGATATTGGAAGAAGCCGTTAAGCCCAAAAACCAGGTGCCGGTGAAGAAAGATGAACCAGCCAAAGAAGAAGTGAAGACCGACGAACAAAAAAAAAAGGGACTCTTCCGTCGCATCTTCGGCGGTAAAAAAGACAAGGATCCCAACAAACAGTAACAGTTAAAACTCTTGACATAAAGCAAAGGCCCGGCAACAATGTTACCGGGCCTTTGCTTTTAATGGGTTGCTGTATTAAGCCCCTTTACGCCGCAATTGAAAGATCAACAGGGCAAAGGTTACGGCCATATACAGTACAAATGACAGCCACATAAACAGTTATAAATAGGGGGTTAGTAAATGGGAACCAGCCTCATAACGATGAGCGCTGTTATTTATTATACCTGAATTCCGCACCCTTCATCAGCGGGTGCCTGCCCAACAGTCCATTTTCATCGACCTGCAGCGAGAAGTTGTTGAAAAACACTTCCATGAGCCAGGGCTCGAACCTGAACTCGAAAAAATTATGCGTACTATCCGCAACAGGAAAAGTAGAATAACGCTCGGGGCAGAATTCGAACAGCAAGGAGACTGAGTCCAGGCGTAGCTTCGGCAATACGATCATGCCTTTTTTGTCGGTCATCAGGGATTGATCGCTTCCGGGAGAGAACTTCGCATGCACATAAGACAGCAAAAAAGCATTGCTGTCGATGATGCGGATCGTGGTATGATTGCCCGGTACCGCTTTGCTGGTAACCAGCGCAAAATCCTTCGCGGGCTGCGGCCGGCTGTTGAAGATCAGCTTTCCATCCTTCACCTGCCATTGACCGGTTCCATAACGGTCCAGTGCACCATAAGAAAAGAAGAATTGAAAAGAAGAATCAGCATTCAGCTTGAAGCCGGAAGCGACTTCCATCACACCCCGCAGATAATACTCACCAGTCATAGATAAAGTTTTTTGTCCCTGCAGATGCAGAGTGGGAAATAATAGCAGGGTGATCAACACCCTCGATATGAAACTTCGTAATATCATTCCACTGCAAAGTAAAGCAGGCTCACCTCCCTATTTAAAACCCACTTAGTGAACAGTGCCGTTTATTTAATGAATGGTAGCAAACGACCTATGAATTGCAGCGGGGGCGGCCAACGTCTATTAACAACAGGTTCCGGCCGCCGAATGGCCAGTGCCGGCTAACAAGCAACTGTTTCCGCTGATAATCAATAGCATACACATCATTCAAGAATACTTCCCGAGGCATTTACCTCAGGTCAATGATTAAGTCAGTTCATCCTGCGGTTTCGACAGAAGGTCCCAATTCCCTTCCCTTCCGTCTCTAAATAGGATAGCTTTAGTAACACTAAAACAAAACTGCATGAAATGCCAACTACTCACAGCAACCTTGCTGTTATGCCTTCATATTAACGGACAGGCGCAACTTACAACCGCCCCCGAAGGAGGTAACAAGAAAGCATCCATCAGCGAAAACATAGGCGTTACCGACGTCTCTATTGAATACTGCCGGCCAGGTGTAAAAGGCCGCGAAGGCAAGATCTGGGGACAGCTCGTGCACAAGGGATATGCCGACCTTGGCTTTGGTACCAGTAAGCACGCTCCCTGGCGGGCAGGGGCCAACGAGAATACCGTCATTGAATTTTCTACCCCGGTGATGATACAGGGCAAGCCACTCCCGGCCGGCCAGTATGGATTGTTCATTGCGTATGATTCACTCAGCTCCACCCTGATATTATCAAAGAACCATACCTCCTGGGGCAGTTTCTTTTACGATGATAAAGAAGATGCACTCCGCATCCCCATTCAACCAGTATCGCTGGATAAGAGCGTAGAATGGCTCAGGTTCGAGTTTCTCGATCAAACCGACTCATCGGCAACAATAGCCCTGGAGTGGGAAAAACTACGGTTTCCGTTCCGTGTGGAAACAGACCACATCAACCTGCAACTTGCTTCCTTCCGCAATGAATTGCGCAGCGAAAAGAGTTTCTCGAGCGGATGGCAAAACTGGAACCAGGCCGCCGCTTATTGTGTAGTCAACAACGTTAACCTGAAAGAAGCCCTCGCCTGGGCCGATCAGGCGATCAGCGGGCCGTTCGTGGGCACCAGCAATTTCAATACACTCTCGACCAAAGCACAGATACTTTCGAAGCTCAACCGGCAGGCCGAAGCTGATGCCCTGATGAAAGAGGCGTTGCCTTTGGGTACTGCTCCACAGATACACAACTATGCACGCCAGTTATTACAACAGAAGAAGTACAAAGAGGCTTTCGATGCCTTTAAATTGAATTACGATAAAACGCCCAATGTATTTACGACCAATATGGGTATGATGCGGGGGTACTCGGCCCTGGCCAATTATAAGAAAGCCGCAGAGTATGCGCAGAAAGCGTTGCCGCAGGCGCCTGATAAAGTCAATAAAGATAATGTACAGAGAATGCTCCTGCTGCTGCAGGAAGGTAAAGACGTGAACTAACAGAGAAGGATCGCCTTGCCTGGCGGGCCTAGCGCCTCCGGGCAAGGTTTGTATCTTTTAATTGCAGCCCAGGAGCTCACACAGCTTCGCTTGCAGGCCTTCGCCACGCAGGTTCTTACCGATGATCTTGCCATTGGGATCGATGAGGAAGTTTTGCGGTATGCCTTGCACGCGATACATCTGTGCTACTTCATTGCTCCAGAACTTGAGGTCGCTGACATGCGTCCAGGTAAGGTTATCGTCCTTGATAGCCTGCAACCAAGGTTGCTTTTCGCGGTCGAGCGAAACGCCCAGCACGGTGAAGTTTTTATCCTTGAACTTATTGAAAGCATTGACCACGTTGGGGTTCTCCACCCGGCACGGGCGGCACCAGCTGGCCCAAAAATCGATCAATACATATTTGCCACGGAAGGAGGCCAGCGTAACCGGCTTGCCGGTTGTGTCGGCTTGTGTAAAATCCATCGCATCCGAACCGATGGCACCAATCTTATTATCGTCGATGCGTTGTTTCAAGATCTTTCCGTAGAAGCCCTCCTTTCCGGTTTCCGCCAACAGGTTGTAGTTTTTTTCCAGCACGGAGATGTCCTGTTCCAGCTCGCTGGTAACCACCAGCACGAAAGGAGCCACCGGCGATGTCTTTCGCTCGGTCACGAATTGTTCCAACGTAGCCTTGATGGAATTTACATGGGCCATATAGGCCACCATGATCGAATCACCAGGCTGTACATTGGGCTTTGCATACAATTGCTGGTTCATTTCTGTAAGCTTACGGAAAAGCGGATTGAAGGTATTCTGGAAGGCCACAAAATCATTGTGAATGGATGAGCCTTTGATGTCCAGCTGCTGCACCTGCTCTATATTTCCTTCTACAGTTACCTGGTCGTTACCGATGAACAGCATGGCCTTTTTTTGAACGCCATCGAAGTTCAACTGATAGAGGTTAGCTTCTTTGATAGTTCCTTTCAGTTCGAAACCGCCATGAACGACCTTGCCGCGCGACAAAGTATCCGTGGGGTTATTGACATCGGTAAGCGTTACTTTCGAAGCTTCGGGCAGCCCCGTCACTTTTCCTTTGATCACAAACCCGGTTTGCGCCAGTAAGCCCAAGGGCAATAATGCTATCAGTACCAGTAACTGCTTCATAGAGAACTACTTATTTGAATGTCTTTGCTGTAGGATATTTACAACCGACTGTAAATTATGACCTTTTGCGTTAAGTAAAATCAAATAATGGAACAGGAGATCGGCCGCTTCGTTCAGGAACAGTTCGTCGTTGTTGTCCTTAGCCTCGATCACGGTTTCCACGGCTTCCTCCCCTACTTTCTGGGCAATCTTGTTGATCCCTTTGCCAAAGAGGGAACGCACGTATGATTTCTCATCACTGCTCTTCTTACGCAGTTCGATGATATCTTCCAGGTAGTAAAGAAAATCTTCCGAATGGTTGCGTTCGCTCCAGCAGGTATCAGCCCCCGTGTGGCAGGTAGGCCCCAGTGGCTGTGCTTTAATGAGAATGGTGTCGTCGTCGCAATCGGACAGTATTTCCTTTACCAGCAGGTGGTTGCCACTCTCCTCGCCTTTCGTCCACAGGCGTTGCTTGCTGCGGCTAAAAAAAGTAACCTTGCCCTCGGACATAGTTTTTTTAACCGCCTCTTCATTCATGAAACCCAGCATCAAAACTTTATGGGTCTTGAAGTCCTGCACAATGGCAGGTACGAGTCCGTCGGCATATTTCTTATAATCTACTTTCATCATTGTTCGTTTCCTTTATCGGCTTTCCTGGCCTTTAGTGATTCCATCAATTCCTCCTGCTTTTCCAGAAGGCGGGCACGTCGGATGCGTTCGCGGTCGGCTTGTTTATTTTTCATGCAAAAAAACAAGTAAAGAGCCACTATGAGTTCGATGAGGATCATGCAGGCCTGATGGCTATTTGTTTGCCCTGCAAATATCCCTTTAATTCCGGAATACTGATCTCCTTAAAATGGAAGATGCTGGCGGCCAATGCAGCGTCGGCTTTGCCCTGGCCAAATACATCCACAAAATGCTCCATGGTGCCACCGCCGCCACTGGCGATCACCGGCACCGGCAGGGCTTCTGCCAGCCTGCGGGTAATATCGAGCGCAAAGCCTTGTTTGGTACCATCATGGTTCATGGAGGTAAGCAGAATCTCCCCAGCGCCGAGCTCCACGCCCTGCCTGGCCCAATCGAAGCATTTCGCTTCGGTCTTTACGCGACCGCCATTAAGGTACACATACCACTCCCCGTCGGCTTCCAGGCGGGTATCGATGGCCAGTACCACGCATTGGCTTCCAAACTCTTTGGCCAGCTCGCCGATCAGTTCCGGACGTTTAAAGGCTGCCGTGTTCACCGATATCTTGTCGGCTCCGTTCTGCAACAACACCTGCACGTCTTCCACGCTGCTGATGCCACCGCCCACAGTAAAGGGAATATTGATATGGTGCGAAATGCGGTTCACCAGTTCGCTCAGCGTCTTACGACGCTCGTTGGTGGCCGTGATATCGAGAAACACCAGCTCATCCGCACCCTGCTGCGCATACAATGCTCCCAACTCCACGGGATCACCGGCATCTCTTAAGTTCACAAAATTGGTTCCCTTCACGGTACGACCGTCCTTGATATCGAGGCAGGGGATAATACGCTTTGTTAACACCTTATTCGTTTTATGGTCTTATAATGTAGCCAGATCCTTGATCGTGATACGGCCTTCATAGATCGCTTTGCCAATGATGACGCCACTGCAGCCGATCGCTTTCAACTCCAATACATCGTCCATATTGCTGACGCCGCCGCTGGCTATGAAATGCAGGTCGGGGAATTTGGTAATGATGTTCTTGTAGAGATCGATAGAAGGTCCCTGCAATAAACCGTCTTTGCTCACGTCGGTGCAGAATAGCTGCTGCACGCCATGCCCGATATATTTCTGAATGAAATCATAGATCCATACATCGGTGGTTTCGAGCCAGCCGGCTACGGCGATCTTTTCGTCTTTCACATCGGCGCCCAGCAGGAACTTATCGGCCCCATAGGTCAGCAGCCACTTTACGAACTCCTGTTCGTTCTTGACAGCAATGCTACCCACCGTTGCCAAAGCGGCACCGGAGTTGAAAACAATGTTCACGTCCTTGTCGGTCTTGATGCCGCCACCAAAATCAATGACCATACTGGTTTTTGCCGCGATGGTTTCCAGCACTTTCCAGTTCTTTACTGCACCGGCCTTGGCACCGTCGAGGTCAACCAGGTGCAACCTTTTTAAACCGGCATCCTGGAATTCGAGCGCTACTTCGAGCGGATGCTCATTGTATATTTTCTTTCGTTCGTAATCACCCTGGGTAAGGCGTACACATTTTCCGTCAATAATATCGATGGCAGGGATGATCTGCATGGTTCGCTGTAACTGTTTTTCCATTTTAATGAATTCGAGGCCATACTTGTGCCAGGTGGCGCCGGTAGCCTGCATACCAAATTTCTTGTAGATGGATGTGGCATTCAGGCGCGCGTTGCACCACATGGAGTGCATGCCATGATGCCTGGCCCAGTCGATCACATACTGCAACAGGGTCGACCCATAACCTTTTCCCTGATGATGCACGCTGGTAGCAAACTTGCGGAATTGCACCTGCTTCCCCTCAACGAACACCGATATTACCGATACCAGTTCGCTCTTTTCATACACGCCCCAATGCATGCCATGCTCATCGAGATCGAGCTTCACGAAGTCGATCGACTCGCTGGGATACATCACTGCTTGGCGCATATGCCACACATCGGGCAAAGGGACATTTTTGATCTCCATATTACAGGCTCAGAAAGTTTTTTAATAATTGCTCACCCACCTTGGCACTTTTCTCGGGGTGAAACTGCAGTCCATAGAAATTGTCTTTGTGCAGGCCGGCGCTGTAAGGCTGCACATAATCGGTGGTAGCGATGGTATGTTCACCGAGCGCCGCATAAAACCCATGCACAAAATAGCAGTAGCTGTTCTCCGCCACGTCTTTTGTGAGGTCCGTCTTCAGGTTGTAGATCGAGTTCCATCCTATCTGGGGCACTTTGAGTGCGCTGCCAGCCTGGGGCCTGAACTGCTTTACGTGTTCCGGAAAGATGCCCAGGCATGTTGTATCGTTCTCCTCACTGTAAGCACACATCAACTGCATACCCAGGCAGATGCCCAGCACGGGCTGCTCCAATTGCCTGATCACCTCATCGAGACCGCGCTCTTTGAGGTAGCGCATGGCACTGCTGGCCTCCCCTACTCCGGGAAAAATGACTTTGCCCGCGTTGCGGATCTGCTCATGGTCATCCGTTACCACAGCCTCCACACCGATCCTTTCCAACGCATACAATACAGATTGGATATTGCCCGCATTGTATTTAACGATCACTAAACTCATACGTATTATTGTAACACCTTTTTCAAAAATTGTTGTACAGTACCCTTTACGTCCTCCTGCCCATCGAGCGCTTTGATAAAAGCTGTTCCGATGATAGCACCCTGGGCATGTTTACAGGCGGCTTCGAAACTGGCCTTGTCTTTAATACCAAACCCTACGAGTACGGAGTTCTTCAGTTTCAGGTCCTGCAGCTTTTGCAGGTAAGCACTCACATCTCCCATATCCTTATCCTTACCCGTTGTGGAAGAAGAAGATACGGCGTATAGAAAACCCGTGCTCAATGCATCTAGGCGCTTGACGCGCTCTACCGAAGTTTCGGGGGTTACGAGGAAGATAAAATCAAGTCCGTACTTCTTTATGACCGCACCATATTCTGTCTCAAACTCGTATTCGGGCAGGTCGGGCAATATCAGTCCGTCGACGCCGGCGGCTGCCGCATCGGCACAGAACTTCTCAAAGCCGTATTGCAATACGGGATTCATGTATCCCATCAGTATCACCGGCACGCGGATGGGCTCCTCGCCTGCGCTGCTGCGCATTTCCTTTAATTGTTCGAATAAGGTCTGGATCGTCATGCCATTGGCCAGTGCAACGGTGCTGCTGGCCTGGATCACCGGCCCATCCGCCAGCGGGTCGCTGTAAGGCATTCCAAGCTCGATGAGATCGGCGCCATTGTTCTGCAAGGCCCGCATTACCTCCAGGGTACTGTTTAGCTTCGGATAACCTGCTGTACAGTAGATATTGAGCACATGATCTTTTTTCCGGTTGAATAGGTCCTGTATCCTGCTCATGATAGATGCTTGTATACTTGTTGTTGTCTTTAAATTGGTTTAACCGCGCTCCTCCATGGCCTTCATATAGGTGGCCAGGTCCTTGTCGCCGCGGCCCGAGAGGCAAAGCACCACTACGTCGGATGGCTTGAAGGATAATTGTTTCAAAGCCGATAAGGCATGGGCCGATTCCAGCGCCGGAATGATCCCTTCCATCCTGGCCAGGTTGAAGGCAGCATCAAGGGCTTCTTCATCGGTAGCACTTAAGAAGGTAGCACGACCGGTTTCATACAAATGCGCATGCAACGGTCCGATACCCGGATAATCGAGCCCCGCAGAAATACTGTGCGGCTCTACCACCTGTCCGTCGGCTGTTTGCATCACCAGGCTTTTGCTGCCATGCAACACACCGGGTTTGCCCAATTGGGTAGTGGCAGCGCTAAGGCCGCTATGTACACCATGACCTGCCGCTTCGATGGCAACGAGATTCACGGAAAACTCTTCGAGAAAATGGTAAAAAGCGCCGGCTGCATTACTGCCGCCACCCACACAGGCCAGCACGTACGCAGGAAATTCACTGCCAGTCTCTTCCTTCAATTGCTTGCGGATCTCTTCACTGATCACGCTTTGAAAGCGGGCTACCATATCGGGGTAAGGATGCGGACCTACCACACTGCCAATGATGTAATGGGTATCTTCGGGATTGTTGATCCAGTCGCGGATCGCTTCGTTGGTAGCATCCTTCAAGGTTTTGCTGCCACTGGTGGCAGGGATCACCGTCGCCCCCAGCATCTTCATGCGTGCCACGTTGGGCGCCTGGCGTTCGATGTCTTTTTCACCCATGTACACGATACACTGAATGCCCTTCAATGCACAAACGGTGGCGGTGGCAACACCATGTTGTCCGGCGCCGGTTTCGGCGATGATCCGCTTCTTACCCAGCTTTTCGGCCAGCAGTATCTGTCCAATGGTATTGTTGATCTTATGGGCGCCCGTATGACACAGGTCCTCGCGCTTGAGGTAGATCTTCGTATTGTATTGAGCACTGAGCCTCTTGGCGAGGTACAAGGGCGTAGGACGCCCGACATAATCTTTCAGCAGTGCATGGAACTCTTTCTGGAAAGACTCCTCATACATGATCTGTATATATCGGTTCTTTAACTCTTCCACATTGCGGTGCAGCATTTCGGGAATATAAGCACCACCGAAATTGCCATAGTACCCGAATATATTGGGCTGCTGATACGTGCCCTTATATTGGGCCAGGGGCATTTTGCGATTGATCATGATTCAACTATTTATTGTTCCTGCGCCTGGTCGTTACAATGGGCTTCTGATCACCCTGGCTGCAACGTCGAAACACAGCTATCGTTATCAAATATGCGTCGGTTACTGTTCGATGGGGTTTGCCGGTGTTTCCAATACCAGCTGGAGGAATTTCAGGTCGAGCCACTTGCCAAACTTGTATCCCACTTCCCTGAACAGCGCCACTTCTTTAAATCCGAAACTTTCATGCAGTTTAACACTCGCGTCATTGCTGGCATCGATGCCGGCCAGGATGGTATGCATATTCAGTTGGCGGGCTGCTTCGATGAGTGGTGGCATCAGCAGCTTGCCAATTCCTTTACCACGCTGATCGGCCGCCACATATATCGAGTTCTCTACTGAATATTTGTAGGCCGCCCAGGCCCTGAAGGGACCGATCGAACTAAATCCTACTACTTTTCCATCTTCCACGGCTACAAAAACAGGGAAGCCCTGCTGCACTTTGGTATCCCACCACTGCTTGCGCATGGCCGGCGTATGGGCGTTGTAATCATACACGGCTGTGGTGTTTACAATAATGTCATTGTAGATCGTCAATATTTCCGGGAGGTCTGTTTCCTCCGCTATCCGAATGCTGATCATAATTTATTTTGTTGCCCGGTTCTTATTACTGCTTCATGTGTTCGATAAAAGGCCGCAGCTTTTCCATGTCCTTGACACCGGGACTTACTTCGAACTTGCTGTTGATATCGATGGCAAATAAGGCTTTGGCTACAGGTTGTTGTTCAAAGGCTTTCAACTCTGCTTCATCGCCTGGCTCAATACCGCCGCTGAGGAAGAAGGGTTTGCCGATGGAACTGTTCTTCAACACGCTCCAATCGAATTTCTTGCCGGTGCCGCCATAGCCGGCTCCCATGGTGTCGAACATGAACATATCGCATACATCCATATAAGGGCGGATCATCCAGTCTACACTATCGTTGTCGCTCAATCTGAAGGCTTTGACCACCGAAACATAGTCGGCGATCTTTTCACAGAACTTCGGCGATTCATCGCCATGCAGCTGCACCATGTGCAGGCGGCATTCATCTACCAGGTGCAGTACTTCCTCGATCGACGAGTTGACAAACACCCCTACTTTATTGATGTTGTTCACCTTGCGGATCTGTGTAATCGTCATGTGCTTGAACACATACCGCGGACTCTTAGGATAAAAAATAAAGCCGGCAAACGTTGCTCCCAAACCAGCCAGCTGATCTACCTGGTCGGGTTGCGTCATACCGCAGACTTTTACTCTCATGGGTCATTCGATTTTAAGTGTTAGTGTTAATCGGCAAACAACCGCGTCTGCATGCGGTGTTCCATCATTTAGTACATCGACTGCACAAACTGCTCAAATGCCTTGGCGGGGTTAGGTTCTTTCATAAAATTCTCCCCGATCAGGAAACCCCGGAAACCGTTGTCGCGGAACAGCCGGATGTTCTCTACCGAAGAGATCCCGCTTTCGGCCACTTTCACTTTCCCGGTGGGGATGCGTTGCGCCATAGCCAGGCTTCTTTCAATATCCACCACAAAGGTCTTGAGGTTGCGGTTATTGATACCTACCAGCTCCGTTTCATCGCAAATATGGCCCAACTCTTCTTCATCGTGCAGTTCGAGCAATACTTCCAGTTGCAGGCTTTGGGCAAAAGTAGCCAATCGCTTCACGTCAGCTGGTGTCAGGCAGGCTGCGATCAGCAATATCACATCGGCTCCCATGGCCCTTGCTTCTACGATCTGGTATTCGTCAATGATAAACTCCTTTCTCAGGATGGGGATCTGGTTCACCCGTGCCTTGATCAGGTCTTCCGTACTGCCGCCAAAGAATTCGGTATCTGTCAGCACCGACAAACCCGATGCGCCAAACTTTGTGTAAGCGCTGGTTACTTCCACTACATCGGCGTTTCCATTGATCACTCCCTTCGAGGGCGACTTACGCTTGAATTCAGCAATGATGCCCGTCTTCTCATCATTCAACAGAAACTCTTTCAGTGACAATACCCGGCGGGTAAATGCAGGGCTCTTCTCCAGTTCGGCCGTACTCATGGCTTTCTTCCTTTCCGCTACCTCTATTCTTTTGTGCGCTATGATCTTGTCCAGAATATTCATGAATCCGTGTGTTGTATGTATTAACCGGGGCTCAACGCGCCGGCATTTTATTGCAAAGCTACCAGTTTGCTCAATGCGGCCCTTGCCTTGCCGCTTTCCAGGCTATCGACCGCCGCCGCATAGGCATCATCATACTTCTTGAAGTTACCGGTACAGTGCAGTGCCATCGCGGCATTGGCCAGCACCACGGCATTTTGTGCCCAGCTGCCTTTGCCATCCAGTATCGTCAGGAATATTTTGGCACTCTCCTCTACTGAATTGCCACCCAATATATCAGTTGCCGATACCATGCGCTTGCCCAGTTGTTCGGGCGTCATCACCCGCTCACCGGCATTGGTGATCACTTTGGTATCATTGGTAAGGGATATTTCATCGTAACCATCCAGACCATGGATGATCGTAAAGGCTTTGTCGTTTTGCTGCAACAGGTAGTTGTAGATGCGCGCCATCTCGAGGCTGTACACACCTACCAGTTGAAAGGCGGGGGCGGCGGGGTTCACCATTGGCCCCAGCATATTGAAGAAGGTACGCACACCCAGGTTTTTACGGATGGGGGCTACCGTTTTCAATGCGGGATGAAACAGGGGCGCGTGTAAGAAACATATGTTTGCTTCCTCTACTTCCCGTTTCAGTTGTGCCGGATCGTTCTTGAATTTATAACCCAGCTGTTCCATCACATTCGATGCACCGCTGATGGAAGTAGCGCCGTAGTTGCCGTGCTTGGACACCTTTTGACCAGTACCAGCCACGATAAAACAGGCCAGGGTAGAGATATTGAACGTATTCTTGCCATCGCCGCCGGTACCTACGATATCGATGGTAGCATGTCCGTTGAGATCGACCGGCACACACAACTCGAGCAAGGCATCCTGAAAACCCTGCAGTTCTTCGATGGTGATGCTGCGCATCAGGTATACGGTCATGAAGGCCGTTACTTCATGCTCGTTGTATATCCCCTTACCGATATTCACCAGCACTTCTTTAGCAGTGGCCCGGCTGAGCGTCTTGTGTTCAAACAACAGTTGTAGTATCTTTTTCATACTTAGTTTTTCAACCAGTTACGTAATATTTGTTCGCCCATGGGGGTCAATACACTTTCGGGATGGAACTGCACGCCCTGTACATCGTATTGCTTATGCTGCAGCGCCATGATGAAATTGTTGGCATCGCGCGCAGTAACCTCCAGTTCTTTTGGGAAACCTTCTTCGCTGATCACCCAGCTGTGATAACGGCCCACTTCAATTTCAGCAGGCATGTCTTTGAACAACGGCGCCTTGGCGTCGATGATCTGGCAGGGTGTAGCTACGCCATGGTACACGGTACTCAGGTTCACCAGCTTGCCGCCAAAGGATTGGCCGATGGCCTGGTGCCCAAGGCATACACCCAGGATGGATTTGGTGGCTGCGTACTCTTTCAGGAGCGGCAGCAACAAGCCGGCTTCTTCCGGTATACCCGGACCGGGTGAAAGAATGATCTTATCGTAATCTTTTACTTTCTCCAAAGGGATCTGGTCATTGCGAAACACCTCTACTTTCTGGTGCAGTATCTTTTCTACCAGGTGCACCAGGTTGTAGGTGAAAGAATCGTAATTGTCAAAAACTAATATCCGGGCCAATGTTTGAGTTTTTTAAATGTTTAGTACTGCCTGCTCCTCTCCTGTTCCTGCTGCCTCTTTCATTTAATCCGTTGCTGCGGGTTGTATACAGCCATTACTTCGAGATCTCTTCCGCAAAAACGATCGCTTTCTTTAAAGCTCCCAGTTTGTTATTTACTTCCTGCAATTCGCTTTCGGGTTTGCTGGCAGCTACCACGCCTGCACCTGCCTGGTAAAACAGTGTGTTCTGCCGGCTCAGGAAGGTGCGGATCATGATCGCGTGCACACAGGTTCCATCGAAGCCCATAAAGCCAATAGCACCTCCGTAATAGCTGCGGGTAGTGGGCTCATACGAATCGATGAGCTCCATCGCCCTGAACTTAGGCGCACCACTAAGCGTACCAGCCGGGAAGGTCTTCGCCATCAGTTCAAAAGGATTGGCGTTGGGCCGCACTTTTCCCGTCACTTCACTCACCAGGTGGATCACGTGACTGTAATATTGTACTTCGCGGTAATGCTCTACGACCACCTCATCACAAACTCGGCTGAGGTCATTGCGTGCCAGGTCAACCAGCATCACGTGTTCAGCGTTCTCTTTGGCATCTTTCAGCAAACGGTCGGCTTCCAGCTTATCGGTCTCATCATCGCCGGTACGTTTGAAGGTGCCTGCAATGGGGTGTACCACCGCTCTGCCCTGTTGAATAAGTATCTGTGATTCGGGAGAAGAGCCGAGTAGTTTATAATCGCCGTAATCGAAGAAGAAGAGATAAGGAGAAGGGTTGATGCTGCGAAGCGCGCGATATACATTGAACTCATCACCCCGGAAGGATTGCTGGAAGCGACGGCTCAATACGATCTGGAACACATCGCCCCGGAAGCAGCTCTGGATACCTTTGGTCACCATGTCGCGGTAAGCTTCATCGGTCATATTCGAGATCTCCTCGCCCAATGGCTTAAAGGGATAGACCGGAACGTCCTTGCTACGGATCAGGGATTCTACCACCGACAGTTCGCTATCGAGCCCATTGACCACATTCTCACAAATGAACAGCTCGTCTTTGTAATGATTGATAACGATCACGTATTGGTACAGGCGATAGCGCATCAGAGGAATATCCGGCGTCGTGGCGCCCGATTTCAACCCGATGGTATCGAAGAACTGAACGGCATCGAAAGTAGTGTAGCCGTACAGGCCCTGGGCAAAACGGCTTTCCTTGGTGGAGGCGCCGCTTACTTCAAAGCGCTGCATGAAGTTCCACAGCAATTGCGGCACTTCCTGTACATTGTTCACGGCTATCTTTTCGGGTTTTTCGCCAGGCCACTTGAATTCGATGCTACGGGTGGAAGTGATCTCCATACCCGCGATGGCATTGATACAAATGAAGGAATAACTGTTATCGGCCGCATGGTGATCGGTGCTTTCCAGCAGCACGGTATCCCTGAATCGATCCCGCACACGCAGGTAGATACCAACAGGAGTGTACACATCGGCCAGCATTTTTTTACAGTTCGTCTGAATAGCTATTTTTTTCATGCCTGGTCCCTCGAAAAGAAATTAATGATTGATAAAGAATAAAATAAAAAAGCCCCGATTGTACATCGGGGCCCTGAATATAGTGTCATAAACAACAATAGCAGCGTTACAAGCCCCGGATAGAGTTTGTATGCCACCACCACTGATTATTTTGTTTGTTCAGTACCATATTGCAAATATGCGGTAGCAAATCGATTATTCCAAAAAAAATACAAGATCGATAGACTATCACCGCAGAATAAACTGGTATCAGCGTTATGTAAATTACCCGGATACTGCATCTATACACCTAAACACACCTTACATGAAAATTAACCTCACAACAATTGCCCTCGCCATGCTGCTGGTCGCCACTGCCTGTAGCAGCGCTAAAAAGACACAAATCGAATCTGCAGGAGGTAGTAGCTATCCGAAACTCCCTGGTAGCCGCGACTATGCCATGCTCGACGATAAATCGTTTAAACTCACCGCAATTACGGACGATTCGACCTATGGGTACACCGTCAAAAGCCCCATCATGGTAGGCGGCGGCCTCATGAATGGGGCAGCAAACGAACAACGCTACTTAAATGGCTTACAAGGCCCCAATGGGGAAACCATCAGTTACCATCGACTGGGGAGCTGCTGCCCATTCAAAACGAAAAATGGGCTACTGGGCGATGGAGGACTGCTGGACAAATATGAAGTGACCTGGGAAGGTCAGGACAAACCAGTGATCCTTTTCATTAATATGTACGACGCCGGCGATCTCAAAGCCCCCAAAGGATTTACCTTTAGGCAATGAACCCTATCGTTTTTATCCTTCCTGGCCTTTACGACTCGGGCCCTCAGCACTGGCAAACACATTGGGAACAGACCTACGGCTTTACCCGCATCCGGCAACGGGATTGGGATACGCCCGTGTGCGCGGACTGGCTCCAAACAATCGATGGCATAGTATCTCAGCAACCGCTTGACCAAGTGATCCTGGTGGGGCATAGTCTTGCGTGCAGCACCATTGTACGATGGGCAACAGCCTACGACCGCACCATCAAGGGCGCCTTACTGGTAGGCCCCAGCGATGTAGAAGCCCCCAGTTATCCGCCCGGCACCACTGGCTTTATGCCGATGCCGCTCCATAAGCTGCCCTTTCCGTCCATTACGGTAGCCAGCACCAACGACGAGTATGTGAGCATCGAAAGGGCACAACAGTTTGCCGACGCCTGGGGCAGCCGCCTGGTAAATGTTGGCGATTACGGGCATATCAATAGCACCTCCAACCTGGGCTTATGGCCCGAAGGCATGGCCCTGCTGAAGCAATTGTATTAAATTGCACGTTCAACGCAAATGATTATTCACCCAAATGATGTCGCATGTTGATCAAGCACAAGGAAGGAAAAGTTAAGAGCATGTTCTATGTGGAAGAGGATGGAAAAATACTGGCAGAAATGGTGTATTCCAAACCTTCGCCCAATAAGATGGTCATTGAACATACCGAGGTAGATGAATCGCTGGGCGGCAAGGGAGTAGGCAAACAACTGGTGTATGCCGGCGTGGAATTTGCCCGCACCAATAACCTGAAGATCGTTCCCCTCTGCCCTTTCGCTAAAAAAGTATTGGACCGCACACCAGAATGGCAGGACGTGCTGGCCTGACCATCAGGTACTAAAAATAAAATAGCCTTTAACTGGTACTGGACACCATCGTCCGCTTTCAGTTAAAGGCTATTTCTGTATACAGTAACCGCGACGTCTGGCCATTGGGCAAGACGCACGGCCGGAATTGCTTCCCCGAAAAGATGCCCGCGCTTACAACACCCCCTTTGTACTGGGCAGGTAATTGCTGAGCGGATCGCGCTTCACCGCCATCTTAATGGCTTTTGCAAAGGCCTTGAAGATCGCTTCTATCTTGTGATGCTCATTATCGCCATGGCATTCTATGTTTAGGTTGCATTTCGCCGCATCGGAGAATGACTTGAAGAAATGGAAGAACATCTCGGTTGGCATATCGCCCACATATTCGCGTTTGAACTCTGTATTCCATACGATCCAGTTGCGCCCGCCGAAGTCGATCAGTACTTTCGCATCCGCCTCATCCATGGGCAACGCAAATCCATAACGCTCCATGCCCCGCTTATCGGCCAATGCCAGCGCAAAGGCTTCGCCCAACGCAATGCCGGTATCTTCAATGGTATGGTGTTCATCGATGTGCAGGTCGCCGTTTGAACGGATGGTGAGATCCATTTTACCATGACGGGCTATCTGATCCAGCATATGATCGAAGAAACCCAGTCCGGTCACGATCTGCGCCCTTCCGCTGCCATCTACGTTGAGCTCGATCTTGATCTGCGTTTCATTGGTATTGCGTTCGTGTATTACCTGGCGCAGGCCCAGTTTCAGGAACTTGTAGATATCGCTCCAGAGGGTTGTTTCCAGAGCAATAACAGGCTGCAGCTCGGCCACCTTGTCTTTGATCTCTCCGGAACCCAACGTGGCATCATTGTTCAACCAGATGGCTTTGCAGCCCATGTTCTTGGCCAATTGTACATCGGTAATACGGTCGCCGATCACGAAAGAGTTGGCGATATCATAAGCCGGATTATTGAGGTATTGCGTAAGCATACCGGTACCGGGCTTACGGGTAGGCGCATTGTCTTTGGGAAAACTCCGGTCAATATATGTGGCGCTGAAATGAATGCCCTCTCCTTCCAGACTCTTCATCACCAAGTTGTGCAGCGGCCAGAAAGTATCTTCCGGAAATGCCGCCGTGCCCAAGCCATCCTGGTTGGTCACGATCACCAGTTCATAATCGAACTCGCGGGCAATTCTGCCCATGAATTCAAACATACCCGGATAAAAGGTGAGCTTATCATAAGAATCCAACTGATAGGTAGGAGGAGCTTCATTGATCAAAGTGCCATCCCGGTCAATAAACAATACGCGCTTCATGAAAATGTATTTATTTGATCTTGGCACGGATCGCTTTCACTTCCGCCGGCGCGATCAAACTCGCCTTGTTGCCAAAACTGTTGCGAATATAAGTAGTAACATCCGCAATCTCCTGATCGGTGAGATAATCGTGGGCAGCCATTACGTTGTCGTAAGTTTCACCATCCACTTCCACACCTTTCATGCCTTTTATGATGAGTTCCACCAACCGCTTTTTATCGCCCGTTACCCAGGTAGTTTTCACCAGGCCGGGTGTCATATTGGGTACGCCGCTTCCATCCTGTTGATGGCAGGGCAAACAATAAGTATCATATACTTTTTTACCATTCTCCAGCACTTTCTTAGGTACGGGCTTCGGTTTGGTTTGAGCGGCCATCAGCAACAGGGTGCCGGCACAGGTGATCAGCAGGAATGACTTTCGCATAGCAAGTGTATTTTATTTATTAGTGTACATAACTTTCCAGAGACGTCCTTTCTTATCGTCGGAGATATAGAGTGAACCATCAGGCCCTTGTGCGAGTCCGCAGGGACGATACAATGACTTCGCAGGCTCTCTGAAACCACCCGCAAATCCATCGGCAAAGATCTCATAGTCGCCGCTGGGCATACCGTCTTTAAATGGCAGGAACACGACAAAGTAACCTGCCTGTGGTTTCGGTGCTCTGTTCCAGGAACCATGAAAGGCAACAAATGCACCATTGCGGTATTTCTCAGGGAACTGATTGCCTGTATAGAACAACAATGCATTGGGCGCCCAGTGACCAGGGAAGGCATAGATGGGTTTCTTTTTATCGGCACAACGACCTTCTTTCTTTTTATCGCCGCCATATTCAGGTGCCAGTACTTTCTTATTCTGCTGCCAGTCGAAGTAGCAATAAGGCCAGCCGAAATCGTCGCCCTTGTTAATGCGGAACAGTTCTTCTGCAGGCAGCTCGGCGCTTTCATCTTCATTATACAGTTCAGGAAATAAGGAGTTCAGGTTGTCCCGGCCATGTTGCATGGCGTACAGGCTATTGGTCGCCTGGTTCCAATCGAGCCCCATGATATTGCGAATGCCGGTGGCATAGCGGATACCTTCCGGGTAACTTTGGTTGAGCTTGTCGGCCTTGAACTGCCATACCCCTCCTACCGAATCGAGCAGCGGACAGGGGTCGGGTGATGGAGAACCTTTTTTGCGGTCCTCGATCTGGCAGGCATTGGAAGGGGCGCCAATATTGACATAAATATTGCCTTCATTATCAAGCACCAGCGATTTGGTATTGTGGGTATTGCGGTCGATGAGGCCCGTAATGATGCGTTCCGGCGACTCGGGATTGATCACTTCCTGTTGCTCATTCAGTTTATACCGGAACACTTCCTTGTTGGAGGAGGCATAGAGATAACCATCCTTGATCGTGATGCCGGTACCGGCATAATTGCCGAAGGAAGTAACCTGATCCGCAACGCCATCTTTATTGGTATCGCGCAGGCGCAGGATGCCTTTGCCATTTTTCAAACGGAACAACATGACGTACAGATCACCATTGGCGGCCGTAACGATATGCCGGGCCCGCCCTACCGTATCGGCCACTACCACGGCCTTAAAACCGGCGGGCAAGGTAATACCGCCATTCACTTCTGCCGGGATGCGTTTGCCTCGTCTTAGTTTAACCTGTGTAGTATCATTGGCCCAAACAGTAAAGCCAGTCAGCAGCAAAGCCGATAATAATCCGCCAATACGTTTCATGTTGCTCGTTTTCGTTGAATATTTGTAATAAATGATTTGCTATTGCGCCGCAAACTTATTCAACGCGTTCACCAGTGCTACGTTCTCCGCTTCGGTACCTACGGTAATTCGCAGGCATCCTTCACACAACATCACTTTGCTGCGGTCACGCACTACAATGCCTTCCGTCAGCAAATAATCATAGATCGCTTTTGCATCGGTAACCTGCACCAGCAAAAAGTTGGCATCCGAAGGATACACCTGCTTTACCACAGGCACCGTAGGCAATACCCTTTCCAACTCGCCGCGTTGTTTCACGATCTCTTTGATCATATCGTTCACCTGCCCCACTTCTTCCAGCGCCTGCAATACGAGGTCCTGCGATGCCTGGTTGATATTGTAAGGCGGTTTTACTTTATTCATTACATCGATGATCTCTACCGATGAGAAGGCGATACCCACCCGTAATGCTGCCAGGCCCCAGGCCTTCGACAAGGTTTGCATCACCACCAGGTTCGGATAGTCTGCCATCTCCTGCGTAAAAGACCTGAACCTCGAGAAATTTATATAAGCCTCATCGATCACGATCAGTCCGAAGTAATTGTTCAGCAACACTTCAATATCATCACGCTCCAGCGAATTACCTGTCGGGTTGTTGGGCGAGCAGATGAAGATCATTTTGGTATTATCATCTACCGCTTCTTCGATGGCCGGGAGGTCCAGCTGAAAGGCCGGCGTCAGCGGCACTTTCTTTATGGCCACATCATTGATGTTGGCACTCACTTCGTACATACCATAAGTGGGCGGACAAATAATGATATTATCCTTTCCGGGATCGCAAAAAGCCCGCATCAGCACATCGATACACTCATCACTGCCGTTGCCCAAAAAGATTCGCTCGGCCGGTACGCCTTTTATTTCGCTCAGTTTCTCTTTCACCTTCTTTTGCAAAGGATCGGGATAGCGGTTGTACCATTTACGGAGGGGCGAGCCGAGACTATTCTCATTGGCATCGAGGTATACACTGGCTTCCCCTTTAAATTCATCTCTGGCCGAGGAATAAGGCACCAGTTTCTTGATATTATCTCTCAGTATATTATTAAGATCAAAGCTCATGGATTACATTTTGTTGCTGCTGCAGCCAGGAGAACCGGTCAAAGCATCAGCAGGATTCAGAACAAGGATTCCTTCGTCATAGCTGCATTTACTTGCCCATCCGCACACGTACGGCATTGGCATGGGCTTCGAGCCCTTCTGCTTCTGCCATCAGTTCTACGGTGCGGCCAATCATCTGCAGGCCCTGCCGGGTAAGCTGTTGAAAGGTGATCTTCTTGACGAAGCTGTCAACACTCACTCCGCTATAGGCTTTTGCATAACCATTGGTGGGCAGTGTATGGTTGGTGCCGCTGGCATAATCGCCTACACTCTCGGGCGAATAATGGCCGAGGAATACAGAACCCGCATTCACTACCTGGCGGGCCAGCACACCGGCATTGTCGCAGGCAAGGATGAGGTGTTCTGCGGCATACTCATTCAGGAGTTCCAAGGCTGTTGCCTCCTCCGTAATGACAAAGATCTTACTGTTCTCCAGCGCTTTTGCCGCCAGGTCTTTCCGGGGCAATACCGCCAGTTGCGTATCGAGCTCCTGCTGCACCTTCGCTACCAGTTGCTTTTCGCGCACCACCAGGATCACCTGGCTATCTACTCCGTGTTCAGCCTGGCTCAGCAGGTCGGCCGCTACAAATGATGCATTGGCACTCGCATCTGCATACACAGCCACCTCACTGGGGCCTGCAGGCATATCGATCGCAATCCCTTCCTGCTGTATCAGTTGTTTGGCACAGGTTACATATTGATTGCCCGGTCCAAATATTTTCGACACTTTCGGGATGGTAGCGGTACCATAAGCCATGGCGCCGATTGCCTGTACCCCACCCGCCTTAAATACTTTCGTTACGCCTACCGCTTCGGCTGCAAACAGGATGGCCGGATGCAGCTTGCCCTGCTTATCGGGCGGCGAACACAATACGATCTCTTTACAGCCCGCCAGCCTGGCCGGTACACCCAGCATCAGGATGGTCGAGAACAAAGGCGCCGTACCGCCGGGAATATACAAGCCTACTTTTTCGATGGCCACCGCTTTTCGCCAGCATTGTACGCCAGGCATCGTTTCCACCATCTCCGGTTCACTCAACTGCCTGCGATGAAAAGTTTCAATATTTGCTTTGGCAGTAAGGATCGCCGTCTTCAATGCTTCGTCGAGCGAGGACGCTGCATCCCTAAACTCGGACTCAGATACTTGCAGATCGTCGACAACAGCTTTGTCAAATTGCAGGGTCAGCGCTTTCACCGCTGCATCGCCGCCGGTTTTCACCTGTTGCAGGATGCCGCTCACAATTTCCTCCAGTCTCGCCGCCTCTGCTACCGGCCGTTGCAGCAATGTATTCCATTCGCTGCGGGCCGGGTTGTCATATACTTTCATAAACGCGTAATATTATTGTGCTTTTCGATTGTATTGATACCCTGGTTTACCGGTGTATTCATTTAGATTATCATCTTTTCAATAGGCACCACCAGGATACCTTGTGCACCGGCAGCTTTCAATTGCTCGATGATGTCCCAAAAGGTATCTTCACTCAATACGCTGTGCACGCTGCTCCATCCCTGCTCGGCCAGCGGCAGCACGGTGGGGCTCTTCATACCCGGCAACAGGCCAATGATCTCTTTCAGTTTATCGTTGGGTGCATTGAGCAATACATACTTGGTTCTTTTCGCCTTCTTCACAGCGCGGATGCGGAACAGGAGTTTGTCGAGCAACTGTTGTTGCCCAGCATCGAGCAGGTTGTTCTTGATAAGCACCGATTGCGACTGCAGGATGGTCTCTACTTCTTTCAGACCATTCATAAACAAGGTAGAGCCGCTGCTTACCAGATCAGCCACTACGTCGGCCAGCCCGATACCGGGTGCGATCTCTACGGAGCCGCTGATCTCGTGGATCTCAGCTTCCACCTTATTCTTTTTCAGGAATTCATTGACGAGGAAAGGATAGCTGGTGGCGATGCGTTTGCCCTGGAGAGACGATACGCCGGTATATTCCTGCCCGCGGGGTATCGCTACAGCCAGGCGGCACTTTCCAAAGCCCAGTTTTTCTACGATCTCAGCCTTCTTGTTTTTTTCAAACAACACGTTTTCGCCTACAATACCAATATCGGCAACACCATCTTCCACGTATTGAGGGATATCGTCATCACGGAGAAAAAACACTTCGAGGGGGAAATTATCGGCTTCGGTGCGCAGGCGGTCTTTTACATTGCGCAGGTCGATACCGCATTCTTTCAGTAATTGAACAGAATCTTCGTACAGGCGTCCTGACTTCTGAATCGCTATTCGTAACATAGTGTTGTGTTTGTAGGCCTTGCTGGGGCCGCTGGTATATTTTAAAAAGTTCGGATGATCGAAAAACAAAAAGGGCTTACCTGTGGTAAGCCCTGAATATGATATGGCACTGAACAAAGCACCACCGGCCTACCTGGAAGGGTAAGTATGATGATGGTGATGTATGTGCGTAAATATGTTCATTTCGAGTCGCAAAAATAATACATCCGCGCGTTTGACAAAAAATATTTTTATCCGGACCAGATTCTCCGGGAAATAACCGGAAGGCTATGTCTCAATCAGCTGTTGCTGAAGCAATTCCTACACCGATACCACCACCTGTCACAATCAGGCGGAAAAGCAAGACCCGGGGTGCCTAACTTGTCACCGCATCACAGGGTAAGTGGCGGTATGGCGTCTAAAACCTCATCTGCCGCTTACTAGCGCAATCACTAACAATTCATAAACGCTTCATTCATGAGAAAACTACTACCGGTCGTTTTACTGTTTGCAGTCGCCTGGTGCCAGGCACAGGACGAAGGCTACCAAACACCTCCCAAAGCCATCGCTGATCTTTTATTGGCAAAACCCACTCCTGCCGTAAGCATAGATGGCAATGCCGATTTGATGCTGCTGATGGAACGCAACAGCTATCCTTCGGTGGAAGAGCTGGCGCAGCCCGAACTCCGCATCGCTGGTCAGCGCATCAACCCCAACAACTTTGCGCCCAGCCGCCAGAACTTCATCAACAACTTCATACTGAAAGACATCAGGAGCGGAAAGGAATTTCCGGTATCGGGCCTTCCCGCGGGCATGCTGGCCGGTAATGTGAGCTGGAGCCCCAATGAAAAAAAGATCGCCTTTACCAATACCTCCAATAAGCAGGTAGACCTGTATGTGATCGATGTAGCCACCCGCAAAGCCAGCAAGGTCAATAAGCAGGCACTCAATGTGATCCTCGGACAGGAGTTCATCTGGATGGATGACAATACGCTGCTCTATAAGGCCATCCTGAAACCGGCCAGCGCGGCTCCTGCCAGATCGCTCATGCCATCGGGGCCCACCGTGCAGCAGAACCTGGGTAAGGTAGCACCCAGCCGTACCTACCAGGATCTTATCAAAACGCCCTACGATGAACAGCTGTTCGAGTTCTACGCCATGGCCCAGCTGGTAAAGAATGTAAACGGAACGGAGACTAAAGTGGGGCAGCCAGCTATTTATACTACGCTGTCCGTTTCGCCCGATAAGAAATACATGCTCACCCGCACCATCAGAAAGCCTTACTCCTACCTCGTACCGGCCTTTGGTTTCAACTCAACCGTGAGCATTGTTGACCCAACAGGCAAACCGGTGAAGGTGCTTGCAGAGATACCATCGTCCGAGCTTTCCCCTTCTGGCTACGACAACATACTCAATGCTCCCCGTGGGTTTGAATGGCGCGATGATGAAGGCGCTACCGTTGTGTGGGCCGAACCACTTGATAGTGGTATCTATAAAAAGAAAAGCGATTACCACGATATCGTGTATTCATTGAATGCCCCTTTTACGGGATCTCCCAAAGAACTCCTGAAAACTACTTGGCGCTTTGGCGGCATTACCTGGGGCAATGAAAACCTCGCATTGGTGAGCGAACGTTTGCAGAGCAAACAAAGCGTACGCATGAGCCTCTACAATCCGGCTACCGGTTCGTTCGAAACCCTGCAGGAGCGCAATATGACAGATGCCTATGGCAATCCCGGATCACCCATTACGGTAAAAAATAAATACGGCCGCCAGGTGATCAGGACCATTGACGGGGGCAGCAAGCTGCTGATGAACAATCCCGTGGGCAGTTCACCAAAGGGCGACCTTCCCTTCCTCGCCAAATTCGATCTCAAGACCAAACAGAACGAGATCATCTGGCGTAGCCAGGAAGGCGCTTATGAAACCGTTACCGATGTGCTGGATGCCGATAAACTGGTGTTGCTGACGCGTCGCGAGTCGCAGAAAGACATGCCCAACTATTATATCAAGAACCTGGTGCTGCGCATAGCCGATAAACCCATCACCAGCTTTGCCAATCCCTATCCCGGACTGGAGGGCGTTAGCAAACAAAAGGTATCGTACAAAAGGGCTGATGGCGTTGACCTCACCGGCGACCTTTACCTGCCGAAGAATTACGATCCTAAAAAGGATGGTCCCTTACCCGTATTGATGTGGGCCTATCCCCGCGAGTTCAACTCTGCTGCCGATGCGGCACAGGTGCGCGGCTCCAAAGACCGCTTCACGATGGTGAGTTACGGCGGACCGGTGTTCTGGGTAACGCAAGGGTATGCCGTACTCGACAATGCGGAGTTTCCGATCGTGGCTACCAATGCCGACAAAAAACCAAACGACAATTTTGTAGACCAGCTGCGAATGAATGCAGAGGCCGCCATCAATAAACTGGCCGATCTCGGTGTGGGCGACCGCAACCGCGTGGCCGTAGGTGGCCATAGCTATGGCGCTTTCATGACGGCCAACCTGCTGGCGCATACCAGCTTATTCAAAGCAGGTATTGCCCGCAGCGGAGCGTATAACCGCACGCTGACGCCATTCGGTTTCCAGAATGAAGACCGTACCTACTGGCAGGCGCCTGAACTCTACAATGGCATGAGCCCCTTCAGCTATGCCGACAAGATCAAAACACCGTTGCTGCTGGTACATGGAGAGATGGACGATAACCCCGGCACCTTCCCCATCCAGAGCGAACGTTTATTCAATGCCGTAAAAGGACATGGCGGCACCGTTCGTTTTGTAAGTCTGCCTTACGAAGCACACGGTTATCGCGGTAAAGAGAATTTATTGCATTTGCTGTACGAGCAAAATGCCTGGCTGGAGAAGTATGTAAAGAATGCCGACAAGAACGGCACCGGGGGCGCCGGTAAAAAGGGATTCTAATAAATAGTCGATACGACATATGCGAAGGCGGCACTGCGGTGTCGCCTTTTGCATATCATGTCTGGCTATAGCACACCAACAACCGCACTACATGCGAAAACACGCACGTTGCCATAAAAAAGAAGGTCTTCTCAATTGTTGTGCGACTTGAGAAGACCTTCTAACTCTACAACCAAAAACAACCAATCAACACATTTTTCGGAATGCTTTCCAATATCACGTGGTTATGAAGTATACTATTGTAACAATCATTTATCGTGCCCGGGTTCCCCTATTGTGTTAAAGAAATGCAAAAGCAAAAATCTTTTGTACCTTCCTGTTATCTAAAAACCTACAGTATCCATGAGATCATTCTTACTGCTAACGACACTTGCCGTTGCCTGCATCGGCGCTAACGCACAGAAAAATAATACGTTCAACGGGCTCGATGTAAACCTTGGGAATATTTACCGGGTATCACCTGCTAAAACACGCTCCATCAGTCCCGAAAATTTTACTGGCGAGCCTGGTAAAGGAGGTATGGCCACGATGGAGAACGGATCGGCCAGGAACGAGGCCCGCGAACTGGGGCAGGGCTGGAAAGTAAGTCCGTTTGTGGTAGTAAAGAAAGGAACCACCTTCACCTTGGGGGAGATCAACGGCTCCGGCTCGATCCAGCATATCTGGATGACACCTACCGGCAACTGGCGTTTTTCCATACTTCGTTTTTATTGGGATGATGAAAAAGAACCTTCGGTAGAAGTACCGGTGGGAGATTTTTTCGGCATGGGATGGGGCAGCTACGCCCCACTCAATTCACTGGCCGTAACTGTTAATCCCGGCAGCGCCTTCAATTGCTATTGGCCGATGCCCTTCCGCAAAAAATGCCGCGTCACGCTCGAGAACATAGCCACCGAAGACATGCGCATTTATTACCAGATCGATTATACGCTTACGGAAGTACCCGACGATGCTGCTTATTTCCACGCCCAGTTCAGGCGTGCTAACCCTACGAAGGGCGCCTTGTACACGCTTATCGACAATATCAAAGGCAAAGGACAATACGTAGGCACCTATATGGCTTATGGCATCCGCAACAACGGCTGGTGGGGCGAAGGGGAGATCAAATTTTTCATGGATGGCGACACCCAGTACCCCACGATCAATGGCACTGGCACAGAGGACTACTTCTGCGGCTCTTACAACTTCGATGTAAAAGGGAAATACCAGGAGTTCTCGACAGCTTACGCCGGCCTTCACCAGGTGATAAGGCCCGATGGACTATATACTTCACAACAACGTTTTGGCATGTACCGCTGGCATATTACCGATCCGGTACGTTTTGAAAAAGACCTGAAGATCACTATCCAGGACCTCGGCTGGAAAAGTGGTGGCCGCTACCTGCAGCAACAGTCCGATATCAGCTCGGTGGTATTCTGGTACCAGCTGGAACCGCATGCGTCGTTCCCCAAACTGCCCGTGAAAGACGAACTCGAACAAAACTGATCACCGTGATGCACGCAAATGTGTAACAGATGTTGTGAAGATCGTGCAGGCATTACCCCACATGGGCGCCCTGGTTACCGCCTGAAGTCAGCATAAAAAAAGAGGGTCTTCCGGTGAATCGGAAGACCCATTAGAAGAGACTGATTTAACCCCCTAAACCCGTCTTACTAAATCTTACTAAAAGAGCAGCAAGCTGCTATTTTCCTTGACATTCCTCAAAGCCCGATCGTTGCAGCCTTCTGATAAATTTTAAGGAACGGAATGCTCTCAAGCCCAACTATTCACTTTCTTCACGGCCTTAAACCGAACAGGCGGTGTAATAAAAACGAACACCTCACCCGCGCCAACCATCTACAAACATTTGTATATCAATATATAATATAACTGGCACCTTTTTTAATCCCTATACGGGCGAAAGCTTTTATCCACCCATTGGTAAATAAGAAGATATGTTCAAGAACCATCTAAAAACTGCCTGGCGTAACCTCAAAAAGAATAAGTTCTACTCGGCCATCAACATTGCCGGACTAACCGCCGGCCTCGCTATCGGAATACTTATCCTGCTGTGGGTACAGGATGAACTCAGTTATGATGGTTTTCATGATAAGGCTGCTGATATCTACAAACTCGAGAACCAAGTAGGCACCGGCGCCAGCATCCAGATATGGACCACCAATGTTGCGCCCATTGGCAAAATGGGTAAGGAACAGTTACCCGTCATTAAGGACATGGCCCGTATCTCTTATGGCAACTTTTTTTTCAAACTGGCCTATAAAGACAAGCGTATTGATGTGCGCGATCCGGCGAGCGCCGATGCCAGCATCTTCACCTTGTTCAACTTTCCACTGATCAAAGGCGATAAAGCAAATCCATTCCCGGATGCCAACAGCATCGTACTCACTGAATCGGTCGCCAACAGCTATTTCGGTAAAGAAGACCCCATCGGCAAAGTGATCATTGGCGACGGTCAAACCAACCTCACCGTAACCGGTGTGATCAAAGACCTGCCCCGGAACTCCACATTCAAATTCGATGTATTGTTCCCGATGCAGCTGTACGCCGATCGTCAATACCAGGGCCGTACCGATGGCCGCACGGTCGACAATGACTTCCACCAGTTCAGCATCCAGACTTATTTCCAGCTGCAACCCGGCACCGACCTCAACAAGCTGGCTACCGATCTCCGCAATATTCACCTGCGCAACAAAGCAGATGATACCGATATCAAATACCAATTTCTGCAGATTACCCGTGCGCACCTGTTCCGTTCGGATGGTACAGAAGCCGGCATGGAAACAGTACGTATGTTCGCATGGATCGCCTTTATCGTGCTGGTGATCGCCTGCATCAATTATGTAAACCTTAGTACAGCCCGGTCTATGCTTCGTGCACGCGAGGTAAGCATGCGTAAGATCGTAGGCGCCGCACGCTGGCAGCTATTTCTTCAATTCATTATAGAAACGACCCTCCTTTTCATGCTGGCCTCGGTGCTGGCCCTGGGCGTTATCCATATCCTGTTGCCCCAATTCAACCAGCTATCGGGAAAAACGCTCGAATTGAACCTGCTCGATGGCAAGCTGTGGTTCTTACTGGCTGTCACCATCCTCAGCTCGGTGGTCGTATCAAGCATCTACCCTGCCCTGCTGCTTTCATCCTTTGAACCGCTGAAAGTACTGAAAGGCAAAATGAATACCGGCATCAGTGATGCCTTGTTCAGAAAGGCACTGGTAGTAGTGCAGTTTGCCTGCTCCGTAGCCCTCATCATCGGCACGCTCGTCATCAGCCAGCAACTATCTTACATAAAGTCGCGCAACCTTGGTTACAACAAAGAGAATGTATTTGGTATGTGGATCAAGGATGGAGGTACTAAATTCAATACTGTTCGAAGCACCCTGATGGCACAACCCGGTGTGCTGGATGTAACCTGCGCCGATGGCAACCTCATTAATCTCGGCAACCAAACCGGCAACAACTGGTGGGATGGCAAAGGCGCCAATGAAACTATGATGATGCGCCCTGTGGGGGTTACCAACGACTTCATTCCCTTTTTCAAAATGGACCTGGTGGCCGGCAAAAATTTCAGCGGCACACCGGCAGACTCTACGGCTTTTATTCTGAATGAAACGGCCATTAAGCAGGCTGGCATCAAAGACCCCATCGGCAAACAATTCAAATTGTGGGAAACTACGGGCACCATTGTGGGCGTGGTCAAAGACTTCCATTTTGCTTCGATGAAGAATAAAATAGAACCTTCGATCTTCTACCTGAAGAAATGGCCCAATGCCCTTGTGTATGTTAAAACCACCGGCAAAGACGCCGGCAAGGCCATTGCGGCGGCAGAAAAAGTATGGAAGGAATACAATGCCGACCTGCCTTTCCGCTATACATTTATGGATGAAGCGTTCAATTCGCTGTATGAAAACGAAACACGTACCAGCACGATCTTCAACATCTTTGCGGTGATCGCCATTGTGATCTGCTGCCTCGGCCTGCTGGGCCTTGCCACGTATACAGCACAGGTACGCACTCGCGAGATCGGTATCCGGAAGGTATTGGGAGCGAGTGTAAGCGGCATTATCCGTTTACTCGCCAGGGATTTCATTACACTTGTGCTCGTGGGTATCGTTATCGCCGTTCCGGTTGCCTGGTACGCGATGAACAACTGGTTGCAGGATTTTGCCTACAAAGCCAATATAGGCTGGGCGGTATTCCTGGTGGCCGGCGTCATCGCCATCCTGATAGCCCTTGTTACCATCAGTTTCCAATCTATTAAAGCCGCACTGGCCAACCCGGTGAAGACTTTAAGAAGCGAATAATACACAGGCCCCGTAGCCCGGTAATGTCATTGGCCATGTAAAAACAAAAAAGGGAAGCATCGAAAGATGTTTCCCTTTTCATTTATTATTACCGAATCGGACGGGCCGACCGGTCGCTTACTTCTTCTTATCGGCCCTTGCCTTCAGCTCGGTAACCGGAATGGTGATCAGTCTGCCAACCTGTTCCTTACCACGGTAGGTAACCAATTTCATGAAACCTGCATCTTTGGGCACCACCACCGCACTGCCGCTGTATTTAGGATAGAAACGGTCGGGGAAAGAGTTGTCGAAGCTGTAGTAAATGTCGAGCCCTTCCAGCTGCTGACTGAAGGTTACGCCGATGGCTCCATTAGCCGTTTTGGCAGCATTGATAATGGGCTCATACATACTGGGCGCATATTTCTTCTCGGCCACATCATAACGCTTGAAATGCTGCTCAACCCGGCCGATAAAATTGTTCCAGTCCTTCTTGTCCTTCGGCGACCACACCGCCTCAGCCACGGCAAAAGCACGGGGCCAGGTCATGTATTGCTGATGGCGCAGATTATATACCTGTTCGGTCCATAAGTTGGCCTGTCCGCCTTTGATCAGTTTGGGGTTCACACCATCTGGTACAGGTTCGAATTTATACGAATCTTTCAGCAGTACCTGGCTGTACACGGGAGGCTCGATAGCCGGATCTCCCTGGCGCAGATCGATGTACACATGGTTGTTGGGGCTCATCACGACTTCATGGCCCGCAGCAGCCGCTTCTTTGCCACCTTTATTGCCTCTCCAGCTCATCACAGCCGCACCGGGTGCCAGACCGCCTTCAAGGATCTCGTCCCAGCCCATCATCTTCTTGCCTTTCGCCTCGATGATCTTCCCGATGCGTTTTACAAAATAGCTCTGTACCTCGTGCAGGTCTTTCAGCTTTTCTTTTTCCATCAGTTGTTTGATGGCATCACTTTTCTCCCAGAAGTTCTTGGCACACTCATCGCCTCCCATATGGATATATCCAAAGGGAAATAGTTCGGCCACTTCGGTGAAGACTTTATCCATGAACGAGTACACCTGTTCGTTGGCAGGGCAAAGCGTATTATCGACCAGTGCATAGAAGGTGCCATCGCCATTCCATTGCATGAATTTATCTCCGGAGCTTACCCGGTAATTACCAGGCGTACAGGAAAGCTCGGGATACGCGGCTACTGCTGCCATGCTATGACCGGGTATATCAATCTCGGGAAGAATATTGACGAAACGCTCACCGGCATACTTCACCAGCTCGCGGATATCCTCATGGGTATAGAAACCGCCATAGTTAACAGGCTCATCGGCTTCGGGGGCGCTGAAGCCTCCGAAATGGCCCGTTTTCTCGACTCTCCAGGCGCCAACGGAAGTCAGCTTTGGCAGGCTCTTGATCTCAATGCGCCAGCCCTGGTCGTCGGTAAGGTGCAGGTGCAGCATATTGTATTTGTACTTTACCATATCGTCGATGAATTGCTTCACCTGCTCTTTGGTAAAGAAATGGCGTGATACGTCGAACATCAATCCCCTCCAGCCAAAGCGGGGGTAATCGGTCACTTTAACCGCAGGTACAGCCCAGCTTTTTTGGCTTACGGTTGTTTTGCTTTCGATCTCTTTGGGGAACAGTTGCAGCAGGGTTTGAATGCCATAAAAAAGTCCTGCCGGATAATTGGCCTTTACGGTTACGGCTGCAGGAGACACTTCCAGGCGGTACCCTTCAGTACCCAGTTCCATATCTTCCGCTTTATTGAGAACGAAGCTCACCAGGTTGGTACGCGTAGCGGCCGCTGTGGTTTGAACGGTTGCTTTATAACCGGTGGCCTTGCGCACCTGGTCGGCAAAGAGGTTGGCCACCCGCAATACATCGGGATGGCGGTCGGCCGCTTCAATTCGTGTGCTGCCGGAGAACTGGAAGCTGCCGGTCCGTTTCTCCAGAGAAACGGGTTCGGGAATGATCGCTACATCGGTAGCCTGTTGTGCAAGCATGGGGAGAACGATTAAGAGATAAAGGATAACGAGTGAGCCTTTTTTCATACGCTGATGATTTATACAAACAAGATAATAGGGCTAAAAATAGGGAATAATTATAGAAAAGGCGGCTAAGCACAAGGAAGCAGCCAACTCAACCGGTTGATAAAAGTAAAATGGCAGGTGAAGCGATGGCCCACTGCAATGCTCAAAACTTTTCTTGGCCGGGGGTGTACGATTGCCCGTATTGCCGTATCTTTCGAAAAAACTAGCGAACACATGAAAAAATTTCTCGTCCCCACTGATTTCTCCGATACTTCTAAAAATGCAGCCAAATATGCAGCACAGGCTGTAGCAGGAGTAGCGGGTGCAACCATCATTCTCTACAATGTGTCCGATAAGATCGCTGCAGGTGCCGATGGCTCACTGCTTACCGAAACTGACGACGACAGGGCACTCATCCTGGGCAATGCCCTGCAACAGCTGAAAGACGAGATTCAGCCCTTTGCAGGTGGCGCAGCTATCAGCACCGTGCTGGAATATGGTTCATCCCTTGTTGAGAATATGGAGCGTTACGTACGCCACTACGATATCGATATGGTGATCATGGGTATCACCGGTGCTACCCGGCTCGAGCAGATCTTCATCGGCAGCAACACCCTCGACATGGTGAACACTGCTATCTGCCCCGTACTGATCGTACCGCCAGACGCCAATTTCCGCCAGATCAAGACCGTGGTACTGGCCAGCGACCTCAAGGATGTAGCCACTACAACCCCCGTTGCTCCCATCAGGTCGGTACTCGACATCTTCAAACCCACCTTGCACATCGTGAACGTAGACCACGAACACTATGTAGCCGTGACCGACGAATACAAAGCCGAAGCCGACATACTGGGCAGCATGCTGGCCGAGTACAAACCCGAGTTCTTCTTTATCCGCCAATACGACTTCCTCGACGCGATCAGTCAGTATGCGCAGGATAAGAGCATCGACCTCATCATCACTGTTCCCAAGAAGAACTCCTTCCTGGGTGGCTTGTTCAAGACCAGCCACACCAAGCGCCTGGCCTACCATAGCCACGTACCCATTGTAGCTATCCACGAATAGAACTACCTGAAATATTATAGAAAGCGTTCCGTGGCTGACGGAACGCTTTTTATTTGCGCCGGACTTCAGTAACTTGTTATCATTAACCGCTCACCATGCTCAACTTCGGTCATATCGTATTTTACGAAGTAGCTATTCAGCTCAGCTTTTCCAAGGCCGCAGAAGTATTGTTCATCAGTCAGCCCGCCATTTCAAAACATATCCAGACGCTCGAGAAACAATATAAAGTGAGCCTCTTTGAGCGAAAGGGCAATTCCGTATCGCTGACTACCGAAGGCAAAATACTGCTCGAATACATCGTCAAGGGACGCGAACTGCAACGCCAGCTCGAGTTCGATATCACCCGGCAAAAAGACATCAACATCGCCAAAGGATCGCTCACGCTGGGCACCAGCACCACGATATCGCTCTACGTAATACCTCCTGTATTTTCCTCTTTCCATCAACAGTACCCCAACATCGAACTCACCCTCGTGAACCGGAACTCGGAGAGCATCCTGAAGGCATTACTGGATCATGAAATTGACCTGGCCATTACCCAGGGAAAGAACAATATCAACACCGTCAAATACCAATACTTCCTCACCGACGAAGTAATACCGGTATGCAGTGCACGCAGCGAGCTTGCCAGGAAGAAAGTGATACTACCCGAAGACCTCAAAAAGATACCGGTCGCATTACGCGAACGCGGATCGGGCACCCTATCGGCCGTTACCGAAGCCTTGCAGAAATGCAAACTCAGCATTGCCGATATCAAACAACGCATCGTACTGGGTGGCACAGAAGCCCTCAAGAATTTCCTGCTCGATGACACCTGCCTGGGTTTTCTGCCACTGCGCTCAGTAGCCAGGCAATTGAAGAATGGCGAACTGATAAGACTCAATATACCCGGCATTTCCATACAGCGCCCGTTTTACTTCGTACAACGTCGCGGATCGGAAGCCGATCGCATCAACCAGCAATTCATCAAACTGGCTACCTCCTACTACAGTAAGAGTACCGGTCGCAGCGAAGGCCGTGCCAAACACTGACCGTCGCGTTGCCAACGGGCCACAGCAGGGCCAAAGTTTGAGGCAAACCCGTTACCCGCCTGCATCAGGTTACTGGTCATAACTTTTAGTTATAGCATATAAGCAAACGGTATCACCTGCTTGCGCCAGGAGAGATACTTTTGTATTGTTCAAAGCCGCTACCATGCAAACAGTACAACAGTTTACCTCCTTATCTCACCTATCCTGCTCACAATGCGGACATAAGTACGATGCCTTTGAAGTGCACAGCTTTGCGCCCTGCTGTAACCAGCCATTGGTGGCCAACTACGACATACCTGAAACATTCACCAGGAACCTGCTCCGTGGCCGCGAGGCGAATATGTGGCGTTACCGCGAGGTGTTGCCAGTGATGGACCCCGCCAACATTGTAACGCTGGGAGAAGGGATGACCCCCATCCTCACGCCACGGCACCTGCGCGAAAAATACGGCATGCCATCGCTGTTCATCAAAGATGAATCACTCAACCCAACAGGCTCATTTAAAGCACGTGGGTTAAGTGCCGCCGTATCGAAGGCTAAAGAAGCAGGTGCGCATACCTGTATAGTACCTACGGCAGGTAATGCCGGTGGTGCGCTGGCCGCCTATTGTGCAGCGGCTGGATTGAAAGCTATCGTAGTGATGCCGCGTCATACACCCAAAGTGTTTAAGGATGAATGCAACCTGTATGGGGCAGAGCTGATACTGGTGGATGGCCTCATCAGCGATTGTGCAAAGAAGGTAGCGGAGATGAAACAAACCACCGATTGCTTCGACATATCTACCCTCAAAGAACCCTGGCGGCTGGAAGGCAAAAAGACCATGGGATATGAGATCGCAGAACAAATGAACTGGACCTTGCCCAATGTGATCCTCTACCCAACAGGCGGAGGCACAGGCCTGATAGGCATGTGGAAGGCCTTTGAGGAGATGGAACGCATGGGGTGGATCGGATCGCATCGTCCACGGATGATCGCCGTACAGGCAGCCACCTGCCAACCTATCGTACATACCTGGCAGGGGGTACAGCCCAATTGCCGCAAGTATGTGGGCCGCCCTTCCATCGCGAACGGACTGGCAGTACCCAATCCATTTGCAGAGAACATGATCCTGCGCGTACTACGCGAATCGAAAGGCACAGCCATCGCTATACAAGATAACGATATGATCGCCGCGGTAAAGGAAGTAGCGCGCATGGAAGGCCTGGTAATGGCGCCGGAAGGTGGCGCTATCTGGGAGGCATTGCTGGAGTTGATCGCACAGGGTACCATACACCGTGAAGAAAAAATATTGCTGTTGAATACAGGATCGGGCTACAAATACCTCGAAAATATTTGCTGAAGCCGGTGTGCAGCCACCATCACCGGCAGAACGGATGTTTGCCATAAGGCTGCATCAGCAGCGCACCGTTCATGGACGATGTTTGATTATGGATGTTTTATGTTAAAGGTAGGCCTCCGTGGGAACGGGGGCCTTTTTTATGCTACATTTAAGTCATGAACGACGAGCTTACCAAACATGAATACTGGGATGAGCTTTATAATACGAAGCAAACTGCCTGGGATATCGGCTATCCTTCCACACCGTTGAAAGAGTACATCGATCAGTTGACGGATAAAAGCATTTCCATCCTCATTCCGGGCTGCGGGCACGGCTATGAAGCCGAGTACCTGCTGCAACAGGGATTTACGAAGGTAACTGTGGCCGACCTCTCTCCGGTGCTCACGGCACGGCTGGCAGACAAGCTCAGCGATTACAATGGCCAACAACTCACCATCATCACCGGCGACTTCTTCGCACTCACGGGTCAATACGATCTCATACTGGAGCAAACCTTCTTTTGCGCCCTGCCTCCCGAACTGCGGCCCAACTATGTACAACAAATGCACAAGCTGTTGAAACCCGGCGGTAAACTGGCGGGTGTATTGTTTGACCGATCCTTCGAAGGAGGCCCTCCTTTCGGCGGTAGCCGGGCAGCATATGAGCCCTTGTTTAGCCCGACGTTTAACTTGCGGGTGCTGGCGCCCTGTTACAATTCTATCAAACCCCGGTCGGGCGTAGAATTGTTTATCATCGCACAAAAAGATTGAGTAACACCACTTCCTTTCAGTTCACTTCTCATTAAAGGACAGCAAAGATCAGCAAGGATTGACTGCGCGTACTTCCCGGGCGCCAGCCCTATCGGCATCCCTGCACCCCCACGTACCAATATAACCGCTTTGCAAGCATACACGTTGGCATAAATGGTTAAAATTTACTTTCTTTGCTGCCTAAATACCAATACGCCTATGCGCAAGTTCGCTTTATCATTCATTATTACCGCCTCTTTTTGGCTTCAACCAGACCACCTGTTCGCACAATCTGTCAACGTCAGGGAATCTACTGTCCTCGCAGACTACCTGTATGAAATTTTTAAGCCGGTGAATGGAACAACCGTATCCATCTTCTACGATAGGGCATTTGAATATTACATGGAACAACCCTTTGTAACCGGCTACGACAATAACATGAAGGAAGTCTACTCCCACCCTATCGAAGAACTGAAAAAAAGAAAATACCTCGGAGCTATCGAGTTCAACAATAAAATCCAGGTATTTTGTGCCAACAAGAAGGAAATTTACGCTTATCCCTTTAACCCGGCTACCGGAAAGGGTGAGGCACAACCAGCACCTGTTTTTACTGCCTCCAAAAAGCCAGAAAAATTCTACAAGGGCTTTTCTCCGGACAGCAGCTCCTCTTTCGTTGCAACAAGGCTTAAAGCCAACCAACAAGTGTTCGAGGGTGTAATAATGGACAACAAATTTAATACACGTACAAAATTCTCTATCCAACTCGACAGACGAGTTCCTTTTGTTAAAAATACCACATTCGTATTGTCGCAGAATGGCTCACTTTACATGATTAATAAGATCAGTGTCAGCCCACAAAAAGATCTTTACAAACCCTTTCTATATATAGTATCCGAGGTAAAAGCGGATGGAAACGTAACAACAACCTATATCGACGATCTCCCCGAAGGCAGAATATCTAATATTGTTTGGGCCAGTGATAGCAATGGACTGAGTTTTACCGGCTTGTTGTCCAAAACAGTCAATGAAGCCTTTCAATATGTGATTTCCGGGAAGTTTAACGGCTCGACCCAAAAAATTACGGGCATTAAAGAGTCACCTTTGGGAACTGCTCCTTTTTGGTCAACTGCAACCGGGGAATTTCTGCTGGAAATGAAACAGCGCGGGATATCAGCCAATGTTGATTTGATAACCCATTTCACCTTATCCGATGGCAGCTTATTGCTCATCTTGCAAACAACAGAAGATAATGGAATGTTTTTTGCCAGCGGCAATTACCATCCTCTTACTAACACAGGGAGTATTTACATCACCAAAATCAGTCCCAATAATGAGTTAACCTGGATGCAGGCTATTCCCAGTAAACAACATGAACAATCGTACCCACTCTATAGCGGAGCGCTTCCTGTTCTGAAAGACGGAAAGGATCTGTATATATTCTACCACGACTATATTCAGCATACGAGCGATAAACCCGAAACCACTTTTAAGGATCTTGGCCTGCTCTCATCATGGCCCTCAACCCAATTAGCCGTATTTCAGATCAATGAAAACGGGGGTATCAAAAGGGCCAGGATCAACAATTATACACCAGACGACCTCCGGTTTGCTCCGCGCAAGTCATATGTAATCTTCAACGGCACGGGGATATTTACATTATATCATCATCGCAACGTTGGCCGGTCCAAAGTAAAGTTGGCCCAGTTTTCAATTAATTAACCCCTCCACATGCATCGCCAAATTGTGGAACTACCACGATTTGGCGATTGCTTTTTAGTCTCTTCGCCCATGAACCTCAATCCAACCCAAGATCATTGGTGATACTTTTTTCGGGAGATACATCTTCGGGGTCAAGGCCGGCAAAATCGACAATGATCGTATTGATGGTCGCTTCCACCTCCGCTCTCAACATCAGTGCCTTAGCGGGGTCACGTTGCAGGTGCTGCCAGACTGCCTCATGAAAGTCACCCACCGTGATTATGTTTTCAGCTTCCTGATCGGGAATAGAGATCCCGAAGTGCTTTTCAACGGTCATCAGCAATTCTACAGTATCGAGGCCCATGGTAGAAGAATTTGTTGTTATTTCGCCGGCACTTCAGCCGGCGCTGCAGAAGCGGCCACTGTAGCCCGCTTACAAAATGGCTGGATCATTAAGCTCAGCAGGATCACTGCCACCGCACCGATCACATTCAGCCACAGGAAGGAAACGATCTTCATAAAATAAACCGTCAGCACCACTACCTCAGCGAGGGCCGCTGCAAAGAATACCGCATGGCCACCCACCCGTTTGACCCAGAAGGCCACCAGGAAGATGCCGAGGATTGGACCATAGAACAAGGAACCAAGGATGTTTACGGCCTCGATCAAACTATTACCCAGGTTATAAGCAAACTGCGCCATGATGATGCACACGATACCCCATATTACGGTATACCGCTTCGACCATTTGTACTCGATCAACGGAGTCATCGGTTGCGGCGAAAGCCGCTTGTGAAAATCCATCATGGTACAGGAAGCCAGTGAGTTCAAAGCTGGTGCAATACTACCCCAGGCAGCCAGGAAGATGATCGCAATGATCAGGCCCACCAGTCCATTTGGCAGCGTATCACCCACAAAACGCAGGAATATGTAATTGGTATCATTGCCTTCACTGCCGGGATTGGCCAGTTTGATGATCGACTTCACCGAATCGCGCTGGTGCCGGGCTGCCTTCTCATGCAGGTCCAGCTCCTGCCGGTATTTGTCGATGCCCGCCTGATCTTCAGCCTTCAACGCAGCTGCCAGGCCGGTGATCGCGGTTGCTTTCTGCTCCTGCAATACATGGTACTGCTGCTCTGCCTCATTGTAGAGCTTGGCATACTTGCCAGACTTCGCATTCCGCTCTTCTGCGAGGTTGAAATAAGCCGGTGTCTTATGAAATTGATAAAAGGAGAATATAAATATCCCGATCAGGAGAATACCAAACTGCAACGGAACCTTCACTACGCCATTCAGCAACAAACCCAATTTGCTTTCGCCTTCACTGCGGGCAGTGAGGTAACGGCCAACCTGACTTTGATCGGTTCCAAAATAACTCAACGTAAGGAAGAAGCCGCCGATCAATCCGCTCCAGATATTAAAGCGGTCTTTCCAGTCGAAGCCCTGATCAGTAAACCCGGTCGTTATCACATTCATCTTGCCCGACTTTCCACCAATGTGCAACGCCTCAGCCACACCGATACCATCGGGCAACAAATGGATGGCCCACCAGGCGGCCGCAAACATAGCGGCATAAATGATCACAAACTGCAATTGCTGCGTATAAGCAACCGCCCTCGCTCCCCCACTGGTCGTATAGATCAGTAATAAACCACCCATAAATATATTGGTGATCGTAATATCCCAACCCAGCATGCTGTGCAGCACCAGGGCCGGCGCTATGATACTGATGCCGGTACTCAGACTGCGCGACAACATGAACAACAGCGAAGTGATCATGCGGGTCTTTATATCAAAACGCTGCTCGAGGTACTCATAAGCAGTATATACTTTCAGCCGGCGGAAGATGGGTACAAAAGCCACACACACCACGATCATCGCCAGCGGTAATCCAAAATAATACTGCACAAAACGCATCCCGTCGGTATAGGCTTGTCCCGGCGCCGTGAGGAAGGTAACTGCGCTAGCCTGCGTACCCATGATGCTCAGCATCACCACCCACCAGGGCATCTGCCGGTTGCTCAGGAAGTACCCCTCCACGTTCTTGGACGAACGGCTTTTGTATATCCCATACAGGATGATACACAACAGCGTTGCTACCAGTACGAACCAGTCTAACGGGGAAAAGTTCATGCGTAATGTTTGGTAAACAAATAAAACAATATGACCTGCAGCGCGAGCAATACGATCACGAACCAGTACCACTGGCGCCATTGCCTGAATACAGGCACTTTATCATCGTTGTTGGCAGACATATTGTTGGGCAATCGTTAATTTTTTCTTTTTGACAGGATCATCAGCACCATCAGCCCGGCAACGGCGCCAATAGCAAATCCCACGGTAGCTTTTTTGATCAGGCGGCCAATGATGAGACCAACCAGTATGGCAACGATCAAAGCTATTTGTCCTTTACCTCTCGAAGGTGCGCTCATTTAGAATCCTTTCTTTTTATTCAACGCAATGATATTGGCGAGCAGGCGATAGGCCCCGGGCACGCCGGCAGGCAATTCCCGGAAAAACACCAGGCCGGTATACACGAACTTGCCCTTGCCATAATCGGCCACGATCAAACTATTGTTCAAAGGCTGCTCATTTGGGTCGGCCATCGACAATATAGGCTTATAGGCCGAATCCAGTCCATCGGGGAAATAAATGCCCCGTTCCTGTATCCAGCCGTCAAAATCCTTTTCTGTGATCTTATTAGGGAAATTCAACACCGGATGATCGGGCAGCAGAAAACTCACTTTTGCCTTTTCATCGGTGATGCGGTTGCGGGAGATCGTAAATGGATAAGGTCCCATGCGGCTCTTCACCGTGCTGATGAGGTTATTCGTATTGTACTGAACGATCAGGTTGCCACCATTCTTCACATACTCCATCAGCACATCGTATTTGGTGAACATGAAGTCATGCACATTGTAGGCACGAATGCCGGTGATCACAGCATCCAACTGCTTCAACATAGTAGCGTTGATGTCTTTCTCCTTCAGCAACACCACCTCATACCCCATCTGTTCCAGGGCCGCCGGCACTTTATCACCCGCGCCTTCGATATAACCGATCCGCTTGCCGGCTGTCTTAAGATCGATGTTCAACACTTTCACCGCATCCTGGTAGAAGTAATGAATGGGCGGAATATGATCATAATTGATCGCTGTCATATTCAACCACACAGGCTGCTCTTCCTTGCCGTTGTGCATCTCCACGAACGCCTGCACATTGTCCTGCTCCAGCCCCTTGAGCATACCATTGTTGATACTGAAATAATATGGTTTACTAAGGCCTTTCACAACGTTGAAGCTGGTATCGGTGATGGTAGAATTATCATACTTCAACCGCTTGCTTACCTTGGCAATATAATTGTTGAAATTCTTGTTGGCTGTAACCCGCATCATGATATCCTGTGATGCCTTTTCGTTTCTGCGGAAAATGACGATACCGGGATCGGTGGTCACCGTAGCAGCAGGCACCACCAGCAGCGGCCGATACAACTCACCCTTCACCGGATCGGTGAATTTGTATTGAACCGGTTTTACGATCGTGAAGCTGGCACCTTCTACTGTAAGTTCAAAACTAGCCTGGTAAGAAGGAACACTTTCCGGACGGCCGATCAGTGCCTGATCGTTCACTGTAAAAGAACCTTCTGTCATTTTGTGCTGCAGCCAATAGGGTTGCGTAACCAGCTTATTGGCAAACACGTAAATAGGCTTTGAAAATATCAGGTTGGTATTCGCTGCCAGATCTTTGTTGAAGGTGGAATCGAAGGCTTCTACCGTCACCTTCACCAGCCGTGCATTGACACCCGAACGGTTATTGGCCACTACATTTACCCGCAAGGTATCACCCTGCACCACAAACTCCGAAGTAGCGGCCACCTCGAGGAATAAACCGCTGCAGCGCTCGATGAGTTGTTGCACTTCGGCCAGTTTCTGCGTGCGCCAGTAACTTTCGGGCAAGGCAGCAATGCTTTTGTGCAGCTCTACCAGGGCAGGCACCGAACGTGCAGGTTGCGCCAATGAATAATTATTGATCAGGGCATCGATCTTCGACTCGATCGTTCCATTGCCTGCTACTTTCGACCAGCTCACATTGATATCATCCATGATATCCGCTTTCGCGGCATCTCCTTCTACCGGTGTAAAGAATTCAAACGCCACTCCCCTGCTCGCCGGCACACCGAAGCCCTGGCTCTTGTGCTGACTACGGCTCTCGGCAGCGATCTCCCCATACCCTTTCCCCAACACACTGTTATAACCACCTACATCGATCTTCAACTGATCGTTCGAAGTGGTATTGTTGCCGCCGAAATTGAAGGTATTCCACATGATGCGCTTCGCCTGCCATGGTTTTACGCCCTGGGTAAATTGCTCGGCAAAGGCTTTGGGATCGGCAGCCGCCCGGAACGCTTCATGCGCCAGTACGGCCGAGCCCGAATGGTGTCCATGACCAGCCCGCGCATCTTCGGGAAAACGGGTAATGATGACATCGGGTTGAAACTTACGGATCACCCATACCACGTCGCCCAGTATTTTATCCTTCCCCCAGGTAGCCAAAGCCTCATCGGTGCTCTTGCTGAAGCCGAAATCGAAAGCACGGCTGAAGAACTGTTCGGCCCCATCGATGCGGCGCGCCGCCAGCAGTTCCTGCGTACGGATCAAGCCGAGGTCGATGCCCTGCTCATCACCGATCAGGTTCTGCCCGCCATCACCTCTCGTGAGTGACAGGTAACCGGTCCGGTACAAACGGTCTTTGGAAAGATAGGCTAGCAAACGGGTATTCTCATCGTCGGGGTGAGCGGCGATATACAACACCGAACCCAGCACCTTGAGCTTCTTTAACTGGAGATAAATATCTGCGGAAGAATAGGTAGCAGGTGTTTGAGCTGTGAGCGACAGCACCTGGAGAGAAAGCAGTAAAGAGAACAATGTGCGTTTAGCGTAAAAAATACCCATCATAAGAGATTAGTGCGACAAAATAAGTAAAAGAGGGGCAGCTTACTGCCCCACTGGTCCAATTTTAACGATTTGACTTGGAAAAGCTTATTGCCCTACGAGGAACACCGCATTGCAAAACAAGAGTTTGCCACTTTCCCAGAAGTTCCTGAACAGCGGATTATCGGCCAGGAACACGATACTGCCCCTGCCATTATCCTGTACCCCGAATAAGACGCCATCTTTCAGCTTTTCTTTCAGCTTCGAACCCACAAAACCTGCTACCTGGTTGTCTTTCTTGAGTACGCCCACATTCCAGCTGCCATCTTTGAAGAATTCATAGATATTATCATCCTGCTTCAGGGTATAATAAAAATTATCGTAGCCGAATGCCAGCGGATGCGAATTATCCATCTCTACTTTAAAAATAGAACCAGGGTTGAACCCGGGTAGAAAATCACGTTCCCGGTTCTCATAGCGTCTCAGCATGGTGTAATCATCCTTTTTATCATCTTTCTTATCGTCCTTCTTCTCTTCTTTTTGTTTGATGCCCCATTCCGCACGGGCCAGCTGCGCCACGGCACCTTCCAGTGCAATCAGTTTACCCCCGTTATTGACCCATTCCTTCAGGTTCTCGTTCTGCGTTTTGTCGCCGAGGAATTTATAGAACCCATCCGGTAAGATCAGCACGTCGGTATTCTTTAAAACCTGTCCATTCAGTTCGCCCGACCATACCACACTGATGGGATAACCAAGATCCTTCTCGAAGAAATGCCATATTTCACCCATACCCAGTGAGGATACACCTTCTCCTGCCATCAGTGTCACTTTGGGCGCATGCAGCATATGTACTTTGTTTGAACCGAGATCGAATCCTTTATCAACAAAGCCCGATTCAACAGCATGCACACTCACTTTCGCATTGCCCGCAGCGGTGGACACCAGTTGGTGCAGCTTATCACCCAGGCCCGCATTGCTGGTGCGTACGATCAGCAAGGTGCCTTTCTCGAACGACTGACCGCCGGCGGTAAATGGCTGTTCGGAAAAACGCACTTTCACATTCTTCTGCATCAACTCTGCCAGGAAGCGTGCACTGCTCACACCATTCCAGCGTACTGCATAAGCCAGTTTGGCCGACGCGGGCGATGCCACGGTAATGGCAGGTGCTTCTTTGGTCGTATTGGAGATATAAGAACCCATGCCGTAGGTCGTGAGGCCATATACGTAAGGCATCGACCAGGCAGTAATGTCGTAAGTAGCGGAATCGGATAGCTTGGAAGATCTTTCAAACAACACATCGACCAGATTGGCATTGGGTTGATTGGCGTTGATCACGATATCGCCCGAAACCGTTTTGAAACTTTCCGATTTGCCGGTGAAGTAATTCAACCCGCTGAAGCCCGCTGCATTTACATAATTCCATTCAATCTGGTTGCGGTCGAGCATCTTTTGCAGGCGGTTGATGCGATCGCTGCCATCGCTCTTCACCACATAGGCCTTAAAATCGCCGGGCGGATTGCTGCGTGCTTTATCATAGTACTTCTTAAATTCCTGCACCAGCTTACCCGCATTTTGCGAGCTTACTTCAATGGTAGCCATGCCGGTGGTGAAATGATGATATAAACGATCCCACAACGTCAGCGTATCACCGTCGTTGTTGATCACGGCGGCGCCGCCGCGGCTGTGGCCACCCTGCTCATAGGTCATGCCGATGGCGCCGCGGTAAATTGGATAAGTATCGCCATAGCTAGGATAGAAAAGGTCGAAGCGTTCTTTGGTAAAGAACAGCCAGCCATTATCATCAAAGTATTTGGCATTGTTCTTACCGATCAACACCTGGAATTCACGTTGCCAGGGCGTGATCACTTCATGGAAGGGTTCGGCCGCCGGCGCAAAATAATAAGGGTCGTTATAACCCTGCTCGTGGTAATCGACATGGATCTGCGGCAACCATTGGTTGTATTTGGCGATGCGCTGCTGGCTCTCTACCTGTGTTTGCCAGGCCCAGTCGCGGTTGAGATCGAAGTAATAGTGATTGGAACGTCCGCCGGGCCAGGGCTCGCTGTGCTCGCGGGTAAAGGGCTGCGCATTGGCAGTAACACCCACCACACTGTTGAACCAGTTCACATAGCGGTCGCGGCCATCGGGGTTGATACAGGGATCGATGAGTATCACGGTATTCTTCAACCATTCCTTTGTTTTGGCATTGGAAGGGTTCACCAGTTCGTAGATGGTGAGCATGGCAGCTTCGGAAGAAGAGGTTTCATTGCCATGCACGTTATAACTTAACCATACAATGGCAGGTCCACGCTCGTCGGCAGCAGCCTTGTCATTCGTGGTGCCGGCCAGGCGCAGGTTATTGAGGCGAATTTGCTCCAGCCTGTTAAGGTTTTCGGGAAGCGCCACTGCAGCTAGCAGCAACGGGCGCCCTTCATTGGTGCGGCCATATTCTTCCAGCTTCACCATCGAAGAAGCGGTTGCAGCTATCTCTTTAAAATAATTCACCACATTGTAGTGCGGAGTATAACGGGAACCGAGTTTGTACCCCAGGAATTGTTCGGGCGATTTTATCTGTGCAGATCCAGGCAGTGTAACAGAGACGAGGAGCCATAATAAGGCCAGGGCTTTCTTCATGATATGTCGGTATAAACCATGAAAATAAGGAAGAAAACACAAAAAAGGCATCCCCATGTGCAGGATGCCGTTGAGATTTCTCATGTGACTGTATACTGAGAATGGAATTACTTTTTGGTTGATGCCCCTTTGAACGCTTTACCCAGCTCCAGCAACTCTACATTCAATCGGGCAAAAAGAAAGCGACCGTTAAAACCGAACTGGTTGGCCGTAAACAGGAAGCGTCCCCTGTTCGACGCATCGCGTGATGCATTGTACCCGCCGGTCGTTTTGTTGGCCCCCGTAGTTACGGGTGTAGCGTAATAGGCGGAAGGTTCGTTGCGCGGATCGATAAAGATCCTGTCGGGGTAAACATCAAACAGGTTGTTGGCCCCCACGGCAATCGAAAGTCCCTTCACCACTTTGAAGGTTACCACCAGATCGGTCGTCCATTTGGCGTCGAAGGTCTGGTCGGTCCCCAATCCAACATCATTGAAATAAGCCCCCGTAACCGGGTTCTTAGAGGCAGGATCAACGTTGTGAATATACTCAACTTTTCCAAACCTCACCGCACGCAGCAAAAAATTCCAGCGCGAAACTTCATAACCAAAAGTGATGTTGATCTTACTGCGTGGTTGCGCCACCTCGATGCGTGACTGCTGCTGCCGATCGAACAAACCTGTACTTAAGTCATTGGCTGGGTTGGCGTTGGGATTTCCCCAGCTCGGATTTACTTTTGGATCATCGATCACAGAATTCGTGTTTAAACCACCCACAACCTTATTCTCATTAAAATTTGCAGCAAGCGATGCGGTGGCATTTCCCTTTCCAATTTTGAAGCGTTCGGTAACGACTATATCGATGCCTTTCGTTTCAGTATTGATGGCATTGGTCCAGAACTGGAGGGCGTTGACCGAGGCCGGTACATTGTTCGCTTTCATGATCGAATCGACGATCGAGTTGGTTCTTGAAAATTGGGTCGACAGCACAATGCGGTCATCGATCTTGATGAAATAAGCATCGACCGTAAAAGTGAGGTGGTTGCCTACCTTCCCTACTACACCTGCGCTGAAACTGGTGGAGGTCTCCGGTTTCAGTTCCTGTATGCCGAAGGCATTGCGCACTACGGGATTGTAGTTGTTGGCGGTGAGTGCCTGCGAAGGCAATCCGCCTACGAACTGCGTAGATGTGTTCTGGAAATAGCGCTGGTGCAGTGAAGGCGCGCGGAAGCCGGTACTTACCGATGCCCGCAGGGCGAAGTTGCGATTGATATCATAGCGCGCCGTGATCTTACCGCTCAGGTTATCGTAATTGGCCTGAAACTCTTTATAGGTCTCGTAGCGGCCCGCAATACCAATGAGGAAATTAGCTGTTTGGTATTCAGCATCGGCATACAAAGCATAAATATTGCGGTGGGCCGTGGTGGAATCGGAAGGACGGAAACCGGGGAATACCTGTGCGCCGGGTACGGCCGGGCCGCCCGGTGGTGTATAGGTAAACGTGGTACCCGGATAAGGAGGAATGGGTTCGGGTTGAAAACGACGCCCACTCACAGAAGTATCCTGCCAGGAATTGAATTCGCCGGGACGGATCAGGTAGCGCTCATAACGGTATTCACCGCCTGCGGCAAAATTGATCGATTTGCCTACATCCAGCGCAAACTGCCGGCTGAGATCCACATTCACCGTATTCTGCAGGAAAGACAGTTTACCGGCATAGAACTGCGTCTGCACGTTATTGGATGCAGGCAGCGAAGCGTTGCCGGTGTTTTCTATATCGTATTCGATGGTGTTTTGTCCAAGCGTATTGCTGATGTCGAGCGTCCACTCACCCAGCTCGGATTTCAACCCCGCGATGACTGAATAATCGTTGATGGTAGTATGTATCTGCGGCAGAAACCCGTCCAGGTAATACCGCTGGCCATTGCCGATCACAGGTTGCTGGCTCCAGCTATTGGGGTTGCGGCTGAAACCACTGGCAGCGCCGGTGCGGTGGGATGCGCCCGCCGTGAGGTAAGCATTCATGGCAGCGCCCAGCGGAAGGCCGCCATTGAGAAAACCGCTGAGGTTGTTGGCCGAACTGTTGCCCGCAACAATATTGCGGCGGTCATATTTTCGACCATCAGCAAATGTTTTATCCTGGTCGATGAGCCAACGATAATAATCGTTGGCCGTAACACCCGGCGGTATCGCAGCTGCTGGCGGCAGTGAACCGGCATTTCCATAATAGATGAGGGGAATATTATCGAGCCCGCTGCGGTTACTGCCATCCCGCTTCAGCCATTGGCCGCTCAGGTTTAGGTAGGCTCCATTCTTCCAGCCCATGCCGGCGCTGATGTCTACCTGCCGGTTGAGGCCATCGTTGATGTTTACATCGCCATTGTAGGGCATAGAAGTAACGTTCTCTCCTACCATACCCGAGAGCGATATACCCCGGAAGCTTTTTTTCAGTACGATATTGATGACGCCGGCAATGGCATCCGATCCATATTGAGCCGCTGCGCCATCGCGCAATACTTCGATGCGTTCGATGGCGGCAACAGGGATGGTATTGAGATCGGTGCCCACCGAACCGCGCCCTACCGTTCCATTGATGTTGACCAACGCCGTGGTGTGGCGGCGCTTGCCATTCACCAACACCAGGGTTTGATCGGGCCCGAGACCACGTAAACCCGCCGGATCGATATGATCGGTACCATCGGAAATGGTTTGGCGTGCACTCTGAAAGGATGGGGCAGCATACGTGAGCAGCTGGGTAACATCGACCTGCGCAAACTGCTTGATCTCGCGGGTATTGATCACATCTACCGGTACAGGCGTAGAGAGTTTACTACGCGCCGCCCGCGCACGGGAACCTACCACGACCACACTGGCACTGAGGTCGATCACTTCTTTCAGGTCGATGTCTTTGTCGATGGTGCGTCCGGCTTCTGCCACCACTGCCGCTTCCTGCGAGCCGCGGCCTATATAACTGGCCACAAGGGTGTAGCTGCCGGGAGAAACACGCAAGCTATACCGGCCTGCAGCATCGGTAACAGTGCCTTGCTGCTTACCCTGCACTACGACGGAGGCGCCTACGAGGGGCTGACCATTCTCGTCTTTGACAGTACCGCGAATAATACTGGTGGGTTCTTGGGAGAAGGAACAAAGGAAGGTAAACAGGAAGAATGAAAAAAGGGTTACCCTCCGCAGTGGATAATTGAATTTTCTCATAAGCTTGATCCGGTTTGTTGGTTAAGAGTGGCCCCACGGCCCGCCCTGATGTTGTTACCTAAGTTAAAATTTTTTATTGAGATAGCTTTGGTATTTTTACCCCCAACCCAACAGCTTTTCATGATCAAAATCAACACTTATATATTACTGGTAGCAGCACTGGCGGCATCCTGTTCAGGTAACCGAAAGGTTATAAGCAGCAAGCATGTCAATCCGTATCAATACACGATCAATAAAAAAGTGACCGGCACCCATGCAGCCGTCGTATCGGCGCATCCGCTGGCCAGCGAAGCGGGCCTCGCCATCATGAAGATGGGCGGCAATGCGATCGACGCCGCTATCACTACCCAGCTGGCGCTGGCCGTCGTATACCCTGCAGCCGGCAATATCGGCGGCGGCGGGTTCCTCGTAGCACACCTCTCCGGCGGCAAGAACCTTACCCTCGACTACCGCGAAAAAGCACCCGGCAAAGCGACCCGGGATATGTATCTTGATAAAGATGGCAATGCCATCACCAGCCTCAGTGTGAATGGGCACCTCGCAGCCGGCGTACCCGGCACGGTGGCCGGCTTGTTCGCCGCCGCGCCACATGGCAAACTGCCCTTCAAAAAACTCATACAGCCTGCCATCGACCTGGCGGAGTTTGGTTATGTGATCACGGCCGATGAAGCGGCCGACCTCAACCGCAGCCGCGAAGCTTTCGTCAAATACAATACCGTAACACCCGCCTTTGTAAAAGCAACACCCTGGAAAGCCGGCGACACCCTCGTGCAGAAAGACCTGGCCAATACCCTCAAGCGCATACGCGACAAAGGAAAGGCGGGTTTTTATGAAGGAGAAACAGCCAGGCTTATCGTAGAAGAAATGCAGCGCGGAAAGGGCATCATCAGTTACGAAGACCTGAAGAATTATGCAGCGAGCGACCGGCAGCCTTCGGTATTCGACTACAAAGGCTACACCATCGTTACCATGCCCCTGCCCAGCAGCGGCGGCGTACTGTTGCCGCAAATGATGAAGATGATCGAAGACAAGCCCATCAAAAGTTACGGATTCCAAACCTTGCAATCGGTGCAACTGATGACGGAAGTAGAACGCCGTGCCTATGCCGACCGCGCAAAATTCCTGGGCGATGTAGATTTCTTCAAAGTACCGGTGAAGACGCTTACCAGCGATGCGTATGCCAAAGAAAGGATGAGGGACTACGACCCTGCCAAAGCCGGCACCAGCGCAGCCGTACAGGCAGGCATTGTTCCCGAAAGCGAAGAAACAACGCATCTCAGCGTTTATGACCACGAAGGCAATGCCGTATCGGTCACTACTACCCTCAATGGTGGTTATGGCAGCAAGACGGTCGTAGGCGGCGCCGGTTTCTTCCTTAACAATGAGATGGACGACTTCAGCGTAAAGCCCGGCGTACCCAATATGTACGGAGCAGTAGGCGGCGACGCCAATGCCATTGTACCGGGCAAGCGCATGTTGAGTTCCATGACGCCTACAGTAGTATTGAAAGATGGTAAACCTTATATCGTGGCCGGCACACCGGGTGGCACCACCATCACCACCTCGGTATTCCAGACACTGGTCAACATACTCGAGTTTGGCATGAATGCCGATGACGCGGTAAACAAGCCCAAATTCCACCACCAGTGGCTGCCCGACGAGATCATGGTAGAGAAGGATTTCCCGCAAGACGTACGTGAGCAATTGCAAAAGATGGGATATAAAGTAACGGTGCGTAATGCGATCGGTCGCACGGAAGTGATCCGCATATTGCCCAACGGCAGCTTCGAAGCCGTGGGTGACAAGCGGGGCGATGATCACGCTGCCGGCTATTAAAACGTTGTGGCGGGTGCGGCGGAGCAGGTTTACCATTTTTTTGGAGAATGCTCCCCCGCCGCACCCGCCGCTTCTTCCTACATTTGTGGACAAACATTGTAGCCATGCAAGCATCTGTAGGGACCACCTTTTTATCGAGCGCCATCAAGCGCCTCCGCTACTATAAATCGCTCGGCGAACGCACCTTCGAACAACTCGAAGAAAAAGACTTTCTCTTTCAACCCAATCCCGCTTCCAACAGCATCGCCGTGATTATCCAACACCTGCATGGCAATATGCTCAGCCGGTGGACAAACTTCCTCACCGAAGACGGCGAAAAACCATGGCGCCAGCGGGATGAAGAATTTGGTGTGATCTCCCACACGAAAATTCAATTGCTTGACAAATGGGAAGAAGGATGGGCCTGCTTCCTGGGCGCGCTCGAGTCCCTCACCGAAGCCGACCTGCTCAAGACCATCACCATTCGCCAGGAACCGCTCATCGTCATCGACGCCATCAACCGGCAGCTCTCCCACTATCCTTATCATGTGGGCCAGATCGTCTATATCGGCCGTATGATCAAAGACCAGCAATGGAAAAGCCTCTCCATTGAGCCCGGCAAATCGGCCGACTACAATGCCGGCGAAGGCATCAAGGACCCGGCGAATGTGAACTGGGGTAAGCAGTAAAGCGGGAGAAAGCTTATCAGCCTGACGACCCCGAACCGAAAGCATTCCCAAAGGGGGAAAACAGGTAAACACCGTACGCCGCCGGGCCCACTGTGGGTTGGGTGTGGATTGTTAACCCGGTCCGAAAGCCGATATTTACCAATTCATTTCAATTCGTTGGTACTGAATTTGCTCAGCAATGGGGAATACCTAATTTTACAACCCGAATACATACTTCCTGAGAAAGTTTTGGAAAATATCCCGGACCGTGTTGCTGGTGCTGATCGCCCTGATCTTGCTGGCATGGATGGCCATCCAAACTACTCCCGTACAGAACTGGTTGGTACACCAGGTCACCAAACGCCTCTCGAAAGACCTCAATACGACCGTTGAGATCAAGCATGTCGACTTCGCCCTGTTTAATAAAATGATGCTGGAAGGCACGCTGGTCAAAGACCGCCAGCAGGACACCCTCCTGTACGCCGGCGCCGTGAAAGTGAATATCACCGACTGGTTCTTCTTCAAAGACCGCATCGAGCTTAAATACATCGGCCTGCAGGATGCCGTGATCCACCTGCAAAGGCAGGATTCCATTTGGAACTACCGTTTCCTGGCCGATTATTTCGGTGGCGGCCCCAAAGACACCCTTACCAAAAAGAGCAGCATCGACCTCGATCTTAAAAAAGTAGAGCTCGACAACGTAGCCCTCCTGCAACGCGATGGCTGGCGGGGGGAAGACATGCACCTGCAATTTGGCAGCTTCCGCCTCGATGCCGATAAACTCGACGTGCAGCAGCGACAGGTGCGCGTCAATACCATCGATATCGACCAGCCGGTATTTACGATCTACAACTATGCCGGCAACAGGCCCGATTCGCTGCGGCCAAAAGACATCGACACCGTTTACACCAACGATCCCAATAACCTGCGCTGGAACCCCGGCAACTGGAACATCACCATCAACGAAGTGAAGCTGCACAAAGGCATCTTCCGCAGTGACCGCGAATCCGACGAGGCGCCAGTCGCCTGGTTCGATGAGAACCGCATCAAGTTCAGCGATATCAATGCCACTTTCCGCAACGTGGCCTTTAAGCAGGATTCCATCACGGCCATCATGCAGCTCTCAACCAAGGAGCGCGGAGGCCTCATTGTGAAGAGACTGAACGCCAACTTCAGGTTTCACCCCGAAGCCATGGAGTTCCACCAGCTCGACCTGCTCACCAACCGCAGCCACTTACACAACTTCTTCGCCATGCGGTACGATACCTTCGACGACATGGCCGATTTCGTATCGAAGGTGCGCATGGAAGCCAATTTCAACGAAGCAGACCTCGATAGTGATGACATCGCCTTTTTTGCACCCGATATGCAGAACTGGAAAAAGAAGATCCGCATCAGCGGCAGGATCAAAGGCCCCGTTGAAAACCTCAACGCCCGCAAGCTCGTCATCGAAGCCGGCAAGAACTCTTACCTCAACGGCGATATCAGCATCAAGGGCCTGCCCGATATCAATAACACCTTCATCGACTTCGTGGCACACGATTTCCGCACCACGTACGCCGATGCCGTGATCATCGTGCCCCAGCTGAAACAGGTACAGCAACCACGCGTCGACAAACTCGAGTACCTCCACTTCAAAGGTAACTTTACCGGTTTCGTCAACGACTTCGTAACCTATGGTACGATCCGTACCAACCTCGGCACCATCATCAGTGACCTCAACATGAAGTTTCCCGAGAAAGGGTCTCCCTCCTATTCCGGTAAACTACGTACAGATAGTTTCAACCTCGGTCAGTTTGTAGATGTAGCACAGATAGGCAAGATCAGTTTTGCCGGCGGGGTATACGGTATTGGTATGAAGGCCAACAGCCTCAACGCCAAGATCGATGGCTCCATCAAATCGCTCGAGGTAAAAGGGTATACCTACCAGAATATCGACGTAAAGGGCACTGTGGCCAAGCGCCTGTTCAATGGAGAATTGACATCCAACGACCCCAACCTGCAATTGCAGCTCAACGGTCTGGTCGACCTTAGTAAAGACATTCCGGAGTTCAACTTCGATGCCAATATCACCAAAGCCGATCTCAAGAACATCAAGCTCGTGACAGACAGCGTGGAACTTACCGGTAAGTTCCGCTTTAATTTCAGCGGCAACAACATCGATAACTTCCTCGGTACAGCACGCGTGTATGAAGCTTCGATCTTCAAGAAGGGAAAACGTATCTCTTTCGACTCGCTCAATGTCGAGTCGAAGACCATGGGTACCAACAAGGTGATCACCGTACTCAGCAATGAATTCGACGCAGCACTGGTGGGTCAGTTTTCCATCCTCGACCTGCCCTCATCATTCCGCACCTTCCTCAACAAATACTATCCGAGTTATATCAAAGAAGCGCGCGCCATTCAGTCCGACGAGAATTTCAGCTTCGTCATTACTACCAAAAAGGTAGACGAGTACATCGACTTCTTCGACAAGAACCTCAGCGGCTTCAACTACAGTACGGTAACCGGCCGTATCAATACCAAAGAGAACATGCTCGACCTGAACGTGGAAGTACCTCAGTTCAGCTACCGCAATATAGCCTTCTACAATGTTGCCCTGAAAGGCATCGGCGACCTCGACAGTCTCTCGCTCGAGAACTCCATTGCCGATGTATACATCAACGACAGCCTGCACTTTCCAGGCTCTACCATCAGTATCCGGTCGGCCAATGATGTATCGGACATCACCCTGAAAACCAGTGCCAGTCAGACCCTCAACTCAGCCAACCTGGCGGCGCGGGTACAAACCATGCCCAATGGTGTGCGCATTGTATTCAATGAATCGAAGTTCGATGTGAATGGCAAGAACTGGGTGATCGATAAAGATGGCGAACTGGTATTGAGCAAGGAGCTCGTAACAGCCGACGGGGTGAAGATCCACAACGCCGACCAGGAAATACTGGTTACTACGCAACCATCCGACATTGGCAATACCAACGATATCAAGGTAGCGATGACCCGCGTCAACATCGGCGACTTTGCTCCCTATATCACCTCCACCACCCGCCTCGAAGGATTGCTGAATGCCAATATCGATATCATGGATCCGTTTGGCAAGATACAGGTGGATATGAACGGCGAGGCCGAGCAGTTCAGGCTCGACAACGACTCGCTGGGGCGGGTGCAGCTCAATGCCAATTACAACCAACGCAGCAAAGTGATCAATTTCTCGGCCCTGTCGAACAACAAGGATTATGTATTCGACGTCGCCGGGATGTACAACCTCAGCGATAGCACCAATGGCCTCGTGCCGCTCGACCTTACGGGCAATTTCAAAGACACGAAGATCCATGTGCTGGAAAAATACCTGTCGGGCGTATTCAAAGACCTCGATGGCCTGGCTACCGGCAACCTGCGCATCACCGGGCCTACCAACGATCTCAAGTACCTGGGTCGCGTGCAGCTGCGCGATGGCCAGCTGCGCGTAAACTATACCAACGTACTGTACAAAATACCGTCCGCCACTTTCGAGTTCAAGGAAGACCATATCAATTTTGGCAGCTTCGCCATCAAGGACGAATACGGCAATACCGGAAGCTTGAGCAGGGGCATATTGAAGCACCGCGGCTTTGACGACCTCTACTTTGATTTTGCCTTAACCAGCAACAAACTGCTCGTACTGGCAACAAACGGTACCGGTAAAGACCCCTTCTTCGGTACGGTATTCGCCAAAGTGAACTTGACCCTGAAAGACAGGCTGGAAGACATGCAGATGGATATCAAGGGCGAACCGGCTGATAGCTCCAAGCTGTACATCCGGTCCGACAACTCCTCGCATGCCGGTGAAACGGACTATATCACGTGGAAGGTATATGGCCGTGAGATGCAGCAGCCCAAGAGCTTCCAGGAAAGTAACCTGCACGTGAACCTCGATGTGGCTGCCAACAACTACATAAAAATGTACGTGATCCTCGACGAACTCACGGGCGATATCATCGAAGCTACGGGCCGTGGCAACCTGAAGATGAAAGCCAGCACCGACGGCGACTTCACCCTCAACGGCCGTTACGATATCGACCGCGGATATTACAATTTCAACTTCCAGTCGTTGTTGCGTAAGCCGTTTACACTTCGTCCCAATTCGGGCAACTATATTCAATGGCAGGGCGATCCCTACGGAGCCACCATCAAGATCGATGCAGAATACCGGGCAGAGCAAGTACGCTTCAGTGATCTCGGACTCGATGCCTTCTCGCTTACTTCCGGTACAGATGCGAGTGCAGGCATTAACAACAACGTGCGCAAATACCGTGGTGAAGTGGTGGTAGTGGCCACCCTGAAGAATAAGCTGATGCAGCCCGATATCAGTTTCCAGATCGAGCTGCCGCAGAACAGTACCCTGAAGAACGATGCCGATGCACTCGCCATCCTGCAGCGTATCCAGAACGACCCCAACGAGCTGAACAAACAGGTGGCCTTCCTCATCGTATTCAACAGTTTTGGACCGTTGTCTACCTCCAGCAATCAGGGATCATTGGCTAACCTGGCCATTGAAGGGGTAGTGATCAACAGTATATCAGGTATCCTGTCGAATACACTCAGCAAACAGTTCTCCAATATCTTCCAGAAGATATTCAACGACAAGAGCATTAAAGTGAACTTCAACGCACAGATGTACAGTGGGTCGAACTTCATCGACAATGTGAACAACAACAAGTTCAATATAGACCGTACCAACCTCAACTTCAACATTGGTAAGAGCTTCCTCAATGAACGGCTCACCTTCACGTTTGGTAGTGCGCTTGATTTTGGATTGAGTTCTCAACAGGTGCAGGCTACCCAGAACCTGCAATTCCTGCCCGATATAACGGCCGAATGGAAAGTGCGGGCCGATGGTAAAGTGGTACTCACCTTCTTCTACCGCGACTCGTATAACTATTCTACTGGTGTGGGTGCAAGGCAAAACCGTTCGGGCGCCAGTATCAGCTACCGCCACGACTTCGACCGCCTGGGCGACCTCTTCCGCAGTGAAAAGAAGAGAAGGGAGAAGGCATTGGAAAGACTGCAGGAAAAGAAGGCCACCAGTACGCCACCGGCCACGCCCGCTACCGACAGCACCAAGGGCGACTCCGTCAAAAATTAGACTGGTAATTCACCATCTTCTCAACCTGACATTGTTGGACACCTGATTCGTTGATCCGGCCTGGCCGGACGCATCCCTGCATTCAACAAAAAGCCCCTTCCGAAGAAGGGGCTGACAATTTATTAACTCACCTTGCGGTGTAATTATCCTTTCAATATTTCGTGACCCAGTTTATCACGCTTGGTAGTGAGGTACTTTTCATTGTGTGGATTGGGACAGATCTCGATAGGTACTGCCTCAACGATCTCTAATCCATAACCCAGCAGGCCAGCACGTTTCTTCGGGTTATTGCTCATGAGGCGCAATTTGGTCACGTCGAGCGCGCGCAGGATCTGTGCACCGATACCATAATCACGTTTATCCATCGGGAAACCGAGGTGCAGGTTGGCTTCTACCGTATCGTATCCGTTTTCCTGGAGTTTATACGCTTTGAGTTTATTAACGAGTCCAATGCCCCTGCCCTCCTGGTTCATGTACAGGATCACGCCCTTACCTTCTTTCTCCACCATTTCCATGGCATTGTGCAGCTGATCGCCGCAGTCGCAACGCATAGAACCGAGGATATCGCCGGTAAAACAGGATGAGTGCACCCTTACCAGTAAGGGTTCGTCATGTCTCCATTCGCCTTTGATCAGTGCGAGGTGTTCGACGCCGCTCATCTTTTCGCGGAAAGCCACCAGTTTAAAATGGCCGTATTGAGTAGGCATGTCCACCCGCACCACTTCTTCGATGAGGCTGTCCTGTTTAAGGCGGTATTCAATAAGATCCTTGATGGAAATAAGTTTCAGGTCGAACTTTTTGGCGATCTCCTGCAGTTCGGGCAGGCGTGCCATAGAGCCGTCTTCGTTCATGATCTCTACCAGTACACCGGCAGGTTCAAAACCGGCCAGCTGTGCCAGGTCTACGGTCGCTTCCGTGTGGCCCGCGCGGCGCAAAACGCCTCCCTTCTTGGCACGGAGGGGAAATATATGTCCCGGGCGACCGAGGTCATCCGGTTTTGTATCGGGATTGATCAACGCCTGGATGGTCTTGGCGCGGTCGTGAGCAGAAATGCCGGTCGTGCAGCCATGCCCCAGCAGGTCGATCGATACGGTGAAAGCCGTTTCATGCAGCGCGGTATTGTTGTTGACCATGAGGCCAAGCTGCAATTCTTCGCAGCGGGCTTCCGGAATGGGGGCACAGATCAGGCCACGGCCATGCTTACTCATGAAATTGATGACCTCAGGGGTCACATTCCGGGCAGCCGTAACAAAATCTCCTTCGTTTTCACGGTCCTCATCATCTACAACAATGACCATTTTCCCGTTTCTGATATCCTCTATCGCACTTTCAATAGAATCGAGCATGGGGCAAAAATTTGACGCAAAGTTACTAATTAAGGTACAAGATACAAGCCTTCCCTTTCGCATTCAGCGAAGCTAAATTATTGATTCCTAAGAGCTACTCAACTCATCACAGAACCTTTCTGACGGATCGCCTGTAAGTTGACCGCCGGATACGGCACACGGACACCTGCAAAGGCTGCCCGCGGTAGCTGAAAACGGCAGTCAGATAATATAACGTCGCACGGGTGAAAAAGGTTGCTGTTGCTGAATGCTTATAGCAGATTATACAATTGTGATGATGCAGCTTTTTGAGGTTTGCATTTGCCCATAATAGGGCTACGGAAAATCTAGCTCGTGCAAAAAACTGTGGTGTTTGGGTATCGAAATTGGCTGCTCAGCGCTGTGAATAACCTGTGTATCCAATTTTAACTTTTCCTTTGATTTTCTGTTACATTTGCCGCATCGAAAGACGGACAGAACCTGGATCCCTGAAAACTCTCCACCGATTTCTTGTTCATGATACCCAGAAACACTGGCTGAAACTCAGCTATAGGAGGGAATTAATTATTTGATAATGGCCCCTGCCCCCTCAGCGAAACAGATCATTGTTTCTTTGCGCCCGGAAAATATAAACACGCATATATGAGAAGATCCACTAAGATCATTGTCTGTCTTATGCTGGCAATAGTCAGCTGTATGAACGTGGTGGCGCAGGTCACCACCAGTAGTATGACCGGCATCATCAAAACCGACAAAGGAGAACCCCTTGTTGGTGCAACTGTTACCCTTAAACATGAACCTACAGGATCCGTATTCACGGTGATCACCAGAACCGGTGGTCAGTTCGATGTGGCCAATATTCCTCCCGGTGGCCCTTATTCCGTTAAAGTTTCGTATGTTGGCATGAGCGATTTCACCCGCAGCGATATCAATATACCGCTGGGTGAAAAATTCGATCTGCAAGCCACATTGGGCGGAGCAGGTGTTGAGCTGCAGTCAGTAACCATCAGCGCTGGTCGCAGAAGCACTACCATTAAAACGGGCGCTTCTACGAACATCAGCAACAGGCAGATCCAAAACCTGCCCAACGTATCGCGCAACCTCACCAACCTTACCCGCCTTACCCCTCAGGCCAACGGCAACAGTTTTGCCGGTATGAATAACCGTTACAACAACATTACCATCGATGGTTCCTTGTTCAACAACAACTTCGGTCGTAGTGGTGATGGCATGGTGCCCGGCGGAGCATCGTCGGCCATCTCTGTTGATGCCCTCGATCAGGTACAGGTGAACATCGCTCCCTACGACGTACGGCAAAGCGGCTTCGTGGGTGGTGGTATCAACGCGGTTACCCGCCGTGGTACCAACAACTGGTACGGTACGGCTTATGGTTTTTACAGAGACCAAAGCTTCAATGGCAAAAAAGTAAAAGGAACTGAGTTCGCCAATCCTGACAGATCTTCCAAAGTCTATGGCGCCAGCATCGGCGGACCGATCATCAAGGATAAGCTGTTCTTCTTCGTGAATTACGAGCAGGAGAAAAGAACACAACCGGGTCAAACCTTTGAAGCCAAAACAAGCGCTGATGACAAAAACCCGAATGCCACCGCTGTATTGGCCAGCGACCTGGATAAATTGAGGCAGCACCTGATCACTACGTATAAATTCGACCCAGGTGTTTATCAGGGATACGATTTCGCTACCGAGAACAAAAAGTTACTCGGCCGTATCGATTGGAACATCACCTCCAAACATCGTTTAACACTGCGTTATACCCAGTCTACAACCGACGACGATGACCAGATCAACGCTTCCAGCACGGCCTCACCGGTACCACGTGTGAACAATAGCCGCAGAGGTGGAAGCACTGGCGGTATGGCCTATATCTCTTCCAATTTCAAGAACAATGTGGAAGTTAAATCGGGCGTATTGGAACTGAACTCCAATTTCAGCTCTAAGTTCACCAACCAATTGATTGCATCTTATACCGATAACCAATTGAAGCGCGACCCTGCCAGCAATGTATCCTTCGTAGATATCATGAGCGGCAGCAACGTATATATCTCTTTTGGTAACGAACTCTTTTCTTACCTGAACAGCATCAGCGATAAAGCATTGAATGTTGCAGATAACCTGACTGTTAACCTCGGCAAACACACGGTAACTGGCGGCATTAGCTTCGAGGCGTTGTCATTCGCCAACTCCTTCACCGGTGGTGCAGGGCCCAGCTATTATCGTTATGCTTCCTTGCAGGATTTCATCGACAATAAAGCGCCTACCCATTTCTCTGTGGCCTACGACCCCAACAACCGTTTGGGCATCAAAGTACCCGAAGCCAAATTCAACCAACTCGGCATTTATGCACAGGATGTGTGGACACCCTCGAACAAGTTCAAGCTGACTTATGGCCTGCGTGTAGACCTGCCTTTCTACCCTTACGATCCGCCCAAGAACCCAGCGCTGGAAGCAGTTGCCTTTAAGGACGAAAACGGCAACACGGAGCATTTCGACGTGAGCAAATGGCCCGACCAAAAGCCACTCTTCTCTCCCCGCGTTGGATTTACCTATGACGTGCAAGGCGACAAATCGATCATCGTTCGTGGTGGTACCGGTCTCTTCACCGGTCGTATCCCCTTCATCTGGTTGGTTAACCAGGTAGGTGACAATGGTGTGATCCGTGCACAATACAACCTCAACAGTACCGACAATGCGGTAGACATCGCCAAGATCAAGTACAACACTGATAGAACTACCTATATTCCTCCTCAAAACCAGATACCACCTGTAGGAACAGCCATCCCTTCGGGCCGTCCTTCGTACAGCGCTGTAGCGAACGACTTCAAGATGCCACAGGTATGGAGAAGTAACCTGGCGGTGGACAAACGTTTCGCCGGCAACTACGTATTCACCCTCGAAGCGATCTATACCAAACAGGTAAATAATGCCTATTTCCGCAATGCTAACCAGGGCGCTCAAAATGGCACACTGGCTGGCGCAGATAAGCGGCCCTATTACAATACCCGCCTGAACGACAACATCGCTCAGATGATCGTATTGGATAACACCAGCAAAGGCTATAGCTTCTCCCTGACCGGTCAGATCCAAAAGACCTTCTCCAACAACTGGGAAGCTGGTTTAGCTTATACCTGGACGCTGGCGGAAGAAGTGGCGATCGGCAGCGGCGACCAAAGCGCGAGCGGTTTCAATACCAACAACATCATCTTCAACCCCAACAAACCCGATCAGGGGCCATCCAACTATGCGATCCCGCATCGCATCGTAGCGCATGCTTCTAAACGTTTCAACTACTGGGGCGGAAAGGCGGCAACCACCATCGGCCTCTATTACAGTGCGCAACCACAGGAACGGTATACATACCGGTATGGCGGCGATGTGAACGGCGATGGACAAACCAACGATGCCATCTATATTCCTAAAGATGCCTCTGAGATCCAGTTCGTAGAAGGTTTCAAAGTAGGCAGTGGTGCCAGTCAGAAAATATACACGGCACAACAACAAAGCGATGCCTTCTTCGCTTTTGTTGAAAGCGACAAGTATCTGCGCAAGCATAAAGGCCAATACATTGAGAAATATGGTGCATTGCTGCCTTGGGTACATGGTCTGGACCTGCGCGTATTGCAAGACTATAACTTCCGCGCTGGCGGCAGAAAGCATACCATCCAGTTCAGCATCGACCTGCTCAATGCGCTCAACCTGCTCAACAATGATTGGGGCTATCGTTACCAATATACTTTTGGTACATTCCAGGATATGGGTATCCTCGGCACACCGACTTCTGGCAGCAGTTCCAACAACACGGGCAATGAAGCATTCAACAAGAACACGCCCAAGTTCACGTTCAACCCTGCTAACCCCAAACAAGGTTATCAGCCAGCCTATACCACAGCGAGCACCTGGGGTATTCAACTGGGTCTGCGGTATATCTTCAATCAATAAGGCATACACCGTATAAAAAGAGCGGCCGTCTTCGTATGAAGACGGCCGCTCTTTTTATGTAGTAATTTATTTCGTTGGATTATTCTTCGCCCGGACCTCTAAATCCCCACTTCAGGAAGGTAGGCAATGCCTTGGCCCAGGTAGGCACATCGTGTTTGCCCTTCTGCAATTGAAAGTATTGCATGTCTCTGCCGTCCCGGTATCCCTTCTGCAGCAGTTCGCGCATCAGGTCGATGGTATCGTCGATAGAATCGATCACGCCATTCCTGTTGCGGTCTTCCGTTTCATCGAGGGTACCGCATTGAAAGAAGAAACGCTGACCGGGATGATACTCTCCCGCACGCACCTGCTGGTGCATCATGCGGTGTTTATCGCCGTTGTAATCTTTCGCGTCTTTGTCTTTCGAACGCCACCACAGCGAACCGGAGAACACACCCACTTTCGAAAACACTTCCGGGTGATTCCAGGTAATATCCATGGCACTCAGTCCGCCCAGTGAAAAACCGGCGTAGGCTCTTTCCTTGAATTCGCTGATCCTGAAATGACCATAAATAAAAGGGAGCAATTCTTCCAGTATAAATCGTTGGTATTCGGCGCCTTTGGTGCCACGGCCCTTAAAATCGGGACCGATGGCCATGCCGTATTCATTCAAACGGTCTTCACCGCAATGAATACCAGCTACGAGCAGCGGGGTTATTTGCCGGGTTTCGGACAGGTAGCCGAGCATCTTATCAAATCCCATCGCTTCAAGGTCCTGTCCGTCATTGACCAGCAGCAGACTTAACGCTGCGGGTTGTGCGGTTTGGTGGGGTTGATAAAAGTTCACAGTTACGGTACGTCCCAGGTGTTCGGATGGCAAGGCAATGGTCTCTACCATGATGCCGGTACTAATCTCAGTGTGCATACGGCGGCAAAAGTAGGGATTTTAGGCATCCGAAAGCCTGCACTACGGTTGGGCCGTGTTTTCGGGCGACCAACACGTAAAATTACGCGACCCGCCCGCTAAAGACGGTTGCCTCCTCACCTACACAACCCTCTTGCGCAATCGACACCATTACCCCGGCGCCTACCTTAATTTGGTATTTCCCCTGCATTCAGATAAATTTGGTTTACACACTTCACACACTGCATAGATCATTAAAAACGAGCGCATATGAAAGGACGGGCACAGCATTTCGATGAGCGTACTTTACGCCAGACGGCATTCCATATCGCTTATTCAATCATATAAAATCATTACAGATGAAAAAGATCGGCATTCTCTTCGGGAAGGAAAGGTCATTCCCCATGGCCTTTGTAGAAAGGATCAACAGCAAGGGAATCAATGGAGTGACGGCCGAGCCGGTGCGCATCGACAAAGTGGTGCAGGGCGCTGCCGATGAATATGCCGTGATCCTGGACCGCATTTCGCAGGACGTACCCTTTTACCGCGCCTTCCTCAAAAATGCGGCGATCTGCGGCGCGGCAGTTATCAACAACCCCTTCTGGTGGAGTGCCGACGAAAAGTTCTTCAACAATTGTCTGGCCGTCAAGATCGGTGTGCCGGTTCCCAAAACGGTGATCCTGCCCTCATATCAGTTGCCACCCGATACTTCTGATCAATCCTTCAGCAACCTCTCCTACCCGCTCGACTGGGAAGGCATCTTTAAATACGTAGGCTTTCCGGCCTATATGAAACCTTTTGCAGGGGGTGGCTGGAAGAATGTTTACAAACTGCACGATATGGATGATTTCTACCACAAGCACACAGAAACCGGCCAACTGGTAATGCTGCTGCAGGAAGAGATTATCTTTGAAGAATATTACCGGTGTTATTGCATCGGCGGTAAGCATGTACGCATCATGCCATACGAGCCGCGCAATCCGCATCACCTGCGCTACACCAGCGATTTTCATCCCACACCCGAAAGGCTGAAGCAAATGGAAGAGATCGTACTGCGCATCAACCAGTACCTCGGTTATGACTTCAATACCGTTGAACTGGCCGTGCGCGACGGCATCCCGTACGCCATCGACTTTTGCAATCCTGCACCCGATGCAGACCTGCCCAGTGTGGGCGAAGACAATTTCAACTGGGTAGTGGAAACAGCCGCCAACTACGCCATCGAGCGTGCCCTGGCCCACAAACCCGATCGTGACAACCTCACCTGGGGTGAATACATCAAACACAGTGCAGCCAAAAAACCCCTGGCTTAATACCAGGGTCAACCAATTATTCAATCTGATCAATGGGAAATACGAACTACAAGCAATTTACGCTGGGCATCGAGGAGGAATACATGGTACTGGATCCCAATACCCGTGAACTGAAGAGCCACGAACAGCGCATCGTGACGGAAGGCCAAAAGGTCATCAAAGACAAAGTGAAGGCCGAAATGCACCAGGCCGTAGTAGAAGTGGGCACCGATATTTGCCAGAATGTGGACGATGCCTATCACGATGTAGGCACCCTGCGCAAGACCATGGCAGGCATCGCCGGCGAACTAGGTTATGGCATGGGCGCTTCCGGCACCCACCCCTTCAGTCATTGGGAAAGTCAGCTCATTACCGATCATGCCCGTTATAACGAGATCGTGAACGAATTGCAGGAAGCTGCCCGCAGCAACCTCATCTTTGGTTTGCATGTGCATGTAGGCATGGAAAGCCGCGAAATGGCCAACCATATCGCTAACAGCACGCGTTACTTCCTGCCGCATATCTATGCTCTCAGTACCAACTCACCCTTCTGGGAAGGCCGGCAAACCGGGTATAAGTCGTTCCGCACAAAAGTATTCGACAAGTTTCCCCGTACCGGTATACCGGAAACCTTCGATTCGATCGAGTCGTACGACAACTTCATCAAATTACTGGTGAAGACCAACTGCATCGATAATGCGAAGAAGATCTGGTGGGACCTTCGCGTACACCCCTTCTTCAACACCGTCGAATTCAGGATCTGCGATGTACCGATGACCGTATCGGAAACCATCGCCATCGCGGCGCTGTTCCAGGGCGTGTGTGCCAAGATCTACAAGCTGCGTAACCAGAACCTCAACTTCATTCAATACTCCCGCGCGCTGATCAACGAGAACAAGTGGCGTGCAAGCCGCTATGGCATCGACGGCCGCCTCATCGATTTTGGCAAGGAAGAAGAAGTGAATGCCCGTGTACTGATCTATGAATTGCTCGACTTCATTGACGATGTAGTGGATCCGCTGGGCAGCCGCCACGCGGTGAATTATGTGGCCCGCATGATGGAAGAAGGCACCGGGGCCGACAGGCAACTAAAGGTGTTTGAACAAACCCAAAGCCTCACCGCCGTAGTCGATTACATACAGGCCCAGTTCCTCCACGGAATTTAATGCACATCAAAAAGATCCTATAGAGCAGCGCCCGCAAGGCGCTGTTTTTTATTGGGCATGGTAATTTTCCAATATCTTTAAGCACCCATCCTCCCCCCTTCACAAAAATTTACCGGCATGATGAAGTACTGTTCATTGGTTCTATCGTTATTGGCATTGGGTACCGCACAGGCACAGCTCAAAGCAGATACGGCGGCTATCGGGCAGGCAGCCCGCCTGACCGACCTGGAGTTTACCGCAGCCGAAAAAGATTCCATGGTCGAAGGGCTCAATGACAACCTTACCCATTACCAGCGAATGCACCAGTTGACGATACCCAACGACCTGGCCTACCCTTTCGCCTTTCATCCCGCACCGCAGGGATTCAACATACCGGTAAAGCAGGCAAGTGTTCGCTGGAATATCCCATCGAATGTTGCATTGCCCGCCAACTTGAACGAACTCGCCTTTTATTCTATCCCCCAGCTGGCCTCCCTCATCAAAAACAAAAAGATCAGCTCGGTAGCGCTCACCACCTTTTTCCTGGATCGGCTGCGCCAATGGGGCGACACCCTCGAGTGCGTGATCACACTTACTCCCGAGCTGGCCTTACAACAGGCCCGGGAAGCAGACGAGGCCATCCGCAAGGGACAATACAAAGGTCCGCTGCATGGCATACCTTATGGATTGAAAGACCTGTTTGCCGTAAAAGGATATAAAACCACCTGGGGATCGGTACCCTACAAAGACCAGGTGATCGATGAAGATGCTTTCGTATACACGCAACTAAAGAAAGCAGGTGCCGTATTGTGCGCCAAACTTTCGCTGGGCGAACTGGCTTATGCCGACCTGTGGTTTGGCGGTCGCACGCGCAACCCCTGGAACCTGCAGCAGGGATCGAGCGGTTCCTCGGCAGGTTCTGCATCGGCCACGGTAGCAGGGCTGCTGCCTTTTGCCATAGGCACGGAAACCTGGGGCTCCATCGTATCGCCCTCGCACACCTGCGGCGCCACCGGCCTGCGCCCCACTTTCGGTTCGGTTAGCCGTACTGGCGCCATGGTATTGAGCTGGAGCCTCGACAAAGCCGGCCCCATTTGCCGTAGCGCCGAAGATGCGGCGATTGTATTCTATTACCTCAAAGGCACCGATGGCAAGGATGCCAGCGCCGTCGACCGCGCCTTCAATTATACCGGTAAAGTGAACCTTACGCAATTGCGTATCGCGTATGCGGGCAATTACTTCAAAAACCTTTCTCCATCGGCCCCGCAATGGGGTGTATTGGAAACGCTGCGCAATGCAGGGGCACTGATCCGCGAGGTCAACTTTCCCGACTCGACCATTTACCCTTTCAATATCATGGATGTGGTGATCAGTTCCGAATCGGCCGCCGCTTTCGATGAACTTACCCGCAGTCACCAGGACGACCTCATTCGCCGGCAGGACAAGAATTTTTGGCCCAACAGTTTCCGGGTTTCTCGTTTTGTGCCGGCCGTTGAATACATCAATGCCAACCGGCACCGGTACCGGTTGATAGAGGCCCTGAATGCATTCACCAAACAATACGATGTGATCATATTGCCCACCTATGGCGGTAATCAACTGGCCATGACCAACCTCACGGGTCATCCCGTGGTGGTATTCCCGGTAGGCTTCGGCAAGAACGGGTTACCTACCAGCATTACCCTGCTGGGCAACCTGTACGATGAAGCGACCATCCTGGCCGTGGCCAAAGCTTTCCAGGAAGCGACTTCCTTTCATACCAAACATCCAGAAAAATTTATCCGGTAATCATAGATTTGATGCTTGCCGGTCAAGACAGCCAAAACGGCCGCACATCATTCATCAAACGCACAACCGATCAATCAGTAACATGAGAAAGACCTACTGCCTCCTATTGCTTGCTGCACTGGGCGCCTGCCAACCTAAAAAACAGGCCGACCTCATCGTGTACAATGCCACGGTGTATACTGTCGACTCCACCTTCAGTACTGCCGAAGCGTTGGCGGTGAAAGACGGTAAGATCATCGCCACCGGCACCTCAGCCGACCTGATGGCCCAATACGAAGCCAAAGAAAAAAGAGACGCCCAGGGTAAGTTCATTTACCCCGGCCTGATCGATGCCCACGCCCATTTCTTACAATATGGCATGGGATTGCAAACGGCCAACCTGGTAGGCACCACCAGCTGGGAAGAGATCATCCAAAAACTACAGGCATTTGCCACTGCCAACCCCGAAGGCTGGATCATTGGCCGTGGGTGGGACCAGAACGACTGGGCCGTGAAAGAATTTCCGAGCAATGAACAACTCAATACCTTATTCGCCGGCCGTCCAGTATTGTTGAGTCGCATTGACGGCCACGCCGCCATCGTGAACCAGGCAGCTATCGACCTGGCAGGCATCAAAGCAGGTCAAACCCTCACCGGCGGCACTGTAGAAGTAAAGAACGGGAAACTGACGGGCCTCCTGGTCGATAATGCCATCGACCTGGTATCGTCTAAAATACCATCGCCCACCCCCGAAAAAGTAAGTAAAGGTTTGCTGGCCGCTCAGCAAAACTGTTTTGCCGCCGGCCTCACTACGGTGGATGATTGCGGCCTCGATCATGAAGCCGTAACCTTCATCGACAGCATGCAACGCAGCGGCGGATTGAAGATGCGCATCTATGCCATGCTAAGCGATGCACGCAAGAACTACGAATACATATTTGCCAAAGGAAAGATCAAGACCGACCGGCTCAACGTACGCGCCTTTAAAGTATATGCCGATGGCGCACTGGGTTCACGTGGCGCCTGCCTGCTGGAACCATATACCGACAAACCTCATTGGAGCGGCTTCTTGCTGAGCGAGCCTGCCCACTTCGACTCTGTCGCCAACCTGCTCTATGCAAAGGATTACCAGATGTGCACCCACGCCATCGGCGATTCGGGCAACCGCGCCATCCTCAACATCTATGGCAAATACCTGCAAGGAAAGAACGATCGCCGCTGGCGCATCGAACATGCGCAGGTGGTAAACAAAAACGACTTCCAGCTCTTTGGCCAATACAGTGTGATCCCTTCTGTACAGCCCACACATGCAACCAGCGATATGTACTGGGCGGGCGACCGCCTCGGTGCTGAACGGGTGAAGGGCGCGTATGCCTTCAATGACCTGCTGCAACAGAACGGTTGGATACCGCTGGGTACCGATTTTCCGGTGGAAGATATTTCGCCAATGAAAACATTCTATGCTGCCGTAGTGCGTAAAGATGCCAAAGGGTGGCCCGATAAAGGTTATCAAATGGAGAATGCACTTACCCGCGAAAATGCCCTGCGTGGCATGACCATCTGGGCTGCACGCAGCAACTTCGAAGAACAGGAAAAGGGAAGTATCGAAGCCGGTAAGTTTGCCGACTTCATCATTACTGATAAGGACCTGCTGAAAGCGGCGCCGGCAGATATCCTGCACATACAGGTGCTGGCTACGTTTGTACAGGGCGAGAAGGTGTTTGAAAAATAACTATCTCAATAATCGTTGCAGAACCGGTGGCTTGCTGTCCACCGGTTCTTTTATTTGGAGGCCGAGGAGGCGGACAATCAACGAATACACGTGGATGTTTTCGAATGACCCGATCACCTTACCCTTCTTGAACGCCGGCCCCCAGGCCATGAAACTTGCCTTCAGATCTTTTACCACCCGGGGATCGAAGCCATGCCGGCCGGGATTGATCTTTTTATTGGTCCACGAAAATATCTGCGGATAACGTGCTACCAGGTAAACATCGCCGATGCGATCATAACGATCATCTTTTTTTCGATAATGCCAGGCAGCGGGCGACTGATCGCGCAGGTATACATCGTATCCTTTGGCCGACGCCTTGAGTTGCTTATACAAAGCCATCACATCGGCCTTCTCCCTGGCATAATAGTTCACGAGCACATCACCGGCAATGGTAACCCATTGCGTGGTATCGGCCTTGGGCGGCAGCATGGTATTGACCGTATCCACCGATGCCATCCCATGGTCGCTCACAAAAACATAGTTCACGGGCAGGCCCAGCGAATCGACCATGGCGATGAGTTGCCCGACAGCGTTATCGACGACCCCGATGGCCTTGATCGTTTCTGCATGATCGGGCCCATAACTGTGGCCGGCATGATCCACCTCGGGCATATAGAACGTGATAAAATGAGGACGCTGTTCATCAGGAAGCTGTAACCATTTTTTGACGGTCTGCAACCGATCGCCGAGCGGGATCATCTCGTTGTAATTGTAGTAATAGGTAGGCTGTGTGCCATCGATGGCCACTTCACTGCCTACCCAATAAAAGCAGGCCGACAACAATTGTTGCTGCTCGGCCAGCACCCAGAGCGGTTTACCGCCATAGTAATAAGGGTTTTCGGCAATGGCAGGCTTCGACCGGGCATAGATCTCTTTGCGCCGGCGATCGTAGAAATTATTGTTGACGAGGCCATGGTGGGCAGGATAGAGTCCGGTGACAAGCGTATAATGATTGGGAAAGGTGAGCGACGGGAAGGAAGGGATCATCGATTCGGCCCGCACACCGCGGCTGCTTAAACGCAACAGGTTGGCAGCCTGGTACTGATCGGCATAATTGTACCTGAACCCATCGGCCGAGATGAGGATCACATAGGGTTTGGCCTGTTGAGCGGCCGCGTTACGACGCCCCGGGGTAATGTGCTGCGTAGTATCTTTCTCCTGTGCCAGGCACCATGTCCCCGAAATCAGCAATAACAGCAGGCAAAACCAAGCGATACGCCATGACATCATTTCGATATATTTAATCCGTTAGGATACAAAATAAGGTAAGGAAAGGCAAATTGCCCGGCTTCTTTTTAACATCAAAAACCATTAGTTTTGGCCACCCAACAGCACAAGCATATGAAAAAAGTATTTGTAATCTCTGCGCTCATTACCTTTTTAATGGCCTTCACACTTCCTCAGCAAAAGCAAAAGATCGTATTCTTCGGTGATTCTATCACGCAGGCTGGCGTAAAGCCCGGCGGCTATATCACCGTACTGGGCGATCTGCTGAAGCAAAAGAACATACAGGACGAACTGATTGGCGCCGGCATTGGCGGCAACAAGGTGTATGACCTTTACCTGCGTATGGAAGACGACGTATTGGCTAAGAACCCTACTACCGTGGTGATCTGGGTAGGCGTAAACGACGTATGGCATAAAAAGACATCGGGCACTGGTACAGATGCCAATAAATTTGAAGGTTTCTACAATGCCCTCATCAAGAAATTGCAGGCAAAGAACATCAAGGTGCTGATCTGTACACCGGCTGCGATCGGCGAAAAGACCGATTACACCAACGAACTCGATGGCGACCTGAACAAGTATGCCGCCATGATCCGCGAGATCGCGAAAAAGAACAATGTAGCCCTCATCGACCTGCGCAAGGCTTTCCTGGACTATAACCTCGCCAACAATCCCGAGAATAAGGACAGGAATATCCTCACCACCGATGGCGTGCACCTCAACGACAAAGGCAACCAGCTGGTGGCCGAGCAAATGTTGAAAGCACTGTACAAGTAGTTTTTAACCGGGTATTAATAACCCTTTTCAACGAACACGATACCTTCTTCGAATAGAGCGGCACCCACCCGGTGCGGCTTTTTTTGAACCACACAGACCCGCCTTTTGTTATCATATCGTGTGCAGACAGCCAAAATGGCAAAAATTCTTATGTTTGCAGGCATGTATATGAGCGATCCTAAACACATACACATAGCAATCCTCGACCTCTATGAAGGCGTGGCCAACCAGGGCATGCGTTGTATCCGGGAACTCCTGACCCAGTATGCCGAAATCAATCAACTCCGTATTGAATGGGACGAATTTGATGTGCGTTCCAAACAGGAACTACCCGATCTCTCCTACGATCTATACATTTCCAGCGGTGGCCCCGGTTCGCCCCTCGATAGCGAGGGCAGCGAGTGGGAAAACAAGTACTTTAACTGGCTTCGGTCGGTGGAAGACTACAACACCGGCGACCGCCATCTCATCAAAAAGAATGTACTGTTCATTTGTCACTCCTTTCAACTGGCCTGCCGCTATTTCAAAGTGGCCCAGGTAACCCAGCGAAGATCTACCGCCTTTGGCGTATTCCCGGTGCATATGCTGGAGACCGGCCATGAGGAACCCGTATTCGACGGCTTGCAGGATCCATTCTACGCGGTAGACAGCCGCGATTACCAGGTGGTACAGCCCGATACCCAGCGGATCCGCTCGATGGGCGGCGCCGTACTCGCCATCGAAAAGGAAAGACCTCATATACCCCTCGAAAGGGCCATCATGGCCATCCGTTTCAATGAAAACATGATCGGCACCCAGTTCCATCCCGAAGCCGACGCATCGGGTATGAGCCTCTACCTGCAACGCGACGACCGCCGGCAGGTGGTGATCGATAACCATGGATTCGAGAAATGGCAATCGATGATCGAGCAGCTCAACGATCCCGATAAGATCCGGTATACCTATTCGCACATTATTCCCAATTTCCTGAAGCACTCCATCAACAACCTCGTGGAAGTAGAAGCGTAGAGTTGTTACGATGCCTGTTTTGTTGGTCACCCATTGCACACAGCCATCCCGCTGATGGCTTCCCGTTTCTTCGTATCTTCCGGGCAAAACAAGTCTGCCATGGTACCCAGCCTGCGCAAAGCGTACAATGAGTCGTTCACGAAAGAGCAATACCAACAATTTCTTAATGACCTCAACAGCAAATATCCCGGCGCCATTGAATTCAGGCTGGCCGAAACACCGGTTTTCGTAAGCAAATCCTTTGCGCAAAAGATGTTCGATGCCTGCGAAAGCATCATCGACGTGATCACCGATCCCCATTTCAAGGAACTAACAGAAAGAGCCATTCCCCAGGGCGAGCGGGTGCCCAACGAGAACGGCCACGCCCATATGATCGCATTTGATTTTGGCGTGTGTGAAGATGACAAAGGCGAACTGGTGCCACAGCTCATCGAAATGCAGGGCTTTCCTACCCTCTTTGGTTTCCAGGTGTATTATCCCGACCTGCTGCGCAAGTATTTCCCCGTGCCCGGCAATTATTCTCAATACCTCAACGGATTGAACCATGACACCTACCTGCAGCAACTGAAGGAAGTGATCATGGGCGATACACCCGCAGAAAATGTGATCCTGCTCGAGATCAAACCGCATGAGCAAAAGACGCGTATCGACTTCTATTGCACCCGCGAATACCTCGGCATTGAACCTGTTTGTATTACCGAACTGATACAGGAAGGAAAAAAGCTCTACTACCTGAAGGATGGGGTAAAAACGGCTGTAAAGCGCATCTACAACCGCGCGATCTTCGACGACCTGAAGGCACAGAAGAGCAAGCTCGCCAACTATGTCGATATTACGCAGGACCTCGACGTGGAATGGGTGCCCCACCCCAACTGGTTTTACCGCATCAGCAAGTTCACCATACCCTTTATCCAGCATCCCTATGTACCCGAAACCTGGTTCCTCAATGAACTGAAGCAAGTGCCGGCCGACCTGGAGAACTATGTATTGAAACCGCTGTTCTCCTTCGCCGGACAAGGCGTAGTGATCGATGTAACCCAGGACCATATCATTAACATTCCCGATCCTGAGAACTGGATACTGCAGCGGAAAGTAAACTATGCGCCGGTGATCCCTACACCGGATGTGCCTGCCAAAACGGAGATCCGCCTGATGTACCTGTGGAAGGATGGTTGGGACCGACCCCGCCCGGCGATCAACCTCGCACGACTCAGCAAAGGAAAAATGATCGGCGTGGATTACAACAAGAACAAGGAATGGGTAGGCGGCAGCGTTTGTTACTTTGAACAATAAGATCAACATCTTATATTGCCCCCCTAATACAACCTACACCATGGAACCCGTTACATCATTGCCTGGTGACCAGGCATTACAACCTGAGGTACAGGAATACCCCAGTCTCATGAAGCGCTACCAGTCGCTTTTTATTGATTTTTTGTTTGCCCTGTTCTGCATGTTTGGCGTAGTAGCTTTATTGGATAAGTTTGGAGATATCCCAGGATGGGTCAGGTTTGCTGCTTTCATTTTTCTTTGGGCTGTTTACGAACCTTTGTGTACGGCCCTTGGTTGTACCCTTGGCAACTACCTGATGGGTATCCGCGTTCGCCAGTTCAACAATACCTCTAAAAGGATCAATATCTTCCAGGCCTACCTCCGTTGGCTCATCAAGCTGGTGTTGGGATGGCTTTCATTCCTGGCGATCCACTCTAATCCCCAGAAAAGGGCATTTCACGACCTGGTTGCCGGTTCAGTGATGATCACAGCGAAATAAAACCTTTAGATATGCAACACCTCAACGACATTAAAGGCAAGGAGATCGTGCCGGGCTATTTTGGCCGGTTCGTGCATGGAGACAAGATCACCATGTCATTCGTAGATATCAAGAAAGGCCATCCGTTGCCAGAGCACAAACACCCGAATGAGCAGGTGACCTTTATCCTTGAAGGCGAACTGGAGATGATCATAGGTGGCGAAAAGATGGTGTTGACACCCGGCATGGTGCATGTAATCCCGGGCAATACGCCCCACAGCGCCATTGCGCTAACAGATTGTCGCGTGCTGGATGCCTTTTCACCGGTGCGGGAAGACTACCGTATTTAAAAGCAAATGCCGCCCAACCACAGGCGGCATTTTGCATGACTATGAAACCACACTACTATCTTAACGGCCTGTCATCCAATCAGGCCGCACTTCATTATCTTTCTTTTTGCTTACCATGTTCACATTCACGACCCACTCGTCCAGTTGGTAAAGCAGTTCGAGCTCTACATGAAACTCCCGGAAACGTTCATCGGCTGTCTGGATACGAAAGGCACTTGTTACAAAGTCCATTCCTTCCGATACGTCTTCAAACTCTCCATTGAGGAAATAGACGCTGCCATCCACCATACGCAGCCTGCACTGATTCAATTGTTGATACAGTTTTTTGTAGGCCGACTTTGCCTTACTGAAATTGTCGCTGCGGAACAAGAGCGCCTGCCAGCTGGCCGTAGTATCTATTTCAGAATGGTAAAGGCCCACGACACAATGCTCCGATCCCGGGATCTTCACGGTAGAGCTATACTGGTGCCAGTCGCCGGTAGCCTCTACCAGCTCACCCGTAATATGTTTGTAATTGTAAGGGAAATCGCCCATGATGGTTTCTACCGCCTTGATAAAACCAGCATTCGATGGCTCTGATTTGAATTGCGCATGGGCAGACAGGGACAGGGCCATAACGGCCAACAGCAGGTTGGTTAACTTCTTCATTGGGTTAGATTTAGGATTTATTGTGTTGATTTCTCCACAGGATATTAACGCATACACTTAACGGTATTATGAAAAAAAATTGTGGCAGCGTTTACATTTAATTCTTTTTTATTGAAGAGAGCCGACCGCTACCTGCTTTAAAACACATCGCCCTGTTGCGGAATTATCCAACAACAGGGCGATGTTATACTATTCAATATGCGGATTATCCCAATACGCGTTTCCAGTACTGGAGCCAGTCGAGCATGCGGCTGGTGTAACCAAATTCATTATCGAACCAGGTAATGAGTTTAACGTGGTTGCCGACGACGGAAGTAAGGGTACCATCCAGGATGCACGAATGGGTATTGCCTTTAATGTCGAGCGACACCAGTTGCTCTTCGGTATAATCGATGATGCCTTTGTATTCGGTAGCGGCGGCCGTGCGGAATAGCTGGTTGATCTGGTCGGCCGCGGCAGGCTGTTTCAATTGAAGGGTAAAGTCGGCCAGTGCCCCATTGGCTACCGGCACGCGGGTGGAAACGGTAGCGATCTTACCCTGTAACAAGGGGAATAAGGTTTCGAGGGAGTGGGCCAAATCGATCTCTACGGGGATGATCGATTCGGCAGCAGCCCTGCCGCGGCGGAACTGCTTGTGCGGCGCATCGACGATACCCTGGCGGGAAGTATAAGAATGCAGCACGTTGATATGGGCCGATTCGATCCCGATGGAGTTCATGAGGTAAAGGATATGGGTGGAGCAGTTGGTCATGCAGCCACCGGGCGATATGATATCGGTTTCGGGGGTCAGCAGGTGCTGGTTGAAGCCGTAGATCATCAACGGTATCTCCGGCGCACCGGTGGTTGACAACAATACCTTCTTCGCCCCAACCGATAAGTGGGTGGAGGCGCCTGCCCGGCTGGTGAATTTGCCGGAACACTCAAGCACTACATCCACACCCAGGTCTTTCCAGGGCAGCTTAGCGGGATCGGACTGCTGCAGCACGGCGATCGACTGTCCGTTTACCAGGAGGCGTTCGTCATTCTCTAATGTTATTTCATGCTGATAGGTGCCATACACCGAATCGTATTTGAGCAGGTAGGCGAGGTTGCCTGGTTCCATGATGTCGTTGATGGCTATCAGCTCCAGATCCTTCCTGCCTGCCAGCCGCCTGAAGAGAAGCCGGCCGATACGTCCCATTCCATTGATCGCAATACGCATGTGTTCTTTGTTTAAAAATGGCTGCAAATATCGGTAAGAAGAAGATACCCAGGTTCACCGGAGGTGGTGAGTGGTAGTCCGGTTGCCACATAGGCGGTAGGCCAGTAAAAGAAAAGGCTCCAACGCGTCTTCGCCGGATGAAACGACGCATGGCAGATCAAATCAGCACCTCTGGAGGCAAGGAGTGAAGGTCTTTTAGGGGTACTTGCGGGCCGGTGTGGGGGCTCGCTGCATAGCCAGTAGGCGGTGGCCCGGCAGGAGTTCCAAAGTAGCCGCGGGGTGCTCAGCGGCCCCCACCCACCCCTGCGCCGGGTAGGGATATACCCGAATCTGACAATTATCAAATTCCTGATAATCTGTAAGTAACTAGAAATCAATGGTGGAATTGGCCAATTATTAAGGCTCTGTAAAAATTTTAATACCGGGCAAGCAGGCGAACCCGCGAATACCATTATTGTCCTAAATTTGGCCTTACCAACCTGTTTATAATTCTACCAGACCAACCCCCGCTACATCCATTAAATTCTGTCAGGACCGAATTGCCTTTGAAAAGTGACCTGAACAAAGTATTTACTTACTATACCATTTAAGTTCGTTTTAAACTATTAACTAAAACGGTGGAGGAAGATTGTATGTATTCGTATGCATTGTTAGAGACTGGTTATTATTACCTGATCCAGGAAAAGGAAGATAGCCCGGTATCATTGATCAAAGTAACTGTAGAAACAGATTATTGCCAGTATGTCACGAACTATGCGGAAGTGCCAGTACTGGAATGGAAGAAGAAGGCCGACCCCATTTTCGATATACTCGAATTGCTGAGTGATGACAAAGTGAAGGAGTGGGAATCCGTGTATAATGACAATCAGGACGCCTATTACGAAGAAGATGATGACTAATGCAATAAATCAGCTCCCGGCCCCGACAGGATGCCGGGAGCGGTTTTTAAAGCCCATACCTTAACCGTAGCAGCTCCCGCCAATACCTCCTCTCCGCTCTATTCTTTGCAGTCACCTGCATCCACCGGTTATTTTCACCCGGTCAACTATATTATGTTCCGGTTAACATAAAATTTTATAAATTAGTTGGTGCCGGTTGCCCTTTAACCCCTTCCACCAAAACGACCTGCTTAGCCAATTACCCAACCGGCCGCGTTCAGTAAATTGGTACAATTTTTCTGTAGATCTAACAGGATACTACTGGTATGAATTTCAACGACGAAAAGTATATTAAGATTCGCAAGGTATTGCTGGTGATCGTCAGCATACTGACCGTATTGCCCCTGGCTCCCCTCATCAACCGTTACATTCCACCGTTGATGGTGGGCGACTGGAACCTCGACCTCACCCTCTCGGTGGCATTGGCAGCGCTTGCAACCTGGCTCGTGTTGAGGTTATTCCGCTTTTTACTGATACCCGCCGTGGCACTCTGCGTGCTGGTATTGCTCTATAACCAGCTTACCAATGGCTATGGCTTCAGCCATATGGTAACGGATTACCGCTCGATGGTAGAGAACAACTGGGGCCGCAATGGTCAAAAGGAAACCGACCTCATTCTTACGCCCGGCATCTTCGACGGACCACTTACCAAGACCATCAAGGTGCTGCAATCGAAAGTAGACTCGCGCGATTCGGTGGTGAGGAATTTTTCCGTGAAGCATTCGCTCGACTATTTTGACGAATACCATACCAAGTATGGTCCTATCGTGCGCCAGCTGTCATTGTTCAAATACATCAACTCCAACTTCAAGTACGTATCCGACTCGGAGCGTGACGAATATTTTGCCACTGCCCGCGAAACCATCCTGAATGGGCTGGGCGGCGATTGCGATGACCATACCCTGCTGATGGTGTCGACCCTCAAATCGATCGGGGCGCATTGCCGTATGGTATTATCCGAAGGGCACCTGTACCCGGAATTGTATGCGGGCGATGAGAAAGCGTTCGACCGTTTACAGCAGGCCATTATTTACCTTTTCGGTGACCGGTCAATCGATAATATCTACTATCATGAGCAGAACGGCCAGTACTGGATCAACCTCGATTATACGGCCAAGCATCCCGGCGGCCCTTACCTGAGTGAAAAAGCCTACGCAATCATCGATCTCTGATGCCGTTTGCAGAGTACATCATGAGCTTCCTGGTTCAAACAAGGAAAACCCTGGCGTCAGTTACCTGCCATTGGTGAGTTGGGGAACAAGCTGCTGTTGGTCGCTATCTGGTGGCGCTATCCTGCGATTCGGCCCAGAAAGACCTTCTGATCGCATTGGTGGTGGGCAATCTCCTGAGCCCATTGAAAAGGAGTCCCGAGCTGCCAATGGTGATGGAAATGATAGTGGAGATATAGTAGATCAGGAATTTATCGACATTATCGGCGACCCCGACCATGTAGTAATCGAAAATGTATACGACGATGTAGGTGCCGTACTGAAACAGCAGCGCGCCATGTATCAGCAACAAGGCTTTCTCGCGGGTGGCATGTTCCATTTGCTGCAGGTACAGCGAGATCTGCCAGATGATGATCGTCATCACGAAAAGCAAGCCGATCCCCATGGAGTATTTCAGCGAATCATAATCGAATCCACCCTGTATAAGGCAGGCTGCTTCAAACACCAGCAACCCAGCCAGGCCGACCCGGATGAAGCGCTTCAGTTTGGCAGAGAACGCCGACAGGTATATGATGCCTACCATCATGGGAATATCGAGCGAATTGTACACGACGATCATGACTTCCACAAACTGCTTATTGAGCCCTTTCACCAACAGCATACTGTTCACGAATCCGTTGACGATCCAGTAAATGGCGAAGTAATTGAAAGGGGAAGCCTGCCAAAGTTTTTTAAGCAACACGATCACCGCGGGTACAAAAGACAGGATGACCGTTAAGATGGATACGACCAGGTAAATTTGACTTTTCACTAAGCTGGCATTACCCTCTAAAATCGCAAAAAATTAAGGAAATATTGCATAGAAAGGCTTTTTCAGTATTACTACCCTGCAAGGTCCTGCACAAAATACGATAGGCCTTTGCGCCTTTAAAAATAGGGGTCCGTAAATTCCCATTTGCTTGTGGTTTTAACTACCCAAACACCCCGAAACAGGCCAATAAAAGCACTACCGGATCACTCCTCCAAACGTCCAACCAGCATTGCGTTCCGCCCCCTGCGCGCCGCTTCCCTGCCACTCACCTAATTCCCTTGCCACTCGCCGCTTTCGACCCGGTACTCCTTTCCACAATAGCCTATATTTAAGCCATCAATGAAGCCAAAAAAACTAACTATGCGTTTACGCAATTTCGTTATGGGATGTACGCTGCTGGCAAGCTATACTGCTGTTGCCCAGCCATCTCCCAAAGAAGATCTGCCAGGTGATTACCTGACCCCTGCTTTTCATGCCGGACGCCGGGATTCTTTGCGCCAGCTGATGCCGGCCAACTCCGTCACCGTGGTATGGGCCTACCCTACCCGCAATTTCTCGAATGATGTGGATTATGTGTATCACCAGAATCCGGATCTGTATTATTTCTCGGGTTACAAAGAGCCCCATTCCATGTTGCTGGTGTTTAAGGAACCACAAACGGCCGCCGACGGCAGCACGTTTAAAGAGCTCCTGTTTGTACAGAAACGCAATGCGCAGGCCGAGCAGTGGACGGGCAAGCGTATGGGCGTAGAAGGGGCTAAGGAAAAGCTGGGTTTAACGCATGTGTTCAATGGAGAGGATTTCAAAAATTACCAGCTCGACTTTACGAAATTCGACAAGATCATCCTCGACCGTTTGCCGGCCGATGTAAACGATTCACGCTACGATAATGCCGACCTTTTCGACCTGCTGAAGCAGTTGAAGGAGAAAGCGCAGATACCCGACAATTATGTGCAGGAAAAACGTTTCGGTACAGCCCAGTTCCGCCAATATACCGGCCAGCTGCGGGAGATCAAAACCGAAGAAGAGGTGAACCTGCTGCGCAAGGCAGTGGAAATATCCTGCCATGGCCAGGCCGAAGTAATGAAGGCAGTACGCCCCGATATGTCGGAGCGTGAAGTACAGGGCCTGCATGAGTATGTACACAAGAAATACGGCGCCGAATATGTGGGTTACCCCTCTATCGTGGGCGCCGGCAACAATGGCTGCGTATTGCATTACCAGGAAAACGAAAAACTGCATGTCGAGAACAAGATGGTGCTGATGGATGTGGGTGCAGAATACCATGGTTATACGGCCGATGTTACGCGCACCGTGCCAGCCAATGGTAAATTCACCGCCGAGCAGAAAGCCATTTATGAGATCGTTTATGAAGCACAGGAAGCGGCATTCAAGCTGTGCAAGGAAGGTAGCACCTGGGGTGAGCTCGATAAGGTGTCACGGAATGTGGTTGCAGAAGGCCTCATCAAGCTGGGCATCATTACCAAGAAAGAAGAAGCCAACAAATACTACCCGCATGGATTGGGCCACCATATCGGTTTGGACGTGCATGACCGTTCTGCTTCGGCTACGCTGAAGAAAGGTATGGTGATCACGATAGAACCGGGCATTTATATTCCGGAGAACAGTAACTGCGATAAGAAATGGTGGGGCATTGCAGTGCGTATCGAAGATGACCTGCTGATCAAGGAGAAGGATTTCGAACTGTTGTCGTGGGCGGCTCCCCGCAAGGCGAGCGACGTGGAGAAAGTAGTGGCAGAGAAGAGTCCGCTCGACCAGTTCACGTTGCCCAAGCTGCAATCGGGTAAAAAGGGATTCTAAACCAGGAACCGGGATGAAACAAAACCCGATCCTGCATAATCAACCCCGCTGAAATAACTGGCCGGCCCTATGGGCCGGCTTTTTTTTGGGGGTGCGATTGCTGACAGGGGCGACCTGCCTGGAGCGTTAAAGGCGATGTGAAGTTGGGGCAGGGCTTTAGGCTGATCGTTGTGAGCGCTGAGGACCGCAGCTTGAAGCGTTGAGGGTGGTGTAGGCGGGGCTTGGGAAGGAAGGCGCTGTGAAGCATTGATTGGGCCTCGCCAGGCGCAGCTTTAAACGCCAGCCCCACTGATCAGAGGCTTCAATTGGGGACCGCAAATCGACGGCCCGGGCCGCTAAAATGTTGTGCCGGGGGCCACGCTCCTACGGTAAAAACTACTTAAAACCGTTTTTAGCCTGCGCTTTTCGCCGATCCGGAAAACCGTATTATTACTAATAAATTCTGCGTCTTTCTACCCAAAAATGGTAGTTTTTCGCAAAAACACTATACGAGGAAAAGTAATACCTCGAATACTATTATGAATATTTACGATGCAATGGGGAATAACTGAAGGCAAAAAAAGGGGCAGATTTGCTCTATGGCAAGCAGGTTGTTAAAAGTATCTTTGAATTAGTTGATCTGATATCCACATCGAAAAATCCACCGCCAATATCCAGGCATCCAATATCAGCTTGAAAAGATCATTCAAAGTCCACAGAAACAATTTGGTTTGATTGTGTGAGAAAGAGAGCAAACGGTTTTTGAAACATCCTGAAAGACTACATATCAACATCCAATTCCTGTAAAGACCGACCAGGATCCAGTAGTCCGGAAAGCCCAGTCGATATCCTAAAAACCTATTCCGCCAAAACACTCAGAACCAGAAACGTCCAATGTCTATGAAGAAGACAAGTTTACCTTCGATCGACTGACAAGTTTAAGACATTCAAAAGCCATCTCTCCCAACGGAGGATGGCTTTTTGATTTGCAGGCTTGTTTCACAAACAGACAAAGGACACCCGTCCCAGGGAGGAGTAACGGTTCATAACCATGTATTAGCGCAAAGTATCTTTATTGACTTTTACGTTCGATTTCGCCTTAACTTAACGGCTATGATGACCAAACTTTCCTGGATAACTCCCCTACTCGCCTTCAGCAGCCTGGCTGGTACAGAAAACCTCAACAGTACGCCGACAGCTTATGCGAAAACCCTGCAGGGCCAGCCTGCACTGACCGATACGCCCAAAGTACAACTGCTCACAAGTGGCACAGAAACCAGTTTGCGTGGCCTCAGTGTGGTCAACGACAAGGTGGTATGGGTGAGTGGCAGTAAGGGGAAGGTGGGCCGGTCGGTGGATGGCGGCGTTACCTGGCAGTGGACGACCGTACCGGGTTTTGAGAAGCGTGACTTCCGCGACATTGAAGCCTTCGACGAGAAAACGGCTGTCATTATCGCCATTGCCGAACCCGCCAATATATTGCGAACGGAAGATGGCGGCGCCACCTGGACCACCGTCTTTACCGATACCACCAAGGGCATGTTCCTCGATGCCATGGATTTTGCCGACAATAAGAAGGGCATTGTAGTAGGCGACCCGATAGATGGAAAGGTTTACCTCGCCACCACCAGCGATGGGGGCAAGTCCTGGGCGAAACTCAAGGCCGTAACCATCCCGGCCAAAGAAGGAGAAGGATTCTTCGCAGCCAGCGGTACCAATATCGTGTATGAAAAGAACGGCTTGTTTTCGGCCGTCTCGGGCGGCAAGGTGTCGCGCTTCGTAGATCCGCGTAATACATTTGTGCTCGACATAACCCAGGGAAGGGAAATGACGGGCCCCAATTCCATCGCCACCCACGGGCAGCATGCCGCCATTGTGGCCGGCGATTACGAAAACAACAAGGACACCACCAAAAACTGTTTGATCTCGTTCGATGGAATGAAGACCTGGCAGGCGCCGGTAAAAGGTCCCAAAGGCTACCGCAGCTGCGTGATCTATCTTGACGAGCGCAGTTTGGTTACCTGCGGCACAGCCGGCATCGATATTTCAACAGACGGTGGTAAATACTGGCACTTCATATCGCCCGAAGCCTACCACGTTTGCCAAAAAGCAAAGAAGGGAAAAGCCGTTTTCTTCGCCGGGGGTAACGGACGCATCGCGAAACTGGTGCACTGACCCGTTTGGTGACGACCTGTGGAGGCTGGCGCGCCAATGAGTCCTCACTTCTTGAACATGAAATAGACCGCTCCCATCAGGAAACCAAAGCTCACCAGGTATTTCCAGTGGAAGGGCTCTTTGAGGTACACGACGGCAAACACGGCAAAGACGATCAGCGTGATCACTTCCTGCGTCATTTTCAATTGAAAGCCACTGAAGCCGCTGGCATAACCATACCGGTTGGCCGGTACCATCAGGCAATATTCGAAAAAGGCGATGCCCCAGCTAACCAGAACAGCCTTCCACAAGGGAATATTGTCTTGTTTCAGGTGGCCATACCAGGCTATCGTCATGAAGATGTTCGACAACACCAATAACACGATCGTACGCATAATGAGTTATTTTTACAGAAGTACTGAGCGCCGAAATTAGAATTTCGTAAATTGACTACAAAACTCTAACACATGATATCCAGCAAAATTGACGCAGCCCTCAACAGGCAGATCGATCTGGAAGGATTTTCTTCAATGTATTACCTGGCGATGGGCTCCTGGGCAGAAGTAAAAGGATATACGGGCGTTGCTAAATTCCTCTATCACCACTCGGATGAGGAGCGCTTGCATATGCTGAAGCTTTTTCACTATATCAACGACCGTGGCGGTCATGCCATTGTACCTCCTTTTGCAGCACCGCAAAAAGACTTCAAAAATATCCAGGAGATCTTCGAGATCGTTCTTTCACACGAAGTGAAGGTCTCTAACGAGATCAATGCCCTCGTAGAACTTTGCATGCAGGAAAAAGATTACACTACCCACAACTTCCTGCAGTGGTATGTAACCGAGCAGATCGAAGAAGAGAGCCTGGCGCGCCAGTGCCTCGATAAACTGAAACTGATCGGGGAAGACAAGGGTGGTATGTACTTGTTCGACCGCGACCTGGGTGTATTGAACCCCCACGGCGGCAGCGGTGGCGGCGGCGGCAGAGGCGGTCATGGTCATTAATGTTCACCGGCAACAAGCTTTGGTCAAAATACCGAAAAGAGTGTGTCTCACATCAGGAGACACACTCTTTTTATTTCGTTACCTCCGCAATCCAGGTGATCGTTTTAGGCATTCACCGACCATCGTTGGGTTTTGATACGCTACTGTTTTGTAACAGCAGGGAGACTATTTTAGCTGCATTGTTTTCCTGGCGATCTCATTGTCTTTTACTTCCACCGAATCGAATACGCGCAGTGCTTTTCCCTTAATGCTGTCCTTACCTACAAAATAGTATTTGCCTTTATTGATGTTGTACAAAGCGATGATGCCGGTAGTTTTCGTAGAAGTATCGTAAACGGCATATTTTACGGAATCGACATCTGCGGCCACCTTGCTCCTATAAATCCTGACCGGTAAATTGGGCAGCAGACCACCCAGCGTATCGGTAAATTGTACATACATCCCATTCAGGTAGGAAGGGCTTACTTCGAGCGTTGTACGAACTACTTTATCGCCACTAAATTCGCCCCCCTCTATCTTTTTGGCGCCGACATATTCGGTTCCATCCTTGAGGTATCGGGTGAAAATGATGTATGCCTTGTCTTCGCACACGAAATTGAAGGAGAAGTACCCCGACTTATCCGTTTTAGTGGCAATCACATACGTGCTTGTATCGTTGCCGGTATTGAGATAAATCGTTTGATCGGCCATCGGCGTTTTCACGTCTTCCGATTCGGCACCTTTCAGGAAAGCATAACCCGTAAGAGAAGCTTCTCCACCGAAGGAATCGTATTTATTGCAGGCCGCCAGGGAAATACATGCTACCAGGATTATATAGACTGTTATTGATTTCATATGTGTGAATTTGAATGGTTAAAAGCCCAGGAATTTACTCAGTTCGGCGAATAAGGTAAGGTCGGTGGATACCCCCATGTAAAAGGCGCCCCTGTATTGTTTATTCTCCTTGAACACCTGTCCATTCTTATAAGACTTGAAGTTGTATTTATTGAACATACCACCGAAGTTGACGCAGAAGCCCGGCCACAGATCGAGCCCTACGCCGGTATAAATATTATCCAACGGCTTTTTGATATCAAACGCCAGGGTAAGGCTGGTTCTGGACCAGATCAATGGTTCACCGTCGCGCCCTCTTGCTGTGATGAATTTCGGACTACGGATATCCGTTTTGCGGAGATAGACCTTCAGGCCCACCACAAATTTCACGGCTGCTTCCTCGTTAATGGAGAATTTACCGGTGGAGTCCTGTGACACAGAGGCTAGTCTTTGGGGCACCCAGGCTATACCGGCCATGGGGAATAGCCTATAGAGCTTGTTAATGCGATAGCTGAAGGTATCGGTAGGCACTTTGTCCAGCTTTACGGAATCGCCACCCTGTGCGTTCAACACAACCGTATTGAGATAGTAAGTGGCTTTACGCGGCCCTTTTTCCTTTTTCACCGGGTTGGTTACTTCGGAATGGTAAGCCATGGATTTTTCGGTACGTTCTTCTATATCGAGAGGAGGGTTAGATTGTTGCAGCAGATAGTCAAGATACCTGGTATTGTCCTGCAACTCTTCGAGACTGGCTACCAGCCTACGAAGTCCCTTGTCGGCTTCTGCAGCCTTTTGCTTGAGCGTAACCATGCCCGGGCCGCCGGTTTTAAGGATCGCTGATCCAAGAGTTGCTATCACAGGCAGCAATTGATCGGTCAACAAGGACGCATCATTCGTTATAGCTGCAAAACTTAAATTAAGCGACGCTCTTTCATTCGGTGTAAGGTTGTGCGCCAGGATCACCACCTTATCCGTTTCCAGAAACTCATCGGTCTCCAACGTATTCATCAGTTGGTAGTTGGCAGCAGCGTTATGGTGACGCATCCAATAATAAATATTCGACTTATCCTCTACATACAAAATACCATTGTACAAGTCGGTAGAAACGGTACTGAAACTTGTTGCAGCTTTACTGTTTAAAGAGCTGTTCTCCGCGAATTTCTTTACGGCTTTCTGCACTTCATTGATCTTCTTTTTATCGGCGTCGATGACGTTCAGTACGGAATCTATCTGTGCAGGCTTTAGTTTATCGAGATTGCTCTTTAAGAAAGTTTCTCTTACCTGAAGCCTGGTTCTAATCCCTTCCAACATGCTTGTGTCGGGCGCTGCGCCGATCGATTCCGAGAAACCCAATGGATTAAGGGCAGGAAGCTGATTACGCTGGTACCACAACCACTTAAGCATCCAGTTTTTCTTATCGTGCAGGGCAACGGTAGTGATCAATTTCTTATTGAGTGCATCGACCTGACCTTGAAATTTCCCGGTTTGTTGAAGTATCTCGTTAAACAAGGGGGTGTACTTCTTTATCAGTGCATTTTCATCGCCACTTACAGATTCTTCTGTGAATCTGGCAATGTCCGGACGTACTTTACCGGCAAACGCACCAACCTCTGCAGCAGTTTTTTCGATCGCTGCAACAACCTGCTGAACGGGACCAAGGTCAATAGCTCCTCCATAACTGTCTTTGGTGCTTTGCAGCCAACCCATCACCAGCTTTTTAAATGGATCTTTTTTGGTCACCGAGAAATTGATCTGAGCATCCGGTCCGAAAGGCTTAACCGCCATTGGCGCGGTATTGGCATTTGGAGCAACTACTTCAGCGCCAGCAACGGCTGTGTTGCCAAGAGTAAAGCCAATGTAGTTCTTATCTGCTTCTTTAAACCTTGGCATATAGACCACATCATTGCCTACCGGGGCGTCAACCAGTGTTTTCAATTCAGCAATCACCAAATCGATATCGCTTCCTTTAATATCATACACCACCTCCAACAGTTTCATTTTTTGTTTATCATCCTTCAGGGTAGTGAGCGTGCTGATGGCTTGTCTTAACCTGTCTTTGTAATTTTTAAGATAGTTCTCGAATGATTCTTTTGAATCACTCATCCGGAAAATCACTTTATCCTCTTTGCCAAACCGCTCAGGTAAAGAAGAAGTAATCTTTCCGGTCCGATCAAATTGAATGTCGGAAGTCTGCTGCGCAACCCCAACAGAGCTATATAATAGCACAGCAAAAAATAATAGTGGTTTCATATCGGTTAAATTGATGCTTAATGAAGACTTATGTTAACTATGACTGAAAGAAAAGGTCTATCTGGTCTAATTGTCCCTGAACACGCCGCAGGCGGGCTTTTTCTCCATGCTCGCTGAAGCCTTCGAGCCGCCAGGGCGGTGTGATCATTTGGTTATTCCTTTGCACGACAATATTCTTCATCGTAATCAACGGTTCCGGAGGGTAATGCTGGCGGGTTTCTATAAGCGAGGCTTCGAGGGTAACGCAACAGTTTTTCAGCGGCGGGATAGGATCTGTTTGGATTCTGGTACCCGGTCTGTCTTCAAAAAAGCAGCTATACACAAATTGATTACCTGAAACATCATTCAATGCTATAATTGCTTTCAACGCAGTGCCGGGAGCTACTTCCTGCAAATCGGTACTTTGCTCCAATCCAAATGCTCCTTTAGCCACACAACTCCCGATAGACCAAAACCTGCCACCACCCATTTGTGAACGCCCCCACTGGAGGATCGGTTGTAACAGACGCTGTTCTGCGATTGATTGCAAGCCTATAAACAGGATGATGGTTTGCCCGATGTTTTTATCGGGCGGCTGCGGTACCGTCAAATGGCAGCTACAGAAGTTAATAGGTTGTATCCCATTATTATCAAAGTGAGCTACTGCCTGCCAGTCGGGATGCGTAATGCTCGTTGCTACCGCTTCGGCAGGAAATACGTCTACTTCAGTAACAACAGGCTGCACCTGTACAACTTCAGCTACTGTCTCAACAGGTTCCGCATGGGCTGCTTCGGTAACAACTTCAACTTTGTCGGCTGAGGGAAGTATGGATTTGGAGCGCCGCCCAGCCTTTTTGGTCACTTTCCTTTTGGCGCTCTTCCTGTCCGCTGGCTGCTTTGTTGTAGGGCGCTTCTTTTTCTTCGCCAGTTTCTTTTTTGCGGCGGTGGCTGTACCAGTTGGGTTGGCGCGCCTGGCTGCACTCTTTGCTGCCTTCTTTCTTGTCGCTTTCTGCTTTGTAGCAACTTTCTGCTGCGCTGCTGCTCTCTTCGCAGCTTTGTTTTTGTCGGCCGCTTTCTTCGTGGCTTTCTTCTTACCAGGCGTTCTCTGCTTAGCGGCCACTTTCTTCAAGGCTTTCTCTTTAGTGGCACTGGCATTTTTCTTCACCGCGGCCTTACGGCGTATACCCGCCGGATTTCCTGTTGCTCTCTTTTTGCCAGCAGTTGCAGCCCTTACTCTTTTCTTTGTTGTTGTTTCTTCCATGATCGGTAGGATTGGTTCACTGAATGTCCGGCATTCAGCTTCCATAAAAATAGTTCGGGCTGCCAAGCAGTGGAAAGGTGTTTAGACGGTATTTGCGCGGGTTAATACCCTGCTGCAGTATGCGCAATAAAAAATCCCGCCTGAAAGCGGGACTTTTATTTTTCCTATTGACCTGATGAAAATTCTTACTAGTTGAGACTTCTGAAGTCGACCGGCACCAGTTTGCTTACACCGGGTTCCTGCATGGTTACCCCGTAAATAACATCCACCGTACTCATCGTTTGCTTGTTGTGCGTTACGATGATGAACTGGCTTTCTTCGGAGAACTTGCGGATCATGTTGGTGAACTTACCTACGTTGGCGTCGTCGAGCGGCGCATCCACCTCATCGAGGATACAGAACGGAGCCGGCTTGATCAGGTAGATCGCAAACAGCAGGGCCGTTGCCGTGAGTGTCTTCTCACCACCACTCAACTGAGTGATCGATGAAGGACGTTTTCCTTTGGGCTTGGCGATGATATCGATGCTGGTCTCTGCCAGGTTTTCCGGGTTCTCCAGGATCATATCCGCGGTATCGTCTTCTGTGAACAGCGCTTTAAATACGCGCTGGAAGTTTTCGCGCACCCGGTTGAAGGTATCGAGGAACTGCTGGTTGGCCGTGGCCTCCACTTCCTGGATGGTTTGCAGCAGGCTATCCTTCGCGGTTACCAGGTCATTCTTCTGCTCGAGGATGAACTCGTAACGCTTCTTCATTTCCTGGAAGGCTTCGATCGCGGTGGGGTTCACCTCTCCGAGGTTTTCCAGGCGCTTCTTCATCCGGTCGCATTTCTCCTGCAACTCTTCGGCAGGGGTATCGCCTATTCTTGGCTGATCGATGATATCGTCGAGGTTGATGCGGAACTCCACACTCAACCTTTCCTTCATACCGGCCAGTTGCAGCTTCAGTTCATTGAGCTTATCCTTGATCTCGGTGAGCAGGTGCTCGAGCATTTCGCGTTCTTTATTCTTGGAGCGCAGCTGGCTTTCCTTTTCACCCAATGTATTACGCAGGTTGTAATATGCCTGGTCGGTTTCGTTGAGGACCTTCTCTGCTTCTTCTTTCTTGCGCATCAGGTCAACCAGTCCGTTCTCGGCGCCAGACAATGCTTCTTCGCTTTCGAGCAGGTTTTCGGCTGTCTGCTTCAATTGAGAAGCGTTGGTCTCGATCTGCGTGCGGAGGCCGGTGAGCTGGTTGCGTTTGAAATCCAGTTCGGTAGTCAGTGCATTGATCTTACTTTGCTGGCGGGTTACCTGCAGGTTGAATTCGTTGTACGAAGCCAACGCACTGTGGTATTGACTTTCGGCCGATTTATAATCACCTTCAGCTGCCTGCAGTTTCTCGCGCACTTCATTCAGTTGCGCTACCAGGGTTTGCCATTCTTCACGGGTACCGGAGATAGAGGAGTTCACATTCTCCAGGTTGATCTGCAACTCTTCCAGCCTGTTCTGCGACGTACTCTTCATACCGTGCAGGTTCTCGATCTTGTTTTGCAAAGAGAACACCAGGTTGGTGAGGTGGTTGATGTCGTTCTGCGCCTGCTTGATCGCTGTATCTTTCAGCTGCTCATTGAAGCTCAGTACTTCATTCTGCTTTTCCTGGATACCTTCTTTCAATCCCTTCACGGTTGCTTCGAGGCCATGGATCTGTTCGGCCAGCTTCTCGAGGTTCTTGGCACGTCCGATCTTCTTTCCTTCGAACATACCCACGCTGCCGCCGGTGAGGGAGTATTTTCCTTTTACGTATTTACCATGTTTTTCGAGTACGATGGCGCCATTGCTGTTGGAGAGGGCGTCTTCGTTCTCCGCGATGAATACCGAGCCCAGCAGGTGCTCTGCCAGCTGACGGTATTGAGCATCCACTTCGATCACCTGCATGGCAGGGATGGTGCCTTCGGGTTGATGTGCAGCCGTGTCGGTGCTGCCATTGAGCTTGTCGAGCAGGAAGAAGTTGGCCTTCCCTTTCTTATTGGCATCGAGCAAATGCACAGCCTGCAGACCTTCCTGCAGATCATTTACCACGTAGTAGTTGAGGTAGGGTTCCAGCACGTTCTCTACGGCGGCGCGGAACTCTTCCTTTACATATATAATATCCGATAAGATCGGTGCAGTGTGATTCCAGTTGGGGTTCTTGTGCAGGAACTTTACGCTCTCGGGATAACCTTCCATCGAGTCGATGAGGCTCTTCAGCAGGTCGTGCTCGTTCTTACGGGCATCGAGCTTACGGCTTTCTTCGGCCAATTCCTGGCGAAGTTTTTCCATCTGCCCCTGCGTTTGGAGGATCTGCTCTTTAGTACGCTCCTGGTGATCCTGCAGTTGTTGCAGATCGCGTTGGCGGCTTTCGAGCTCCTCTTCCTTGGTTACACGCTCTTCTTCCAGTTGTTTCAATTGGCTGTTGCGTGCTTCCTGTTCTTCTTCGAGGCGGGTGATGCCCTGCTCCAGGTTGCGGATGGAGTTGTCGGCAATAGCGACCTTCTTTTCCGCTTCGAACTGGTTGCGCTGCATGCTCAGGTTTTCGCTGCGGAGGCTATCTACCGTCACCCGCTTTTCGTCGAACACCTTGCGTTTTTCTTCGCTGGCGTCTTTCAGGTCGGCCAGTTGGTTCTGGAGACTTTCCAGTTTACCTTCTTCCTCCCCTACCTGGAGGGTGGTGAATTCGATGCTTTCTTCGAGTCCTTTCAGCTGACCTTCGCTCTTGTTCAGGAACTCCTGCAGGTTGTTTTCTTTTTCTTTCAGGAAGTTGAGCCTTTGGGAAGCGAGGTTCTTATCGTTCTCTTTGGTGCGTAATTTCTGTACGAGGTCGTTGAACTCGTGCTGCATGCTTTGCAGGCCACGTTCTTTTTCGATGAAGCCAACCTTCTCCTGCTCGATCACCGCTTCTTCATTGGCGATCTCGGCTTCGAGGCGGATCTTCTTATCGGTTTCTGTCTCAGCCTGGGTATTGAGGTCGCGCCAGGTGAGGTTGAAGCCTTCGAGCGATGCTTTGGCGAGCTCGATGCTCAGTTCGCGGTATTCCTTCTTGATCTCGTAATACTTCTCCGCTTTCTTCGCCTGGTTTTCGAGGCTCTTGAGCTGGTTGTTGATCTCAAACAAAAGGTCTTCGATACGGGCGAGATCCTGCTCGGTAGCATCGAGTTTTTGCTTGGCTTCTTTTTTACGGGTCTTATATATAGTAATACCAGCGGCCTGCTCCAGCATGCGGCGACGGCTGTTCTCTTTGTCTTTGATGATCTCATCCACCATACCGAGCTCGATGATCGCGTAGCTATCGGTACTTACCCCGGTATCCATGAACAGGTTCTGGATATCTTTCAAACGGCACTGTACGTCGTTGAGGCGGTATTCGCTCTCCCCACTCTTGTAGAATTTCCGGGTAACGGTGACGGTGTTGAACTCGGTCGGCAGCAGGTTGCGGGTATTTTCGAAGGTGAGGCTCACCTCCGCCAGGCCGCTGGCCGAACGGGTCTTTGATCCATTGAACACCAGGCTTTCCAGGTTCTCACTACGCAGGTGACTGATCTTTTGCTCGCCAATAACCCAACGGATACTGTCGATGATATTACTTTTACCGCAGCCATTGGGCCCGATAACACCAGTAATACCCTCATCGAAGTTGAGGATGGTTTTGTCGGCAAAACTTTTGAAACCTTTTATTTCTAAACTCTTTAATCGCACAGTGTCTTATTTTTTTAAGGACAGCAAATATAGAAGAATAGGGGTACAAATTACATAGGCCAATAGTTACCCACAGGATTACCCACAGTGTTTTATACACAAACACTGCACCATGTGGATATCCTCGCAGGTATGTGGATAAAATGGCAGTGTTTCGTGAATAAGTCAGGCCTGGTTTTCACACTAAAATCGGTCATATTTCACTGGTTCTGATGGCTTTGCCTCATTGGGGAAGAGGGTTTTATCGATATCCACGCCAATGAGCTCCTTACGGGCAGGGCATTTCAGCGGGTATGGTCGTATATTTAAGACATGCTGATCAAACAGGTACATCTCGAAGCGATCAAAGCGGGCGATGTTACACTTGCCTTCAGGCGTTGGACCAAGCCATCGGCCAAAAAAGGCAGTATTATCAAGACCTCGGTTGGATTGGTGGAGTTGACCGATATAAAGGAAGTAAGCCCGGGCAGCATAACCGAAGCCCAGTCAAAAGCTGCCGGCTACCCCAATAAAGCATCCTTGCTCGATGAATTGAACAGCCGGCCGGCCGGCACCCTTTACAGGATCACCGTGCAATACCATGCACCGGATCCGCGGATTGCCTTACGCGCGCAGGAACAAATTTCGAAAGAAGAATTCGTTACCCTCAAAGCCGCGCTCGAACGGCTCGACAAATACTCCAAAACTGGTCCCTGGACAAGCACCGTGCTGCTGGCCATACGCGACAACCCCGGCCTGCGGGCCGCCGACCTGGCGCATACAACCGGAAAGGAAAAGGAATGGCTCAAGCCCAATATCCGGAAACTGAAAGAACAGGGACTTACCATCAGTCTCGATCCAGGCTACGAGCTTTCGCCGCGCGGAGCAGCGTTTTTAAAGCTGCTGCTACGCGAAAAAGAGTAGCCTCCCCTGCGAACCTCTTTTAGTCTACGCACAAAGAAGAGTAGCCCCCCAGGAATTGTTTTGCCGCAACTACTGCTGCGAAAAATGAATGTAAACTGGTTCATTTACCTTCGGGCTAAATTTACCATCGACCTAAAATCAATCTTGTGACCGACCCTGTCCTCAATCTCGCCAAGCGCATCAAGTCTATTGCCGACACCGGCCTCCTGTACAATACGAACGATTACGATCGTGAGCGATATACTGAGTTGCTGGAGATCAGCCATGAGCTCACCAGCCACCTCATTGGGCAACCCATCGAGGTGATCAAAGACTTTTATGCACCCAATAAGGATTATCCAACGCCCAAAGTAGATGTGCGTGGACTGCTGCTGAATGAAAAAGGGGAGATACTGCTGGCCCGTGAAATGGCCGATGGCAAGTGGACGCTGCCCGGTGGATGGGCTGATATTGGCTTTTCGCCGGCAGAGGTGATCGAAAAAGAGTTCCGGGAAGAAACAGGCTTGCAGGTGAAAGCCACCCGGCTACTGGCGGTGTTCGATAAACGCTGTCACCCCCACCCTGCCCAGGCTTTTTACGTGTACAAGTTTGCGTTGCTGGTAGAGTTAAACGGCCCGCTGAACTTTCAGAAGGGTTTCGATATTCTCGACACGGGTTTCTTTCCCATCGATCAGTTGCCCGAGTTATCGAAGGACCGCATCCTGCAATCCCAGATCGAACTGCTGTATAAAAAAGCAGCGGACCCAGGGTCCGCCGCGTACTTCGATTAAGTACTGTTTGTCATGGCTAAGCCGGCTGTAAGCCGGGACTGGAGGTTACTCCTCTAAGGATTCATGTCTATGAAAGCTGTAAGCCGAACCTTGAGGTCACTCCCCCAGGGATTCATGGGTATGCAAGCTGTAAGCCGAACCTTGAGATCACTCCTCCAGGAAGGTAACCGGTTTTGTTGATTGCTAATGGGCGAGCTGCATGGACGGCTTAGATCGCTGTCTTCGACATTTCCCATCCCAACATGGCCTTCTTGCGTTCGGTACCCCAATGGTATTCACCAATGATGAGGTTTTTCCGGATAATACGATGGCAGGGAATCAGGTAGGCGATGGGGTTGGCGCCCACCGCAGATCCTACAGCCTGCAGTGCATTGGGCTGTTCGATGTGTTTCGCCAGCGACTGGTAGGTGCTTACAGCACCATAAGGCACTTCCAGCAGTGCATTCCACACCTTCACCTGGAAGTTGGTACCCTTCACCAATACACTCAGCTTTTCCTGTTCACCCGGTTTGCGGTGGAAGATGGCGCTTGCCATCAACTCGGTGTTGCGGCTGTTCTCCCGCACCTGCGCTCTTTCCCAGGCAGCTTCCAACTCTTCGATGGCGGCACTGCGGTTACCCTCCTGTAAAAAAGAGAGGTGACAGATGCCCCTGCCGGTAACCCCGATGATGCATTCTCCGAAAGGTGTGTTGTGGAACCCATATTCTATGAGGATGCCGCTCCCCTTCTCTTTGTATTCCTGCGGTGTCACTGCTTCGAGGTTCACAAACAGGTCGTACACGCGCGACTGACTGGATAGTCCGGCCGCATCGGCTGCATCGAGCAGGTTATCGAACCCGGTAATACGGTGTTTGAGGTAATCGGTGGTGAGGAACTGCAGAAAGCGCTTGGGACTGATGCCTGCCCATTCGGTAAACATTCGCTGAAAATGGAAGGCACTCATATTTACCTGGGCGGCCACTTCTTCCAGGCCCGGCTGCATCCGGAAATTCTCATAGAGATAATCGATAGCCCGGGCTATCTGCTGATATTGATAAGCATTCGCAGCCACAGGTTCATAATTTAATATTTTCTCTGATAGCATAAGGAATTGTTATTAATGTATGCAATTTCCGCGCAATTACACCCCTGCTCAACCCGTTTCTTGCTATATTTAACAGGATGGCCTTACAACTGTTTGCTGGTAATGGCGATCTTTATCCACGAAACAATCCATTATACTTGAAGCTAAATCATTACATATTCTTCGCCTTGTTTTTGATAGCCGGTTTGGCAACGAAGGCACAGTCGCAGGCGAAAGCCGACCATCCCCGGTCTGGACAAGCCCAGGTAGATAGCATCTATTTTCACCTGTATACCGATAGCCTGAAAAAAGGGGTGCACAACTACATCAATGTAGACGGTAAACTGACAGACGGGCGATGGTTGCCCCTCACCTTCAAAGACATTACCTTCTCTGCTTCGGCGGGAAAGTGGGATGGCAACAGCCTCATCATCGATAGCTCGTTCAAGGATGAAAAAGTACAGGTGAAAGCGGTGCTGAAGAGCAACCCCCAGATCTGGAAGGAAGTGACCATTTTCATGAAGACCTGGGATAACCCCGAATTGCTGAAGACAAAAGAAGAAGTGATGCAGGGAAGCTCCTCCCCCGCACGAAAGAATAAAAGGAACCGGAGAGGATTTTGATCCCCCCGGCTTCAGATGGCAGCCCGCGCCGGTTATTTGGTCTTTTTGGGCGTATGCGCCTTGATCTGCGCTTCGGTAGGCTGAAAGAACTCAAACCCATGTTTCGCGGCGAGCTTTTTAGCGTCAATCTTTAAGGGATCTGCCCGATTCCAGGGCTGCACCACTGCGTGTACGGTCAGGAACTTCAGCGAGGGTACTGTTGTTTTAAGGTGCGCGAGCAGCTCGTCAAGTGCTTTCAACTGACGTGCCGGATAAGCTTCGGGATTCGTTTTGCGCTGAATATTTGCCATCGACACACCGATGGATGATTTGTTGATGCCCAGTCCGCCCGGTGCGGGAATGGTGGAGCCAACATGAAAGGCATGTTTTTCATTGGGCACGCAATGAAAGATGATTGCCTCGGTATCCTGCGCATTGACGCTTTTGGAAGTGTCCTTCCCATCCCGGGCGATGATATAATGGTAACTGAGGCCCACCCCTCTCAAATGATCGATGCTGCTTTTGGCGGTTGAGCCGGCGGTGGCATGCAGCACGAGTAGTTCGGGTGCATTTTCCCGGTCGCGAAAAGCAAGAAATGATCCCAGTTGTTGGATGTTCATATGGCTTTGGTTTTACAGATTGAATAATCGGGCGTAGTGGCCGGCCAGTTGCCGCAAGGTTTTAACACCTCCTGGCAACGCGCTTGCATTCTTCACCAGTTAGCGTATTGCGATAGACATCATAACACAAGCCAGGGAAACGGGAGGGGATAGGGTATATATTCGACTTGCGACAATAGGTAATACCATCCCAGATATCGTCGAGGTAATGCCGGTCGCGCGTATCCACTACTCTGTCGCCGGCCAACAGGGGAAATGCCGGAAAGCGCGGCACTTCCAGTTTACCTGGTATGGGATAATCGCCCGAAATGGGGTGTGGTACGGGATGCCCGTTTCCATTAGTCGCCAACTGGCTCAAAACTTCTTCTACCGAAATGGCAGCGCCTTGTTTGAAGTTGATCTTCAGGACCGAGTGGTACTCACCGCAACAGAAATGAGTGTGTTCGGTCCGTTCGATGGATTCGATCAATTCTTTGGGCACCTTGATGCTGGTGTGGCAACTGCAGGCATTCTTTTCCCATACGGATACCGATACCTGCTTGTCGTTGTTTTCCAGGGACTCTACTACGGCTAAAAATCCTTTTGCTTGTTTTGCTTCATCACGCAGAAAATCTTCCAGTGAAATTTTACTGTTTGACATGGTCCTACTTTTTTGAATCAGGAAATAAGGTTTTATAGATCCAAAGTTGACCATTCGCCCGGCGTTTATTGCCAGGCAAAGCACCCAGTTTGGCCGGGTCTTTTGACGGGGAGATGTTGGATAGAATGGGCCGCGCGGACGGGCGGGTGTGGGGGCGATAGCATACCGCCCAAACGGGCGAGCGGCCGGTTTGGGTTGAACGAGTATGGAGCTGATGGTCACAGAGCAGGCGGTGGCTGAGAGATCGCGCAGGGGGACGGCTTGGGGGCAGACGGGCATCAAACTGATGGGCACCCGGCAAGGGTCGCGGGGAAGTGGCCGCCCAGGCGGGTGACTTGAGACCAAAGGGTGACGACATGGGGTGGCTGAGTAGATCGCCGCCAAGGCGGGTGGTTTGCGGCCGAAGGTAGACTGGATCGAAGCTGGCGGAAGGGCAACCTAATCAGCTGGTTATGTGGTAAACCGGTCGTTCAGGCCTGATCGAACCCATGGTAAGCTCATACTAACTTTTGACCTATTAGCGGGGTAATATACATATATACAATTCTTAAAATAGAAGTATACCAGAGATATACCAGATTTATTAGATGTGGTATATATGTGGAATATCTCTGCTTTATCTCTATTATATCTCCGATAAATATCTTTTTTTACCCACGATTCACCCACCCTTGTCTCAGGGTCTGGCTTGGTGAAAGGTACCCGGTGAGCAAGAGCTGGTTAGAAATCGTCAGGGGGAATGAAAATCAGCGAATTAGATCTATACCAAATGAAAAACGCCCCCAGTCGGGGGCGTTTCACTATAATTCAATGACTTGCAGGAGCTTATTTAGCGCCAGCCAGTGCGGGAGCTGTCATTTTCTTGGCATCCTCCAGGAACTTCGCCAGGCCGATATCGGTAAGCGGGTGTTTCAGGAGTCCGAGGATGGGCTCGAGCGGGCTGGTTACCACGTCAGCACCAGCTTCAGCACATTTTACAATGTGGAGCGGGCTGCGGATAGAAGCCGCGAGGATCTCGGTCTTGTACCCTTGCAGGTTGTAGATATGAGAGATCTGCTCGATCAGCTGAACACCATCCCAGTTGCTGTCATCTATGCGGCCGATAAAGGGCGACAGGTAAGTAGCGCCTGCTTTTGCAGCGAGGATCGCCTGACCAGCAGAGAATACCAGCGTACAGTTGGTCTTGATACCGTTGTCGGTAAAATACTTGATCGCTTTGATACCATCCTTGATCATGGGCACTTTCACGATGATATTGGGGTGGATAGCGGCCAGCTTCTTGCCTTCTTCAACGATATCCTTGAACTCGGTAGAGATTACTTCTGCGCTGATATCGCCATCTACCATTTCGCAGATGGTGAGGTAATGCTTCAAAATGGCATCTTCACCTTTGATGCCTTCTTTGGCCATCAGGGAAGGATTGGTAGTAACGCCATCCAAAATACCTAATTCATGAGCTTCTTTGATCTGAGCCAGGTTGGCCGTATCAATAAAAAATTTCATACTCTTAAAGTTTTGAGAGATTTATGTGGATATGCGAATGGCCTTTGAACGGGAGACGATCTTTCAGGAGAAGAAGATGTGTGCAGGTTGCCATTGGCCATGCTCTTATAAAAAGAAAAAAAAAGGCAGATTACTTACATCGCACCGCTACAACCGCCTACCCTTGCTGCCTTCCGGCCCTGGGGGGGTTCAGCAGGAGCTGGTCGTGTAAGACCTGCCGGTTGCAAATATACATCAAAACAATTAATTACAGTCAACGATGCGCAATTATTGAAGATAATTTCGGGTAATTCTTATGCTTTTAATTGTACAATCTATTGCATTGATGCATTTTCTGTACCGCATACGGATATTACAGGCGCCGCTGATATTTGCTCAATTACCAGCCTGGCCTGTCTGTGCGCGAATTGAGCGTCGTTACTCCAACCAGTTCATCGGCCCTGCCGCCCAATGATCTATAGTATACTAAAATGGTATAGAGATTTTCCGACTCCCAATAATTTCCTTCGGTGAATTCAAAAGAGGCTTTTCTTTTCGGATCTTTTTTATCGATGGTGGCGTAGCAGTAATCATAATAACCTGTTTTCAGGAACAGCGATCTTTCATAAGCGCCCTTTTCTGTATTGAACACCATTTTGGCCGAATCGTTGAGGTTGTAATCGGTTAGTTGCCCTACTATAAATACGTCCTTATCGGGAAACGGTACATTGTTGCCTGGCACGAAGGTGAAGGTGACGTTTGCATAGTCGGCCTGCCACCAGGGATTCACACTCTCCGTTGTTTCGATGGTGAACATGCCATTATTATCCTTGAAGAAATTGAACCGTTGCGAACTGCGGTTGGCATCGGGTTTTACAAACACATCGGTGGAAGTGTTATTGTATTTTGCACGTTCTATGCGGTCGCTCTGGAACCGAAGGCTCCGCAGATCGAGCCAGCGCCATTCCTTGCCGGCCGCAAACACGGCGTCATTCTCCGTATTATACTCCAGCACATTGCGCGCGAAGAACGAAGGGCGGATATTCGTGACGGCATTATCCCAGCGGTAGTTCTGCATGATCACCACATTGATCTGCTGAAACTGGTTCACCACATTGAGTTTGGCATTGAGTGCTACCTTGAACTGTATCTTTTGGTGTGTACGAAATATCTGTCCGTTGAAGGGCTGCTGCACCTGCGCGGTAATCGTTGAACTCTCATCCACCACCATCATTCTTTTGGTGATGATGAGCTTTGAGGTATCGCCATTGAGAAATACTTTCAATATATAATTACCCGATCTCGATGGTATGCTGTTGCGATCGGGCAAGGTGGCCGTGTAGTGGGTGTACCTGGTAAAAGCGATGGATGACACGCGGTAGTTGGTGATGCGCTGTTGCGAGAAGCCGGTTACATAATCGAACTGGCTGAGGATAGCGGGTGTCCAGTCGGCATTGCACAACTGATACGTATAGGAATAGCTTTTTATATTGGCATCGAGGTCGTCGAAATGCAGTTCGAGGGCGCCTGTTGCGCCGAGGGGGATGATCGGCGGCGTGAGCTGATTGCCCGTACGGTACAACAGGGCAGTCTTGATCTTCGGCGAATAGACAGCATCGGGTATCTGCGCAAAAGAATGGCCAACCGCCAGGAGGAATATAGACAGGAAGAGGTATTTCATCCGTTAATGATTTATTATCCGCGGTAAGTAATCAAATCCCTTACCAGCTTTTATGCGCTGAAGGTATTGAAATCCTCAGAAAGACAGCTTTTTGAGATGGTATGGTTGCTTTCTGCTATTTTTACCCCCGAAAAATTGTTCCCGATTGAATATCGCCGCCTTCATTGCCCGCCGCATCGCCTTTAACCAGCAACGGTCTTTTTCCCGTTTTGTGATCCGCCTGTCGATCGGCGCCACCGTGATCAGCGTGGCCATCATGATCCTGACGCTGGCTTTTGCGAGTGGTTTTCAAAAGACCATCAGCCAGAAGGTATTCAGCTTCTGGGGGCATATCCGCATTCAGAGCTTCGATGCGCCGCCGGTAGCGATCGCGGAAGAATATCCGGTCGAAAAGAACGACTCCGTGCTGCAGCTTCGCCAGTACGACCCCCGCATCAAATCGGTACAGGCTTTCGCCACCAAGAACGCCATCCTCAAAACCACCCAAACCATCGAAGCCGTTTTGCTGAAGGGGGTTGAACAAGGCTATGATTTCAGCAACCTGCAGAATTTCCTCGTAGAGGGCCGCTGGGTTCAGTTTACGGATAGCGGATATAGTAATGAGATCAACCTGTCGTCCTATACGGCCGGGCAACTCAACCTCAAGGTCAACGACCAGGTGCTCATCTATTTCATCCCGAAAGGAGGCACTCCCCGCCCCCGCAAATTGACGGTGGCCGGTATCTTCAAAACAGGTATCGAAGACTACGACCGGCATATTGCCATCGGCGATCTTAAGCTGATCCAAAGAATGAATGACTGGGACAGCACGCTGGTAGGCGGTTACGAGATCTTCCTGCACGACTACGAACTGATGGACCCGGTGAGCGACAATATCGTATCGCAGCTGCCGCTGGGCATGAAGAGCACTACTATCAAGAACATTTACCCGAATATCTTCGACTGGCTGGCCCTGCAAAATAAGACGATCGCCATTGTACTTATTATCATGGTCGTTATTGCCACCCTCAACCTCATTACCTGCCTGCTCATCCTGGTGCTGGAGCGTACGCGCATGATCGGTGTACTCAAAGCATTGGGCGCGCGCAACAATATGGTTCAAAAGATCTTCCTGTACCACGGTGCGGTGATCACTTTCATTGGTCTGCTGCTGGGCAATGTGATCGGGTTAGGCGTTTGCTGGCTGCAGCAACGGTATGGGTTCATTCCCCTGCCCGAAGATGCCTACTGGATGTCGAAAGCGGTGGCCGATGTAGTGTGGTGGCAGATCCTGGTGGTAGACATCGCTACTTTCCTCATTTGCTTCCTGGTGCTCCTGATCCCCACGGTGATCGTACGCAAAGTGCGGCCGGTGAAGGCGATCCGCTTTAGTTGACACTTCTTTTACCGCGCAATATGCGAGAGTATGATGCCGGTAGCTACGGCTGCATTGAGCGATTCTGCATGCCCTATGCGCGGTATGGTGATGCGGTGGCGGCAACGCGCTATAAGTTCTTCCCGAATGCCTTTCGACTCGTTACCGATCAGCAAAAAGCCTTCTTTTACAGGTTGCATCTCATACAATCCGGTTCCATGCAGGGTGGCGGCATAAGAAGGAATGTCTTTATGCTGTTCCATGAACGTATCGAGATCCTCATACAATACCTGTACCCGGCTGATGCTGCCCATGGTAGACTGGACCACTTTGGGACTGAACACATCGGCACATTCCCGGCTACCAATAACGGTTTGGATGCCAAACCAATCGGCACAACGCACGATGGTACCCAGGTTGCCGGGGTCCTGGATGGTATCGAGCACGATACTGAGGCGATGGTGGTAACTGGTGATTTTAGAAAAAACCGGCTTACGGAATACGCCGATCACCTGGTTGGGCGTTTGCAGCTGAGAGAGGCGTTCCAGTTCGTGGGCACTCACCTCAATTGCACTGGCAGCAAGGGTTTGAGGTTGTTGCTGTATCCATTCGGACAAGGCATATAACTGCTGCAACTGAATATTGGGGGTGCTTAAGAGTTCGTTAATAATCTTGGGACCTTCGGCAATAAACACACCCTCTTCATCTCTTGATTTTTTCTGGCTTAAACTTTGAATATATTTGACCTGCGATTTAACCAACATTGCACCTCGTTTAAAAGTTATATGACGTCCGGCCGGCAAGTTACTTTTTTTACTATTTACAAGTGGTCTTTCTATGGTCTGCTCTGTTTGTTACTGGCTACGTCCTGTTCCGTGAACAAGGCTAACCGGGTAAAAGACTATCATTCAGCCAAGCCATTTCCCTATTATACTACGGTCGTGCTGACCGGTAAAACGCCCGATTACGACCGCTCGGACCTGGTGACCCAATTGAACGACCAGGTAGACGACAGCCTTAAAACCCGGCTTGTTACCACCTGGTTCATTTTCCGGACACTGAAGAAACCACCGGTCTTCGATTCGCTGAATATCGGCCGTTCCAGGCGCTTCCTGACGGCCAAGCTGCATTCGCTGGGTTATTTCAACCCCGTTATCACCGACACCTTTTCCATCGATACCGTGCACAACAAGAAACGCGGCGACCAGCAACGGGTAACCACCAAATTCTTCGTGAACCCCGGTAAGGTGATGCGCCTCGATTCCATCGGCTTTGCACTGGAAACGCCCGCTTTACAGGCCATGGCGCAGCGTACCGCCAAGGAATCGCTCCTGAAAAAGGGGGCTGCCTATTCGGACCAGAACGTCAACTCCGAGCTTGACCGCCTGCTGGGTATGTTTCGCGACAGCGGCTACTACCGGTTTTCCAAAGAGCACCTGTATGCCGAGCGCGACACGGTCGTGGCGGCCCTGATCGACCCCACACTCGATCCCTTCGAGCAATTACAATTGCTCGATTCATTGAAAAAGAAAAGGGAAAACCCCACGATCAACGTCACCATCCGGCAACGCCCGGTCAAGGACAGCGCCCAAATCGACAAATACTATTTCGGCGACCTGAAAGTATATACCGACCTGTCGCTGCTGACCGATACATTGGAAGCCGCGGAGTTCGACAGTACGACCATTCAGGGCTATGAGTTCTTCTATAGCAGCGACCGGTTCAAGCTGCCGTTCATCGCCAGCAATATCCGCCTGAGGCCCGGCTCGCTCTATTCGCAGCGCCGTTATTACCGGGTGATCAACACATTCAATCAACTGGGCGCCTGGCAGAATGTAGATTTCAGCCTGCAGGAGCGCCGCGACTCCGTTCCCCTGCTGGACGGGGTGCTGAGGCTTTACCCGGCCATGAAGCACAGCCTCAATGTGGATTTTGAAACGAGTCGTAACGTAAGTGACTTCCTTACGCAGGGCAGCTATTTTGGTTTGGGTCTCAATTTCCGTCTGCTGAACAGGAATGCCTACCGGGAGGCGATACAAACGAGCACCAATGCACGTTTTGGTATCGAGATCGGTAGTTCGCAACTGGTGCAAACCTTGCAGGCGAGCCTGTCGCACAATATCTATTTCCCGAAGGTCATTCTTCCCAAATTCCTGCTCGACTGGTTTCCCCGCAAAACCGATGGCAACGAACGTACCATTGCCCGTCGTACGGCGCTCAACCTCGCTGCAGGTTATACCGACCGGCGCGACTTCTTCCGCGCACCTTCCGTGAACACCGCCTGGAGTTATGAGTGGACCCGTCGCCGCACCCGCGCTTCGGACCCTGACAATGTAGCCAATCGCTGGACGAAGAGCTATACGCTTACGCCATTTAATTTCGAATATACCAACCTGCATAAAACGGATAGCTTGATCAAGCTGGAGCAGCAGATCCCCGCCTATCGGTTTGCCTTCAACGACGGTATGATCATCAGTACGATCTTCAGTATTACGGCCGGCCGCCAATCCGACCAGGACAAACGGTTTACGCTGATGCGTGCGCGTATCGAAGAAAGCGGCGCCTTGTTCGGCTTTATCAAAAACCTGGAACTGGGCGACCTGCGCCGCTTCGTGAAGATCGATGGGGAGATTAAACATTATATCAATCGCCGTCGCTCTTCCTGGGCTTTCCGCGCGTTCGGAGGCTTTTCGCTCATCTATGGTAAAACGGATACGGCAGATGGCAAGATCGTGAAGGAATACAACCTGCCCTTCTTCAAAGCCTTTTTCGCCGGCGGCCCCTACAGCATGCGCGCCTGGCAGGTAAGAAGGCTTGGACCCGGCTCTTCCACAATTTATGATGAATACGACAGCACCAAGGTAGATCGCTTTGGGAATATGCAGCTGGAGTTCAATGCCGAATACCGCTTCAACCTCACCACCATCGCCGGTATCAAGGTGAACAGTGCCCTGTTTGTAGACATCGGTAATATCTGGAGTAAGGAGTTCAGGAACGGTGAGCCGGTTCCGGAGGCTTCTTTTAAACTAGGCCGCTTGTATAAGGATCTGGCCGTGGGTGCGGGTACCAGTTTGCGCCTCGACTTCGAGTTCTTCATGATCCGCCTGGATTGGGCCTATAAGATCAAGAATCCTCACTACGCCAGCATGCGTGATGGCTGGTTCCAGCACATCGACCTCACTTCCGGGCAATTGCAGCTCGGCATCGGATATCCATTCTAATGTAGCTTGTGCAGGCTGCACAAGCTGTGATCCTTTTACTAATTGTTGGATTGAACTATCAAGGCTGCGCCGCCAATGCTTCTTTGATCATGGCCTGGGCTTCTTCTACCGTCATGGACTGATCGAGTGTAAAAGCACCTATGCGTGTGCGGCAGAGTTTGCTGAGGTGGCCTCCGCATCCCAGTGCGGCGCCTACGTCGTTGGCGAGGCTACGGATATAGGTGCCGGTGGAGCAAACCACCCGGAAATCAACTTTGGGCATGTCGATGGAGGTGATCTCAAATTCTTTGATGGTGATCTTACGGGCTTCCAGTTCCACGTGCTCGCCCCTGCGGGCCAGTTCGTATACACGCTTACCATCTTTTTTGATGGCGGAGTGGATGGGTGGCACCTGCATGATCTCGCCGGTGAACTGCCGGGTAACGGCTTCTATTTGTTCGGGTGTGATGGATGCGTATTCTTTAAAATTCTCCGGTTCGCTTTCGAGGTCGTAGGTGGGCGTGGTAGACCCGAGCGTAATGGTGCCGGTGTACTCCTTTTCCTGCGCCATGTATTCGTTGATGCGCTTGGTGAACTTGCCGGTGCACAGGATGAGCATGCCGGTTGCCAGCGGATCGAGGGTGCCGGCATGGCCTACTTTCTTGATCTTCATTTGCGCCCGCAGCTTACGCACTACGTCGAAAGAGGTCCACTCCAATGGTTTATTGATGAGCAATACCTGTCCGTCACTGAATTTATTGTTGATTCCCTGCTCCATGCGGCGAAGATAATGGAAAAGCGGCGAGCGGTGAAGCTCCCCTCCTTAGATCGCCTGGCGGGCTTTGAGCTCAAGGTATTTGTTGACGGTGTTGACTGTAAGATTCTCCGGGGCCGTCAAAATGCAGGTGATGCCATGCTGCTGCAGTTCCTTCACGATGAGTTTCTTCTCGTGGATGAACTTTTCGGCGATGGTCTTTACATATACACCTTCCACATCCATCGCTTTGGCATCGGTAAGCTGCCGCAGTTCGGTGTTCTCAAAGAAAACGACGAGCACGAGGTGCGTACGGGCGATGCTCCTGATGTAGGGCAATTGCCGCTGCAGACCATCCATCGACTCGAAGTTGGTGAACAGTACGATGAGGCTTCGCTGCGTAATGCGGCCGCGAACGAGGGCGTATAGTTTCTCGAAGTCGGTTTCGAGAAATTTCGTTTGTTGGTTGTAGAGTGTTTCCAGCACGGCGCCCATCTGGGCCGCCTTGCGGTCGGCCGGCAGAAAGTGGCCTATTTGTTCTGAAAACGTAATGAGCCCGGCCTTATCCTGTTTGATGAGCGCTACGCGCGACAGGATGAGGGTGGCATTGATCGCATAGTCGAGCAAGGTCATTCCTTCAAATGGCATTTTCATCACCCTGCCTTTATCGATGATGCAATAAACCTGCTGGCTGCGTTCGTCCATAAAGTTGTTGACCATCAGCTGACCACCTTTGCGGGCTGTTGCCTTCCAGTTGATGCTGCGGATATCATCGCCGGTCACGTATTCTTTGATCTGTTCAAACTCCAGGCTATGACCGATCTTCCGGATCTTTCTGCTGCCTGCTTCGGCGAGGTTGTTGGACCAGGCCATGATCTCGTATTGCCGCAGGGTGAAGAAGGAGGGATATACCTTGATCATCTGCTCATGCGGGGTACATACCCTGCGCACCACGAGTCCCAGGGGGCTCTTCACGTACACATTGACATCGTGGAATACATATTCTCCCCGTTCTACCGGGCGGAGGTGATAGACCAGGTTTTCGGCGGCCAGGCCACCCAGACTTGTGCGCAGCAAAAAATCCCTCCGTTGAAACTGTACAGGGATCTCATCGATGATCTTCAACCATACTTTAAAGCCATAGTGGCTTTGCAACTCCAGGGTCACTTTGTTATCATCGCCATTGCTGAAACGCTCGGCCAGCACCCGTTTGGTGGTGATGCCCGTTTTATGGAAGAAGAGGATAAAAAAGTCGATCAACACCAGCACTACAAGAAACAGGAAAAGCAGTTGACCTATCCTGAACAAAAAGGACCAGCTGAAAGCTACCAGGAATACAGCGATCACCGCTACCAGCGACCAGTAGAAGCGGCGGCCAAAGTACAATGGCTTAAGATATCGGTTAAAGAATTTCAAGGTGATGTGCCTGATTTATGGTGTTTATGCCGCCCGTTACTTACCTGGGCAATTCGATACTTTGAATAACCTGATCGATGACATCGTCGGTAGAGGCGCCTTCCATTTCTTTTTCGGGCGTCAATACGATACGATGACGCAGTACATGAGGCACGATGTATACAATATCTTCGGGTGTTACAAAATCGCGCCCGCGCATGGATGCCAGGGCTTTGGCGCCATTGAGGATACCGATGGATGCCCGGGGTGATGCACCCAGGTAGATCGACTTATGGTTGCGCGTATTGGCTACTATATTGGTGATAAAGTTGATCAGCTTTTCCTCTACCCGAATGGTACGAACCTGTTTGCGCAGTTTATCGATCTGCTCGGCCGAGATCACCGCATTTACCTCGCCCAGCATGCTGGTGAGTGTGGTTTGGTGGTGATTGGACAGGATGCGGAACTCCTGTTCGAGTGTAGGATAGGTTACCGTGATCTTGAACAGGAAGCGATCGAGCTGTGCTTCGGGCAGGTGGTAGGTTCCCTCCTGCTCGATGGGGTTTTGGGTGGCTACGACCATGAACGGCGCTTCGAGCCCGTAGGTGATGCCATCTACCGTTACCTGCCTTTCTTCCATGACTTCGAAGAGGGCGGCCTGCGTTTTGGCCGGGGCACGGTTGATCTCATCAATGAGTACGATATTGCTGAAGATGGGCCCCTGCCTGAATTGGAAAGAGTGCTCTTTCGGGTTGAATATAGAAGTACCGATCACATCGCTGGGCATAAGATCGGGGGTAAACTGGATACGGGAAAAGCCTACCGATATGCTCTTACTGAGCAGTTTGGCGGTGAGCGTTTTGGCTACACCGGGTACGCCTTCGATGATCACGTGTCCATCGGCCAGTACAGCGGTCAGCAACAGCTCCACCATTTGCTCCTGCCCTACTACCACTTTGGCGATCTCTGCCTTTAAGGTTTCTACCGACTGCTGCAGGGTGCTGAGGTCGGTACGGAGTTCAAAAAAAGTTTCTTCCATGTATCAGGCAATTGAGGTTTGAATAGTTATGCTTTTTGATAAAAGGTTTCGAGTTTATGGTTCAGTTCCAGCAGCACCTGGTCGGTTACCTGCGGTGAATCGGCTGCATATTGCAGAAGATACACCAGCCCTTGTACAGCCGCTGCATCATAGCCGCTTTTGTAGGTAAGGCGCTGAACGAATTCGTCGTCCATGACATAGCTACGGATATTATAGCGGCCGCGCACGTAACTCAGGAAATGCGTGGTCATTTTGTGCACCAGGTCCTTGTTGTCTTTGCGCTGGAAATACATGCGGCCGATCGTTTTCACAAAATCGAGCGATGAATTGCGCAGGGGCGCTATCGGTGGTATGATGCGTTGCTTGCGTTTCGATTCGAACAGGTAGATCAACAACAACAGCAACAGGAAGAGTCCGCAACCCCAGGCCAGTGCAGGCTGTTGCATCATCCAGTTCCAGGCCTTGAAGCCCGATTTGGCGCCGCCCCCACCCTCTTTACCGTCGCCGTACGAGCTGTAGCGGAAATAGTCGTCCCAATACAGGTGCTCGACATTTTTAGGCATCCAGGACAGTACCTGGTCGTAGTAGGCCTTATTGTTTTTGTGCAACAAGAAGAAATTGGAGAAGCCGATCGGCGCCAGGTGAATATAAAAAGCGCCCCCGCTTTCGTAGGCGATCTTCACGAAATTGGCTTTCCCGTTGGCATCCTTACCCAGTACGGTGGTGATGGACGAGTCGACAAAGCTGAAGTAATTATCATAGGCCTTGCCCGGGTACGAGTAGGCTGTTTCCTGCCAGGATACCGGGTCGTAGACCTTTAGGGTCAGCGAATCGTGCCCGTTCATGAAACCTCCGTAGAGGGAAGCTTTTAGTTGCAGGCTATCGAGCAGGTGTTCATCGATAAAAGAAGAAGAGATGAATACTTTGCTGCCCTGGTTCACGAGACTCATCAGACCTTCTATCTCTTTGCTATCGGGCAATACCTGGTTGGAGATGATGAGGTAAGCCTTCGTGCTGCCACTCTCTTCGTAAGAAGACAGCAGGTCGGTGAACTTACTTTTCTGATAGGGATCGGGTGATGATTTATTGTTCTTGACGGAAGCATCCGGGAATATGCGCCGGAGGTTTTCGTGGGCATACCAGGTTCCGTAAGGTATTTTATCGTTGCGCCAGAGGGTGACACGTTCATCCAGTCGCTTTTTAGACGTACAACCTATCGCCGTTACCAACAGCAACAGGCATCCAACCACCATATGTATATATGAGCGACTCACAAACGGGCGTTTTTGTAAAACTGTTGAAAATTCTGGTGCACTTTATTGAACTGATCTTCGGTAAGCACAAACTCCCCATACCATACATACTCATACAGGTAGGTAAGAAAGCCGAACTCCTTGCCTACGCCGTAAGGCGTTACCTGACTGATGTATTCGTGGTTGGTAGCCTGGGCATTGTACCGGATCCAGCCTTTTTCGTTGAGGCCACGCAATGATTTGAGGAACATGAAACGAACGGCGGCCCGGTAGTTCCTTTCGTTGATGGCGGTTTGTATGCGATCGTCCAGGTTACCGTCTTCGATCTCGGAGGGATGTTCGCCCGAATTGACCGTTCGTTTCGTGGACGATTTCGTCATAAAGAGGTTGTTCACGACAACGATGCGGTATATTAATAATACCAATAAAACGCCCAGTATGATGTAGGTGATGGTGCGAACGGTTTCGCCGGCAAAGAAATCATAGAACTTGTCCATGAAACTCTTCTTGCGGCGCTCGCTTACCGCCTCTTTTTCCTTCGCCCAGTAGGCAGAATCGTTGGCATAGAGGAAGTCCTTGTCCAGTTTGAGCCGGTTAACGGCGCTGTCGGGCACTACCCGCAATTCGGGGGAAACAGGAGGGGCTACCACTTCTTCGGTGTCATCATTCTCCTCATCGCCCGTATAAGTAATGGTGGTGTCTGTAACAGGTGCTACGATCACCGAATCGGTCACCCTATCGTCCTGGGCTCCTGCCAACACCGGCAGACAGCAAACAGCGAGGCACAGCAACCACCTGCCCAAAGGTTTGATCAACATATTTTGAAAGGCTACGATCATTCGATGTTCTACTGCGGTTTTGTTTGAAGGGTCTTTTTCTCCAGCCGTATGGGGTAAAGTACAAAATACCACAGGATGAAGTTGAACGAGAGGGCGAGTATGGCAATGCTCAACCATTGCGGCATGGACGAATACCGGGTTACGTATCCTTCGAGAAAGGCGGCCACGATGAATATGGGCACCAGACCGATCATCAGCTTCAAGCCGTCTTTGGCTCCCTTTTTCAGGGAGTCGATGCGTTTCCTCGTTTTCGGGAACAGGATACTGTTGCCCAAAATGAAGCCCGCCCCACCTGCAATGATGATGGCCGATATTTCGAGGGTGCCATGTATCCAGATCACCAACACCGATGACCATCCCAGTCCCTTGGCAAAGAACATGTACTGGAAGGCACCGAGCATGATGCCATTTTGAAAAAGGAACCAGGCGGTACCGAGCGAGAGAAAGATGCCGGCCACAAATACCAGGAGGGATACCTGTATATTGTTGAGCGCGATGCGCATGAACATGGCGATCCTGTTCTCGTCTTTATAAACACCAAAGGGGTCGCCTTTGGCGATATTGTCTTCCGTCATTTCCACATAGCCATCGCCCAACACGCCCCGTACGAAAGTTTCATCGTGGGCGGCAGAAAAGGCGGCCATGATGGCCAGGGAGGTAAAGATCAGAAAAGCGTATAACAGTTCACGGTGGTGACGGCGAACGGTAAGCGGCAATTCGGTTTTCCAGAACCGTGCAAAACGGGAACTCTCTTCCCTTTTGTTGCGGTAAATGCCGAGGTAGATCTTGGAGGCAAGGCCATTGAGGTAGGTGGTTACCTTACTGTGCGGATAAAAGGTTTTAGCATAGCCGAGATCGTTGACCAGCTCGGTGAACTGCTGCGCCATTTCATCGGGATTGGAAGCCGACTCGTATTGGTACTGCTTCCACTTCTCTATGTTTTTCTTCAGAAATAAACCTTCTCTCACCGGGGATGTTTTATATTTTCAAACCTACACGAAAAAGTTCATTGAACAAAGACTGATAACCAATGTCATGGACCTTTTTCGGGATCGGGCTGCCACCATGTTAAAATTCTATGATCCGTTGGCGGGGAGCTGTGGAGGAAGAAACCTCATTTCCCGCATAATTAATTAATTTTAAGAGCGTTTACTGGATTGCTAAACGAATTTAGGCTACTATTGTTGTAATATGCTGCAGGTTAAGTTAGATACGGGTTTTAACATCGAGGTAGAATTCCCCATTTCGCCTTTCCACAAGCGTTTATTTGCCTGGCTGATCGATATGTTCATTTGCTGGCTTTACCTCCAGCTGATGGCGGCCATCATCGACGAATCCATGTTTGGGGTAACCTGGCAGCAGATCGCGATCCTGATCCCGGCACTGCTTTACTTTCCGTTATGCGAGATCACCATGAATGGGCAAACACTCGGGAAAATGGCCCTACGCATCAAGGTGATCACCGACGAGGGCAGCCAACCCAGTATCGGGCAGTACCTGATACGGTGGTTGTTCAGGATGATCGACTTTCCCTGGTGGCTGCTGGGCGCCGTGCTGAATGAAGTATTGCCCTGGTGGACGCTGCCGCTGATCTTCCTGGGACTGGCTGCCGTGATCTTCACCCCCAAATCACAACGTATCGGCGACCTGCTGGCCGGCACGATCCTCATCGACCTCAAGAACCGCACTTCCTGGGAAGACACCGTGTTTACGGAAGTGGAATCGACCTATAAACCCCGCTATCCCCAGGTGATGCAATTGAGCGACCGGGACATCAATACCCTCAAGAGCATTATCGAGAGTGTACGCCGCAAAAACGACTATGCGCTGGCGATGAAGATCGGCGACCGGATCAAATCGAAGCTCAAGATGGACAGCGACCAGGACTCTATCGAGTTCCTGCATACGCTGTTGAAAGATTACAATTACTACTCTACCAACTAATAGAAAAGCCTGCAGCGATCGCTGCAGGCTTTTCTAATCTTTTCTGTTCAGGGACGATCCAATTATCATCTGGAGCCTACTGCTGCACCTAATCCGGCAAAAAGTATTAAAATAAACACAAGTGCCATGATTATGATGATCAAAATACCGATCAACTTGAAATAGAGCCGAAGGCTATTGATGCCCTCGTTAAACTGAACCTGATTCATATTACTGAGACTCGCCAGCGTGTGAGTGGCAAAACGGTACAAGAAATAGTTAATGACCACGAAAATCAGGAGAAAAAGTCCGTTGATAAAAACACCTGCCCACTTGGCTCCCGCGCCCAATTGACTTGGTGCCAGGATCGACGACATTAATGAAATACCTGCGCTGATAAATCCGATTATCGCGACGATGCGTGCCCAGGTTGCTGCTGTTTGCAATAGGTTTCTTGAAGCCCCTTCAATACTTAGGTTAAATAATCCACTTTCCTGATTGGTATGATTATCCATATTGTCTTATTGATATGATTAAAAGATGTTTCCAACTAATCCCAATAAATTAACTACCAGGCCAAGCAACCCCAAAATACCATTGATCAGAAAATAGTTTTTGAGATTCTTGATTCCTTCATCGAACATGGCCTGATCCTGTATTTGAATGCTCCTCTTTACCAGGGTGGCAAAACGATATAAAAGAATCATTACAAAGGTGGCAATGCCCAGCACAACAATGACGACGGCGATTAGAATGCCACCCATATTGTCCAAGTCGGCACCGCCCATAATTGTGCTAAATGCCCTACGTATTGCAAAACCTGCGATAGTAACCCATAAGAGCATGAGCCCAATGCCCACAAAGCAGATAATTGCCAAAAACTTCGCCCAGCGTGTGGCTTCATTGAATTTGTTGCCAGAATCGTAGTCGACCTGGAGGTCTAAAAGCGGTTCATTGGAGAATTGTTGTTCCATCATGATTGGTTTGTTTGGATAATTGAGACTAAATATAATTGATTTTCAAACTTGTGGTACCTGTTCCCATACAGTTTTAATGTGGTCCCACATGTAGAACCCTACCGCCAGCAGGTTCAGGAGCATAACAGCCATTGCCAATTTGGTATTACGCAACAGCCATTTAAACGACTCATTGAACAGGTCTGACTGGCGCAGTTCAATAGCCCGGTAGCATCGGCGGGTGAAGATCATATAGACCGTAAACTCTGTCATGTTCAGCAGTATCCCCAGTGCCCCCACCCAGGGCATTACGCGAAGCAGCATATAGCGCCTCCAGTCCTGGCCAACTTCGAACTCCCTGTATTCAACAAAACGTACTACTTCAAGGTACAAATAGCCAGCGGAGCCAATTGCTGCGAGCAGAAACACCCACCGCACCAGGTTGAATGTTTTCAACATGTAACCAATGCCTTTTTGCGAGAGCGTGATCTCAAATACGTCTGTCTGGGTTGGGGTATTCATGCACGAAATGTAAGCAAAAGAGCCGGACCATACAACCGGACAAGGCCCGCCTGGCGGCTTACCGCATACCTGTGCCCGGTTTTACCCTGTATGAAAGGCCCTTTCAATAGCGCACCACGAAGTGCTGCTTTACTTTAAAGTCCTTGCGGAAGAAGACCAGTCCGATGAAAAAAAGGTCAATGGTGAGCGTTACGGCGGGGTTCTCTTTGATCTGCTCCCAGGCCTGTTCCATGCCTTCGCTCCAATGTATATCGTCAACTATAACGATGCTGTACGCTGTAAGATAGGGTTGTAATTGCTGAAAATAATGCAGGGTAGGTTCCAGCCGGTGGTTGCCATCGAGGAATGCCAGGCCAACCGTGCGCAATTCCCGTAACATGCCGGGCAGGGTTTCATCAAAATTGCCGGGCACCAATTGCACGCCCGCCAGGCCGAGTTGTTTAAAATTAGCGGTGGCCTGCGCTGCCACGGCGCTACTCCCCTCCCCCGTTACCAATTTTGCAGCCGGATTACCAAGGGCCATATAGGCCGATGAGACACCCAATGAAGTACCCAGCTCGAGCATGGTAGCTGGCTGATAATACCGTACGATGCGGTGCAGCAGTTGTCCGAGCTTTTTCGACTTGGCGGCATTTTTGGCAATGCTGGCCACGCTTCGCTGGCGGGTATTGCTGATGGCCGATCCGGCGCCAAAGTCTTCTACGGTGAGCAGGGTATTGTCGCGCAACAGGCGACTGCGCAATCCTTCTACCTGCCCGTACGCCTCATAGGTTTTCCCGTCGTTCAGTACGTTGATGATGAAGTCAAACACAAAAGGCGAATGAACGCCATGCCCTTTTCCGTTGGAGGCCGTGGTATAATAGTGAAAATATTTCTTCGCTAACTGCCAGCGTGAATACATGAAAATGATAATTGATGATAGGGATGGCGGCCGCTAACGTTTTGACCACACCTGGAAGCTATAGGGGTAGGCATGTTTGTCATCTGCCGGAAAATCGAGGTTAGACAATAGCCCCCACTGCTGTTCATCGAATGCCGGGAAGTATGTATCACCTTCGAGCGAGGTATGCACGCGGGTAAGATAAATACGTTGCGCTATCGGCAGTGCCTGTGCATAGATCTCTCCCCCGCCGATCACATTGGCTTCTTTGGCATCAGTACCGGCGGCAGCTTCGATGGCTTTCTCCAGGCTGCTCACGACGATCGCGCCCTCGGCCTTCCAATCGGGCTGCCGGGTGATGACGATGTTCGTGCGGCCGGCGAGTGGCTTGCCCAGCGATTCGAATGTTTTGCGCCCCATGATCACGGGCATGCCCCAGGTAGTGTTCTTGAAGAACTTCATATCGTTGGGCAGGCGCCAGAGCAACTGATTGTTCTTACCGATCACGTTGTTTTCTGCGGCCGCGACTACTAAAGCTATTTGCATATTGTTTTGCTTACACCGCCACCGGGGCCTTGATGGCTGGGTGCGACTGGTAATTTTCCAATGTAAAATCTTCGAAGGTAAAGGCGAACAGATCCTTTACGGCGGGATTGAGTTTCATCACCGGCAATGCATGCGGCGTGCGGGTTAATTGCAATTTGGCCTGCTCCACGTGATTGCTGTACAGGTGTACATCACCGAAGGTGTGCACAAAATCGCCGGGTTCGAGGTCGCAAACCTGCGCCATCATCATCGTTAGCAAGGCATAGGAAGCGATGTTGAAAGGGACCCCCAGGAATACATCGGCCGAACGCTGGTAGAGCTGGCAGGAAAGTTTGCCTTTTCCGCCGTTTTCGCCGGGTGTTACATAGAACTGAAACAGTGCGTGGCAGGGCATCAGCGCCATATCGGGCAGCTGGGCCACATTCCAGGCACTCACGATGATACGGCGGCTATCGGGATTGTTCCTGATCTGTTTCAGCGCATCGGCAATCTGGTCAACGACCTTTCCATCGGCCCCTTCCCAGCTACGCCATTGCTTGCCGTACACTGGTCCCAGGTTGCCGTTCCCGTCGGCCCATTCATTCCAGATACTTACGCCGTGGTCTTTGAGGTATTGTATGTTCGTATCGCCCTGTAAGAACCAGAGCAATTCATAGATGATACTTTTGAGGTGGAGTTTTTTGGTGGTGACCAGTGGAAAGCCTTCCTGCAGATCGAAGCGCATCTGGTAACCAAAACAGCTGGTGGTGCCGGTTCCGGTACGGTCGGTTTTAGTAACCCCTTTATCGAATATATGCTGTAACAGATCGAGGTATTGTTGCATGGGGTGCAAGGTACGAAAAACGGAGCGGAGCCATCAAAGACGCCGGCCTGCGGGGGATAACATGTGAACTGTTTACTGGCCGCTCAACTTGTTGTGAGCAAGTATTTTACGGATTTTGCCTATTCCGCATTGAGCTTCTTCCACATTTCATCAATGGGGTCGCCTTTGGAGCTGAGGCCGGAGTGATCCCATTGGTGGTCTTTCACTTTTCCGTTGAAGGTGAGGGAAGCGCCTACGCGGCTGTTGTCGCGGCTGAAGAATTCGATATTTTCCGTGTATTTGCCGTTTTTGAAGGTATAGTTGCCACCACCGGTACCGAAGAACTCTTTGGTATCCACATTGATCGCTACCCACTGAAACCTCGTGGCAGAAAGTATCTTGAGGGTGCGGCGCGGAGCGAGCGGCATCGCGACGGGTTGAGCCCCTGTTTTGCGCCCGGCAATCCGCCATACGCCGGCGAGTTCGCCGATGCCTTTATCGAGTTGTTTGAATGTTTTTTCTCCGTTGTCGACCGTGGCTACGAGCTGCTCATTTTTGTCGGTCCAGGGTATGCTGACCGTTTGGCCCACTTGTTCCTTTTGTTGTGTATTGAATTGTACCGTCACTTCGATCTTATCGTCCTTTACGGTATACGGTCCGCCCCAGGTATACTGAAATTGTTTACCGGCCTTGTCGAAGACCGCATGCACAAAATAACCATCTACAAAGGTGAGCGTTTCCTGCCGGCTGTTTTCCTGCCAGGCCCAGGCGCCGGTAAGCGACAAGGTAGAAACGGGTGGCTGAAAGGCGGTGACCACAATGAGGAGTAGTAGCGTAAGAATGAAATTGTTGGCTGGGGCATACTTTCTCATACGGGGCAATTTCTCGTAAGTTAACGAAACTATAACGATTTGCCACGCAGCGCCGTGCACGGCTAATTGTTAAAGTTATGCCAACGACCTGGTGCCCGTACATGAATCAGCCCTGCACTGGCAGCAGGGTGCCGGTGCAGGGCTGATGAACGAAATAGTTATAAGGAAGTCTGCAGCTGATGATTTGCTGCATGTACAGGTTCATGCTCTTCGTGGTCGTGCTCCGTATTGATGACCGTATCTTCTATGAGGTGCGGATCGATGGAACGGGTGAGCTCGCCATAGATGCGCATCAATAACTGGCTGCTCGTTTCGAGCCTGGATTCCAGTGCATTTGCCTTTTGTTGCTCCTGGGCCAGGTTATCGCGCAGGGTAAACATGGCAGCCTGCTGTCCATCGATCTCGGCCTGCAGGGATACCTGGCTTTCCTGCAAGGTGCGTACACTGTTTTCCAATTCACTGATCTGGGTAGCACTGGCCTGGATCGTTTCCTGTTTTTGCTGCCCTTCGGTGCGGCTTTGTTCGAGGGCCGATTGCCACTCGCCGGATTGTTGCCGCTGTGCCTCCAGCTCCCGGTTCAATTGCTGGATTTGCCCCTCGAAGGTTTTGGCGGCCACCTGAAGGTCTTTTAGTTGAACGGCCGATTCGGCGGACTGGTGCTCCAGCAGGTGGTAGTTCTTAATACGTTGTTCCAGTTGCTGTTGCAGGTACTCTATCTGTTTGCGTTTCTCTTCCAGCATATCGGGCAGGTATTCCTGTTCGGCCAGCTTATCCTTCAGGGCTTTGCGCTCGGCATCGGCTTGTTGTAACAGGTGTTGCAGGGCCTGCAGGCGTTCGTCCGGATGCTGGTCGTTGCCGGCCGTATTGGCGGCCACCAGCAGGCGCTGGAGGCGGTCATTTTCCTCCTGGAATTGTTGCAGCTCCTGCTGCAGCAGCAGGATGGTTTCGGCATGATTGCCTGCGGCCATATCGCCGGCAGCTACATTGTTCTCGACCGCCGTTTCCTGCAGCTTGTGTATCTTTTCCTGGTAGCTTTTGATGTCTTTTTGTAGTTGGGCTACAAGGGTTCTATCTTCCTCTTTATCTGTTTGATAGGCTTTATTGCGCAGGTCTGCATAGCGGCCTTCCAGTTCGCGGAAATCCTGTTCCAGGATCGCATAGTTCTCCCGGTAACGTCTCACCTCCTGCTCGTATTTTTTCAACAGGGGTGTGTTATCAGGATTGGCACTGGCCAGCCAATCGGGCATGGCATCGGGTTGTTCATTAACCGTAGAATGTATCATCACGGCAGCAGCAGGATTTTGCAGGAGGTTTTCGGACCATGCCTGGTCATCCTGGAAGGCAAGCTCCAGGCTTCCTTGCTTTTTCTTGCGGCGATAATGAAAGAAGATCGTGAGACCTACGGCGATTACGGTAGCAGGCACAGCTATCCACAGAACGATCTGAATAAACTGTCTGAACTCGTACAGGGATACAAGCAACATTGACGGCATCATGAAAAATTTTAGGTATAATTTTTCTCATTCAACAACTTAGGCACATTATGAAAGAATAGGACTGCGGAATATTTCCAGCGGTGAGGGGGTATCGGGGAGGTAGATTAGGTGTTGCAAGAATAATACCAAAAAAGTCAATATGTTATGGATCCGGTAGCCCGCTGCTGTGCCGGACAAGTCATCTTTTTTTTATTCACACCTTGTCTTAATGCTAATATATTTAGTATTTTTGACCGATCAAAACCTCCCCTTGTTGCTGCCAAAGCTTCTTGTTCAACGGATCAACTGAATAGGCATCTAATGCATAATACGCTTACTGGTACTTATTTCCATCGTTACTAACGGTAATCACTACAATGGATCACAAAAAAGTGATCGATTCGTGCCGAAAACAAACGCATATTGTAACTATTAAACAACAATCTGTACTATATGCTAATTAATTTATCACTTGTTTTTTTCTTTGAGGTATGACTAAGGATGAACGATACCTGGGCGTAAAGCAGTTGATTGAATCAGGACACATCACTGAATTCAAGCAGATATTTACTTATCTCCCTAAGACGGTATTGGCGGGAGATCTCGGCACCAACAACAACCGCATGACCCGACTGATCAACAATGTACATGAGTTCACCCTGGAAGAGCTCGACAGGATCAGCCAGCTGATCGATGTTTCGTATGACGCCATGAATGTACTGGTGAACAACCAATACAAGAAGAGCAAACAGTTCAGGAAGAAACAGTAACGGGGTAGTCAACGCGCCCGGGCTACTGTGTTTTACCTTCGTTGATGTATTTACGATTGTGCCGCCCATCCGGCTTTGCGGGCTTCTCAACGGGACAGGCGTGCCACTTATTCTTGATCAATTACTGGAGCCTGTTAATGGCTTCATCATCCTTGACCTGCACAACCTCTGGTGCCAGATACACAATTTTGAGATCCCTTATGAGGAGATCGTTGCCCTGTACCCGTTGCACTGTGTGCGGGATATCCAAATTTCGGGCGGTAGTTGGGAACAGTCGGACGTGACACCCGACCGTATCATCTGGCGCGATACACACGACGATGCGGTGCCGCAGGAAGTTTTCCGGTTGCTGGCCTTAACGATGGGGCGTTGCGCAGGAACTACAAACATTTTTACCAGCTCATCCCCTGCAGCCCGGCGCACCGGTGGAAGACGAAATATTGTACCGGCAGCAAAGGGAACATTCATCCATCCTTGAAAACTCCAACGCCAGGAAGAAGCCCTCCGCCTTTTGTCGGCCTCGTCCCTGACGCATTCGGATTGGCATACAGAGACCTGGGATCCGGCCATGCTAGAGACAGCGATGCGGATCGCCCGGAAATGGAAAGATGGTTTTGTGGATTAGACAGTTGTAGGGTAAAACGACCAGCCATTGGAGGTACTGCGTAGAAAGAAGTTCAAGTCTATTGAGTGAAGCACAGGTTGTGAACCAATTATTAATTAATATTGCGGCTCAATCCCTGGCATCCATGATCAATGGTCAAAAAGTCGTCGTCGTTTTACCTGCTTACAATGCTGCACTCACCCTTGAGAAGACCTATAAAGAGATCGACCGCAACATCGTCGATGAGGTGATCCTGGTAGACGATGCCAGCCCGGATGATACTGTAAAAGTGGCTCAACAGATCGGGATCAATCATATCATCCGGCACGAAAAGAACAAAGGTTATGGGGGTAACCAGAAATCCTGTTACAGAAAAGCGCTGGAGATTGGCGGCGATATCATCGTAATGCTTCACCCCGACTACCAATACACGCCCGCCCTTATTGGGCCGATGGCGACGCTTATTGCCAACGATGTTTATCCTGTTGTTCTTGGTTCGCGCATTCTTGGTAAGGGTGCCCTGAAAGGGGGTATGCCCTTGTACAAGTATATTTTCAACCGCTTTCTCACCGCTGCTCAGAACCTGTTGATGTGGCAAAAACTGTCGGAATACCATACAGGTTACCGCGCTTACCACAAAAAAGTGCTACTGGCCATTCCATTTGAACAGAACTCAGACGATTTCATCTTCGACAATGAGCTACTGGCCCAGATCTTTTACAAGGGATTTGAAATTGCAGAGATCACCTGCCCTACTAAATATTTCGACGAGGCTTCGTCGATCAATTTCAGCCGCAGCGTTAAATACGGATCCGGCGTTTTGCGGGTGAGCTTCCAATACTTTCTTCAAAAAGCAGGCATTGGCCGCGCCAGGATCTTCAAAGGCTTATAGGCTTAGGAATGGGCTAGGCAGACGCTCTATTTTCCCACTGTCTGATCTTTTGCGACAACTGTATCATCCATCCCGTGCTACCCATATACAATAGCATCAGCGGAAATATCTTGAACAGCCCACGCTTGGTGCTGTTCGATACATCGAGTAGTGGCAACAGATACCCCAATACCGGCATACCGAGATAAATGATAATCACTGCCAGCAACCAGTTGCGCGACTCGTGGTTGAGCCTTACGTTGTAAAACAGGTCAATTAACAACACCAGGAAGAAGAAAAAGAAGCTATAGGCATAGAGGTCTATTCCAAACTTACTAAAGATCAGCTCTCCGTTTACGGCTTTGATCCTTTGCCATAAGGGCATCAGGTTGAGGAGGTCACTGTTCAGCAATCCGCCCACATCGTATTTGGCCGGCAGGTAATAGTTGTTGTAAATGGTTATAGAAACTAGGTAAAACAATAATGCAGGCGTTCCCCAACGGAAAGCTACGCCTATCCAATCTTTCCATCCGTGGCGGTTTTTGACCAGGTACACCAGTAATGGGGCCGCCATGAACAACACAAGAATAAGTGTTTCCGAACGGATATACGTTGCGAAGCCCATTAGCAAGCCCGCAAAGGATAGGTAATTGACCCGCCCCTGTTTGAAATACTCTATCAGAAAATAGACGCCCAGGAAAAAGTAAACGGCATTGCTGTAATCAAATAATGCCATGAAGGTGTAGGCATACATTTCGGGAACGGCCAAACCAACCAACGTCAGCAGGCCCGCCAGTAAGGGATGCACACGTTGACACAATGCCTGGTACAGGAACACGAGGAAAGCGATGAATACGGTACTCAACCATACTTGCGCAAAGGGAAAGCCGGCATATTTATAAATGATCTGCAGGCTGGTTACAAAGGGAGGCTTGTATTGGTTATTGGTCGTTTCGAGGTTGACGGTAAAGACCGAATTGATCATCGTCTTTTCCTGCACTGCGTACGTAGCAATCACTTCTGCACCGGAAGTCAGGTCGCGCGGTGAAGGCGGATAGTAATAACAGCGCCAAACACTCGCCACGACGATGATCACGAATACGATCAAATAAGGCAGCTCATATATCCCGATACGCAGATCAACTTCACCCCTCAGGCGCTTTATTTCTTCAAGGGTTCGCCGGTAACGGATGTTCAATAATAAACATGCTGCACCCAATGCCACGAATACATTAAGCCCGGTAATCGGAATAAAAGCCAGCTGCAAAAGGAAAGGAATGCAGGAATAGATCATCACTCCGCAAAGTATGGCGAGTGAGGCGTGCATGGCCGGCTTTAACCGGATATTGAAAAAGCCCATGAGGCCCATGCCCATCAACGCCTGCAGGAGGGTAAATAACAGTATCACCAGTAAGCCCATCATAAGTTTACCCCCCATTTTTTGAATACCAGGATAGAGTCGCGTATTTGCTCCTTGCTGACAACGCTATCCACCACGATCTTTCCATTGCGAACGGACACCATCCATCCGGCGTTTGCCGCGTGCGGGCTATTGGGCCAAATGGTTTTGAGCCCTGTGTAATAATAAAAAACGGCGGGTTCGGGTACATGGTAGGTAATGCCTCTTTTGGCAAAATAGGTGGTAGCCGGCATCAATACCAGTACCTGGCTGGCGATGCCTCTATTTTCCAACTCGGCAGCTATTTGGCGGGAATAAGTATAACTGGTGCCTAACCGTTTTTTCCTGCGTGTTTCGAGTGACGGCTGTTTGCTTTGCTGTGGTATTTCATTCAGGTAACCCAGCACTTTGCCGGCCCACTGGTAGTTGGGGGGCAAGGCAAAAAAAGCCGCTATCAGCAACAGGCTGATCAAGGTGAGCAAAAAGCGTCTGTTCTTCATCATCAGGACGCAAAAGAACAGCTAATCACTAAGAAAAACAAGGGGAAACCAACTGGCTATCGGAAGACGGTGACTGCCGGAATGATAACAACTAATGGCAGACAACCGATTGGCATACGCACGCCCGGACGGCCAGCACGCCGCTTACCGCAGCTGATTTACTTTATCCCGGAGGGTATTAAAAAAGCGGTTCCTTTCTTTTTCTCCCGACCTGCTCACCAGCGAGGAGCGGCCCAGCAGTGTATTGAAGGTATCAAATGCTTTGGTCGCAAAACGTTCATCCTGCGTGATCAAATAACTGAATACACTGTACGTGACCATCGACAGCCTTTTGTTATCCAGGTTGAGCAGGATGGTATTGTTGCCCAGGATCAGTTCGTTGACATAGAACTGAATGCTGCCTTTGTGCCCGACCTCTGTTGCGGCGGGCATGAACTTCGCTCCTTTTACGGCCTGGGCCTGCAAATGGTCGAGCATCTGCACGAAGGAGTCTACCACGGCCAGCAGGTCTTTCTGCGACCGGAAGATACCCGCCTCCCTATAATAAGCTATCTGGTTGATGGTACTGTGGATACTCTCAAGATTCCACAGCTCCACGGTGTTCATTACACTATGTTCTTCGAGTATTTGCTGGCCGATCGCGAAGCATTCGTGAAACCCATGCTCTTCGAGCGAAAAGGTGGTGGTGGACAATCCCGGTTCGTTGTTGATCGTCTTCATCCAGAAAAAGGTCTTGAAGGCTGCGATACCGGGAAACAGGTAGAAATACCAGAAAGGGGCATCCTTACAGAGGTAAAAGATCTCCCGTTGTTTAAAGGAATTGAAATATTTGAACTGCTCCAGCATGCCCCGCATATGGGTAGCAAACGGTATGGATGGGTTCAATATGCCAGGCGCCTGGAAGAGCACCGATTCATTGTTGAGCGACAGCAACTGATCGAGCGAGAGGCGGTAGTGCTCGCAAATGACCTTCAACTCGGTGAGCGTAACCGGCTTTTCTCCACGAATACGGCGATACACGCTATCGCTGCTCAGATCCAACAGCTGACATAGTTCATCTACCAGGGAAAGGTGGGGCGGCAGGGTTTCTTTGAGGTGCCGGAATAGCTGTTGCTGCAGTTGTGTCGTTTCCATCGCGCAAGGAAATTACTGAAAATCCGTAAACGACGGGTTTTGTTTACGGGTTTTCGCTTGTGACTGGGTGAATGCCTGCCGTTTTACGGCTTTTTGCCAGTGGCAGACCTGGATAACCCGGCTGGTGGCAGGGATTGCAACAAACGCTGTATGGTCAGTTCATATCCGTTGGGACGGCTGTTTCCGGGCCGGTATGTTTGTATCCTACACCCTAATCACTGTAACATGAACCGCCTATTCGTTTTCACGTTGATATTGTTGACTGCTTTCGCCCCTTCCGGTTATGCCCGGCAAGACAGTGTTCAAAACCTCTATTTTGTCAAAGACGGAGACGACGCGCGTTTTGGAGAACATGACTATCAGCCGGGCAAAGGCGCCTTCTACCTCTACCGCCATTGCATTTATGACCTGGTGCTGATGAATAAGAAAGCGATCTCGATCATGGTAACGGATATCCGCCAGGACTCGATCTATTATATCCTGGCTTTTAGGAGGCAGGCAAAACCTTATGACGGGCCTGCGCCAGACACTTTTAGCCTGCATCCCTCCCAGCTAAAACGGTTAAAACTGATCGGCGACCGCATGATGGGCCTGTACGAAAACCGTTCGTTCAGCAACTACCGTTATGTATTTGTAAAGAGCGATGAACCCAAAGCGTTTACCATCACCTATACCACCTCCTATTCCGCCGACAGCAGTTATTCGGAGGATTTTGCCATGGTGCCCTACCTCACGGCCCAGGGCATCAACTGGCTGTATGAACAAAGAGGCAAGACCTATTATTATGAGGGCATTGCACCTACGATTGAAAAGGACAGCCTGGGGAAGGATTCCCTGGAAGCGTTGAAGCCGGGTAAAGAAAGGAACTGGGCCTGGTATACCCCTTCCGGAGCCGGCAAGATCAATGGCCTCAGCCTTGGCCTGCAAACGACCATCGACGAAAAGCCGATCACGATCAACGGCCTCAACCTAAACGCCGACGCCCTCTCGGCTTTCGTTGCCATGTTCGGGCTTTTCCACATCCTCACCAACCTTGAACCCATCAACATGCCGGATACCGTCGACAAGAAGAACATGAACAAATTCCTAAACGGTGTAAGTATCAGCGCAGGCGGATTAATGGGCGAGATGCGGGTAAGAGGCTTCAGCATCAACGGGGGTATGAGCGGCGTAACAGAGATGAGCGGCTTGCACATTACCGGCACGCAGAACAGGACCGATGAATTTAAAGGCGTCGTCATTACAGGCATTACCAACCGGGCCGTGAAAGGCAGGGGCCTCCAGATCGGCCTGGTCAATTCCTGTAAACACCTCCGCGGCGTACAGCTGGGTTTGTGGAACATAAATGGTAAGCGAAGCCTCCCTTTATTTAACTGGCAGTTCAGGGGCTGAAAGCATCCAATAACCGGGTGCGCTGCCCGGGAAATTGACTGCCATCAATGCAACACAAATTACCTTAATAAGTCTCGCCGTTCCTGCATTTTAGGCCCCTTCGGGGGCCTTGGTGCTACAATAAAAGGTTATAGGAGCACGTTTGATTTTTTAATCAGTACAAGCGCCTGATTTTAACTAAATTGTGTGGCCCAAACCCTTTCTTGCATGAAGCAAACTCTCCCAATGGCCGGAAGTTCTGATCGTACTCCGGCTCACTTTGCACGCACATGGCGTGCCATCGGTTATAGCGTATTGACCTTCATTTCCGTTTGTTGCTATGAAGTGGCTGCTGCACAGGCGGTTCATCCCGAAGACCTCAACGAGGCCGAAAGCCTGGCGAGGGTGCACAAGGACGAACAAGCCTTTTGCCGTTCTTCGTATCACTTCTTCACTTTTGGCAAGGGCACCAATGCCCTCAACGATAAGGTGGTGGTGGTGCAGGAAGAAGCGGAAATGGAATTCCTCGGACTTAAGAAGTATGGTGGCCTCACCTATGCGGAGTTCTACAACAAGTTTATCCGCCTCAAGCAATTCAAAAAATCGGTGAAGGTCGGCAGCAAGTGGGTATTGTCCGACAGGTCGGGCATCGACCGCTCGGTGACCGACGAGAATATCTTCTTTGATGATAGCCGGGTACAGTATTTCCCCATCCGCTTCAACAACCAGGGCAATGTGGCCAGGGTAACGGTGAAGAAAGAATATACAGACGCCAAATACCTTACCCGCATCTTCTTTCACTCCTTCTATCCTATCAAGGAACAGGTGATCGAGTTCAAGGTACCCGAATGGCTGTCGATCGATTTCAAGACCTTCAATTTCGAGGGCGCCAAAATCGAGAAGAAGCAGACACAAAAGGGTGGTTATACCAACTATGTTTTCATCATGAAGGACCTGCCGGCCCGGACTTCCGAGTTCAAACAGATCGGCAAGGCCTATACCGACCCGCATATTGTGATCCAGGTGAAGTCGTTCGAAGCCAAGGGTGAAGTATTGCAGGGTTTCGATAAAGTGAATGACGTGTACAACTGGAACAACCGCCTGTACAAGATGGCCAACAACGACCCCGAAAAATTGAAAGCTACGCTGACGAAGATCACGGCAGGCGCCACCAACGACCAGGATAAGATCAAAGCCATTTACTACTATGTGCAGGACAAGGTCCGGTACATCGCTTACGAAGATGGCTATTCAGGTTATATCCCCACATCGGCCCAGGAAGTACTGGCCAACAAATACGGCGATTGTAAAGGAATGGCCAACCTGCTCACCGAGTTCCTCAAACTGGCGGGCTACGATGCGCATTTTACCTGGATCGGTACAAGGCAACTCCCCTATCCCCAATCGACTCCGGCGCTTTGCGTCAACAACCACGCCATTACGACCCTTTATTTCAAGGGCAAGGAATACTTCCTCGATGCCACGGAAAAGTATGTACCATTTGGTGAGAACGCTTACCGCATTCAGGGTAAAGAGGCCATGATCGCCAATGGCGATAAGTTTGACATCAAGAAAGTACCCCTCACCACCGGCGATGAGCACAAGGTTTTCACGAAAGCCAGCTTCAACCTGAACAACGAGCAATTGAAAGGTAATATCCAGGTCACCTTAACCGGTAATGAGCGCAAGGATTTTCACCAGGAGTACCAGGAACTGCCCAACACCAGCCGGGAGAAGTTCCTCAACGGATTCCTGGAGTTCAACAACGATAACGTCGAGGCATCTGATGTAAAAACCAGTGACCTCAACAACCGTGATATCCCCATTACCATTTCAGGCAATATCGACCTGTCGAACTATGTACAAAGCATAGCGGGCAACAAGTATATCAACCTCGACTTTTTCCCGAAGACGCTGGAAAGGTATATGCCCGATGAGAAACGCAAAAGCGGCTACGACTTCGATTATGTGCTGAGCTACGAAGACGAGTTTTCGCTGACGATCCCGGCCGGCAACAAATTCGCCGATGTACCCGAGAAGCTGGAGCTAAAGCAGGAAGGTTATGAGTTCAGGGGTGAATATACCATTACCGGTAACAAGATCACCCTGAAGAAGTACCTCGTGATCAAAAACAGTATGATCGACAAAAAGGACTTCACCAACTGGAAAAATTTCCTCGAGTCGATCAAATCCTTCAGCAGCTATTTCTTCAGCATCACCACTAAATAAACGCATTCATGAAAACATTCAAATCCCGCACCGGTTTTGCTGCATTGGCGGTGATCCTGTGCCTTCTTTATACCCCTGTACTCCAGGCCCAGAACTATATCGACGAAGATTTCCTCGAAATACTCGACAACAATGCCCGCTTTATGCTCAAGGAGCAGGCTCCTGCTTTTGCCGCAACGAACACGCCCGCCAAGTGGGACAAGGAGTCGGCGGTGGTGATCGGTTTCTCGCGCAATGTATTGTTTGACCGCAAAAGCAGCGGCGGCTTCTTTACCCGTCGCGAGCGCAGTTTGTATTTCTTCGAGAAGACCAGGCTTCGCATCAAGCTCAACGACAACAACTCCGTAAAAGCCTTGTCGGAGATCTATTTCCGCTATGGCTCTAAAGAAGATGGTTTTATCGCCCGCATCATCAAACCGGGCGACACGGCCACCAACATCGACCTGAAGAGTGCCGTAGCCCTGGAACCGGGTACTGACATTCCCGAATACTTCCAAAGTTTCTTCGACCAGGTAGCGGGCTCGGGTTACAACTATTACAAAGTACCGGTACCGAACCTGGAACCGGGCGACATTCTCGAATATGTTACCACTACCAAAAGTAAGCTGGACGTTACCTCTTCGGGGTATGTGGAGTTTAGCCCCATCTATGAAGTGTGCAGCAAAGGATATCCCGTTATGTTTAACGAGATCGCGATCGAAACGGATGACAAATCCTTCTTTAAGTCCCTTTCGTTGAATGGTGCACCTACTTTTAAGAAAGAGCCGACTTCGGAACAGGGTTTCTTCCGGTATGTATTTACCGACCGCGACCGTGATACGGAGAAGGATGTCAACTTCGTAAGTCCTTTTATTCAATATCCGCTGGTCAAGTTCCAGGTGATCTATTCGAACAATGACGAGGCCAAGGGTGCCTTTATTGGCCAGAAGGGCGAGTTGAAGAGCAGTTTTGCCAAGGAAGAGCTGGCTAAGAAAGCCTGGGAAGATTATGAGCAGGTAGGCCGCGCTTCTTATATGGGCACTATGGCAACCATCCAGAATTTCATCGACGCCTGCTATAGCGAGCTCGTGAAGCTGGGTGCCAAGAGCTGGGATGAAAAGACGTATGTCAACAATGCGTATTACCTCGTGCGTAATAAGATCCTGTTTCAGCGGGAGTACCTGAGCGATAAGAAATTTGCCTATGTATTTGGTTCCCTGCTGTATCAGCGCGACATCAAATCGGACCTGATCATTACGATCGGCAACAATATCGGTAAGCTGAAGGAAGTATTGTTCGAAAGTGAGATCCGGTATGTGATCAAAGTAGGCGACAAATTGTATTTTAACCTCACAGACTTTTCCAATCCCGGCGACCAGTTGGAGACCCTGCTGTCGAACGAAGCCTATATCATTAGTCAGCCGGCTAAAAAAACCGGTGTGCAGGAGATCAAGCCTTTTGTATTGCCGGGTACTACGGCTGCCGAGAACAGTGCTTCTTATGCCATTTCCGTTGAAATGGCACCCGATATGAAGACCTTGTCAATTGCCCGCACTTCTCACTTCAAGGGCATTCAGAAAGGGAAGGCCAGCCCGGCTGCCTTGAAGTTCACCACTTACATGCTCAATGATTATGTGAATTATGGCGGCGCGGACCCTACAGAAAAAATGCGTTCGCGCGAGGTGGAGGAATATACCAAGTCGGCCAAATCCCTGACCGATGAGTTCAAGAAGCAGAAGCCGGATTTTGTAAAAGAGTCGCTGCAATCGGAATTCCATCAACGGATCAAGGATGCAAAGTTCACCCTGATATCTGATGGCAGAACCCAGAAAAAGAGCACGCTTTCGTTCAAGGAAGAATTTGAGCTGAATGACTATGTAAGGCGCGCCGGCAAAAAATACCTCGTCAACCTCAGCGGTTTGATGGGCTCTCAATTGCAGATCAAGAAAGAAGAAAGGACCAGGAAATATGATATAGATGTTCGATTCCCCAAGACCTATGCCTGGTACATTACGTTCAAGATACCTGCCGGTTATAAGGCAGAAGGGCTTGCGGAGCTGAACAAATCGATCGACAACGAGACCGGCTTGTTTACGCTGGCGGCCAAGGAGGAAAACGGGTTGATCGTACTCGACATCAAAAAGACTTACAAGCAAAAGGAGGTACCGGCTGCGAAGTGGAACGATATGCTGGCTTTTATCGATGCGGCTTATAACACCACTTTCAAGTACATTTTATTAACCCCTAAGCAATAAGGTTCACACACATGAAAAAGATCAGCACGGCAATTCTCTTGCTGCTTTTTGTTGCGGGCGCTACGGCCCAATACAAAAAGGCCAGCTTCTTTGAATCAACGGGCCGCACCTACGGCATCAACGGTAAGCTACATGCGATGGGCGACGGCAAAGGCAGTCCCATTGGAATAAACCTCTCCTTCGGCCGCGACCGTGACGGCAAGCGAGTATTTACTTTCTGGGAATTCGCCTATGTGCCAGGTTATAAATTTACGTTCGATTCAAAGGCTTATAACGGCAACCCTGTCACCATCACCGGCAAAACCAACCCGCAAATCAGTTACTCTTACAACTGGGGCCTGCATTTATTAAAGAATGAAGAGGAACCTAAAAAGATACAGCCTTATCTTACCTGGGGACTTCACCTACTGTTGTCTGGCGGCATGAAAGAGTATGATGGCGGCAATTACGACAGCGACAAGATCCCCGCCGACGGGGGCTTCACCTGCGGGCTGGGCGGCGGAGCCGGTGTTCTTTATAACATCACGCCCGGATTCGGGATAAAACTGGAAGGAGGGTACACCTACCTGACCAACCTTTCCCTCAGAAATAAACATGACGCTAAGGAATATTATAATTTGTACAGTACGCATCCGTATGTTACAGCCGGCGTGCGTTTCCGGATCTGGTCGAAATAGACAAGTTGAATAGATAGAGACTTTATAAAAAAAAGGTGGCATCCGACTGGTTGCCACCTTTTTTTATGGCGACTGTAGAATTTAGGCAAACGTTTGTGCACGCGGCGAATGTGAAATGCGCTTATATTTATTGGACAAAGCTCTCTGCATGCAGCATCAACCGGATAAAGCGCTACTCGCCAGGTTAAGGGATGAAGATCCCCTGGCCTATGATGCGCTCTACCTCAAATACTATCGCCTGCTTTGCGTGAGCGCCTTTTACTTTCTCCGCAATGAGCAGGAAGCAAAGGACCTGGTGCAGAATCTCTTCCTCGACATCTGGGACAAGAAGCTCTACCTCCAGTTCCATGAGGATATAAAAGGTTACCTTTTCCGCGCCGTGAAGAACCGATGCCTCAACCATATAGAAAAGCAACAGACCCGGCACAGGCATTGTAAACAGTATACGGATATGCAGGAGGAATACAGCCTGCCAGCAGCAGAGCAAAAGGCCGACAGTTATGAAGAGCTCCACCAGTTGCTGGAGGAAATGCCCAAACAAAAAAAGAATGCCCTACAGATTGTTTACCTCCATGGAAAACCATACAGCGAAGCGGCACACTCCATGGGCATCAGCATCAACTCTCTCAAAACACACTTAAAAACCGGCCTGCGCATCCTTCGGGGCGAAATAAAAACGAGACCAGATTAACCCATTTCCGATTATTTGCTGTAGCATTATTACATGAAGCAGAGTCACGAGCAGGTATTGCAATGGTTCCTGGAGAAACAGGCGGGGAGTCTTTCCCCGGAGGAGAACGCTGAGCTGGAAGAAATGCTGGCCAAGGACCCTGCATTCCAGGAGGCCTGGAATGCTATAGTTGCCGATGCAACAGCTGCTGGCACTCAACACTTTGCCGACACGCTCAACCCCGATGAAGGCCTGCAGGACCTGAAAGAACGCATGCTGCAGCGGACCAGGCAGGAGAATCGTCCCCAACGCTTCCGCCTGTACAGGGCTATTGCTGCCGCGGCCGTCCTTATCCTCATTGCCGGTGCAACCTGGTTCACTTTCTTCCGCAATGCCAACGTAAGTAAGGAGCAGGCCGCCAATCTCGCACAGCAGCAACAGCAACAACCTGTGCAGCTGGCGCTTGCCAACGGGCAGTCGATCAACCTCGACCAGGCCGCCGCCCAATCCACCATCCAACTAACCAATGCCACCCTGCAAACAGCAGCCGGCTCGCTTCAATACAATTCAGAGGACACCACTACCAACACCCTCAGCGTTCCGGCAGGAAAGACCTATAAACTGGAACTTTCGGACGGCACCGTGGTTTGGCTGAATGCCGTCTCCCGTATTCGTTTCCCATTCCGCTTCCATTCCGGCACCAGGGAGGTATTTGTGGAAGGTGAAGCCTACTTCAAGGTGGCCAAACAGCCCTCCCACCCTTTCATCGTGCATACGCCCCTCACCGATGTGCGCGTGCTGGGCACTGTTTTCAATGTGAACAGCTATGCCCCCCAACAAGTGCGCACGGCACTGGTGGAAGGCAGTGTGATCACCACCAGTAAAAATGGGAAAGAACAATTGCTTCGTCCGGGACAGGAAGCCGCTTTTGATGCAGGAAAGGACTTCCAATTGTCAGACTTCGATGCCGACGAGGTAACCGGATGGATCAACGGCCTCTACTATTTCCACAATATGCCTGCCGATGAACTGGCACGCATCGCCAGTCGTATCTATGGCATCAACTTTATCCTCGACAGGAACAAATTTTCCGGCAAGTCCATTACCGGTGTAGTGGACAGGAACAAACTCGCCGATTTCCTCAGCGACCTGGAAACCATCGCACACATTTCCTACCATTTCTCCGGAAATGACCTTTACCTGAAATAATAGAAAATAATTATTGCCCTTCGTTCACCCGTTTTCCCAAACGGGCTGTGTTATATGTCAAACACCGATAGCAATAACCAAAACTCATCACAAACTCTGCTACATGCGAAGACCCGTAACTTCCGGTTGGCTCACCCAACTCAATTCACTCAAAACCTGCATGACCGTCTTCCTGGCCATCGCCTGTTGTTTGAATGCCGCGGCACAAACCGCCCTTCAGAAGCAGGTCACCATCGAAGGCAACAATATCGCCTTGCTGCAGGTTTTCAAGTCCATCAAAAAACAAACAGGCATCACCTTCTTCTACAGTAACCAGCTGTTGAACGATGCTGAAAAAGTAACCCTCAGCTTCCGGCAGGCCAAACTCGAAGAAGTGCTTGACTTCCTTTTCAAGGGCAGGAACATCCAGTACACCCTGCGCGAGAACAGGCTGCTGCTGAGTGAAAAAGCGGCTGAAAGCAAAAAGGTCCAGGAACCTTCTAAAACAGAAGACCTGGCTGCTATCTATCAGAGCGTAGTAAAAGGACAGGTAATGGGCGAAGATGGTAAAACCATACCCGGCGTAACCGTGCAGGTGAAGAACAAAGACCAGTTTGCCACTACCGATGAGCTCGGCACTTTTTTTATCAAAAGCTCACCCGGCGATACCCTCGCGTTCTCCATGGTGGGCATGATCACGCTGGAACAACGGGTTAACAACAGGATCGTCAAGGTAACCCTGGTGCAGAAGACCGACAAGCTGAACGATGTGGTGGTGGTAGGTTATGGGAAACAGAAGAAAGTGACCGTAACAGGCGCTGTAGCTTCCGTCAATATGGAAGACATGCGCACGCCTGTACCCAGCCTCACGAATGCACTGGCGGGCAAAGTAGCTGGCATCGTGTCGGTGCAAAGCAGCGGCGAGCCCGGCTATGACAACAGCACCTTCACCATCCGTGGTATAGGTACTTTTACCGGTACCGCATCGCCCCTGATCATCGTAGACGGTGTGCAACGGGAAGACGTGAACAGTACCTACGGTGGGGCTTTCAATAACATCGATCCGGAAGACATCAGCAGTATATCCCTCCTCAAAGACGCTTCTTCCACCGCCATTTACGGCGCCAAGGGCGCTAACGGCGTATTGCTCATCACCACCAAAAGAGGTGCAGCAGGCAAGGCGCGTATATACTTCAAGGCGGAGACCGGCGCCACCAGTTTCACGCAAACACCCGAAATGCTCGATGGTGTCAATTACATGAAGCTGCTCAACGAAGCACGCACCAATATGGGCAATTCGCCGCTGTATTCAGAAGAGCAGATCCAGAAAACAGCCAGCGGCCTCGATGCGTACATGTATCCCAATGTGAACTGGATGGATGCGGTATACAAAAAGAATTCGTCGCTCACCAATGCGAACCTCAATATCAGCGGTGGCGGGGAGACCGTTCGATACTACCTCTCCGCGTCTTTCTACAACCAGGAAGGACAGTACAACGTAAAGAAGTTGAACGACTACAATCCGAACCTGAATTTCAAACGATACGATTTCAGAACCAATGTGGATGTAAACATCACACGGACCACCCTGTTGCAGATGAACCTCGCTGCCATGCTGGTGAACAGCAGGTATCCGGGTATTTCTGCCTCAAAGCTTTGGTACCTGACTTATGCAACCACTCCGGTGGCCTTTCCGGTGCAGTACCCCGACGGTAAATGGGCTGGTCCCGGCAACAATGGAGGCAGCAATCCCTTCAATGAAGTACAGAACAATGGTTACAGTACAGAATTCCGCCCCTCGGTACAATCTGTCTTCACCGTAACACAAAAACTCGACTCCTGGGTGAAAGGCCTCGATGTATCAGGCCGCTTTTCTTTCGACAGCTACGGTGTTTTCAACAACCGGCGCAGCGGCGTCAACGATCTTTTCCTCGCTACCGGCCGCGATAGCGAAGGCAAACTGCATTACACACAAACCCGTACCGGTCAACAATTCCTGGGCTATAGCCAGAGCTCGAGCGGTGAGCGCGTCATGTACCTCGAAGCCACCCTCAATTACAACAGGAACTTCGGCGCTCACCAGTTCGGGGGCCTTCTGCTCTACAATATGCGCAACCGCCTGGTAAGCACGGCAGGCGATGTGATAGGCTCCATTCCTTACCGCAACCAGGCGCTCGCAGGAAGATTCACCTATGCTTATGACAGCAAATACCTCCTCGAAATGAATGCCGGCTACACCGGCTCCGAGAATTTCGAGCGGGGACAGAAATTCGGCATCTTTCCCTCCGTCTCGGCAGGATGGGTGATCTCCCGCGAGAATTTTCTGGATAAGCTTTCCCCTTCCATCAGCTTCCTCAAACTAAGGGCCTCCTACGGCCTGGTGGGCAACGACAATATCGGTGCAGGCAACAGGTTCCCCTACCACACGCAAATAGGTGGTGGATATGCAGCAGGCTTCGGTCCAAACGGGTCTTTACGCTACGGCAGCACCGAGAACCAGATCGGTGTGGAAAAGCTCACCTGGGAAAAATCTTACAAAGCAAACCTCGGACTTGAAGTAGGCCTCTTCAATACCGTGAACATAATACTGGATGCGTTCAAAGAAAGGAGAAGCGATATCCTCATCAAAAGGGCTTCCATCTCCAGCATCGCAGGATACAGCAACGCTGCCATCTTCGCCAATATCGGAGAAATGGATAACAAAGGATTTGAAGGCAGCATCGAATACAATCAAAAATTCGGAGCCGTGCAATTGCGCCTTTATGGCAATGCCACGTACACCATCAACAAGATCGTCTTCCAGGATGAGCCTTTGCGCAAGTACAGCTACCAGCGTGGCACCGGCCACCGTTTCGGAGAATTCACCGGGTATGTAGCCGAAGGCCTTTTCAACAACCAGGATGAGATCGATGCAAATGCAGAACAGAAATTCAGTCAGGTAGCTCCCGGCGACATCCGGTACAGGAACGTCAATGCCAAGGACGATGACATCATCGATGCCTACGATTACCAATACCTCGGAAAATCCTGGTTCCCTTCCTGGCTTTATGGTGCAGGCTTCTCTGTCAATTACAAGAAATTCGATCTGTCGCTCTTCTTCCAGGGCGTCGCCGATGCGGGCATCATGGCCAATGGCAGCTATATCGACGGCAGCGGATGGGGCGCCAGCGGCGTAGGTGTTATTCCCTTCTCCGGCATTGGCACCTATCCCAACAATACCATGTCGAAGGCGCTCGACAGGTGGACCGCCGATAATCCCAATCAGGATGCCTACTATCCACGCCTTACCCTCGGTAGTGTGAACGATAACAATTACCTCAACAGCACAAGATGGCTTAAGGATGGTTCCTATGTGCGTTTGAAGCAGGCCAGCATTGGTTACAGCTTCCTTACTCCGGCTTTGAAGAAAAGTGGCTTTGCAGGTCTTTACCTGTATGTATCCGGACAGAACCTGCTCACCTTCAGCAAATTCAAATTATGGGACCCCGAACTTGGCTCCAATGGCGCCAAATATCCTATCACCAGGATGGTTACTATAGGCATCAGAGCTCAATTCTAGCAACCCTCAATCTATCAATTATGCGCAATCTCTTCAACAATAAAATGGCATCCTGCTTTCTCCTTGCCTTGCTCGTCCTGGCAGGATGCAACAAGTATCTCGATAAAAAACCGGACAATCTCCTCACCTCCGATATGCTCTGGCAAACCCGCGCCAATGCAGAAGCCTATCTCTACCAGGTGTATGGTTATGTACGCAATGCGGGTGACGATCAAACCATGTTAGGCTTCAGCGATGAAACATCCTGTAGCATACAGGGCGTGGCCGTCAGGAATATGGTGATCGGTAACTGGAACGCCCAAAGCAATTACTGGATCACCTGGAGCCATTACTACTCCGGCATCAGGCAAAGCATCGTTTTCGAGAACAATATTGACAAAGTACCCTCCGACCTGCTCAGCGCCGAGCTTAAAGCCCAATACAAAGCCGAAGCGATATTCCTCAGAGGCTGGTTCTACTGGAAACTATTGCAGCAATACGGTCCATTCGTAAAGATCACGCAATTGCTCAGCACCAACGAAGATTATAACAAATACCCAAGGGCTCCGCTGGACACTTGTGTTGACTATATCAACCAACTGCTGGACAGGGCTGCTCAAACACTTCCTACATCATGGGCCTCTTCGTCGGACTATGGAAGGCCAACCAGGGGCGCCTGCCTGGGCGTGAAATCACAACTGGCGTTGCTGGTAGCTAGTCCGCTCTGGAACGGGAATCCCGGCATGACCAATCTCCGGAACCGCGATGGTATCCAGCTTGCACCGGCGCAATATGATGCAAACAAATGGAAGAAGGCAGCGGCAGCTGCCAAAGCCCTGATCGATCTGAATGAATACAAGCTCTTCACCAATAAAGATGAAGGCGATGCGGACTTCGATCCTTATCTCTCCGTACGTAACCTTTTCCTCACGTCCTGGAACAGTGAGATCGTTTTCTGCACCAACAAGTACGACCAATATAACGATGCCTGGCAGTATGGCATCGAAAAGCGCTGTGCGCCCGCACCCGGCGGTTTCAACATGCAGAACGCCACACAGAATGTAGTAGACGCATTCTATATGCGCAATGGCCGCACCATCGATGATCCGCAAAGCACCTACTCCGAAACGGGATTTGCCATAGCCGATGATCCTGCACGATATGGAGAGAAACGCGATGCCAGGAACCGGGGCTATATCATCGGCAACTCCAATATGTACGTGAACCGGGAGCCCCGTTTCTATGCTTATATCCTGTACAATGGCAAACCACTGCTGCCTGCTCCTACGACAGACGATAAGAACTTCTATTCGTCTGCCGCTAACGTGGACGGCAGGGGCCGTGCGGAATTCTATTATACCGGAAAATCAGGTGTGGGCACTACCAACGTGGTGGACATGACAGGTTATTGCGTTCAAAAATTCGTGAACCCGGCTTCCAATATCAGGCAGGATCAGGTACCCTTCAGGCCCTTCATCCATATCCGCTATGCGGAGATCCTGCTCAACTACGCAGAGGCATTGAACGAATATGATCCCACCAACCCGGATATCCTTAAATACCTCAATCAGGTAAGAGACCGCGCCGGCATTCCACACCTCGAAGATGTGTATCCATCTGTAGCCGGCAACCAGGCAACGCTGCGCAAGTTCATCCTCCGCGAAAGACAGGTAGAGCTTTGCTTTGAAGGCGACCGCTATCAAACCCTCCTGCGCAGGCTGCTGATGGGCGCGCCCGAGAACAGGACCATTTACAGGATGAACACCATCACTACCGACAATGGTCAGGGCTTCGCGTTCGTTGATTTCTACAAACGCATCGTGCTGCAGAACCGGTACTGGGATAACAAGATGTATCTCTTCCCCATTGCGCAGGACGATATCGACAAGAACAATGCTTTGGTACAAAACCCCGGCTGGTAATCCATCAACCATAACCAACTATTATGCTCCGTCAAATAACAACATATTGCATCAGCGCCTGCTTACTCCTGTTGCTGGCCTCTTCCTGTAAGAAGGATAGCAGCTTCAAACACCAGGCCGGCTCTCCTGTAACCATCGAACAATTCACGCCCGGTTCCGGCAGTGGCACTACGCAGATCCTCATCACCGGCACCAATTTTACGGCCGATCCCGATGAGATCAGCGTCACCATCAATGGCAACAAACTACCTGTAGTGGGGGTGAACGGCAACCAGATCATGGTGGTGGTGCCCAAGAAATGCGGATCGGGAAAACTGAAGATCAGGATCGGTACGGACAGTACCGAGAGCACTGCTTCCTTCACCTATCACTATACCCGTACCGTTTCAACCCTTGCTGGAAACGGCAAAGCAGGATTTGCGAACGGAAAAGGAACAGAGGCACAATTCAATTTCAACGGACAATTCTGGTACCGCAGCAACGGCATCGCTGTTGATGACGACCTCAATGTGTATGTGGCCGACCCCGGCAATGCCTGTATCCGGAAAATAGACAGCGCTGGCAATGTAACCACCTATGCAGGATTCCCGGGTAATCCGGGAAACGCCGAAGGAACAGGTACTGCTGCCCGTTTCTATATGCCTTATTCCCTGGCGCTCGATAAAGACCGCAACGTATATGTAGCCGATGTGCTCAACTGGAATATCCGGAAGATCACCACGGATGGTTACGCCAGCTGGTACTCGGGCATGCCCGCCGAACCCTGGGGCATTGCGGTGGATAAGAACACCGGCTATGTATATGTGTCCTGTATCAATGCGGGGAGCATCTATCAGTCGAAAGCCGCCTGGTCTTTTGACCCCATTGTTACCGGCCTCAATTATCCTGGAGGCATTGCTGTAGACAACAACAGCAATCTCTATGTAACAGGCCATGGCGACCATACCATTCGCAAACTGGATGCCGGCACCTGGAAGAATACCGTAATCGCCGGTCAGCCCGGCAGCTCGGGATACGTTGATGGACCCGGGCCCAATGCCCGCTTCATTTATCCCTGGTCGGTGGCAACAGACAAGTTCAACAATGTTTATGTAGCCACGAATGGTACCACGGGAGGAGATCCCAGCATTCCCGATCAGAGCATCCGCTTTATTGAAGCAGGCACCTGGGTTGTCAGCACTTTTGCCGGGAGCGGCACGGCAGGCTATATCGACGCCATCGGCACTTCTGCCGCTTTCAGCGCGCCCAATGGTGTTTGCGTGGATAAGTATGGCACTGTATACGTGCTGGACAAGAACAATAACAGTATTCGCAAGATCGTATCCGAATAAAGTGACCTATATGGAAACAACCGTATTGAGGAAGGTAGTCCTCTATTTCAATCCCTTTGCACTATTGCTCACCGGCCTATTTGCCTGCTCCAAGCTGAAGATCGCCACTGAGACAACCGACAGGCAGGAAAGGTTGCTGTACGTGGCTGTTGATGGCAATGATGCCAATAGCGGCACCATCAATGCGCCCTTCGGGACCATCAACTATGCGCTGAGCAAAGCTTCGGCAGGTGATACCGTTTTCGTACGTGCAGGCAAGTATACAAACAGGGTAATTTTCGGCAAATCCGGATTGCTCGGCAAACATATTACCCTCAAAGCCTATCCGGGCGAGCGACCGCTCATTGACGGCAGCCAGACTACCGCCACCGGACTCATGGCCATGGTGAGTTTCCCCGATGTGAAGTTCCTCACTATAGAAGGGTTTGATATCGCGCATTTCCAGACCCAAAATCCCGGCGTAGATCCCATGGGCATTTCCATCACCGGCAATTCCCGCGATATCGACATCAGGAACTGTAATATTTTCGATATCAAGAATTTCCACCTCACCAATAGGAGCGCGCATGCCATATTCGTACTCGGTAACGGATCGGAAGTGATGCGCGATATCAATATCACCGGCTGCACCGTTCATGACACACAGACCGGTACCAGCGAGAACGTGACCTTTGCCGGGAATGTTGATGGATTTACTTTCACGCACAACAAGATCTATGATACTGAAAATATCGGTGTGATCGTGGCCGGTGGCGATAACCTACACCCTACCGGGGATATCAGGACCAACTATGCACGCAATGGCGTCGTAAGTGATAACGAGGTGTACCAGGTGAGCATGACCAAGTCAACCAATTACTGGGGCCTCAACAATTACGGCGCCATCGGCATCTATGTTTGCGGAGGAGCAGGCACCATCATCGAAAGGAATACCGTGTACAACTGCGACAGGGGCATCGGCCTGGTGAGCGAAAGCAATCAGCTCGCCACAAAGACCTGCATCGTACGCAACAATTTCGTGTACAACTGTAACCGTACCGGCATCTACCTGGGCGATTACCTCAACTACACGACCGGCGGCACCCAGGATTGTTATGTGGTGAACAATACCCTGTTCCAGAATAACAAATTCCCGGGCCATTTCGGGGAGATCGAAGGCGAGATCAGGCTCACGGAGCGGTGCACCAACAATGTAATTCGCAACAATATCATTTATGCCCGGCCCACCGATGTATTCATTCACAAATACACCGCCACCGGCTCGGGCAATATCATCGACAACAATCTTTACTTCACGAACGGCGCCCCCAAATGGATCTGGGACGGAACAGCCTATTCCGATTACAACGCGTGGAAAACAGCCAGCGCACAGGATGCTCATTCCAGTAGTGGTGTTGACCCCATGCTGGTGAGCATCAGCCAGCCAGACCTCCGCATCCAACCCGGCTCTCCAGCCAGGAACAGCGGGTCGCTGACATCCGAGGCGGTGAACGGCAAAACAGATATCGACAACAAACCCAGAACAGACAACGGAAAGATCAGCAAAGGCGCACAACAATAGAAGCATCGTTCACAAACACGCTCTTAAATTATTCACTTCAATGGATCAGAATCGTCGTGGCTTTTTGAAAAGCACAGGCCTCAGCGCCGGCAGTTTGTTGCTGGCAGGGCTAACAGGATACGCATCCGAAGAGCATCTCCGCAGCGATGTCAAGGATGGAATAGCATTGGGAAAAAAGAGAAAGCAGGTTTTCAATATGAGCAATTATGCCGCCCCTGCCCTACCTGTTGTACGGATAGGTATCATCGGCATGGGCAATCGCGGAGGCTGGGCCTGCACCCGCATGAGGAATATCAGGAACGCAGAGATCAAAGCCATTTGCGATGTACGCGAACCGGCCGTAAAATACCATCAACAAAAGCTGAAGGAATCCGGATGGCCCGCCGCTGCTGAATACTACGGCGCGGTAGACGCCTACAAGAAACTTTGTGAAAGAGATGATATCGACCTCGTGTACATCACGACACCCTGGGAATGGCATGTACCCATGGCCGTATATGCGATGGAACATGGCAAGCACGCCGCCGTGGAAGTACCGGCAGCCCGCAACCTGGAAGAGGCCTGGCAATTGGTGGAAACCTCCGAACGGACCAGGAAGCATTGTATGCAGCTGGAGAACTGCTGTTATGATTTCTTCGAAACCATGACCATTGCCATGGCGCAGCAAGGCGTTTTCGGAGAGCTGGTACATGGTGAAGGCGCCTATATCCATAACCTGCTCGAATACATGTTCGCAAAGCCCGCTTCGGGCGATGCTCCTGTGTGGAGATGGAAAGAGAACCAGCACAGCGGTAACCTCTATCCTACTCATGGACTGGGCCCGGTGGCACAGGCAATGGGCATCAATCGTGGCGATCAGTTCAGCTACCTCAACTCCATGAGCTCAAATGATTTCACGATGGAAGCCTTGGCCAATAAACTGGCTTCCGGTACTGACCCCTATTATAAACAGTTCGGTGGGAAACATTATCGCGGCAACATGAATACGTCCATGATCAAAACGCACAAAGGAAGAACCATCATGGTGCAGCACGATGTATCTACTCCCCGCCCCTATAGCCGTATACACCTGCTGAGTGGCACAAAGGGCATGGCGCAGAAATGGCCCGAGCCCGGCAGGATCGCTTTCGGACACGAATTTGCCAATGAACAATCACTCAAACAGTACGAAGAACAATATAGCCCCGAGCTGGTGAAGCATGTTGCTGCTGCGGCCAGGAAGGTTGGCGGCCATGGTGGCATGGACTTCATCATGGACTGGCGCATGATCGACTGCCTGCGCAACGGACTTCCATTGGATATGGATGTGTACGATGCCGCAGCCTGGAGCGCCGTAACGCCGCTCAGTATCTGGTCGGTGGCCCATCGTTCCAACAGCATCGATTTCCCTGATTTTACCGGAGGCTCCTGGAAGCAGAACAAGCCCATCGACCTCAGCCTGAGAGGAGGTGGTAATACCGGTATTCAATTATCCTCCTAATGAACTTTATGAAAAAATACAATCTATTCTTTTTCCTGCTATTGCCTGCTATGTTGATGGCCGGTGAGTTTGACGGCGTGCAGCTGCTTGCCCAAAGAAGAGTGCCCTGGCTGGCAGCTTCCCTGCAATTCAAAAAATTAACACAGCCCAAAGAAGGATTTATACTTAGCACGGCCGGCCATAAAGTGGTGATCCAGGCCACCGGCCCCAATGCCGCTGCCATGGCATTGAACTGGTACCTCAAATATTACTGCCACCGGTCCATGAGCCATATGGGCGACAATCTTGCACCCGTATCGCCACTGCCTGCAATAAGCGCGCCCGTGAAAATAGATCAGCCCTTGCAATACCGCTATGCGCTGAACTACTGTACCTACAACTACACCATGAGCTTCTATACCTGGGAAGATTGGGAAAGGGAGCTTGACTGGATGGCGCTCAACGGCGTCAACCTCATGCTGGTGGCCAATGGTTCGGAAGCCGTATGGCAGCAGGTATTGAAAAGACTGGGCTATACCGACACTGCCATCAACAACTACATCACCGGCCCTGCCTACAATGCCTGGTGGCTGATGGGCAATATTCAGGGCTGGGGTGGTCCGATGCCACCGTCACAGATCGAAAGCCGGAAGAAGCTGGTGCAAAAGATGTTAACCCGCATGCGCAAACTGGGCATCGAGCCGGTGATGCCTGCCTTCTATGGCATGGTGCCCTCCGATCTTAAGAATATAACAACTGCCAGGATCATCAAACAAGGTACCTGGGGCGCCTTCACCAGGCCGGATATCCTCGACCCAACAGACGACACGGCGTTTAACCGGATCGGTGGTATCTTCTATGAAGAAACAAAGAAGCTGTATGGCGCCGATCTCCGGTTCTTCTCGGGTGATCCCTTCCACGAAGGAGGTCATACCGGCGGTGTAGATCTCGGCAAAGCCGGCGCCGGGATCCAACAACTGATGATGAAGCATTTTCAAGGCTCCATCTGGGTATTGCAGGGCTGGCAGGACAATCCCAAAACGGAGATGCTCACAGCGCTCGACAAGTCGCATATCCTGGTACAGGAACTATTTGGCGAAGCCACCAATAACTGGGAACTGAGAAAAGGTTATGAAGGCAGCCCTTTCATTTGGTGTATCGTCAACAACTTCGGTGAGCGGCCAGGCATCTTTGGTAAGCTGCAACGCTATGCCGACGAAACCAATAGAGCCCGCAACAGTGAGTTTGCACCCTATATGCAAGGCGTAGGCATTATGCCCGAGGGTATCAACAACAATCCTATCGCCTTTGAATTTACCCTGGAGCTGGGTTGGAATAAAGAAAAGGTTGACCTGGAAAAATGGACTGAGCGTTACGTGCGTTCGCGCTATGGCAAAGCCCATAAAGACATTAGCGCCGCCTGGAATGTATTCCTGCGCACCGTTTATCAAAGCATCTCCAGCAGGCAGGAAGGCCCTCCCGAGAATATCCTTTGCGCCCGTCCCTCCTTGCAGATCAAGTCTGTTTCCAGTTGGGGTTCAGTAAAGAAGACCTATGATATCGCCCTGTTCGAAAAGGCGGTGAAGCTGTTCGCAAAAGCAGCGCCCGACATGAAGAACAGTCGTACTTACCGCATCGACCTCATCAATTTTGCCAGGCAGGTGATCGCCAATGAAGCGGATACGGTGCATGCGAGAATGGTGACTGCTTTCCATGCAAAAGACGAACAGGCTTTCCAACAGCAGACAAAACGTTTCCTCCACCTCATAGACGTGACCGATACCCTGCTCAATACAGATCCCTTCTTCAGACTCAGCACTTACCAGCGGCAATCACTGCGTGCAGGCAATACAAAACAGGAAAAAGAGAACAACCTGCTCAACCTGATGATGCTGACGACATACTGGGGCGAGAACAATCCGGCCGAGGACTACCTGCACGAATACGCTTACAAAGAATGGAGTGGTTTGATGAGCAGTTTCTATCGTACCAGATGGGTGATGTACTTCGATCAGTTGAGTAAACAAATGAAGGGGGCAGGAACTGAAAAAATAGATTTCTTTCACTGGGAAAGGGATTGGGTGAAACAGCATCTCACGGTGCCGGCAGACCCCGCCCCGGCGAACCTGGAAAAGCTTTGCAGCAGGTTACTTCCATAAATAATTGGAGGGCTGGCAGCCATGCTCTCCGGAACGTCGTTGTGCGAATCTCTGTATTGGATGTTCTTTAAGCTTGTTAACCGATGCAGCAGCCACACAACAAAGCCGCCCCATTCCTGGGGCGGCTTTTGCATTTTATATGCTCTTGTTCTTTCGTTTCTTCAGGCACGAATCAGAGCCGATAGGTTTTTCAAATTATATTGAACCGTTATTCCTGGATACGGCGGAAATCAACATTCTTTATACTGATGCCTTCCGTGCTGAAATGTCCATTGGCTGAGTTACAACCAGCTTTGATCACCGCATAGATGGTACCGCTGGCGCCAAACGTCATATCTACGGTTCTGGAACCATTGAAAGGTGTCCAGGTGCCCCAGTTGATCAATCCCAACTTCTTGTTATCGGTATAGTCTTTTCCATCTGCGGGGACTGCCTGTCCAAAATACAACTCCAGCCAGGCATCCTGTGGCGCTCCGTAAGATACGTTCATGGTAAAACGATACGTCTTATTGGCCACCACCTGTACTGCCTGGTACATACCGCCATTCACCTGAGCCGTAACTGGCTTGGTAGCGGTAGTAGCGGTATAGGCGTTGTTGGCCAGGGTCCAGACGATCTTGTTGCCGGTAGCATCGTATTTGCCCCAGAATTGTTCATCGCCGGCATTCATATTGGCGCCTTTGATCAGGTTATCATAAGCAGGATCGTTCTTCGTGGTAGTTACGTTAACTGAAGGGGCGCTGTACAGTTTGCCCCTTTTATCGAGTGCCTGCATTTTAATGGCGTACGTGCCAGCCAAGGGATAAAATACAGTATCGGAGGTTTTGCCCATCAGTGCTCCACTCCCCTTTCCTACATCCCATCTCGTACCTACAAATTCGCCCTTGGTAGTATTGGTGATGACAAATTTGGTGTCATTACCCGGTACAGGCGTTACGGAAAATGTTGCCACCAGACTGTCGACCGGAGCATACTCCTCATAGTCGGTGTTGGAATCCTTTTGGCAACCAACCATGGCCATGGCGCCCAACGCAAGGGGGCAAATGGCCTTTAATATGTTGATCTTTTTAGACGACTTCATGATCATAATATTTGCAGTGTTTATGATATTCATTACAGACAGCTGATTACCAGCCGGTGTTTTGGGTCCAACCGGTTTTGGCAATCTCACTTTGCGGAATGGGATACCAGGTCATTTTAGTTTGATCGTATACACGGTCCTCCAGTTTGGTGGGCGTGTAAACAAAGTTGGATCCGTTAAGTGCGATGGAGATGCTCTTCACGGGATTTGCGAATACACTTCCCTGTTTCCACCTGCGGATATCCCACCAGCGGTGTCCTTCAAAGCCCAGTTCTACCCGGCGCTCGTGCACAATGGCATCGGCAGTCACAGTAGCCAGGTTGGGCATGGTAGCGCGTGTTCTTACCCTGTTGATGGCCTGCAGGGCCGTCATGCCGTAGTTCAGCGGATCGCCGGTAGGGCCATAGGCGTTGTACATCGCTTCTGCATAGTTCAGGAGGATTTCCGCGTAACGGATATACAACCACTGATGTTGTGTGGTGGTATTGTTGAGCAGGTCGACCGTCGGGTTCACATACTTCGACAAATAGTAACCAGTTTTAGTGGCGTTCAGCTTGGGCAAGCCGCTATTACCACCAAAGTAGGTTTGGATAGTGGTCGACTTGAATGAGGTACCATTGGCGATAACGGTAGCTGCTAAACGGGGATCGCGGTTGGCATAAGGATTCGTAGCATGGGCATTGTTGCTCCAGTCGAAAGGAACGGAGGTTGCGCCTGTCTTCACTTCAAATTCGTCTACAAAGTTCTGGCTCGGCGTTATGCTGTTGCCAGTGCTGTTCTCGAATACGATGGGGAAATTGTTCCTTTCGAGACCATTCTGTACGTTATACCGCCTGAAAAAGATCGACTCCGTAGAGCTAAAATTGGTAGCTCCAAACAGATTACCGTAGGTACCATCGAGAACGAATACGTTCATCGCGATCACCTCACGGGCTGCCGCCGCGGCATCGGCCCATGTATAAGACGAACCGGCTTCTTTGTACAGGGGGCTGGCCGCATACAGGAGCGCCCTTGCCTTCAACGACTTGATCGCCGCATAGGTTGCCCTGCCCGACTCGTACCAGCTGGTTACCGAGCTGGTGCGCACACTGTCGGGGATGATCACTGCTGCTTTATCGCAGAGGGAGGCGATATACTTGAAGCATTCGTCGACGCTATTGCGCTGTAAACCCTGCCAGGAAGCGGGCTTATTAAAATCGACAGCCTTGTCGATGATGGGTACGCCGCCATAACGTTTTACCAACTCAAAGTAAAAGAGTGCTTTCAGGAAATAGCATTCGCCTTCCATCAGCTTGAGGTTGGTCACTGTTTTCTTGTAGTTCACAGAATCGTTGTTCACGATACTATTAGCCTGCGAAGAAAGATCTACCTCGCCTTTGTGCTCCAGGAACAGGTTGGCCTGGTAGATGCCATTGAAGTTGTGAGTCCACGTACCATCGGGATTGTCGAACTGGTTCCACACACCATAATTGAAGGTATGGGAACGGTTATTAACGCTGGTATGGTAAGCATCGTCGGTTGCTGCTTCCATATCCATCCAGCCAAAGCCATCCGGCATATAACTGTAGGCGTTCCATACAACGCCCTGTATGTAATCGAATCTTTTGTACATCAGGTCTATCGTCATATCGGAAGGGATATTCTTCACATTCAGGAAGTCCTTCTTACACGAAGCCAGGCCGCATGTCGTAATAATGAGAACGATGATATAATGAGTCTTTTTCATCCTGTAAGATTTCAAATGTTCGTACTAAAATTTCACTTTAACACCGGCTGTCACTGTCTTCATCAATGGGTAGCCCATGGAAAGTCTTTCCGGCTCGAGCCCATCGATCTCTGTGCTCAACAGGTTATTACCACTTACATATACCCTGAGTATTTCGAACTTCCGCAGGAATCCTTTTGCGGGAATTGTATAACCCAGTTCGATGCTGCGCAACTTGAAGAAACTACCATCACGCAACCAGAATTCAGCCTGCTGGTTGTTGTTGCTGTTGGACAGGGTCGACAACCGGGGTGAGGTAGCGGTATTGGCAGTTTCGGGCGTCCAGGGATTGTTGGAGAAAGCTGTAATGTTGCTGTTGTTGGCCAGGGGATGCGTATAGTCGAATGCATCATCCAGCAGGCTAACCGTTCTGTTCATTACTCCCTGTACGAAGGCATCGATATCGAAGCCGGCATATTTGAAACCTACATTGAAACCCAGGGTTATTTCGGGCAGTTTCGCAAATTTCAGGGGTGTTTTATCGTAGTCGTTGATAACACCGTCGCTATTCACGTCTACATACTTCAAGTCGCCGGGGCGCACCGGGCCGTAGGTCGACTTTGCAACGCCCTTCACCAGATTACCGCTGGCATCGAAATCGGAAGTCTGATAGAACCCGGCGCTTTGCAAACCCCTGAACTGGCCGATCCGGTAACCTTTAGCGTACAGGTATTCGAAAGGCTGTGCATCTTCGGCCCTTTTCGTGATCTCGTTGCGGGCGAAGGAAAATGAAGCACCTCCATAATATTCAAAATCGCTCTTGGTTTTGTCGCGGTATTGCAGCGCTATTTCAACGCCTTTGTTTACTACTTCACCACTATTGGTGTTCCTGAGGTCGAGACCTGCATAGGCGGGGATATTCACCGGAGCTTCCAACACACCAGTGCGTTTTTCAGTAAACACATCGATGGTAGCATTCAACTTATGCAGCAGGGTAAGTTCAATTCCAAAGTTTGCCGACTTCTTCTCTTCCCAGGTAAAGTTGGAGTTGGGGTAAGCACCTTCACTGCGGCCAGCGAGTGTAGCATTGTTGGTGCCAAGGATGATACCATTGCCGCCAATACCCCATCTTTCGAACAGGAATCGGTAGTCTTCGTTGGTACTGCCTGTGATACCCACTGAACCTCTTACCTTAAGGAAGCTGATCACTTTGTTATTGGCCAGGAACGACTCTTTGCTGGCTATCCAGCCGAGGCCCAATGCGGGGAACACGCCATAACGTTTGCCTTCTTCAAAATCGCCCGAACCGGCATACGAGAATGAAAGGTCGGCAACGTATTTCTGATCATAATCATATGTAAAGGCACCACGCAATCCCTGCTCAACAACAGCATAGGTTTGTCCGTCATGATCGTAAGAAGAACGGTTTACCTGCAACATGCCGGTAACGGTATGTTTGCCGAAGGTATTCTCATAGTTAAATCCAAGCTGTATATTATTCCTGTTCCAGTGCGCGTTGCCGCCGTCACTGATAGACTGGCTTACGGCGCCGAGTACTTTGTACACGACATTGCCGCTGGCGTCGATCACCGGGTTATCGAAAGCGTCTTTGGTTACTTCATAAGAAGGTACGGCAAAACGCTTGTCATACACACCAGTGTACAGGTTACTATATGATATACCGCCATTGAGCGATAAGCCTTTAGTAATGACATCCAGTCGTTGGGTAAAACTCAGGTTGGTTCCCAGACTTCTGGTGTGCGAATTATAGATACCATTCTGCCTTAACAACTGTACCGGGTTGAAATTGTACACCCCGTTATTGCCCCAGGTACCATTCAGGTTCTTGACGGGGAAAGCAGCAGCTGGTATACGCAGCAGGTTGCTGAACACGGAAGAAGCTGTAAAACCCGATGGCGTATAGCGGTCTTCGGTAATACCGGAAATGGTTGCTTTTATAGACAGGTTCTTGCTGGCCTGCACATTCACGTTCGCCCGCAGGTTAAGCCGCTTGTAACGGGCATTGGTGCCATTATCCTCGCTGACGGCGTCGGCATTTTTATAGGCGCCGGTGAAATCGGTATAACCACCCAATACAAAGAAGCGGGCTTTGCTGTTACCGCCGCGGAAGGATAAACTGTAATCCTGGGTGGCCGAGCTATTGTTCAACATCTTATCATACCAGTTCACGTTGGGGTGAAAAGGATCGTCTTTGGCCTTGTACAGTTCGGGGTTAGAGTATTTAATGGGTAACCCATCATTCCTCAATGCATTATTATAGGCTGTCACGTATCCGTACGCGTCCATTACTTTGGGCATGGCAATGGGGCGCAGGTTGCCGTAACGGGCATTCACTTCTATCTTCGTTTTGCCATACGTAGTACCTTCTTTAGTACGCACGCTCAATACGCCGGCACCGCCGTCAAATCCATAGATAGCAAGCGCAGCGGCATCCTTCAACAGCGAAATGGTTTCTATCTCGAAAGGCGAAAGGGCCTGCAGGGCGTTAAGATCTACCTGGAATCCATCGAGGTAAATGGCGATCGCATTACCGGCCACGTTCCAGCTGCTTTGTCCACGCAGGTATAAGGTGGGGTTATCGTACCCGGGCTCACCGGATCCTGTAGTAACGGTTAACCCTGGAATTCTTCCCTGTAAGGTATTCAGTAAGTTGCCCGCATTGGTGCGTGCCAACTCTTCGCCGGTGATGGTGAAAATGGCGCCGGTGGTTCTCCAGCTTTGTTCGCTCCGCAGTCCCTGGTCAACCAACCCTGCTGTTGGCTTCACGGGTATAGCAATAGTATCTGGTTGGCTGGCATTGGTTGATTGTGCCTGGGTTGCCGTGAACCCGCACAATAAGACCATGCAAGCAAGACTTATATTTTTATATTTCATTGTTTTCAGGTTAATCTTTCAAATAAGCAGTTGTTACCATCCCGGGTTTTGACCATCCCAGTCTTTTCCACCCAGGTACTTCATACTCGTTTCCGAATAAGGGAATGGTACATAGTAATACCTGGCAGGGAATGTTCTTGTACCATACGAAACGAGGTTCCAGTTCAGGAATGGATTGGTTGGTTTTGGTGTAACGCCATTTGTAGAAGCGGTTACGGCAAATCCATTGAATGCCTTGTTCAATACAACATGGGCAGTTAACCAGCGATGCAGGTCGTTGTAGCGGTGGTCTTCAAAAGCCAGCTCTACAGTGCGCTCATTTTGAATAGCGGTTCTGAAGGCAGCCTGATCGGGCAGTATGGTGGCATCTTTATCGGGCATGCCCGCACGACGCCTGATGTCGTTTAAGTATTTGAAAGATTCGGCCGTTGGACTTTCATATTCATTCAACGCTTCTGCATAGCTCAAATAGAATTCTGCGAGGCGGAATACGGGCCAGGCAAAGTGAGCGTCGTTGTTGTTATCGACGCGGGCAATGAACTTGGCGCATTCTACGGCACTACCCATGTTATCGCCGGCATTGGTATCATCTGCCAGCCTGCCTTTTACATAAGCATTGTCGGAAGAAGCCTTGTAGTAGGCGAGGAAGGTTTTACCGCCATTGAACCATTGACCACCCCAGGCGAGTGATTGATACGCGCGGGGGTCGAGGTTGAGGCCTTCGAAGTAAGCTTTGAAATCGGTACCGGTGGGCGTAGCTGTCCACTTGGTGCCATCTCTTTTTTCATACTGCTGCAGGAACTCAACGGGTACATTGTTCTTGGCGCCCCATTCCTGCATACGCACTTTGGAGGAGTTGTAACGGCCCCAGTCGGCCCAGCCGTTGCGGTTGGGATCGTTCTGGTTGTAGGTATTCACCAGGATCATTTCGGGGTTGCCATAAGTACCGGCAGTTCCGAATACGTTGTTGAATACGGCTTCGTAATCGCCCAAACCGGCATAGTTATCGGTTTTTGTCGTTGTAGTGGCCTTGCCGGTGTTGTACAAGGAAACACCTGATGCAGGTGCTGCATCGATCACCGCTTTGGCGGCATCGGCAGCCCTCTTCCAACGCTCTTTGCTGTAAGAAGCGTAAGCTAGTAACGTATCCCTGCCATCACCAAAGCGAGCGCCGTTGATGGCCGCTTTCATGTGTTCGGGTGTATTGTAGAGGGGGCTGGCAGCATACAATAAGATCCTTGCCTTCAGCGCCAGCGCGGCCAGGCTGGTTACTTTTCCATAATCGTTGGAAGCCCTGGTGGGCGGTAATGCAGCGGCAGCGGCATCACACCATTTTACCAGCGTATCTACCAGTGATTGAATGGATGCCCGGGGAATGTCGATCTTTCCTTCGCCATCCAATACCTCCGATACAATGGGAACGCCGCCATATAAGCGGAAGGCGCTGTAATGGGCCATCGTACGGCAAAACAAAGCCTGTGCTTTCACATCGGATTTCCACTCTGCAGGCGCGTCCGTCACCTTATCGATGTTCTTCAATACGAGGTTGGCCTTGCGAACCGCTTTGTACCAGCCTACAAAGGCTGAAGCTGCGGTGTTGCCGCGCGTTGTAATGGGCCCTCGGTCGATACTGGATGTGGGTCCCATACCACCGGCTACATAATATTGATAGTTGAGGTTACCGGCCACCCAGTTGGCGCCGGGCAGCAAGAGGTGTACCTGGTCGGTCAGTACATCTTCGCGGCTATCGGCCGAGTTGTTCATGACAAACCCGGTTGGGATACTCCAGTTGTACATATCCGCTACGGCGTATTGAGCCTGCCGCAGGGTGTGGAAAATGGTGTCGACGGTAATGTCACCACCTTTTGGTTTTTCGAGGAAGTCTTTTTTACAACTTGACATCATGCCTGCCGTCATCAGACCGGCAATCAGCAGATGAGGTATATAAAGTCTTTTCATTGTTTTACTTTTTTCTGTTCAGCAATTAAAATCCAACATTGATACCGGCATTGTAAGTACGGGTGAGCGGATAACCCATAAAGCCCATATTCTCGGGGTCGCCCCAGATCTTGTTCTGATTCCAGGTATAGAGGTTGAATCCGTTGGCATATACACGAACAGCGCCAACACCCAGTTTACTCAGGAAACCACGTTGGAAAGTGTAACCCACCTCTACGTTCTTCAGGCGCACATAAGAGGTATTGAGATTGAAGTACGTATTGCGGTAAGCCTGGCGGTTATACGCAGCGATGGGGAAGTTGATGTCTTCGCCGGCTGCATAACGCTCCTGGGTGAAACGGGTCCAGTCTACTTCAAATAACGCTTCGGTAGTACCGTTGAAATGGAGATTGGTGGCAGGCATTGGGTTGGCTGCTACCCCGGTAGCACCCTGGAACAATACCGACATATCAAACCCTTTATAGTTGAAGCCGAAGGATATCCCCCAGGTAGCCCTTGGTATAGAGGTATAACCGGATCTCTTATAATCCCGGTTATCGATCACTCCATCGAAGTTGATGTCCTTGATCTTAACATCACCAGGCTGTAATGGAACATTGCTGAAAGTGAGGTCACGCTGATAAACATCCTGACCACCTGCATTTTTATAGGTTTTGCCATCGGGGCCTTTGGCAAGTACCGGTTTACTAAGGATAGGATTCTTATTGGCATCCACTTCATACAAGTCGGCCCAGGAAGTATACAAACCTTCGGCTTGTAAATAGGAACCCTGGCGGATGGGTTTGCCGGTTTCGGCCTGGTACTCCAATCCTGTAGGGATAGCCTCGTCCTTGAATACGATCTTGTTCTGGTTGGTACCGATATTTCCCTTTATCCAGAAGTTGAAGTTCTTGCCAATTTTATCGCGGTAACTAAGATCCAGTTCAGTACCCCAGTTCTTTACTCTGCCTAAGTTATAAAAAGGCAGATCGGCGGCTACAATGCCCGGCACCGTTCCTCTTTTGTCTAAGATGCCCGACCTGTCTTCATTCCAGATGTCAACTTCTGCAGTGATCTTATCTTTCCAAAAGTTTGCGATGAAACCAAGATTGGCTTTCTGAGCCGTTTCCCAGGTTACCAGGCTGTTACCCAACCTGCTTTCATAAGCTCCCTGTACATAAGTGCGGTTGGAGCCGTTCTGACCAAAATAATACCCCTGCATCGTGGAGCTGTTATAGGCCCACACATCGGGCAGGTAGAGGAAGCGCTGACTGCCTGTACCGCTGTTATTTACCCCGACGATGTCATTACCTACTTTACCTACAGACCCTCTTATTTTGAAGAAAGTAACAAAATCATTTGCCGGGAAGAAATCTTCTTTGCTGACGATCCAACCCAATGAATAAGCGGGGAAGAATGCAAAGCGACGTCCTTCGGGGAAGTTCTCAGAACCGTTGTAGCCTACGTTGAACTCTGCCAGGTATTTTCCTTTGTAAGCGTAGGTAGCACGGCCCACGAGACTCTGGTAGGCGTGCGGAAGGCTAAACTGATAGTTGGGGTCGAATCGCTTACTCAGGTTGCCCATGGCCAAACCGGTAATCGTATGATCGCCAAAAGTGCGGTTGTAGTTCAGCGCGGCCTCGGCATACCATGTACGCCATTTATAGTCGTACCAGTTTGCCCAGCGTTGAGAAGGCGCCTCATTGTTCAGCTGCACCCAGATCGGGTTCAGCTTATCGCCATTAGGATTTTCACGTACAGCCCACTTTACGGGGAACGACTGGCCACCAGACGCGCTGGCGAAATAGCTATCGTAAGAGCCCTTGACGTTTACAGTAAGTCCTTTCGTGATGAAATCCAGCTTATGCGTGATATTGAGCGCTGAATTCAGTAAGCTGCTGTTGTTGATATTATACGCGTTGCGCATAGCCAGGCTGTACAGCGGGTTAAACTGTTCAGCCTCCCTTTGCCAAATGAACGCAAACTTACCATCAATATAACCAGGCGAACCCATGGGGTTGGTCCACATCAGGTTCTTCTCATAGTTGTATCCGTCGTTGTTCATACCGGAAACCTGCACGAACTGGGTTCCGATATCCAGGGATACCTTGAGATTCTCCGTCACCGTGAAATCGAAATTACCTCTCAGGTTATACCGATCCTTTCTGTAGTCCAATTCTTTGGAGAAAGGCATATAATCCGTCTTGAACAAACCTCTTTGTGATAAATAACCGGCCGAGATGAAGTACTTCATCCCCTTGGTGCCACCGGTTACGTTTACGTTGGCCTGGGTTTGAGGGGCTACATCTTTATATATGTGGCTTTGCCAATCCTGGTCGGGGTGGAAATAAGGATCGTAATAAGGGTTCTTGGAACCATCGGCCAATGTAGGCGTATGGGCGTTTTGATAATACTTCAGGTCCTCGTCGGAATATTGAGGGGCATAGCCCGTCTTTCTCTTCTCTACGAACTTTGACCAGCCATCCGGTTGGTTGTAAACATCGTTGTCGTTGGCATGTTGTTGCCAATAGGTTTCGAAGATCTGCTCGTTGCGCAGGGTGGCGTACTGGTACGAGTTAACGTAGTTTGGCATCCTGGTAAACTGGTTGAAGGCGCTTTGAACAGTTGCACTGATCTTGGGCGTACCTTCTTTACCACGCTTGGTGGTGATCAGGATCACCCCGTTTGCACCACGCACACCAAACACGGCCGTGGCAGAGGCGTCTTTGAGGATACTGATACTTTCGATCTCGTTAGGGTCGATATCATTGTAAGTGTCCCGCACAATACCGTCGAGCATGATCAGGGGAGCGGTATTACCGGTGTAGGTACCAATACCCCGGATATAAATGGCAGAGGCATCGGCGCCTGGTTTACCGGTGCCTTGTACCGAAATCAAACCCGGTAAGCGGCCGGCCAATGAGTTACTGATATTGGCTACGGGCGACTGTACGATCTCCTTGGCGCTGATGGTACTGATGGCGGCCGTTACGGAAGCCTTTTTCTGCTTTCCATAAGCGACCACGACTACGTCGCTGAGGTCAACCGCCTCACTGCTTTGCAGTGCAACGGCGAAGACCGTTTTTCCGCCAATGGATACTTCCAGTGGTGCATAACCAACACCACTTATGGATAATGTTTTATAGGAAGCATCGATCGTAAAGGAGAAATTACCCTGTCCGTCGGTAGCAACGCCAATGGAAGGGCTGCCGGCTTTGATGGCCGACACAGAGGCTCCAACGATAGGAGCTCCTTTCTCGTCTTTAACGGTACCGCTGATCTTTTTTGTTTGTGCGATACCTTGTTGTTGAACGACAAGTGCCAGGAAGAATAGCAGCAGGCGGCACAAAAGTTGTCTTTTGTTCATAACTCTCATCGGTTGGTTTGGTGAAAAATGGAATTCGTTCTGTAAAGCTTGTTAGCTGAATTGTAAATCGGGAGTGGATGGAATGGTCCGGTGAATATGGACAGATTTACATCGGTAATAGACGTTGTAATACGCAAGCATGTCGTTTGGGGTTTATAATGTTAAACAGCATGCAATTTTGGATTACAACGACATATGTCCAAAATAAGCGCTACGTCAAAACCTCTACAGCACAAAAATGAGATAATGATAATCAAATACTTAGGTTACGTCACCACTACAAAGCACTACTTCTTGCATTAATTCTCCCCGAAAAAGAAGCAGAACATGCCGGCGAAATGATTTCAGCTTATCGTGAAGGCTGTGTTGTATTACATCATGGTGACCGGGAAGCGAAAACGTTTAAGAACCCCGGGGTCCGTTTCACAATTTTGGTAAGGAAGGCGTCCTGTCTATCGACAGTGGTGAAGCAAAACAGCAGTTATTCGAAAACTGTAAAGTGGGTCAGCAGTATGGTTCCGCAATGGAACCCCGATGGTACCTCAATGGGTCCTCAATGCGTCCTCATTGCCTCCCCGGAATCCGGGGTAGCATAGAGGTGAACAGGGGTACTATCGGGAAGGCAATGAGGAGAAAACGTAGAAACTGTGTTATCCGTCCCGGGGATAAGGTCGTTCGTACCTGGTATCACCTCGCGCCATCCCATTTTGCAAGTGTTTTCGGGGAGAAGTGGCTATTCGTCCCGGGTGATGCCGAAGCTCGTCCCAGGATTTGGAGGTGCCCGGCCCAAAACTGAAAGTTGAGATCGGCGGCGGTGTAGTTTTGTTTTATCGATGCTGGCAACCGTGAAAACAAAAACGGCATCCTTTCGAATGCCGTGCGGTGGAGTGGATCGTACTGGGCTCGAACCAGTGACCTCTGCTCTGTCAAAGCAGCGCTCTAAACCAACTGAGCTAACGATCCGGGGTGTGCAATTTACTGCAAGGTTTCCAATAAGATACAGTTGGGTCATAAAAAATTACGATCGCCATCATTCATCTACGAGTGGATTCGTTAACTTTAAAACTTATCCTTTTTTTCTCACGCAATTCAATCCATATGAACCAGCAGATCATCAATCTATTTGATGAATACACTCACAAACCCCTCAAACGGGAGGATTTTATCAAAAGGCTCGTGTTGCTTACCGGCAGCATGGGGGCCGCTACCGCTGCCCTGGCCCAGCTGGAAGTGAAATACGACAACGCGGTTACCGTGAATCCACAGGACGACCGCATCACCACCGAATACATTACCTACCCCGCCGATGACGTGACGATGAAAGGCTATTTTGCCAAACCTAAAAAGGAAGGTAAATATGGCGCTGTTGTCGTGATCCACGAGAACCGGGGACTTAACCCACACATCGAAGATGTGACAAGGCGCGTGGCGCTGGCCGGTTACCTGGCCCTGGGTGTAGATGCCTTATCCCCCCTGGGTGGTACGCCCAAGGATGAAGAGCAGGCGCGTGGATTGTTTGGCCAGCTCGATGCCAAAAAGAACCTCATCAACTTTATAAAGGCGTTCGATTATCTCAAAGCAAGGCCCGATTGCAATGGCAAAACCGGTTGTGTGGGCTTCTGCTGGGGCGGCGCCCTGGCCAACCAGCTGGCCGTGAACGTGCCCGATCTGAAGGCCGCCGTCGCTTTTTACGGCCGCCAGCCCGATGCCGCCGATGTACCGAAGATCAAGGCTGCGGTGCAACTGCATTACGGCGGGCTCGACGAACGCGTGAATGCCGGTATCCCCGCTTATGAAGAAGCGCTTAAAAAAGCCGGTGTAAAATATGAGCTCTATGTCTATGAAGGCGCCAATCACGCTTTCAACAATGATACGGCCCCTACCCGCTACAATGAAGCGGCGGCGAAACTGGCCTGGGAGCGCACCCTGAAGCTGTTTGCCGAAAAGCTGAAATAGAACAGCCTGCAATCAGCCAGCGATGCATGCTACCCCCGGCCATGATGCCGGTGAAACCTGCCTGAAACGGTTGCGACCTGTGGAATTACTGCTTCGAAATGCCTCTACGACAGCAAGATGCAGATGAAAGATTCCACTTAGGCAGGAAAAAAAGTGAAACATTACATATTCTAATTTGTTTTTTATCGTTAAACGAACAGCCTAAAGCTGCAGGAAGGCCTGTGGTGAGTGGTGTCAGGATTAGCAACTTTTTAAACTGATGCAGGTGATGATGCGAAAACCCGTAACTCTATTACTGTTTGTGGCCGTTTTGGCTGGCCTATTTGCGTTCTCTGGAAAGAAAGATCCCGGCGGTAAACGCGGGAAACAGAAATCTGTACTGGCCACCATCGTGGTGGATGCCGGTCATGGTGGCCCGGCCCGTGGCGCCAGGGGCCTTATTTCATATGAAGCAGATATTGCACTCGCTATATCTCTCAAACTGGGTCAGCGGATCCAGGAAGCATTTCCCGAAACCCGTGTCGTGTACACCCGTACCTCGGATACGGTTTTTGGTGTGAATGTGGACGCCCGTACCGCCAACAGGATGCGTGCCGAACTGGCGAATGAAGTAAAGGGCGACCTTTTCTTAAGTATCCACTGCAACGCTACCCCTCAAAAAGCCGGCGGCTGGTATGCCAAACGCGTAGTTGGCCATACCACCAAAACCATTACAGTCGGCAAGGGCTCCAAAAAACGGAAGAAAACGGTACGCGTGCCCATCTACGAGAACTACTGGGTGAAAAATGAACGCCATGGTACCGAAACCTATATCTGGGCGGCAGACCGCAGCGGTGTAAAAAGCACCTTCATCAACCCCGAAGAAAGTGCCGAGTTCACCCAGGATAGCGGCGCAGCCTATGCCCCACCCGATCTCAACTCGCCCGAAGCACGGATCAGGGCTCAGTTGTATGAGAAAAAATATTTCGGCAAAAGCCTTACGCTGGCCAATATGGTAGAGGAAGAATTTGCCAAAGGCGGTCGCCTGAGCGGTGGCGTTAAACAAAGGAACTGGGAACAGATCTGGGTGCTGCAGGCTACCGGTATGCCGAGTATCCTGGTGGAGACCGGCTTTATCACCAACGAAGAAGAAGAGAAATACCTCAACAGCGAGCAAGGGCAAAGTGAAGTAGTGGAGAGCATCATCACAGCGCTCAGACGCTACAAGGAAACGCTGGAAGGTGCTGTGGCTCCCCGCCCCGAGACTACCTCGGCCGCGGTGGTGGATTCTACTGCGAAGCCATAATCTTGCTTTCTATAAAGAAATTCAAAAGGGGCCCCGAAAGGCCCCTTTTCTATTGAAGTCAGTATGCTCTCTATAATTTTCTTCTCTTCATTTCTTTGCGGATCAATCCCAGTTCGCGGCCCGTTTGCCCCGATACCGATGAGTTTTCCTGTGCCCGCCGCATGAGGTAAGGCACTACATCATGGATAGGCCCAAAGGGCAGGTATTTGCTTACCGACAGGCCCGACTTGGCCAGGTTGAAAGTGATATTGTCACTCATCCCATACAACTGGGAAAAATGGATATGAGGATGATTGTGGGGCAATCCTTTTTTATCGAGCAATTCTACCGCGCGCAAGCTGCTATGTTCGTTGTGCGAGGCTACGATGAGGGAGATGCGGTCGAGGTGTTCGATGCAAAACTCTACACCCTTGTTGTAATCGGTATCGCTGGCTTCTTTGCTCGGCTGGATCGGAGAGGCATAGTTCAATTCTTCGGCCCTTCTTCTTTCCTTTTCCATATAAGCGCCCCGCACCAATTTGGCCCCCAGGATAAACCTTTTGGCTTCGGCCTGGCGGAAACTATCGTGCAGGAACGCGAGCCGGTCGTGCCGGTATAACTGAATGGTATTAAATACGACTGCGGTATCAATATTGTACAGCTCCATCATTTGCATGGTGAGTGCATCGACGGGATCCTGTATCCAGGTTTCCTCGGCATCTACGAGTACACCTACCTTGTTGGAGGAAGCAGCCTTGATGATGCGGTGCATGCGGCCCACCACACGCTGCCATTCGGCTTTTTCTTCTTCGGTAAGTACTTCGGTGTGTACACGACCTTCATAACCGCTTTTCCCGTTGGCGGCTGCATCGAGTTTTTCGAGCAGGGCAAAGCGGGCAAAGCCGGTTACCTTGATGCTCATGAAGGGTATATTCGGTTGGGTAGCGGCGAAGTTGATAACCCGGATGAACTCGTCGGTGGCGTGATCGAAATTCTCTTCTCCTTCCTTACCTTCTACTCCGTAATCGAGTATCACCTGCACCTTGAACTGCTCGAGTTTATTGGCTACACGGGCAGTTTCTTCGAGGGTCTCCCCTCCTACGAATTGTTTAAAAATGGTGTTGCGGATAAGTCCTTTGATGGGCAGGCCTGCTTTGATGGCCCAGGGGGTGAAACGAGTACCCAGTTTTACCAGCGACTCATACCCCATGCTGGAAAAAAGGAAATTGGCTTTCTTAAGCTCCTGGTCTGTTTTGTAAGCGAACGCGTATTCTGTATTATCAAATGAAATAACGGGGTGAGGATTATCCATATCTACTAACAAATGTTAGGCGCAAAAGTAAGGCAAGATTTTAAAATATGTAAATCAGAAATTGTCTGATCGTTAACAGCGGGTTCGAGGAATTCTGCGAGGGTGGGCGCCGTTAGGTGGCCGGTGTGCCGCCTTTGGCTGCAAATACCGGCAATGTCATTATAATTAATCAGTTATCAGGGCAACTAGAGCTGTTCTGGTGTGGGTAAATCCTGAATAGTTGCTACCTTCCGGCCCGTTATGAAGATCACACACACCGACATCTGGAAGTTCAGCATTCCCATGCATCCTTTTACTATTGCCACGGGCACCATGCATTTTGCACAGAACACTTTCATACGGGTACATACCGATACCGGCCTGTATGGCGTAGGAGAATGCTCGGCTTTCCCGATGATCGTGGGCGAAACGCAGGCCACCTGTTTTGAGATGGCTAAGGATTTTGCTGCTTTGTGGAAGGGAAAGGATGAGGAGGATATTTCGGCAAGACTGAAGGAATTACATGACTTTACCGCCTTCAACAGCACGATCAAAAGTGCCTTCGACATGGCTTTGTTCGACCTGGCCGCCAAACGAAAAGGCGTGCCTTTGTATAAATACCTGAACGGTGATCGCACCAAAGTGCTGGAAACCGACCTCACCATCGGCATCGATACACCGGAAAATATGGCGGCGGCAGCGATAGATTTTGTGCAGCGGGGTGTGCGCATCATTAAAGTGAAGCTGGGTAAAAACGCCGAAGAAGATGTGGTGCGCATACGGCAGATCAGGGAAGCTATTGGCTACGACACTAAAATACGCATAGACGCCAACCAGGGCTGGAGCTATCCCGATGCAGTGTATGCGCTGCAGAACCTGGGTGCGTTCGATATCCAGTTCTGTGAGCAACCCATGCGCACCTGGAACGATCATCACCTGCCTGACCTGAGAAAGCAATCGCCCATCAAAATAATGGCCGATGAAAGTGTGTACAACCACCACGATGCAAAGCGATTGATCGCGGCCGATGCCTGTGATTATGTCAATATCAAGTTTGCCAAATCGGGCGGCATTGCGGAAGCCATGCTCATCAATGCCCGCTGTGCGGAGAAAAACATTCCCTGCATGATGGGCGGTATGCTGGAAAGCCGGGTGGCGCTCACAGCCTTTGCCCATTTTGCGCTGGCCCATGACAATGTGCAGTTTTACGATATGGATACCTGTATGCTGGGCCACAAGGCCGACCCCGTGCAAGGGGGTGTGCGGTACAATGGTTTTATCGTGGAAGTGCCTGATACAGTGGGGATAGGGGCCGATGCGGACGAGCAATTCCTGACAGGTTGTGAAAAAGCGAGTGTGTAGACTATATTTGCGCAAATTTGCGCCATGAGTTCAAAAGCAAAGACAGCCAAAGAATCGTATGTAGTGATGACCGAACTGGTGTTACCCAACGACACCAATACCTTCGGTAACCTGATGGGTGGACGATTGATGTACTGGATGGATATTGCAGCCGCCCTGGCTGCCATGAAGCATTGCGCTGCTCCTGTGGTAACCGCTTCTGTCGACAATATTTCCTTCGAGAACCCGATCAAACTGGGTAATGTAGTTCATATCGAAGCCAAGGTTTCCCGGGCCTTCAACTCTTCTATGGAAGTGCACATGAAGGTGTGGGGAGAAGATGCCATTCAACAATACCGTTACAAGAGCAATGAGGCTTATTTCACCTTCGTGGCCCTCGACCCGAATGGCCGCTCGAGGATGGTTCCTCAACTGGTACCGGAAACAGAAGAAGAGAAAAACCTGTTCGACGGCGCGTTGCGCAGAAGACAGCTTCGCCTTATTCTGGGTGGTAAGATGAAACCCGCCGACGCTACGGAGCTGAAAGCCTTGTTTGAGCGATAATACTTCTATTTATTTTTTTGATAAGGGTATAGCCGCTTCGGCGGCTCCTTCCCTACCCTTGCAATTTGGCGCGGTGATGCGCTCCTTTCATCATCCAGGGTTTGCTTTGCTCGATGGCTTCCATCAGTTGATCGAGAATCTCTTCGGTAGGTGCTTCGTAATCTATTTCCAATGGTGGTTTGAAACGCACGGTGAGCAGCGTGCCTCTCTTTTTGAAACGCAATCCTTTTTTATCGAAAGCCCTCCAGAAGCCGTTGATGACAACCGGAATCACGACCGGCTTCGCCATCTTGATGATCAGCGCGGTTCCTTTGCGACCGGGCGCAAAAGGTTTGGTGGTGCCTTGCGGAAAGGTGATGATCCAGTTATTTTCGAGGGCACGGGAGATCTTGCGGGTATCAGAGGGATCCAGGCCCTTGCGTTTCTCTGTACCACCGGGGTTCCAGGTTCTCTTTACCGTGATGGCGCCTGCCATGGTGAAGAGGCGGCTGATCCAGGTAGCACGCATGGTCTCTTCGGCAGCAACATAATATACGTTGGTAAATGGATTGAGCAGGTAATAAGGAACTCCGAGCTTGTTTTGTTTTCTCCACTTCACAGCACAGAAGATGTGCAGAAAGGTGATCACATCGGCAAAGTAAGTTTGGTGATTGCTCACGAACATCACATTCCTTCGCGGAAGGTCTTTGATATGTTCTGTACCCGAGATCTTCAGTTTGTTCATCCACACCAGTCCGGGATAAGAAACAACACCCACCAGTGCGTAAATGAACTTACGCACGATCTGTACATGTTTTAATCTTTCGCTGAAGGAACTCATGGACCTCAATAGTTTATCTATGCGCCGAAATTAAGGAAATGTTAATAAAAACGAATGTTTATTGAAAACGCCTGCAACGTTGTGTAATTGTTTTGAATCCTACATCTATCTAAAAATTGAATGTTATGAATAAGTTTATCGCAGTATGTATGATCGCTTTAGTGAGCATGAAAGGATTTGCGCAATCGACTGTTGTTAATCCCTACCCGAAGACGATCACGGTGAGCGGCAGTGCCGAACTGGAAGTAGTACCTGATGAGATCTATGTACTGGTAGACCTGAAGGAGTATGAAAAGAAAGGCAGTGGAAAGATCAGCCTCGACAAGATCAAGAGTGATTTCCTGGCGAACTGCCGCAGTATCGGTCTGGCCGATTCGCTGGTCACCATCGCAGCATACGATGGTTTCAATGGCAATCCCTGGATCAAGAAAAAAAGCAAAAAGCAGGATCTGCTGGCCTCTATCACCTACCAGATCAAATTCACCAATAGTAAGAAGATGGATGAGTTGGTAGAGAAGTTGGATGACGAGGCTACACAGAATTTCCGCATAGAGAGAACTTCGCACAGCAAGATCCTCGAATACCGCAAGCAATTGAAGATACAAGCGATCAAGGCTGCCAAGGAAAAGGCAGGCTACCTGGCTGCTGCCATCGATGAGCAGGTAGGTGCAGCTGTGACCATTACGGAGCCGAATGATGTGGAAGTACAGCCTTACCGGTTCTCTCAGGTGTCGAATGTTGGGTACGGTTACAAAGCAGGAGAAGGTCTTGTGAGCGATCAGGGCGTTGACTTTAAGAAAATGAAGCTCCGTTTTGAAGTAAGTGTGGTATTTGCGCTGAAATAAGTAATTGCCGGCAGGTTTGGGCTGCCAGCCTTGTAAGAAAATGGGTGCTGGGTGCGAACCTTGCCCTGCTAACTACCAAATAATTAACGACTTCTCCACATTGGAGGGGTCGTTTTTCATTAAGGGGATCAAAGCAATTATATTTGCCCCCCATGGCAAAAGCAGGCGAAGATACTCCCTTAATGCAGCAGCATAAGGCCATCAAACAACGATATCCTGATGCTGTATTGTTATTCCGCGTTGGCGACTTTTATGAAACCTTCGGCGGCGATGCGATCATCGCTGCACAAGTGTTGGGCATTACCCTAACCAAACGAAATAACGGCGCCGCTTCCGGCGCTTCCGAACTGGCAGGTTTTCCGCACCATGCCATGGATACCTACCTGCACAAGCTGGTAAAAGCCGGCTACCGGGTAGCCATCTGCGACCAGCTCGAAGATCCCAAGCAGGCTAAGGGCATCGTAAAACGCGGGGTAACCGAACTGGTAACACCTGGTGTTGCCACGAATGACAAGTTGCTGGAGCATAACAGCAACAACTTCCTCGCTGGTGTACATTTCACCGACGACAGCGCAGGCATTGCCTTTCTCGATATCTCTACCGGTGAATTCTTTGTAGCCGAAGGCAACCAGGAATACATCGATAAGCTGCTGCAAACTTTAAAGCCTGCAGAAGTCATTTTCCAGCGTGCCTACCAAAAGCACTTTAAGGAAAACTTCGGCAATAAGTTCTATACCTATACCATGGAGAGCTGGATCTTCGATCTGGCCTACACCACCGAAAGCTTATTGAAGCACTTCAACACCCATTCACTGAAAGGATATGGTGTAGAAGATATGCCGTTGGCTATAGTAGCGGCAGGTGCAGTTCTCCATTACCTGAAAGATACCGAGCATCCCAACCTGCAGCATATCACTTCCATTCAGCGGATAGACCGGGAGGATTACCTGTGGATGGACCGGTTCACCATCCGCAACCTGGAGCTTACGGCTACCGGTAGCGGCGAAGCGGGTAATACCCTGCACAAAGTGCTGGATAATACGGTATCGCCCATGGGCGCCCGCTTGCTGAAGCGCTGGATACTGTTGCCGCTAAAAGATGCCACCCGGATCAACGAACGCCTCGATCTCGTTGAATTCTTTATTGTCGAGGTGGATCTGCGCAACAAACTCAGTCACCACATCAAGCAATGCGGCGATATAGAACGCCTGGTGAGCAAGATCCCCATCAAGAAGATCAACCCGCGGGAAGTATTACAGATCGCGCGCGGCTTGCAGGAGGTACGCGCGGTGAAACAGCTTTGCACCGGCGTGGCCGATCCGTACCTGGCGAAACTGACCGGCACGCTCGATCCCTGTGCCACCATTATGGAAACCATTCAGCACACGATCATGGACAACCCTCCGGCCGTAGCGGCCAAGGGTGGCGTTATTGCTGATGGTATACATGCCGAGCTTGACCAGCTGCGCAAGATCGCCAGCGGTGGTAAAGAGTACCTGGTAGAGCTGCAACAAAAAGAAGCAGAAGCAACAGGCATTCCTTCTTTGAAGATCGGTTTCAACAACGTGTTTGGTTATTTCCTCGAAGTAACCAACTCACATAAGAATAAAGTGCCGGCCACATGGATCAGGAAACAAACCCTGGCCAATGCCGAGCGGTATATAACACCCGAACTAAAGGAATACGAAGAGCAGATCACCGGCGCCGAAGATAAGATCATGGCCATCGAAATGGATCTGTACGACAAATTGTTGATGCAGCTCCAGGAATACATTGCACCGATGCAGTCCAACGGACATATCCTGGCCGTGCTGGATTGCCTGGTTTGTTTTGCCGACAATGCGCTTCGGTACAATTACAAGAAGCCTGCTTTGCACGAAGGGCATGAGCTGGAGTTCAAGGAAAGCCGTCACCCGGTGATCGAACGCAACCTGCCTCCCGGTGAGGCTTATATTGCCAACGATATTTTCCTCGACCAATCGGCCCAACAGATCATTATTCTTACCGGACCGAACATGAGTGGTAAGAGCGCCATCTTACGACAAACGGCGCTGATCACCCTGATGGCCCATATGGGCAGCTTTGTACCGGCGGATGCTGCCAAAGTACCCTTAACCGATAAGATATTCACCCGTGTGGGTGCATCGGACAATCTCAGCGGCGGCGAATCGACCTTTATGGTGGAGATGAATGAAACAGCGAGCATCATCAACAACTTCACGGCACGCAGTCTGATCCTGCTGGATGAAATTGGCCGCGGTACTTCTACGTATGATGGTATTTCTATTGCGTGGAGCATTGCCGAATATTTGCACAATGCCAGTCATGCACCGAAGACCTTGTTCGCCACGCACTATCATGAGCTCAACGAACTCGAAAATAAATTACCACGCACCCGCAACTTCCATGTTACGAACAAGGAAGTAAACAACAAGATCATCTTCCTGCGCAAGCTGGCGCCAGGCGGCAGTACGCATAGCTTCGGTATTCATGTGGCCAAGATGGCCGGCATGCCCCCTGCCCTCATTCAGCGTGCCAATGAAATACTTCACCAACTGGAAGAAAAACACGTTGATGAAAATGGCGGCGCACACCAAAGTTCTAATGTGGGTGAAGCAGTGAAGAACATCTCTTCCAAAAAGTTTCAGCTGTCCATCTTCGATGCACACAGTGAAACATTTGATGATATACGGAAACTACTGGAAGGTATCGACATCAATCGCCTTACTCCTGTTGAAGCTTTGTTGAAACTGCAGGAAATCAAGGGCAAGCTCCGGTAATACCAGCGCTTTCTTTATGGAGTGAGGTCTCCTGGTGTCATTGCTATCGCGGTATAGCACAATTGTATCCAGGTGTAATGAAGCATCGGCCTCTGTATTAACAATTATCAATAAATAAGGCAAACGATTGCATGAAGCAATAAAGCTTCTGACGTGGCCGTTTTTATGATCCTATAACATACCGTATAATAACCTTGTCTTAGTCTTTTCTTTCGTACCCCATGTTTTTTTAAAACCCAATCCATTTATGAAAGGCAGTCCAGTCGATCTTTATCGGCTAACCAATGGCCACTGGCCCCTGTTTTTTGTAAATGCTAAAAACATGCGTCTGTGTCTATCAGGATCTATCCAACCATTATCGACAAAATCAATTGGCTTTTTGTGCATACCGGCAGCAAACAGCTCGACAACACCAGCATTACACTACTCAATCTCAGGGGCCGTAAACTCTACGAACAGAAGATGGGCCTGCTGCAACCAGGGCAAATGGTGAGTTTTCCACTGGATGCGGACAACGTACGTCCCGGCACTTATCTCCTCCAACTTTTATCGGGCAATGATGTAGTATTTAAGAAAAAGATCAGCGTGCAGTGATGCTCATAGGAGATCAACGCTGTTGAAATATCTCTACACAAATGATAGATTGTTTGAGCGTGACCACGCTTCCCTGGCGATGATGTAAAATTGAACCCCGGGGTCTATATGTAGCTGAGCCACCATTTCTGGTGCGTGCTTTTGTAGTTATTGTATTTTCTGCATAAGGGATACAGAAAGGCGATGATGGCTGCCCAGATCAAATATACTCCCCACAACGAATAGCCAAACTCAACGGGCCTGAACAGGAAAGGTACCTGGTTGGACACGATATCGCCCGATTTATAGCCCGACATATAAAAGGCAATGACCGTGAGTGTATGAATAAGGAAGAAGTGCACTACATAATAGAAGAACGGAACGCGTCCGAATACCTTTGAAAATTCTGTGATGGGATTTCTAACCCCCTCCAGTAATCTCAATATCAGCAGCGACACCCCAATTGTTATACTCATATACATCAGGGAAGGCGGATACTTGTTGACATTAAAAAATGCAAACAGGTTCTTCAGGAGTGTATCCTGCTTTACCCAGCGAACGGGATCTCCATACAGGTTGATACCACGCAACAGAAAGAACAACGCGATGGCTCCAAACCCGAGATACACCAGTATCTTTTTACGCCTTGCTGCGGGAAATTCCGCCGTAAACAATTTGCCGGCACTATAACCCAGCAACATCAACCCCGTCCAGGGCAGAAAAGGATATATGATGGCCAGCACACGATTGGGGGCATATGAATAGATAGCGAAGCGAGCTCCATGTACGAGGTCCCACAAAAAACCTAAAGGTTGTTTGTGGGCAGCATGGGCTGCTTCCGGATAGTCGAGCAGATTATGTCCAAATACAATGACCAATCCGATCGTAAAGATCGCTGCGTAGGGCAGCCTTACCAGCAAGCCCAGCATTACCATGCTGATGCCAATTGCCCAGATCACCTGCAGGAACAGAAAGTTATAGAGCGGGTTGAAGCTGAGCGCCAGCGTTACCACCAACACTTCTACCAGGATGAGCCATACCCCGCGTTTTATAAGAAAACTGCTTAGTTCGGCTTTTGATTTTCGCAAACCTACCAGGTAGGAGGAGGTGCCTGCCAGGAATACAAAGGTGGGCGCACAGAGATGGGTGATCCACCGGGTAAAATACAACATGGGGCTGGTAGTGGCGGGATCGAGCGGATCGGCCTGAAAGGCGCCTACGTGAAAGAAATCGCGCACATGGTCAAGCGCCATGATGATCATGACGATACCCCGGAGAACATCAATAGATTCAACGCGATTCTTCGCAAATACGTTTTGGTTCATGGCTATGCGGTTAAAGGTGTTGATTCAAATTACGAATACTACCTGCAATTTCAGGCAATTTATGCCAGGTGGAAGCTACCAAATGTGGTGAAGGGCGATTACTGGTTGTTGGGACGGTGAAACAGGTCCTTCAGCCGTTGATACAGGCTGCTGTAAATCTCATAGTTATACAAGTACGCCGGGCGATGTGATTCATTGGGCAGGAAGGTTGTCGCCTCTGAAACGTGGTTACCGGCAAATTGCAGTTGGCCAATAAGGCCCAGGGCTTTAAAGCCCACGATCGCAGCGCCGGTTGCCGAAGCATCGCCTGTTGTAGGCACGGTAACAGGCCTGCCGAAGAGGTCGGTAAGCCATTGAAGCCATTGGTTGCTTTTGGTGAAGCCTCCACTGGCATAGACATGCTGCATGGGCGCGATGGTTTCTTCGAGCGACTGCGCTACCTGGTACAAGGCAAAGTTAACCCCTTCAACAATAGCGCGCATGAAATGGGCCTGCGTGTGCCGCGCCTGTATTCCAAAGAACATGCCTTTAGCGGCGGCATCCCAAACTGGCGCACGCTCGCCCTGTACATAAGGCAGAAAAATCAGTCCATCGGCCCCTGCCGGAGCTTGTGCCGCCTGTTGTACAAACCAATCGAAATCTTCCGTATCCTGGAAGGTACGACCCAGGAAATGCTCCGCATACCACTTGAGCAATACGCCGCCATTGTTGATGGGCCCGCCGGATACATAATAGTTTTCTGCAAGGATATAGTTGAAGATGCGTGCCTGCGGATCGTGTTGTGGCCGGTTGCCCATCATACGAACAGCGCCACTGGTACCAATGGTAAGCGATACATCGCCAGGCTGCAAGGCACCGCTGCCCAATTGGGCAAGGCAGCCGTCACTGCCGCCCGGTATTACCGGTGTTGCAGGATCGATACCCAACTGTGTTGCATACGAAAGGTCAATGCCTTTGAGAACTGAAAGGGGACTAACTGGTCGCGACAACCGATCGGGGCCAACGCCCGCCACCGCGAGCGCTTCTGCATTCCAATCCAGCTCATAGATATCAAACAAGCCAGTGGCCGATGCTATGGAATGATCGATATAATATTTGCCAAGAAGCTTATGGAAAATGTATTCTTTTATACCAATGAATTTATGGGCCGACCCGAAGAGCTCAGGTTGGGTTTCCCGCAACCAGATCAGTTTGCAGAGTGGCGACATAGGATGGATGGGCGTGCCGGTGCGCTGGTAAATACGTTTGCCGGCTTCCGTTGCTTTTAGGGCGTCGGCCTGGCGGTTGCTACGCAGATCGGCCCAGGTGATCACGTTGGTGAGTGGCAGGCCGGCTTTGTCTACCGCAATAAGGCTGTGCATGGCGCTGCTGAAAGCAATGCCGGTAAGCGTAGCTGCTTGGGTTTGTGCTACTACCTGGCGAACGGTTTCGATCACTGCATTGAACAGGGTGTGTGGATCGAGTTCGTGAGCGCCTGCTTCAGCGGCTGGCAATGGCATATAGGTGATATTGCTGGCAGCCAGTATCGCCCCATCCAACCCAAAAGCGATAGCCTTGGTGTTGGTAGTGCCGATATCGACCCCGATCAAATATTGACTGTGTTTAGTACTCACAAACGATGTATCCCCAAGGTTCTATGTTGAAGGAATGGTTGAGCGTAAACGGTTCTTTCGAACCAAGAAAGAGGTTCGTGGGTTGGCCTACCAGCGATTGATCTTTAATCGTTACGACCTGTTCCTTATTGCTGAGGTTAAGGATCACCAGCACTTTGCCCGCTCCCTTTTCCCGCACGTAAGCATACAATGCTTTGTCATCGCCCACCGACACTCTTTTGAAGGCGGCATCGGTAGCCAGCGCCGGGTTGCGCTTACGCAGGTCGAGTAATGTTTTGTAAAAAGAGGCGCGGCCATATTGCTTAAAGCCCATGTTGTCTTTCTCGAAAAATGAAATGGCACGCAGCACAGGCTCTTCCTGTCCGCTATAAATAAGGGGCAGTGAGGCCTGCATGGTTTGCGTAAGTACCGCAAAGGGTGCATGCTTCAACCCGGGGAAGGTGCCGAAATCACTTTTGTTCCAGCTGTTCTCATCATGGTTACTGGTAAAATAAAGGCGTACAGCTCCTTTGGGAAATGCACTATCCTGGCGCCTCAGCACGGTATCAAATGAAAGGGCAGTACGTTCGCCGGCAGCCACTTTTTTCATGGTGTGGAACATATCCCAAAGATAGCTCGCATCGAAACCGGCGGCATGCAATGCTGCCTTTTCGCCTTCGGCCAGCATGAACAATCTCTTATCCTGGCGAAGCTGGCGGATACACTCTTTCCAGAAATCGGTGGGCACTTCACCAGCTATATCGCACCGATAGCCGTCGATATCGGCTTCCCGCACCCAGTATTTCATCGCGGCGATCATGCTGTCGCGCATTTCCTGGTTGTTGTAGTTGAGCACCCGCGTATCGCTCCAGTCGAAGGCGAACAGGGCCTTGCCTGTACTGTCGCGATTGTAGAAATCGGGATGCCGGATAAGCCAGGGATGATCGGCCCCGGTATGGTTGGCTACCCAGTCTATGATGACCTTGAAACCACTGTTGTGTGCTTCCTGTACCAGCGCTTTGAAATCGGCCATCGTACCAAATTCGGGATTCACGGCCTGGTAATCTGCTACAGCATAGTAACTGCCCAGTGTTCCTTTGCGGTCGGTTTTACTGATGGGCGTTACGGGCATGAACCAGAGGATGTCTACGCCCATTTGCTTCAGGCGTGGCAGGGAGGCCGCAAAGGCTTTGAAAGTCCCTTCGGGCGTGTATTGCCGAACGTTTACCTCATAAATGTTAGATTGATAGAACCAGTCGGGGCCAGCCATAAATACGGTATCCTTGCGGACTGCTTCTTTTTTGGGTTCTTCCTTTGGCATGAGTTTACAGGAAGGCAAAATAGCAGCGACAAGACAAACGAAAGCAATGCATCCGAGGGACACCTGTTTCATGCAACACGATTTAGGCAGGAAGTTAAGTGATTTTAGCCGATCACTTTATGCTGCCTAAATAATCTCTTTCAACTTAGCGATCACCTGGTCGATCTCTTCTTTGGTGTTGTGCTTGCTGAAAGAGAAGCGTACCGTGATCTGGTTGGGGTTGTTGTTGATGGCGCGGATCACGTGCGATCCCTGATCGGCCCCCGACGTACAGGCACTGCCGCCACTGGCGCAGATATTGTTGATGTCGAGGTTGAAGAGGATCATTTCCGATTTCTCTGTTTTGGGGAAGGATACGCTGAGCACGGTGTAAAGACTTTTGCCCAGGATATCACCGTTGAAGGCGGCGCCTTTGATGGTCTTTTGCAGTTGCTCCATCATATAGAGCTTAAGCCCTTTGATGTAAGCGCTATCGTGCTCATAGTTCGTAGTGGCCAGTTCCAGTGCTTTGGCAAAACCAACTATACCATAGAGGTTTTCGGTACCCGCACGCATGTTGCGTTCCTGTGAGCCACCATGGATGTGCGGCTTGATCTTTACATTCTCATTGATGTACATGATGCCTACTCCTTTGGGACCATGGAATTTATGCCCGGCTCCGGTGATGAAGTGTACGGGTGTATTGCGGAGGTCGAATGGAAAGTGACCTACTGTTTGTACGGTATCGGAATGGAAGATGGCGCCATACTTTTTGCAGATATTACCTACTGCGTGAATGTCGAGGATATTGCCGATCTCGTTATTCGCATGCATCAGGGTTACCAGTGTTTTCTCTTCGTGCGCCGCCAGTAACTGCTCGAGGTCTTCGAGGTCCACATGGCCGTTGGGCAGCAACTTCACATAACTCAGGGCCGCTTCGCCACGGTGATAGAGGTTTTCTACCGTATGCAGGGTGGCGTGGTGTTCGATGGGTGAGGTGATGATATGACGGCAGCCGAGATCATGCACGGCGGCATTAATGGCGGTGTTGGAGCTTTCAGTACCCCCGGACGTGAAGAAGATCTCGGCCGGGTGGGCATTCAGGATCTTAGCCACAGACTTACGGGCTGTTTCGATGGCCAGCCTCGTTTCCCGGCCATAGGAATAGATGGAAGAAGGGTTTCCAAACTTTTCCGTTAGGTAAGGCATCATAGCTTCGAGAACGATCGGGTCGAGGGCGGTGGTGGCCGCATTGTCGAAATAGATACGTGTGTTGTGGCTCATGGGGCGCAAATTTCCGAAATATTTAGATCGAAAAACCCAGCCATTGTGGTTTGCAAATTCGTCATAGAAATAGCGGGTTTCCTGATCATCGTTCAAAATGGATAATAATTTCATAGATAACATTCAACGAAACAATCAGTTCAATGGATAATGAAAATTGCACCATTGTCCAGTGATCCAATGGATTATAGCCGTTGCAGGGGCTGGAAACCAGAGAATTGCCGCAGCTGAGCTTTAAGGTTCTGTTTACAATGAATTGCGGAACTTTGGCGTTATTATTGTCGGTCTTGCCGTGCTCTTAATCAGTTAAAAATGCCTGTCATGCGCTGGATGTTTCTTATACTGTTGTTGTTTTCTGTGAATGCCTTTTCGCAATGGAAGGACTATAAGCTCAATCCACAGGGCGATACGCTGAACCGCATTGATGTGATCAACAGGAAACAGGGGCCCTGGGTAAATCGCTACGAAACCGTTCGGGGCGAACCCGGCTATGAAGAGGAAGGCTGGTATGTGCACAACCGCAAGGATGGAGAATGGCGCCTGTTCAGCCTCCAGGGCGATCTGGTGGGCGTTGAATTTTACAAATGGGGCTTAAAGGACAGTGTGTGCCGATATTATAATAAGCACGGTGAATTACGCCTGGAACAGCGCTGGAAGGCCATCAATCCAGACAAACTGTATGATACCCTCATGATCGAGGACCCCGATAAATTTGATACCTACCGGGCCGTGATCATCAAGAACGAAGGAGCTTCCTTGCGGCATGGCTTGTGGAAATACTTCGATTCGGAGACCGGTATGGTCAGCAAAACAGAGAGTTACGTGCTCGGCGAGCTGGAAAAAGCCAAATCCCAGTCTACGGCCCCCACAGCCAAAAAGGAAATAGCCAAACCCAAGGAGGTCCTGGATTTTGAAAAGAAGAATGCCGGCAAAAAGAAGGTCCGGGTTCGCGATGGGAGTACCGGCAATTAAGCAATCTACTCACAAACTACTTATTACTAATCACTTATACAGCGGCCAGCATCGATGAGATGCTGGCCGCGGCTTTGTTACGCGCCGGCATCCCCACTCCTACCGGCTTTTATAATTGCCAGGCGGGCTCCTTTGCTGCTCATAACGAACGCTTGGACGATTCAGGATCATGATGTAGATTTGATATCATATTGATATCATACCTAAATTCCTTCGTTATGCAAAAGATCATGAAACCCATGTCGGGCTACCTGGCCCTTCTCCTCGCGGTTATTTTATTCATAGCTTCCATTTACTTTTTTGCGGGGAGCCGTGACAACGGCACTTTCGTGCTGCTGGGGGTATTTTCCTTTATCGCCAGCGTCTTTTTATCCCTTGGTATCATCGTGATAAGTCCCAATCACTCGCGGGTGATGACCTTCTTTGGCAAGTATGTCGGTACGGTAAAAGAGAATGGGCTGCAGTTTGTAAACCCGCTGTACAAAAAACAAATGATCTCCCTCCGGGCCGAGAATCTCGAGAGCAGTAAACTGAAAGTAAACGACAAAATGGGTAACCCCATCGAGATTGCTGCAGTGATCGTGTGGCAGGTTGATGATACTTATAAAGCGGCTTTTGAAGTGGCCGACTATGTCCATTATGTAAAGATCCAGAGCGAAGCCGCCATCCGGCACCTCGCCACTACCTACGCCTATGATCATATGGAAGATGAACATGCCGCTATTACTTTGCGTGATGGAGGTAATAAGGTCAACGAAATGCTGGAACAGGAACTGAATGAAAGGCTCGCTGCCGCCGGCATTTTAGTGCGGGAAGCCAGGATCAGTCACCTGGCCTATGCAGCAGAAATTGCAGGAGCGATGCTGCAACGCCAACAGGCTACAGCCATTGTTGCTGCCCGTACCAAGATCGTGGAAGGCGCTGTGGGTATGGTAGAAATGGCGTTGGAACAATTATCCCGCAAAAAGATCGTAACCCTCGATGAAGAAAAGAAGGCTGCGATGGTGAGCAACCTGATGGTGGTATTGTGCGGCGAGCGTGGCGCGCAGCCGATCCTGAATACCGGAACACTTTATCAATAAAATCCTTCTGTAGTGGGCAGCAAGAAAAACTTTGTACTGCGGATCGACGAAGAGACCTTCAAATCGCTTGAGAAATGGGCCGCGGATGAGTTTAGAAGTGTGAATGGTCAGTTGGAATGGATCATCGATCAGGCATTGAAGGCCAACGGGCGAAAGAAGAATCCTGATAACCAGCCTCCAGCAGACGAACCTACCGAAACTGGGTAATTTTGGAAATCCCGGATCAGTGGTTAGGGTTCGGGGTACTGTTGTCGTATCTTTACATTAACACGAATCATTATAAAACCCACGCCATGAGTAAATCTTTTCTCTTCTTTTGGATTCCTGTAGTTGTAGCTTTGGTCGGCTTGTTCGCCAAAGCCTGCAACTAACCATCAACATATTTATTGACAGCCGGTACTGCGTAAGCGTACCGGCTTTTTTATGTTCAACAATTAAAGACCTGGTGCGCACTCAGATTGCGCCCCATAAATAAAGCGCCCCGCAGTGGAATTACCACTGCGGGGCGCTTACAAGTTTATACTATCCGGAGATTAGAATGCTTTCTTCTTCTCTTCGGCCTTCTGCATCGGGTTGATGCCGGAAGACTGTCCACGGGTTTGTTGCTTTTGCTTGAACACGGTGAACTTGGAAGGCGCAGCAATGGTACCCCAGGTATTGTTGCTTTCGTTGATATCGGCTGTTTCGCGCATCGGATCGAGTTTCACAGACTCCACTTCTTTGTCTTTCATGAAGGTCTTAACTACCTTCTGCTCGTTGAGGCGCCATACCTGTGCAGGGATGCGATCCACTTCTTTGGTGCCGTCTTTATAGGTCCACTCAACGATGATCGGCATCACCAGGCCACCCTTGTTGCTGAAGGTAAGCTCATAGAAATGCTTGCCGGCTGCTTTCTGCTTGGCCGCTTCATCCGCTGCTTCGATACCACCGCCAACAGGTACCTGGTAAGTGGTTGTATCCACTGGCTCCAGGCCACGTGCATACTTCCAATAGAAATCACGCAGGGTGGTATCCTGATCGGTCAGGAATTGAATGCTCTTATCGGCTGCATTGCGGTCTTTCGAAACGTCGGTAGGAAATGCAGAGCCCATCGGTTTTTCCAGCTTGCGGCTGGAGGTAGCTCCTTCTTTGGGTGCAGGAGGATTGTAAGATACGTCTGCCTTGAAATACTTTACAGTATCCAATGCGATGTCGCAGGCATCGGTACCAAAGAACCAACCCCTCCAGAACCAATCGAGGTCTTCACCAGATGCATCTTCCAACGTGCGGAAGAGATCGGCAGGTTCGGGATGTTTGAAGGCCCAACGGCGTGCATATTCTTTAAATGCATAATCGAACAGGTCGCGGCCCATGATGGTTTCGCGCAGCATGTTCAAACCGGTAGCCGGTTTGGTATAGGCATTCGGACCAAATCCGATGATGTTCTCAGAATTCGACATGATGGGCTCCAGCTGATTCTTGGGCAGGCGCATATAATCTACGATGGCCCAGGCTGGTCCTTTTCCACGAACGGGGAATTTATTGTCGTACAGTTCTTCGGTGAGGTATTCCACGAATGAGTTCAAGCCTTCATCCATCCAGCTCCATTGACGTTCGTCGCTGTTGATGATCATGGGGAAGAAGTTGTGACCTACTTCATGGATGATCACACCCAGCATGCCGTACTTGGTAGCTTCCGTATAAGATCCGTCCTTTTCAGTACGGCCATAGTTGAAGCAGATCATCGGATATTCCATACCATTAGCCGCTTCTATACTCTGCGCAACGGGGTATGGATAGGGAATGGTGAATTTAGAGTAGCTGCGAATGGTGTGTGCCACGGCTTTAGTAGAGAACTTGCGGTATAAACCGTAGGCCTCTTTGCCATAAAAGCTCATACACATTACTTTCTTGCCTTCCACATAGGTTGGCATGGCATCCCAAACGAACTTACGGGAAGCTGTCCAGGCAAAGTCACGTACGTTATCGGCTTTGAAGATCCAGGTCTTCTTTGCGGTACTCTTTTGTCCTTCTGCTTTTTTCGCTTCGTCGAGGGTAACCACTTCTACCGGCTCTTTGGAAGCCTGTGCTTTTGTCCAGCGGCCCAACTGAGCCGGTGTAAGCACTTGTGCATAGTTGGTGCACTCGCCGGTGCCGCCTACTACGTGGTCGGCAGGTACGGTCATGGCCACTTTGAAGTTACCGAAGGTGAGGGCGAACTCTCCCCTGCCGGTAAACTGGTGGTTTTGCCAGCCTACTGCATCGCTGTATACGCAAAGGCGGGGATACCATTGTGCCATGGTGAAGAGGTGGTTGCCATCTTCGGCAAAGTATTCGTAACCTCCGCGACCGCCGAATTTCATGCGGTCGGAAACCTTATAATTCCAATTGATGTTAAGCACGAAAGTTTGTCCGGCTTTGAGCGGAGCGGGCAGCTCAACACGCATCATGGTCTTGTTGACGGTGTATTTGAGCGGCTTGGCCAGGGCGTCGGTTATCTTAACGATGTTGATGCCATAACCGTTGTCGGTTCTGTCGGCCTCCAGCTGGTCGATGCTCGCTACGTTGAGCTGCGACGACATGGTGCGGCTGTTCTGGTAATTGGCATTGTTGACCGAACTGTGCTCGTTCTCATCCAATTGCAGCCACAGGTAAGTGAGCGTATTGGGAGAATTGTTGAAATACGTGATCTTCTCGCTACCGGTGAGCTTGAGGTTCACCTCATCCAGTTCGCATTTGATGTCATAATCAGCCCGTTGCTGCCAGTACTTGGGGCCGGGGGCGCCGCTGGCGGTGCGGTATTCATTGGGCGTGGGTAGCATAATGCCCAATTGTTCAAATTTATTACCGTGGTTGGAGCCGGGGTTGTTTTGTATGTTTTGGCCATTGGCTACACTAAACAAACCTGCGACTGCCGTTGCCACGAACAGTGACTTTCTCATCATGTGTGTTTTTAGTATGTGGAAAACGTTGATATGCCCAAATGAGTGAAAAGACGAGGATGACGCCCGAGGCAATCCTCAACCAAGCTATCCTCGACAACTTCAGTAATTGCACCACCACAAACGACAGGAACAGGATCACTACTACTACCAACAGCTGCGCTACCTCGATACCGAGGTTGAATGCCAGCAGGTGCGATACCAGGCTCTCTTTTCCTTCGAGACTGAGGAACTGCCCCGCAAAAGCCAATCCATGTATCAAGCCAAAGAACAAGGCAAAGAAATAGATCAGCGGTAGTTTCTTTTGAGTCGTCGTGGCAGGCTGCGTAATATTATTTATACAGGTTGCCGCTATGGTAAGCGGTATCAGGAACTCGATCCAATCGGTTGAAAAATTTACATACCCCAGTGCACTCAGGGCCAGGGTGATCGAGTGGCCAATGGTAAAGGCCGTCACCAGGATCACCACTTTCTTCCAGTCCTGCCACAGATACCGCAGACAGAGTGCAGTAACGAACAGGATATGATCCATTGCATCCAGGGTAAGGATGTGTTCTATGCCGAGTTGAAAATAAAATGTAAAATCTTGCATATTACCAAGCGGGTACCAAAATAATTAAGAGATTTGTAACAGAAAAATTTATGATGTTAATGGTGCTTCCTCTCTATAAGTGGTTACTGGTGGCGATCAACCTTTTTGGTGGCCCTGTAAACCCGAACCAGCTCCCCTCCTCTCCGGCGGTCGTACATCCGCTGTATGTGAGTGTTACGGAGATCAACCACAATGCGACCGATAAGAACCTCGAGATCAGCTGCAAGATCTTCACCGATGATTTTGAAAAGGCGCTTGCCGGTCAATATAATAAAAAAATCGATCTGTTCAACCCTAAAGACAAGGCAGAAGCCGATAAACTCGTGTCGGATTATGTACGCAAGCGGTTACTGATCAAGCTGGATGGCAAGGATATAGCCCTGGAATTTGTAGGCTTCGAGCGGGAGAATGATGCGGTTTGGAGCTATTTTCAAACACCGGCAGCCACCGCCCCCAAAAAGGTGGAGATCAGCAACAGCATTTTATATGAGACGTATGAAAAGCAATTGAACCTGATGCACGTGTCTGTCGGAGGCAACAGGAAAAGTACACGCTTAAACAATCCTGATAAAGAAGCTAAGTTCGAGTTCTGATAATTTTACAGAGAGCGTCTTGCGCTGCCCTCGTGTGCTGTAGGCGTTTTTGACCACGGCTGGCGCCCTGCAAAAAATAAGGCGCAGCGCTTGAATACATAATCAGAGCCTTAACAATATATCTTCGCGCTGCGCCATTGCGTTTTTCCCGGGTGAATCGATTAATGCGTATTGATTAAATGGTCAGGGTTACTTCTTCGTTCTGCTGTATTGCAGCATCCACTCATAAACACTCAGGTTATTCTCTTTGTACTTAGGATTTAGTGCCTTGGTCCAGGCATCGTGCCCGCCGGTAGGCCACAGGGTGAGTTTAGCCTTGATGGCCGGATTATAGGAATTGATCTTGTTCACATAGCCGGTTGAATTGGCGGGCGTAACGGTTCCATCGTCATTATTGTGGAAAGCCCATACTGGCAGGTTGGCCGTTGCCATCACTTTTGCCTTGGCATCGTTGGGACCCGAGGCGCCGCAAATAGGTGCTATGGCGGCAAGCCGGCTGGCATACACACCTGCATAATCCCAGGTATAACCACCACCCATACTAAGTCCGCTCACATACATTTTGGTGGTATCGATGCGGTATTTCGAGATGGCATAGTTGATCATATCATTGATGTCCTTTGCAACTGTCTTATAATCCCATTTCTTTATTTGCGGCGATATTACAATGAACGAATAGTTCTTGCTGTTCACTACGAAATTGGCAGGGAACAGTTTGTTCCTGATCAGGCTGGCTACACCCACGTTGGCTGCGTTGTACAGCTGTGTGGATCCATCGCCCAGTTCGCCGATCCCATGGATGAAGACGAGCAGGGGATAACGTTTTGTGGTACTATCGTAGAGATAAGGCAGGGCTTGCTGAAATCCTCCGATATTGGTATTTACATTATAGGTGATGGCCTTTTGAACGGGCGCCTTCGTTTCTACTATATTGTTATATGGATTGGTAGCAGGCGGCGGCGTTGTGGGAGGTGGTTTTGTTCCAGGCTTTTCCGTTCCCTCCGTGGGCTTTTCCTCCGTATCCTTTTTACAGGCGGTGACCGTTACTACAGGCACCAGGAAGATCAGCAGGTATTTGATCGCGTTTTTCATAAGTTTCAGACTTTAGTTTGTGTAACGGATCGTGATGAGTCAAAGATGGTGCCATTTTGGCTGCCCGTCAAGCGTAGAACTGATCGAAATGTTAAAACCGTATTTTTACTGGCACACACAGCAATCTTCCCCTGCCGTTATCAACAGGCCTACCGGCAAAGCGGCCACCTGCCTGAGTTTCAGGCAGGTACTCATTTGACATTCATCAATACCCGGTGAGAATTACAAACGCAGTTATTCCTCCTCCATTTCTTCCTTGATGGCATCGGATATGTTCACCAGCACTTTATCGATGCGCTGGGCGTCCATGTCGACGATCTCGAACTTGAAGCCTTCCCAGGCGAGGGTATCGCCAGTGTGGGGTATGCGTTCCAGTTTGTGCAGTATGAAACCAGCGAGGGTATCGAACTCCTGTTCGCCCTCGTGCATGTATTCGGTTTTGGCAAAGCGGTCCAGAAAGTCGTAAAAAGGTATTTGCCCGTCCACGAGGTAAGAACCATCCTGTCGTTCCACGATCTCGTAATCCACCTCATTGATCTCGGGCATGCCTCCCACGATAGCTTCCAGGATGTCGTTAAGCGTGATCATTCCCTGCACACTTCCATATTCATCAACAATGAAGCAGGCATGGTTCCTGGTGGCCTTGAACTTTTCCAATACGTTGTAGGCAGTCACGTTTTCCGGTACGAATAGCGCCGGCTTCATGATCTGTTTAAAATGAGTAAGGTCATTGGTGACATACATGTCCTTGAGCGACACCATGCCTTTGATATTGTCGAGATCGTCTTCGCAGATGGGGTACACAGAGTGTGGCTCTGTTACGATCTTGTCTTTGATCGACGTTTCGTTATCGGTAACATCGAACCAGATGATATCACTGCGGTGCGTCATCAGGGAAGTGATGTTGCGGTCGCCGAGGTGAAAGATCCGCTCGATGATCTCCTGTTCTGCCTCTTCGATGGTGCCCTGCTCGGTTCCTTCACTGATGATGGCCTTGATCTCTTCTTCCGTTACCTGGTTGTCTTTTGCCTTGATGCGCAGCAGGCTTACGATCAACTGTGTCGACTTGGTCAGCAACCAGATGAAAGGATAGGTGATGAAACTTACTACGCGCATAGGGCCAGCTACCAGTTTGGCGATCACTTCGGGTCTGGATAAACCTATGCGTTTGGGCACCAGTTCTCCCAAAACCAATGAAAAATAGGTGATCAGGATGACCAATACAGTAGTAGCGACACCGTTGCTGTAAGGCCGCAATGATTCGAAACGGTTAATATATTCAACCAGATCGGTCTTGAGCTGCTCACCCGAGTACACACCGGTCAAAATGCCGATGAGGGTGATTCCGATCTGTACGGTAGACAGGAAGTGATCGGGATGATTGGCCAGTTTCAGGGCCTCTTCCGCCCTTTTGTCGCCCTTATTGGCCTGCGCCTCCAACCTGGCTTTACGGGAGGAGACCAGTGCAATTTCAGCCATTGAAAACAATCCATTCAGTAGTATTAATCCAAGTATTATAAAAATCTCCGACATGAGGGCTGTATAATTTGACTAAGCTAAACTAAGTAATCCGATCTTGTTATTAAATAATTTACCGGTAGCAAAACCGATACCGCAGCCGAGAATGGCGCCACAAAAGACATCGAAGGGGTAATGCACTCCTACATATACCTGTGTGTAGGCGATCACGAATGCCCAGGCAAAGAAGAGACCGGCCCACTTTCCCCAAACACTACGCAGGGTGAGGAAAAAGTACATGGCCTGTGCAAAATGGCTGCAGGAATGGGAAGAAGTAAAACTGGAGCTGCGTGGACAATAATTAATAAAGAAGCGGATATGCGATGCCACCTCCGGATCCTGGCAGGGTCGTACGCGCATGACGGTTTGTTTGATAAGCTGGCTGCTGATGAGGTCCGCGATGATGGCCGTGAGCGCGATCCCCAATACCCACCATAATCCCTTGATCTTAAAGTTGATGGTGGTGAAAAGGATCAGGAATAGATAAAGCGGGATCCAGAACATGGTTTCCCGCATAAAAGGCAGCACAGTATCCAGCGTGGTGCTGCCCCAATCCTGATTGATGTGGGTGAGAAGCCAGGTATCAAAGGGTTGTATCCGTTGCCAGAATGTTAAGAGGCCCGATCCGGGATCAAATATCATAGTAACAAAAATAAAGAAAAGCGAGGATTCCCTTAATTTTAGCGCTTTATTTCATTGTAATGAAACGAATTATAAAGCTCCCCGCATTGATCCGGTGGATCCTGTGGACAGGTTTCATCTTCCTGATCCTGTTTACCCTGATGCGTTTGGGCCTCTTCCTGTTCTTCAGCAAACAAGGGAATACCTTTGGTAACCTGACCAATGCTTTTTTCCTGGGGCTGCGCTTTGACCTGCGTACCATCTCCATAATATTACTTGTCATGCTGCTCCTGGGCAGCCTGCCCTGGATACACCCGTTCAAAAGCAAGGGAGGCAAAAGATTCTGGACCATCCTGCTGTCGGTGATCGTTTTCCTGCTGTTGTTCCTGTTTGTAGTCGACTTTGCGCATTATGCCTACCTGGTGCAGCGCCTTAACGCCAGCGTCTTGAACTACCTGGAAGATGCTGGTATTTCACTGAACATGGTGTGGCAGTCGTACCCGGTCATCAGGCTTGTGCTGGGGTTGCTCTTAGCCACCTGGATGATCATGTGGCTCATCAGACTCGCTTACCGGCGCGTACGCAACAAGCCTTCGGCTGCCGACAAAAAGACCAGGATCATCAGTTCCGTAGTCACCTTTCTCGTGCTGGGCTTTTTTGTGTTTGGCCGCTTCAACCAATACCCGCTTCGATGGAGCGACGCTTTTGCGCTTGGCAACGATTACAAGGCCAACCTGGCCCTGAACCCTTTTGAATCTTTTTTCAATACGCTGAAGTTCCGCAACAAATACGACGAGAAGAAAGTCAAATCGCTCTACCCGGTCATTGCGCAATATTATCAGTTACCCGTTTCAGACTCTGTGTTGAACTATACTAGGCTGGTTTCGCCAAGGCCCGGTTCCCTGACCAGCAAACCCAATATCGTGCTGGTGATCTGTGAATCGTTCAGCGGATACAAAAGTTCTATGTGGGGCAATCCGCTCAACACCACTCCTTTCTTCGACAGCATGAGCCGCCAGGGCCTGTTCTTCGATCATTGCTTTACTCCTACCTACGGTACGGCGCGGGGCATCTGGGCTACTATTACCGGCACACCCGATGTGGAGATGCCGAAGACAGCCAGCCGCAATCCGGGCGCCGTTGATCAGCATAGCATCATCAATGATTTCAGCGGCTATGAAAAGCTTTACTTTCTGGGAGGCAGCGCCAGTTGGGCCAATGTACGCGGACTACTGACAAACAATATCACTGGTTTGAAATTGTATGAAGGTGAAGATTTCAAATCGCCCACCATCGATGTATGGGGTATCAGCGACAAGAACCTTTTCCTTGAATCGAACAAGATACTGGGCCAGCAGGAAAAGCCTTTTTTCGCGGTGATCCAAACGGCCGACAATCACCGGCCTTATACCATTCCGAAAGAAGACCAGGAAGAGTTTAAGAAGGTGGACTTCCCGCTAGATTCTCTGCGTAAGTATGGTTTTGAATCGATAGACGAATTAAATGCCTTCCGCTATACGGATTTCTGTTATCGCAAATTCATCGAAGCTGCACGCCAGGAGAAATACTTTAACAATACGGTGTTTGTATTTATTGGGGACCATGGTATTCCCGGCAATGCAGGCAAGATGTTTCCACAATCGTGGACCGAACAGCGCCTTACTGCAATGCATGTTCCCCTCTTGTTCTACAACCCTTCGCTGATTGCACCACGTCGCAGCAATATGATCTGTTCGCAGCTTGATGTGTTGCCCACTATTGCCGGACTGTCCAATATATCATACAATAATACCACCCTTGGCAAAGACCTGTTGGATTCTACTTCACGTGCGTTCGCATTCATTTTTGATCCGGACCTCAACATGTCGGGCGTGGTGAAGGGTGACTATTTTTACCGTCGGCAGATCAAAACCGGCAAGGAAGAATTATTCTCTGTGGTCAATAACAATAAGCCTGCAAAGGATGCTGCCACCGATTCTTCGATGCATGAAATGCGCAACCTGACGGAAGCCCTGCATGAAACGGCCAAGTACCTCTTGCTCAACAATAAGAAAAATCATTGACGGGAATCAACATTGTTTGGGATATGGAAACTGTTTGGCGTTCTGATCACCAGCTATATTGATGTACGGGGTTGGCCCACGACGCAGCCGGGCCGAAAGTTTAACCGGATCGATGAGTAGTTTATTGCAGCATGGCAGCTGCCGGCTCGCCGGAAATGGCTGACAGGCAGTTAAAAAGCAATTAAGTGGAGGGGTGTGCAGGCGCCCCTATGAACAACCGTTTGCCCAGAATTCCTTTTCCACAAATCGTTCTATGTCTTATTATTTCCCTAATTTCCCGGCTCGATGCTTGTCAGTCTCATCCTATAAAATACCCACAAGTGGTAATTTCTGCGTAGTAGCAAACACCTTATTTTTGTAACTTGATAAAACCCATGGCACTGTGGCATTGATAAAAAGCATATCAGGTATTCGCGGAACTATTGGCGGTAAGACCGGTGACAATTTAACCCCTCTCGACGTAGTAAAGTTTGCAGCAGCTTATGGCAGCTGGCTGCTTGAAAAAGGAACGGGTAAAACGGTCGTGATCGGCCGCGACGGACGTATCAGCGGATCGATGGTTCAACAACTTGTAGTTAATACCCTTATCGGATTGGGCATCGATGTGGTAGACATTGGTCTTTCCACTACTCCTACGGTGGAGATGGCCGTTGTTTGGGAAAAGGCGGCAGGCGGTATTATTATTACAGCCAGTCACAACCCCAAAGAATGGAATGCCCTCAAGTTGCTGAATGAAAAAGGCGAGTTCATCAATGCAGCCGATGGCGCTATTGTACTGGACAAAGCCAGCAAAGACAACTTCTCCTTTGCCCAGGTTGATAAACTGGGTACCTATACAGTGAAGGACGACACTTTACAACAACATATCGATGCGATCATCAATTATCCATTGGTGAACGTTGAGGACATTCGCAAGAAGAACTTCAAGGTAGTGGTGGATGTGATCAACTCAACCGGCGCCCTTTTTGTTCCTCCTGTGCTGAAGGCATTGGGTGTTGCGGAAGTGATCGTATTGAACGGTGAACTGAACGGTAAGTTTGCCCACAATCCCGAGCCATTGCCCGAGAACCTGACGGAACTCAGCAATGCAGTGCGCAAGCACAAGGCTGATTTTGGCATTGCCGTGGACCCCGATGTTGACCGCCTTTGCTTTGTTTGTGAAGATGGCAGCATGTTTGGTGAAGAGTACACACTCGTGGCTGTTGCCGATTTCGTATTGAGCAAGAAGGTAGGGAATACCGTGAGCAATATGAGCAGCACCAAGGCACTGAAAGAGGTAACCATCAAACACGGCGGCGAATACTTCCCGTCTGCGGTGGGTGAAGTGAATGTGGTGAACAAGATGAAGGATGTGAAGGCGGTGATCGGTGGTGAAGGCAACGGTGGTATCATCGTTCCTGATTTCCATTATGGCCGTGATGCGTTGATCGGTATCGGCTTGTTCCTGAGCTCGCTGGCTACGCACAAGAATGGCATGAAATCGTTCCGCAACCGCTATCCCGATTATTTCATTTCGAAGAATAAGATCGAGCTGGAGAACGGCATCGATGTGAAGGGTATATTCGAACGCATTCAAAAGAAATACAAGAACCAGCCGGTAAATACCGAAGACGGATTGAAGATCGAATTCGACAGTGACTGGGTACACCTGCGTACCTCCAATACGGAGCCGATCATTCGTATCTACGCTGAAAGTAACTTTGAAACGACCGCCAACAATATCGCGCTGCGTTTGATGCAGGATATCAAGGAATCGTTATAAGCCCCGATCGAAATTATTAAAGACCCGCCAGGATGTATTCCAATAATTGGAAGAAGCCTGGCGGGTCTTTCTCTTTTATTACCTTTAGGCGAATGAAAGTACCGGTACTGATACTTCTTTTAATGATGATGGCGCCACCACTGTGGGCGCAGCTGAAGTCCGTTGCACAGATCAAGGCCGACATTGAACGATCCGGCAACGGACCGCTCTACGTAAAAGATATTCTGAAGAAGAAGTTTGTGATCGATACCATCGTGATCCGCAGTACGCAGCAATTCTATGGGCTGCCCGATAGCCTGGCTTACCATGGTAAAGTGGGTAAAGTGTATGGGCCCTACCAGGGCGGCAAAACGCTGGTACAGATACTGGCCAAGTCTCCAACCACGTTCAACCATCCCGGGCAGATATTCATCGATACCTCGGTATTCTCCAAGCGATTTGCAGACTCTCTTTCTGATGATATTATTAAACGTATAAGAGCTGGGGCGGCCTCCTTTGAAGATATGGCCCGGACCTATTCTATGGGCGGTGAAGCCAAAACCAATGGCGACCTCGGCTGGGTAGCTACCGGCTATATGATGCCGCAAATAGAAAAGGCGCTCGCCCGCTGTAAGAAGGGAGATATGTTCAAGATATGGACTGCTAATGGCGTGCACATCATCCGTAAGCTGGATGAATCAAAGCAGGATCATGGCTATGTGTTGTTGCTGCGGATATTTCTATGAGCTGGTAATCCCCCTGCCCCACTTTTCTTCCTTGTGCAAACTTCACTATGCTTTGCGGCTCAGCAGGTATTGCAGGGCGAGCTCGTAGCCTTTAAGTCCCAGGCCAATGATGCTACCGGCTGCCTTGGCAGATACATGAGATAGTTTGCGGAATTCCTCCCGTGCGTGTACATTGGAGATATGTACTTCTACGACTGGGGTCTTGATCGCTGCAATGGCATCGCCGATCGCTACTGAAGTATGGGTATAAGCTGCGGGATTCATGATAATGCCATCATACTCGAAACCCACGCGCTGTAGTTCGGTCACCAACTCCCCTTCTATATTGCTTTGGAAATAATGCAGGTCAACCTGAGGATACAGTTTCTTAAGTTCTGCAAAGAACTCTTCGAATGACTGACTGCCATAGATGCCTGGTTCCCGTTTACCGAGCAGGTTAAGATTGGGCCCGTTGATGATCGCGATCTTCATACAATATACCGTTGCTCTAATGTAATGTAATTTCGGAATCCTGGCCTATTTGCACTGATAAAAATAATAGCGCGTTGCAATATATTCTATATCGCCGGTGCTTGGATTCTTTACGGTGGCTACCGAGCTTGTAACCTGACCTGCGCTGTTTTGCTTGTAACTAAGTTCGTAAATCAGCCTAGCGGTGATTGTTTTAGGTAGGTATTGGGATTTGTACAGGAACATGAAAGCAGGCAATACATCATCCATACCGAGCATATTGGCAAAATTATATGGACTCAGATCTTTGAACGGATTTTGTATCTCCGTATAGGTGATCTGTGTCTGCCCACGCAGTACCTGGCTGGAGTTGAATTCATCAAAACCGACCAGATTCGACTTACTATCGTAACGGAATTTATAATTCAGGGACGGTTTCCAGGTCGAATTCTCCCGGTAGAATAAAGCGGCAGTTGATAGCTGGCTGCCGGAAGCGTATTGCATTTCCACTTTATTTCCAATCCCTCCTGCCACCATCGTCGGATTACCTGTGGCGTCATAAGTGTAACTCACACTACCCGCGAATACTGCATCAACCCGATCTGGGTATTTATTGTTGCCAGTGTAAGACGCTGTCATAGTGTCCTCATAAGCACTGTCGATGATTGTCTGTACCCTCTTTTGCGCATCGTATTTGATGATGTAGACCGTATCATCGATCCCAGTACCCTGTACAATGCGAGTAAGCATGCAGTCGCTATTCACGGGAGGTTGCGTATTTGGATCTTTTACATCCTTCTGACAAGCGACAATTAACAAGGCTAAGGATAGCAGGGCCAGACAAAAATATCTCACGGTATTGGGGTTTATTGTACAAACGTTAACGCACAACGTTCTATTGCCCCAACACTAGTTACTTTTTCTCTTTAACAAGATTGATGAAATCATCGAACAGGTAGCGGCTATCGTGCGGGCCCGGTGTAGACTCGGGGTGGTATTGCACGGAGAAAGCCGGCTTGTCTTTCAGGCGAATGCCTTCGATCGAATCATCGTTGAGGTTAACGTGTGTGATCTCCACATTCGTTGCCTTCTTCACCGATTCGGGGTCCACACCAAAACCATGGTTTTGGGTGGTCACTTCACACTTGCCGGTCAGGAGGTTCTTAACGGGGTGGTTAAGTCCGCGGTGACCGTGGTGCAGTTTGAAGGTATCGATACCATTGGCGAGTGCAATCAGTTGGTGGCCGAGGCAGATGCCGAAGGTGGGTTTCTTCTCATTCAGGATCTCTTTCACGGTGGCTACTGCATAATCCATGGCAGCGGGGTCGCCGGGGCCGTTGGAGATGAAATAACCATCGGGATTGAATTGTTTCAGTTCCTGCAGGGTAGTTTTAGCGGGGAATACTTTTACGAATGCTCCGCGGTCAACCATGCACTGGAGGATATTCTTTTTCGTGCCATAGTCCATCACAGCCACCTTAACAGCAGCAGTAGCTTCATCACCCATGGTATAGGGCTGTTGGGTAGATACTTCGCTGGCCAGTTCAAGGCCGTCCATGCTGGGCACTTTGGCGAGTTGTTTCTTCAGTTCTTCCACGTCGAGGATCTCGGACGAGATGATGCAGTTCATGGCACCTTTCTCGCGTACGTGTGTAACGAGCGCGCGTGTATCGACACTTTCAATACAAACGATGTTGTTATCGATCAGGTACTTCTCGAGCGAAGCGTTGGCTTGCTTGCGGGAGTACTGTTCTTCGAGGTTACGGCCGATGAGACCGCGGATCTTCACGCTGTTCGATTCTACATCTGTGTCTTTGGTACCATAGTTACCAACATGCACATTGTTCATGATAATGATCTGGCCGAAGTAGCTTGGATCAGTGAACACTTCCTGGTATCCGGTCATCCCGGTATTGAAACAAATTTCCCCGGCAGTTGTACCGATCTTACCGAAAGCTTTCCCAAAGTGTACGGTACCATCCGCCAATAACAGAACAGCAGGTTTTTGTGATGTGGACATGTGTAGTGAAAAATTTTGCAAAGAAAACGATTATTGTATTTATTTGAAGTTAAAATTGTTCACAGTTTGTCCCGGTATTCCCGGTAACTGATTGGGTGCCAGCTTGCTGAGCCTCCCCTGATGGCCTAAAAAAAGCCCCGCAATTAAAATGCGGGGCTTTTATATCAAAAGAAATCAAATCATGCTTATTCGGCAGCTTTGTCTTCAGATTGCGCTTCTTCACCCTTCGCTTCACCAGCTTTCTTAGCGGTTCTGCTACGGCGTGTTTTCTTAGCGGGTTCTTTAGCTTCAGCTTTGCCTTTACCGTAGATCTCGTTGAAATCTACCAGTTCGATCAGCCCCATTTCGGCGTTGTCACCCTGGCGGATGCCGAGCTTAATGATGCGGGTATAACCACCGGGACGGCCGCCGATCTTTTCAGCGATGGTGCTGAACAGTTCGGTAACAGCTTCTTTGTCCTGCAGGTAGCTGAACACTACACGACGTTGGTGAGTGGTGTTCTCTTTACCTTTAGTGATCAGTGGCTCGATGTACTTACGCAACGCTTTGGCCTTGGCGAGGGTAGTTACGATTCTCTTGTGGGCGATGAGCTCGCAGGTCAGGTTGCTCAGCAACGCTTTCCTGTGGGAGGCTGTTCTGCCCAGGTTGTTGTTCTTGTCTCCGTGACGCATGACGTTTAAATTTTACCGACTGTACCGTGTCAGGAATTACAGTCTACTGTTATCAAAAATTAGAGTTCTTCTTTATCCAATCCCAGTTTGCTCAGGTCCATACCGAAGTGCAAACCTCTTTCAGCCAGTACCTGCTCAATTTCTGCAAGTGACTTCTGACCGAAGTTGCGGAACTTCATCAGGTCTTCCTGCTCGTATTGAACCAGTTCGCTGAGGGAGTTGATCTTGGCTGCTTTCAGACAGTTGAACGCACGTACGGAGAGATCGAGATCTTCCAACGGTGTTTTCAGGATCTTGCGCAGTTGCAGCATTTGCTCATCCACCACATCTTCTTTCTTGTCTTCCTTATTATCGAAAGTGATGTTTTCGTCGGTGATGATCATGAGGTGCTGGATCAGGATGCGGCTGGCTTGTTTAACAGCCTCTTCCGGATGGATGGTTCCATCGGTAGTTACGTCCATGATCAGCTTCTCGTAGTCGGTGCGTTGCTCCACACGCGTATTCTCAATCGCGTATTTCACGTTCTTGATGGGTGTGAAGATCGCATCGGTGGGGATATAACCAAATGGAGCATCTTTTACCTTGTTGTCTTCAGCAGGCACGTAACCGCGACCTTTTGAAACAGACAGTTCGATGTCCAGCTTGGCCGATGTATCCAAAGTACAGATCAGCAGATCGGGGTTCATGATGTCGAAGCTTTGTGTGGCTTCGCCGATCATGCCGGCAGTGAATTCGGCTTTGTTCTTGATGCTCAGGGTGATCTTTTCCTGACCGATCTCATGGTCCACCTTCTTTTTGAAGCGAACCTGTTTGAGGTTAAGGATGATCTCGAGTACGTCTTCGGTGATACCCTTGATGGTAGCAAACTCGTGGTCTACACCTTCAATACGGATACCTACGATCGCGTAACCTTCCAGTGAGCTCAGCAACACCCTGCGTAAGGCGTTACCAATAGTTACACCGAAACCGGGTTCCAACGGGCGAAACTCAAATTGAGCTTCGAATTCCGTTGCTTTCTGTAAAACGATCTTGTCTGGCTTTTGGAAATTTAAAATGGCCATATTTTAAAATTTCTGTTTTTTACTTGTTTGAAGGCCGGCAATGCCGCCTTAAACGATGAACATTTGGAATTGCTGTGATCAGAGTACCGGATTAAGCAGCTATTGCAAGCCACTCTTCACGATTACTTAGAATACAATTCAACAATCAACTGCTCCTTAATGTTCTCAGGCACACTTTCACGCTCAGGATAAGCTACGAAAGTACCTTGCATTTCAGTCTCGTTCCAGTCGAGCCAGGAGAACTTTTGGTTCTTGCCACGGAACTGGCTGGTAATAGAAGTGTTTGCTTTATCCTTTTCCTTGATGCTGATGATATCACCGGGCTTCAGTTGGAAAGAAGGGATATTCACTACTTCACCATTTACGGTTACGTGCTTGTGAGATACGAGCTGACGTGCACCTGGGCGGGAAGCAGCGAGACCGAGGCGGTAAACGGCGTTGTCCAGACGAGCTTCGAGGAGCTTGATCAGGTTTTCACCGGTAACACCCTTGATACGGTTGGCTTCTTCGAATGTCTTACGGAATTGTTTTTCCAGAACGCCGTAAGTGTATTTGGCCTTTTGCTTTTCTTTCAACTGGAGAGCGTACTCACCGGGTGCCTTACGTTTCTTGGTAGGACCGTGTTGACCCGGAGGATTGCTGTTCTTGCTGAGGTATTTACCATTGCCTAAGATAGGCTCGCCGAAAATGCGGCAGATTCTTGTTTTTGGACCAGTATAACGTGCCATAATTGTTTAAGTGATTTTTTGGTGTCGGTGCCTGATCAATAAAAATCTTAAAAATAAATCGGGCACCCTGTTTATAAATCGATTTGAATGCATTGTTCCGAAGCGGGGATAACCAACGCTGTGGTTCCCTGGATCGCTTCGATCAACACACTATACTCTTCTCTTCTTGGGGGGACGGCAACCATTGTGGGGCAGCGGAGTTACGTCCTTGATCTGCACTACTTCGATACCGTTTTGAGCGAGACCACGGATGGAGCTTTCGCGACCGGCACCGGGACCTTTTACGTAAACGTCTACTTTCTTAACGCCAGCGTCGAAAGCAGTTTTAGCGGCGTCGGCAGATGCCATCTGAGCGGCATAAGGAGTGTTCTTCTTAGAACCCTTGAAGCCCATTTTACCGGCGCTGCTCCAGGAGATAACCTGGCCGTTCTTGTTGGTAATGCTGATGATGAGGTTGTTGAAGCTGGCCACGATGTGGGCGTCGCCATAAGAGTCAACCTTCACAACTCTTTTCTTCGCAGCGGCTTTTGCGCTGTTTTGTTGTGCTTTTGCCATGATTTGTTAACAGGTAATCTTTACGTTTAAAAATGATCCCGGAGATTTCCGGGACTGGATCAATCCTCCTGCGGTTGCGCTATCCGGTATTGACCCAAATTCGTAGAGACGCAACAAGTTGCGCCTCCTTCTGCCCGCTACAAGTAACTGTAACAGGCAAAATATGAAAACAGAGACACCGTACAACAGTGTCTCTGTAGCATTATTTCTTAGCTGCCTTCTTCTTACCAGCAACTGTCTTACGTTTTCCTTTCCGTGTACGGCTGTTGGTACGGGTACGTTGACCACGAACCGGCAGGCCTTTACGGTGACGCAAGCCACGGTAGCAGGCGATATCAAGCAAACGCTTGATGCTCATCTGAACTTCAGAACGCAACTGACCTTCTACCTTGAACTCATTGGTGATGATGTTACGGATAGCGTTCAGTTCATCGTCATTCCAGGCATGCACCTTCTTATTGAAGTCAATACCTGCTTTACCCAGAATATACTGAGCAGTAGAACGACCAATACCAAAAATGTAGGTAAGACCAATCTCACCCCTTTTATTCTTTGGTAAGTCTACACCGGCAATACGAGCCATTTACTTATTAGTTTATTGTTTTTAGTTTGTTGTAGCGCTCAGCTTTCACTTACATGACCACAGGTGAAGCGATGGATACTACCCGGGGCTTGTAAGCGATTCGCTTTTACCCTTGTCTTTGCTTGAAGCGGGGATTCTTTTTGTTGATCACATACAGCCTGCCCTTCCTCCTCACGATCTTGCAATCGGCGCTGCGCTTCTTAATGGATGCACGAACTTTCATGATATTACTTTTTACTTATTTGTACCTGAAAATTATCCTTCCCCTTGACAAATCGTAGGGACTCATTTCCACTCCCACTTTATCGCCTGGCAAAATCCGGATGTAATTCATCCGCATTTTCCCTGAGATGGTGGCCAATATTTCGTGACCGTTTTCCAATTTCACTCTGAACATAGCATTTGACAAGGCTTCCAGAATTACTCCATCTTGTTTAATCAGCGGTTGTTTTCCCATATTCGTTTAAGGAGGCGCAAAGATAGGATTATCACACGGAAATATGAAATAATAGCTTAAAATTTTCCGTTCTTCCGTGATTTGGCCTACAAGCGGGCAAATATACGTGTAAAATAATTGAAAATCAGGCTGGATTGAGCTCTACTTTGGTCATTTGGTAATAATGGTTCTGTAGTTCATGCACGGCGATGGGTGCCCGCAGGTGCCGGCGATCCTCACGCCACCAGATCTCCATTTCGTTGAAGTTGCCTTTTACGGGGAGTTGTACGCGGAAAGAGTCTTTCTTATACTTCACCGTGCCGTCACCATTCTCAGATCGTTCAAAACCAAGCTTTAAGAGCTGTTCTTCGGTAAGGGGAATGGGGTAAAGATCTTCGGGTTTGAACCAGAATTCCTGCACAGCCGTTTCCACGCAAACTTCCTTGTCTTCCCTGTTCAAGTCAGTAACTGTTCCTTCTTCGAGCTGGCCTTCGTTGTTGGCCATAACGATGTCTCCGGGCTTCAGATCTGAAAATTTAAGCATACGACAGCAATTTTAGGTGAATAAAAAAGACCGCGGACCACAGCAAAGTCACATTGAGAAGGGTTTACAACCTGTCAACAGCGTCTTTGCGTGCTCCGCGGTTTAATCATTTTCTAATTTAACGAAACCCGGGATACCAAAAAAAATTATTGCCGTTAACCCGCGGTTAAGTTGCCCGGAATTGCGCGGGGGCGGTTAGGTAGCCATCGCCTCTCCTGCCGGTTTGGCGCTCAGCGGACGGCCCATTTTATGTTGTACCTGCCTGGCTACGAAGTACATGATCACAGCGGCCACCACCATGGCGATCATGGTTACATAACCCACCGTATCGAAATGACGAAGGCTTTTATCGGGATTCTCCACGATGATCATACCCGAAATAGCAGCGGCTATACCGCCCGATACCTGCTGTACAGAGGAGTTGATGCTCATGAAGGCGCCCCTGTCCTGCGGCTGCGGAATGGCGCTGGTGATAGCGCCCGCCGGGATCATGCGCGACATGATGCCGGTGAACATGATGATATTGACAACCAACAGCATAGCGAAGGTAGTATGCCCCATATTGGTGTAAATGCCGATCATCAGCATACTGAGGGCAGTTCCTACGCAGAAGATCAGGTATTTATCGATCTTGTCGCTGGCGCGGCCGATCAGCGGCATCAGCACCAGCGAGGAGATACCGGTGATGAGATAAAGTTGCGGTAACTGATCCTGGTGAATACCTAAGTTATTGGTAGTGAAAGTACTGGCAAATGGCATGATCATAAAGCCGCCAGTCGCCAGCAGCATGGTGCCCAGGAAGCCAAGCAGGTATGGACGCATGGTGATCGTGTGCACCAAGTGTTCCAGCGGGTTCTTTTCCGATCTGAGCTTAAGGTGTTCCGTAACCGGCTTCATGTAATACAGGATCACAAAGCCGAGTAATAGCCCAAACACCACGATCATCCAGAAGGTAGAGTGCCAGCCCCAGCGGGTGGCCAGGAGCAGTCCGATCGGGATACCCAATACCTGGCTGCCGCCGAAGGCCATCTGGATATACCCCATTACACGTCCGCGCATCTGGATCGGGAACAGGTCGGTTACAATGGCCATGCTGGCCGAGCCTACCACACCGGCGAAGAGGCCGGTGACGATGCGGGCGATCAGCAGCGAATGGAAATCAGTTGCCATGGCACAGAGGGCCGTTCCGATCAGGAAACCGGTGTAGAAGATCAGCAGCAACTTCTTACGATCGTATTTGTCGGCGAAGCCGGCTGCCAGTACGCCCGATATACCGGCGCTGAAGGCATAAGCAGAAACCACCCACCCAAAACGGGCCGGTGTGATGCTCAATTCTTTGATGAGGATGGTGCCGAGCGGTGACAGCACCATAAAATCAAGGATAATGGTAAACTGAAGCAGGGCAAGGATGGCCACTACCAGTTTCTGGTAGGGCGTAAAGCTGAGTTTTTCAGCAATTGGCTGGGTTTGATTCATGGCTATAACGTATCAATTAATAATTAATCGGGCAAAGCTGTACAGTGATAACCCGCGCCCGTTACGAGGTCTATCACCTGCTGCATCGACAACCGGGTGGTCTCGATGCGCAATACATTGTCTGCGTCCCAGTGGTCTACATTCCACCGGAGGATGCCGGATTCCTGGTCGAGGTGCAGCGCCAGCTGGCGTACTTTCTTCCTGGTACTTAGGTCGGTTTTGAATACCAGCACCTGTACGTTTGACCCGGTAGACGTTTGAGTTAGCATGATATTGTTTAAATGAACATTCATTTACTAAATAGGCGGCCCTTTCCATTTTATGGTTGAAGGGGGTGACTTTTATGCAGACTGGCCTTGCGCTGCACACCTAAGTTTCGCGCTTCGGGGTTTCGCCTTCGATTTCGGCTTTCTACTTCGGTTTCGGCATTCGGTTTCAGCTTCGGCTTCGGTTTCAGCTCAGGGTCAGCTTCGGGGTCGAGACCTAAAGCCTTAAGGCTTCAATGCCTTTAATACCAGGCCCAGGGCTTGCTTCATGACCGGCTCTGTAAGCTGGAATTTCACGCCGCTGGGGCCAAGGCCCTGGTTGTGAAACTTCATGAGCTGGTATAGAGGAGCAAAAGCGACAGACCAGTATACCTCGAACGAAAGACGCTGTAATTCGCCATTCTCGATAGCCCGGTGCACGAATGGTCCCAACACACTGCCAAACTTACTCGCTATTCCTACCTGCACTTTGGCGTAAAGGGGCGAATACCGTGCCTGCTCGAGGAACTCGGTTTCGAGCGGGTATTTCATGAAAAACTCCAACCGGTTGCGCCACTGCAGGGCCATCCCTTCGGCAAAGGGCAATTCGGGGTGGAAATCCTTCAGGCTGATGGCCAGCATGTCGTCGACCACGCTGAGACACAACTTCACCAACAGATCGTCCCGGTCCTTATAGTATATGTATAAGGTGGCAGGGGATATCTGGGCGGCCTTGGCCAGCTTCTGCATACTGAACCCGTCAAAACCTTCATTTACAATCAGTTCAATAGCCTTCTGCCTTACCAGGTCTTCTTTTTCAGTGTCACGTGTTCTCATTGGTGGCACAAATATAAGTGAATGTTCATTTACTTATATAGGCCCAAGGAGACTTTTTTGTTGGAGGACCGGACAGCGGAAGTTCCAAAGTGAACATGCCGGGCTTTTTAGAGGCCTGGGTACGCGGGCAGGCAGGGCCCCATAACCGCGGCCGGTTTTGCCAGACCCGGGGGAATTGCTGATCGCCAGCAGGAAGGAGCGGGAGTGGACAAGGTCGATGTCGCCGCATTTGCTACAACAGCTGATCGTACACGCGAAGACACAGTAGCAGACGCGGCCGATGCTGACCCATTACCAGCAACAGCTGATCGCACACATGAAGCAGCCTGCGCTGCCGTAGTCGCCTGGAGCAGGCGACTACGGCAGCGCCCCTACCCTTCTACTTTACGCCGTTCTCGGCGGGGCTTACGAGATCATCAAGCATATCGGAGATCACGGATTTATAGTTATTGATAAAGCGGGTGCGGAAAGCCGTTTGGCTACCCTGCCTGGCGGAGCTGAGGAGATCCTTCAGTTTATCGAAATCCATATAAGGGGCATATGCCTTGTCGTTGAACTTGAGCCGGGAGGTTTCGTATTCACTGATCACTTCGCCGAGATAGTGCTCCATTTCCTTCATACACGCCTGAATGTTTTCATCATTGGCATAATAGGACACATGGGCTTTGTTGGAATTTATTTCCTCGCGTATCCCTTCAAGTTCGAGCTGCAGGTCGTTGATCACTTCCATATACTGCGCATAAGGCTTGATGTAAAGATTGGCATTCACTACATTCTTATCATTGTAGGCAGTAGACAATGCCTTTGCGCGCAGCATACGCCTGGCTCCCTTCGTTTCATTGTAGATATGGCTGATTCGCCGGATGATGTCTTTCTTCAACTCGTTCTTGTTGCGGATCACTACCCGTTCCGCATCGCGCTGCTTCTCCATGCGTACACGCTCTTCCTGTTCGGCGCGCAGTTGTTCATTCCGTGCGCGCTCCAGTTCAAGCTGCAATTGTTCGTGGTACCGTTGACGCTCAGCCTGCAGACTGGCCTGACTTGCGGTGTACTGCGTCAGCACCAGTGAAAAGATAGAACCGATCACCCCCACAGCTATCACCTGCAACAGTACGACGCCTATTTCCCGGCCGAACGAGTCCTTTTGAAGGTCGAAGCAACATTGGAGCAATACAAGGCCTGCCACGGCTGCGAGCACCAGCAACAAGAGGAATACAACGATCTTTTTGAGTGGCGATTGTTTTACTTCCGTCAAGGCTGCAACGGTAGTAGTGTTCGAAGAGCGCATAAGATAAGTATTTAGAGTTTAGTTTAACGGTGTATAGGTACGGGCAGGTAACTGCCTTGCCGTAAGGCGGAAGGAATACTAAAAGGGGGGGGGGAAGCAAATTCAGGAAAGAAAAGATAGTAAATATACCGGTAACCACAAACGAAGCAGCAATAACTTTTACCAGGAACCGAACACATTACAGGAAACCGCCAACCGTACCTGTTTGGAGACCTGAGCGCGGGGACTTTACTTATGCAAACGGGTCGGGGCAACTGATTGCATCAGTTGCCCCGACCCGTTGATGAACTCCACTATAACAAGGTGGCGATCTGCTTATTAATAAAGCCGATCTCTTCTTTTGATAACTTAACCTCTATCGCCCTGGCGTTCTGCACAGCCTGCTCCGCGTTGCGGGCACCTGCCAATGCCACGGTAATGGCTGGTTGTTCGATCGTCCAGCGAAGTACCAGCTGTGCGAGCGATGCCTGTTTTGTTTCGGCCAGTGGCTTCAGCGTATCGAGGAACGCATTTACTTTGATGATGTTCTCTTCGGTGTAAAAGCGGTTGCCCTCCCGGGTATCACCTTCGTTGAACTGGTGGCCCGGCTTTATCTTTCCGGTGAGCAGGCCGCGCTGCAGCGGGCTATAGGCAATAATGGACTTCTTATGCTCCAGTATATAGGGCACCAACTCCTTTTCAATATCCCGGAACACCATGCTGTAAGGCACCTGGTCTGATGCCAGGCTGAAGGTTTTAGCTGCTTCCTTCATTTGCTCAACCGAATAGTTACACACGCCCGCTTCCCGGATCTTTCCCTGTTGCTTTAGCAAAGCCAGGGCTTCCATGGTCTCCGCGATCGGGGTAGTAGCATCGGCCCAGTGTATCTGGAACAGATCGATGTAATCGGTTTTCAAGCGGCGCAGGCAGTCTTCGCATTCCTTGATCACACTGGCTTTGGATGCCAGCTTGTACATATCGATCTCATTGCCGGCGTTGTCTTTGCTCTTGAAGAAGAACTCCCCTTCCTTCACATCCCACCGCAGGCCAAACTTCGTGAGCAGCTGCACCTTATCGCGCGGTATCGATTGAGTGGCTTCGGCCACGATCTCTTCGCTGAGGCCCTGGCCATAAGCGGGCGCCGTATCGATTGACGTTACGCCTGCTTCATAAGAAGCCTGGATCGCTTTCAATGCATCCTTTCTATCGGCTCCGCCCCACATCCATCCACCAATGGCCCAGGCGCCAAAAGTGATGGCTGATAATTGCAGGTTTGTTTCTCCTAATTGTCTGTATTCCATGGTATCCGTTTGGCAGCAAAAGTAGCCATTAATTAGTATGGGCGAACGACTGCCTGAAGTCGAGCGGAGAGGTGCCGGTATGTTTCTTGAAGTATTTACTGAACTGGTATTGATCGGCGAAGTTCAGTTCATTGCTGATCTCCTTGACTGAAAGATCAGAGAACTGCAGGTATCGTTTAGCTTCAGACACAATGCGGCTGTCGATGATCTCTTTCGCCGTCTTTCCGGTAAACTGCTTTGTGATCGCTGTTAATTTCCGGGGCGCAACGCCCAGGCCGGCGGCATACTGCGCCACCTCGTGAAGGGCGGCAAACCGTTGCTCTACCATTTCAACCAGGCGTTCGAAAAGATGATAAGCGCCCAACTCAGCCCTGTCGGGCTTCAGTGCAGCAGCCTTCATTTGATCGATCTTGATGAGCAGCACCTTTGTGTAGGCCGCCAGCAATTCGGTTTTAGCGGAATAGTCCGCTTTCTGAAACTCTTCAACCATATTTCTCATCAGCCGGGTAATTTCCATGGCTTCCTCGCCCGTAGGACAGAAACGTGCATTGATGAGCAGGTTATTGAAAAGGGAGTTCCTTAAATTCCTGATCCCTGAAGGAGCATAATGCCAGAAATTGTCATTGAAGCAAAGCATGTATCCGCTTACAGCAGTACTATTTACAATACTATGTACCTGCCCCTGCGAAATAAGGAAAAGATCATTTTCGGTAAGCGGATATTTTACGCCATCGATATCGTGTACTCCATCTGCTTTGGTAAACCAGAGTATCTCGAAGTACTTATGCCGGTGCGGGATCTGAGACACCGGAAAACTATTCTCAAAGTAACCGAGGTAGAACATCCCCTTGTGAACTTGCTCTTCAATAATATGACTAATCCTTTGCATCCTGCCTGACTTTAAACTTCGATTAAAGGTACACTAATTCCCAAATGCCTTTTTTGACATCCCTTTTGCTGGTTTGCCCATTTTATAAGTACAGGCGTTTTGCCAACTTTAGCGCGAAAAAAAAAAATACAATAACACCGGTCAACACCGGATAGAATAATTCTCTATGAATAAGATCAGTGAACCGCGGTCCTCTCAACTGGATAGATTCCTTGAAACGGGCCTTACAGCCTTCAACAAAAGCATTTCTAAAAGATCGGCGCATGTTCGTTCGCTTCGCTATCTGCCAGTTAATTTGTTTGGCGCCGTAATGGGTATAGCCGGTCTCTCCCTTGCCTTGCGGCAGGCAAGTGCGATCTATGGGTTTAGCAGCAGCTGGGCTCAATACACGAGCCTGCTGGCACTCCTGGTATTTATCACGCTGGCGATTGCTTATATAACCAAGGTAATTTTCTTTGCGGGCACAGTAAGAGAAGAATTCCACCATGCGATCGTCGGCAATTTCTTCGGCACCATACCCGTTTCGATACTGCTGTTATCAGCTGTGATACGACCCGATCATCCACAGGCAGGTCAATATCTTTGGATCAGCGGCGTGTTCATGACGCTCGCCCTCAGTTACATTATGGTAAAAAGGCTCATCAACAACCGGCAAGACCTGCTCCATGCTACCCCTGCCTGGCTTATCCCCGGTGTAGGTACGCTGGATGTGGTGGTAACCGGCAAAAGTCTGCCCTATAGCTGGAGTACAGAAGTGAACCTGCTGGCCTTTGCCATTGGTTCGATGCTGGCTCTCGTGTTCTTCACGTTGATCTTTTCAAGGTTGATGCACCACGATCCCATGCCGCAACGCCTTACCCCCTCATTGATCATTCTGATCGCCCCCTTTGAGGTAGGGTTTCTTGCCTACATCAACGTAACGGGGCGGATTGACCTGTTTGCTTCTACCCTATTTTATTTCGGTCTTTTCCTGTTTACCATCCTTTTCTTCAAGGTCTTTACCCGTAAGCTACCCTTCATGATCACGTGGTGGGCTGTAGGGTTTCCGCTGGCAGCACTCAGCAATGCCGCTTTGAAGTATGCAACCTATGTAAACTCCCGGCCACTATACCTATTAGCAGGATTGATCCTGTTTATCCTGATCGTTACCATCCTGCTCATACTGGCGCGTACCCTTGTTTTGCTGGCACGCGGCCAACTTTTACAGGAAAATAAATAGATACATACAGGGCTGTCGGTTTTGTTCTATTTCCGGAAAGGAGGGGCTGGTAGTTTTGGTAAAAATTAGCAGTCATGAAAACAATCAATGCAGCCAACAGGATCCTCGTATTGGGCAGCACCGGTAAAACCGGCAGCCGTGTGTATCAAAAGCTTCAACAGCAGGGTGTAACGGTGCGACCGGGTTCGCGCAATGCACCCTTGCCTTTCGATTGGGACAATGCCCAAACCTGGGCGCCGGTGCTCGAACATATCGATGCCGTGTACATTTCTTATCAGCCCGACCTTGCCGTGCCTTCCTCTATTCACTCTATTACGGAGTTTACACAATTGGCCGTAAAGCACGGTGTGCGAAATTTGGTATTGTTATCGGGACGTGGTGAACCGGAAGCGCAAGCCTGCGAAGAAGTGATCATCCATTCGGGGGTAGACTGGACAATCATCCGGGCCAGCTGGTTTTGCCAGAACTTCAGCGAAGGTTACCTGATCGATCCTATCCGGCAGGGCCATGTGGCGTTGCCGGTGCCAACCGTTGGTGAACCCTTTGTCGATGTGGATGATATTGCAGAAATAGCTGTTGCCGCTTTTACACAGGATGGTCACCACCAACAGATCTATGAGGTAACCGGCCCCCGCCTGCTTACCTTTCAGCAGGCCATTACTGAGATATCCATCGCTACCGGGAAGCGCATCGTATACGAAGGCGTCACGATGGATGATTATGCGGGCATGCTGACGGAATATGGCGTACCGGGCGAGTACATCTCCCTATTGTCTTACCTTTTTACGGAGGTGCTAGACGGAAGGAACGCGCATATAACCGATGGTGTAGAGCGTGCACTCGGTCGAAAAGCCACCGACTTCTCTACGTACGTAGAAAAAGCGGTAGCTGCCGGTGTATGGAATTAGGTTAAGCGCGTTTCTTATAACTGAGGATCGCCCATCCGTTAAGGAATACGGCAAAGGCTCCCACGACCAGCAATTGCCGGCTGATATCGGCCAGGCTGCTTCCCTTGAGGATCACCATACGCATGACTTCAACAAAGTAAGCGACGGGATTGAACCTGGTGACCACCTGTGCCCATTCCGGCATACTGTCGATGGACGTATACAAACCACCCAACAGGATAAACACCATCATCATAAAGAAAGACAATAACATACCCTGTTGCTGATTGGCGGTATAGGTAGAAAGCAGCAAGCCAAGCCCCAGTACTGCCAACAGGTAAACAGCGGCAAATACATAGATCGTTAAAAGATTGCCCACTGGTATTACATCGTACGCAAACCTTGCCAACAGCATCCCGAGGCTCAAGACGATGATACCGAGTACCCAAAAAGGGATGAGTTTGCCAAGTATGAAATGATAGTTCCGGATAGGCGTTACGTTGATCTGTTCAATGGTGCCGATCTCCTTCTCCTTTACAATGTTGAGCGAAGCGAGGAATGCGCCTACCATCGTTACCAATACCACCAGGATGCCTGGCACCATGAACAGGCGGTAGTTCATGGATGGGTTGAACCAGTTGGAGGAGGTGACGGCTATGTTGAGCTCCGGACTGAAGCGGGGAAACTGAATCCATTCCGTTCGCACCTGGCTGTTGAAGTCCTGTATGATGGTGCGCAGGTAAGCTGCGCCCAGGTTGGCCTTTACACCATTGATCGCATTGACCGCCATAAAGAGGGTTGCTTCATCTTCCTTCACCAGGTTCTTTTCGAAAGCCGCCGGTATCTCCAGTACGAGATCGGCCTTATCTTTCTCCACTTCCGCTATCGCCTCATTGTAGGAGGCAGTATAGTGGTCGAGCTGGAAGTATCCGGAGGCGGTGATCTTCGAAACCAGTTTACGGGCATAGTCGGAATGATCACGATCCACCACGCTTAGCTTGATGTTCTTCACCTCGTAATCGGCCGCACGTGGCAGGATCATCAACTGTATCAGCGGCATAATGAACAGCACGCGAAGGATAGCCGGGTCGCGAAAGATCTGCCGGAACTCTTTTTCCAGGATAAATTTCAAGGTTCTCATGCCAATCTGATTTTGAATTTCTTAATGGCCAGGGTGAGCAGGAAGAGGGTCATACCAGTTAGAACGAGCGTCTCTTTCCAGATTGCCGAAAAGCCCAGGCCTTTGATCATTACCGAACGCACTATATCATAATACCATTTGGAAGGCACGGCATGTGCTATAACCCGTAACGGCAACGGCATGTTCTCGATAGGAAACATAAAGCCGCTCAACATCACCGTAGGCAGGAACAAGCCCACCATCGAAATGAACATAGCGGTTTGTTGCGAAGCGGTGGAAGATGATATCAGCAATCCCAGCGTGAGCGAGGTAATGATGAAGAGTATGCTCTCTCCGATCAGCAGCAAGAGGCTTCCATTGATCGGCACATCGAGCACAAATACACTCAGCAACAGGATGCTGGCGATATTGATCATCGACAGCAACAAGTAGGGAACTGCCTTGGCGGTTACGATCTTCATGGGCCTTATTGGTGATACCAGCATGATCTCCATGGTGCCCGTTTCTTTTTCCTTCACAATTGTGATAGCTGTCATCATGGTACAAACCAACATCAATACCATGGCCATCACGCCCGGCACATAACTGTAGGCCCCTTTCAGCTGGGGGTTGTACAACATTTGCAGTTCGGTCTTGATGGTATAGGGCAGTTTGCGGCCATGGGTTACCCGGTCCTGGTAATCCATGATCACTGCGGTGGCGTAGTTGGTGAGTGTGGTGGCCACGTTAGGATCGGAGGCATCGGCGATCAGCTGTATCTGGGCGGTATTAAAATGTTGCAGATCGGTATTGAACTGCTGGGGTATTACCACCGCCAGTTTGATATCTCCTTTCTTAAAGGCAGCTTCTATTTCTTTATAGGAGTGCAGGTCTCTCACTACATCGAAATAGCGGCTCGCGTCCAGTTGAGTACGGATGGCTGCGGAGGCTACATCGTGTGCATTGTCGAGCAGGCCAATCTTCGAGTTCTTGACCTCATTGGTGAGGGCAAACCCGAATATGATGATCTGCATGATGGGCATACCCAGCAATATGAAAAGGGTACGCCTGTCGCGCGCGATGTGGTGAAATTCCTTTTTAACAAACGATAGAAACTGTTTCATGTCTGTTGATCTCTTTAATGATGGGCCACTGCTGGCCTGATTAATCAGCGTTCCTGGTGGCCTTTCTGGCCAGTTTCAGGAATACTTCATCCATCGAAGCTGCCTGTAAGGAGCGTTTCAGTTCGCGGGGCGTATCGAGGGCATCGATACGTCCGTCGACCATGATGGATACCCGGTTGCAGTACTCTGCTTCATCCATATAATGCGTGGTCACAAATACGGTAATTCCATTGGCGGCAGCCTGATAGATCATATTCCAGAACTCGCGCCTGGTTACCGGATCTACGCCACCAGTGGGTTCATCAAGGAACACGATGCCGGGTTCGTGGAAGATTGCCACGGAAAAGGCCAACTTCTGTTTCCACCCCAGTGGCAGGGATTTCACCAGCTTGCTGCCTTCGCTCTCCATGTGCAGCTCTTTGAGCAGGAAGGCTGTTTTCTCTTTGATGAAGGCATCGCTTTTGCCGTAAATGCCGGCATAAAAGCGGATGTTCTCTTTTACCGTGAGGTCTTCGTAGAGCGAGAACTTCTGGCTCATGTAGCCGATATTCCTTTTGATCTGTTCCGTTTGCCGGTATACATCGAAGCCTGCCACGGTGGCTTTGCCACCGGTGGGGATCGACAATCCGCACAGCATACGCATGGCGGTCGTTTTACCGGCGCCGTTGGCCCCGAGGAATCCGAAGATCTCGCCTTTCTGCACCTCGAAGGAGATGCCGTCTACGGCGGTAAAATCGCCGAAACGTTTGGTGAGTCCTTCTGCTTGGATAGCTATGTTTTGAGACATCTTATTTAGTTTTTCATCAGGTCCATGAAACAATCTTCAATATCGGGCTCTACGGCTTTGATCTCTACCTGTTGATGACCTTTCTGTTCGAGGTATTGACGAAGCTCCGTTATGTCGTGGTTGCCACGCATCACCGCATGATGATATTCGCCAAAGGGATAGGCATCGGCTACGGCGCCGGACCCTTTAAGATCATTGAGCAACGGGAGCATCTTCTCTGCCCGCACCGCCAGCAGCGGTTTGCCAAAGGCAGCGCGCACGCCGGCGGGCGTATCTACCGAAAGCAGTTTTCCGCTTTGCACCAGGGCTACCCGGTCGCAGAGACTGGCTTCATCCATATAGGGTGTGGACACAAGGATGGTGATTCCCTGTTGCTTCAGCTTGCGCAGCATTTCCCAGAACTCTTTGCGCGATACAGAATCGACACCGGTGGTGGGCTCGTCGAGAAAGAGGATGGATGGGCGATGGATGAGGGCGCAACTAAGTGCCAGCTTCTGCTTCATACCTCCCGACAGTTTTCCTGCACGGCGGTCTTTAAAGGGCTCTATCTGCGAATAGATATCCTTCACCAGGTCGTAGTTCTCATCGATGGAGGTATTGAAGATCGTGGCAAAGAACTCCATGTTCTCGGCAACGGTGAGGTCCTGGTACAGGGAGAACTTACCCGGCATGTATCCTACCCGGTTGCGGATCTGCTTAAAATCCTTCACCACATCGAGCCCGTCGACGGTGGCATGGCCCCCATCGGGCAACAGCAAGGTGGTGAGGATGCGAAAGAGGGATGTTTTGCCGGCACCATCGGGACCAATGATCCCGAACAGCTCGCCTTGTTCTGCCTGGAAGGATATTCCATGCAGGGCTTCCACGATGTCCTTTTTCTTGCCGTAACGTTTTACAATATTTTCAGCGACTACTGCTGGCATAATTCATAGTTGTAGCGTAATCAAAACTTTACTTCTCCGTACATGCCGATCTTGATAAAGCCGTCGTTCTTTACTTTGACCTTGATGGCGTACACCAGGTTGGCCCGTTCTTCTTTCGTTTGGATGGTTTTGGGCGTAAACTCGGCCTTATCGGATATCCAGGTGATCGTTCCGGAATATTCCCGGTAAGCTTCGGCCCCGTTATCGATCAACACCTTTACCGGCTGATTCAGTTTCACCTGCGATAATTGCGTACCGGTGATATAAGCGCGCAGCGTCATGGTCGACAGGTCGGCGATCTTGTACAGGGCTTTACCGGTGGAGGTCATCTCCCCTGCTTCTGCGTATTTGGTGATCACGGTTCCGTTGACAGGATTCGTGATGCCTGCGCGTTTCAACTGATCGTCGAGCTGGGCCACTCTTTTCTCCATGGGCTTTCCTTCGCTGAGGATGCTGCGGTTCTGCGTACCGATATTACTGCGTTGTACATTGATCTGCTGGCGCGTTACATCCATTTGCTTTTTCACTACATCGATCTCGGCATTGAGGTCGTCGAGCTGTTTGCCGGTGGCGGCATCCTGCTTCAACAGGTTTTCGGTACGTTGCTTTTCGCGCTGCAGGCGGTCGAGCTGCGATTGCTGTACGATGAGCTGATCCTGGAGCAACTTTATCTGCGGTGTGAGGTCGGCCGTTTTTTCGCGGAGCGCCTCGATGCTGGCTTGCACCTGGTCTTTCTGGAGGGAGAGGTTTTCCGCATCGATGGTGCCGATCACCTTCCCCTTACTAATGGAATCGCCTTCCATAACGTCGAAGCTGAGCAGCTTGCCGGTGAGCTCTGCCGATACGATCACTTCATCGACCTCGAAGGAACCGGAAGCATCGTACGTGACTTTGTTGCGGTTGCAGGCCAAGAGCGCAATAGCCGCTACAAGCATACCTGTCATCAATTTTTTCATACTTATATATTTTACCTGTTGCTATTATTTGATTGTGGGAGACCGGGCGCTGGTGTTGATCAAGCGGCCCGGCGTTCGTTCATTATTGGTTACCTGATATGGTTTCGTAATTGATCTTTGCCTGCAGCCATTGCAGCCGGTGTGCGATGAGGGACAGCCTGGACTGGTCTTCGGCATTTACTTCGCGCAGGTAATCGTTGGCCGTGATGACACCATTTTCCAGCTGCGCATTGGCGGCCTCTTTTACTTTTGAGCGGATATCGATGATCTGCTCATCGGACTCCATGAGCTGCTGCAGTTTGTTCAACTCCGATTGCTGCTGCTTCAACTGCGTATTCGTGTTGAGCAGGAACAGGTCTTTCTGCACATCCACCATACGTTGATTGACGTTGAGCAATTGCCGTTCTTTTTTGGTGGTATAGAGATTACCCAGCGACCAGTTCAGTCTTAGCCCTGCGATATAATACCAGCTGAAATCGTTCTTCAGCATATCGAGTGCCGGCCGGGCGTAACCGCCCTGTACAAAGAGGCTGGTCTTGGGCCTGTTTCTCGCAGTGATCACCTGGTTCTGCGTTTTGAAGAGGCTGTCCTGGTAGGTGAATAGTTTCAACTCCGGCCGATTGATACCGGGCGCCATGATATAGGTGCGGGTAACGGGCATCTGCAAGGCGGTTGTTTCCGGCAAGGGTTTGTTGAGGAAGAGCGAGAGTACTTCGAGCCAGCCTTTGCGGGTGGCGCGGAGCTCGATGGTACGTTGTTCGGCCTTGAGCAATTCGGCTTCGAGTACCAGTTGATTGGACCGGAATGCTGTTCCGTTGTTGACCTGTGCGGTAACGCGTTTAATGCCGAGCTGTATATCTTTCTTCACGAGCTCGGTTTGTTTCAATTGTTCATCGAGCAGGAGAATGCCGAGGTAAAACTGGTTGATGCGTTCCTTCACTTTGTACAGATCGACTTCTGCCCGCTGGTCTTCTACCAGGGCATTTACCTGTTGCAGGTTCTTTTGAGCGCCCACTGTGCCTCCATCATACAGCAACTGCGTAGCTTCTGCCTGTACGCGGTATTGATCTTTCGACATGGTGGGAATCTCAAATCCCGGCACCCGTAAGGGAATGCTCGTAACCTGCGACTGGTAAGAAGCCTGCCCTGAAACGGTTACCTGTGGCAGGTAGTTCTTGTTGAGGTTGTCGATGGTAAGGTCGGCTGTTTGCTTTACCAGGTTCTTTTGTTTGATGAGCGGATAGTTCTCTCTGGAGAGATCGTATGCCTGCTCAAGCGTGAGAAGGGTACTATCCTGCGCCCATACCGGCGCTGACACGAACAGCGCAAGGGCAGTAATCCAATGTTTAACCATAATATTTAACCATTTGGTCAGTGTACATAAAAAAAATAGCTATGCTTTGATTGCGTCAATGACAAACTCTGCCACCAGTTTTTTACGCTGTTCCATTAATACCATGAATTGTTCATTACTCAGCTCGAATACGCTGGTGGCGATGGGCCTGCCCACGAAAGGGAATATGCACATCGAGATCATGTTGATCATGAGGTGAAAGGGATGTATCGGTTTGATGTTCCCCGCCTCGATTTCGCGCTGTATCTGTGCGGCAAATTCCCGCACAGGGGGCATACGCCCGCCCCAGATCCTGGTGATGAATTCGGCAGGGTTCTTATGCACTTCATTCAACACGAATATGGGAATGAAGGGATTTTCCATCATGAGGTTGATGTAATGCTCTACGAAGGTTCTGATCTTATCGAAGATGGGTATATCGGCTTCGAAGAGGATGCTGATGCGGGGCAAGAATTTCATGGCAGCCTCTTCAAATACCATGTCGAACAGCTTTTCCTTGCTGCGGAAATAATAATGCAGGAGTGCTTTGTTAATACCGGCCCGGTCGGCTATGTCTTGCATGCGGGCGCCGGCAAGCCCCTGCTCAATAAATACGGCCCTGGCTGCCGCCAGTATCTTCTGTTCCGTCGTTTGATCCTTATTCAACTCTTCAACCATACAGTTTAACCAAATAGTTAAACCAAAGGTAAATACAGGATCGCTACACTGCCAAGCAATTCGGCAGGAAAATTTTGGCGGACAGCTATGTCTTTAGAAATCAATGCAGTTCACCCTGCAGGATGTGTCCGCAAACGCGGAAGCCACCTTTGAGCAGGGTGGCTTTGGAGATCATGTTTTTGATATTGCAGCGGGCGGAAGGTATCCGGTTCATGGAATAGGCGGCTTTTTTGAGCTCCTGAACCATGAGCGTACCCAACCCAATGCGCCGATAGGCTTCGTGCACATCGTAATAAATATCGGCATAGGGCATATTGTAATTGAGGAACATGCCGCCGGTAGCCACCACTACCCCCTCTTCCATCATGACAAAGGGCCGGTCGTCGGGGTGGCCGCTTTCGACGGTTTCGCCCTGCTGGAATATCCGGTTGCCCATGGGGAAGTTGGTGGGGAAGTCGTCTTCAAACAGGATGGCTTCGGCATAAATATGGGTGGCCTGTTCGAACAACATCGAAGTGATGAGTGCATCATTCGACTGGCACTCGATAAAAGGTGTTTTGGCTGCGTTGCGCAGGGCGGTAAAACATTCGCGGGCCCAGCGGCGAAAGCCCGGCAGTACGTAAAACTCGAAGATAGAGTCCCTGTCGGCCCGGTTCTCTTTACCCCATACGGAACCATAACCGATGGTCTGCCCATCGAGGGTAAAGACATAGGCGTCGGCCCAACCATAGAGGTGGCATTTGTTGTGGACATACTGGAAACTGGCTTCGTGCAGAAACAGTACGCGCAAGGGTTCTATTTCGTGCAGGGAGGATTGGGTGGCGAGGATCTCCATTGTCGTCAAGTTTAAGATGTTCGACTCATTTTGTAACACCAGGACTCGCTGCAGCCTACTGTTCCTGGTATAAAATAAAATATTCGTACAACCCCAATCTTTTGTACTCTTCGGGTACAGCCTTAATAATTGAAGTTCTTTCTCCCGGATAGCGGAACAACATAAAGGTATATGGAAAAGCCGGTTCAATGGGTGTTTTTCCCGGTGTAGGATGAATCGATTCCACTAACACTTTTTCCAGTCCCACCCACTTAGACTTATAAAAAGCGAACAGGCCGGTTTGCCCATAGTTCGATTCATATACAAGACGCTGGCTGGGAATGTATGTTGGATTAAAGAAGGACTCCACTTTAAAATCACCGGTTGCGTTGTCATACAAATACCCAACCTGTGCGTCACGTGGACAGCATCCCACTCCACTGTAAGAACTGACAACATAGTCCTTGTATCCATCGCCGTTAACGTCCTGCAGGGTATCTCCGGTTGTTTCCAGAAAGGCGGTATCCATCACCAATTTACTCAGGCGATCGTTCTTTGAAAGATAAATATCTGAATAGACAAGATAACCCTCCGGGTAGTCGCCGCGGCGCCATCTTACGAGCAGGTGTTTTTTGTCTGCCGAAAACAGAGTTCCATAGTCCCAGGTGGCATAGATACCCTGACCTGATTTGTCGGGCGATCCCTTTATCAAACCATGCGCCGAATCCTTATTCAACGTATTGCTAACAGCAGCCAGCATTACCGGGGTCAGCGAGTCGATCTGCAAGCTATCGTGACGAAGCAGGTCGTCATGAGTAAAGCTGATGGATGCATTGTTTTCTGGGGATGTATCGGCCAAAGCATCAGCAACACTCGTGGATGGCTGCGAGTCTTTATGACGCGCTTGTCCGCATGAAACTACCAATACCGCTATTAAAATGCTGATGTATTTCATTCACCAATAATTACAATGTTTGCCGGTTTCTTTGGGAGCGTAATATTTGTTCGGCCCAGGAGATGGTGCTGGCCAATTCTTCGTTTTCATATTCATAGAAAGCAGTTTCCAACCGGGCGATCATGGCGTCGCTCAACAACCAATTGATCAACAACTGTGTTGCGGGGCCCCCTTTCCTTTGGCCCCTATCGAATAACAGGTGTTGTTGTGCATAGACATAGTTGGCCAGGTGTTTTGTAGCCGCCTTTCCCCTTTCACTTTCCCAAACCGTCAGCAACTTTTCGGTTCCGGGATACTCATTGAAAATGGCAGTAAAATAACTTTCGAATTCATCAGCTGCATTTTCTGAATCATCCAGCAAAAGACATTTCCATAGCTCATACATGAATAACTCAATTGCTTCCTGCTCCCGCTTTTCCCAGGATCGCCAGTTACCATATTCCAGTTTTTCAAAAATAACCACTACCCAATAAGGCGGGTCTAATGCTGCTACCAATTCCAGTATGCGCGGCAGGAAATGTTTAAAATCGTCCACATCGCCCCAGGTAGTCATTGCCTTTCCTGAAAAAGTGGCTAATTGATTGGCGGTAAGGTCTCTTAGCGGCGCTGCAAAGAGGTCGCTTGTCCACGACTCTATCCTATCAGCCAGTAACGGACTTGCATGCATTTGCCGGTTGGCGGGATAAACGCTGAATACCTCATAGAGTTCCAATATGGCTGTCAGTAAACGGGGAGTCATCTTTCCAGGGATCATTTAAGCTAACGGCATGGGCGCCACTAATGTAACAAATTAACGACCTCCCTATAACGAATAAGCCGCCATTTTTCGGCCGTAAAACTTCAAAGTTGATAAACTTAACGCAGGTCCAAATTACAAGGGTTTTCAGGGCCCAATCGGCCGCTTTTTTGTATCTTTCTGAAAGGATCGCTGGTTCCTTCTTTTTATGAACTTCTCTCTACTTTTAAATTTCCCTATTTCGAGCAAACCCGCCATGGGACTGCATCCGCCAATTCACTTGGCAAAAAATCCGCATTCAGCCTGCATTTGAGCCCTGTTACCTCACTATTCCCTCGGAGTTCCCTTGGACCTCCCTCAGACTTCCTTTGCCCTTCCCATCGGCTTACCCAGGGAGTACTCTGGACTTGAACGGAGAGTGACCGGGCAGCGATCAGACAGCGATCACCCCAACATCAGGCAACGATTACAACCTGCCTTTCGCGGGGGAATGGCGCCGGCCCGGCACCGAAGTGGTAGCGACATCCGCGGCGAATGCGCACCAGGTCGCCTAAGGGTGCTCAAAGGGTTGTCTGCAGGTTCTACAGGAGTCCTACTCCACGCTGGTTTTTAGAGCACCCTCAGACCACTCCCAGTGAACCCCCAGTGAACTATTAGTGTACAACCCGCGTGCTTCCGGCGCATCCCGGGTGGCCCGGAAGCCTCCACGTTGGCCTGAATACGCCGAAAACCGCCAACTTAAGCACTACACATTGTAGCCAGATTGCCCAAACATAGGATCTATAGATTGACGTTTCAGGCAAGTTCCAGGCAAGTGGCAGGCAAGTTCCAGACAAGTGGCAGTGAAGTGGCAACGGAGAGGAGGTTAATTTGCCCCTCTCCGCCTTCCTTCATTGGTTCTGGCAAAGTTTTATTCGGCCCAGCTCATCGTATAGTCCGGATTTTCAATCATTACTGCCTCCATGGTTAATTGCAGGGGATGGAATGTATCGACCATGACCGCCAATTCTTTGGTTTCCTTCGCCCCGATGCTCTTTTCAACAGCTCCGGGATGAGGTCCGTGGGGTATGCCGCCGGGGTGCAGGGTGATCATTCCGCGGGTCACATTTTTGCGGCTCATGAAGTCTCCATCCACATAATACAACAGCTCATCGCTGTCGATATTGCTGTGGTTGTAAGGTGCCGGGACTGCCTGGGGATGATAATCGAACAGACGCGGGCAGAATGAACAAACCACATAATTGTTACCCTCGAAGGTTTGGTGTACTGGCGGCGGCTGGTGCACCCGGCCGGTGATGGGTTCGAAGTCATGTATACTAAAGGCAAAGGGATAACAGCATCCATCCCACCCTACTACATCAAACGGATGATGACCATAGTGAATGCCATACAACATGCCCTTCTTTTTCGTTTTGATCAGGAAATCGCCCTTCTCATCAAAAGAAGGCAGGTTTTGCGGTGCCCGGATGTCACGTTCGCAATAAGGCGCATGTTCGAGCAACTGACCGTACTTGCTTAGGTATCTTTTGGGGAAACGAATGGGGCTGAATGATTCTACTATGAACAGGCGATTGTGGTTATCGGCAAACTGGATCTGATAAATGGTGCCACGGGGTATCACCAGGTAATCTCCATAGTCAAAAGGCAATTCACCATACATGGTACGCAATACGCCCTTGCCTTCGTGCACAAAGATCATTTCATCGGCATCGGCATTCTTGAAAAAATAGCCGTTCATGCTCTCCGAGGGCGCTGCCAGCACTACATGGCAATCATTGTTGACCAATATCGCCCGGCGGCTTTGCAGATAGTCTTCTTCGGGCTTGATCTTAAACCCTTCAAAGCTCCGGTGTTTCAGCATTTTCTCCTCAGCCACCACCGGCGCTACGTTTATTGGTTCGTCGGTGCTGATGATCTGCGTAGGTGGATGACAATGATAAAGCAGGGAATAGTCGTTGGAGAATCCTTCGGTGGAAAACAACTGTTCGGAATACAGGGTTCCGTCTGATTTGCGGAATTGCGTATGGCGTTTATGGGGTACTTTCCCCAGTTTATGATAGTAAGGCATTACAACTGTTTGATTTGAGGTTTGTAAATTGAACCAATCTCAGCGCCGGCCCTATGAGCAGGCAGGTTGCTGATCGACAGACAAAAACAGCGATATAAGTCGGGCATTACCTGCCGGCGACGGCAAGTGGCGGATTGAGCGGTCAAACAGTTGGGCTGCTTTCGAGAGACACCATCAGGAAATAGTATTTCCAGCGGCGCTTATCGATCCAATAGGTGAAATTGCGGTGAAATGGCATAATTTCAATCGTTGCTATAAAGATAGGAAATACCCGATTACCATGGCACAACCAATTACTACCACGCAACTCCAGACCGTTGGCTTACTCATTATCCGGAACCGGCAGCTTTTGCTGGCTTTCAGCAACAACAAACAATGCTTTTATTTACCGGGCGGTAAGGTCGATGCCGGTGAAACGCCCCAGCAGGCGCTATGCCGGGAAATTGCCGAAGAACTGAACATTCAACTAACTCCTGCTGACCTGGTCTTCTACACCCATACGACGGCCCCCGCCTACGGCGAACGAACGGGAATTATTATGGAGCAGGATTGCTATTTCGTGAACCGGCCGGTGGAACCGGTTGCCTCGGCGGAGATCGGGAAGATCGCTTACTTCACGATCGATACCTACCTGCTGGAAGAAAATCGTGCACCCGGTGCAGTTATGGTCCTGGAGCAATTGAAACAGGATGGGTTTATAGATTGAGGCAGGCAAAGGCTGCTGTTTTGCTTTCGTGCAGGACCAACAAAAATCAGCCTATCCCAGCCTTCTGGCAATAATCGACCGCAGTTTTTCGGGATCGTTCTTATAGGCCTCTATTTCACCAATCTTTGTTCGCACAAACGTTCTCAAATAATCGGTAGGTGCTGTTGCGTGGGACAACTTCTTATTGACCAGGTTAAAACCTACTCCTTTGATCGTATAGACGATCCCCCAGGGAATTCCCCACCAGCCGGCAAATAAGGTGGTGGTCATCGCCTTATTCCAGGTCTTTCTCAATGCTTCGGGACTGCCCACTACAATCTGTGGCCGATACTGGGTAAAAAACACATAACTCTTCACCGTTACGATCATATTAGCATTCAAATCCATATCGGAAGCGCCGTTTTACGCATCGATCTCCGCTACGGTATACTCTTTCTGCTGCGCATCGACTGCATTTGAAAACTGTGCAGAAAGGCCTCTCCTTTCGATCTCGCTCTTAACAACGGCTGTAGCCTCCGGTGTAAGTCCTTCCATCCGCTGCGTAAGGATCGCTACCAATTCTTCATCAGATTTTCTGCGATAAGTATCTTCAATAAATTTCAGGTCAACATTGCTCATGGTCGGGGTTTGGCCCAGCAAAATAGTCAAATTGGGTAACAGTGTCAATCACACCCTTACATTTAGATTTGCGGGCATCTTGCTTTTGGCCTCTTTGCGGGAATAGACAATATTTGTGCAAGCGGATCAACATCACTTCAATCATCCTGTTCACCTGTTCTCTTGTTATCTTCGCTGCCTTATTGTTTCCTGCATGACACGAATTGGATTGATCTCGGATACGCATAGCTACCTCGACCCGGCAGTTTTCAAGCATTTTGACAATTGCGACGAGATCTGGCATGCCGGCGATTTCGGCACCCTGGCGCTCGCCGATCAACTGAAAGATTTCAAACCACTGAAAGGTGTTTACGGCAATATCGATGGCAACGATATCCGGCGCGTGTTTCCTGAAAAGCTGCGTTGGACGTGTGAGGGCGTAGAGGTCTATATGACGCATATCGGAGGATACCCACCCCGGTATACGCCGGCAGTGAAGAAGGAGCTGACGGCCAATCCGCCGCAGCTGTTCATCGACGGCCATTCGCATATCCTGAAAGTGATGTTCGACGACCAACTGCAATGCCTGCACATGAACCCCGGTGCTGCCGGCAGGGAAGGCTGGCACAAAGTGCGTACCCTTATCACGTTCGTGATCGACGGCAAAACCATGCGCGACTGTAATGTGATCGAACTGGGCAACCGCTAAGCCCGGCTTTTTTCGTAACTTACCCTCTCTGCTGCTTACTGCTTTCGCACTATGCCTGATCTGCCCGAAAGTTTAACCCTGATGGGCCAACCTTCTGCCTAAAATTTCGTATATTAAAGGTAGAAGAGACCTTTTAGGAATTTCACCCACCAAATCATACAGTCATTGCTGCCATTGTACATACCAATGGAAACAGTCGCATGAGGACAGGTGGCTTCGTCCTTGTTTTCCTCATGGCTTTTTTGCCCGCCAGCGCAGACCATATCACCGGCGGTGAAACTCACTATACCCTCCTCAGCATCACCAACGGCCAATACCGCTACCATGTTACCGTAAAACTCTTCATGGATTGTTTCAGCAACCGGCAATTCAGCAACCCAGGCGTGATCGGGATCTTCAATAAAGGCACCAATGCCCGTGTTACGGACGTTACTGTTTCGCTGGCCAACCAGGAAACACTCAACCTTACCGATGCCGGTCCCTGCATCACCAACCCGCCGGCCGTTTGTTATAAAGTAGCTTATTATATTTTCGACGTTACGCTGCCAGGTTCAGCCGATGGCTACGTGCTGGCTACGCAGGTCAACTACCGGGTAAATGGCATCAGCAACCTGACCAGTGGCTACAGTAATGTAGGCGCCACCTATTGCGGGGAGATCCCGGGCACCAACTCACACCCCGATGGCCCCAATAACAACAGCGCCCGGTTTACCGGTGATGATATGGTCATCGTATGCGCCAATAATTCGTTCACGTACGATTTTGGTGCGGTAGACAACGACACCAAAGATGTACTGTCTTATTCTTTCTGCGAAGCCTATGTAGGCGGTTCTATCGGTGGCGGCGGTAATGCTACTCCTCCCAACCCGCCTCCTTATTTTCCCGTTCCGTATGGTAATGGTTTTAATGGCAGCGTTCCGTTGGGCATCGATGTAAAGATCAATCCCAATACCGGCATGATCACGGGCATTGCGCCTTCGGAGGGTACCTATGTCGTAACCGTATGCGTGCAGGAGATCCGTGACAGCAAGGTGATCGCCACCCAACGAAAAGACCTGCAGATCAAGATCACCTCCTGTAATGTGGCTGCGGCTTCTATTCCTCCTGCCTATATGCTTTGTGGCAACACGCAAACCATCAACTTGGTGAACCTGTCGACCAGTCCGCTCATCAACAGCCATAACTGGGAGATCTTCAACGAAGCCGGTTCGAAGCTTTTTTCGGCTACCACACCTACGGCTTCCTTTAATTTCACGGATACCGGTACTTATTCCGTTAGACTCGTCATCAACCGCAATGGACAATGTGCCGACTCGTCCACCGCCATTGCGCGCGTGTACCCGGGTTTTGAACCCGCCTTTACGGTGGCCGGCATCTGCGTCAATAAACCCACCCAATTCCACGATGCTACTACTTCCGTGTATGGCATCGTGAATAAATGGTCGTGGGATTTTGCCCAACCGGGTGATCCTGCTGCCCTGTCGATAGCACAGCATCCCATCTATACTTATTCGTCGCTGGGCGTTAAGAACGTGCGGCTCATCGTGAACGATTCAAAGGGTTGTATCGATACTTTGTTTAAACCTATATCGATCGTCGACAAACCGCCTATCTTACTGGCTTTCCGCGATACGCTGATCTGTCCGCCCGACGCGCTGCGGCTGAAAGCCAATGGCGGCGGCATCTTTAGCTGGGACCCTGCGCCTACCCTGACGGATGGCAATACCCCCACCCCAACAGTATCGCCTGTTGTGAACTCCAAATATTATGTTACGCTGAATGACAATGGCTGCATCAACCGCGATTCGGTACAGGTGCGGGTGGTGGACCATGTAACACTGGAGGTGATGGATGATACCATTATTTGCCAGAGCGATGCCATTCAACTGCGACTTACTTCTGATGCGCTGCGGTACGAATGGACACCGCCTCAACAGTTGATAAATCCCTATATGGCCATTCCTACTGCCACTACCCCCATCACTACCCTGTACAAAGTCACGGCCTTTATCAGTAACTGCCGGGCTACAGGAGATGTGGAAGTAAAAGCAGTACCCTACCCGGTTGCCAATGCCGGCCCGGATATCATGATCTGTCACGACGCGATGGTTCAATTGAATGGCAGTACAGATGGGAAGTCGGTGGACTGGACGCCCGCTTCGACGCTTAGCAATCCGAAGATCCTGAATCCGGTGGCCAAACCCAAAGGAACAACCGACTATGTGCTTGCCGCTTATGATGACAAGGGATGTACCAAGGCCGGCCGGGATACGGTGAAAGTAACGGTGCTGCCGGATATCATTGCTTTTGCCGGAAGGGATACGGCGGCTATCGTTGGGCAACCGATGCATTTACAAGCTAGCGGCGGCATCAAATATACCTGGATACCTGCCGAAGGGCTATCGGCTTCCGATATTGCGAACCCTGTTGTAACCCATTTTTATCCTTCGCCCGGTATTAAATACAAAGTGCTGGTGTATAATGAAGCGAATTGTGTAGACTCGGCCTTTGTGATGGTGAGGGTGTTCAAAACACGTCCATCCATCTTTGTACCATCGGCTTTTTCGCCCAACGGCGACCGGAACAATGACGTGTTCCGGTTTATCGCTGCCGGTATGGAACGCATCGAGTTCTTCCAGGTATTCAACCGATGGGGGCAGATGGTGTACAGCACTACTTCGGGTGAAACCGGCTGGGATGGCACGCTGGGCGGCAAACCCCAATCGCCGGGCATGTACGTGTGGTCCGTGAAAGCCGTCGACTATACCGGCGCTATTTATACGCAAAAAGGCACCGTAACGCTGGTGCGGTAGGTTAGCTGTTGATCAACCCCACCCCCAACGTTATCATCGAAACAGCCAGCAGCAAGGCACCTATGTAGAGCATACGGATCCATGCGTTGGGTGTTGTTCTTCCCTTACCGGCTGCCGCGGCGAAAAATCCTCCACTGATCAGGATGGCCGACAGCGGCATGCCGATGCGCACCAGCCACAGCCAGTTGATGGGCAGCGTGGCATAATCGCACAACACTTCTCCGATGAGCGACAGGATCACGATGACGCCGGCGTGCGCATGGCCTGCCCGGAACATCGACTTTTGAAAGGGGGTAAGGCCGAGGCCATCCATCCTCCCCGACAGTACGCGCAACAGGAAGGCACCACCGAATTCGATGGAGGGTACCGTGATGAAGATGATGCCGCAGAGAAGCCTTGACATTTCTGACATATAGCAGGTTTTTAATACCTAAAGGTACCTGATCGGGGAAGCCGTTTCATTGATAAATGTTAAGAAAAGGCATCCAGGCAACTGAGGCAACCAGGCAACGAGGGAAGAAAGGCAGCGAGGCAGCGAGACATTCCCGACATGCGTCGGGACAACTGAGGCACCGAGGGAATACAGGAAATGGGCATTGGGAGGCAGGCGGAGAGAACGTAAGAGCGCTGGAAAGCTGCATCCGGGCGGCGTAAAAGGCTTTTCATAAAAAAGCCGGCACTTGATCGAACCCGGCCGTCCGGCGCCGTGTTAAGGGGCTATCAGCCATTAAAAACAAATAACTAACTATGATCACCCGCATCTGGCACGGCCGCACCCGCACCGCCGACGCCGACGTTTATCGCCAATACGTTATCGACACCGGAATCCCCGACTATTTATCTACGCCCGGCAACCGGGGCGCTCATATCTGGCAAAGAACAGAAGGCGACATTACTCATATCTGGACCGTTTCGTGGTGGGACAGCTACGACAGCATCCGTGCTTTTGCCGGTGATGAGCTGGAAAAAGCGCGCTACTATGAGGAAGACAAAAAATACCTGCTGGAATTTGAACCGCAGGTTATACACTGTGATACCTATGTTTTTCAGGCCGGTCCCTCGGTGTGATGCAAAAGTCTTTCAGCGCCGGGTTTCGGTAGGATACGTATGTTCTCAGGCGAGACCTTCAGTGTGATTCTAAGCATTTCAGCAGGGGCCTTCGGTTTAATCGGCCGCCCGGGCTGTATCGCCCTGGATCTCGACACAGTGCTCGGACAACAACTTCAGCTGACCATTTTGCTTCTGGATCACCAGCCCACAGCGCTGGTTGTCGTTGAAGGTCGTGTCTTTCCAGATACCGTTGCCGCGCCAACGCGAGCTGACGATGGCCGTATTGCCATCGATGATGATCTCCAGCTCGGACCGGTCGGCCTTCAGCACTTTGTAATAGTCCGCCCCCAGCACTTCGAGGTTCTGGGCCCTGGTGCTGGTTCCGCCCACCGATGTGAAGTACACAAAGGACTTGCCATAGATACTCTCCATGGCCGCCACATTCTTCGTATTCCAGGAGCTATCGTAATGACCAACGAAGGCGGCCACTTCTTCCCGGGTAAGGCTGACGGCATTTGGTGTGGCATCGGAAGGCGGTAACTGACTGCAGGCAGCCAGCAGTACCATGTACAGGATGGTCCATGCTTTCATACTGATCGATTTACTATGAATTTAACGTAAAACGGTGTAAGCGGCGCTGGTGCGGCCGTGCAGGAGCTGTATTGACTGCGGACAACTGTATACTGCGTATCAATGCATTACTCTTACCTACAAAAGACCCTTATTGATACACGATAAAAATGCATCCCGGTATTTTTCGCTGACCGGTATCCGCTCCGTACCTACGAACACATGATTGTCTTCTATGCGGCGTATATGATGCCGGTTAACGATATAGGATAGGTGCACCCTCGAAAAATGCGCCGGTAGTGTTTCTTCCAATTCCTTCATCCGTTTGTACACCACATGCTTTGCTTCCTTCGTGTGAAAGATCACATAATCTTTAAGTCCTTCTATCAACAACACATCGTCGTATTCCACTTGCACGATGGCCTTGCCGGTTTTCAGGAACAATTTCCGGGAGCTGTTGGCCGGATCTGCAGCCGCGGCAGGCGTTGCCCCCGACTTCACGACCTTATTGATGGCCAACAGAAAACGCTCGAAGGTGATGGGCTTTAGCAGGTAATCGACCGCATTCTTTTCGTAGCTGTCGACGGCAAATTCGGAGTAGGCAGTTGTGAAGATAAATGGCTGATCGGGCGGCAGCAGCGATACCAGCTGCATGCCCGACAGGTGCGGCATATTGATATCGAGGAAGATGAGATCGGGTTTCGCCTCCTTTAGGTAACTCAATGCCTCCAGTGCATTGTAGCATTTGTGCTGCAAATGGAGGTAAGGCACCTGGCTGATGTATTCTTCCAGCAAGTTCACCGCAAAGGGTTCATCGTCTATGACCAGGCAGTTGATCGTCATGCTACCGGAAATTTAAGGATGGCTTTATAGCAATGATCTGTTTTTTCGGTACTCAAAGTAAAGTCATTTCCAAATAAGATGGTGAGCCGTTTGCGCAGGTTGGTGAGCCCTACCCCACCCTTGCCATTGTGTTCCTGCTGGTGGTGACTGTTGCCGGTTATAAAGTGCAGGTATCCATCGTGCTGCTCCAGGGTGATCGATACCTCGTTCTGCGTTACCGCCTTATCGATGCCGTGCTTAAAGATATTTTCCACCAGCGGAATCAGGAGCATGGGCGGTATCAGCAGGGAATCATTGACGCCGTCGGGATCGAAGGTAAGTGTGGCTTTGTGCAGCATGCGTATCTGTTCCAGCTCGATATAGTTCTTCAGAAACCCGATCTCGTTACGGAGTGGTACGCGTTCCATAGGTGCCTCATCTACAAAATACCGCATGATATCGGAAAGGCGCGCCACCACTTCGGCCGTCTTTTCATTTTTGGTATAAGCCAGGTAGTAAATATTATTCAGCGTATTGAACAGGAAATGGGGCTGCACCTGTGCCTTCAGCAAATTGAGCTCGGATGCCAGCTGCTGGTGCTTCATCTCCTCCTGTTTGCGCAACAGGTGCAGGTAATCGATGGTGATGCTCAGTAGAGCGCCAAACAGGAATGCAAGGAAGTTGGTGATGAATACAAAGGAGAAGTGGGGCAAGCGCCAATCGTAAAATGTGGAATGAATCGGCTTCAATGCCTGTTGCTCCGCATACATGCGCGCGACTACCAATGCACCAACGAATAGGGTACTGATGAGGAAATAAAGGGGTTTACGATCGGTTTTGTAGTACCGGGGTATCAGCCAGGCTGCATTGCCGTATACTGCCAGCAGATAAGTGATGGTGGCAATGGATACCGATAATACACCGAATATCGGCTGCTCCCATTTCTGAATGGAGTATAGGATGAGGAATATATAGAACAATACCCACACGGCTGCCTGTACGCGCAGCAGTCTTCTCCTTAATGCTTTATCTATTGCCGGCACGGTCATATGTATCAAAGTACGCAAATTGCGGCAAACGGACTATTATCCGGGACGGCCTTCGACGGGTGGCCGTTGTTTTTCGACGTTTTCCGGCTGGCGCGAATGGTCGAAAAAATGGCAGTGTGCAGCGAACGTCTTTTTTGCCAGTAGCAGGGTGTGGTAATATTGTTTTACCAAAATCTGTTAATGCTTAATACTTCCAATTATGAAATGCATTTTATCAACCTTGCTGCTGATGGCAGCCATTTTTATCAACCCGATCCATTCGCTGGCACAAACAAATCCGGAAGAAGCCGGTGTTAAAGCCTGCCTGGAGAACTATATGAGCGGCGATGGCAACCGGATGGAGAAGGCCTTCCACCCATCGGCCAGTATGAAATACGTCGACTTCCAGACCGGCGAATACAAGGATGTGCCCATTGCCGATTTCCTGGCACGCATTAAAGCCAACACGAGCAAACCCGACAGAAAGGTCGAGCTCCTGAGTCTGAACATCGAAGGCACAGCGGCACAGGCCAAGATCAAATTAGAGACCGGCCAGGCGATCATGTATGATTATATGAACCTGCTGAAGATCGGGGGCGAATGGAAGATCGTGAGTAAGATATTTTCCCGCCAGAAATAGGAAAGGATAGCCATGAAACAGTATACCCGCCAGTGTGCCTTGGGAAGGCCTGGCGGGTTTTATAATAATCTTTTATTAACCAGGTGGAGAAATGCTTCCCGGTAGGAAGCGCTTACAGGGAGTTTCACCTTGTCGATCACCACCTGATTATCGGCTATGTGTTGTATATGGTCGATGTTGACGATGTAGGAATTGTGGATGCGGATAAAATTGGCGGGCAGTTGTTCTTCCAGTTCTTTCATCCGTTTATAGATCAGCATCTTGCTGCCGGCCGTTACCACGTTCACGTACTCTTTGAGTGCCTCGAGGTAGAGTATCTTCTCGTATTCTACTTTAACGAGTTGCTTGCCCGACTTGACGAAGATATAAGCGGCAGCTGGTGTGGCCGATGGCGGAAGCGGATCGGACTTCACAGGCTGCAGCAGTGACTGAGCTTTAGCGACGGCCTGCATGAAGCGTTTGAAGGTGATGGGTTTCAGCAGGTAATCTACCGCGTTGTATTCATACCCTTCCAGGGCGTAATTGGCATAAGCAGTGCTGAAGATGATGTGCTGTTCTTTGGGCAGCATGGCGGCGAGGTCCATGCCCGATAACTGGGGCATGTTGATATCCATAAAGATGAGGTGCACGCTATCGGTTTTGAGAAACTCCAACACCTCAAAGGCATCGAAGCATTTTGCCTTCAATTGCAGGAAGGGCACTTTGCGGATGTGGTCTTCCAGCAACTGTACCGCATTGGGCTCATCATCTACTATGAGACAGGTTATATTACTCACAGGGGAATATTTAAGTGGGCCATAAACATGCCATCTTTCTTTTCGGTTTCGAGCGTATAATCATTGCCAAACAATAAATGCAGGCGGGAGCGAAGGTTGGGTAGTCCGTTACCACCAGGCTGCGATGCTTCCATTTCTTCGAGGAGGCGGTTGACCACCAACAGATCAAGCCGCTTTGCATCGACCGTTATTTTGATGGCCAGGATATTTTCTTCACTCCGTTTATTGATACCGTGCTTGAACACATTCTCTACCAAAGGTATCAATAACATGGGAGGAATGCTAATACCCTCCACCTCACCGGCAACGTGAAACCTGGTCTCCAGCGGATGCCGCATGCGCATTTTTTCGAGGTGTATATAGTCGCGGATAAAATCGATCTCCCGGTCGAGCCCGATCTTTTCCTTCGGGCCTTCATCGACAAAATAACGCATGATGTTGGAGAGCCTTTCGAGCAGGATGGCGGTGGAGGGCGATTCGCGCTGCGCCACGAAGTAGATATTGTTGAGGGTATTGAACAGGAAGTGGGGCTGCACCTGTGCTTTGAGCAGGTTGAGCTCGGCCTCGGCCGTACGGCGTTGTAATTGCTCCTGCTGTTTGCGCATGGTGAAGTAATCGAAGGCCAGGCGCAGGGGCAGACTGAACAGGAATATCAGCAGGTTGAGAAAGAAGAGGCCCATATACACCCGGGGCTTTACATCGCTGAGCTTTTCCTCCGCTGCGCCATAAATATACTGCTGTGCGAACAGCTCCGTAAAGATCTCGGCCATGGTAACGCCAGCCAGCAGCAAAATGACCAGCAGTACATATAATAGTTTCCGCCGGCGGCGGTAGAACACTGGTACCAGCCAAAGCGAATTCGCATACATGATCGATGCAAAATAGACGGTGTAACATACTGCCCGGATGACGCCCTGCAGTATCTCCTGTTTTTCGTGGTAATACATGGCGAAGATGATCACGGCAAAGCAGGTCCAGATGATCACCTGCATCCTTATCATATTGGCCTTGTGGCTGACTGGTTTCATACGATGTCAAATTTAGCGGCCCCGGCCGGATGCTTACGAATGGATTCAATCATTGTACTGTTTTGTTCAACGGATGGATCGGTTTAATCAATCGGCCGGGCCGTTGAATTTCCGCCCTTATTAATTGAATGTGTTTGCCGGACGTTTTTGCGGGCGCCAATTTTGGGTTCTAAAACATTCCACATGGACAGGTTCCTTTTACTCGCGATGACCTTATTGCTTACGCATATCAGCCATTGCCAATCGCTGCTGAAAGCCGGTGACCCTACGATCCGGTACGAGCTCATCAAGCCCACTGTTACCCTCTACAAGATAGCGACTACCGATTCAACCGGCAAGGTATTGACCGAGTTTACCTGCCGCAATACGGTGTCGGTGAACCCCGACAAGGGCTGGGTGATTGTAACCCAGCAGTTCCACTTGCCCGATGGGCGTACCCTGCTCGACTCGACGATCGCGGATTTGAAGACGCTGGCGCCGGTGCGGATGCGGATGGTGACAACCCCTCATTTCATGAAGATGGACCTTCGCTTTGCCGCCCGGGAAGTATATGCCGTTGCCGACAAGGGCGGCCATCTCATAGATACGCTGCACCGTATGGAGGAGGGTTATTTCGACTCGAACCTGCTCGAGTACCTGATCGGCCTGCTGCCTTATAAAAAGGGTTTCAATGCCCGGCTGAATGTTTACACCTTCGAGCGCAATGGCATGGACCCCTGGCAGGTGGAGTATGTGGGAGAAGATATGCTGGGCCTGGCCGGGGGCGGTACCGTTCAGTGCTATGTAGCCCGCACGGGCAATGCCGGCGTGGCGCCGGATGCGATGGCCTGGATCGAGAAAGCTACCGGCAAAGTCGTGAAGCGGGTGATACCGATGGGGAAGATGTATTATGTGATCACGAAAGTATAGCCATGAAAAAAGCCGCTTATCGAAAGCGGCTTTTTCTATTTTCTTCGGAAGGCGGGTTAGTACCGCCTGATTTTTTTTTAGTGCATGCCTGGGAACAAAGGTCTTGCGATTCCTTCCCTGAAAGGCCAGGGTACAGATACCAGGATGATGAGGAGTGCTATCAAAAAGAACCAGAAGGCCTTTTTGTGGGCTGATGCGTCTACTGCTCTTTTTACCTTTCCACGGCCGATGGTGATCAATACGATGGCGATGAGCATGCCGGTCAGGTGCTCGATGGCGAAGAAGCGGTAAGCGCTGTTCTTCATCACTTCGCCCATGCCGCTCGACTGGATGAGCTTAAGGCCCCAGGGACCAACGATCCACTGATACAAACCAACCAGGAAGGTTGTATGGGCTGCTATCATCAGGAACAGGTCTACCTTTTGGTCGCCGGCATTCACCAGTCTCTTCTTATTCATGCCGCCGAGGTGACGGAACAATGCTACCAGCAATAAAATGAGGATGACCCAGCGAAGCGTGTTGTGCAGATGCAGTAAACCTGTATACATAATGTTTCAGCTTTTGAAGGTGTGATAATTTCAAAATCGGGCCAAAGCTACAACGCAAAACCCAATTTTCCCCTACTCCACCCAGTCGGCCAGAAATATGTTGGTATCGCGGGTGCCGCCGTTGTTGCGGTTGCTGCAGAACACGATCTTCTTTCCATTGGGGCTGAACATCGGGAATGCGTCGAAACCCTTGTCGCGGCTGATCTTTTGCAGGTTGCTGCCATCTTCGTTGATGGTGTACAGGTTGAAGGGAAACCCTCTTTTGTATTCGTGATTAGACGCAAAGATGATCCTTTTGCTATCGGGCATGAATGCGGGCGCCCAGTTGGCCTGTCCGTAAGAAGTTACCTGGTGGGCATTGGAGCCGTCGGCATTGGCCACCCATACTTCCATATTGGTAGGCGCTACGAGGTTTTCGGCCAGCAGGTCTTTGTACTCCTTGATAGCGGCTTCGGTTTGCGGGCGGGATGCGCGCCAGATGATCTTTTTACCATCGGGGCTAAACCAGGCTCCGCCATCATAACCAAGGGTATTGGTGATTCGTTTTTCTTTTCCGCTCTTCAGGTCCATGATGTACAGTTCGATGTCGCCATCCTTGACGCTGGTGTAGATCATTTTCGTTCCGTCGGGCGAAAGTGTCGCTTCAGCATCGTATCCGGACGATTTGGTCAGCTGTTTGACGATCTTGCCGTTGAGGTCGGCCATGAATATATCGAAGCTGGCGTAGAGTGGCCAGATGTATTTGTTGCCGTACTTGGAACGGTCTGGCACCGGTGGACACTCATCACCACCCAGGTGGGTGGATGCATAGATCACGTGTTTGCCATCTTTGGTAAAGAAGCCGCAGGTTGTACGTCCTTTACCGGTACTTACTTGTTTGTACTCGAACTTTTCACCGGCGGCGGGTACCTTTCCGATATACATTTGATCGCAGGGTATCCCGTCTTTGGCACTGGTGCGCTGGAATATGAGGTACTTACCATCGTAGCTGAAATAGGCTTCGGCATTGTCACCGCCGAAGGTCAGCTGCTGAATATTTTTGAAGTGTGTCTCTTCCGGATACTGCAGGGTATCTCCGGCATGGGGCGCCAACGGCGCGGGCTGCGTATTGGGTTTGAATGCAGTGATAGCAGCAAGGGTTCCTGCACTGAGCAGTACTAAGGCAAGGGATCTTCTCATGTTGTTCATTTTTTTAACAAGGCTGTAACAGCGGGCACAAAGGTATTTTGGAGGCTTTCCTTTTTTGTCAGAATATTGTCATAACCAACATGACCAAAATCGGTTAGTTTTGACATATGATTTATAGATCGAAAATGCTCGGCTTTTGCTTCCTGGCCCTGATGGCTGCCGGATGCAAAGAGACCGGGACTGATAAGATGGCTGACCTCCTGAAGAAGCCGCCCTACGAAAGTATTACCGACAGTATCAAGGCTGCTCCTCAAAACGCGGAGCTGTACCTGACAAGGGGCATCCGGCTTTCGCAAAACAACCAGCATGAGTTGGCGACGGCCGATTACGAAAAGGCCTGGACGTTGGCTCCTGCTGAAGGTACTGCGCTGCAGTACATTTCGAACCTGATGCTGGTTGATCAGCCAGGAGAGGCGGTTAAACTGTTGAAATCCTGTATTGAAAAGTATCCCGAAAACCCCACGTTCCGTCGTCGCCTGAGCGAGGTATATACCCAGGTGGGCGCCGGAGAGGAAGCGTTGGCGCAGTACAATGAGCTGCTGGCGAAGGACTCACTCGATTTTGAAAGCTGGTACGAAAAAGGCAATGTGCTGGTACTGATGCGGGATACTGCGGCGGGTATCAAAGCGATGGAGCGTTCTTACGAACTGCAGCCGATCAATTTTACCGGTCTGCCCCTCGCCAACCTGTATGCGGCCACTAAAAACCCGAAGACCATCGCTCTTTGCGATGCACTCATTGCCCGCGACTCCACGCTGGCCAATGATGCCACTTTTCTGAAAGGGGCTTATTATTCCGATACGAAACAATATGCCGCTGCGCTGGAACAATTTGAAGCCTGCATCAAACGCAACTGGAAGTTTACCGACGCCTACATCGAAAAGGGCATCGTACAATATGACCTGAAGCAGTATGACAAGGCTTTGGAGACTTTTGCCATGGCTGCCACGGTTTCCAATACCAGTGCCGACGCCTACTACTGGCTGGGCCGCAGTTTTGAGGCCACCCACCAGCAAGAGAAAGCACTGGAAAATTACCTGCGGGCGGTTTCGCTGGACAAAAACTTCGAAGAAGCCAAAGCAGGGATCAAGAGACTGAAGGGATAGTGGTATCCTGGTTTCTTTTACTATTGCTGAACCCATTATCTTTAAGTCCAAATACATTTTACATGCCGATAGTTGCGCCTTCTCTCCTAGCCTCTAATTTTCTGAAACTGCAGGACGAATGCAATATGCTCAATGAAAGTGAGGCCGACTGGTTTCACCTCGATGTCATGGACGGTGTTTTTGTACCCAATATCAGTTTTGGATTGCCGGTGATCGAACAGATCCGTACAGCCACCAAAAAGGTATGCGATGTGCACCTGATGATCGTGCAACCGGAGCGCTATGCCGAGGCTTTCAAGAAAGCGGGTGCGGATATCCTCACCGTTCACTATGAAGCGTGCACGCATTTGCACCGGAACATTCAGCAGATCAAATCGCTGGGCATGCAGGCGGGCGTTTCGCTGAACCCGCATACGCCGGTAGATGTGCTGAAGGATGTTTTAGACGATATCGACCTGGTGCTGATCATGAGCGTGAACCCCGGTTTTGGCGGACAGTCGTTCATTTTGCATTCGCTGCAAAAGATCAAGCAACTGCGTAAGATGATTGACGAGCGGGCGCTCGAAACACGCATTGAAGTGGATGGCGGTATTACATTGGAGAATGCTGCCAGTGTGGTGCGTGCCGGCGCCGATGTACTGGTGGCGGGCAGCACGGTCTTCAAGTCGCCGGACCCGAAAGCAACGATCAGACAACTGAAACAAATACACTAATTGTAAAGAGGAGCGATGCTCCTCTTTTGTTTTTCGGGCGGCTTATTGCCCGCTATAGTTATTTCAATTACGTCTTTTACGCAGGTGGGGTAGCATAGAGAGAATTCTGCCTTTATCGTAGTCGCTGGATGACCACCCTCCCCACTCTTTTAGTTCTTTTAATACCGCAGGTTTATATGCCTGTTGTAACCTCCAGTTCGTTATCAATTTAGAAGCGATAATAATCGTTATGTATTTCTTTCTTTTCCGGTGCATCCCGGTTACCCGGATCTTTTCGTATCCATCGCCCCAGGCCACCGGATAGCAGTATACTTTGGCACCTGCCACAAATACTTTTGTTCCCCGCTTCAGCTCCTTCTTTTCTCCCCAAGTATGTTCTTCGACTATATTGCCCACCAAACACCAGTGAAAGGTGTCATCATCTTCTTTCTTCCGTGATAAATTATCAGAATACAGCAAAGAAGGTGGCGTCAAGTAGCCAACATCAGGTCGCGTCCTTTTAATTGATAACCAATATTTCCTGATCAAACGCCACATGAGTTCTTATTTAGCTTTGAAGGATTTTGCATCTGCTCCCTGGACCATATAATTTTCATGGTACACAAAGCGGTTGTCCCTAACGTAACTTATGAAGTGGTCTGACGTGTCGGGAGATCTGAGGACCTGTGTGGAAGCCGGGTCAAGGCTATCCAGCAAACTGAATTGAAAGTAGACATGTTCCTTATCGATACCCCAACGGTAATCGGCCAGCCGGCGGAACGTAGCAGGATCTGCGCCAGCTACAATCGACAGGTTACCGCCATCCGAATTGCCATAGTGATAGTATACATGCTTGTTATCCTTCGCAAAATCGGAAGAATCGATAGCCTGAAACGAACCGATATCTATCACCTCGTCCAACCGCTTTTCCAGTCCTTTATCACCAAATCCGTGCGTAAAAAGAGGATCATACACTACAACGAATGCACACCGGCAAGCGCTATCCCTATCCCTGCCCATTAGCAGCTTTCGAAGAAACAGGCGCCCGCCTTTATCAGTATAAAAATCGTATTTAACGTGTTTATAGCTGGCGCTATCGAGCGGTTCACGCGCTGTTACATAGCCAGTCCCATAGCTCCTTTTTTGTTGCTCCGGCCGTTTGTCTTTACAAGCCAAAAGAATAGCTGCGAAAGCAATGCCCAATATGACCTTTATTCTTAACATCTATCAGGTTTAGAAGTTCCATTTTCCTCAATCACCGCTGACCAGGTTCGTGTCAGCATTTGTAAGATAACAATAAGCCAGCTATTGACATATTTTGGCGTGCCGCTGGGAGCAATGGCAAAAAAATATAGCTTTGGCCCACTATGACCAAACTTCGCTCTGCCATCATTGGCTGTGGTAAAATGGCGCGGGTACATGCGCAGGCTTTAATGAATATTGGTGATACCGAGCTGGTGGCGGTGCAAAGCCGCAGCCTCGATAAAGCCAAAGCTTTTGGCGAATCGTTCAACGCTGCACCCTATACCGATATCGCCACCATGATACAGCAGGAGCGCGTTGACGTGGTCGTTATCTGCACGCCGCATCCGGCCCACCGGGAAGCTACCGTTGTAGCTTTCGAAAACGGCGCCCATGTGCTGGTTGAAAAACCACTGGCCATCAGCCTCGATGATAGTGACGCCATGATCGCTGCCGGCAAAGCCGCCGGCCGTCAATTGGGTATGATCAGTCAGCGCCGCTTTATTCCAGCAGCCTACCGCATCAAACAAGCGATCGACGCCGGCAAGCTGGGTACGCCTATGCTGGGCTTTGTGGTGATGTATGGCTGGCGCGATGAAACTTACTATCAAAGCGATCCCTGGCGTGGCAGCTGGGCCGCAGAAGGCGGCGGTGTGCTGGTAAACCAGGCCCCTCACCAGCTGGACCTGTTGCAATGGTATATGGGCAGCGAGTTCGACGAGCTCTATGGCGTGTGGAGTAATATCAATCACCCCTATATTGAAGTAGATGATACAGCCGTTGCGGTGGTACGTTTTAAGAATGGCGCTATCGCCAATATCATGGTGAGCAATGCACAGAAACCCGGCATCTACGGCAAGGTGCATGTACATGGTTCCAATGGCGCTACGGCCGGCGTTCAAACCGATGGCGGCAGTATGTTTTTACCCGGACGCTCCACCATCCAGGAGCCGCCTTTGAATGACCTCTGGACCATTCCCGGTGAAGAAGCGATGTTGCCGCAATGGCAGGAAGCAGACAAAGCATTATTTAACTCGGTCAATGCCGTGGAGTATTTCGTTCGACTGCAACACGAGGATTTCTTCAAAGCTATTCAAGAGAACCGCCGCCCCCTGGTAACCGGCAGCGATGGCCGGCGAACGGTCGAATTGTTCAACGCAATTTACCGCTCTTCCAAGGAGCGTATGCCGGTGAAGTGGCCGTTGTAGTGATCATTTCATCTTGTGGTACATCTGTTCCAGCACACTGTGTGTTTCCATTCTCCAATCGGGCGCGCCTTTGGGCCAGGTGAATTCGTAGTTGATGATCAACTGCCGCAATACCTGGTATCCCTTTTCCGCTTGTGCATCATCGTAAAAACAATGCAGCCAGGAGTTTTTGATGTCTTCCCAATCGGGCATACCGATGCCCCGGCTATACCACTCCAGGATATCGGGTAAGCCTTCGAAGTTGATCTTATCTTTCTGACGTTTGATATTATCGCGGTAGAATAATGCGAAGAACTTCACACAGGCTTTGGCCCTGGCAGCGATGGCGCTGTCTGTTTCGGGCTGAGCCGGCCGGATGCGCCATAAGTTGTTGACGGGATGGAAGGGATCGTTCAGGTGATTTTGATGCACCATGCCATCCGACGACAGGTTGAGGTACAAAGGCTTTCCATCTTCCCCAGCCCTGACGAGGCGGAGGTTGAGAGAATTCAGTTCCTGAATATCCCACACGGTCTCTTTCTTGTCGGTACCGGTGAGTATCAGGGTAAGTTCTTTGCCCGACTTCCTTACCCGCCAGGTGCCGATGCTTACCTGGCCCCTTGGGTTGGCGAGGTAGGTACTATCGGTAAAGATATCGAGGCCGGGTATGGTGGGGCGTCCGTTCTCGTCGCGCAATAGGGCACGCGAGGTGGCGCCTTCCGATTCGCCCGTTTCCCAGTGCTGGCAAAGTATGTCGAGCTCATTCACTTTCTTGATGCCTGCCAGGCGAGTCATCAACGTATCGGGGCCACTGGCAATGGTTTCCTTCAGTACATGGGCGCTTGATCCCGTTTTGTCCTTGACAGTGGCGGCACTATCACCGCAACGGGTGAGTGTACTCATGAATGCGATCAACAACAGTGGAGATATCTTAGAAAATAACATATAGGTCTTCCCGGGGGTTATAGCCAGCCCATACAGGCTGGATTTGGCGGCCAAAATAAAATAAATAATGGATTATTCTGTTTTAGTGTGAGCACAAATTCAATTAATTTCGACAGCATTAAAATCTGACCGGTTGAGATTTATACCCTTACTAATTGGCTGCTTCCTCGCGTGTTTTACCCTTACTGCCGTTGCCCAAAAGAAGCCGGCCTATGTGAGTGGCAAGGTAGTAGATGAGAATGAGCAACCCATTGCCAGGGTTTCGGTCATGATACTTGGCCGGCGTGCCGGTGCGGCCACCTCCGATTCGGGCACTTTCCGACTGCAGGCCCCGGTTGATAAAGCCTTCGCTATCGTTTTCTCTTCAGCAGGTTATAAAACCGAACAGCGTAACTTTCTCCTCAACGAAAAAGAGGAAGAATACATCGTGGTGCGTCTTGAAAAAGGCGCCCGCCAGCTGGACTCGGTGGTCGTTACAGACCAGCGCCAGCGCCGCGAGGCCGGCCTGATCGTGCTGAATCCCAAAAACGCCATCAATATCCCCTCTCCCACCGGTGGCATTGAAAGCCTTATCAAAGTATTCGTAGGCTCTAACAACGAGCTTACCTCTCAATATTCCGTAAGGGGTGGCAACTACGACGAAAACCTCATTTATGTCAACGACTTCGAGGTGTTTCGTCCTTATCTCGTGCGCAGCGGCCAGCAGGAAGGGCTCAGTTTCATCAACCCCGAGATGGCCCGCAACGTTAGCTTTTACAATGGCGGTTTCCAGGCCCGGTATGGCGATAAGATGTCGTCGGTACTGGACATTCAATATAAGAAACCCAAGCAGTTTGGCGGTTCGGCGTATATCGGTTTGCTGGAACAAGGGCTGCACCTGGAAGGCACCAGCCGCAACAACCGGTTCAGCTTCCTGGTAGGCGTGCGTAACCGCAGCAACCGTAACTTATTGAGCAGCCAGGAAACCAAGGGCAACTACGTGCCTTCTTCGGCCGACATCCAGGCTTTGCTGACCTACCAGATCAATAGCCGCAACTCGGTAGAACTGTTGGGTAACCTGTCGCAAACCAAGTTTACGCTGGTGCCTGAATTCAGCCAGCTCACCACTTCCGTATTCTCTCCTTTCTTCAGCGCCAACCTGGGCCTCGATATTTACTTCGATGGCCGGGAAGAGGACAGCTACCGTACGAATATGCTGGGTCTTTCGTGGAACCAACAGTTGCGGAGAAACCTGCGGCTGAAGTGGATGGTGAGCCATTTCGGCAACGACGAACGCGAATCACTGGATATTACGGGCGCTTACCTGTTTGGCGAACGCTCTTTTGATAAGGGTAAACCTGATTTTGGCCTGATCGTGAATCCGCTTGGTGCGGGGCTGTACCAAACCTTTGCCCGTAACCAACTCAATATCGGTGTGTGGAATGCTTCGCATAAGGGTACCCTCGATTTAGGTAAGCACTACCTGCAATGGGGACAAACGATCGAGCAGCAATCGATCGACGACAAGCTGCATGAATGGGAATACCGCGATTCTGCTGGTTATAACCTCCCATACAATCCCAACCTGTTTGAGTTGAGCAAGGTGATCAAATCGAAGGCAGACCTTGACATTACGCGGCTAACGGGTTATTTCCAGGACAATATTGTTTTCAACGACTCTACTGGTTTTACCCTGCAGGCGGGCGTACGGTACAACTACAATACCCTGAACAAGGAATTCCTGGTTTCGCCCCGCGTCGGTTTCTCGTGGAAGCCTGGCCATTGGAAACGCGATATGGTGTTCCGGGGGGCTGCGGGCCTTTATCACCAACCTCCTTTCTACCGTGAGCTACGCCGCTATGACGGCACGATCAATAAAGACCTCAAGGCACAAAAGAGCTGGCAGCTGTCGGCCGGTCTGGACTATAACTTCAAATGGGTGGGCCGCCCCTGGCGCCTGGCTACGGAAGCTTATTACAAGAATATGTGGGATGTGGTGCCGTACGATGTGGACAATGTGCGGCTGCGTTATTTTGGCGAGAACAGGGCCAAAGCCTACGCAGCAGGGTTGGAAATGCGTTTGTTTGGCGAGCTGGTGAAAGATGCGGAAAGCTGGATCAGTATCGGCTTTATGCGCTCGCGCGAAGACCTCGACAAAGACACGTATTACAACTACAAGCTCGATTCGCTGAACCAGCCGATCGACAGCACCCTGACCGAAGGCGGCTGGCTGCGCAGACCTACCGACCGGTTGCTGACCTTTGGCATGTTCCTGCAGGACTACCTTTCGACCAATAAGAACTTCAAAGTATACCTGAACTTCCTCTATGGCAGCAACCTGCCATACAATATCCCCAACAGCGTGAAGTACCGCAATGCCCTGGTGATTGAGCCTTACATGCGGATCGACATCGGCTTCAGCGCCCTGTTGCTCGACAGTGAAAAAAGTAACCGGCGCAGCCATAATCCTTTCCGCAACTTTGAAAACATCTGGGCTACGCTGGAAGTATTCAACCTGATCGATCGGGCGAATACGATCTCTTACCTGCTGATCAAGGACTTCTCGAACAGTACGTTTGCCATGCCCAACCGGCTCACCCCCCGTTTGCTGAACCTGAAGCTGGTTGCCCGGTTTTAACCACACTGGTTATCAGCCCCGTATAATTGCCCGCCGGGGCCTGCCCAGGGTCTCTTATTGTAACCCCGGGGTCTATATTTTTCCCAAAAGGACAATTTTAATTCCCGCTGTGGGAGAGATACGGTCTGTGCCAATTTCATAACTCACTGCCTTTCAAGCATTCACAATTCCGGCATCGGATTAGCAATGTATGGCACAAATCCTTTTCCAGTGAAGCACAATATTAACAACAGCGGTAGTTCAGAAAAAGCAGCACAACAATCAGCGATACAGCGCCAATTGAGCAGGCTGATCCAGGCTAACGCAGACATTGTACCCGAAGCATCCAACAACGTAGAAAAAAATAATATTGTGATCACGAAAGTACAGGTTCGCCCCAACCCATTTTTCACCGCCATCACCCTGGATGTAACGAGTGAGCAAAGCAGACACACGATTGTGCGGATGTATGACCGGGAGGGACACATCGTAAAGATGTTCAGCTGGTTCCTGGTGCGTGGCACCAATGTAACCAGTATACAGGAGGTGAACCTGCTGATGGAAGGGACTTATCACTTAGACATGATCGATAACGAAGGAAAATTATTATACAGTACGAACGTAACCAAGGAAAACTTAGCGCTCTAGGATCTTTGCGCTCAAGAAATAAAGCGGCCGTCCTTTTTCTAAGGGATGGCCCCTTTTGTTTTTGGACGGTGCTGGTAACTACGCTACGTATTCTCAATTCTTTCTACTTTTGGGTATGACCAAATTAAGCGTAAACATTAACAAGTTTGCCACCCTGCGCAACAGCCGGGGCGGCAACAATCCTGATGTTGTGAAGGCAGCGATCGACGCACAGCTCTTTGGGGCAGATGGTGTAACGGTGCATCCGAGGCCCGACGAACGCCATATCCGCTACCAGGATGCGCGCGACATCAAAAAGATCATCACCACAGAATTCAATATTGAAGGCAATTGCCGCGAGCAGAAGTTTATCGACCTGGTGCTCGAGGTAAAGCCTGACCAGGTAACACTGGTGCCAGACGCCGAGGGGCAGCTTACTTCCGACCACGGATGGGACACAATTGCCCATGCGGATTACCTGCGTGAAACGATCGCGATCTTTAAATCGGCCGGTATACGGGTATCCATCTTTGTAGACCCGGTCATCGAGATGGTGAACGGCGCTGCTGCAACAGGCACCGACCGCATCGAACTGTATACAGAAGGATATGCGCGTGAATTCCTGATCGATCAGGAAAAGGCCATCGCTCCTTACCGGGCTGCGGCCATCAGGGCCAATGAACTGGGCCTGGGCATCAATGCCGGCCATGACCTTGACCTGAAGAACCTGGCATTCTTTGCCCGGCAAACCCCCGGCTTACTGGAAGTTTCGATCGGCCATGCTTTGATTGCCGATGCCCTCTACCTCGGCTACGAGAATACCATACAGCTTTACAAGCGGCAGCTTGGATAAATACGAATGGCCCGGCTCGCGATGGCGAAGCCGGGCCATTCAGTTATCATTTCCTCCTTGTATAATACTTATCGCACCGACGGTGCCGCAGATGCGGCCGTTTTACGTTTGTCTACCACCCCTGCCAGACCAATACTGAACAGAAAATGATTGCTGGTAGTGGGCGTTATTCCGAGACGGTATTGTGCATTGAGCAACAGGAATGCTTCATCGAAGATGTTCACCTGCAGGCCAAGGCCGACGGGAATAATTGCGCCATAATACCCCTGGTACTTGGAAGCGCCGATGCCGACCTGGAAATAAGGAGATACAACATACTTATTGGAAAACATCTTGCCGCGGATAGAAGCGTCGGCTTCGAGGAGCAGGTTGTCTTTACCCGATTTCGTTCCATCCTCAAAAGCATAATCGAGGAACGAACCGGTAAGGGTAGACGTAAAGTCGAAACTGGGGCTAAGGCCCTGGATGTAGTTCAATGCCAGTCCGGGTGACATTTCCTTGATCTTACCAAATTGTTTATTGCGTATTGCGGCACCTAGTGATGTGGAGCGGATGGCCTGGGCCGATTTAAAATCATCGAAGATAAAGTGTACACCGAATGTGGGGTTCTGTATATAGTCTCCTTCCTGACAAAATGCAATTGTGTTCAGGAATAGCAAGCCCATTGACAGGCCGTAGATTTTCTTCATAAACCAAGCAGTTTGGTTCGGTAATGAAGCAAATGTAACAGGTAGCAGCTATATGCAGAAAATTATTTATCCTCTGCTGCAGCCTCGTCTGGCGCCGGTTTTTGCCTGCCCAGGTACTCTACTTTTACACGTGTAAGGCCTCTACCGGTATAGCCTAACTTGCCGGCTGCCGTACGGCTAAGATCGATCAATCTTGGATTTTTGGGGTGCATGCGATCCGTAATGCGCACGATCACGCTTTTCTTATTGCGGCTATTGGTAACCCTTACCCAGCAATTGAGCGGATGGGTATTGCTGGCCGCAGTCATATTCTTTTGGCTGAATATTTCGCCATTGGCGGTTTTGCGGCCTTCGAACTTGTTGTGGTAAAAACTTGCCACCCCATATTGGATGCGGCCAACATTCTTCTGTTTAGTCAGCACAATACTATCCTTATGCTCCTGGGCAGCAGCGACCACCGGCATTCCGGCAAGCATTATCAGTGCATACAGAACACGTTTCTTCATAGAATAACAAATGGATTATCACAGGATGGACTTATCGGCGAAATACCGCTCTCTCAGCACCTTATCTTCGGCATAGACGTCTTCGTATATCTTGAGTTTTCCGCTTTTTCCCTCACAGGTAAAATAGCGGATATAGATAGGAACCTTCGGAAAACCCCAAACGGTATGTTTCTCCTGCCGCGTTATCCAGGTCCTTAACGTATCGGGGTGGTATTTGAGTGTGTCTGCCCGCACAAGAAAATCGGCCAGCTTAAGAAATTCCTTTACCCGTACACAACCATGGCTCAGCGCCCGGTTGCCCCGGCTGAATAACCAGCGGGCATTGGTATCGTGCAGGTATACGCTGTATTTGTTGGCAAAATTGAACTTCAATACCCCCAGGGAGTTATCGTCGCCCTGGCGCTGTTTCAGCAGGTAGGGGAAATGATTCTTGCTGAGCTTGCTCCAATCGATGGTATAAGGATCGATAATGCTATCGTTCTTATCTACCACCATCAGGTTTTCCTTATTGAGGTATTCCACATTCTTTTGGATCTTAGGCAGCATTTCCTTGAAGATGATGCTGTAGGGTACCGTCCACTGCGGATAGATGATGAAGTTGGATACATTGGAGGTGAGCAACGGGGTCCTTGTTTTGGGCTGCCCTACGATCACTCTCGATTCCATGACCATGGTATCCATGTTCACTACCCGCATGTAGAAGGCAGGTATGTTTACCCAGATATAGGTGAGCGGCAATGTATCGGGCAGCAGCTTATACCGGTCGAGGTTGATGGCCACGCGCTTGAATTTTTCCCAATCGGTATTGTTGAGGCTGTTGACTGTATTTTCATTGACCTTACCGGTAGGCTTAAGTCCTTTTGCCTGCTGATACCCCATCAGGGCCTGGCGCCACACGGCGGTATCGATGGGTTCGGTGGCCGATGGTACGATATCGTCTTCGAACAAGCGGCGCTGTAAGGCATGGCGCAGGGAGGCAGAATCCTTGTTGGGATAGTTGATGTAGGTATAGCGCTTGAAGGATTGTATGGAGTCGAGGAAAAACTTCAATCCTATTTTGAGCGAATCGTATCCGGTATGTTTAGGTTCGAGGTCGTGCAGGGTTGTTTTGACGTTTCCGGTGTGTCGCACAAGGTGAAACACTTCAGTGAAGAACTCGTTGTTGACGGCCGAGTCGTTGCGCATGGTGAGGCTATCTCTGTCCAGGCGGCCGAGCTTTAAGTGACGGGTGGCGAGGAAGAAAGCGTCGGTGAGCATCAGATCGGCGCGCGACCAGAGGGCGGCGTCTTTGCGAGCGATCGAATCACCATTCATTTTGTTACGGATACCAGCCAGTGCCCTGAAATGGTAATCGGAAGGGAACAATCCATATTCTTTCGATTGCTCAATGAACGCGTACAATGAATCGCCCAGGGGTGACCAGTTTTCCTGTGCACACCAGAGGGGTTGAAAGTTTTCCTTCTCGTATAAACCGTAAACCAGGGAATCATTGGCCAGGAGTACTGTATCGTTGAGACGGCCTTTGTTATCGACAATGAAAGAAAGCGCTTTTTTCAGGTTATCGCTTACCCGCACCTCAAATTTCTCAGGCACTTCCACGATATCCTTTTCGGGAGGCTTAACAGTAGGCATACCGCAGGACAGAACAAAAAAAATGCAGATTAATAGAACACCACCCATCGTGCCTGCATGCGTACTCTTATTCATTGTTTGACTTAATTGATCAGGGCAAAAGTTTCGTATCTTTCAACAGAGATGGATTTAAGCATCAATCAGTTGCAATGATATACAAAATAGCACTTCAGCGTAATATTTTCGTATGCTTCATGTTATTTTTTTTCCACCAGCATGGGGTACAGGCTCAGGATATCGACATTAAACGCTACGGTGTGCCGGTTATTGGCGACCTTGACACTTATCAGGCGCAAGTACAGGGTGATTCGTCAAAAAAAATGGTTGAACTGAAGTCGTTAATGCCTGATCTGGTGTATGATTTGCGCTATGCAACCACCAACAACTTCATGCACCGCCGCATGTACAATCCCCCACCCCGCGTTACTTTCTTACGCGCTCCTGCTGCCCGCGCCCTGGCGCGCGTACAGGCCGAATTAGGACCCCAGGGTTATGGCTTGAAGATATTTGATGCTTACCGGCCCTATTCGGTCACCGTGGCCTTCTGGGAGCTCGTAAAAGACGAGCGGTACGTTGCTAACCCCGCCAAGGGTTCGGGTCATAACCGCGGCCTGGCCGTTGACCTCACGATCGTTGACCTGAGCACGGGCAAAGAGCTGGATATGGGCACCGGGTTCGATAATTTCACCGATACGGCGCACCAGGACTTTAAGGCACTTCCTGCACAAGTATTACAACATCGTGAAACCCTGACCAACGTGATGCGGAAACATGGCTTTACAGCCATTGAGACGGAATGGTGGCATTTTTACTGGCCCAATGACCGGCAATATGAAGTACTGAATATCCCCTTTTCGGTGTTAAGTGCTGGTAAAAGATAATAACCGCACTACTATCAAAGAGCAGTACCTGCCGTAGTGATCTTTTCTACTGCGGTTACGGCATTCGTATTGAGGGGGCCGTATATATGCGGAAATGTATCGGCGGTTGATGGCGACCACTCGTAGATGAAGCGGCTGGTAAGCTTTTCGGTGTCGATGACCAGCTTTACGAGGTTTTCCTTCCCATTGAAATAACGCTGCAGCACGCCGGGGATCTGCGATTCCTGCGAACAATGGATAAATCCTTCTTCTTTGAGGGAAGCTGCCTCGTACGCGCCTTTCGCGGAGGCCGCATCCCATTCGGCCTGGGTGGTGATGTGGTAAATGGTCGCCATGATCTTATATGGTTCTTTTGATGTGTTGCTCCAGCATGTAGAAGTCGGCCATCACCATCGCCGTTACTGCTTCCAATACCACAGGCACGCGCAACGCTATACAAAGATCGTGGCGTCCTTTCACGGAAAAGGTTTCCTGTTCACCAGTTTCCCAGTTCAGGGTGATCTGTTCTTTCGGGGTTGATGAGGTTGGCTTTATCGCGATACGGAATACCAACTCGTTGTTGTTGGTGATGCCGCCCACTACCCCACCCGCATGGTTGGTACGCGTTTTACCGGTATTATCTTCAATGGCATCATTGTGATCGGCACCGAACATACGCGCTGCCGCGAATCCTGTACCAAACTCGACGCCCCTTACGGCCGGTATGGCAAATACGGCGTGGCTCAATACAGATTCTACTGAATCGAAGAAGGGTTCACCCAATCCCAGTGGCAATCCATTTACACGACACTCCACGATACCTCCGATGGTGTCTTTGGCATCGATGGCTTTTTGCAGGCCTTTATCCAGGTCGCTTTCGCCGCCTATTTCGAGGATAGCTGCCTTGACATCGCTTTGTTGGGTAGCCAGCAGTTTTTTGGCAATGACGCCGGCGGCTACCAGGCATACCGTAAGGCGGCCGCTGAAATGGCCACCGCCCCGGAAATCTTCATGGCCGCCGAATTTCTGGTGCGCTACAAAATCGGCATGGCCGGGCCTGGGTACCGAACGTTGCTTTTCATAATCGCCCGAACGGGTGTTCTTGTTCTCGAACAGGATGGTGATGGGTGCACCGGTTGTCTTGTTGTTGAATACGCCGGCCTTAAAGATGGGAATATCATCTTCCTTGCGGGGTGTTGTACCCTTTTGCTGTCCACCTTTACGACGCTCTATATCGGGCATAAAGTCTTCCACAGTGAGGGGAAGTCCGGCCGGACAACCATCGATGTTAATACCTACGCTTTCGCCATGCGATTCACCAAAGATGGAGACCCTGAATATTCTGCCAAAACTGTTCATTCCTGTTGTTTGTAACGTTTACCGGGCCAAGGGCCCCGTGTAGTGTTTGTTGATCCTTTTAGTGGTGCGCTTTTTCACCTGTCACTTCTACCGCTGCACCTAACTGTTGTATGTGACTGTAAAAGTCGGGATACGATTTATTGATCGCCTGTGCCTCTTCGATGGTGGTAGTGCCCGTTGCTTTCAATCCAGCAACCGCGCAAGCCATCGCGATGCGGTGATCGTGGTGCGAATGCGTAGCAGCACCATGTACGCCGGTTCCTCCATGAATGATCATGAGATCATCCTGCAGATCGATCTTGATGCCCATTTTACCAAACTCTTCCTGTAGCGTGAGCGCACGGTTGCTCTCTTTATGGGTAAGACGGTTGGCGCCTTCAATCACTGTTTTGCCTTCGCAATAAGATGCCAGGGCTACCAGCGGCGGAAACAGATCGGGGCATTCGGTGGCATTGAAATGGAAGGCCTTTAAAGGCGCTGGTCCGATCTCAATTTGTTCTGCCTGTACGGATATCTTAGCGCCGCTGCTGATGAGGGCCTGCAGTATCGCCTTATCGGCCTGGGTAGAATATACATCGAGCCCCTTTACGGTGATATCGCCGGCTACAGCGCCTGCCACGAGCAGGAAAGCTCCCCCGCTCCAGTCGCCTTCTACCGTATATTGAATGGGTTCTGCAGTTGTTTGTTTGGTGACCGCTTCCCCGAAATAGAATGATTCGTAGTTCCTGTTCTCCACATCCCAGCCAAAGTGTTTCATCACTTGCAGGGTGAGGTCGATATAAGGTTTGCTCTTCAGGTCTTTTACGCTGAGGGCAACATCGCTGGCACCTGAAGCGGCATAAGCGAACAGCAATCCGGTCAGGAACTGAGAGCTCAAGGATCCATCTACCTCGATAGGCGCGGGCTTAAGCGGTCCCTTTACTTTCAGGGGCAGTTTGCCATCGTTGGAGATGATCTCCACACCCAATTGGGGCAGTACAGTATCGAAGAAATCCATCGGGCGGGTAAGCAGGCTGCCTTCGCCATTGATGGTGATAGATTTATTGCTGAGGGCTACGAGGGGGGTAAACATACGGATACCCAGGCCGCTTTCGCCGCAATTCACTTCGCCTGCATCGGGATTTACGCCTTTGCTGGTGATCTTGATGGAACCATCGGGCAGTTGTTCCGCATAAGCTCCCAAACCACGGATAACACCCAGCGCCGCTTTGTCGTCGTTGGAGCTGCCGGGGTTTTTAATGATAGTAACACCATTGGTCAGCAGGGCTGCCGCACAAGCTCTTTGCATGGAGCTTTTGGAAGTGGGCGCCTGTATACTGCCTTTTATGGCGGAGGGTTGTATCGTTGCGATCATAAATTAGCTTTGTAAGATTATTTGTTCCAGTTGCACCATCGGGATCGACTTCACAATTCCCTTGCCGATCTTGTCGAGCAATACATAGTTCATGTCTTTTCGCTCCCGCTTTTTATCCATCTTCAATATATCGAATGCCTTCTTCCGGTCGTAGTCGGTATGCACCGGCAATCCGTATTGCGCCAGCACTTTAATGACGCGCTCACTGTCTTTGAACTTCGCCAGCTGTGCAGAGATGCTGCAGGCAACGACCATCCCTATGGAAATGGCTTGTCCGTGCGACAGCGCATACATATTCTCGATGGCGTGCCCCAGTGTATGGCCGAAATTCAGCAGGCGCCTTTCGCCCGTCTCGAACTCATCCTTTTCCACGACGGTCGACTTGATCACGGCATTGCGGCGGATGAGCTTGCCCAGGGCCGCTTTATCTTTCTGGTATTTTTTCAGTTTGTTGGCTTCCAGTTCCCGGAACAGGGCTGCATCTTTTATACAGCTGTGCTTGATGATCTCGGCAAAGCCGTTGATCCATTCGCTTTCGGGTAATGATTTCAGGAAGCTATAGTCGTAGAGCAGGAAATCGGGCTGGCGGATGGTGCCTACCAGGTTCTTATAGATGCCTACGTCTACCCCGTTCTTACCACCGATCGATGCATCGACCATGGCCAGTACGGTAGTGGGTACAAACCCTACTTTCAAGCCCCGCATGTATACGGCGGCCACATAACCAGTGAGGTCGGTTATTACACCGCCCCCTACTCCTACCAATACCGTCTTGCGGTCGGCACCCATTCCGATCAATTGTTCGATCACGGAGTTGGCGGTAGCCTGCACTTTGTGCTCTTCGCCGGCTTTCAATACGATCGTCTTCCAGCCTTTGAACTTTTTGGGTTGTGCCCGAAAGATATTTTCGTCGGTCACCAATATGGTATGGTCCTTATCTATGAGTTTAGCGAGATAAGTAAAGTCTGCATCGAAGTAATAATCTACTTTCTTAGCAGTGAACTGATACGTTTTCTTTTGCATGCGCTACAGCTGTATTTTATCAAACACCTCCAATTCACTCTCCAGCGTCTTCGTCTTATGATATTCTTCCTGCCGGCCTATGTAATCGACCACCTGTTTGATGGTACTGGGATTTACAGAGAGTGCGGCATAATGTTCTTCCCATTCAAATGGGGCATTGATGAGCTTGGTTTCGTTCACCCATTCCATCGCGTCAGTTCGAATGCTCTTCACCACCTGCAACAGGTTTTGTGCCGGGTGCAGTTGTATCAACGCGTGCACGTGATCTTCCACCCCGTTTACCGCCAGGACGTTGATGCCTTTTTCACTTCCCCGTTTCTGGATATGGGAAAACAAGATTGTACGGATGGGCTTGGTGAGCAAGGGCTCACGGTTGTGTACGCTCCAGATAATATGGACAAACAGATAAACTTTATTCTGGGTATTTATCATGCGTATATTATTGCTGAGCGGTGGCAGGTATCGCTTGGGAATACACTGATTGACAGATCATCCAGGAAGTATTTCAAGGTGTCTACCTGGTAGCCAGTATGGGCCTGCCGCTATCGTTTTCGCACGCGATCGCTGGAAGCGGCAGGCCTATGGCTGAATATTTAGGAATTCATGATCTTGTTCTGGTGGTTGATACTTTCCATGTGCACCGCGTCGAAATACTTGGTGATGAATTCTTTGGAAAGTCCCAGTTTGTCGCCTTTCTTGAAAGCGCGATCGAGTATCTCGTTCCAGCGGTTGGTTTGCAGGATCGTGATATCGTTGTTCTTCTTGTACTCACCGATCTTTTCGGCGATCTTCATACGCTGGCCGAGGATCTGCATCAGTTCATCATCGAGGTGATTGATCTGCTGACGCAGTTTTTCCAATGCAACGTGAAACTCTTCCGATGGGCTGTCTTCTTTACGCCAGGTGATAGAATCCAGCATTTCGGCCAGCTTTTCGGGAGTGATCTGTTGCTTGGCATCGCTCCAGGCATTATCGGGATCGATATGGCTTTCGATGATCAGACCGTCCATATCGAGGTCGATGGCTTTTTGCGCAACTTCCTGCAGGATGTCACGACGGCCACAGATGTGGGAAGGATCGTTGATCATCAGCATGCCGGGGTTACGACGCTTCATTTCGATAGCGAGGTGCCACATGGGTGCATTGCGGTATTCGGTGTTGCCGTATGCACTGAAGCCACGATGGATGAGGCCAATGTTCTTGATACCTGCTTTGGCAACCCTTTCTACTGCACCGATCCAGAGTTCGAGATCAGGGTTGATGGGGTTCTTGATCAATACAGGCACATCTACACCACGCAGCGCGTCGGCCACTTCCTGTACACTGAATGGGTTTACGGTTGTACGTGCACCAATCCACAGTACGTCTACATCGAAGTGAAGGGCATCTTCTACCTGCTTTCCGGTGGCAACTTCTACAGTTACGGGTAGGCCGGTGAGTTGACGGGCTTTCTGCATCCAGGGCAATCCCTTGGTTCCGATGCCTTCAAAGCTACCGGGACGTGTACGGGGTTTCCAGATGCCTGCACGTAACAGGTCTACCTTACCGGTATTGGCCAGCCTTTGTGCTGTTTCCAATACCTGTTCTTCTGTTTCTGCGGAGCAGGGACCTGAAATGATCAGGGGACGTTTATTCCACTTGCTTTGAACAAGTTCCTTCAAATTGTTGGTGTCGATCGCTTGCATAATATAGTGATTGATATGTTAACAAGTTGTTCCATTGCTGGTGTTGACAGTTGTTTGAATTACAGGTGGTATGTCTCCTCCCTCCTGGCAACATTCAACTTGTCAACTATCGGCGGCTATCCGCGTCGTTCATCCTGATCCTTCTGCCTTTGTAGTTCTTACCATCAATGGCAGCGATCATTTGCTTGGCCGCTCTTTTATCGATCTCGATCCAGCTGTTCATTTCCTTCATGTCTATCCTTCCCAACACCTCTTTGCGCAAATCGCTCATGTCGAGGATAAACTGCAGGAAACTGGCTTTATAGAAGCCGTCTTTGGTACCGAGGTTCACAAACAGGCGGGCATAGTCTCCACCATTGCCGGCACCGTATTGTTTTGCTCTTGCATCGCCACGTGCCGCGCCGCGGTCGCCACGGTCGGCTGTTCTTCTATCACCGGTGCTTCTGTCGAAACGCTCTCTGCGCTGATCGTAGATATTCAGGTCTTCCGCATTTTCATAATACTTCAGGAACCTGTCGAACTCCATCGCAGCTACGCGCTTCAGCACTTCTTCTTTGCTCACATCGGCGAACTTCTCTTCCAGCATGGGTACATAGCTTTCGTAGTCACCATGGCTGATATCGGTTTGCAACAGTTTTTCCATGAAGTGGAAGAACTGCTTGCGGCATACATCCTTTCCGGCAGGGATATCCAATTTATGGAAAGGCACCTGTACGATACCCTGGATATGACGCATTTTACCCATTTCACGAATGTGGATGATCGACATACAAACACCGGTATTACCAGCGCGTCCTGTACGACCACTGCGGTGCGTGTACACTTCCACATCATCGGGCAATTCGTAGTTGATTACGTGGGTAATACCCTGTACATCAATACCACGTGCTGCTACATCCGTTGCTATTAAGAGCTGCAGGGTTTTCTCCCTGAATTCACCCATTACCTTGTCGCGTTGCTGCTGGGTAAGGTCGCCGTGCAATGCATCGATATCGTAACCTTCACGGGTCAGCTTTTCGGCGATCTCCTGAGCATCGGCCTTGGTACGGGTAAAAATGATGCCATAAATACCCGGGTTAAAGTCGATCAACCTTTTCAGGGTCTGGTACCTGTGCTGGGCACTGGTCACAAAATACTGGTGGTCGATATTCTTGTTGGCCGTATTGGTTTTACCTACGGTGATCTCCATTGGTTCTTTCAGGTACTTTTTGCTGATGCGGCGGATCTCCGGCGGCATCGTTGCACTGAATAACCAGGTGCTTTCTCTGTTGGGTGTGTTCTGAAGGATGAACTCGATATCATCCTTGAATCCCATGTTCAGCATTTCATCCGCCTCGTCCAGCACCACATATTTAATTTGTTCTAAATTGATCGCTTTGCGCTCAATCAGATCAATCAACCGGCCGGGGGTTGCCACTACGATCTGCACTCCTCGTTTCAGGTCGCGGATCTGCTGGCCAATGGAGGTACCACCGTACACAGCCACCACATTCATCCCTGTCTGAAACTTCTTAAACAGATCCACTTCATTCACTATCTGCAGGCATAATTCCCGGGTGGGGCAAACCACGAGAGCCTGTGGAAACTTCTGTCCTTCATCGATCAGGTGCAGCAGAGGTAGTCCGAATGCGGCTGTTTTACCGGTACCGGTCTGCGCAAGGCCTACCAGGTCCTTAGTGCCACTTAAAAGAACAGGAATCGCCTTTTCCTGTATGGGGGTTGGGTTTTTAAAGCCTAATGCGTCGGTAGCCTGTACCAGCTTCGCATCCAAACCCAACTCTGCGAAAGTCATCATAACAATTAAAATTTGCGCAAAGGTACTGCTCTTGCCGCCTATGGCCTAAATAATCCTCTTAATCCCCTGAAATACACTTCAAAAGGGCTACCGGCGGAGCAGAAACCACGCCCCTATTGCCACAGCGATCAATCCACAGCTCAAATTCACGATCTTTTTGTAATGAATTCCCAGCTTATCCTTCATGACTTCCGACTCCTTACTGCCCCAAAAAAGCCACTTAGAGCCTGATAATCCGAGATATAGGCAAATCAGGCCAAAGGCCAGGAAAAATATGGAGTCGAAATTCCAGTTCATTTTAAAATGCGTCTTATTTTATTGGCGTTTTCGATCAGTTCCTGTAAATACTCGTAATTCTCCTTTTCCAGGCAGCTTTTAAACTTTCTCAGCTGGCTGATATGCTCATTCAGCACATCCAGCACGTTTTCCCGGTTCTGCATAAAAATGGGTACCCACATGGCCGGGTTACTTTTAGCGAGTCGCACCGTACTTTCGAAACCACCACCTGCCAGTTGAAAAATGGTATCTTCTTCCCTTTCTTTCTCCAAAACCGTGTTGGCCAGGGCAAAAGAGGTTATATGCGAAATATGACTAATATACGCTGCGTGCATGTCATGCTCATCGGCGCCCATATAGGTCAGGTGCATGCCCAGCAGCTTGTATACGTCTTCTATTTTCCTCACCGCTTCGGGGTCACTTTTTTCCTTTTCACAGATCACACAGGCCCGGCCGATGAAGGCATCCTTAACGGCCGCTTCGGGGCCGCTGTATTCGGTTCCCCACATGGGGTGCGTGGCCACAAAGCGACTGCGCATGGGATGATCGTTCAACGCCGCACATAAGGCGTGCTTGGTAGAGCCGGCGTCGGCAACGATCTGCCTGTCGGTTACGAGGTCCATTACCTGCTTCATCACCGGCAGGGTGGCATCGACCGGGATGGCCACATAGATCAGGTCGCTTTGGCGTATTGCCTCTTCGAGCGGAAGGGCTTCATCGATCAATCCCAGGTCCAATGCTTTTTGCTGGCTGGCGGGTGTGCGGCTAACGCCGATCACTTTTTTAGCGAGGCCTTTTTCTTTCAGCGCGATACTGAATGAACCGCTGATGAGCCCCACCCCCACTATCGTAACCGTATTAAACATTTGTAGCTTGTCTTTTTCCTTTGTAATGTTTTACTCCTTTCTGCTGCCAGGTGAACTATTTGGCAACCTGGGCTGCCTGGTGTTCTTTTACCCGTTTAATGCTGTCTGTGAGTTTCTCTTCGGGACTGCAGAGACTAACCCGTATATAAGGATCGCCTGCATTGCCAAAGATGCCGCCCGGTGTGATGAACACATTGGCGTTGTACAGTATCTCGTCACTGAGGGCAAAGCCATTCTTGTACCCTGCCGGGATCTTCGCCCATACGAACATGCCTGCCTGTGTTTTGTCGTACACACAGTCCAACAGGTCGAGCAATTCAAACACCTTCCTGCGGCGGGCTGCATATACTGCATTCACGCTATCGTACCAATCCTTGCCGAGGCTCAATGCTTTGGCCGCCGCCAGTTGTACGGGCAGGAACATGCCGCTGTCCATATTGCTTTTAAAGCGCAACACTTCGTCGATACGTTCTTTACTGCCTACCAGCATACCTACACGCCAGCCTGCCATGTTCTGCGACTTGCTGAGCGAGTTCAGTTCGATGGCCACCTCTTTGGCGCCTTCTACACTGAGCAGGCTACTGGGCGATTCGTTCAGGATAAAGCTATAGGGATTATCGTGGCAGATCAGCAACTGATGCTTCTTACCAAAGGCTACCAGCTTTTCGAACAATGCCTTTTCGGGCAATTTGCCGGTGGGCATTTGCGGGTAGTTCACCCACATCAGCTTAAAGCCTCCCTGGCCAACGAGTTGATCGAGCGCTTCGAAGTCGGGGTACCAGTTATTCTCTTCCTTCAGTTCATAATCTACACAGGTACCGCCGGCGAGCTTCACCGCACTTCTATAGGTTGGATACCCGGGATTGGGCACCAGTACTTTATCACCTTCATTGAGGTAGGTCATGCAGATGTGCATGATGCCTTCCTTGCTACCGATCAGGGGAAGTATCTCGGTATCGGGGTTCAGGGACACGCCATACCACTTGCCGTACCAATCGGCCACAGCAGTACGCAACACCGGCGAACCTTTGTAGTTCTGGTAAGCATGTACGTTGTGCTTCGCGCTTTCGTCCTGGAGGGTTTTGATGACCTCGGGATGCGGCGGCAGGTCGGGACTTCCTATACCCAGGTTGATGACCTGTTTGCCCTGTTTGTTCAGCTCATCTATCTCTCTCAGTTTTTGAGAGAAATAGTATTCACCGATACCTTCTAACCTTTTTGATGTAGCTATATTCATGGTGCTGCGGCTTTGAATCCTGATTTACTTATTTACCATTTTTGTACACGCCATAGATCTTGAGCTCGGCCGTGATGGGCCTGATCTGTTCTATCACCTTATTGAACTGATCGAGTGCATCGAACTCCATATCTGCGTGAAAGCTGTATTGGAAATCGGTTCCCGGAATGGGGAAACTTTGCAGTTTGCTAAGGTTAATGCCTCCGTCTGCAATGCGCGACAGCACACGGGCCAGGCTTCCGCGGGAGTGATCGGTATGGAAGTTGACCGACGCTTTGTTGGCCTCCGCTACCGGCCTGGCTACCCCTTCGGGCTGCAGCACCAGGAAACGGGTGTAGTTGCTTTTCATGGTATGGATATTGGGAGCCGCCACTTCGAGTTCGAAGAGGTCGGCCGCCAGCTTGCTGGCGATGGCGGCAATATGCTTGCTGCGATGCTGGTGCAGGTGTTTGGCGCTAAGCGCGGTGTCTTCCGTTTCTACCAGCTTCCAGTTGTATTTATCGAGGTATTCCAGGCATTGCTGGATAGCCATATGATGAGAATGGACTTCCCGGATATCTTCGAGCTTTACGCCGGGATTCACCAACAGTTGTTGCTTGATGGGCAGGTAAACCTCTCCTACAATGGTAAGGTTGCTCTTTTGCAACAGCGAATAGTTGGGCAGGATGCTTCCGGCTATCGAGTTCTCGATGGCCATTAACCCAGCTTCGCTTTCCTTTTTATTGGCTGCTATCTTCACCACTTCGCGAAAGGTGGCGCAGGGAATTACCTCTACTTCTTTGCCAAAAAACTGCTGTGCTGCTACCTGGTGAAAGCTGCCTTCATAGCCTTGAATCGATACGCGTACTCCCTTTCCCTGCAGACTGGGTGAAGAACTGGAGTTCAAAGGGTCCATTTGTCGCTGTTGTTCCATCCGGTTGTTTTTAAAGCCTACTATACTGATAGACAGTAGTATTGGCACAAAAAAATCCCGGCCTTTTGGCCGGGATCCTTATGTTGATTTTATCTTTTTTATTTTGAGTTCAACAAAAGCATTCCCGGCCTACTTGTAAAGTAGAAGTAAAAATAAAAGTAAAAGAAACCGTATGCTCTTGTCGTTAACATGAATCAAAAATAATCAGTAATCGGGAAAAACAAAATTCTTTTTTTAACCGGCATTTACGATGGCCAAAGCGCCCTTTTCTTAGACAAACTCTTTACCAGCCACTATTCCAGCCGTTTTTGTATCTCGCCGTCAATCTTTTTAAACAGGTGAAATGGCTTGTAGGTGCGCCAGTTTTCCAGCTGCATCAGCTCGATATAGCGGTTCAGTTTGGCCCGGCGGAAATCGTATTGTGTTTGTTCGGGCATATTGAGGATTACGACCCAACCATTCTCATCGGTCACTTCATCGAACCACTCCTGGTAATAGTCTTTGTCGCCGCTGTGGAAGTTGAGTACATTTTCGCCGATGAAGATGAATTTCGTGATCCCCATACTAAAGAAGGGGTCTGCTACTTCCCGCTTCAACTCCATGATATCGTTCTCGATCGCATCATTCCATTCGCCGATCAGTTCAATGATCACATAATGCTCGTCGTAGTCGGCCATCAATACTTTCAGGTAGAGGGTACGTGAACCGAAGTCGTCCCATTGCGGATGGATATAGTAATTATAAATGGTTTGGGAAAAGGTAAACTCCGAGTACACCCTTCCATAAAAGGGTGACCGCTCATCCTGCTCACTGGTATATATATGACGCCAATTATAAAATGGTTCTATATCGTGCATGATACAATTTACATGTTCCGGCAGGCCGTTTCCAAATATTTATAGCCGATTTCATGATTATTTGGCCCCCTGCCGGGTGGTGATTAAAATATCTGAATACAAAATTAATATGCCAGCCGGAACCCGCCAAGCCAGCCATGGTATGGAGCCGGCGAATGTTAAAGTCTATGTAAAAAAAAGGGCCGGCTTGGTGAGCCGGCCCTATCAATATGATCAGGTTTCCTTACTGTTTAATCAACGTGCTTTGGTATTGCTTGCCATCAACAAAGACGGTAAGGTAGTAGGTGCCTGGTTTCCAGCCGGCGCAATCGATGGCGCGACCAGCTACCAGTTTCTCCTGCTTTACGGCGATACCACTGGCCGTGTAGGCCACCAGTACTGCCTCCTTAGCAGTGCCGGGCCATACGATCCTTACCAGGCTTTGTGCCGGGTTGGGCGACAGGCTGATCTTTCCGGAAGCCGTGGCCGGATTTACCAGTACGGCATCGGAATAGGTATACCTGCCGTCGAGGTCGGTTTGTTTCAACCTGTACCAGGCCTTACCGGTAGCGCCTTTCACATCGGTATAGTTGTACTCGATCTTACGGTCGCTGTTGATGGCTCCCGGCAGTTCCTTTACGACTGCAAAGCTGCCGCCATTGGTGCTCTTCTCGATCGTAAAGAATTTGTTGTTCGACTCCTGCGCTGTTGCCCAGTTAAGGACCACATCACCATTTTCTTCACGGGCTTTGAAATACAACAGGTGGATGGGCAGGCTTCCTGCTGCCATCGCAAAACCCGATGATGCGGTGAGGTTATAAACCGGTGCAGCAACTCCATTGTATTCAAAGATGCTGTAGTGGTAGGTTTTGTTGGCATCGAGGCCGGTTACCGTAACCGCATTGCCTGTGCCTGCGTACACTACATACTCTCCAGCGGTTACCTGTGAGCCAATTTTGAATACGGCATTGGCCGGATAGGCACTGCCGGTTGCCGGTGAGCTGGTAACTGCGGTTCCTTCTTTCATTACTACCAGGCGTGAAGTACCACTTCCGTTGGTCCAGCTAATGGACAGGCTGCTCGCTCCTGCAGTAACTACGGGGGAGGAAGGCGCCGAAACAGGGGCCGACAATGTCGATGCGGATGCAGTGAGTACCGATGTGGTAAGATAACGCAATAAGGTACCGGCTCCGTTGTATTCAAATACGGTATAATAGTAAGTACTTGCAGGTTGCAGGTTTGTTATATCTACTGTATTCGCGGTGCCGTTCATTACAGTATATTGTCCACCGCCAAGATCAGTACCATTTGCAAATGAGGCATTGGCTGTATAGGTTGTAGCTGCGGCCGGTACGAAGGTGACCGGGCTGCCCTGCTTCATCACCACCAGTCTTTTTTCACCATTACCGTTGGTCCACTTCAGGGTAAACTTATTGCCATCGATGGCTGAAACAATCGCAGCGGTGGAGGCTACCGTGGGCGTTGTAGCTCCCGGCACATCGGTAGTCGTGAAGCTGGTGGTAGAAGGTGCTGTGCGCAGGTACGCCGGTTCATTGGAACCATTGAACTCAAAGGCACTTACATAATAGGTAGTATTCGCTTCCAGTCCGTAGATATTGGCTGTACCTCCACTGCTTGCAATGGCAAATACGTAGTTACCATCGCCCAAGTGCGAACCAGCAGTACCGAAGGTCCCGTTGTAACTGTACTTGGTAAGATCCGTTGGCGTAACGCTTACAGGAGCACCTTTCTTCGCTACCAGCAGTCGGGAAGTTCCGTTGCCGGCGGTGAAATTAACAACAGCCTGCGTTGCCTGTATTCCACTAACGCTGGTTATGGTTGGCTGTGTGGTGGGCCAGGTGATGGTAGACCCACTATGTGTCAGGAACGAAGAAGTAAGATAATCTGGTTTGCCGCTCGCATCCACATTGTATTCGAACACGGCAAAATGATAAGTAGTACTCAGCTCCATGCCTTTCAGGTCGACATAGTTGTTCGAATTATTCGATACGACAAACTCTCCCGGAGCGATTTCCTGTCCCAAGCCGAAATTATCGTTGCCTGTATAGGTTGTGAGATCGACCGGACTGGCAGTCACCGCACTTCCCTTTTTGGCGATCACCAGGCGGGCAGCGCCATTGCCATTGGTCCACTGAAGGCGGAATGATTTTCCTTCGGGCCAGAAGATAGCAGGCGCTGTTGATTTGGCTGTTGGCTCTACGGGTACCGTAAAGCTGAACGTAGCCCCCGTGGCAGAATATACCGGATATGAATTACCATTGAACTCATAGATAGAAACATAATAGGTGACACCCGCCAACAGCTTGTTTACCGTAAACGATGAACCATTCATGCCACCCTGGATACAGTAGTTACCAGGACTCACCTGCGTACCGGAACCAAAGTCGGCATTACCGGTATACCGGGTAAGGTTGGCTGGCACGGCATCTACGGGACTACCGGCTTTCATGATCGCGATGCGGTAAGTGCCGTTACCGACAGTAAAGCCAATGGAGGCCGTGCTGCCAGAGAGGCTGTTGATCTTTAAAGCAGAACAAATAGTAGACGGCGTGGTACTGGTGCTGCCACTCTTTACAGCTGATCCGCCCGTAAAATAATAAGGATAACCTGCTGCATTCACATCATATTCAAAAACACGCACGTGATAAGTCGTGTTCGGCTCCAGGTTGTTCATATCGGTCCAGTTATTGGCCGTTGCGCCAACCACAAATTCGCCGGGTGCAATTTCGGTTCCCGCTCCGAAGGTGCTGTTGGCTGTATAGGTGGTACCCGTTACCGGTGTTGCCGTAACGGCCGCCCCTTTCTTAGCAATGAACAGCCGGCGGGTGCCGTTGCCTATTGTAACATTCACCCGGTAGCTATTGCCTTCCACATAGGAGTAGGTAACATTCGATGGCGCCGTACCCGGGCCTGCATTGGTGGTAGCGTTGGCTACGGCGCCAGGTGTCAGGTATACCGGGTATGATATACCATTGTATTCGAGCAGCGAAAAATAATAAGTAGTATTGGGCTCCAGACCTTTCATGGTTACACTGGTGCCGGTGCCTGCATAGATGATGTAGTTATCGGTGCCAAGTTTAGAGCCTGATCCAAATACGTCATTGGCACTGTAGTTCCCTGCATCGACAGGATGGCCATTTACCGGAGCGCCTTTTCTGGCTATCAGGGTGCGGCCCGTTCCATTACCTTTTGCCCAGCTGAGGGAGAGGGTATTGCCTGTTGAAGCAGTAACCGTTATTGCACTGGCCGGTGCAGTGGGCGCCACTACGGTAGACTGGCTGCCAGTAAGTGGCAGATTAAGATAGGTGATACCGGCACCTGATCCGTTGTATTCGAAGATGGCTACGTAGTAAGTAGTACCAGGTTTCAGCTTTTCGGCAGAAAAGGTAGCCCAGCCCGACCGGCTTACTACATATTCTCCGGGTGCAGAAAACTCCGTTCCGGCGGTTCCGAAATTAAAATGGGCTGCATAGTCTACACCGTTCACTGGCACGCCCGTAACCGGACTGCCTTCCTTTACTACAACGATACGGCCTGCGCCGTTACCGGCGGTGAGTGCGCCATAGAAGCGCGAACCGTCAATGGTATTGAACGTCAAATTGCTGGCGGGCACGGTAGGTGCCGCTGCGGCCAGCACTGCCTGCTGAATAATGGTGGAGAAGAGTAATAGCGTAAAAATCCGTTTCATAAGTAACGTGTGATTTTAGGTAATACAATTTCGGCCGGCAGTATCCGATGATTTGCCGGTAATGAGGTTTATACAGGAAGTGGAGTTGATGGCCAGTAAACCTGTGTGTGCAGGACTGGGATGTGCATTGAGTAATTCGTGCACAAAACTATACGGCTCAATCAGCCGCACAAGCCAATTCGATCCGAATTGAAAAATTGGATCACCCAAGCGGCATATTGTCGGATGAAGCGTAGACTGGCATCGGATAAATACACAATCCGGGCGCAGGCCAGAAATCTGGTCAGCCTTTTAACGATGCGCCAATAAAAAAAGGCCACGCAATTGCATGGCCTGGGTAATATTACCTATTCAGCAAGAGTTAATCGGTAGTCACTAACAATTGATCAACATACACCGCTTTCTTCGCGTTGTTGAGCACCTTTACCAAATAAGACCCCTTCGACAATTTAGCAGGCACTGTTATTTCTGCCACCTGGCCTTCGTTGCTGACGGATACCACCTTTTGTGCTACCAATCTGCCCGACAGATCGACCAGTTGAACATTATAACTACCTGCTTCCGTATTGAAGCTGACCCGGAATACACCTTTGGTCACAGGATTTGGGTAAAGCGCGATCTTATCGTTGGTGATGCGCTGGCGGTCGATGAAGGCCGGTATGGTAAGCGTTCTTTTGCTTTCAAAGGCCAGCAGACCGTTTGCCAGATCAGAAGCATTGTATACATTGCCGTTATTGGGCACTATCATTGCCTTCCAGTCTTTCATATCCACTTCATAATACCCTTCTACCGAGTTCGCACTGCTCACAACAAGTTTATCGTCGGCCACTACGGCGGCCCCGTTGGTCGTAAATGATGCAGGAAGACCATTGATCCTGCTTACGAAGGTAGCCTTGCGGGTATTGATATCTACTTTAAATACATAATGACTGGCAGAGATCACATAGAGGTTGCCCAATGCATCGGCGATCATATCGCCTCCCCAGCTGGATGGGCGGGTATGTATCGACACATCGCCATTGGCCTTATCATCTTCGAGTGCGCCCAGATCGGTGATGACCGGTTTACGGCCGGTGGTGAATTTCAGCAGGTGGTTACCGTCATTGCTTAAAGCATATCCCTGACCGTCTACTGCAATGGCCATACGCGTAATATGGTTGGCTTCGTCTTTCAGGTCCTTGGCTACCCCAAAAGCTTCGCCGGCGAAATAGGAAACTGTCGCCTCTGGCTTGTCCAGTTTGATGACCCGCAGTTCGGGTATACCCATCGGTGTGTAGAACAGCTGATTGCCTGCCTTATCATAGGCACAGGCCGCCGAGAAGGTGCTGAAGGGTTGCTGGTTGGCATCGATGAAATTGCCCGTAGGGTCCTTCAGTTGAATGGGCTTTCCTGTTCTTGCATGCGTAACCGTGATATTGGTTTGCTTGCTTTCGTATACGGAACGTACAACATTGCCATTGGAGAGATCGATCAGTTTCACTTCCGTCCAAACAAAGGATCCTTTCGTGGCGGCAGTAATGGCATATGCCTGGCGGGCCGGCTGTTGCGCCAGGGCCTCAACCAATGAAAATAATGTAATGGTGGTGAGTAAAATTCTGTGCTTCATAGACCGGTTTATTAATGATTATTGGTGTGGTTGTCTAGAAAGGTACGAATATTTCGTAGACAATCCGAATTAAGTTTTCACGAATCTGCCCGGAAACACAAAAGGCCGCCAGCTTTGAGACCGGCGACCTTTTTATAAGCAAAGTGTAGGTAGTTCGGGGTGTGTGCGAACTATTCTTGACCTGGCGGGTGTTGATGTCCGCAGGATTATTATCCCAGTGAATCGACTGCTTTCTTCACGCTGCCATACTGGATGAGAAGCGCTTTCGCTTTATCGTAATCGTTAATACCTGTTTTTTCCATGACCATCTTGGTGCCACGGTCTACCAGTTTGCTGTTGGTAAGCTGCATGTTGACCATCTTGTTATCCTCTACCCGGCCAATCTGTATCATTACGGAGGTGGATACCATATTCAATACGAGCTTTTGGGCAGTACCGCTTTTCATGCGTGTGCTGCCGGTCACGAACTCGGGCCCTACTACCACTTCTACGGGAAACTCGGCAGCGGCAGCGAGCGGAGATCCCTGGTTGCAGGTGATGCACCCTGTTACGATGCCCTGTTTACGGGCTTCATTAAGCGCTCCGATCACATAGGGTGTTGTGCCGCTTGCAGCAATCCCGATCACTACGTCATTGTCCGATACCTGGTGCTGCTGCAGATCGAGCCAACCCTGTTCCCAGCTGTCTTCGGCTTGTTCCACCGGACGCTGAATGGCTATCTCCCCACCGGCGATCAGGCCGATCACCAAACCATGGGGCATACCATAGGTAGGCGGTATTTCGGAAGCATCGAGGATACCCAGGCGGCCGCTGGTGCCAGCACCCATATAGAACAACCGGCCACCGGCCAACATCTTGTCACTAATGGCTGATACCAAAGCTTCTATTTGCGGTATTGCTTTCTCCACTGCCACCGGTACCAGTTTGTCTTCTTCGTTGATATGAGTCAGCAAGTCATGAATGCTCATCTTTTCCAAATGCCTGTAATGACTCGACTGCTCTGTTACTTTGTTGAATGACATGTATGCTATTTCTTCTTGTTGTTATACGTATATCCTGCACGAGCGGATCCTGGCCACAAGAGGCACAATCCGCTGATTTTTAATAACCTTTCCGGCCGCAGTGACCGTGTTGCATCCGGAACCTTACTTGTCAAGGTGGTATTTGATCAGGCCCTCCATCGGGTTTTTCAAGATCTGCCCCAGCTCAAACTCATAGGAATGGCACAATTCAGTTACTTTATCCCTGAAGGCATATGACACGCCTCCTGTAAAGTGTATGGGTAGTTTCCAGCTTTCGCCATATTTGCAAAGATGGTTAAAGAAAAAGTCATTTAAGCCATCTTCAATGATATTTTCAATCATGAAATGTCCGCGGTTCTCTGCCAGGAAGAGGGTGTAGGTGGCGAGGTACCGATTGGGGAAAGGTTTCTTGTAAACGTTCTCCAGTATCTCTACAGCGTTAATACCCTTGTACTTAGCTTCGAACTTATAACGCAGCTCTTCATCGTAGGTATTGTAGAGATAATACTGTATCACCTTTTTGCCTAGGTATGCGCCGCTGCCTTCGTCGCCCAGCACATAGCCCAGTCCGGGACTGTTCTTAACGACCTTCGAGCCGTTGTAGTAGCAGGAATTGCTGCCGGTGCCCAGGATGCTGGCGATGCCTTTTTCCCGGCCGCAAAGGGCACGTGCCGCACCAAACAGGTCGTGCGTTACTTCTACTTCGGCGTCGGGAAATACATTCGCTATCGCTTTCTTTACCAGCTTGGCATTAGCAGGGTTGCTGCAACCTGTTCCATAGTAATACACTGCGTCGACCGATGCTTTTTTCAATCCGGGCAACAGCTCATTACGGATTATAGCTTCAATCTGGGGGGTGTTCAGAAAATAAGGGCTGATACCCTGAGTAAATACAGTCTTGCTCTTCTTCCTTGATTCTGCCAGGCTCCATTCACATTTGGTAGCCCCGCTGTCCGCAATCAAAATGGCCATAGATATATCCGTTTAAGCATTCATACTCAGCAGCAACCATTTAACGAAGGTAAAGCGTGGAATTGAGAATTAATTATGAACTTCGCCCCTAAATTTTAAAATTGAGCGACCCCGCATGAAGTAATCTGCCAGATCGCTGTTTCTATAAAAAAGCGGCAAAAAAACGCATATCTGCCCACTTTTTAGGAGAAAAGCACCAGGTTATGACATCCGACCTTTAAAAAATATTAATTCCCGATGAAGAAATTACAGGTTTGGCTTCCCCTCTTATTTGCTTTGGTACTCATTGCAGGTATGTGGATCGGCTTTAAGTTGCGCAACAACATCCCAAATTCCCGGGGTCTCTTTGAAACTGCCCAACGGTCTTCCGTACAGGAGGTGATCGACCTCGTGAACAATCGCTATGTCGATAAGGTAAACTCCGATTCGCTGACCGAAGACGCCATCGAAGCCATGCTGGCTCATCTGGACCCCCACTCTATTTTTATCCCAGCCAAATACCTCGACGAAGTGAACGAAGACCTGCAGGGCAACTTCGAGGGCATCGGCGTAGAATTCTTTATCATCAACGATACGGTCAATATCACGAATGTACTGGCAGACGGACCCAGCGATAAGGCCGGACTTAAAGTTGGCGACCAGTTCCTGAAAGTTGGCGACTCTACCGTTGCCGGCAAGATCGATGCCGACAGGATCAAGAAGCTATTGCGAGGCCCAGGTGGCAGCCAGGTGCCGGTTACCGTATTGCGCAACAAACAGACCGTAAACACCACCATCACCCGCGGTACTATTCCTTTATATTCAGTGGATGCTGCGTATATGATCGATGCCACCACGGGTTATATTCACCTCAACAAATTCTCTGGCACTACTTACGAAGAGTTCATGCAGGCTACCGAGAACCTGCAGAAAAAAGGCATGAAGCAACTCATCTTCGACGTACGTGATAACGGAGGCGGCATATTGGGTGAAGCCGTTGATATCGTAGACGAATTCCTCAATGACAATAAACTGATCGTTTATACCCAAGGCGAAAGGCAGCAACGCCAGGAGTTCCGTTGCAAACGTCCCGGCTTACTCGAAGAGGGCAAAGTAGTGTTGCTGGTGGATGAGAATTCTGCCTCAGCCAGTGAAGTGGTTGCCGGTGCGTTGCAGGATTGGGACAGGGCCACCCTGATCGGCCGCCGCACATTTGGCAAAGGCCTTGTGCAGGAACAATACGACCTGAGCAATGGCGCCGCTCTGCGCCTTACCGTAGCCAGGTACTATTCGCCACTGGGGCGCAATATCCAGAAACCTTACAACAAAGGCAGGGATGCCTACCACGATGAAGTAGCAGAACGCTTTCATAATGGCGAGATGCTGAAAGGCGATACCAGCACCAACCACACGGGCCCTTCGTTCAAAACGCCCAAAGGCAGAACTGTGTATGGCGGTGGCGGCATTACGCCCGATATCTTCATCCCTTTCGATACTACCGGCTATTCGCGCCCGGTATATGAACTGTTCAGTAAACAAACCTTCGGACGTTTCATCTACTCTTATTATATTCAGCATCGTGACTACTTCAGCCAATTTAAGAATGCCGGCGATTTCGCGCAGCGCTTCGACCAGCAGGAACTGGCCTGGAATAGCCTGGTTGCCTATGCAGCAAAAGACTCTGTACAACTGGCTGGTGTTAACAGCCGTGATAAGCAGGAAGTAGAGCGCCGCATCTCCACCTGGCTGGCCCGCCAGATATGGCGTATGCCCGGTTACTTCGAGGTCAACAACAGGAATGATACGATGGTGAAGAGAGCCCTGGAAGAATTGAAGAAATAAGAGAACCCGCTAAAAATACAAAAGCAGCACTTCTGAAGAGGTGCTGCTTTTTTGTTTTTCTGATGGCTGATACTATCCTTTGATTGATTGTTCTTCGATTGGCTTATACTGGTGTGATCCTTTTTTTCTGTTGGCTATACCGGCGCCTAGGCGGCTTTGTAATCTTCGGGCCGGTCGAGGAGCTCTTTCTTCTCGATCTTGTAGGAGGAGATGAGTCCTAAACCACCGCCGATGGCGATCAGGGCAAAGTAGACGGCAGGATTGTCATCGTGGTGGCCCCATTTGTCGGTGCGGTAGAGTACATATTCTGAAAGGATGTAAGCTACCAGGAGTCCTGCACCGGCGCCAACCAGGAGCAATCCCCATTTCAGGTTCACGAATGGAGCGGGGCGGGCACGGTTGAGCTTGGGATCCATCCCTTTTTCGATCATCGCCATATTTTCCCGGCTGCGCAGGTAGCGTATTCCAAATATCATTAAAAAGAGCGCTAAACTGCTGAGTAACAACCAAAGTATCGCTAATTGACCTTCATCCATGGCTTAAAGTTTTTATTGTTTTAAAAGGTTTGTTTTGTTTCTTTCTGTATCAGACTACTGCTTTCGAACCCGGGTTACAGCTTTTTGAAAGTTTTTTTCTCAGTGCCTGTTACATAAACTAGGACCACCGCCGGCCCCGGCAGGTTACAGGCCGGGCCATAAATTTTTCTACCTGCAGGCCCCTCCGTCCATCGCCTTACCTGCACTCCATATATATGCAGGTGGTCCAATCCGGCAGGCTTTTAAATTTCTTACCTTGCCCCTGTAACCAAAACCACCCGAACGTAGTCTTATTAGCAGCAATGAATACCGGAACGAATGATAATGAGATCATTAGCAGAGTGCTGCGTGGTGAACAATCGCTGTATGCCGACCTGGTGAAACGATACCAGAATTTCGTTTTCACCATTACGCTACGGTACACCAACAACCGGGAGGATGCCGAAGAAATTGCCCAGGACGTATTTATCAAAGCCTATCGAAGCCTGGCCGATTTCAGGGGCGAATCACGGTTCAGCACCTGGCTTTACACCATTGTGACCACCACTTGTATCACTTTCCTGCGTAAAAAGAAGTTAGACACCCATTCGCTGGATAATGAACAGGTATTTGAGGTGGCCGACAGTGTGGATTCGGGATTCAGGGCCAACCAGGTAGAACAGAAGTCGAAAATACAGATGGTCAATAAGGCCATTCGGCTTTTAAGTGCCGACGACGCCAAATTGATCACCTTGTTCTATCAGGGGGAACAAAGCCTGGAAGAAATAGGGCAGATCATGGGACTTGAATCCAATACCGTTAAGGTGCGCCTGCACCGGGCGCGGCAAAGACTCAAGGAAAAAATGGAGACCCATTTTGTACAGGAAGTAAAAGACATTATGAACTGATCTAAAATGCAGTAGTATGAATACGCAACCATCCATTGAAGAGCGTTTGTGGGATTATATTGACGGGCTTTCCCTACCGGAGGAGAAGTCGGCCATCGAGCAGCTCATCGAGCGCAATATCGAGTGGCGTAATAAATACCGCGAACTGCTGGACGTTCATCAATTGATGAGCAAGAGCCTGGAGCTGGATGAACCCTCCATGCGCTTCACCCAGAACGTGATGGAAGATATCGCCAAACTGCATATAGCCCCTGCTACCCAGTCTTATATCAACAAGCGTATTATCTGGGGCATTTTCTCCTTCTTCATCTTAATGATCGTAGGTTTCCTGATCTATGGTTTTGGACATATCAACTGGACAAGTGGCGGTGGAAGCGGTAGTCAGTCGGTTCCCTTCAACATAGACCGTGTAAGCAGTTTTGATTTCAGCAAGGTGTTCAACAATGCCTACACCAGTGTCTTTATTATGATCAATGCGGTAGTGGGGCTGGTATTGCTCGACATGTACCTCGGTAAGAAGAAAAAGCAATTGCACGAAAACCACACATAGGCTTCGGGAAACAACACCACTTAACGTAAATACATCTTCTTTTATAGTCAAACGCTGCGGACTGCGTGATACCCTATTCATGCAGCAGGGTATGCTTATGGCCTGCCCTGCTACATGGTGATCAACTTATCACTATGTTCCGGTATGCCCCTCCGATTCTTCGGAGGGGCTTTTACATACAAACGGCCGCCTCATCGATGAGGCAGCCGTTTATCTATTGTGATCAGCAGTGTTCAGCCGCACTGCCAGATAACTTACTTAGTCTTTGAACTTCTTCTTCAGTTCCATCAATTTGGCCTGGAATGGATTGAGGGGCTCTTGTTTCTTAGACTGGCCCTTATTGGCATCTGGTTTGTTGCCGCCGGGCCTGTTGCCACCACCTTGTTGCTGGCGTCCCTGTTGCTGACCGCCACTTTTTTGTTGATCGCGCATGGTGAGGGCGATACGCTTGCGGGCCACATCCACTTCAGTAACAGTGACCGTTACCTTCTGGTTCAGCTTGATCACTTCATTAGGATCGGACACATAGGTGTTGCTCAATTGAGAGATATGCACCAATCCATCCTGTTTTACTCCGATATCGACAAACGCACCGAAATTGGTGATATTGGTTACGATGCCAGGCACCGTCATACCGGGTTTCACATCTTCGATCGTCTTGATGGTATCGTCGAAACGGAACTCCTCGATCGGAGCACGGGGATCACGACCGGGCTTTTCCAGTTCTTTGAGGATATCGCCGATGGTGAACTCACCGATGGTTTCGCTGATGTATTGCTTCTTATTGATCTTCTTGCGCAGTTCGGATTGTTTGATGAGGTCTTCAAGCGATGCCTGCAGGTCTTTTGCCATTTGCTCTACCACGAAGTAACTCTCCGGGTGTACCGATGAGTTATCGAGCGGATTGGAAGCACCGGGTATACGTAAGAAGCCCGCACACTGTTCGAAAGTCTTTGGTCCCATCATGGGCACTTTCTTCAGCTCTTCGCGCGATTTGAAGGCTCCGTTCTTGGCACGGTATTCCACGATATTCTTTGCCAGTGTATTGCTGAGACCCGATACATACAACAGGAGGTGCTTGGAGGCGGTGTTTACGTCCACGCCCACAAAGTTCACGGCGCTTTCCACTACCCTGTCGAGGGCATCCTTCAGCTTGGTCTGGTTCACATCGTGCTGGTACTGACCTACACCAATGGATTTGGGATCGATCTTTACCAATTCGCTCAATGGATCGAGGAGGCGGCGGCCAATGCTTACGGCACCACGCACGGTTACATCCTGATCGGGGAATTCTTCACGGGCCACTTCCGAGGCGGAATAGATAGAGGCGCCGCTTTCATTAACCTGGAACACACTTACCGGCCGGCCGAAGTCGATGCCACGAACCAGTTGTTCGGTTTCGCGGCCGGCTGTACCGTTACCTACGCCGATGGCTTCGATGCCAAACTTGTCGACCAGGAACTTTACTTCGGCTTCACTCTTCGACCATTCGTTCTGCGGCGGATGCGGATAGATGACGCCATTGTACACCAGGTTGCCCTGTGCATCGAGGCATACTACCTTACAACCGGTACGGAAACCGGGGTCGAGGGCCAGTACTTTCTTCGAACCGAGCGGCGAAGCCAACAGCAACTGACGCAGGTTTTCGGTAAATACATGTATCGCTTCCTCATCGGCCTTGTTCTTGCTGACGAGGCGGAATTCGTTTTCTATAGAAGATTTCAGGAGGCGATCGAAACTGTCATCGATCGCTTTCTTTACTTCAGCACTATTGGGATTGGACGACTTGATAAAGATCCTGTCCAGCTCATCGACAGCAGTTTGCTTATCGATGTTGATGTCCATGACCAGGTATCCTTCTTTTTCACCGCGGCGAATGGCCAGTACCCGGTGAGAGGGGCTTTGAGAAAGGGGCTCGTTGAACTCGAAATAATCACGGTATTTCTGCGCTTCCTCTTCTTCTTTTTTGCTGGAGAGCACTTTCGCCGTGAATACAGCGGTTTCGGTGAACAGCTGGCGTACTTTGTTACGTGCCTGCTCATGTTCTGATACCCACTCTGCGATGATATCGCGGGCGCCCTGCAGGGCTTCCTTGGTGTCTTTTACCTGGTCGTTCAGGAATTTGTTGGCTTCAGTACCCGGATCTTCGGCGCCTTGTTCGAAGAGCAACTTAGCGAGTGGCTCCAATCCTTTTTCGATGGCCTGGGTAGCCCTGGTTTTACGTTTGGGTTTATAGGGGAGGTAAATATCTTCCAGTTCGGTAGCGTCGTAGCAATTCTCGATGCGCTCTTTCAGTTCCGGCGTCAGCTTGCCAAGTCCGTCGATGGTCTTGAGTACGGTTTCTTTGCGCTTATCGAGCTCATTGAAATAAGTGATCTGCTCCACCACATTGCCAATGGCTACCTCATCAAGGTTGTTGGTGGCCTCTTTACGGTAACGTGCCATAAAGGGGATGGTGGCGCCTTCTGCCTGCAGATCGTGGATATTGGTAATCTGTTTCAGTGTAAGGCTTAGCTTTTCTGCGATCTTCTGTGTGTACTTTAATTCCATGGTCTGATACAGTTGTTTATTCCGAACCGTGCCGGGAGAACAAAGTAAGTCATTATTTATGGGCTTTGGACATGGTGGTTGCCATATCTTCTACATCCCATTTTTGACGCGTTTACTTCGCCTGATCCCATCCAAAATCGGGCAGCAAATGTAAGTGAAGGAATGAAAGGAAAAATTTTGTTTTATCAACAGCAACGATTAGTCCTGCACACATCACAAAAAGCAGTGATTCAAGGCACTTGCTGTACCCTGATCGCATAGCACCATCGCATCAAAGCGGCCGCTTTTCCAATGTTTTTATGATTATTTACGAGCTTATGCCAGGCACTGTTGCAACAGGGCATTCACTTCCTGCGGACGGCTCATGACGAGCAGGTGTCCGCCCCGGGGGATTATATGTGTGGGCTTCGTGTACCTGACCGGCAACACTTCATCGCGCGTACCGTGAATTTGTACTACAGAAGGCGGCAGCACTTCGTTCTTCCAGCTCAGCACCGCGTTCATGCTCCAGCGGATAAAGGCGGGATCACTGCTGTTAATGATCTCCCAAAGCAGCTTTTTATCTTCCGAAGTTTCATTGGTGATGAATCGCTTTAGACGGGCAGCGATCTTGACTAATCTTATAGGCACTATTTTATGCAAGCGCAACGTAGCGGCTACCCGGAAATAGCGGGGTAGGTGTGCCGATAATGGTATACTGGAGATGAGTATAGTTTTAAGCGGATTGGTTTGCTTGGCGATCTCGGTAACGAGCATGCCGCCGAACGATAACCCGACCAATGCGAATGGTTGGCTTTGATCGATCCGTTCCGTCATACGTTCCGCATAGGAGGTTAGCGATTCATCCTTTTGTGGTTTGATCCAGGTGAGGTGAACGATCTCACATCCATCCGGCAACCGAACGTATTTGAATACCCGCTCGTCGGCGGCCATACCACTGATAAAATAGGCTTTCACGCTTGTCTTTTAATCTTAAAGAATAATACAAATTTAATGCGTGACAAAGGCAGGCGCAAGTACCTGGCAAATTTTAACAATCAGCGACAGTTTGCTGCCCCTCGCCCCTATTCCGTACCTTTGCTATTATAAACAACAGTAATGGATATCAAGAACAACATACTGGAAACGATTGGCAATACGCCATTGATCAAGCTGAACAAGATCACCAAAGACCTGCCTGCTACCGTACTCGCTAAAGTGGACTATTTTAACCCCGGCAACTCCATCAAAGACCGCATGGCTTTGAAAATGATCGAAGTAGCCGAAAAAGAAGGAAAACTGAAGCCTGGCGGCACTATTATCGAGTGCACCAGCGGCAATACCGGCATGGGCCTGGCACTGGCCGCCTGTGTAAAGGGGTACAAATGTATTTTTACGACAACCGATAAGCAATCGAAAGAGAAGATGGATATCCTCAAGGCGGTAGGCGCAGAGGTGATCGTTTGCCCCACGAATGTAGAGCCCGATGATCCGCGCTCCTATTATTCCATTGCCCGCCGGCTCGCCAAAGAGATCCCGAACTCATTCCATTGCAACCAGTATGATAACCTGGCCAACCGCCTGGCGCATTATGAAACCACCGGCCCCGAGATTTGGGAACAAACCGATGGCAAGATCACACACCTGGTATGCACCGCCGGCACCGGTGGTACGGTTACCGGCACAGCCATGTACCTGAAAGAGAAGAACCCCAATATTCAAATATGGGCCATCGACGTGTATGGTTCCTTGCTCACGAAGTACTTCCGTACCGGCGAGGTCGACATGGGCGAAGTGCATCCCTATATTTCCGAAGGTTTTGGGGAAGACTTTGTGCCGGAGAACTACGATATGAGTGTGATCGATTATTTTGAACAGGTAACCGATAAAGATGGCGCTGTAATGGCCCGTCGCATTGCCAAAGAAGAAGGTTTGTTTTGCGGATACAGCGCCGGCAGCTGCCTGCAGGGACTTATGCAACTGAAGGACAAATTGAAGAAAGATGACCTGGTGGTTTGCATCTTCCATGACCATGGCAGCCGTTATGTAGGTAAGATCTACAACGACCAGTGGATGATGGAAAGAGGCTTCCTCGATGTGAAGACCTTTAAGGACATCGTGAATGGGCGTCCGGCCAAACAGAAGCTGGTTACCGTTGAACCGAAGCATACCGTAGCCGATGCGGTAGAACTGATGCGCAAACATGATATCGAGCACATTCCTGTAGTGAACGGCAATGGCCCTATTGGCGCCATCAGTGAAAGTGGTTTATTCCAAAAGGTATTTTCGAATCCCGACATCAAGAATGCCTCTGTTGAGAGTGTAATGGAACCAGCTTTCCCTGTAGTGGAATTCAATACGCCGATCGAGAAATTGCGCACGCTGATCAATAAAGACAATGGTGCGGTTTTGAGCAAGGATGATGCAGGCCACTTTCATATCGTGACCAAGTACGATGTAATTCAGGCACTCGGCAACTAATTTCCAACAACTTTATACAGCCATAGTCCTTACCTGATCAATCAGCCAGGGGCTATGGCTTCTTTATTCCAGGTATATTCATGGAATGTTCGGTTGTATTCCCGCCGGAACTTTTTATCGTGCAGCTGCCAGGCACGCAGGTCGAACGAGCCGCGCTTTGCTGGCTTCTTCTTAACATGGCCGGCTACACCATGCCGTAAACGTGCAGACTGCGAACGGGCATTTGCCCGCAGACTGGTTACAGGATACTGCTTTTCCAAAGCACCACAGTCAGCATATCGGACGGTCAGGTATTCAACGATCTCATGCTTCGTCCACTGGTATTTCATCCAGGTCATTACCTCACCGGTGATGGCGTTAAAGAGTGCTTTGCTTTTACGATGTAGAGGAACCATTGTATACAACCCGGAGGCAATGGTTGAAGCCTTTCCCAACAGATCGGCATATTGCATGGTCTTCGCGAACACCGGATCAGTTTTCACTCTTTCTGCGGTCAAAGAACTGCGTGTGCGGATAAAATATCTTTCATACATCATATACACCGTCACAGGCCCGATGGTGCCAACAAAGGGCGGAATGGAGGTAAGTCTTGCCATAACGTTGGATTTTACTTAAAGTTACTGCAAAGGCCTACGATGAAGAGCACCATTGGGTGCAACCCGTGGCATTCCGTGGCATTTAGTGACTTTCGGTGCCATTTAGTTACTTTTTGGCAGGGTGTCCTTTACCAAAATAGCTATACAGTTTCCATAAAACACGACATTTATGGAGCATATGGTCAAAAAGGTAACAGGATCCGAAAGCCGTGAGAGTTACCGGTTTTCAGAATCGCAGAAAAAAA
>NZ_JARHUJ010000004.1 GCF_029223285.1 Paraflavitalea sp. CAU 1676 | reverse complement strand
AAACACAGGCAGGCCAATAAGCCTGCCTGCACAAGATGAACTTCCGTCGAATCTCTCAACTGAAGCTCTCCTTCGTCAAATATAAAGTTCAGATTTTTTTGGAATTTAAAACAGTACCTTTTTTTTGGGGGAGAGCTCCGTGATAGCTGGTGGACTTTTTAAGAGGTTTCTGCGGCGCCTGGTGAGCGTTTGCTTTGCGGTAGTGTCCGCGCTCCCGGACGAGTGACTATAAGAGGGTTTCTGCGGCACCCGGAACGTTTGCTTTGCGGTAGTGTCGCGACTCCCGGATGAGTAACTATAAGAGGGTTTCTGCGGCACCTGGAGCGTTTGCTTTGCGGTAGTGTCGCGACTCCCGGATGAGTAACTATAAGAGGGTTTCTGCGGCACCTGGAGCGTGTGGGTGGCTTCTGCGACACTCTGACGGGGATTTTTGGAGGGTCCATGTCTCGTGACCGTTGCTGCCTTACACAGCTTTTGGCCCCCTGGATAACCTGATGTGGTTCTGAGGGTCGAGTTTCGCGGATAATTTTCCCCACCTTTCATGAATAGAACATTTTCTGGCATCAATACTTCCCTGATAATCTGCCCAGTATCATATTTTTCTTCATATTTAAGTGTATCATCTGTCACCAACTGTTCAAATCCGTGCAAGTTTCTTACTCCAATTAAGTTACGAGAGAAATCCTTTGGCGTGATTTATCGTATATCTCATTAGGGCTATTAAAATGCTCTCAGGTATGGAAGCCTATATTAAACACCTTTTAACGGACATCCTGGAAGCGGAGAGACCCGATCAGCCGGTACTGCAGTACGCGTACCCTGAATTCATCGATGATTCGCAGGAGGAGGATGATCGTTGGCCAGACGCGGACCCTGTTCATTCTTTTGGCTATTACTGCGGCCTGCAGCAGGAACAGTTTCCGCCAGCCCATATGCTGAGCACCCCTCAACTGGAGCGCCTGTGTGCTGCCTTTAGCAAGATGATGTTCACCTGGAACCTGGATACCGACATTCCCGATGATATTCCGACCCCCAAAAAATATCAATTACTCGTAAGTACCCTCGATATCAAGACCGAGATCAACGACTCGAGCCTCACCACCTTTGAGCTCTGTAGTTTCGATCCTCCCTCCTGCCCCATGGGCGAGTACTGTACCTGCAAACAATTTCTGCAAGATGATGCGTTGGAAAATATCGACGATTACCAACACGGCGAATAACTAAAGTATCCACAAAAAAAACCGGCAGCTATTGCATTATGCTACCGGTCTGGTTCACCGGCTACTCTGCACCGGTATGGTTCATAGGAATATTTTTCGGATCCATTTAACCAGCATTGCGCAATAGATGGTCATCAATTGCCTGGCCGATTATATGACTGAGTTCACTTTCCTTTTGTGTATCCATGTGTACCCATACTTTTTCTCCCTGCCATTCACGTTGCTGCACCCGTATCTCGGGAAATGCGTCGTAAGGCCCCTCGGGCCGATTGGTGAAACGTATATTGCTGACGGTAAACCAGGGGTCACTATGATGGGCCGTTACATCTCCTTTCAGTTCGATCGAGATGTTCTTTTCTTTGAACGGGTACTTAAACTGAATGCTGAACGATTGTTTCATAGCCTGTCTGTTTTAGTGAACAATACTGTCCTTCCACAGCCCCTATTTCAAGGGATGTGCCATTTATGCCCAGCGGTGGTGAGACATTTTTTCCAGACCTGGCTTTCAAGTATTTAGAAAGGCAATTTTATGAAGTTTTAACATATCAACACCTGCAGAAATTGGCGAAGCCCGTAGTATAAGGCGCATGTTGCGGCGAATACTACGGGCTTCTTTACGCAGGTTCAGAGCAAGCCTGTGTTAATACAGGATTAGGTTTAATGAAATGCCTTATATTAATCTCATTCGTGTTTGCTGTAAAATCATCCTTACAAAACAACTACAGGATCCGCATCATTATACCCAGGGTGCTCTACTCACCTCACTATTTGTTTCAAAAACAGTGGATTCCATAAACGGCCGTCTTCCGCCTTTTATTATCCTTTACGCTAAATCTTTTACAAAAAAGAAAATCCCACCTTACGGCAGGACCTTCTTCACCACTCATTCATGAAAAAACCTTGTATTATCTGATCAGCTTTTGTATCCACTTTTCTTCACCAGCCGTTACCTCCAGCATATACATTCCTTTATTAAGGTTTGACAAACCGGTAACCTGGTATTTGTTGTTACCTGCCTGCGCAGTCGCTACCTGGATTTTCACGGTGCGGCCATTCATATCCATCAGCTTTATCGTTACTGTTGTTGACCTGGCCGATGACACCAGTACTTCGAGCTTTTCTGCAAAAGGGTTGGGGTAAGCGCTGGCTGTTACCTTTTGCACCGCTCCTGTCTTCACGCTTACTATTCCCGTATACTCCATGGCTCCATCCAGGTCTTCCAATACCAACCGGAAGTATATGGTTGCACTAATAACTCCCGTATACCTGTATTGGTAGGTCGTTTGCATTGTCGTATTTCCTTTGGCGGCTACTTCACCGGCCTTTGTAAAAGTGATCCCGTCCGTGCTGTATTCAATCACGAATTTCTTTCCGTTCGCTTCAGTGGCCGTCGCCCAACTGAGGTTGACTACATTGTCGAGATAATTTCCCCTGAACGAGGTTACCACCATGGGCAACAATACTGCGCAAGAAACATCGGGGTTACCGGCTCCGCCAACAAAGGTGGTAGTATCTTCTGCAGACATCGACGAATTGTATTGCGTGTTGGTGGTACCAGAAGTGATGTTTTGGTTAAGTGACAGTTTTTCGGCGGCACTTTTTCCTGTAAGGGCTCCGTTGTTGGCAAAGCTTCCGGTAACAAACACCTTACCGTTGCCGGTAATCGTGGAGTTGTTGACGAATGCTCCGCTTACCCTGATCTGTGCGTTGGTACGGTTCATCTTGATGCTGGCGCCGCTGTTGTACTGAAACGATCCACCCACCCAGAATAAGCCGTCATTCCGCATCTTAATAGTTCCGGTGATCGCATTCTTGAATACGAGTGTATAGAGATTGATAATGGAGTCGCCAGTATTGAAGTTGTTGGTATTGCCTTTGAATACCGCCTGCCATTGATTGTTCAGTTTGCCTGAAGGCGTAAAGTCGCCTACCACGATGAGTTTTCCGCGGTTATCGATCGTTGTACCACTATTGGTGGTGAGTGATTGCTGGAATATGAGCGTGCCGCTATTGTTGATGACGGCGTTGTTTTGCAGGGTAGTACCCTGGCTAAACACCATTGTGCCACAAGCAGTATTGTTAATTGTTACAGCATTATTCTGGTTCCAGTTGCCCGACCAGGTAAAGGCGCCATTGTTGGTGAGCGCAAATCCATTCGCCAATGTGACGCTGGCCAGGTTGATGGTTGCGTTTTTTCCTGACAAGATGGATGATGCGAGGTTGTTCGCGTTAGAAGGATTGAATGTGCCTCCTGTATTTACCTGTACCGAAGAGCCTGGATTGCCGTCGAAACTACCGGTATAATTACCGCCACTTACTATAACCATTTTGGCGCCATTGTTCAGCTTGATGGCACCGCTGAAATTGCCGGAGATACAAACTGTTTCACCGTTGGTGTAGACTTTGTTGGCCACGGGGCTCAGACTTCCTGCCGGGCATTGTGCCCATGCGGCAGTGTTCATTGTTAAGGTCACTACAAGGAATATCTTTCCGATCAACGTTTTAGGGTAGAACTGTTTCATTGCTTAGGGTTCTGGCATGGTGATGTTCCAACAATGAGCCAAAAAGCTTGATTAAGTGTCCGAGAAACACAAAGGGGGTCTAACTGCTACACTTAAGCAAATGAATCACAACTATTTGCAATGAGACTCAAAAATCTTAAACATTTCTCCCGGGCGTGACCAACTACCCAGTCACCATGATGGGAATTTTCCCAAAGCTGGAATTGATTTCCAAAAGAGGAACGCATGCAGGATTTGATGAGGCTTTAATGGCTGATTATCAACTTACGGGAAGTGGGTCGAGGCTTCCCTGATGAAGGAGGCTCGCATTGAAAAAGGATATTTCGGGACAATTAACGGCTGGTGATGGCCGGCTGTTGCGCTTTGGGAAGGATGCCGTGGGCTACCATGGTGTCTACGATCTCTGCGCCGCCCTTCAGGTTGGCATGCAGGTAATCGGTGAAAGATGAGTAGTCTTTGATCGAATTGCTGAAGTCGTGCATAGGGTAGCCTATAGCTGCCTCCAGATTCTTCTTGAATTCCTGGAGTTTCTTCACTTTATAGGTAGGGAATATGGGGGCCAGTACAAATTGCACATTGATATTTCTGGCTCGGCAATAGTCGGCCAGTTGTTTGAGCTCCTGTACATGCTTTTCGGGCGAGTTCAATTCCACGCTGCGGTTGGGCGCCTGGTCGATAAGGTCTTGCGTAATGGTATGATCGAAGTACCAGTCGTTATCGAGCTTGTTGCGATAATACATGGCACGTTGAAATACCTCGTTGTTGAAGCGATAGATATGGGAAAAATTGGCGTAGTACCAGGTATCCTCCGTTTTTGTCTTCAAGACCGAATCGATCCTTTTGGAATAGGGCATGTAGGTGGTAAAACCTGGCAGCAGTTTATCATCGGACATGGCGACGATAGACGTTTCTACCAATACCGTTTTTACGTTGGGGTAGCGATCGAGATAATCCTGCGTAAGCACGGTAGCTATTTCACAGGGCATGCTATAATAACAGAGACTGAATGATTTGAGTCCGGTGGCCTTGTCAACGGTGGGCTGATAGAAGTTGAGGCCCCTGGAATTACCGACAATGAGGATATCTGCCTGGCCTTCGCCGCGGTACATGCGTGAATAGCGGAACTGGCTGCTGGTGATCTGTTTTTGGAATATATAGCCTAACAGACGGTCGCCCACAAACAGTACTGCCAGAAATGCGATGATCCAAATTGCCTTTTTCATGTTCGGGTTAGGTTAGAACTGGAAATAAATAAATGAGTTGGCAGAGAATGTTCCAAACAGGGCGATGAGCCACAATACAGATACAAACAATGCGATCCGTAGTGCGGGGCGCTGAAGTTGGGAAACATTCCAGGACACCCGCTGATTGGTTATCTCTACCGCCAGCATGATCGCCAACAGGAATACTCCTTTCAACACCTGGTATTTATTGAGTACACTATACCAGGTGAAATCTTCCAATGACAATATCCGGCCAATGATCGAGTTGGCCACGGTAAAGCTGCTGTGTCCCATACTACCTGAACGGAAATAGATCCAGGCCACCACCGTAAGCGCATATACAATAACTATGCAAATGGCTGAGTTCAGGAAGGCCGGCATCCGGACGATCTGCACGAATTTACGCCAGATGGGTGTTGTGATCCGTTGGATGATCAGGTATACTCCGTGCAGGAAGCCCCAGAAAATAAATGCCAGGTTGGCCCCATGCCACAATCCACCCAATAACATGGTGATCATGTTATTCTTGTAAGTATGGACCTTTCCATGGCGGTTACCACCCAGCGGGATATACAGGTAATCCCTGAGCCAGCTCGACAGGGAGATATGCCAGCGGGTCCAGAATTCGCTGAAGCTTTGTGAAAAGTAGGGTGTTTTGAAGTTCTCCACGAACCGGTAGCCCATGATCCGTGCCAGGCCGATGGCGATGTCGGAATAGCCCGAGAAATCGCAATAGATCTGGAAGGAATAGAATATAACGCCTATCAGGAGGTGCGAAGAGCTGAACTTGGAGGGATCGGCCCAACACTGGTCTACAAATGGTGCCAGTGAATCGGCGATGGCCACCTTTTTAAAGAATCCCCAGAGTATTCGCCCGAGGCCTGAATTGAAATTGTCCCAATCGAACTTTTTATCGGTCTCCATTTGCGGGAGCAGGTCCCGCGCCCTCACGATGGGGCCCGCCACCAACTGGGGAAACAGTGCGATAAAGGCTGCAAACTTGAGCATATCGCGCTCTACCGGTATTTCGCGCCGGTAGATGTCGATGGTGTAGGACAAACTTTGGAAGGTGTAAAAGGATATACCGATAGGCAACATGATCTGCAAGGTGCTGATGGATGGGTTGAATCCAAATGCCTGCATCATGCTGACGAAACTGTCGATGAAGAAGTTGAAATATTTGAAGAACCCCAGGAATCCGAGGTTCATAATCATACTGAATATGAGATAAGTGCGTCGCTTGCTTTTATCTTCGGTGGCCCCGATGAGCTTGCCGAAGTTGAAATCCATGAAAGTGGAGATCATGATGATAGCGAGAAAGCGGGGGTCCCACCAGCCGTAAAATACGTAGCTAGCCAGCAAGATCCACCAAAGCCTCATTTTGCCCTGGGTAAGGAAATAAATAGGGAAAAAGACTACACTAAATATTAAGAAAGTAATGCTGTTAAATACCATCCTGGCTTAGCTTAAGGGTATAATTACTGGAAACCGGGGGCAAAGTAAAGCAAATCAGTCCATACCCGGAAGCGGCTGGTGAAGAGTTGCGTCCTTGCCCGATGAAAATTACCCAGTTAAACGCCAAAATAGCAATTTATATTATATAAGGGCCCGCTCTTCGCCCAATTCGCCGTTTAGCCCGGTGAGGGGGCCGGGGCCGGATAAACGGGGCATGGGCTGCTGACTGTCTGCCTGCTCGCCGCAGGGCGATTGTGATTCGTTTTCTTTGACTTGCCGCCGTACCGGTTAGTGCGGCGCCGCCCGTCATTCGTTTGGTAAATGATATTACCGGGCTGCGCTGAGCCGCTCCTTTACCCAGCCCAGTGCGAGATCCAACTGTTCGCGCATGGTGAGTTTGGAATTATCGAGCAGGATCGCATCTTCGGCCTGGCGAAGCGGACTGATCTCGCGGTGGGAGTCGATATAATCGCGCATTTCGAGGTTGGCTTTCACCTCTTCGATGGTAACGTTGGGGTTTTTGTCGTAGAGTTCCCGGAACCTCCGTTCTACCCGAATGGCATTGTCGGCTGTCATGAATATTTTTAGTTCTGCATCGGGGAATACAACAGTGCCGATATCCCGTCCATCCATAACGATCCCTTTCTTTTTGCCCATGCCCTGCTGTTGTTTCACTGCAAACTGGCGTACTTCTTTGATCGCCGCCACTTCACTCACTTTCTCCGCGATCACCAGGTCACGGATCACATACTCTACGTTTTCGCCGTTGAGGTAGATCTCGCTTTGTCCGGTTTTGTGGTTTGAATGGAATTCGAGCAATATTTTCCTCAATGCATCTTCTACCGCTTTGTGTTGCGTCCAGTCGATGTGATTGCGCAGGAAGTACAGGGTTATTGCCCGGTACATGGCGCCACTGTCGATATACACATATCCGAGTTCACGGGCCAGTTGCTTGGCCAGGGTGCTTTTGCCACAGGAGGACCAGCCGTCGATAGTAATGATGATCTTCTTTTCCATGTTGTTGAACGCAAAACTAAGAAAAAAGGAGTTTGTTGTTGGCGACTTCGGGCTTTGTGCATGGCTCTTTACAAAAAAGCAATGCCGCCCAATAAATGTTGAGCGGCATAAAAATGTAGCGGGGACGATTCCGGACCTACTACGCGTAAGTCACCTTGTTATCATAAGCATTGGATTTTTCCATGGTCTGTAAGCAGGGTTTTGGTATTGCGAGAAATACCCCGGCCTGTTCACAGTAATAAAACAGAGGGACTTAATGTATAAACGACATTTTAAAAATGATAGTGCATGATCGAAATCAATATCTGGATTTCGGACCCCGGGGGCTAATCGACTGATAAAATCCGGGGCAATAAAAAACCCTTCCGGTTAATCCGGAAGGGTTGATATGATGGAAGCTTTTTGTTAAGCTTCTGATTTTTCTTTTGTCGCTTTCAGCGTAAACTGAATTTTGGTCTTTTCTTTATCCAGATCGGCGAGCATTACATCGCCCTGCTTGATGTGCAGGTTGAGTATCTCTTCTGCCAGGGGATCTTCGAGGTATTTCTGAATAGCCCTGTGCAGCGGACGTGCACCAAACTGCTGGTCGTAGCCCTTTTCGGCGATGAAGTTCTTGGCTTCTTCGGTCAGCTCAAGGCTGAATCCAAGGCTGTTCAAGCGCTTCATTACTCCCTTCATCAGGATATCGATGATCAGGAAGATATGCTCTTTGCTCAGCGAGTTGAAGATCACCACATCATCGATACGGTTAAGGAACTCGGGAGAGAAGGTCCTTTTGAGGGCCTTTTCGATCACCGCTTTGTTGTTCTCTTCCGCATTTTGCTGACGGGAAGCTGTTGCGAAACCTACTCCATCACCAAAGTCTTTCAACTGGCGTACGCCAATGTTGGACGTCATGATGATCAGGGTATTCTTGAAGTCCACTTTGCGACCGAGTCCATCTGTCAACTGACCGTCGTCGAGTACCTGCAACAGGATGTTGTAGATATCGGGGTGAGCCTTTTCGATCTCATCGAGCAGGATCACGGAGTATGGTTTGCGGCGAACACGTTCTGTAAGCTGGCCACCTTCTTCGTATCCCACGTATCCGGGAGGCGCTCCGATCAAACGGCTAACCGTGAATTTCTCCATATACTCACTCATATCGATACGGATGAGGGCGTCTTCGGAGTCGAACATGTAGCGGGCAAGGGCACGCGCCAGCTCGGTTTTACCAACCCCGGTAGGTCCGAGGAAGATGAATGTTCCGATGGGCTTTTTAGGATCTTTCAACCCTACCCTGTTACGCTGAATGGCTTTCACCACTTTAAGGATGGCATCGTCCTGACCAACTACCATGTTGCGCATATCGATGGTCATGTTACGCAGCTTCTCCGTTTCGGCCTGCACCATTCTCTTAACAGGTATGCCTGTCATCATGCTCACGACTTCGGCGATTGCCTCTTCATCGATGGGATAGCGTTTATGTTTGCTTTCCTCTTCCCAGCTTGCCTTGGCTTTTTCCAGCTCTTCCTGCAGGCGTTTTTCCGTATCACGGAGGGAAGCGGCTTCCTCAAACTTCTGGCTCTTGACTACTTTGTTCTTTTCCACCTTGACATCTTCGATCTTCTTTTCGAGGTCGAGGATCTCTTTAGGCACATTGATGTTCTTGAGGTGTACGCGTGCACCCACTTCATCCATTACGTCGATGGCCTTATCGGGCAACAGACGGTCGGTGATGTAGCGGTCGCTGAGCTTCACACAGGCATCGATGGCTTCGTCGTTGTACGTTACGTTGTGGTAGTCTTCGTATTTCGACTTGATGTTATTAAGTATCTGAATGGTTTCATCCACACTAGGCGGTTCTACCATTACTTTCTGGAACCTACGGTCGAGTGCACCATCTTTTTCAATATACATACGGTACTCATCGAGTGTAGATGCTCCAATGCATTGGAGTTCTCCACGTGCCAGGGCTGGTTTGAAGATATTGGATGCATCGAGTGATCCACTGGCGCCACCGGCACCTACGATCGTATGGATCTCATCGATGAACAGGATCACGTCACGATTCTTTTCCAGTTCGTTCATGATGGCTTTCATCCTTTCTTCAAATTGTCCGCGGTATTTGGTACCTGCCACGAGTGCGGCCAGGTCGAGCGAAATAACACGTTTATCGAACAGTACCCTTGACACCTTACGTTGAACGATGCGGAGGGCCAATCCTTCAACGATTGCGGTTTTACCTACACCGGGTTCACCGATGAGGATGGGGTTGTTCTTCTTACGACGGGAAAGGATCTGCGATACGCGCTCGATCTCTTCTTCCCGGCCTACAATGGGATCCAGTGCTCCGCTTTCGGCCAACCTGGTGATGTCGCGACCAAAGTTGTCCAATACGGGTGTCTTGCTTTTGGCATTTCCTGCTGCGCGTGACTTTTGCTGTGAGTACTTCTTTTCTTCATCGAAGTCGTCTTCGTTCTCATCGGCATACTCGCTACGCACATCATTGCTTTTTACTACGCCTAACTCGTTTCTGAATAAATCGTAATCCACGTCAAATTGATTTAAGATTTGAGTAGCTATGTTTTCCTTGTTCTTCAAGATGGAGAGCATGAGGTGCTCCGTTTCTACGGTGGGGCTCTTGAGGGCTTTCGCCTCCAGTACCGTTACACGAATCACTTTCTCTGCCTGTTTGGTCAGGGGTAAGCTGTTTATGTTGGCGATGTTCTTACCGGTCTTGTCCTTGACAGCCAATTCTACTTCTTTCCGCAGCTCGTACAGATCTACATTGAAACTCTTCAAAATACGAACTGCCGTATTTTCACCCTCACGAATCAACCCAAGCAACAAATGTTCGGTACCGATAAAATCATTCCCCAGCCGTAAAGCCTCCTCCCTGCTAAACGAAATAATCTCCTTTACCTGGGCTGAAAAATTGTTATCCATTTGTGTAATTTGTTGTGTTATACAATAATAACGAATAATTTTGACTTATGTTCCCGCCTCTTTATTAACGGCTGTTAACAAACATTAAGTGTGTATGCAGGTCAAAATTGATACCAAGCAAAAATTCCATGCCATAACGATCATTGAGCCGGTCTTATCTGCTAATATGACAGCAGAATTGGATGAATGTTTACTTCCGCTCCTCCAAAATGACGTTAAAAACGTGGTTCTTATTGTTAAAGACATTAACGAAATGGACGAAGCTGCAGGAGAATGTCTCCTAAAGATACAACAAACCTTTTATGAGCAGGGTGCATCCTTTGTGATCTGTGAGCTACAGCCTCAGGTGGAAGAGATGCTTGAGAAGGCGGAGATCCTGGAGTTGATGAACGTGACGCCTACGGAGAGTGAGGCCTGGGATATTGTGCAGCTGGAAGAGATCGAGCGGGATTTGCTCGGAGGCGAGTAGTTTATCCCACTGATCCGGGCGGGTGTTATACTTTTGACCGCCGGGATTGCGTTTAGGGTATACATTGACTTTTTATATGCGATGTGCTAATATTCCTTTCCTGGGTTTACTTTTGCTCTCATTTCTAACGATTGCCCAGACTGGCAACCCATTGAAGCAGCTCCCCTATTCCATCACCATTGGTGGCCGGGCCGATTCATTGACCATTGAGGAGATAATAACGGCAGGTAAACCGGTAAGTTCCCACCCTGCCTTTGAGATTATCAGTTTCAAAACAGGCTTTATTGGTAGTGGTACGCCCTGCTTTTCAGAAACAGACTGCCCCGATGGATTATTCAGCGGAATGGCTCTTTCAGGAATCAGACATATGGAACCCGGCAGCAGGATGGTAGTGAGTAGGATCCGGGTCAAGAACAAAATTGGACAGGAATTCCTGCTTAAAGATCAGGTTTTCAGGATCAGGGTTGGTAAAAAATGAAAAGAGTATAACCTGTTTGCCCATCCAGCAAAGTTTTTCCCTTGAATTTGCAGCTAATGAAATCTTTTTGTACTCTTAACCAGTACATTATACTAAAGTTGACGTTGCCCCTTACATGAAAAAGTATGCTGTTATAGTCGCCGGCGGTTCCGGCATGCGCATGGGTACCGTGGTGCCCAAGCAATTTCTCCCCCTTCAGGGAAAACCTGTTTTATGGTACACCCTGACCGCTTTCCTGGATTCATTTCCTGACCTGGAGATCATACTGGTGCTGCCGGAGGCTCACCTGCAAACGGGCCAGGAGATCTTACGATCGACCTATGCTCCCGACCGCATCTGGATGACCGTTGGAGGCGAAACGCGTTTCCATTCGGTTCGTAATGGTCTTTCCCATATTCATCAGCATTCAATCGTTTTTATTCATGACGGCGTCAGGTGCCTGCTCACGCCGCAACTGATCAGGCGGTGCTATCAAATGGCCCAGGAACGTGGCAATGCCATTCCTGCCATTTCTGCGGTTGATTCCATCAGGATCCTGACCTACGACGGTAATGAATTCATTGACCGCAGTAAGGTACGTATCATCCAAACCCCGCAGACCTTCTACAGTGATATTGTGAAGGCCGCTTTTGAGCAGGAGTATGAAGAATCTTTTACCGATGAGGCCAGTGTGGTGGAGCGGCTGGGTGTTAAGATCCACCTGATCGATGGCGAATCGACCAATATCAAGATCACCCATCCCATTGATGTGCTGATCGCAGAAAAGATCCTCGAGGAAAGGGAAATGGGTATTTAACCATATGTCTGCTTTGATCAAAAGAATCTCCACTGCTTTCAATAAGGGCTGGTTTTGCTGTAAAGTAGCAAACAGTCCGGGCGGCTTGTAGAAACTGATGGCCAATACCAAGCAATTAGCCTGGCACTCGGCTAACTCGACAACCCCGACCGCAGACCCTGCGGTGGAATACCAGTTCCGGCTCAGGGGCCATTCCCGATCGGTCGGTTTACGTACTTATGCCGGCGACCTCACTATTTTTTACGATATCTGGTGGCGAAAGATCTATGATCTGCCAGAGAGTCTGGTCCATTCAAGTTCCACGATCATAGACCTGGGCGCTCACGTGGGGATGACCTCCCTTTATTTCTCCCTCCAATTCCCCCAGGCAACAATCTATGCCGTAGAGGCAGATGCCCATAATTACGAACTGCTATGCAAGAATCTTTCTCCAGAGATCGAAAACGGCCGGCTGACTCCCCTGCTCGCCGCTATTCATGAGAACAATTCGCCTGTTTACCTTCAAAAATCCCAGTTCTCTTACAATACCCAGGTTTCTTCGTTGCCCACCGCTCATCCTATACCCGGACTTACCCTCGACCAGCTAATCGCTGACCACGGGCTAACCCGTATAGATATCCTGAAAATAGATATTGAAGGCGCGGAGGCTTTTTTACTGCAGTCGTCGCAGCAATGGCTGTCGATCACCCGGCATATTCTTATTGAATTACATAGTGAGGCGCTCGTGAACAGATTTATCGAAATGGCCACTTTGGCTGGCTTCCGCATTGAAAAAAGGCCATTTACCTACGAAAACCTGTATTGGGCCTACCGCGGGTAAAGGATCGCCGTTTATTTCTTAATCCATTTGAGATACCAAGGAAGCGCGTTAAAATGATAGAGGTAGTAAGGTTGGTCCACGGCCCCAAAATTCCTGTAGAAATGAGCAATGCCCGCTATGTCGGATCCTTCGAAATCGAGGACCGTTTCAGTTCCTGCAAACTCCCGGATCAACTGATCGAGGAGGTAGTGGTTGGCCGAAATTTTACGGCCGGCCGGCAAGGTTGTTGATTGCAACAGATACATGCGACCATGCTTTTTCAACAAAAGAGCAGTCGCCAGCCATTGGTTTTCGTTGTTGTTGACACCTCTCAGCAATAGTTCGCCGTGTTGCTGCGCCACTTCGCAAAGCCGGACGAACTGCTGGTATTGATCAGTATGCAGTACCCCGATTTGCTGTTGATAGGTTTGCTGGTAATAACCAGCGGCTGTGGGCAGATCTATTGCCGTTGTATAATTCATGGTTCCTTTGGCCGCCTTGTGCAGGTTCTTCAGCAAATCGGATCTATAATTACCGGCCAAACTGTCGTAGTTTGACTTTAACGACAATACCAGGTTGGTCTTTTCGATGGTGTTTGCCAAGCCTGTATTAGCAAAATTCAGGAAAAGGTCGCCATACCGAAAGTGTTGCAAGGCGTGTTGTATTCCGCTTTGCAACAGCGAGGCAGTGGGCAGGCTACGGGAAAATATCCCTAGCTGCTGTACAAATGGCACCCAGTACAAATACTTTAATCCCCATTTCATTTTCCAGGGAAGGGGCATAATGGCTTCATAGTCGTCCCAAACGAGCGCGTCCCAATTCTCAGCCATTTCATCGAGGTAATAGGTATAGGCATAGATCAGCCCGTTGGAGGCCTGATCGAGACAGCTATTCCATTTTCCGGTATCGAGTTCTTTACGCCGCAGGTATCGGGGTGCCGTATGCGTCATTGCGTTTTACTTGCCAATAATTTTACGCAAATTAAAGCGATGTATATCGATGCTGAAGGAAAGACGCTTGCCAAACTTGTTCTCTTCGGGAACCGTTTTCAGGTTATCCCTGAACTCTTTGCTGTAAAACAAGGGGGCATACACGTTCAGCAGGTCTTTGAACAACGAAAGCTGAAGACCTGCTACGTATAGAAAGCGGCTGGTGGCGGCATCTTTTTTCCAGGCGTCGGCATAGGTACCCACATCAAGAAACACGCGCACCGGCAATTCAACAGGAAGCAGCTTCCTGGGTAGCGTGGTATTAAAGTTCAAGGATGCCACCCAATTGTCGGACCTACCCTGCAGTCCGGCAAAGAGGTCGGTACGCAGTTTGAGTCCGCCATCGCGCATCATGATCTGCTGACTGGCGGCGCCATCAAATTCAGATCGTCCGATAAAATAATTGCTGTAGGTATAGTCTTCATCGCCCCGCACGGCCGTGAGTTTAGGCTGGTATAAATAGGTGTTCCCGTATTTCTCGTTCGTTTTACCCCCCAGGTAACCGAACTTGGCTGCGAAGGCCCTCACTTGCAGTCCACCTCCGCGTGGATAATTGAAATAATAGAAACCGGTGGCATTGGCCCTGTAAAAACCATCTCCCTGCTGCAACTGGATCTGCGCATCATAGGGGTATAGTTTCCTGTAATTGGTTACATTAAATGTGAGCTGGTTGAGATACCGGTTGCGTTGCAGGCCGGGGGCGGCATAGGTCATGGAGTCATCACTATCCGTAACATATCTAAATCCCTTCTCTCCTATCAGGTAGGTCTTCCACTCCAGCCACTTCTCCATGGTGGAAAGCAATGACTTGTTTTTGAAAGTAAACCGGATTGATGGTACCACTTTATAAAAACCGCCGAAGATCTTTGCCTGGTTGCTATCTACCCCTTCGATGGTAGAAAACCTTGCACCAGTAAGTCCCAGTTCAATAGACCGGAAACGTTCTGCCGGATGCCAGGTGTAGTTGATGTTGCCGATCCCGTTGACCTGCTTGCTGGCTGTGGCGTAGAGCGGTGCCGCAATAAACTGCAGGTTGTGCGAAGGCATGGTAATATTGTGCAACACCAGGCCTACCATAAATTTATCGTACATGTTGTACCCTATGGCCGGCAGCAAGTTTATATGGTTCACTTTTTCATAGTCCTTCATGGAGAAGAGCAATGCAGGCTTTAGCTTCCTGGCACCAGTGTATCCTCCCGGCAAGACGCCGGTGGTATCGAGCAAGTGGAAAACTTTTGTCAGGTCTTTATTGGCATGCTGCTGCATTACCTCCCGGAAGTCAGCCGGCGACGGGTGTCTGAACTGCCATTGCCGGTAATAATGCTGCATTGCGCTATCGAATGCCGGCTGCCCGATGGACTGCTCCAATTGCTTCATCCAGGCGGCGGTTTTGTAGTAGGCTATCAGCCCATAATTGTCTTCCTGAAATGCGGCAGACGTTGTATTGATGGGTTGGTCACGGTGTTCCTTGGCCAGGGCCGCCAGGAAGAGGCCAGCCTGGTCTTCCGGAATCTTCGACTCCAGCCAATTGCGTTGTGCTTTGGCGGGGTATTTCCATGCTTTATACCGGTTGCCGTAGTATGAATTAATGCCTTCATCCATCCACGGATGATCGCGCTCGTTGCTGGCAAGGATACCATAAAACCAGTTGTGCCCTACCTCGTGGTCTATGACGACGTCGAGCGTAATGGTATCATCGACACGGCCAATATTGGTAATAGTGGGATATTCCATCCCCCCATCGAAACCTGTATGGGTTTCCACCACGCTTACCACATCGTAAGGATATTCCCCGATGAGCCGGGAACGAAACTGGATAGCGTCTTTGGTCATGCGCAGGCTACTTTTCCATATCTTATCGTTTTCGGCATAAAAGGTCCAGGCGTCTATCACCCTGCCCGAAGGCAGGCGGATGGTATCATAATCCACTACGAAGCGCTTATCCGCAAACCAGGCGAAATCGTGGATGCGGTCTTGTTTGAACTGGAGTGTTTTGGTTGCCATTTCCTGACCCGCTACGGTATTGGCAGTTGCTGCTTGCAAAGGCTCTGCTGTCTGTTGGTCAGTTGCTTTGGGGGTTGTTGTTGCCTTTTTACCGGCACCAGCTGGCTTCTTTCCAGTGGTAGTTTTTTTTTGCGCGGGTTGTGTTGCCTTCTTAACTGGTTTTGGCGGAGGCTTGAGGAACTTTGGTTTACTGATCACCGGTACAGGATGCAATGCCCAGTAGGCTTCATTCCTCGTTTTCATCCAGTCTTTTTCGGCCTCGCTCTGCAAATTCCCGGTTGCCGCTACGATATAGTCTTGTGGAACCGTTATCCGTACATCATAGGTGCCAAATTCGCTGTAGAATTCTCCCTGGTCAAGATAAGGCATCGGATGCCAGCCTTGCCGATCATACACGGCTGGTTTGGGATACCATTGGGTTAACTGGTATGAATTGCCCACATGCCCGCCGCGGGAGTAATTCTTTGGCAGTTTAACATGAAAAGGGGTGGTTATTTCAGTTTGCGCCCCCGGCAGCAAGGGCGTGTTGAGTTTTACCTTAACAACGTCGATATACTGCGGATGATCTTCCGTTTGCAGGGTATTGTTACCGGCACGGAAATCGAGCCGGTTGATATAACCGCGGTCTTCCCGTTCAGAGAAGTAAAAATCCGTGCGACCATGCTGCAAGAGCTGATCGCTGAATGCTGTGCGGTCATTCTTGTAGGCGTTGGGCCAAAGGTGGAACCAGATAAAGGTTAGCGTATCGGGAGAATGGTTGGTGTACCGGAGTTTCAGGAATCCGTTCAACGAATGCTCGCGATCGTTGAGGCTTACATCGATGGTGTATTGCAAATCCTGCTGCCAGTAAGATTGGCCCGATGCTACCTGTTGCAGGCAAAGTAACCATAAGAATATCTGTAAACGTTTCTTCATGATCTTAATATTGCCGGCTACTGTTTGTTTCGTTAAAAATTCCCCTCTTTGTTCAACAGCTCAAAATACTGACTCAGGTCGGACCCGGTTGCTTTTTCGAGGGCAGTTTTGAGGTCTTCCGGGTACGGGTGTTTGAACTTCCAGGTACTAAAATATTCCTGCATGGCTTTGTCGAAGTTTTCCCTTCCCATGGCCATTTGCACGAGGTATAGCCAGGTTGCGGCTTTTACGTATACAACGATACCATAATCATTTTTATTGGCGAATCCGGTGGAGCCGGTATTGACCGGTTCTTTGGCGGGCAGACTATTCAGTGCATTGTACACCCGGCTCAGCAGTTCTTCGGCAGGCAGGGCCTTGATCTCTTTGGGCAGCGACTTTCCGAAAATACTGTTGGATTTGTATTTCTCGGCTTCATACCTAAACTGGTAGAAACTGTTGATGCCTTCGTCCATCCAGGGATGGTCTCGCTCGTTGCTCCCGAGGATGCCATAAAACCAATTGTGCCCTACTTCGTGGGTGATCACGGCATCGAGCCCTTCTGCGTCCGCTTCGGGACTGGTGATGAGCGTGATCATTGGATACTCCATTCCGCCGGAGGTTAGGTTTTTAGGACCTTCCACGGCCTGCGCTACCGGCCAGGGGTATTCTCCGATCCATCCTGAATATTTACGAATCGCATCTTTTATATAATTGACACCGAGCCCCCATTGTACGTTGCCGTTGGGCTGGTACCAGGCAAATGCATCGATAATTTTACCGGACGGTAGTTGAAGGGTGTCGTATTGTATCACGACGTCCTTATCGGCAAACCAGGCAAAATCATGTATGTTTTCGCCAACATATTGCAGTGTTTTGGTGGTGCCTGGCTTATCGGTCTGGTATTTGGCCACTGCCGATCTGGCCTGGTAGTTTTGGGCCCCTATTGATTTGTATCGTTCCAGTTCATCTTTCGTAAGCAAGCTGCCTGTAGCGCCCACAATGTATTCGGCCGGAACGGTGATATTTACGGAGAAACTTCCGAATTCACTGTAGAATTCACCCTGGTCGAGATAGGGAATAGGATGCCAGCCTTTTTTATCGTAAACGGCGGGTTTGGGATACCATTGGCAGATCATGTATTGATCGCCATCATAACCCGAACGCGAAAAGTAGTAGGGTAACTTAACCTGAAAGGGTGTGGCTAGGCTGGCGGTTTGCCCGGGCATTAACGGGGCGGGTAGCAGCACCTTTATTACATCCGGATTACCCGCGGTATCGGGCATCGTGACGGCTGTTTTACCATCGACGGTAAAGGCCAATCCGTCCATAAACCCTTCACTCTTCTTATTCTTCAGCTTTTTACGGCCCTCTTTATCAGCTGACAACTGCCTGGCGAGCGCCGTTGTATTGTCCTTATATGCGTTGGGCCAAAGGTGGAACCAGATATAGGTGAGTGTATCCGGTGATCTGTTGATGTATTTTAATTGGAGCTTACCATCGAGGCTCTTCAATTTTTCATTCAACGCTACATCAATGTTATAATGCACCTCCTGCTGCCAGTAATCCTGGGCCAGCAATGCACAGGTTGAAAGGATCAGGATTAAGAGGGAAACGATCTTTTTGTACATGCGATTTATGTAAAAGTGATTGGTCAATTTCTACGGCGAACGGGTATTACCGCCCCTGCCCCATGAAGATGATCCTAAGGGTGTGTATCATGATCTTGACATCAAGGGCGAGCGATATGTTTTCAATATACATCAGATCATATTTCATTCGCTCCACCATTTGCTCAACATTCTCAGCATACCCAAATTTAACCATTCCCCAGGAGGTTAATCCGGGTTTTACTTTCAATAAGTATTTGAAATAAGGAGCGCGTTGCTGGATCTGATTGATATAATACAGGCGTTCGGGTCTTGGACCCACCAGGCTCATTTCTCCTTTCAGGATGTTCCACATCTGGGGCAATTCGTCAAGACGCCAAATGCGCATCACTTTGCCCCATTTGGTGATGCGTTCATCATTGGCGGAGGATAACCGGGGGCCATTTTGTTCGGCAGGGTGAAACATCGACCTGAATTTGTAGATGCGGAAGGTGCGTCCGCGGTAGCCAACTCTATCCTGCGCGTAAAAGACCGGGCCGGGTGAAGATAACTTGACCCGGATAGCTACATATAGGTAAACCGGGCACAACAGTACCAAACCGAACAACGCGACGAACACATCGATCACCCGTTTGATGTTCTGCTGCCATTCGGGCATGAGCCCGGTGTTGAGGTCGGACAGCACTGCACCGAAGACGTTGCTGGTCTTTACAGACCCGGAGAGGATATCGATAATATCGGGGGCAATTTTGATGTCTACGTCTTCTTCACTCAATACAGAGACGATCTTTTCTACCTGCTGTTTCTCGGACTTTTCGAGCGCTATTACGACCAGCTGCACCTGTTTTTCCCGAACGACGCGTTCAATTTCGGTGATACAGCCGTATTGGGGCAAATGGGCGCTGATGCCGTTCACTTCAGGCGTTGCCGATACGAATCCGGTGTAATGGTAACCGGCGAGGCGCAGACCGGTTTTGGTGTCGCTGTAGATCTTACTGGCAACGGAATTGCCTCCCACCAGCAGGGTATTGAATTGAATATGCCCTTCGGCCAGCTGCCGGCGTACTTTACTCAATATATAGCTCCTCAATATCCAGGTAAATGTCAATTGGGCCCATATATAGGTAAAGAGTGCCTTATAGAAGTAGGTGTACTTATGCTGCGGATCGTTGATCACGATGCAGAAAAAAATGATAATGCAACCGATGATGCTGGTGATGATGGTATTGGTAAACTCGTTAAGTCTGGACTTCTTGTACAGGGTGTGGTAGGAACCAATCAGGGTGTAAAAAAACAACCAGGCTATTGGAATGATGAAAACGCCCCACCAGAATGGCTTGCTGAAATAGATACCTTCATCGGGTGAATAAATAGGTTCATGCAGGTAATACCGCCGGGCAAAGTGCAAAACGATCCAAGCCAGTAGGGCAGCAATAGAGTCGCCGAATAAATACCAGACGCTATGGATACGTTTTTGGACTGACATGAAAGCTACGAGGTAATGCTGTTGTTTTTTATTTTCTGTAAAATCTGGTGTGCTACATCCATTGCCCTGTAACCATCTACTTCTGAAACCCTGGTGGGTGTATTGTTCAGGATTGAATCCCGGAAGGATTCCAATTCTTTTTTGATCGCGTTAACATCAGGAACCTGGGGGTTTATGACCGCAATTGTCTTTTTTCCATGCGGTGTATCCAGGTCAAAGGAAAAGGCATCTACATCCTGGGGAGTCTTCAGCTTAATAACTTCGGACTTTTTGTTGAGAAAGTCTACTCCAATATAAGCATCTTTCTGGAATAACCGCATTTTTCGCATTTTCTTCATCGAAATGCGGCTGGAGGTGAGATTGGCTACACAGCCATTGTTAAATTCAATGCGTACGTTGGCAATGTCGGGCGTATCTGTCATTACAGCGACCCCGCTGGCGGAGATCAGTTTCACCTCACTCCGTACGATACTGAGTATGATATCAATATCATGGATCATCAGGTCGAGGATCACGCTTACCTCTGTACCCCTCGGGTTGAATTGCGCGAGGCGGTGTACCTCTATGAACATGGGATTCAACTGAAGGTGCTGAATGCCCAGGTAGGCGGGGTTGAACCGTTCTACATGACCTACCTGCAGCTTTATGTTGGATTCGCGAACCAGTTTCACGAGCTCGCGGGCTTCTTCCATCGTATTCGCCAATGGCTTTTCCACAAAAACATGTTTTCCCTTGCGGATCGCCAATTTGCAAAGCTCGAAATGGTAGGTAGTAGGCGCCACAATATCGACGATATCAACAGCTTCCAGGAGGCGCTCGGGGTCAAGGAACCGCGGCAACTGATATTTTTCCGTGACTTCCTGAGCAGATACGTCGTGCGGATCGTAGAAACCCACCAGCTCCACGTCTTTTATATCTTTCCAGTTGTTGAGGTGAAATTTTCCGAGATGACCAACGCCGAATACGCCAACCTTTAGCATAGGTATTGTGAGTTATAATGAATTAAAAATCAAAGATAAATAATTGGATATTCGAATTGGAAAAAGGAATTACACGAGTTATAAACAAGCCAGGGAAACGAACGCTCCGCATTAGTCTCTAACACTCCTCCGGTATACTTGTGATGATCTGCTATTAGCGTAAAAGCGGAGATCTGCTGCGGTAGGTCGATGTAGGATGATAAATAAACAGGCAGGTTCCATCCTTGATCTGATCGATCATGGGCTGGCAGATCTCTATCGGGACTGCCGGACAACCTTTGCTACGACCAATATACCCCTGGTTGGAAATAAATTGCTCGCTTACATAATCGGCTCCATGAATAACGATAGCCCGGCGGTAGGCAAAGTCATTGATGCCTTTTTCTACCCCCTGCAATTTCAGGGAATACCCATTGGTACCTTGATACGCTTCGCCGGTAATGTAGAAACCAAGGCTGCTTTTATTGGAGGATGGCTTATTGGAAAATACATTGGCCATGGTCTTGCCGGACCTCATGCCATGGGCAACCCAGGTGTTATAGAGTAGTTCGTAATTATCGAGGTCGATCACATACAGGCGCTTGTTCGTACTGGGCTGACTGAAATCGACGATGGATATGACGTTTCCTTTGAGTTTTCCTGCGTGCGAGAGTTTTTCCATTCCTTTTACAGCGAGGCGATACACCATTTTAGACAGCCCCAGTTCTTCCAGGTGCAGGCTATCGTATATCTCCATGCTATTCCGAAATGAAAATGCTGCAACTTTTGAGGGGTTCTCCAGTTTGTGGGGAGTAGTATTTCGAAACTTAAAATTACTGGTGGTTACCGTAGAAGATACGGGTACAAAAGAGCATAGCAACAGCATTGCTAAACCTAATAAGGGGGCACTTACCAGCGTACAGAATCTTGCCTTGTTCGGTTTTTTCATAGATTCAGCCTTTTTAAGGGGATGAATTAATTGATCAACGTTTTCAGTATCAACGGAATGATGGACTGGATATTGCCCAGATTCCAGATAATCAGGATATTTTTTGGACGGTGACGAAAATAGCGGTTTTTACGGTTCGCCGGGTACCTTTTACGCCGGGAGAACACATTTAATCGATTTCCATATATAAAAGAAAAAAGGAAAGGATAAGGAGGCTGTAGTTGCTTGATTTACAGCGGGAAAAATAGTGCTAGAGTTTTTCACCTATGATATTATACAACAGGTCTTTGTAATGCTCACTGCAGGGAAGTTCGGTTTCGCCGAGGAAGACCGTTTTTCTGGATACGGTATCGACTTTCCGCAAAGAGACGATATACGAGCGGTGGATCCGGATGAAATCTTCGTTGGGCAGCCGGGTTTCGAAGTATTTGAGGCTTTGGAGTGTAACGACGGGTTTCTTGCTATCTGCCAGGTGGATGCGGGTATAGTCCTTCAGCCCTTCGAGGTACACAATATCATGGTAGAATAATTTCTGGATCTTATGGGCTGTTTTGATAAACAGGAAATCATCTTTCCGTTGTGGAGACTTGTTCTTTCTGTAACCGACATATTCATAAGCCTTGTTTACGGCCGACACAAAGCGGTCGAAGGGAACCGGTTTCAACAGGTAATCGATGGCATCGAGCTCATACCCTTCTACCGCGAATTCATGGTAGGCCGTCACAAAGATCACCGCTGGCTTTTTGGGTAAGATCTTCAGAAACTGGATACCAGAGAGGTCGGGCATTTTGATATCGAGTAATACCAGGTCGATCTCCTCTTTTTCAAAATAGGGTATGGCCGCCATGGGACCTTCGCAGCGCCCTACCAGGCGGAGGTATGGTATTTTGCGAATGAAATCTTCCATGAGGTCAAGTGCCCATGGTTCGTCGTCGACAATGAGGCAGTTTAGTTGCATCGATTAGAGTTTTCTGTTTATGCCGGATCTTTGAGAGACCATTGATCAGGTGATTACCGGTGGGCAATCTGATCGCGGCCCGACTCATGATCCAGGGTGATTTTGAGGTTTACCACATAGATACTGCTGTTGTCGCTTATATCGAGCCAGTAACGACCGGGATATAAGACATCCAGCCTGCGTCGCGCATTGACCAGGCCCACCCCACCCGCCGTTTCAGGAACAGCTCCCGCTTTCCGGATAATGGTATTGCCAACGGTCAGCGTAAGATCATTTCCCACCATGCTAATCTTAATGTCGATAGCTGATGGGCTTGAGTAACTGATCCCATGCTTAAAGGCGTTTTCTATAAACGTGATCAGCAAGAGGGGGGCTATCAGCAAATCGTTGGTGACGCCCTTTACTTCATACTGAATGGTTATGTTTTTCGAGATACGCAACTTTTGCAAGTCGATGTAGTTACGTATATATTCCAGGTCACGGGTAAGCGGTATCTTTTCGGTGGTACTATCGTACAGCACATACCGCATGATCTGCGAGAACTTCAGGATGGAATATTCCGTTTGTTCCGATTTCAGGTGTGCCTGGGAATAAATGCTGTTCAGCGTATTGAACAGAAAATGAGGATTGATCTGCAGCTTCAGAAAATTCAATTCTGCATTCAGCCGCTCATTTTCCAATGCCTTTTTTTGTTTCTCACTTATGATGAGTGAATTGGCGAGTTTGATGAACCCACTGATGAGCAATATGATCACGCCCGATGAAAGTGTATTCATCAATACCATGGAGAACCCCATCCAGAATATACTTCTTTCGCCAAACGGTCCTTCTCTAAAAAAAGGCATGGCGGGTACTGCTGCCGTTACGGCCATCGAATCGCCTGGTGGCGAGCCTTTGAAGAACCGGCGCCAATGTCTCATGGGCCTGCGTGCCGAATCGTCTGGCGTATGGTTGGTTTCCACCACAAAGGTTTCGCCTGCAACGGCGTTGCCCATTACCTGTATGGTGCCCATGGCCGGTGCAGGAGACAATGTGGGCAGGTTTAGCGGGTGAGGTCCTATCAGGGTATCCTTCATGGCCACCATTCCATTGCCCACCCTGCTGGTTAAAAAGTATCGTCGGGCATGTGTACGCAGGTGCTCCCGAAAGAAATACTCTGTAGCTATGTTCAATGCACAGAGCAACACCAGCGCAGCAGTGATAGACAGAAAGTAGTTGGCAATCTTTCTGCGCTGAAAAAACCTGGGTATCAGGTAATAATAGTTTACATAGAACAGGATGACTAAAAAGGATTTGGAAATGAGCTCACGGTAAAAAAATGTGATATCCAATATCCTGATCCTGTAGATCAGCAAGGGCAGTGCCAGGAACAATCCCCACAAAAAGAGATGTGACACTATGACCAGTACCCGATGACGTTTTGTTTTAACGGGTTTAAACCCCAATATATAAGCTATGCTATCACGGGCTTTCTCTTTTGTCATCATACTATTGAGCCGGGAAGGTACCGGTCTGCTGCTTTACAGGTACATTAAATGCCGGGGTTTCACCCAATTTTATCTTTCCTATAACAATTGCTGCATCGGCGGCTGCCTGGGCTTTCGTGGCAAACCCTCTCCTGCCGGGCAATGCAGGATCGATCGATTGATGGATGATGATCCTGCCACCCGTCACTATATCGTATCCCCAGCCTGCCTCCTGTTCAAAGCACTTATAGGTAAGCGTTTCGCCATTGACCGGCGCGGCGGATGAATAGAGCTTGACTACGGTAATAGCTGCCGCCACAACGACGGCAGCCACCAGGATACGTGGAATCTTATTGATTGTCATCGTCGTTCTGTTCATCGTTGGGATGAAATTCAAACATGTTATAATAATATTCCGACCCGTTACGTCCTGTTAACACAAACCCTTTGTTCTTCAATGTCATGGCCACTGCTCCTTCTCTTGACTTACCTTCAAAAGCGGTTTTCTGTGCCCAAACATCCGATGCGGGGTCGTATTCCCAAACTGTGGAATTAAAGGATCCGCTTTGTCCTGTAGCGAGATAAGCTTTGTTGTTCATAACAAAACTTACCGCATTGTACCGAACAATGGAGCTATAATCATCGTCGTACGTTTCGTCAGAAACATCGGTGAGCTTTCTCTTTTCGGTCCAGTCTTTTGTTGCGGGATCGTATACCAGCAAGTCGTTCAATGCTGCTCCGTTGTTATTACCGCTTACGATGTAAGCTTTGTTATCGATCACAAAAGCTGTAGATGCCGACCTTCTGCGGTTCATACTCTTTAATTGTTCCCACTGACCTGTTCCGGGTGTAAAAGACCAAAGATCCTGCAGGTCACTGCCATCGTAACCGGAGCAGATGTATCCTTTATCGCCGATAGTAAATGCGACTGCATTGTACCTGGCCGATCCGGGGAATGCTGTTAAGGGATCCCAGGTGTTGGAGGCAGGGTCGAAGGAATACATATCATTGAATTCATCGTACCCATCGGTACCGGTTCCTACATATCCCTTGGTGCCTACCGAGAAGGCCACGGCAGAATTACGGGCTGCTCCCGGCATTTCTTTCATTCTTGTCCAATAACCTTTGTCGAAGTCGAATTCCCACAGATCGTTGTAACGCTTGGTGGCCGATACGCCTGTTCCCAGGTATGCTTTATCGCCGATGGTAAACAGAACAGCCTCACTACGGGCATCATTCTCAAAGTCTTTGCTGATCGACCAGTTGCCCACCAGTTCATCGTCGCTATCGGTGCTTTTGGTGCACCCCGGCAAGAGGAATACCGGTGTCGATACAATCAATAAGGAAGCAGCATAAACAGCAATTTGTTTCATCATTTTCAAGTTTTTAGTATGAGGGACCGGTCATCGGCGATCCGGTGCAGCGGGATGATTGCAGATGTGTACCGGAATGGGCAATCGGCCAATGGCCCCTTTGCGTTACAGTATTTTCGATAAAAGTATTCCGACCCTCTCCAAACGTCTTGGTAAAATAGATAGGCTGGTAGGTTGAATCGACGAAATTCTTATTATAATCGGCAGAGATAATTCGCTCCCCGCATGAGGTTTACCGCTACCTGTTAACAGAATGACGCGGCTTGTGTGAACAGCACCTAACCAACCATTGATTCATTTAGTGTCTTACAGATCGAAAGCGTGCCTTCGTCGATTATTCATGAATAACCATATATTATAACAAAGCCACCCAATGACAGCCCAATATATTGCGCCGATCATCATTCCGCTATGTGTATGACTTTACCGAAATCTGTTGTTGCTGTTTTGTTCAGTACCTGTCTTTCCTCTTTTTTGCTCAGTGCCTGTTATAAAGACGAGATCAAGTTTGGTAACCTGGGCGACGATAATTATACCAGACTCATCACCATCGATACCATTACGCCAGTGATCTCAACGGTAGTGCTGGATTCGTTCCCGACCTCAGGCACTGGCAAGCTATTGATCGGCCGGTGGGAAGATCCGCATTTGGGGGCGACGATGGCCAGTACCTATTTTCAATTGGGCTTGCCTGCCGATATATCTTCTATCACCTTTCCCAATGACGCTGTCTATGATTCGTTGTCAATGACCCTGAAACCGGATAAACATTATTATGGCGACACGTCAAAGGCGCAAACCTTTTCGGTTTATGAGCTTGCTTATCAGCCTGAGTATAGTTATGCCAGCAAGCTCTTTAACACTTCTGTAACAGCTAAGCTTTCCGCTGCCCTTGGCAGTACTACGCAATTGATTCGTCCGAGCAGAAATGATTCGCTCCAAATCAGGTTGCCACAAACCAGGGGGGCAGAACTGTTCAATAAGATCAAACTGCAGGCAGCCGAAATGAAAAGCGAAGATGCCTTTCTGAATTATTTGCGCGGCTTTTGCATCCAGGTCAACGCCCAGGATAAAGGCGCCATCTTCAGCTTCACTGCCGACAGCAGTGTGATGATGAAACTTTATTACCACACGACGATCCCTGTATACCAGGAACATGTCATCTCCTTTTCTTTAACAAGAACCGGTTACCAGTACAACCAGGTGTCGAGTAACCGCACCAATACGCCCCTGCAACCAGGTTTTGCCGGGCAGACAGAATTCTTTACTTCCGAAGCGTATCCTTATGCATTTACGCAAGCCGGTACGGGTGTTATGATGAAGATCAAGTTTCCGTCGCTCCGGAATGTTTTGGGATTATCAAGCGTGGTGAAATTGCTGAATGCTAAACTGATCATCAAGCCCATCGAGCAATCCTTCGACAACTATGGTTTCCGCCTACCGGATACTTTATTCCTGGCACAAACGGACGCTACGAATGGTATCGGTGATGCTTTGCCAGGGGCCGACGGCACAACAGCTCAATATACTGCGCCCAGCATCGACTATATCTACCGGCTGAACACACAATACAGCTTTGATGTTTCGTCGTACGTCAGTTACTTATTAAATAGTGCCGGTAATTCGGAAGGTGGCGTTTTCGTACTGGAGGAATATCCCGGTTCGGCCAAAAAGCTCAACAGGGCATTGATGGGTGCTCATGATCATGCCAAATACAAGACTCAATTATCAGTGACCGTTATGACGGTTCAATAAACCCGGACACTCATGCAAAAACTTCTTACGTTTTCTCTTCTGCTCGCGGGCCTCTCCTTAAAAGCCCAGGATTACAATGCCCCTTATTCCATTTATGGTGTGGGAGACCTTGAACAACGGTTCTATGACCGGAGCATTGGCATGGCCAACAGTTCTATTTCGTTGATGAGTAGTCCGTATTATCAATTCGTAAAGAACCCTGCTTCTTTAAGCAGCCTTGAGCGAAGCAATGTTTATGTGAATATGGCGCTGACCGGCAAGATCGTTTCTTATGCGGGAACACCGATCGGCGAAGCCAACCGTTCGACGCGTGACCTGTCCTTAAAAAGCTTTTCAGTGGCTACCAAACTTAACAACTTCTGGGCCAGCAGTGTGGGCTTTATGCCTGTAAGCTATGCCGGGTATCACTATACGGCGACGAAAAGTATTGAAGGATCGAATGACAGCTACCTGGGCGATTATGAAGGCGACGGTGGCCTGTACAATGTGTATTGGAACAATGCATTCGCGTTGGGGCGCCATTTTTCGGTAGGCATTCGCTCTTCTTTTATTTTCGGCTCGCTAAACCATACCGAAACCCTGACCGGGGATGTATTGGCTGCAGATATCGTTACCAAAACAAGGGAGTTCTACAATAATTTCCGGTTTGAGTTTGGATCCATTTATGCTGCCAATCTCAGCAAGAATTGGAAGATTGCGTTGGGCGGGAAGTTCACCACCAAAACAACACTTAACTCAGAACGTACCGTTTCCATTACGGAGGGTGGTACGGCTGTGAAAGAAGATGAAACGATTACTGGTACCCCTTTTTCGTTGCCCGTATCGTACGATGCTGGTATCTCCTTTACGCACAAGAACCGGCTAACGATGGCCGTAGATTACAACTACCAAAGCTGGACTGATCTGAAACAACGGGGATATGGCTATACCCTTATTGACAGCCGTCGGTTATCGGCAGGTATTCAGTTCTCGAACCAGGTGGAGCGTTGGGGGCGGCGGTATGAAAAGAATTATGTTCAGGCCGGCTTTTTCACCCACAACTCTTACCTGCGCATCCGCAACACACCCGTCAATGAAATAGGAGGCAGTATTGGTTATGGCGGTTATTTAAGTGGTAGTCTGTTTTACGGACTTTCGCTGGAGGCGGGACGCCGCGGCACGATCACGAATGGCCTGATCAAAGAAAACTATGTACAGGCCACGTTGACCCTTTCGCTGCGTGAATTCCTGTTCAGCAAAGGACATAAGTACGATTAGGCAAATGATCCGGCTGGCACTATGCCGCAGCGTGTAACAATTTCAAATAACCCGGACCGGTGAATATTCAAGCTATCGTAGCGTTCCCGTTTTTGACGTGGCGGCCCGGGTTATTGAAACTGCGTAGTTTTTCTCATGATCATGGGTCCCTCGGTATACCAGGGTCCGCTCTATAAATTTCCTTCAATATTTATCACCTTGTTTTATTTCCCTTGAGATAGATTTCTATAAATGACCAATAAGGCTATTTGCTGCCGGTTGGAAAGGTATACCCGCCCGGTTTGTGTGAATGTGTCAATTATTTAATAGTTAACGGTACATTTCTGCGCCGGAAAGCAGCAGGGAAGCGAACTACACGGGATACTCCCTGATAGCAGGCCATCGAAAAAGGGCGAAATGCAGCACAATTGGAGCCCTCAAAGTGTTCATGAAAACGTCCTTTTGAATTATCCACCCCCTGTTACTAAGTTAGTTTGGCCCCCCCACCTCAGGTCCCTAAGTTTGTATTCGCTCTTTTACAAAGTATCGTATCGGCGTCTATCTTACACTGCTAATAATCAATAGTTTAGGTAGACTTAATAGGGAACCATGTGAAATTCATGGACTGTTGCGCAACTGTGATTGCCGGAACCGGCAAAAAGTCAGACACCTGCCAGACGATGCGTGCACACCTTCGCATAAAAGGTAATCGCACGGCTAATATGGCCTCTTCACTATACCTCTACCCCTTTGGTTGGTGTGGTGGCCTGGTAATGTGTTGTTCCCTTTTGTAACGGGTGATTTCTGGTTCCATCCATGGAAGGATATTTCTATTGGAGGGGCATTGTCGTCGCCATATTAACCAAACGGTTCTAAAAATATACCATGAGTAACGAAAACGAAATATTACTGCAGGAAAACAAAGACCGCTTTGTGATCCTGCCGATCAACTATCCCCGGGTTTGGGAAATGTACAAGAAGCATGAAGCCAGTTTCTGGACCGCAGAAGAGATCGACCTGAGCGGCGACATGAAGGACTGGGCAAGCTTAAACGATGGAGAGCGTCATTTTATTTCGCACGTACTGGCTTTTTTTGCGGCGAGTGATGGTATAGTGAACGAGAACCTGGCAGTAAACTTCATGAGTGAAGTGCAATTGCCCGAAGCACGTTGTTTCTATGGTTTCCAGATCATGATGGAAAATATCCATTCCGAAACCTATGCGCTGCTGATCGACTCCTATGTTAAGGATCCCCAGGAAAAGCACCGTCTTTTCCACGCTATCGATACTGTACCGGCTGTTAAGAAAAAAGCCGAATGGGCTTTGCGCTGGATCGAGAACGGCTCTTTCGCCGAAAGGCTGGTTGCTTTTGCAGCTGTTGAAGGTATCTTCTTCAGTGGTAGCTTCTGCTCCATCTTCTGGCTGAAAAAGCGTGGTTTGATGCCCGGCCTGACCTTCAGTAATGAGCTCATCAGCCGTGACGAGGGTCTGCATTGTGAATTTGCCTGTTTGCTGTACAGCATGCTGAACAAAAAGATGACCCAGGAAGAAGTGTATGCCATCATTGGCGATGCTGTGAAGATCGAAAAAGAGTTCATTACCGAGGCTTTGCCTGTTGACCTGATCGGGATGAATGCCAAGCTGATGCAGCAATACATCGAGTTTGTGGCCGACCGTTGGCTGAGCGAACTGGGTTATCCCAAAATGTTCAACAGCACCAATCCCTTTGATTTCATGGAAATGATCTCTCTGGAAGGTAAAACCAACTTCTTCGAAAAGCGGGTGGGCGATTACCAGAAAAGTGGTGTAATGGGCAGCAAGGAAAGCCAAAGTTTCACACTCGAAGAAGATTTTTAGTCGAATAACAGACACCAATTACTCATCATAAATACTACTAACCCATGTTTGTAATAAAAAGAAACGGCAAAAAGGAGTCTGTCAAGTTTGACAAGATCACGGCCCGCATTGAGAAATTATGCTATGGGCTCGACAGGCGTTTCGTGAATTCCATCGATGTTGCGAAGAAAGTTATTGAGGGATTGTATGATGGTGTGACTACTACCGAACTGGACAACCTGGCTGCGGAAACAGCAGCCTCGCTCACGGTGAAACACCCCGACTATGCGCTGCTGGCCAGCCGTATTGCGGTGAGTAACTTACATAAAAACACGCTCAAGAGCTTCAGCGCCACCATGAAGCTGTTGTTCGAATGCAAAGACAGCAAAGCTGGTAAAGCTGCCCCACTGGTAGCCGATGATGTATGGGAGATCATTCAGCAACACCACGAACTGCTCGACTCTACCATCATTTACGACCGCGATTACAGCTTCGACTATTTCGGTTTCAAGACGCTGGAAAAATCTTACCTGCTGAAAGTAGATGGTAAGATCGTAGAGCGTCCACAACATATGTACATGCGTGTGGCCATCGGTATCCATAAAGAAGATATCGAAAGCGCCATCAAGACCTATCACATGATGACCGAACGTTGGTTCACGCATGCTACGCCTACCCTCTTCAATGCAGGAACCCCCAAGCCTCAAATGAGCAGCTGCTTCCTGTTGACCATGAAGGAGGATAGCATCGACGGTATTTATGATACCCTGAAGCAAACTGCGAAGATCTCGCAAAGCGCCGGCGGTATTGGTCTTTCTATCCATGGCATCCGTGCAACCGGCAGCTATATCGGAGGCACCAATGGCACCAGCAATGGTATCATCCCGATGTTGCGCGTATTCAATGACACGGCCCGTTATGTGGATCAGGGTGGTGGTAAGCGCAAAGGCGCCTTTGCCATCTACCTGGAGCCCTGGCATGCCGATGTTTTCGAGTTCCTCGATCTCCGCAAGAACCATGGTAAGGAAGAAATGCGTGCAAGAGATTTGTTCTATGCCCTCTGGATACCCGACCTGTTCATGAAAAGGGTTGAAAGCGATGGCCAGTGGAGTTTGTTCTGCCCTCATGAAGCACCCGGTTTGCATGAGTGCTGGGGTGAAGAGTTTGAAAAGCTGTATGAGCAATATGAAACAGAAGGAAGGGCCCGCAGAACGGTAAAGGCTCAGGATCTCTGGTTCGCCATCCTGGATGCGCAGATCGAAACCGGTACACCTTACCTGTTGTATAAAGATTCTGCTAACCGCAAATCGAACCAGCAGAACCTGGGTACCATCAAGAGCAGCAACCTGTGTACTGAGATCCTCGAATACACTTCAGAGAACGAAGTGGCTGTATGTAACCTCGCATCGCTGGCGTTGCCCCGCTTTGTGATCGACGGCCAGTTTGACCACCAGAAGCTGTATGAAGTAACCTACGAGGCTACTAAGAACCTGAACAAGATCATCGATTATAACTACTACCCTGTGGAAGAAGCAAAGACTTCCAACATGCGCCACCGTCCTATCGGGCTGGGTGTACAGGGTTTGGCAGATACCTTTATCCTGTTGCGTCTTCCGTTCGAAAGCGAAGAAGCCAAGCAACTGAATAAAGAGATCTTTGAAACGATCTATTTTGCCGCCATGACCGCCAGTAAAGACCTGGCAAAAGTGGATGGCCCGTATGAAACATTTGCCGGTTCACCTACCTCCAAAGGCCAGTTCCAGTTTGACCTCTGGGGCGCTGAGCCAACCCTTCGCTGGGATTGGTACCGTCTGAAGGATGAAGTAGTGAAGTATGGTGTGCGCAACTCTCTGCTGGTGGCCCCCATGCCTACCGCTTCCACCTCGCAGGTTTTGGGTAACAACGAGTGTTTCGAGCCATATACTTCCAACATTTATGTACGTCGCGTATTGAGTGGTGAATTTGTGGTTGTCAACAAGCACCTGCTGAAAGATCTGGTAGACCTGAACCTGTGGAACGATGACATGAAGAACAAGATCATCGCTCACAATGGTTCTGTTCAAAAGATCGAGGGTATTCCTGATTATATCAAGGAAATCTACAAAACTGTTTGGGAGATCAAACAGCGTACGCTGATCGATATGGCTGCTGACCGCGGCGCTTATATCTGCCAGTCTCAATCGCTGAACCTGTTTGTAGACACCCCCACTACCGGCAAACTGACTTCTATGCACTTCTACGGCTGGAAGAAAGGCCTTAAAACGGGCATGTACTACCTGCGTACGAAGGCTGCTTCACAGGCTGTACAGTTCACGGTAGAAAAGCAAGGTGGCAAAATGACCGAGCCGCTCACCGACAACCACTCCCTGAAAGTGGTAGAGGGCAGCGAAGATGTCATCCCGGTAGGCGCCACCTGCACCATGCAGGAAGGTTGTGTAACCTGCAGCGCTTAATGAGATCTATCTCAAAAACTATACAAACGCTCTCCGCAAGGGGAGCGTTTTTTCTTTGGATTCAGGGGGAAGCCCCTTGCCTTGACTTTTGCCCTATTGCCCCGGCGAATTAACTGGATGGGGCGTACGCTTAGCCCTGAAAATCAGCCTTTCCCGCTTGCGTAACCATCTTTTCCCGATTACATAAACCATTTTGATGCAGGAATAGGATTTTTGTAGCCTGAAACCGAAAAACTTTAGTTACTGTTAAACCGTCCTTTTTTTACGGCCCCGCCCGTAAGGCACTTCCGGTTGTGGTGCTTTACGGGTTTGGGTATTGTTCAAGGTCAATAAGTTGCGTCGATGTCTATAAAGAAAATCATTGGTAAGGTTCATCTTTGGCTGGGACTCACGAGTGGCCTGCTCGTGGTGATCATTTCCCTTACAGGTTGCATTTATGCGTTCCAGGAGGAGATCCAGAATATGACACAACCTTACCGTTTTGTCGAAGCATCGGACAAACCTTACCTGGCCCCATCCACGCTACGGGCCATTGCTGAAAAGGAACTACCCGGTAAGCATATTCATAGTGTGGGTTATGCAGACCGCACTGATGCAGCCAGGGTCTCTTTTTACGCTTTCGAACCGGTAGAGTATTATTATATCGTGTACATCAACCCTTACACAGGGCAGGTATTGAAGGCGAAGGACATGAATGACGACTTCTTCCGCTGGATCCTGGATGGCCATTTCTACCTGTGGCTCCCTCCTACTATAGGTCAACCAGTTGTGGCCACTGCAACGCTCGTTTTTGTGGTGATGATGATTACGGGTATCGTACTTTGGTGGCCCAGGAATAAGGCCGCCCGCAAGCAGCGCTTTTCAGTAAAATGGAATGCACGCTGGCGGAGGGTTAACTACGACCTGCATAATGTATTCGGCTTTTATATGACCTGGGTAGTGATCTTTATTGCCCTCACCGGCCTGGTGTGGGGCTTCCAGTGGTTTGCGAAAGGTGCCTACTGGGCGATCGGCGGCGAGAAATCGATCGTATACACAGAGCCTTTATCGGATACCACCAAGGTCAGCGCTTACCAGCAGCCTGTAGATGCACTATGGAACCAATTGAAACAGGAACAAGTAGCAGGAGGATCGCTGGAAATGCATTTTCCGGCCAGTGATACAAGCACCATCGAGGCAGCTCTCAACGCAGACAAGAATACCTACTGGCAAACAGACTATCGCTTCTACGATCAATATACACTGCAAGAGGTGCCCGCCAATCATATCTGGGGCAGGATCAACCAGGCCACTACGGCCGATAAGATCTATCGTATGAACTACGATATCCATACGGGCGCGGTATTGGGATTGACAGGTAAATTCCTGGCCTTTTTCGCCAGCCTGATCGCCGCTTCGTTACCTATCACAGGTTTTATGATCTGGTGGGGACGCAAAAAGAAGCAATCCGGTTCTGCGGCCAAATCCAAAAAAGCAAGTGGTGTTTCGCCGACGGGGGTAAATCAACAACAACCTGCAGCTATTTAAGGCTTTATCACCGCTGTAATTACACAATTCATACAAGTTGGGGCATCAAGCCATTCCCGGCAAGTTATATTTACGTAACACCAACGTATAATCCAGCTTGTTATGAATACCTATCTCGTCAGTGGTGCCGGCAGCGGCATCGGCAAATGTGTTGCACATCAAATAGATTCAGAAGGACATTCCCTTATTTTGTTGGGCAGGAATGCTGCCAATTTACAGGCCACTCTACAGGACCTACCAGGTAAGAATCACCGCGTGTTGATTGCTGACATTCGAAACAGGAGCTCCTTACAGGCAGCCGCCGGGCAATTGAACGGTGCCGCCATCGACGGCCTCATTGCCTGTTCGGGTGTTGGAGGCTCCAACCAATGGGGTGAACAGGACCGTTGGGATGATGTGGTTACTACCAACCTGACGGGTACCTATAATTTCGTGCATAGTTTTTTGCCAGCCATTCAGGCTTCGCAAGCGAACTACAAGCACATTATTGTTATCTCTTCTGCGATGTCGAAGGTGGGAATGCCCGGATACCAGGCGCTTTGTGCCTCCAAAGCAGGCCTCAATGGCCTTATCCGTTCCTGGGCTGTTGAATGGGCCAGTCACCGCATCCTGGTAAACGGTATCAGTCCGGGATGGGTCGCAACGGCGATGGCCGATCAGGCGTTGGATGAGATCGCGGCCTATATGTCGACCAGCCGGGAAAAAGCCTATGAAGTAGCGGTGCAAGGCGTTCCTTTGCGAAAGATGAGTGAGCCCCGCGAAATTGCCGATCTCGTTTCCTACCTGTTAAAACAACTATCCATGACGGGAGAGAACATAGATATCAATTGCGGTTTAAGTATGCAATAGTTTGATTTCACGCTTATAGGTTTACCACCAATACAGGAATGGTCAATTCATGCCGCACAGAATTGATCGTTTCCCCATAGAGCCAATCCTTTACCCCAGTATGGCGGTGTGCCCCTATTACCAGCATATCGGCATTGTTTTCCTTTACCAGGCGCACGATCTCTTTGGCACGATGACGGAAGCCAAGATGCCCGGTCGTGGAAAACCCTCGTTCGGAGAGTTGCCGAATGTAGAACTGCAACCGCTCATCATCGGCCCGGGTTTCGAAATCGTCACTCTCCTGCCCCAGCAACCTGGCGGAGGCACTTTCTACAATGTGGATGAGTACGTATTCCGATTCATTTTTACCCTGCCCGATAGCATGGGCCAGTATGGCCGAATCATGTTCGCCAAACTCCAGCGCAACGGCTATTTTTCTATAGGTAGGCACTATCAATGGCTTCAATGCATCGACATCGGGGTGCATTTGTATCGACACTGGCTTTGGCCGTTTACTAACAAGGGGATAGAATATGGTAAAGGCGAGGAGCACCAGGAACAGGATGCCTGCCACCACGATGATCGTCTTCCATAAATTATTACCAGGCTGGTCAAACACAGTGCCTGCTTCGGCAAGCACCATTTTGATGTTCAGGTATACCAGTACAGCTGCGATCAACCAGGCGGCGGCCTGTACTATCGGTTTAATGGCAAAGGGTCCCATGGTCTTTTTATCACTTACAAAGTGAATCAGCGGTATCACTGCAAATCCCAATTGCATGCTCAGGATCACCTGGCTGAGGATGAGCAGGAAATCGACCTCCTTGTCGCCGAATATATAGATTACGATAATGGCGGGTACAATGGCCAGCAAGCGCGTCAATAGCCTCCTGATCCATGGATTGATGCGCAGGCGCAGGTAACCTTCCATTACGATCTGGCCGGCAAGGGTACCGGTTACGGTAGAGCTTTGTCCGGCTGCGATCAGGGCGATAGCGAATAATACAGGTGCCACTTTAGAACCCAACACGCCCGAAAGGAGCTGGTGAGCATTCTTGATCTCATCAACCATGAGGCCATTCTTAAAAAATGCAGTGGCTGCCAGTACGAGTATGGCTGCATTGACCAGAAAGGCTATGTTGAGGGCAATGGCCGAGTCGACAAAACTCCATTTCAAGGCTTGTTTAATCCCCTGTCTCGTTCTGTCTATTTTACGTGTTTGTACGAGTGCTGAGTGGAGGTACAGGTTATGCGGCATGACGGTGGCTCCAATAATGCCGATAGCAATGTACAGCGCTTCATTATTAGGTAAAGTAGGTACGAAACCGGTGGAAACCTCCCGCAGGTCGGGCTTTACGAGGAGGATCTCTACAAAAAAGGAAAGTCCTACCACTGCCACAAGACCGATGATGAAGGCTTCCATCTTACGAATACCCAGGCGCTGCAGGTAGAGCAGCAAGATAGTATCCAATACTGTGATGGCCACGCCCCAGATAATAGGTATATCTGTAAGCAAATGTATTCCGATGGCCATACCCAGTACTTCGGCCAGGTCGGTGGCGGCGATGGCCACTTCGGCCAGTATGTATAAAAAGAAGTTGATGGTTTTGGGATAGGTTTCCCGGTTGGCCTGCGCGAGATCGCGCCCGCGAACGATGCCCAGGCGGGCCGAAAGGCTTTGCAGGAGGAGCGCCATGATATTGCTCATCAGCAGCACCCAGATGAGTGCGTAACCGAACTTACTACCTCCCGCGAGATCGGTAGCCCAGTTTCCGGGATCCATATAGCCTACACTGACGAGATAGGCTGGTCCGAAGAAAGCGAGCACTCTTTTCCACTTGGTCCCTTTAGTATTGACATCTATCGATTCATGTACTTCGCTGAGAGACTGTTCGTGTTTTAATCTATTCATCATACTTTACAAACACATTTTTGGCCACGTGCTCGCTCACCGTAACGATCAATTGGTTTTTAAATTTTAGTTCGAGAGAGTTGTCGAAGGCAAACTTCTTCTTGACCTCTACCTTAGTTCCGAGGGCAATGCCTTTATGTCCGAGCAGTTCGAGCATTTCGGCACTTTGGTCGCCAATGCTTGACACCTCTGCCACCTTATTAAGTGGCAGGTTGAGGAGGTCGACCTGCTTGGGCAGGGTGAATTTTCCGTTACTATCGGGGATAGGATCTCCATGCGGATCCGATTTGGGGAAACCGAGGTATTCGTCGAGGCGATCGATCAATTTTTTGCTGCTGATGTGTTCGAGCTCTTCTGCGATCTCATGCACTTCATCCCACCCGAAATTCAGCTTTTCCACCAGAAAGAATTCCCACAGGCGGTGTTTGCGGATGATCTGGAGGGCAACCTTCCGGCCTTCATTGCTCAATTTGAAGCCCTTGTATTTCTCGTACAGGAGAAGTTTCTGCGCTTTCAGCTTTTTGAGCATATCGGTCACCGAGGCCGGCCGCGTTTGCAATTCATTGGCTACGTCGTTGGTGGTCACTATGCCATCGCTTTTCTGCAGGTGGAAGATGGCTTTCAGGTAATTTTCGGTACTGCTGGAGTATTTCGGAGCCGCGGTCATTTCCTATAAATCTAAATTTTATTTTAGACAAATCTAAAATTAAATAACGAATATAAAAACACAATATTTTCAAGGAGTGAGAGGGATGTACTACTTTTAACCGCGAATGATTTAACCCGGATTATGAAGTCTTACTTTCTCTTGCTACCCGTTTTCCTGTTGATCGTTGCCTGTAAAGGAAAGAAAACGTCCCTGCAGGATGATGAAACCGTTACGGTAAAAGAATTCATTGAGTTTTTTCCCGAGTCACCACTCCCCATCCGTATTGCCGATACTACTTTGTTGAAGAAATCGACCGATTCGCTGCAGATAGGTTACAAGATATTCAAGCAATTTATTCCCGATAGCCTGATCCAGGCTGACTTTGGCAAAGGCGTTACGCCCAAATTATTCCCGCTGGGCCGCACCCAGGAGGATGGCAAGGAAACCTACCTTTTCATCAAAGCCACTACGGGCGCTAAACGCGTCGGATATTTAGCCTGCTTTAACAAAGACAATGAATTCCTGAAGATGATGCCATTGGTAAAGCAGGGCTTTGATCAATATTCTTCCACGTACGGTATGCTCGACCGTAAATTCCAGATCACTACTTACTACGAGAAAAAACGGGCCAATAACGAGACTACTTTCAAGCGGAATGTGTATATCTATAATAGCGGCGCCAACGAATTCACACTGATCCTTACGGAGCCCAATGAAGAGATCATCGAGAATGTCATTAACCCGATCGATACACTGCCAATCAAGAACAAGTTTTCGGGGGACTACGTAAAGGATAAAAAGAACTTCATTGCCGTTCGTGACGGAAAGCGTGCCAGTGAGCCCCTGGTGTTCATACATTTCGAAAAGAGCGACTGCCGCGGAGAAGTAAAAGGTGTTGCCCGTTTCGTTTCGGCTTCTGTAGCTGTTTTCCAGGAAAGCGGCAATCCCTGTACCATCGAGTTTACTTTCAGCGCCAACCGGGTGGTGATCAAAGAAACAGGCGGATGCGGCAGTTACCGCGACATCAAATGTTTCTTTGAAGGAAGCTATCCCAAGAAGAAGGCCCCGGCCAAACCCAAAGCGGGCAAGAAGTAAACATCCCCCTACCCTGCCAGTATCGATTTACCGTTAAGTCCTGAATCAGATGCCCGGGAAGCCTGATGCCCCGTACAATAAGCCTTTACCTGTTGCGTTGGTAATCAGCCCGGTTATCTGCTGTAAAAAACTTCACATGTAGTTTTTTACCATTATATTGCAACGCTTTTGCGTACTAAGTACACATATAGTGTACCGCTGCTGGCCCCGCAATTGCCCGCAGCAGCAGGTACCCAGTGGCTTTATTCATCAAGCATAATTGTATTATACCATATGAGTTTCATCAATTACAAAGTACCCTATCAGATAGATGACAAGTTCTCCAAAAGCGTGGCTTATTTTTCCATGGAATTTGCTGTTCATCAACCCCTCAAGATCTACAGCGGTGGTCTGGGATTTCTTTCAGGATCGCACCTGCGGAGCGCGTATGAACTGAAGCAGAACATGATTGGCATTGGCATTTTGTGGAAATACGGTTATTACGATCAGGCACGTAACCAGGATCAAACCCTGCAGGTAACCTGGATGGAGAAGAACTACAGTTTTCTTGAAGATACAGGCATTAAGTTTCAGATCATCATCCACGATCATCCGGTATGGGTGAAGGTATGGTACCTGAACCCGGAGACCTTTAAATCGGCTCCGCTGTTCTTATTGAGTACCGACCTGCCCGAGAATGACTACGTTTCCCAAACCATCACCCATCGCCTGTACGATGCCAATGTGGCGACCAAAGTGGCTCAATTCATATTATTGGGTGTGGGCGGCGCCAAGCTGGTCGATGAGCTTAATTTCAATCCCGAGCGCTATCACCTCAATGAAGCCCATGGGGTTTCTTCGGTGTTCTATCTCTATAAGAAATTCGGTAACGTAGAAGACATTAAAAAGCGCCTGGTATTTACTACCCATACGCCTGAAGAAGCCGGTAATGAAAAGCACGATATCAACCTTTGCCATAAGATGAGCTACTTCTGCGGCCTTGGATTGGATGAAGTTCGTAAGTTAACCGGTTTACAGGATGACCAATTCAACCACTCACTGGTAGCCTTACGCTTTGCCCATATTGCCAATGGGGTATCCGCGCTACATGGGGAGGTATCGCGCCATATGTGGGAGAAGTATCCTGGCGTTTGTCCGATCATTTCGATCACGAATGCGCAGAACTGGACGTATTGGGCCGATAAACAACTTTACCGTGCTTCGGATGAAAGCAATGATACCTGGTTCGATGACCGTAAGAAATACCTGAAGAAAAGAGCCTTCGAGATCGTTGCCGACCAAACGGGTAAAGTATTTGACCCGAATGTACTCACCATTGTATGGGCACGCCGGTTTGCCGGTTACAAACGTGCTGAATTCCTGAGCCGCGACCGGGCGCGATTTGAAAAGTTGCTGAGCAATAAGAAATACCCCGTACAGATCATCTGGGCAGGTAAACCCTACCCGATGGATTACCCGGCCATCAATGAATTCAATAACCTCGTTCACCTGAGCAAGAACTATAAGAATGTGGCCGTACTGATCGGTTATGAGCTTACACTCTCCAAAAGGATGAAGCAGGCTTCGGATATCTGGCTCAACAATCCCCGCGTACCCCGCGAAGCCTCCGGCACCAGTGGTATGACGGCGGCGATGAACGGCGCTATCAATTTCTCGACCGATGATGGATGGATCCCCGAATTCATGGATCATGCCCACAATGGGTTTGTGGTGCCCAAGGGAGACTACGCCCATATGAATGTGCAGGAGCAGGATGATTACGATTACAACAAGTTGTATGATATCCTGGAAAAGGAAATCCTGCCGATGTATTACGACCAATACGATACCTGGCGCCAGATCGCCAAAAACGGTATGCGTGATGTACGCTTCCGTTTCGAGGCTGGGAGAATGGCCACTGAGTATTACGAGTTACTATATAAATAATTGTGTCGTTCCGGAATTACAACGGCTGTTTGGCTATTTCCTACGCTTCGCTTCAATAAGTTTCACCCGGCCTTTGCCCTTTTCCATATTTGTGCTGTAAAACAATCACGATTATGACTACAGAACAAATTCACCTGGTTAAGCGGTCCTGGACGCTGGTGGCCTGTATGCCGGCAGAAGAAGTAGGAAAGTTGTTCTATACCCGCTTGTTTGAACTGGCTCCTCACCTGCAGCATTTATTCAAAAGCCCTCAGCCCGAACAATCGAGGAAGCTGATCGCCATGATCAACTATGTGATCAACCGGTTGGATAGCCTGGAAGACATCCTGGACGAAGTAGCCAAACTGGCGCAACGACATGTACAGTACGGTGTAAAGGAAGAACATTACCAGGTGGTAGGGCAAGCCTTGTTGTGGACCCTGGAAAAGGGCCTCGATAAATTCTGGCATCCTGCATTGAAAGAAGCCTGGGTCGTATGTTATACGACACTTTCCGGCGCCATGATCAGCGTTTCGTACCCGGCTACCTCCGTTGCCTAATCCCTGCCGTACACCTCTTTAACGCAATTACAGTTTAGCAACCACGACCGCAAACGGTAACAGGCATCAGTATGCCTGTTACCACTATTTTAATCCGTTCGTCACGTGTAAGTACGCAATTTTCACTTGGCTTATTGGAATTTGAAATCATTTTCTACCTTTGGCTAACCAATGTTTCCAATATGGAACGTGCTCAAGTAAACAGCCACTATCTATCTCTTTTCAAGACCATCCGGTTCACCATTCACAACACTTCTCCACCCAACAATTAATCATGTGCGCAAGCAGGTTATGCCGGTATTGCATCAATAGTTTATCGAACTGTTGGAGCAGCTATCGCCTTTCCATGCTTTGCAAAGAACAAGACATTTAACATACCGCGTTTTTCTTAATAATTATAAATAGTATGGAAACCCCAATTATCAAATGGGCCTTGCTCATTGGCATTCCCCTTCTTTGCCTTGTATTGTACAAAATCATCCTCCGCGTTTTCTTTGGTTTGGTCATCGTTCCTGAAGACCGTATTGGCCTGGTAACAAAAAAGTTCGTCCTGTTTGGCAAGCAGGAATTACCGGCTGGCCGCATCGTGGCCACGCAGGGCGAAGCCGGCTTTCAGGCGCCAACGCTTGCTCCGGGCGTTTATTTCTGGAAATGGATCTGGCAGTATGAGATCAACTTTCAGCCTTTTACGGTGATCCCTACCGGTAAGATCGGGCTTGTACTTGCCAAGGATGGGATGGAACTGGAAACCGGCCGTATCCTTGCCCGTAAAGTTGATTGCGATACCTTTCAAGATGCGCCGGGTTTTTTGCTCAATGGCGGAAGAAAAGGCCGTCAAACGGCGATCATACCGCCAGGCTCGTACCGCATCAACACCCTGCTGTTCGAGATCGAGATCCACGACATGACGACCATTCCCGATAATGCAGTGGGTATCGTTACCACACTGGAAGGTCGACCACTGGAAGAAGGCCAGATCGCCGGTAAACACATCGAGGGACACAACAAATTTCAGGATGTGGATACCTTCCTTTCAAACAATGGTTATAAAGGATTGCAGGAACAGGTGATCCTTGCGGGTTCTTATTTCCTAAATCCATGGTTTACCAAGGTAGAGATGGTAAGGATGACAGAGATCCCCATCGGTTATGTAGGCGTGGTGATCTCATTCGTTGGCGAAGAAGGCGTAGACCTGAGCGGCGTTGAATTCAAACACGGCAACATCGTATCCAAAACGCAGAAAGGTGTGTGGGCCGAAGCCCTGGGGCCCGGTAAATACCCAGTCAACTCGCATATTATGAAAGTGGAACTGGTGCCCACGACCAACCTGGTATTGAACTGGGCCAGTGCACGCAGCGAGGCACACCAGCTGGACAAAAATCTTTCAACCATTACCGTGCGCAGTAAGGATGGTTTTACCTTCAATCTCGATGTAGCCCAGATCATTCACATTCCTACGACGGAGGCGCCCAAGGTCATTGCACGTTTTGGTAACATGAGCAACCTCGTAACACAGGTATTGGAACCAACAATCGGCAACTATTTCCGCAACTCGGCGCAGGATGCCGAAGTGATCGACTTCCTCAAGAGCCGTAAGGAACGCCAGGAATCGGCCAGGGAACATATCGGGCATGTGCTGGACCAATACAACGTGTTTGGGGTAGATACCCTGATCGGCGACATTGTCCCTCCCGAATCGTTAATGAAGACGTTAACTGATCGAAAGATCGCTGAAGAGCAGAAGGTAACCTACGACACCCAAAAGATGGCGCAGGAAACCAGGCAGGCGCTGGAAAAGGAAACGGCCATTGCCGAAATACAGAAAGAAATCGTAAAAGCCGACCAGGGCGTATTGATCGCCGAACGCATTGCAGATGCTTCGGTGAAGAAAGCCACCGGTGATGCCAACAGTGTGCGCATCCAGGCCACTGCCGATTCTGAAAGACTGAAGTTGCTGGCCAGTGGTGAAGCAGAAAAGACGAGACTGATGGCAAAGGCTGATGCAGAGAAGATCGAATGGCTGGCTAAAGCAGAAGCCGAGAGGATTTCATTGACCGGTAATGCTGAAGCGGAGAAGATCCTGGCTATCGGTAAGTCTTCGGCTGAGTCTTATAAGCTGGCGGTAGAAGGCATGGGAGGTGACAACTTTACCCAGCTCAAGATCATGGAAGCCATCGGTACACAACATATACGGATCATGCCGGAAATATTGATCAATGGAGGTGGTGATGGAAATGGTTCGATGAATGGTTTATTGGGCTTGCAGTTACTGGAGCAATTACGCCGTAAGTCAGGTGGCAACCAACCCGACCACGGTTCGAATAATTAAGCAGTTATTATTGATCTCGCTACGAGTCGCGGGTGATGCGTGTTGGAACTTTGGTCAACCCGTATTACTTACGACTCGTAGTTGCATTTAATGGATATACCCAAACGCCTTAGCGCAGACGAACTGTATTTGGTTTAAATTTAATAGAACCAAAAACCTTTGTCTCATGAGAAAGTCTACACTACTCTTCGCATTAGTGTTGACGGGCGTTGCGTCTATGGCGCAGCAAACCGAATTCTGGACACCCGTCAACGAATCTTCGATCAGCAAGAATCTTTTTACGAAACACATCAGGCCCACTTCATTCCGGCTTTACCGGCTCGATGAGTTAAACATTCAACGCAGTTTGCGGTCTACCCCTTCGGAGAGAAGGGTGAGCGCGGACCTTTCATCTTTTGTATTGACATTGCCTACTGGCAACGGACAGTTTGAACGCTTCAGCGTCGTGACTGCACCGGTGATGGACGCCGCACTGGCGTCGCGTTATCCTGAGATTCAATCCTATGCCGGCAGGGGCATCGATCATCCCACTTCTACTATCCGGTTCGATGTATCGCCGCGCGGGTTTCATGCGATGATCCTTTCCGCCGACCGGCCGACGATCTATATCGACCCGGTAGACCGGCAAGACAAATTCTATGTTGTCTTCTCGCGGCAGGAAGTGGTGGATTACCGCAATGTATTTCAGTGTATGACAGCGGAGAACAACAAAGTAGCTCCACCGGCGGTCAATGTGCCCGGCAATGCATTGCGGGGCGCCGATGATGGCCGGTTGCGCACTTACCGCCTCGCGTTGGCTGCAACGGGAGAGTATTCAACTTACTTCCTCGATGGTACGGAGACTACCGATGCGCAGCGGAAGGCAAAAGTGTTGGCTGCCATGAATACACTGATGACCCGCACCAATGGCATCTATGAACGTGATTTCGGCATCCGCATGAACCTGATCGCCAGCAACGATGCGATCATTTATCTCAATGCATCCACCGATCCATGGACAAGTGAGTACAATACCAAAACACAGCAAACGATCGATGCGGTGATCGGTAACGCAAACTATGATATCGGGCACCTGGTACACCGTGGCTCCAACAACGGCAATGCTGGTTGTATTGGTTGCGTATGCGTGGCAGGCTCTAAGGGAAGTGGCTTTACTTCGCACACCACGCCCGAGGGCGATCCTTTTGTGGTGGATTACTCCACGCATGAGATGGGCCACCAGTTTGGCGCCAACCATACCTTCTCCTTCCAAACGGAAGGTACCGGCGCCAATATGGAGCCGGGTAGCGGCAGTACGATCATGGGGTACGCCGGTATTACCGGTGCAACCACCGATATTCAACCGCACAGCGATGATTATTTCCATGCCAAGAGTGTGGAGCAGGTAACCGATTATGTCAAAGGCACCACCGGCGGTGGTTGTGCGGTGGTAACCATTACCGGGAACACCACACCAGCCGCCAATGCCGGCGCCAACTACACCATTCCCAAATCAACACCGTTTGTGCTGAGTGGTACTGGGTCCGATGCGGATGCCGGCGATGTGCTTACTTATACCTGGGAACAATACGACAATTATGGTTCGGGCTCTTCTACTGTGCCTTCGGCTACGGCTACATCGGGTCCGCAGTTCAGGAGCGTTACCTACGCTACCACCCCATCGCGCAGCTTTCCGGCGCTGGCTTCAGTATTGGGTGGAACCAATACTAATAAATGGGAGGTATTGCCTTCTGTGGCCCGTACGCTCAACTTCCGGTTTACCGTGAGGGATAACCACAGCGGCGGCGGGAATAACAATAGCGATGATATGCAGGTGATCATCTCCGCCGCCGTGGGTCCGTTTGCGGTGACGGCGCCGAATACCGCCCTCACCTGGGCTCCGGGTTCTGCTCAAACGATCACCTGGAGTGTGAACGGCTCCAATGCGGCGCCGGTGAGTTGCGCCAACGTGAAGGTCTCGCTCTCTACCGATGGCGGTACTACCTTCCCTATTGTATTATTGGCCAGTACGCCCAATGATGGCAGTGAATCCATTACAGTTCCGAATAATCTGACCACCACGGCCCGGGTAAAGATCGAAGCGGTCGCCAATATCTTCTACGATATTTCCAATACCAATTTCACCATCAGCGGCACGCCACCCCCTTGTACGGCTCCTGCCGGTTTAACTGCTACGGGCGTTACTACCACTACAGCTACGGTAAGCTGGACGGCCGTGAGCGGCGCCAACAGTTATGATGTGGATTATAAAACTGCTGCCGCTTCTACCTGGACAAATGCAGCCACTGGCTCCACAGGTACATCAGTAAACCTGAGCAGCCTTACTGCTTCTACTACTTACGATTGGCGGGTACGCGCCAACTGCACTTCGGGTAGCAGCACTTACAGCACAGCACAGTTTACCACCACCGGTACTATAACCTGCGCCAATGCGTATGAAGCGAACGAGAATCAGGCGGCGGCAGCACCGGTACCGACCAATACAGCCCTATCTGCTGCTATCGCTACTGCAACGGATAAAGACTGGTATTCTTTCATCATCGGTGGCACCAATAACCTGAGCATCACACTCGGCAGCCTGCGCGGTGATTATGATATCATTCTTTACAATTCGGCAGGTACCGAGCTCGCGCGTTCTGAAAATGGCGGCACAACCAGCGAAACCATTACACGCACTGCTGCTGCCGCAGGCACCTATTATCTGCAGGTGTTTGGCTACAATGGGGCCTTTAACCCATCGATGTGTTATGCCCTGCAGATCAATGCTACGCCTGTTACCGGCTGTTCGAGCTCTTACGATGCTGGCAGCAATAATACCTTTGCCACTGCGGTACAGATCCCGCTCAATACAAATGTGACGGGTTTGATCAGTCCGAGCGCAGATAACGACTATTACAAGTTTACGATCACCGCAGGCGGTACCATTACCGTTACGCTGGGCACCTTGCCGGCCGACTACGATATCCGCCTATTCAACAGTGCCCAAACACAGGTGGGTATTTCGCAGGCAGGTGGCACCAGCAGCGAAACGATTAACTACACTGCCGCTGCCGGAACTTACTACCTGCGTGTATATGGGTACAGCAATGCCAACAATGCCAGCAGTTGTTATACCCTGCGTGTAGCGACCGGTACGGCTACCCGTGGCGATGACCGGTTGATAACCGGTACCCCTAAGTTCCAGGTTTTCCCCAACCCCGTGATCAATACGCTGCAGGTGAAAATTGCCGGCGTAACGGAACGATCGGTGATCAAAGTGCTGGATGTAAATGGAAAGCTGCTGATCACTAAACCGGTACAGGAAGGAAATACGTTACTGGATGTGAAAGGATTTGCCGGTGGCGTGTATATGGTACTGGTGACCGATGCACAAGGGAAGCGTTTGTATCAATATAAATTCATGAAACAATAGCAACTGTCGCGCTTTTCAACAACGAAGCCGAATGGGATTCCATTCGGCTTCTTGCTGTATGATGATCGTATGATCTCTTATTGCTGACCAGCGGGTTGTTGTGCTGGCTGTTGTGCTGGCTGGTCGGCCTTCACGATCTCGAGGATCTCTACTTCGAAGATCAGGGTTGAACCGCCGGGGATAGGACCGTTGTCCATATCGCCATAACCGAGTTCGGAAGGAATGAAGAGTTTCCACTTGCTGCCTACGGGCATCAGTTGGAGGGCTTCTGTCCAGCCACGGATCACGCCACCTACGGGGAAGGTAACGGGCTGACCGTTCTTATAGGAGCTTTCAAACTCATTGCCATCGGTAAAGGAACCTGCATAGTGGCATTTTACCTGGTCGTTGATCGTTGGCTTGGGACCTGTGCCGGTAGTGATCACCTGGTATTGCAAGCCGCTGGGCAGGGTTACCACGCCTTGCTTCGCCTTGTTTTGCTCGAGGTAGGCCTGGCCGGCCTTTTTGGCGCCGGATGACTTTTGGCTGCGGGCTGCCTGCATATGGGTCATGATGCATGCATTGGCCTGTTCTTCATTGAGGGCGGCCTTTCCATTCTTGGAATCGGTGAGCGCTTTGAGCACCAACTGGTTGTTGATGTTGTTGACGCCCTGTTGCTTATAGAAATTGGCAATGCTGAGGCCAATGGCATAGCTGAAGGAGTCTACAGAATTCTTCATCGGTACGGCAGCAGCAACCGCCTTTACGGTTCCGGGCTTTGCACCTGTTTTAGGGGCAGGTTTACCGGCAGCGGGCTTAGTGGTCTGAGCAATCGACGCAGCAGTAGCCACACAGCCCAGTATCAACAAACTTGTTCTTTTCATTCAGATGTTTTTAAGGGCTCAAATGTAGTAAAACCTGCCAGAATATTCCAATGAAAATGGTGGTCGTGCGACCACCATTTAACGATCAATACCAACCGATTGGGCAAGTTGCTCTACGGCGTTCCCTTTCAGGCACGCCTCTATCTATCCGGTATCATACGGCTAATTTTAACACTTATTCCCGGTTGAGCTGGTCGAGCAGGGCTATGGCCTGCTGGTTACCGGGCTGCAGCTGCAATACCTTCTGACAGCAGTCTTTTGCGGCCGGCTTATTCGCTTTTTTCACATAAGCGGTGGCCAGGTATTGCCAGGCGCCAGCTTCTGCGGGGTACAGTATCGTGTTGATGCGCATGGCATCGATGGCACGGTCGGTTTCGCCGGCGATGAGCATGACACGGCCAAAGGAAGCGAGCTCACCCCACTGGCCGATCAGGGGCCGTAACTGCTCGGCCACCTGTTCATGCGCAGCGGGCGTCGACATCCAGCCGGGCGTTTGAAACTGGTTGATCAGGTAGGCGGTACCGGGATATTTCGGTGAATAATTTTTCCCTTCTGTGATAGCGAGCAGGTCTTTTTCGAGAGTAGTCAAGGGTGCCTCCACAATGCGGCCTACTTCTTTGTCGCGATCGAAGACCAGGAGATCGGGCACGCGGAAGATATAGAGGCCGCGTTCTTCATGGGCCGGACTTTGTTTATAGGCCGAGTCGTGGTTATTGACATTGACCAGTTTGATCTGTGCGGGTTTTACGCCACAATAGTCGAGCAGTTTGTACATGCGGGGTACTTCGCGGCGGCTATCGCCACACCAGGTACCCATGAATATGACGAACTGTTTGTTCTTCAGCAGTGGTTTCAATTTGTTGGCTGTGGCACTGTCGATGGTATAATCGGCGTAGGTTTTATTGAACCAGGTATCGAAAGGCGCCTGCGCCAACCTATCACGGCTGGTAGCGCCTAGCAAATTAAGGTTCCCATTGGCATCTTTGTATTCGAGGTTGGCCAGTGTTGGTGACGTATTGCTGGTTGCGTTGCCGGTAGTTTGCGCCGCAGCTTTGCGCTGACAAGCTGTTGTATAGGTAATGAAGGCGATTGCAATAACCGCCATGATAGAAAGTTTCATGATTGTAAGTTTATGTGTATACGCCCTGCCATGCCGCATGCACCTGCGCACAAGCGCATGCGGATGCATCTTGACGAGCGTTCTTCAGTTAATAGTAATTGCTGGTGGTGTAAAGGATCAGGACTGGGGAGGCTGGAATACCGGGATGGTATGATCGGAGGAGATCATGGGTTGATAGAGACTTTGCGCGGTATTGTCGGTATTGACCGTTATGGGTTGCTGGGCGTGAAAGGTGCAGGAGAAATAAACCTCTTCCGCCTTCTCTTTGGCAATCACGAGCGGAGCGCCGGGATGGTCTTCTTCTGCGTGGCTCACCATCTTTTGTTCGCAATCGCAATGGGCGGTAGCAGCCACGATGCGACAATGCCAATAGCTGATCACCTTCCCGTATTGAAGGGTGATAAAAGTGATAAGGCATATCGTGGCGATGAATTTTCGCATGCAGATGCGGTATATTCTATCCGAAAATTAGCTAATAATTGCGGTAAAGGCTAATTTTAGTCATAGCTTTTTAATTATCGTATATGAGCAGTTATGTAAAACCAGTAGAGGTGCGCTGGGCCGATCTCGATCCTAATTTCCATTTGCGTCATTCGGTGTATTATGATTATGGGGCTTATTGCCGCATTGCTTTTCTGGAGGCGCATGGGCTTACGGCAGCTTCGATGGCCCAGTTTCATTTTGGCCCGATCCTGTTTCGCGAGGAATGTGTGTTCAAGAAAGAGATCAGGCTGGGTGATGAAGTGACGATCGACCTGCACCTGACGAAAGCCCGGGAAGATCAATCGCGCTGGAGCATCCGCCATCATATCTACAAAAAAGGCGATATCCTCGCTGCCGTGATCACGGTGGATGGCGCCTGGATCGATACACAGTTGCGTAAACTGGCAGCCCCGCCAGAGCAGATTTTACATGTTTTTAACAACATGCCGCGCGCCGAAGACTTCGAGTGGATTAAATAGAATTTAATGGCTTTTTGCTGGCTGTGCTTAACAACTTTTTATAGAAACCGACGTTACTTTTAGCGAAATAATGTCGCTATGAAAAAAGTAATACTCCCCTTGTTTTTATTGAGTTCGGTAGCGGGCTTTGCCCAGGATACCGGTGGTGGTGGTTTGTTCAAGAAAGCCAGCGGTTTATTGAATAAGGCCAAAGGCGGTTCGCTCAGCAACGACGATATCGTGGCCGGCCTGAAGGAAGCGCTGTCCGTAGGTGCTACCAATGGCGCCAATAAGCTCTCGGCGGTGGACGGCTTCTTTGCCAATGCTGCCATTAAGGTGTTGTTGCCTCCCGAAGCCCAGAAAGTGGAAAAAACATTGCGTGCGGCCGGTATGGGCAAACTGGTGGATGACGCCATTTTGTCGATGAACCGGGCTGCTGAAGATGCTTCCAAATCGGCCGCTCCCATCTTCCTCGATGCGGTTAAGACCATGAGTTTCCAGGATGCGCTGGGTATTTTGAAAGGCAGTGACACGGCAGCTACCGGTTACCTGCGCGGTAAAACGGTACCTGCACTAACGGCGGCCTTCCGCCCGGTGATCGAAGGAGCACTGGAAAAGACAGGCGCTACCCGCCATTGGAAAACGGTGTTTGAGACCTACAATAAACTGCCTACTTCTTTCAATAAGGTAAACCCCGACCTATCGGGTTATGTGACCGAAAAGGCCCTTGGTGGTATGTTCTTCCAGGTTGCCCAGGAAGAGCAGAAGATCCGTAAGGATCCCGCGGCCCGCGTAACTGAAACGTTGAAGAAGGTTTTCGGTTCGTAATAGGCATCAATAGCTGCCGGCCTTTGCTTACCTCAAGCACAAATACGCACGATAATCACTTTATGACATCCCCTTCCAAGGGGATGTTTCTTTTTTAGCCGGCCGGTATCCTTATTTTTGTTGCTTACTCACTGATATAGCCATGTTTGCCGGAACCTTGTCTCTCTATAAGAATGCCTATAGTGGCCTCTCGGCCCATACCTGGTGGCTTTCGTTGATCATGCTGATCAACCGAAGCGGCACTATGGTGCTCCCCTTTATGACCATTTACCTCATCAGTCCGGAAGTGGGCTATAGCATCGGCGATGCGGGCATCGTGATGGGGTTATTTGGATTGGGTGCGGTGGTTGGCGGTTACCTGGGCGGTTGGCTTACGGATAAGATCGGTTTCTTCCGGGTGCAGATGGTGGCCTTGATTGGCGGTGGCTTATTGTTTATCGTACTTGGGCAGATGCATTCCTTCAGCGGTATTTGTATCCTGAGCTTTTTGCTGAGTTTGGTGAACGAATCTTTCAGGCCCGCAAACTCCACGGCGATCGCTTATTATAGTAATGCGGAGAACCGCACGCGTTCTTTCTCCCTCAACCGCCTGGCCATTAACCTGGGTTGGGCTGTGGGCAGTGCCGTTGGCGGCATCATTGCGGCCCACGACTATGAACTGCTGTTTTGGGTGGATGGTTGTACGAATATTGCGGCTGCTCTCCTGATGTGGTATTTGCTGCCGCCTTCGAAAGTGCAGCAGAAGCATTCACCCGCGACCCGCGAGGTGCCCGACCCTGCCCATTCTGCGTATAAGGACAAGGTTTTTCTCTGGTTCATCGTGCTTACTATTCTCTTTGCGGCCTGCTTTTTCCAGATCTTCAATAACCTTACGGCTTACTACAAAAATGTACTTCACTTTTCGGAACAATATATCGGGTTGCTGAATGCCCTGAACGGATTGATCATTACCGTGATCGAGATGGTGCTTGTCTACAAGTTGGAAGGCAAACGCAGTAAGATGTATTATATCACGATCGGTGTGTTACTCTGCGGCCTGTCGTACCTGATGCTGAATGTGTTTCACATGAATGCACTGCTCGCTATCGGCATGATCGTATTGATCACTTTTGGCGAGATACTGGCCATGCCGTTCATGAACTCCTTTTGGATTGCGCGCACGGCCAACCACAACCGTGGTCAGTATGCAGGTCTCTATACCATTGCCTGGTCGGTGGCGCAAACGCTGGGGCCTTTTCTCGGTTCGCAGGTGGCCGACCATGCGGGATGGCCTATGTTGTGGTGGCTGGTGGGTGGCGTATGCCTGCTAAGTTGTGTGGGTTTTGGCATCATGTACCGGAGAGAAGTATCTTTGGCGCATGTCAGCTGATAAATTTGAGATGTTCAGGAACCGGCTTACCAAGGTGTACAAGCATGTTGGCAAGCAGGCCAGGCGCCAGGGTATTACCTGTTACCGGGTGTATGACCATGACCTGCCGGAGTTTCCTTTCTGCATCGAGATCTACGAAGAGAATATTTACCTCGCCGAATACAAACGCCGTCATTCGTTGACGGAAGAAGAACATGAACAGTGGCTGGAAGACTGTATCCAGGTGATCAGTGAGATATTGGAGCTTCCCTCGGATAATGTTTACATCAAACAACGCCAGCGCAAAGCGGGCCGCCTGGGCCAGTACCAGCGGGTAGCGACGGAAGAAGCTTTCTTCGAAGCGAAGGAAGCGGGACTCACTTTCAAAGTGAATTTGTCTGACTACCTCGATACGGGCCTGTTCCTCGACCACCGCATTACGCGCGGGATGGTGCGTGAGGGATGTGCCGGCAAACGGGTGCTCAACCTCTTCTGTTATACGGCTTCCTTTTCGGTATATGCTGCGGCGGGTGGTGCAACTTCCGTTACTTCGGTAGACCTCTCCAAAACCTATTTGAAATGGGGCGAGGACAATATGGAGCTCAACAAGCTGTACGATCCGCAGAAGCATTATTATGTGCATGCAGATGTGAAGCAATACCTCGATACTTTGAAGCCAGGGGCTTTCGACCTGGTGATCATGGATCCGCCTACGTTCAGCAATAGCAAGCGAATGCTTGACTTTCTCGATATCCAGCGCGACCATGTGGAACTGATCAATAAAACCTTGCGCGCTATGAGTGAAGGCGGGGTGTTGTACTTCAGCACCAATTACCGGAAGTTTATATTGGACGCGGAGCAAATACAATCAACTTCCATTAAGGATATTACCAAGGCTACTACGCCCTTCGACTTCCAGGGCAAGCTGCACCGGCAGTGTTTTAAGATTGTGAAGGGGTAGGAAAATGACGAGGGTGTATCGGTCGATACACCCTCGTTCTATTGTAAGGCAATTGCCTTGTTGAGCTGTCTTATCGGCCGGGCATGGTTAAAGGAATATCTCTCTTCAACATGTCGTTGCGGTTGGCCATTTCCCAGGCAGTGAAGAACACCAGCTTGGCACGTTTCGCCATCAGATCATAATTGATCTTATCGGGCGTATCGGTGGGGCGGTGGTAATCGGCATGGGTTCCGTTGAAATAGAAAATGATGGGTACACCTTTGCGTGCGAAATTGAAGTGGTCGCTGCGGTAGTAAATGCGCTCAGGATCGTTGGGTTCGTTGAACTTGTAATCCAGTTCCATCTTCGTGTATTTCTTGTTCATCGCTTCGCTGATGGGGCGCAGATCGGAGCTGAGCTTATCATCGCCTACTACGAATATGTAGTTGGTAGAGTCGCCGATCTTGCGCTTGGGATCGATGCGGCCGATCATGTCGATGTTGAGATCGACAGTGGTTTTATCGAGCGGGTACACCGGATGATCTGAATAATATTCAGATCCCCAGAGTCCTTTTTCTTCACCAGATACGGTCATGAATACAATCGAACGGCGGGGACCTTTTCCGGCTGCTTTTGCTTTTACAAATGCTTCAGCCAGTTCGAGGATGCTCACAGTGCCGGATCCATCATCATCGGCTCCAAAGTTGATGACGCCAGCGGCTGTTTTGCCGATGTGGTCGTAGTGGGCAGTAAGGAACACGTACTCATCTTTCTTATCAGAGCCTTCGAGGAACCCGATCACATTAGAGCTTTCGAGTTTGGTTACTGCTTTATTGAATTCAACAGCTATGTTGGCTGCATAAGTCTTCGCCTGTGGGTTACCGGCTTTCATGGCGTCTTTCGCAGTGGCGTAGTCGGCGCCCATGATGGCTTCGGCCACCTGGTCGGAGATGCCATACAGGTTGGGATAGATGGTTTTGCGGAATCCGCTGATGTACTGGCTACCACGGTTGGAGGCATTGCGGCGGGGGAAGCCTACCTGTACCTGCAATACTGCGATGGCGCCATTCTTTGAAGCGGCCTCCATGATGGGCGACATACCGAAACCACGGCGGGGCGCGCCGGCGGCTTGTGTTGAGGGTGGTGTGCCGGCGAGCACCAATACAACTTTACCTCTTGCATCGATGCCTTTGTAATCGTTGCGGGTAGAATCGCTTATGCCATATCCTACAAACACTACTTCACTTGTCATGAAGGAAGAGCTGTTGGAGCTGGAGAGGTTGGCATAGAAATCAGTAAAGGGCTGGAATTTCTTTCCGTTGATCTCGATGGATGCGCTTACCAATGAATCCTGGTAAACGGGATAGGGCTGCTGCCAGGCGCCGTTGTAGCCGGGTGCGAGGCCAAGTTGTTTAAAATAGTTCTCAATGTAAGCGGCAGCTTTGCGCTGACCTTCGGTAGCGGTTTCGCGGCCTTCCATTTCGGGCCCTGCAACAATGTACAGGTGCTTTTTCAGCTCCTCAGCCGAGATGCTGTTGGCGTAGGGAACAGGGTTGGCGATCTTCTGGGCCATCATTCCCAGTGGTGCCGCCAAAGCCATTGCCAGGCATAGTTTTCTCATTAAAATGTATGTTTTTTGTTTTAGGAGGTCAAATGTAAGGCAAGCGACATGGATTTATTTGCCATTGGTGGAAAAAGAACGCACGCCGGTGGCCGGCGTGCGTTCTTTTTATAGGCGGGAGGACTTTAGCCCTCTATCTCACTGAGTTCAAGCCAACGCAGCTCTTTTTCATCGAGCAGGGCGGTGATCTCACCGATGCGGTTGGCGAGTTTTTGCAGTTCTTCGAAGGGTAGACTGCCGCTGTTGAGCTTCTCGTTCACCTCCACCTTTTCCTTTTCGAGGCTGGCGATCTCCTGTTGCAGCGTTTCAAACTCACGTTTTTCCTTGAAGGAGAACTTCTTTTTTTCCACGGGCTTGCTGGAAGCCTGCTCTGCTGCGGCCGGGCTTTTAGCTTCCTGCCTGGCTGATTGTGTCTTTTCTTCCTTTTCCTTTTCGGCTATGCGGTATTGCGAATAGTTGCCGGGGAAATCGCTGATAACGCCATCGCCTTCAAACACGAAGAGGTGGTCGACGAGGCGATCCATGAAATAGCGGTCGTGCGATACGATGAGCAGACATCCCTGGAAATCGTTGAGGAAGTTCTCCAACACCGCCAGCGTTTGCAGGTCGAGGTCGTTGGTAGGCTCATCGAGCACCAGGAAGTTGGGGTTGCGGAACAATATCGACAACAAGTGCAGGCGGCGTTTTTCGCCCCCGCTCAACTTTGATATATACGTGTATTGCTGCTCGGCCGGGAACAGGAACAGTTCGAGGAACTGGGCCGCACTGAGCGATCCGCCGCTGGCGAGGGGGAAACTTTCTGCAATATTCTTGACGTATTCAATGACCCGGACATCTTCTTTGATGTGTAGGCCCTGCTGCGAATAGTTGCCGAAGATGACGGTGTCGCCAATGTTGATCTTGCCACTATCCGGCTGGTCGATGCCCTGGAGTATATTAATAAAGGTGGATTTCCCTACGCCATTCTTTCCTACAACCCCTACCCTTTCGCCTTTTTTGAAGGTGTAGTCGAAGCCCTTCATGATGGTCTTCTCTCCAAAACTCTTGTACACTTTCTTCAACTCGATGATCTTACCGCCGAGGCGGCTCATTTTTACATCGAGCTGGAGTTTCTGGTCTTCGATGCGTTGTTTGGCTTTGGACTCCACTACATAAAAAGCATCCTGCCGGCTCTTGGATTTGGTGGTACGCGCTTTGGGTTGCTTGCGCATCCATTCCAGTTCGCGGCGGTAGGTATTGCGGGCTTTATCGATGGTAGCTGCTTCGCTTTCCATGCGGGCGGCCTTTTTCTCGAGGTAATTCTCGTAATCGCCTTTGTACACGACGAGGCTGCTGCGGTCCATTTCCCAGATCTCTTCGCATACATTGTCGAGGAAGTAGCGGTCGTGGGTAACGAGCAGCAGGGTTACGTGTTGCTGGTTGAGGTAGTATTCGAGCCACTCTACCATCTCTACATCGAGGTGGTTGGTGGGCTCATCCATGATGAGCAATACGTGCTTGTGCTCGAACCCGATATCGATGAGGGTTTTGGCGAGGGCCACGCGTTTGCGCTGGCCGCCCGAAAGCGTGCCGGTGGGCTGGTTGAGGTGGTGGATATTGAGCTTGCCGAGGATCTGCTTCACCTTGGCATCGAAATCCCAGGCACCCAGTTCATCCATCTTTACGATCGCATCACTCACCTGTTCGGGCGTTCCATCCTCATTCACGGCTTCATAAGCTTTAATTGCGTTAATTACCGGGTGGTTGTGGTGGAAGATATTGTCGAGCACAGAAAGGTGTTCCTGGAAGGTAGGTTCCTGATCGAAAAGGGCTACGGTAACCTCTTTGTTGACCCAAACTTTACCGTCTTCGGCGGTTTCGGTACCGGCGAGGATCTTAAGCAGGGTCGATTTACCAGAGCCGTTCCTGGCTACCAGCGCTATTTTATCGCCTTCTTCTACATGGAATGAGATGTTCTCGAAAAGTGGTTTTACCCCGTACGACTTGGAAAGTCCCTCTACAGAAACGTAATGCATGGCGCAAAGATAAGGGAATGCGGGGGCAAGGAAGTGGGGCGGTTGGGGAGCAAAATAACATCGGTGTCAGGTTGACGTGGACAAACCGGTGTTACCCCATAGAATGATTTTTTACTGTGAAATCGATGATCGGTATGGAATAGAAGTAAATTTTTCGCAATATTGTATTTCATAGCCTGTTAGCATGAAAAATCCTATGCCCTCCTCTGTAAAACTCTCACTGGCCTTCCTTGTATTCGGCACTGCCTGGATATTGTTTTCCGATTCAATAGCCTGGTCCATCAGCGACCATGATCCCGTTGTATACAATAACATACAGCGCTATAAGGGTATTGCCTTTATGGTACTGGGCGCCGGGCTGATCTATTATATCAGCCACCGGTATTACGCCAAGGTGCAAAAAGCGCGTAAACAGGAGCAGGAGATACTGGAGCGGTATCAACTCCTGGGCATGGCTACGAATGATGCGGTGTGGGATTATAACATTCAGACCAAACAATGCTATACCAACCGGGCTTTGCAGGAGATGTTCGGATATACGGAAGATGAGTTGCAGGATAATTACCACTGGTGGACCAACAACCTGCATCCGGAAGACAAGGAAAGGGTACTCGATACCATCGATGCCAAGCTGGATACCGGCGGTACCGTATGGCAGGATGAATACCGCTTCCGTTGCAAGAACGGCGATTTCAAAACCATCTTCGACCGGGGGTTTATCATGCGTAACGCTGCGGGGCAACCTTACCGGTTGATCGGCGCTATGCAGGATGTAACCGAGCAAAGGCTGTTGCAGGACACATTAATCGAAGCGCAAACCAGGCATAAAGACGAACTGGCGCGTAGTGTATTGCAGGCGGAGGAAGCGGAGCGCAAGAAACTGGGTGAGGAACTGCACGACAATATCAATCAACTACTGGGCGTCGTAAAGCTTTATATACAACATGCTTTGGTGAACCCGGCTGTGCGGGAAGAGCTTTTGCATAAGTGCGCGAGTTATATCACCCAAACCATCGAAGAGATCAGGAGTTTGTCGCGTTCGCTGCTACCGCCAGCTTTGAATGAACAGAGTTTACTGGAGAGCTTGTATCAACTGATCGAGGATATCAGCCATGCCCGCGAGATCGAATTTCATGTGCGCCATGCGGGTTTTGATGAAAGCCAGGTGCCCGAGAACCGGCGGCTGGTGCTGTACCGTATCATCCAGGAGCAACTGAACAACGTATTAAAGCATTCAAATGCGGCGGGCGTAATCATCGACCTGAAGCCCAGTGACGGACATACTTTGCTGACCATTCGTGATGACGGTGTAGGATTTGATGTTTCGGAAGTGAGGCCGGGTATGGGCCTCAACAATATCCGCAACCGGATCGAGGTGTTCAATGGCGATATGGAGATCATTTCGGCACCTGGTGAGGGCTGTACGCTGAAGGTGAAGGTGTAGGGATCGGATGCAGCGTTTTGACTACGGGGCGGGTTTCCGCGGCGGATGTAGGTTTTGATGGCGGAAATGTAGGTATCTTTAAGAGAGAATAACACTGCATGTTAGCCTACATTTATCTTATCGCTCTTTGGTTGTTGTTTGGCAGTACGCACAGCCTGTTTGCCGCCGGCTGGTGGAAGCGCAGGGTGCAACAGATAAGCGGTCGTTTCTTTCCTTTTTATCGTCTCTCCTACTCTTTGTTTTCCTTCTTTATTTTATTGGTTATTGTCTGGTACGAGTGGCAGCTGCCAACCGTCTGGTTGTGGCGGCCGGGGATCGTGTGGCAATTGATAGCAGGTGTGGCTGCGCTTGGTGGCCTTGCGATCATGCTCATTTGCATTTGGCGATACTTCTTCTACCTCAGCGGCATCGATGTATTGTTTCCGAGGCGAGAAGAGTCTATGGGCCTGACGACGGACGGACTGAACCGTTATGTGCGGCATCCGTTGTATGCGGGTACGTTGCTGACCGTGTGGTCGTGCTGGTTGATCTGGCCGGAGCTTGGGTATCTCATTTCCTGTTGTATGATTACGCTGTATACTTTTATTGGCACGGTGTGGGAAGAGCGGAAGCTGCGTGCCGAGTTTGGCGAAGCGTACCGGGCGTATCAGCAAAAGGTGCCGATGCTGATGCCGTTTAAATGGTAAAGCAAAAGGCTGCTCTCTACTTTGCAGCAAAGAACAGCCCTTATTTATTTTACGCTGTTGCGGTATTATCTGCCGTACACAGACTCCCAGTTCATCATACCGCCTACGAGGTTCTTGGTATTCTTGAAGCCGAGGGTTTCGAGGATCATGGCGGCTTGTCCGCTCCGGTTGCCGCTGCGGCAGTAGACGATCACTTCCTCTTCCTGCAGGCTTTCGAGTTCATCGACCTGCATGGTCTGTATTTTTCCGAGCGGAAATAATTTACCACCGATGTTGAAGTCAGCATGTTCATGCGGCTCGCGCACATCTACCAGGTTCAGTTTTTCTCCCGCATCGAGTCGTGCTTTTACTTCTTCAGCTGTTATGTTCTGCATATAATAGTTATTGATGGTTTACTCTGGTTGTTCCGGCTGCGCTGGTATGGCGGTGGAATCGCGTACCGGGCGCTGTGCCTGGAGGCGTACGTTGATCGATTGTCCCTGGCGGATCATGTTGATGCGGCCATCGGGCAATATGGATTCGGGTTGTTGGGTGTAGATGTACGCGTTGGTACTGTCGGCCACTCCCTGTTCGAAGGCGGTGGCGCCGAGGGTGAGTCCATAAGATTCCAGCAGCACCCTGGCTTCGGTGTAGGTTTTGCCAAAGAGATCGGGTACCGGCAGCTCTTCATTACCCAGTCCGCTCGCCAGCACCAGCGTGATGCCGCTTCCCATGGGAAGGCGGGTACCGGGCCTGATGCGTTTGCCTTTATAGTGTTGCTCCAATACGGAGTTTTTGGCGAAGTTGGGCACATAGGTGGTATCCTCGAGGCGCAGGTTGTATTGCTTGAGCGCGATCTCTGCGCTGCGGAAGGTGAGTCCTTCGAGGTTGGGCATTTCGATATCGGGGGCTACTGCCCTGTTGATGGTTAGGTACACGGTACGGTTCACCTTTACCACTTCTTCCCCATCGGGAAACTGGCGTAATACGGAAAGCGGTTTTGCGGTATCGTTGTAGATAGAGTCCTGTATCTGTACATCGAAGCCTTGTGCTTCGAGGATCTTCTTTGCATCCTCATAGGATTTACCGGTTACGGAGGGTATTACTACTGTAGTTCCGTGACGGGTGATGAGGTTGAGTGATTGCAGGAAAAGGAACAGCAACAGGAACACCAATATCAGCGCAAACAGGATGTTCTGCCATAGAGGTCGACTGGTGATGAATTTGAACACGTTGTTGGATTTCGATTTAAGATTGTTGGTTATTTGCTTTTACCCCTGTCTAATGCGTCTTCGATGAGCGACGAGTAGAAATCTTTGAGGGTCCATCCCATCACCTTTACCTGTTGGGGTACGATGCTGGCCTCGCTTTGGCCGGGCACGGTATTGATCTCCAGGATATAGGGTGCATTTTTAGCTTCGTTGTAAATGAAATCGATGCGTACCACACCGCGGCAGTTAAAGATCTCGTACACTTTGCGGGCCGTTTTACGGATGGTATCGGCGATGCTTTCATCGACCTGGGCGGGCGTTGTTTCGGTGCTTTTGCCCTGGTATTTGGCTTCGTAATCGAAGAAGTCCTTATCGGTAGCAACTTCGGTGATGGGCAATACGATGATGCCTTCGGTTGTTTTGAAAACACCTACTGTGAATTCACGGCCGGAGATATATTCTTCGATGAGCAGCTGATCGTCTTCCTTAAAGGCTTTTTCGAGGGCTGCTGCGAGTTCGTCTGCTTTGTGCACTTTGCTCATACCGATGCTGGATCCGCCGTTGTTGGGTTTTACGAACACCGGCAGGCTCACCTGTTTCAAAATCTCGGCCGGAGTGAGTGGCGTATGCTTAAATATATGCAAAGATTTGGCCACATGAATACCTGCGAAGGCGGCGACGGCCACGGTATAGCGCTTGTTGAAGGTGATGGCGGAGGTAGCGGCATCGCAGGAGGTATAGGGCAGGTTGAGGAGGTCGAAGTAGCCCTGCAGTTTACCGTCTTCGCCGGGGGTGCCGTGAATGCCGATGAGGACGGCATCGAAAGTGACCTTGCGACCATCGGCAGAAATGGAGAAATCGCTGCGGTCGACGGCTATTTTGCGGCCGGTAGTGGTTTCGTACCACCAGCCTTCGGGGGTGATATCTATTTTAAAGACTTCGTATTTGCTGGTATCGATGTTGTTTTCAATAGTAACCGCACTTTTATAGGAAATGACGGATTCGGTTGAGTATCCACCGGTGACAAAGGCAATAACAGGCTTCATTGATCTATTTGGAATTTTCAGCAAATAAACGAAAAAAGCGTTGGGGATGGTATAAATGTTTCGGAATCAGGGGGCTTTAGGTCGGGTGGAGGGGATTTGGGGGTGTGATGTGTGGTGATTTTGCAGGTGGGCTGGGTTATCGGTTTGATTGTGTGGGGGTTGTGGGGTGATCTTGTGCGGCGTGCGGCGGCGGGTTGGACAGTAAGGTTGGCGAGGAGGCGGGTTAATGGGGCTGGGAGCTGCAGTGTTTGGGTGCATTAGATTCTTGCCTGACACGTACTTCATTCGTTCTTTGTTTTGGGCCACGCCGAACCTAACCTAATGGATATCATAAGAATGTGCAAACAATGGCGAGTAGAAGGCCAAACGTGAAGGAGCCCCGACAGCCAGGAATTGCGCGGTAACTCCGGATGAGGTACGAACAAGGACCGAACGAGGTGTATCGCTGGGGCGATGGAAATGCGCTTGAGGTAATAATCAGAAGCGGATAAGGCTGCACTGACTATACAGTTTTCTGTTGATGGCTAAATGGGTTATATGATTGACAATCGTGAGGCCGTAGGAAATGTTAAAATGCCACGGAAAGTAACTATATGTCACGGAAAGCCACGGAATGCCACGGGTCTGTTCTTGGATAAACGTCGCTTGTGTAACTTCAAGTAAAATCCATCTTATGGCTCGACTTACCTCCATTCCTCCGTTCGTTGGTACTGTGGGTCCGATCACGGTATACCTGATGTATGACAGGTATTATTTGCGCACGCGCAGTTCGATTACCGGCAAAAGGATTAAGAAAGATCCGGCGTTCCGAAAGTTCAGGGCGTCGTCTGGACAGATGGCCCTGGCATCGCCCCTTGCTGCTTCCGTGTATGCACTGATACCCGAGCACCGCAGGAAGAAGAATCAATTCCGTATACTCGTCAGCGAGGCCAGGATCTGGTTAAAATATGGCTGGGAGCGGGAAGACATCTTCGACTACCTCAGTAAACAATATGCTGGCCGGCGGGGCGTAATGAAGGAATATCCCTGCACGAATCTGCGTATCAGTTATCGTGCACAATGTGCGTCATTGTGTGAAGAAGTGGTCGGGTTTGGAAAGAAGGACCTTGCTGAATTGCCGCCTGTTGAATTGCGTTTGTGGCAAAAGCGGGATAGGGAGTTTCGGAGAAAAAACAGAGAGGTGGATAGTCAGCATCATGGGTTGTTTACACCTAAACATCCCATATAAGATGAGGATTGCAGTATTGCAGACAAAAATGGTGTTATTCCTGAGCCTTGAAGAAGAAGAGTACCTGATCGTTTACTGCTACCTGAATGCATAAAATTCGAGAAGCGGGATCGGCTCTCCGTGATAATGCCTTGCATTGGCTGCATTTCCTTTGTCATACGGGGCCATTCTATTTTCCTCCATTTAAACTTTCGCGTCGGAGATGGGTCCGTATCGCGCTTTTTAGCGCTGCTGGAGGCGGACAAGTTCGTACTTGGTAGGGTAAAGGTTTGGAGGCTCGAGTGACCGATCGAAAGTCTCTCCCATTTGGGGAACGGTCCCCTTTCGTGTTCGGTGTAGGTTCGCTCTGTGTTCGCTCAGTGTTCGCCCTTCCCGGGTTGGGAAAGATCGTTTATTGGCGGGTAATGGAGAGCCGACTCGCCGGAAAGGATGTTTGAGACAGAAGTTGTGTATAGAGGTGCGTTTCGGTGCTGACGCGCAGGAAAAGGGGTTGAGGGGGCACTTGGGGGATAAGCTGCGTTTCGGGCGACTGAGAAGCAGGAAGGGTTTTGAGCCGGGGAGGATGCTTTTGCGTTGAAGGGTGTTTCCGACGGCTAGCAAGTACGAAAGGGATTTGAGCTAATGATGGTGGGTATAGGCTGCATTTTCTACTTAGGTGAAGCGATAAATTTGGATATGGGATGGTAGATATTGTAAATTAGACAGATCTGCTTCATCCGGGCTTCGCGGCTATGCTATTTGAATTGCTCATTTCGAGCAAACCCGCCATAGAACTGCATCCGCCAATCTAACTGAGCAAAAAAGCCCGTCCAGCCTACATTTGATGCCTGTTGCCTTACTGTTGCCTTGGAGTTCCCTTAGAGTTCCATTAGACTTCCCTTTAACCTAATGGGGGATTATTCAGGAGTTACTCGGGGAGTACCTAGTGCGTGACCGGGGGGAGATCTGAGAGCGGGTAAAGAGAGGGGGCTAGCTTGAGCTCTTTAATTGGAACTGGTGGTGTTTCAGGTGATTTTTCATGGTTGATTGCGAATTATCACCTAAATCGAGATTTACAGTCTTCCTCACAATCTTTTTATACTGCTATGTATAATTGGTTTTGGTGAAACCTAGGCAACCACATAAACTTAAAAAATCGGAGTCCATTCGGACCCCGATTTTGACTAGAAAAATAAGTATGGGATAATTTAGCAGGCGATACTACCCTAAGCAGCCCGGTTTGACTTCTTAATTTAAAGGCTGAATTATTCAATTCAACCAAATAATTAATATCCCTTATTTCTACTTTTCAGTGATTTTCTTCTTGTATAGTGTTAATACTATCCAAGTACTATTTACAAGTAGAAATGAAAACAATACTCCGTAAACTGCTACGCCCTCAATATTTTTGTTATTATAAGAATTGGTGTATTGAAGGCATTTATCTAGAAAGTAGATTGCCAAAACGCCTTGAAAAACCAACAAACTAATAAGCGCTATTTTCATTTATCTATTTTTTGTTTCGCCTGGGTAATCACGGCTGCTTTAAATTTAGCAGGTTCACCTGCTCCATAAGCCGTACCATCCGCGTTGAATTTTATCTTTTGACCTACAAAATAAGTGAGGCTTTGACTTTTCCTGCCACCAGCCGCACCAACAACTTCATAATTAATAGTCACCTGAACAAGCATTGTCGCGTTGTATTTGTGGTTTGTAGAATTATTTGAAGTAGACTGGCCAGCCGATTGCTCCCTTGATTGTTGATGTTTCGTACTTGCGCTTCCTCCATTACCATCCTTCCCCGCCTTTCCTTCATATCCATTTTCCGTTGATGCTCCATTCTTTGAGCCCGCATCTGCGCCTGACGATCCGCCAGTGGTTCCCAGATACTCATCAAAACTTTGCACCATTGGTGTGACATTAATACCTACTTGATCATGAAAGTCTACGCCAACTATGGGTATGCGAACGCCATCTTTAAAAATAGCACCAAAATCCATCACACCCGCGGTGCCTTTAAATCGATCCTGGACATACATCTTAAGGGCATTTTTCGACGCTGATACACTTTCCTCTCCTTCCGCACGGAAGTCTTCCTCAGGCTGATTTCCGAGACCGGAAGCAACATACAATACATCATTAACTATCTCGTCACTATTCATATTTTGCACTTCTGAGTGATCAGGTAACCTCCTGGGTTTTCTAGGATCCTGTTCTGTAACATCTTCCGTAGACATTCCATCGGGATCAATAAACCTTATTGGATTGTCAAGTCCGTAAACAAATGGCGACCAACGCCTACTAACTTCCGCCAGCGGATCTATCGCATGCCACCTGCCAATCTGCGCATCGTACATTCTCGCTCCGTAGTCGTACCAATCCAGACCGCTGCCATCACTGAACTCTTTCTCTTGCTTTTCCTTACCATTGTATTCATACTTATTGTCCAGTTTACCAACAGCTTTTGAACTGATGCCCGCCATGGTCAAGCCAAATGGATAATAGTGAGTTTCTTCGGTAATTGGCCCAGTGATATGCTGTACTGCCAGGTTATCAAAGAACACGTCCCAGTTCTGGGTTTCGTTGCTAACATAAATATACAAAAAACCGTTTTTTGAAATTGATACAGGGCCATTACTCGTCAGGGCATAAATAGCATCAGCATTTTGCACTGGTGTGGCACCGCTGCTGCCTGCAACATAATTAAGTTGTTCATCGAGCAAAATCCAGTTGAGATATGCTTTTGGTTTGCCGGTTTGATTGGGATTTTTGTTGCTTCTGAAGCTATTCACAGCTCCCAATAATGGACTTGTTGAGGTGTTGCTCAATGCCGCCAATGCTCCTTTGCTTTCGCCGGCAACTCCAATAATGCCAGAAGCCAGAGAGCTTAACATGTCCGCAATCGGATCTCCACCGGAATTGGTTGTTCCACCACTCTTGTAGAAGGATTTCACCGCAATATCAACCTTATCACCACTCATTACTTTCAACACGATCGCCGGTCCAACTTTATTGCCACTGCCGTTTGTACGCGCCAGGGAGTCGTTGGGATTCGTTGTTGCATCTACAGGATATCCACCTGGAACAAGGGCTTTCGAATAGCTGGTCTTGGGGATATTGTAGAACAGTTTATCTTCCGTTGCCCTGTAAGCTGCTTCCATAGAGGCCAGGTAATTGGCGGTATCCGTTTGCTCTGTCAATACCATACGCACATTACCCAGGTGATCCTTTAAGAAGTAGTCATACTGGAACTGGTTGGCCGTACTGCCTGTTGTAAATGTCCGCTTCGCTAATCTTAACCTGCCTTCCTCATGCCCTATGAATTGCAGTGTGTCGTTCTCGTATACCGAAGCACCGAGATAGAGCGTAGTTTTAGACGGTTTACCTGTTTCATCAACCACCTTTTTCAATTTGTTACCCATCGCATCGTAATAATAGGTAATACCACCTTTAACGGTTCCAGCCGGAGTCTTAACTTCCACATACCGAACCAATGCCAGTTGATTGTACGCTATACCGCCTTCTATGTCCTTATTTCGATCTGTATTCAGATTCCCGTTGGCTTCATAGGTATAGTCAACCGTTGAGTTCGTTTTACCCCCGGTCAGGCTTTGCATATATTTTCCCGATGCCCTAAAATCGCCCAGGGTCGTCGCCGTGTCATTGGCCCTGTCAATCACATTCATCAACTTGTTGCTATAAGTATAATAATTATACAACAAGCTATCGATAGTAACACTACTACCCTGCTTCAGTCCACGCTGGTTCATCGTGAGGATGTTGCCATTGGCATCATAGGTAACTCCAGTTGCCGTGAAGTCGATACCGGCGTTCCGGTTAAAACCATTACCGGTAAATTGTTTAAAGTCGGCATCAATCAGCCGATTCGCCACATCGTAACTAAAGTCATAGCGCCTCAACCTGCTGTCTCCCCCACTCTTCCAGAGCATGCCGGCAATATCGCCGTTGTAGCGTCGATTGGACGTGTAATTAGCACCCACGCCATTGACGGTAAGACTGGTTTTATCATAGGACAACTCAAATCCAAACCTATTGGCGGCGCTAATGGTATCCGTTGCGTATTCCCGGTTTGCACCCAGCATCCAGCCCCGCACGTTGTAGTCATAGGTGAGTGAGTCTAATGACCCGCCGCTTGCACCCGGCGCCAGGAATTTCTTCTTCAACTGCCCCAGCGCATCGTACTCATTGCGTACGATGGTTTGCTCAGTCTTTGACAATGATTGGCTGCCAATGGTACTGTTGACTGCTTTTTTAACGGTCAACAATCGCCCAAGATCATCGTAAGACAATTTAGTAACAATGATGTGTGATTGTGGATTGGCACCTCCTTTTTGTTGCTTTTGAACAACTACCAAGGGCTGACCGTTCCAGGCATATTGGGTCGTGGTAATATCTGTTCCGGCGGTAATATTGGTTGCTTTCGTTTGTACTATTCTACTTTTATCATCATAAATATTCAGCGTAAAAAAGTAGGAAACAACTGGCCCAACCACCCTTACCCGTGTGCCCGTGATCAGCCCCTTTTTATTCGTGGAGGGAGTGGTTGCCTGTGGATAAGGATAGCTTGCAGAAGGTGCATACAAATAAGAATCGAATGTATTGATGTAATTCGAATCTAGTGAGGAGGAGAAGCTATTCAACCAACTATAGTTGTCGTAAAATGTCTCTGTATAAACCTCTTCCACATAGTTATTCAGGTCAGGATAATTGGTACTGCTCCAGGCTGCATTAACATGGTAAGCAAGGTCTGCACAATAGGTTATATCAGGTATAAAGCCAGTGGAAACAGGACGATTCAGGTCATCATATTTTGTATACATCCACCCTTTGTAGCCCGTACGCATCTGACGATCCTGTGATAATACCAGCCTATCCCGCGCATCATATACCATCCAGGTTTCGCCACCATCGGCTACTTTCTTGCGTATCATACGTCCACGGGAATCGTATTCATACCGGAAACACAAATTCGGCAGCATATTTAGCAACGTGGCGTTGCTCCAGGTAGATGCAAATAAATGATTTACGGCAACCGGAGGGATCACCAGCCGAAGCCTGTTAAGATCGTCATACACATAATACGTGCACAGCCAATTAGGGTAGCTGATACCAGAGCCATCATCACCTGCCCCATTGACCTGGACTTTTTTCAATATGATCTGCCCCTCCTTATCCTTAAACTCAATCACCTGCTTGTTGTGCTCATTTACGGTGATTGTTTTAGAGAGTTCCCCGGCACCATAAACACCTGTCATCGAATAGGAGCCCCATTTATTAACGCTATCGATCACCTTCCAGATCTTTACGTCATCTGTTGCCGTATTGAAGTAGTACTTTGCTTTCACCGAATGGCGATTGGCTTCCGTGGCATCTCCCGCAGTGCCCACCCAGCTGGAGCCTGGTGCAAAACTCTCCAGCGTCCTGTTGAGCGGTGAAGTTTCGAAAGTGGTTTGTCCATAGGCCCAATTGAGGCTACCGGTGCCTACATTGGTCTCCAGGGGTTGACCCGTCAATTGGTTATTGTAAAACTGTACTTGTTGCTGGAACGGGTTAAGCTTGAATAAGCCATCATTAATTGAAGTATTACCGTCCTTATTATTGGCGGCAAACGGAAGATATTTAAACTTCTCCCGGCTAAACCCATCATAAACGACCGCTATTACCAGGTCAGTTGGGCCGCCGGAAGCACCCGTAGCCAATGAACCCTGCTTCACTACAGTCTGAATCGGGCGTCCCAACCCATCAACGTAGGTCGTTCCCTGTTTTACATCCTTCAATGGCCGGCCTGTTAACGTTGCCGCATTCTGTTCGGGCGCCGAAGCCTCCCAGGTGCGGATATAATTCACCTTTGCGTTTCCTTCATAAGGGATCTGGGGAGTTACCGGTGTTTGGGCTATTCCATCCGCACTTACCCCCAGTAGCAGCGAAACAATGAAATATTTATTCTTCTTAAATATTGTATGCATCGAAATCTTTTTCATTAGTTAGGTATTAGTTCATCTATGCTTGTAGCTGCCTTAATCCACTTCACAATGGCCTGAACTTACAATCACGAAATTGGCAGAATAGGTTAGGTCAGAAAATTTGTACCTCCAGGTACAATGCCAGGTGTAACCATTGACCTGCACTGAACTTACAAAGTCCAAAATGCCTGTTTCACAAACGCCATTTATACACTTCTTATCAATCGTGTTGCAACCGGGACATGGCAAGGGGCACGCATTTTCATCAGAAGAAATCGTAATCCAGCGGGTCTGATTATAGGTAAGGCTGCATGGATTTACATCCTTTTGCTCTTGCTCCCGTCCCCCGGTATTATTATTCTGTCCGTCCTTTACACACCGAGGCGTGGTGGTGGTATTTTGCCAAACCGCATTTGCCGAGCAACTTCCGGAAGCGCCTGTCTCGACCCAACGGAGCTGGTTATAAGTACTACTTGTTTGATTGATGTCCTTCTCTTCCCTTTCCTGGATAGTAGAACTATACAACGGATTAGATGCACAAGGTTTACACCTCGTTGCTCCCGTGGGCTGCCAGGTGGCAGTAGCAGATTCCTGCGGCACAAATTCATATTTATACCTTTTGATGATATTGCTATCGATATCCCTTACCATCAACAACCTAAGCATGTTGTCATATTCGAAATAGGAGGCTATTCCCAATTCATTGGTTTGGGAAGTAACACCCACAAATGGCTTATAGGTGAATGTTTTCATCATGGCATTCTGAGGATACAGCCTCACATCATCTATATGCGTACCGGAGACAGCTACCGATGAAGGATTGGTAAGCGACCATTCATAAAGCGTCCAACCGCGTGCTGAACGGAGGTTCTTTCCAGTTGCGCCATTTACGGTTACGCTTCCTTTGGCCCAGAGTTGTACAGTATAGGTGCCGGCTACTGCTACCGTCCAGGATATCGAACCCGTGAAATCATACATTCCCGTAAATGCTGTTCCCTCACTGGCGCTACCTGAGTTCAATTGCCAGCCTCCCAAGCCAGTACCGTCTTCAAAGCCGGCGTAAGCAAACTGCTGAACCGTAGCATTTTTCACCTCACAAACCGGTACTGCCCGAATGGTATCCCACAAGTAAGCAACAGGTATATTCGACTCCTTTTTCAACTCCTTTATATTTCCCCGGGTATCGTATTTGGCAAATACAAGATCAGTCTCCAGTGAGGCCGCTGGTGTTAACTTAGTTTTGATTGTATCGGGCAACACGATTGTACTGTCGCCAAACCAATCCCGATAAGTAACTTGTTTCTTTTGCATTACCGTTCCGCTCTTGTATAAAGATTGTTCGATAACGGGTGCTACAATGTTCTTACGAACCAGTTTTGCCATTACAGGATTTGAAGGAAAATCCGTAGGATACCTGGTCTCAGTCTTTACCTGCTCACCCTTACTATTGGTTGTAACCAAAAAGGTGGGTTGAATATTTACAGGAAGCCCATACTGGTAATCTGTTTTACTAATTGATGTGCCCCCTCCCGCATAATTTGTATTTGTTTTACTTTTCCGCCTGATCCACCAATTAGCGTAATGCGTTCTTGTTGCATCGAATGGTTCAAGGATGTCGGGGCGATCAGGAAACGGTTCCCAGTTTTTCCTTACAAACACTGAATAGACGGTTGGGTCGGAATAATATAGCGTTTCGTATTCATTTTCCTCCTTTTCTACAATTTGCTTATCCTTGTTAAATATCCATTTAGAGGATACCTCACCAGATAAAGTTGGAGCCTGCCCTTGCGGAAGATAGGGGATATCGCCACCATGTAGAGAAACCTGGTTTCCTCCCATTTCATTCGGGAAAAAGTTATACTGTGTGCCTCCATTGGCAAAGTTTGGATCATCGCTTTCAATCACCGATGTATAGTAAATAAGGCTTCCGCTTCCTACCGATCCATATACATCACTCGCCGTGTTTGAGGAATAGATATCGAGAAGGCAGTGCGTTTCATAAGCCCCAAAGTCTCCGCAAAAATTCTTCGAAACAGAAGTGCTATGAAAGATGGAATTCAGGTACTCTAACCCCGTTGACATTTGCAGATCAGTTAAACTGGCGTACTTGAAGTATTTGGAATAGTTGCCAAATGTTCCCGGCGACGAATAGTTGATTTGCTTTACACGTATTCCGGGTAACGAAGTTTCCACATAAACGGTGTCATAAATATCAGTCCAGCTATTATCATAATGCAGTGTTCCGTTGCCCCAGTTTATGCTTCCCTTCACTGTAAGCTCAAGCTTATAGTTATGGCCTGCCAATAAATTCACGTTAACATTATTGGTAGTTAGTCCCATCAGGGTAACTGTTGTAATCAATGTACTTGTACTCTCATCAAAAAGTTTCAAAACAACGGTATTGTGCCCAGGATCCTCCAGGTAACCGTCGTTGGGATCCGCATCTACGGCTGTTGCCATAAGTGTTCCAACCTGATCCTTATGTACCTCTATATTGTCGTACGTATAGGTCGCATAACCGATGCCGGCTCTATAGAGATCAACGTAAAAAGCCCTTTTGTTTACCTGATACCTGCCCGAAGTATTGGCCTCATATACAAACTCTTCCCTGCCACCCGTCGGGTACTTGATTTCAACCAGGGCACCTTTCATCGTTTCCGTCGTATTGAAAGATCTATGACTGATATCGATCGTATTGCTGGAATTTACCGAAGGTGGTATCAGGTAATTGTTGCCTGTTTGACCATTGTAAAAACCCAGATAATCCTGTGCGAAAGTGATCGGCAGCGGCACTTTATCAAGCTGATTATACGTTAAAGAATAATCAAAGGAAGTGTCCGTACCCGATTCTGTAGCATCATAATTGATCTGGCGAACTCTTGTCAGGAAGAATCGTCCGAGCGGCTTTCCCACTCCCGTGCCAGGAACGTCATAATAATTAAACCTGAATTCTTTTAATCCCGAAACTATAAATCCTTTAAGTCTCACATCCCCCGTAAGGTCTGTTTGATTTTCATAGTCGAACGACAGCCATTGCCCACTTGAAGTGGTGATGCCCGTAAGATAATGAGACTGGTAATTCACGCTATTAATTTGCGTAGTATAACTATTGCGCGACTCACAATCCCCACATTCCTGCCTTCCGCCTTGTTTTGCAACCTGCAAGGTTTGCGTAACACCTGTTCGCACATTCAGGGCGATCGGTGAGTATTGAAAATTGATAAAATCTCCGCTGGGCAATGTGATGGAGTTCAGGAAGAAGGCAGTGCGGGTCACCAGCTTGAAAGCACTATTAAACATCAGATTATTGCTGGTTGTTCTTTCGTAGGTCTCCCCGAATTTGAAACGCACCCCGTCGGGAGTCGTAATATAGAACGGACCGATGGAACTTGAAGTACTTGGAACAAAGCCTCCTCCCACTTCGATCTTTACATTACTGGTAGAGGTCATGCGGGGAATAAAATTATTGTCTAATACAAACTTCCCCGAATACCCATTACAACTGAATGAAAACTCGTCGGGCTGACTATCATACATCGAGTTGGGGTTTGACATATCCATGTAATAATTGTAGACAGAGTCGACATTGGCATACCAATCTGTCAACATCGGTCGACGAAGCGTCATTTCGTCGGGTTTACCTCTTACCGAGCGAGTGATCATTGCGTTGGCATTTAGCACCCAACCGTAACCCACCCTGGAAGAGGCTTCATCGGCTTTTAACCCTTGGGTGGAATAGGATAAGAATATCGGGAATGTAAAATCTCTGAGCTTAATGTCATACAAGGGAATTTTTGCCGACACGGCCCCAGTTGACATATTGGTGTTTCCCAATCCGGCTTTTACAAAAGCCCAGGGCTCGGGGGAAGCCGGTAACACTTCGGGCAACGTTACCGCATAATTATTGGTTTGTGCCATTGACGAAATACATAGCAACATCAACAGTATCAACGGATACGTTGAACTAAGAACTTTCTTCATGTAAATTGTGTGTTTCTTGAATAGAAATAGGTTGGCCGTTTGGGCAATTTTTGCAAACTGTCCATTGCCAAAAAGCAATTAAGAATTCAGAAAAAAATGAAAATTCGCTGTGCGATCTCTTTAGAGTAGAAATCTGGTTCGCTTACAATAAACGAAGGGGGCTTGGTTTGAGTCGGTAAGATGTGACATTCTTCTCATGATTGTTAAGATTTAGTTTAGGTTTATCAGGTAATTTGATTTCGTGCTCTTAGTTTATAGACGTTCTCTAAAAACTATACCCCACCCTAAACTTCAACGCCTGGGCTTTGGGTACCTGCTGGTAGCTGAGAAAATCCCACAGCAACTGCAGTTTTGTTTTTTTGAAGGTTGTGCTTTTGAGAGAGATGATCTTGCTGACGCCTACGAGTCCGCTTTGTTGCCATTCTTCTACCCGATGCTGATCCTGGGGAGTGAGTGTTTCGGTGTACGATAATGGCTGGTAGTTGTATTCGAATCCGCCGGAGGCGAAGAAACTGCCTTTGAGTTTTACGTCAAGGAATGAGCGCAATCCCGCCCCCTGGCTGCTGATGGAGATGTTACGGATATTCTTCCCCCACCCTACTTTGTAGCTGCCACCGATACCGATGATACTTTTATCACTCAGCTTGTAACCGACAGATAAACCGAGATCGGAAGTGGTGGGAAAGAAAACATTGGACTTCTGCGTTTGCAGATTGGAGCCATACTCCAATCGCTTCCAGAAGGATTTTGTTTTTTGGTTGTTGGGTTTGAAATTGGGCATATCCAGGTCGGCGCCACCGCCACCCAGTTTGCTGATCTTATCTTTCAGCTCATTCAACTGCGCCTGGGCTGCAGACAGATTCTGCTGCATCATCTGCTGCACATTGGGACCCGCTCCCAATTGGTTTTGCATCAGCTGTTGCACCTGACTGCGGGTTTGCAAACCGGCCAGACTTTGACCGCTCGCATATCCTGCCGGCACAGAAAATAATCCGGCCAGTTCGGAATGCTGCTTCATGAAGTCCTGGAAGGCGGGCAGTTTATTAAGAAGCGAAAGTGTTTTATTGAGTAGTTTGTCAGGATCATTCAACAAGTCCTTGTATTCCTGCACCTGTTGAGTGTAGTAATACATTTCCTTTTGAAAATCCTGATACCCTTTGGTGAGGCCAGCCGGCAGGTTCGTATAGCGGCTGAGCGTAGCCTTGATCTGTTCTTTACGCTGACGGATAAAAGCTTTTATTTCTTCGGTCTGTTGCAGTTTACCCTGGATCTGCTGCACTTGTTGTAAGGAACCGGTGATCTTTTTTGCTTCCTCGGAATTGAGCAGGTCCTTATTCTTTTCGAGGAATGAAAGAGATGTCTTGAGGGAGTCAACGTAAGGTAGGTATTGCCCGCCTGCCCTGCCGGTGATGGCTGTGGGATTTTTCAACTTCTCGGAGAGCTTCGCGTATTGTTCGGCTGATCCATCAAAAAGTTGTTTGGCGGCCGTCGAGTCGGTCTTCATCAGCTTGCGGCGCAACTTTTCTTCTTTGCGGGCCAGCCGTTGCAGGTATTTTTCAGTTTGACGGGTGAGTTGCTCTTCGAGTTTGTCAGCTTTCTTTTGAATGCGGTCGTTAAATTTAGCGGGAAGGCCGAGGATTTTGTCTGCAAATGTTGGATTATCCTGGGCTGTAGCGGAATGCAGCAGGATAAAGATCATTAATAGGACAAGGAGCCATGGGTTTCGCATGGTTAGTTAAGGTTAGGTCGGTTAAACAGGTAAGGTAATGTAGCAATCACTTAGCCAGGGGAGCAGCTCAATGTTGCTTTCAAATCGAAGTACGACTAAAACTTTCAAACGGACAAGGACAAACCCATAAGTGTGCAGTTTTGAGGCATAACTGTGCAGTTTTGGCGAATAAGTGAGAAGGCTTCGTGCTGAAAAAAGTGGTAACCGTGAAAACGATGTATCAATGAAGATGTGTAGGAAGGAAAAGATTGCCAAGCGACCTTGAGTTGATCACCCCCTAAAAATCAGAAAGGTGAAGGACGATTGCCGCTTCACCATTCTACAACGGGAAATATCACCCGCCTGCTTTAAGTAGTACTTAGACTACATTCACTATTTGAATACTGTTAAGTTACGATTTCCCTGCAATGCGCTCCAAATTTTGGACGCTCTACTTTTGCACACTTGTGTTAAATATGCATCTTCGCTTTCTTCGCCATCAGCTCCTCTACCGTCTCCTGGTACATTTCATCGGGCACACAGCAATCCACCGGACAAACCGCCGCACACTGAGGCTCTTCGTGAAAGCCCTGGCACTCCGTACATTTGTTGGGCGTAATATAATAGATATCAACACTAATGGGCGCCAGCCGCTCATCTGCATCCACCACCGAGCCATCCATCAGCGTGAAAGGGCCTTTTACATTGGTGCCGTCGGAGATCGCCCACTCAACCCCACCTTCATAGATGGCATTATTGGGACATTCCGGCTCACAAGCCCCACAATTGATACACTCTTCCGTGATCTTAATAGACATATATTCCTTGAATTTTAATGGATCGAATACAGTTATTTTGCACGACAAATATACGCTGTAATGAATTTACAACAACGGATAGATTTAGCGAAGCGCCTGGGAGAATATATTTTATCTTCTGACAATCAATGGACAGCAGTTAAAGAGCGCACTTCCCGTGAAAATGGATGGTTCACCCCCGAATTTATTGACCTCTCGGCTAACAGCATAGGTCAAGCCTATCTCAACCCAGCCGCCTTAACCGCCTGGGCCCATCAATACAGCATTCCGGAATCCACCCCGCAACCCAAAAACGTGGGTATCGTGATGGCCGGCAATATCCCCCTCGTTGGGTTTCACGACCTGCTTTCCGTTTTCATCAGCGGCCACCGCCAAACCATCAAACCCTCCTCGAAAGATGAAACCCTGATCAAGCACCTCGTGGAGCAACTTCATGCCTGGGAGCCCGCTACCCGCGACCTCATCGCCCTGCAACCCATGCTCAAAGGTTGCGACGCCTACATCGCCACCGGCAGCAACAACTCGGCCCGCTACTTCGACTATTACTTCGCCAAATACCCCCATATCATTCGCCGCAATCGCACTTCCGTAGCCATTCTCGACGGCAATGAAACCGTAGAACAACTGGCCCTGCTCGCCGACGACGTATACCAGTTCTTCGGCCTAGGCTGCCGCAACGTTACACAACTCTACGTTCCGGAGGAGTACGATTTCGTGCCCCTGCTCGAGACCTTCAAAAAATACGAACACCTGGCCGACCACCACAAATACAAAAACAACTACGACTATCAACTGGCCATCCTCATCATCAACAAGCAATACTACATGACCAATGGCAGCATCATCCTGCACGAAGCTGCTTCGCCCTTCTCCCCCATCAGCCAATTGCATTACACATTTTACAAGGATGAATTGGCAGTCACCGACGCTTTGACGGGAAATAATGACATCCAGTGCATCGTTGGAAAAAAATGGCTGCCCTTCGGCAAAGCTCAACAACCCGGCTTAACCGACTATGCCGACGGCATCGACACCATGCAATTCCTGGTAAGCCTGTAGTCTGGTACCGCAGATCACCTGTGTGTTACCACCCGGCAACTCATTTCAGTCCTTCCAAACTGCCTGATTATCTTTCGATTTCCGGGCCGATAGACGAAGCTAACTGTCTGAGTTCCCGGGTTTTTATGTTATATTTGTTAGACGAAGTACGAAGACTTTAGTAAATTAATTGTTAAACCACCACCATGTCGTGACCCATATTGATTCCGTGCTGTTATTTTTGTTGTGAGCAGGCACACAATTTGAAATCGTATTTTACCAAAAGCAATTAAAAACTTCAACGAATATGAACTTTAAACAAATAGCAGGCATAGTGATCCTCAGCGCTGCAACCTCGGTTGGTACCATGTGGGGCTACCAACGGTACAGCAAGTCCGACACCTACGTTTATCAGAATGACAACAACGACAGCGGTAAGATCCCGGCCAATTACGCCGACTTTAAAGGGCTGACGAACGCACCGGCCGATTTTGTGCCGGCCGCCAATGCAGCCATCCCCGCCACCGTGCACATCAAGACCAAAGCAACACGCGTTGCCAGCAACAACCTGCCACGCAGGAGTCCGTTCGGTGACCTGTTCGATATGGACCTCGATGATTTCTTCGGCGACCGCTCCCGCTCCATTCCGCAAATGGCTTCCGGTACCGGCGCCATCATCAGCGAAGATGGTTATATCGTGACCAACAACCACGTAATTGACGGGGCCGACGAGATCAACGTTACCCTGAACAATAAAAGATCTTTCAAAGCTAAACTGGTAGCTGCCGATCCCAGCAGTGACCTCGCCGTGATCAAAGTAGACGCGAAAGGCTTGCCCTTCCTCATCTATGGTAACTCCGACGATGTAAAGGTTGGTCAGTGGGTACTGGCTGTGGGTTATCCACTCACTTTGGAAACTACCGTTACCGCCGGTATCGTTAGTGCCAAAGGCCGCACACTCGACATCAACAGCCGCCAGAGCCGCACGCCGGTTGAGTCTTTCATCCAGACCGACGCTGCCGTGAATCCCGGCAACAGTGGTGGTCCGCTCATCAACACCGATGGTAAACTGATCGGCATCAACTCGGCCATCGCATCACCAACCGGTGCTTATGCCGGCTACTCTTTCACCATTCCGGTCAACATCGTTAAGAAGATCGTTGCCGACCTCATGAAACACGGCACCGTACAAAGAGCTTACCTCGGTATCGAGTATCCCCGTGAAAACCTGAGCGAAGACGTGAAGGAACAAAACGGTATTAAAGAAGGCGAAGGTGTATATGTACTGAATGCCCGCACGGAAGGTGCCGCTGCCGCTGCCGGCATCAAGAAAGGCGATATCATCACCAAGATCAATGGCGTTCCTGTTGTAAGCGGCGCCGATATGGTGGGCCAGATCGCTACTTACCGCCCTGGCGATAAAGTATCCATCACCTACAAACGCGAGGGTAAAGAATTTACTACGCCCGTTACGTTGCGTAATGAAACAGGTTCTACCGATATCGTGCGCACTTCTGTGCTCAGCAAGCTGGGCGCCGAATTTGAAACCCTCAGTAAGGAAGACGCCAAGGAACTGGGTGTGAATGGCGGTGTGGTGATCAAATCTATCACCGGCCGTGGCGCACTCGCCAAAGTACGCGTTCAGGAAGGTTATGTGATCCTGAAGGCCGATGGCAAAGAAGTGAAAAATGTAGACGATTTCAGGAAGATCCTTGAAAACGCTACCGGTAACGTGAAAGTAGAAGGTATGTATCAGGGTTACGAAGGCATTTACCCCATCGTGATCCCCATGAACAGCGGTAACTAATTTCTCTTTTCATAAAAGTGCTCAGCGGAACTCCCCACAGGAGTTCCGCTTTTTTATGCGCGGTACGCAAACGCCGTCATAACTGGTGCCGTTGTGGTCCGGTGTACTGCTGGTAGATATTGTTGTTATTGATCGGTCAATACGAGGTATTCCCAGGCTTTGAGTTCGAGGGTCTGCCTTGGAGCAATGGAGTAAGTCTTGTGATCGAATATGTTGATGAATACGCCTTTTATCTGCGTATCGGTGAGTTGTAAGGAGACCGGCTGGGCCGACAGGTTCAGTATCACCAGCAACTGGCGTTGCTCGTACCGCCTGATGTATACCAGCGCCCGGTCGTCGGCATTGGTGGCAATCCTTTCGGGCTGCGTATCACGTGCCGTATCGATGGCAGGATGCTGCTTACGCAGCCCGTGAAGGGCTTTGTAAAACTCATGCAGCTGATTCCTGCCTGTCCACTCGATCGGATCCTTATCGAAGAATTTCAGCCGTTTGAGATTGGGCAGTTCCTGCCCGCTATAGATAAGCGGTATGCCAAACCAGGTGGCGTTGAATACCGCCAGCGGCCGCGCAGCCCCATCATACTTTTCATACTCCGTCCCATTCCAACTGTTCTCATCATGGTTGGAAGTAAAGAACAGCGGGCAAGTGCCGGACGGATACTCCTGCCGGTACAGTTGCAACAGATCAACGAGGCTTCCCAGCGTAAGCTGCGCCTTCGCAAACTTTTCCGTATGGTGCATCCAGCGCCAGGCGTAGCAGATATCGAATACATCGAGGTATGGAAGGTCTTCCGTTTCGCCCAACCAGAACAATGATTTGATGGGCTCCAGCGCCACCCGGGCCTGCCGCCAGAAATCGAGCGGCACCAGGTGGGCCATATCGCAACGGAATCCATCGATATTGCATTCGCGCACCCAAAAGGCCATGGCATCGATCATCGCCTGCCGCATGGGTTGATCGTAATAGTTGAGATCGATCACATCGTCCCACCCGTGGGTATCGTAGAATTTTCCGTCGATGTTCTTTTTATAAAAGCCGGGATTGCTGGTAGCCCACACATGGTCGAGCCCGGTATGGTTGGCCACCCAATCGATGATGACCTTCATGCCGGCCTCATGGGCTTTTTGCACGAGGTTTTTGAAATCAGCTACGGTGCCAAACTCGGGATTGGTTGTTGTGTAATCGGAGCAGGCATAATAGCTGCCCATGGTGCCTTTACGGCCTTCCAGGCTGATGGGAGTGATGGGCATGAACCAGAGGATCTCTACGCCCATATCGGCCAGTCGGGGCAGGTGTTGTGCAAAGGCATGAAAGGTGCCTTCGGGGGTATATTGGCGGATATTGACTTCATAGATATTCGAATCTGTGCTCCAGGCTACCGGTGTAAAACGTCTCAACATAGTTCATTAAGGATTGGAAACGATACGAATATAGCCCATCTGACCGTATATGGGGCATTCACCGGCAAGTTTGTACCTTTGTCACGATGAAATCGTTTAATGTTCCCATCATATATCGCAGTCCGCTGATCAACGCCGTCAAGGCCTCCCGGAAAGCGGCCGACAAGATGAAAAAGGACTTCACCCCTACCCTGCTCAACCTCGGCCCCTTACAGATCTACCTGGCCCGCCATTTTGGTTTTTGCTACGGCGTAGAGAACGCTATTGAAATTTCCTTTCGCACGATAGAAGAGAATCCCGGCAAGCGCATCTTTTTGCTGAGTGAGATGATCCACAACCCACAGGTCAATGCCGACCTGCAACAAAGAGGTGTACAGTTTTTACAGGATACCTACGGCCAGCAGCTGATCCCTTTTGAATCGCTGACGCCCGAGGATGTGGTCATCATCCCGGCTTTCGGCACCACGCTGGAGATCGAAGCCAAACTGAAGGGTTTTGGCATCCCTACCGAAAAATACAATACCACCTGCCCCTTTGTGGAGAAAGTATGGAACCGGAGTGAGCAGATCGCGAAGAAAGGCTATACCATTGTGATCCATGGTAAGCCCAAACACGAAGAAACGCGCGCCACGTTTTCACATGCCGCGGAAAACGCTCCCTCTGTGATCGTGAATGATATGAATGACACGGAACTGCTGGCTCAATACATTACCGGTGAACAGGATCCCGATAGCTTCTACTCGAGCTTTGCCGGCCGTTATTCCGAAGGATTTGATGTTACCAAACACCTGCAAAGGATCGGGGTGGTGAACCAAACGACGCAGCTAGCTACCGATACGCAAGCCATTGCCGATTACCTCAAACAAACCATGCGGCAGCATTATGCCCTCACGGATGCTACGATCGGCGAACGCTTTGCCGATACGCGCGACACGTTGTGTTACGCCACCAACGACAATCAAACGGCCATCACCCATATGCTGCAAACGCCAGCCGACCTGGCTATTGTTGTGGGCGGCTACAATTCTTCGAATACGACGCACCTGGTGGAGCTGTGCGAAGAAAAATTGCCTACGTACTTTATCAACTCAGAAGAGAAGCTGCTTTCGCGTACAGATGTGCTGCATTACAACTATCACTCAAAGCAGGAAGTGCTGACTTCGTCCTTTTTACCAGACCAATCTCCTTTGCGCGTATTGATCACGAGCGGCGCTTCATGCCCCGATGCCCTGGTGGAAGGCGTGATCCGCAAACTAGCGAGCTTTTATGGTGTAGAAGAGAAGATAGACGAACTGGCGGCCTCATTTGAATAACCGCTGGTGACTTCCGGCTTTATGCCGGTTCTTTTTCTTTGGTCAGTTGCCATTTGCGGGCTAACTGCTGTATCGTTTTCTTATAAGTTTCCAGTGCGGCCTTTTCCTGTTTTATGAAGGAATTGTCTTCCAGTTTACCGATCACCTTGTTCATCGCTTCTTTGGTTTCATAGACCATCTGGCGGAACGGGTTGCGGTAATCTTTGGCCCTCGATTCATAGATTCCTTCTACCATCCATTCTTTGGTTTGCACGCTTTGCTGCAGCATTTGCCTGATCGTTGCTGGCGTGGCTTTTTTCAGGTTGATGCCCAGCACAGCTTTCACAGCCGCGGCTGCATGGTGTAGTTTTTCCTCCAGATAGTTGTCAGACTGTTCTGTATAGAACGCATGGATGTCATTCCAGCTCCTTACGCGGCCGCCATGCACCTGTTTGATGAGTTTGTCGAGCGATGCCCGCTGTATGAGCTGTCCGCCCGCATTGATCCAGGGTGTAATAACCGCCTTAGCGGGCAACGCTTCCTGTACCTGCTCCCAGGTCTTCAATCCTTGCTGCTTGCTGTATTCGAGTATTTGTTGTACGGCGTAGTAGTTAACCAGTTCCTTGAAGATGCGGTAAGCCGCCGGTACTTTTACCAATACAACGGGTCGGCTACTGTTCTCAAAACCTTCTGCCAGTATCTCGAGCTCCTTCAATATCGGATCGTTGTTGTCGAGCAGTTTTTTGCCGATGGCGATGACGTCTTCCTGCGTCAGTTTCTTGTGATTGCCTTCCCGACGCAACCAGGCCTTACCGGTGTATAGCTGCAATAACTCCAGCGACTTGACGATCTCGTTGACCGAATCGGGCGCCAGGAAGCTGAATTCTATGTGCTGGGTTTTGTTGATGCGCTTGTCGCGGTCTACATACTTCCACGAGTTGCGTGCCAGTGCATACATGTTGTAGAGGAACCAATAGGCCGGCATTACAACCAACCTGTTATTGGTAACATCATTGCTCACCAGGCTGAATGGTATGGGTATATCGAGTTCGACCGGAAAATCGCCCTTGGCCAGGATGGTAAAGGTGGCGAAGCGGGAGTTGTGCTTAATACTTACACACAGGCCCGGCCAGAAGCCACGGCCGGCAACGAGTTCTCCATCCGGACTACGGCTGTTGTGGTTGGAGCCAATGGTGGCGCCGGCAGCCATATTGCTTTGTCCCTGTACCAGCGCGGCACAGAGGAAAGAGTTGTTGTGGTGTTGTTCGTGGGCGGGGAAGATCAGCGAATTGAGCACCTCGCAGCACGATATCGTTGAATTATCGCCGAGATAAGAGTTGATCAGGCGGGCGCCGTATTTCAGTTGCGAATGGGAGGCGAGGAAAAAACGTACGGCCTTCACGCCGTAGAACAGGCGACAACCGTAATCTACGATCCCATTCACCAGTTCGCACCCTTCTCCAACCTGTGTAGGCGCTTCAGCGGATGAATTGATGGTGACATTCTTGATCTTGTTGGCGCCTTTGATATACGCATCGGTGCCCACCTTTACATCTTTTACGATGCGGCAGTTCTTGATCACCGTACGATCACCGATGGTACCATAATAGCCTCGCCGGGTATCGAAACGCTGTTGGGTGAAGAGCTTGAGTTTATCCTGCAAAATTTCGTCGTCGCGATGCTGTGTCCAGAGCCAGGCATCGCCGGGCAACATGCCATCGAAGGGAATGATGCTGCGGCCTGCATTTTCATTACACACTTCGAGCCAGATGCGGATGTTTTCGGCCTCCCCTTCTTTGAGTATACCGTTGCCAAATTTGGAGTGGTCGGTAGCATCGATCTCATTGATGTTAACGAGTATCACTTCGCTGCCAGTAATGTAGTGTGAGATGAAATTTACATTGTCGACCACTACATTGTCGCCAAAATCGCAACTGATGATCGTGCTGTTGTACAAGCCCACAGGCCGGCGCAGGTTGTGGAACTCGAGATAATAGGGCTCGAGTTTGCCGATGCGTACGAGGCCGAAGAACTTACAGTTCTGCACCAGTTCGGGATTGAAGGCATCGGACACGAGGATATGGTTCCAGTTGTCGGACGTATTGCGGTTGCGCACCAGCACCTCGATCTCGTAGGCCGAGAGTTGCCGGTACCGGATGCCATTGATGTTTTGCTGATTACGCAGGTAATATTCATCCTTTCCCTTGGGCAGATACTCTGCAGGAATAAAGTGGTAACCCAGTGTGTTCAAGGGGCTTTTCTTAATAATGTTCATAGCTGATCGTGTTACAGGTTACTTTGTGTTCCGCGGGCGGTGACCCGTGAACGTTTATTCTACCGTTACACTCTTGGCCAGGTTGCGGGGCTTATCGACATCCAAGCCCTTGGCCACGCCAATGTAATAAGCCAGCAATTGCAGGGGGATCACACTAAGCATGGGAGCTACCAGCTCATCGGCGGCAGGCACCACAATCACATCATCTGCCATTTTGCTGATGACATCATCGCCTTCGGAGATCACGGCGATCACTTTTCCTTTGCGGGCTTTGATCTCCTGGATATTGCTCACGATCTTTTCGTGGTAGGAGTCTTTGGTAGCCACAAACACCACAGGCAGTGATTCGTCTACCAGCGCGATGGGGCCGTGTTTCATTTCTGCGGCCGGATAACCTTCGGCATGTATGTAGGATATTTCTTTCAGCTTAAGGGCTCCTTCCAGGGCTACCGGGAAATTGTAGCCGCGGCCGAGGTAGAGGAAATCTTTGGCGTCTTTGTATTTGGCAGCCAGCTTCTGCACGGCATCGGCTGTTTGCAGGGCCGCGGGCACTTTATCGGGAATCTCCTGCAGCTCGTTGACCAGGTGCATGAAGCGTTTGTTATCGATGGTGCCTTTTTCGTAAGCGATCTTCAGGGCGATCATGGTGAGCACCGCCAGCTGGGCTGTGAATGCTTTGGTACTGGCCACGCCAATTTCGGGACCTGCGTGGGTATAAGCACCCGCATTGGAGATACGGGCGATGGAAGAACCCACCACATTCACGACACCAAAGATGATGGCGCCCTGTTCCTTCGCTTTTTCGATGGCCACGAGGGTATCGGCGGTTTCCCCGCTTTGCGATACCGCGATGATCACATCGCCTTTATGGATGACAGGATTGCGGTACCTGAATTCCGAAGCGTATTCAACCTCTACGGGGATGCGACAAAGCTCTTCGATCACGTATTCGGCTACAAGGCCGGCGTGCCAGCTGGTGCCGCAGGCCACGATCATGATACGGTTAGCATTCTTCAATTGCTCAATATTGTTCTGCACGCCGGCCATGGTGATGGTGCCGGCAGCTGCATCGAGACGACCACGTAAACAATCGAATATGGTATGCGGCTGTTCGAAGATCTCTTTGAGCATGAAATGTTCGTAACCGCCTTTTTCGATAGCGGCCAGTTCCATATCGAGCTTGGTAACAAAAGGCGTGATCTTCTCGTTGCCGAGGTTTTTCAGGATCAATTCGTCGGGCCGCACGATGGCCAGTTCATAGTCGTTGATGTACACCACCTCTTTCGTGTATTCGATGATGGGCGATGCATCGGAGGCGAGGAAATGTTCGCCCTTGCCGATTCCGATCACCAGCGGACTTCCTTTGCGGGCCGCGATCAGTGTATCGGGATTATCCTGGTCGATGAGCACGATCACGTAGGCGCCGGTAACACGCTTCAAGGCGATGCGTACGGCTTCTTCCAATCCACAATCGTTGTTGAGCTGTATATCTTCAATAAACTTCAGCAGTACTTCGGTATCGGTATCGCTGCTGAATGTGTAGCCTTTTTTTTGCAATTCACCCTTGAGCTGGGTATAGTTTTCGATGATGCCATTGTGTATCATGGCCAGTTTACCATTGGCCGACATGTGCGGGTGGGCGTTACGGTCGCTGGGTTCACCATGAGTGGCCCAACGGGTATGCCCGATGCCTGCATTGGCATGAAGGTCTTTGCCTACGAGGCTTTCTTCCAGCTCGGCTACCTTGCCTTTTTTCTTATATACTTTCAGACCAGCGTTGAGCAACGCAACACCTGAACTGTCATATCCACGGTATTCGAGACGTTTCAATCCTTTCAGAATAACGGGGTAGGCCTCTTTGGGGCCGATATAAGCTACTATTCCACACATACGTAATTGGTTTCGAGTTACTGGTTTAAATGATCGTTGTGTACCGGTTCTTTTCGTCAGTTTGGTGATTAGGGCTTTCGCCTCCATTGGCGAAACGGCATGAACAATCGTTTGCGCAATTTATTGAAAATTATGAGGATTGTGCAAGTTTCTGCATTCCGCACCCCAGACTTATAATTGGTAACCCGTTATAGCAAGCAAATATTCGCACCAAAAAGACCTCCCCAAAACGAAAACATTTGGCTCTTATTGCCAGCTACTTCGGAAACCTTTTACTGCGTGCACTTTGTCCGGTGCTACTGTGCAATTATTTAGCGTTTTGCCCTGGGCGCGTTCGGGAGCGCTTGTATTTATTGCAGTAGTACCCCAAAAATAAAGCGGGCCACCTTCCGGTAACCCGCTTCCTGTTTCGAATATGGTATGTCCCTATTTCTTTAAATGCATTTCGAAGAGCTTGAAGATCCGTTTGTATTCGTCTGCCCAGCTGCTGGGCTCCACGAAGCCGTGGTCTTCTACGGGATACACGGCGAGTTCCCAATTGTCTTTGCCGAGCTCGATCAGCTTTTGGCTGATGCGTACGATATCCTGGAAATGCACATTCACGTCGACCATGCCGTGGCACATTAGCAGGTGCCCCTTGAGGCCTGCGGCGAAATTGATGGGCGAACTGCGCTGGTAGGCGAGGCTATCGTTGATGGGCTCGTTAAGGATGTTCGAGGTATAGCCATGATTATAATGCGCCCAATCCGTCACCGAGCGTAAGGCGCCGCCGGCAGCAAATACATCGGAGGCATTGAACATCGCCATTAGTGTAATGAACCCACCATAGGACCCACCGTAGAGCCCGATATGCTGTGGATTCACTCCTTCTTTCTCGATCAGGTATTTTGCTCCGTCGACCTGGTCGCTGAGGTCTTTACCCCCCATATGGCGATAGATGCCGGTGCGCCAATCGCGTCCATAGCCGGCGCTGCCACGGTAGTCAATGTCGAGCACTGTGTACCCCTGGTCGGCCAGGAGGTTGTGGAACATGTATTCCCTGAAGTAGCTGCTCCACCATTTGTGCGCATTCTGCAGGTAGCCGGCTCCATGTACAAAGATCACGGCCGGTTTGGCAGGATGCGGATTAGCGGGCCGATAGAGACGGGCGTGCACCTCGGCGCCGTCCTTTGCCTTGAAGGTGATCACGGCTGGATCTCTCCAGGGGTATGATTTAAACTCGTCGGTTTGTGCTGCGGAGGTAACCTGTTGTAATTTGCCACCAGGTTTGTTTTCCTGCAGGTAAAGCTCCCAGGGTTTGTTGCTATAGGAATACAGGATAGCGATGTTTTTTTCATCGGGCGAAAGCGTTACCTGGTTGGCGCCACTCATCGTGGTGATGCGCTCGGCCTTGCCACCGGTTACCGGCAGGCGGTAAAAATGCTGCTCGCCGGGATGCACTTCATTGGTGGTGAGGTAGAAGTATTTTTTGTCTTTGGAGAGGATGGTGCGCTGCACTTCATACTGTCCGCTGGTAAGGGCTTTTTTCTCTTTGGTAGCTACGTTGTACACATAGAGGTGGGAATAGCCGGTAGCTTCTGACTGGTACCAAAATGTGTTGGCGTCTACCCAACCGGTGGCGGCATTGCCAAAGCCACTGGTACCGGGGCCACCGATCCAGGCTTCATCGCGCTGACGATCGAGCAGGCTGTATTTACCGGTATTGCCATCGAGCAATAAGAGCCAGCGGTCCTTGTTATCGTGCGAGCGCACGTCTACCACTGCATAAGCAGCTCCGGGCGCCCAGGTGGTGTTTGAATAAGAGACGGCGCGCAGGGCAGGATTCTTGGTTTTCTCGGCGTACACGGCCGGATAATCCTTTACATAGTCGGGCAGGTCCTTGATGCCGGGTATGGAATCTGTTTTGAGGACATACACGGTATCTTTTTGCATATCGTACAGGTACAGCTCCTGCGTACTCATGGGCGCGCCTACTTTGGTGCGGCCGGGGATGTCTTCGGTGAAGCCGCTTTCGGTAACGTAGTTGGGCACAATGGTGCTTTTTCCTCCGCTGGCCGACCGGGTTAAGCGATAGGTGATAAAACGGCCATCCGTGCTGATGGTGGTGCCGAAGAGCGATTTATCTTCTATACTGAGGGTGCGCAGCTCCTTCTCTTTGGGCAGGGCTTTCCGCATGGAATCGGCCAGCTCTCTTTTTTCCTTACGACTTTGCAGTATGAGCGAATTGGCGATGGATTCGGTCTCCAGCCATTTCTCCTGGGTATTGCCCGCCGAGGCAGTTCTGTTGCCGCGGGATGCTCCGGGGCCTCCCTGACCGCCTCCACGTTGTGGGCCTGCGAAGGCCTGCACGGAGGGTGCAGATACACCTCCCTGCTGGAAGTTGGTGAGCTGGGTGGTTTCGCCGGTGGCGATGCTCCAGGCAAAGAGATTGAGCCCTTTTACGTAGACGATCTTACCGTCATTAAAAGAAAACCGGGGTGAGCTTTCAAATTCGGTGGTGCGGGTTACGGGACGTTGCTGCCCTGTTTTTACCTCAACGAGGTAAATATCTCCCTGGCGGCTGAATACATAGTGGGTTCTTTTGGTATTGTAAACGACGCTGCTTTCATCCAGTACCTGTTCGCGGAAGGCGTAGGTTGTTTTTTGCGGATTGAGTGCGGCGGGGGTTATAAAGTAAACGGAATCGGATACCGCTTTTTCGGGATTCCAGTCGAAGAGCAGGTATTTACCATCCAGCGACCATTCGGGGTTGGACGGTGAGGTGCCGATCCATTTGGGATCGCGCATGATCTTGTCAACGGTCAATGGTGCAAGGGAGCTCGTCTGGCTGTTTGCTGCAAGGCCGCACAGCAATGCCAGGGGGATTAACGTTGATTTTCTCATTGATTTTATTTGTGATATAAGGGGGTTCTTATCTTATCAGAGCAAAATACCTCCCAAAAAGATATAAGCGGTGGAAAAATATATGATGAGGCCTGTTACATCCACCAGCGTCGCTACGAAAGGAGCAGAGGAGGTGGCGGGGTCGGCGCCGAGCTTCTTGAGGATGATCGGGAGCATGGAACCGGACACCGTTCCCCACAGCACCACGCCGATGAGCGAGAAGCCCACGGTAAAGGCTACCAACATGGAATGATCGCCATAGGTATGGAAGATGGAGTTCCAGAATACGACCCGGCAAAAACCGATCACCCCGAGCATACCACCCAGCAGCAGGCCCGAAATGATCTCGCGCCTCAGTACGCGCCACCAGTCGATGAGGGTGATCTCCCCTACTGCCATGGCCTGTATAATCAGTGTGGATGCCTGCGAGCCACTATTACCACCGCTGGAAATGATGAGGGGTACAAAGAGGGCGAGCACCACGAATTTCTGTATCTCATCTTCGAAATACCCCATGGCAGTAGCCGTCAGCATTTCTCCGAGGAAGAGCACCACTAGCCAGATGACCCTTTTTTTAAAGAGCTTGATGATAGGCATTTCGAGGTAGGGCTCATCGAGGGCCTCGGTACCACCCATCTTTTGCATGTCTTCACTGAACTCTTCGTTGGCCACCCAGAGGATATCATCGATGGTTACGATACCCAGCAGGAGGTTTTTGTCGTCGATGACGGGCAGCGCCACGCGGTTGTTCATCTTGAACACCTGGTTGGCCTGTTCCTGGTCGTCGTTGACATGAAGGGCTATGAAACGGTTATCGATGAGTTCACCCACCTGCTTTTCAGGACTAGCCAGCAGGATCTCCCTGATCCGGATGTCATCGACAAACTCGCCTTTATCAGTTACCACGTAGATCACGTCAATGGTCTCACTGTCCTTCCCCACTTCGCGGATATGTTCCAATACTTCCGCCACCGTCCAATCGACCTGCACGGATATGTAATCCGGGGTCATCATACGGCCTACGCTGCCTTCGGGATAGCCGAGCAGCGCGAGGGTTACGCGCCGTTCTTCGGGATCGAGCAGGCGTATCAGTTCCTTCACCACTTCGCTGGGCAGCTCTTCGAGGAAGGCCGTACGGTCATCCGCCGGCAGTTCATTGAGCAGTTCGGCTGTTTTATAAGGCGGCAATTCCTGTATGATCGCCTTCTGCGTCGAGAGATCCAGGATCTTGAATACGCTGGCAGCCCGGTGCATATTCATATGCTGGACGATCTGGCTTTCGTATTCGGGCAATTCATCGATGAGCTCTGCCACGTCGCTGATGTTCTGGTCATTGAGCCACTCCCGGATGGAGTTCTCATTGCCACTGCGCATCAGCTCTTCGAACTGGTCCTGTAGGGTGATGTTTTCCGTGCTCATTGGCCAAAATTACGGGAAAAGGCCAAAGGGCAATGCTTGCGAAAAAGACATGGCCGATGGTGTGATTGGTGGTGAGCGTACAGGCAGTGCCGCGACAGTTCAAAAAATTGGCTATTTTGGCGCCGTATAGAATTTACCCAATACATTTCTTTTCCTGTATGATACTGCCTTGCTTATTTGTAGGCCCCACCGATGAAATGGGTCGTGGGGTGTTTACTTCAGAAAGTCTGGAGGAAGATACCATTGTGGAAATAGCGCCCGTGATCGTTATGAATGGCAATGACCGCAAGCTCATCGACCAAACCTTGCTGCACGATTATATTTTTGAATGGGGCCAGGATCAAAAACAGTGCTGCATGGCGCTCGGCTATGTGCCTGTATACAACCATTCTTACAAGTCGAATTGCGAATACGAGATGGATTATAATGAGGATACCATCACGATCAAAACGGTGCGTTTCGTTAAAGCGGGTGAAGAATTGTTCATCAATTACAATGGAACCTGGAACGACAGCAAGCCGCTCTGGTTCGAGGCGAAGTAACGGGCTGCCTATTCCTGTTGAATATACTGGTGTAAGCCATGAATCAGGTGGCGGACTATACCATTACTTTTCCTACTTGTGCAATTTGTATTTCACCCCAAAATAAATGCCGTAGCTGTTGAGGTTGATCTTGCCGTAGCCAAGCCCCTTGGTTGGCAGTTTGAAATAAGGCTCGGCCTGAATGGACAATCGTTCTCCAACTGAACGTTCGAAGCCCACCCCCAGGTTGAGGATGGAGAAGATGTAGTTGCTGCTGGAATCGTAGGATCTCGGCGCAGTACCGGGTACGCCGTTATACAGGTAATCGTAGGTGTATTCTTCTCCCGTCATAAAATAAGAGGAGGCGCCCGCCGTAGCATACCAGCGTGTTTTTCGGTTCACAGAAAAATCGTACCGCACATTGAGTGGCACCTCAAACATTTCGCAGTAGCCTTTCACTTTCGTAAGATCGATCCACCGCCACCAGCCATAGTTGGGTTTGGTGAAATCTTCTCCCTCTACGGTATAATTCTTACGGGTATACATAAAGCCGGTGTTGACCGACCAACGGTTGTTGAAACGATAGCCCACCTGCAGGCCTACGTTATAACCCAGCTTATCCGTATTGGTAAATTTCACGTTGCTCATATCCGGACCGGCCAGCAGTCCTAATTCAAACCCACGCGGTTCCCTTTTTCTTTGAATTTTTGCAGGCTCTTTTTCCTGACTATTCACCGCCAGGGTTAGTGGTGGTGCTTTGATGGGGCCAACGGTACCGGCCGTAAACCGGGGTTGATTGACCAGACTGGCGTGTAGGTCGTTCTCTGTAACTATGGAAGATGAAGTTATGCCTGGTGCAAGCGGCGAACGGGACGATTGACCAACCAGATTTTCATTACCTGGTTGCACGGTTGATGTGTTGGAACGCAAGCCGGCAGCGGAAGTGCCAACAATATGTTTGCGATTGCCGGGGCCGTTTTTTTGGAACGCCCGATCGCCAGGGGTTGTATGGCCTGTGTTTGGCCGATCAACTGTTGTTGAGGCGGTATTGTCTGTAGTTTCCGCCTGTGGAGTTCCGGTGAGTGTTTTTTTCTGGGTTTTATCTGTTGTCGTCAATACTGTTGGATCAGTGGCTGCTTTGCCGGCAGTTACGGGATCGGTGGATGTTGCCGTTGAAGGTATTTCACCTGCACTGCTTGTAGCCTCAGCTTCCTGCGTTGGTATCGTGTTTTGCGTTGTTGGAATGGATCCTTTATTATCGGAAGTGCGATCTTTCGCAGTTGGTACAGTATTTGGTCCTGTTACCTGGAGTGTACGATCGGTCTTGTTGCCGGTCATCGTGTACATGACACCACCGCCTGCCAGCAGCACGATCAGGAACAGCCAGAACAGGAAGCGTCTGCGCTCCTTGTCCTCTTTGAGAGGCAGTTCCCTATTGAGCTGGGTTTCGAGCGCTTCCCAACCCGAGGTGGACGATTCCACATCGTATTGTTCAGCAGCCTCCCTGCTCAGTCGGTCCAGGTCATTGTCATTGAGGGGATACATACACGTTGTACTGTGTTTTATTCAACAATAGTTTTCTTAGGTTGTCACGGGCCTTTGACAAATTGGATTTTGACGCCCCTACCGATATTCCCAGCACATTAGCGATCTCTTCATGGCTAAGACCTTCAATCACAAACAGATTAAAGACTGCCCGGTAACCCGGCGACAGCAATCGGATAGCTTCTATGATCTCTTTATAGGATAATATATCGATGCCTGTTTCTCCATGATCGGGTATGGACTCGGATTCGGTGCTGAGTACGTGCCCATTCACGGAGGCGTGGCTTTTGCGATAGTGATCGATGCAGGTGTTGACCAGGATGCGTTTGAACCAACCTTTGAGCGATAACAGGGTGTCTTCCTGCCGGTGTTCGTCGAATTGCTGGATGTTCTTGAACAGCTTGACGAATCCCTCGTTCATGATCTCTTCAGACTCTTCCTGGGCATTGGTGTAGCGGTAACAAATTTTCATAGCAAACCCGCGGAGTAAATAATATAACTCCTTTTGGCTATTCCGCTCATTTTGACGGCAGCCTTTCAACAGGGCAGAAATTTTCGGGTTATCTGCGAGCAAGGGATGGTTGGTTTACAATTGTAAAACTTCTTATATAAGTTACAATTTTTCTGAAATCATCCCATAATACGCAGCACAAAGTCAGTTGGTTGCCTCGGCGCACAATTTTCTCCCCTTCTTTTAATGTTTCATACTCAATAAGTTAGCTGGCGGTCGGCCAATCAGCTGGATATTCCCTTTTATGAAGGCCTGCACCTGGATATAGTCGCGCTGGGGCAATAACCCCACTATTTTGATGCTTTCGAGCCGGCCAGTGGTACTCATCCATTCGGTGACCTGCTGGTTCAGGCGGGCCTCGATCAGGGCTTTATTCTTCTGGATCAGGGCAGCGATATCGAGTACTGATTTTCCCTGCAGTTCCTTGATGATCTTTTTGCGGAACATGCCCTTGGCAATATTGACCAGCATATCCTTCGTGTCGAGTGCGAAATCGATATCGGGCATGGAAAGGTATTGCCTGGCGGTATCGAGTACGGGCGTTCCGCTCAGGTGCAGTACGCCTTTGCGGTTGCCGGTAAAGGATACGTCTACCGCGATCTTCCCGTCGTTGCTGCCCCGAATATTTACGTCTTTGATCACAAATGTGCGTCCCTCTACTTCAAAGGGTTTGTTGGCCAAACTATCATTGAGCAGTTTATTGAAGAATTTATACTCGTATACCGCATCGAGGTAAGTACTGATGGCGCCGCTGTTGTCGGTTCCGCTGATGGGTGGTAAGGAAGCACGGGTTACCAGCCGGAGGCTGTCGGACGAGAATTTGGGTGAGCCCTGGAACCCGATGGCAAAGTACAGGGTATCGCGGTTCACATTGAACTTACTCACCTTCAAGTGCGTGGGGTTAAGGTTGAGGTAGCCGTATTTGCTTACCGGCATTACCCGGCTGCCGCCGCTGCGCCACTGTTGCAGGAATGCGTTGTTGTTGACGGCCTGCACAAAATTATCGAAGGTGGTGCAGTATGATTCCACAGAGGCTTTGATGCTGTCCATGATCTCTTTGGTCATATCATTCTGCAGCAGGGTGACCTGGCATTTATCGATCGGCTTGAGGTTTTCGAGGCGGGTTACCGTACTTACCTGGTGGTTGGGCAGCAGGTTAAGCATAGAACTGATGTTAAGGTCGACCCGGCGAAGGGATTCATCTCCAAAACCACAGCTGCCGCTAACCCAGGGCGATACCTGCTTATCGAAGGCACATACGCAACGGCTGCCGGCGATCTGGTAATTACCACGGAACCCGATGTTCACTTTGTTGTTCACGACGGAAAAGCTAAAGGGAGAACGCACGAAGCGGTATTTGTACCGGAAATCGCAACCGCTCTGTAAGTAATTGGGCCATTTATCGCTGGTGAATTCTTTGGCCGCCACATTCTCCATCATATCGAGCATGGGCTTCATGTACACTTTGATGGGTATGTTGATCTGCGAGGCGGGTAGTGGGGGTAACAGGCGCGCTGCCGGTTCACTGGCTGCCGGCGCGGCGGCCTTTTTAGAAGATCCACAGGAAACAAGGAGCGATACGGAACAGACGAACAGGGAAAGCGACAGGAATTTCATGGCGTAAATATAATTACGGTTTGCGGATTAGCACAGCCAGCTCTGTAACCATTGACGGTATTTGGCGGGCTACACAGGCTGTGTGCAGCCAAAAGCGCCCTTTGATATTGTTGCCGTTAAGATTTTGATCTATCACATGCTTTATTCCCGTAATTTGTATTACGACTTCCCGCCTGTCTCCTGCCGGCTTCCAGGGCCCTATTATTCCACATCAACTGTAGTGGCAATCTTTAAATTTTGTTCGCATGGAATGGCTACAAGAATCGCTCAGGCATTATCCCGAGATCGCGGTCTTTTTAACACTCGCTGCAGGGTATTTTATCGGCCGGTTAAAAGTAGGCAAGTTCACCTTGGGTACGGTTACGGCTGTTTTACTGGTGGGTATCGTAGTGGGGCAGCTCGATATCCGTATCTCCGCCTCCAGCAAGGCTACCTATTTTCTCCTGTTCCTATTCTCGATGGGGTACAGCATCGGCCCTCAGTTCTTCCAGGGGCTCAAAAAGGATGGCCTTTCGCAGGCTTTGTTCTCTGTTACCATCTGCCTCACCAGTCTGGCCCTGGCTTATGTGCTTTCGCTGTTGTTTCATTTTTCGCCGGGTACGGGGGCCGGCTTACTGTCGGGCTCCAATACCTGCTCGGCCATCATTGGCGTAGCAGGTGATTCGATCAGCAAACTGGATATTCCCGATAGTCAAAAAGAATACTGGACCGACCAAATAGCGGTGGCCTATGCCGTGACCTATATTTTCGGGACGGCCGGCACCGCCTGGTTCCTCTCGGTCATTGGCCCCATACTACTGGGTGGCAACCTGCCCCAGAAAGCAAAAGAACTGGAAGCGGAGATGGGCAATGCCGACGATGAGGATGGTTCTCTGACGACAGCCTATGACCAGGTGGCTTTCCGCGCTTATGCCATCACGAACGACCTGTTCAAGGATGGCATGAAGGTGCGGGACCTTGAGGTCTACATGCTTAAAAGGGAAAAGCCCATCTATGTGCAGCGCATCAAGCGGGCCGGCAAACTGATGCCCGTTGCTCCCGATACTACCATCCTGCTGGAAGATATTATTGCCGTGAGCGGACAGCGGGTGCAGATTGTGGGGGTGGAAGACTACCTCGGCGCCGAGATCATCGACGCGGATCTGCTGAACTTTCCCATTGAAGTGGCGAATGTGGTTGTCTCAAAGAAAGCTATCCTTGGGCATTCGTTGAATGCATTGCGGCGCCGTGATTCGGTGCACGGGATCGGCATCCGACGGCTTACCCGGGCTGGTATCGAAATGCCGCTTGTAGCCCGTACAACCCTCGAAAAAGGCGATATGCTGGAAATTGTGGGCACCAAAGAAGACCTGGAAAACGCAGTATCAAAACTGGGCTATAAAGAAAAGAGCGGCATTGAAACCGATATCGTGTATATGGGCATTGGTATCGTGCTGGGCTCACTGCTCGGCGCGCTAACGGTAAAAGCAGGCGACATCCCGTTAAGCATCAGCACCAGTGGTGGCTCTCTGCTGGCAGGCCTGTTCTTCGGCTGGCTGCGTACACGCCGGCCCGTATTCGGCAATATACCGGCCCCTTCGGTGTGGCTATTGCAAAAGCTGGGCTTGCATATGTTCATTGCCATCGTGGGTATTTCATCGAGCAGCGGGTTTATCCAGGGGCTGCGGCAGGAAGGCGTAAAGCTCCTGATCGCCGGTATTATCCTCAGCCTATTGCCGATGCTGCTGGCCCTTTACCTGGCCCGTTACGTGTTCAGGTTCCATCCGGCGATTGCCTTGGGCGCCTGTGCCGGCGCTCACGATGAATCGGCGGCGCTATTGGCGGTGCAGGATGCCGTGCAAAGTAAGATCCCAGCTTTGGGTTATACCGTCACCTATGCGGTTGCCAATATCATCCTTACCATCTCGGGGGCGGTTATCGTGGCGCTGTTGTTCCATACGTGATCCTGTAACCGGCTACGTTACGCAAAAAAACAGGCTGCCCAGGGGCAGCCTGCATTGGCTATGCACACTATGGGAATAAAAAAAGTCAGGAACCTGGTGCTGCGGTTCGCCTTAACAGTAAGCCGGAATGTGTGGTTTCGGTGGTGAGACCTCCCCCGACTTTAGGCGTTCTGTTTGGCCGGCGTTTTCCGCTTTGTCTGCAAGGCCTCATCGATGGCTTTGCTGAGGCCATCGAAAGATGGCCGGCCGGTATATAACTGATCGTTGATGAAAAAACAGGGCACGTCACGTACGCCGAGGGCGAGGCCATCCATGAGATCGGCGCGAACCGTCCATCCATAGAACGAATCGATGAGCCTCGTGAGGAAGTGCTTATCACTGATGCCAACTTCACGGCTGTATTCCTTGAGGCTTACCTGGCCCAGGTGCTTTCGGTTACGGAACAGGGTATCGTGCATTTCCCAGAACTTCCCGGCCTGTACTGCGCCTACCGCTGCTTCAGCTGCTTTGTGCGCGCGCTGATGGATCTGTGTAAGCGGAAAATGCCGGAAATTAAACTTCAACTGATCGCCATAAGCATTGAGCAGCTTCTTGACCACCTCATGCGCTTTGGCGCAATCCTCACTTTCATAATCGCCAAACTCCACCAGTTTCACCGGGGCGCCGGCAGGTCCCTGCCAGATTTCCTTGGGTGAAATGATGTCGATGATCTTAGGTCTGTTGTTTATTGCCATATTCGATCTCCTTTTTACCTTTTACGATGATTGCGGCTGGTTGCCGTACCCGGAGTGTCTATGCCTGAACACACGCGGGTGAATGCAGCACTGCACAGGCAACCGGCTGGTTATCTGTGCAGTAAAAGAAAAGCCACTCCGCTCGCGGCAGAATGGCTTTGGTAATATGCTATATAGACGATTTTAGCGCTTCATTGGTGGCATGCTTACCTTAGGAAGCCACGTGATTGGGCACATCGTTCCGGAACACCACTACCCCATCAAACACATCGACCAGTACCGGGTGCGTTCTATCGATATCGCCGGCCAGTATCCGCCTGGAAAGCTGGTTTACGATCTCTTTTTGGATCAGCCGCTTGAGGGGCCTTGCGCCGAATTGCGGATCGAATCCATTTTCGGCGAGGTAATCGACTGCATACTCGCTGAACTGAAGATCGATGCCATTGGCGGCTACCATCTTCTTCAGGTTGTTGAGCTGTATATAGATGATCCCCTTGATCTCTTTTTTGAGCAGGGGCTGGAACATGATCACCTCATCAACCCGGTTCAGGAACTCGGGGCGGATGGTTTGACGCAGCAGGTTCATTACCTCCACTTTCGCCTTATCGGTCGCTTCGTCGAGGTTACGTTCTGTTACACCTTCGAATGCTTCCTGGATTAGGTGGCTCCCGATATTGCTGGTCATGATGATGATGGTGTTCTTAAAGTTCACCACGCGCCCTTTGTTGTCGGTGAGGCGGCCGTCATCGAGTACCTGCAACAATACGTTCCACACATCGGGGTGGGCTTTCTCGATCTCATCGAGCAATACCACGCTGTAAGGCTTCCGACGCACGGATTCCGTGAGTTGACCACCTTCGTCGTACCCTACATATCCCGGAGGGGCGCCTACCAGCCGCGACACCGTATGTTTTTCCTGGTACTCACTCATGTCGATACGCGTCATCATACTTTCGTCGTCGAAGAGGTATTCGGCCAGGGCTTTTGCCAGTTCCGTTTTACCTACTCCGGTTGTACCGAGGAAGATGAAGGAACCGATAGGCTTCCTGGGATCCTGCAGGCCTGCGCGACTACGGCGGATAGCATCCGCTACGGCGGTGATTGCTTCCTCCTGTCCTACCACACGTTCGTGAAGATGGTCTTCCAGGTTCAACAGTTTTTCCTTTTCACTCTGCAACATGCGTGTCACCGGGATGCCGGTTGCCTTCGCCACATTTTCTGCAATGTCTTCCGCATCCACTTCTTCTTTCAACAATCGCTTCTCATTGATCACCTCCAACTGTGTAGAAAGGTCCTGAATGATCTTCTCCTGTTCTTTTACCTTGCCGTAGCGTATTTCAGCTACTTTGCCGTATTCGCCATTGCGTTCTGCCTGTTCAGCTTCGAGCTTCAGTTGCTCGATCGCTGCTTTGGCATTTTGTACTTTGTCAACAATCTCTTTTTCTGCCTTCCATTTTGCCTTGAACGTATCACGTTCTACACTCAGGTTGGCTATGTCGGTATTAAGTTCGCGTAGCTTGTGCTCATCATTCTCGCGTTTGATGGCTTCGCGTTCGATCTCGAGTTGTCGTATCTGCCTTTCGAGCTTGTCCAGTTCTTCGGGCATGCTGTTCATTTCGAGGCGCAGCTTGGCGGCACTTTCGTCGATGAGGTCGATGGCCTTATCGGGCAGGAAACGATCGGTGATATAGCGGTGAGACAATTCTACCGCCGCGATGATCGCTTCGTCCTTGATGCGCACATGGTGGTGCGTTTCATAACGGTCTTTCAATCCGCGGAGGATCGAGATCGCATCTTCGACCGATGGTTCTTCGATCATCACTTTCTGGAAGCGGCGTTCCAGCGCTTTATCTTTCTCGAAAAACTTCTGGTACTCATTGAGGGTAGTGGCGCCGATGGCTCTCAACTCGCCCCGTGCAAGGGCCGGCTTGAGGATATTGGCCGCATCCATGGCTCCTTCGCCTCCACCTGCCCCTACGAGGGTATGTATCTCATCGATGAAGAGAATGATCTCTCCATCGCTGGTGCTTACTTCCTTCACAACGCCTTTCAGTCTTTCTTCAAACTCACCTTTGTATTTGGCGCCTGCGATCAACTGCCCCATATCGAGTGCATAAATGATCTTGCTCTTGAGGTTCTCCGGTACGTCGCCATTCACGATGCGCATGGCCAGCCCTTCGGCAATGGCTGTTTTACCTACGCCGGGCTCTCCCACGAGTATAGGATTGTTCTTGCTGCGGCGCGATAAGATGTGCAGGGTACGGCGAATCTCTTCATCGCGGCCGATGACCGGATCGAGTTTGCCCTGACGGGCCAGTTCGTTCAAGTTCTTAGCATATTTGTTCAGTGCATTGAACTGCGTTTCCTGTGTTTGGCTCTTGATGGTATCGCCTTTACGAAGGTCTTTGATGGCAGCCACCAATCCCTTTTCGGTGAGGCCGGTATCTTTCAGTAAACGGGCTGTATTGTCGCTGCCCTGCATGATGGATACGAGCAGGTGTTCCACACTTACAAATTCGTCGCCGAATTGCTTGAGGATGGTACCGGCCCGCAATATGGCATTGTTGGCATCCCGGCTGATCTGCTGGGCAGGCTGGGCACCGCTGCTTACTTTGGGCAGCTTTTCGATGGCCTCCTCCAGCTTTGTTTCGAGCAGGTTGATCGTCACATTATTTTTCTTCAGCAGGTATTCTATGGGCGAATCCTCCTGGTCGAGCAGGCTCTTCAACAAATGCTCCGTTTCTATATTTACATTGCCCTGGTTAAAAGCGATCTGTTGCGCTTGCGCGATCACTTCCTGTGCCTTGATTGTAAAATTATTCAGATTCATAGTTTCTTCTTTTTGGTTTTGGCCGATGGTCACTGAAGCGGTCAATAGCCTGGGCCCTTGCGGTGTGTTTGGCCGGGGGCCTGTGGGCTATGGGGAGGGGGCGATAAATAATTCGTTAATAACAACATTGTGCCAACCCTCAATGTTCAGTTGCCGTATCTTCCAATAACTTTAACCCCTTATCACAAATCGCAATCCAACCAAAAATTTCCGGCATTTATGTCATTAAAAAGCCCCAAAACCTGTCCAAAATTCAGTTTATTGTTGTTTGGCCTGTTATTCTTGCAGATAGCCCATGGGCAATACGACTTCAGCAGGGTAGACCAATTGCTGGAAAGGAACAAAAAGCTGTTGGGAAACAACCTAGTAGCGCTGGTGTGGAAAGACGGGCAGGTAATCTATAAAAAAGAGATCGGCACCGATTTCACCGCCAAGACCCAGGCACCTATTGCCAGCTGCAGCAAATGGCTAACAGCCGCTACGATCATGACGCTGGTAGACCAGGGAAAGATCGACCTCGATGATCCTGTTAGCAAATACATCCCGGTGCTGGACAAATACATGAAAGGATATATTACGATCCGCCAATGCTTATCCCATACTACAGGTATCGACAATGGGAAGAATGGCGTTGCCAAGTTCCTGGAGCGCCGGAAATTCCAGACACTGGAAGACGAAGCCAACGCCATTGCGGCCAAAGAGATCTCCAACAATCCCGGTAAGGAGTTTGCCTACGGCAGCAGCGGCCTCAACCTGGCTGCGCGGGTAGCCGAGATCGTCACCAAAAAAGATTTTGGCCGCCTGGTGCAGGAAAGGCTCACCCGTCCGCTGAAGATGAAAGCCACCACATTTAATGACGACAATGGCAATGCGCCCAATCCTTCGGGTGGGGCGCAGTCGAGCGCACTGGATTATATGAACTTCCTGGTGATGATCCTTAATAAAGGGACGTTTGAAGGCAAGCGGATCTTAAGCGAAGAGGCGGTGGCCGAAATGCAGAAAAATCACTTCCCCGGATTACCGGTAAAATACACGCCGGCCGTTGCAACCGGCTATGAATATGGCTATGGCGAGTGGATACAGGAAAAGGATGCCAATGGCAATGCTACCGTAGTGAGCAGCCCCGGGCTATTCGGTACCTGGCCCTATGTAGACAAATGCCGCAACTATGCAGCGATCATTTTCGTGAAGACATTGCTGGGCGAGCAGAAGAAGGAGGTTTACCTGCAATTCAAAGAGGCAGTCGACGACCAGTTGGGCGCCTGCAAGCCATAAATTCGAGGGGCCGACCAATATGGTCGGCCCCCGGGTATAATTTTCTGTTTTTTACAGGCTTTTCAGTAGGGCGGTTTTCCATTCACCATACACGTTCTTGTATTGTTCCTGCAACTGAGCCGTGGGTTCCAGTCTTTTGATCACATTCATGCCGGCAAAGCAGCTTTTGAAGTCGGGGTAGATGCCTGCCCCTACTCCGGCGGCCCGGGCGGCGCCGGCAGCTCCATCGGTATTGTACAACTCTACGGTGCAGCCGGTGGTATTGGCAAAAACAGCTCCAAATACATCGCTGAGGAACATATTGGCATGGCCGGCGCGGATGGTCTTCATTTGCATGCCCATCTGCTGCATGATCTCCATGCCGTATTGCAGGGAGAATACGATGCCTTCCTGCGCGGCGCGGGCTACGTGGCCCCGGTGGTGCCGGTTGAATTGCAGGCCCTGCAATTGCCCGCCGGGATCTTTGTTTTCCAGCACTCTTTCGGCGCCATTGCCGAAGGGGAAGAATTGGAGTCCGTCGGCACCGGGTGCGATCGCTGCCGCTTCTGCATTCATATCGGCATAGGAGGCATTGCCGAAGGAGTTCTTGCGCAGCCAGCTGTTGAGGATACCTGTTCCGTTTACACAAAGCAGGATGCCATAACGCGGCTGTTGCTCGGTATGCGTTACGTGCACAAAGGTGTTGACGCGGGATTTTGGATCGTATTCTACTTTATCTGTTACTCCATATACAACGCCGGAGGTGCCTGCGGTGGCAGCCACTTCGCCGGGTTGCAGTACGTTGAGTGAATAAGCATTGTTGGGCTGATCGCCGGCGCGGTAGCTAACGGGAATACCCGCTTTCAGCTGCAGGGTGGCGGCAGCTTCGGCGGTTAAGCGGCCCTGTTCGCCGAAGGTGGGCACGATGGCCGATAACAGGCTTTCGTCGATGCCATAGTAGTTGAGCAGGTCTTTCGCAATGCTGCGCTGTTTAAAGTTCCAGAGAATGCCTTCAGACAGACCCGATACAGTAGTGGTGGCATCGCCGGTAAGGCGCAGTGCGATGTAATCGCCGGGCAACATGATCTTGTGGATCTGCTTATAGATATCGGGTTGGTTTTCGCGCACCCATTTGAGTTTTGATGCGGTGAAGTTGCCCGGTGAGTTGAGGAAGTTGGACAAACAGAAATCTTCGCCCAGGTCGTGAAAGGCTTTGTTACCATAGGTAACAGCCCTGCCGTCGCACCAAATGATGGATGGACGCAATGGCTTGCCTGCTTTATCGACACATACGAGTCCGTGCATTTGATAGGATATGCCGATGGCTGCTACCTCATCGCTTTTGAAGGGTACCTGCTGGCGTACTTTATTTAGTGCGTGCTGCATTTCCTGCCACCACCTGTCGGGGTCCTGTTCGGCAAAGCCGGATTGGGGAGCATCTATCTGCATTTCTTCGGAGGGGGAAAAGGCAGTGGCGGCAATCCTTCCGGTGGTTATTTCTATCAGGGCTGTTTTGACGGAGGAAGAGCCGACATCGACTCCAAGTAAATATTTCACAATCGCTGTTTAGTTTGTTTGAATTTGCTTATCGGGTAGCCAATTTACTCAATTATTTCATGGAGGGGCGATTATTTGGGGCCATAATTGACGGGTGTAGAAATAACACAAATAATTGATACTTTTTTGCCGGCAAGGGTCGGTGTGGGAGAGGCGCCTGAAGTTACGGTGGCGAATGCCGGGCCGGCTGAAGATGTTGGGTGTGGTGGTGGGCAACATGGTAGAGACAAACCCAGGCGCTGGATCGCGGCGTGAACAGGTGCCGAATGCTCCTTCGTGTTTTCTTTGCTAAATTGCGGCCAGCGGGCGCCCCAAATGGAGCGTTCTTGCCCGCCACTGCCGCATGCGCCCCATAGAGCAACATACCGCCTTCATTAAATCACTGGCCCGCGAGCTGGGTTTCGACTATTGCGGCATCGCCCGGGCGCAACGCCTGGACGAAGATGCCCGGCGCCTCGAAAACTGGCTGCAACAGGGCATGCATGGTTCCATGCGGTACATGGAAAATCACTTCGAACTGCGGATAGACCCTACCAGGTTAGTGCCGGGTGCTCAATCGGTGATCACCCTGCTGCTCAATTATTACCCGGCCGAAAAGCAGGATCCCGACGCGCTGCAGGTTTCCAAATATGCCTATGGCAAAGACTATCATGAAGTGATCCGCGAAAAGCTCAACCGCTTCCTCGCCCACATCAGACTGCAGATCGGCGAAGTGCAGGGAAGAGGTTTTGTCGATTCGGCCCCCGTGCTGGAACGGGCCTGGGCGCAAAAAAGCGGTATCGGGTGGATTGGCCGCAACGGCAACCTGCTTACCAAACAAGGGGGTTCTTTCTTCTTCATCGCCACCCTCATCACCGACCTGCCGCTGGTATACGACGATCCTTTTGCAAAGGATTACTGCGGCACCTGCCGTAAGTGTATAGACGCCTGTCCCACCGACGCCATCCTCGATAATAAGGTGATCGATGGCAGCAAGTGTATCTCTTATTTTACCATCGAACTGAAAGAGAAGCTGATCCCTTCGGATATGAAAGATAAGTTCGACAACTGGTTCTTCGGTTGCGACACCTGTCAGGATGTATGCCCCTGGAACCGCTTCTCTACCCCCACGCGCGAAACGGAGTTCTCCCCCATCCCCGAGCTGCTGAACTTCTCCACTGCCGAATGGCAATCGATGACGGAAGATGCCTTCCGGAAAATATTCCGTCATTCGCCTCTTAAAAGGTCGAAGTATCAGGGCATACAACGTAATTTGTCGTTTGTACAAAATACCGATCATGGAACAACCGCTGGTGAATAAACGATACCGGTTGCAGAAGGTAGCCGGCAAAGGAGGCTGGACCTATATCGTCATCAAGGAGATCACCCGGGAGCAGCGCGGCAAACATGGTATGGTGCAGGTAAGGGGCTTTATCGACGATTATGAATTGAAGGCCTATAACCTGATGCCGATGGCCAATGGTTCCATGTTCATGCCCGTAAAAGCCGATATCAGGAAACATATCAAAAAAGGGGAAGGCGACCTGGTAAAAGTAGTATTGTATGCCCATACAGATCCTTTAGAGATGCCGGGCGAATGGCTCGATTGCCTGCGGGATGAACCTGCTGCCCACAAGGCCTTCTTCGCCTTGCCACCCGGCGAACAAAAACAATACATCGACTGGATGTACGGAGCCAAAAAAGAAGAAACCCGGATCGACCGGATGGCCGAAGCCATTAACCGATTAACCCGGGGGTTGACATTGCGACAGAAAAACGGCGATGAATAAAAACTATCTTTTACAGCTTGTAGCCAATCTTAAAGGAGAACCTGTTGAAGCGGTACGCAAACCGGCCCATTCCCTGCTCGATCTCCACTTCCTTCCTGCTGTATCCAACGCTCATCAGTAAGGCATCCTTGTTCTTCAATGCGAAGTAATAGCCTGCGCCCACATCGTAATACACGCCAGGGTGGAAGATCTTCCAATCGAATTGCTCCTTATTCTTATCATTTTTCTCGGCCATGATCTGGAAACCGCCGTCGGCATACAAGAACGGCGTGCTGGGTTTCGCGAACAGGCTCTTGCGCAGGTCGAGGAATATGGGGAAACTAATATCACGGTAGGCATCCAATCCCAGCCCCGCCCCTATGAACCAGGTCTTGTAGCGAAAGCCATTGACGCTTTGTATCAACAGGCTATTGTAGTTTTCGCCCGCTGCCACGCCGATGCTGTTGATGGAACTAAACCGCCAGGGCGACCTGCTCTTCTCCCCCACGCAATTTGACTGCCCCATAGACCAATAAGCCGCGCAGCAGAGCACTATGGTGATCAATAAAGAACGATTCCGCATACGATCAGTCTTTAGCTATTTTGATCTTACTGAGCAGTTTAATATTCTTTACGTCGGCGTAGTTGTACTGGTACAATCCATCCTGGGCCACTACGATCGCGTGCTTGTTGTAGGCGATCACATCGTACGATTCGAATCCACCGATATGATTGATCTGTTTGAGGTCATTAACATTGCTGGCATCATACACTTTTACACCATCCTTGCCATCGCAAATGAAGAGCAGGTTATTATCCTTCGACAATCCGTGTGGGTTGGTCATGGGATATGTTTTTACCAGAGAGGGACTTGTTGGCTGCTGCACATTCAGGATCTCAAGCTGATTGGTGAATCCCTGGCAAGCCGTTCCCGAACGCAACGTAACATAGGCATAATCTTCATCGGCCACTACGGGGTCGCAGCTGCGTACATGCGAGAAGGTACCCAGTTGCTCCGGCGCGGACGGATTGTTGACATTGAAGATATACATGCCCGATGAAGAGCCAATGAACAGCTTATCCCTGAATGGATAGATGGTTTCTATATTCCAATTGTTCAGCTCTTTCTTTGCTACCAACGAAGGCTGCTGCGGAGTGGAGATGCTGAATGTGTTGAGGGTAGAATTGGTAACCGTGTACAGGTAGTTGTTCATGAGCGTAAAGCGGGCCATGGAACCACCCATACCGCCAAAATTGGGCGAAGCATAATTGCCGGCTCTGTCGGCGCTGGCCAATGAATAAAAGGACTCATACAATATGCGGTACGATTCACAATCGACTGAGGTATCCTTCTTAATCCAGTCTACTATCACTTTCAATGAATCCGGATTAACATTGGCCGGATTGTACTGGTAGTAATACCGGTTCCTGTGCGGGAATACATTGTTCAGGATATTCTTTAGTTTAACATCCTTCGGATCACTGATATCGAGGGTCACCAGATCGCTCCAGGAGTCGGCATAAAGGGTATTTCCTTTCACAGCAAGGTCTACGTTGCCGGCTATATCTATAAAGGAAATGTTGCGCGGTGCAGCCGGATTGGAATTATCAATGACGTGTATGCCTTTTTGCTGCTCGTTGAGGAATATATAGTTGCCGTAGATGTAGAGTTTACCAGGTTCTTTTACCGTTCGGGATGTACCGCTCTTCATGGCCGCTCTTACTTCGGTGAGTGTTTTGTACACCGGCAGGTAAATTGAATAGGTGCGTGTACAATTGTCTTTCAGACAGCCATTCATCGATACTATTGAAATGGCACACACCACCCATAGCAGTAAGCGTTGGTTAATCCATGTCATAACGAAGGGTTTTAAACCTTGACAGCAGAATAACCCCGGCCGTTGCCTGTTCTCTATTTTTTCAACAACACACTGGCGCGCAGGGCCACTGACCACAGGTGCTGACCGGTTGAGAACTCTTTTTGCAGGAGCGGCGTCATGTTATAACGCAATACAGGACCTACCGACAGCGGATGGTTGCCGTTATGGAACAGTTTCACGAAGAAACCGGTAGAGGCTGCCCACTGTACTTTATTGAAGAGGGAATTGTCCTTATAGTATACACCGCCCAATCCGTCGTAATGCAATGCATTCGTATTAAGCAGTTTTGATACCGAGAAGCCAACATCCCAGCCTATGGGCAAACGCTCGCCCTTGTTCAGCTGGGCATGCAGGGTTACGGGGATCTCGAGGAAATGATATTTATTAGTGTACTGTTCTGTGTTATTGCCACCGTAATAGGAGCTCACCATTTGGGAAAATGCTGGCGCCCGGTTTACGGTACGGTTATTCTCCACCTTAGTGCCTACTACCTGGCGGGCGCTGAGGTAAGCATATTGCACCCCTGCGGACAGGCTGAGGCGATTGCTGAGCTTGCGCTGGGCAAAACCGCCAACAGAGAATGACAGCCCCATCGTAAGGTTGGATGCCTTGGTGACGACCGGCCGGGGGAACTGAGGAGCAAAACTGTTCATGGCAAGATCGGCCACAGCTGCTTCCTGGTTAAGCCCAAACAGTCCATCCTGCGTTATACCGGAGGAACCAGCTTCGGCTTGTGCACCGAACTGCCATTTGGATTCTTTGGTACCTGATTTCCTGGATTGTATGTTTTTGGCAACAGACTTTTTATCGGGTGCCTGGGCTGCGGGGATCTGAGTGGCCGGCGCTGTTACAGCGAGGGCTTGCGCTGTATCAACACCTGCACTATCAACAGGCGTTACCTGTGCCAGTGCGGAATCGCCTACCGATACCGTGTTGACCGCAGAATCTACCACCACGGGCAATGCGGTAACGGGTGCGCCAGGGCTCAAAGCAGCTCTGGATGCAGCAGACAAGGGATTTTCGGGCGCCGACTTGTTGGTGGCGAGGCCATTATCCTGATCAGTTTTTTTACCCGACCGGTTGTGGCCATTGCCGGTTTGCTTGCGGCCGCTATCGGGTTTGCGTGTAGCTTTGACCGTAGCCGGGGCCGGTACTATTTTATTAAATATTGTCTTTTCAGGAGTTACTGCTGATGGTTGTTTTATTACAGGTTTTACAGCAGGCGTTGAACTTTCTTTACCAGCTACCGATACCGGCGCTTTTTCTACGGGCTTTACAGCTGGTGCCGTATTGTCGTTCGGGAGCGTGGTGGTTGACTGATTATCAGCAGCAGGCTGCGTAGCAGCAACCGCCTGGTCATTAGTATGTTCTACAGGTGTGTTGGCAGGTGTATTGTTTTCAGTAGCAGTAACAGGAGTAGAATTCTGGCTCGATGGCGTATTGTTTGGTGATACAGGTAATGAGGATTTCTTTACGATCGGCTGATCGATGTGGTGCGCCCCGGGCTTCAGCGTCAGGTAGCCCCCCGCAACGAGCACCAATAAGGCGGCCGGCAGCCATATCAGCATACGGCGGCGGCGCTTTTGAAGGCGGATATTCCTTTCCACCTCCGCCCACACAGTTGTAGATGGACGCAACTTCAGTTGCTCCAGCTTCAGCTGTACCTGTTTTTCAAAATCATGGTCGGACATACGTTTCATTTTTTGTTTCCATATTTTGCTTTCTCAACCAGGTGATGAGCAAAGCACGGGCACGGGCATATTGTGAACGGGAAGTACCTTCGTTGATGCCGAGCATCTTCCCAATTTCTACATGAGAATAACCCTCCACCGCGTGGAGGTTGAAAATAGTTTGGTAACCGGTTGGTAATTGTCGGATCAGCTCTGCAAGGTCTTTGGCCAAAAGGTTCACTTCAGGGTTATCAGACGACACAGGGTGCAGGCTCGTGTCGAAATAAGCCAGGTCGGTTTGGTAGCGGCTGTTCTTTTTGAGGTAATTGAGGGCTGTATTCACCATGATCCTCCGGATCCATCCCCCCAATTCACCTTCAAACTTATATTGATCCAGGTGTTTGAATACTTTGATAAATCCTTCCTGCAACACATCTTCGGCATCGGTCATCGACTTAGTGTACCTATAGCATATACCCAGCATCCCCTCGGCAAAATGCTCGTAGAGCTGTCGCTGGGCGTCCGGTCGGCCCTTGATACAATCTTTAACCAGCCTGTTATAATCCATTTTCTGTACTACACGTGACATTTTACAATTCCAAGACGTTGCACCCGATTCTACTTTTCTGCTTCCCTTGCAAGTTTTTTTGACCTGTATCCCCGGCCTGCCCGGCAACAACCGGCGCCCATTTTGGGGATAATGGAAGAACCTTACCTTTGACCCATGTCAAATTCATTGAAACTCAGGGATAAGCAAGTGATCTGGCATCCATACACTCCACAAAAATACATGCCGGATCCAATTCCCATAGTTAAAGGTGACGGATGTTATTTAACAGATACAGACGGTAACGATTATATCGACGCCATCAGCAGCTGGTGGGTCACCATTCACGGCCATGCTCATCCATATATTGCGGAAAAACTATATGAGCAGGCAAAGACCCTGGAGCAGGTAATTTTTGCCGGTTTTACGCACGAACCCGCGGTTCGGCTGGCAGAACGGCTTTTGGAGAAGCTTCCCGGCGCTATTTCACGCATATTCTATTCTGATAATGGATCTACAGCTACCGAAGTAGCCCTCAAGATGTCGATCCAGTACTGGTGGAACAAAGGCCAGCGGAATCGCAATAAGATATTGGCTTTCAATAACTCGTACCATGGCGACACGTTTGGCGCCATGAGTGTGAGCGAACGAAGCGTTTTTACCCTGGCTTTTCAGGACAAGTTGTTCGAGGTGATCTTTATCGATGTTCACCAGGCAAATTTTGACATATCTCAACTGGATGACCAAGGCATTCCCTGGGAGGAGGTGGCCTGCCTGATTTATGAACCGCTGGTGCAGGGGGCAGGGGGTATGTTGATGTATGAGGCAGCCCGGCTCGATGGCCTGATCGCAAAATGCCAGGCGCATGAGGTGATCTGTATTGCGGACGAAGTGATGACAGGGTTTGGCCGCACCGGTAAGTTATTTGCCTCGCATTACCTGGAGCATCAGCCTGATATCGTTTGCTTGTCGAAGGGACTTACCGGTGGCACGATGGCGTTGGGCGTAACGGCCTGCACACACCGCATTTATGAAGCATTCCTGGAAGAGGATAAACTGAAGACTTTTTTTCATGGTCACTCTTTTACCGCCAACCCGCTGGCCTGCGCCGCTGCGCTGGCCAGTCTGGACCTGTTGGAAAAAGAAACCTGCCAGCAAAACATCGACCGTATCGGCCAGCAACACCAGTCATTTGCCAGCCGGGTAGCTGTTGAATTTCCAGCCATCACTAAGAACATCCGCTGCTGCGGTACCCTGTTTGCCTTTGAACTGGTGCTGGGTAAAGATGAATACCTGAACAATATCGGCCGGGAGATCACGCAAAAAGCGCTGAGCCGTGGCGTTTATTTACGTCCATTGGGTAATACCGTTTACCTGATGCCTCCCTACTGCATTACGGAAGTGGAACTGGAAAAGGTGTATTTAACAATTAATGAAATACTGGGTGAACTGAATGCGGTTAACTGAGTTTTTTGATCACCTTTTCCACGCGTTTGCGTTTGGTGTCTTTGTCAATATCATCGAGTCTTGACTGCAGTGTTTTAATGAACAGCGCTTTGTTTTTGTCCAGGATGACAGGCATTGCTTTCTCGGCGTACATGGGGAGTTGGTTGACAGGGCTACTTACCAATAGCTCTATCAACAGGGGAAATGCATCGTCCTGGTATTTCTTCACGCTGTATAGATTGATCAGGATGTTCACCGCATGGTCTTTGGTGATCACCGATCTTTTATCGGCCGCTTCGAGTATGGCAGGTAGTGCTGCGTATATTTCTTTGGGATTTTCGAGGGTAATGGCGCTTAGCGCGGTCATGGCGCCCCATTGCAGCCGGTTGTTCTTATGACCGAGCAGGGCAATGAACTGAGGGGCGTAGGCAGCTATGAGCGCCGGTTTATGTTCGCCGATCTCATACAATACTTTGATGCAATCGCTTTGTATATCCTTGTTTTTGTGGTGCAGGTTATCGACGAGTTCTTTCACGGCTTTCGCATCGTTTTTCTTTACGATGGCATGTGCCAACTCCTGGTTGGGCACTTCATCGCGGCGGCCAAGGACAGATGCCAGTTTATCCAGTACGCTCATATAACAATTTCAGTAAAGGTAATATAAACGACAAACGGCCCCGAAGGGCCGCCTGGATCTGCTATAAACAGGATGTTTTAGATCTTGATGGGCACTGATACCTGGGTTTGATCCCACTCGATGATCAGGTCATTTTTAGGCGTAAAGCGGATCGTGTGCTGCTCTACTACATTTTCCAGGTGCTTTACGGGCACTTTTACCTGTAGTACATCGCTGCCTTTGATCTCGTTGTATTTGTAGGCGCCCCACTGTTTCAGCTGACTGTTCAGGATCACGGTCCACTCTTTTTCATCAGGAATGGTGAACAAAGAATAGGTACCCGCTTTTACCGGCTTACCGCCGAAGGTGGCATCTTTGGTAAATGTGATCTCCGTGGCCTGGTCGGCACCGGTGCGCCATACATTGCCGAACTTTTCAAGTCCGCCAAAGATCACGCGTCCTTTCTTGTAAGGACGGCCATAAGTTACTTTGATATCTTTTACTGCCACCGTATCATGCGGACTTGCCTTACCCTGGGCAGCTGCTTCGGTCGACAACAACATGGTGCCGGCAAAAGCCATGGCAGCCAGAAATAGTAGTTTTTTCATACAACGTGTTTATTAGTGTTTCGTGAATTTAAGTGATCAGGGAATGGATTCCAGCTTTTTTTTGAGGGCACCCAAAGATTGCTCCATAGGAGGCCCTAATTGCTTATCAAAAATGATGCTACCAAATTTTTCCCAGGGGTACCACCGAAGTTTAAAATCGAAATACCATTGAACTACAGTGGTGTTATCTATGGTATGCAGGGTGAAACCACTTGCAATTTCGCGGCCACCCTCCTGCTTCCAGTTGGTAGTGATGGTGTCGGTCTTTACCTCTTTTAATGCTACCTGCAGTCCATCGCTGGTGAAAGTATTTGCCGACCAGGCGGGGTTGACGACGGTAGCGGCGGTGGTGAGGCCATTCCACTGCTTCCATTGGCGCAAGTCAGTGAGGTAATGCTGTATGCTGTCTTTGGGTGCGGTGATATTGACTGCCCTCGAGATGCGGATATAACCGGGTATCAGCAAGGATATTCCGAACACGATGAGGAACAATACGACAAAACTGATCAATCCTAATTTAACGATGCGCATATTGGATATTTAATAAACTGGACTTATTCCCACTTGAATACTTTCACTGCTCCTGCATAGGCCACCACGCCCCAAATGGCGAGTACTCCGATCTGCGTTCCGCAATCGGTCAGGTGCGCCCCTTCGAAGGCGATATTCCGCATAGCGTCGTTCATATGGGTAAGGGGCAATATGCGGCAAAGCGGCTGCAGCCAGGAAGGGAAATTATCGATCGAGAAAAAGGTGCCTGCCAGCAGGAACTGCGGCAAAGTGAACAGGTTGGCCAGGGGTGGTATGACGCTTTCGTTCTTGGCCACACCGCTCACGACAAAACCAAAGCCCATGAATACGATCAATCCGATAAAGCTCAGGATGAGGAGTTCGATCATGGTGAGCACCCCATGAATGAGGGTGAACTTGAAGAAGAAATGTCCCACGAGCAATATCACCACGGCGGTGATCATTTGAAAGATAACCCGACTGAGGCCTTCACCCAATATGATATAAGAACGTTTGATGGGCGTAGCAAAGAAGCGTTTCAACACCAGGGTTTGGCGCAGATTGAAGAAGATAAATGCCACACCAAATATTCCGGCACTCATGAGTGAAAAACCAAGCTGACCGGGCAAGATAAAATCGATGGTGCGATACACACGGCCGGGCACCATCTCGACCTGTTTGTCGATCGCCACCAATGTGTGCTTTTTGCCATAGAGTGCTTCATCCACTGACCTTACTTTCGACTCAAATATGGATCTCAATATTTCGAGGTTCTGTGGATTTACCGCACCGGAGCTCTTGAAGCTTAGCTTGTAGTCTGATAAACTATCGTTGCTTTTCTGAATGTTAAGGATGGCTGTAATACGGCCTTTCTCCAGGTCTTCCAGCAGTTCTTTCTCGCCTTTGTTCACTATGCGGATACCAGGTGCTTTCTGAATATTAGTATAGATAGGCGAAGTGGTATCGGCCTTTTTATCGAATGCGATGCGTACATTGATGCCTCCGCCGCCGCCAATGAAGCCAAACACCAATATGAATACCATTGGGAAGGCAAAACTGAAGATCACAGCACTCGGGCTTCTGAACACGGCTTTCAGGCTGGCTCTGGTAATGGCCAGCATTCCCCGGAACTGATTGTATGGTTGCGGCATATGGGGTCCTGTAGTTAAATGAGCAGCAAAACTATGGCTTACGAAGGGAAATATCTTAATCTATCGAAAAATCGAAAGGTAGTCTTGCCTGCGACACACCCACCATAGCCTTTGCCCTTTTAAGGGTATTGTAGGTTTTCATACCCTCGGCACCTAGTTCTTCCCGGATGGCCGACTGCTTTGCATTTTGCTGGTAATCACCGAATATCAACTCGAAGATATTACGCGGCTCGGGAAACTCTTTTAGTCCATAACCTGATACTTTAGCCAGTTTCGCGGCTGCTTCGATGGCTTCATCGAGACCACCGATGCGGTCGACCAGGCCGAGTTCTACGGCACGCGACCCGCTCCAGATGCGTCCCTGGCCAATGCTGTCGATGTATTCGACGCTCTTTTTGCGGCCGGCGGCTACGCGTTGCTTAAAGGTTTGGTAGATGGTATCAACGTCGTTCTGTAAATATTGTCTTTGTGCCGGTGTGAGTGGTTTGGATACCGACAGTGCATCTGCGTCGGGGGAGGTTTTAACGCCGTCGAAGGTCATACCCAGTTTGTTCTTAAAGAAGCTTTGCATATTGGGCAGCAGGGTGAACACACCGATGGAGCCGGTGATGGTATTGGGCTGTGCAAATATGCTATCGGCACCACAGGCCATGTAATAACCACCTGATGCCGCCACATCGCCAAAACTCACAATGACGGGTTTATCCTGCCGGGCCACCGCGATTTCGCGCCACATGTTCTCACTCGCCATGGCGCTGCCGCCTCCTGAATTAATCCTTATTACAATGGCCTTGATCTCGGTATCGAGCCGGGCTTTGCGGATGAGGTTGCGGTAGGTATCGCCGCCAATGTTCTCCTGGTCGCCTTTGCCATCTACGATATCGCCTTCGGCATAGATCACGGCGATCTTCTTTTCGCCGGTGGCTTTATAGTTAACGGCCATGGCATATTTGCCAAGGCTTACAAAATTGATCTTGTCGTATTTGCTCACAGAGAGCTTTTCCTTGATCTCGTCTTTCACTTCATCGTCGTACTTCAATCCATCGACGAGTTTATACTGAAGTGCATCGTTGGCAAACTGTATGCGGTTTTCGTTGGCATACTGGTGCAACAGGGCGGTATCGAGCTTACGTGTTGCGGACGTTTGCAACAGGAAGTGTCCGTACAGGTCATTGAGGATAACAGTAGATTGCAATCTGTTGGCATCGGTCATTTTTTCTTCGCGGAATGGTTCGGTAGCGCTCTTGAACTTTCCGGCATAGAATATCTGTGGTTCAATCTCCAGTTTTTGCAGGGTGCCTTTCAGGTATACCATCTGCATGGAGAAGCCGCGCCAGTCGAGCCCACCCTTGGGATTGCAATACACTTTATTGGCAACATTGGCCACGTAGTAAGCGTTTTGGTTGATCACGTCGGCATAGGCATAGATGAACTTACCCCCTGCTTTGAAATCGAGCAGGGCCTGGCGCAATTCATCGCCCGTTGCAAAACCATTACTGTTGGTTCCACAATTAATATAGATCCCCTTCACGGACGAATCGGATTTGGCATAGCGGATGAGGCGTACCACTTCGTATAAAGCCGGTGTTGAATACTGTTCTTTGCCCCCCAGGCCGGCGAGTGGGTTTTCTTTTTTGACTTCCGTAAATGGTTGCGAAAGATCGAGCATCAATACGGCTTTGGAACCGGTTGACTCCTTTTTGGGTGTGGCGAGGCCACTCAAAAAACCAATCGTGATGAACATCATGATCACGGTAAACAAAAAAAGTGCGGCCAGGGATGCCAGAAATATTTTCAGGAAGCTATTCATCAACTAATTGATTTTAATACAAAATTCAAAGATATTTGACCCTTCGACGGGATGCAATATATGAATAAAGCGTATTTACTGATAGGCGGCAACGTAGGCAACAGGCAGCAAAACCTGCACCAGGCTGTAAAAGCCATCGATGAACGCTGCGGAAGCGTTCGGCAGCAATCGGCATTGTATGAAACAGCCGCCTGGGGTAAAACCGACCAGCAGGCCTTCCTCAACCAGGCTTTACGGATCGAAACGCACTTTTCAGCACCCGAACTGCTCCACCACGTGCTGGAAGTGGAAACATCCCTGGGGCGGGTGCGGGATGAAAGGTATGGGCCGCGCATTATCGACATTGATATAATCTTTTTTAATAATGACATTATCGACCTGCCGTCGCTCACCATCCCCCATCCGGAAGTGCAGAACCGGCGGTTTGCCCTGGCGCCGCTGGAAGAGATAGCGCCGCAGCTGATGCACCCGGTTTTACACAAATCCATCCATCAATTATTGCTGGAATGCCCGGACACGCTCGAGGTTCAGCGATTAAAAGACTGAGATAAGCCAGGAATGATTGCTGCCTGGCGTCGTTTGCAGCCGGTGGCAGCTGCCCAAGCAGGTGATAAACCACAAAGCGGCTGATAACTGGCCCGTTACAGGATCGATTGCGTATTTCCCCCAGACTTTTCCACAAATTATGATCACCCGATAAAGGTGTGTATCCATTTCCTTTATTTTGACGGGCGTTGACGTTTCCCGCAATCAATATATGAACTATCACTTTATCACCATCGAAGGCAATATAGGGGCGGGTAAAACCACCTTATCTCATTTACTGGCCAAAAAGTACAACGCGCGATTGATCCTGGAAGCTTTTGCTGACAATCCTTTCCTCAGCAAGTTCTATGAAAACCCCGCCCAGTATGCTTTTCCGCTCGAATTGTTCTTCATGGCCGAAAGGTATAAGCAACTGAAAGAACTCATTCATACGAAAGACCTCTTCCAGAGCGTCACCGTTACTGACTACCTGTTTACCAAATGCCTGTTGTTTGCCAAGGTGAACCTGCCCGAAGAAGAATTTCGTCTTTACCAGAAGCTGTTTGAGATCATTCACCAGCAGATCACCCAACCGGAGATCCTGATATACCTGCACGCGCCTGTCAATAAACTGCAAATAAATATCCGCAAGCGAAACCGGTCATACGAGCAGAACATCCCCGACGAATATCTTTTCAGAATACAGGAGACCTATACGCATTACATCAAACAGCACAATATGAAGACGCTGTTTGTGGATGCGAGCAATGCCGATTTCCTGGGCAATGAAAAGCATTTAAAAGTGATCACGGATGCCCTGGAAAAGGACTACGACTACGGACAGCATTACCTTACTTTGCCGTAATTTTTTATTTTTGCGGGCATGGATACCGATCTTCAAAGTCAGAACAGCCCCTTCGCCTCTGTACGCATCAAAGAATTTCGCTACTTCATCATTCAACGGTTCTTCTTCATTATGGCCATGCGCATGGTGGCCACGCTGGTATTGTGGAAGATCTACCTGCTTACGAAAGACCCCTTACAGGTTTCGCTGATCGGTCTATCGGAAGCTATTCCTGCCATTACGATGGCCCTTTACTCGGGCCATATCGTCGATAAAAGCGACAAACGCACCCTCCTGTTCCGCACTATACTCTTATACCTGCTGTGTGTTACCGGATTGCTCTTCATAACTTTCCAAAGCGTTGAGGTGAGTATGGGCAAGCGCTTTGTGCAACTGGGTATTTACCTGATCATTTTCTGTACCGGTTTTATCCGTTCCTTTTCGGGTCCTACCTCCAGCTCTATCCTTGCTCAACTGGTTCCAAAGCCTCTGTTACCAAATGCTGTGACCTGGAGCTCCACTACCTGGCTTACCGGCTCGGTGCTGGGGCATGGATCGGCGGGATTGCTGATCGCCTACCTCGGTTATTCGGTTACCTTCTCGATCATTATGGGCTACCTGGTCATTTCGGCCATCTGCATCTGGCTCATCAAACCCAAACCCATCCTGCATAAGAACAGTGAGCAAAAGACCTGGGAGAGTGTTAAGGAAGGATTGAAATATGTGTTTGCCACGAAAGAACTGCTGGGGGCTCTTACGCTCGATATGTTTGCCGTACTGTTTGGCGGCGCAGTGGCCATGATCCCTTTCTTTGCCGGCGAGATACTGCATGTAGGTCCCATTGGTTTTGGATGGCTCAATGCTGCCACCGATATCGGCGCCATCAGTGTGATCGTTACGCTTACATTTTTCCCACTGCGCAAAAAGCAGGGCCTCACCCTGCTGTATGTGGTGGCGGGTTATGGTTTGTGTATTATCGTGTTTGGTTTCTCGAAGATATTCTGGCTTTCATTCCTTGCTTTGCTCATCAGCGGCATTCTCGATGGCATCAGTGTGGTGGTGCGGGGCACCATATTGCAATTGAAAACGCCCGATAATATGCGCGGGCGGGTTTCGTCGGTGAACTCGATGTTCATCAATTCATCGAATGAGATTGGCCAGGTGGAAAGCGGGCTGGCTGCACGGGCTATGGGCGTAGTGCCTTCTGTTATCTTTGGCGGCACCATGACCTTGCTGGTGGTGATGGCCATGTGGTTCAAAGCCCCTACCCTGCGGAAGTTTGAATACTAAGTAATAGTCAGACAGCAGTTAAAATGCCTCACCGCCTGAGCGGGGTTTTGCAGGCTGCTCACAGAGCGGCGCTGTTCTGCGGGCGTTTCTATTATTCTTTCACCAACTGATGGAGCTGTTTGCGATCGCCCACGATCCACACTACATCATCCCACTCGAAGATGGTGGTTGAATCGGGATTGAGGATGCGTTCTCCATTGCGTTCGATGCCTACGACCAATCCGTTCACTTTTTCGCGGATGCCGGAGTTGCGGATCGATTGGCCGCGAAGGGCGGTATGCTCGTCGATGATCAGTTTATTGAGGGTAATATCTTCGCGGGCGATCTGCTTTTCTTCTGGTATGACCTCTGTTTCCACGACCTTACGGAATTTCTCCAGCTGCACATCGGTACCGATCACTGATATCTTATCGTACGGAAATATCTTTTCAAATCGGGTGGGTGCATAGACGGTGCGTTTGCCTCTTTCGATGGAGGCGATGTTCACGCCGTATTGTTCGCGCCAGGCCAATTCCTGCAAGGTATTGCCGATGACGCTCGATTCGGGCTGGATCGTGAAATAGGCAATGTGTGCATCCCAGGGCGAAAGGTGGGGCAATCCATGGGTGGCGCCTTCACGTTCGTGAAGGTTGGACAAGAACCTTTTCTCGATACGTGAATAGAACGATTGCAGTCTGCGCGAAAAGATGAGCAGTACCACGATGATCACGGGCAGCACCGCCAGCACCGCGATCATTGCCGTGAACAGGCGATCTACCAGGAAACCTACCAGCACTACCAGCAGCACGTTACGCACTACTTCGAGCATTACGAGCGGTCCATGGTTGTATTTTTTATCGAGCCAAAGGTTGGCATAGGCAAAGGAATGCAGGCGGCGGATGGCCAGGGCCCAGAGGAAGGGGGCTATGGCCACCAGCGTAATAAAGCACGTGATCACCGCAGCGACGGTTTCGCTGTTGACAGAAGATGCTATCAATGGCAGCAGGAAGCGTTGTGATAACAACACGATCGCCAATACTATGACGGAGTTGATCACCATAATAGTGATATAAGAACGCAATACGATCTTCCAATCGCTCTCGGCCTGGATAGTTTGCGCACCGGTACCGTATTGATTGATGGCCACCTTCCACCGCATGGGCAGGCGCGCCTCTATCCAATGATACAGCGGCTCGGAAAACTTGATCAGGTAAGGCGTGGTAAAGGTCGTGATCGCCGAGATGGCTACCGCAATGGGATACAAAAAGCCGCTTGTTACATTGAGGGTAAGTCCGAGGGATGCGATGATGAACGAGAACTCTCCTATTTGCGCGAGGCTCATGCCCGATTGCAGTGATTGCTTCAGCGGCTGGCCCGATAACAAAGCCCCGGCTGTTGTGCTCAGGACTTTGCCAATAATGGTGGCCACGGTGAGGATGAGCACCGGCCATTTGTATTCAATGATGGTACCGGGGTCGAAGATGATACCGACCGACACGAAGAATACAGCGGCAAACAGGTCTTTCACTGGCTTCACAAGGTGCTCGATGCGCTCGGCCATGGTGGTCTCGGCGAGGATGGACCCCATTACAAAGGCCCCGAGTTCGGGCGAGAATCCTACACTGGTTGCCAGCACGACCATACCAAGGCAGAGGCCGAGTGATACAATGAGGAGTGTTTCTTCGCTCATGAGCTTACGGGCCTTTTGCAGAAAAGTCGGCAACAGGAAGATGCCGGCCAGGAACCATACGGCCAGGAAGAAAACAAGTTTGGCGAGGGAAATGAGCATTTCACCGCCAGCGAATTGCTGGCTTACGGCCAGGGTGGAAAGGATCACCATCAATAAGATGGCTACCAGGTCTTCGACGATGAGCACGCCAAACACGATGCCTGCAAAGCGCTGGCTCTTGATGCCCAGTTCTTCGAAAGCGCGGATAATGATGGTTGTTGATGAAATGGATAATATACCACCGAGAAAGATGCTATCCATGGTTGACCAGCCCATGAGGCGGCCCACGAGGAAGCCGACCAACAGCATGCCTGCAATTTCGACGATGGCGGTAATGGAGGCCGTGCCGCCGATGCGCACCAACTTTTTGAAACTGAATTCAAGTCCGAGGTTGAACAAGAGGAACACCACACCGATCTTGGCCCATACTTCCACATTGGCTTCATCGGAGATGGTGGGCGTCCAGGGTACATTGTGACCGACCAGCAGGCCTGCCAGGATATAACCCAATACCACCGGCTGTTTCAGGCGTCTGAAAATAAGCGTGGTGATACCGGCTACACCCAATATGAGGGCGAGGTCTACAATCAGGTCAGGTAAATGCATGGGCGGTTGGTTTATGATCGTCTTTGGTAACTAGATCCTATTCTTAGCAATAGCTGAATTATACAAAAAATATTGTCTTGTTGTTGGGAGGCAGCGGCTATTTTCCTGTTTTATTTTCCGCCTGCTGTATCAGGTTTTCCATGACATGGTATACAGCAGGACAAAAGCTTGCATTTTTCAGGGTAAGTTGTGGTCTTTTCAACAACACATCTTCGTCTGTATAGGGAAAACGCTCGCAATCGGAAGGACGCTCATCATAGATGGAGCAAAAATTATCATCGCCGAGAAAGGGACAGGGTGTCGATTTCACGACGTAATCGCCTTCTTCATCGAGGCGGAGATAGGTTTCTATAAATACGCTTTCCTTCATTCTAAGGTGTTTGCTGATACGCTTGATATCCGGTGTTTTGAAGCGCGGCGAATAGTTCTTGCAACAGGCTGCGCATTGCAAACAATCGATGTGGCTGAATGCCTCTTCGTGCAAATCGGGCAATTGTTTCAACACTTTGTTCTTATCGGCCTGCTTCAGGAACCGCCCGTACTGCTTTTGATTGGCAGCCGCCTTCTTTTTCCAGTTATCGTTGATGGGTATCTGCATCCGCTAAATCATTCCACAAGAGCCAATTATACGCTCCGGCAGATTAATGGACCATTAGAATGTGATTAGAATTATTTACGCCTGCAAGTTACTGAACCGGGCCAGCATTACATGGTACTTTTTTTGAATTGACGGGGGCATGGGTACACTTCATCAGCAATTACTGGTGTTGATCACCACGCCGCTTTATGCCATCATCATTGGCACCGAGATCATTTTAAGCAACCTGCACCATACCCACAGCTATCGCCGGCGCGATACCATCCAGAACTTCGCCCTCAGTATTTGTAGCGGCGTTGTAGACCTGGTGATGCGGGGAGTGAGTTTTGCCCTGCTGAGTTTCTTTTTTGGCGTTGCATTCACACATTTGAGCCACTCCTGGATGTATTGGGTGGGCCTGCTGCTGGTGGTGGATATGATGCATTACTGGCTGCACCGTTTAAGCCATACCTGCCGGCTTTTCTGGGCGGTGCATGTGAACCACCACTCTTCGGCCCAGTTCAATTTTACGGTGGGTTTCCGGGCCGGGGTGATGGAACCCTTGTATCGCTTTGCGTTCTTTATTCCTGTTGCGCTGGCGGGTTTTCAGCCGGCCGATATCCTGCTGGTTTATTCCATTACCGAAATATGGGCTATCCTCACCCATACCGAAAAAGTGCGCAAACTGGGATGGCTCGAATACGTGCTCGTTACCCCCTCTCACCACCGGGTACACCATGCTTCCAACACCCGGTACCTCGACCGGAATATGGGATCTGTTTTTATTTTTTGGGACAAGCTATTCGGCACGTTTCAACCGGAATTACCGGCCCTGCAGTATGAACCCATCCGTTATGGGCTGAAAACACCGATGCAGGATGATACCCTGTCTACCGTCATCTTTCATGAATGGGCCGATATATGGCAGGATGTACGCCAGCCCGGTATCAACTGGAAACAACGGTTGGGGTATGTATTTGGTCCGCCTGGCTGGAGCCACAATGGCAGCCGGCATACGAGCAAGGAGCTCAGGGCCATCGAAGCAGTCGATAATACGTTGATACAAGCTGGAAATGGGTGATCAGTTATCCTGTCCACTTATCATGATCGCCACATGAATTTTATGATGTATATAAATTCTAATCTATGTAGACTGCACACAAACGGGTACCGCTTAATTTTTGACAATTCATTTACCATCGGATGCTTACTTTTGTTGCCGCATGGATTCATTACGGGAACAAATACTCATCCTTATCAGCACCCCGATCTACCTCATCATCATCGGGCTGGAGATCTTATTGAGCAATTACCGCCATCGCAAATCATATACCTGGAAAGACACTGCCATCAACTGTTACCTGATGCTGGCCAATGGCGCGATCGACCTGCTGTTCAGGGGCGCTTACCTGGTGATCCTCGATTATTTTTACCGGCATCATATCTTCTCCTTCAGTCATGTGGTGGTATACTGGTTCATGCTGGTGTTGCTGGAAGACTTCCTGTATTACTGGCTGCACCGCTTCGATCATGAGATACGCCTGTTCTGGGCGGTGCATGTAACGCACCACTCGTCGGAGCACATGAACTTCACCGTGGGATTCCGCTCTTCGGTGTTTCAACCTTTGTATCGTTTCATTTATTTTATACCGCTGGCGCTGATGGGCTTTTCGCCGATCGACATCGTATTCGTTTATTCTGCCACGCAGATCTGGGGCATTTTTGTGCATACCGAACTGATCCATAAAATGGGTTGGCTGGAACATATCCTGGTGACGCCTTCGCACCACCGGGTACACCATGCTTCGAATGCCAGGTACCTCGATAAGAACATGGGCATGTTCCTGATCATCTGGGATAAGCTGTTTGGCACATTCCAGGCCGAACTGCCGGCTACTGAATACCAACCCATCCGGTACGGGCTCACCAGCAAGCCGACGGAGAAGGAGACGCCCGTTACGGTCGTATTTCACGAATGGCAAAACATCTTCAAGGATATTTCCCGCACCGATATTGGCTGGCGGGAGAAATGGGGGTATGTATTCGGTCCTCCGGGCTGGAGCCACGATGGCAGCCGCCTCACGAGCGAGCAAATGAGGGAGGAAGAGGCAGGTACCCTGCCCGAGCTCCAGGAGGATCCGATTGCCGTTAAAGCTTCGGGCCAGTAATTACCTTCCGGCCATAAGGCCAAAGAATTTATAAAAGTCCCAGCTTTGGTAGATATAGATCGCCACCATGGTGAGTGAGAACATGAACCACAGGCTGATCGAGAATAGGCTTACCAGGAAGGATTTAGTACGCAATGCGGGCGTTCGAAACTGAAAGAATCCATTATAACACCACCACAGATACAGGACTTGCAACAGCATTCCCAGAAAGGGTAATTTGGCCCCCAACGAATCGTTCTTCAGCATCGCTTTCAGTGGAAAGATCAATACCACCAGCACCAGGTTACTGAACACTACGAACATCATATTAGCAGTGAGGTGTTCGGCAAAGTTGAACCCACGGCGGTAAAAGAACAACCAGGATATAAAAGCTATCAGCGGTACGGCTACCATGGCTACGATGTTGGCTTTGGAGGTCAGAAAATGCCGTACGTTATTGGCTCGGTGTAGTATACTCACATACCGTTCGCGGCCTTCGGCGGTGGGAATGCGGGCCAGTACCTCCTGATCGGGCCTTGCTTCCGGCACGGCCTTTACGAAAAAGGGATCTACCAATACGTAGATCGCCATCACGATGAGGAAGAAGGTAAATGGGTTGAAGTAGGCTTTGCGTTTGCCCTGCAGATATTCCCGGGCGGTAGTGCCTGGCCTGGTGGCGAGGCATTTCAGCAGGTGGAAGATGCCTTTGTCGGTATGGGTAAAGGCATGAAAGAACTCGTGCAGGAAGTGGGGTATGGAAAACCGGTGTATGGCGGCCTGCTGGCCGCATTTGGCGCAATAGCGCTGGTTCTCGGACAAGTTCGACTGACAGTTTAAGCAGTTGTTGGTATGCATGGGTTAGCAGCTTGGCTCCCTAATGTAAGCAAATAACGCTTTCGGCCCGCAACTGTGTCGTAAACAAGGTTGTAGTACGCCCGTCCTGAATTGAGTATCCCGTTGCGCCCCCATTCCTCCCTTTCTCCGACCGATTATCCTTTTGAGGTCTATATTTACCTCTTGCAGAAGCTTGTACCACCCTGTATTTCAATGGGTTTTCCCCATCATATGCACCGGATTGCGCAAACACCTGTTAGTGTGAATGTTTCCACTTAACTTTGCACCCTTTTAGAAGGGTTACCGTAAGGTTTGTGGTCGATTCCGAGGTAGTCTTTTTTCCTTCACCTCCCCGCCCTCCTTGCGGTTGCTCCAACAATTGAAATTAGAAATCAATACTATATATGAGTCTGTTTGAAAAGCAAAACTCCGAGTTCATCCGTCGCCATATTGGCCCCCATGAGAGCGAAACCAGGCAAATGCTGAAAACGATCGGGGAATCCAGTCTGGAAGCCCTGGTCAACAAAACAGTCCCCCCGGCCATCCGCATGAGCCAGGCCCTCAATATTCCGGCGGGCATAAGTGAACACGAGTATCTGCAGCAGCTGAAAGAGATCTCCCTCAAGAATAAAACATTCAAGAGCTATATCGGCCAGGGATACTATGACAACATCGTACCCAGCGTTATTCTCCGCAACGTTTTCGAGAACCCAGGTTGGTACACCCAGTACACGCCTTACCAGGCTGAGATTTCACAAGGCCGTCTCGAAAGCCTGCTGAATTTCCAGACCATGGTGGCCGACCTTACCGGTCTTCCGCTCACCAACGCTTCGCTGCTCGATGAAGCTACTGCGGCAGCTGAAGCCATGACCATGTTCTTCAACACACTCAACAGAGACCACGATCATATTACCCGCCCCAAATTCTTTGTCGACAACGAGACCTTCCCCCAAACCAAAGATGTTTTGGTAACAAGGGCTATTCCTGTTGGCATTGAAGTGGTGTTTGGCGATTACAAAACTGCCAGCTTCGACAATAGCTACTTCGGTGCATTGGTTCAATACCCCAACGACAAAGGCGCAATTGAAGATTACCGTGCCTTCATCAAGAAGGTACACGAAGCAGAAGCTTATGTGGTAATGACCACCGACCTGCTGGCACTGACGCTCCTGACGCCTCCGGGCGAACTGGGCGCCGATGTTGCCTGTGGCTCGGCCCAACGTTTTGGGGTTCCCCTGGGCTTTGGTGGCCCGCACGCTGCCTTCTTCGCTGCCAAGGACGAATTCAAGCGCAGCATCCCCGGCCGTATCATCGGTGTAAGTATCGATGCACAGGGCGACCGCGCGCTGCGTATGGCGCTCCAAACCCGTGAGCAACACATCAAGCGCGAAAAAGCAACTTCGAATATCTGTACCGCCCAGGCCCTGCTCGCCAATATGGCTGCCATGTATGCGGTGTACCATGGTCCCGATGGACTGAAAGATATCGCCAAGCGCGTAACTGTACTGGCCAACGCCATGGCAGAAGAGCTGGAGTCTGAAGGATATGAAGTAGTGTATGAAAACTTCTTCGACACGGTTGTGATCAAGGTAGAGGACGCTGCCGCTATCAAAGCCAAGGCTGAGCATGAAGGCATCAACTTCCGTTACTTCGACAACAACCTGATCGGCATTTCGCTGGATGAAAGCACCAACCACAGCGACGTGCTCGACATCCTCTTGCTGCTCGACCAACCCAATGAGCACAATGTTGCAGGTTTTACAGTTAGCGAAGACGCCGGCCTGTATCACCTGCCTACCGGCTTAACGCGCACTTCTCCTTTCCTGACGCACCCGGTGTTCAACACCCACCACAGTGAGTCGGAAATGATGCGCTACATCAAGCAACTCGAGAACAAAGACCTTTCGCTCAATACATCGATGATCTCACTCGGTTCCTGCACCATGAAACTGAATGCTGCTTCCGAAATGATCCCCTTAAGCTGGGCTCACTGGAGCAAAATCCACCCATTTGCTCCCAAAGATCAAACAGAAGGTTATACGCAGATCATCACTGAACTGAGCGAATACCTGTGCCAGATCACGGCTTTCGATGCATGCAGCCTGCAACCCAACAGCGGCGCCCAGGGCGAATACGCTGGTTTGCTCGTGATCCGCGATTACCATGAAAGCCGCGGCGAAGCACATCGTAATGTTATGCTGATCCCCATCAGCGCGCATGGTACCAACCCTGCCAGTGCTGTGATGGCCGGCATGAAGGTGGTAGTAGTAAAAGCCCTTGAGAACGGTTATATCGATGTAGAGGACCTGAAGGCCAAGGCTGCTCAATACAGCAAAGAGCTTTCCGGTATCATGATCACCTACCCCAGCACGTATGGTGTGTATGAAGAGACTGTAAAAGAGATTACCGATATCATCCACCAGCATGGCGGTCAGGTTTATATGGATGGCGCCAACATGAATGCCCAGGTAGGTCTTACGGCTCCTGGCCTCATCGGTGCCGACGTTTGTCACCTCAACCTGCACAAGACCTTCGCTATCCCGCATGGAGGTGGTGGTCCCGGCATGGGCCCCATTTGCGTGAAGGAACACCTGGCTCCCTACCTGCCCGGTCACGTTTCGCTGAATGGCAAAGGCGCGGTGTCTGCTGCTCCTTATGGCTCGGCTTCTATCCTGCTCATCAGCTATGGTTACATCCGCATGCTGGGCCAGGAAGGTGCCAGGATGGCGACTGAATATGCGATCCTCAATGCCAACTATATGCGTGCAAGATTGCAGGAAGAGTATGAGATCCTGTACACGAACCACAATGGCCAGTGTGCGCATGAGTTCATCGTTGACCTGCGTCCGTTCAAGAAATCTGCAGAGATCGAGGCGGAAGATGTGGCCAAGCGTTTGATGGACTATGGCTTCCATGCTCCTACCATGAGTTTCCCGGTTCCGGGCACCATCATGATCGAGCCTACAGAAAGTGAAGACAAGGCCGAGCTGGACCGTTTCTGCGACGCGATGCTGAGCATTCGTGAAGAGATACGTGCTATTGAAGAAGGCAAGGCCGATAAGAAAGATAACCCGCTGAAGAATGCGCCTCATACGCAGTTTGTGATTACGGCTGATGAGTGGAAGCATGCATATACCCGTCAGCAGGCAGCTTTCCCGCTTTCTTATATCCGTGCCAACAAGTTCTGGCCATCTGTTGCCCGCGTGAACAATACGCATGGGGACAGGAACCTGATCTGCACTTGTGAGCCTGTTAGCTCTTATGCTGAAATTGAAGCACAATAATTAACATAGAAGATTCCACGCAAGGGCCGGCTTTATGCCGGCCTTTTGTTTTGGGGGAGCCTATATGTGACAGTGTGATTTCGAGAGGTAGAAAGTTGATTTTTTAGGGGGATTTGAGCACGGATACGCCAGCGGATCCGGCAGCGGTCTTGCTCTGTAGAAGCTAGCTCAATAGGATAAGGACGCCAGCAGCCCTACCGCTTTTAGTGAAAGAGGGGCTTTTTCAAAAGTTGCGCTATTTATTCGAGACCGGTACGGGAGCGGTACGGAGCGGGTACGGGAGCGCCACGGAGCGGGTGCCTGCGGATCACTTCAACGATTACTCTAAACTGTTTAAACGGCCTCTTTTTGATGATCTCCTGCCTATCTGATTGCCTTTCGCCGCAAACGTAATCAGGGGAACCTGGCGATTCCAAATTTTGTTGATGTTTTCTTTGCGGGTGTCATGTTATGTCATGACATAACGTGACATGAGGGGTTCAATTGGTGGGCAATTTAGAAGTATTTCTCGGCCGTGATGCCGAAGTTGACGAGCAGGTTCTCCCGGTTGGTGAAGCTCACTTTGTTGTAAGTAAGGGCAGTTGTTAAACTAAGCCATTTGCGCAGCTTTACCGAGAGCGAAGAGGTAGAGCGGATATTGTAGTCGGAGAAGTTTTCGAGGGATGGTTGCCAAAAGTGCACGCCGTCGAGGAGCACCACATCGGTCACATGCCATTTGTATTTTATGCGCAGCGAATTGCGCACCGTCTGGTGATCGAAGTCGCCCTCCGTCGCCAGGGTGAACTTGCTGGTTTCGTAGAGTAGTCCATCACTTACTACCAGTTCGGCCTTTTCCTTGTTGATGAAGTTATAGCCAATACCTCCACCGGCCTGCAACTGGTGATCGATCTTTAACGAATAGCTGGTGGTAAAGGTGACGAGTCCCCAATAATACAACCGCTGCCTGTTCTTGAGATAATCGACATTGAGTGCCGAGATAAAGTCATTGTTGGTAAGGCGGCTGCCCTGTCGGCCATAGATCCAACTGTTGCCGCTGTTGATGGTGATCTTCTCTTTATTGACCTGGAATCCCAATACATTGTTCAATACGAAGGACCGGGCATCATTGGTACGATTGATGATGCCGGTAGTGCTGTATTTAATGTGATAATGGGTTGAGTCGTTGAACTGTGCCGCCACGCAGCCATATAAAATAATACCCCCAAGGGTTAACAACCATCCTTTCATATCAAACTGATGCAATGAGCGGCAAAGGTAATGGATAATGTGCCCCCTCAATTCACCAGCCGGAAATGGCAATTCAATCCATTCGTCATTGACGCCGGGCACTAGCGGGGGGTAGCTTCGCACCATCATTAATCAAGCCAAAAAGTATAGTCATGCGCAAATTGTTTTATGTTGTGTGTGCGGCTGCCCTTGCAGTCGCTTCGATGAGTTGTGACAAGGACAACGACGGTAAAAATTGCAACCTGCCCAGCAGCAACGCCCCTTCAGGTATGGCGGGCGGATGGGCCCACGGCGGCGTTTCGGGCACCATTGTAGTAGATGCCTACAACGGCAAATATGTTGGTACGGGTTTCAAAACCGGCCAATACCTGAAGTTCGATGCCAATGGAAAGAACGCAGAACTCGTTGTGCTGGTGGATGGTGGTTATTACAGCGGTATGCAGTCCGTAACCAAAATGAATGGTACGGTGGTGTTTGATGAAGCGGCGCATACCCTGGAATTTAAAGTATGCGAGGCCCATTACCGGGGCTGGAGAAGTGGCAACAAGACCATCGATCGCCCTGCCACAGACGATGAGGTAAGGCAGCTTACCAACAACAACAGATTCTATTTCGATTACGACCCTTCCGAAAATTATCCGTTAAGGCTCTGGTTTCAATCCCTGCCGGTAGATGACGATCACACCATCAGCTTTTCAAAAAGTTGATCTGCTGAACGTCTCCATGAAAATGAGGGTACTCGTTGAGTACCCTTTTATTGTTTACAGAAGTTGTATTATTAAAAAAGGCCACCTCAAACTGGTTTGAGATGGCCTTTTCCGTTGTAGCAGTTGGTGTTGATGTTTATAGTGTACGGACCACACAGTGATTGACTGTCGCCACGTGCGGCTGTACAGTTCCGATAGAAAATATTATTATAGTAGGGAAATAGTGCTCTGCTTGAAGTAAACACAAAACGGGTACTCGCGGGCGATAGCATTGAGGCGGTTGACCGTTTCCTCATCGGGTGGCACGGGCGCCGTTTGCTTTGCAGTTGACTTTGCGTTTGTTTTGCCTTTCGTTGCCTTTCCTGTGCTGCCGCCGTCGGCAGGCAGGTAATTGTACTGTAGCTTTTTCATGCGATCAGATTTTATGAGTGACCAGAATACTGAATAGTGGCTGATTTGGTACGGTACATGGTACCGACACATGTTTCAATCGACAGGTACAGATGCAATTCGTTGGCAAAAAATCGGGAGAACTTTAAATATGGCAGGCACTCAATGTTGACGGAGAAAGTAATAATCGCTGCAAATCTTTCGATCCTTTCAAAGATAAGTAAAAAAGAAATCGACCCATCAACCCCTGTTAAAAAAGTATCGATTTTAATCCCATTCTTATTTCACCGCAGGGCAGGTTTTACAGGGAACCTGGGCTTCGTTTCTTGATCCCTGCCCCTCCGTTCTCACCACCCGGATGACGGAACGCGGCAGACGGGTGAGCGTGGGTGACCGGGCTGCTCTCCACGCGGGCGGGGCGCCTGACAGCCGCTCTGTCAGCTTGCCGACGCTGGCACAAGATTTTAGCCGGTATCTTAAAAAAAGAGGTGTTTATGAAAAAGTCAAAGTCCGCTTCACCTGGCAGGGGCCAAACCACCGCTCCCAAAGTCCCCGTCAACAAGCGCTCTGGCAGTGCCGACCTCCCCGACACGCCCGAGGATGAAGCAAAAATGAAGGAGGAAGAGACCACCCTCGACCTGCCCGATGTGAAAGACATTCCCGGACAGGAACACATTCATGTACCGCGCATGAGCGAATATGCCGATACCACTATTTCTTCGGAAGATGAAGAAGGAGACAGCATTCTCGACGACCGGGAAGACGAAGACTTCCGGGCCGACAGGGGCACCACGAACGTTACCAAAGAGGAAGCCGACCGCCTGAGGGATGCTGCCGGTTATACTACAGATGAGGAAGGCCGCAGAATACGTGCTACTGCGCTCGACAGCACGGATGATGACGGCGACCCGCTCAATGAAAAAGGATTCAGCAATGCCTACAGCGGGCGTGATCTCGACGTGCCGGGCAGTGAAGATGACGACGCCGATGAAGCCATTGGCGAAGAGGATGAAGAGAACAATGCTTATAGTCTGGACGAAGAAAACGAAGACGACGAAAAATAACCCTCCATGGTACTATTCAGTTGGGACACAGCCTTGCTGAGGATTGGTTTGGCCATTTTGCTGGGCGGCATCATCGGAGCCGAACGGGAATATCATGATAAATCGGCCGGACTCCGCACCATTACCCTCATCTGCGTGGGTTCGTGCCTGTTTTGCATCGTGTCGCAACTACTCACGAACGGCACGGCAGACCGTATTGCCTCGACCGTAGTAACCGGTATTGGTTTTCTCGGCGCCGGCGTGATCTTCAGGAGCGAACAGGGCGTCAATGGCCTCACCACGGCCGCTACCGTATGGACTACCGCTGCCATCGGCATGGCAGTGGGCAGCGGTCTTTACCTCATTGCGGCGGGCACTACCGTTAGCGTACTGGTGGTGCTTTCCATTTTTATCAAACTGGAACCCATCATCGATACCATTCACAAAGAACGCAACTACATCATCGTATGCGACAGCGTCCCCGATGTGCTCATCAGGTTCAACAGGATGTATACGGAATGCCGCCTGCGCTGCAGCCGGCAGAAACGCACCAAAAAAGGCAACGAACTCCATCTACTGCTTAAACTTAAAGGCACCAAGGTCAACCAGGACCGGTTTGTAGATATGATGCTGAAAGATGATGCCATCAAGGGCTTCGAATACTGACTCCAGACTTCCATTTCCATCCACCGATTTCGACAACTGACAATAAGGATGGGGCAATTCATGCAAGAGCCCCATTGGGCCCGGATTTCCGGTGATTAATATTGCTATTGCAATTAATATTTAAACCGGTTATCAGTCATGGAAAAGAATAAATATTACGGGTTTCCCGCAAACGGCAATGGAAAAAAGATCCTGTTTGCCAATGTACCTGCAGACGGCCACTTCAATCCCCTTACGGGGCTGGCCATGCACCTGAAGAGTATAGGTTATGATGTGAGGTGGTACACTTCCGAAACCTATAGCGATAAGCTCCGCAAACTGGGCATACCGCATTATCCTTTCAACCGCGCCTTCGATTTTTCGGGCGGCGAGCCGGATGATGTTTTTCCCGAACGGGCAAAGCACAAAAGCCAGGTGAGCAAACTCAATTTCGACCTGATCAATGTGTTCATCCTTCGCTCTACTGAATACTTTGAGGATATCCAGGAGATCTACCAGGAGTTTCCCTTCGACCTGGTGATCGCCGATGTCACTTTTGGTGCGCTTCCTTTCGTGAGAGAGAAGATGCATATACCGGCGATCGCGATCGGCGTGGTGCCACTCACCGAAACCTCGCGCGACCTGGGCCCTGCCGGCCTTGGCCTCACACCGGCCAGCGGTTTCTTTGGCCGCCGCAAGCAGGATGTGATGCGTTTCATTGCCGACAATTTCATTTTCCGTAAATCGAACCAGGTCTTCCGCAAGATCTTCCGCGAATACGATATCGATCCCGGCGGCTCGAATGTGTTTGATGCCCTGACGCGCAAAGCCTCCCTATTGCTGCAGAGCGGCACACCCGGTTTCGAATACAAACGCAGCGACCTTGGCAGCAATGTTCGCTTCCTGGGCCCCCTGCTGCCCTATCAATCGACGCAACAGCGCGAGCGCTGGTATCATCCCAAGCTCGAGCAATACGACAAAGTGATCCTGGTAACCCAGGGCACCGTAGAGAAGGATCCGGAGAAGATCATCGTGCCCACCATCGAGGCCTTCAGGAATTCCAACCACCTCGTTATCGTTACTACCGGTGGATCGAAGACCGGTGAACTGAGAAAAAGATATCAGTCGGACAACCTCATCATTGAAGATTTCATTCCCTTCGATGATGTGATGCCTTACTCGGACGTATACGTAACCAACGGTGGTTATGGCGGCGTTATGCTGGGCGTTCAGCACCTGCTGCCCCTGGTGGTGGGTGGTGTACATGAAGGTAAACTCGAGATCAACGCCCGGGTGGGTTACTTTAAACTGGGTATCGATCTGAAAACAGAAAAGCCAACGCCCGCCCAGGTAAAACAAAGTGTGGAGGAGGTATTGAAGAATGATACGTACCGCCAACATGTAAAAACCATGGCAGCCGAGTTCAACCGTTACGATCCGCACCTGTTGTGCGCCGGTTATGTGGCCGAATTACTGCAGGGAAAGACCCCGGTAAGGACCAGCCATTCTATCAACAACGATAAAGTACTGGTAAGAAATTAGCATTGGGACAGGCTAACATAGAAAAAGGATGCACCCCGTAAGGTGCATCCTTTTTTGTATTGGTAAAGTTCGTTTAGTTATTAGCCGCTCTCAATGAACCAACAGTAAGTTTGTTGGCATCTGCGCCGCCGGTATTACCGGCCAGGTATAAAGTATAAGCATTGCCACTTTGGAACGAAACATCCGAAGGGGATTGATAGATCACAGTATCCTTATTGCTTAGCTTTATCTTGATAGAATGGCTGCCGGACGTGGTGGTTTGGAATATATTCTGATAGTCGCTGAATTCATTATCGGCCAGGGTGCGGTTGCTGGCTACTTTGTTGTTGTCGATGTACAGATCAACTGGCCCCAGGTCGTTGACACTTGGGCTCAGGTGCCAGAAACGAAAGAAAGTCTTGTCAAGAGACAAACTCGAGAAATCATCCTCGATCCTCATGGCTTTCATCGCATTGCTGGTGCTGGTGGGGTTGTACAATATCACTGAATAAAAACCGAGGGAATCGTACAGCGCAAACGGAACGTTGGCCATCAGGCTGTCGCCGTTTGCTTTTTTGAAGTCGATCTTGAAACCGTCTACTTCGATCTGCGAATAGAACTGTGGTACACCACCGGGAGGAAAAGCGTTGGTAGAAACCTTTTTATCATCGAAATAGACATCTGTGCTCAATGCGGTGGGCACTGTAGCCAAATGCAATATCGACACATATGCCTTTGCGGCCTGTGGCTGGGGATCTGTGGCTTTTAAACAACCAGTCAAAGAAATACCGATCATTGCTACCAAACTCCATAAAGTAATTTTCACCTTGCTCGTTTGCACCGTTTTATGTTTTTGTGTCTGAAATAATAGGGTTCGCGAATCTAAAACATTATTTAGCTGCGTGATGAATTTGACTACAAGTATTGCAAAAGATTGCGTTCCTGTGCCGGAATTCCTCCGCAGCCATTTAGACATCCAACTTTTCCCTTTCGTTGCATCACAAAAAAGCCTGGCGGCGCCCACTTTCGGGGCCGGTCGGCAATAACAACATAAGTACTTGTTTATCAACACAATTTATTGTACCCGGGGTTGCGCATTAAGGGTTTACTCCTGTATTTTAATGAGTTTGTGAACTACCGTCGTGGCGGGGTAGATCAATTTGGCGATAAAGCTGCCTGCGGGCAGCGAGGCCGGCAGTCCGATCTTCATGCCATTTGCCGTGGCGCCGTCGGTGCGGGCGTAGTATACTGGCTGGCCGGTGCTGCTGACAATCATTACCGCTTCGGGCTTTTGGCCTGCCGCCCAGCTCACCTGAACCTGGGTGGTGAAAGGGTTTGGAAAGAATTTAATGCCAGCCTCTTCCGTTGGCCTGTTTATGCGCGGGCGCTCTGGCTCCAGATCGAGCAGAGCGATGCTGGCGCAATCGGTACACGCATTGAATCTGGTTGCTTCTCCCCAGGCATTGGGCTTGTTGGCTCCCCCGGTTTGAGAAGTATGCCCCGAACTTATACAGGCGAGCAGGGACGGATGGTTGGTGAGCGTATCCAGGAACTGCGAAAAGGAGGATACCGACACACAGGCTGTACCCGATGGCGCCACATAACTATCCTTGACCTTATTGATAAGCACCGATTGCTTCAGCTGACTGGTATAGCCGAGGCAAACGCTTCCCGGCGCCGCCAGGTTATCGGTGATGACGCCATGGAACTGGGCAGCCCCATTGTTGATCAAAAATGAATTGGGATCGTTGATCACCAGGTAATCGAATGACCTGCTGGATGCTGCCGGCGACGTATTCATCAGGATATTGGGCCTTGCCGCAGAAGCATAGGGCCCCTGCAGGGTGAGGTTGGAAGTGATCTCGAACCGGCCGTGATTGTACACGGCACATCCGCCCTGCCAGATCATACCACTTCCACCACCACCTGCTGTGAGTTTGGCGCCAGGGTTGATCACAATAGTTCCTGAATCGAGGATTAACTTGGTAATGGTAAGATCGCTGCAAACGACCAGGGTGCCGCCCCGGAGGGTTAACTGACTGAACGTGGCGGCAGGGCCATAATACCATTTCTTAATGCCCACGGTCATGATCTCGTTATTGACCGGAGAAGGCTCTGTTCCCGTACAGGGTTCAGGAGGAGGGGCCTTTTTGCATTGACTGTACGCTGGTTGAAGGAATAGCAACAGGATTGCCAGACCGGATAGGATCGCAATGGAACGCATGGTTAGAGGGTTTGAGGGTTTTTAACAGGGTATTTGGGTTACCTCCCAAAATACTTTTTGCCTGTTGGCCCCTAAAGCCATTTCGTGCTAACTGCATATTACGCTGTGCGAATCGAATAATCCGGGTAGCGAATCGAGCTACTGCCCCAGCCACTTTTTGAACTCATTCACTTTTTCCCTGCTAACCAGAATATCCTTCTCCATAGCGGGCTCGAGAAAGAGCTTTAAACGATTGCCAAAATAAGGATGGATCTGATCTACACTTTTAAAGGAAACCAGCAGTGAACGGTTGATGCGGAAGAACTGCTGCGGATCGAGCATGGACTCCAATTCCTCCAGCGTGTACTCGACCAGGTATTTCTGCCCGTCGATCGTTTTGAAGAAAATGAAGCGGCCTTCTGAAAAGAAGTAAGCGATGGTCGCCGTCTCCACCGAAGCAAATTTCTGTCCCTGCTTTACCAGGAAACGGGTTCGCCAGGTTGTTTGAATGACCTTCGTGGCCGGTGCCATAACCTGTACGGGAGCCGTTACTACATCCTGGTCCATTTCGTCCTGGAAACGTTCCATGAATGCGGCGGGCAGCAGGTGTTCGAGATGAGCCAGGCGGAATGCATAGAATGTGAATTGATCCGACTGAACTGTGAAAATAACCGTTGCATTGACCTTGCCGTTTGAGAGGTCAATGATCTGGTGCTCTTTCACAGCATCCTCACTCATTAAAATAATGTCGGGAATTCCATGTTGCTTCAGCCAATGGGCCGATGAGAAAATGGCAGGAATTGTGCCAATGATACGGATGGAGTGATCGATTCTCTTCAAAGCACGTTCCAGAATTCTTACAACGCGCTTATCTCCTTCCACAACTAATACCTTCATGTCGCTACGCTTTATCGGGTTGAGAAATAAGAAAGTTTTCTTAGGCCGACAAATGTATCGATACCCTTCACCGCAAAAAGGGTCAAGGTCACAGACAGTCAATCAAAAAGAATAAACCGAACGTTTTTCAGGATGAACCGTTTTGAAAATGCAACTATACGCTTAGAAGCTGCTCCTGATCGATCTTTGAAGCATAGCAGGCTTCCATGAGCCAGGTACAATGATACGGCGAATGGTATGCAGGGGATCGTTGGGATCGCGTTTATCAGAGAGCTGGAAAGCTGCAATGATGCCCCGTTGCTTCAACTCGGGAATGGCCTGCGGATTCCACAAGCCGAAGGGATATGCAAAATAAGTAACCGGTTTACCGGTAATCTTCTCAATTTGTTTGGAAGGCTTTTCGATCTGCGTAACCCAATCCTGGCCCTGGTACTTTTTTACATTGTGATGATCCCAGGTATGAGAACCGATGGAGTGTCCTTCATCCGACAATTCTTTGATCTGCTCTTTGCTCATATAGCGCGGGCGGCCGATGGATACTGTCATGACGAAGAATACGCCTTTGAATCCATACTTCTTCATTTCGGGCAGTGCCGTGGTATACTGATCGAGATCGGTATCATCGAAGGTGAGCATGATGGGCTTGGATGGCAAAGGAGCACCGGTGGTTAGGTAGGCATACAACTGATCGGGCAAGATGGTATGGTAACCACTATCGGCCAGCATCTTTATCTGGTCTTTGAAGGCCTGAACAGGAACGATATAAGCCTGGGCTGTTTTAGAATCGGTGGGCTTCCAGTCACGTACCTGGTGGTAGCAAAGAATGGGCACTTCTTTCCGGGCGATGACCGTAGCTGCATCCGCCGGGATCGGTTTGGTGATCGGCGTAGTGGCGGGTGTATTGTTGTCGCTGGCAGGGGCCGGTGTGGCAGCAGCTGCTTCTTTGGCTGCTGGCGTAGCGGCGACCGCCACCTTCGCTTCGGACAGGTTTTCGCAACCAGTGATGAGCGATACTGCGGCAACTACATACAGGGTGCGGACAACAACTTGAAAGGCAGTGGTTTTCATAGCTTAGTGAATGGGGTATATTCCTTCAATAAAACGGCAAACTTAGGGTTTTGTTGTCTATCAGCGTAACACATTTACCACTATTTTCGCACCGTCGAATATGGAATTAAAGGATTACTATAAAATTCTGGAAGTCGCCCCCATCGCCACCCACAAGGAGATCAAACAATCTTTCCGGCGGCTGGCGCTCAAATACCATCCCGATAAGAACAACGGCGACCATCTCTCGGCCGCGCTGTTTCGTGAAGTGCAGGAAGCATGGGAGGTACTCTCCGATCCCACTCTACGGGAAGAGTACAATTACAAACGCTGGTACAACCGCAGTATCGGAGAGGCGTTTGTTGAAAAAGCCCTTAGCCCCGATGCCATCCTGGCCGAGTGCAAAAGGCTCCGGCACTACGTCCATTCGATGAACATTTTCCAGCTCGACTATGATGCCCTGAGCTTTCATGTGCGGCAACTGCTCAGCGAAACCAATCTCGGTATCCTTCAGCAGGCGCAACAACAACCTGTCAACCGCGCCATCATTTCCTCGCTGCTGAAAGCGGCCGATCCGCTGCCGCTGCGTTACCTGCAACCCATCGCCCTCCTGCTTTCGCAACTTGCTGGCACCGATGAAACCATGTTGCGCGACGTTCACGAAGCCGTTCAACGCAGAAAGCGGCGCGACCTGTGGGAAAAATACAAATGGGTGATGGTGTTGGCCATCACTGCTACCATTTGCTGGATCATGTACCTGGTTGGCCGCCCGGCCTGATGACCACAATCCTTCCCGGCCTTTGCTCATCCTGTACGCATCCCGTACCAATTCATGCATAGCCTTATTGACTATATTTGTATCACTGAATAGATTTGTACGCATTCACCCACTCCGTATTCAGGCCCCACTGATCAATCTGTAGCTATCCCTTATCAGGCATTATGATCCGCAAGCTTCAATGGCTTGCAGCTGGAATTTTATTGCTCATTAAACACAGTACAAGATGAAAAAGAAATTGATGCTGGCAGGCATGATTGGCTTGCTGGCAGGAACTGCCCTGATGTTCCAGACCGGATGTACTACACAGGTGGAAAAGAAAACCGATTCATTATCTGCTTCGAATGCACCTACCAACGGCGAACTGGTGACCCGTGGTAAATACCTGGTTACCATCGGCGCGTGCCACGATTGCCACACGCCCAAAAAGTTTGGCCCCAATGGTCCGGTGCTTGATGAAGAACGTTTATTATCGGGCCACCCCGAAGGCAGCAAGCTGCCGCCGATCGACGCCAAAGCATTACAGCCAGGCAACTGGATGTTGTTTGCCGGCGACATCACCGCCGCTGTTGGCCCCTGGGGTATCAGCTATTCGGCCAACCTTACGCCCGATTCCACTACCGGCCTCGGCACCTGGAGCGAAGAGAACTTTGTGAAGACCTTGCGCACCGGCAAGCATCTTGGTCAGGAAGGCGGGCGTCCCATTATGCCACCCATGCCCTGGGAAATGGTAGGAAAAATGACCGATGAAGATCTTAAAGCAGTGTATACTTATCTGCAATCATTACCTCCGGTGAAGAACCGCGTACCTGCGCCTGTATCGCCTGTGGAAGCAGCGAAGATGGCAAAATTATAGGCACTCCGGCAGTTAGCCCATCGTTCATAAAAAAACGGGCCATGCGCCCAAACCGGCGGTGGTCCGTTTCATTTTCAGTATTTCTGATTTATTGATTGTTGTGTACGTCTGTCGATGAAAGGCTGCCATGATCCTTGATGAAGCCAGTGGCCGTTTTGAGGCCGTATGTATTCAGTAAGGCAGCAGCGGCAAATGTATTTCCAGTAGAATGATGATGGTGCAGGGACCGGTCTGTGCAGAATTCAACAGCCCCGACCCTGAGCGGACAAACGGCGTCGGCCAGTGACTGCCGTTGATAGCCGGTGGTAGCAGCAGCTTCCATAACAGTGATCAGCATACCGGTAAGTGCCAGCATGCCGGCGGGTAAAAGGATTGTTTTATTCATGGCTGTATTCTTTGAAAAGAGATGCTTGAAAAGCAACCCCGCCAGTCAGCAAAAAATTACCACCCTCTGTCATTTTTTCGTCCGGCCGGGTTGCGAAAACAAATGTAGGATGGACATTGACGGGATAAAAGCCATAAACTACCAGTGGAGAACCGGGTCGACGAAATGAGCAATAACATTTCATCGTTCGATTAAGTCATTCGTCGGGATATCAATACATCAGTCGGCGGAGGTCGTCGGTATAGCTGCGGCTTACTTTGAGCGATACATTGTTGGAGGTGATGACGAGGATGCCGTTGTCTTCGCGGTATACTTCTTTAATATGGTTGATGTTGACGATGTACGACCGGTGAATGCGGATAAAATGCCGGGGATCGAGCCGTTGCACGATAACGCCAATGCCGTAGTTGCTGAGGTAATTCTTTTTTTCGGTATGCAGCCGCGTATAGTCGCGCTCGGCCTCGAGGTAGATGATCTCTGCAGTTTGAATATTGGTCATTTTATTGCCGCTCTCCACCAGTATCCTTTCGGAGTAGGTAGTGGCGCTACCGCCGGCCTGATCAGCCAGGTTCTTTACGGCATCGATGGAAGGATTGCCGGACCGCAACAATACTTTTGAAACTGCCTGTTTGAACCGTTCGAGGGTATAGGGCTTGAGCAGGTAATCGATGGCATTGGAATCAAACGCCTTGAGCGCATATTGGTCGTAGGCAGTAGTAAAGATGATCTGTGGCACGTGTACTATTTGCTGGATCACCTGAAAGCCGCTGAGCCCGGGCATCTGCACATCCAGGAAAACCAGGTCGGGCTCGAGCCGGTTGATGGCCGTTACGGCCTCTTGCCCATGGCTGCATTCGCCAACGATCTGCAACTCTTCAAAAGCCCCCAGGTACTGGCGTATCACCAGGCGGGCTGCATCTTCATCGTCTATGATAAGTACTTTCTTGGCCATTGCGCGGTTTATAAAGGAATGTAAAAATACGATGTTAGTCCGGAAGGTACATTAGGTTCCACAAACAGCTCTTCGTTGTACAAACGCAGCAGGCGCAGTCGGGTATTCTTTAATCCGATGCCCTCTGTGCGCTCCAGTTGCTGCAGATCGCCCTTGAAACCGGCCCCGGTATCGCTGATAATGATCTTGGCATGGCGACCTTCCCGGATGCAGGATATTTTGATGGTGCCGCCGGTAATGCTGCCGCCGATCCCATGTTTTACGGCATTCTCCACGAGGGGTTGCAGCAACATGGGCGGGATCTGCAACTGCAGCACCGACTCATCGGTATGATATTCAACTTTAAGCCTCGATTTGAAGCGGTGCATCTCCAGTTCGATCCAGGTGCGGATGAAATCCAGCTCCTCCCCCAGTGTTACCTGGTGTTTTTGTGTGCTTTTCAATGCATAGCGGAAGGTATCGGCCAGCCGGGCGATCAATACGCGGGTAGCTTCCATTTCGGGCGGCACGGTAGCGCTGATGGAGTTGAGGGTATTGAAGAGGAAATGAGGTTGTATCTGTGCTTTGAGTGCGTTCACTTCACTTTGGTAGGCCAGCGACATCAACTCTTTTTCTTTCTCTACCTGGCGCTGGCTTTTGAGCCAGAAATTATAGGCATGGAAGATGGAGAACTGGATCACGTAAAACAGCATGGGCAGGTAGTAGGCATGCCAGTAGAAAAACGCGCCCGACTCCTTACAGGTTAGTTTACTCACTACTCCTTCGCTTACACCACGCAGGTACAAAAAAGCACTTACCAGCACCACATGCGTAACCAGGATGACGGGTATAGGTTTATCGCTAAGGCGGCGGAAAAACAGCCACCACAAAGGAATCGTGAGCAAACCCTGGATGAAGATCTCGATAAATACATCGAGCAATAACCATACATAGATGCCATGGATCTTTTGCCCGCCGCTAATAGCGTGCAGGGCGAGGTAAAAAAGTAACCCGTACACGATATTGAACAACAGCCAAAGCAATAACTCCTTGACAGTAATGGTCCACAATACCCTTTTGGTTAGAAGGTGATTCCAGGCAATCCGGCTCATGTGTTAAAATTAGTATAACATGCCAGTGGAGGCCGGGCCTATCCGACGAAACAGCCGATAGCCCGATGAGTGACCGCATTGGCCTGCACAATGCCCCCGGGTACGACGAACAGCCCTATTATCCGACAGGATACCACATAGCTCTGCCAATCAAGTTTACCTGTCTTCGTCTGCGTATAAGTACACTGGTAGCTTTCTCCTGCGCCAGGCTTCGCGACACCATTACATTTGATGCGTGAACTAATCGATCATTATCCCCTCTAAATGTTTGTTATGAAGCATCTGATTATTGCCATTGCCGTGCTGACAGCCAGTAGCGCGGAGGCACAATTGTTGAATAAGCTGAAGAACCTCGCCAAAGACAAGGCGGAGAATAAAGTGGTGAAAGAATCGGGCAAAGCCATGGACAGCGTGCTGGATGGCAAGCATGGCAAAAAGACGACTACCTCACCGGCAGCAGGTACCCCGGAAAAAACGGGTGCAGTAGCTGCGGCGCCAGCAGCTGCCGGCAGTCTCAAGGTATACAGCGCCTACGACTTTGTGCCCGGTGATAAAGTGATCGCCTTCGAAGATTTTTCGCAGGATGCCCGCGGCGACTTCCCCGCCAAATGGAATACGAATGCGGGCGGCGAGATCGTTACCCTCGAAGGCCATAGCGGCCAATGGCTGGCGATCAATAAAAGCGGTGTGTACATGCCCGAATTCATCTCTGCTTTGCCCGATAACTTTACGCTCGAGTTTGAGGTAGGCTGTAATCCGGGATTCCGCAACCAGTCGTCGCCATTGTCATTCGCTATCGCTTCTTTGCAAAAGCCGGATCATTATACCCGTTATATGCAGGGTTTGGGCGGACGCACGGGTTTCAATACCTGGATACTGCCTATGTCGACCGACGGACAAACTGGCCGTATGGGTTATGAAGCATCGCTGAACGGAGACTACTCTTTACAGCAGCAACAGGCCACCACCCAGTTCCATGCCAAAACGAAGAATTTCATGAAGGTGGCCATATGGCGGCAGAAGACGAGGATTCGCATTTACTTCAATGAAGAGAAAGTGGTGGATGTGGCTCGGGCGCTCAATGCACCCGCTTACAATGCACTCGTGTTTGGCCTCACCACCGCCCGTACCGAGCCCGACCAGTATTTCATCACCAACCTGCGCCTCGCCACCGGTGCGCCCGACCTGCGCAACAAATTACTCACGGAAGGAAAGTTTGTGACCACGGGTATCCTGTTCGACGTGAACAGCGATCGCATCAAACCTGAATCATATGGCGTGTTGAAAGAAATTGCTGCCACCCTGAAAGAAAATGCGTCGCTGAAAGTAAAGATCACGGGCCATACCGATAGCGATGGAGAAGCGGCGTACAACCTCAACCTTTCTAAACAAAGAGCAGCAGCCGTGAAGGCGGCTTTAACGACAGAGTTTGGAATCGATGCCGACCGCATGGAGACCGATGGCAAGGGTGAAAGCGCGCCGGTTGATAAGGCCACCACACCGGCTGCCAAAGCCAATAACCGCCGGGTGGAATTTGAAAAACAATAAAGAACCTTTTTGCACGCAACGACTATACAGAAATGAGAAGGTACAGGGTGGCTACGGCCATCCTGTTTAGTTTTGTTAAGCCGCTTCCAACTCGGCCAGGTGGGATTCCAACTCGGCCAGGTGACGTTTCAGGCTTTCCTGTTTGCTGCTTTTAAACCAACCCATTTTTTTCGCCAGCAGTACCATTCCAAGTATGATCACCAGCGGAATGACCAGGTAGCCCAGCGCTTCGGCTGTTCCCCTCTTTGCGATGGCAGCGGGTAAGCATGTAAAGGGGAATGCTGCGCCTGCCATGAAATAGCACCACCAAATTTTATGGCTCATTTTCAGGTGCCGCTCATTGGCATCGATGGCCTGACGAAGGCCGCCGGCCAGCGATTCGTTGGCAAGGCTGATGTTTTTGATTCGCTGGTAGACCGACAGCAGCAGCAGCGCGCCTACCAAGCAGGCAACTGCCTGCACCGAAAGCGGAATAAAGAAAACTACAGCGGTATAATCGAATGCATTGCCCACTATACAGGCGATAAAGAATGCGGTGTACAGTAGGAACAAGCCCGCCAGCAACAGGTTCTGCCGCCCCATAGCCGCGAGCGTAGTGACCGACCTTTCCCTGATCATGGAACGTATCAATCTTTCACTGACCTTCTTTTGTGTTTGCCATTGCTGATCACAGGTCTGCCAGGCAGCCTGCAGCGCTTCAAATGTTGTTGCCATAAACAGCTAATATTTTTTCAAGTTTACTTTTGATACGGTTCAGTTTTACACCCACATTGTTGTTGCTGATGCCGGTGATGGCCGCCATCTCCTGGTAGGTGCATCCATCGAGATGAAGCAGGATCATGGCTTTTTCTACCGGCGTTAACTGAGCGATTGCCTGGTACAATAATTTGACGGATTCATTGGCTGTAGGCAATGCACCGGGGTCGGGGATATCGATCCCTGCGTCTTCCAGCGAAACCCGGCGGGGCCTGCTGCGCACGCGCCGGTAATTAGAGATGGCCGTGTTGAGCGCCACCCGGTACATCCAGGTAGAGAACCGGGCCTCCTGTTTGAAGCCCGCATACCCTTTCCACAATTGCAATACAATTTCCTGGAACAGATCGCGCCTGTCTTCCTTATCGGCACAATAGATATTGCAGACCTTGTAGATCAACCCTATGTGCTGGTTAAGCAGGTCGGTAAATTCAGCTTCCAATAATGCCATCACTATAGTTTATCGCGGGAGCGGTCCAAAACTTACAGGTAAGAGCAACTTTTTTTCGCCGGGTGGTTGTTTCGGCCCGCGTGATCAAGCGGGTGTTCGGTCGGGCATGTGTGCGGGCCAGCGGCCAATCACGCCTGCTTTGATCGAGGCACCGCGCGGTCGCGGCGGTGTTCGATCGACCGTTGTGCGATCATCCCAGCGTGCGGTTCAGCTGCCCGTTCCCATCCGTCGGTTTCCACTATCTTTAAGGTAAAACTAACCCTTCCATGAGAAAATGGTGCTTGTCTGCGACTATCCTGCTCGCCCTGTCCCTGCCTGCCGCCGCGCAAACCCAAGCCATTACAGCCGGCATATCGAAGCCAACCACTCCCATCATCATCAGCAAAGTAACTGTCATCAATGTGGTGACCGGTAAAGCTGAACCCGACCAAACCGTGGTGATCGACAGCAACCGGATCACTGCCGTGGGATCGATCAAAAAAATCAAGGTACCTGCCAATGGTACCGTGATCGATGGCAGCGGCAAATACCTGATGCCGGGCATGACGGATGCACATATCCATTTTTTCCAGAGTGGAGGTTTGTATACCCGGCCCGATGGGGCGAACCTCCAGCAGTTTTACCCCTACGAAAAAGATCAGCAATGGGTGAGGGATAATCTGTACAACCAAATGGCGCGCTACCTGGCCTGCGGTATCACCCGGGTGATCGATGTGGGTGGCCCTATGAGCAATTACGCCGTGCGCGACTCGGTCAATGCACAGCTCATCGCCCCGGAGGCGCTGGTGACAGGTCCGCTCGTTTCGACCTACCTGCCACCCAACCTCGATAAAAAAGATCCGCCGATCGTGAAGGTAACCACCGCCGAAGAAGCGAGGGCGCTCGTGAAAAAGCAATTGCCGTTGAAACCCGACTTCATCAAGATCTGGTACATCGTGTTACCCGGACAAAAGCCGGAGGCAACCTTGCCGATCGTTCAAGCGGCTATCGAAGAAAGCCATGCCGCCGGTCTTAAAGTGGCGGTGCATGCGACTGAATATGAAACCGCCAAACTGGCCGTAACGGCTGGCGCCGATATACTGGTGCACAGTGTGGATGATAAGGTACTGGATACGGAGATGCTGCAGTTGCTGAAATCGAAACAGGTGGTATACATCCCTACCCTGCTGGTATCGCAGGGATATAGCCGCACTTTTACCCAGCAGTTCAATTTTACGGCTCATGATTTCACCTACGGCGATCCCTTTATGCTGGGTACGCTCTCCGATCTGCAACATATCGAAAAGAGCAAACTGCCTTTCGACTATAAAAGCCTGCGCAGCCGCATGCACATACCCGATAAGGGAGACAGCACCATGCTCACCAACCTCAAACTGGCCCAGGAGGCGGGCGTACTGGTGGTAGCGGGCACGGACGCCGGTAACATCGGCACCCTACATGCTTCGTCTTTTTTTGCAGAACTGCTGGCCATGCAGCAGGCTGGCTTAAGCAATGCGGAAATACTTCGCTCGGCCACCATCAATGCTGCGAAAGGTTTTGGAAAGGACAAAGCATACGGCACCATCGAGAAAGGTAAAATAGCCGATCTGCTGCTGCTCGATAAAGACCCCTTGCAGGACCTCACCGCTCTCGGGAACATACAGACCGTGATTCACCGCGGCGTTCCTATGCAATCGCAGCATTTACTGCCCGTTACGCCGGAGATTCTGGCGCAGCAACAATTGAATGCTTACAATGCACGCAATATCGACGCCTTCCTTCAACCTTACAGCGATAGCGTACGTATTTATTCATTCCCCGACAAGCTGATGGTGCAGGGCAAAGAAGCGATGCGCAAACAATACAGTGGCATGTTCGAGCGCGTAAAGGAGCTCCATTGCAAACTGGTGAACCGTATTGTGCAAGGCGATACCGTCATTGACCAGGAAAGCGTTACCGGATTTGGCGATAAACCGCTCTCGGCTATTGCCATTTACAAGATCAAAAACGGCAAGATCGCTGAGGTTTACTTTATCCAATAACAGGTGGAACGGCGTACCGAGGTATACCTTTCGGACGCAGGGTTGTTTATTTGCCTTCGCGTATTAGCTGCAGAACATACTCCAGTTGAGTATCTACTCCACGAAATATGTTATCAAGATCATCGGGCACTGCGTGGTCGGGCAATACGCCATGACCTTTCACCACAGGAGGTTTTGTATAGTTATCGTAGTAGACGATTGGTATCGTAACCTTAATTTTACTGTTGGGCAAATAAAGCGGAATGAACGAACCTCCGTTGCCGCCTTCATAATTACCTCCTGCTTCTTCACCAATGAAGGTGCCCAGTTGATGGGCGCGGGCTGCCGACAAAAATTCCGCCGTGGTGGAAGCGCTGCCGCCATTCATCAGAAAATAGAGCTTTCCGGCATAAGGTTGTTTTACGGGATACTGAAGCGGTAGCCCTGCCGCATATTGAGCCTTGATGGAAAAAGTACCATCAGGTTCACGCACAAGTTCATTTTTGGCGTTGGCGAGGTCTTCGGGCGACAGGTCGCTGAGCTTATAATAAGAAGAGGAATCGCTAACGGTATGCTGCCGCAGGTAATACTTTGATGGCTCGTGGATCAACCAGGTAAACAATAATACACCGGCACTATCCCAGCCACCTCCATTGTAACGCAGGTCGATGACCAGGTGACCGATCTTTTTCTGCGCCATTTCCTTCATGGCCTTCGGCAAAAAGCTGCCCAGCTTTTTGGCAGCGGACCCGCCAAAACTCCTGATGGTGAGGATGCCCGCGTTTAGATCTTTGCGAATGTCAAGCTTCAGGTCTTCCCGTTTCCTGTCTACATACAGTCGCACTATCTCTTTATTCACTGGATTTTGCCGGAAGTACTTACGCGCTTCGGTAGGTGTCATGGCGGGATAGGTTACTGTTACGGCGCGCCCAGCCCTGTCACGGGCCTGTACGGTGAAACTATCCGGGCGCGCCACCAGCATATAGTACAGGAGGCTAAAGTGCCCCGTATTAAAACGCTGGGTTTTGGAGGTCTTGTTGTAGCCATCGCTCCAGGTGCGATCGTAGATGGTGCTAAGTATTTGGGGCAGCCGCTCACCATTAATGGTTTCAATCTCGTACCCGGGCTTAATGGTGGTGTCGGTTGTCAGGTTGACCGATACGTACAAGTGGTCATCGATGATATGGGTGGAAAAGGGAATCAGTTTGGCATTGGCCATAAAATGGGCTTCCCAATCGGGCCCCGGCAAGGCATGGGTGTGTGCGCAGCGAACACCTGCCACCAAAGAAGACACCTGATTAAAAAAGCTATAATATGGCAGCGGTCCGGTAACCTGGTGGTAGAAACTATCTAGCCGGCGATCCATATCCGGCTTCGGGGTATAGCGGTATAGACCCGGGTGCACTTCTTCCATCACTTTGCGGAGGTATTGGAGGTCTTCCTGCATCTGCTGCTTTGTCAGGATCTTTGCGGTCAAACTATCATAGGGCGCCTTATTGTTTTGCGCAGGTGCCAATGCGGGCACCAATAACCAACAGGCAATCTGTTTCAGGAACCATTTCATGCGGATTGTTTTTTGCAAACTTCTTCAATGGTGCGGCGCTGGCCCAATTGAGCAACGCTCAAATCCGGATTTGAGAGGGATAACGGCTGCATTATAGCCGTTTTTCAGTGTTCAAGTTGCTTTTTGCAAGTATTAAGCGGCCGGCTACGTTTACGTCGGGCATCAATCTACGGGTCCAGCACTTGCGCGTCGTGCCTGGCCTCCTGGATGTATTGCGAAGGGGTAATGCCGGTAACCTGTTTAAATACCCGTTGAAAAGTTGCGGGAGAAGGGAAACCGCATTCTGCTGCGATGCCTGAAATGGTGAGCGAGGCGGCATCCTGCTGCAGCACGCGGTCTTTGAAATGCCCCACCCGGTATTCGTTGATAAAGCTGGAAAAGCTTTTATTCAGTTGCTGATTGATCAGGGCTGATACTGTTTTGGGTTGAACGCCTATCCGGCCGGCCAGTCCATTGACCGTAAGGGAAGGGTCGAGGAACAGCTTCTCTTCTTCCATGACCTTTATGAGCAACGGCACATATTGGTTGGTGATTGTATCGGGCAAACGGCTGGCTGTTGCATCGATCAACCGGGATGTCTCAACCTGCCTGCCGGTGGCTACCTGTGCGGATGTATAAGAGATCAGGTAGCCCTTCAGCCCCAACCAATAGATCAATATGGCCAGCGGTACGAAGATGGGGTACCAGCCGACGGCATCCAACAGGGGTTGGCGGGTAGCGGGTAGACTATACGGTACGAGATAGCAGAACCATATGGCCTGAAACACGAGGAACAACAACAGGAATTGCTGCATCCAGCGAACGGTGCGCTGGTTTTCCTCACCCGCTGATGATGATTGCAGGCCTGTCAGGTATTTGCGGGCCTGCCAGCAATAAGCAGTTACCGAGATCCAGCGGGGAATATCGGCATACACATCGTACTGATCGATGGCATTGCTGATCCAACTTCGTTGGGCAGGAGAAATGCCTCCGGTTAAAAGGCCCAGGTCACCTGTAAGCACCAGGATATAAGGTAACAGGTCGATCAATACCGGATAAAAGTGTACGCGCAGATCGCGGGTCAGCTGAAAGTTCGCTTGCGTACTGGCCCTCACATACAGGTAAATGAGCGGCCCCATTGGCATAATGACGACCAGCGGCAGGGCATTGGCCAATATACTTAATGCTTTATTGCTTTGCGGCCAGTCGGCGTCGAGAAAATAGATATTAAGGCAGGCCAGGGTGATCAACCCGATCAGGGCCGACAGCAGCTGGTTGGCGGGCTGGTGCCTGCGCGACCTGAACAACAAGGCACTCAATACGAAACCCTGCACGATACCCAATAAAATGACCGTATCCCCAAATGCCGCCCAGGCGTTCATAAGCATCTATTTTACGCTCCGAAAATAGCGCCTGTCCTGAAAAGAAAATATTAAACTTTATTGGCGGTGCGGCTATACGTTACCTGAAATCGCCCCCCTTCGTAGGGTGCGTTGAGCCGGAAGCCCTATTGGCGGTGCGGCCATACGTTACCTGAAATCGAACCACACCAGGCCTTCGTAGGGCGCGTTGAGCTGCACGTTCTTCTGGCTCTGTGGTCCCATTACATTGGCTGCCTGAAACTTAGTGCCGATAGATTGTATTGCATTCAGGATGCCGATATTACCAGCCGGATAGTTGACGGTAGTATTCGTATTGTAAGCCCCTTGCGGCGCATCGGGCTTTAGCATTTGCAGAAATCGGCCGCCGGGACACACCGTAAAGGGAAACTCACTGGTGCGCACCCTGGCCCAGGCCACTTCGGCGTGATTGCCTTTGAACTCGGGGTATTGCCAGCCACGCTCACCGGTGATGGTGTTGTTATAGTCTTTGTCCCATACACCATACTGCATACCTTTCAACCTGTTCTTCCAAACCCGGTAAGGTCCGCGGCCCTCCCATTTCATACCCTTTATCTTCTCTTCGGGATAATTGAAAGTGATGCCCATGTAGTCAGCATCGCCACGTTGTGAATAGGTATAGTTCAGTTGCACCATCTGGCCCGATCTGAACATCCATATCGCTTTCAGCCAATTGTCTTTCCCTTTGTATTCTGCCTGCACCATTACATCCTTGCCCAGATCCTTAAACGTAAATGAGCTCAGTTGCTGATCGAAGCCGGCCAGGGCCGGTCCGCCGGATAAGGACAACACTTCATTGCCCTTTACTACTTTGGCCAGATAGCCGGTGGTCTTGTCGAAATGCACCGTGAAGTTGTCGACCTTCACCAGCAATTCATTACCCGATTCGCTATAAGTTACCTTAGCCACCTTGCTGTCGTCGATTGGCGGCATGGCCACCCAACCCAGGCTAATATGCCAGCTCCAGGTAAATATTTCGCGGCCATAGGGGTCGGTAGCGGTGAGGTGCAGTATGGTGGCGTTATCGAGTTCTGCCGGCAGTTTAAGATCGAGCCATTTCCTTTCGCCGGGCAGTATGGATACCGGTTGTACTTTACCGGTGGCCAGTGTTTTCATCGCCTCTTTTTCCACGTTGAACAGCTTCCATTGAAAGCTGCATTGAGCGAGGTTGGTGAACATGTACCGGTTCTCCACCAGCAGTTGTCCGTTGAAAGTTGTATTGATCGTTTGCGGTGCAATATATACAGGGCTCCAGATCTCTTTGATGGTATAGAAGCTGCCTTCTTTTTCGTGATGAGGTCCCAGGATACCATCGGGTCCATTGTTTTTATAGGTATCGATGCTATCGTTGTGATCGCGGCGCACCACCCCTTCATCAGCGAAAGACCATAGGAAACCACCTGCGGCGCGGGGTGTTTGCTGCATCAGGTTCCAGAAATCATCGAGCCCCGCGCCATGACCACCATCATAAAGGCCATGCATAAACTCTGTGGGAAAGAAGACTTCCCGCTCGTTGAGTGCGGCATTGGTGAGGTAATTGTAATCGGGATAATGCTTGGTATCGGTGCCATAGAACTTCTCCCACGGGTGGATCACGTGGCGCATCTGCGGGTCGTATTTTGCATAGTCATTGTCGACCGTTCTGTTGAATCCACCTTCATTGCCATTTGCCCACAATACAATGGAAGGATGGTTGACATCGCGAATTACCAGCTCTTTCACCAATCTGCGCGCTGTGGTATCGTCGTACATTTTTTGCCAGCCGGTGAGTTCATCGATCACCATCAGGCCCAGTGAATCACAAACATCGAGAAAATGCTGATCGGGCGGGTAATGCGACATGCGCACGGCATTCATGTTCATGTCTTTCATCAGTTGCACATCTTCGATACTGATGGCCTTGCTGAGGGTTCTGCCACTTTCGGGCCAAAAGCTATGCCGGTTCACCCCTTTAAATACAACCCTTTTATCGTTGAGGTAAAAGCCATCGCCTACGCGTAGCTCCGCATCCCTGAATCCAAATTTCTTTTCTACCGTGTGCACTACTTTACCCTGCGGGTCTTTGAGGTCCACTTTCACTTTGTACAGGTTGGGAAACTCAGGGCTCCACAGGTCGGGTTTACTCACAAAATATTGCAACACGTCGAGCGTATCGCCGGCCACATATAGATTATTCTCTGTTGTTATGACCTGGCCATTCGCTTTCGTGATCACGGCAGATGCTTTGTAGGCGGTACCGGCGCCTTTCTTGATCACGGAGATGCGGCAATCGCCTGAAGCGGCGGCAAAGATCGCCAGCCGGTCGATATGCGCCGTTGGCGTTACTTCGAGATATACGGGACGGAAGATGCCGCCAAATACCCAAAAATCGGAATCCCTTTCGGCAAGGTTCACCGATCTGTTGGCGGATTTTTTCTTCACCTCCACCTCCAGCAGGTTAGAGCCTCCATATTTCAGTAAAGCAGTGATGTCGTACGTAAAGCGATAGAAAGCGCCCTGGTGGGTTGGACCGGCCAGTTTGCCATTGATCTTCACCTCTGTGTCTGTCATCGATCCCTCAAAAACGATCTTCACGGTTTGTCCCTTCCATGGCTTATCGGCCTGGAAGCGATAGCGGTACTTCCCCACTTCCTCCGATTGTTCTTCCAGTTTCACGCGGCCATAGTCGTAGTGGCCAAAGCCCTGCAGTTCCCAACAGGAGGGTACGGCGATGCTGGTCCATTTGCCGCTGTTGCGGCCGCCGGTGCAAAAGAAATCCCAGTTTACGGTATGGTCCTTATCAACTCCCGAGAGGTATTTTATGATGGTTTCCTGGGCGTTGGTGCTTAAGAATGGGGCTATTGTGAGCAAAAAGAAGATAGCGGCGCGAAAGCTGGGCCGCCTTGCCGGCAAAAAGGATGGGTGCATGAATATGGCTTAAATATTTAATTCGTTCAATCGTACGGTAGAGCAATAATAATGAAAAGCACCCAACCTTCCTACCTGTGCTATAGGGTAATCAAGAGATTTATTCAGATATCCCGTTTTTATCCCGCAGTTGTTTCTTATTTATCCCGTAGATATCCCGTCTCTATAAGAGACGAGACATATACGGCACATCTACGAGACATAGACGAGACATATACGAGACATCCCTAAATCAACCACCTGGTCGCGACGGCTTGGTCGGCGGAGGGAGTGTAGTTTACCTTACTTAATACCCAACCCGTTCTGGCCAGGGCACAAAAAAGGCTGGCAGTTCGACTGCCAGCCCGTTACTGCCCAAGGGCAGTTTCTTCTTATTTCTCGACAAGGGAGGTAGCGTAGCTCCCAGGCTCTTTTTTAGAATTTGTAAGCCACTGTTGCCGCAAATTGGCGGGGAGGCAGCGGGTTAACACTATAGTTCTCGTGCACGATGTAGTTCAGCGTATTGGTCACGTTCGACACCTTGGCGAGTACCGAGATCTTCTTCCAGCTGTAGCCGGCAGAAAGATCGAGGGTAGCATAGCCATCTACTGCAAACAGGCGCGATACGCCGGGATAGCCGTTCAGTTTGTACTGGTTGTTCCAGCCTGCATTGCGCTCGCCAATGTATACGAAGCTGGCGCCAACTTTCAATCCTTTCAGGTTGTTGCCCGAGAAGGTGTAGAAAACAGTAGCGTTGGCTGTATGCGCAGGTGTGTTTACCAGGCGCTCACCTTCAACATAGCTACCAACGGTAGTATCGGTTTTGGTATAACGCATCCTGTTGTAGCTGTAACCGGCGGTGAGGTCCAGGCCGCGTGTGGGGTGCGCGGTTACATCGAGTTCAATACCATCGCTGGTAGTTTGGCCGGTAAGTTGTTTCAGCGAGCTGTTGGAGTTTACCGCTCCATCCTTTGTAAACGGCGCCGTGATGGCGAAGTTGTTGTTGAGGATACGGTAAGCCGTTACGTTTACAGAGAGCAGTCCGTTGAGAAAGTCGTTCTTAACACCTACTTCAAACTGGTCGATGATAGAAGGCTTCAATGCTTCGCCATAAATATCAGTACCGGAGTTTACGGAAAAGTTATTGGCATAGCTGGCGAATACGGCTGTATTGTTGGTCACCTTATACACCAGGCCAACGCGGGGCGAAAACGCATCGTCTGTTTTATCCTTGCCCTTACCCTTTGCCCCTGTGGCAAAGGTAGTAGAATCTGGCGCCAGGGCGCGCTGATATGAGTAACGTACACCTGCCAGCAATTTCAGCTTGGGGGTGATGCTGATGAGGTCCTGCACATAAGCGCCAACGCGGTTGGTAGGCGTTTTAACTGTACGAATGGCAGTCACTACCGGCATATCGGTGCGGGGAACATATTTCTTCGGGTCGAGGATATTGATGGTATCATACGCTTTAGTGGGCGTATTGTAGCCAAGGTTTTCGATATCGTAACGATCGGCATCTACGCCCGCCAGCAGGATATGCCCGATCTTGCCGGTAGTGAATTTACCGGTAAGGTCAACCTGTGCGAGGTAATATTTTTCATCCGTGTTGTTGCGGCCAAGGGGACGTGCCCATTTACCATCAGCTGCTGCCTGGATACGCTCTACGCCAAAGTAGTCGCGCTTGTATTGTTGATAAGAACCATTTACAGCGAGGTTCCAGTTTTCGCTGATCTTATAGCGATAGGTAGCATTGGCTGTTGCCTGCTCGGTTTTGGTATACTGCCAGGGCGTACCAAAGAAGGAAGAACGGTCTACGTCGGGGATCTTGTTGCCGCCGAGTGATCCGATACCGAAGTCGGGCGTAAAGTCATGCTTGAGGTAATCGCCCTGCACCAGCAATTCGGAACGTTTACCGAGTTTGAAGAGCAGGGAGGGGTTGATATAATACCTGTCGGAGCTTACACCATCGCGGAAGCTGCCAGCACTTTCATAAGTGCCAACGAGGCGGTAAGCGATGTTGGAATTGATAGGACCGTATACATCAAAAGATGGTTTGTAGAGATCATAGCTTCCGGTACGGAATGACACTTCACCACCAAAGTTGAACTTGGGTTGCTTGGTCACCATGTTGAGGATTCCACCGGGTGCTACGTTGCCGTAGAGGATGGCAGCGCTGCCTTTCAATACTTCAACACGCTCGAGGGAGCTTACTTCGGGCATCGCACCGGAGTTAACGCGCATGCCGTTCTTGAACAGGTTGTTGCTACCGAAGGCGTAACCACGACCTGAGAAGCTTTCCTGTACAGCACCGCGGGTAGTAGAGAGGTAAACTCCATTTACGTTGCGAACGATATCGCTGAGGCGCTGCGCCTGCTGGTCGCGGATGAGACCCTGACCAACTACAGTAATGCTCTGTGGCAGGTCCATAGGAGCAATCGGTATTTTACCGATGCCTACTACTTTGTTGTTGAGGCTTCTTCTGCCTTCTACGATCACTTCTTCCAACTGGAGCGAAGTTTCGCGGAGGGTGAAGTCAAATTCTTTCGTGTCGCCGGCAGCCAGCTCTACTTTTTTCTCCTGGGTTTGCAGACCTGTGTGAGAAACCAGGAGCGTATAGGTACCAGGCTTAACACCCTTCAGGATGTAAAAGCCAGCCTCATCGGCTACCACAGTTTTATTAATTTCTTTCAGTACAATATTGACGAATGAACCGGGGTTACCGTCGGTGGTCACCACCTTTCCTTTAATAGTTGCCGTGGGGCCTGGGTCGGTTTCGGTAGGAATATGAACAGTTGCGGCGGACGTGTGCGCAACGGAAGTTTGATCCTGAGCCTGAGCAGCTCCTATTCCAAAAAACAGCACGATGGGCAGATAGATATTTTTCACAGCCAGTAAAATTTTGCGCAAAATTGGGGTTGGGCAGGTGAATTTGGGTGCCGGATCGGGAAAAAAGGGTTACCCGATTGGGAAAAACTATTCATATGTCAAAACGATAATTCCTGCTAATCAATCGATTAGGCAGTTTCTAGATCGGGAATGCCGGTTTTGGGGCCTAAAAACCAGTTGCACCCATTTTTTTCTTAGCGGTTCCTTATGTAAAGTGTTGCCTGATGAAAATACTTAACTCGATCTTAACGGCTTATCCAGGCACCAGCTGCTATTTTTTGGTGAGGCCTTCTATATTTGCAACTTCGTCCCGTACATGACCAGGTTTATTCTCATACTCGTCGCTTTTTCGGTACTCAACCAGAGTATTGACCTCGACTACCTCACCACGTCGTTCAATATCGGAACGGCGAAGGCTGTACAGGATTACGATGACTTCGACAGCATCACCGAATACGTGATCGAGCATATCCTGGACGACAACGATTATATACCCGACGACGATGACGACAGCGATGGTATGCCCCAGAACAAGGGCCTTGAAAAATCTGCCTTTAAGCCGCTGGTGTTTCAACCGGCTCCCAAAGTAAGTGTGCCCCCGAGCGGCACCAATACAAGTGCCTCGATGGCGTGGATGCAGCTCTCTCCTACCTGCAAAGGCTTCTTCACTATTCTCACACCTCCTCCCGATCGCATTTCTGCTTAATGGCAGTTAATGCAGGGCGAATGATACTTCGTTCCTGAACTGCTGTACGCTTACACAGCCTATACTGCCATTATGCTGCCGTATGGCAGACTGATTATGTCTGTCTGCCCCGGCCAACTTGCGGTATGCGCCTGTGCTCCTTTACTGTTCCTTTCTCACAAAACTTTTCCATGTATGAATAGAATTCATTTTCTGTTCGGACGGTGCATGGTATTCGTTGGCGTATTGTTCTGTGGCCTTGCTGTGCAAGCCCAGGACACGCTGCGCATTACCCTGCAGGCTGCCGAACAACAGTTCTTCCAACACAATCTTTCCCTGCTGGCGGCCCGGTACGATATTACCGCGGCACAGGCCCAGGTGATCCAGGCGCGTTTGTACAACAACCCCAACCTGTCGGTAAGCGGTAACCTGTACAACCCCGACCTGCGCAAACCTTTCGATGTAACCCATAAAACGGGGCAGTACGATATCCAGTTAACCCAACTGATCAGCCTCGCCGGCAAACGCAATAAGCAGATCAAATTGGCGACTACGCAGGCAACCATTGTGGAGTATCAGTTCTACGATTTGCTGCGTACCCTGCGCTATACACTGCGCAGCCACTATTTCAGCATACTTCGACTGCACCAGTCGAGGCAGGCTTATCAAACACAGGTGCGATCACTGCAGCAGCTGAGTGTTGCCTACAATGACCTGCTGAGTAAGGGAGTAGTAACCCTTAAAGATGCCGTACGTATTCAATCGCTGTTGTATACGTTGCAAGCCGAGCAGACCAGTATCGACAACCAGCTCAATGACCTGCAGGCCGAATGGCAGTTATTACTGAATGACAACCACCATTATTATTTACCTGTGGAAATGGGTGATGGTCCGGTTACCCTGCAGCAACATCCATTGCAATCACTGCTCGACAGCGCTTTCAACAACCGGTACGACCTCAAAGCAGCCGATGCAAACACGGCGGCCAGCCAGCAGCACTATCAATGGCAGAAAGCCCTGCGCACGCCCGATCTGCAACTGGGTCTCGAGTTTGATAAGCGCGGCAGTTTCGTAAACGACGCCACCTTCCTCAATGCTGCGATGGACCTCCCATTTTTTAACCGCAACCAGGGCAATATCAAAGCCGCGCAGGCACAGGTTGAGCAAAGCAAGGTTTTGCATCAGCAACAGGAACTTACTGTAGAAAATGAAGTGCAGAAAGCCTATATCAAGGCGCTGAACAGCGAGAAGATGCTGCAATCTTTCGACCCGGCTTTCCACAAGAAGTTCGACCACCTGCTACAAGGCATCACTGAGAATTTCCAGAAGAAGAACATCAGTCTGCTGGAGTTTACCGACTTCTACGAATCCTGGCGCGATAATATCCTGCGGTGGAACCAGCTGCGGAATGAGAAAGACCAGGCGCTCGAGTCGCTCAATTTCGCGCTGGGCAAAAATGTATTCAACTAACCCATTTAAATGCATTCAATTATGAAACCACTATTATTTCCTGTATACATCGTTTTGATGTGGCTGCCACTGGCCTCCTGCCAGGAGCAGGCATCCAACACCATTGAGCCTGAACGGTTTTGCCTCTCCGATACCTTGCAAAAGAACATTGAGCTGGCAACCGTACAGGCCGACACCGTGAGGAATGAGATCGCCTTATCGGGAAAGATCGAAGCCAATGAAGATAAATGGATCAAGGTATTTCCGGTAGTGGGCGGCATTGTTGAATCGCTGAAAGTGCAGCTGGGCGATTACGTCACCAAGGGGCAGGTACTGGCCGTGGTGCGCAGCAGTGAGATTGCCGATTACCAGGGGCAGTTGTCGAATGCCGCATCGACGGTTAAGCTGGCGGAGAAATCCTTGACCGCCAATAAAGAGATGTTTGCTGCCGGCCTCGCTACAGAAAAAGATGTGCTTGCCGCCGAAACAGATCTCGACAAAGCGCGCGCCGATCTCAAGCGCATCCGCGAAACGAATGCCATTTACGGCGCCAGCGGCAATGCCCTGCAAACGATCACGGCGCCTGTATCCGGTTTTATCGTGGAGAAAAACGTGACCGACAAAATGCAATACCGTGTTGAAGGATCCGACCCGTTCTTCATCATCTCCAACCTCGATGAAGTATGGGTGATCGCCAATGTATTTGAAAGCGATATCTCCAAGATACAGGTGGGTTATGATGCGCAGGTAAGTGTGATCGCCTACAAAGACAAAGTCTTTAAAGGCAAGGTAGACCGCATCTATTCCATCCTGGATCCGCAAAGCCGGGTGATGAAGGTGAGGATACGGATTCCCAATGACGGCTATTTGCTGAAGCCCGAAATGTTTGCCCAGATCAATATCGAGTACACCGAAGGCCGGGAGCAGATGCCAGCCATCCCCGCACAGGCGATGATCTTCGACCACAACCGGAATTTCGTGATGGTCCACAAAGACCATTGCCAAATCGAAACCCGTGAAGTAGAACCTTATAAGACCATCGGTACTACCACCTATATCAGGAGCGGACTGCAGGAAGGCGAAAAAGTGATCGCACGCTACCAGCTGCTGATCTATGGTGCGCTGAACAATTAATCCGATTTACCCATTGCAAAAGTTGTTGCACCATGAACAAATTCATTTCCAACATAGTGACCTTTTCGTTAAAGAACAGGTTCTTCATCTTCTTCATGACGCTGGTAACGATCGTTGCCGGCATCTGGAGTTATATCAAAACTCCGCTGGAGGCTTTCCCGGACGTTACCAATACGCAGATCGTCATCGTAACACAATGGCCAGGACGCAGCGCCGAAGAAGTGGAACGGTTTGTAACTGTTCCCATCGAGGTGAACCTCAACCCGGTGCAGAGGAAAACCTCGCTGCGCTCCATCTCAATGTTTGGCCTGTCCGTTACCAAGATCATCTTTGATGACGAGGTAGAAGATTTTTTTGCCCGGCAACAGGTGAACAATTTACTGGCCAATGTAAACCTGCCCGATGGTGTGGAGCCGGAGGTACAACCTCCCTATGGCCCTACGGGCGAAATATTCCGTTACACCGTGCAGGGTAAGGGCCAAAGCTCTACCGACCTGCTCACCATCCAGAACTGGGTCATTGACCGGCAGCTGCGCAGTGTGCCCGGTGTGGCCGATGTGGTCGCTTTCGGTGGTGCTGAAAAAACCTATGAGATCAAGGTAGATCCTGCCATGTTGCTGCGTTACGATATCACCCCCCTGGAAGTTTTCAACGCCGTCAGCAAAAGCAATATTAACGTAGGCGGTGATGTGATCGAGAAGAACGGACAGGCTTATGTGGTGCGCGGCATTGGCCTGCTCGACAAAACACGCGACATCGAAAACATTATTGTAGACAATATCAACGGTACACCAGTGCTGGTGAAGAACCTGGCGGCTGTTGTGGAAAGTCATGTGCCACGCGTGGGCCAGGTGGGCCTCGATGAGGACAACGATGTGGTAGAAGGTATTGTGGTGATGCGCAAAGGGGAGAACCCGCGGGAAGTATTGACCAAAGTGAAAGCGAAGATCGCAGAACTCAATGAGCATACTTTGCCGGCCGGTGTAAGTATGGTGCCTTTTTACGACCGCGACAAACTGATGGATTTTTGTACGGAAACGATCACCCACAACCTTATTGAAGGCATTCTGCTGGTAACGCTGATCGTTTTCATCTTCATGTTCGATTGGCGCACGACGGTGATCGTTTCGATCATTATTCCCCTCTCGCTGCTGTTTGCTTTTATTTGTCTGCGTATGAAAGGCATGAGCGCCAACCTGCTTTCGATGGGGGCCATCGATTTTGGCATCATCATCGACGGGGCCGTGGTGATGGTGGAAGGGTTGTTCGTAGTGCTGGCGCACAAAGCGCATGAGGTGGGTATGGCGCGGTACAACAAGATGGCCAAACTGAGCATGATCCGTAAAACGGGCTCATCGCTGGCCAAGGCCATCTTCTTTGCCAAGGTGATCATTATCACCAGCCTCATTCCCATTTTCGCTTTTGAAAAGGTAGAGGGCAAAATGTTCTCCCCGCTGGCCTGGACACTGAGCTTTGCCCTGCTGGGCGCTTTGCTCTTTACCCTTACGCTGGTACCGGTGCTGGCCAGTCTATTGTTGAATAAAAACGCACGGGAGCGGAACAATCCGGTTGTCAATTTCTTCAACCGCATCGTGAACAGGGCTTTCCGATTTACCATGGGCCATAAGAAACTGAGCCTGTCGGTTGCTTTTGGTTTCATGGGTCTTGTACTATTCTCTTTCAAATTCCTGGGCAGCGAATTTCTGCCCACGCTCAATGAAGGCGCCCTGTGGGTTACGGCGGAGTTGCCCATGAGCTACTCCCTCACAGAGACACGAAAAATGTCCGAAACTTTCCGGAAGGAACTGGGTGGGTTTGATGAGGTGAGCCGTGTGCTGTCGCAGATCGGCCGCTCGAACGACGGTACCGACCCGAATGGTTTTTATTTCACCCAGTTCCAGGTTGACCTCAAGCCCAAAAAAGAATGGAAAAGAAAGATCAGTCAGGAGGTATTGATCGAAGAGATGAACGGAAAACTGAATCAGTACCCTGGTATCGTACTCAACTTTTCTCAACCCATCATCGACAACGTAGCCGAGGCGGTGGCGGGTTTCAAGGCTTCCTTCGGCATCAAAATATTCGGCAATGATCTGGAGAGTATTGACCGGGTGGCCGACAGTGTGTACCAGGTGATGAAAACCGTGCCGGGGGTGAAGGACCTGGGTGTGTTGCGCAACTTGGGCCAGCCGGAGATCAGCATACAACTCAGCGAACAGAAAATGGCGCTCTACGGTGTTACCATTGCCGATGCCAATGCCGTGATCGAAACGGCGATTGGTGGTAAATCGGCTTCTTACTTTTACCAGGGCGATCGCAAGTTCCCCATCCGCATCCGCTATCCCGAAGAGTACCGGGACAATGAATATGCCATGAGCAAATTGCGGGTACCCACCCTGCATGGTGCTACGGTGCCACTCAAAGAGATCGCCACCATCGGCACGGTGACCGGACCGGCTTTTATTTACCGTGATAAGAACACCCGGTTCATTGCCATCAAGTTTTCCATTCGCGAGCGCGATATGGGCAGCACGATCACCGATGCGCAAAAAAGGGTACAGCAGCAAGTGAAGCTGGGCAAGGGAATGAACATCGAGTGGAGCGGCGAGTTTGAGAACCAGGTGCGTGCGCAGCAAAAGCTTTCGCAGGTAGTGCCGGTGGTTTTGGTCATGATCTTCATTCTCCTGTTCATCATGTTCGGTAATGCTCTGGATGCAGGTCTGGTGCTGATCAATGTACCTTTTGCCATGATCGGCGGTATACTCGCGTTGCACATCACGGGCACCATCTTCAGTATCTCGGCGGGCATCGGGTTTATCGCACTTTTTGGTATCTGTATCCAGAACGGGGTTATTCTCATTTCGGTGTTCAAGCAGAACATGCACCAGAAAATACCGCTGGTGCGGGCCATTGGCGATGGGGTCAATTCGAGGATCAGGCCGGTGGTAATGACGGCTTTGATGGCAGCCATCGGACTGTTGCCAGCAGCCATCTCCACCGGTATTGGGTCAGAGACACAGAAGCCTTTGGCAATCGTCGTGATCGGCGGGCTCATCAGTTCAACGATCCTTACGCTTCTGATCTTTCCATTGATCGTGGAGATCTTTTACCGGCGCTCGCAAAAGCGGCGAAAAAAGAAAACAGCCATGAGCACATAGGACCGTGTGGGGACCAAGGCCCTGTACGGAGGTGAAGACTTTCTACTGTTTCTGAACTGGTCTGTTATGGGTTTGCTTGTTATGTCAACATAGGGCCTGGCCGTCGGCGATGAGATAGACGGTTGGCCCGTCCGGCGGCAGTTGATCTGCTGCCGGCTTTTTATCGGTTATTTGGATGGTGCATTGTGAGCGGCTATAAAAAGCTCTCCTGAATACCGGCCGGAATCAATAAATTTACATCGATATCATTCTTATTGATCTCACTTACTATACCTGTTATATGAAACGTCGTCGTTTTATTCAATCTGCCCTTGTTACCGGCGCTTCTGCTGCCTCCCTGCCCGCTGCTGCTTTGCCACCCGCGGCAGGAAAAAAGAAGCAGGAATATTATGAACTGCGTATCTACACTTTTAAGAATCCCGAACAGCAACAACTTACCGAACGTTATTTTGCCCAGGCAGCCATACCTGCCCTCAACCGGCTTGGCGCAAAGCAGGTAGGCGTTTTTACTGAATTGCAGCCCACGGGGCAAACCAAACTGTATGTAGTGATCCCCTTTCCTTCGCTGGATGATTTTACGTCGATGGACTTCAACCTGGCGAAAGACATAACATTCCAGCAAGCAGCTTCCGACTATCTGAGTGCCCCGGCCGATGCTCCGGCCTACGAACGGATACAGAGTTCTTTGCTGAAATCATTCACCGAAATGCCCCACCTGGTGGCGCCACCCATGAAGGAAAGGATCTTCGAGCTGCGCCGGTATGAAAGCCCTACAGAGTATGCCGGCAAGAAAAAGATCGAGATGTTCAATGAAGGCGGTGAGATAGAGATCTTCAAAAAGACCGGGCTCACTCCCGTTTTCTTTGGTGAATCGCTGATCGGCGAAGCGCGGCCCAACCTTACTTACATGATTACTTTCGATAATATGGAGGCACACGACCGCAACTGGAAAACCTTCGGTAGCGACCCCGAGTGGAAAAAGGTCGCGAGCCTGCCGGAGTATGCCGACAAGCTGATCATTTCGCGCATTACAAAGACCTTTTTGCAGCCCACCAATTACTCGCAGATATAAGTGTAGTGCTAATCGGCCGGGAACCCAATTCTATCGGCAACCTATAACTCCTAACTTTAATCTTGCAAACCGCGGCGGATACGGTAAAAATTTCTGTAGCTTTGGGCCGCTCAAAGCACCCAGTCCAATCTTGTGGAATATTTGCCGCTATTTATAATAACTGGCAACCTAAACCTGACCTGATCCCGTAAAATACCACAGGCACGATTTTTTTTCGTCGTTGGTCGCTTACCTTCTGATTACACTTCTTGCCATAGCATCCAATTTCTTGTGTACAGCTGCGAGGCTGTAGCCGCCCTTATTGTATTTATCCTGAAAAATTAACGACATGAAGCATTTGTACACTTTCGGTACAGCATGCCTGTTATTGGTATGCCTGTTATTGAATCAGCGAGGTTTTGCTCAAGCGTCCGTACACCGGAAAAAGACAGTTTTCATCAACAACAATTGTGGTGGTTTGTGGGAGTACCTGCCCCAGGGCTACAACCCCAGTGGTACCCAAAAATATCCCGTGATCGTTTACCTCCATGGTGATGGCGACCGTGGCGATGGCAGTGAAAATGATCTGCAGAAGTTACTGGGTGATGCCATTCCCAAAAATATCCAGGAAGGCAAGTTCCCCACGACAGTTACTTCCGGCGGGCGGTCTTATAGTTTCATAGTTATCTCACCCCAATACAAGCAAAGACTGGTTCCTTCAGAAGTAGAATCGATCCTCACTTATGTAAAGAATAATTACCGGGTAGATACCGACCGTATTTACCTTACCGGCATGAGCCTGGGTGGCGGCGCCGTATGGGAATATGCGGGCAGCAGCCTTGCGGCAGCCAAAAAGCTGGCCGGTATTATTCCTGTATGCGGTTATTCGCAAGCCTATTCCTGGCTTGCTGACAATATCGGCGAAGCCAACCTGCCGGTATGGGCTACGCACAACGACGGCGACCTCACTGTGCGGGTCACTGCCACCAACCTGTACATTACGCTGATCAACGATGGCTTACACCCACCTACCCCAAGGGCCAAAAAGACGATCTTCCCATCGGCCGACCATGATGCCTGGACGGCCACCTACGACGCTTCCTTTAAGGAGAATGGCAGGAATGTGTACGAATGGGCGCTGCAGTACAGCCGGGCCGAAGCTGCCCTGCCGGTAGCGCTTTCCAATTATAAGATCGCTTCCTCGGGCAAAGAAGGGGTGAGCATCATTTGGTCTACGACCCTGGAGCAGGACAACCAGTTCTTCAGCATCGAACGTTCGGAAGACGGGGTCAATTTCCAGAAGATAGGCCAGGTTGCTTCGACGAACGAAGCCAATGGCAGCAACTATGCTTTCAAAGACGAACATCCGGCAATCGGCAATAATTATTACAGGCTCAGCCAAACGGACGTCAACGGTAAAACTACCTTGTTCTCCTTGCTGAAGGCTACCATCGATGTGCAGACAGGCAAGCTGGTATTGTTTCCCAACCCGGCAACCGATGCGATCACGATCGGCTTCAACAATCCCAACAAGGACAGGATCACCGTTAAGCTGTTGAACAGCCAGGGCATCACGGTGCAAGTGAATCAATTCAACAAGGAAGCAGGTTACTGGCAACAGCGTATACCCACCCATCAGCTGGCAGCTGGCCAGTACTTCGTACTGGTGCAGGGTACAGCGGTTGAATTTACCCAGCGGGTGATGATCAAAAAGTAGATTCTATAGTAAGGCGATAAACGGGGCACCCCTTCCTGGTCGGCAGACCGCGAAGGGGTGCCCTCATTTTAAGGCGCAGGTTGTTCAAATCCGGTCGGCCAGTGTATCACTATCGAACAGCCTATTCTTCTCTTGCATTTCTATCTTATTAGCTTTGAAGTCGATAATTTTTGGACTGCTTTTGGGATCAGCTAATGCACATTTCTCCGTGCCCGTATCTGTTTAAACACATAACCACCCAAATTGCTATGACTACTATCTCCCTGAAGACGGCATTCCGGTCGTTGAAGAAGAACAGGTCTTTTGCCCTGATCAATATTGCGGGCCTGGGAGTGGGCATCGCTGCCGCCATCCTTCTCTTCCTGGTGATCCGGTACGAGGAGACATATGACAATTATCATGCAAACAATGACAGGATCTACCGTGTAGTTACCGAAAAGAAAAATGCCACTACCGGTGCTATCGATGAATACCATCGCGGCGTGCCCAACCCCATGGTCGATGCGCTGCGCAACGACTTTCCGGCTTTTGAGAAAGTGGGTTTCATTGCTTCGCTGGGCCAGGCACAGATCTATGTACCCGGCAGCAACGGGCTTGCCGACGAAAAGCGGTTCAAGGAAAACGAGGGACTGTTCTTCGCTGAATCCGGCGTGTTCGAGATCTTCGATTACCAATGGGTGGCTGGCAACGCGACTGGCCTCACGGCGCCGAATACCGGTGTGCTGTCGGAAACCCTGGCTAAAAAATACTTCGGCAGTGCGCAGGCTGCCATTGGCCGTACGATCGAGTTCTGGTCGTTCCGGAATAAAGTACTGATCCAGGGCGTTTTCAAGGACCTGCCCGGCAATACCGATATTCCTGTACAACTGGGGGTGTCGCTCGCCACGCTTCGAAAGATCATGGATCCCACCTGGTTTACTGCAGCAGATAACTGGAACTGGGTCAATGAACGGATGCAATGTTTTGTGCTGTTGCCCCGCAACCATTCCATTAACACCGAGGCCGCTCAATTACCGGCCTTCATGAAGAAATATGCACCGGTGGCAAAACCCGGGCAGGCCAGCTCTCAACTCAGGTTTCAACCCTTGCACGATATTCACTTCAATGCTTCATATGGCAGTTTCCGGGAGGATGGTTTATCGCGCCGCGAGGTGTGGTCGCTGGGCCTTATCGGTGTGTTCCTGTTGCTGGTGGCCTGCATCAATTTTATCAACTTATCTACGGCTCAATCTGTACTTAGAGCGAAAGAGATCGGCGTACGAAAAGTATTGGGAAGCGATCGCGGTTCGCTGATCAGCCAGTTCCTGCAGGAAACAGGGGTTATTACCTTCTTTGCCTTGCTGCTGGGTATGCTACTGGCTGTGGCCTGCCTGCCTATTCTCAACAACCTTTTGAACAAAACCTTTTCGGTTGGCCTGTTATTGCATCCAGCCGTGCTCTTGTTCCTGGTTGCCCTTACACTGGTCATCACGCTGTTGGCGGGCCTGTACCCGGCCTTCATTGTATCGGGCTTTAAACCGGCGGCCATTTTCAGGAACAAGCTCAGCAGTAAGATCGGAGGCGGCATTTCGCTGCGGAGATCGCTGGTGGTTTTTCAGTTCGTGATCGCACAGTTGCTGGTGATTGGCACGATCGTCGTGGTGAAGCAGATGCAATTTTTCCGCAACCAGTCAATGGGATTGGTGAAAGAGGGCATTGCCCTGATCGATCTGCCCAGCGACAGTTCGCTGCGGGTGAAATATCCCTTACTGAAACAACAGATGCAGGCGCTGCCTGGCGTAAAAGAGGCGAGCCTGTGCTGGGATTCGCCGGTCGCCTATTGGTCGGCCGAAGAAGAACTTTACTTCAATAACGATGCGGAGAAACTGCCGTTCAGGATCACCATTCAGTTTGGCGATACCAGCTTTTATTCCACTTTTGGTTTGCAACTGGCAGCAGGAAGGCTTCCCTTCCAAAGCGATTCCGTTAGAGAAGTAGTAGTGAACGAAACCGCTGTGAAGCAACTGGGACTTGCTGCTGCGGATGCGGCTATCGGTAAAACGCTTTCGTTCGATGGAAAAACCCGGTATCCTATAGTAGGCGTTGTGCGTGATTACAATAGCCGGTCTTTGCACATGGCGGTGAAGCCGATCGCCATCACGACGAATTTGGGTTACTATTCTACGTTGGCCGTTCGCGTCAACACCGCCAGCTTTGGCCCAACGATGGAAAAGGTGGAGCGGCTGTTCAGGAACATCTACCCAACCTACCTGTATGACCTTACCTTTCTCGATGATAAAATAAACGGCATGTATAAGTCGGAGGCTACCACGGCTCAGCTGTTCAAAGTATTTGCCGTGCTGGCCATTTTCATCTCCTGCCTCGGTTTGTATGGGCTGGTTGCCTTTATGGCGGTTCAAAAGACGAAGGAGATCGGTATACGCAAAGTGTTGGGCGCCTCGGTACAAAGCATTGTTCTGTTGTTTTCCAAAGAGTTTACGGTGTTGATCGTGGTGGCTTTCCTGATCGCTGGTCCGGTGGCCTATTATTTCATGAACGAGTGGCTGGCCGATTTCCACTACCACACAACGATGGGTGCCGGGATCTTCCTGCTGGCGATCGTTTTCTCCATGCTCATCGCGTGGATCGCGGTGGGTTATAAAGCTATCCGGGCAGCCTTGGTGAACCCGGTTAAAAGTTTGAAGACGGAATAAACAAAGCCCCTGTTGGTGGTTTGTTTCAACAGGGGCAACTTATACGTTGTTGTGATGTTCCGGATCTCTGTAGGGGTTGACGGCATCGGGCAGTACCAGCTTAATTTTTCTTCGCCCGCGCGCTATCCTTCGCTTCCTGCCGGGCCTTCTTTTTAAAATAACCACGGAACAGGAAATTATGCTGCATGGCTTCCAGGTTCTCATCGAGCTTTTTACTGCTGCTGTTGAGGTTTTGCAGGGTACTGCGCAACTCTTCTGCCACCTGTTCATCATGGAGGAGCAGGCCAGCGGCATTATCCCCTTCATCGAGTTTTTTGCCGGCATTACGCAGCGAATGCACGAACGCATTGGCCTGAGCCGTGGCCAGGTTGATCTGCTCGACCGAGGTGCGCAGGTTGGTCATGATGACTGTATCCGAAACCAGGTCGCCGGCCAGGGTGCCCGGGCGGTTGAGGCTGGAGGAATAGTCGGCTATACTTTTTGTCAGCTGCTCGCTGTTGCGGGCCGCTACCTGTAAGTTACCCACGGTGGTACGCAGGGCCGCCATGGTGGTCTGCAGGTCTTTGTACAGGGTTTTATCGGTGAGTAAGGCACCCATCGACCCTTCTCCCTCTACCAGTCGCTTGCTGATGGTTTTGAAATCGGTGGTGATGGCTGCCAGGTTTTTGTTGTTGGTTTGCAGCGTGCCCAGCAGTTCGTCGGGGTTCATGGCTTCGTCTACCAGCAGGATTTCCCCGCCCTGTATAGGGCCCGCCTCCTGGCTGCCGCCCGACAATACCACGAGTTTGTTGCCGATCAATCCTTCGGCCGTGATCTTCGCCCGCGCATCTTTCCGGATGTATTCGCGTGCGGTGCGGTCGATATTGACGGTCACCTTTACCTGCGAGGTACCAAAGAATTCGATGCTGCGTACAGTGCCGATCTTGACCCCGGAAAACCATACATTATTGCCTTTCTGTAATCCGTTGACGTTATTGAATACGGCCGAAACATGCAGCGAGGGAGAGAAGGTTTTCTTCTGTCCGCCGAGGGTGAATATGCCTACGATGAGGATAATGGTGCCGAGGGTAATAAAAAAGCCCACCGTTATAGCATGTCTGTTTTTGTTGGTTGCCATCAGTCGATAAAATTATAGTCATAAAAACTTTTCACTTGCGGGTCGGTACTTTTCTCCACTACTTCTTCGAAGGTGCCGGTATGATTGAAATGGCCATCGAGCAGGATGGCTATGCGGTCGCCGGTCGACTTGGCACAGGTAAGGTCGTGGGTAATGATCACGGCCGTGGTGTGGTAACTTTCCTGCACTTCATTGATAAGGTTATTGATTTCCATACTGGTTATGGGATCGAGACCGGCCGTAGGCTCATCATACAACATAATAGCAGGCTGCATAATAAGGGTACGCGCAATACCGATACGTTTGCGCTGGCCGCCCGATAGCTCGCTCGGCAACTGTTTAAGGGTTTGTGCCAGCCCTACAGCCTCCAGTACCCGCATTACTTCTTTACGCACGTCATCGGCCGATAAGTGCCGCTGGTGGCGCTGCAGGGGAAAAGCCAGGTTCTCCCCTACCGTCATGCTATCGTACAGCGCGCTGTGCTGGAATGAGAATCCAATCTTTAGCCGCAGGGCATCGAGTTCTTTGGCAGACAGTTTATCTACGTGCTCGCCCAATACTTCTACCGTGCCGCTATCCGGCTTCAGGAGGCCAGCCATGATCTTGATGAGCACCGATTTACCGGTACCTGATTTGCCGAGCACCACCAGGTTTTCGCCCTGCCGGATATCGAGGTTGATGCCACGCAATACATGGTTATCGCCAAACGATTTGTAGAGATCGCGGATGCGAATGACTGCGTTGTTGTGTTCGATATGTTGGTTTGGTTTCTTCATTGGTTGTTTACGGTCTTATTGAGTTAACGGCTTGCACGATGATGATCTCTTCGATGAATATGAGGAACATGGATATTACTACGGCCGAGTTGGCGGCCTTTCCTACGCCCTGTGTGCCCTGGGTGGTATAATATCCTTTGTAACTGGAAACTATGCCAATGGTAAAGCCAAATACGAGCGATTTGAAGGTCGAGGCAAACAAGTCGAGGAAGGATATCTGCTCAAAAGCATTTTGAAAGAATGCATTGAGGCTGGTTTGTTCGTTCTGGTGCACATTGAGGTAGGCGCCGAGCAAAGCTATTAGCGACATATACAGCATGAGCAGCGGCAGCATACAGGTAGTAGCCAGCACGCGGGTAACCACGAGATAGCGAAAGGGATTGACGGCAGATACTTCCATGGCATCGATCTGTTCCGTTACGCGCATAGACCCCAGCTCGGCTCCGATATTCGATCCCACTTTCCCGGCAGCGATGAGGGCTGTTACCAGCGGCGCCAGGGCCCGGATAATGGCTATGGCTACCAGGGAAGGCAGCCAGGAGGTGGCTCCAAACTCGGCCAGCGAGGGGCGCGATTGTTTGGTAAATACGATACCGGTTACAAAACTGGTCACGGAAACGAGTGCCAGCGATTTATATCCTACCATATAAAACTGCCGGATGATCTCTTTCCATTCTATCGGCGGGCGGAACGCTTCACGAAAGAATCTGCCGGTAAACTGCCCGATAGCATAGATATCCATGAAAAAGGAATCCAATTGCTTTGTAAATACCTGCGTGCGCGTTTTCCTGGAAGGTTCACCCATAAATGAGACTGTTTGACGTTGAACGGGGCTAAATTTCCCCGGTTATGACTATTTTATAAAGGTTCCAATCTTATGCCACCAGACCCGGGACTTAAGACAGGCTTAATGGTGGCGTGGGGTGATCTGCTTATATTTGGGCAAACAATTACTTACTGATATGAGTATCTTGAAAAAATGGTTGTTTATGGCATTCCTCTTTTATATGCCCGCCCAATCGATGGCCTGGGGTATGCTGGGACATCGCATCGTGGGTGAAATAGCCGATGGCTATCTTACCAAAAAGGCGCGCCGCCAGATCGCCGCCATTCTCGGCAACGAATCGCTGGCCATGACGAGCAACTGGCCCGACTTCATCAAATCCGACCCGGCCTACAATTACCTGAGCCCGTGGCACTATATCAACTTCAAAGAAGGATTGAGCGAACAGCAGGTTCACGACTACCTTGCCAAAGACACCGCCACGGATATTTATACTAAGATGAACTTTGTGATCAGTGAACTAAAGAACAAGTCGCTGGAAGCCGACAAAAAGCTTTTATACCTGCGCGTTCTCATTCACCTCGTGGGCGACGCCCATCAACCCATGCATACCGGCCGCCCGGATGATCTTGGCGGCAACCGTGTTAATGTTTTATGGTTTAACCAGCCGGCAAACCTCCACAGCGTGTGGGACGAGAAGCTCATCGAGTACCAGGAGCTGAGCTATACTGAATATGTAAAGGCCATCAATTTTACAACGGAAGAACAAAGGAAGGAATGGCAAAGTCAACCGATCGGCCAATGGTTGTTCGAATCGTACACGGTAAGCAATCAGCTGTACGCAGAGATCAAAGAGCCTAACCAGAAACTGAGTTACCGCTACAACTTCGACCATGTGCAAACCCTCAACGAGCGGCTGCTGAAAGGCGGGGTTCGCCTGGCGGGTGTACTCAACGATATCTTTAATTAATACGATCCCGGCGTGTATCGTCGCCAGCAGTGGTGATATACGCCGGGCTTTCCATGATTTGTACAATACGGGTAATTAATTGTCAATTGGTGTATTGGAACTTACTCAATAGCTTTGTTTGCGGATTATAAAACTGACAGGCAATTATATATGAGTACACCAATTAAAGTATTGTTCCTCGACATGGGCGGCGTCATTCTCACGAATGGATGGCCACAGAGCTCCCGGAAGCTGGCCGCCGAGAAGTTCTCTCTTGATTTCAAAGAATTTAACGATCGCCATAAACTGTTCTTCGATACCTACGAATCGGGCAAGATCTCTTTGGACGACTACCTGCAACAAACCGTTTTTTACGAACCCCGTTCTTTTACCCCCGAAGTATTTGCCGATTTCATCTTCCAGCAAACCCAGCCCGACAATGACATGCTGGCCTTCGTGCAGAAGTTGAAAAAGCAATACGGCATCCGGATCATTGCCCTCAACAATGAAGGCCGGGAACTGAACGACTACCGTATACGGACTTTCGGGTTGGATAAGTTCATCGACGCTTTCATTTCCTCGGCTTTCGTGAAATTGCGTAAACCCGATAAAGAAATTTATACGTTGGCTTTGGACATTGCCTTCGTGAAACCATCAGAAGCACTGTATCTGGACGACCGGCTTGTGTTCATCAATGTGGCCCGCAGCCTGGGTATTCAAGGTATTCAGCACATTAGCCTGGAAGAAACCCGCCGCGCGCTGCTTCAATACGGCATGGCTGTCGACTAACGCAGATACCTGTTAATTTTGCGCAACCATTCATAAATCACCACTATGATCTCAGGGAAAAAAACCACCCCCACCATCATTGTCATCTTCGGCGGCAGCGGCGATCTCTCGAAGAGAAAGTTATTGCCTGCTTTCTATAATTTATACCTCGATGGCTGGATGCCCGATGTGTTTGCCATTATTGGTCTTGGCCTCAATGAATTCGATGATGCCCAATACCACCAATTCGTAGAAGACAGCCTGAACGAGTTTTCGCGCAAGGGCAAACCAGATGCTGCTGCGCTCCAGGAGTTCAAAAGCCGGCTGAGTTATATCCCGGCCAATATGAATGAAGAGATCACTTATACCAACCTCACCAATAAGGTGAACGAGCTGGACAAGCAGTGGGGACTGCGTGCCGACCGCTTGTTTTATCTCTCGATCGCTCCGCGCTTTGTGGAAGTGGTAGCCGTTAACCTGCACAAGCAAGGGCTGGCCTCCAATGCTGCTACCGACCGTGTCGTGATCGAGAAGCCATTCGGCCACAACAAGGAAACAGCTATTGCACTCAACAACCTGCTGACCGGCCTGTTCCAGGAGCAGCAGTTGTACCGCATTGACCATTATCTGGGCAAAGAGACTGTGCAGAACATCCTGGCATTCCGGTTTGCCAATGCCTTGTTTGAGCCCTTGTGGAACCGGAATTATATCGACTACGTGCAGATCACCGTGGCCGAGCAGGTGGGCGTGGAAGAGCGGGGCAGCTATTACGAAAGCGCCGGAGCGCTGCGCGATATGGTGCAAAATCACCTGCTGCAGCTGTTGTGCATGATCACGATGGAACCGCCGGTGACTTTTGATGCCGAAGAGATCCGCAACCGGAAAGCCGATGTGATGCGCGCCATCAAGCCCATCAAACCCGAAGAAGTTAGTAAGTATGCCGTGCGTGGACAATATGACGCGGGGTGGATAGAGGGTAAGCAGGTGCCCGGGTACCGCGAGGAACCGGGCGTAAGCCCCAACTCCAATGCCGAGACCTATGTGGCCATCAAATTCCACCTCGACAACTGGCGCTGGCAAGGCGTGCCTTTCTATATTCGCACCGGTAAACGCATGCCCGAAAAGACTTCGTCCATCACCATCCAGTTCCATCCCATACCCCACTCTTCGTTCCCCGAGCATTTGTATGACAGTGTAACGCCCAACAGGCTGATCATAAACATACAGCCGCAAATGGACATCCGCCTGCGGTTTACCGCTAAACGCCAGGGGCTCGAGATGAACCTGAACCCGGTGGAAATGGTGTTCGATTACGACTCCTGCTCTACCAGTACACCAGAAGCGTATGAGACGTTGTTGCTCGATGCACTGCAGGGCGATGCTACCCTCTTTATGCGCTCGGACCAGGTGCTGATCGCGTGGGATGTGGTGACACCTATTCTCGAAGCGTGGGAATCGCACAACTCGATCGAATTTCCCAATTACTCGGCCGGTATGTGGGGTCCGGAGAATGCAGAGGCCCTGATCGCCCGCCAGGGACATACCTGGGCTTCTCATACGAGGAAATAAGACCAACCCATCTCAAAATAGAAAGTCGTTTGGCTGATGCAGGAACTGCTTCGCCAAACGACTTTGTTGTTGTAGTGCTCTGCAGCCTACTTGTTATCTACATCGAAGTACGTACGGTTGGGACTGTGTACATAAGTGATCCTGCCACCTTTCTTCTTCAGGTATTTGCCTTTCAACTTCTGGTGCAAGGCTGCAGGTTGCTTCGTATCATTGATGATAAGGGCTTCTTCGGATAATTGCACCACGCGCAGCTCTTCGCGATCACTGATGATCTTTTCGCTGATCAGCTCTTCGATCATCTGCTCCATCATTTTACGGTCTTCTTCCGCCCGCTTACGGTCTATCTCGGCCCGTTGGCGATCGACTTCGGCCCGTTGACGATCCACTACTGCGCGGGCCCTGTCCTTTTCGGCCTGCGCGCGGTGGGCTTCAGCTTCCGTACGGTGCTTTTCGGCCTGTGCATGATCTTTTGCTGCCTGCTGCCGGTGCGCCTCGGCTTGCTTGCGATCGGCTTCGGCCTCCGCACGATGCTTCTGGGCTTCCTGTTGGTAGGCTTCTACCGTTTCCCGTTGATGCGTGGCATGTTCTCTGTCCTTTTCAGCACGCTCCTGGCCGCCCCTAGCCTGCTCCCGGTCTTTCTCTGCTTTGCGGCGGTCTACCTCGGCCCGTTCCCGGTCACGACTGGCGGCCTCGCGGTATTTCTCAGCAACGGCCCTATCCACCTCGGCTCTTGCACGGTCTTTTTCAGCACGTTTACGATCTGCTTCTGCCCGCTCCTGGTCTTTCCTGATCTTTTCGAGCAGGTCTTTTACCATAGGCTGGTATTGCGGGTAGTCGGCTTCTGCGATCTTCTTTTCATCAATGAACAGTTCTGTGATCTTTCCCTCATCGGTCTTGATCTTGTATACCTGATTGTTCTTGTACAGGGTGATCAATTTGCGGGGATCGTTCAGCGAATCTGAATCGACATTGAGCCAGGTAATACCCGACCCGGTGTTTGAATCGGTAGTGCTATAGCGTGTACTGGAATGTGTTTTTGTTTGAGCCTGTACCGCGTCGCCTGTTGCTGCCAGTGTACTTACCAGCAGGAGTAGTTTTACATTGAACATTTTGTTTTTCATGTTTTCTTTTTTTAGAATGGGCAATACTTTCCCTGTTCACCATGCAGTGATTTTTTGGAAACCCAGCTTGTAAATGAGAATAATCTGTCTTCATCCGGGCAATACACACACGCTACCAGTTACCTGCGCATCAGTAACCTGTACTGGGTAGCCCCTGAATGATTGATATATATCGGGAATTTGTCTTTTGCTTATTGCCGGCTATACTGCCTGCTTTCGGCCAGGTTTCGTCCGGTCATTGCGCGAGCCCTGTCTTTGTCGGCCTGTACCCGGTCGCGCTCTGCGCGTGCCCTATCAAGTTCGGCATGCCGGCGATCGATCTCTGCACGCTGCCGGTCTTTCTCGGCTTGTGCGGCATGCTGCAGTGCCTGTTGATGGTCTTTGGCGGCCCTCTCGCGATTATGATCCGCCTTCGCCTGATCATCAGCTGCCAGCTGCCGATATTGTTCTGCCTGTTCGCGGTCTTGCTCCGCTTTGCGACGGTCTGCCTCGGCCCGCTCCCGGTGCCGTTCCGCTTGTATACGTTCGATAGCTGCCTGTGCACGATGACGTTCAGCCTCCTTTCTATCCTGTTCGGCCTTTTCGCGTTGCACGGCTGCCTGCTGGTTATCCTGCGCCGCCTGGCGACGATGCTGCTCAATCAAAGCTGCATGGTACTGCGCTGTTACATCAATTTCAGACTTCATTTCTTCCTGCTGCCCGGTGTACTCCGTTGGGTGTTGCTGAACGGGTTCTTGTGGAACCGTTGACGGCTCTACGCTTGTCCCTATCACGATGGAGGCCGGTATTTCGGAGGTGGCAGTATTGTTAGACTTACGTGAACGGCCAGATGATTTGACGGGCAAAACCGTACGAGACCGATCAGCAGGCGGTTCTGCGTTCGCAGGCTGGCTAACGTGCATCAATGGAGTTGCTGTTATTGTTTCGGCTGTCCATGTTTGAACCTGCTTTTGATCGGTGACAAAGGTTGCCAGCAACAGCAGGCAAACAAAAGCACTCAGTAGCAGGAACCCTTTCTCAATGCCATTAAATGCATTGTTTCGGTTGTGAACGATGCGGGTAACCCGTTGCAACAACTGGCTTTTCTTACCGGGAAACGCCATCACATAAGCGCCCTGTTGACTTACCTGTTCCTTAAAGTTGATCAACGCTTGTATAAATTGTTTCCTGTTGCCGGTATATGACAAGGCGATGTCATCACAGCAATGCTCTCTTTCTTCCCGCAACAAGGCCGATACCCACAACAATCCGGGGTTGAAGAAGAAAACCGTTTCTGCCAGATGCTGCACCCAGTTGAACAGGTAATCATGGCGGCGGATATGGGCCAGTTCATGGAGTAACACGGCTTCTACCTGGTGAGGCGGCAAGTTGGCCAGTAAACCAAGCGGCATATAGATAACGGGCTTCAGGTGGCCGATGACTACCGGTACTTTGGTAACACCCGACTCCAGCAAGGTTACGGCTTTGCCGATACCGAGTTGGTATGCGAACGTATTGACCTTTTGCTGCCATCCATCCGGCGGGCCCGACAGTTGTTTCGTTTTTACCTTTTTGACGTATTTGATGGCCATCGTCATTTGCCAGCAACGGAAGGCAAAGAGGAAAAACCAGGTGGCTACAATTAAGGTAGCATGTGTGGTGCAATAATCGTTAAGCCAATGTATGATGTTGGTGATGGCAAATCCTTTCCATTCGGCAATCGCCATCCCTGTTCCGGGTGCATCATTAACGGCCGGTGCATCATTCCATACATATACAAACGTTAACAAACAAGTAACCAGGTACCCAGCCAGCAGTACGGCCAATGCCTTGTATCGCTTATCGGGGGCCGACTTTCGCATCGACAACATAGCTGCACCAGCGAGGAGCGCCAAGAGGAATCCCTGCCATATAGAATGTACGAGCATCCAGGTAAATGCCTGCAATATCTTTTGGGTCAATGTGCCGTGTATGAATAAATATGCGCCAGTCATGCTGTGATTTATTGGGGACTATTGCTGATCCAGTTTCTTCAACATCGCCTTCAGCACTTCTACTTCCTTCTCCGACGTTTTATCATTGCCCAACAGGGCCACCATCAGGTTGCTCACAGAACCATCGTACATCGAATCGACGAAACGGGTTAGCATGGTGCCTTTGGTTTTTTCTTCTTCCAGTGCTGCACTATACACATGCTTCATGTTCGTTTCATCGCGCGTAAGCATTTCCTTTTCGGTCATCACCTGCATGAGCTTGAGCGTGGACGTATATTGAACAGCTTCTTTTTGCTCATTGAGGGTATCGTGCACAAACCGAACGGTAGAGGGGCCATGTTTCCACAATACCTGCAATACATCCATTTCTGCCTTGGTAGGCACGGTATCGCGGGCATTATTGTCTTTCCTGACTTTCATAACGCCAAGGTACGATAAAAAACGTACGTTGTATATAGAAGCTCTTCTTTTTTTTGTTAAAACAAGTTAAAGAGGCAAATACCCTATGATTTATAATTGATTATAAGAGAGTCAAAGGTTGTCCTGGTTTTGATTGTAAGCTTATTAGCCTATCTTGCTGCTCCATAAATTACCTATCCAGCATGGTTATCGACACTTTAGAAAATGCGGCGCTGTATAATCACCTTGGTCCTAAGTTCGTAAAAGCATTCCGCTACCTTTCCGAAACTGACTTCAGCAATGTGCCCAAAGGAAAATATGAGATAGATGGCACCGATGTTATTGCCATCGTGAATGAGTATGACACCGTTGCGGCTTCGGGTGAGCAAATGGAAGCCCACAAGAAATACATCGACGTTCAATACATTGTGCGTGGGGAAGAATTGATCGGTCATGATTTTCTGCGTCAGCAGGAACCTTCCAAAGCCTACGACGATACGAATGACTTCTGGCTCTTTGGTGGCAAACCCTCTTTCTTTTCACATATGAAGACAGGCATGTTTGCCATTTTCTATCCTACCGATCTGCATATGCCAAATATCCAGGTACAGGGTGCAGCCCCCGTCAAGAAAGTGGTGATGAAGGTGAGCGTGGGATAAGTCCAGGCAGTTTATGCAAAGTTTAGTATTGCCAGTTTATTTTGTCTGGTTTGAGTGGCAGCTCGCGCAGCCTACTGCCGGTGGCCTGATAGATGGCGTTGGCAATGGCCGCCGCCGTAGGTCCCTGAGCCGCTTCTCCGGCGCCCACGGGTGGTGACCCAGGTCTGTTGATGACTTCCACGGCTATAGACGGCACAGCCTGAAAACGCAGGATGGGATAGGAATCCCAGCCGCGGCTCAATATTCCCTTTTCGTTATACTGTACCTGCTCCAGCAGGGTCCAACTGGTTGATTGTATCATGCCCCCTTCGGTCTGGTTTTTTAGTCCGTCTATATTGATCACCTGCCCGGCATCGATTACACCGGTGAGTGATTTGACGCGGTACTGTTTGGCCGTTTTGTCGATCGCAACTTCGGCTACCACGGCAAAATAAGCTGCATCATTCTTGTATTGTGCGAATGCGATGCCCCATCCAACCGAAGCCGCTTTTGCTCCGGTTCGCTTTTCCCACTGCGTTATGTCCATTACTTTTTGAATAACGGCCTTAGCCCGCTCGTCTTTCAAATTTTGCAGACGGAAGGCGGCAGGGTCTTTACCGGCACGAATGGCCAGTTCATCCATGAATGATTCGAGGGCAAAGATGTTGGCATAAGCGCCAAGACTACGCAGGGCCGAAGTTCTCAGCGGTCCTTTATAATTGAACAAGGTCACTTTACGCAATGTATCGTACAACGGCAATGCATTGCGGTAGCTACCGCCCGAATAGCCACCGGGTGTGAAGGTAAAGGGGGTTGCCAGATCGCGGCCAGCCAGGAAGTGCCCGGCTTTGCCGCCGGGCCTCGCGACGTGCGTATCGGACCACAAGGTGGTATCGATGGCCAATAGTTGCCCGCTGGCATCCAAACCACCGGTAAGTTTCATGACCATCGCAGATCCGTAAGGCTCCCAGCAATGTTCATCTTCGCGCATCCACTGCACGCGTACCGGCCGCCCGGGTAATTCCATTGCCAACAGGGCCGCATCTGCACCTGCATCGTCGGCTCCGTTATGACCGTAACAGCCCGAACCGGGCACCGCGATCACCCTGATCTTCGATTCGGGAAGGTGCAACAGATCGGCGAGTGTACTGCGCAATGGGAAAGCTCCCTGTGAATGTGACCACACGGTAAGCAGATCCTCTTTCCATAATGCCACGGCACAGGAGGGGCCTATGGAGCCATGCATCTGATAGGGCCGTTTATAGACAGCTTCTACTTTGGCAGCCGCCCCGGCGATGGCAGCTTCAGCCGCCTCGTTCTTCGCCACCTCCTCACCTTTCAAGGGTAATGCGGTAACTTGATCGAATAATTTATCCTGCGCCGGCGACAGTACCGGCTTTTGCCATATCGCTTTTTCACGCAGGTATTTAAGTGCCTTGATGGCCTGGTATTCTTCGCTGGTAACCACTGCCACGAAACTTCCATTGCGAAATATTTTGAGGAGGCCCGTAACACCGGCAGGATCATCATTGGGCAGGGAGGATAGTTTTGCCCCATACACCGGCGGACGCAATATCCGCGCGTGCACCATGCCGGGCATCCTGATATCCTGCACATATACGGGTTGTGCGGTTGCCATGGCTTTGATATCGTCGCGCGGCCAGGCAGTACCTACAATGGTATATTTAGCAGGATCCTTCAAAGGAGCTTTCTCCGTAACTTTTCCTTCTATCGATCTTCCCTTCAGCAATGCCCCATAACTAATTGCCTCTTTGGTGTTCAGCGCTGTAACTACGCCATCCTTTACGGCCAGTTGCTGCACAGTTGTGTGGAGTTGTGCTGCTGCCAGTTCCAGTAATATTTTCCGGGCTTCTGCCGCTGCCGACCGTATGGCGCTGCCGCTGGCGGTGATGGAGGCACTCCCCGCCGTATACCTTTCATCGGCTGTTTGGGCTGTGTCGGCTATAATGATGTTTACCTTCTGCATGGATATATCCAATTCTTCTGCTGCAATCTGCATCAGGGCCGTTTTAATACCCTGACCCAGTTCCGTTTTGCCGGTAAGCACCGTTAGGTTGCCTTCGGCATCCAGCCTCAACCAGGTATTGATATTGCCTTCGTCTGGCATGGGACTGATCGTTTCGCCCGCCTGTGCCAGCCTGAGAGAAGCGGGTAATAAATGAAAGCCGATCAGCAGTTGGCCGGTGTGGCGCAGGAATCGCCGGCGGGATTCGTTGGTGGGTGTATTATTGACAGGAATTGGCATGGTTTGTTATGGGTAGATAGTGAATGGTAGTTTTATCACTTCATGGCTGCAGCCTTTTTTATAGCGGCAATAAACCGGGTATGGGTGCCGCAACGGCACAATACCCGCTGCAATGCTTCTTTGATCTGTGCTTCGGAAGGCGATCCGTGCTCATCCAGGAGTTGTTTGGCGCACATGATGACACCGTTGAGGCAATAGCCGCATTGGGCGGCCTGCGTTTCTATCACAGCTTGCTGCAGGGGGTGTAGTGCCTGGGCAGTTCCTATCCCTTCGAGGGTGGTAATGTTGTGAGCGGCTGCCGCACTGCAGGGCATGATGCAGGAGGGTTGTGCCTTTCCATCCAGTAAAACCATACAACTACCGCATAGCGCCATTCCGCAACCGTATTTTGGTCCGTTCAGGTGCAGGTTATTGCGCAAGGCATACAGCAATGGCGTTTCGGGATCGATGGTTACCGATGAAGACTTGCCATTGACCTTCAACACGATGGTTTGTTCCATGGTTAAGCATTTTATGAAGAAATGCCGGTTGCCACCCATTCTTACCTGCAAAGCCAGTTCCCGGTCAGGGCCATTTGTCGTTACAACAATACCATTTGTTACAAGGCCAGCCCGATCTCGGCCAGATTACTTTATAGAGATCGTTTTTCCGCTCAGGCTGAAACCACTGAAACAGCCCACCACGTTTTCTCCGGAGATGGTGCTCTGCAACGAAACCGGGGTTGCGAAGGGGCCTCCATTGCTCCGGGCTTTATTGAAGCTGTCCCAGAAATTATACACTTTGCGTTCCACACTGGACATAAAGTAATTGACCGTATCGCCTATTACAAAACCATTCGATAAGGTGAGGTCTACATATTGTCCGTTGATGAGGTCGTCGGTACCCGGCGTATAGCGGTTGGTACCCAGGGCGCCCCAGCCAAAACTATTACGATTTTCCCAATGGCGCCAATAATAGAGTTGGGTGTTGCCAATGGTATCCGGGTCTTTATAATGCACGGTTATACGCGCTTTTCTGTAAACGGTGTCTTCGTTCTTGTCGAGGTAATAGTTTCCGAGGGTCAGGCTGTCGATGGCAACGGGTATCAGCAGTTCGGTTATGGCGCTGTACTTTTTCCCATCTGCTTCTATGTCCAGTTTATAACTCTTACCGGGTTTGCCCATCAATGCATTGATTGAATCGGTAGCCAGGCGTTGATCGAAATAAAAGCCTGGCAGGCTCGAATTGTTCAATTGCTGCAACCGCCCTTCCTTCATTTGTACCGTGGTGGCGCCATCCCACTGGTAGGTATTGTCGGGCATGCGCATGCCTTCTGTGATCGTTACCATTGCGCCTGTTACGGCCACATTTTGCAGGCCCGATTCATAAAAGTCCTTACTCCTGCTCAACACCACATAATTGTACAGGGGCATTTCGTTATTGATATATGCTTCCACGATAAGTTGCGGCTGGCCATCATTGAGGTCTATTTCAAAATCGCGCTCGCAACCTACCGCTGCGAGGCAAACAGCCAACCACATCCATTTCCGCTTTAGTAGTACTGTTTTCATACATCAAAATTTAAAGTTCCAGGTAACGGAGGGCACAATGGGAAAAAGAAATACTTTCTTGCCTTTGATCGTCTGCAGGTCTTCGTCCACATCGATATAGATGAAATACGGATTGTACCGGTTATAGGCGTTGTATACCCCAAAATTCCAGCTGCTTTTGAATCGTTTCTTACTATCGGGTCTGGGAGTAAAGGTGAATGCAAGATCAAAACGATGGTATGCCGGCATGCGGTAATCGTTTACCTGCTCATATTGATTGATGTTCGTAAATATGGGTGTACGCTCGTTGCGGTTAAAGCCGAGGCTGTACGCAAACCTGCCTGTAGGCATCGTCAATGCATTGCCAGTACCATATACAAACACGGAGGCTATATCCCATTTCCTGCTGAGCTTATAGTTAAGCACAAGACTTGCATCATGCGTACGATCGTAGCGGTAAGGGAAGGTTTTGCCCTTGTTCAGGTCGGGAAACGTGCGTTCTGTACGACTCAGTGTATAACCGATCCAGCCAGTAAGCCGGCCCGTCTTTTTTTGGAAAAATACTTCGAGCCCATAGGCGGTTCCTTTTCCGAATACCATTTCGCCTTCCAGGTTCTGGTTCAGCAACAACCTTGCACCGGGCTTGAATTCGATCTGGTTCGACATCGTTTTGTAATACGCCTCCACGTTGAGCTCCCAGGCTCCGTCATGCCAGTCACACGCATAACCGGCTGCCACCTGTTCGGCCTGAGCTGGTTTTATTTTTCTGCCCGAAGGCACCCACAGGTCGCCGGGGAAGGTGGCCGCGCTTGTGGTGGCCAGGTGCAGGTATTGAACGGTACGTGTGTAGGATAATTTAATGCTTGACTGGGGAGATAGCTTGTACAATAGGGAAAATCTTGGTTCCGGATAGTGATAACTGCCGATACTTTGCCCCTTACCATATTGTTCTGTTTCGCCGGTGGGCGACCCATCGGCATCATACACCACGAACGAAGTAGGACCAACCTGGTTAAAGTAACTGTAGCGCAAGCCAGCCACGAGATTAATGGCTGGCGTTATATTCAGATCGGCACTGACATAGGCTGCCGCCTCATGTGCATGACGATCTTCGATATTGCTTTTGAAATCCTGGAGGCCAGCAGTTGAGCTTCCTGCACCGGGCCTGAAGTTGTGCCAGGTATACTGCCAGCCAGCCTTCGCCTTGAGCCAGCGATTGGCCGTGTACACCCAATCGTTCTTTGCGGCATAATCGGTGAGGCCCGATGCGTATATATAGGTGGTAGTGCCGTATATCATGCGGCTATCGAGATCGAAATCGTTGCGCACAACAGATAATTCCTGCCGGAGTTTATAGCTCAGCTGCTGTTTCCAGGTGAGACCAAGGATAGTATTGCCCCAAATAGCGTTGAAGCGGCGGTCTGGTCCGTCCTCATCATCATCCACAAAAGAGAAATCATCCTTACCCAGGTAGAAGGTAAACGCAAGGGCATTCTTTTTATTCAATTGAAAATCGAGCTTTGCATTTACATCATAAAAGTAATAGCCATTATCGCCCAAACTGTCCTTCGCTACGAGTTTCGCCACCTGATCTATATAAGTTCGCCTGGCACTGATGAGATAGGAGGATTTGCCTTTACTTAATGGGCCTTCCACGGCAAGGCGTGAAGAAATAAGTCCTATTCCGCCCGAAAGATGGAAACTATCTTTGTCCCCTTCACGCGAATTGACATCAATGACGCTGCTTAGCCGGCCACCAAACTCAGCTGGTATACCACCTTTTATCACTTCGATATTCCTGATCGCGTCTCCATTAAATATACTAAAGAACCCAAGGAGGTGATTGGGATTATAGACCGGTATTCCATCGAGTAATACCAGGTTTTGATCGGGTCCGCCGCCGCGGATATACAAACCGGCGCTCGCCTCTCCCCCATTCTTCACGCCGGGCAACAGGGTAATGGTCTTGAGCGGATCTATTTCGCCCAGTATCACCGGTAGTTTTTTGATCTGTGTAATACTAAGCCGCTGTGCGCTCATTTGATTGCGCCGCACATTCGAATAGGCCGATACGAATACGCTGGTCAACAAACTTTCTCTGGGATGCAAAATAAAGCGCAGGTTGGAATCTGAACGCAGGAATATTTCCTGCACTGCAGGATTATGTCCTACCGCAGTTATATAAATCCGGTAGTTGCCACGGGAAAAGCCGGCTGTATAAGTGCCGGATGAATCCACCAGCATTTCCCGCTTATTGATTCTTATAGTGGCGTGGCCCACGGGTATCAGTGTGCTGTCCACTACCTGTATTGTCAGGGTATGCTGCTGAGCCTGGGATGCCTGCGTCATCATACCCAATAAAAGCAACACGAGGTAACGGATAATGTAGTTGGTGTTGGTCACTCCTCTCATGCCAATACTAAATTACTCCAATTTTAGAATGAACGATGGCGCAAATGGACTGTTTCAAAGACTAATTCTCCCGGCTACGGACAGTTCGCAGGGATGGCTAAGTGATGACTATTTTACGGTAAACGGGAAGGGAGTGATCTGAGTTGCCCCAAAGAAATGTTTGTTTGAACAAATTCACAGACGAATTACCAGATGATAATTTGTCGGCATATTTACCCCACCTGGCATTTTCCGGGAAAAGCGCAGGCATTGCATAACAAAAAATGGGCCACACCGGTATAACCCGGGTGACCCATTTGTTCTTCATGGCTAAAAAACAACTTTATTTAAGCGCCTTGTGAGACGGTTTGTTGTCGTAAGTAGGTCATTAATGACCACTACACTCTTTTACTTCCAACCGCCACCCAGTGAGCGGTACAATTCCACCACAGCGCCCAGCTGGCTGCGTTGAATGGCGGCCAGGTTCAATTCGGCCTGTAATGCGGTGGTTTGTGCGGCGATCACCTCCAGGTAATTTGCCATATCGCTTTTGAACAGCAGTTGAGCGTTTCCAACGGCTTCTTTCAGGGTATCTACCTGATTCACGGCGATTACACGCTGTTCTTTCAGTTTCTCCACCTGCACCAGTGCGTTACTGACCTCACCGGTGGCGAGCAGCACCGCCTGACGGAACTCGATGACAGCCTGTTCTCTTTCCAGTTTAGCGATCTCGAACTGGGTCTTTAGTTGCCGCTTCCTGAAAATAGGTTGCGCAATGGTACCAGCCGCCAGTCCGAACAGCGATCCGGGTATATTAAACCAGTTACTTGATTTGAATGATTCCAGGCCACCGCCGGCGGTAATGCTGAGCGCGGGGTACATATTGGCTTGTGCTATGCCTACCTGCGCATTGGCCACCACCAGCGCCATTTCATTGGTTCGTACATCAGGCCTTCTGCTCACCATCGCCACGGGCAAGCCCGTAGACATGGAGGCAGGCAAGGGAATGTCGTTGAGTACAGCCGTGCGGGAAACCGTGCCCGGTAACTGGCCGGTGAGGACCTGCAAGGCATTTTCCTGCAGTGCGATATCCTGCTCCAATTGCGGAATCAGTAACGAGGTGGTTTGCTTTTGGGCTTCGGCCTGGCGTACCGCCAGCGTAGTCACCACGCCACCATCTCTCAATATCCTGGTAACATTCACGAAAGTGTCGTTCAGTGCCAGGTTGTTGCGGGCAATGACCAATTGCCTGTCGAGCATCAGCAGGTTATAATATCCCTGGGCGATGCTGGACACCACCTGTGTTTGTACCGCTCTGGCTGCTTCCTGCGTTTGCAGGTACTGCGCCAGTACGGCTTCTTTCTGCCGGCGGATCTTTCCCCAGATATCGGCCTCCCAGGAAATGCTGGTGAGCACCTGGTAATTCTCGATATAGCTTTTGCCCAGGAAGGCACTGGCACTAAGACCATTCAAACTATTATCCGATGGCCGGTTGATGGCTCCGGTTATCTGAAGGTTTACTTCAGGCAATTGGAGCAGCTTCGCCTGCCGGGCTTGCGCCTGTGCGATATCGATGCGCTTGATCGCCACCAGCAGATCGTTGTTGTAGGCAATGCCTTTATTGATCAATTCCAGGAGGGCAGGGTCGGTGAAGAAGTCCTTCCAGGTTATTTCAGCAATGCTGTTGGTATCGGCAAAGCTTTGTCCGTTGAACTGCTGTGGCAGCTGTACTTCCGGACGCTGGTAATCCTTGCCAACCTTACAGCCTGTTACCAGGAGGACGGCTACTACTGTTATGTAAAAATGAATATGCTTGTATTGCATGCTATATCCGTTTAATGTCTTCTGTTGTTGGTTTTACGATCCGGCAGCTCGCGCTGCCGGATCGCTATAGTGTCAATGTATCTTATTCGCTAAGGCTAATCTCTCTGGGTCCGGTTCTGCCGGTGAGTTTTTCCTGCAGGTACTGGAATATCACAAACAATACGGGGATAATGAAAACACCGAGTATTACGCCGGTTAGCATACCGCCTACCGCACTGGTACCGATAGAAGCATTACCCTTTGCAGATGCGCCGTGCGTCCAGATCAATGGTAGCAGGCCCACGATGAATGCGAAAGAGGTCATCAGGATGGGGCGAAGCCGCAGCCTGGAACCTTCCAGCGCCGACTCAATGAGGCCCATACCGGCTCTTCTGCGTTGTACAGCGTATTCCACGATCAGGATCGCGTTCTTGGCCAACAGACCGATCAACATGATCAAACCGATCTGCACATAGATATTCGCTTCAATGCCGGCGAATCCGATGAACGCATACACACCCAGCACCCCCGTCGGTATGGTAAGGATGATCGCCAGCGGCAGGATATAACTTTCATATTGCGCTGCCAGCAGGAAGTACACGAAGATGATACTCAGCAGGAAGATGAAACCTGTTTGACCACCGGTATTGATCTCCTCCCTGGTAACACCCGTCCACTCATAAGCATAACCACGGGGCAATACTTGTTTCGCCGTTTCTTCGATCGCTTTGATCGCATCACCGGTACTGTAGCCTGGCTTAGGCACTCCGTTGATGGTTACGGCATTGAAGAGGTTATTCCTTGTTACAGTTTCCGGACCATATACCCGTTTCAGGCGAACCAGTGTTTTAGCCGGCACCATTTCTTTCCGGTCGTTCTTTATATAGATACCATCCAGCGAAGAGGCGTCTGTCCGGAAAGCAGGATCGGCCTGTGCCATTACACGATAATATTTACCGAAACGATTGAAGTCGGAAACGAAGCTACTACCGTAATAGATCTGCATAGTTTGCATCAACTCGGTAATGGAAACACCCAGCTGTTTAGCCTTGATGTTATCTACTTCGATCATGTATTGCGGATTGCCGGTAGCAAAGGTGGTGAATGCATAAGCGATCTCGGGCCTTTGCATGAGCGCACCAATGAATCCCCAGGCAGTGTTGCCCAATTTGTCGAGCGGCCCGTTGCTGCGGTCCTGGAGCATGAACTCGAAACCACTCACGTTACCGAAACCCTGCACGGTGGGGAAGTTAAAGAAGAAGGCGCTGGCTCCTTTTACAGAAGAAACCTTACCGGCAATGCCATTGGCGATCTGTGTGGCATCTTTCACAGCACCACGATCCTTGTAATCCTTCAGGCGGATGAAGCCGGCGGCATAAGGAGATGCGTTGGCATTGCTGATGAAGTTTAAACCATCGATCACATAGTGGTGGTTGGCGGCTTCTTCTGTTTTGATTATGTTCTCTATCTGACGGGTAGCCTGGTTGGTACGGTCGAGCGAGCTACCGGGAGGCGTATTCACGGCGTAGAGTACGAAGCCCTGGTCTTCATCGGGAATAAAACCGGTAGGTGCTTTCTTCACCAGCCAGAAGGTTATTGCGCTGATGAGCACCAGCCCTGAAATAGGTACCCATTTATGTTTGATCAGGAATTGAAGGCTCTTGATATATTTATTGGTAATCGAGGTGAACCCTGAATTGAAAGCTCCGAAGAAACGGCCGGCAAATCCTTTACGGCTGCCATGGCTTTCATCTCCATGCGGGCTCTTCAGGAAGAGGGCACAAAGTGCGGGGCTTAATGTCAAGGCGTTCACCGCCGAGATCAGGATCGCAATGGCCAGGGTAAAGGCAAACTGACGGTAGAATACACCAGCCGGGCCTTGCATGAAGCCTACCGGGATAAACACCGCAGCCATTACCAGTGTGATAGAAATGATGGCTCCGGAAATTTCGCTCATCGACTGTACGGTGGCCGTACGCGCCGGCAGGTTGGTTCGTTCCATTTTGGAGTGTACTGCCTCCACTACCACGATCGCATCATCCACCACGATACCGATGGCCAGTACCAGGGCAAAGAGCGTCAGCAGGTTCAAGGTGAAACCGAATAACTGGAGGAAGAAGAACGTACCGATGATCGCTACCGGTACCGCGATGGCCGGGATCAACGTTGAACGGAAGTCCTGGAGGAACATGAACACTACCAGGAACACCAGTACAAAGGCAATGATCAGCGTTTCACGAACCTGGTGGATCGATGCATCGAGGAATTCCTTCGAGTTGTACATCACCGTTGTCTTAACGCCTTTGGGCAGGGTCCGTTCGAACTCTTTCAATTGTCTTTCTACTTCGGTAAGGATATCATTCGCATTGGAACCAGCGGTCTGGAATACGGCAAAACCCGAAACCGGTTTGCCATCCATGCGGCTGTTACTCGAATAGGTAAAGGAACCAAATTCAATACGTGCCACATCTTTGAGGCGCAGCATAGATCCGTCGTTGTTGGCCTTGATCACGAAGTTCTCATAATCTTCGTTGTGGCTCAGTTTCCCTTTGTATTTAAGTACGTATTCGAAGGTCTCCGGACTGCTTTGTCCCAAACGGCCGGGGGCCGCTTCCAGGTTCTGGTCGCGAATGGCACTCAATACGTCCTGGGGCGACAGGTTGTTGGCGATCAGGCGATCGGGCCTCAACCAGATGCGCATGGAGTAGTCTTTGGTGCCGAATACCAGCGCCTGACCTACGCCGGGTACACGCTGTACCTGGGGGATCAGGTTGATCTTAATATAGTTTTCGAGGAACAGCTCGTTGTACTGCGCGCTGTCTTCACTGGAAAGTGCTACGAACATGATGATACTGTTCTGCACTTTCTGGGTAGAGATACCGGACTGAACAACTTCAGCAGGCACCTGGTTAACAGCCTTGGATACGCGGTTCTGTACGTTCACCGAAGCGATATCGGGATCGGTACCCTGTTTGAAGAAAACGGTGAGCGTCATACTACCGTCATTGCTCGAGTTGGAGGTCATGTAGGTCATGTTCTCCACCCCGTTGATGGCTTCTTCGAGCGGCGTAGCCACCGAGCGGGCAACCACCTCGGCATTGGCGCCTGGATAGAGTGCAGTGACCTGCACACTGGGTGGCGCAATATCCGGGAACAGGGTTACTGGCAGTGTATACAACGACAGTCCGCCCAACAGGAGCAATATGATGGAAACGACCGTTGATAATACGGGCCTTTCAATAAATTTTTTAAGCATGGGAATGGTATTAGAATTCAGAATACAGAATTCATCTAATAGAAATCAGCATTCAATCTTAAGGAAGTACAGATACATGCATGCAATGGGTATCCGTACGAATCGCATGAGATTTACAATGGTTTTACTTTTAATAAGCTGTCGGTCGAAATAGGCTGCGGTACGATCACCATTCCATCCTGCAGGTTACCGGTACCGGAGAATACGATCTTCTCACCGGCTTTAACACCACTCTGCACGAAATAGTAAGTACTCGTTTTACCAGCCACGGTAATGGGCTTGCTGGCCACTTTATTGCTATCGCCTACAGCGAATACAAATACCTTGTCCTGGATCTCGAAGGTCGCTTCCTGCGGTACGATCACCACTTCCGACAGCGGTTGCGGGATACGTACTTTACCGGTATTGCCCGATCGAAGTGTTCCGCCGGCATTGGGGAAAGTGGCGCGGAAGCTGATGGTGCCCGTTGTTTTATCGAACTGACCATCAACCGACGTGATCTTTCCTTTTTGAGGATAGGCACTGTTATCGGCCAGCAGCAGCTCAACTGCTGGTGCTTTACTGATCTTTTCCTCGACCGAGTTACCGGCAAACTGTTGCTTGAACACGATAAAATCGGGCTCACTCATGGAGAAGTAAGCATATACTTCGTTGATGTCCGACAGTACGGTTAGCGGCAGAAATTCTCCCTTTCCTACCAGGCTACCCGTTTTATGCGGAATGCGACCGATATAACCACTAACAGGAGCCGTGATATAGGTATAACCTACATTGATACGCGCATTGCCTACGGCAGCTTTCGCCTGCTCTTCGGATGCTTTGGCAGCGTCCAGTACCGTGCGGGCTGTTTTAAGCTGTACTTCGGAAACAACCTTTGCATCTACCAGTGGTATCAGCCTGTCAACCTCTACCTGTGCTTTGGCCACATTGGCCTGGGCAGCCAGCACACTCGATTGAGCGCTGTTGAGCTGTTCGTTGTAGATGCGGTCGTTGATCTTAAATAAGGGCTGACCAACTTTTACGAAGGCGCCTTCATCAACATAGATCTTTTCGAGATAACCTTCTACCTGCGGGCGTATTTCCACATTCACTCTCCCCTCCAGGGTAGCTGAATACTCCTTGTAGGTTGTAGCAGGTGAAGTAAAGACTGCTATCACCGGCAGCTGGGGAGGAGGCATAGCACCCATGGCAGGTCCGGGAGCTGCAGAAGATCCGCAGCTGTATAATAAGATAGAGACAATGGCGCCGAGCATGAACTGACCCAACGGTGCACCCGGAAGGCGCAACGCCGGACCGGCAGCAGCAATTGATTGGTGTGTTCTTTTATTCATCTTCAGTGTGTATTGCATAACAGGTTGTTTACGGGAGGCTGCAGCACCTCCGGTTATTAAATAAACAGGTCAGTATATCAACAATATGCTTATGGCAAAAGCATGCAATCGACTTGAGTTTCTATCAGTCGGGCAGGATAATCAATACTTTTTTGTAGCTAAGACGAACAGTTGAGACGAAGACAGACAAATCCGGTATACTATATTTCGACCGATCTCTTGCCTACCGTTGGGCGCAGGAGGATTTGTTGTTTCATGGCTAATCTTTCCCTTTCAAGAACTGTCTATACTCAGCAAACGAATGTTGTGCCATCATTTCCCTTTAATAAACAGCGGAAGCAAAGCTAATTAAATTAGTCACGAATCACTAAATAAATTAGCGCCTTTTTTTACCCACTGGATAAGTTTCCCCTCAGAGAAAGATCAGGCAAGGTTTTTAATGAACCCCTCTATCGCATCATCCATCACCATCTTATTCAAATCATCCGATACATCGGATGTTCTCATCATTTTAATGGAAATAAGTCCGTGGATCACCGACCAGAAGGTATGGCTCTTCATGCATACACTAATGTCCGTTCGTTTGTTTTTTACCAGGATCGTGGTGATCGAATCCGAAACCAGGCTCCTGAAACTGATCTTCTCGGGCAAACAGCTGCAATCATCTGCTTCACTACAGGGTATACCCAAGTTAAACATCACCTGATAGTATTCCTTGTTCTTAAAGGCAAAGTTCCAATAGGCATCAGCCATCGCCTTCAGCTGCTGGGCAGGATCAGCGTGCTTTCCCTTGGCCTGCTGCATCTTCCTGGCCAACAAACAAAAGCCTTCCCGGGCAAACTCCAGCAGGATACACTCCTTATTCACGAAATGATCATATACGACCGGAACACTGTATTCTATCGCATCGGCAATCTTCCGGATGGAGAGTGCCTGCCATCCTTCTTCTTTAACAATTTGCCACGCTGTTGCCAGTATGCTGGACCGCACTTCCTCTTTTTGCCGTAACCTTCTTTCAGATATTCCCATTGTTATTTTATCTAACAGTGTTAGCAAAAGTAACAACGTTTGAGATACAGCCAAGTTTTTTTCAAAGAAATTTCCCAGTAGGGAGCCAACCGGTTGCCTATCGGGTAAACCAAAGGTTATTGATAACAAGGTTACCCGCGGCATGGTTCGCGTTTACAAAAGTAAATTGATTACGTGCTTATTCTCAGGGGTAAATGCGGCATTATGACGGGTGGAATACGTCTTGTGAGAGAAGAAAAACAGCATTTCTGCAACAGTAAGCGGGCTTTATACAATGGGATCATTCACCAAACGGTAACCGACCCATACGCGTTACCATGGTTATTGTTTGCCATATGAACAACCGTTCGTGAAAAGCTTCAACCTGTTCATTGGCCACCCGTATCACCAGTAAATTATCTCAGTTCTATCTTTTTTCCTGTTTTGCAGGCCTCGTAAATGGCGTCGATGATCCGCAGGTCGCGCAGGCCCTCTTCACCGTCAACAGGTATTACCGGCTTACGTCCTTCCAGTATTATGGCCGCAAACTCTTCCATCTGAACGGTTTGATGCGTGGCATGCGGCTGGGTCAGTTCGCCCTTGTGCGTGCGGCCCTTGATAGGGCCGTAACCCGTGGAGGGCTGCATCTCCGCAAAGCCATTGACGCCATTGAGGTAGAATTTATCTAATCCATTCATGCTGTACGTCGATAAACAGGAGGCTACCGCACCCGAAGGAAAGCCCAATTGAAATTGAATGGTCTCATCTACCCCTTCTTTAAACTTCACCGGATCTGTTTTGCTTTCCTGTGCCGTTACCCATACCGGCTCCTCGCCCACCATATACCTTGCGCCATTAATAGAATAAATACCAATGTCCATCATCGAACCACCGCCTGCCAGTTGTTTGTTGAGGCGCCATTGTGTGGGATCGCCGATCCTGAAACCCGACAAGCCCTGGAAGAACAGGATCTTTCCCAACTCGCCATCCATTCGCATACGCACTACTTCCAGTGTTTTAGGCTCAAAATGCATACGGTACCCCACCAGGAGTTTTACATTGGCTTTCTTACAGGCATCGACCATTTCCTGCCCTTCCTTCGCATTGAGGGCCATCGGCTTTTCGCAGATCACATGTTTGCCTGCTTTCGCCACCCTGAGGGCCTGTGGATGGTGCAGAGAGTTGGGGGTTATGATGTATACTGCATCAATATCGGGGTTCTTACTGATGGCATCGAAATTCTCGTAGTTATAGCAATTCTTATCGGGGATATTGTATTTCGCCTGCCAGGCTTTGACTTTTGAAGGTGTGCCACTGATGACGCCCACTAATTTCGCTTTCTTACAGTCGACCATGGCATCGGCCACACGTGTTCCATAACCACCAAGTCCCATGATGGCCACGCGCAATACAGGGCCGTCGTAGGTTTTGCTGCCAGCCTGATCGGCATTGGTACAATCTTCAAATGAAATGAGTGGAAAGGTGATAGCTGCGGCAGACAATTTCTGCAGGAACGAGCGACGTGTGTTCATAGCAAGGCTTTTTATGGGTGTGTTATGATTACACAATTTAAGGTTTACAGGCAATATATCCCGAAGCCGGGAAACACATTTTCAAGTACCAGTGTTACCTGTCAATCAGCCGGCCTGCATTTTCACCAGCCTCCCGGTCAAATGGAGCATGGTTAAAAAAGTCAATAGAATAACGGTTTAGCAAGGAAATTATCTATATTGCCAGCGCACATACCTGGTGAAAGCTAATCCGAATGAACAGGATGCCAATACATAATATTGCCATGTTCAAATATTATTTTAATTTGGCAGGCGACCGATTTGCTTCTGCACAGACAATCAACCTTTACATTATCAGCGGCTCTTGCTTTTTTAATTGTAGTTCTATTTTCCCAGCGACCATTCAACCAACGCTAATATGGCCAACCAATCTGTCAAGGAACTAACGCCGTTATCAGAAGACATTACCATGCAAATGGCTCGCATCCGGATGAGTAAGGAGTTTAATAATAAGGAATTGCTATGCCGGTTCCTGGATTATGTAGTAGAAGAGACCATCGCCGGACGCGTTAACGAGATCAAGGAATATACCATTGGCACCCGCGCACTGGGCAGGCCGGCCGATTTCAATCCGCAGTTCGATGCCTGCGTCCGCATCCATGCGGGCCGCCTCCGCCAGACGCTGGACGCTTATTACTCCAATACCGGTAAAGGCGACCCGGTAAAGATCGCCATCCCCAAAGGCACCTATGTGCCCGTTTTTTCTTTTATGCCCTCAGAAGTAACTCCTGTGGAACCTCCCGCTACGCTATTGCCTCCCAGTTCACCTGGCCGGCTTACCATTGCAGTATTGCCGTTCCATAACCGGGGTCCCGAAACGGGCAAACATTTCTTTGCCGATGTCATCAGCGAGCAGTTAAGCACCGAGATATCGCACTTCCGCAACGTATCGGTGATCTCTTATTATTCCATGCGCATGATATCCAACAGGCTTACGGAGTTTAACCAGCTGAGCGCCATATATGGTATTCACTACGTACTCACCGGCAGTGTGCAGGTGATCGAAGAGAACATACGCATCAATGTTCAATTGATCTATACGTTTACCTCCGAGCAAATATGGGCGGGCACTTACGATCAGCCGCTCTCGGCTACACCGCTTAACAACGTATCGGACGATGTTACCAGGAATATCGCTTCCGTGATCGCCGGGTATTACGGCGCTATCATTCACCACTTGTCTATTGCATCTCCGGCCGAACAGGCCGACATACTCGGCACCCACAATGCCGCTTTTTGGCATTACAAATACCATAAAGAATACAATGTACCGGTTTTGCTGCAGGCCAAAGAAGCCCTGGAACATACGCTGCAGGTAACGCCTGCCAACGCGCTGGCCTGGGCAGTGCTGGGTGAAGTGCATCTCGATAGCTACCTGATGGACCTTCACCCGGTATCCGTTATCAGCAGCGGCATTGAATATGCACGCAAGGCCATCAACCTCGACCGTTATTGCATGCATGGCTACCAGACCCTCGCGTGGGCTTTGCTGCTGGCCCGAAAACGCAAAGCCAGCTTGAAGGTGATCGACGAATGCCTGGCCCTCAACTACAGTTCTTCCAACAATATCGGCTGGCTGGGCCTTACCCTGATCTACCTGGGTGAATATGAGCGGGGGAAATCCTTGCTGGAAGAAGCGATCGAACTGAATCCTTTTTACCCGTGGTGCTATAGCTTCACGATGTCGGTCTATTACTATATTCACGAAGATTACGAAATGGCGCGCGCGTGGGGCGAAAAGATCAATATGCCTTCCCTCAAATTCGACCTGGTGATCCGTACGGCTACGATGGGCAAACTTAAACTCGCCAAAGAAGGTAAAATACTGGTGCGTGAATTGAAAGCCATCTGGCCAGACATCCACCGGGAATTAAAAGCATTCCTCGAGAAGTTCATCCTCTTCGAAGACATCACTTTACGCATCATGGATGGTGTTGAAGCGGCAGGTATCAGCCTCGACCATAGTTAGATTATTACCGTTAATTAACGGTAACATACTGCCCGTAAGCGTAGGTAGCTCATAATTTTACATCACTAAATTTATCCTAATGAGTACCATTATCTACGTCGAAAATGCGAATGGGGATGTTAAAGATTCCGGTCTTAAATCCTTGTTGGAGAGCTTGTTCAGGGACTCAAAACCTTATCTGAGACATGGTTTTAGCCTTCAGGAATTGTCGGACGGATTGGGGATCCCGCTTTACCGGGTGTCTGCGTTTATCAATCAGTCGTACGACATGCGCTTCACCGATTTTGTCAACTTGCACAGGATCGGGCACGCAGTGCTGCTCATAAAGCAGGGAGAGGCTTGTCATTGGAGCCTGGATGGGTTGGCCACCCAGTGTGGCTTCAATAACCGGAACTCTTTCCGGGAAGCTTTCAAACGGTTTACCGGTCAGGTTCCTTCCGATTTTATCCGGAACGACCTCGCTTTTGAACTTCCTCTCAACTACCGGAAAACCGGATAGTTTTTTAACCTCCTTTCCAGCCCCACCCTATCAATAGGACCTGACTAAGCTAAACGTCGCCAAACGAACACGGCAGTCGGAGAAGATGCATACAGGATGGATATATTCGAACAGAACAGGATTTACATAAGTACTTCGACTGGTTATTTTTTTGCCTTCAAAGCTGCCGTTTCTTTATTTTCCCGCAACCGAAACTGAACGATCTTTTTGATCAATGCCTCCGGCAACGGCCCGTTGTGCGGAAACTGAATGGCCGACTTACTCACTTTATACTTTGCCAGGTCTTTACTGAATTCAGCCAGCAACGCTGCGCTGAAAGGATACGACAACGAGATATGCCCCTTATAGGCGGAGTAGTATATCAAAAATCCCAGGTATTTATAAGCGGGGATCTGGTAACTGATCACCTCTTCTGCGTCTGGCGCCACTTTTTTGATGATGGTACGGATTGCATCGAGCCTTGCTACAATGTCGGCAGGGAAAATGGCGTGATATTCATCTACTGTTTTGAAGTCGGTGCGTGACATAGAAGGTTTTGTTGGTTGCAACAAATTTACCTGCCTGTTGGCTCACTATCGGGGGGATAAAAAGACAAAAGCAGGGGCATATGCGTCTTGCCGTGTAAGAACAATCAACAGCTTGCTGTTTCATGGAATTTCGTTCATACCCCACATTAAAGAAATGAGGCAGCTTCGTTACTTACGCTTGTAGCTGTTGATATAGTCTGTGGGATTCATACCCATTACCTTCTTAAAGACACGGTTGAACGTGATCGTGTTATTAAAGCCGTTAGCATAGGCAATCGTGGAAATAGATTCGAAGTTTCCATTGATGAGCTTCTTGCAGGCCTCGTTGATCCGCACTTCGTTCAGGAATCCCATATACGTTTTACGGGTGTGCTTCTTGAAGTATTTACAAAATGCATGGGGCGTCATGTGGGCAATGCCTGCTATCTGCGAAAGCGAGATATCGTCGGTAAAATGGTCGATGGTGTATTGGTAAATATCGTTCATCCGCAGGCCTTCCATATCGGTAAATGCCTGTTTCGATGTACCAGTCGAGAGCGACTTCCATTCTTTGACCTCGTTGGCGAAAAAGTGGAACAGTCTGATCACAGTGATCAGGCGTTCAGTGCCGCCGGCACTATTGATCTTCCTGATCAACCGGCCGCCTTGCGGCGCCAGGCGTTCGGGCAGCTGGAAGCCATTATTGCTAGCCCTTACAAATTTCCTGATCTGATCGAATTCCGGCATATTAAAAATGCCCGAGAGCAGCCTGTCATGATCAAAGTAAAGGTGGATGGCGTGTATGCTGTTGGGCACCTCGGTTTCGAAATAGCGGGGGGCAGCTTTGAAGATGTGCGGCTGATTGGCGCCCAGGATATAGATCTCCCCTGCTTTGAAAGGCTGTGTATAATTGCCGGCTATCAGTGTTCCCTCCCCTTTCAGGATAAGCGTAACCTGCCCTTCCGTATGCCGGTGAAAGAAGTTGTAGAAATAAGGAAGGTTATCCTCCTGCACCACGACGGAACCCCGCTGCGTCATCGGCACAGTAAACTGTAGCACTTTCATTAACCAATATTACCGATTTCTCGCTTTTTTTGGCGACTGTCGGACAATTAATGTTTATGAATCGCTAATTACTGTTGCCGCCACGGTAAGGTCGCTGTTTTGCTGCGCCCTAAAACTCAACGGGTAACACCATATCCCGTGCAATAGGCTCCAGGTTTTTTAGCGACTGCTCGAGATCACGCTGCATTTTCTGCTTTTCAAACAGGTTGAAAAGTGTTTCACGTACAAAGCCTTTGGCAATGTAAAAATCGAGCGTGAGCCTTGTTCTGCCATCGCCGGCCGGCTCGATCGTATAATACAGGCCTCTTTTTTTAGGTTCATCGGTTTCACTGAACATTACTTTCACGGCGGGGTCATAAACAAAGCTGCTGGTGTGGAGGATCGTGCTTTTGCCATTGTCGTACAGGTGGCGGTGACTGCTTCCGATACCCGGCAGAAAATGTTCCACCTCATCGATTGCCTTTAGCCCTACCTGCCACTCGTGCCGGAACTCAAAATGAACTACCGTGAAGCAAAGCACCTTGATTCCCACATCATAGACTTTCGAGACCGATACCACCTTCACTTTATCGGCCACCTCTACATCGGGCAGCGGATCGGGTGGCAGGTCATTCTTGAGCTCGCTGAGTTGCGTATAATAAAACGGTATTTGTCCGTTCTCAGTTTGTTTGGTGCTGCTGTTCCACTCCATCCAGCCTGCCAGGCCAACAGGCTGTTGATCTTTCAGCAGGTTGCCGGTCACCAGCCAGTATTCGTGCTGGTCAATATCATTTTTGAGCAACTGGTGGGCAACGATCACATCCTTGCCGATCAGCTTGTTGAAGTTTTTGACATTGTAGGTGGTAAACTCGCCATAATGCGTGATCACTTTCAGCGTAAGGTCGACAGCCGTGATGCAGGCTTTACATTGACAGATGCGGCGTTTGTTGTAGGCCGCCACATGCTGGTGGAATGACAGGAACATTTTTTCCACCTGTTTGTACAGGGTAGGCAGTTCGTCGGGCTCACCAAATTTATAAAAGAGGATGGCATCGCCTTCAACTTCCGACACCTCCAACCCCACTTCATTGGCATTGATCAGCAATTCCAGCAATTGCTGAATGATGTGGCGGCTGTGTTCAAGTTCTATTTCATTCACAAACCTCGTAAAGCCACTGATATCCGGAATGAAGAGCAGGCCTTGCTGGGGCATTTTTGATTTAAAGTTACGGTTTCTCCGGCATGCATTGCCACAACGATCAAAGTGCATCACAAGCCGTTCCTTCCCTTACAGAAGACGGCCAGTAATGCCTTTGACACATTGAAAGACGTTTGCTTTATTTCACGACAAGATTGGCGAAAGTGCCGCGTGCCTGGTTACCCATCCAAAGTGCCACCCTGCCCGACTTGTGTTCGGAAAGACTGTTCACGACCAGCGTGGGCGTGTTGTTTTTGTTTACATACACTTTAATGACGGGATGATCGATCGTAATCTTTACATGAAACCAATCGTCGCCATTGGGCGCCTGCCATACCTTGTTCTCGTATTTGCCCGGGCTGTCTTCCCGTAGCTTAAACCAAGGGTAATTTGGAGCGCAGATGTATTGAACCGCGCGCCAGCGACGAATGGTATCGGGATTGTAAAAGTTGAAAGGACGGAAGTAAATGCCTTCATAGGTCTTTTCATCCTGCAGGTTGAAGGCAATGCCGACAAAACTTCTGTCCATATTGTTTTCACCGCGCACATCGAATTCGATCGTTTGTGGCGTAAAAGTCGTCCCTTTCCAGATCCACATGCCTTCGTTCTCGCCCTGGCCGAAAGCCACACTATCTTTGCTGACGGTTACGATGCTCCTGTTAAATATTTGCCAGTTGGTCTGATCGTCAAGCGGGAGTTTTTGTATTTTGCCCTGTGCGAAAGAGGTAGTAGCTGTCATTACAGCGAGGAGGTACAGCATCGTGCAGCGTATCATTTTTTTCATGCAATGGAATTTGATGGTTTATGTGATGATGAACCCAAAATTGATGCGTACCGGCCTATGCGGCCTGCACAAAAGCAATGCAAGTTCTGTTCATTTTTATTCACGCATTAAACAGCTCATTACCAAATGACAACAAATGATGAGCAACTACATATCAAAGCCTGTCTGCAGGCCATCGAGACCAAATTGAACTGGGGAGCTGCTTCGGGCTGGTCTAGTGCAGACTTCGAAAAGCTGGCTGCTTTGATAGCCGATGATACGGAGGTACAACTCAGCGTGTCCACGCTTAAAAGGGTATGGGGCAAAGTTACCTATCTCAACGCGCCTTCCCAAACCACGCTCAATACCCTCGCCATGTACCTGGGTTATGCGGATTGGCGTACCTACCAGCAGCAATTCAGGCCTGCACCAGTGCCTGCCTCGACAAGTTTATCAACCATCACAGAGGTTCGCCCCGTCGAAATCATCGACGATACAACCGTGGCCGAAAGGTCAGCCAACGAAGCCGTTGGCCACCTCGGGCATACCCCGCCAAGGAAAAAGAAAGGATTGCTGTATGCAGCCGGAGGTATACTGCTCGCGTTGGCGGTGATCGGTTTCATGGGAGTTAAGCAACTGCAAAGACCCGATCCCGGCAAGTTTCGCTTTTCGGCCAACAAGATCGCGTCGGAAGGTGTACCCAATACCGTCATTTTTCATTACGATGCATCCGCCGCCCATACCGATTCGACTTTTATCGTGCAAACCTGGGATATTCGGCGCAAAACACATGTGCCCAAAGACAAACATGAACACTCCGCCATTTACTATTATCCCGGCTTTTTCAGGGCAAGGCTGATCGCTGATGGCGAAGAAGTGAAGGCCCATAACCTCATGATCTCTTCCAATGGCTGGCTGTGCCTGGCAGAGAACAATCCTGTACCGCATTATTTCCGGAAAGAAGAATACCTGAAAGCTGACAGGGTGGAAGTGGATACGACCACCCTGAAAACCTATGGCCTGTCCCTCTATCCTACAGCGCCCCGCCTGCGCTTTTTCAATGAGCGCGACCTGGGCACCTTGCAAAGCGACCGCTTTGTTTTTGAAACAAAAGTGAAGAGTGACTTTTCATCAGGCTCTGGAGCCTGCCAGTATGCAGATGTACTGATACAATGCAAGAACGATATCATATTCATTCCGCTGGCCGCCAAGACCTGTACGGGTGACCTCCACCTCACTGCCTGTGGCGCCAATATTTACAGTAAACATGCTGACCTTTCCGGGTTTGGCGCCGACCTCTCCAATTGGGTTATCCTGCGGGTTGAAAGCAGCAACCGCCACATGAAATTCTATGTAAATGGAACGATGGCCTACCAACTTGATTTTCCCAATGATCCTACCGGGATTGTGGGTGTTCAATACCGCTTCGAGGGTTTGGGCGCTGTGAAAGACACCTGGTTTAAGGGTGGTGACACGTTGTACGATTTCGGCGTTGGGAAATAACCGGTCTGGCGCCAATATACCTGTACAAAAAGCAAATACTATAGACGGAGCATGCTTCAATTATTTCGTTATTTGTGGCTTAAGCGATCAATTCCATGACATCCCAACAAATGACGTGTTTGCGAGCCTGTACATTACTGGCCTTATTGCTGACTGCCGGCACTATTACCGCCAAAGAAATTCTGGTTAAATCTGTTTCGGCACTGCAAAGCGCTATTGACAAATCGCAGCCAGGCGATGTGATCCTGGTTGCCAATGGCGACTATACGACTACCGGTGATATTATCATTCGCAATAGCGGCACAGCTGCCCACCCTATTACCATTGCGGCTCAAAAAAACGGCGGTGCCTTGATCAAAGGCAGCGGCGGCTTTCGCATTGCAGGCAATACCGCCTTCATCGTTATCCGTGGCTTTCACTTCCTGCATACCTCCGATAAAGCGCTAATGGAACCCGGCAGCCGGTTTTGCCGTTGGACGCACAACATTTTCCAAACCGCCGGCGAAGGAAACTACCTGACTATCATGGGGAGCGATCACCAGGTCGACTACAATACGTTCCACCACAAAAATGCCCTCGGCAAATTCATTGGTGTGCGCGGCGAAGGCAACCAGATTGCAGAGCGGCTCTGGATACACCACAATTACTTCTTCGACTTCCAGCCGCAAAAAGGCAATGGGGCCGAAGCCGTTCAGTTTGGCTTAAGCGGATACAGCCTTTCTTCCAGCCATAGCCTGGTAGAAAATAACCTCTTTGAACAATGTGCGGGCGAAAACGAACTGATCTCGGTAAAGGCCTCTTTCGTCACCCTTCGCTACAATACCATCCGCGATTGCAAAGCGCAGTTTACCCTGCGCCATGGCAATCATTGTGAAGTGTATGGCAATTATTTCTTCCGCACACCCGGCTTGCGCATTTTCGGGGACGACCATATTGTACACAGCAATTACTTCGAGCAATGCAAGCCAGCCATCAATATTGGAAACGGCGGTGCAGAAGTGGCGGATGGCGCCGACCTTCGTTCGCACGACCGGCCCGACCGGGTATTGATCCTCTTCAATACGCTGGTGAATAATGAAGAGAATATAACCCGCACCGAAAGGCCTAATGGGCTTGGTTCAACCAATATCACGATCGCATACAACATTATCCAGGGTGGTGGTGAAGCGGTGAGTATTAAAGGCCCCTACCTGCAGCCCGTATGGAAGGGCAATTTGCTTTTTCAAACAAAGGGAGCCGGTCAATTACCGGATTCAGCCTACTTCTCCGCAGATCCTTTATTTATCAAGGATGCTTCCGGGGTTTATCATTTGCAAAAAGGCAGTCCGGCAATCGGCGCAGCCGGCAACGATTGGAGAGGCATTACTGTAGACCAGGACGGTCAGTTGCGAAAAGCGCCTTTGGATGCGGGCGCCGATCAATATTCAACAGCACCGGCAAAAGCACATGCCCTTACTTCGCAAGAAGTAGGTCATGAAGTTACTGTGAAAGAATATTAGGCAGTTTTGAGTTGGTGAACGTTTACCGGTAAGCTGATAAACACAGAGGTTCCCTTACCGGGCGATGTATCGAGCATGCATAGTGCCTGTAATCGCAGCGCCCGCTGATGCATATTCTCTAAACCAGCCCCTTTCTCCACTTCGAAAGGATCGAAGCCTTTGCCATTATCGCAGATGGTTAATTCCAGGCGTTCGCCTGAACGTTGGCAGGCGATCTCCACCCGGGTGGCCCCTGCATGTTTGATGATGTTGTGGATCGCTTCCTGTACGATCCTGTACAGATCGGTTTCCTGCCGGCGATCGACCGATAAATTATCCTTAGCCTCCTGCGGAAAATGTATCTCGATGCCCGCTGCCAGGGTTACCATCTCCAACAGGGTTTCGATCTCTGCGGCCAGCGGCTTCCGGCTTTCTCCTGCGTTGGCGATCGCATGGGCATAACTTCTCACATCATTGATCGATTTGGATAGCAATTCTATAGCTTTCGGCAATACCTCATCGGCTTGCCTTGGATCGGCCTGCATGAGGGTTAAGAGCAATTTGGAGGTAACCAGGAGCTGACTGATATTATCGTGCAGCTCGCCACCAATCCGGTTGCGTTCTTCCTGGCGGGCCTGTTCGATAGCAGCGCTCACACCAGCCTGTCCTACATCGACCCTGGCCGGTATAAAATTCAGGTCACTGCACTTTCTTTGTTCCTGAGCAATGGCAAAACGAAAAGACAAAGCAGGAAGCCAGTGAGCATTGAGAGAGGGTGTACGGTTATCCATAGATGATGCTTTATGAATGGGATGCAATTCATTGTACTTTGTTTTTAATGGCCTGAAACAATTTTCTTTCGAAGGAATAGGTTATTGGCAAAAACAATTTAACCATCAAAACTATGGACGAGCTCTTAATGTTGTGATGAGCAGAGGATATCCTCCTTCATCGGTCATTTGCAATACAATATATTTTCCGGCAAAAGGCGGCATCTGAAATTGCGTCGACTGGTTGCCGCCGGCGATCCGGGTGCGCCAGCTTTTGATCACCAGTCCATTCATGTCTACCAACTTGAAATAGCAAGTAGTGGCTTTCGTAAAAGCCGACTTCACCTGCATCACCGACGCCACAGGATTGGGATAGACTGCCAGTTCGGCGGCAGGCTTAACGATGGGTGGTTTTTCTGCCGTTGGCGTTTGCGCCAGCGCGATCATCGTAAACAATCGCATGATGGCGCCCTGGTAAAAGCCCTGGTACCTGGTAAAGAACCCTCCTACCACCAGGCGGCTCTCAACGCCTGCGTAATTCTGAACTTTCAAATCGGTCACCCATTCATTAAATCCTGTACCGAAAGTGGTATCCGTATCGATCCTGCCGTCTTCTTCCAACTTAACAATATAAGGACATGATACTCCATTGTATTTGGTGAAATTGCCGCCTGCTATTATTGAACCATCCTTTAATGTGAGCACTGTTCTAACTTCAGTTCCGTTATCCAATGCCGATCCACCGTTCTCAAATCCTCTGCCCATATTAAAAGAAGCGTCAACAGTTCCATCCAGGTTCATTCTACAAAGCCCACGACGGGTAAAGCCTTTGATAGAAGTAAAATATCCCCCGATAAGCAGCTTTCCGCTGGGAGTAAGCGTCATGGATGTAAGGGTTCCATCGGGAAAATCCCAGAAGTTCCCTATCGTATACGCATTGTCCAGTGAACCATTCGAATTTAACCGGGCAAACCGTATTTTATCTGCTCCCGCCACTTTCCAGAAATCACCTCCTACATATAGTTGATCTGTTGCCTGATCTAGCAGGATGCAGTACACTACCCCATTGGTAACCTGCGGATCGTACGCCATATCTTTGCTCCCGTTTTCCAACAGCCTGGCTACTCCACCGCGTAAACCGACATAAGTACCATTGTAGTACTCAAAATGTCCACCGATATAGATCCTTCGATCAGCCGGCAATGCTGCATTTTTTACCTGGATACTCCATACGCGCAGATCACCATCCCATCTGCCCGATATACCCGTGCCCGGATTGAAAGACATATCCACTGTTCCATCCGTGTTCAACCGCGCAATACCACTGCGTGGTATTCCATTTACCTGGGTAAAGGATCCACCGATGAGCACCTTTTGATCCCAGTCCTGGATCTGTACATCATCCACCCTTCCATCGAGTGTTATACCCTGAAAGGAGGCATCCCAGGATCCATCCATATTCAATCGCCCGCCATAATTGATGGGCATACCATTTCCCAGCGGCCAGTAGCCGTTGTAAAATGTATTGTCGCCAAAAAAGATGATCTTCTGATCGGCCTGAATGGCGATACAACGAACACTGGAGTTCGCCGTAGTGTCATTATTATTAAAGGTGACGTCCCGTTTCAATTCCTGGGACATGGTGCAGGTACCCAATAGTAGAAAAACTACCAGGGCTAGTACTGTCTTCATATGTATGGATTTAGGGTGCTCAATAGAGCAACAGGATGTTGCTATAGGAGTAAGGTGAGTCTAAAATAGTATTTCGTTATATAAGGTAAAATCGAAATCGGTCAAAAGCATCAATTTGATGCATGAAAAGCATTCTGGCACGTTTCAATCTTTGAACGCCCTTTCCTGCCAGTTCAGGAAGCTACCCAACCTGATTCGCCCGAAATAACATTTTATGGTTGATAAAATATACATGGATCAATGAGGATCAGCCAGCTGCCGTTCACTACCTATATTGTACAACCCATGACGACTGAATCGCTATTTTATCCGAAACAAAATCACAATGCCTTAAAAATTACGTTATTAGCATCCATTCAATAATAATAGTTACAGGCACCGGCAATTTCTATTGCTGGTGCCGACTTTTGAAGGAGCTGTATAGAAGGTGGAGTATTACAGGAAGTGAATTATTATGATCCGACTTCCAGTAACTTTCTCAATGCCTCCACATCAATATTCTCCTTGAATTGCCTGATCATTTCTTTTTTGGCGACGTGGCGGGCATCGGTTTGATGGTGCATGAGCAGTTGGATCAACTGGATACTATGTGGAGCTTGTTTTTTGTTTCCCCAGGTAAGGTCACGCACCACCAGGGCACGACCTGTTTTTTCCTGCTCCTCAAAACTGATGGCTTTTCCTTTGATGGGAACCAGATCCCGGATATCATTCAATACCGCCTGTTTTGCTCTATCCGCTGGTGACATCGATGCTCTTAACTGTTCTATGGCCTGAAGCCGTTGGCGAAAGGAAGCGATCATTTGAGTGCTTTTACTTTTTCCATTCTCAACCTCACGGATATTACCCTGCTTGTATTTTTCCCTTTCTTCGGGTGTCTTGAAACTCATTTTATCGGCCTCTGCCAGTGACTCTTTTAATGCTTCCGCTAATTTTATTTGTGCTGCTTCCAATTCGGCCATTTGCATGTTGACTTCGGCCGTCAATACCGACAACACTTCGTCGCGGCTTACAGGCCTTACCGGCAATTTGTCGCCGACAGCCAATACTACGGATTCATCCGGTATATCTTTCCATTTCTGCGTATCGTATACAGGATAACCCTTCAGTTGGCCAACCACTCTTGGCATAAAGTACAGCGGTTGTCCGTTGGGAAGTTTAAAATGGGCCGGCACCAAAAAGGTGGTCAGTGAATTGATATAAGCAATAATCCAGGTATGGGTTTCTCCATCCCGGTAGGTGGTTCCCTTTTTAGCGTCGCACAGCAGGGTATGAAAGTAAGTTGTGACCGAATAACGCAATGGCGACCCTTTGGGCTGATCAATATACTCGTTACCCGGATCTCCATCTACAGGCAGGAAGCCATGTACATTGGGAACGAGTCCGGTGGGTTTGGGATAAGCAGCCTTGAGTATCTGCAATATCTTTTGCTGCCGTTGAGATTGGGCTGTGCTGCTTTTCACCAAAGGCGTGGTCCAATTGGTGGATATATTTACCACATCCTCTTTCGTGCAGGGCGCCTGGGGTACCTGCGCCAGGCTGCTTGTATAAATACCAACCCCGATCATGCCCAACAGCAGCACCCTATATTTCCTGGTCATTGTTTTCATTTGCCTATGATTTCAGTGGCGGCAAATATAGATTTCCAATACATGTTTTTTTATAGGTAGTAGTACCCAACTGGCAGATTTACGGGGTGACCCGTAAACCATTTAACATGAATTGTGCGCAATTCACTTATTCGGTCGGTGCCTGTTCTTTTGCCACCTGGTCGCCGGTGAGCGAGCTGCGGGAACGTATAAAATACTGTCCCTACATCTTATTGATCGTGACCGGACCTGTGTGCCCGTAACTACCATGCACAAAAAAGCCGACCATTTTGAAATAGTCGGCCCTTTGTGATCATGGCTATTGATTGAAACGATCCTTAATCGATGATCGTTTTCAGTTGAACATATTTTTGCAGGCTCTTGAAATTGTGTCCCTTTTCTTTCATCGACGATATAAAGGCAGGTGTAGTGCCGGTGCTTTTGGCGCTCAGCACATCGTTGAGTGAAAGATGGTCAAAGCCGAGGTCGGTATACTCTTTTACTACACCCGGTGTTATGTTCATAGCTTTAAAACTAACTGCCTGGTTAAGACTGAAGTCTTTGTATCCGATATCCTGAAATCCTTTTACATAATCGGAGGTAACGCCCAGCGACTTCATAGATACTGCCTGCCGGGGCATGATGTTCTTATATCCAAGGGCTTCGAACGACTTTACGTACTCCGGCGTTACATTCAGTGCTTTAACGGACAATATATCGCGGGAGGATATATCACTAAACCCGGATGACTTTAAAGACTTTACATAGGCTGCATCCACTCCCATCGCTTTCATGTTGGCGTATTCACGCGTGGGGATATCGTTGACGCCAACGGCCTTCATTGAATTAATATAGGCTGCGTCTACGTTCAGCGCTTTCATGGAGATCACATCCTCTGCCCGGAGATCATTTATACCTGCTGCTTTTAATCCTTTAATATATTCCGGCGTTACGCCATTCGCTTTCATAGATATGATCTGATGATTGGGCAGGTTGTCGAAACCAACGGCTTTCAACGACCTGATGTATTCCGGATCGATCCTGAGTGCCTTGATCGATATCATATCCTGTGCGGACACTTCTGTATTGACCTCGACATCGTTATGCACATTTACGTTGGGATTAGCGTTTGGATTGGTTCCCTTGGCTGCCGCAGCAGGTTTGGCTCCCGTGCCAGATGCAGATGGCTTTGCGGTAACAGCGCTGGCCGCCTTCACATCTGCTATGTACTTTGCATCGATATTCTGTGCCTTAAAGGAAATAAGTTGCTGAGCAGATACATCAGGGTATCCGGCCTTGCGGATCTCGGCAATATATTCACCATTGATGCCAAGTGCTTTGAAAGGCACCAGGTCCTTTTGCGACAACCCTTTGATGCCGCTGGCTTTTATGGCTTTGATATAGGGCTCATCGATCTTCAGGGCAGCCAGTGGTATTACATCATCCCGGTCGATATCGTTGTAACCATTGTTCTTCAGCATTTTTACATAGCTGTGGGTGACATTCACGAAGAAGAATACCAGCACATCTTTGTCATGGCGCAGTTCGATGCCTTCCTTTTTCATGGTCTCTGCAAATCCGGCAGCCGGTGTGAATTTGTAGCGCCCCATGCCCTGATCGCCTTCGAACTTGCCGGTAAACTGCATGATACCTGCTTCGCGGGTAACGGTAAAGATGCCCGATTTGTCTCTTGGCAGCTCTCCGAGGTCGCGCAGAGGAAAAGTAGTACTGTTGTTGGAGTGTTCATCGCCATCGCTCTTGAACTGGATGCTCACTTCCTGCTTTTTAGCATTGATGGTAGCGAACCAGGCGCCCTCCGTTTCCATATCTGTACGGAAGAAGTTTTCGCCCATCATGGAAGACTTTTTAGTAGCGGGCTCATGTGCCGACGCGATGGGCTCATTGAGCAGGCACACAAACAATACGAGCAAAGGAAGCAGGAAGCAATACTTCCACGCGGTGTGAAGATTTGATTTTTTTACGTTCATCATGGCTATACGTTTTTTGAGCAGTGATTGATTATAATTGGTGGTCAGGTTTAGCGGAAAGTGGGGAGCCGAAACTTTGAGCAGGCTTAGTTGGTAGGTTGCTTTCTCTACCTGTTTGTAGTTGACGAGCTGATCGTCGGTCAGGTATTCGAGATTATTTTCCAGGGCCTTCCTGTATTGCCAGGCAAAGGGGTTGAACCACTGGAATACAATCACCAGTTCGGCAACCAGCAGATCGAAGCTATGCTTTTGTTCTATGTGTATCTTTTCATGCTCGAGTATCTGGTTGTAGGTTTCCCAATCATACTTCTCGGGGTTGATGAAAATATTATTGAGGAAAGAGCAGGGCGCCTGGTTACCGGAGAGCTCTACGATGCGGAATTTACCATCACGGATCACCGGCCGCGAATAGGCTCGATACAATAATGTAAAGAGCTGAACCAGGAAGTTACCGGCAAAGACGAACACACCAAACCAATACAGCCAGCCAGCCCAGGTAAGTGCCTGCTGCCAGGTAAAGAAGTTGGTATCCGTGTCTCTGGTATTGTTGGTGACTGGTGGTGTTGATGCGGCTGCCGTAGCAGGGTCACTATTTTGAGGCGCTTTCAACGCACCTGTTGTATTCTCCTGCTTTGTTTCTGCGCTGGTATTACCTTCCGTTGCTCCCGTATTCACGGGTTCGTTGGTAGTTTCGTTGGCGGTAATACTGCCTGAGCCCGCTTCTTCTGTTGAAGTCGCTATGCCTGGCTTGCGCAACGACCACTGTTCGGGTACCCGAACGAGCGGCAAGCTGAACGAGAGCGCCAGGCAGGCCAGTAATATCCAGCGGTTGGCGCGGAAAAAGGTTTCTTTCTGCAGCAGGAGCTTGTAGAAGATGAAGCATCCCGCCAGGATAAGACCTGCATTGGTGATATAATGCATCATTTTTTCTTGGTTTTAATGATGTTCACTATTTCATTGAGTTCGTCTTCTGATAGGTTTTGCTCTTTGGCAAAAAAAGCCAGCATACGCGGGTAGGAATTGTCGAAATACTGGCTAACGATGTCTTTGATGGCGTGCTTCTGATAATCCTCCCGTTCGATGAGCGGAAAGTAACTATACATATTACCAACTGCTTCGTGGCTCAGGAAGCCTTTATCTTCTAAGATCTTCACCATCGTAGCTACACTATTATAGTGTGGCTTGGGGTCGGGCAGGTGGGGGATCACTTCCCGTATAAAGGCCTTCTTCAAATCCCAGAATACGATCATGATCTGTTCTTCCCTTTTAGCGAGTTTTTGCATGGCTGATTGCTTTGTACAACAATACTACTAATTAATTAGTAGTTCAACTAACTTATTAGGAGAATAATGATGAACGGTGGGGCAAAGCCACTTCCCCGGAGATGCCAATCAGCACATAACAATTTAATAATCAACAAATAGGAGACAACCCAATTCGTTACCGGAGAATTCGGTACTTTGCCTTTAACTACTAATACTGCCGGGCCGGCAATTAAAGCCGGTCGAAAAACAACCATATGAACCACCTTTCCTCGATTCACCAGCCCAATGGACTTAGCCGCCGTCGTTTCATTGCCAGTACTGCCGGCGCCTGCTTATCATTACTCATTCCATTTAACAGCAGCAGCGCTATCCATCGTCTAAAGAAGACTGTAAAAGTGGGCATCATCACCGACCTGCACCAGGATATCATTCACGATGCGCCTGCGCGCCTCGGGTCGTTTGTACAACACATTAATAAGGTGAAGCCAGATGCGATCATGCAGATGGGCGACTTCGCCATTCCGGCGGATAAGAATAAAGACTTCATTGGGTTGTTCAACCAGGCTCATGACAAACGCCTGCACGTGATCGGCAACCATGATACTGATACGGGATACACGAAAGACCAGGTGATCGCTACCTGGGGTATGTCGGCTCCTTATTACGTACAGGAAGTGAATGGCATCTCTTTCATCGTACTGGATGGCAATGATAAGGGATCGCCTGCTTATAAAAGCGGTTACCCCGCTTTCATCGGCAGTGAACAAACGACCTGGCTGAAAGAAAAACTGCAGACTATAGACGGCCCGATCGTGATCGTTTCGCACCAACCATTGGCGGGGCCCGTTGCGGTAGACAATGCGGCCGAATTGCAGGATATTCTCAGCGATGCTGCCGATAAAATACTGGTGGCACTGAACGGACACACCCATATCGATGCGGCCTACCAGGTAAAGAATGTTCATTACGTACATGTAAATTCAGCTTCTTACTTCTGGTTGGGCAACAAGTTTGCCCACGAGAGCTATAGCGCCGATATTCATCAATCGCATCCCGTGCTTGCCAGTACCTGTCCATATAAGGATGCCCTGTTCACTACGCTCACCATCGATCCGCAGCGGTCGGTGCTCTATTTTGAAGGCCGCTCAACCGACTGGGTGGGCAAAACGCCGGACGAGCTCAACTACTATGCTACCGCAAACGCCTATCATGCAGATATGGTGCGATCAGCAAAAGGAAGATCAGTAAATAATCAGCTTACTAAATAACGACGGCCACCGGATAAGCTGTGCTTTTGCTAATACACTCATCCATTTGTGATGAGCCAGCGCAAAGCCAGTTATCGGGCGGCCGTTTGAACAGGATCAGTCTTGATCCTTATAGTTGTAAGAACATTGTACCTTTTGGTGTACCTATTGGTTCCTTAGTTTCCGGCATTGATACGTTTTGCCACGCGCATGAAGTACTGTGTACTTTCCTGCACTGCAGGCAGGTTGTTTTCCCACTGGTATTCATACTCCACCGAGAAATAACCTTTAAAGCCCTGTGCTTTTAATTCATTGAGCACACCAGCAATATTGCTTACACCGGTACCCCAGGGTACGTCGTGGGCCGACTTGGAGCCGTATACATGCAGGTCCTTTACGTGAAATGCAATCAACCGGCCTTTTAATTCCTTGATGCTTGCAACAGGATCGAGCGCAGAGCGCACCCAGTGACCAATATCACCGCATACACCGATCATGTTGCTGCGATTCTTCAACTGGTCGAGCACGATGGCAGGATGCCAGTAGGTGGTAGGCACGGGGTGATTGTGCAGGGCAGCGCGGATCTTATATTCATTGCAGAATTTATCGAGCAGCTCCAGTTGGTTGAAAGGAGGTTCGGTGGTGATGTGTTCGATTCCGATGTCTTTGGCAAATTCAAAGACGGCTTTCCACTCCTCTTCGTTCTTACCATTCACTACACCATAACAAACGGCTTTGATGCCATTATCCTTCAGCAGCTTTTTGATCAGCGCACGGTCTTCGGGGGTAGCATTGGGGGCAGTAGTGGCTGTGCCTTGCTTGGTGATCTTTTGACCGGGAAACAATTCTACGTACTTAATGCCGATACTTTTCATTTTGCCCAGTGCTTCTTCGAGACTGAACAGGCGGAATGTATAGGCCTGGCTGCCGAGCCGCCAGCCCAGCGAATCGGGTAATAACATGTCATTGGAGGCAGACTGAGCAGCTACCAGTATGCTCAGGAACAGAAAAGGGATCAATAATAATCGCTTCATGCAATCGGGTTTAATAACTAAAGGTTGGTTTTATTGGCTGCCGAAGGCAGCTATTGGCCGGGGCAAGATAGTAAAGTTGCTTTGGTGTCGCCATTAAAATACGGCAAAACTTTCTGCCTGCCGGCGGCCGGCAAACGGGTTACTCCACAAAGGCAGCGCACTGGCATAGTCACGCCAAGGGTCAACGACCGCTATCATGGTTCAATTTGAGTATGGTAAGCCCGGTGAACCTTGCCAGTGGCTGTTCTTCCGGGTCCCACAAACGTAATGGGAACGAGCATTGCATGCCTTGTTTAAACTAGATACATTTGCAGCATGAAAAAGTCTACCAAGGATATCTTCAAGAAGGGATCCTATTCCGTAAAGGGCAGCCTTTGGATTGAGGGCGATGGCACCCGGTTTTGGGGTCCGGGCCCTGTGGAACTGCTGGAACATATCGAGTCGACCGGTTCCATCAACCAGGCGGCCAAAGAAATGGGCATGTCGTATAAGAAGGCCTGGGAGATCGTATCCCGTCTAAACTCCATGAGCAAAGAACCGATGGTCGTAACGGCCACCGGCGGCGAAAAAGGAGGTGGTTCCTCCATTTCGGTGGCCGCCAAAGCTATGATCGAATATCACCACCAACTGCGGGAAAGGTTTCTGCAATTCCTCGAAGCAGAAACCAGCAGCTTGCAAGAGATGATTTGAGTTGCCGGCCTCTACAAACTGACGGACAGCTTGCTGCATTCATGTAAATACCAGTGCCCTTTCTGATTTGGTTTGTTTTACTGCCTGGAGTGTGCCGTATGGTAATTCAGCGACATCGTTATATCTTTACGGGAATAACGCTTAAAACTGATATTTCCATGACTAAAATGCTGTTGTGGGCAAGCCTACTGGCTGCGTCCTGGTGCGAAGCACAAGAACGCTCTCCTACCCAATCCCGAAAGCCGACCGACTCACTGCCACCACGCATTTTTACCCTTGGCACCGTTGAGGTGATCAGCAAAAAACAATCGGACCTGAACGGTTTTCTCAGCCGTAACCGCCTACAAACGTTTGCCAAAAACGATGTTTCCAAAGCGCTCAACCTGCTGCCCGGCGTACATCTGTCTGCTGTAGGTCCGCGTAATGAGGCCATGGTGTATGTGCGTGGATTCGATCTGCGGCAGGTACCCTTACTGATAGACGGTATTCCGGTTTACATTCCCTATGACGGCTATGTTGACCTGGCCCGTTTCACTACTTTCGACCTTTCGGCCATCCACGTTTCGAAAGGATATACCTCTGTACTCTATGGACCCAACGCTTTGGGAGGGGCTATCAACCTCGTGAGCAGCCGGCCCGAAAAGAAACTGGAAATAAATGGCGCCAGTGGCTGGCTATCGGGCGGGTACCGCATGAATATCAATGTAGGCAGCAACCTTGGCAAGTTCTATGTTCAGGCAGGCGCTTCCAAACTGAACCGTGACTCGTTTCCGTTATCGAATAATTTCATTGGCACTAAAACAGAAAATGGAGATGGACGCAACAACTCCTACAACTCCGATGAGAAGTACAGTGTGAAGGTGGGCTTTACCCCCAACAAAAGATCGGAGTATGCCCTGAGTTATATTTATCAGCACGGCAAAAAGGGATCGCCGGTATACACAGGGAAAGATACTTTGAACAGTCAGTTCAAAAGTCCGCGGTACTGGCAGTGGCCCTATTGGGATAAGCAAAGCCTCTACTTCATTGCCAATACAGCCATCGATAGTGTCCAATATATAAAGGCCCGCTTATATTACGACAAGTTCAAGAACCAGCTCAACTCTTACGACGACGCTACCTATACCAGTATATCCCGGCCTTACGCCTTCAAGAGCCATTACAATGATTATACCTTCGGCGGCATTGCAGAATACGGACGAGGTTTTTGGCAGCAGCGTGATCAACTGAAGCTCACCGTTCAGTTTAAGCAGGACGTGCATCGCGAGCACAATGAAGGGGAGCCAGAACGTACCATGAGCGACAATACCTTTACGGCCGGTTTGGAAAACGAATTCAAAATCACGGACCAGTTATTGTTGCTGACAGGACTTAGCTACAATAACCGCAACAGCCTGAAGGCCCAGGATTATAATTCCACCACCAAGACCATCTCCGACTACCCTTCTAATGACAACGATGCCTTTAACATACAAGGTGGATTGGAATACCGTTTAAACAACAACAGTACATTCACTGCGAGTGCAGCCAGGAAAACGCGGTTTGCCACCACGAAAGACCGGTATTCGTACCGGCTCGGCACAGCGATTCCCAATCCTTACCTCGCTGCTGAATATGCCCTCAATTACGAATTGGGTTACCGGGGCTATTTCAACAACCGGCTGAGCCTGCAAGCGGCCCTCTTCTACAGCAAGATCCACAATACGATACAGAGCGTCAGCAATGTGAAGTACGACTCTGTGCGCAAAGTGTGGCAAAGTCAATTGCAAAATGTAGGTGAGTCGGAGTTCATGGGCGTTGAAGCCGGTTTCGAATACCTATTGATCGCATCGCTTAAACTGGGCACCAACTATACCTATGTAAAACGTAATAACCTCAGCAATCCGGCGATCCGGTTTACGGATGTACCGGAACATAAGGTGTTTGGCTTTGCGCAATACCAACTTCAGCACTGGTTTTCATTGCAGGCCAATATAGAATACAATGCTGATCGTTACAGCACCACTTATGGCACCAAGGCAGGTTCATTTACCCTGTTGAATGCGCGGGCACTGGTACCGGTATGGAAATACTTTTCGGTGGAAGGCGGCATTAACAATATTGGCGATGTGAATTATTCGCTAGTGGAAGGCTATCCTGAACCAGGCAGAAACTATTTCGTGAATGTCGTGTATCGTTTGTAATACCGGAAAGCATGCTATGAAACGGATCAAAGTAATAGGTACGATGGTTACACTGGTTTGCCTTGCGGCCTGGGTGGAGCAGCCGGTGGCTACCCCCATGCAACTGCAATACCCCTCCTACTTCGGTAACCGCTTTGATATGCCGGCAAACAACCCGCTTACAGAAGAGGGTGTTTTCCTTGGCAGGCATTTATTCTATGAACCCCGTCTTTCGGCCAACGGTCGTATTTCCTGCGCCAGCTGTCACCAGCAGGAGAAAGCCTTTACCGATGGCCTTCGTTTCAGCCTTGGCGTGGATGGGACCTCCACGCCACGCAATGCCATGTCGCTGGCCAACCTGCTGTGGGTGCGCAACTTCTTCTGGGATGGACGGACAAAAGGGCTGGAGGCGCAGGCTTCCATACCCCTGACAGATCCGCATGAAATGGGGCAGTCGCCGGAACGGTCGGCACAACTACTACAACGCACGAAGGTGTATCCTCCCCTGTTTGCAAAAGCATTCGGCACGCCGGTCATCACCGGTGATCTTATTGTTAAGGCAATCGCGCAGTTTGAACGTACGCTGATCTCCTCCAACTCGAAGTACGACCAGTACCTGCGGGGTGAATACCAACCAGGCCCGTCGGAGTTAAATGGCATCCAACTGTTCTTTACCAATCCCAACCGCGAAAAGGGCATCCGCGGCGCGGCCTGCGGTCATTGTCATGGAGGCCCGAAGACCTTTCTTGAATTGTATCATAACAACGGTCTCGATAGTGTGCCGCAAGACGCAGGGCGCGCCGCCATTACGGGCCAGTCGTTCGACGCAGGCCGGTTTCGCGTTGCCACACTGCGCAACATTGCGCTGACGGCTCCTTATATGCATGATGGACGCTTCGACAAGCTGGATGCCGTGATCGACCATTACAATGAGCATATACACAGCAGTTCAACCCTAAGCGTGTTTTTGCAGCAGGGAGCCGAAGGAATGCGTGGTAATCAATTGGGACTTTCTGCAGCTGAAAAAAAAGACCTGCTGGCTTTTCTACAAATGCTTACCGATTCAACATTTATTAGCGACCAACGATTCTCGGATCCTTTCAAAAATCAATCGAAATGAAAACAAGACTGTTTTTTCTATTGCTGTCCACCTGTTTACTGACAAAGGCTGCATGGACTCAAAATAAAGACAATCCGGTAGCTCTTGCGATCAACGGCGAGGTAAAAGCGCCCACCAAAATAACCGCTGCGGAAATACTCGGCATGAAACAAACACCAGCCATGTTAAAAGACCGCGATGGTAAAGAGCATACCTATACGGGGGTGCCCATTCAGGACCTACTGAATAAAGCGGGGGTGACCACCGGCAAGCAACTTCATGGAGAAAATCTGGCCAAGTACCTACTGGTAAAATGCGCCGATGGCTACGAAGTGGTGTTCTCGCTGGCCGAGCTCGATAATGAATTTACAGACAGGCAGGTGATCCTGGCGCACCAGGTGGATGGGGGGCCCCTGCCATCTGGTAAAGGCCCGTTCCGGCTGGTGGTGCCGGGTGAAAAGCGGCCGGCCCGCAGCTGCTTCCAAGTGGTGGAAATGGTGGTACGTTTTGCAAAGGATTGATTACTTGCGGCTAAACGGTATACGATCGTGGGGGTATTGCACAAGAAGGTTTATTTACTTGCGGCTTTACGGTATATGGCAAGCGCAGCGATCTCGGGTAATTGTATTATCTTGATCGCAGAAAGGGTTGCTACCTGCAACCCATAGCTACATACGTTGTGGTATTTATTTGGGTAACATCTAAAACACTACTTATGATCGTCATGCTGCTTGCCTTAATGGCCGTTAGCTTTCTCGCCCATGTATTCCTGTTATTTACCAGTTTCGGTCCCGGAGGTCTTAAAAAGACCCGTTATTTTTATTCTCACCTTACGTTGTGGATCACGGGCGCTTTGGCCTGCCTGACTGCCTTTTTATATGCGGGCAAGGATGTATCGCCGGTGATCGATACTTTCAACACGCCTGGTAAACAATTATTGCTGGTGGTGGTATCCTTTGCGCTTTCATTGATCGCACATAGCATTGTGAAACTTTTTGTACTGCCACAGTACAGACGCGCTTAACAATTCAACTCACCGCCGGTCTCCAGCGACCAACCTCATGCCAGTATTGCACTCCTGCAGTATGGGCCATGTCTATTTATTGCTCAAACTTCCCCAAATTGCTTTCCGAGGCACAAGAATTGCAAAATAAGTACCTTTAACAAGCTCCGGTTCCGAAGCTCCCCACCCCCTCCGCAGAAGATCCATCCTTTCCATTTCACCTAAAGTATTCATCATGAAGAAACGCCTATCTATTTTCTTGTACACATTGCTTATTACTGCGTGGACCGCCTGCGATTCCCCCACGCCTGCCTCGAAGGAAGGACCCGGATCGACCGATAGTGCCGCCACCACCACGACCGGCAACGTCCCTGCTGCGGATCAAGCACACAACAGCAACAATTCGCTGGACTGGGATGGTATTTACCGGGGCGTGTTGCCGTGCGCAGATTGTCCAGGTATTCAAACTACTATCTACCTCAACAGGGATCTTACCTACCTGCGAAGAACCAAATACCTCGAGCGGCCTGTAACGCCTGCCGATGAAAAAGGGAAGTTTACCTGGAATGCAGAAGGCAATACCATCACGCTGGAAAGCGCTTCGGGCCCGGCCAAGTATTTTGTAGGCGAACGTACCCTCACCCAACTGGACCTGAACGGTGCGAAGATCACCGGCGATCTGGCAGCCAACTATGTTCTCAGTAAAGACAACTATGCCATACTCTACCGCAGGTGGAAGCTAGTGGAACTGAATGGTCAACCTATAGCCGTAGATTCGTCCTTTGCCAAAGAACCTTTTCTTACTTTAATCGATAGCACGGGCCGTGCGAGCGGTAATGGCAGCTGCAATACCTTTTCGGGGCAGTTCGAGACAGGGCCGCTCAATCGCATCAAGTTCTCAAAAATGATCTCTACCCGTATGTTCTGCAAGAACATGGAGATTGAAACCAAGTACCTGAAAGCATTGGAAATGGCTGATAACTTTACAGTCTCGGGTGATGAACTGGTGCTCAACAGGGCCCGCATGGCCCCATTGGCCAGGTTCAAATCGGCCTTTCATTAAGTAATACAAACAGCAGTAATAACCTCGGTGGGTGCGCCCGCGTGTGATATGCCGTTAAAGGGGCTACCCTTTTGACGACACTCCCGTGCGGGCGCACGCTTTTTTATACATCCAGTCAAACGCATTTCCCCTCTTGTGATGTATAGGATCTTCCACTTTATGCAGGGAATTGATAACATTTTACCGAAGGCAGCGTGCGGAAAAGAATGTAGCTTTATTGTTTCGGTTGACTTACCGAAGATGTTCCATTTGTAAAAATGCTTGTATGAAGATTGCTACTTATAACGTGAATGGTGTGAATGGCCGGTTGCCTGTATTGTTACGCTGGCTCGAAGAGTCGAAACCGGATGTTGCCTGCCTGCAGGAACTGAAAGCCCCGCAGGAAAAATTTCCCGAACAGGCGATCCGGGATGCAGGTTATCATGCCATCTGGCACGGGCAGAAAAGCTGGAATGGTGTTGCCATCCTTTCGCGCCACGAACCTCCCCAGGAGATCAGGCGTGCTTTGCCGGGAGACCAGGAAGATCTTCATAGCCGCTACATCGAAGCAACTATCGATGGCATCATCATCGGCTGCCTGTATTTACCCAATGGCAACCCGGCACCGGGACCCAAATTCGATTACAAACTTCAATGGTTTGAAAGACTTGCTGTACACGCACAATCCTTACTGGCCCAAAAGAAGCCGGTGATCCTGACGGGTGATTATAATGTGATGCCTACTGAGAAGGATGTTTACAAGCCGGAACGCTGGGTAGACGATGCCTTATTCCGACCCGAAACAAGGGCAGCCTTTGCAAAGCTCGCTGGTCAGGGCTGGACGGATGCGCTACGTACTTTGCACCCCAACGAAACCATCTATACCTTCTGGGATTATTTTCGTGATGCTTTTGGCCGCAATGCCGGTTTGCGGATCGATCATTTCCTGCTGAGCCCCGAGATCAAAGGCCGGTTAAAAGCAGCCGGTGTCGACAAACAAGTGCGGGGCTGGGAGAAAACCAGCGACCATGCGCCGGTGTGGATCGAGCTTTCGAAGGGTTAAGGCTGCATGATCTTTTTGCGGTGCATTTCTCCCCATTCATGCAGGGACCCGATCACGGAGCGCAAAGTATTGGCATAATCTGTTCGCTCATAAGCCACCGATGACAGCGCTGAATTTTCATCGACGATGCGTTTAACGAATCCATTCAATTCAAGATCCTTCAATTCGTTGGAGAGCACACGGGCTGATATGCCTTTAATGGACCGCTGCAGTTCGTTGAACCGCTTCCTCCCATCCGAGAGTGCAATAATGATCCTCAATTTCCATTTACCTCCGATCACATAGAGCGCATCATCTACCGTATCCAATACGGAAACGCATTGACCAGAAAGATGATGACCGTTGTGTGCATTTTCCATAATAATGATATTCAGGATAGTATACTACAAGTAACTGCTAACCTCGAGGTTAGTAAGTCTTTTCCATTTACAAATGTACATAGCTTGCATCATGAAACCTGCGCAGGGATCAGCTGGATGACTTAACATTTCGTAACTACTTTGCATAATACACGATGAAACAAATTTTGCATGTCACCTCCAGTCCGCGGGGTGATCAATCGAACAGCACCCGCCTGGGGAGCCGGATTGTTGAACTACTTCTTACCCAATTTCCTGGCAGTGAAGTAAGTATCAACGATACTGTGAAGAAGAACTATATCCACCTCAATGAAATTCACCCGGTCGCTTACAGACTGGCTGATACAGAACACACACCAGAACAAAAAGATACCCTGTATAGTTCGGATCAAGCTGTAAAAGAATTGCTTGCAGCCGAGATCATTGTTATCAGTGTGCCCATGTACAACTTTAACATTCCTTCGGCCCTTAAAGCCTGGATCGATCATATAGTGCGGGCCGGTAAAACTTTCAGCTACCAAACCGGCAGGCCGGAAGGTTTATTAAAAGGGAAAAAAGTGTATCTGGCCATTGCCTCCAATGGCGTGTATTCGGATGGACCTATGAAACCTTTCGATTTTGGGGAACCTTACCTGCGCTTTATCCTCGAATTTATGGGCATTACCGATATAACCACTTACCGCATTGAAGGAGCTGGTATTCCCGGCCTTATGGAATCGGCCCTCGCGGCAGGTTTAGAAAGCGTTGCGGTTTAGACGCCTACAGGATTTGAAGACGTTGACGAATAGAGAAGAAACAACACGCGTTGCGAACAGCCCACTACAATGGTTGGTCATTCATGTAACAAAGGCTGCAGTGATCCTTGCGGGTTCACTACAGCCTTTTACTGTTTCGTTGCGTATCAATGCGGTGGGCCATTGACCTAAATAGAATACTTTAGCCAGCTACCAGGGTGGCATTGGGAATCGTGACGCCTAAATACCCTGCATAATTTTGCAGGTGATGCTGGTATCCTGCCTGCTGGAAGAAATCGCTCATCGTATTGCTGGTGTAATCTTTATCAAGCGTAGTGTTGAATACAAAATAGTTCCGGTTCTGTTGCTGGTATCCATAGACGTAGAATGTACCGGCCAATATCAGGAATGCCTCTTTTAAACTCACGGTTACCCCGTCGATGGTTGTTGTAATCGCGCCAGCATCGGGCTGGGGTATGTATTGATAAGCAACGGTACCTACCAATACACATACGGGGAAGCAGGGTACGATGTCGTTAAAGTTATGGTAATGCCAGGCATTGGTAATTTTGGCATCGAGGTCGTTGGCAAATGCGCCATTGCCAGCTGCCGGCGCTGCAAAGGTTAAGAGGGAAAGGTTGCTCAACGAATAATTGGTATTGGCAATACTGCTTACCAAATAAGAAGCGTACACATTGGCAATATTTCCGCCGAGGCTATGACCGGTAATGATCAGTTGCTTACCGGGCGTTATCACATTTTGATTGAGGTATTCGGTAATCGTTTGGCCCGACCCGAGCGAGTCCTGCATTGCCTGCAGGTTTGTGAAGGAAGTATTGGTACCATTGCTGATAATGGCCTTCGGAATACTTGAATAGGGCCAGCTTACGGTAGTGATTACGTCCATGTCTTCCAGGACCCAGTTGGCAAAGGCATCCCAGTTATCAAATACATCTTGTGGTGGCAGTGAACCACGGATTGCCAATGCGTAAGTAGAAGTGGCGGTTTCAAGTGCAATAAAGGCATAGTTTCCATCTTCGGTTTGGACCCCATTCCAAACTACCTTCCAGCCCGGCAGGTAGGTGGCAATATCGCTGACAGGATCCGGATCGTACGTTACATAAGAGAGTAACACAGCAGGTTTTGCAGCAGCAGGTTGTGGTGTGGTGCTGTTGGCATTGATGGTAATTGCTTGCATGGTAATGGTGAATTTTTTAAGATGAACGAATAGTAACGATCAGGGAGGAGTTATCGTTTCGTAGTGTATGGGTGGGGGAAGTTGCTTAGCGGAACTAAGGTAGGGGGTTTATCCGGATCAGCTTAAAGTATCATTACGCAAAATTGGGTGTTGCTTCTCCGTTATTGTACTCGTTCAAGTCCATGTTTTCTGGAATTATTAGTACCGATGCCAGGTTGTGTAACCTTGTTCAACTTACCAATCGCATCATTGTTTGTTAGGGCCTCTGTGAATTGTGCGGGAGATGATCATAATACGCCCTGTCATTTTTAGTGAAAATGAGGCTGTTTCAAAAGTTGTGCTATTTATTCGAGACCGGTACGGGTCGGGTACGGATCGGGTACGGGAGCGCTACGGAGCCGGTGCCTGCGGACGGATCGATCAGGGAGGCAGAGATCTTTTGACCATGACCAGACTGATCTCGTCTTGAACCGATTTACAAACTTACCAAAGAAAATAAGTTGCTCCCAGCACTCGCCGGCGAATGTCAGGTTATGTCAGGAAAAGTCATGACATTTCGTTTGTATTTTGCAGCATGAAAATGTTTCAGGCTCAACTCACCCTGCGGGAAAGGCCCCGTGGATTTCACCTCATTACCAACGAAATCGTTCGGGCGATGCCCCAGATCGGTGAAATTGCCGCCGGTATGTGTCAGGTCTTTATCCAGCATACCTCTGCCTCTCTAACTATCAACGAAAACGCCGACCCAACTGTACGGGAGGATTTCGAAACCTGGTTCAACAAATCGGTGCCGGAAAATGATCCGGACTATGTACATACCGATGAAGGTCCGGATGATATGCCTGCCCACCTGAAAGCAGCCTTGTTGGGCAGTTCAGTGCTGATACCCGTAAACCGGGGGCGGCTGGCGCTGGGCATCTGGCAGGGCATCTACCTCTGCGAGCACCGCAACCAGGGCGGGAGCAGAAAACTGGTGATCTCTGTTTGGGGAACGCCCCTATAGGGCATGTAACGTACTGGCCAATGTTTAGGAAAATTTATACCAAAGCCTCTTTGTTATACCGGTTCCGGTATTCGAGGGGCGACATACCCGTGAATCTTTTAAATACTTCGCGAAACGCCTTTACATCGGAATAGCCAACTTCGTACATGACCTCATTGACCGTTTTACGGGTAGTTTCCAGCGCTTTTTTTGCCGATTCGATCTTTACCCTTTGCGCATATTCGACAGGCGTGTTACCCGTGGCTTTGATGAATCGCCTGTCAAAGTTTCGTCTGCCCACGGCAAACCTGGACGATAAGTCCTCCACCGACAACTTTTCATCGATCCTGCTCTCTATGTAAGCCTGTGCTTTTTGCACCATCTCATCGCCATGTAACTTCTGACCGGTGAAGATGGCAAAGGCACTTTGACTCTGGCGATCCAATTCTACCTGAAACATCTTGGAGCAAAAAATAGCGGTCGTTCTGTCGTAGAATTTTTCTATCAGGTAGATCAGTAAATTAAGGAAGGAATACGCCCCACCATTGGTATAGATGCCATGCTCGTCGGTGATGAGTTTTTCGATCTGTAAATTGACCCGGGGAAATAAGGCTTTGAAATTTTCTTCATAACACCAATGGGTGGAGCAGTTCTTTCCATCCAGTATACCTGCATCGGCGAGCATAAACGTGCCGGAACACATGCTGGCTATCTCTGCACCCTGCTTGTACTGACGGGCAAGCCAATCTACCAACGGTTTATTTCCATTCATTGCCTGCTGGTAAGTGCCCTCCAGCGACGGAACTATGATCAGGTTCGTTTTATCAATATCGTTGATCAGGGTATCTGCATGAACGCTCAACATACCCTTCTGAAAATCGATCTTATTCGATACGCCGGCTGTTTCTATTTTATACAACTCCTGCCTGCCGCTTTGCTTCCAGAAGGCATTGGCAACAGAAAACATTTCGTAAGACCCAACTATACAGGCTATGCTACTAAGGTTGGTTTGTCCGTCGGGTACCAATATGGTTACGCGTTTCATGGCTTTTTTATTTCTCCAAACTTAAGCAAGAAGCGTGTCCAAATCAACCCACCTGAAAGTCTAATTACCACCCCTTCTCTTTCCGATCAGGACAATAGCTTTGGGGGCTGATAAATATCAAATCACTTAAAATAAGTTTGGTCATGAACAGTTTGAAGAGCAAAAATGCCGTGGCATACCGCCATGGCGGCCTTGGTGCGGCTATTTACCTCATTACTACTCTATTAATCATCGTTACCGCAGTCGGCACATCAATGGGCCAATCGACTCTACCCGCAACAAATGCCTCCGGAATCAATAACAAATCAAAACATACAAATATGAACGATCAAAGTTTCACCACTACCCTGCTGATCGACAAATCGCCTGAAGATGTATATAAGGCAATGGTCAACGTGCGGGGCTGGTGGTCGGAAGAAATAGAAGGGGGCACTACCAACCTGAACGACGAGTTTAAATATCACTACATGGATGTGCACACTGCCAGGATGAAGCTCATTGAGGTGGTGCCCAACAAAAAGGTTGTTTGGCAGGTGCTGGACAATCATTTCAAATTCACGAAAGACCAATCCGAATGGAAAGGAAATAAGGTGGTTTTTGAACTCAGTTCAAAAGATGGCAAAACGCAATTACAGTTCACACAGCAAGGGCTGGTGCCGGAATATGAATGCTATGATATCTGCAAAGATGCCTGGACTCATTTTATTACAGAAAGCCTTCGCGACCTGGTGTTAACCGGCAAAGGGCAACCCAACAAGAAAGAGAAAGTGAACGAGTTCAACGAAGACAACCTGAAAAAGCACAATAAGCAATAAAAGTTCCTTTTACGGGAATTAAAAAACCGGGTAAGCAATTCGTGGATTGCTTACCCGGTTTTAGCTGTGGCTTAGCTGTCAGAGTTTAAGCGAGCCTTCTATTGAATCATCCAATGTTTTTCCCATCATAGCGCCAGCGACCATTTTTACAAAGGCAATGGCATTGCCGTGTTTATTATCCCAGTAATAACCACTTTCGGGCGTTACACGGAGTATGGTGATCCTCGGATCGTCCTTTCCTTCCGTAAACCAGGTTTTGAACAACGGCTTCCATAACTCATCGATCTTCTTCTTATCATTGCTGATGACGGCCTTTCCATACAGCGTCAGGAAATCGGCATGTGCTGACCCTTGAAAGAATAACTGCACTGATCCGTCTTCATTGATCTCCTGGTTTGTGTGACTATCACTGGCACTAAGAAACCACAAATTGCCATCGTTATCGACTTCCTGTACCGACATCGGTCTGGTTTTTATTTCCGCGCCCTGCGTGATATGTGTACAGAAAAAACAGGTATCGGCCTTTGTAGCCAGCTCCCTGATCTTTTTAATAGCTGCAGCGCCGGATAATGATTCATGATTATCTTCCGGCTGGTTCTTATTGATGCTGTTCATATAGCTTTTTATGGAATAGTATAAAAAATGATGCCCGGTCTTTATGGCCTCTTACTCAATCAAAAAGGCCAGGGATTACCTGGCCTTTGTCCATACAACACTACACTACCAACTCAACGATATATTACCAACCGAACCTTGTAGCATCCGTTATTTTGCCGGACTCTTTATCCTGAACAAACCCGATCACCTCCCAGCTGCTCTTATCGAAATCCTTCGGCAATCGAATCTCTGCCGTTGAGCCGTTTTGCAGGGACACCTGCTTCAGGTCCCGAACAATCTGCACATGCGACAGATCCCGGCCCATATTCTCTCCGGCTTTTACCCTGCTTTCTGCCTTTTTTTGAACAAGGGCCACCACCAGCTCCGACTTTGTGTTTTGCTCGCCATTGTGGGAAATGATCAGATTTTTACCATCGATCACTCCATTTAGCTTCAACTTACGGGGCAGATCCTGTTGCAGCTGTTCACCAATTGCAGCCGATATGGAGCGCTGATCGGAGCCAACGAATTCACCGGCACCATTCACCACCAATTGCGGTGTATAAATGGGATCGACATGCAGTAAGCGGGCATACTCCTGCTGACGGGCGGTGTAGGACTTATCGCTGAAGCGATCCTTCCATCCCTGGTGATCCCAATAATCGACATGATAGGCCAGGATATAAAGTTGGCCTTGCTGGTCCTGTGCCCCTAACTGCTCTATCAGCCGATCGGCCGGCGGACAACTGGAGCATCCCTCTGAAGTAAACAGCTCTATCACTGCAAATCCCTTTCCTGTGTTATTCATGGTATCGTTTTTTTCTACAGACCGTTTTAACAGGAATGAGGCTGTAACAAACAACAACAATAACATGGCCGCCCCAAACCCGAGTCTTTTAATCGCTTTCATATCGTGTGTATTATTTATCATTGATTTTTAACAAAAGTAGGGGCGGCCTGGTGCGAAGGAAAGGAGAAACGCCATTAAGCCGACAAATCGACAGGCGGGGTGGACAATTGCGACCGCCAAGTTTATCGAAGATGCGTAGTGCAGTCTACAGCATTACGGCTTCTATCCGGGCAATTCTACAATGTAATACCTCCGTCGATCACGAACTCCGATCCCGTTATATAGCTTGCGGCATCATCACATAGGTAGGCTACCATTTTTGCTACATCTGTAGGGGTTCCAATCTTCTTCAGAGGAATTTTCTCCGATGCGAGCATCTTGAATACTTCATCAGCTGTGCCGCTGTCCATACCCGCTTTGCTTAATACTTCTGTGCGTGTGGGGCCGGGGCTTACAATATTGACCCTAATCTTTTTGGGTGCCAGTTCTGCAGCAGCGGTTTTGGCGATCGAATTCAATGCTGCCTTGCTTGCCTGGTAGATGGAACTGCCGGGCATATGGGTCGAGGCGACAATGGAGGATAGGATTACCACCGAAGCTCCTTCGCTCAACAGGGGTACAAACCTGCTCAATGTGAAATAAGCTCCTTTGAAGTTTATGTTCATCACATTGTCGAAATTCTCTTCAGTGGCCTGTCCGATCGTTGAGTTGTAGCCTGTAATACCGGCATTGATGAATAGTATATCCACCCGGCCAAACTGCTGCTGTACGACCTCGTAAAATGTTTCCGTATCCTTCAGACTGGCCTGATCAGCTACAAAAGGGATCGCGCCTATTTCAGCTGCCGCTTTTTCAATCGCCTCTTTTCTCCTTCCTGTAATGATAACTGTTGCGCCGCTTTTTACCAGGTATTCCGCAGTTGCGTACCCTATGCCACTATTACCTCCCGTAACGATGGCCACTTTATTTTTGAACTGTTGCATGATTATTTGTTTAGTGCAAAACTATTCTCATTTTGGTATACATTTGTAACCAGTATCACAGAGTATACCAATTTACAATAGCATATGCTTAGAAATCAATCGGAAGAATTACGCGCTTTACAGGATACACTTTATTTTATCGGCGGCAAATGGCGGCTGCCCATCATCAATTCCATTTGTAATGGAAACCGCCGTTTCAGGGAAATAGAGCGAAGCATTCCGGGCATTACTACCAGGATGTTGTCGAAAGAACTGAAGGAAATGGAAATGAATAAACTTGTGAAACGAACCGTTTATGACGATTCGCCCGTACTGGTGGAATATGAGCCAACAGAACATTGCCGGTCGTTTGGCGGTATTATTACCGAAATGATCAAGTGGGGTAAGTCGCACCGTATTGTAGTAACGAAAAAATAAGCACGTTTGAACCTTTGCGGGAGACTAGTTCTCCGACTCGCGCGGCCTTTGTCTAACTGGGCCCCTCAATTGTCCGCTTCGCCGTGAATAAGCTGGTCAACTGCCCTTGCCTGCTGCAATTTTGTGTCATCGATAACAATTAAAACAAAATAGTATGACACAGAAAACTACCAAAGCAATTTACTGGACAGGCGCCTCTTTAACTTCCTTGTGGTTTGGCTCCAGCGGTTTATTTGAATTGACCAGTAATCCTATCGTTTGGGAAATAACCCGCCAACTCGGTTACCCTCCCCACTTCATTTACACACTCGGTATTTTCAAACTTTCAGGCATTGCCGTGTTGCTGATCCCCGGTAAGCTATTGCGCCTTAAAGAATGGGTATTTGCCGGTATCTTCTTCGATATCATCTTCGCTTTTGCCTCCAAGCTGCTGGTACTTGGTTTTGCAGCCACCATCGATGCGATTGTCGCCTTCGTGATGGTATCTGTAACCTACCTGATGTTCCGGAAACTGTATACCGCCAACTATTCGGGACCCGATAATGGCATGACCCTTCAACAAAAGTTGGCCGGCATTTAGGGAGGCTGTCACATCAATGATTGATCCGCCGGTAACGGCTGCAGACGGAATACATTATACACCCAAAAACAAATCGCCCGACTTAGTAAGTCGGGCGATCTCTTTTAACGATCTTCCATCCAGGAAAGGAACGCTTGTGATTTCTCCTTATTGACCAGTAATTTCTCTGGCGTTTCGATGACCAGTTTTACAAATAGCTTGCGCAGGAAATAGGGTTCTACCTCTTTGATAGCTTTAAAGTTTACCAGGTATTGCCGGTTCAACCGGAAAAACTGTTTGGCAGATACCGATTGGGTGATCTGGTCGAGCGACTGACTGATCGTATACTGCTGCTTATCGAAACAGAGTATCCAGGTACTATCGTGCCGGATATAAAACAAGGCTATGTCTTCTACACTTACAGTGCGGTATTTTTGACTTTGGAATACGAGAAAGGTGGTTTTACCCGCGGGCGCCGTCAATTTCGACAGCAGGTCTGTGAGGTCGGGTGTTGCCTTTTGCTGAAAGAAGTTCTTCAATTCATCGACTTTCTTAAAGGCATTCTGGATATCCTCTTTTGAGAATGGCTTAAGAACATAATCGACTCCATTACTTTTGAAAGCCTCCAGCGAATACTCATCGTAGGCCGTACAAAAGACTACCGGGCAAGTGATCTTCACCGATTTAAAGATCTCGAAACTGACCCCATCGGCCAGCTGTATATCCATAAAGATGAGATCGGGCGCCGGTCCCTCCGAAAGTGCCTTCACCGAGCTTTCCACACTCTGGTACCGGCCGATGATCTTTGCATTGGGCCTCAACTCCAGAATCATGTTCTCCAACGATCGGGCGGTCTTTAATTCATCTTCAATGATGATGATGTTCATATATTAAAGGAAGTTTTATTTTGAATACTTGTTGATCGTTGGCTATCTCAACCTTCTTATCGATAAAATGGCTGTAGCGTAATTCAATATTCTTCAATCCTACACCCAGGGAACTGTTTTCGCCGCTCTTCAATTGCACAGGATTCTCCAGAACGATCATGCCGTTCTCTTCATACAGGTGAATATGTAATGGTTTTTCGAGCGATACGATATTGTGCTTAAGGCAGTTTTCTACCAGCAGTTGCAAGGTAAACGGCGGGATCAACGTGGCAAGCGTGCCCGAACTGAGGGAGTTCTTAAAGATAAACCCCTCTTCGAAACGAGCCTTCTGCAAAAAGAGGTAAGCGTTGAGAATCTCCATCTCTTCCTGTACATGAATGAGATCGAGTTTACGGCTCTCCAGGGTATACCTATAAAAATTAGACAGTTTAATAATAAACGGAACAGCTTCCTTTTCCCCGCTTTCGACCATTGCCTTTAAGGTATTGAGGCTATTGAACAGGAAATGCGGATTGACCTGCTGCTTCAGCAGCTCATACTGTGCACTCAAATGTTCGTTGCGGATGGTTTCCAGCTCCATGTTGACCTGCTGGTTCTCATGGTTCTGTTGCAAGAGATGAAGGAACATGTAAAAGATCAGGTTGATCAGTATACCGCGTACTTCTACCATCAACATAGCAGGACCGAAATCGATATGCGACAATATCAACTGTTGTATATAGGCGAGCACCAGCATTACTACGAGGCCGAACAGCAGACTGCTCATCAACCGGGAATAGGAAATACTTTGTTTTCGCGGCTGATTACTTCTGCGGGAGATGACATAGATATTGAAGTACCACATCAACAACGCGAAAGCGGCCGTTATGGCCGCGTTCACGATGGCTTCCGCGGGATTGAAATGCCGGGAAGCAAGTTGTGGCACTGAAGATAATAGGCCCAGCAGCAGGGAACTGCCCCAGATCAAGGCGGGTGAAATCTTCAATGCAGTTCTTTTCATCAAAAACTTCTTTATTAATTGGTGAAGGTAAAATTTTTGAAATATCTACCGGTCATAAATTGCCCGCTTCTATAATGGCATCGGCAAATGCCTGGGGCGCTTCCTGGGGAAGATTATGCCCTGCACCCTTAACGATATGGTGCACATGTTTTGCCGTAAACAATTTTGCAAAAGCCGATCCGTCACTGGCAGGCACTACGCCGTCAGCATCTCCATCGAGGGTAACAGCCGGTACCGAAATGGCGGGGCGGGCGGCCAGTTTGGCTTCTATGGCATCATACTGTTTTTCGCCTGGCTCCTGGCTCAGTCTCCAGCGATAATTGTGCAATACAATGGGCACATAATCGGGGTTGTTGAACGAAGCGGCCGAGCGATTGAATGTTGCAGAATCAAAATCCCATTTGGGCGAAACTGTTTTCCAGATCAGTTTGTTGAAGTCGGAATAGTTTTGCGTGTACCCTTGTTTGCCCCTTTCGGTCGCGAAATAGAATTGATACCACCAGCCCAGTTCAACTTTTGGAGCAAGGGGTTGTTTGTTTTTCTCGAGGTTATTGATAAGGTAACCGTTCACTGAAACCAACGCCTTTACCCGTTCGGGCCACAGGGCCGCGATAATATCGGCAGTTCTGGCTCCCCAATCGAAGCCTCCCAAAATGGCCGTTTTGATTTGGAGCGCATCCATCAATGCAATGATATCACCCGCCACCGCAGCTTGTTGCCCGTTCCGGAATGTTTTATCGGACAGGAAGTGTGTGGTACCATGCCCCCTCAGGTGGGGAACGATCACTCTAAATCCTTTATCTGCCAGCAACGCTGCAGTTGCTTCGTAGCTGTGTATATCGTAGGGCCAGCCATGCAGGAGGATGACCGGCTGACCATTGTGGGGACCAATTTCTGCATAACCTACATCGAGCAATCCGGCCCTGATCTGTTTGATGTTGTCGAAAGCAGTTGCTGATGCGATAGAAGCAGCCTGGACCTTTGAAGTATCGTGTGCGTCTGATGCCATTAAAGCTGCTGGGGCCAGTATGAAACTGGCAAGAACAAAGATAGTTGTGCTCAAGGAGCGGTTGAGTTTGATGATCGCTTTCATATGATGAACTATTTTAAGTGGTTTTTAGGTCGCGGCGCATTCTAATGCCCGCCGACAACACAAATGTAATCCGAAGGTTCTGCGGAAGGAATTGATTTTGAGGGCAATCGGACAGATCGGACCGTGAAGTGGACAGGTGGCGGGGTGAAAATGACGCATGTTGGAAAATCGGGAAGCCGTACATTTGTTGGCGCAAATATTCAACGCCCAGTTCAATCTTGCGATTCAATCCGCCTCCCGCACAATCCGCATCACTGATTTCGATAATGCCAGCCAGCCCTGCTCTCCCGTGCCAATCTAAATAATACCCGTATGCAAAAGACCTTGCTTATCTGTTTGATGGCTCTTTGCTGCTGTTACCTGGCAGCTGCTCAGCCAACCAGGTTGTATCAAACACTCAAACACTATAATGAACCGCAGAAGAGGCTGCTGACAAAAAATATGGGACGGTTCATTTATATGGTCTTTCAAGGTCAGTGGGACCTCGACAGTTCCGTGCAATATGCCTGTCACGTATACGGCATCAATCGCCAGTTTCCCTACGACGAAATGATCTATGACCCCGGCTTGCAGCAAGAGGTGGAATGGCTGCAGCAGCGAGCTCCTGAGCGCGTTGCCGCTGTGGCGGCGCAGGCAAGCGGCGAACGAAAAACTCGCCTACTTTTGGAGTTGGTCATCTACTATCTGCACCAAACAGGCAAAGATTCAGCAGACCTTGATAATGCTAAAAAGTATCTGACAGCTGCACGTACAGCTGGTACCACGGAACGCTGGAAAACAGAATGCGATGCCTTGCAGGGAGAATTACTTTACCAGCAAGGGATGATGGATGAAGGTGAAAAGCTTTTTGCTGCCGTGGCCAATCGCTTTGCGCCCAAAGAGATCAGCCAGCGTAAAGCGATGGCCTTTCATCAATGGGCGCTGCATCTGCCATTTAGTGATACCCTCCGGCTGCAGTATCTCGAAAAAGCTTTCCATGATTATCAGCAATTGGGTTTAAAAGAACAGGCTATTGAGGTGCTATCGGACATTGTGACCTATAATTTCATCATCGATTACCGGTTGGCTATTCCCAAACTGGCAGAAGTGATCGCGCTGGAACAAGCAACCGGTTACCGCCATACCATGGACAATTACTTTGTACGTTCTTATATTCATACTGTAGGCTCTGATTATATCCCGGCATTGAACGATGTTGATAGCTGCATGGCAGTTATGACCGAGACCGGTGATTCGCTCTTGTACAGTATGGTCTGCGCCCGGAGAGGATCTGTGTATGAATTCTTTGCTGAAGACGCAAAGGCCTATGAATGGTTTAGGAAAGGTATTGCCCGGATGAACCTGGAACCGCAGGAATTCTGGTACAAGAATTTTACACAAATGACTACCTCGCTGGCCTTCGATAGTTCTGGTGGCAAAGCCTTGTCGTGGATGAGAACCATCGTAGCCCGCTACCCGCCACAGGGTGGTATGGATAAGATATCGATAGACTACGGGACCGGATACTGCTATGAAAAAATGGGGCAAATGAAGGACGCTGAGCGATATTACACAAAGGTACTGGATGCCATTTCCGGATTTCCGCCCGAGCATGTCAATGGCTCCATCCTGATGTTTTATCTTGTAATAGGGCGCTTCTATGTCAATCAACAACAATATATCAAAGGCAGACAATTATTGGAAAAGGGTTTGGCCCTCAGTAAGGGTAATGACTTTATCCACTTTTACCAGAAAACCTACCAGCTGCTTAGCAAACTGGACGCCATAGATGGCAATTACAAGGCGGCTTATGAACATCAGCAGCAATTCAAGTTCTACAGCGATTCCATGTTCAACCTGCGTCAACGCTTTCAAATGCAGGAATTGAACGTTCAGTATGAAACAACCAAAAAAGACCAGGATATCAAGTTCCTGACACAGGAAGGTTTACTCAAAGAGTCGGACCTGCAGCAGGCGCGGCTAACCAGAAATATTGTAATAGGAAGTCTTGCTTTGCTTGCGCTGATGGCCGGTCTGCTGTACAATCAATTCCGGGTGAAACAGAGAAGTGCGCGGGCAATCGGGCAAAAGAACAAAGCGCTTCAGCAACTGGTTGATGAAAAGCAATGGTTACTGAAGGAAGTGCACCACCGGGTAAAGAACAACCTGCAAACCATTGTGAGCCTGCTCGAGTTGCAGTCGAACTATGGCCAAAACGACCCACTTTCTGCTATCCAGGCCAGTCAGAACAGGATCTATGCGACCTCTTTGTTGCACCAGAAATTGTACCAGGATGATAACAAGTCATCCGTTGACATGCGGGTTTACCTGCCGGAACTGATCAACTACCTCCAGGATGCATTTGAAACGCGCCAAAAGATCCGCTTTGAAACGGTGGTAGATTCGATTGACCTCGATATCTCGCAGGCTGTACCCATTGGCATCATCGTCAATGAGACCGTTACCAATGCTATCAAGCACGCTTTCCCGAGAGAGATCCTGCACCCTGCGATCATCATCACCCTATCAATGACGGATAAGGTACAGGCAGTTCTTCAGGTAGCTGACAATGGTGTTGGCATGCCAGCAGTCCGGAAACAACAGGGCCTGGGCCTGGAGCTCGTTTACGGACTCGCTGAGGACCTCAACGGAACTGTTGAGATCACGAGCAGCGAAGGAACCACGATGACTATCCGGTTTACGCCGAAAAGGGATCTGTCTAAAGAATACGGCAACCGTCACGGAAACGGAGAACCTGAAAGGATGAGTACGTTAACTATATGATCCCAATACGCAAAAAGCCTCCCATTGCTGAGAGGCTTTTTGCTGACCTGGCAGGATCGCTGCCGGCTTGTATTTTAGAACCTGATAACATTCAACTGCCTGTCGACCATCAACCCATCGGTTGGCTTGATATCTACATCCAGCTTTCGTTTCGCCATCAGTTTAATCACAAACAATTCGCCTGTTCCTTGCAATGTTTGCTGGTTGCCAACATTTACAAACGTGGGATAAAATGACTTTTTCCCGTTGCTGTGCAGGCGGTCATTCGTCATGTTTTGCATATTCTTAGTTGCACGCGGTACGATACCCACGAATTCAAAGTCCTGCTGGCTATAGGGCAAAGCGAAGCTGAGCGCATTCACCGACTTCAGGTTGACTCCTTTTACACTAATTTCAATCACCTCGCCTTTATTGCAGGATCTTTTGGCAGTACTGATCTCAATGGTGCCGGCTATACTATCATTTTGAGGGGCACTCTCTTCCTCCGCAAGACGGGTAGCCACCTGAGATATATCGAAGGCATCGATCAGGTTATTCTTATTAACATCGCCTTTGCTCACATAGCCTTCAAAGTCTGCATCCCCCTTTCGTAATCCTGTATAATTGATATAAGATGTAAGGTCGTTTTGATCGATCTTGTTGTCGTTGTTGATATCGCCGGGAATGAAACTGGCAGAACCGGGTACTTTAAACACATACAACTCGCGGCCTGAACCAAATCCACCTACGGCGTCTGCTACTGTTATCCTGATATATTTTGCCATTGGATGGTTGGGGAACTGGACCTCTTTTGTGTCGCCATTCCTGGCCCATTCAAAGGGGCTGGGTGCCGACCAGGTTACTTTGTCTTCGCTGTAAGCGATCGTTCCTTTCAACAAAATACCATTACCTCTGTTGCGGGGCAGGTATTGTAATTTTTCAAGCTGGTTGGTTGAATTAAGGTCGATGGTAAACGTAAAGGGCACGGCCTTCGATCCCCATTGCGTGTGCCACATACTGCTTTCATCAAAATCAAATAAGCTGGCTATTTCTGCTCCTTCCTGTGCAGGGGCCGATGCTTCTGCCGTTATGTTTTTGATAGCAAACTCAAGCGGATTAACCTTTGTTTTACCGCTGAACTGCTTCCAGGCGGACATTCCCGTTTTATTAACTGCCCGCAGCTTAAAATCGTAAACAGTTTCAGGAACTAAATCTTCAAATAAAAACGCATTGTCTTTGATCGTGCTGTAGAGCTGGTCTTGAAATTCTATTTCATAGTAGTCGGCATTGGCCACTTTGCCCCAGGTTGGTTGTAACGTGTAAGCCTGCGCGTTTGAATTCAGCACCTGTGCCTGGACCGGAATGGTCAACGGTCCGGAGGACTTGCGTAAATGATCATTGGGGGCGAAACGGAAACCGGTAAGGGTAAGCGCTACGGCATTCCGGATAATATCGGTTGCCGCCACCTTTACGTAGACGACCGGATTTTTCGTGATCACCACCTTTTCAAATTCACTGTCCTTAGTCGCAAACTGGTTCATATTGGGAGCGGCCTCATAGAAGTATACGTTTGTTCCGGTTGAAAACTGATCATAAGAAGTGACCTTTTTGAGCGCAACTGGTTTGCCGCCTACTATTGCCTTAATGCCGGTTGGCGCCTGAGTAACGTTGATGTGAAATTCAGTCGCCTTATTCTTTTCAAAGCCATCGAAGTTACCTTTTGCGGGGTGAACCGTGATCATGGCTGTATTGCCCGCTACGGCAGACTCGATGAAGGTGGTGACTCCTTTGCCATTCTTATATGACTCTGTAAGTCCGTCATCGTCGTATTCAGTAAAGGAATTTTTTCCAGCGGGATAAACTTCATAGATGCGCAAGGCCTTGTTGATCGCAACAACCTGGTTATTGGGCTGTACCATCGGGATGATGGCGCCGGCTTTTACAAATACAGGCAATTTCCAAAGGGGTACTTCATAATTGTTGATGATGCGGTTGCCTTCATACCTATTGCCGGAGAAATAATCGATCCATTCGCCCTTGGGCAGGTAAATGCCGTTGCGGATATCATTGCCTGCAGCATCTGCCCTGGTTTCTTTGTAAATGGGTGCCACCAGGAAGCCCGGACCATACAAGTATTGATATTGTGTTGCTTTCCCCAGCGTATACTGATTTGGATATTCCAGGAACATGGCCCGGATCATGGGCAGCCCGTGCACCGCTTCTTTAGCGATACTGTAGGCATAAGGGAGCAGGGAGGATTTCAGTTTTAAATACGTGCGGTTGATGGAAGTAGCTGGTTCACCGAGCGCGTGCGGGTATTTCTCGTTGGCACCCCAACCATCCATGTTCAATTGCATGGGCGTAAATGTCTTCCATTGAAAATCCCGAACATTCACCGGAGTACTCTTACCGCCAAATATGCCATCCATATCCGATGTGATGTTGGGCTGGCCAGATAAGCCAGTGCCCAGGTAGGTAGGGATGTGAAAGCGTATGTACTCCCACACGCCGCCGGTTTGATCGCCGGACCATATCGTTGCGTAACGTTGGGTGCCGGCCCAGCCGTCGAGGGAAATGATGAAGGGACGCGCCTCATTGCCAAACTTCGGCATAATATGGGCTGCGTCGGCAACGCCATTGAGGCCGAAGGAATATCCTCTGCCTACCCAGGCCACATCCGTTTTAAGCACCCGTACACCGGCAACGCCAACTTCTTTCTCGATATCCCGTTGCAACAATGCACTGATGCCGTCTTTGGGGTGCAGGTCCGACTGTGTCCAAAGGCCTATTTGTACGCCTTGCTGCCTGGCATAATCACCGAAGGATTTCAGGTTTAGGATATTGCTGTCCAAAGTACCCGTTTGGCCATAGCCAGCTCCGTAGCCATCGTTGGGCAGGATCCACCCAAATGGCATATCGTGTGCTTTATAACGATCGATCACGGCACGGGCTGAGAATTGGTAGTTGTTCTTTTCTCCGTTCAAAGACTCTTTGGTGCCGCCATTGTCTTTCTGGTTTTCTTTATAGCGTTTTCCATCTTCGAATGCGATGCCGGACGAATCCTGCTTCCAATAATCACGGTTATAGGCATTGAGGTGGCCTTCGTAGAAACCAAATTTGGGTATGAGGACCGGGTTGCCGGTAAGTTGGTAAAAGTCATTGAGCAGGGATACCGGCTTTGCATTTACCATAAAAAAGACATCGAGGTAGTCGGTTTCGTGCGAAAGGGTGACTACCCCTTTTTCATGGGCGCCGAAATCGTACTTGCCTTTCTTAAAGGTGTACCACATAAAACCGTACCCATTGGTAGACCAGTAATAAGGAGTTGGAGAAGCGACGCCACCATCGGTCCAGCTGTTTTGATTTTCGATGGCGATGGATTTCCCTTTATGTGAGAACCTACCATTTTGAACACCGCCGCCATAGAAGTATTCCTGGGGTTGTTCCTTTAACCTCAGCGTAGCTTGTTTCTTCGTAAGCTCAAAAAGATTGGTTACTTCAACGACGCTTTTGTTTTCGCCGTTGAGGATGCTAAGGCTCAGCGATTTCTTGTCCAGCTGAACAGTGATCTTCGCGCTGGTGATAATCATTTTTGTTCCCTTATCGCTGATGTTCAATGCGGTCACCTGTTTACGTGGATTCTCTACCAGAATATTGGCCGCGGGGGTTGCAGCAGGATCGCGGAACTCCTTGCCGATGCTATCGTACAATAACCGGAAGATGTTGTCGCCGTAGAAATCCAATAACATATGACTCCGATTGGAATAGGTGATCTCTACCGTAGTGCTATTGACCTTTTTAGCACTGACGATCTTCGCTGTATTTATTGGTGCTTTACTGAGCTTGCTGATGGGGGCCTGTGCCGATATGTTGTTGTTAACAGTTACCTGAAGTAATAGGAGCAGCAGACAGGTGATTGAAATCCGGAATGAGTGTTTCATGATCGCAGAAGATTGCTTTAATATCGATTCCGGTAAAATTAAACACTAAATGGTAGCCGCCGGGGAAGTGCGTAATCGATTGCATGATTATTTAAGCGGTAGCGGCGGCTATGCCGGTAGTGGTTTCAAGACAGCTGAGAGGATGAATTTTGGAGGGCGCTGACGATCGGTTGCTGCGGAATGTAGAGGCTATATGTTCACGGAAATATGATGAACCGGTGCGTCGTAAAACAAAAAAGCCTCACATTACTGTGAGGCTTTTTGCGGACCGGACGGAAATCCAGACCTCCTTATAACTTATTGAAAAAGAAGTATTTATTTCTTTTATCACGATTTTTCTCGATCAATCCGTGATTTTTCAAAAAACTTACATGCCTTTACAGCACTTGACATGACTTTCCAAAGAAACTGTTTGCAGACACTTTAATCAAGTATTTTACAAAAGGTAGTGTCTCAGTTTGAAAAAAAGCTTTTTTGATCAACCTAGCCGTTGGAGTCAAGATAGGTGTAAAAAAAACCTTATCGATTCGGGGTATTATCTAAGGGTCCTCTCAGAGCTACGCCAATAATAAAGGCGGGCAAAAATTATCAGAATAGCTCCTGTAATGAAGGCGGGAGTATAGCCTGGTAAATCTGCTATTTTAAGCGCCAGACCTAAAACATAATAACGATACCGATTATTCTTACTGCGGCCATTCTACTAAGCTAACGCTTTTGTGTAATTTTTATAACCAATTCTTTAGGCTCCCCAAATAATTCTCTTTCAGGTGGTGGTAAAAAACAATCCCTGCGTGCCCCAAAAACCCTGCGTGAAAACGCAGGGCGTACACTAATCAAACTCGTTAACCATTAAACCTTATCCTTTATTATAGAAACAACAAAACCACCCCGGCGTACTAAGCGAAATGCAACTATCTTTAAAACTTCCTCATGTTTTGATATTCGTCAACCCACACTTGGACTAAGGGTTGCTAAAAAAGGGGGCGGGCCTATATTCTGTCATTAGAATTGAATTCCACTTTTTTCGGCTTCTTTTACCAGGATGACAAACTACGCTATATCTTTTGGGTGTCGGATCTTCACATTACAGAAATATTATATGAAAAATACTAACTCATCTTCTGGATCAAAAAATCCCACCTTCTCCATATTTGGAGTACTGGCTTATCGTCAGTTTTACGGCAAGGCCGCGGCCGTAGATCCGATTGGGCAGCTTTTAAAATATCCTACCGACGTGTTGATCATTATGCTCTCAAAAATAAATGCGATCATCTTTGAGTGCGGCGGCGATCCCAATCAAATTGATAACGATACATTCAGTCTCGTATTTAACAAACTGCACAGATCGATCTATGAGAGGTTGATTAAAATACGCTCAACTCCGGAAGGCAAGTATGCTGCGGTCTTTAGTTCGCAGGTCATTGTGAACCTCATGGCGAAACTCATCGCCCGTTACAGGCCGATAGATGATCAGGACAGCATCAATGAAGAAAGTGAGGCGCTCTTGCAGAAGGATTTGTTCGATACACTTCTAGCCATTAACGAGGCGTATTACAATCGGGCCGATACTAAAAACTTGTTGTCGATAGATTTCCTTTGGAAGCTGGAACTATTTCAGCAGGAGTTCGCAAGGAAGAAAGCCGACATGTATGGTGTCAATGCATTGAAGGCTTTTTTATTCTTTCGTTTTGTGGGAGAGCGATACGGCGAAGCCCCTTTAAAGGAATTTGCCGCCGCGTTCAGTGTAGTGTCTCCCTATAATTTCTATTTCGTGTTCCTGCAAACTATAATCTCTTCTTATACTGGTTATGAACAGGACAGGCAGCCCCGGTATTGCATAGTAGATGCGACACTGGAACGCGTGCTCGAACCCTTTATCTATGATCCTGCTGCTGCATCCGGTAGCTCTTTTTCAGGCGAGTCCTTTGCACTGATCAACCAACCCTTTTACCGTTTTTCGGAAGGCGTAGCTGTGCTCGATTTTGATTTCTTCTCGAATTTAACTGATATAAGTCTCATTTATCATTTTTATAAAGTCACCTCGCTGAAGAAAAATCATGGTATAAACAATTACAACGAGTACCTGGGCATAATTGGAAAATATTTTTTTGAGGAGTATATCACGCTGCAGTTAGTCAGGCAAATATTTACGCACCGGTACGATACCATCAAGACCGACAAAGATGACCCGCAATATCCCGACATCCTGATTATGCAGAATAACAAAGATGTATTTGTCATTGAAGTGAAATCTACAAGAATACATGGAACGGTAGTAGACAGGGCCGATACGCAAGGTCTCCAGCAATTCTTATATGACCAGTTCGCCACTGAAAAGAAATTCGCAGGAGAAAAAAATAAGGGGATTTATCAGCTAAGAAATCAAATCCGGCATCTCAAATCGCTTGGTAGCAAATTCAGGCTTTTTCCAATAATCGTTTACACGGAACCATCCCTTGACATTTCAGGTGTCAATACTTTTCTTGATGAACAATTTGATGCCATCATTTCAGATGAGCGATCTTCTTTCATAAAAACTCATCCGCTTACGCTGATTCATCTACATTTTTTTATTAAATATTACCCGCAGTTAAAAACCGAACGCTTTTTCCTACGTGACAGGGTTACTGAGTATCATGATCGTAAAAAGAAGGAATTAAAAGAAGCTATCAAAAAAGCTAACCCCTGGACCTATCTTACTGCCCAGTTTTCCTTTATGCGCTTCATGGAACAGGCTTACCCGACTGGAGATCCGATGAGTTATTTCACAAAGGCAGCTACAGATTTCGGTTTTGGCGAGCAGGCGCAAGACGCCGGAAATCTTCCCTACCAATTACGGAATTTGTTTGTTATAATTATCAATTAGCGAATTTCAACTGAACTTCCTTCTAAATTCAGTGATGTGGAACAATTAGTAACCACGCTAATCTCAAAGCTCAATAATGCAGAGGATTCGCTCCAACATGAACCAAGCTCTTTCTTGAAACTGGAGCAAGCCTCTTGCCCCGTCAAAACACTCCTCACCATCACGTGAAAACACGGGTACTACCATCTTAAAAAACAACTTACCTTAACCTCCTCCTTGTAACTAAAAACTATTACCATGTCCGCCAAACTAACCATCCTCATCTTCTTATTCTGCTGTATTGAAGCCAGGGCCGACGCGCCGCAACGTTTACTAGTTCCACGTATTGAAAAACCCATTATGGCAAAAAACGGGGTCATTGAACTACCGGCCTATTGTTCAGACATATCCAGGATTTGGCCCGAAACAGGTAGCATCATAAAGAAAATTTACTGGGGCGCGAAGGAAACAAAAATTAAACTTATAGTGAATGGAAAAACGAAAGATATAAGTCTCGATGCTGCCATGTTTATATACCACCTCGTAAAGCTGATGGCCGAAGCCCGTAGCATCTCCATTCACCCCACTTCTACCGGTGTAAAATTAGTACGGCTTCAATCTGAAGGGTTTCTAGTCGGGATGACTAGCGAGTTACCGCCTCTCACAAGGGAAGAATATACGCAGATGATGCCCGGTTTGACAATGTATGATAAGAATGAACATATCACTTATTATTTGGGATACCAGCAAAATTGGTGGCGGGCCATTCACGAATCCGGTAAGCAGGATGCAATGAGCACCATCCGGGAGATAGCGGAACAAACATTCAAAAATAAAAAGGGGTTGGAACTGACATTTGGAGGCCCGGGGATGATAAAGTTGTACGACAAGGGAAATAATTTAAAACTCGTCAGTGATTTCTATTCTACCGAATCGCTCATGCTTTATAACTTAAAAAGGCTCGGGGTTGAAGACTATGATGATCTGCAAGTGTGCTTAAACTTTGACCCCGCCGATTCATCTTTGCTATCATTCACCATATCCGGAAAGTATAGAAATATTGTTCCATTCGAGATTGAAAACAGTTCATCCAGCGAAATTCTCGTCACAACAAGTATTCAAAAAGAAGTTGACCTCGTTCCCGGCATAAGCATTGAAAGTAGCGTTGCTATAGAAGTCGATTCAAAAAAGAATAAAGCGGATATTAATTACCCGTTGAAAAAATGTGAACTTAAATTTTCCGGTAGTATCTGTACCCCCGGATCAATTTCCATCGATGCAGAAGTCTGTGGCATCAAAGTATCCTTAAAACCCTCCGCTTTTAGGTTTAATGAATATTAGTTGGCGAACTAATTCCGCGGTGGTCTTTTGCGAGACTGTATATAAACTGTGTCAAAGGTTAAACACACTAACGAGCATCGAGGTGTCTTGTCTGTACTTTTATATACAAGCAGGGATTGCCTACTGAGTTGCAGGCGATTGGCTACTTCTTCGTTGTTTAGACCTTCTTTAAAAAAGAGAATTGCGAACTGCTGCAATTTCGGAGGGAGTTGATCAATCAAGGAAATGAGATGCTTCGACAGATCCCGCTTTTCAAGGTCGGGTACCAGGAAATGCTCATCAATGATCATTTCGGGCGGTTCACCAACTGTAACCAGGCGCTTTTTGCGGAGCAAGGAGTAGCATTTGTTTCTAATGACTGTTATAAGAGAAGCTTTTGCGTTTGCAGGGAAAGAAAACTTATTGGGATTGTTCCCGAGTTCCCTGGCAAGTATGGCGAAAGATTGCCCTATGAGATCGTCCGCTTCAATTTCATTGTGAATGATGCGTACAGCCAACCTTTTCAACGCTTCAGAATCTTGCAGATATATCTTGATGATCTACTGCTCGGTTATTTCAGTGATGTTGGCCGGGTTGTCATTTTCCATGTTTTCGTACGTTGAAGCCAATTGCCTGCATGAAAAACTATTACATACAGGTGTATCCTCCATACGAACGAATGAAATGGTATTTATCCCGGCTTGTTTAAGAAAAATAAGGTCCGATACTATTCAAAAATCCCCCTACCATTAAATTCGCAATACAATGCGTGCCATATACGCAAATTGATTTCCCATTTTCTATCCCTCATCCCCTGGACTTTTATAAATTTATGTGATGACTTAACCAGACAATCTTCTGGAACGGACATTTTCAGCCAGTACATTCAAACCATTTATCATGAGTCCATCAATGGCACAAGAGATCTTCAACGCTCTGTTTAATGCGATCAGGGAAAATAACTTTGATGAAGTCGGCACCTATTTACTCAGCGACCGTTTAAACGGTGGCTTTTACGAAGATTCCAGCACTGCCCTCGATCAGTTATACCGCCGTGCACAAGACCCCGATTATGCTCTTACGGCGCTTCGCCAGTTGATCGATGCCACCCGGAACTATCTGAGATCAGCCGCAGATCTTCCGGCTCAATTTGAACAGGAAGTCCAGGGTTTCAGCGACCGCTCTATAGGTCCCCGCCCACAGTTAAACCTATACACTGAAAATGCCAACTTACCGGTCAACCTCGCAACGGTACTGAATAACCCGTCACTGCAGCAATTGGAGCAACTATTAAGTATGACGGCGGAATTTATCTCAACCGACGACCAGGATTTTTTCAACAACCTGAATAACAATTTATAGATGATTAGCAACGTCAATGACCTCAAAAAAGAGTTTGATCGCTTATTGCAGAATGTAAAGGGACAACCCACCGCTCAATTCACGAAGATGGCAGAAATGGCATTTGAAGCGGTGATCTGCGCTAAAGCAATCAATGAATACGCAAAGGTGTATGGCCAGCCGCTGGCTGTCACCCCTCCGGTCCAGTTCCTCAACCAGAAACCAGGAAGGTTTGACCCAGCTAAGGCATTTAAAGTGCAGTTCCCGACAACAACCTTTTATTTCGCAACTGACGTAGAATGCTACGGCCTTGCTGCAATGGGGACAAAAGGTCCGGCGGGAGATATCTTTGAAGCCGATGTCGTGGTGATCGAGGAAAGCCATGTTTCTGAAATCTTAAACCAGTTTGGCGGTCTTCCAGCTCCCCAACACCTCAACGCAGCCTACGAGTGCAAATTCGGGGCTTATCATAAATCCCAGCTGCGGGAACTGCTGGGATTCAGACGACACCTCAGTTACCTAAATACGCCCTCCGGCAACAACCATCCCCTTGGCTTCCCTTTCGGACTGGCGGTAAACAACGCTGACCCTTCCGTTCAGATAATCCTGTTCCGGCCCACCAACCTGTCCTTTCTAACACCCCAAACTGCCGATCTATATAATTTATACCAGGAAGTCTACCCGTAAATCACTAAATGCCCCGCGCTAGGCCTGTGCAGCCGTCCCACTCAGGCGGGACCACTGCACCGCCAAAGGTGATTTCGTCTCCCGCATCCCCCCGCCGAATCAACCTGCAGCAGGGCTTCCAACACTACGGCTGCATACTCTTCCTTCGTTTTCGCCGGGCCTCAGCAAGCCCAGGCCTGGCTTCTCTCAGTTCAGAGCTGTGCAGCCTGAAAATCATGAAATTATAGCCTTCGGTAATCAAGATTTAAGAACTGATAAAGCACTCAAAATCAGCTTCATTTTTGCATTATATACAATTAATTAATGTATATTTAAACAATTGCTTATTTCCTGCCCTGCCACAAACCCGAACCTCTAAATAACTGCTGAATGAGTTTAAGACGCACCTATTTTCTTGAACAGTTTGATTCAAGTTTCAGGACGCATATAATCGAATTCTCAAAAAGACTGACTGCTTTATCACAGAAGTATGATGTTTTAATTTTTCTTGCTCGCAAAGCAGCTTGCTTGGCGGATTGCCTCGACGAATTGGAATTATCAAGCTTTCATTGTGTCGTCACCTCAAGCCGGATTCTGGATATGGATCTTAACTGGCTGAAATCAAAAAAGGTTGCGATTGTTGACGATGCGCTAATCAGTGGAACGACGATAAATGAGGCCTTAGGCAAGCTAAATACATTTGGAATTGATAAAGTTGATGTTTATGTTCTGAGCGTCGATGGACATTGGTGGGTAAAAGAACTTGTAGATCCCAAGCCTCCCTATTTTACACTGAATTCTGAACAAACATCACTGATATGTTCAAACATTGTAAATGCCATTTCTGTGGTACCAAGGCCTTACACCATAGATTATCCATTATTTAAGAATATAAGAATAAAGGAAAAAGACTTCCAGGAAATAAGCAATTCTGCTGATTGGATTGTATATGAATCTACCTCGTCTCATCAGGAAAAACACAATATTTTAAACCTGACTATCGTACCAAGCGAACCCGCTCTATTGTCTCTCCTGGACGATTTGGGGCTCTCAATAGCCAACAACTCGTTATTCAAATTGAGATTGTACGCTTTGAATATACAGGACGTCTATTGGTGTCAGGCATTGCCCATTGTAATTCTACCTCCCCTGGCGGAGGAGGAGTTGGAGAAAATGTTTCTTAGAATTTGCAGTTCATTTGAGGACAATAACATCAAGAATTGGTTTGAGAATGACTCAAAAGAAGATTCATTAAAAAGTAAACTCCGTTTAGTTCAGTATTATTTGGGTAGCAGGTTAAGTCAACATTGGTATCGTGACATAGTCAGCAAAATTGACAGCAATATCATACTGGAACAAGATTTCAAAAACATAAATTTTCTTTTTCCACCCCCTATCACTGATGCTATCAGAATCGCATCCGACAATAGAAAAATTAGTTTTGTAGATTTGAATATACAATTTGCTCATCAAACTGAGCCGCTGATAGTACAATCAGAAGAAAATACGTTTGAGGAAGGAGTGGCGCTACATAAATTATCAAAACCATTTCTTGATTTGTACCGTGACAAAGAATTGAAAGCAAGAAGGCTTGTCAAGGAACTCGGCATTAAGGCTTTTGAGGACGAGGAATATAAAAGCACGATCAACAGACTTAACCAGGGCTATTCTATTGGCGACTTAAAATCCTTCTTATCGGGAATCTCGACCCAAATTAATCCCGGCAAGCTCGTTTCCTACTTTCTGGACCTTTATATTGACAAAGGAGCTGTCGTTCCAATAACATATGTAAATAAGGGCCTTATATACCGGGCTTTTCGTCATGGCGAGGATGTGGAGTTTTCTGAAAATGAGATTCGCTTATGTGTTTCAATGCTTGAAAAATTCACTAAGGAGTATGGGAATAATAATTTGCCGCACACAATAGTTGAAAAATTATTGGTACTATTAATTCGGGTAGGCATTGAAAAGGACTTTTTGACTATTTCCACCAATCCCCTAAGTGAATTCAGTACAGTTGGAATAAGATATTATTTGCATGGTGCGGTCGTAGGCTCCTTTGATAAAAGTCTTTATAAGGTAAACTTTGATCGTTCATTGACACATCTATTGGAAGAAGCGGGTTATTTGCATAGAGATAAGTTTGAAGATTTCTATACCTTAACTGAAAGCCCCAAATCCGGCGTAGATACCAGCGGGCTTAATCATGCCAATCAGCTGGGCCTGGTAGTAGGCAATCTAATGAATCCTCGCAAATCCAGGTTAAGCCTTGATGAATTAGTTCTTTTATCAACATGCCCTTATGTAATTGATTTAATGGGTGCATTAGCTGCTGAAATAAATATATTCCAGGGATTTTATCTATTCCAGGAACAAAAATATTTCAACCCATATCCGGATAATAATGGTGACCAGTTCTCTAAACTAAGAAAACAAAGAGCTTTCACCGCTATCAACAGCGGGACCTGGAAGTTCGAGAGTTTTATGGCGGGTATTCCCTGGAAAGCAATTGAAAAAGCAGCAAAGTCATTTCCTAATGAATTGTATAGCGAAGTTTGGAAAAGTTTTTGGCCCACTACCGGCAAAGAAACAAGCCTTGGATCTGCAAATCCGCAAGTAATTGAGTTAATTAACAGATTGGCAAATCTTCTATTCTCCACCAGGTTCTATATTAATTTGATAGAACTATCATTTTCCAAAAGCCTAAACCAGTTCAGGGAAACTGAGGCCAATACTGAATCACAGGACATTTTAAAGAAAACAAAAGAGTTCCTGCCTAATTTACATATAAACCTGAAACACGTTTATGACAGGGCGATTGAAAGGTATAGAACAAGTGAATTAAAAAAAGAAGACCTATATATTTTCTCCACTGAAAAAATAAAAGAAAACTTTCAGACTGGCAGGCAAGTTTTATCGGAAGTGGATGCGATAGCAAGTAGCTTCGGAAAAATTGAAAGGATCTCCTATTATGATCATGCCCTTGTAGTCGATTTCAAGAACTTCAATATCCCTAAAAAGCAGATAGCGGCCAAATTTAAAAAGGTAATTCATCAATTAGGGATAGAGGCTAAAAAACAGGATCAAACCTATTTATTTGAAATACCTATACAATTTTCAGCGATTAAGACAGGCATTTGGATATGCTCACAGGGAAAGAATTCGAGAAGGTGGCTTCTTCGATTAAGTGCCAGAATGGCCGAAGCTCTGGATAATAATGCTACGTTGAAATTTACTTTTTTCTTTCACCTGGATGCTTTTCGGATTATTAAGAAAGTTTCATCGAATCAATGTTATGCCCCTTTGTTCTGGGATGTCGCCAAGGAGCTGTTAAAAAGTAAATTCAAACCCTTGGTGGGACATGAATTAATATATTTCACAAGCTCAGAATCGAATAAAGCGTCAATAGAAGATGAAATTAAAAGTGAACTATCGGGCTTCGTTGAGCATAACCCTGCAGGTAAAAAGAACATGACCATCGCCACACCTTATAATATCACTTTTAGATCAAATCATTTTACAAAATCGAAAGTCGAACCAATAAAAAATCTTATGGACATTGGAATCATCACGATTGTTGCCGAGGAACTGGCAGCGGTTACAGATTATTTTAAAGAGAACAACACCTTTGCTGAAAAACGAGGGACTCAATCAGCACGGACTTATTATTTTGGCGAGATAAAAGATAAAAATGGCAAGAGTCTTGAAGTCGCAACGGTACAGGCAGTTGAGCAAGGAAACCGTTCCGTTATCTCAGCGTACAATGCTTTATCTGAGGAGTTTAACCCGACTGTCATTGTTCTATTAGGCATCGCAGGTTCAATACACAAAGATTTGCAGATTGGCGACGTTGCAATCGGTGACAGCACATATTACTACGACAAGAGAGCTGAAACCGAAAACGGAACAAATCACAGAATGGACTCTTTCAAAATGAATGCCTGGACGAAAGAATTTATAAGGAGGTATCACCATGAGAACAAGAGTGAAGAACCATCATTTGCTGCATCAGAAAATAGCCCCTCAAATACATTTACAAGTTTCTGTGGCCCCATTGGAACTGGTGAAGCTGTGATCAAATTTAAAGAGGCAGAAGAAAGGATATGGCTCTTAGCAGTCAACGACAAGACCCTCGCGGTTGAAACTGAGGCAGGTGGCGCAGCCCAACAGTTTTATGAAGACGGCCTTAGTTATTCCAGAAGAGCCCGGGGAATAATGATCATCAGGGGGATTTCCGATAAGGCGGATATGGAAAAGAAAAATGAATGGAGATTGGCTGCCTCAAAAAATGCCATGAAAGTTCTTGTGGAAATTTTTAAATCAAATTACCTTGATTGAGATAGCAATTTCTTATGAATACCATTGGAATTTTAGCGTACGGCTCTTTGATCGAAGATCCCGGTCAAAAAATCCTGAATTTGTCTATTCGCCGGATCACTACCACAACTCCATTCCCCATTGAGTTTGCAAGGACAAGCAGCACCAGGGATAACGCACCGACCTTAATACCCGTTGCCCATGGCAAAGGTAGCAGAGCACAGATACTGGTACTACAGCCCGATACTACTTTTGAGCAGGCTGCTGATATTTTATATCAAAGAGAAACCCGGCAAACCAGGCGCAATTACCGGAGGCCGGCTGATGAAGCTATTACAATAAATACAGTGCTTATTGATAGCTTATCTGAATTCGAAGACGTACAAACTGTTCTCTTCACCCGCATTGGCTCAAACATACCCAACCTGACACCTCATACCCTCGCAGAGTTCGCGATCCAAAGCGCAAGTAGTCCTGCCGGAGCTAACAGGATGGATGGCATCAACTATTTAATGACAGCACGTAGAAACGGCATTAAAACGGCTCTCTCCAACGATTACGAACAGCAAATACTGCATTTAACAGGCGCATCCAATCTCGAAGAGGCCTATAATTTTTGTCGAACAAACCGAAATCAATAATATGACCCTTAATGCTTTTATTATCCACTTTCTAAAATACATGGCAACAAGGAAATATGATATCTCAACTGGCGACATAAAATCCCAAATGTTGGGGTATAAAGATGTCTCTGGCACAGAAGTAATAGAACGATTAAAGTCCGAAGGCTATGTATCCATCGAAGGCAACCGGCTGCAAATTTCAGATTCCGGGAAAAACTATATCGAAGACCTTGAACAAAGAGAACTAGAATTTATTCATAACCTAGTTTTTGATGACTATGACTTAGCCCTCATTGGATTTTTATACAACCGTAACGATTTTGTACGACTTGAAGACTTTCCCGAAATACTCAAGACGATGGCGCCACAACATGGCAAGGCTATAAACGATGGCAATCTCTTGCAATCATTATACCGGTTAAAGCCCTATATCGATGACCAATATCAATGGTATATTATCAATGATACAGGTAAGGCCTTTTATAAGCGTCGTAACCCCAACCTCAGTCCAACACAGCAAACTAATAGTGCGCCCCATTCAAATTCAACAACCGGCGATTTAGATATTCCTGTTTTGAAGGAGTCTGAACGCCTATGGCTTTCCGAACTCTATAAATTCACTGTAAAGGGAGAAAGATTCACCTATCGCCAATTGTGGGCAAAACTTAACTCCCAAATTCCTACCACCTTTAAAACTGCTGCTGTAGATGATCGATTAATGTCCAGCGATGGTGCGACCATTAGGATTCTTGGAGTCGTTGCCCTCGAAGGCAATAACCGCATTATTGATCAAATCAATATCGTGATCAATGCCATACGGAAAATGATTTTGAACAATGGCGAAGTGCGCAATATTCCCATTGACGAAATTGCTCTTGCAACCGGTTTACCTAAATTAGATATAAGCCTTTGCTTAGAGTTGGCAAGATATTATATCAACCTTTTTAATGAATCAAGCTATAAGGAGAACTCTACTATCCTGCTATCAATAGACGTCGGAGGCAGTGAGAGTATCTTCTATACCTATCTTCATTTTGAAGGAATTCAATATTACCTGCAAAAAAAGACTGAAGCAGTCAATGGGAACGGTCATGACTATTTCTCTAAAAGTGAACGAGAGTCATTAAATGAAAAGCTTGATCTTCTGATGGAAATGATGAAGAAAGTAACGCTAAGCCAGGAATTTACTTATGATGACATGATGCAGGAGTTTAGCGAATTGAAAGACCTTTATGGTTTGAAGAAGAAAGATTGGAGACGTCTTCTCGCTGCGAAAATCGCAGACATGACGGCGGGTGGCGTAGTGAGTTCAATCATGTCTGAACCAATTGCTGATGGAATTAAACCCGTACTCAACAAACTCCTGGAATAAACCCTAAATCGTAAATCCCGATCGTTAGGTGTATCCGACAACGAACCTCATAATTTCATGATACCATTTGATTTTATAGTACAAGGCCCTCCTGTTTCGCAACAAACTAAAAATAGACAAAGGTTGCAAGCATGGAAGCAAAGGGTGAGGCAAGCTGCCCAAGCATATTGGCCAGCAGGTGACCCGCCATCAGGAGAACAACTGACAATTATCGTGACAAACTTTTATGAAAATGCAGCCCCTGATGTAGACAACATTGTCAAGCCTATTCAAGATGCACTTATTGGTTTGGTATATAATGACGATGACCAATTAACAGACTCCATTACCAAAAAAAGAAATATCACCGGTTCATTTAAAGTTAAAGGGCTTTCAAGAGCAATGGCCGACGGATTTATGATGAATGCAGACTTCGTTCATGTGAAAGTAGTATTATCTGGTAACTTTGAAGAGATTTAAAATGGAAACAAAAACAACTGAAATAAGCAGAATTAAGCAAGTGGCTCGTGACTACGAGAAGAAAGGTTACAATGTAATTATTGAACCTAAAGGGAAAGACATACCAGAATTTATCAAAAACTATCAACCTGATATTATCGCTTCGAATAAATCAGAAACGGTAGTTATTGAAGTCAAGTCAAGAGCAGACATTTCAGCTATTGAGCGACTTAAGAATGTTGCTGATGTTATCAATGAAAAAAGTGGTTGGAGATTTGAATTAATTATAACCTCATCAAAGCAAGAAACAGAATCCAAAGGCAGACCACTACTAGAAGGCTTGCAAATAAATAATCTTGACAAACTTTTAAAGGAAATAAAAGAGCTTAGTAAGTTAAAACATTATAATGCAGCTTTTGTACTTACCTGGAGTTATTTAGAAAGCCTATCAAGACAATTACTTCTGAACGATAAGAAGAATCTAAAGAATAGAAACCCTTTAACACTTATAAAGACATTATTCTCTTTTGGATATATTTCACTTCCAGAGTTAAGGACACTAGAAAATCTATTTGAAATACGTAATCAAGTTGTTCATGGCTATCAGTCATCTGACTTAGACAAAAATACTGTTGAAAAACTTGTGGACATAGTCGATAAAATAGCAAAGGAAAATCGGTGATACTGGCCCATCATCGCCGTAATAGACAGCTAGCTAACATATAAGTCTATATGTCCTGCATGTGCTTATTGTCCCGATCGGTGCAATGCTTGTAAGAAATAATGGTTAGTTGTATACACTCTGGCAAACAAATGCGAGAGCCAGTGCAATTGTTTTCAACTTTAGTGTCGATAAGCTTAGCCGCTTATCGAGGTGATCATAAACCACTGACATAATATCAACGGGAATATTTTTGGACTGATCAAAAAGCTGTTGAAGTAGCTTGCTATCGAACACAACCCTTTCCGAGATCAGTCCAGCCGCATGGCTTCCGACCGAGCCATACAAAACTCCATTTACTTGCAAGTTACCTCTCAAAGATAGGCCCCCCGCCTCAGTTAGATAAAAAAGCGGCAATCGACCACGGCTTCTCCGTTGTGCTGGTGCCCGTGATTCTTTAGCATGAACTGCAGTTGATAGTGATATATCAATGAGTATAATTCTTTATCCAGCAGAGCAGGACCCTGATTGTGCGAAGGCATTCTAAACGCAATCTATTTGTAAACACAATCGACTTCTAACATCTCAACGATTAACATATGTAATACCCCTTTAAAATATTTGGATACCAGTCTGCTCTTTGACTTCAATTGGCCATTCAACTTGCACCGAAAACAAAATGAAAGTAAACGCCTTTGTAAGTTGCAAATTTTATCGGCACTTAATCTCAAACGGTATCTTTAGCTTCCCCAGGCTCACTTGTCACCATGGTTAGCGGTTGCATTCCATCTCTTGCCAGCCATATACGCTCGATCAACAAGGCAGCTTCCTTTTCCGTAATACGTATATATCTATAGAAATCTTTCTCCTTTTTATGACCGCTAATCTTCATTATTAGCTTAATCGGCGTTCCTGCCAGAAATTCATTGGTACAGAATGATCGCCGGGCAGTGTGTGTCGAAATCCAATCGCACTTTGCTCTGGTGTCCTTTATGGTTTGCGCGCCCTTTTTGTAGCTGAACGTAACCGAATCTGTTATCCCTGCCATCCTTCCTATCACTTTTACATTGGCATTTAGATCAGGGTTTGTGATATGGACTACGCCCTTGTTCTCAAAATACTCCAGCAGCAATTGTTTAGCTTCCTCTCGTAGCGGAACCATCACAGGGCTGTCCGATTTTTCCTGGCGCTTTAAAATGAATTTTTCGCCGACAATATTTTCGGGGGTGATCGTGGAGAAATCTGAGAAGCGTAACCCCGTTAAGCAAGCGACAATGAAAATCCTCCGATATTGAGCCAGGACAGGAGAATTATTCAAATCAAGGTTGTATAACTTTCGGATTTCGTCAAAATTTAGATAGATAGCGTCTGTATTTTCTTCTTGGGATTTGAAGTCCGACAAATCGATGGGAGCGATAATTTTTCGCTTGATTCTATCCTTCACAAATATTCGGAGCTGCTTAATGGTCTTTGCTATTGAATTTTGCTTTAAACCAATAACAGGTGTTTTTCTCCGCTCTTGCACATATTCGAAGGTTAGAAACCTGGTATAAGCATCGTAAAAATTAAAATCCAGAGCTTCAAAGCAAACTTTAGAACCTGAATGTTTTTCAAACGCTCTGAGATGTTGACCGACCTGCTCAAAAATATTTATCGTCTTGTCGGACACACGCCCCTTTTTGGCTTTTATATATTCTTCTAGTTGGAAAAATAGGTCATCATTGTTTCTTTCTTCTGGACTTTTTGATAGTCTTTCAAATAATTCCTTCTTTAAAGTAAGGTCCGTTACGTCAAGCTCAGGGTTGTAGAATTGCTTTACAAACGCTACCATGTCCACAACCTTCATCCGAATCCCAAGCCTAACTAAGTCGCGGGCTAGATCTTCTTGTCGTTTGATTTCCTTATTTAACTCCTTATAGCTCCCACAATCGTTTGGTAGTTTATGATTAACCCGCCTGGTGACCCTATCCCAATATTGCGGAGGAATGGAAATATTTGTATCTAGCAATGGTCTGATATCAGAATTGAAGTTATACTGAAGATACACTTTGCTAGTTCCATCGATTTTTCTGATGCGCTTTTTGTCGCAGGTTGGATAAATTAATTGAGACATATGCTTGGTTTTTTGTTCTTAAAATCCGTCCCGTTTTCGTCCCGTTATTCGTCCCGTTTTTTCGGACGTAACGTAAAATCCAAGCAGAATAAAGTTACGCTGCGACTAGCGTCTCAGAATGTTGCTAAAAACTGAAAATCAATATGCTAAAAGTAAAGTGGAGTAAAAACAAAAAAGGGTTACCATTGCTGATAACCCTTTTGAGCGGACCGGACGGGATAACCGTTTCGGTCGTATATCTTTGTAAATCAGCTTCTTCTCTTTTTAGGTCGAGTTTTTGGTCGAGTTTTACGCCCAAAACCGGTCCCTTTTACCTGCTTTTATGCAGCTTGACGTGGACAATGTAAAAGTAACTAATCTAAATGGTTGTTCACTTTTTGTTATCAAAAATACCTAGGCCTTGACCAGCTTAAACTTTTATAGAAACTTCAATATATCGATTGCCTTCGCCGTGACTAAGATTACAACTCGACTCTAAATTTCCCCCACATCCTCGTTATCTATTAATCACGGCTTAAGCAGCAATTCAAGAAAGTAGGACCCCAGTTATTTCCTTTTTTGTTTTGGAGCAGATTTTGCCGTTTTTTTACTTGGTATGCGCTCGACTATATTCACATTTCTATTTCTCTCATATTCATCAGTCGCAAATATTGAATCCACAAGCCGGCTACAACTTGACGTAACTCGCGCAAGCGTTTTGATCTGTTCCCGGCATGATAAGCTCTCTGATTTGTGTGGGTAATTTATTGTATGATCAACTTCCCCCCAAACTTCCTCCATTAACGTTCGGACTTGAATCTCAAAAGTTATAGCCGAACTTGTGTTTGGGGAAATGATGTAATGCACGCTGGTGTACATATTCGAATTTGTAGAAATTTGAACACCAATACTCGTGAAATAGCTTCTCGATTCATCATCCCAGGTTCTGGCATTGGGACCTTCAACTATTTTCCATCTCTGTTCCGTAAATATTTTCTTAAGTTCTTCGTCAATCTTTTGAAATTGCTTTGTATGAAGGTGAATAATCCTAAATCCAGCCAGATCATTAATTGTGGCGAACAAGTTTTCTTTAGTATAATGAAATGGGGTTTTACTCGCCTCGGCTTCTTTCGCCTTACGTATCAATTTATCCCTAAGATGATCAGGATCCTTAATTCTTGCTTTCGTCGAATGAATCAATTTCTTGAGTGCAATCGAGTGTTCAATATTGCTGTTGATGCTCTCAAGCAAAATCGAAAATTGTCCTTTATGGATTACAAAATGATTTACAAGGTCATCAATAAGTTGGAGCCTTTTTGTCCCAATTTTCCTTTCCATCGGCAGAACGATCTAAGCAGTAAGAGTTATTATTTTATTTGCAATTGAGGTAAACTCTCTCTTGGCCTCATATTTTTGTTGAACACTGCCGCCTTCAACATCAAAAAATGACACCCCTTGAGTTTGTGAATATGGGACTAGACTTGCAAAGTCTTTTACTTGACCTAGTCGGTTTTGACTCAACGAACCCTTTGCAAGATTTTTATCTATCCTTCGAAGCACCTCGGTTACATCGCTATAAGTGCTCTTTTCTAGTTTACTCGCATAGCTAGCAAATTGACTTGCAATAGCGTCCCCATACATCCTAAATCTTTGTAAAATATAGCCAATATAGTTTGGCTTCCCTGGTAGAAGAAGAGTATTGTCTGGAGCTAATTGATAAACTATATCCCATTCCTGTATCCAAGAAAACAAAGTCTTCCCAAGAGTTTTTAATGCTCGAACAGAAAACAAATCACAAGCAGCAGGGATTATAAAATAATCGCAATCTAAAAGGACAACCCTATTCAAGGGACCAATATTAGGGCCTATATCATAAAAGACATAATCAACCTTCTTTTGCTTGGCTATTTCGTTAACAATGTGGCTTATGGCCGACGCCCCTTTAAATCCCCGGATTTTCCTCTGCAAACATTCAACCCAAATTTGATTCAATTCTTGCTCAAATTCAGAAAGCCTTATATCCCCGGGTATCAAGAAAACGCCTTCTCGCCTTTCTTGAACTGGTATCTTTTGAATGTCGCCAGTTCCTTCAATAAAGGGTTTTAAAGCCGACCAAATAGTAGCTCCATTTTCAGCATCGGAGTTGTCCAACCATCCGTCCACAACTTCCGCTTCAACAAGGTAAGAAGTTAAATTACATTGAGGGTCAGCATCCACCAATAGAACTCGCTTACCTAAATCAGCCAAAGCAGCTGCGATATTTACTAGCAAAGTTGTTTTACCAACCCCCCCCTTATGATTGTATAATGTAATTCTTTTTGATGTATGTCTCTTTAGATTAGAATTAGGCACTACTCACCATTTTTTTTTGTAATAGATTTCTTTGACCGACGCTTTGGTCGCATATTTGTAAGAGTTGCCTTTGCGGCATCTCGATCTGGAAGCGCTTGAACAAAATACTCTCCAGCAGCACTCAATTGCTTTGCTCCTTTGAGCGCTTGTGCTAGTAGCCCTGCCTTAGTAGCGTTGTCTACAGCATAAGCCGCATTTGATAGTTTAGGCTGAGCTGCTTCGGTGTTCAAACTACTCAAATCAATTGTTTTGAATTGGGGAGTGTCCCGGTAGTGCGTAAGATAATACGCCAAGCATGCAATCCTTTCAATATCTGTTTTTGGAGCCTTATCCCGAATGAAGTTTTTGGGAGAGATCGATCTATTTTCGGAAAAAGAAACCTCATTCTTTGAAATTTCCGTAGCCTGATTATCAATTGTTGTCAGCGCTTTTGGTAAAGAGGGAATATCTAAAAATGTAATTACCGCCTGGATTGTCCTTCTCTGTGCCTCAACATCCAAATCCTTTAATACAGATAGAATTGTTGTAAGAGCTTCAACATTTGTCTTATTGTCTGCCATACTGCTATTTATAGAAAAATAAATGTACTATTTTTAATAGACATAAAAATATATATTTTTCGTATTAAATAGTCCACCTCAACCAATTAAGCTATTTAAAAAGGCCAAAAATTATTAAATTCTTCTCCTTGCTTTCTTCAATAGCTGTAGTGTAAGGTGTTCAGACTGAGCGTAAGACCAACTCCGGTCGATATTCCTGTAACCTCCAAACATTCTACGACTTCCACGTTGGGTAGTCAATTAAGTGAACTAACTCTTCTATTACTACCCTCAATTCTTCTTTAATGTGCTCTAAATCATTTTTCCGAGCGATGTACCTTCTATTATGTGCGGACTGATCACCGATCTTTTTGATTTTTGGCAACCCATTTTTAGCATTTCGTCCGACATTCCACTTTGGCTCCTTAAGGAATTCACCTATAAGGTCGCTTAAATAAAAAAAAGCTCCATCTGGCTTTTTAATTAAATTCTCGCACTTATGTTTTTCAAAACATTCTATAATCAGTATTTCGACTATTTTTCGGCTTAACACAGAACATCCGTCATATATTCCATTATTGAAGCTTGCCAGAGTTTGATTTGCCAAAGCAATTAGATATCCTCTAGTGTTGTCAAACAATTCAATAGGGAAAAAATCCGACTGAACCTTAGCAGGCAATGCTGGTACTCCTAATTTATTCTCAAGCACATCTTTAAACGAACGCTCAAGATAGTATTTGCCACCATTCTTTCTAATGAATTTTTTATCCTTACCTTTTGCTTTTGCAGCCAGGTAAGCCGAGATGTTTGAGTATGGGACTAAGTGCAATTCATCAAAGCATTTTGCAATATTTTTAGCGACAATTCCGTCGATTTTGTTTTCGACTAAGAGAAAGTAGGCAAACATATCAATTCTATTACTTGGCGAAATCTCGTCGAATTTTTCAATTTTTCCAACAAATACTTCTAACCGTACCATTACTTAGATTTGCGTTGAAGGTCGAATTTGATCGCATTTCTGCCTTGCATCGATAGATTAATATCATCTGTCACCTTGTAGTCTAGCCATCCTTCACGCGCTTTTGTATTGACAATAATTTGGTTGAGGCTTTTTGGTATCCTAATATCGAGCTCATCTAGAGCAGTGTAGATATGATTTGCATTTGCTCTTGGAAGCTTCAATATTTCCTTAAGGTAGTAAACAATGACAACAATTTGCTTAGCGCTGGAATCCATATGATATTTAGCAGCAAACTCTTTTAAACTTTCCACATGATCAGGTCTAAGGTTCAGTTGCTTGTCCAAAGAAAACTTATTTACCTTAACAATACTTCTATTGTCTCTTCTTGCACTTTGCATCTTAGACTCCGTCTCCTCTTTGGAATCCTTCTTCGATTTTTTTGTAGAACTCTTGGTTGTCGACTTTCCCTCTAATATCTTGTAGGCATAGTCTAGTCCATCTGACTTTATTAAATACTGAGTGTCATTGTGAACTTTGATAAACTTTTTGTTCAACAATGATTTAATATTATTTGAAAGATTAGCAAGTCGGCTTTTGTTTGACCTCCCAGTTTTTTCATACTGGTCTTTGATATCTTGTTCCGAAAATGACTCTTTACCAAAGCTAGTTTTGTAACAAGCGTAAATGAGTATCCAATCCGTCTCGGAATTTGGAAGATCTCTAAGAACAACTTCTTTTAATGCTGGGAAATCATTAATCTCGGCAGTTGCAATACCGGCGTTTTCTGTTAGTTGTTTTGCTCCAATCTCCGGTGTCACATTAACAGGCGATAGTGGCGGCACACTTATTTTTGGCAATAGGTCATTAGCTATGAATGACTTAAAATTGTCAAATTGCTCAATTACAACCTTTTGGTCACCTTCCAATTCAAATTCTAATTGATGCAATTTGAATTTCATTTTTAGCAGATTAGTCTCGGCCATAAATTGACGGTTATTTTTATATTTTTTCTATAGACAAGCAGACATTGTCAATAGCTTTAACATACAAATACTTATACACTTAAACAGCTTTCTCTGTATACATTTACAAAGGTTAGATACATGCCGCCAGCTGAAGTTTTTAACATTGGTATATTTGCGTTAGGATAGCCAGCTATTGAGAAACAAAAACTCATCAATTTCGTCATTCATTAATGCATTGGTAAAATAGTGCAATGGGTTGATGAAATATAAAAAGCTCCTAACAATATCTTTATCACCATATTTTTCAATTAGCCCATAACTTAAATAATATTCGGAAAAATTTTTGTCGTAATGTGCTGTAGATTTGTTTCTAATTTTTGGCATTAGATTGTCGTAATCAAAATCGTATTTAAATTCCGCAAGTTCTCTATTGAGCATATCGAAAAAGTTCTTGTAGAAGTCCTTTTCCTCTTTTAATACAGCTTTGTAAATTTCGCCTTTATACTTATGGTAAGTATTGATAGTTTCATATGCAATCAAATAAGCGATTTTAATACTAAAATTCCTCTCCCAATCAGATTTCGCTCGCTTTATGTTTCGATAGGTACAAAGTAAATCAATGTAGCTTGTCGTTACGAAGCAAAAGAATTCGATTTTCATTTTCCGAATTCTAATACTTTCTTTTTTAGAATTGTCTATTTCTATTAATGTGGCTTTATCTAATCTAATAATTACTTGATAACAGCCCTTTAATTCATCTTCATAATGGTTAATCCTTTCGTCAATTTCTTTGAAGGTCATCATAGTATTCTTTCTTTCTAAAAATATGTTGACATGCCACCATCCCTAGAAACAATAGTCTGCTAATATTACCGGCACACCCTTCCAATAATCGGTATTGTGGGCTAGCCTGAAGGTAGGCTATCGCAAAAAAGAACAAAGCTTCGCCACCTCAGCCACATTACAAGACCGAGCCCTTGCTTATATACGAATGCGCTCATTCTATGTATATCTCTATTTTACTAACTAATGCCCAAATAATAAAATGGTTTTTCTTGATTTCTCACTCAACTCCCTATCTTTTATAGTTTATCCTCGCTTTCGGCAATCCAAATACTTCAGACTCTCACTAACGAGCATGCGGCAATTATTGATTTTCAGCTCTTCAGCCCCCAAAACGGGAAGCCCCGCATGCAGATGCAGGGCTAATACAAATAAAATTCGTTAGCCATTGAGCCTCATTCTTTTCTATAGAAACAACAAACCCATATGTTTGTACTAATCGATTTGAGTAATTTTTTAAAACTCAATTGTTTTTTGACATTTATCAATTCGAAAGGGTATTATAAAGTCAAGACTAAGCAGCTATCCGTTTCAATCCTTTGCTGCGATTGCAAAGGACGGTGATGCCCCCTCCTTTGGCTTAGCTTGTCGAACTCAGCTTACCTGTTCCAGGTCGGGTTGGATAAGTTCACGGCTTTCCCTGATCACATTCATAAGCATGATGGGGGGAGTATCGCCTCTGTATCTTAAGGATGCTGCCATACCCCAATACGTGCCGAACACTGCAATTGAAATATGGAGAAAAGTCACAACTAAGCAGCAAAATTCTTGATTGGGTTTCCGCTTCCTAAATCCCCAAACTGGTATAAGACTGTGATTTTCTTAACTCCCTTAGCTGTATATTTAAGGAAACATAAAGAAATGAAGGAAATTGTGAAGAAAGCTCAGTCCTTTATGACCTTCGAATCTCAGCTGGAAATCGGCTATATCAGCGGTTTATTCGCCACTACTCACCACCAGCAACAGAACAAAGTGCCGCATTGGGCAGTGGGTTCCACTCGAGTAAGGCTTATATCCCATTACTGGTTTACCCAGGTTCTGGGACATTTCGGGTTATTATTAATCCTGGCCCTGTTGATTGTACTATTTACAAGCAATACAGTTGAATTGGGTCATTTCCCGGCTATACTGATCGCAGCAGTCCTCAGTTTTGGAGTATTGTTGTTTTCCCAATACCTGCCGCGGTTTATGCACGACTTTTTACCCAAACTGGAAACCGTCACAAGTACTTACCAACGGGAGTTGGCCCAACAGGAGATTGCCCAGCTACAACTCAATATTGGCCAACAAAAAAAGGAAATTGAACGATTGAAACTGGCCGTATCCAAGTCGGTAGAAGAGGCGAAAAAATGTCGGGAAGCTCAGCTTTCGAATTTAGCCGTTGTCCTTATATATTATATATTCGCCCAAAAAGCGGGTTTACCAGACCTCAAGGCTGATAACCAAACCTCCCAATTGCTTATGCAACTGTACGGGATTAGCCCCGTTAGTATCCGGCAAAATCTGGAATTAATCACCGGTGCAGGCGGGAAAGGTAAGAAACTGAGCGGCCGAAAGGCAACAGAAACCCGCAGCCGATTCGAGGAAGCCTTCCAATTCTTCGAAAATCAGAACTATGCAGAGGGTACCCAAATTTTGAAAGCCCTGGAAATGAAAGTATTCAAGCCATAACGCTCACTCTATAAACTAATGTCGCCATTGCACTTATGCAATGGCGTTCTTTTTGCCCCTACCCGACCCAGCTCACTTTTCTTGCCATCTCATTCAACAATCTGAAGCGATTTCTCCCACCCACTCATTCCGACATACATTATCTATAGTTAGCTTTTTTTCGCCTGCTCCAAATGGTAGATTGCCTTTCTAAATCACAAAGACATGAAAGAAATAGTAAAAACAGAAAGCAGCCAGTCAACTACTCCCATGTTATTCCCTTTTGAACCCGATCAATTCTGGCAACGGGTAAGGCTAATTGTCCGGGAAGAAGTGATGCAATTGGAAAAATCCCTTCCGGCCATTTCTACTCCGACTTACCAAACGCCGGGTATGTCCTACAAACCCTTGTACAAGATCGCGGAGGTATGCAGTATGTTCCAGGTCACCAAGCCAACTGTCTATGACTGGATAAAACACGGAAAACTAAAACCTTACAAGATCAGGTCAAGGGTTTATTTCCTCTGGCAAGATATTCAGGCCTTGCTCAAACCCGGCCAACTAGATACCCAAATGCCAAACAATCTCCACTAGACACCTTTTTAAAACCCTAAAAAGCTCGCGATGACTCAGATACTAACAACAGCGGAAGTGAAAAAGGCAGCGCACATAGATCGATTTCTGGCCTCTATGGGTATTCTTCCTGACCCCAAAATGAGCAATAACAGAAGTCTTTTTTACCTGTCGCCGCTCCGCAACGAGAAGACCCCGTCTTTTAAAGTTGATCTTCAGTTAAACCTATGGTACGATCACGGAATCGGTAAAGGAGGGAGTGTGATCGACCTTGTTATGGCTATCCATGCTTGTAGTCTCTCCGAAGCGCTGGCCAAGCTTACCCATTTTGTTTCTTTTCACCGGCCTACCCAAGCTTTTTCCCAAACATGTATTCAATCCTCCACTCAGCTGCCCTTCCTTCAGCCTAACGCCCTCGCCGGTGAAAAGAGGAAGATCATAGTGGTTTCGGCCCGTCCCCTGTCGGCACCAGCGCTTCTCCGTTATTTGGGCCAGCGCAGCATTCCCCTAGATATGGCAGGACAGTATTGCAAGGAAGTGATCTATGAATTGGGCGGTCACCGGTATTATGCCATTGGTTTTCCCAACAACGCGGGCGGCTACGAATTACGAAACCCGTATTTCAAGGGAAGTAGCTCACCTAAAGGATCGACCTTTCTAGACCGTAAGGCAGATGAAGTAGCCGTTTTTGAAGGATTTTTTAGCTTTCTCTCCTACCAGACCCTTAATCAGGTATGGCAGAATCCCGAGAGTAATTACCTGGTGCTGAACTCACTCTCCTTTGTCGAATCCAGTAAGCCACTAATGGAGCGACACACGCAGGTCAACCTTTATCTCGATCAGGACGACGCAGGCAGGAACCGAACCAAGGAACTTACGGTAAGTAATTCCCTTTACAAAGATTGTAGTTCCATATATCAGGTACATAAGGACCTGAACGGCTGGCTGGTTCATTTACATAAAGAATACCAGTCCCTGGAGCATGCCCGAAAAATCGCCAGTGAAATTAACCATATCCGTAATCAGGACGGCAAACCTCCTAAGTTAAAACTGTAGCACTTCCATTTAAATTAATTTATCAGTTACCATTTAATAACTTTTAAAAACCTACAATTATGGCCGACATCAAAAGGCGTTCCCTGATCCTACTGAATGGCAAAGAGCTAAAACTTTTCGGCAACAGTATTGCCATCAACAAAAGTTTTCAAATTGGAGAGGGTGGCACACCCAATATTCTTTCCTTCACCGAACTGCCCTCCGAAAAAACAAAACCGGAGAAGCCAAAAGAACCTGCTGCAGAAGGGAGCGAACCCCAAAAGAAGGAACCTTCAAGGAAATCACGGATCACCATCTTCAATCCGTACAACTTGACGGAGGAAGAGCTATTTGAAGTTGCAGATTTTCAAATTAGGATTTGGGTAGAGTTCAAAGATAGCCTCCGCAGAAATGGCTTAACACACAAATTGTTTAACAGCGATACTAACGGATAACCGAAAGTTCACCTCCGGTTAAATTGCCAATCTGCCAGAAAGTCCGCTCGGCTTTTTAGAAGGTGCAGCCTAAAGTATTAACCCGCATCCCGCAAGGTAGGCCCTTTCCACACACCTGAAACAGCATGCAACGTGGTAGCCAGAGCGCTCCACGGATGCCGCGATACTGATCGCCGGTGTGGTACCGCTTTGCCCATAGGGTAAGCGGCAACATAAGCGCCTTGTAGGGGGTGTAAAGGCTATGAAGCCATTACAGGCTACCTGCTGGTGGGTAGGAGCGTTTTTCGAAGTTGGAGTAGCCAGCTATGTTTTGGTAATACCAAAACTGCTGGCCCCTCATGCTAGCGCATTCGGGGTGATTTTTCTCATGCTATCGCATTCAAAAAATCAAAGACATGGAACCACAAAAACAGGCCGGTAAAGGCAAGGGCGGACGCCCTCTGAAAGACAGCCGGAAGCGAAAAACGAAGATCATCACCTTCAAATGCTCGACCTATGAAAAGCAGTTGATACAGGGAAAGGCGAAGGCATCGAGCTGTTCGGTGTCCAAGTTCCTGGTAACAATTGCCATGAATAGACAGGTTGACAGTCCGGCAACTAGGCAATTGAGGGTACCGCAAAGTATGCTCTTGGAATTAAACGGCCACCTTGGTCCTATCGGAAATAACCTGAACCAACTTGTAAGGTACTGGCATACCAGGGCGCACGTGTTCACTTCCGAAGACCGTAAACGGGTCCATGACCTCATCGAAAGTCTTTGGAAGATCATTAAACAACTTCAAGATTACCTGCAATGATCGGTCGCTCCAAAGTCGGCAAAGGGTTCTACGGTTGCATCAGCTACAACCTGAATGATAAACGGGAGTTATCTGATGAGGATAAGCTACGGATAGCCCAGGATGATGGTCTGCAGCATAAGGACCGGGCCGAGGTGCTGTATTATAATAGGTGTTACGGCAACGCCGCGCAACTTTCAAAAGAATGCAATCGGGTCGTTAAGCAAAACGACCGGGTAGTAAATCCTGTCTTCCACTTTTCATTGCGCCTGGCTCCCGGCGATAGTCTTTCCAAAGAACAGTGGGTTGATATTGCCCAGAAGCTGGCCCGCGAATTCAACTTTCAGGATAACCAGTACATGGTGATCCTGCATAAAGACACCCCGGAACAGCATATTCATATTGTCGCTAACCGGGTCGGCTTTTACGGCAAGGTGGCCAGCGACAGGAACAATTACAGGAGAACAGCCGAATTCTGCCGGCGAATAGAAAAGGAATACCGGTTGACCGAAGTGCAAAGCCCCCGACAGTTCCAGACCCAGGAACAACGACAGCAGCAGCGACATGATTCGCGGAAAGAAAGATTGCGGGTAGACATCGCCCAAACCCTCTCGCGCCATTCTACCTACCAGGGATTTGAACAGGGGATGAAAGACCTAGGCTACCAAGTATTGAAAGGTCGAGGAATCTCCTTCATCGATGATAAGAAAGTCATGACAAAAGGCAGTGAGGTTGGGTTCTCCCTCGCGACCATCGAGAAAGTACTTTGTCTTAATTCCCAGCGATTCGAAAAGTTGGCCGAACTAGAACGGCTGCAGAAGCAGGCTTCTGCCGAACCAGAAATGCCAAGACCCGTGACCGCTACCGAGCAGCTACTCGCACGAGCAAGGCAGGAGCACCGGCACAAATCCTCACCAGCTTATATGGTAAGCCAGCAGATAGACGCGCTAACCAAGACGGTAGGTAACCTGCTGCAAGGTTTGGTTGAGCCGGTGTACGCCTCTCAGTCTATCGATCCGGAATTTCACTTCAAACAGAAAAAGAAGAAGAAACAGTCACAACGTCCTTCATAAATCATTTATACGAAAAATTATGAGTACAAAAGATCAAGAACAAACCAAGATTGATAACCTGGAATTATTACTTTCTCAGGTCATCGAACAGCAGGAAATGATTTCAGGTGCCTTGGCCAATGTGGCAGACAAAGTAGGACAGCTACATCAAGAGATTGCTACCTTTAAAAATCGTGTGGAAGGAATCAAGGTGGAGATGCCGCCCGTCGATCTGGCGCCCGTAAAAGCAGAGGTCAACCGTGGTATTTATAAGGTGATACATGCAATCATCCAGAAACCACAAGCCGTCGTCCGAAAATTCGAAATCCTGTTATTCCCTCCCCAGGATGCGAAACTGTTCTATAAGATTGTTTTCGGGCGGTGGCTGATGTGGTTAGCGATTGTCGTCGGGGTCATGTACCTGTATCAGTATGTTGTTCATTGGCAAAACAGTCAAACCACTTTGGAAATACTCAGGCTCGAAAAAGGTCCCATCATTAAGGGCTGGCATAACCTGTACAACAGTTCTGGCAAAAACCTTCGGCAAAAAATGGATTCTATCCTGCTAAGTGCAATCAAAAAACCCGGCGGCATTTTACCAGAAACTTCTAATTCTACCGATAGATAGAGAGCTATACCGCCCGAAGCTCCATAAACTTTACCGGTCAGAGCGACCCAGGTTCATTCTTGTGTTGAAGCGGTAAGTTATTTGCCTAATTCTTTAAGAGCTTCACGAACTTGCTGATATTCGAATTTCAAGCTTTTGGTTCGTCGAATTACAAATTGTAACAACTTGTCAATATGTTGCGCCTTGGAAATACATTCTTCTTCCGACAATTGGTGGATCCCTTCGGATGTTTGTTGATAAAGAATCTTGAGTGGATTTTGTCCCATGTCTCTCAGAGATATTGGCAATAGTGGATAAATGCAATCTATTAAATTTGTCATGTTATGGTCTCTGTTGAACTTTTCATTTGCATCCTTTACTTTGAGCGCATTTTCGTAGTCAAGCTCTGAAATATCCGCGACTATATGTTTTATTTCATTTTCAACAATTCGGCGTAGATAGGCAAACGCCCCGATTCCATAGCCATGTGAAAGGCTGGACAACGCCTTCCCATAAAGATCTTTATCTGTTTCTGTCAAATAATTATACACATCATTGTCGGGTCTTCTCTGAATGGCGGGAAGTTGACCTGCTTTTCTGATATAAACCTTTGGCCATTCACCGCTCACTCCGCGAGGTTTTAAGGTAAAGGCATCGAGCATAAAATCGATCGGAAAATTGCAGAACTGGCAATAGCTTCGAATTCGGAAAGGGAAAGAAAATGTGCCATCTTTGCGAAAATAGTTATTGTCATAGTTTGCATTGGCAAACAAAAATTGTTGCCCATAGTTTTTCTGCAATTTAAAAGTGTGATACTCCTTATCATTGGGGCAATACGTTTTAAATGCCTTTTCCGAAAGGAAAGTAAATAATTCCCACTTGAGGTCTAAATTTGGATCTTCAAACAATTCAACCTTCGAATAAAGAGGCGCATCTGCTAGAAATACAGCGAAGTCGGTTTCTGAGATATACATATTAACACTTTCAGACTTAAATTTAGCGTCTTTCTACTAAATCTGTTTCGCACCACCCAAAACTCGACGAATAACGTTTTCGCCCTTTTGTTGACAATTATTTTGTCGAAACAAAGAGGTCGCGAATATCAACATCTAAAAAACGTGCAATTTCCAGGAAAGTATAGACGTCGGGTTGAATTTTATTAGTAACCCAGTTAGAGACCGTAGATTGGGCCACACCAAAATGCGCACGTAAATCCTCGCTGGTTTTGTTGCAATCTGCCAAAACTGCTTTAATTCGATTGATGCTAACTTGTTTATTTGTCCTTTTTTGCTTAGCCATACAGTTTATTCCGAATTAAAGAACGGAAAAAACTTCAAGAAATTGAAAATCATGCAATTGTATAGCGTGACAGAATATTAATATAGCATATCGCGATATATTGATATTCTTTCGTATCTTCAAATAGAAATTTACAGTCATGCCTTCATGTTATGATGATAGTTGAAAATTGATACACTATTTTTGCGAACACATAAGATATTGAAGCGTGTTTGCTTTATTCTCGTCTCGAACTGCGACATTCAAGATCCCGAGAAGTAAGGTAAATCGCTCACGCTATTGCGTGGGCGTTCTTATTCGGGATAGGGTGTCGCAGCCCTCGAGACGGTAAGGACCAACCCACGCAATTTTCTTTGTTGGCCCTTACGTGCAATTTTATCCATCCACAAAAATTGCGACGTATGTGCAACCTTATCGACTCAACCGGCGACAAAGACCACAAGCCCGCACTACCTCAATTTGATTTTCCCGCTATCGCGAACGGTGACCGCAGGGCCTATGCTAGCTATTGCGACTACTTCTACAACCCCACCTTTTCTATCATAGCCCGCTTTTCTGGCTTACAAGACCTAGACATTCTTTGCCTCCTTACGGAATCGGTATTTCTCCAACTCTGGGGTAGCCGGGACGATTTCCTTCAATACAATAGTGGCTGGTTATTCCGAACAACTATGCAGGTTACGATCCGCTATTTAAAAGAGCGCGGTCACCATGACCGTGTACAGAAAGTATTAGAAGTAATTGGTGAGGAACACATTTCCCACGCCATTGAAAAACGTAAAAACAATTACCATGAAACCGGAAATCCTTGATATATCTAACCAGCCTTGGCGACTTTCAAAGGAGGAGCAAAAAGATCCACAGGCCGTGCTAAGCGAGTTTTTCATTAACTATCACCTGAATGATTTGCGGGAAGTATTGTGGGAATGGCTATGCTCTGGTCTATGCCATGACGAAAGCTGGTTCCAGGAAGGCTTGCATCGCAGTAATCTGATTTTCCTGTATGAGAACCTCGAAAAGCTGGCCGAAGCCTCCTATCTACTTTACCGAAAATCGGTGCAGAAAGATCAATCCAAACGAAAATCTAAAATCAATAAAAAGAACAGCCATGTCAGTAAAAGGAAAAAATCAACTCATTAAAGCGCCGGCAAACATTTTGCCGTCCGTTTCACTGCCTGCTAAGGCAAAGAAGGTAAAACTTGAAAAGGTACAAGGACTTCAAGTGCCCTTGTTAGAGCTAATATACAAAGCGGATGCCGACCGCTCAAAGCGGGCTACTATCAGCAACTCCGTGGATGCCTTCGAAATCTTCATGGTGCAATGGGACTGGAATAAGATCGAGCTCGTGAAGCAGCTCAAGATCCTGCTATTAACCAACGCCAATAAGGTCTTAGGGATTTCGGAAGTTGCTACCGGGTGTATGGACAAGGCGCTTTTCGACCCAAAGTTTATTTTTTCGGCTGCCTTGCTGTCGGGTGCGGGAAAGATCATTTTAGGTAATAATAACACAAGCGGCAATGTAAAGCCTTCCCGTGAAGATTTTAATGCTACCAGGTCTTTAGTCCTTTCCGGTCGGCTGATCGGAATTGAAGTGGTGGATCACCTGATTTTCTCGAAAGAGGCGTGCTTCTCTTTCGCCGACAATGGGCTTATGCAAACTGATTTCCTGAGTATAAAGTGGCCATTATGATCATGCAAGGCAACATTCTAATTATGAGCCGAGCACCTTAAAGTCGAGCACCCGATAGCGGCCTCTTCATTACTTCAATGTATAGAATACTGCATGGCGACATTGAATGTAATGGTTACCGGATACAAGATGTCTGCGCACAATGTCAATGAGCTTCACAGATTCGCAACAGATTTTCTTCCCGAAGTGTTCACCTTCATGGCACATCATGATCGCCAGCGGCGAATAAACAGAACTGCTTGCGTTGATAGCGGAATTGCAAAACTAAATAAGATGTGAGTAGATTGCTAGTAATGTGTTTAATGGGAAGCATTAATAGTTTTACGTGCTAGGATTGTTGAACATATCCCAATTCATGAAGCATCCAATTATCGCCGTGGTTATACATTGCAACGTTAAATCGATGAATATCAGCATTAACTGTTTCCACTGAAACGATCCTACGTATGATCACATTTTCAGATTCACTTGCCTTTTCGATTTGATATTCGTCAACGAATTTTTCCTCTATTTGTTCAATGTTGAGGCCAAACCCTGCCAACAAAAAGCGAGCATTAAAATATTTTAGGGAAAAAACTAAATCTTTAAAGTTTGGAGAATTTCCATAAATCATAGAACGCTGCATCTCCTTATAATCGCTTTCAAAGTCTTGTAGCAATTCTGGCGTCGGCACAAATCGGAGAGTTCTGTTCATCAGCTGATCATAGTCAATGCCATTTATCCTTACATAATGTTTACGATGTTGTAATAACTGTTGAAAAAGGGGAGTATCCTCCAATACTGCCTTTCCAGCTGCTGTTCCAATCAATGAAACTATATCATACAGGTGCCTCGACTGCCGATCTCCACGCGCTGCTTGGGGATATCCCTGAGTGAATTTTTCATGCAAGAGAAACATTTTCTCTAACAGCGTTTTCATGGGATCTACTACCGAAACTTCAAACGGTTCCTCCTGGTAAGCTGGGTTGGGGTAAACATCACCAAGGATTGATTTTATCTGAATGACGCTAAATGGATCCTTAAGCGACCGAACACCGAATTCGATCCTCACCTCATCCGCAAGGTATGGATCACTCCCTAGCACAGTTTGATAACGAATAAATAGAGTTTGAGGATCTTTGTCCGGCCTGTCTGCTTCTATGGCCTCTGCAACTATACTAATTTCCGATTTGGGCACGCCAAGTTCTATAAACGCATTTTCAAGGGCCTGCTTTAATTCCGTGCTTGTGAATTTACACCCTTCTCTTTTCAGTTTCTTTACATAACTGTGGCTTGGTGTAGTCTTATAAGTCATGCCGAATGCCTGCGGCTCAAGTGCTATATCTACATCTTCCGAAAAACGCTCAATTAACTTCCATCCCTTGCTAAGCGATGTGCCTCCCTTAAATATGCAGTACTGTGCGTACGGCGTAGTGAATAGTGCTTTTAGAGATAGTGTTACCCACCAGTCCTTTTCGATTGCTTTTTCTCTGATGCCACTAATCAGAGCAGCTTGAGCAAGTAGATTGCGCCTAAGCCTCTGAGATAATGTTAAATATTGTGTCATCGAGTTCGGTTATAATTTTTGAAATATAGTTATATACTTTTGCAGGTGCCAGTTTAAGGTCGTTATAAAATTGATCTCTGCTAATTTGAATTAGATACCTAATCCTTTTTTCCTGGTCTGGTTCGAGATTGTCTAGGTCGAGCTCTTCAAGGGCAAGTATCAAAGAGCCGCTGATAGTTCCTGATAAAGCCATTTTTTTTGGAGTAGAGGCCTTAAATTCTATAGACATCTTTCCCACTCTAATTTTGCGTGGATGTCCGTCCGTTAAATAAGTAAGCTTTGTCGGTACTTGTGTGCTAAGGCCAAGCTTATTAAGAGCAAAAGATCCAGTGGGACGAATCCGCACCTTCTCCTTTTCCGCAAGCTGCTCAGCAATTGCTTCAGGTGACGGCAACATTTCGCCCAATTGTGTATGAAACATAGGCTTGTAGTATATACCATGTGCTATTCTCTTTAGCTCCCCGCTTTTTACTAGCCTTGACAATGACATCTTGATCGCATCTTGCGAACCTCGCCCCCTAAAATCTGCTGGCACTAATATTTGGCCTGGGTAAAATGCTGATAAATAACGTCTTATATTTTCATGAACAGAATCCATGTTACAAATTTATCCAAAAATGTAACAAAATGTGTTACATTTTTAAGCATAAAGGTAACAGGCGGCTTTATTTTAAGATCACAAATTGTGATCTTAAAAGTTTTTTTAATGCGACGATATCCAATACTACTGTCTTAAGATTGCGGCCCTCAAGTCACCATTTCGACCCTTCTCCACCTTTTCCTTAATTAACTTCATATCATCCCTGGCCAGCCATAATTCCTTGATCCTGTTGGCGGCTTCTTCCGGTGTAATCCGGATATACTTATAGAAATCCTTAGTTCGCTTGTGGCCGCTGATCTTCATGATCAATTCTACAGGAGTACCCGCAAGAAATTCATTTGTACAAAAGGATCGTCTGGCAGTGTGTGAAGTGATCCAATCATACTTAGCCCTGGTCACAACTACATTTTGATTTCCCCTTTTGTAAGAGAACTTAACCAGCCGGGTAATACCAGCCAACCTTCCAATAGTTTTTATATGACGGTTGAATTCTGGATTCGTGAGTGCAGGTATCCGATCCCGGAATTGCCGCGTGAAGATTTGCTTGGCTTCTTCACGAAGCGGAATAATCACCCAGTGGTCAGACTTCTCCTGCTTTTTATACAACATATCACGCTGCAGATCTTCCGGCTTCAGGGTGGAGAAGTCAGAGAAGCGCAGACCAGTCAAGCATGCTAATACAAATAGGTCACGATATTCTACCAGGTGTGGTTGGTCAGACAAATCTGTTTGATAGATTGTCCCAATTTCTTCGTGGGTAAGGTAAATAGCGTCGCTATCCTCTTCGGGGATTTTGAAATCAGTCAGATCGATAGGAGCACTAATCTTTCTTTTCACCCGGTCCTTTATAAAACCTCTAAGGTGCTTAATAGTCTTACCAATAGTATTTAGCTTGAGGCCGGTTATTTCAGTTTGCCGGCGCATGTGCACGTGCTCGAAAGTCAGATAGTCGACAAAATCTTCGTAGAAGCTAAAATCAAGACAACCGAACGTGATCTTCTTTTGCCTGTATTCCTGGAATGCCAATAGGTGCGACTTCACATTTCCATATACGGTAAGCGTAGCCTTTCCGACTTTCCGTTGCTTGCTTTTTATGTATTCATCAAACTGGAAATAGATATCCAGTTTCGAGCGCTTTGCCTCGACTTCTCTTTTTGCAGCTTCGCTAATACGTTCTTCTACTGTGACGGCATGCATGTCGGGGTGAAAGGTCTTTTTTACAAACTCGCCCTTGTTATCCATTTTTGTTTGGATAGCATGGGTCGCAAGGCTCTCAACAACGCGCAGTTGTCGCCAAAGTTCTTTGTTCAAAGAGTCAGCATTTCCAAATTCTACAGGGAGTTTGTTTGAAATGGAACCTTGAGCTTTGTTCCAATAGAGAGGAGGGATTTTGATACCCGTATGCAGTAAAGTCTTATGGTCTGCATCGTAACAGTATTGAATAAATACTGTCGTAGTACCGTCGCCGTTCAGCTTGTTTTTACGGCAAATGAGCTTGATCGGTAGCTTCATAATCCTGACATTTTAAGATTCGAAACCTTGGTCGAGTTTTGGTCGAGTTCAGGTCGAGTTTTTAAATTGTCAAGCTGAAATAAAGGTAGGAAGAATGTGATGCCGATCTTGTTGCTAAAAACTGAAAATCAACCTACTGAAAGTAAGGATGGATAAAAACAAAAAAGGTTCATCATTGCTGATGAACCTTCGATGCGGACCGGACGGGACTCGAACCCGCGACCTCCGCCGTGACAGGGCGGCATTCTAACCGACTGAACTACCGATCCAATATTTTGTGCGATTTTATCGCTAAAGAACTTCTTTTTTTGTGCTGTTCCAGGTCTTACCCCTTTTCAGCTTCCCAAACCCGCAACTCTTTCTCTTTCAACCTTTTCTCGCTACCGTTCCGTCGTTTTTGGGATGGCAAAGATAGGAGTTTTTTGATTCGGCCCAACAAAATTTCAAGAATTTTAAAAAAAATCTTGACGGCCAAAAATCCATCGATACAAAGTGCCTGGCGACATCTGCCAGCCCGGCCATTTTTTGCTCCCCGTTCGACCTCCTCGAAACAAAATTCACCCTACTTCGACTCCTCGAATTTCAATGCATATTCTTTTTTCAGTTTGTCGTAGGTCTTCCGCAAGGCGTCGATCTGCCCGGCATACGCATGCAGATTCTCCTTTCCTCCAAAAGCCGCCTGCGCGTGCGGTGTGATCTGCTGTAACTGCTCTACCCAAGTTTGCCACGACGGCAATCCCGACAACCTACCCCCATATAACGAATCCAGTTTCTTAACCATGTATACTTCCGCCCTACTCTCCACCATCAAGCTGTTGTTCTGTTTATCAACCACAAAAATGGCAAACGGTGCAATCATATCCTGACTGATCTCCTTATTCTGCGTATGACGGTCGCCAAACCAGGCCCTCCCTTTCAACCACTGCTCGTAGCCGAACAAATTCATGGTTGGGTCGACAGGGATCCACTCCCCCATTTTTTCGTCATATACTTCTATCCATCGATGGTCGTTGTGTTGATAACCGAATACCGACATCCGGTTTCCACGTTCTGCGATCTTCCGGGTAGCTGTTTCTTCTCTCGAAGACTTCGGCACATGCAAATTGATCTCTGCAACAGGCCGTAGCGGTAAGGACAACTCGCCAGCCAATGCCATGTACACTTTGGCCAGTTCAAAGCAGTTACCGCCCTTAAGCACAATGATCTCCTTGGCGGTACGCGATTGGTAGTCGGTCGCAGTCCATTCGAAGTTGGCACTTAGCCAATGAAGCAGGATCCTGGCTTTTTCAAAAGGAGAACTCTCTTCTCCCACGATGCCTTGGGCAAATGTTTTGAGCTTGAGTTGGGCAGTATCCTGCTGACCAATTGAACATAAGGAGGCCAGGCAAAAAAATGTTATGATGATCGCTTTCATCCATCCAGTATTTATTACTCTAATGACAACAGCACTTTCCGGATGTATGCATCCCGGCGAAAAACAACCTATCAATCCTCCAATTTGACCACTTAGTCATCATTTTAGTGTGCCGGGGTGTAACAACGACGCTATTCCGCCATACAACGTACGGCTCCGGCAACTTCAAAACCATTAACTGGAATCTAATCAAAACAATCGCAGCTGCTGTACAGGCGGTTGCGCAGGAAATGCAGATACTGGCCGGGGTTCCACCGGCCTTTTTATATCGTTCAGTAATTCGCCAGTGGATTGAATATGATACACTGCAGTTTCTGCAAAACGGGACGCCACCACGATGGAAGTATCTTCGCGATGTGCATCGAAAAGATCCTGTACCAATTGGGGGTTGTTGTTGTCTTTAGAAAGATGCGCCAGCAACAGGTGGCTCATGAATGCCGGTCGGTGTGTTTTGAACAGATCCAGCGCCTGCGCATTCGACAAATGGCCATTGCCTCCGCGAATACGATTCTTCAAGGAGGCTGGATACCGACCTTTCATCAACATCTCCTCGTCGTAGTTGGTTTCCAGAAACGCAGCATGACATTGCCTGAAATGATTGATCAAATGCGCGCAGGGTTTACCGATATCAGTAAATATTCCAACCCTGACAGAATCGGAGGCCACTACAAAACTGTGCGGGTCGTAAGCATCATGAAATTTTGGAAATCCGGTGATCGACAGGCCGCCGATCTTTACCGCTTCATAAGCCTGGAACGCCTTCACCTGATCTTGTGCCAGTTCCATCCCACCGTGCTTTAATGTGCGATCGGTAATGTATACGGGTATTTTATATTTACGCGCCAGCACCGGAATACCGGCAATATGATCCGAATGCTCGTGCGACACAAAGATGGCTTTCACCTTCTCCATCGTCAAGCCGAGCCTTTGCATGCGCCGCTCCGTTTCCCGGCATGAGATGCCCGCATCTATAAATATCGCCTCCTCATCGTTGCCGATGTAGTAGCAATTGCCATTGCTGCCGGAATTGAGGGAGGTGATATATAACGACATAAGCGCTGCAAATTAACAACTATTCCCATCAATCTCCACCGGGCCGCCACAAGTAGCATTCAATCGGCCACGCATCACCCTGCAAATGACACCGTTCTATTAAAAAATGAGCATTATTTGATTAATGGCAAGTCCTAACCTGTCCATTTTCCTATATTTAGACCTTCATTTTCAACTAAAATCTACATTTCATCATGATGTTGCACTCTAAAAGGTTTCTTACTGGTTGCCTCCTGGTTGCGGGACTGCAGGCTGCCGCCCAAACCACTTCCGTGTACGATCAGCACGAAGCATTTGCTCCCTTCTTTTATCCATCTTATGGAGATGAAGTGAGAACTGCCGATGGCACACCCGGTCCTAAATACTGGCAAAACAGGGCCGACTATAAGATCGATGCTTCTATCAACGACGCACAACACCAGGTAGCCGGTTCCGTGCAGATCACTTATACCAACAACAGCCCACAGGCGCTGTCCTTCCTCTGGCTGCAATTGGATCAAAATATCTATAGCCTGCAATCTAGAGGCGTAGCGGCAACAGCGGTATCGGGTGGTCGCTGGGCCAACCGCAACGCATTCGATGGTGGTTATACTATCAAATCGGTTACCCTCATCGAAAATGGTAAGTCCAGCAACGTACCATATGAAGTGGTTGACACCCGCATGAAGATCAACCTGCCCCAGGCCGTTAAAGGCAACGGTGGTAGCACACAGGTAAAGATTACCTACGAGTTCATCGTGCCTGAATACGGCACCGACCGCACCGGACGCCTGAACACCAAGAACGGGTGGATCTATGAGATCGCCCAATGGTTTCCCCGCCTGTGCGTATATGACAATGTACAAGGATGGAATACCCTGCCCTACCTCGGACAAGGCGAATTCTATCTCGAATATGGCGATGTTACTTACAACATCACTGCACCTTCCAACCATATCGTAGTAGGTTCCGGCGAATTGCTCAACCCGCAGGAAGTACTCACCGCCGATCAGCTCAAACGTTGGAACGCTGCCAAGAACAGCGACAAAACAGTTATACTGCGTAGCGCCGACGAGGTCACCAATCCCGCTACCCGCCCTTCCGGCAGCAAGTCGCTTACCTGGAAATTCAAGTGTATCAATACACGCGACGTTGCCTGGGCCAGCTCTACTTCATTTGTATGGGATGCAGCCCGCATCAACCTGCCTGGCGGCAAGAAATCGCTCGCTATGAGTGCCTACCCTGCTGAAGCAGCTACCGATTCTGCCTGGGGCCGTTCCACTGAATATGTAAAAGGCGCCATCGAGTTCTATTCCGACTATTTATATCCCTACACCTACCCGGTGGCCGTTAACGTGGCTGGTATCGTAGGCGGTATGGAATACCCCGGTATCGTATTTTGCAGTGCACGTGCGAAAAGAGGTGGTTTATGGGGCGTTACTTCCCACGAGTTTGGCCACAACTGGTTCCCCATGATCGTGGGCAGCAACGAAAGAAAGTATCCCTGGATGGACGAAGGCTTCAACACCTTCATCAATACCCTCGCCGAAAAGAAATTCAACAACGGAGAGTACTATGGAAACCGTGCTATGAACGCACGCAATTTCGTGACTCCCTTCTTCGGTCCCAACTCCGAAAGCATTTCTACAGTGCCGGATGTTACCAATCCCGCCAACCTGGGCACCATCGCCTACCGCAAGCCAGGATTTGGTTTACAGCTGTTGCGTGAGAATGTACTTGGCGAAGCACGCTTCGACAGCGCCTTCCGTTACTATGTAACCAAATGGGCTTTCAAACATCCCACTCCCTACGATTTCTTCCATTGCATCGAGAACCATGCCGGTGAAACGCTTGACTGGTTCTGGAGAGGCTGGTACCTCAACAACTGGAAAATAGATCAAGGCGTTGTGGATGTTGCCTATGTACAGGACGATGCCACCAAGGGCAGCATTATCACTGTGGGTAACTTCGAAAAACTGCCCATGCCGATCGTAGTAGAAGTTATTGAAGAGAATGGAAAGAAAGACAGGGTAAAACTGCCTGTAGAAATATGGCAGCATGGCAGCGAATGGAAGTTTGCTTATAAGTCAACCTCTAAAGTGACCAAGGTGACTGTCGATCCCGACAACACCCTGCCCGATGTCAACAACAAAAACAACAACTGGCCTTTGCAGGGTTTCTAATCCTGATTGGGTCAACAATAAAGCGGGGCGTGCCGGTTACCGGCACGCCCCGCTGCTTTTAGTACCACACTACTTTCTGAAATACCGGTTCATGAACAGCAGTTGATATTCTACTGCATTCTCCCAATACTCCCAGTTATGGGCACCTGGTCTGCTGATAAAATCGTGATTGATATTCCTTTCCCGCAGCTTTTCGTGCAGGTTCACATTCACCTTGTAAAAGAAATCGCCTGTACCGCAATCGATGATCAGCGCCAGTGCATTGTTCACCAGCAAATGGGTTAGGTTGATCACGCTGTTCTTCTCCCATTGTTCCGGATTGTCTTTGTAAGTCCCGATGCGCTTTGAAATATCCCAGTTCATGGGAAACGGACGCAGGTCTACGCCGCCACTCATACTGCCTGCCGCTCCATACACCTCCTGGTGGCGGAAGGCCAGGTACAAAGCTCCATGTCCGCCCATACTCAATCCTGTTATAGCGCGCCCTTTGGGCCCCTTCACCGTACTGTAATGCTCATCAATCCAGTTCACCAGCTCTTTTGAAACATAGGTTTCATATTGCCAGCTCTTATCGAGCGGGCTATCAAAATACCAACTGGAGAAATTTCCGTCCGGACATACGATCATGATATCGAGCTGGTCGCACAGGGTTGGTAGGCGCTTCACCTTTGAGATCCAGTCGGCATAATTGCCGCTATGCCCATGCAGTAGATATACCACCGGGTAGGTTTTGCTTTTATCATAAGAGGTTGGCCTGATCACCACCGCCCGGATATCCTTTTTCATCGAGGCACTATGGGTGGTAACCGTATCTACCGTGCCGGCAAATACGCCCAGCACCATCAATAACAACAAACAGGTAAAAGCAATCTTGTTGTACATAACGTTAAAAAAAATCATTTGATAAGATAATAAGTACAGTTTGTAAATATAACTACTTCCGTACCACAGCCCTGCGCTCTCCTCCACCCCTGCCGGAAAAAAATATTTGGCCGGATCACCCTTTATTCTACATTTGTAGAACAATATCTAAAAACGTAGAGCATGCAACTTACCAAAGCCGAAGAGCAGATCATGGAGTACCTGTGGCAGTTGGACAAAGCCTTCCTCAAAGACCTGCTGGATTGTTTTCCTGAACCTAAACCTGCCACGACTACAGTCGTTACTCTGCTTAAGCGCATGCAGGAGAAAGGGTTTGCAGACCACAAGGTTTACGGCAATTCCCGCCAGTATTTTCCCAAAGTGAAGAAGACCGACTATTTCGCCAAACACGTAAACGGGATGATCAGGAACTACTTCAATGATTCTGCCCTGCAGTTTGCCAGCTTCTTCACCAAATCGACCAAGCTCACCACTAAAGAGTTGGAGGAACTGAGAAACCTTATCGACCAGGAAATTGAAAAAAAGAAAAAATGATCACCTACATCATTCGCTCCACAACCTGTGCCCTCCTGTTCTTGCTGGTCTACAGGATCCTGCTGCAGCGTGAAAAAATGTATGTCTTCAACAGGGTTTATCTGTTAGCCAGTCTATTGACTTCGCTGATCATTCCCTTATTCACTTTCAGCATTACGGCCGATACACCGGCACCGGTAGAAAGCCTGTACCTGCCTTCCAATATCTTTGAACCACCTGCCACGTCAACGCCCCCGCAAGCGGCAACGACCGCGCCCTTGTCACAAAGCACACTGTTCACCTGGACGAACCTCTTCATTGCACTCTATACACTCGTTGCACTGATATTATTTATCCGCTTCCTGCGCAATCTTTTCCTCCTTCAACGAATTGCCAGCCGCAATCAACAAAGTTTTTACCAGGGAGCGCGGCTTATATTGCTCGACTCCGATACACCAGCTTACTCATTTCTGGGCAGCATATTCATGAGTAAAGGCGACTACGATGATCCAGGCGCACGTGATGCACTGCTTACCCATGAGCTATTGCACGTACGCCAAAAACATTCCTGGGACATTTTACTGATTGAGATCCTAAGGGTAGTATACTGGTTCAACCCACTACTGCCTTTCTATAAAAAAGCCATGCAATTCAATCATGAGTTACTGGCAGACAATTCTGTCATTACCAAGCTCGGCAACGTGCGCAGCTACCAACACCTGTTATTGGAAAAATTAGAAATGCAAGGCCGTGTACCGCTCGCCAGCAGCTTCAATTATCTGATCACCAAAAAACGATTGACCATGATGACCACCACCCCCAACATGAAACGGATCATTTTACTGCAGTTAGCATCGCTGCCCGTACTGCTTGTCTCCATCACCCTGTTTAGCGACCGGACCTATGCGCAGGCACCCCAAAAGGCATCACCGCAGGAACAAACTGTAGCCTGGACAAAAACATACGATGCCAAAGGTGACACAGCGCCCAGGATCGTCAAATATGTATGGAGTAATAATGTACCGCCTCCGGGTCCCGGCGCTTCGGTGGAACAACTGGAGCAATTTGAAAAGCTATTCGGCAAAGATGCCATCGATGGCACCCAGCGCAAAAGCAGCAAGTTGAGCCAGGAAGAAGTAGCCACTATCAAATCGATCTATAGCGCCATGAACCAGGATCAACGCGCTTCTTATCCGCCCCTGATCTTCACGAAACCACCCGGCCCCAAAACGCCCACTGCCAGCCAGCTGCAAAGCTGGACGGATGCTAAAACCTACGGTCTATGGATCGATGGCAAACGGGTTAATAATGAAGTATTGGCCCGGCACGAGCCAGGAGACTTCGCCTACTTCAGCTCCAGCAAGCTCGCCAAAAATGCTGTAAACTATGGTAAGCACTACGTACAGGTAGACCTTTACACACAGGAACATTACAAGAATGTATTTGGCAAAAACCCCGAAATGTTGATCATATTACAGACCAGAGCAGCGAAAAACGTCCCGTCAACTAAATGATATTATTCATTATCAGCTCATTACACGTTTGTAAAGCATAATCGATAGAACAAGCCCGCCCTTTCCGTGAAGGTGGGCTTTTTGCTTATAATCACCACATTAAGAAAACATTAGTCAGAAAAGGTCTCAACCCTTAATTTTACAGCTTTATATTCCCTGTTTATGCCGCAAGACAAAAACCGCCAATTTCTTGAATTTGAGAAACCCATTAAAGAACTGTTCGATGATATTGAAGGGCTGAAGCAGAAAGCTGAAAAGAGTAAGATCGACCTGAGCGACCCCATCAGAAAGCTCGAAGAGCGGGTTATAGAAACCCGCAAGGCCATCACTCAAAACCTTACCCCCTGGCAAAAGGTACAGTTGAGCCGCCACCCCGATCGTCCCTATACACTGAAATATATTGATAAACTGACCACTGATTTCGTGGAACTTTTCGGCGATCGCAATGTGCGCGACGACAAGGCCATGGTAGGCGGTTTTGCCTCGCTTGACGGACGCACCGTCATGATCATTGGTCAGCAAAAAGGTATCAATACTAAGGCTCGCCAATTGCGCAACTTTGGTATGGCCAATCCCGAAGGATACCGCAAAGCCCTCCGTTTAATGAAACTTGCGGAGAAGTTCAACAAGCCTGTAATTACCCTCATAGATACGCCCGGAGCATATCCAGGTCTCGAAGCAGAAGAGCGCGGACAAGGCGAAGCCATCGCCCGCAACATCTATGAAATGATGCGCCTCAAAGTACCTGTGATCTGTGTGGTGATCGGGGAAGGAGCTTCCGGTGGCGCCCTCGGCATTGGAGTTGGCGACCGCGTATTCATGCTTGAAAATACCTGGTATACGGTGATCTCACCCGAAAGCTGCAGTTCTATCCTGTGGCGCAGCTGGGACCAAAAAGAGAAAGCCGCAGAACAACTGAAACTCACTCCTGATTATATGCACCAGTTCGGTTTGATCGATGAGATCATTCCTGAGCCTGTAGGTGGCGCCCACTGGGACTACCAGGAAGCAGCCAACCTGCTGAAACCCTATCTGTTGAATACGCTCAACGAGCTGGGACAGTTGACGCCTGAGCAACGCATCGAAAAGCGTATCGAGAAGTTCAATAAAATGGGCTTCTATGATGAGGTTGCGCAATAAACTCGGCCTGTTGCTGCCGGTACGCTACAGTTTTCCATAACACAGTGATAGCAAAGGATGAAGTCCACCTTACAGGACGACTATTACATTCCGTTTTTTTGCATCCGGTGTGGGTTATTAACTAGTTGATAGCAACAACAACAGCAGATTCCTTCAGAAAAAATTTGGGCGGAATATAATTGCTGATTATTTTTGGTACTCATCATGCAATTGATAAAGAAACATACAAAGCAATCCAAGAAGCGTTCCGGTAAGCGGGAAGGTTGAGGACAGAATTGTATGTCTAAATAATCATAAAGCCTTCCTGCAACGGAAGGCTTTTGTTTTGCTGGTGAATCCATAACAAACATTCGATCACTCATATTAAAACCCAACTACAGCAATGTCGCTTAGACAAACATTACAAGGCACGGGAGTAGCGCTGGTTACTCCATTCACCTCCACCACGGCAGTCGATTACGATTCCTTAGGAAAGCTGATCGATTTCGTGATCAAGGGAGGCGTTGAATACGTAGTTACGCTGGGAACCACCGGTGAAACCCCTACTCTCTCCAAGGAAGAAAAGAAGGATATCATCCAGTTCACTTATGAGAAGGTAGCGGCACGTGTGCCTGTAGTGGTAGGTATCGGGGGCAACAATACACAAGAGCTGTTGCAGGATCTGCAGTACTTCCCGCTGGATAAAGCAACAGCGGTACTGAGTGCAAGTCCCTATTATAATAAGCCATCACAGGAGGGGATCTTCCAGCACTACAAATTGCTGGCTGAAGCTTCTCCCAAGCCCATTTTGTTATACAACGTACCCGGAAGAACAGGTAGGAATATGACTGCTGCCACAACGCTGCGCCTGGCCAATGAAGTGGCCAACATCGCAGGTATCAAAGAAGCCAGCGGCGATATGGCACAATGCAGCCTAATTCTTCGCGACCGGCCCGAAAACTTCCTGGTAGTCAGCGGCGACGATGCGCTCACGTTTGCACAGGTAGCAACGGGCATGGATGGTGTGATCAGCGTGGCCGGTAACGCCTTCCCCAAGCAATTCTCCGATATGGTACGCTTCGCGCTCAAACAGGATCTCGCCATGGCTAAAAAGCTCAACGATCCATTGATCGAAGCCTATGACCTGATGTTTGCAGAGAACAATCCTGCCGGTGTAAAGGCATTCTTAACAGAACTGAATCTGCTGGAGAACATCCTGCGTTTGCCCATGACACCGTTGAGCAGCCAGCTTCACGATAAAGTACGCGAATACCTGAATTCGTAAGTATAAAAGCGATCGGCCCGGTGTTCCACCGGGCCGATCGCTTAATAATATCTTCAGTAACTTGTTACACTTTGTAGGTTACTCCTTCCAACGCCAGATCGGTATTGGGAAACACTTCGCAAGCCTCCTCTTTGAATATATCCAGCTTATCGTACTTCGAACTGAAATGCCCGATCAGTAAACGGCCAACTCCCGCCTTTTTTGCAATACAGGCCGCTTGTGTGGTCGTGGAATGGAAACGGCTCGCCGCACGATCATTGAGATCCTTGAGATAGGTGGTTTCATGATACAAAATATCTACCCCCTTCACCCTATCGATCAACTCTTCATCATAAAGCGTATCGGCGCTATAGGCATATGACTGAGGTTTGGGAGCAGGCTCTGTCACCCACTCGTTACGGATCACTTCGCCTGTCTTGGTCTCATAGTCTTCTCCCACTTTCAGCCGGTCGTAGAATGCTGCCGGTACTCCACGCAGAATTGCCTTATCCGGATTTACACGGCGTGGCGCCTTCACCTGATCGAAACGAAATCCCCAGCATGGAATCCGGTGCTTGGTCGGAAAGCAGGTTACCTTGAAACGATCCGTCTTTACCAGCACACCTTCTTCCTCCAGAGGATGAAAATGCAGCGGGTACGGTAACACGGTAGCTGCCGCCTTTAACTGCAGGTCGAGTATCTCTTTAAGTGGGGCGGGGGCAAATAAGTGCAGGTCGTTTTCCCGGTGCAGCAGTCCCATACTGTTGATGAAACCTGGCAGGCCGAAATAATGGTCGCCATGCAGGTGAGAGATAAAAATATGGTTGATACGACCCCAGCGGATCCGGTACTTTGACAGTTGAACCTGAGTTCCCTCCCCGCAGTCTACCAGGAAAAGCTGATCATCCAGCGTCACCAATTGCGACGTGGGATGCCGGTCATAAGCTGGCAACGCTGAATTATTTCCCAGGATAGTGACTGCGAGCATGCGGAAATGTAGGTTTTTGACTGCTGTAAGACGCACACACAGGGCCTTCTGCTGCTTATCACGGCTAAATTAACTGATTACCATATAATAACGCAAATCAATAACGATCAATTGTACTTAAAATATCGGGCAGGTAGCCTTTTCCAAATAAATTGAGGTGGATCAGCAGCGGATACAGGTTCGCAACCTCCCATTGTTCCCGGTAATTCGCAGGAGGCGGTGCATGCTGGTGGTAACTTTCATAAAAAAGGGCCTCAAACCCGCCAAATAAGGTAGTCATCCCCAGATCCACTGCCGGGTGGCCATAATAGACGGCTGGGTCAATCAAAACTGGCCGGCTATCGGTATCACAAAGAAAATTACCGCTCCAAAGATCGCCGTGCACCAACACAGGCGCTGTTTTACCGAAGATAACGGGCAGCGCTTTGTACACCCCTTCAAAACCCTTGGCTTGCTCTGCTGAAATTAAGTGCCTGTCAAACGCCAGCTTTACTTGAGGCTCCAATCGCCTTACGATGAAAAATTGGTCCCAATCGGCCAGCGGCCCATTCTGCTGTGGCAAAGCGCCCATATAGTTGTTGAAGGGTAAGCCAAAAACAGCAAGATCCTGATTGGACGGGGCGACTGTTTGAGTCTGTCCATGAAGGACTGCCAGCTGTTCTCCGAATCGCTCCCAAAAGGTGGCCGATTTAAGACCCTGCTCAATCCACTCCAGCACCAGCACCTGATGATCTTCTGTTTCGGCACAACCTAGCATTAACGGAGTGCGAATGGCGCCCGCAGCCGCCAACAGCTCCAGCCCCTCTTTTTCGCTACGGAACAGTCCGGGCAGTTCAGCCGCCCGGTTGACCTTCACAAAAAAACGCTGGCCGTTATTGGCCAGCGCCTGATATGTTTCGTTGATAGAACCTCCGCCTACCGGAATCAGACGGAGAGAGGTGATAACATTTCCTGCTACCGATCGTAGCAGTTCAAGAATATATTGATAAACGGGAACAGGTACCATGCTTATGAATGGTGAACATATACAAAGTCATAGCGCTCTTACAGACAAGCCCCAAAACTGGGCTACGGCACGTAAGCTTATCCCAACAACACCTTGCATTCGTTCAGCAGCTTCTCTTTATTGATGGCTACCGTGCCTACTTCTTCGCAGACCAGCCCACCCGCAATGTTGGCCACCTGCGCCATCAACTCAATGCTTTTGGTTGCCGTATAAATGAGTGAGGCCACTGCGATCACGGTATCACCAGCACCTGATACATCGGCTATATTGCGTAAATGCGATGGAATGATGCGCGCATTTTCGTGGTTGTGATAGAAAACTCCTTTTTCTGATAAGGTGATAAAGGATATCTGGTGGCCCAGCTTTTCCTGCAGCTTCCTGTGAATATCGGTAAGGGTGTTTAAGTTCACATCCTCTACCAGCAGGTTCAGGCCATCTTTAACCTCTTTCATATTGGGCTTGAAGATATCTACCCCTTCATAGGCAAAGAAGTTCTTTCGCTTGGGGTCGACCGTTGTAATCACGTCGTGCTGTTTGCAGAGCGCGATTACCGATTTGATCACCTGTTCGGTCAATACCCCTTTATTATAATCCTCAAGAACAATGGCCTGCGGCTTTTCCTCGAGAATGTATCGTTCCACTTGTTTCAATAAAGCTTGTTCGTCAGCACCAGCCAGGTCCTTGGTTGTTTCCGAATCAAGCCGCATCATTTGCTGGTTGCGGCTGATGATACGCACTTTATTGGTCGTGATGCGGGAAGCTGACTGCAACAAATAACTGGTCTTGATACCGGCTTCCTCAAACAATCCGTTCAACAATTGCCCATCATCATCTGCACCTGTTACCGACAAGGCTGCTACCTGGGCCCCCAATGAAACCAGGTTCAGCGCCACATTGCCTGCGCCTCCTATTCTGTACTCTCTCTTATCCAACGCCACCACAGGCACCGGTGCTTCGGGCGATATACGATCCACGTGTCCCCACCAATATGTATCCAGCATCACATCGCCGATAACACCCACCTTGATCCCTTCGAACTGAGCAAAAAGCTTATCAAAATTAACCCCACTCATATAGTGCTAACATTAAATAAAAAATACCTTGCAAAGCTTGCAAGGTATTGTATTTTCTGGAAAATTGGACCATTAACCAGCCGGCAGACTATGCCACCTGCTGTTCGGCCACCTCTTTCTTTTTATTCGATAACGCTATGTAATACAAGGGAATGCCCACCAGTACGATAGCCAGACCAGCACCCGCATACGCAGGTTTCATGATGATCAGGAATACGCAGAATGTCAAAGCCAGCAGTACATAGATAGCTGGTAAAACGGGGTAACCAAATGCCTTATAAGGGCGCTCGATATCCGGACGTTTTTTCCGCAGTACGGCAATGCCAATGATCGTCAGTGCGTAGAACATCACCACCACAAAAGAGATCATATCGAGCAGGTCGCCATAACCACCACTCAGGCAGAGAAGCGAGGCAACAATGCACTGCAGCCACAAAGCATATTCGGGAACAGAGTTTTTGTTCAGCGTGCCCGTCTTCTTAAAGAACAATCCATCCTTGGCCATGGTATAATATACCCGGGCACCTGCCAGGATCAAACCATTATTACAACCGAACGTGGAGATCATGATCATCACAGCAATGACCCTGGCACCGATATCTCCAAAGATCGAAGTGGAAGCTGCTACTGCTACGCGATCTCCTTCAGGAAACGCTATCTCGTTCAGGGGCAACACGTGCAGGTACATCAGGTTAGTAGTTACATAAATAACTGTTACGATGAGTGTGCCCAGGAAAAGACTAAGTCCGATATTACGTTTGGGATTCTTGATCTCACCGGCAATGAAGGTCACGTTGTTCCAGGAATCGCTGCTGAATATCGAACCTACCATCGCAGCAGCAATCGCTCCGATCAGCGCAGTACCACCAATAGGCAACCAGTTGCCGTTGGTAACAAAGCCTCCATCTGCATCCTTTTCCAGTTGAACGGCATTGAGGCCGGTTTGCCAGTTCTCATCCCAGAAACTGTGTTTCGCTAATAGGAAACCAAGGATAATCAAACCAAACAACGAGAACAATTTTACGGTAGTGAAGGTGGTCTGGATGATCTTACCACCTTTGATGCCTTTGGTATTCGTATAAGTGAGAAAGGCAATCAATGCTATGCCCAGCAACTGAGCGGCAGAGACCTTCAGTTTACCCAGTGTGAAGAGAATGTTCTTCTCGCCCAACTCCGGGATAAGATAAGCAGTAAACCTGCTGAAGGCTACTGCTACGGCAGCGATGGTAGCTGTTTGAATGACTGCAAAAAAACTCCAGCCATATAAAAAGCCGGCAAGTGGATTGAATGCTTCTTTGAGGTAAACATACTGACCACCTGCTTTGGGAAACATACCGCTTAGCTCGCCATAACTAACAGCAGCAGTAATGGTCATAAAACCGGTGATGAGCCACACCATGATTAGCCATCCGGCGCTGCCCGTATAACGGGTAATATCAGTACTAACAATGAAGATACCGGAACCGATCATCGAGCCGGCCACCACCATCGTAGCGTCGATGAGGCCCAATGAGGGCTTAAAAGCAGGTTTTGTTTCAGCCATAGCAGTTTAATAAGGGTCAAAATGTTTTAGAATAAAGATTCCTGAAGATAAGGAAATCAAATTGATGCAAGACACAAAAAAACGCAGCTATGGGATAGCTGCGTTTACCTATTTTAACTAAGAATAATCAGTATTTACTGGAGGTTCTTCATCTTCACTCTTTTCATACTTTATCCTCCATCTTTCATCATCACTGGCAGGTTAACCCGGCGCAGTAAACGATACCTGCCGGTTATTTGGCAGGCTTGGTGGCCTTGTATTGATCGTTCAATCCCTTTACCAGATCACCCGTTACATCGTACAGGGAGTCCTTATAATACATAATGAATCCAGGCTCATACGAGAGAATATAGGCAAACCCTTTATCCTTATTGTAAGTAGCCAGGTAATCCTCGATCTGCTTACGCATCTTCTTGGTCATATCCATTTGCTGCGTTTGCAGGTTCTCCTGCAACTGAGCTTCCCGTTTGCGGTAACTCTGCTCAAGTGTTGCCAACTCTTTTTGGGCGGCTTCCTGACCAGCTTGTGAATTCACCTCGTTCTGCAGTTGCTGATATCTTTTTTGAAACCTTACTTTGAGGTCTTGCAATTCGGCATTGGCTGCGCTCTCCTTGCCTTTCATTTCCTCCAGCGCATCCTTGTAATACGTGTAACTCGATTGCAATGAATCGATGTCGAAATAAGCGATCTTGAACTCTGTGTGATTCTTTTTACCTGCACTCACAGATTCATCTTTCGGTTTGCCTTTACCGGATAAATGCAGATAGAAAAGTACGCCGATAAGTGCCAGGGCAATAATGCTTAAAATAGTAGAGATGTTTCTCATTCCCGCCTTTTTTGCAAGATAGATTCTTGGGTTAAAAGAAAATTGTTAAAACTTTTAACAGTTCTGAATTAGTTCGTTAGGCCAACAAGATATACATAAATTTCATTTGAGCCACACTATAGCTATACTTAATTGATCGTATGCAAGGAATATTACGACACGTATTCCGGTAATAGAACAGCTACAAATAAAAAGGCAGGAAGCTTTTACTTCCTGCCTTGATCTATTCTCTTTACTACACGCTGAAGGCGTAGCTTATAAGCGAACTTTCAATTACTCTTCGTCATCGAAGCTCATGGCCTCACGGGTTGTTTGCAGCAGTTCATATTCTTCCTTGCTACCAACTACCATGTTCTCGAAGTCACGCAAACCAGTACCAGCCGGGATCGGATGACCTGTGATTACGTTCTCTTTCAGACCGAGCATATCATCGCTCTTACCCTGGATAGCCGCAGACGAAAGTACTTTCGTTGTTTCCTGGAACGAAGCAGCCGAGATCCAGCTTTGTGTACCCAGAGACGCTTTCGTGATACCCAACAATACAGGGTGAGAAGTTGCAGGATTTGCATCGCGGAACTCTACCGGTTTCTTGTCGGAACGACGCAGTAATGAATTCTCTTCACGGATCTCACGCAGGCTGGCGATCTGACCGGCGCGCAGTTTAGTGCTCTCGCCTGAATCGGAAACCACCTTCTTATCGAAGATCCAGTCATTCTCTTCATTAAAGTCAAAACGATCTTCCAGGTCTTCTTCGAGGAAGCGGGTATCACCCGGATCCACGATCTCAACTTTTTTCATCATCTGGCGAACGATCACCTCGATGTGCTTATCGTTGATCTTTACACCTTGCAAACGATATACTTCCTGGATCTCATTCACAACGTACTCCTGTACTGCAAACGGTCCTTTGATAGAGAGGATATCGCCAGGAGCAACCTGTCCGTCGGACAATGATGCACCAGCTTTGATGAAGTCACCATCCTGTACCAGGATCTGACGCGTCAACGGCACCAGGTATTTCTTAACAACACCATCCTTCGCTTCTACCACAATCTCGCGGTTACCACGTTTGATAGCACCGAATGCTACCACACCGTCGATCTCACACACGATCGCAGGGTTACCTGGATTACGTGCTTCAAACAACTCAGTTACACGTGGCAGACCACCCGTGATATCTCGCTGCATACGCAGTGTACGAGGAATCTTCACCAATACCTGGCCGGCACGTACATCTTCGCTTTGATCAACGATGATGTGTGAACCAACTGGCAGGTTGTATTGCTTCACATCCTTGCCCTCAACGATCAGGGTCGGGATCTTGTTCTTATCTTTTGTTTCGATAACCACTTTCTCGCGGTGACCTGTTTGTTCGTCGGCCTCTTCACGGTAAGTGATACCTTCAATAACGTTCTCAAACTTGATCTGACCGGCAATTTCAGCCACCACAACGTTGTTGAACGGATCCCATGTACAGATCACATCGCCCTTCTTCACATTCTGACCATCCTTCACCAACAGGGTTGCACCATAAGGTACGTTGTTGGTAATAAGCAAACGGTCATTCTTCAGGTCCATGATCCGCAACTCACCCGTACGGCCGATAACCACCTGGATCTTGTTGCCTTCGTTATCTTCAGCGGCTACAGAACGCAGACCGTCGAATTGTACAGTACCCTCGAATTTGGCGATCAATGAAGATTCTACCGAAGCAGAACCGGCCACACCACCCACGTGGAAGGTACGCAGTGTAAGCTGTGTACCAGGCTCACCGATCGACTGCGCAGCGATGATACCTACTGCATCACCCTTCTGCGTAATATTACCGGTAGCCAGGTTCTTACCATAACACTTCACGCACACACCGCGTTTGCTTTCGCAGGTAAGTACAGAACGGATCTCAACAGCTTCAATGCCGTTTTCCTCGATTTCTTTACCGATATCTTCCGTGATCTGTGCACCGGCTTCAACAATCAGCTTATCAGTCTCAGGATTGTATACGTTGTGGAGTGATGTACGGCCAATGATACGATCGTACAGTGGCTCTACTACCTCTTCGTTATCTTTCAGCGCACTGATGGCAATACCACGCAGTGTTCCACAATCTTCTTCTGTAATAACAACGTCCTGTGCTACGTCCACCAAACGACGGGTCAGGTAACCGGCATCAGCCGTTTTAAGGGCCGTATCCGCAAGACCTTTACGCGCACCGTGCGTGGAAATGAAGTAATCCAATACGTTCAGGCCGCCTTTGAAGTTGGAAAGGATCGGGTTTTCGATGATCTCACTTCCGCTGGAACCAGACTTTCTGGGCTTAGCCATCAGCCCTCTGATACCGCAAAGCTGTTTGATCTGCTGTTTGGAACCACGGGCACCGGAGTCAAGCATCATGTACACGGAGTTGAAGCCTTGCTTATCGCTGCTCAGCTCACGAATGAGCGTTTCAGTGATACGGGTATCAACACGTGACCAGATGTCTACGATCTGGTTGTAACGCTCGTTGTTGGTGATAAGACCCATGTTGTAGTTGTCCCAAACCTCATCTACTTCACCTTTCGCATTGTCCAGTACTTCTTCCTTGATAGATGGGATGATCAGGTCATTGATGTTGAACGACAAACCACCCTGGAAGGCTGTACGGAAACCAAGCTGCTTGATATCATCGAGGAACTTAGCGGTCTTGGGAACGTTGGTGATCTTAATGATGTCACCAATAATCTCCCGCAAGCTCTTCTTTGTCAGCAGGGCATTGATATAACCTACTTCTTTAGGAACAAACTGGTTGAACAATACGCGGCCTACGGTAGTTTCGATCAGCTTTCTGTGAATGGTGCCGTCATTTTCACGTACATCAACTTTTACCTTGATGTGCGCGTGCAGGTCAACACGTTGTTCGTTGTAAGCGATGATCACCTCTTCAGCACTGTAGAAGGCTTTACCTTCACCACGCATCACTACATCGCCCATTGTTTTCTTACCCTTGGTGATATAGTATAGACCGAGTACCATGTCCTGAGAAGGAAGGGTCATCGGCGCACCATTCTGCGGGTTAAGGATGTTGTGTGAAGAAAGCATCAGCAACTGGGCTTCCAGTACAGCGGCATTGCTCAACGGAACGTGAACCGCCATCTGGTCACCATCGAAGTCGGCGTTGAACGCAGAACACACGAGCGGGTGAAGTTGGATCGCTTTACCTTCAATCAATTTAGGCTGGAAGGCCTGGATCGATAACCTGTGCAGCGTAGGGGCACGGTTAAGCATCACAGGGTGTCCTTTCAGAATATTTTCGAGGATATCCCAGACCACAGCTTCCTTACGGTCTACCAGCTTACGGGCAGATTTAACTGTTTTTACGATACCCCTTTCAATCAATTTGCGGATGATAAACGGCTTGAACAGCTCAGCAGCCATGTCCTTTGGCAAACCGCACTCGTGCAGCTTCAGCTCAGGACCTACTACGATTACAGAACGACCGGAGTAGTCAACACGTTTACCCAACAGGTTTTGACGGAAACGACCTTGCTTACCTTTCAGTACGTCACTGAGTGATTTCAGTGCACGTCCGCCTTCAGCTTTAACGGCATTTGACTTACGGCTGTTATCGAACAGCGAGTCAACCGCTTCCTGCAACATACGTTTTTCGTTACGCAGGATCACCTCAGGGGCCTTGATCTCCAACAGCCTCTTAAGACGGTTGTTACGGATGATCACACGACGGTAAAGGTCATTCAGGTCAGAAGAAGCAAAACGGCCACCGTCCAGAGGAACGAGCGGGCGCAGCTCCGGAGGAATAACAGGGATGTACTGCATTACCATCCACTCGGGGCGGTTGGTGATGCGGCTGTTGGCTTCACGGAATGCTTCTACCACGCTCAAACGCTTCAGGGCATCAGCCTTACGTTGTTGAGAGGTTTCGGTAGCAGCAGCGTTACGCAGCGAGAACGACAGGCTGTCGAGCTCGATGCGCTGCAGCATGTCATGTACCGCTTCAGCACCCATTTTAGCAATGAACTTCTGAGGATCTTCGTCAGGCAGGTATTGATTCTCCTTTGGAAGGTTCTCCAGAATTTCCAGGTATTCTTCTTCAGTCAGCAGATCACCCATCTTTAATCCGCGATCTTCACGGATACCAGCCTGGATCACTACAAACCTTTCATAGTAAACGATGGTTTCCAGTTTCTTCGAACTTACGCCGAGCAGGTAACCGATCTTGTTGGGTAAGCTCTTGAAGTACCAGATGTGAACTACAGGCACCACCAGTTTGATGTGGCCCATACGTTCACGACGTACTTTCTTTTCAGTAACTTCTACACCGCAACGGTCGCACACGATACCCTTATAACGGATACGTTTGTACTTACCGCAGGCGCACTCATAATCCTTCACTGGTCCGAAAATACGTTCGCAGAACAAACCATCACGTTCAGGCTTGTACGTACGATAGTTAATAGTCTCAGGCTTTAATACCTCACCATAGCTACGCTCTAAAATAGAATCCGGTGAAGCCAAACCGATCGTGATCTTCGAAAAGGTGGCCCTGGGACGATTATCTTTTTTAATAGCCATATTATTTATTAGCTTTTTAGCCGGGACCTCCGGCGGTCAACCAAAGGTCCCTTGCTAAGTTTTTGATATTTTGTTCAGTTCCTGTCAATCAGGCTGCGTGGCTTTCGCCGGCAGCTCACGGCTTTGCTTATTCAAACTTCAGGTCAAGACCCAAACCTCTCAGCTCATGCACCAATACGTTGAATGATTCTGGGATGCCGGCTCTTGGAATATTGTCACCTTTAACAATGGCCTCATAAGTCTTCGCACGACCGATGATATCATCCGATTTAAGGGTGAGCAATTCCTGCAGGATGTTGGAAGCACCGTAAGCTTCGAGCGCCCACACCTCCATCTCACCGAAACGCTGACCACCAAACTGAGCTTTACCACCCAGCGGTTGTTGTGTGATCAAGCTGTATGGTCCGATCGAACGTGCGTGCATCTTATCATCCACCATGTGGTGCAGTTTGATCATGTAGATCACACCCACCGTAGCCTTTTGGTGGAAGCGCTCACCTGTTTCGCCATCGAACAGATAACTGTGACCGAAGCTAGGCAGGTTTGCCTTATCGATATGGTTGGCGATCTCTTCTACGGTAGCACCATCGAAGATCGGCGTAGCGAACTTAACACCCAGTTTCTGACCAGCCCAACCCAGTACAGTTTCATAGATCTGTCCGAGGTTCATACGGGAAGGTACACCGAGCGGGTTCAGTACGATATCTACCGGCTCACCGTCATGCAGGAACGGCATATCTTCTGCGCGAACGATCTTCGCAACGATACCCTTGTTACCGTGACGACCGGCCATCTTATCACCCACTTTCAGCTTACGCTTAACAGCGAGGTATACTTTAGCCAGTTTCAATACACCGGCAGGTAATTCGTCACCGATCGAGATGTTGAATTTCTCTCTCTTGTAACGACCCAGTTCTTCGTTGAACTTGATGTTATAGTTGTGCAGCAGGATGTTGATGTTGTCATCGATGGCAGCATCACCAGTCCAACCCAGCGGGTTAACGTTCTGGTAGTCGATTGAAGACAGGTTCTTGGGGTTGAACTTAGCACCCTTACCGATCTGTACTTCACCGAAGTTGTTGTTAACACCGGCAGAAGGTTTATCCTTCAACAGGGTTTGCAGCTTGTTCAGCAACAGTTCCTTCAGCTCTTCTACGTTCTTCTCGTGAACCTTCTCGAGTTTTTCGAGTGCGGCCTTCTCACGGATCTTCGCGTTCTTATCTTTCTTGGCGCGTTGGAACAGTTTTTTACCGATCACCACACCTTCTACACCGTTCGGTGCTTTCAGTGAGGCATCCTTGGCATCACCGGCCTTATCACCGAAGATGGCCCTTAACAGCTTCTCTTCAGGAGTAGGATCGCTTTCGCCTTTAGGAGTGATCTTACCGATCAGAATATCGCCTTCCTTGATAGCAGCACCCAGGCGGATGATACCATTTTCGTCGAGGTCTTTGGTAGCCTCTTCAGAAACGTTGGGGATATCTGGTGTCAGTTCTTCTTCACCCAGCTTAGTGTCGCGTACTTCCAGCTCATATTCGGAAATATGGATAGAAGTGAACAAGTCTTCGCGGGCTACTTTCTCATTGATTACGATGGCATCCTCGAAGTTGTAACCTTTCCAGGGCATGAATGCCACGCGGAGGTTACGACCCAGGGCCAGTTCACCAGCCTGTACAGCGTATCCTTCGGTAAGGAAATCGCCTTTCTTCAACCTTTGGCCTTTCTTAACGGCAGGCTTATGGTTGATACAGGTTTCCTGGTTCGTCTTTATGAACTTGGTCAGTCTGTAAATTCTGAGATCGTCTTCGAAGCTCACCAGACGGTCACCTTCTGTACGATCGTAACGAACATGGATCTCGCTGCCGTCTACGTACTCAACGATACCCTCGCCTTCAGACAGGATCTGTACCCTTGCATCGCGGGCTGCCTTACCTTCCAGACCTGTACCCACGATCGGGTTTTCAGGACGGATCAGGGGAACTGCCTGACGTTGCATGTTTGATCCCATCAGGGCACGGTTGGCGTCATCGTGCTCGAGGAACGGAATCAGCGAAGCACTCAGACCCACAATCTGGTTGGGTGCTACGTCCATGAACTCTACTTCACTGGGCTCCAGGATGGGGAAGTCACCAGTTTGACGCGAAGAGATCTTGCTTTCAACAAAAGTTCCCTTCTCATCGAGCGGAGAACTTGCCTGGGCGATCTTCGCGATATCTTCTTCTTCAGCACTGAGGAAGGTCAGTTTTTTCAGGTCTACTTTACCGTTGTCAACCTTGTGGTAAGGAGTTTCGATAAAGCCCATCTCATTGATCTTTGCGTGTACGCAAAGTGTAGAGATCAGACCGATGTTCGGACCTTCAGGAGTTTCGATGGTACACAGACGGCCGTAGTGGCTATAGTGTACGTCACGAACCTCAAAGCCTGCACGCTCACGGCTCAAACCGCCTGGCCCGAGTGCGGAGATACGACGCTTGTGCGTGATCTCACTCAGCGGGTTGGTTTGGTCGAGGAACTGAGACAACTGAGAGGTACCGAAGAATGAGTTGATCACTGAAGACAGTGTTCTCGCGTTGATAAGGTCAACAGGCGTGAACACCTCATTGTCACGTACGTTCATACGTTCGCGGATGGTACGGGCCATACGGGCCAAACCAACACCGAACTGAGCATACAGCTGCTCACCTACGGTACGTACACGACGGTTGCTCAAGTGATCGATATCATCGATTTCCGCTTTACCGTTGGTAAGGCGAACGAGATATTTGATGATCTCGATGATATCTTCTTTGGTCAATGTTTTTTGCTCCAGCGGCTGGTTCAGGTTCAGCTTGCGGTTGATCTTGTAACGACCAACCTCACCGAGGTCGTAACGCTTGTCGCTGAAGAACAGTTTGTCGATGATACCGCGGGCGGTTTCATCATCGGGAGCATCGGCGCCGCGCAACTGACGGTAGATGTGTTGCACCGCTTCCAGCTCACTGTTGGAAGTATCTTTGTTCAATGTGTTGTAGATGATCGCGAAATCACCACCCACATCTTCTTTTTGTACGAATACGCTCTTAACGTCCATATCGGCGATCATGTCGATGGCCTCTTCGTCCAGCACGGTATCGCGCTCGAGTACCACTTCATTACGCTCGATAGACACAACCTCGCCGGTATCTTCATCCACGAAGTCTTCTACCCAGGTTCTCAATACACGGGCAGCCAGGCGTTTGCCGAGGTAGGCTTTCAGGGACTTAAGGTCACCGTTCACTTCATCGGCCATTCCAAAGAGTTCCAGGATGTCCTTATCGGTTTCATAACCGATAGAACGCAACAGGGTTGTTACCGGGAATTTCTTTTTACGGTCGATGTAAGCATACATCACGTTGTTGATGTCGGTGGCGAACTCCATCCAGGCTCCCTTGAAGGGGATCACACGGGCAGAGTAGATCTTGGTGCCGTTGGGGTGAATGGACTGACCGAAGAATACACCGGGTGAACGGTGCAGCTGCGATACCACCACACGCTCGGCGCCGTTGATCACGAAAGTACCACGGGGAGTCATGTAAGGAATGTTTCCTAAGAATACATCCTGTACGATGGTTTGGAAATCAACGTGTTCCTCGTCATTACAGCTCAAACGCAGTTTCGCTTTCAGCGGTACAGCGTAGGTCAATCCACGCTCCATACACTCTTCGATGGTGTAGCGGGGCGGATCAATAAAATAATCCAGGAACTCCAGCACGAAAATGTTCCGGGTGTCGGTGATCGGGAAATTCTCCTTAAACACCTTGAACAGCCCTTCGATGTTACGCTTGTCCGGAGTAGTCTCTAACTGGAAAAATTCTTTGAAAGATTGAATCTGTACTTCGAGTAGATCAGGAGCTTCGGCTAAATTTTTGATCTTACCAAAGTTAATCCTGCTTTGCAATTTTGTTGAAGACATATTGATTAAAACCGGTTTTTTTAGTTGTTCGAACGTTCAAAAATCACCAAAATCGTCTATACACAAAAAAATCACAGGAGAACAGTTAAGTTCTCTGTGAACTGAATTTGAAGTAGTTATGTAAATTTGGCCATGTAATAACGTACCCCAGCTAATTAGCATTGTGAAAAATGGACGGCAAAGGTAACGAAAAACCCGACATTTCACAAAATTTGTTCCAAAACGCAGCGCCGGATCAATTGGGGGTAACAATTCCGGCTCCGGTTACCTCGCCGCTCAGATAAACTTGAACAACTAATAAACACTTTATCCTTCTTCCGGTTCAGTAACAGGGAGTTTAAAAATACAAAAAATTCAAACACAAACAGATACGTCGAAACAGAACTTTTCCCCACGTTCAAGTGGTTCCCCGTGTCGGGTTTGCCGTAGGCTGTAGCGATTTTCCGGGCTGGCCACATTTGGGTGACGCCCTCGATCCCAGCCTCACTTGAAGCGCTGTTTTCCGGCGGCCCAAGCTCCGGTCGTGCCACGCATCCGGTTTGCGCTCGGTTGAAGCATTCTTCAGGGCTGGACATCTTTACGTGGTACCCCGCACCACCAGCTTTGCCGGAAGCTGGACCTTATTCTTCCTGGTCGGTTTGTTCTTTCCTAACTGCGACATGAGCAGGTTAATGGCCGTTTTGGCAATTTCCTCCACCGGCTGCTCGATAATGGTGATACCCGGTGGAAACAGGCGGAACACATCATGATCGTCAAAACTCATCATGGCCACATCGGAGGGAATGGTTTTGCCTAACTTCTGCAGGCTTTCAATTCCGAGCAACCCCAGGTAGTTGGTGGCAAAGAACAACGCATCCAGGTTGGGGTTGTTTTCAATAAAAGCGGAGATCTGTTTAATCGCCTCCGCCCGCGATATCTTATATCCCAGCGAAAGGACGTGCTTTTTATTAGCGGGTATATTGGCTGCTTTAAGACTGTCGGTATAGGCTTGCAATCTGTCCTTGATCTGGATCAACTGGAGGTCGACAGTAATAAAGCCAATCTTTTTGTAACCCCGGCTGATGAGGTGTTTCATGCCTTTTGCCACTCCCCCGTAATTATCTACCAGCACGTGTGGCACGTCCATTTCAGGAAAATAACTGTCTAATAAGACCACCGGCTTTTTATGCTCGATCAACTCCTCTACGTCCTGTTCCATCCCAATAGCAGGGGTAATGATGTAGCCATCAACCTGTTGCTGCGACAACATCCGGATCAGCTCCTGCCCTTTTTTGCCGTCATTTTCGGTAGCGCAATACACCACTTTATAGCCGTATTGCTCGGCCTCCTCCTCGATCACTTTCGCCAGCGCGGCAAAAAAGTTCCCGGAAATACTCTCCACCACCAGGCCCAGCATTTGTGATTTGCCGGTTCGCAGCCGCACAGCCACCTGGTTGGGGTGATACCCTTCCCGTTTGGCGATGGTAGCGATCTTCTTGGCCAGATCATCGCTGATCCGCATTTCCCTTGCCTTACCATTAAGGACAAAGGATACGGTAGACGGAGAGGCACCCGTCATTTTCGCGATATCTTTGAGCGATACTCGTTTCATAATGTTGGCGGTAGTTTTTGCGGCACGATCCCGAAATGTGCCAATGCAGCTACATTTTTAGGCAATTAAGTGCGATGAAATGGCAAGAATCCGTAGCCTCTCAAATTTAAGGCATCCCCTTCAAGGTCGTGAAATTTTTTAGGAAATCGCGCATAATCACTGTGAATTTCAAGGCGAAGCGCACAATTACGTGTCAAAACCGGTTTGCTATTGGTTTCAATAATTGTAACGATGACAACCATCGCCGGATTGGGCAGTTGCCCAAAGCCAGCTTTTGATAACCGTATAATTGACAGATTATCCGATTCTTATAAAGGAAAATCTAGTGAGACCCGCACTGGCTTTTTTTACCTTCAAGCCGCATTCACTGCTAACTTACTGATACTGTAGCAGATATACTACCCGGTTTGCATAGGCTATTATAGGGTATTGCACTGTTTAGTGCATTCCAGTGCCGTTCTCAGTAAGTATCAGTGCGGTTTGCAGGCAATATCACTAGAGTTTAGTGCAGCCAACCGTAGGCTTTGACTCGCCCTAAATTAGCTTTGACCCGACACTGCATCACCGCACTGTCTTGCCCCGTCACCTCCCCACACGAAAATGCCACGCAGTAGTTCCAACTTCTGCGTGGCATTTACCGGTTATTTCGAATCGGTTATTTCTTTTTAGGCTTCTCCCCCATCACAAACACCAATTTACCACCATTCGTGATATCGCTATGTGTCAGGAATAGACGATTGAGCGGCTGACCGTTCAGGATCATCTTCTGCACATATACATTCTTATCGCCCTGATTCTGCGCCTCGATCACAAAGGTCTTCCCATTTTCCAGCTGAATGGTTGCACCATCCACTGCCGGACTACCAATGGCATATTGATCGCTGCCGGGCGCCACTGGGTAAAAGCCCAATGCCGTAAAAATGTACCAGGCGCTCATCTGGCCACAGTCGTCGTTTCCACCCAATCCATCAGGGGTGGGTTTAAACTGCTTTTTCAGGATCATACGCACCCGCTCCTGGGTTTTCCAGGGCTGATCGGTCCAGTTGTACAGATAAGGCACGTGGTGCGAAGGTTCATTGCCATGTACATAGTTACCTATGATACCATCCCGGGTAATGTCTTCGGTTTCGGCAAAGTATTTATCGGGCAGGTGCATGGTGAACAATGAATCAAGATGCGCAACAAACTTCTTCTTGCCCCCCATCATATCGATCAATTGTTCGGGTTCGTGCGGAACATACAAGCTGTAGTTCCAGGCGTTGCCTTCAATAAAGCCCTGGTTGTGCGTACTGAGCACATCAAATTCTTTTCTGAAAGTGCCATCGCTCAATTTAGGACGCATATAGCCGATAGACACGTCATAAACGTTCTTGAAATACTGAGAACGTTTGATAAACTCGTCATATATTTCGGTACGGCCCAGCTTTTTTGCCATCTGTGCAATGCTCCAGTCATCGTAGGCATATTCGAGCGTCTTTGACACAGACGAACCATTCTTATCCTCGGGAACGTAGCCCATGCTCATGTAATAGCTCAACCCATCATAAGAACCATGGCGTGCGGTAGCTACGCAGGCGTCCAGTGCTTTGTTGGCATCGAATGGAGCATTTCCTTTGATTACCGCGTCGGCGATCAGGGAAACACTGTGATAACCGATCATGCACCAGTTCTCGTTGGCGTAATGACTCCAAACAGGCAACATGTGCTGCGCACTCTGGTCGTAGTGGGCCAGCATTGACTTGATCATGTCGGCATTACGGGAAGGCTGTACCAGGTTGAAGAATGGATGCAGCGCACGATAGGTATCCCACAGAGAAAATATGGTGTAGTTGGTAAAATTCTTCGCCTTATGGATGTTTTGATCGAGGCCGCGATAAGCGCCATCCACATCCATATAGGTAATCGGGCTTAAGCAGGCATGATACATGGAGGTATAAAAATTCTCCTTATCATCCCTGTTCTTAGACTGGATGGTAACTTTCGACAGTTCTTTGTTCCAGCTATCCTGAGCCTGTTGTTTCACCTGGTTGAAATCCCAACCCGGTACTTCAGTACGCAGGTTCAGCAGAGCGCCTTCGGTGCTAACAGAAGAAAGGGCGAATTTGATCTTGATCTTCTCCCCTGCTGTGGTCTTGAAATCGAAATAAGCCCGCAATTGCTTACCGGCCATTTCAGGAAAGTTCTTCGTTTGGTCGAACTTGCGCCAGAACCCCTGGTACACCTGACGTTTGGCAAAGCTCTTATTACCGTACTGATAGAAAGGCTTAGAGAAAGCCATGGCGAAATATACGGTTCTTGTTCTACCCCAGCCATTGGTTTGGCGATAACCTGTGATCAGTGTGTCGTTCTCCACGCGAACAAAGGTCCACACGTTCTTGTCTTCATAATTGTAGATACCCGACATGAGATCAAGAATGATATGCGATTGATCCGACTGCGGGAATGTATACTGGTGAAAACCTACCCGGTTGGTAGCAGTTAATTCTGCCAGGATATTATAGTCGTCCAGTTTTACTTTATAGTAACCTGCCTCCGCTACTTCGTTAGCGTGCGAGAAGACAGAGCGGAAACCGCTGCGTGGTTCATTGGCAGTACCTGGGTTCAGCTTCAGGTCTCCTACGGTTGGCATGATCAGGAAGTCGCCCAGGTCGGAGTGACCAGTACCGCTGAAATGCGTATGACTAAAGCCTACAATCGTTTTATCCTCGTATTGGTATCCAGCACAGTATTTGTATACGTCGCCATTGTACTTGCCATTCATTTCATAAGGAATGGTATCCGTATCGGGGCTCAATTGCACCATACCGAATGGAACGGTTGCGCCCGGATAAGTGTGCCCCATGCGCTGGGTGCCAATGATCGGTTTTACATAAGGTACTAGATTCTCCGGTGTCGTTTGTGCCGCACACCAAACCGGCGCGCTCAGTAAACCGGTCAATAGTAGATTTCTCATTCTTTCTTTCAATTTTAATACTTACTCATTAATACTCCGGCAGAAGTCTCCACCCGCCAGAATGAAAAATTGCGATCCGGTAGCCGGATCGCAACAGTGTTATCAGATGGTCGGATTTTTTACATATTCATCCCACAATTCGTCGAGCGTTTTGCCCGTGATCTCTTTCCATAATTCCGGTTTGTAGGTCTTGGTGCGCATCGCGTTATCGAGCTTGTTCACCAATTTTTTCGTGGTATTTTTTTCGGCCCATACCAGGAAACGGGCAGTTACCCTGTATGCATTCGTATAGTGATGCTTAGTATCAAATTTAGGCAAGGACCATTTGCCTGCTTCGTTGTTCACTCCATATACGTGACGAACATAATCGGCAATTCCTTCAGTTAGCCATCCGGGGCCGGCGCCACCGGGATAGGCTTGAACGATGTGCATGGCTTCGTGCGTAACCACATCGATATCTTCAGGATGGTCGGCCATCCATTTGGGACTAACACGGATGATGCCATTAGAAGCAGCCGCCACGCCTTTATATTCGGGATCGATAATGAAAGTCACCATTTTACGGGTGCCCTTATTGAAACGTTTTGCTTCTTTAGGATACACTTTGAAATAGGCATCAATCATGCGCTGTTTCGTAACGGCACTGAAACCAGAATCTTTATTGATGAAAAGGATAGTATACCCTTTCTTGGTTAATGAGTCTTTAGAAACGATGCCTTCCGTACCAATATTATTCCAGTCGCGTTGTGCGAAGGAAGATACGGCCGAGAAACACAAAGCGAGGAACAGGGGTGCTTTCATTATGATGATTTTGTCTTTTGATGGATTGGTTACTAACTCCCGGCCGGTTGACCTGTTAGCTATCTGACCGGGAGTTCATGGGTACTATTTCTTAGTATCGGTTGAATAAGAATAAGGGAACGCATCGGGGCTAGATCCTCTCGACTTATTGGGCGTGCTGCCCATGTTAAAGTCGATGGTACCGCCTTTGAAGAGATCAAAGTGATCTACCCAGTTCTTAGTGTATACCACACCATTGCGCTTAACCTGTTGTACGTACTTATTGGCATCGCTGTTGGCGGGGGCATTGATGACGAGCTTTTTACCATTGTCGAGCGTGAGGGTCATCTTTTTGAACAACGGCGTGCCTAGTACATACTGCGTGGTACCGGGACAAACGGGATAGAAGCCCATTGCCGAAAATACGTACCAGGCAGAGGTTTGGCCGTTGTCTTCATCACCGCAATAACCATCGGGAGTAGCTTTATACAGCTGCTCCATTACGCGACGTACCCAGTATTGGGTTTTCCAGGGTTCGCCACCATAGTTGTAGAGGTAGATCATATGCTGAATGGGCTGGTTACCGTGAGCATATTGGCCCATATTCATGATCTGCATTTCACGGATCTCATGGATCACCCCACCATAATAGCTTTCGTCGAATACGGGAGGCATTGAGAATACTGAATCGAGCATAGCTACAAACATCTTATTGCCACCCATCAGGTTCTTGAGGCTTTCGATATCGTGGAATACGCTCCAGCTATAGTGCCAGCTGTTTCCTTCGGTGAAGGCATCACCCCATTTGAAAGGGTTGAAGGGTGACTGGAATTTACCATCCTTGTTTTTGCCACGCATCAATTTCGTTTCGGGATCGAAGAGGTTACGGAAGTTCTGGCTGCGTTTTGCATACAGGTCGAGCTCTTCTTTGGGACGGCCGAGGGCCTTACCCAGTTGGTAAATGGTAAAGTCGTCGTAAGCATATTCGAGCGTACGGGCTGCGTTCTCATTGATCTTAACGTCGTAAGGAACATAACCCAGTTCGTTATAGTATTTAACGCCGGCACGGCCAACGGCGGTCATCGGACCTTCGTTGTTGGCGCCATGCAGCAGGGCTTCGTAGAGCTTATTGATATCGGGACCTCGAACGCCCTTGATATATGCGTCGGCTACTACAGATGCAGAGTTGTTACCCACCATCACACTGCGGAAGCCGGGGCTGCTCCATTCGGGCAGGAAACCACCTTCTTTGTAATCGTTGAGCAATCCTTCCTGCATTTCTTTGTTGATAGCCGGGAACATGAAGTTCAGGAAAGGATAAAGAGCGCGGAATGTGTCCCAGAAACCGGTTCCGGCAAACATGTAACCGGGCAGTACCTGACCATTGTAAGGGCTGTAGTGAACGATCTTGTTGCTCGCATCCAGTTCATAGTGTTTTTGTGGGAACTGGAGCATGCGATACAAGCAGGAATAGAAAGTCCGTGTTTGATCGATGGAGCCACCTTCCACCAGGATGCGGTTGAGTTGTTGGTTCCAGGCTGCTTTTGCTTTAATCTTTGTTACCTCGAATGCATCGGTACCGATCTCACGCTTCAGCGAAATATCGGCCTGCTCGTAGCTAATGAAAGAAGATGCCACACGCAGGCTCACCTTCTCCCCTCTTGTGGTTTTAAACCCGATCACGGCTCCTGCATGTCTGGCCTCTGATTCAGTAGCGCCCTGGATCAGGGTACTGTCTTTCCAGGCATAAGTAACAGTGAAAGGTTTGTCGATATAGATGACGAAGTAGTTCTTAAACCCTGCTGGTACACCACCGCTGTTGCGGGTTGTGTAACCAATGATCTTCCTTTCGTTGGGCAGGACCTTTACATAAGAGCCTCTGTCGAGGGCGTCGATCGCTACAAATGAGCTATCGCTTTGCGGGAAGGTGAAACGGAACTGAGCTGCTCTTTCGGTGGGGGTAATTTCAGTAGTTACGTCCCAATCGGCGAGGTATACACTGTAGTAATAAGGTTTGGCTACTTCTGCTTTGTGCGAGAACCAGCTGGCGCGATCGTCTTGCTTGAATTTTACTTTACCTGTAACGGGCATGATGGCGAACTGACCGTAATCGTTCATCCAGGGAGAAGGCTGGTGGGTTTGTTTAAAACCACGGATCTTGTCGGAGCTATAGGTATAGGCCCAGCCGTTGCCCATATTGCCGGTTTGGGGCATCCAGAAGTTCATACCCCAGGGAACTGCTATTGCAGGATAGGTATTACCGTTTGATAAGCTTCCTTTAGAATCGGTACCCATCAAAGGGTTAATCCATTCTACGGGATCAGAAACGGAGGTTACGAGCTGTGCCTGCAGGGTGTTGATGCAAGCCAGTGCAACGACCAATTGAATGATTTTTTTCATGATTGAAGATATAAGAAAATACAGTTTAAGGACCGATACGTTCAAAATGACCTCCTAAATTAGGCGGCTAAACCGATTTTGCAAAATAATTATAGGCTGGGCGGCATTAAAATACAATACCCGGGCCTTTTTAGGGACCCGGGTATGTTTAAATACTGGTACGTAGCCTTAACCAATGGGACGGATTAGGTCGATATTTTTGACTAGTTATATCCCAAATTTTGCTCAAGTTTGGTGTTGGCAACCCTTTGACGATGTGGAATAGGAAACAGTTCCTTATTCTTATCGTTGCTTGCTTTGTGATCCCACCAATCGGTTGTAACAAACTTGTTAAATCTGATCAGATCCTGACGACGCCATCCTTCAAAGATGAATTCGCGACCTCTTTCAGCCAACAATTCATCCATAGTCAATGTCGTAGTGGTATAAGCTTCTGTAGCCCAATCAGCAGCAGCAAATGACCGCTGTTTGCATGCGTTGATCAACGCAACTGCATCTGCATTGGCTGTACCGCCATTCTTACGCATGAGTGCTTCTGCTTTTGCAAAATAGATCCAAGTGAGGCGATAAACTGCCCAATCATTGTTAAAGTAAGTTGCTTCTGTTTGACGACCTGGTTTGTACTTATTAAACCGTACACCGCTATTTTCCTCTCCCTGCGTCATATCAGATACCAGCGTATTGGGATCCTGACCTGGTTGCAATGACTTGTTCTTTCTGATATTATCAACAAATACAAGTTGTTCACCATTATATTCATTACCTCCACTGCAAATTACAGGCTTTGTGGGATCTGCCAGGTAGAACTGTGGTCCGATGAGAAACCATTCTTTCTTACGCAAGTCAGCGTCCTTGAACTTACTATATACCCCGGGAATGACAACAACTCCGTCGTTTCCATTAAATGTACCATCGTAGATAAAGCGCTGGTCAAAATGATAGAAGTCTGAGTTGAAGTTTGCTCTAAAACCCGCCAGGTTATCATATGCTATGGACCAAACAATTTCCTTAGAAGTCAGATGGTTTGTAGCCTTATAAGTGTCGGTGATATTGGCATCAAGTTGCATTGTTCCATTTGCCACCTGACAACCAGCTTGTCCCTGAATCAATTTATCGGCGGCCTGAATACAGTCATCCCAACGTTGTGTACCAGTCCACTTTTCAGCGTTCAGATAGAGTTCCACCAACATTGCGTAGGCGCCAGCTTTGGAAAAGCGACCAACTAATTGCGGTGAAAGGTTAGGAATTTTATCAATATTATCCTTGATTTCTTTTTCGATGAAGGTGAAAACGTCCGCCCTCTTTGTAGTAGCAGGGTTCAATGGTTCACCAACCTGAGTTACCACAGGAATGTTGCCATACAAATCCATCAACTTCAGGTAGTAAAAAGCCCTGAGCATCTTAAGCTCAGCAATGTAACCATCTTTTTCCTCCTGGGTGATTCCCATACTAGCAATCGTCCGGTCGCCAAGGTTCTTGATAGGATCATTACAAAAACCAACACCTGTGTACATCAATCTCCAGGGATCCCAAACAATACTTGGATCATCGGGAATCCAGGTATGATTGTGAAGGCGGATCCAGTTTCCATTGTCCTGTCCGTGCCGACCTTTTACAGGCCATGCAAGCTGATCGGCGGCAAGCTCGCTCACCTTCCAATAGCCGACCTGACCGGATGACATGATCCAGGCATTAGTATGGGTGTAGGGCCTTAGTACTGCCGATATAACTTCGTTTTTGTTATTGTAATAGTTTTCAGTAATGAACTCACTATAAACGTTCTCATCCAATTTTGTGCAACTGCCGATGGCAAGCATGGAAGCACCTATGAATGCATACTTTAATTTCTTATGAATTTGTTGCATGATTTTCGTTTTTTTAGAAACCAAGATTAAGACCTACAGTATACTGCCTTGTCGAAGGATAAGGGCCGCGGGCATCTACCCCGGCACCCAAACCGGTGTCGTTAACAAAATCTGGGTCGTTACCATCATACTTGGTAAAGGTCACCAGATTTTGACCGCTCAGGTAAACACGCAGGCTACGCACGTAATCATTCTTCAGTTTAAATCTGTAAGCCAATGTTACGTTATCCAGTTTCAAGAACCCGCCTGGTTGCAGATAATAGTCAGAATACTGGTAAGTGTCATTCAATTTTGCATGGGTTGTAAATGCGCTTCTCAACAAGTTGTTTGGCAATGCTACCTTATTACCATAGGAAAGCTCCATAGTATTCAGGATATCATAACCAAATCTTCCGCGGAAGAATACGCGCAGGTCGAAGTTCTTATAAGAGAAATTATTTGTCCATGACATATAGTACTTGGGAATGCCATTTCCAATAACAGTAAGGTCTTCTTCCTTAATATCGCCGAAACGAACCTTGGTTTTTCCGTCGGCTTTATAGAACAGCCATTTTCCGTTATCATCAAAGCCGGCAAATCTCTTTCCATAAAAGTTGCCCACATCACCACCTTCATAAGTACGGATGGCGTTACCCAGCGCACCAAAACCACCAATACCACCGTATTCCTTAAAGGTAATTTTGAATACATCATTAGAGAATGACACCAGGCGATTCTTATTCGTGCTTGCCGTGAAGTCCATATCCCATGTAAAATCCTTCTTCTTAATAGCCACAGCATTAAGTGTAAGCTCAATACCTTTACTTTCTATTGTACCTACGTTAGTAAAGATGGTAGGCTGAATGAACGGAGGTAACTGGGTATTGTAGTTTTCCAGAAGGTCTTCAGTTCTACGCTGATACGCTTCAATTGAACCGCTAAGTCTGCTATTCAATATGCTGAAGTCTACACCAATGTTGAGTTCTTTTTTCTTTTCCCAACGGAGATCTGGGTTGGGGTTTCTGCTTGGGCCATAAGTTTGTCTCCAGGCACCATCAGGATTCAGGTAGAAACCACCCGTTCCCAATGTTACCAATGAACTATAGTTTGGAATACCGGAGTTACCAGTTACACCATAACCAACTCTAAGCTTCAAGTTGTTAACAAACTCGATATTCTTCATGAAATCTTCGCGATCGATATTCCAACCAGCGGAGACAGCTGGGAAATTACCCCACTTGTTGTTCGCACCAAAGCGAGAAGATCCTTCACGACGCAATATAAAAGTGGCCATGTACTTCTCCTGGTAAGAATAGTTTAACCTTCCAAAGAAAGCGATCAGCGTGTTGTCTGATTTGCCGCTGCTAATGCCAGCCTTGCCAGCGATCAATTGGTTACCGGTTCCAAGATTATCCTCGTGAAAAAGGTCATTTACAAAACCAGAATTCGAAGCGCTAAAGTTTTCAGAAAAACCATACTGATAGCTATAGCCGGCAAGAGCAAAAATGGAGTGGTCATTTTTAATCTTCGTTCCGTACTCGATAGTTGGCTCCATGGCGTAATCTACACCCAGGAAAGTACCTTTTGAAGCACGGCCACCTGCTGCACCTGTACCACCGCCTGCGGGGATCACAGGGTTTTCTACTGAAACTTCTGAGTTCAGGTTTGCATAGTAGTTATCAACGTAGCTATTTCTTTGAACAGACCCGAAGAATGAGGCTTTTAACCCTTTAAGGATCTCCAATGAAATTTTTCCATCCGCAGCAGTGGATTGTTGATCACGCAGGTTCTTTTCCTGGTATAAACGAGCGACCTGATTTGTACTTGTCGGTTCAAAATAATAGGTACCATCTGGCTTATAGATTGACAGTGTTGGGATTTTAGACAACTGGTCTTCCCAACCACCGCCGCCCAATAAATTGGCACGGTTGAAATTTGTAACTATGTTAACCTGAGTGGTTAAACGACCGTTCATACCACGCTGATTAATATTTAAACGGGCACCATATTGAGAACGATTATTTTTCAAGGAAATGCCCTGAAAGTCGTTATAATAGATGCTTGCACGATAGCTGGTCGTATTGGTACCACCTGAAAGTGCCAGGTTGTGGTATTGAGTCAGGTTGTCGTGGTTCACAATAGCATCGAAAAAATCGGTGTTGTAATTATATGCACCAGTACCATACTGAGCAGGAATTACCCCTTCCGCAATTTTAGCGCGATAATCGGCCGCATTCATAAAGTCAGGCCTTCTAGTAATGAATTCCTTTCTCCAATAGGTAGAGTAATCATAGCGGGCAGGACCAGATTTTCCTTTTTTGGTTGTAACCAAAATTACACCGCCGTTTGCACGTGTACCGTAGATAGCTGCCGCTGATCCGTCCTTTAACACGTCGATTGATTCAATATCATCTTGTTGCAAAAGATCAAGATTACCACCAGGAATACCATCAATAACCACCAGCGGAGATTGACTACCTGCTAGTGATACTACACCGCGTAATTGAATTGCAACTCCAGAGTTGGGGTTGCTGCTTCCGGTTCTTGTAATGTTTAAGCCGGCAATTTTACCCTGAACGAGGTCAAGGGCATTTCTTGCTCCGCCCTGGTTAAAGTCTTCGGACTTTACAGAGGCAACGGCAGAAGTTGTTTCCTTTCTTTTTTGAGTTCCATACCCAATCACCACCACTTCATCCAAAGACTTAGTGCCGGTTAAAAGTACCACATCAATGGTAGCAGAGCTCCCCACTGAAATTTGCTGTTCAGCAAATCCGATAGCAGAGAAGACGAGTACGGATGTGTTATTGGGGACATTAATGTTGAAGGAACCATCACTGCCTGTAGAAGTGGAAGTGGTTGTACCCCTAACTGTCACTGTAACTGACGGAATTGGGGCATCGTCTTTACCAGTAACCTTACCGGTAACGGTTCTCGATTGAGAGAAAGAGGTGACGGAGAAGAATAGCAATGCCATCAGGCAAAGCAATCCGCCCCGCACGAGGTTGGAACGTCGCTTTTCCATACGCAAGTGTTTGTTTGGGTTTTTGTTTGAATTAAAAAAACTCTTAGCTATCGATTAGTTTTCTTCCCGATTATGAAACCCGGATAATCAAGAAGCATGTTATGATCAGGCAAACGTAAGACCTAAAACGTTTTAGCGATGACCCAAAAATAAAATCAGGGGATACCTAATTCATCTGGCTTGTATGAGAGGAGAGCCTACGCTCCACCTATCACACTGACCTAAAACGTTTTAGCCATAGGATAAAAAAAATATTTACTGCACTGTAATAAGGTATAATGGTATGAAAACGGAAGCCGGATATTGACTTCTTAACGTAATGTAAGGGTCAATATTACGCAACTAAACCGATTTTGCAAAAAGAATTACAATGAACTGTTAATACTACAGTTTTAAGTAGACTGTCTAACGATCAAGTTCGCTGCAAGCTGTACCTGATTTTTTTTAACCGGTACTTTACTGTTGCCGAGTTGTTGCATCAAGATATGAATAGCAGTCCGGGCGATCGCTTCTACCGGCTGCTGAAGTACTGTAATTCCAGGGAGATGTAAACGAAATATGTCATTGTCATCAAAACAAACGACTGCAAGGTCTTTGGGTATTGAAAGGCTAATAGCCCGAATGCTTTCCAATCCTAATATACCCAGGTAGTTGGTGGCAAAAAATACAGCATCGGGTTGTTGCTTTTTGAGAAAGTCGGTTATCTGCTCTATAGCGGTTTCTCTTCCCCCGCTATAATTTACTTTCAATATGAGCTTCTTCTTTTGTGCTGAAGATTTTGCGATTGCGTCTAGATATGCCTCCTCACGCTGGCGCATCTGGATCATCGGCGATTCAATCGTTATAAAGGCAATTTTTTTGTAGCCCTTCTCTACCAGGTGCTCCATCCCCTTTTCCACCGCCCCTTTATTGTCTACCTGTACATATGGTGCTTCGATACCTGGGAAGTAGCGGTCCATCAATACCAACGGTTTCTTGTGCCTTGCCAGCATCTCGATATCCTCTTCCATGCCCACCGTAGGTGTGATCAGGTATCCATCTACCTGGCGCTGCGTCAACATGCGCAGCAACTCTACCCCTTTCTTACTGTTATTCTCCGTACTCGAGTAAACCACCTTATACCCAAACTCCTCGGCCTCCTCCTCAATGGTTTTAGCAAGTGATGCAAAGAAATTATTTGATATATCTTCTACCAACAGTCCCAGTATCTTTGTTTGCCCCGTACGGAGGCTTACTGCGACCTGATTAGGCTGATAGCCCATTTTCTTTGCTGTAGCCAATACTTTATTCTTCAACTCGTCACTGATCCGCATCTGGCTGGCTTTTCCATTCAGGATAAATGACACCGTTGAAGGCGAAGCTCCTACCAATTTGGCTATGTCTTTCAGTGATACTCGTTTCATAAGCAATGAGAAATAGTAATAAAACTGCTAATCTAATCCTTTCCGGTCAATTTAAAACCGGCCAGGAACACACTTGTATCCCTGGCCGATTCATATTCTTTCTGTCGTGTATTCAGCACACTACTATTCGGGGTATCCCGGATTCTGCGGTCTCAAATTGGGATTGTTCCTGATCTCAGTGGTCGGTAAGGGGAACAGGAGGTGTTTTTGCTCCAGTTTCGCGCCGTTATCGGCAAATACGTGTCCCACAAAGTCTTCGAATGTGTTGTTGCTTTCCTTGTAAGCCTTTCTCGTGCGTACCATGTCCATCCAGGTAATGCCTTCATAACACAGCTCGTGCCAACGCTCCCGCCAAACAGCCTGCCTGAAGCTGGCTGTATTAAAGGTACCCAGCGCCGGTGTGGCCAATTTGGCCCGGTCGCGGATTGCTTTCAAGGCATTCCAGGCATCGGTATTGGGTGCTGCCCCCGATTCGTTCTGTGCTTCCGCATAGGTCAATAGCACCTGAGCATAGCGGATCTGCGGCCAGTTCAGGTCGCTTTGGGCCGTACCTTCCACATTAAAGGTTCCATGTGCCACCACATCAAAATGCTTAAATATATAGGGGGCGCCCAGGTTCTTTAACGGACCAAATCCCTCATTATAATAGGAGGTGTAGAAGAATCCCTGCCGATCTACAGTCCGTGCATCCCCCGCTTCGTAAGAAGCGAAAAAAGCTGGTGTAGGTACGGTACTGCCCACTTCGGTTCCATATTTAGATACACCTTTAAAGTTCGGCAACAGTATTGGCTGAATGGGGTTACCGGCCACCGATGCCAGATACTGGATCTCGAACATATGCTCCCCCTTATTTTCCTGGGCCAGTGAGTGCAGATCGTTGTAGGTTGTAAACAAACTGAATGATCCGTTACTGATCACCTCTTTTGCTTTATTGGCAGCCAATGTGTAATAAGCTGCTCCCTTGTTGAGTGGCTGGCCTGCCATGGTAAGATAAACTTCTGCCAGCAGGGCTTTAGTGGCCCCCAATGTCGCTCTGCCGGATGCATCAGTCCAGGGGATACCCGAAGCTTCTGCCTCTGTAAGATCCGCAACTATCTTGTCGTAAACAGCCTGTGATCCCGTACGTTTTGGTGTAAAGCTGCTATCGCCCGATGAATAGATCGGTTTTGTGAGTAATGGTACATCACCCCACAGGCGCACCAGGTAGAAATAGGCCCAGGCCCGCAGGAATTTGGCTTCGCCGAGTACTTTGTTCTTCCGTGCCTCTTCCATATCAATGCCGGGCACTTTGTCCATTACCAGGTTGGTTTGTGCAATTACGTTGTACAACCCGTTCCACCAGTTATTGACCAACAGGTTATCGCCGTTGTGCACCAATCCAAACAGGTTGTTAAGATCGGAGTTCTGGGCTGTTTCGGTACGCGCAGTTCCCGTCACCGCTTCCAGCATGGAAAAGTTCTGAACGAAGATGCCCGCACCTTCGCCGATAAACCGGGTACGCGCATAGGCTGCTGCAATTGCCGCATCCGCGTGTTCGGGCAGCGTATAATATATATCCGGGCTCAGGTTGGATGGGTCGTTTCCTTCATCGAGAAACTTATTACATCCCTGACTGCCTAATAGGATGAAACTATAAAATACTATGACGCTGTATTTTTTGAGTAGGTATTTCATATTGCTAACATTTGGGTGAAGGAATTTATTAAAGGGTAACGTTAAGGCCTATTGTAAAAGTCGTTGGCTTGGGATAATCGAAGAAAGTCTGACCCTGGGCAAATGGATTGCCATAAGTGGTAACTTCCGGATCATTGCCGCTGAACTTGGTGGCCAGGAAGAAATTCTGCACCGAAGCATATAACCTCAACTTTTGCAGGTAATACCGCTTGATGCGGGAAGGATCGAACGTATAGCCCAATAACAGATTTCTACCCCTGAGAAATGACCCATCCTCCATCCAACGGGTGTCTACGTTGGTCACATAGCCCGCCTTACTGTTCCTGATGGCTGCAACGGGTGTATTCTCATTGCTGGAAGTCCAGGCATCCAATACTGTGCTGAAGCTATTGGCCAGCGCCTGACGGTCTTCACCCGAGTGTTTGGTCATATTCAACACATCGTTTCCATATACGTATTGCAATTCGAGGAGCAGTTCGAAATTCTTGTACTTAAATGTATTGAAGAAACTTCCCCAACCATCCGGGTTGCCATTACCGATGATACTTCTATCGGCATCGTTGATAGCATAGTCACCGTTTACGTCCAGGTACCTGATATCACCCGGCAATATGGGTTTACCACCCCGGTAGCTGGTGAATTTTGCCGCTTCGGCCGCATCTTTAGTGGCCCAGGTGCCCAGGCGGGTAAGTCCCCAGAATGAACCTACGGGTTCCCCTACCCTAATGATACCGGTTTGATTGGTAAAGTTCGGGTTGCCGACGCCAAATATATCGGCAGGTGTTGCAAGTGCCAGGACTTTATTCTTGTTTATGGATAAATTGATAGCACTGGTCCAACTGAAATTTGGCGTGGTAATGTTCACAGTACCCAGGGAGAGCTCAAGACCTTTGTTTTCCATGCTGCCAATATTCCTGTAAATGGATGCGTAGCCGCTTGAACGAGGCACAGGTGCATTCAACAGCATGTCGGTCGTTTTACGATAATAGATATCAGCCTCTATAACGATCCTGTTATTCCACAAGCCTAGCTCTACGCCGAAATCGGTTTGTGTTGTCTTTTCCCATTTCAAGTCAGGATTCTCCAGGCGGCCCAATCCCACACCTGCTGTTCTTGTGTTGTTGATAATGGCCGCATAGTCGGATCCAAGCAATGAGAGGGATGAATAAGAAGGGATTTCCGAGTTACCGGTTTCACCAACACTGGCCCTGAACTTCAAATTAGAGATCAAATTGCTGTTCTTCAGGAAGTCTTCGGAAGATGCTCTCCAGGCTACTGCCGCAGAAGGGAAAAATGCATATTTGTGATTGGCCCCAAATCTCGATGATCCATCGATCCGGCCGGTTAATGTAAACAGGTATTTGTCATTAAGCACATAATTGAACCGTCCGAAGTATGAGTTAAAGGCAAACTTCGCCCTACCCGAACTTCCGGGATTGGGTTTGCTGGCCGCTCCCAGGTTATTTGCTTCAAAATAATCAGTGGAGAAGTTTTCTGATCCAACCCCGGTATTGAAGATATTGGTTTCCTGCCAGGATATACCTAACAAGCCGGTGAACTCATCATTCTGCCTTACTTTTTTATTGTAAGTGAGGTAGGTCTCGGACGACCAATATGATTCGCGGTTATTGACAATATTCGCTGTGCCACGCTGATCGAGCGAAATGTTAGACAAAGTACGGCCATTATATTCTGTGATGTTTCTGGTGAGCACATAGGCGCCCAGGACGGTTTTTAGTTCCAGCCCGTTGGCGATAGTGGCTGTTGCATAAACGTTGCCCAAGGTGGTTTGCGTTACCATTCCATATTTGCGCTCGGTCATGATGTGAACGGGATTGGAACCGCCTTCTGCATCGGGATAATCAGCGTTATCTGCCCATTTGCCATTCGGATATTTGACCGGCAAGAACGGAAAGCTCTCTGTGATCATGCGTACAGAGTTCAATCCACCAGTTCCCTGATCCACAATATTCTCCTGCTGGTTATTATAACTTAATGCTCCCCCGACCTTTAACCAGGGTTTGATCTTGCTGTCGAACACAAACCTGCCAGAGTATCGCTTCAGGTAAGAGTTGAGTAAAAGTCCATTGTCATTCCGATAACCCAGGAATACTCCATAATTGTTATCGGCGTTGCCGTTTGAAAATGACACCTGGTGGTTTTGGGAAATTTTGCTTTGTGTAGATTCCTTCAGCCAATCGGTGTTGTACAATGGATTTCCGTTGGCATCGAACAACAATGGGAGACTCTTGCGTTTCACCCGCGGATCGGGAGTGGATGCATAGTTGCCCGAAGCCCATCCCTGCGGATCGTAGACCTTGATATTATCATATGCAAGATCTTCCAGCGCTACATATTCCTTTGCATCCAGCATTTCAACCCGGTGTGGCCCGATCGTGGGCACACTCAGTTCCAGATCGTAGGTGATACGGCCACCGGAATTGCTGCCCCGCTTGGTGCTTACGAGGATTACGCCGTTTGCACCACGCGCGCCATATATGGCCGTTGCCGATGCATCTTTCAACACTTCTACCGATGCTATATCACTTGAATTGATATAGTCAATAGCGTTACTGTTCTGTGTTTGGGTACCAACGGGAAGAATTACGCCATCGATCACATACAAAGGGTTATTGGAGGTGTTGATGGAACTGAAGCCCCGGATGCGTACATTGGTTTGCCCTCCGGGCCTTCCGGAGTTGGTATTAACCTGTACACCTGGAATTCTGCCTGCCAGCGCCTGGTTCAGTGAAGGCGCCGGCCGCTCGGCCAGTTGAGAGGCTTTCACTGACCCGACGGCTCCCGTGAGATCGGTTTTACGCTGCGTTCCGTATCCAATTACAACTACATCCTGCATGGCCTGACTACTAGCCGCCATGGTTGTGTTCACAACGTCGGATGCGCCAATAGGCACTTCAACCCTATCGTATCCCACAAACGAAAATGTCAACACGGTGACGCCCTGCGGCACTTCAAGTCTGAAGAATCCATCGCCATTGGTTTGCGTGACGGCCGGTGCGCCCTTGGCCTGCACGGATACGCCAGGCAAACCAGTGTTGTCTTTGGAATCGGTAACCTTACCGGTAATCATTCTTGTTTGTGAAAAAGCGTAGGCGGAAGTGAACAAGAGGAAGAGAAATAGAATCCCTGCCTGCCTGAAGTTGGAATAAACCTTTTTCATATGCAGTATTAATTTGGTGAACAAGCCTTTTGCACAGTAGAGGCCGTCAACAGATCCAGAGAGGCTATCTAATTCAATCGTTAGAAATGCCATTATCACTCAATAGCCGGGCTAAGCCAGTACTGTTAACCAGTCAACTATCTACTGTTGAGTTACAGGGGGGGAATAGCTATGATCGATCATGGCGCTGAATACCAGCGGCTTGGTTTCACACGGTAGTAAAGATTCAGGAGAGTATCCAATATTAAGTAACTAAACCGATTTTGCAAAATAAGTTTACGAAACCGTTCCAACTTGCTGAATCTACGGTTGAAATCCGGGAAGGGAGGAATTACTCGACAGCTTTGGGGCAGGATTCGGGTGTTGTAACATTCAGGTTGCTCAAAGATGCAGTTGCCTGGGACAAGGCCTGGATAGCAGGTTCAGTGGGATGATTCAATTCGATACAGAACACATTCCTACGTACAATTAAATTCACTGAAAGTCAGTAGGGCGCGGATGGCAGGCTTCAGGGGAGTTTTTCAATTTGATAAGAATTATACGCCAATGTAAAATTACGGGAATTAATGACCAGGCGGTGTTGCCTGTTAAGATGTTTCTATTTTATAAGTAACTCAGGACTGTGTAGCGACAGGGACAATATTAAACGGCAGGATCAGCCTCGCAGGGTATAGCAATAAAAAAACCCCGGTTTGTGACCGGGGTAATTATGTAAGAAGGAAATCTAATTAAGCGATTTCAACATCAGCACCAGCTTCTTTCAGCTTTGCAGCCAGAGCTTCAGCATCAGCTTTGCTTACGCCTTCCTTAACGGGCTTGGGAGCGCCGTCTACCAGATCCTTAGCTTCTTTCAGACCGAGACCAGTCAGATCCTTAACGATCTTAACTACGTTCAGTTTGTTAGCGCCACCGTTTTTCAGGATAACGTTGAAAGCAGTCTTTTCTTCTACTGCAGGAGCAGCAGCACCACCACCAGCAGCTACAGCTACAGCAGCAGCAGCAGGCTCAATACCGTACTCTTCTTTCAGGATCTTAGCTAATTCGTTAACTTCTTTTACAGTCAGGCTAACCAGCTGTTCTGCAAATGCTTTTAAATCTGCCATTTTACTTCGTTTTAGAAACCGCCTTCATGGTTCCGGCTATAAATATTTTAAGCCATCACTCCGGCGGAGGTAATTTAATTTGTCTTCACTTATACCCGAAGACTTGGGTAGTTATTTAAAAGTGGCAGGCCTGGACATACATCGCAGCCTGCGACTTTGAATAGCCAATTATTGGGCTCTGTCTTCCAGGGCTTTTACGAGGCCGGCCAGTTTGTTGCCAGCGTTCAGGCCGCTGATAACATTCTTGGCAGGAGACTGGAGCAATCCGATGATCTCGCCGATGAGGTCGTTCTTGCTTTTCAGTGCAGTCAGCGTAGCCAGTTGATCGTCGCCAGCATACACGTCACCATCAATAAAAGCAGCTTTCAGAACTGGCCTTGTTTCTTCTTTCTTACCAACTTTACCGGCAGCGCGGAAATCGGAGATGATCAGAGCGGGTTCTTTAGCATTTTCGCTGAACATGATAGCTGTAACACCATTCAGAGAATCAAAAACGCCGGCAAAGCGCTTTTCATCCAGGCTTTCGAGGGCCTTTCTGATCAAGGTATTCTTAGCAACTTTCATTTCAACATTCTTGTTGAAACAAACGCGGCGGAGTTTACCTACCTGTGCAACAGTGAGAGATTCAGTATTTGTGATATAGAAATTGTTGTACTGAGAGAACTTCTCTTTCAATACGTCAATTACTTCATTTTTTTCTTGCTTTGTCATAACGCAAATTTTTAGATGTTTTCGCTGTCAGCTCTTCTTCCTTGGAAAGGTTCTTAGCCCACGAACGCGTTACTCAATTTAGTTGATTAAAGATTTGGTGTCTACTGGAATAGACGGACTCATAGTGCTTGCCATGAATACGCTCTTCAGGTAAGTACCTTTTGCAGAAGATGGCTTTGCCTTGATGATAGCGTTGATCAGCTCGTTGCTGTTCTCAGCGATCTTGTCGGGGCTAAAGCTAACGCGGCCGATCGAAGCGTGGATGATACCAGCTTTGTCAACCTTGAAAGCGATCTTACCACCTTTAACCTCATTTACAGCAGCTGCTACGTCGTTAGTAACAGTACCTGTTTTGGGGTTAGGCATCAGGTTACGGGGACCGAGGATCTTACCCAGTTTACCAATCTTAGGCATTACGGAAGGAGTAGCAACGATCACATCTACATCTACCCAACCACCTTCGATCTTTTGGATGAATTCGTCCAGACCTACGAAGTCAGCGCCTGCTGCTTTCGCATCGGCTTCTTTGTCGGGATTGCAGAGAACCAGTACGCGTTTTGTTTTACCGGTGCCATGGGGCAGGATAACTGTACCGCGGATGGCCTGGTCTGCTTTCTTGGGGTCAACACCCAAACGGATGTGAAGGTCAACAGAAGCATCAAACTTAGTGGTATTCACATCCTTTACGATTGTAGATGCTTCTTTCAGTGAATACACTTTATTTTTATCGATCTTAGCGTCTACCGCTTTTCTTTTTTTTACGATACCCATTTTCATTCAGTTTTTAGGAAGCCCCCGCATAGTTGCGAAGACAGTAATGAATTAATTTTCCCAGGGAGCTTGACCATCAACTGTAAGTCCCATGCTACGGGCCGTACCAGCCACCATTTTCATAGCACTTTCCAGGGTGAAGCAATTCAGGTCGGGCATCTTGTCTTTAGCAATTGCCTCAACCTGGCTCCAGTTCACTTTACCTACCTTGCTGCGGTTGGGTTCTTTAGAACCACTTTGCAGCTTGGCAGCTTCCAATAACTGAACAGCAGCGGGGGGAGTCTTGATAACGAATTCGAAAGACTTGTCGGAGTAAACAGTGATCAAAACCGGAAGCACTTTTCCAATTTTGTCTTGCGTACGGGCGTTGAACTGCTTACAGAATTCCATGATATTGATACCTTTGGAACCGAGAGCAGGACCGATGGGAGGTGCAGGATTGGCCTGACCACCTTTTGCCTGTAGCTTTACGAAGCCGGTAATTTCTTTAGCCATTTTTAATTGATTTATTGGTTCGAACGACCGTTCCTGGCTGATTACCAGTACTTAGTCTCCCAAATTCCTCTATCCCGTAACGGCACGGGACCATAAAAGAACTTATAATTGGGGACGCAAAGTTAGGGAAAATACGTGAATTTAAAATCATTTTTCCAGCCTGTGAGCAGAGCCAAAGGTAAGGCTTCGGGCGACTGCGGGGCGCGGTTATTTTACCGTTAGGTATGCCAACAAGTGGTAACTAGCTTGTTATAAAGGGGCAAACTTCTTATGAATTTTTATTTTTTGAATTTTTCTACGTAGCTTTTGCATTGAATTGCAACTTGCTGCAATGAATTACACGAACAACTCAAAAAAATAAATCACACTATGGCCAAAGCAAAGAAAAAAACAGCTAAAAAAGCAGCTGCCCCCAAGAAAAAGGCAGCTCCTAAAAAGGCGGCCAAGAAGGCAGCCAAAAAAGCTTTAAAAAAAGTTACCAAGAAAAAAGCAGCTCCTAAGAAAGCAGCAAAAAAAGCAGCGAAGAAAGCAGCTCCTAAAAAGGCAGCAAAAAAGGCCGCGAAGAAAGCCGCTAAAAAAGTAGCCCCCAAAAAAGCAGCCAAGAAAGCAGCGAAGAAAGCCGCCAAAAAGGCCGCAAAAAAAGCGCCTGCTAAAAAAGCGCCTGCCAAGAAAGCTCCTGCAAAAAAAGCAGCAGCCCCCAAGAAAAAAGCAGCTAAGAAACCTGCGGCTAAGAAAGTAGCTCCCCCAGTTGAAGAAGTGATCGTTGCGGAAGAAGTGGTGATTGTGGCAGAACCTACTTATGCTCAGCCAGACAATGATATCGACACAGACGACGATATCGATGTTGAAATCGAGACTGAAGAAACAGCTGACGAGCCAGGCGATGATGATAACCAATAATTGGAGGATATCCTGCTAATAGATATTAAGCCTTTCATTGTTGTAATGGAAGGCTTTTTTGTGCCTGTATGTTGGAGTTGGGGGCTTTGCCTTCGGTTCGCGGTGATGGGTGGCATGCGGAACTGGCCTTACATGCAAAAAGGGCCACAACAGTATTGCGGCCCTTTCGAATATGCTAATGATGTACTAGGCTAATTTCTCCACCTGCATGTAGTTCAATTCTACAGGTGTTGAACGACCGAAGATCTTAACGGTTACTTTCAGTTTCTTCTTCTCGTCGTTCACCTCTTCGATGATACCGTTGAAGTCGTTGAAAGGACCTTCGATGATCTTGATGGTTTCTCCAACGATGAAAGGCTCGATCATGGAAACGCCACCAGCTTCTGCCATTTCATCCATTTTACCCAGCATCTTGTTTACCTCTGCCTTACGGAGAGCGATGGGGTTTTCCTTTCCAAGGAAATGGATAACGTTGGTTGTATTCTTGATTGCTTCGCGGAGATCGTCGGAGAGTTTTCCTTCGATCACTTCGATCATTACGTAACCAGGATAATAGTTTCTTTCGCGCATTACCTTCTTTCCGTTCTGCACTTTGTAGACTTTCTCTACCGGAAGGAAGACTTGCTTAACTACCTCACCCCATCCGCCACGGGAAATCTCTTTGTCCAGGTACTCCTTTACCTTGCGCTCTTTTCCACTCACCACCCGGAGCACGTACCACTTAGTTTCCTGTTGTTGAATAGTTTGATTTTCCATTATCCCTTAAATAACGAATAGATAAATTTAAGTCCTGACTGAGCAGCGAGGTCCATCACCCAAACAATGGCTGTAATCAGGAGCGTAGCTACCAATACGATCATGGTAGATTGCTGCAGCTGTGCCCAGGTTGGCCAGGTGACTTTCTCCAGTAACTCTTTATAAGACTCCTGGAAGTAGGTTGTTACTTTGTTCATAGAAACAATTGAAACCTGAAAATCAGAGAGTTATTTGTGAGGCTGCCGCCATTGGCAATTACCTTTCTCCTGACTCCCTTAAAAATTATTAGCACGGGCACTAGGATTCGAACCCAGATCAAAGGTTTTGGAGACCCGTATGCTACCGTTGCACCATGCCCGTGTGTAAATTATTGACCCGCCTATTTCTAATCGATTGATTAGATATACTATACGGGCTATGCAAAGAGCTTCACTTTTAGAACAAAGTACCTGAACCAATCGGTTCAGGTACTTTGCAAATATACGTCTAAGCTTTCATACTCAACCCTTTTGCAAGGGAAAAGCGTGGCTTATTTTATGATATCAGTAACCTGACCAGCACCTACTGTACGACCACCTTCGCGGATGGCGAATTTCAGACCTTTCTCCATCGCGATGGGTTGGATCAGTTTTACAGTGAGTGATGTGTTATCGCCAGGCATTACCATTTCAGTACCAGCAGGCAGTTCGCACTCACCTGTTACGTCAGTTGTACGGAAATAGAATTGAGGACGGTATTTGTTGAAGAATGGAGTGTGACGGCCACCTTCTTCTTTGCTCAGTACGTAAACTTCACCCTTGAATTCAGTGTGAGGAGTGATAGAACCGGGCTTAACCAGTACCATACCACGACGTACTTGTGTTTTTTCAATACCACGGAGCAGCAGACCGGCGTTGTCACCAGCTTCACCCTGATCCAACAGTTTGCGGAACATTTCCACACCTGTTACAGTAGAAGACAGGGGAGCATCCATCAGACCTACGATCTCGATGGCTTCACCAACCTTGATACGACCACGCTCGATACGACCAGTAGCAACTGTACCACGACCAGTGATAGAGAACACGTCTTCCACACTCATCAGGAACGGCTGATCAACAGGACGGGGAGGCAGCGGGATGTAAGTATCAACAGCATCCATCAGCTCGTCGATTTGCTTAACCCATTTTTCTTCGCCAGCGAGAGCGCCGGTTGCAGAACCCTTGATGATCGGAGTATTGTCGCCGTCGAAACCGTAGAAAGTGAGCAACTCACGGATTTCCATTTCAACGAGCTCCAGTAATTCCGGATCGTCAACCAGGTCAACTTTATTCATGAAAACCACCATACGGGGAACACCTACCTGACGAGCCAGCAGGATGTGCTCTTTTGTTTGGGGCATAGGACCATCTGTAGCCGCCACAACCAGGATAGCGCCGTCCATCTGAGCAGCACCGGTAATCATATTCTTCACATAGTCAGCGTGACCAGGACAGTCAACGTGTGCATAGTGACGATTAGCCGTTTGGTACTCCACGTGGGCGGTGTTGATGGTGATACCGCGCTCTTTTTCTTCGGGAGCAGCATCAATTTCATCATATTTCTTCGCCTGCGCCATACCTCTTGAAGACAAGATAGTAGTGATAGCGGCAGTGAGTGTAGTTTTACCGTGGTCAATGTGACCGATGGTACCAACGTTAACGTGAGGCTTATCCCTCTTAAAAGTCTCTTTTGACATCGTTATCTGTTTTTAGTTGTGTGGTTTTACAATTTATGTTTTTTATCATGTAGTCTGTACCAGATCCGCAAAGCGTTTGATACATCGCACATTTCAAGTTCCTTCCCGCAATTGCGGGATCATACTCCTCAAACGAACTGGGCACTGTATAACAGTAACCCTGCTTGTTTTACAATTTTTTAAAGAACTGAGCCGTTAGTGAGAATCGAACTCACGACCTCTTCCCTACCAAGGAAGTGCTCTACCACTGAGCTACAACGGCTTCTCAGTCATTGAAGTCAGTGCATTCCTCTTATTCAACCGGATTATCCGCCGAATATTCATGCTTGACTTACCTACCAGCGCAAAGTGTAGAACTTTATGCTGTCTGAGCGGGAGACGAGGCTCGAACTCGCCACCTATAGCTTGGAAGGCTATCGCTCTACCAAATGAGCTACTCCCGCATTGTCCGTTTGTCTAAGAACGGTTATTTAAAGATCTCTCTAACCAAATTACCCGCCGAGGCTGTAAGCATTGGCGGGCAGCGGTTGTGGGCAGAAGAGGATTCGAACCTCTGAAGTCGAAAGACAGCGGATTTACAGTCCGCCCCATTTGGCCGCTCTGGAATCTGCCCTTGTATAAACCTCTAAACTCAGCGCCCTGCTTTTTTCAAAATTGAGCTTTATTTATTGAACCCGAGTTTCAGTTTGAGCCACTTGTCGGAATCGAACCAACGACCTACTGATTACAAATCAGTTGCTCTACCAGCTGAGCTAAAGTGGCCTGTAAACCAGTGTTGATTGGTGGAAAATAATCTGACAGTCAACATCATAAAGAACTTCCCGCCATCTCACTGATACCCTGCTAATTTTTTGGGAAGGCAAAGGTAATCGAAATTGTTAAATACAAAAACTTTGAACCCTTTTTTTTTTGCTTGTTTTCAATCCTTTGCGCTTTCGACTACCAGAATTTAAAAAGAAGCTGTTGAAACTGTCGGTTACCCGTTGATTTCGGGCGCAAGATATTGTTTTTATCTTTTCGTTGAACGAATAATTCAAAAGAAAAGGCAGAAAATATGATGCGACCGGCGGATGAAGTCCGGCGTTTTACCCCTGCCGTTTTCATTGGTGACACCTACCCTCGCGCCCGGCTTCATCCGGAGTGTTTTCAGGCTGGATCCGACTGGCGCACTTCATCACAAATTTCGCGAGCCGGCGATGGGAGTATTGATGAGTGGACGGGCTATTTCCAGCCTGGCGGTTGCCTGGGCCACGTGGCAGCCAGGCCATTACCAGGCGGGGGTAAGTAGCCTCAGACCGGGCCTGACCAGGCGCCGGCATAGGCGGGCGTCTCTGCAATGTCTCTATAAGGTCTCTGAAATGTCTCTGTAAAGTCTCTGAAAACCTGTAGAATTTTCCTTTTCAAGTGTCGAAAGGGAGTACCCATTTATAACAACCAATGATCTTTCTCCAGGTAAGCCAATTGCCTCCTGTCGATTTCAGGGCAGCAGGAAACGCCCTGTTGGTGGCACGCAGCACAATAGCCACGCTGGCTACTGCCTGCTTCCTGTATGCAAGCACTTATCTCAATAGCTGGTGTAAATAGATATCAATGAAAGAGGGGGTAATGGCGCTGAAGAGATTTATTCTGCAAAAAATAGCAGGATGAAGATCGCTCCATTATAGCCAATAAAAAAAGCTGCCCCTAAGTGGGGCAGCTTCAAGTTTTTTGCTAGGCTGCTTGTTTTTCTTTTTTCCTTTTTACCTGGTTTACCAGGGATTCCAGTGCATTGTCAAAAGATTCTTCGAACGATTTGGAGGAAGCTTTTACAAAGAACTGGTATCGGGGAATCTGTACTCGTATCTCAGCGATCTTATCCTTAATATTATGAACCACATTATCCAGCTTCAGGAACACGTCTACCTTAATAATGCGGTCATGGAATGTGTTGAGTTTTTGCAGTTTTTTGTTAACATAATCTACCAGTTTTACATCGGGAGTAAAACGCACGGTCTGAATGTTGACGTTCATACAATCGCATTTTAACTGTGAACAATAAATAAAGATCTTGAGGAGTAATACTGCTACATAGGCGAGTGCTTTTTGACTCCTATGAAGTTAATACAGCATCTATTTCTTTCCAAATTAAATTTAACCTTTAAGGGGTACCAAAACATAACGAGTTCCACCATTAATTTGGTATCCTGGCGAGGGATTATATTTCCGCCTTTATATGGCCAAACAAGGGTTCGTTCGCAGTGTTCGGCACGATTGTAATCTTAACATTTATAAAGGCTTTGGAGCTCCAATAGTATGGATACCGCTCAGGCCCGGGGATGGGCTTTCTTATAGATATCTTTCAGCTTCTCTATGGTATTGTGTGTATACACCTGGGTAGCGGCAAGGCTTGCATGCCCCAGTAATTCCTTCACCGCATTCAGATCGGCCCCATTATTCATGAGGTGTGTGGCAAACGAATGACGCAACACGTGTGGGCTTTTCTTATCGATCGTTGTAACCGTACTTAACCAGGCATTTACAGACAGGTATACCGACCTGGCCGATAATTTCTTTCCCTTTTCATTGACCAGCAGTACAGTAGTATCCGGACCTTCAAGGTCTTTTCTTTTCTGCCGCATATAGCCTGTAAGAGAGGTCATCAGCTCCGTGCTCACCGGCACTATCCGTTCCTTATTACCCTTTCCAAGTATCTTAAGGTTATTGCCTTCCTGGTTTACCTGGCTTTCTTTCAGGTTCACCAGCTCTGAAAGACGCATCCCTGTATGATAGAATATAGTAAGGATCATTTTGTCGGTATACCCTTTCCAGTTGTCGGGGAAAACTGTATGCTCTAACAGCTGCCCCATATCCTGCTGTTCTACGAACTGTGGCAGTCTCTTTCTGGCTTTCGGCGCTATGACGCCGCTCATGGGCGTTTTAGTTATGTTGCCAATACGCAGGTGATACTTAAAAAATGACTTGAGGGAGGAGATCTTCCGGTTGATTGTTCGTGCTGAACGCTTTTTCTTTTCGTCCTTTAGATTGGCCAGGTAACTCCTGACCATGGAGGTGGTGATGTCCTGCAGGTGAGGCGCCGTCATTTCATATTCAAGAGCCAGGAATCTCGCAAATTCCTCTAAATCAAACCTGTAGGCAATGATGGTGTTTTCGGGATACCTCTTTTCTTTGGAGAGATAATCAATAAAAACGGCCAGTGCATCTTTATCGCTTACTACCATAGCTTAGCTTTTTTCGGGTATATAGCCAATGTACACCCAATCACCTTCAACATTTGAACACTCGTATTGTTCCAGACCGACAAGACTGCTCAGCATTTCTGATTGGGGAAAGAAAAGGATATGCTCATCTAATGTATAGTAAAAATATCGTTGTTTGGGCGTGATAATGATGATCTTTTGCCGGGCCACGCGCTTAAGCTCTTTTACCAGATCGCCGGCATTGTAGATATGCTCAATCGTATGGGTACAAAGCACCACGTCGAACGATTTATCCGGAAAGGGCAGGTCCGTTGCTTCGGCTTCTGTGAAGGCTATGCTTTGCGGTAAGTCTCTTTTTACGAAATCGGCTCCCTGCAGCGACAATTCCGGATAAGCCTGGTGCACCAAACTTAGCAGATGTCCTTTACCACAACCCACATCCAGGACTGAGCCTACTGAGCCTCCGCAATGGCTTATGATGGCACGGATACCAGATTCCGATACATCCGTTTTCCTGTCGGATGAAATGGAATGGATCTTTGCATAGAATTGCTGCAATTGCTGCGGATTCCACTCAAAATACTTCCGTTTAAAATCCATCAGGGTGGATATATGCTTTCCCCGATAGGCCAGGTAGTAAAATGGATACATGAACCACCTGCTATCCCTCACCACCGGAGGGATGCACTCATCCATTACAAAACGGATCCGGTTTGTCCATTTCCTATTCATCTATGCGGTATTTTCCAGTTAGGTCATTGATCGTGATCCTGGCCAGGCCCCATAGCATGGAGAACCCGTCTTTCAACACTTTTACAGAGGTAGTTGCCTGCGGATACACGTGAACAGGGAGCCTTGCAATGTGATAATTGTTTTTCCGCGCAATAAACAATACTTCCACATCAAATGCAAAGCGGCTAAACGTCACCTTATCAAACACCGACTTAGCTGTATGGGCTCTGAAGCCTTTGATGCCACATTGGCTATCCCTGATACCCTTCACGTAGAAATTGCTAATGATCCAGGAAAGGATGCGGCTGCCCCATTTTCGTGATCTGCTGAGTGTGTCGGGAAACCGTGATCCCGGCAAAGTACGGTCGCCAATGGCCACCACTTCTCTTTGCAGCTCGTCAATGATCGCCTGAACAATTGAAAGATGAAATGGGAAGTCGCCATCCATGAATAGGATATGATCGCCTTTAGCCGCCAATACGCCTCTTTTAACCGCCACCCCCTTACCGGCATTCTGTTCATTGCGAATATACAGGCAGTTATGGTGAGCGGCAATCAATTTTATCTGCGGGCCCAGTGCAGAGCCATCATCCACCACAATCAACTCGTGATCAGTTTTCAGGTCATTGAAGAAACCGGTGAGGGCTGCCAGACCATCATCAAGCCTTGTAATTTCATTATAAACAGGCAACACAATACTGATCATCGTTTGGGAAAGTATTTCTCCTTTGTTTTTATTTTAGTCGGTCATCTATCAATCCCCATCGCGCAAATTTACCTTCCGCCCCTATTAGCGTATCCACCCCGTGATACTCTGCATAAAAATAAGCCAATTCCTTTTTGTTGGGTTCGTCTTTGAAATAAGAAAAAGATGGTGGCATCGCAAACTCTTCCAATATAAATCTGTGTTTATTGCCATACTTTTCCCGGGCGATCCTCTCCGCTTCTTTTTGGTAGGTCTTAATGACAACTACCTTGTTGCCGGCAGCTTTTTCGCGTAGTATATCAGCTTCCCGTTGCTTTAATATGGCAGCATGGAGTGGAGCCTCTACCAGGTTTTTCATCAGTTGCCAAGCAAACCCCGATCCTGTCAACGCTATGCAAAAGATGAACAAAAATGCCCGCATCATCAACACCCGGTTAAGGAGTAATGTGTCCATAAGCTGCCGGATCCTGGCAGCATTCAACAAGATGATCCACCAGCATCCCACTACAGTAAGACACACCATGATATTGATGGCCCTTGGTGGTATCACTTCGTTGCCCACCTGCCTGATCACTACATCAAAACAAAAGATCATAGCGGCCAAACATGCAACCTGCACCATCCAAAAGTTTCTTTTGGTGGTCCAATACGCCAACACATTTGCTTTAAGATAAGCGGATGCAATCACTATACCGAGACAGCTTACATAGAACAAAGGGCTGGTGAATATATTCAATAGCGTTTGCCAGGTGCGATAAGCCGCTCCTGCGGCAGATTCCAACAATGACTGCTTCTGTACATAATGACCTGCGCGTGCCATATTACCAGGCAATTGCAGTACAGCCAGCACTACCAGTATGGAAAGACCCGCCAATGCCCCTATTTGAACCGGTAAGGGCTTTCCCATGGCCAGGATCGAAATGCCGATCAAAAATGGCAATGCGCAAACGTAATACAACATGACCTCGTTACAACCGGCCAACAGGCAGGTTGCCACACCAACGACCAGCGTCCACATCCACCTACGCTTTCCGGCAGCTTTTAGCAGGCAGGAATAAGCACAGGTCAGTAATAAGAAAAAGGCAAAAGGGAGCAGATAAGTAACACCGGTAGCCATCCAATAGATGAAAGAGGATATTTCGGGCACTACCTCCAGGAAAACCAACAGGATCATGGCCGCAATCAAAGCAGCCATCCATCCCGACAATACCGGCTCAAACAAATGCCGGCCAATCATCCGCACGAAGAAGAATACACAAGAAAAAGCGATTATTAATGTACCCAACAGCAACCATCCATAGGCGCCAAGCAGCGTCTTGGAAGAGCTGATTGTAAGGAAAACAGGTATGCTGGTAAAACGACCATTCGACTCTTTCAGGTACCATTTAATGGCGCCGCCGAGGCCGTACACCTTTTTGAGGTAAGTGCCGGCATAATCATCCATGGAGGGAAACTGGAAGAAGCAAAGCCAGGCAATCAGGATCAGAAAAGTGAAGAGCAACAAGCCAACGATCCAGGTTAGTCTTTTCATCAGATCAGGTGTTTAAGTGTACGTCCATACTCCCCACCCTTCACTCCCTATACACAAAAAAAAATAGCCACAAAGTCAAAAACTTTGCAGCTATAATAATATGCTATTCAGAATGAACGAATTATGCTTCGATCTGTCCGCTTGCTATCTTCTGTTTGTAGACTGCTTTCAAAACCTGGCCACGACGTCTTACAGAAGGCTTCGTGTAGGATTGACGCTCTCTCAATTGCAACAGGATCTTAGCCTTCTCAAATTTTTTCTTGTACTTCTTGAGCGCCTTGTCAATATTTTCGCAATCTTTTGAATCGATAATCAGCATAGTTATTATACCTCCTTTAATGCTTTGGGGCAGCAAAGATAACAGAAAATCCGAAACAGAACAAGATTTCCCATTAAAAACCGACTTTTGTTACATGTTTACTGGAATTATTGAAGTTTTAGGCCGGATAGAATCAGTTTCCGAAGCAGGCACTAACCGTGTATTCTGGCTTTCCTCCCCCATCTCCCAGGAATTAAAGGTAGACCAAAGCGTTTCACACAGTGGCGTTTGCCTCACCGTTGAGGAAATCAAGGACAACCGTTACCGGGTTACCGCCATCGAGGAAACCTTACATAAGACCAACGTGGGCAGCTGGCAGCAGGGCGACCTGGTAAACCTTGAAAGATGCCTCACCTTCAATGGCCGATTAGATGGGCATATTGTGCAAGGGCATGTCGACGCAACCGCCGAATGTATTGATAAACAAGACCGTAACGGCAGTTATGAGTATCGTTTCCAGTTTCCGGATAAATTTGCCGGCCTGGTGATCGAAAAAGGCTCCATCAGCCTCAATGGCATTAGCCTAACTATCTTTAATGTAGGCAGAAACGAGTTTTCTGTCGCTATCATCCCCTATACTTTTGAACATACCAATATTCAGCATATTTTACCGGGCAACAAGGTTAATATTGAATTTGATATGGTCGGCAAGTATGTTGAAAGGATATTCAAGGTACGAACCGACCAATAATCTCATCGACCTAATGTACACGCAGCAACTAATTGAAAGATATAAACTATCAAGAAAGAAAAAATGGCTCGACAAACACACCCAGTATAGGTATCAGTATGCATTTATTGGGGTCGGCCAACATAGTATAAGCAATCTATATCCGGTTATTCATTATCTGGGATTACCGCTTAGCAAGATCTGCTCAAGGCACCGGGAGCATGCTCAAAAGATGGCCTCCCAATTTGCCCATTGTACCGGAACAGATAATATCCAGGACATTCTGGATGACAAGTTAATTAAAGGCGTCTTTGTTTGTGCCGCTCCGCAACATCATTTTGAGCTTGTAACTCAGTTGCTAAGGGCTGGCAAACATGTTTTTGTGGAAAAGCCCCCCTGTTACTCCCTTTCATCGCTGCAAGCGCTGATTGAATATCAAGGCTCACACAACTGCCAAACGGGACTACAAAAGCGGTTTTCTACAATCAATAGATTACTAAAGCCACACCTGCCAAAGGCTAAATCCTATAGTTACCGTTATCTTACAGGCCCCTATCCGGAAGGAGATGCACTTTTTGAATTATTCATACACCCTGTAGATAATCTTATCCAATTTTTTGGGCCAATTACCGAATCAAGCATTCATTTCTCAGGAAAAGACAATCCTACCTACTTTATACACCTGACACATAAGAATAATATCCAAGGAATGCTACAGGTATCGACTGATTTTTCCTGGCAGCATTCGGTTGATGAATTGGAAGTCAATACAGGATCGGATATTCTCCATGCCAGCTATCCTTTCAGGCTCACAGGCATTCAAAAGCCTATTCGCTTTTTAAACCTCCCCATTGAAAAGATCCTTAAGACTCCCGTTCAACAAAAAATTTACCTGGATAATAATGCTTTCTCGTTAACTGCCGCCAACAACAATCTCTATCTGCAAGGCTTTGGAGGCGAAATAGAGCATTTTGTGAGGATGATAGAAGAGGACAGGCGGGATGAGCTACACAATCTCAATAGCCTGCTACCGACGTATGAGATGTTAGAGAAAATGAAATTAAAGGTGTCTTCGTAAAAAATACCATTACTGACCGTTATTCCGGAAATAAGATTCATAAGTGCTGCGCGCGTCAGATTCCCATTGGTAGTAACCAAACATCTTCGAAGTCAGGAACCGACCAAAATATTTCTCGAAAGTGCGGTATAGGATCACATCGTATTTCCTGTGAAAGTTGAGCCAGCACTGGTTACAATTATGTACATACTCCTTATGCAATTCCTGTGTTTCTGTTCCGTTGAAAATCTCATCGAGGCTTTTTTCGAACACATTGCCCAGTTTAAGATCAAGATTCTGACAGATTGGAACGCTGCCATCGGGTAATATGACGAGGCTGTCAAGGATGCTATAACATCGCATTTTCAGGTTTCCCTTACGCCATTCATTGTACAGCACCAGAAAGTCATAATTTTCACTGAATTCTTTGATGATTTCGGGTATCTTATCGGTAAAATCGCCATCGCCCATGTAGTTGTGTTTGGCAACTCCCAGGTCGCCCGTAATTTCATCTTTCTTATGGGACTTTGCTTTTTCAAACTCAGCTGATTGCTTCCATTCATTAACCTCCGCAAAGCGTAGTGACTCCTCCCCTTTCCGGCTGCCAATTTCAGTTTCATGCGCTTTGTCAATGGTGTCGAAGAAAGCGATGTCGTTGTATATCCCCACGCGCATGTCGATTCCATATTTTTTACATATCTCGGCAACATGTTGCATGTCGTCGAAATCATTATATGGAGATAGCGTAAACATTACCGACATTGGCAAAACTTTGTACAAAGCCTCGATGACTTCAAGCACACTATTATATCCAGGCTTCCCGCGCATATACAGATAGGTGGCTTCGGTACCATCGAGCGAAATCAACAATCGTTTTGGCGGATATTTCTTTACGGCCTCAATCAACCGGGCCGGTTTTAAACAATTGGAGAGCAGGTCATATTGGGGATGATTATGGTAAAACCATTCCATGATCTTTTCCGCATCCGGATGCAACATAAATTCTCCTCCTTCCAATCCTACTGCTGTATGCTTTGTAATACACTTGCTTGCCATGATCTCCTTTATCTTTTCAAACGACAGATAATTTACGGGACGTTTGGCCCAGATCAAGCAATGCTTACAAGCAGAATCACAGAGGTCAGTGGCATATATCATTAAAGTCGACAATTTCTTATTACCAGGAAATACCTGATTATTCAGAAATGTTCTACCTCTCGAAAAATAGTTTGAGAATTTATACATACTCTACTTTCAGAATTGTGCTTTCATGATTGACAAGAGAAGATAAGCCAAGATCAATCAAATTTAATTAATAATTCATTTACTGCTATTTAATTGTAGAACGCTCCATTTTTCTCTATCCCAGAAGAGAATGGTTTCTTTTGCTGATAGGAAAGGTCTTACCCTCAAATTGTTCCTGTTATTATACAGAGGGCTACCAGGCTCCTTTTTAAAATAAACGGAAGGAGGTATAAAAAGGCCGCCTGGGGTTGACTCCGGCTTTATTCTACCAGGCCAACTCCGCAACTCATCCCTTTTCGCCTGATTCACAATAACTATGGAGGCCGTGTCCTGGCGATTCAATAACAAGGCATCCTGGAAACCAGCCCTAAATACATATGCACCCTCAATTTCTTCCGGTAAATTGATAACATACACCTTCCCTTCCGAACTGTATTGTTTTGTCAAGGATAATAGTTCGTTAACTGCCCCGGATGCTTTCTTCCAATGAACCAAGCTCAGCTGCAGATAAAAGAGTTGGTATAGTATGATCACTACTGTTACCCATCGCAGCCATGGCTTTTGATAGAAAAAAACGATAAGCACGAAAGCAATCAGGGCACATAAAAAGAAGGATGGGAAATGCAGGAATCTGTCACTTTCCGAGGTGTGCGTGCTTACTCCAAAAAGGAACGGAATAAGCGAGGCTACCAGAAAGAAAGCTATCAAACTCAAAAAATAACTGACTGAAGTTTTCTCGAACTTTAAACGTTTCCATACCAGGAAGAACAAAACTATGAATCCCAGCAAACTAAAGATGAACAAGCCGGTAATAAGTTGAACGTTTTGCAGGGGAGGCCAAATATATCTTCCCAGGACTTTGAAAATTTTTGCCCCCAGGCCAGGAAGGCTAAAATTCAACATACCAGCCCCGTAATCACCAGTTACGCTACCCGAAGCCAATACCCTTATCAGAAAATGCGCTACGAGCACGCCTCCCATGACCGTCATCCACATAAAATACCGGCGCAAACCCGATTTTTCGAACCATAGCCAAATAAAAACCAAGGCCGGGAGCACCATAACTGATTCATAACCAGTCATGGCCACAAAAAAACAAACGGCAACACCTATTAATTTCCAGGATTCTTTCCATTTACCCACCATGATTACGAGTGCCATCATTCCGAAAGTACTTGCCAACAATGAGGCTCTTCCTAATACCCAAACTACAGGCTCGATGTGAAAGGGATAGGTGAGGAAAACCAATGCTGCCAGTGCCGCGAATTGTATTTGTTTTTTTTTATCAACGGTCCATTTCCACTGTCTGCAAAAATGGAACAAAAGCAATGTATCCAATGCATGTAACAGGATATTGGTGATATAATAACTTACTGGATTTAAACCGGTGATTTGATAATTTAAAAACAAAGTTATATCCGATAGAGGCCGGAAGAACCCATTTATGTTCAACGTTCCGTCCATACAAACCTTCCTGATCACCAAAAAATCGTCACTTAAAAAGGAATTACTGATGATAGGGGCATAAAGCACCAATGACAGGAAAATAAGAATCAGCAACTGCCACCACCATTTTAATTTGAGTAAAACCATAGGTCACATAATCTTATTCATGATTAAAGTATAACATCTGCCGGAGCTGTTCGGCCACCTTCTTGTGGCCGGAAGGCCTGATATGCAGGTCCAATTCATAAAAGTCACTTTTGGAAAGATGGCTGGCCATATTTAAGACCTTCAGATTGCCGGCAAAACGCTCTTTATAAGGCGACTGCTTTATCATTTTTTCCAGAGCATCGATGAATCCACTTTGCATATGGTCATAACTATCTAACAAGGTAATTACCACAGTTACTTTTGAAAAGTCGATTTGTGGCGAATTCTGTAAAATTCTAAGGAGGGCAGAGGCATGCTGCTGCGCTTCTCCAAATGGCACCTCACGCTCAAAGGGTAGCGCAAAAACCGGTTTGATCCGGTTGATGGTTTTCTTAATGAATGCCTGACTGGTAAGTAGCCCATATTTACCCGGAAAATAGGTTTTCAACAGTTCTTGTTTGGCCACGATGGTATCATAATACAACTCGCCTGATATGGGGAGCAAGTAATTATTATTTAAATAGCTATTGTTCTCACCCAGATCGTTGTAGCAATATTGAATCACCAGGCATTTCATGGCGCTCGTATCCAATTGTTTCAGCAAAAGCATTTCCCTCGCGGTGCCATATGACGAGATTCCGCCGTTAAGGGTTTTTCTTCCGCACAAGTGTTCCAACTGTTGTGCAAAAGTCTCATCCTGCTCAACTCCCCACCCCATAGCATAGGAGTCGCCCAGACAAACAATTTCAGGGGCTATCAAAGACTGTTCATCATCTCTCAACCCTTTGCCATTGATAGAATAGGCATTATCAAATTCTGCATTGTAATACCGGAATCGCGCGTTGGGCTTTAAAGTGTAGAAGAGATTCTTGTTATAAGTAGCGGCTTTTTTTTCAAACTGAGGCAGAGCACTACTGTAATAATCATAATAATAGGTGAATGACCATTTGAATAAGGCAGGGATTCGGGCTGGATGTTTGAGCCCAAAAACGCAACCCAGTTCTAATACGACAAAAAACGTCATAACAACAGCCAATTTGCCAATCCAACTGACCTTACCTTTAAAAAGTCTTATCACAGTGGAAACGATAAGCAACAGAAAATATCCCATTATAGACAAAAGCTGAATGCAAATCAAAACAGTTCCAGTAAAATAGCTGCTAATGAATTGTTGTTTGATCACAAATGACTTTATGACCTCTATGATAAGTACAAATACGATCAAATACAAAAATCCACCAACCCATTTCATATTAACTATTTAGTATGCCAATTTTTACCAGGGATGTTCCATACTTTCTTTCGTATACACAATATTCCTTTCGGTATAGTAGGTGCCGGCATTTTTTTTCAGACGAACGGCCTCATTCTTCCGGAAGAGACGCGATAAGAGCGAAATAGGAAACAGGAAAACATAAAACACCATTATCAGTATTAGCCTGCCCGAAACAAATCCGAGCGCCAATGCCAGTTTATTCCATGCCCAGTGGATCATCTCTGCCGCCCAAGGCGCAAGCACTCCAACCAAACCAAGGCACAGGCCGACGATCAGCCAGTAGCGCTGCTTAAAAATGAGATGGCATACTATACATGCCAATACGAGGACCAGGATGGTTTCAAGACTCTTTTTTCGCATGGGCTAAAATAAGGTATAGATAAAGGGGGCAATGGCCGATCCGCCTCCAAATACCAGCAGTATGCCCAATAACAATAGTATGATTATGACCGGGGCCAGCCACCATTTCTTTCTCACCTTTAGAAAGGCCCATATGTCTTTCAGGAAATCCATAGCAATCTTATTTTTCAGGGTCCGATCATCGCGGGATCAATCGGCCTCTATTAGATGTTTCCAATCAGCCGCCTCCTTCCAGGGCAATTGCTGATCCTTGTGCAAGATATAATTTCCTATCACCAGGCAATCCATTTCGGTACGCATGAAACACTTAAATGCGTCTTCCGGCGAATTGACGATCGGCTCGCCCCGAACATTAAAGCTGGTATTGATCATTACGGAACAACCGGTTTGCAGCCTGAAGCTTTGCAACAGCGCCCATAACCGATGATTTGATTCTTTATGAACAGTTTGTATCCTTGCCGAATAATCGACATGGGTTACCGCCGGCAGGTCGCTTCGCAAAAAATATAACTTATCCGACAGGTTTTGGGCATGAAATCCTTCGGGATACGGTATCTGCCGCTCCGGCCTGATGGGCTTAACGAGCAACATATAGGGAGAGGAACTTTTAAGATCGAAGTAAGCTCCGGCATCTTCGGCCAGTACCACCGGTGCAAATGGCCTGAACCCCTCGCGGTACTTAATCTTCAGATTCAGCTTCTTCTGCATGTCCGGATTCCGGGCATCGGCGAGGATACTTCTGTTACCCAAAGCTCTTGGCCCAAACTCCATGCGCCCCTGATGCCAGCCAACTACCTGCCCTGCGGCTATCAATCGGGCCACCTTCTGCATAAGGTCTTCTTCGCGGTCTATTTTCTGGTAGGTCGCTTTGTATTTTAGGAGTGCTGAGTGTATTTGAACATCAGTAAAATCCGTTCCAAGGTAGGAGCCCTTTAAACGATCGGCTTCGGATTCGTCTGCTATACGTTCTTTTTCATAATAGGTATAATATCCGGCCAATGCAGCCCCAAGCGCGCCGCCGGCATCACCAGCGGCCGGTTGAATGAACAATTTCCTGAAGAGGCCGAGCGACTCCAGTTTCCCGTTGGCCACGCAATTCAAGGCTACTCCACCTGCAAGGCAGAGATAATCGGCCCCGGTAATCCTTTTGGCTTCCTTTGCCAGGTTTATCACTGCTTCTTCAAGCACCTGCTGAGCAGCCAATGCCAGGTCGCAATGACTTTGCTCCAGAGGATCAGTTTCCTTGCGCCGCGCTATGCCAAACAACTGGTGCCACTTGTGATCTTGCGCCATACGCAAGCCTACGGCATAATCGAAATACTCCTGATCCAGGTAAAGAGAACCATCTTCCTTCAGGTCTATGAGCTTACTTTTTATAAGCTGCCGGTATTGTGCAACTCTTTCACTCTTTTCGTCGCCATAGGGAGCCAGCCCCATCAACTTATACTCGCCCGAATTGACCTTGAATCCACAATAATAGGTAAACGCAGAATAAAAAAGGCCGAGTGAATGGGGAAAGCCGATTTCCTTCAGCACGGTAATTCTATTCCCTTCTCCGAGTGAGATAGAGCCGGTAGCCCACTCTCCTACCCCATCCATGGTTAGTATGGCTGCCTTGTTGTAAGGAGAGGGATAAAAGGCGCTCGCAGCATGTGAAAGATGGTGTTCCGGAAACAGGAGCTTTACCTTCTTTTTGTCGACAGCACCGATCTTACCAAGTTCCTCCCATATGATCTTTTTAAGAAACAGCTTCTCTTTCAGCCATACGGGCATGGCTGCCATGAACGACCTGAGACCCCGGGGGGCAAAGGCATAATAAGTTTCGAGCAGTCGTTCAAATTTCAGCAATGGCTTCTCATAAAAGACAATGGCATCCAGGTCATTCAGCGAACAACCGGCGAATTCCAGACAATACCTGACCGATGCGGTTGGAAATGAGGCATCATGTTTTTTACGACTGAAACGCTCTTCCTGTACTGCAGCCAGTATTTCTCCGTCCTGGATCAATGCAGCGGCGGAGTCGTGATAAAAAGCCGAAATTCCTAGTATTGTCATATTGACCGAGGTGCTGCTTACAGTTAAACGTTAATTATTATGCCAGGTAACTAAATTATGTTGTTTTTCCATACCATGAAAAAAAGCTGCCTGTATTTCCAGGCAGCTTTTCCTATATACGTTTCAAAACGATCTACCGCATCAGATACATCTTACCGTATCCGTTGGTAAAGAACTTATCGGTGTTGTCGCTGGTGGTCTTGTATTTTTCCAACGATTTGCCATTCAGGCTGGTTACAACCCTGTACAGATAAACTCCATTTGCCAGTTTTTGGCCAAACTGATCGGTACCATCCCACTTGAAATCAGTGATATTTCTACCGATCCTGAGCGGCCCGAGTTCGCCAATGGTGATCTCCCGGACTATTTTACCAGTAACTGTCAATATCTGGATCTTCAGATTTTGCGGCAATTCAGATCCCGTGATCGTAAACACGAACGCTGTAGATGTACTGAATGGATTCGGGTAGTTCAGCAGGTTCGAGATCATCGGTTTGTTGATCACTTTAAACATTACGCGGTATTCGCTACCAGCCTTGTTACCACTCTTGTCTTTTCCTTTCACGACCAGTTCGTATTCATCGCCATCGGGATTAGATTGATTGGTAAATGCCGGCGTAAAGTCCAGAACCGCCGAATTATCATTGCCGCTGGTGGCGGGCGTAAACTTCAGTGTATCATTATCGATGGTATAAGTTCTGGGCGTGCCATTGGGGTATTTTACCTCCAAAGACAGTAAGCTGGTATCGTTCAGCAACAAATGCTTCGCCTCATCTTTCAGCCTGATCTGTATATGCGGTTTGGCCGAGACGATATCCCGATTGAGGATATGCACCCCATCGAACGTTACATCCAGGAACGGATTGGTATTATCGGGCTTTACATAAAAATTACGGTACAGGAAGTTATTGAAATGGTACTGCTCCAATTGGTCGGTGTCCGGATTCACCTCAACATACAGTGTATTGTTACCTATATAATCCTTGGTTGGGATATCCAGTATTATCTGCAGCGTATCGCCCGACAGCAGCTTTTTCTGCTTTGCATAGTGTATTGTATGGGGAACGTTCTGATTGTCGGTAATGATCACTTTGATGTTAACGCTGTCAAAATCGTACCGGCTAAAGTTCTTGAACGCAATGCCAAATTTAAATTGATCCCCTATTTCCATAGAGTCCTTCACCTGCAGGAACATATTGGCCGCCATGGCCCCTTCGGGTAAGGGCTTATAGAATACCCGCCAATAATCTAATTGGAAAGGCGTAAGCCTGATAGAGTCCGCATTCCGCATTCTGAGCCTCATATAAGGATAGTCGCGCGCATTTACGGACGAGATATCAAATTGCTGATCATTGCTGCCCAATGTGAAGAGCTTTGTTTCAACAAACGTTTTGCTGATACCAATTACGTCGACAGTTGGATTATCGGTAGACGGCTGCTCCAATGACTTTCCTTTCCACTCCACTTTCTGCCAGTTGGCTGCCGGGCCAAAGGTTGGAGAACTGATATAACCCACCGTATCTGGAGTATAAAAATCTGCGCCTAATGATACCCTGCTTTCAAAATCCTTTCCAACGTCCCATTTGGGAACATAACTGGCGTCGCCTTTCTTGTACACAAAAGCCCAGGGAACTGATTTATAAACAGAGTCCACGCCAATAAATCCTGCTTCTAACAATTTGTGGTAAAGTGACTTATTAGATCCATAGAGCAAAGTGTCATTTTTCCAGGTTTGAGCATAAGAATTGGGATTATTGTGAAACATGCTTTTTACAACTACAAATGATCCATTGGGAATACTGTCCATGAAGTCCATCATCAACTTACGACTTGCAGCCGTCATATAAGGGAACTCGAAATTGTACCACCTGTTTTTGGCGCAATTCGCACTGCCACTTCCGAACCGGTAAAGGTTATTACCATTGGCATCCACGTTTTTCCAAGGTTTAAATGTAACAGAATCGAATATATGGAATATCAAGGAGTTACCCACGCAGGCGCTGGCAATCAAGTCCACTTCATTCACCGACATAATCAACTCGTTTTCAGTATTACAAGATCCCGCAAAAATGCAGTTCTTAACATGGACCTTGTTTTTACGAAGTCCATATTTCCACTGGTGGCTATCATTATCAAGGTACATACGCTCCGAACTTGATTTCTCATGCTGGAAGTAGTGAGACTGATTATATCCCTCGACATTCTTCAAGTAGGTAAATGACTGGTTGAACCATTGATAATTTCCGCCGTTTGAAGGAACGGGTGATATACGCCAGTAGTATACGGTACTATCCTTATAGGTAAGCTGGGGATCGTATTCAATAACACCACCCGGTGAAGAGATCACCTTGCTTTTTTTCTCGATCGAGTTAAAATCTTCGGTGGTATCTATTTCCAGTACATAATCCTTCATTACGCTAAACGGATTGGCAGTAGTGGCATACAACTTTTGTGTTGGCTCTTTGATGATTGAAAGATTGTACGGGAATGCCGGCCGCGCTTCATCTTCAAATATATTGATCTCTTTGGTGGCGGTATTGTTACTTTCCGCGATCTCATCAACAGCAGATTCATCGTCGACTGATACGATCAATGTATGTTTTCCCTTGTCGCGGGTAGCAACGATCGGGATATTGATAGTCACGGAATCGCTATAGCGAATACCCTTGATCTTTTCCCGGTACACCACGGCAGAAGTACCATTGGGATATTGTTGTTTAACCTGTACTACAATTGAATCATGGGTTGAGCTACCGAGGTTCATAAAACCGGCCTTTACCTGGAAATGCGTTTCAGCAATTGATATAAATGCTGGGTTTACCTTGATCAATGACTCCTCTACCACATAATCGGGCTTACCCTGAGCGGAGATCCGCAGGGAGGGGTCGCCATTAATGGTGATCTGCTCTGCATGGAGTCGCGAAAAATAGTCCGTCGGACTGGCATCACGCATTTTCTGAAACGCATCTCTTGTCGTTTCCCCAAGCGATTTGTTAAAATCCTGGCCTGATATGTTCTGGTATAATTTGGTCAAAAAGAGGTTGAGGTAATTCACAATCCCAAAGTGGGTGCTGGCAACGAAAGCGATACTACCCCGCTGTTTGGCAAGCACGAACTTTTCGGATAGTGTTTCATTGGAGGTAAGGCGTTGTGGGTAATAGGTAAAAAAGTTACCAGCATTACAACCATTCACGAAGAACACCGGGTATTTCCCCTGGTTATTATAAGACTCTGGTTTATCCAGGTTAAATTCAAGTGTTGTAGCTGAAGAGTGGCCAAAGTAATTGAGAAAGCCGATGCCCTCATTAAACAGCTTGGCGATCTGATCACTGGCAAACTGATCAGTGGTATTGCTTAACGATTTACAGAATGTATACACTTTGCCTCCATAGGATGTATCTTCTGCAATTTGCTTGTAGATATTCATATAGTTACAAAGCACCGTTCCGAGGTAAGCCTCGTTGGTACCAGTAACCTGCACCACATTTTTCATCCATGCGCGGCCAGCGATCGTGTTTGGTGCATTTTGCTGGGTATTTTCATACTCCTTGACCTTTACCAGGTAATCTTCAATCTCCTTTCCATGTACCACCGATAAGCGCCCAATGGGTGTTACCGGCACAGTGCTGGCGGGCGTTGCAGCGCTAAGTAGATTGTCGGAAGCCGGATAACCGAAGGTAGGAACGATGTTCAGCTTGTCGGAAACAGGGTCGGTCTGGTTTCTTTGATAATCAACATAAGTCATGCCTCTACCAATCAAAAACGCATATTTCAGCGGCCTGGCAAACTTATCTCTTTGGTACCTGATAAAATTCCTTACAGAGAGCGGGTGTTTTTTGATCCCAAAAGCAAACTGATCAACGAGCTCATCGATGTCCGCGATCAGTACCTTATATTTTCCTCCTTCGGTGGATTCACGGTAAGCCTTATAATCATTGACGGGATTATTACCCGCTGATCCAACAAACAAAGACGGATGCGTTATGATAAGGAAGTCACCCTTGTTAGGATCTTTCAAATAATCTGTAAAAGTCTTTGCAGTAAGTCCAGTCGGATATCTCAGGTTTCCGCCTTCCGCATTCACCAGCACGAGGTCTCTCGCTGAAGCGGTACCCGGAAGAGCAAACAGAATATTACCGGGAGAGGTAGTGATATCAGCCACAAATCTGTCTTTGTTGGCCATATCATACAATACCGGTGGAGTACTTCCATAATCAAATTCCTTAATAGACAGGTAGTAACCTGCTGCTTTTGCCGGCAGTTTGAACCGGAAGTTCTTTGCGTTGCCAAACTTGAATTCCCTTGGATAAGTAATCTCGAAATAAGACACGACCATACGGTCTGTGGCTACAGCGGATGCATTGGCAAATCTGACATCGAAAGAAGCTGCCTGAATGGAACTATTGGAAAGCGTGGCCGATGTATGCAGATCATTGAAATAGTCCATTACTACATCTTTCACTACAGAACCGTTCACGGTAAGCCTAACATTTCTGGGATTCAACGCATTGCCGCTGACGCCAAATCTGATGGTAGCATCGGGTCCACCGGGATAAACCTTAAGTCCGCTAACAGGTGTAACCAGGTCTGTAGCCGGCCTGATATCGGGCGAAGACCAATATTCTCCTTTATCATAAGACGATGAATAGAGATATTCCTTCAAATCGGCAGCAAATCCCTGATTTTGCTTGTTTTTGTAATAGCTACCGTAGGTGTATTGAAAATATGGTTCAAGTGGCGGTAAGGGTCCACTCACATTGTTCACTACATCCTGATACCGGAAACCTGATTGATCGCTGTTCACACTAAGAAAATATACCGCCGTATCAGTAATCAAATTATAATGATCATTATGCTGGTAGGCAGGATCATAATACATGGGAAAGTCGGGCTTGCCATCATTGGGAAAAGCATAAAACTCAAGGTATCCATTGGCCGGAAGGGTACCGCTGGAGGTGGGTGAATAAAACGGCACTTTTACGCCATTGCGCCATAACTCGAAGTTCTGGACTGGTGTGCTCCCAAGTCCCGCCGCATCGAGCGTCGCTTTGGGTATCTGCATCAAACCCTCATTCGCCACTTTGAATTTATAGTACGTCTGGTTGAAGTTGATCCACTCATTATTGTAAGACTGTGCCAACCCTTGCAAGGCCGCCATCATCAACAACAGCGTAAAAAATCTCTTCATAGATTGATGTTTCAAAGTTTTTCAATAAGGATTGGACTTATTTCTTTTTGGTTTTCTTCTTCAGGTCTAATTTCAAAGAAAACACGTGCGTATATAATGGGTTCGACTGATTGGCCAGGTTCGTGAAGGCATAATCGATCTGAACATCGGAGATCCTGAAACCTGCGCCTACACTGGGCTGATAGATCCAGATCTTTTTTTGGTTGGTGATGTCATCATCGTCGAGGCCTTTCTGAAAGTTGTTCACCCCGCCGCGTACAAAGAAGATGTCTTTCCAGGCCAACTCCAGACCAAGCTTGGGGTCTATGCTCACTACATCTGAGCCCCATACCGTATTGCGCTTGCCATCGAAAGTGAGGTCAACATTTGCTTCGGTGAGTAAACTTAAAGTGCGGCTTATCTTAAAATTGTAAGCACCCGCCAGTATCAGCCTGGGGGCGGTGAGTTCTGTAGATTTTACCGGGATCTCATTCTTGGTCAGGAAGAATACTTCCCGCTCTCTTTCATTCAGGTTAAAGGTCCAGGCATTGAATGTAGTCGTTACATCCCGTACCGTAGCCCCTAATTGTAAGCGTTTAGCTTTGTATTGCACACCCACATCAAACCCGAAACCCCATCCGGTAGCAAATTCGCCCGCCTTGCGGTGGATCACTTTCGCATTACCGCCTATACTAAGGCTTTTTTCAGGATTGTTCAGTTTGATCGACTGAGCATACGACAACAGGAAGGCGTAATCGGCCGATGAGAAACTGGTGATATTGTTGTAATTGATGGTACCATCCGCTTCAACCAGGAAAATAGTATTGGGTATATCATCCACCGCGAAGCGAAGCAGCGACAGCGCCAGCACACGTTTATTGTCTTTTAAGGGAATGGCCAGGCTACCATAATCGTATTTGCCGATACCCGCAAAATACTCGGCGTGCATCAGGTTGAGCTGGGGCTGGTCTTTTACATGCACCAGGCCTGCCGGGTTCCAGTAACCCGCCGTTCCATCATGAACGCTTGCCACCTGCGCACTGCCCATCGACAGGCCACGCGCGCCAGCGCCTATGTTCATAAATTCATTGGAATATTTTCGAAACTGTGCTTTTGCATTCAATTGTGACAGGCATGCCACAACAAGGGTAACGACAACACATGAAGCTCTCTTCATTGATCCAATTTTCAGAATAAGCAATTTCATTTACAAAGGTTATTTCATTAAGATATCGGCTGCATGTACCCACCAACTGTTCCGCCGCTACTGAAAATGAGCCCATTCGGGCTACCAAAAACTAACTTCCAATAACGATTTTTATAACGAAAATATTGCTTCCGACCGGGTAAACCTGTTGTAATCCGTACATTTGCACAATCCATTGATTTACCTCGATATGAGGGTAAAAACCCTGATTAGATACGCTTTTGAGGCGGAAACAGTTTGCAATACACACATTTTGGCTGTTTGTCCCATTAGCCGTTATATGTCAAAGATATATATATTATGAACCTGATAGAAGAATTACGCTGGAGGGGAATGCTCCAGGATATTAAGCCGGGTACGGAAGAGCAACTTAACAAGGAAATGACCACGGCCTATATCGGCTTCGACCCCACGGCCGACAGCCTCCACATTGGTAGCCTCGTTCCCATTTTACTGTTGGTTCACCTGCAAAAGGCTGGCCATAAACCCATTGCATTGGTTGGTGGTGCCACTGGCATGATCGGCGACCCCTCCATGAAAAGCGAAGAGCGTAACCTGTTGAGTGAAGAGCAATTGCAGGTAAACGTGGCAGGCATCCACAAACAGCTGTCACAATTCCTCGATTTTGACCCGTCCAGGCCCAACGCCGCTGAAATGACCAACAATTACGACTGGTTCAAAGACATTTCCTTCATCGATTTCCTGCGCGATGTAGGCAAACATATTACGGTAAATTATATGATGGCCAAAGACAGCGTGAAAAAACGCATCGAAGGCGATACCGGCATCAGTTACACGGAATTTGCTTACCAGCTGATGCAGGGCTATGATTTCTACTGGCTATACAAGCATAAGAACTGCAAACTGCAGATGGGTGGCAGCGACCAGTGGGGCAATATTACCACAGGTACTGAACTGGTTCGTCGCAAGGCAGGCGGTGAAGCCTTCGCCTTTACCTGTCCGCTGGTGACCAAGGCAGATGGCACCAAGTTTGGCAAAACCGAAAAAGGAAATATCTGGCTCGATCCTGCCCGCACATCTCCCTACCTATTCTATCAATTCTGGCTCACTGCCAATGATGCGGATGCTGAAAAATGGATCAAGCTATTTACCTTCCTTATTCCGGATGCAATTGACGAATTGATGGAAAAACATCGGCAGAACCCAGGAGCACGCGACCTGCACAAGGCACTTGCCCGGGAAGTTACCCTTTTTGTTCATGGCGAGAAAGGACTGGCAGAAGCCATCGAAGACACAGAGAAGATGTTTGCCAAAAAGAATGCAGACGCTGAATCGCTGAGTATTGAAGATCTCGAAGGCATCAATGGTGTAGCAAAATTCGACTATCCCGCAGAGAAGATAAACACCGGCATAGACGTAGTTACTTTCCTGGCCGAATCCGGCATCTTCCCCAGTAAAGGAGAAGCCCGTAAAACGGTGCAGGGTGGCGGCGTAAGCATTAACCGCAAGAAAGTAGAGAATATCCAGGTTACCATCGATAGCAGCCTGCTGCTGCACAACCAATACCTGTTGGTTCAAAAGGGTAAACAGAACTTTTTCCTGGTAAAGGCCGTATAAAAAAACCATTACCGGAAAAGAGGGGGCTGACCAAACAATCTTTGGTCAGCCCTTTTTTATGGTACCCAACCCTTACCCACCCTTTTATCGTCAGTATAAATAACCTACACGAAATTGCAGAACCGCATGAAATCATATTCTTTACTGGCCCTATTGACACTCGCCCATTTTCAGGGCAGTTCGCAAACCGGTTCCGATTCACTGCTGGTGCATTTCGAATACAACAGGTCGGAGGTGAATGCTACAGCTGCCAGGCAGCTCGATAGTTTGTTGAAGGTCGTCCCTGCTGCGCGTGTTGTGAAGATCCACCTGACCGGACATTGCGATTTCATTGGTTCGCATGTGTACAATGATTCGCTGTCGCAGGAGCGCTTGAAGATGGTGCGGGCATACCTTCTGCGTAAAGGAATTTCGGCAAGCGTGTTCAGGGAAGAATCGGCAAAGGGTAAACGTGAACCCTTGATTGGCGCAACCACCGACGAAGCGCGGGCCATGAACCGCCGCGTATCGGTCATCTATACCTGGCAGGCACCCAACACATCTCCCATTGACGTGGTGGCTTCACCAGCTCAACCTGCCAGTTCGCAAACAGTATCGACACCAGCCGTTAAGCCAGCAACTGGGCCGGCTCCTGCAACCCTCGAACCAGAGGTCGTGTCACGTCGCTTGCCGGCGGCAAAAACTGCTCTATCGGCCCTGATCACCGATACCGCTACCAAGGTAGGCAGCACCCTGGTATTGCCCGACCTCAATTTTGAACCAGGGCGACATTTTCTGATGTCAGGTTCTTATGGAGTGTTACGCGAATTATACCGTGTCATGAAAGACTTCCCTTCTTTGCAGATTGAGATACAGGGGCATATTTGTTGTCTGTACGGCGGCATCGATGGGCAGGATATCGATACAGGCGATCCCGACCTGTCGGTTCAGCGCGCCAAATCGATCTACGAGTATCTTGTACTTGCAGGTATCGATGGCAGCCGTATGCGATACAAAGGTTTTGGAAGCAGTCAAAAGTTGTTTCCGGGAGAAAGAACTCCTGCGGAACAGGCTAAGAACAGACGGGTTGAGATCAAGATCATCAGTAAATAACCGTGCTTATCAAAAACCTCCCTTTGCATATTTCTCGATACCGTCCACGAGCACGTCGAGGTTCTTAGTAGTTGTGTAAACATTGGGCGTAACCCGCACCCCTTTCATACCTTCCCATTCGACCGGGGTGGTGTGTACTTTAAATTTAGAGAACAGAAAGGTTTCCATCTCCGCAGGTTTTTTGCCCTCTACCCCTACCAGTCCCAATGCGCAGCCAAAGCCGGGTTTCATTGACGTACCTAGCTTTACTTTGGGTATGTCTTTCACCCGGCTCATCCAATAGTTTTTGAGGTAAAAAAGCCGTTGCTCTTTTCGTTGCGCGCCGATCATATCATAAAAATCAATGGCTTTGCCGATTGCCTGTTCGATAAAAAAGGGCCGGGTACCCAGGTTTTCGAACTTGCGTATATCATCGCTTTTCGGTTCGGGTGCGGCAAACAGCGGATAAAGATTCTTTATCTTTTCTTTCTTCACATAAAGCATACCGCTCCCTATACAGGCACTTAACCACTTGTGCAAACTGGTTCCAAAGTAATCGGCCCCCAATTCTGGTATGGTATAGGGGAATTGAGCAAAACTATGCGCACCGTCAACGATCACTTCAATGTTCCGCTGGTGTGCAGCGTCAGCGATCTTCCTGATGGGCATGATCTGCCCGTTCCAGTTTACGACATGGGTAAGATGAACGACTTTGGTTTTGGACGTGAATGCTTTTTGATATAGCTGCACCAGGTATTCGTTGTCCTCACTGGGTAACTCCGGAGATACCCAAACCAGCTTGATCCCGTCACGCAGTTCACGCTGCTTCCAGGCGTTCATCATATTGGGATAGTCTACTTTGCTCAATACTACTTCATCGCCTGCCTGCAAGGGTAACCCAAATATGACGGTTTCCAGGGCTTCTGAAGCGTTGCGTTGAATGGCAATTTCTTCGTCAGCGCAACCTGCCAGCTTAGCCAGGTTTTTCCGGAGCGGCTCCCTGCCCTGGTCTATTATTCTCCACATATAGAAACTGGGCGCTTCCATACTTACGTCGTGCAAATGTTTCATGGTCTCCTGCACCACCCGGGGTGAGGGAGCCACTCCACCGTTATTGAGGTTGATAATGGCTGGTGAGGTAGTATAAGCCTGTTGGATGTAATACCAGAAATCTTCTTCACCGGCCAGTTCGTGCGGAGGAATATCGGCTGACCGCAATAAAGCCTGCTCAAGGTTTCGACTCCAGGCAGGCTGAGTTAGCGTCGCTAACAATCCGGTAGCGGAAAACAGGCCTGCCCTGTTCAGAAAGGAACGTCGGGAAGAGGGTCTCATGTAACGTTGGTTTACCCGGAAATTAAAGAATTAATCCAGTTGTTTTCAGCAGAATATGACGGCCGGAAAAAAAATGTGAAGTATTTCATTTTTTTTCAAAAAGCATTTGGCACAAATCAATGGAACTCCTATTTTTGCACTCCCAATTACGAATTGGCAAGGCTGCCCGATAGTATAATGGTAGTACAACTGATTTTGGTTCAGTTTGTCTTGGTTCGAATCCAGGTCGGGCAACAAGAAACCCGCAACGAAAGTTGCGGGTTTTGTATTTCAGGCAGCGAGGTGACCTTGCTCAACCGAGCAGACTGAAATACAAAACAGCCCGATACCATCGGGCGGGATTTTCTACTTTCTTGGGTAATGCATATGCGGAGTGGATCATTGAAAATAATCCACGCCAGGCATCAATAAAAAACGGCACCTTCTTAAAGAAGTGCCGTTTTTTATTTCAGTAATTGTTCACTGCACCAAATCGCCCATTACAGGTTGGCCCAAAGCGTATACACTTTTACCTTGAACTCAAAATTGATCAGGGCATTTGCTTCACCAACCGCCTGCAAAATGATATCACTGCCTTGATGGGTAATGATATAGTCTGCAGCAGTCAATCCCGCACCGAGGTATTCCGTTGGTTCGATGGCGGTGAGCTGACCAGCGTTAACATCCCAGGAAGCATCTACCAGGAACCCTCTTTTCTTCCTTCCCTCAAGCGACGCATTTCCTTCATCCAGCACACCGTTGCAAACCACTTCCACCCGGTATTTATGGCCGGGCTGCGTAGGGAGACTCCACACTGTAACAGGACCAGCATTTACCGTGCTCACTTTTATGGTGTATTCATCCAATTCCTCTGTCCCTCCCAGGGTTGCCAATTGAAGGCATACGCTGTCGATGACATGGTGGTATTGCAACAGCCAATCCCGCCTGGACTTGATCGTTTTGGCCGGCTCTATGAACCGCCACCCCGAACCGGATAGCAGACTGCCGATGGCCGCCCGCTCCTGCACCAGCGACTGTGCTTCTGTGAACATTACTGAAATAATCATCATCATGGATAAGAGAACCTTTTTCATGGCTTACTGTGTATTTGTATTAATTGTAGATATTTCCATTTTTTAACCCAACTCCATCATTTTTCTCCAATATTCTTCGTTATTTTGCCCGAAGGGGATGCAAATATAATGGAGATTTCTCCATTTAAAAAGGTACTCATCAGCATATTTATCCACAATAATTGGGACATATGGCGGCACAGCAGATCAATCCATTGGTAGTCAAATTGTACGAAAAACTGGCCAAACAAAATATCAAGGTGCCCGAATTTTCAAGAATGACGGGCATTCCGAAGGACCGCATTTACAAATGGAGGCAGGAAGGCACCAGTCCAAAATCGGAAGACGAGGCCACTATTAAAGCCTTCCTGGAGGAGGAAAATGGAGAAATCAATACACCAGCCATCGGCACCCAACAATTGGAGGAATCTACAACACCCTATTTACTCACCCGTCGCCACAAAAAGACATTTCCCGACCCCGACAGCGAGGGCATCGTATACGTTCCGATAGCCGCCCTGGCAGGCTATTCCAATCGATACCACGATCCATTGTACATCCATAACCTCGAAAAGACCAGCTTGCCAGGTTTTCCGTATAAAGGTGAACAGTACCGGGTTTTCGACGTGAAAGGCGATAGCATGGAACCTACCTACAAAGAGGGGTATCATCTTGTTTGCGAACGAATTGAACAGGATCAATGGCACCAGATCGCCAATTTCTACATTTATGTGATCGTGCTGGAAAATGATATCCTTGTAAAAAGGCTATTCAGGAAAGATGCCGGAAGTTTTGTAGCGATCAGCGACAATGAAGAATTTTATCCGCAGTTCCTCATCCCGGTGAATGACATAAAGGAGTTATGGTTAGTTAAAAGAAAGATCGATTGGGAAATGGCACCTCCCCGCAAGTTTGAGATCAAAGTTTAATTACAACAAGCGTACGCCCAGTCCAGGCCTATCCGTTAAAGTCATATATCCGTCCTTCAGCACAAACCCGCCTTCTACGATATCTCTGGCCAGATCAAGACTGCCGTCCAGATCGAGATAACGGGTCGATGGACTGGAAAAGGCAGCATGCAGTGCAGCGCTGATGCTCACTATACTTTCGTCGTTGCAGCCCCACATCAATTCAATACCGGCCTGTTCAGCAATGGCGGCAATACGCAGCGCCGGTTGAACCCCTCCGCATTTCATCAGCTTGATATTGAAAATTCCACAGGCAGCAGGTGGCGACGCCAGTCTGAATGCATCCCGGGGACCCACCAACGATTCGTCGGCAGCTACCAGCCTGCGGATCTCCGATGGCAATTGCCGCATTTCATCTACCGCATGAGCTGGCATAGGTTGCTCTATCAATTCAAGATCGAGCGATCCTGTTTGTTGGCAAAACTGCCTGAACTGTTCCGGTGAATAATCCTGGTTGGCATCTACCCTTATCACAACCTTATCGCCAAATACTTCCCGCAGCTTTACAAGCCTTTCCACGTCTGTGCCGGCACCGCCACCCAATTTTACCTTAAGCACCCGAAATCCCCGGCCAAAGTATTCCCTGGCTTCTGCAATGGTGTCTTCTACATTCTTGATGCCAATGGTAATGGAGGTGGGTAGCGTGTTGATAGACTGGCCCAGAAAGCTTACCAGCGGCACGCCCAGCCATTGGGTAAAAGCATCGTGCAAGGCTATGTCCAGCGCTGCGGCTGCTCCTGCCTGGTCACTAAACCGATCGTGAACCATTTTCAACAAGGAATAGAATGTCCGGATGTCCTTTCCGGTGAAGGGTTGAAGTGCCGCTTCATTCAATGCTGTCAGTGTATCACTGATATCTCTCCCGACCACATATTTACTTGGGTTGGCAGTACCCACGCCGGTAATACCATTCTCCAATTCCACCTTCACGACCACATTCTCCACATGCGTTACTGTCTTGTACGATATGCTATAGGGGCGTGTTAACTGCAGGTCTTCACCACCCGCAACAATAGACCTGATCTTCATGAGAACTGATGTTTGCTTTTTTGGTATGCACTATTGCTGGTTCAGGATGCCACGTATTACCGGAATTATTTTATCGACCCCTTCCTGCAAAGGTAGCAGCACGGGCAACCCCGTCCGTTGTTCATATTGATCGCGGAAGCCGATGATTTCTTCGTTTGTGCAACCCCTGGTGTTCATTGCCAGGGCTATCACATCACTGCCATACAACTTAACCAATGCGATCTCCTCTTCAATCGTGGGTACCTTGCCCCAGGCAGGGTTATTACTGAAGTATTCCGTTTTGGGCGAAAATACCAGGATGGTCTTTTTCGCATTGCCCGAAACGAGATACTCCGAGCCGCAGGGGCCAGTTGGGTTGCGCAGGCCCGACTGCCCTTCTAGAAAAATGATATCAGGTTCAGTTTCCTTAAAGCAGGTGTAAATAGCGTGTTCCAACTCGCCCGACACAAAATCATTTACTGTGGTATCCAGCACAAAGCCATATTTACCATCCTGCATCCATCCGGTTTGTCCGGTAAACACCATCTGCCCATTGATACCGTTGGCCCGGCAACTTTCGGTAAGCATCCGGGAAGTAGTGCGTTTGCCAAGATTGGTTTCCAACCCAAGAACAGCAACTATTGGGCAGGTTACCTCAAAGATCCTGCCTGTCCAGAAATGCAGTTCGCTCCTTGATCTGGGCTTTCTGATATCAGTTATGGATGCACCATGAATGCCGGCCAGCGAAACTATTTCCGGAATATCGGTAAGGAAATCATGCAAGCCATTGATCACCGATATCCTATTTACTAAACTGCTCTCTACCACTTGCCTTAATTCCGGAGGTAGCTTTCCACCTTTGGGTGCAATACCTACAATACTGTAATGGATCGGCTCCTTACTCTTGCCTACAGCTTCTTCAAGGCTACTCCAAATAGGGATTTGCCTCACTCTCCCATCAACAACCTCTCCCGCATCCTTACCCGCATGCACTGGGTCGATAACACCGAGGATACGAAATCTATCGGAACCACGGATCAATCCATGCGCAGTTTTAGCACTGGGTTCTGCCAGTAAACCATTTGTTATAACAACAGCGTTATTATTCATCATTAGTACGATTTAAGTGGTAGGATGTTTTAAAGTTAAGCGCCCATGAGGTAGAAAAAAATTAGAATAGATGCGGGAAACCCGATATTTGCAACAGGTAGCCATGAGTCTGCGGTTATCTGCGGCGGCCCTACCCAACGAGGCTCTTATGAGCACCTCTACTCGGCCAAAACACGCTTAATTATTATTTTGTTCCGGAAAATTGATTCCTCCAACGCAACGATTGCGTCTAATTGCTTGTCACCCGTTTGCCGAAAGCTACAGTTTACAAACCACCCTCAACTATCCTTTCGGTCTTAAGCTGCCAAGTCAGCTTGCTGAATCAAAAATGATCTCACCCTCCATTTACGATTCCCTGTAACTATTATTAGCTTTTTCAGAAGCATTGAATGTAATCGCCACCTCGTGCGCGAGACTGTGTATTCGCACAACTGAAGCACAGCTAAAGTATTGACCATGAGTAAGCATCCAGTTATGTATCACCTCACTGCGGGTTATTTTGCAATGCCCTTCCTGCGCGGCTATCACAAAGCAGGCAAGCAGCCTGTTTTTAAAAAACAGGCCGTCGGATGGCCTTTCGCATTACTGGTTTTCTGCATTACCATTTTCAATAATGATTACATCAGTAACCTCCGGCAAGTTCAAAGCAGCCTGTCTTTGGGTGAAAGCGCGTTCACTTCGGCACATGCCATCCCGACACAGCTCTCTGCAAAACCTCAAAAATATTCATTGGAGTATCACGGACTGATACAATTGAAGATCGTGGTGTTCCAGGATCCCGACGCATTGCTACTGCCAGATCTCTTTATTTCTACCGATCTACATGCTAACGCACACTAATCACTAACAAAACACACTAAGCAGAATGGTCAAGGCAATTATCAAACCTATCCTGAAAAAATGCATTGTAGGCACACTCGTGCTGGCGATGGCTATCGCTCAAGGCTGCGGCAAAGATCCAGATAGTAACCAATCCGAAAACCCCGGCGGTAATCCCGACAATCCGGGCAACCCAACAGGCAACGCGAAACCTGAGATACTTTCTATCGACCCTACACATGGAATGCCGGGCACAGAGATCACCATTACGGGAAAGCACTTCAAAGACAATCCCCTGCAAAATTACGTGAGGTTCCAGAGCGCACTTTTCGAAGCCACAGTAGCTTCCGCCAGCACTACAACCCTGAAAGTGACCGTGCCCGATGATGCCACTACCGGAAAGGTCACCGTGAAAATTGGCGATCAAACCGTCACCTCACAGAATGATTTTGTGGTAGACCCGCTAATCCTTTATGTAAAAGACATCAACCCCAAACAAGGCCCATTCAATACACAGGTTACCATCAAGGGCACCAAATTCGGCAACGAGGTAGCCGTGAAGATCAATGGCATTGTCGCTCCGATAAAGCAAAAATCACCCACACAGATTGTGGTTGAAATACCGGTCAACACTTCACTGACAGCACACAAACTCGTTGTAACCTCCGATGGAACTACCGTGGAGAGCGATGACCTGTTTACTGTAACGGCCACCGGTCCCTACGCCCGTTGGGAAAACAGGAATATCGAACTTTTCCCCAACGGAGCCTCTGCCTTCAATGGCGGATTATCATTTGTATATAAGAATAAGATCTATTGGGGTTTTAACAGGCTCGCGATCACTACCACTACTCCGGAATATGCTGTCTTTGACCCCGCCGATGCCGGCAAAGGGTGGCAGCTGGCGCAGGCGCCGGCCGGTATGGTTTCGGCCGATCTGCAGCAGGTTTCTGCTGTAGTACACAATGACCGGATCTTCCTTGGTACCGGCGTTTCCGCTGCCGGAGAAAGTAATGCCTGGTGGGAGTTTCATCCCGAAACCAATACCGCTACGCAACTGTCAAACTTCCCGCACCGGGTAATGGGTGCAGTTAGCTTTGTCCTGAATAACAATATCTATGTTGGTTTTGGCAGCGATAACAAGCAACTGTACCAGTTCGATCCCGCCGGCAATGGAAATACCGGAAAGTTTGACCTGGTTACAACAGCATCCTTCAACGACCTCAGCGCTGGCAATGCATTCATAATTGGTAATGAAGTTTACCTGGGAAGAGCCCTCCCGGTGATCAACCAGGTGCGCAATGCCGTATATAAATTTACGGCCCCCGATCAGCTCGTAAGAGTAGCTGACATGGCCGAGGAAATGCCTTCATTTCAAACATCCGCCTTCTCTGTCGGCAACAAGGGATATTTTGTCATCAACCGTAATGTATGGGAGTATACGCCCTCCAGCAACGGAGGTAGCTGGAGAGCTGTGATCGCCGGTGTAACTGCGCCGGCTATACAGCATATAGCAAAACTTACGATTAACGGCAGTACCGTTATCTATGGATGGACAGGCTCGGGAAGGCTACATGAATTCAAGTTCTAGCTTAACAGAAATCGACAATAAAACACGGACTCTATGAATGTTCAAAAGACATGTTTGGCATTATTAACAATTGGCAGTTTAGTAATTAGTTGCGGAAAAAAAGACAAGGATCACAATTCAAATCCAGATCCAGACAAACCATCCGGCAGCACGGCCCCTGTGATCACTTCCTTTGCCCCTGCAGTAGGTATGCCGGGCGGCGAAGTGGTTATCCAGGGAAAGAATTTCAAAGACAATATCACTCAAAACACGGTCATCTTTAAGGAGATGCCGTACGTAGGTACTATCCTGGAGGCAACCACCACCAGGTTGACAATTCGGGTCCCTGCTGATGCGCCTTCCGGTAAACTCATCGTAAAAGTGGGTAACCTGGCCGACACCAGCGATACTGATCTCACCATCGATCCTGAATTGATCGCAGTGACTTCATTCTCACCTGCCAGTGGCCCTATAGGCACGCCCGTTACCCTTACCGGCATTAATTTCTCGATCAATACCCGGGTAAAGTTCAATGGTATCGAGTGCACCATTGCCAATCGCCAAAGTACTTCGCTGACATTCACTGTTCCGCTTAATACCTCGCTTACGAAGCATAAGATCGAGGTGATATCGGGGCCGCATACCCTGCAAACGCAGGCCGAATTCACCGTTATTTCAAACGGTCCCACGGCAAGATGGGAAGACAAAGCCGTGACCTTGTCGACCGGTAACGCAAACCTGTATATGGGCGGAACGTCATTTGTGCACAACAACAAAATTTACTGGGGCTTTACCAGGCTAATAACAACAGAAGCGGCCTCTTCTTTTGTGGTTTTGGATCCCGCCCAGCTCTCACGTGGATGGATCGACATGACAACGCCCCCACAAGATATGGCGCCGCAGAAGCTGCAACGCGCCACATCGGTCTCACACAATGGACGCGTATTCCTGGGAACGGGTTTTGCCGATGCCGCCAGCAATAAGTGGTGGGAGTATGATCCCGCCACCAATACCAGCACTGCGATGACTGATTATCCGCATGCAGTGGCCAATACCATTTCCTTTGTATTGAACGATAAGATCTATGTAGGGTTTGGCGGTCAAAACAAGAATCTATACCTGTTTGATCCTGCCGGCAATGGCAATCTGGGCAGCTGGCACCTGAAAGCCACAGGTACATTCAGGGAATTGAACTCGGGCAATGCAATGGTGGTGGGCAACTCCGTGATACTCGGCAGGGCCTTACCTGATCTGAACCAGCCACGTAATATGTTGCTGAAATTTACCGAACCCGATCAGCTCACGCCAATAGCCGATATGCCACAGGACCTTACTTCCATCACCACGCCATCCTTTACTGTAGGAAATAAAGGATATTTCGTGATCAATAAAAATGTGTGGGAGTATACACCGGATGTAGCCGGTGGCTCCTGGCGCGTGGTGCTTGGCGACGACCAGCAACCTGTCATCACACAAGTAGCAGTACTCACTATCAATGGTGTTAAGACCGCATTCGGCTGGACAGCTGCCGGACACCTGTACGAATTCAAGTTTTAGGGCGGGGCTTCATAACAGGACCGCTCCCGATATGGGGGCGGTCATTTTTTTATGAAGCTATGTTACTGCCTGCTTCTCTCTCCTGCAGCTCCCTTGACGCCATTATTTTTACCTGCTTCCGGTAGTCGGTCGGGCTCATTCCTTTATACTTCCTGAACATCCGGTTCAGATGGCTTTCATCTGTAAAGCCCAGTTCAAAAGCAATCTCATTCATGCGCAGTTCACTGAACTGCAATCTTACTTCTACCAGCTTCAACCGGTAATGCACAATGTATTGTTGTAAACTTTCGCCCGTATGCGTTTTGAAATATTCGCTGATATAACCCGGCGATATGCTGAAACGGGCTGCAATAACATCCGCCCGCAGTTGCCCGGGATCATAGATGTGCTGGTGAATATAATGGACCATATCGAGCGCCGTATTGCTGACGGCCTTTTGCTGCAGACTGGAGGGCACCATAAAAGTGATGTTGCGGGCCACCACGGTGATCAGTGTATTGATGATCTGCTGCACTACTTCAAGATGATAGGGCTGGCGGTTCACCTGTTCCCGTATCACGGCCTCCACCAACGACCTTACCAGTGGTTTATCGCTGGTGTTTTTCAATAAACATCCTGGCAGGTGAGTATTGTTCTCAAATATGAACTCTAGCTTTTGCACCCATTCCTTGTGCTGCGATTGCAGGTAGATATTGCTGAAGCGTATGAAAAAGAATTTCGTAGTCGTCTTAACGTCAAACGAATGGCATTCCTGGGGCATCAGCAGAAACAGGTGATCGGGCTTGTAGTTAAACTTATTGTCATTGATGCATTGTATACCCGTGCCGTCAAGGATAAACACCATCTCAAAAAAATTATGTTTGTGCGGCCCCATGGGACACTCGTTCAGCTCTTTGTATTCTACTTCGAATGGCTGGTATAGGTTTTTTCTTTCCACGCCGATAAAAGTACAGCAGATTCCCATGATTGTACAAGAAACCATTGGCCTACATAAGTCAACTTTGTGTCATTAAACAAATAGTCATGAAAGTCATTGAATTACAAGAATTTGGCGGAGTCGACAATCTTATCTACTGCGAAAGACCTATACCAAGCCTCAAGAGCGATGAAGTGCTCGTAAAAGTAAAAGCAGTAAGTATCAACCCGGTAGATGTCAAAACAAGGTCGGGCCGCGGCATGGCCAACCGGTACAAGGATCAGTTGCCAGTTGTACTGGGATGGGATATTGCCGGCATCGTTGAGCAAACCGGTAGCCAGGTAACGCGTTTCAAAACCGGTGATGCTGTATTCGGTATGGTGAACTTTCCCGCGACAGGCAATGCGTATGCAGAATATGTGGAAGCACCAGCTGGACACCTTTCATTGAAACCGGCCAATATCTCTTTTGAAGAAGCCGCCGCCGCCACATTAGCTGCACTTACAGCCTGGCAGGGTCTCGTTCACCAGGCAAAAGTAAGGCCAGGGCAAAAAGTATTGATACAGGCTGCCGCCGGCGGTGTAGGGCATTTTGCCGTGCAGATAGCGAAGCACCTGGGTGCATCGGTAACCGGAACCTCCTCCGCTGCCAACAAAGATTTTGTGCTGCAGCTGGGCGCCGAAAAACATATCGATTACGTCACACAGCCATTGGATGCCGAAGGAAGTGACTACGACATAGTACTTGACCCGCTTGGAGGAGATAACATTGAGCGCAGTTTTTCCGTTACTAAAAAGGGAGGCATTGCGCTTTCGATCGTATCGGCCTATGCCGATTTGGTAAAAGAAAAGGCCCACTCACTGGGTGTAAATGGGTTGTTCTATATGGTTTCTACCAACCAGGATGATATGGATGCCATTGCTCAATTGCTCGGTCAGGGAGTCATTCGGCCGCACGTATCGCAGGTATTCCCTTTTTCCGATATGAAAGCCGCACATGAGGCCGTAGCATCGGGTAAAACAAAAGGCAAGGTGATCGTAACGCTTTAAAACTCTTTGTAATTAAGAAGGATTTCGTAAGTTGTAGCGCAAAACTCTAATCGGGCAATTTCTTGAATGAACAGGAATTAATACAACTTCTCCGGCAGGGTGATGAGCTGGCTTTCAAAACATTGGTAGAGACTTACCAGGATATGGTGTACAATACCGCCCTCGGTGTGGTACAACATGAATCGGATGCTGAAGACGTTGCACAAGAGGTATTTATCCAGGTATATAAATCGATCGACCAGTTTAAAGGAGATGCCCGCTTGTCTACCTGGATCTATCGTATCACGACCACCAAGGCTTTGGACCATATCCGGAGCAAGAAACGGAAGAAAAGGTTTGCCTTTCTCACCAGCCTGTTTGGATCTGATAACGAGTTGCTGCACGATCCCGTCGATTTTAACCATCCCGGGGTTTCGCTCGACCGGAAACAGCAGGCCGCCCTCCTGTTCAAAGCAATTGCGCAACTGCCTGAGAACCAAAAGACAGCTTTTACCCTGCATAAATCAGAAGAACTTAGTTATCAAGAGATTGCGGATGTTATGGGGCTTTCCGTATCGGCCGTGGAATCCTTGCTGTTCCGGGCAAGGCAAAACCTTCGGAAGATATTGGAAAAACAAATACAGCAGGGGGGCTGATATTCGCAGGTTTTCTAATCTAACAGCGTCTAAATAATATAGTTTTTATAAATTACGAAACCATGTCAACCAAACCGAACAATCCAAGGGAGATCGACGAGGTGCTCAACAGCCTGGAGGGCATCCAACGGGCCAAAGCGCCGGCGTTCTTTTATACCCGCCTCCGCGGCCGGATGGAACGGGAATTGGAAAATACCGGCGGTCCGCTGGTTCGCCTGCTTACCAGGCCGGCATTGGCCCTCAGCCTCGCAGCCATCGTACTCATCCTGAACACGACCACGATTATGGAAATGTGGCAGGATGAAAAGAAAGTAAGCCTGGAGAACACGCAAGCGCAGCAATTGCTGGCATCGGATTACGCACTGGGTACGTATCCGGTATATGATGAAACCCCCGTAACACCATGACGAAATTTCCAAGGCAGAAATGGTTACTGTTATTAGTAGGGATCTTGTTGGTAACCAATATCATTACTTTGTCCTTTTACTGGTCGATGAAGCCGGCAACCCAAAACCGCAATAACCAGGGCGAAGGCGACCGCAACAAGCGGATGGGACAGTTCATGGTCAATGAGCTAAAGCTTGATAAAGAACAGGAAACTGCCTATTGGTTATTGAGAGACACGCTGATGAGCAAGCAGAAAACCCTTTGGGATTCTATACGCAACAGCAAAAAACGCTTTTACGATCTGCTGAAAGATACCGCATCGGGTTCCTTGATCCCGAAATACGGAACTACAGGCCCTATGTCGGCACAGGACTCTTTCATCTACAATAAAGCCGAACAGATCGGCCTGCTGCAAAAAGAACTCGATCTCGTAACGTTTAGACATTTTCAACAGGTACGGGCATTGTGCAAACCCGACCAGGTGTTGAAGTTCGATACCGTCATTAAAGAAATAGTGAACCGCATGACAGGCGGCTGGCGCAATCCCGGCAAACAAGGAACGCCTAAAGATTCAGCAGCCAGGAAATAACCCGCCATTTTTACCATCCATCCCCCCACCTGCTGCCAACCGCAGGTCAAATACTACTTACCACAAACAGGGTATTGTGTACGTGTCGCCATGAGCTTTACTTTGCAGGAATAAACACTTGTAAAACAGCTTTTATGAAAAAGACATGCTTGCCCGCACTGCTTGCCTGTGTAATAGCCATCGATGGTTTTGCCCAGGATTGTAAAAGTTATTACTACCTGCAAAACAACAAGACCATTGAGATGTCGATCTACAACAAGAAGGGCGACGAAAACGGTAAACAGGTGTATACTGTATCGGAAGTAAAGAACGGTGGCGGTTCCGTTACAGCAACCCTCAATTCCGAAATGTTCGATAAGAAAGGTAAATCCATTGCCAGGGGAAAGGGCGTCATTCAATGCAATGGGGGCATTATGATGGTTGATATGAAAATGAGCCTGCCTGCTGCACAACAGGAGCAATTCAATGCTGCCGACGCTAAGGTCGACAACGTATATATCGAGTATCCTTCCTCTATGAAAGTCGGTGATCAGCTGAAAGATGCCAACATGAACATGGAGATCGATAGCAAGGGAATGAAACAATCGGTAAGTATGGTGGTTAGCGAACGTAAAGTGGTTGGCGAAGAAAAAGTTTCCACTACTGCCGGAAGTTGGGATTGTTTTAAGATCACCTATAAAAGCAGGATCGCTATAAAAACAATGGGAATCGGTATTCCGGTCAACATAGAAGGCACCGAATGGTTTGCCCCCAATTTTGGCGTGGTGAAAACAGAAAGCAAACACGGTGGCACCGCCATCACGGCGATCAAATAAAGGCCTTGTAAAGTTTAGTTCTATATAAGAGCTTATTCGACAAAATGCGAATAGGCTCTTTTTGCATAATAGCGGTAACGCCGTTCGTCGAAACGGGTGCCACACAATATTGAATGAATAAAGCCATTCAATTCCACCTGCTGGGTATGGAAGATCTTCCTGTCGGGATTGGTCTTAAGCCAGAATTGTATCCGGCCGTCGCTGCTTTTGTAAACGATCATACTGTCGTGGCGCGTTTCCCGGAAATTAAAGACCGCCGACAGGTCGCGCAGCATCAGGTGACTTCGGTACCAGGTGCCGCCTGTAGCCGATACCACTGGTTTACCCTGGTACAGCGCAACGCTGTCATTATAAGCAAAAACATTCAGGCTAGCCTTGGGATTTCCTTCTAACCAGGTTACCAGCTTTCGGGTATAGGTTGAATCATAACCATAAATACTATCGAGAAAGCTGATGCGCTGCACATAGGCAGGTATGCTGTCTACACCATCGAGAAAACTAAAAATGAACCTGCCACCACCGCTGTGACCATTGAAGTATACGTTTTGTACGGCAGGCACCAGGGCTCTAACGGTGTCTGCAATGTGTTGAACTAACCGTTGATAACCTGGTTGCTTCGATTTCCACAGTGGCCAGCTTTTGAAATCATTTTCCAGGTAAGCTACTATCAGATTTTGGAATGGCCGGCGGCTGCGAAGAAACCTGGTTTGCGCCCGGATATGCTGAATATCGTAGTGCCAGTCGTCGCCGGAGTTTATTTTTTTGCCCATGGTCTGGGCGGTTGAATTTCCGTTGGGCAATGCGAAGAATACCAAAATAGCAGGTGTATGGGCATTCATGTTAGCTGGCAGGTCGATCGTTACCGTAACATCAGCCCCTACCCTGCAGGAAAAAATACTGTCCTTCCCTTGGGCCCGAACGCATGACCAGGCAGTCAGCAAGAAAACCGCCCATACGTGCTTTTTCATGATCGCTTAATTTTTTCCACGTTCCAGTATCTGCCAGAACTGCTCTACGCGGGCCGTCCAGGTATTGGTCGATGCCACCTGCATACGCGCCTGCTTGCGGGCCTCGTTGTTCTCGGCAATGGAACGATCGATGGTTTGCAGAAATTCCTCATGACTGTCCACCACGTAGGCTACATCCCGGAATGTATATATGTCTTCTGAGAAATGCGTGGCGATCACCGGCTTGCCTGCCGCGAGGTATTCATTGATCTTGAGCGGGTAAATGCTTTTGGTAAGCGTGTTCTTCTTAAAGGGGATGATCACACAATCGAAAAATTGCAGGTAGTTGGGCAGTTCAGTGATCTTCCGCGGTCCGGCAAAGATCACATTGGGCATTTTGTCGAGCCCCACTGCTTTATGTTCATCGCCCTGTATGGGGCCAACCAAAAAGAGTATTTTGTCGTTATGGTATTCAGCAATCTTCTTGAGCAATTCGAAATCCGAGCGGTACTCGATGCTGCCGGTATACCCGATTATAGGTTTGTCAATTCCCTGCAACTCAACTGGCCTGGGCAACACTTCTACGGCAGCTCTTTTGAAGATATCGATATCGGCTGCATTGGGATGGAAGTATGACCGGGGCGAATGGACGCTCATAAGCCGGGTGAGCTCCTTGGACGTACACAGCGTAAAATCGAAATTGCGCACGATCTCTGCCTCCAGCCTGCTGCCATGACGATTGGAATAGGCCACCTGTGTAATATCGTCCATTGATTGGTAGATCGTGTACAACGGTTTGATATCGGCAGGCAGGCTGCGCACGAAGTAGGGATCAAAGAAGTTGAGATAAATAAAATCTTTCACCTGGTAATCTCTGATCACCTGGCGGATCGCCTTCAATACGATCTTATCATTGATCTTCGATAGTGCATTGTAAGCACCGCCCGGCGATAAAAAGTTAACAGGGATCGTTAGCTTCGGCGTAACCACCGTTAAATTAGCAGGCAGCGATGGTGGATTGGCGTAAATATCTTTTCCCTGCAGGAGCGCTTTCTTTCTTTTTATTACCTGCGCATCATTGCGCATACCCGCATAGTCTTTCCACGAAAAGGGATGCTCCACAAAAAATACCCGGTTGTTCCTGGCAAACTCGATAGCCAGCGCCAGTGCGGGTGAGGAGATTGCAGAATCCCATCTCGACAGGGAAAAGCAGATAATGTCGCAATGTCTGTTCATGTATTAGGTTCCTTAAAGGTTTAGTGAGTCGCAGCACAATGGCGAACAGCAGGTAGTATGGTATACTACGGGAGCCGCTGCAGACACTGTACCAGGCTATCCTTCCAGGCAGGAATCGATAACTGATAGGTCGACTGTATCTTATTCGTATCCAACAAAGAAAACGAAGGCCTTTTGGCAGGTGTAGGATATTGACTGGACGGGATTGGGTTCACAGCACAAGCGCTGCCGGACAGCTCCTTGATGGCCACCGCAAAATCGAACCAGCTGATGCGGCCTGTATTGCTGTAGTGATAAATACCAGGCGCCCATTGGCCGCCCGCATCTTTAACCACGATCTCCAGCATTGCCTGCGCCAGGTCGGCGGCATAGGTGGGTGCGCCCACCTGGTCACTGACCACATTGATCGCTGGGCGATCTTTCATGAGGCGCAACATCGTCTTTACAAAATTGTTCCCGTGTTCGGAATATACCCAGGCGGTACGGATGATCACTGCATCGGGATTGTGCAAAAGACAGAGCGCTTCCCCACGCAATTTTGATATGCCATAGGCATTCACGGGATTGGTGCGTGTGGTTTCTTTATAAGGTTCCGGCGAATTGCCGTCGAACACATAGTCGGTTGAAATATGAATGAACCGGGTGCCATATTTGTAACAGGCGGAAGCGAGTACGCCTACCGCATCACCATTCACGAGGAATGCATTTTCCTTGTCGGTTTCAGCTTTGTCTACAGCGGTATAAGCTGCTGCATTGATGCAATAAGCAGGCTTTACCACTTCAAAATACTGAGCTACCAGTTCAAAACGATGGATCGGTAATTCATCTTTTGAAACGAATACGAAGTCGTAAGCAGGATGTGCAGCTGCCAGATCACGGAGCGACATGCCCACCTGACCATTTGCGCCCGTAACTAATATCTTAGGCTTTGCCATATGCATGGTTACCTTGAAATACAAAATTGTTCTTACAATCGGCCAGCACCGGCAGCTTGATATCCTTCTCGGATACGATCGCCTTATCCACCGGCACTTTCCAGTCGATGTTCAAGGCAGGATCGTTGTACAGGATGCCGCCTTCACTTTCTTTATTGTAAAAGGCATCGCATTTATAAAACACTTCCGCGCGTTCGCTCAATACAGAGAACCCATGGGCGAACCCTGCCGGAATGTATAATTGCTTTTTATTGGCAGCCGACAGTTCAACAGCATATACCTCGCCATAAGTGGGCGAACCTTTGCGAATGTCAACTGCCACGTCGAGGATGGAGCCACTCAACACCCGCACCAACTTCGTCTGGGCATATGGCTGCAGCTGGTAGTGCAATCCCCTGATCACGCCAAAGGAAGAAGACGATTGATTATCCTGCACAAACCTGGTATTGATACCGTGTTTATGATAGGTTTGCTCATTGTAGGATTCATAGAAATAACCCCGGCTATCTTCAAAGACGATAGGCTCAAATACAAACAAGCCAGGAAATCCGGTTTCGTTAAAAGGCATGAGGATTAATGTTATCGTTTAGCGTATTGCTCGTTATAATAATGCTGATAGTCGCCTGATGTTACGTGCTTTACCCAGTCCTGATGTTGCAGATACCAGTCGACCGTTTTCTCCAGCCCCTCTTCGAATTGAAGCGATGGTGACCAACCCAGTTCCTTATTCAATTTAGTGGCATCGATGGCATAGCGCATATCATGGCCAGGCCTGTCGGTAACATAAGTGATCAGCTTCGCCGATTCACCGGCTGCACGCCCCAGCTTTTTATCCATGATATTGCACAACAGGTGTACCAGGTCGATATTCTTCCATTCATTGAAGCCGCCGATATTGTATTTTTCACCGGCTTTGCCTTTATGGTAAATAGTGTCGATTGCCCGGGCATGATCTTCCACATACAACCAATCGCGCACGTTATCACCCTTTCCGTATACAGGCAGTGGCTTGTTGTTCTTGATGTTGTTGATCATGAGCGGGATCAGCTTCTCGGGAAAGTGATGCGAGCCATAATTATTTGAACAATTGCTCATGATCACCGGCAAACCATAAGTATGGCTGTAAGCCATGACAAAATGGTCGGAAGCCGCTTTGGAAGCTGAATAGGGAGAACGCGGATCGTAAGCAGTCTCTTCAGTGAAGAAACCTGTTTCGCCCAAAGAACCATATACCTCGTCGGTCGATACATGGTAAAAAAGTTTACTGCCCAGGTCGGCTTTCCAGAACTGACGGGCAATGTTGAGCAGGGTCACGGTACCCAAAACATTGGTACGCACAAAGGCCAGCGGATTGGAAATAGAGCGGTCCACATGACTTTCGGCAGCAAGATGGATAATACCGTCGAACTGATATTGCTCAAACAAACCGGTGATCCTCGCCTCATCGGTAATATCACCTATCTCAAAAACATAATTAGGCTTATCCTTTACATCTTCCAGGTTCTCCAGGTTGCCTGCATAGGTAAGCGCGTCGAGGTTCACGATACGGTAATCGGGATATTTGTTGACAAATAAACGTACAACATGAGAACCGATAAAACCGGCTCCTCCCGTGATCATGATGGTTTTAGTGTAGTTGGGCATTATAAACTCCAGTATTTACGGCTGGTGATAGTTTGCTTAAAAATTCCTTTAAGGTCGGCGATCAATGCGTGCTCGCGGGTAATGGCCGCGAAATCGGCATCGACCAGCTTCGTGTAAGGTTGATGGGGTACCGTAACAATAACGGCATCATAATCTGTGGCCGGTTGTTTAACGAGATGCAACCCATATTCCTCGTGCACTTCTTCATTCTCAGCATATGGATCTTCCACATCGACGTGTATATTGAAAGCCAGCAATTCTTTTACCGTATCAACGATCTTAGAATTGCGGATATCGCTTACGTTTTCTTTGAACGTTACGCCTTTCACCAACACCTTTGGGTCATTCGAATTACGCAGTACATGGGTGATGATCTTGCGTGCCACATATTTGGCCATATCATCGTTGATATACCGGCTGGCTGCAATCACCTTCGATTCATATCCCAATGATGCTGCCTTATAGGTAAGGTAATAAGGGTCAACGCCAATACAATGTCCGCCCACCAGGCCCGGCTGAAACTTGAGAAAGTTCCATTTGGTACCGGCTGCTTCGATCACCTCAAAAGTATTAACGCCCATGCGGTCAAAGATCAGAGAGAGCTCATTCATGAGCGCAATGTTCAGGTCGCGCTGTGTATTTTCAACAATCTTCGAAGCTTCGGCCACTTTGATCGATGAAGCCCGGTGTACACCAGCATCCACCACCAGCTCGTATACTTTAGCAACCTGTTCAAGTGCATCGGCATCGCTACCCGACACCACTTTGATCACGGATCGCAGGGTATGTTTCTTATCGCCTGGATTAATGCGCTCGGGCGAATAGCCCAATTTGAAATCCGGGCCCATCTTCAATCCGGAGACCTTTTCCAAAACCGGTAAGCAATCCTCTTCAGTGCAACCGGGATAGGTAGTCGATTCGTATACAACATAGTCTCCTTGCTTCAATACTTTACCCACAGTTTCCGATGCACTCAAAAGTGGTTTCAGGTCCGGAACATTGTACTTGTCGACCGGAGTAGGTACCGCAATGATGAAAAAGCTTGCCTGCTTTAAAACATCCAGGCTATTGGTGAAAACGATATTCGTTCCTTGAAAAGCCTCCGTCGTCAACTCTTTACTGGGATCGATGCCCTGCTGCATCATTTCGACACGTTTTGCGTTGATATCGAAACCGATCACGGGTACTTTCCGGGCAAATTCCAATGCGATGGGCAGACCTACATAACCTAAACCAATAACGGCAATCCGGGCTTTCTGATCAACTAGCTCCTGATACATGTGGTATTATTGAAGATAAAAACCTGACAGGTGGCTACACCTGGCAGGTCTTAATAAGATATTGTATTTGGGGGACCCTTACGGATCCTGTTTTGCTTTTAATGGCTTACAAACTCCTTGGGCTGTTTGAACCACTCTTCCGGCTTAAGGGCTTTGAAGTATTCATACGTTACTTTCAAACCTTCCTTTCGGCTTACTTTGGGTTCCCAACCAAGGATTTCCCTGGCCCGGGTTATATCAGGTTTACGTTGTTTGGGGTCGTCTACCGGCAGTGGTTTGTAAACAATCTCTTGTTTAGTGCCGGTTAATGCGATGATCTCTTCAGCAAACTCCTTCAGGGTGATCTCATCCGGGTTGCCTACGTTAACAGGCAGGTGGTAGTCGCTCATCAGCAAGCGGTAAATACCATCCACCAGGTCATCAACATAGCAGAAACTTCTTGTTTGAGATCCATCGCCGAATACGGTGAGGTCTTCTCCGCGCAGCGCCTGTCCGATAAAGGCAGGTAAGGCACGGCCGTCATTGAGACGCATTCTTGGTCCGTATGTATTGAAGATACGAACAATACGGGTTTCCAATCCGTGGAAGGTATGGTAAGCCATGGTCATGGCCTCCTGGAAGCGCTTGGCTTCGTCGTACACACCACGTGGACCAACCGGGTTCACATTGCCCCAATATTCTTCATTTTGAGGGTGTACCATCGGATCGCCATAGATCTCGGATGTGGAGGCTACCAATATCCTGGCACCCTTTGCCCTTGCCAATCCCAAACAATTGTGGGTACCCAGAGAGCCCACCTTCAGGGTTTGGATCGGGATCTTCAGGTAGTCGATCGGACTGGCCGGTGATGCAAAGTGCAGCACGTAATCCAGGTTGCCCGGTACGTGAATAAAAGTAGAAACGTCGTGATTATAGAATTCGAACTGCTCGAGTTTGAACAGGTGTTCGATATTTTTCAAGTCGCCGGTAATGAGGTTATCCATGCCAATTACATGAAAACCTTCTTTAATAAAACGGTCACTTAAATGTGAACCCAGAAATCCGGCAGCCCCGGTAATAAGTACTCTCTTTCTTGCCATGTTATGTTAATTGAATGGAGCGATGCTGGAATTTATTTTTGTCCGGGAATGGCAGTCGCCCTTCCGATACTTTCATAATAGAAACCTAATTCCTTCACTGCAGCACCTTCAAACAGGTTACGGCCGTCGAATATTACTTTGTTTTTCAGCGCAGTCACCATCTTCAGGAAGTTGGGCGTGCGGAACTCATTCCACTCGGTGGCAATGATCAGCGCATCAGCACCTTCCAGTGCATCGTACTGATTCTCGGCATACTCTACCTTATCGCCGATTACGCCTTTTACATTGGCCATGGCTTCGGGATCGAATACGATGAGCGTAGCGCCCGCAGCAGTCAGCTCATCGATCATATATAAGGCCGGCGCTTCGCGAATATCGTCGGTGTTGGGCTTGAAGGCCAACCCCCACAATGCAAATTTCTTGCCTTTCAGGTCGCCCTTGAAATATTTGCTGATCTTCGGCATCAAATGAAGCTTTTGCTTCTCGTTTACATCCATTACAGCGTTCAGGATCTGAAAGTCGTAGTCCACTTCGGTAGATGATTTTACCAGCGCTTGTACGTCTTTGGGGAAGCAGCTGCCGCCATAACCGATACCGGGGAACAGGAAGCGCTTGCCGATACGCTCGTCGCTGCCCACACCGCGGCGAACCATGTCAACGTCGGCACCGAGGCGCTCGCACAATTGAGCGATCTCATTCATGAAAGAGATCTTGGTGGCGAGGAATGAGTTGGCAGCATATTTTGTAAGCTCGGCAGAGCGAACATCCATATTGATAACCGGGTTGCCCGAACGCACGAATGGTGCATACAGTTCGCCCATTACTTTCCTGGCTCTTTCGGAAGAAGCGCCGATCACCACGCGGTCGGGCTTCATGAAGTCATCTACAGCCACACCTTCACGCAGGAACTCGGGGTTGGAAACCACATCGAATTCACCCTTGAAGTTCTTTGCTACAGCAGCATGCACCTTTTCGGCAGTACCTACGGGTACGGTGCTCTTATCAACGATTACTTTATAGTCTTTGAGGATCTTGCCGAGGTGATCGGCAACACCGAGGATATACTTCAGATCGGCAGAGCCATCTTCGCCGGGAGGCGTTGGCAGCGCCAGGAAGATGATCGCAGCATCCTTAATTCCATCTTCCAGGCTGGTGGTGAACCTTAAACGTTCTTCTTTCAAATTGCGCAGGAAAAGTTTTTCAAGACCCGGCTCATAGATCGTGATCTGGCCGTTCGAAAGCTTGTCTACTTTCGATTTGTCAATGTCAACACATGTGACGTCATTTCCTGTTTCAGCAAAACAGGTTCCGGTTACCAGTCCAACGTAACCGGTGCCAACTACAGCAATTTTCATATTGAAATTATTTAGTTAGGGTTCAACAAAGCCTTTCTAAAGGCTAAGGTTTATGAATGTTTAGTTATATAATCCAGTACAGTGCTGGTTATGAAATTGAGTTGTTCTTCGTCAAGCTCCGTATGCATGGGCAACGAGATCACTCTTTCAGTCAACCAATCGGTTGTTTCCAGGACAAAGGAAGATCCGCCAAAAGCCTCAAACATCTGTTGACGATGAGCTGGCACTGGATAATAAATCATTGAAGGAATACCCTTTTCTGCGAGGAATTGATGCAATCCATCCCTGTTCACGCCTTCAAGCAAAAGTGTGTACTGATGAAACACATGGTCGCAATAAGATGCCCGGGCAGGAGTGGTGATCTTTGGATGATTGGCGAACGCCTTATCATAATAATCAGCCGCGGCCTGACGTGCAGCGATATAGCTGTCCAGGTATGGTAATTTTACATTCAATACAGCAGCCTGCATTGAATCAAGACGACTGTTGCAACCAACCACGTCGTGGTAATACCTTTTACTTTGACCGTGGTTAGCGATCATTTTCATCTGGCTGGCTAACGCGTCATCGTTGGTGAATATTGCCCCGCCATCGCCATAACATCCAAGGTTTTTGGATGGAAAGAACGATGTGGCGCCTATAGTACCGATCGTACCCGACTTTTTAACGCTGCCGTCACTGAACTTTACAGAGCCTCCGATGGCCTGCGCTGTATCTTCGATCACGTACAGGTTATGACGACGCGCAATGTCCATGATGGCCTCCATATCGGCACTTTGGCCATACAGGTGTACAGGAACAATCGCTTTTGTTTTGGGTGTAATGGCCTTTTCTATGGCAGCTGGATCGATGCAGAAAGTTTTGGGATCCACCTCTACAAAAACCGGGGTCAACTTCAGCAGGGCAACTACCTCTACTGTCGCTATATAGGTAAACGAGGGGGTTATTACTTCATCTCCGGGTTGCAGGTTAAGCGCCATCATCGCTATCTGCAGTGCATCGGTACCATTGGCACATTGTATCACATGCTTCACCCCGAGGTAGTTCGTTAAGGCGGTGGTAAAATCGGTTACAGCTTTTCCATTAATAAATCCTGCACTATCAAGCACCTCCTGAATCCCTGCATCCACATCATTCTTGATCTTTGCATATTGCTTCTTCAAATCCACCATTTGTATCGGCCGCATACTCAACGTTTTCTTTTAAAACGGCCACAAACCTACCACAAAAAACTGGTTTGTGCAATGGGGGTTACGTAAGTATCACATTGAAATCTGTAATATTTCGGGCAAAAAACGCAGCCTTACGCATAGTATTATCCCAAAAAGCATCGATTTTACCCATTCCCCAGCAATATAGACCTCCCCGCTCCTGTTCCAAACTCCCGCTGCCGCTTTACCCATCACATTAATTCTTCTTAAAATATCTACAACCGTGCAATGACGGTTGCCTGGTGGCTCTCCAACGCCTCAGCCAGGCACCTTTGTTCGCCTGAACAGGATGCCAACCAGACTCGATTTTATAGGATAAGCCGTATATAACCTGTATATAAACTGTAGTTGAGCCGTAGATAAACCGCCTTTATATAATACGGCTTATCTACGGGTTATCTATTATTTATCAATGGTTTAATGATATGTTATCATTTTATATTGTCCTGCACTCTTTGCCCTTCCGGCTGCAGGATCCCCCCTTGGAGGCCGTTGGCCAGCTGATTCCAGTTTGCCTTTCAGGAAATTAAAAAGCTGATGATCAATCTTTCAGGGCGGAGAAGCTAAAACTTGCCACAGATTTTCCGACTTTTGCCAATAATCTATTAACCCGTGCACCTTTTTTTCTATACTATATTTTGTCGCCTGTACTTATTGGGTATACGCCTGGCTGCGCTTTGGAACCCCAAGGCACGCACCTGGATCTCCGGTCGGAAAGACTTGTTTGAGCAACTCACAACCCGGCTGGGCGCCTCCGCGCAGGTAGAAGTAGCCGGCGGAGCTGGCCGCTCTGTTACCAATAGGGAAGGCAAAAACGGTCCGGCCAATGGGGATACTGCCCTGGCAGGATCCGGAGAGGCAACCCGCATGGCCGGCGCAAAACCGGGTACCGGTACCGTGGGAAGTTCGCCAATGATCTGGATGCATTGTGCCTCGCTGGGTGAGTTTGAACAGGGCCGACCGGTTATCGAAGCCCTGAAGGAAAAACACCCTGACTGCCGCATACTCCTTACTTTCTTCTCTCCCTCGGGTTATGAAATACGGAAAGACTACAGCGGCGCCGATTATGTGTTTTATCTCCCGATGGATTCAAAAAAGAATGCAAAGAAGTTTATCGATATCGTACAACCCGACCTGGTGATATGGGTGAAGTATGAATATTGGTACCATTACCTCACTACCTTGAAAAAGCGCAATATTCCTACGCTCCTGGTATCCGGTATCTTCAGGCCCGACCAGCCTTTCTTCAAATGGTATGGCAGGCTGCATCAATACATGCTCGAGTGCTTCAGCCACCTGTTCGTACAAACACCCGGCTCGAAAGAATTGCTGGAAGGCATTGGCTTCAAATCGAAGGTTACAGTGAATGGCGATACCCGTTTTGACCGTGTGGCAGATATCGTGCATAAGTTCACACCTATTCCTGTAGTGGAGGCCTGGGTGGGCAATCACATCACCATCGTGGCCGGCAGTACCTGGCCCGAAGATGAAGAGGAGCTCGATCACTATGCCAATACGCATCCGGACATGCGTTTCATCATTGCGCCGCATGAAGTGAATGAAAGCCACCTGAAGGAAATTGAAAAGTTGTTCAAACATACCATCCGGTATTCGGTGCTGCAGAAACGGGTGCCAGGTACGGTGAGCCGCGAACAGCAGGTTACCAATACGCTGATCATCGATAATATCGGCATGCTATCGAGGCTGTATAAATACGCTACCATTACCTATGTAGGCGGTGGATTCGGCGGAGATGGTGTGCACAACGTACTGGAGGCAGCCGTATACCACAAGCCGGTCATCTTCGGACCGGTATATGAGAAATATGTGGAGGCTAAGGAACTGGTAGAGCAGGGAGGTGGATTTCCCATCAAAACCGCCCTGGAACTGGAGAAGGAGATCGACCAGTTGCTGACCGACAAGGCAGTCTATGAAGAAGCCTGCCGGCAGGCAGGCGATTATGTCCACGCCAAAGCGGGTGCTACGAAAGCTGTACTACAATACATAGCGGACAATCAATTATTGGGCAGCCATTGATAACTGCCCGCACGGGTGGCGTATAATTCAAGATTTGATCAGGAGAAGCGCCTTCTCACCAACTGGTAAAAATGGCGGGTAGTGTCTTTGGAGTCGTCCCAACCGAGTTTGATCTTCAGCTCTCTTTCTATCCAATACTGCGCTTCGGGATAGATGCGGAAGCCGTTGATCGTTTTGATGCTGCGCTCGTACATTACCTCATCGCCCCGGAACAACTCACTGATGAATACAAAACGATCGTTGATCCCTATCGCTTTTTTGAGGTCGCGCACGGGGGTATCGGTGAGCCGGTGACCAATTTCCACGCGCTCTTCTTTTAACTTATCATTAAGAGAAGCCTGGGCCGTTGCCATCATTTCGTTGAGCTCCTTGGCCGAGGATTGATGGGCCAGGGTAGGTATTTCTGTAAGCGGGTTGTATTGGAAACCATTTTGGGAAGCAGCTGCGGGGGCATGTGTGCCATTACCGTTCTTAACAGGTTTTTCCTCCTGTACTTCAGCCGGTAAGGCTACCATTTCAGGTTCTTTTTCGACTATGACCGGCGCTTCTGCTACCGCTGTGCTGTACACGGTTCTCGCTGCAGGCATGACTACTGCTACTTTGGAGGTTCCCTGCGCCACACGGGAGGCATTGGACAACCGCATTAGCTCCGCCTCAATGAGTTGAGTGGTCACTAATAGTTGTTTATTATCGGCATTTTGTTCGAATTGTTCATTTAATTTGCCGATTAATTGTTTTAATCGCTCCATAATAGATTGACTGGGTACTTTATGGGTTAGATATTGACTATAAAGTTAACAATTATTATACCTATTTCCGTTAACATGTTCATAGAACCAAATATATCAGGCGAAAGGCGCGGCTTTATAGAAGTAATCTGTGGCTCTATGTTTTCTGGCAAAACAGAAGAATTGATCCGGCGGTTGAAGCGGGCGCGCATCGCCAACCTGCGCGTGGAGATCTTCAAGCCGCGGGTAGATGTACGCTATCACGAAATGGATATCGTTTCGCACGACGAGAACGCGATCCAATCAACCCCCATCGACAATTCCCAGATCATCCTTTTACTGGCAGGCGATGTGGACGTCGTCGGCATCGACGAGGCGCAGTTCTTCGACGATCAGTTGCCGGAGGTATGCGATCAACTGGCTGCGAAAGGCATCCGGGTCATCGTTGCCGGCCTCGACATGGACTATACCGGCAAACCCTTCGGCCCCATGCCCGCCCTCCTGGCCAAAGCAGATTTTATTACCAAGCTGCATGCCATATGTGTGCGGTGCGGCAATATTGCCAATTACTCTTACCGTAAAGCTGCCGATGCTACTCAGGTATTGCTGGGAGCAAAGGACCACTACGAACCCCGCTGCAGAAAATGCTATTACGAAAAGCCCTGATCGGGTCAAATGAGCGGTGACATGATTGATTGCTGTGCTTTGCCGGCAATGACGCCATGCCCTTTAGAAGTATAATTACCTCACATCTATAACCGATCTTTATGCAATTATCCGCGTAATTCGGCCTGTGTCTTTAAGGGACTGTTTTAAAAAGGTAATGGAATAACCCCCTGAACTATCTATTTTCGCGCAATCGTTTATGGCTGGCAATCAATCAAAGCATATCTGGGCACTGGTGAAAAAAGACTTCCTGTTGGAAGTGAGGCAGCAATATACCTTTTACGGGATCCTGTTGTATGTAGCCTCCACCATTTTTGTGTTGTATATGGCGATGGGCGAAGGCCCCGAAGAGAAGGTATGGAACGGCCTGTTCTGGATGATCCAACTGTTCATCTGTATCAATGCAGTTGCCAAAAGCTTTCTGCAGGAAAGCCGTGGCCGCATGCTTTACTTCTATACCATTGCCGGCGCCCGCGATTTTGTACTGGCCAAACTGATCTTCAACCTGGTGCTCATGATGCTCATGAGCCTGGTAAGCCTGTTGCTTTTTCAGCTATTCCTTGGCAATCCAGTACACAACCCCTTAAAGTTTATCGGCATCGTATGCCTGGGTGGTTGCAGTTTGAGTCTTGTATTTACCTTCCTGGCAGCTATCGCAGCCCGTGCCCAGCAAAATGCCGCCCTCATGGCCATTATGGGTTTCCCGCTGATCATACCGCAGATCCTGTTGCTGATGCGCATCTCCAACGCAGCCTTTGCCGATGTGATACAGGCAGGCCTTACCAGCATCGTGCTGATGCTCATCGGCCTGGATATCATGGTGGTTGCCCTGGCAGTGATCCTGTTTCCCTTTCTCTGGAAAGACTAAGACGGCCAACCGGTCTATCGTTACAGCGGCACGTCGTCAACATAAACTGCTGTACAGAGCAACCTGTTTATCAAATGCGCCTGGCAGCAGGTGTAAAAGGGGCTGTTGGACGCTTGCTCTACCTTCCTTAAGTAAATTTCTGTTTTAAGACCCCTTCCCCTAATTTTGCCCCCTGTATCAGGTAGTTGGCAAGTCTCACCCCGATCCTGCAAACGCCAATATCTATCATCAATAGCCCGGAAATTATGCGCCAGTACTGGTGGAAAATACTTTGTATCGTCTTGCTGCTCTACACGTTCACCGCAGGTTTTTTAGTGAAAGTACCTGAAATAGGCAACCTGTATCAGACTATCCGCAATCTCTTCTTCCATGTGCCAATGTGGTTTGCACAGCTTGTGCTGATCACCATTTCATTGGTGTATTCGATCATGTACCTCCGCAATCCGCAGGCGAAGTACGACCTGTATGCCCTGCAATTTGTGCAAACCGGTACGGTGCTCGGCTGTCTTGGTTTGGTAACCGGTATGATCTGGGCCAACTACACCTGGGGCACGCCCTGGAACAATGATCCCAAGCAATTGGGAGTTGCCATTGCCTTATTGATCTACCTGGCCTACTTTGTTTTACGTAATTCCATGACCGATCTTGATAAAAGGGGCCGTGTAGCCGCTGTTTACAACATATTTGCCTATTTTATCTATATCCCCATGATCCTCATCCTGCCTCGCCTGGTAGAGTCACTGCACCCCGGTGGCAAAGGCGTGGAAGGTAACCCCGGCCTCAATGGAGGCGACCTCGACCCCACTATGCGTTTGGTCTTCTGGCCTGCGGTTTTGGGCTGGACCCTCCTGGGCGTTTGGATCACCACACTTTACCTGCGCATGAAGGCGCTGGAAGAGAAAAAACACGCTCATTAATGATACGCATGAAGAAATTACTCATTACCCTGTTTGTGTTGCTGCCGGCCCTGTGGGCAAGCGCACAAAATGATGGCGCTGCCAATCAGCCAACCGGATTGAGAGCCGATGGTAAGATCTGGGTGGTACTGGCCGTAGCCGTCACCATCCTGCTCGGACTGATCATTTACATCATTCGCTTGGACCGTAAGATCACGAAGCTGGAGAAAGGTCATTAACCCGTTAGCTGGCCGATAGACCAAAGTTCTTGCTGATACCTAACTGGAGCCCCCGCTTTGAGGGGGTTACTTTTTTTAAGGATGAACATCACAATAAAATTTTTGTTAGGTATTGGCAAATAATCGATAAGCGGCACCGTTCAGCAATGATTATCTTAATCACGGTGTTCAATGGGTTGCAGTCAAAGAAGTGTTTAACGATTCACCATAAAAATTGCTTAATCATGTCAGAGTACAGTTTTTTTGGCGCGGTAGAAAAGAGTTTTGATAAAGCCGCGCAGTTCACTAAATGGGACCCCGGTGTCCTGGAACAAATCAAACAATGTAATGCCGTTTACCGGATGCACTTCCCGGTTAAGATCGGCGATAAGATCGAAGTGATCAAGGCTTACCGGGTACAACACTCGCACCACAAGCTTCCTTGTAAAGGCGGTATCCGTTTTGCGATGAGCGTTAACCTCGATGAGGTAATGGCGCTTGCCGCACTGATGACCTACAAATGCGCGATCGTGAACGTTCCGTTTGCAGGCGCCAAAGGTGGTATCACCATCGATCCCAAAAAATATACTCCTTACGAACTGGAGAAGATCACCCGCCGTTATACGTCTGAGCTGATCAAGAAGAACTTTATCGGCCCTGGCATCGACGTACCCGCCCCCGATTACGGAACCGGCGAACGTGAGATGGCCTGGATCGTAGACACCTATGCGAGCATGCGCCCCGGCGAGATCGATGCCATGGGTTGTGTTACCGGCAAGCCCGTTACCCAGGGTGGTGTGCGCGGACGCCGCGAAGCTACCGGCCTTGGTGTATTCTATGGTCTGCGCGAAGTATTGAGCATGAAAGACCAGATGGACAAACTGGGACTCACCACAGGGGTAGAAGGCAAGCGCATCGTGGTACAGGGTCTCGGTAATGTGGGATACCACAGCGCCAAGTTCTTCCAGGAAGCAGGCGCTAAGATCGTTGGCCTGGCAGAGTTCGAAGGCTCTATCTGGAACAATGACGGGCTGGATGTGGACGCAGTATTCGAGCATCGTAAAAAGACAGGATCTATCCTCAACTATAAAGGCGCCAATAATTTCGCCAAGAATACAGACGCGCTGGAGATGGATTGCGATGTGTTGATCCCCGCTGCGCTCGAGAATGTGATCAATGGCACCAATGCCCCCAATGTAAAAGCAAAGATCATTGGTGAAGCAGCCAACGGTCCGCTGACCCCTGAGGCCGACGAAAACTTCGCCAAGCGCGGTATTCTCGTGGTACCCGATATGTACCTCAACGCAGGCGGTGTTACCGTATCTTATTTCGAGTGGTTGAAGAACCTGAGCCATGTTCGTTACGGACGTATGGAAAAACGCTTTACCGAAAACCTCAATACCCATATCCTCGGCCAGATCGAAGGATTGACGGGCAAGAAGGTAGATAATAAAGAACGTGAATTCATCATGCACGGTCCTGATGAAGTGGACCTGGTGCGCAGTGGATTGGAAGAAACCATGATCACGGCAACCCGTGAGATCATGGAAGCCTGGAAAGCCAATCCCCAGGTGCCCGATATGCGTACCGCCGCTTACCTGGTGGCCATCAATAAAGTTGCTACGAGCTATGCCGAACTCGGCATCTTCCCATAAGTGTTGTTGCTTAAACATAATGCATCCCGTTCGTGTACACGAACGGGATGTTCTTTTTAGGGATAACCAATTGATCTCATTGCCCTTAGATCAGGGGGTATTTTTAGTTGCCGGTCGGGAGAAAATAAGGTAGATTTAAGTAACCTTAAAACACTGCTCTCATATGGAAAAATCAAAACTTTACCCACAGGCTTATTTTCCCACCGACAAAGTCGAGCATATACTGCACAAAGTGATCCAGGCCCCTAAGAACGAAGAGCCTACTACTTTCTACTATCTCACACGGGGCGATGAATCCTGGCGTTTTGAACGGGAAGATGAGTTCCTGAACGAATACCGCAAAGAACACGACAACTCTTTCCTTAAGCGTACCTACAAACAACTGGTTTTTAAGATCCGTTATGCGCGCAACAATTACACCGACATTACGGTGGTAGCCCCTACCAGCCAGGAGATCGATAAGGTGTTCGATGTCTTCGACAAATTGTATCCACAGTCAAAACAGTCATCCACTTCCACCAGCCCTTCTATCTACGTCAACGTAGACCCGAATTCCGTGATATAGTGAATTTTCGGCGTACATTCAGCATAGGGAGTTTTTCCTTCAACAAATCGAATCTTTATGCCAAACGCCGAAATCACCAACCGCCTCACGGAAGAAGAAGAACAACTGAAAAAGCTGCAGGATATCGTAGCCGCCACCATCAAAGAAGAAGAACTGGTGATCAATAACCTGCTGCATCCACCTTCGGAAGTGCTGACCCGCGGACAGCTGATATCCGACAAAGTTGCCCGCTTTGGCGGCAGCTGGAAGTTCATCATTTCTTTCCTGGTGATCATCATCGCCTGGATCGTCTTCAACCTGCTGAGTCCATCGAAAGACGATTTCGATCCCTTCCCTTTCATTTTACTCAACCTCGTATTGTCTTGCATCGCTGCCATACAGGCGCCTATCATCATGATGAGCCAGAACAGGCAGGAAGAAAAGGACAGGAAACGGGCCGAAAACGACTACCTCGTCAATATGAAAGCCGAACTGGAAATACGCAGCCTGCAACAAAAGGTCGACCTGCTGCAACAGCAACAGATCAAAGCCTTGTACGATATGCAGCTGGAACAGCTGGAACAGTTAAAATTTATTTGCGATCGCCTGAATGCCAAAGGACTCTAGGTAAATGACAGCGACTCCCCGCTCACTCATATGAGGGATAGGCCATGCCGGGAGGATGGAATAAATTGTAGATGACCATTCTCCCGTTTAAAAAACTTTGGTCATGCTTACTGAAGCAGAAAAGCAACATATTGAACTACAGGAAAAATACCGGGCAGAAATAGCCTCGAAATTGAAGTCTCCTGCAAAGATCAACCTGGTAGAAACGATCACCAAGATATTACAGGGCCTGGCCATCATTGTAGGTATTGGTGCCACTTACCATGAATTCAAGAAATACAATGATGAGAAGATTGGTAAACTGGCCGAAGAGACCCGGCAGGCAAACCGGGACTTCTCCAAGATCTTTTACCAGCAACAACTGGCCACCTATGCAGAAGCCGTAGAGGCGGTAGCTATACTGGCCAACGAAAACGAACAGACCGAAGACTATAAAACGGCCCGTAAAAAATTCGAACGCCTCTATTGGGGCCGGCTTTCGCTGGTAGAAGACAAACGGGTAGAGGCGCGTATGGTCCAGTTCAGGTTATTGCTGCTGAATTTCGAAGGCATCGAAACCACCAAAGACCGGGTGTGGGATGCTGTCGATTCCGTTTGGATACCCCTGCGCAACGTAACCCAATCTGCCCTTCAAACCGCTTCCATCAATCTCGCCCATGATGCCAGGGTGCATACACTAAAAACCTGGCTTTCTCCGGAAGAAAAGGTCAATTATAATGACCTGGACTGAGCGCCGGGAAAATTCGCTAATTTTGTAAGGCATAAGTGACAACCTATGTACGATATACGCCTTATTCCCAAGGATGAGCTAAGCACGATCATTCCACTCCTGCGCATCCTCAACGATGCCATCAACGAAACCACCCTGCAGGAACGACTTGAAGACATGAAACAGCGTAATTATGCCTGCGCGGGCGTGTATGACCACGACCGCCTGATCGGCATATGCGGCTTGTGGATCCTCAACAAGTATTATGTTGGAAAGCATATTGAACCGGATAATGTGATGATACTGCCCGAGTACCGCAACAAGGGGGTAGGAGAACTCATGATGGCCTGGGTATATGACTATGGACGCTCACAAGGCTGTATCGCTTCCGAACTAAACTGCTATGTTGTAAACGATAAAGGAATCAGGTTCTGGCTAAACCAGGGCTACAAGATCATAGGTTTTCACTGTCAAAAGAAACTACTATGACTATCGAAACATCGCGGGTAACATTGCGCCCCGTGCAGGTAACCTTCCTGGAAATGCATGAGCGGCCTTATAGTGCGGTACCAGCTGCCTTCAACATGCAGTTTCACTTATTACCCAAACCTATTCCGGTAGAGCATTACCGGAAATTCTACTATGGTGTAGGCAAACAATGGTATTGGCTCGACAGGATGATGATGGAAGATGCCAGTCTTTACGAAAAGATCAATGCGGCCAATGTTGACATTTATGTGCTGTATATCGATGAACAGCCCGCCGGCTTTGCCGAATTTGTGATAGAGGAAGGTCATGTGGAGATACTCTACTTTGGGCTCCTCCCCGATTTCGTCGGCAAAGGCTATGGCCATTACTTTTTACAAACGGTGATACAACAGGCCTGGAGTTACCAACCCCGGCATATCCAGCTCAACACTTGCGAACTCGATCATCCCAACGCACTAAATGTGTACAAGAAAGCTGGTTTCCGGCAAGTACGTACCGCCATCGAAGACCGGAAGGTGATGATTTGATTTCGCGCTGGCTATTGAGCGCCTGTTCTTTCGTCACCAAAGAGCACCTCCTTATATTTATTGTATAAGAAAGAAACCAACAGCAGGATGATTCCCAGCGTAATAAACGACAACGTTTTAGTAATGGTGCCGGCTTCAGACAGATCGTAAAAGAACAGCTTCAGGGTAGTAACGGCAAACAGTAGAATGGCAGACAGCCGCAAATACCGTTGCTTCTTCCAGATGCCATACACTACCAGTAGCAGTGCGTAAAGCCCCCAGATAATACTGAGGCCAACCTTATACTGCTCGAGTGCGCCGGCTATGGTGGCCCAGTTTACATATTCATAACTAATAAAGGCCAGCGTCATCACCTGCAATAAAATCAACCATGATCGAAGCACAGTTTGATCGGATGTGTACTGCCTTACCACCCTGTTACCGATCGATAATATATATACCAGCAAAGCTATACCTCCATACTTCAGTAGCAAAACGCCCGGGCCAGCGGCCGAGGTATGCATAAAATAGCCGATCGACAATTCATTGAACACCCGGAATCCATCTACTATATAACAGATACTGAATATAAGCAGCCCGGCTATCGACGCACTGGCCAGCCATTTGTTGCGCAGCCAGCGTTGGTTGATCATCAATACCGCCAACCCATACACATTAGTATAAATGAACAATACAGAGCGTACCAATCCATTTATTTTCCCCCACCCATTGGCCACCATTTGCCAGGCGAAGTCTCTTGTTTCGAGGTAAAACAGCATATAGCCAAACATAAAGAGCAGGGTGGGTACCAAATAATCGAAAAAAGCCGTCCACCCGGAGCGATTCTCTTCTTTCGGCCTATATTGTTCTTTCCTGTTTATCCAGCTGATGATGCCCATGACCACCAATACAGCCAGGCAGGTATAGAAGACGATATTCCGGAAGGCATCGGCATATAAATATTGGTTTAAGTTCATTATCCTGTCCTGGAACATACTGCCGAGCGCCAGGATCACCAGGCCCGCCGATAACCGCTCATAGAGTTCCACAGCCCTTGTGCGGCCAATGATAAACAAGAGCAACGCCTCACCGGCCCACAATAGCGTAACCCAGTTGCCATCCAACTGCACAGGGATAGCGATGGTCATGAATACGACGAACAATCCCAGCACCATGTAATACAGCGCACGGTCTGCCAGTTTGAATCGCCTGATAATAATACTTACCCCGAGGTGAATGAGGCCATTGGCTGCCGTGAACAGCGCTGGCCAATAAACAGCATCGGTATAACCGCTCAACAGCGCGAACCCCAATGCATAAAAAATAAAGGTATTAGACAACAGCAGGAGGACGTCGCTGAAATTGTATTGCTCTTTCTTAATGAGTTTGTAGGCCAGGAAGGTGGCATAAAACAGCAGGAACCACACGCACAGGAATACAAAGGCGAGCGCAAAATGGCGCCGATCGTCGTATTCAAAAACGTACCAGGTGGAATAGATGGCCCAGGTAAGCAGGTAAGCTACATAGAACAACGATTTCCAATACCGGAAAAAGGAAAGGAGCAGGATGCCTGCATTAACGATCAACATATACATGAACAGAAAATCGTACCGCCCCGAATTATTGCTGAGCAGGAATGGGATCGCATAGGCTCCTACCAGTGCCAGGTGGGCAATGATCACCTGATTGTAAGAAATGGCCGCATAGACGATACCGCCTGTTAATAACAACATGGCTCCAAATGCCACTGACTGCGGCAACAGGTGGTAAAAGCTCCAGGCCACATAGGTAATGATGTACAACACACAAAGGCCCCCTCCCATCAACACAGCACTATAGAGTTCGTATTTTTTCCGCAGTTTCAAAGCTATGCCGACCAACGCACCGCCGCACAAGTAGCCTATCACGATACGCATGCCCGGACTGATCAACTCCCGCTCGATGGCATACCGTGCACCGATGAAGATACCAATGATGGTGATGAGGATGCCAACCTTGCTGGCGAGGTTCTTCCCTACAAATTCTTCGAACGAAAACCCGCGGCCGTCAGCTGGCCTTGAAACCGGAGGCTGTGTGCGGGCCTGGCTTTGCACCACCGCAGCAGGCTTGCGCGAGGGGGCTGTAATGACCTCATGGTATTCTTTAACGGGAATTGGTTCTTTGATAGATGGAGTGGTCGTGGCGGAGGCAGACAGCCGTTTGAGCTCATCGAGTTCATTCATCAAAGCCAGCAACTGTTTGCCGAGGTGGGTTTGTTGCGCAGCGAGCTCGCTGATGCGACGGCTCAGTTCATCCATTTTATCCTGCAGTGTAGCCATAATGGCAGCATTGGTTGCTTTAAAGTAAGTGCAATAACCGTTAAGAAAAATCTAATTTATGAAGGACGGGAGCATCTCCATCTGCTGCAATTGCTGCTCCTGTTTTTCGAATCCCGCACAATAGTGCCCGTTGGTAATGACCAGGTAAGGCACCGGTACAGCTATATTATACCGTAATACCTGTTCCAGCACCGACTGATCGAGTTGTACTTCCATTGCCTTGCATTCTACCATCAGCCAGGGTTGATGCTGACGATTGTACACGAGTATATCAAACCGCTTTTTCAGTTCGCCCAGCTTCAGCTCCCGCTCTACTGCGATCAGCGATGCAGGATAACGCATGGTTTGAACGAGATATTGCAAAAAGTTCTGCCGCACCCATTCTTCCGGGGTCAACCGTATCCATTGGCGTCTCAACTCATCAAAGATGAGCTCTTTACCCTCTTCTTTTTTTATACGGTATGGCCAGGATGGATACTCGATGCGGATCATAGACCAAATCTAAGGCGTAGCCTGTTAAAAAGACACCGGAAGATGGTTGAAAGTTGAATAAGCCTGTCGAAGGGCATTTATTTGGTGAAAATGCCCGAAATTTAAGGCTTAATATGAAGACCAAAGAAGATATCGTACAAAACTGGCTGCCCCGGTATACCGGTGAAGCCCTGGAGAATTTCGGTAAGTATGTGCTCCTTACCAACTTCAGCAATTATGTAAAGATGTTTGCAGAGTGGAACAAAGTGCCCATCATCGGGCTCGATCGCCCCATGCAGTGCGCCACCGCCGATAATATCACCATCATCAACTTTGGTATGGGCAGCCCTACGGCAGCCACGGTGATGGACCTGCTGACGGCCATTGAGCCGGAGGCGGTATTGTTCCTCGGCAAGTGCGGCGGCCTGAAAAAACGAAACAACATCGGCGACCTTATTCTACCCATCGCAGCCATCCGTGGTGAAGGTACTTCCAACGACTATTTTCCGCCCGAAGTGCCGGCCCTGCCTGCCTTCGCCCTGCAAAAGGCGGTATCCACCACCATCCGTGATTATGGCGTCGACTATTGGACCGGCACTGTATACACGACCAACCGCCGGGTATGGGAACATGATGAGCAATTCAAGGAATACCTCCAACGGATACGCAGTTATGCCATCGATATGGAAACGGCTACTATCTTCTCAGTAGGTTTCTACAACAAAATACCAACCGGTGCGCTGTTGCTGGTGAGTGACTCGCCGATGATACCCGAGGGGGTAAAGACTGAAGAGAGCGATAAAACTGTCACTGCCAAATTTGTTGAGCGGCACCTCCGCATCGGCATCGATTCCCTGAAGCAGCTCATCAACAACGGCCTTACTGTAAGACACCTGAAATTCTGATCAAGCACTGTACCCCGATGACATTACCGCTTTTACAAGTCAATAACCTGCAGGTCGATTTCGTGACGGAACTGGGCACCACGACTGCCGTCAATAATATTTCTCTCGAAGTACAACGCGGCGAGATCGTCGCCATTGTTGGCGAGTCAGGATCCGGCAAGTCCGTCACCTCCCTGTCGATACTCCAGTTGTTACCTTCTCCACCGGCAAGGTTTACGCAGGGAGAAATTCTTTTTTCGCCCGACGGCCGGCAAGCGGCTAACCTGTTGACCCAAACGCCGCAACAGATGCGCAGCATCCGCGGCAACCAGATCGCCATGATCTTCCAGGAGCCGATGACCTCTCTCAATCCTGTATTTACCTGTGGCGACCAGGTGATGGAAGCCATACGACTGCACCGCAAACTATCGAAGGAAGCGGCTACGCAGAAAACGATCGAACTGTTTGAAAAGGTAAAGCTGCCCAACCCGGCGCAACTCTTTCACCGTTATCCGCATCAGCTGAGCGGCGGGCAAAAGCAACGCGTAATGATTGCCATGGCGATGAGTTGCGAGCCCGATCTGCTGATCTGCGACGAGCCCACCACGGCGCTCGATGTAACGGTGCAAAAGACCATCCTGCAACTCATCAAATCGTTGCAGGAGACTGAACAGATGGGTGTCATCTTCATCACCCACGACCTGAGCGTAGTAGCCGAGATTGCCGACAAAGCAGTCGTGATGTACAAAGGAAGCATTGTTGAGCAGGGTTCGGTGAACCAATTGTTTGCCAATCCTCAACATCCCTATACCAAAGGACTGCTGGCCTGCCGGCCAATTCTGCACCCCAAGGGCGAACGGCTGCCGGTAGTAAGCGATTTCCTGGAGGGGCGCCGTAGCGAGGTGCAAACTGCACCATCGATGGCTGTAGTGCCAACTTCTGCCAGCGAAACCCGCCAGGCACAACGGCTCCTTACCATTGAAAACCTGAGTGTATGGTTCCCCTCGAAAAAATCGTTCCTGGGCAAGCCTTTGGAATATACGCGAGCAGTAGACGATGTGAGTTTTGAAGTTTATAAGGGCGAAACCCTTGGCCTGGTTGGCGAGTCTGGCTGCGGTAAAACGACCCTGGGCCGTACCGTGTTGCGGTTGATAGAACCTACCAAAGGGAAGATCACCTACGACGGCATAGACCTCACCGCTAAAAAGCGGGATGAGCTCAAAGCACTGCGAAAAGACATCCAGATCGTATTCCAGGATCCTTACTCATCCCTGAATCCGCGGCTCACCATCGGGTCGGCCATTGCGGAACCCTTGCAGGTACACCGCCTGCTGCCCACCGAAAAGCAGCGCAGGGATAAGGTGGTTGAACTGCTGGAAAAAGTAAACCTGAAAGCGGAACATTTCGACCGCTACCCCCATGAATTTTCGGGCGGACAGCGTCAGCGCATCGTGATTGCCCGTACGCTGGCCCTCAACCCCTCGTTTGTGGTATGTGACGAATCGGTATCGGCGCTGGATGTTAGTGTGCAGGCCCAGGTACTGAACCTGTTGAATGACCTCAAAAAAGAATTTGGCTTTACCGTTATCTTCATTTCACATGACCTGTCGGTAGTGCGCTACATCAGCGATCGTATCATGGTGATGAATAAAGGCAAGATAGAAGAGATCGGCGATGCGGAGCAGGTCTATTTTCATCCTGCCAAAGACTATACACAGCAACTGATCGCTTCTATCCCGAAAGGGTTTTTGGGATAAAGGCCTACCGCGATGACCGATGCCTCCTGGTTAATCAGGCAAAGATGTGGCAGGTATCCATAATCCCTAATCGCGGAACCGCCTGCTCTTTACTATTTCGGACATGTACCCCTTGTACAGCCTGAAATTGCGGCCTTCATAAAACTCCGAGGCACTTCTGCGTTTGGAAACGAGCATCTCCCTCAGCATCTGTGCGAGCTGTTCGTTGACAGGTTTATCTGTTTCAAGTTTCCTTTCGTCGACCGAATTGAACTCTTCGTTTTCAACGTCTGTTTCCGCAGCATTTTCAGGCTGCATACCGATAGCCGCCAGTTGCCAGTTGGCATCGTCGCGCATCTTTTTGTACTTGTAGAAATATACCCAGCCTTTCTTGTTCTTGTAAGTAACAGGGAGTTTGTCGAGGAAGACCACCGTATCCCTTTTTTCGTAACTGCCCCAGGCATTGGTGAGCAGGCTCCGGGTCATTTCAAGTTGCGATTTGTATTGAGCAGGAAATTTATCGGTGAGTTTCATTTTTTTAAGGTCGCCGTAGAGTTCGCTGCGGTAATCATCTAACCTGGCATACTTTTCAAACAGGGAATCGGGCACCGGTTGCTTATTACGCAACAGCAATATGAAGGTATTATACAACAGGCGTCTGTCGCTGGTCTTTAAAATCAGCTCAAAGAAATCATGTACGCCCGGATTTTTGTCTTTAAATGGCAACAAGAGGGCGGCATATTGGTCGAGCTGGTAGTTGCCGGTTTCTTTTTCCTCCTGGTCATCATCGTCATTTCTATAGGTAAAAGTCAGGATCGGCGATCGGGTGTCTTTTTTGCCGGCCCTTTCGATCTTGAGCTTGTCTTCACCTGCCATTTGCTTCTTCAACAGCTGCTTGCCATCGAGATAGATCTTACTGAAGTAAGTTTCATAATCGGCCGCTTTGAGATATCCGCTGTCGATCATCGTATTCATCAGCGTCATGATCTTCCATTCATAATCGTCGATGTGCATCAGTTGCAACAGATCGGGCATAATGGTTTTAGTGAGTGCCAGGGAGTCGAACAGTCCATATAAGCCGCCGGCGCCGGCTTCGTCGTAGATCGCGGGGCTGGTGACGGCATAAGGCTCTATCGTGGTATGCCAGCCCGGCACTACCCCAACGATATCAACTTCACTTCCTTCGGTAATGGGCGGCTCCTGCAAAATGAGGTCCTTGAATGCTTTATAAGAAAACTTTGTTTGCTGATTGGTCAATGCCCCAAGGATCACGTGTTGAAAATCGGTTGTATCCTTGATCTTCCGGTAGAGCTTGTGCAGGTAGTTGGTAACAGCTGTATCCTTACTGGTACCCAGCCAGCCGATGAGACATTTTTTTGTGCGGAGATACTCCGTGTGATCCCAGTTCAACGCATCGATCGCTTTGGTGATGCGGGGCATATCCGCAGAGTCCAGGCTAACGCGCAGAATATCCCTGGTTGCCTTACGGGCCGCTGCACTGTCGCTGCTGAACAGGTTCGTGAGTACTTGTGCCGACCGGCGTTCAAAGATAGACGAACCCTTCAGGGTATCTGCCGGGGTGAAACTGGAAAAGAAGCTCTGCAAAAATGCACTGGGGCGACTGAGGGTATCTGTGAGTGTAGATAAACTAAAGAGATAATTATCCTTAAAGAAAGTTTTAAACTGAATAAGCCGGCTGCTGTTGGTATCTCCATAGTGCTTTTCGCGCACGATCATGCCGGTGGGCAATGAATACCTGCGATCGTAGCGGCCGATGAACGTGCTGTCCTCGTCCCAGTACTCCTCGAACCGGCTCTTCCAGAATATAGTACTATCCTTGAACCAGGCATTGTCCGACAGCCGGACATAATTAACAAGTATCTTTTCGCCTGTAGTATCATTGCCAATATAGGTATGCTTGTACTCCCCTACATCCGACAAGCCATCTTCTCCCATTTCCTCGTATACCATATCGTACAGATCATCCATTCCCGACAAGGGAGTTTTCTTTTGCTCCTGGGGGAATACCGGCGATTTGACGGTATAGTGCAAAGAGGTATCCACCCTGTCCTTTACGTCGGGATAAATGAAGGGCTGCATGGAAAACGATTCGAGGAAACGACGCACATTGGCATTTTCCTTTTGGTAGCGGGCAATAGCTGCGTGATAGACTGCTCCACGGATAACGTATCTGACAGTGCTGAAGCTGCCGTCCTTGTGGCTATATTTTGCCTCCAGTGCCGGATAACCATTTACGGTGGTAAGACGCCGGCTCAACGTTTTATCGATGAAGGAGGAGAAGGCATAGCTTTCATCGAGCAGGTTCAGTTCAAAACTATCTTCTTCGATATAGGAGAAGTTGTACAGATTGGTCTTCATGACCAGGTAACTATTACCATCCTGCTTATCAAAGGCACTGTATTCCATCCTGCCGGATCCCGGATTTTTGTCGGTAAGCAGTACGGGAACATGCGGCATCTGCACGCTGAACCCTCCGGTAGCGGGCTGCCAGTGTTGCCATTCTGTGCCGTTGTATTCTTTCAATTGTACCGATTGAAAAAAGCGGGTTGCTTCGGTACCCTTGTTGACGTATTCTCCATTGCCGCTCATTTTGAAAATGATGAGCTCAAAAGGCGTGATATAGATATTGTAGCGCTGGTAATCGCCGCGGCGGGTACGGTTCACGATATCGAATCCTTTATAGCCATTGCGCGAGATGGGCGTTTTACGGATCAGCTTACCCGGGATATTCTCGTAGAGCAGGCTATCGACCTTCTTACTCACGGTTTCGGCACTATGGCCAAGTGCGAGGCTGTTGGTCTTAACCCTGGTAACCATGTAATAGGCGCCATTGATCATATCGGCATACTGGGTAACATCCATGGCGCTCATTTCGGTAAACTGGTAGAATTTGCTGCCCGGGATACTTACTTTGTACCACCCATCTGCTGCCGTTTGCGCCACGAAACTACTTTCAATGCGCCGATGATCGATCGCTTCTTTCTGGGCGCTGTTGCGGTCATCCATCATTACCGGGCGCAGGGTGTAGCCCATTTCCCGCAGCATTTCAATGACCCCTCTTTTACCGGGCAGGTGGGCGGCCCCTACTCCAACAAACAGGGAGTTCCTGCGCATGATGGAGTCTATGGAGTTGGCTTGTATCTCGTTTCGTTTGTATAGAAATTTTTCCTGGAAGGCGTCCGACATCACCGACAATGCTTCGAGCGAATCGAGCAGGTCTAGATCACCCCGGCGATACGCGTCTTCGATCTTTTTAGGATTGATCATTTGCCCTTCCATATCGTAGCTCCTGCGTTTCTTATTCTTATCGCGCATCATATCTTTATACGCTTCCATAACCAGCTTTTCGCTTTCTTCGAAATTCTCCACGCCGCAAAGCCGCTTACCCAGTTTTTTACCTACCTGAAAAATATACATATCGAGGAAGGTATCTTCCTCAAAGTCGCTGTTGCGACCACCGTACGTGCGGTAAAGCAGGTTATTGATCATGGCAGGTTCCACCGACAATGCGGCCCGGACGGCCTCTTCATAACCATCAATGGCAAATGTGGTGATGTGTAATTTATCAGCCGATTCTTCGAAATCACCGCCCATCGGTAGCCGGTTATTGCCGCTCCCTGCTTTACCAAAGAGGGTGGAAGCGCTGTAGTCGTCTTGCCAGGTTTCGGGATTGGTTTCGAGCGCTACCACATCGGCGTTTCGGATCGCGTTATAGAATATATCTCCCAGGTGAAAGGCCAGTTTGTCGCTCACGTGCATGGTGCCGAAGAGGTACGAAGGTTTCCTCATGCCTTTGCCGGTGATCTCCCACAACAGGCTCGGGTACTTCTTACGGTCGGAGAAAGTTTGGGCCGGCAATGGCCGGTTGGCTGGCTTCACCACTACGGGTTTTGCGGCTGGCCGCAACGTTGAGGGCTGTTTTTGGGGGGATTTACCGCCCTGCCGGGCCACCACTTCAAAAGAGCATAACAGGCACAGGAACAAACCGGTGATCACAAACTTTGTCATAAAGGGAGGGTTTATCGGAGGGTCCGCAGCCGCTTGTAAAGCCTAAGCATAGCCGGGAGCCCCTTGGAAAGATGCTAAAAACGCCGGAATATCATAAAATATTTGCCCTTTTTCTTTGACTAAAGTTACTTTTTGGGCAAAACCGGGCATTTAAGCCGCGACTTTTTTCTTTATTTTTTCATATGGCTTATTTTAATTACCTTCGCCCGCTTGAAAATTATGCCTGACATGCTATCAAACCTGGTGCCGTAAGACCTGGTTTGTCCGGAGCAATCTCCCAGATGTACCCGCTCTTACTACCGCTTGGTATCATGTGGCTACCTACCGTAATAAAATTGTTATAATTAGCATGAAACTGTCACAGTTCAGGTTTGATTTACCGCTTAATTTAATCGCCCAACACCCTACGAAGAAACGTGAAGATGCCCGCCTGATGGTGGTACATCGTAAAACCGGCAACATCGAGAATAAGCACTTCCGTGATATCATGGATTACTTCGATGACAAGGATGTTTTTGTTGTCAACAATACCAAGGTATTCCCCGCCCGGATGTATGGCCGCAAGGAGAAAACTGGTGCCAAGATTGAAGTATTCCTTTTACGTGAACTGAATAAGCCCAACCGCTTGTGGGATGTGATCGTGGATCCCGCCCGTAAGATCCGTGTGGGTAACAAGCTCTATTTCGGAGAGAATGACGAGCTGGTAGCAGAAGTAATCGACAATACCACCTCTCGTGGTCGTACGATCCGTTTCTTGTGGGATGGCACTGACGAAGAGTTCCGCCAGATGCTGGAATTCCTGGGAGAAACACCTCTGCCCAAATACATCAAGCGCAAGCCTGAAGCAGAAGATAAAGAACGTTTCCAAACCGTGTATGCCAAGCACGAAGGTGCGGTAGCCGCCCCAACTGCAGGCCTGCACTTCAGCATCGAGCTGATCAAAAGGTTGGAAATTAAGGGAATCCGCTTTGCGGAAGTTACGCTCCACACCGGTCTGGGTACTTTCCGTCCCATCGAAGTGGAAGACCTCAGCAAACACAAAATGGATGCTGAATACTACCGTATAGAAGATACTGCCTGCAAGATCGTGAACAAGGCCATCGAAGGCGGTCACCGTATCTGCTCCGTCGGCACCACTACCATGCGCGCTCTGGAGTCTTCGTATACTGCAGAGAAGTTGTTGAAGCCATCTGAAGGCTGGACCAATATTTTCATCCATCCTCCTTATCAGTTCAACATTGCTGATGCGCTGGTAACCAACCTGCACCTGCCCAAGACCAGCCTGCTGATCATGACCTGCGCTTTTGCAGGTTACGACCTGGCCATGGAAGCCTACAAAAAGGCTATCAAGGACAAATACCGTTTCTTCAGCTACGGCGACGCGATGATCGTGATCTAAGACCCCGGCATTTACCGGTAAACATACCTACGGGCGCCTCATTGCTGAGGCGCCCGTTTCGTTTTCTGACGACTGTAGATACGTGTGATCATTCAAGCGATTCGCTGGTGGAGTAAGGCGGGAGTCGACCGATTCAGCGGTGCTTCGCTGAACGATTCGGAGCACCTGGTGAGCCTGGTAGGCACTAAACAGGGGCTGCGGAAACCCCGCGTGGCAGCTGGTCATTTAACTGGGGCTTTTCGGCTCCCCTCTTTTATTTCCTGCCCGCTTGTATTACTTTCGCAACCGATATGACCCAACCTCCCAAAATACGCATCCTCCAAACGATCCGCCAGGGGCAGATCGGCGGCGGCGAAAGCCATTTATTAAGCCTGGTAGAGAACCTGGACAAGACCCGTTTTGAACCCGTGGTGTTGTCTTTTACCGATGGCCCCATGGTAGACAGGCTGAAGGCGATGGGTATTCAAACGGAGGTCATCTTTACTGAGAAGCCCTTTGATGTGGGTAAATGGAAACGCGTAAAATCATTCATTGAGGCCAACGATATCCAATTGGTGCATGCTCATGGCACCCGCGCCAATTCGAACGTATTCTGGGCTACCAAGCGGCTCAAATTGCCTTTGGTGTACACCATCCATGGCTGGTCGTTCCACGACGACCAAAATCCCCTTATCAAGAAGGTGAGGGTGATGGGTGAGCAGTTACTGACGCGCAAGTCCGACATTAATATTTCCGTATCGGCCTCCAACCAGCAAACCGGCAAGAACTACTTCAGCGGGTTTGAGTCGGTGGTGGTCAATAATGGTATCGACCAGCATAAATTCAACCCGGCCCGTTCTTTCAAAGATGTACGGAGCGAGCTGGGCATTCCCCACGACGTAACCCTCGTGTTATTTGTAGCCCGTTTTATCCACCAAAAGCAGCCCCTGAAGCTAATCAGTGCTTTTGCCAAAGCGGTGAAGCAGTTACCCTCCCTGCGCCTGCTCATGGTAGGCGATGGCGATCAAAAACCCGAAGCGCTGGAAATGGTAAAGCAACTCGGTATTGCCGACCAGGTGATCTTTGCACCCTTCCGCCAGGATGTACCGGATGTGCTGGCAGCGGCCGACATCTTCGTTTTGCCTTCTTTGTGGGAAGGATTGCCCATCGGGCTGCTTGAAGCCATGGCCATGGGTAAGGCGATCATCGGCACCAAAGTAGATGGAACTTCGGAAGTGATCCGCCACGATGTAAATGGGTTGTTGTTACCCGTAGAATCCCTTGACGATACGCTGCCCCAAACAATCATTCAACTTACCGACGCCTCCTTGCGGGAGCGACTCGGTAGACAAGCCCGCGCCACTATCAGCAGCACGTATAGTGCGGCCACGATGACGCGGCAGATCGAGGGGCTGTATGAGCAATTGCTGAAGAAATACAATTAAGCATAAGCTGTCGTAATTCGGTGGGTGCTACTTCTTGTTTGGATCCTTTACGGCGATCCAAACAGAACAGACCATGCTGATCGCAAAGACAATGGTCCACACCCATTCTTCCGGTTTATAGTACAATTTTACAAGAGAAAAAACAGCAATACCCAGGTTGCCAACCAATAAGTTGGCCATTATGTTTGTCATACAAGAGGGGTTAACTGTTATTTGGGGTTGTTTTATTATATATCGTAGTTGCAAGCCAGATACTGCCGATCATAGAAACTGCAAATACTACTTGGTCGAAAGCTCTTGGGTTTATAGCCATCACAACTATTTCGAGGAATAAAATTATCAAATTGATTGTAAGCAGGAAAGCTAACAAGGACCTCATACTATTGATTTAGTGGTTTAAATGAGCTCCAAAAGATATGGGTAAAATACCTAACCTGCAAGTGCAAATCATTTTCAGTTGTAGCAAAATCCAGGTCAGTGTTTTAACGCAAAAAAAGGGCGAAGGATCCCTCCTCCGCCCTGTTTGAACGAGCAGCCGAGAATCTGTTTAACTACCTCCTGAAGCGGAACACGTAGGTTCTGCCGCCGTCGTAGAGGTATGCCTTGAACCGGTTGGTACCGGTGAATACGATCTCATCAAAAAACTCAGCCCGGACATCGTGCGTCGCAAAATCGGTCACGTTGATCGAAAGCGTTCTCACATACCGGCCATCGCAAGCCGAGTTACCATATTCATCGGTATAACAGTCAGGAATGTTCCGCTTGCGGATGTCCCAGCGGCCTTCATAAAATCCCCCATATCCATCTTCGTATTCTGTTCTGCCATTGCCGTAAAAAGTAAAGCGTCCACCGGTAAAGTTGAGGTTGGTGCTGCCAAAGCCTACTTTGTCTACATCGGTGAGCTCCCACACACCTTCAATACGATCATCGTAGGGTTTCAGAATATCTTTGCTACATCCGGTGAAGAGGATCAGCACCACAAACAATGTTGAAAGGGAGTAAAGCTTTTTCATAAACGCTGGTTTATTGTATGACCTGAAGGTATACCTATAAGTTACATGCGTCAATGGCCCTCACCCCTGCTTTAACTTAATATTCTGTAAAAGAAAACTTAAGGCCCGCCGCCATTTAAAGCTTTTTCTCCCGCTTCAAAACTGCCTGGTTTTGCCTTATATTTGATCATCAACACAACCATATGAAACGTTCCCTGGCGCTTTTATCCTTTTTTGCAATTGCACACACTACCATGGCACAAACAACGATCCCTCTGTACGAAGACAGCATCATCAACTCAAAACCTACTACCGATAAGGAAAGCGCGGTGATAGGGCCCAATGACAATAAACTCCGCATCAGCTATGTTACGAGGCCTACACTCACGGTTTACGAGGCCCCCAAAGAGAAAGCAAACGGCACGGCCGTAATCGTTTGCCCCGGCGGCGGCTACTCTATACTGGCGGCGAGCCATGAAGGCTCGGATGTGGCGAAGAAATTCAATGAAATGGGGGTAACCGCCATCGTACTCAAGTACCGCCTGCCCAACGATACCACGATGGTCAATAAAGAGATCGGTCCGCTCCAGGATGCCCAAAAGGCCCTGATGGTCGTAAGGCAAAAAGCCAAAGAATGGAATATCGATCCCCATAAGGTGGGCATTATGGGTTTCTCGGCAGGCGGACACCTGGTGTCTACCACCGGTACCCATTTTCAATACGATTACGTGAATGATCAGCCTTATAAGAAGGTTTCGAAGAAGATGCCCCTGCGGCCCGACTTCATGATCCTCATTTACCCGGTGATCAGCTTTTCCGATAGCCTGGCACACAAAGGATCGCGTACTAAACTGCTGGGCGAGCATCCATCGGCTGAAAAGGTTACCCTATACTCCAACGAATTGCAGGTAACGAAATACACGCCGCCCACCTTCCTGGTGCATGCCAAGGACGACAAAACGGTGGTTGTGCAAAACAGCCAACTTTTCTATGACGCTCTTCAAAAGAACAAAGTGCCTTCAGCAATTTATTTATATGAAAAAGGCGGACACGGTTTCGGTATGATCAATAAAACCAGCGACGTAGATTGGATGAACCTGCTGGCGGAGTGGATGAAGAAGAACAAGTGGCTGCATTAAACATACCATTCAGGAAGATATTTGAAATGGATTGGCGCTTCGTCAATCCATTTTATTTTGCAACTGCTGAAAGGCAGAAACGAACATCTTGAACCGGTTATCGGATTTTGCCCAGGCTATGCGCTCGTGAATGAAGAAATATTCCAGCTCTTTCCAGGCACGTTCGCGATCCTGCTGATCGTAAAAAGTATCGGCCCATTCGGTCGACCAGTCTTCCAGCGGCACCAATTCAAAGCCATTGCCATACATCTTTAACGGTCCGCGCAGGCTGCGTACGTCGAGGGTGGTCTTTTCAACCTTGAGGCCCCAGGCAAAATACTTTTCCCAATACCTGAAATGGTTCTTCAACCGTTCAACGATCTCTTTGTCGCTTTCCTTGTGCGTTGCCTTTATCCGCCACTTATTGTTGACCAGCGAGAAAGGGTTCTCGTCATCGGGGAAATTATTCTTACTGCCCTCGAACCGGTACGATGATTTGTCGTTATTACCCGGCTCCACATCGACCGTAATCTCATTGGGCATGATCTTCTCCAACCCGATACGCCGTATCTTCTTATCGGTCGCGGTGAGTATTACGGCATCATCGGCCATGACCCAAGTACCGTAGTGAAAGCCTTCCAGGTCGGCTGTATAATGACCGTCGGTTTGAAGATTGATGAAGTTGTTGGGGGTAAGTGTGGGATCGCCGGAAGCATCATTGCTTTTGGAATCATCGAAGGTATAGAACCACACTTTGCTCAGGAGGTCTCTTTCACTGGCGCATCCTCCCATCAGCAGGCAAGACATCACCACTAACATTGCAACGATTGATCTTAGGATATGGAACATGGGGATTAAATATGAAGCGTTAATACAATTTGACTGATTGAGCTTGCGGCAAGCTACCGGTTTTGTTCGGGATTATATTCTACCGGCAGCAAGTGGGCGATCTTTTCGCTCCAGGCCCAGTAACCCAGGGCAAATAATTCCTGGGGCGGATAGTATGTGCCGCTGGATTCAACGAGAATCGGATTACCCTGTAACAATACAAGCTCCGAACGTTGGTGCCCGGGTTGGCGAACATCTGCAGTCCTTGTCAAAAACTCTTGCTCCTCTTCGCCCTTCTTGTAAGTCACATACAAGTAATTGGGGAAATACATCACGATACTCGAGTCACGTTGCGACATGAGGCTATCTGCAGTTAATAATACAGGGTTAATGACGTTGATAAAATCTTCCTGTCGTAAAATGCTGGAATAATAGGCTGATGAATCGCTCACAATTCTTATACCATCGCCGGGACGCATGATCATCCGGCTACCGGTGCCGATATTTCTTCGCCACAACGACTGGTATTCTTTCTTTACCCGCTCTTTTTCCAGGTTAGGCTCTTTGATCAGCCGTTGCACTTCAAATCCATCCTGCGCCAGCGTATTATTATACAATGATCGCATGAAGTGCATAATGGAGCCGTTGTAAGCGTGTTTCCGGTTGGAGGCCAACCGGCGGGGCACCTTTTCACCTGCCTCCACCATGTCTTCAAACAGGGTGTACCCAACATACAAGAGGGTACGCTCTTTCATGTTGCATATATAATCTTCAAGCGTATACTTAATACGATATCCCAGCGCTTTATTCTCAATGATCAGGGGTTCGTCAGCAACCGCTATCAATACGTTGGTCTTACGGGAAAAACGGAACCGCAGCGCCTTCTTGTTTTTGATTTCGCAATTTTTGGAAGCGGCTATTGTGCCCACAAAACTTTCCGTAAACAGCTTTCCCCACTTGGCCCATCCATCCTTTTCCCAGGGCTCCACCACTACAGATTCAAGTTCTGTTGCTTTCGGCGTCATGTTCAGGCGAAGGGTTAATGGTAATGTATCTGCATTATAAGGATGGACGTAGGTATTGAAACCGATGGAGGAGATAACCAATTCGAAAGAACCTTTGGCTGGTACATTATTCAACACGAAATGGCCCGATGCATTGCTCATGGTACCGCTGGTGGTACCGCTGATGAAGATGCTGGCGCTGGCGATGGGTTGATGGGTGGTAGCATTAATTACAGTACCTGAAATGCGGTTACGCTCCTGTGCGGGGGAATTCAGGGCAAACAACAACAGGAAGCAGGCAATCCGTGTACTATAAAAAATGTTTTTCAATGGTATGCTGTAAGGTAAGGTAATAACCGGTTAGGCTGCGCCCCGGTGTTGATGCGGGGTCGCCTTAATAGGCCGGGTTTGTTCAATGGGGCTAAGATAATAAAACAGATTGTTTGGAGATAGTTTACACCAAATATTATCGTAACCCTACCCATTTACCCCGTACAACTACGGACTACAGTAGTAAAATGTATAATATATCAGGGAGTGATTGGCAGGGACAAAAAATAAGCGTTGGGATGACAAATGCCACTCCCAACGCTTTATGATAGAATTTTACAATCTATGGCTTATTCCAAACCAAACAGTCCCTTGTTCAACAATTGCAGGGTCTGAGTTTTGAAGGAAGAAGGCAGCAGGATGGATACGTTGTGCTTGCTGCCGCCGTAGCTAACCATCCGCACGGGTACGGGTGTGAGGGCTTCAAACAGCCTGCTCAGTACGTTTTGCGTTTGCGCAATTTCGTTACCTACTACGGAGATGATGGTATGATCCTGCTCCACTTCGATGGTGCCGAAGGGTTCCAGTTCTTTGACGATCGCTTTGAGGTGCGTACCACTATCGATGGTAACAGACACAGCCACTTCGGAGGTGGTGATCATATCGATGGGCGTACGGTATTTCTCGAACACTTCGAAGATCTTGCGGAGGAACCCATATGCCAGCAGCATGCGGCTGCTTTTGATATTGATGGCGATGATGCCATCCTTAGCGGCCACCGCTTTTACGCCTACAGAACCGGCTTCCTGGGTGATCACGGTGCCGGCCGCTTCGGGCTGCATGGTGTTCAACAGTTTCACCGGCACTTTCTGTTGTTGTGCGGGCCATATACAGGTGGGGTGCAGGATCTTGGCGCCGAAGTAAGCCAGCTCGGCTGCTTCTTCGAAGCTCAGTTGCTCGATGGCAACCGTTTTCTTTACAACCCGGGGGTCGTTGTTGTGCATGCCGTCGATATCTGTCCAGATCTCGCATACGGATGCATTCACGGCAGCTGCCACCAGGGATGCTGTATAATCACTGCCACCACGCTTCAGGTTATCTACCTCACCGCGTACGTTGCGACAGATATAGCCTTGTGTGATGAAGAGTTTCTTGTCTTTGTTTTGCTCCAGGATGGGCATCAGTTTGGCTCTGATAGCAGACACCTGCGGCTCATCGTGGATGTCGATGCTCATGAATTCCAGTGCAGGCAGCAGGGCATGGTCGATACCCTTTTCGCCGAGGTACACACTGAAGAGTTTGGTAGAAAGCAGCTCGCCCTGGGCCAGGATGTCCTTGCTCAACGCTTCGCTGAATGATATCTTGAGTATGATGGTCAGAAATTCGAAATGCTCTGCAATGATGGCCTTTGCCTTGGCGCGGGCAGCATCGGTCTTCACCAGTTCGGGAATAAATGCCTGGTAATGAGCTTCCAGTTTATCAATCTGTTGTTTGGCTGTTTCACGATCGCCTGAAGCCATCGCGTCGCCGATAGCAACCAGTGAATTGGTTGTTCCACTAAGGGCGCTCAACACTACGATCTTGGATTCTGCATCTTTGGTGATCAGTTCTGCCACCTGATGCATACGCTCCGGCTTACCTACCGAGGTACCGCCGAATTTCATAATTTTCATGGTTTACTCTCCTGTTCCGCTACTGGCGGAGTTTTTTAGTGGGAAAATAATTTTGCAAAGCAGGCGCAAAGATAAGGGAGAATGCCATTTCGGACCCCTTATTTAGGAAATCCCGGACTTATCCGGCAAGAATCCTCAGGGCCTTTTTGAACCTCGCTTCTTTAGTCTATCTATAAAGTCGATAATCAGGGTATTATGACCTCTCCTGCCCGATGGGTAATCCGTTTTACGATAGCGTGAAGTGCTGCCCTACAGGGTAACACCGAACTTTTGGCCCAACGAGGTAAGGTCTTCAGCTACGACGTCCAGCAACGGAATGCCTTCCTGCAGGCGGCTGGTTTCCATTTCGCGTTCAGGGTCGCCCGGTATCAATACTTTTTCTTCGCCGGCCACCGGTGTTGCGCTGCGGAAGCGACGTATCCATTTATCCATGTGGAATTTGAAATCATCAGCGGGCCTGAAGGCGTCTACACGCATGGCACCAAAGAAGTGACCGATCCCATTGCCGGGCATTTCGGTGGGCATTGGTACATATGCGGGGAAAGGAGGTACCCAGGGGCCATAGTTGGCGCCGCTCAGCACGGCCGAGAATATATCGACTACGGCGCCGAGCGCATATCCCTTGTGGCTACCGTGCTCGCGGTCTCCACCGAGGGGTAGTAAGGCGCCGCCGGATTTCAGTTCGTGCGGATTGGTAGAAGGCTGTCCGTTTTTGTCCTGCACCCAGCCCGATGGTGTTTCTTTACTCTTGCGCTGTAGTATTTCCAACTTGCCATTGGCGGCCGTGGTGGTAGCCAGGTCTGCTACGAAGGCTGGCTCTTCTCCGGCGGGTATTGCCACGCAGATGGGATTGGTGCCCAGCAGGCGCTCTACCGAGAAGGTTGGCGCTACCAGGGGACTTGCATTGGTCATCGCGATGCCGATCATATCCTGTTGCAGCGCCATCATAGCATGATAGCCTGCTATACCGAAGTGGTTGCTGTTTTGCACGCTTACCCAACCGGTGCCCACCTGTTTTGCTTTATCGATGGCTACCTGCATGGCAAAAGGCGCTACGACCAGTCCGAGGCCGCCATCGCCATCTACTACCGCAGTAGAGGGTGTTTCGTGAATGATGCGGATATTGGGCTGCGTATTTGCACGCTTTGCCTCCCACAGGCGAACATAACCGGTGAGGCGGGCCACGCCATGTGAGTCTACGCCACGCAGGTCGGCCGATAGCAACACTTTCGTAGCGATATCGGCATCTGCTTCGGAGCAACCGATCTTTATGAATATCGCTTTGGTAAATTCGACCAACCTTGCGTAACTGAATATTGTTTCTGCCATAGGCGCAAGCTAAGATGTTTCAAGGTTTTTCGGGATATTCTTTCTGTAAAAGTTTGGTGCCGGCTGCCAGTGAAATTGTTATTTTTGACCCTCAACTCATTTTACTATGGTTCAGTTTGGCTATACGATCCTTTATGTGCAGGATGTAACAAAGTCTATCGAGTTCTACGAAAAGGCCTTTGGCTTTGAAAGAAAATTCATTGCTCCCGGCAATGAGTATGGAGAATTGAACACCGGCACTACTACCCTTTCCTTTGCGTCGATTGTGCTGGCCAGCTCGAATCTCAAAGACGGCTTTCTTGAAAGCAAGCTTGCCAATAAGCCCTTTGCCATCGAGATCGGATTTGTAACCGATGATGTTGAACAAACACTCAAGGTGGCGGAAAATGCCGGCGCTACTATCATTCAGCCACCTGCGCAAAAGCCCTGGGGACAAACGGTGGCTTACGCGAGAGATATCGACGGCTTCCTGATCGAGGTGTGCACACCGATGGGCTAAATGGCCAATATTATTATTAAAGGTGACAGGCGGAGCGTAACGCGTAAGCAACGGTGCATATGTTGCTGGCGTTATCCCTTTGCAGTTTGCCTGCCCAGCCGTGCATTGACCTTTTCAAGGACCGATTCGGGCTGTATCTGTTCCATGCATTTGAAATGCTTCTTCGGACATTTATCGTATCCGATCTTGGAACAGGGGCGGCATGATAGTCCTTTCACTTCCACAATATCGTACAAGGACTGCCTGCCGGGCATATAAGGATACATACCAAACTCCGGCACGGTATTACCCCATAAGGAAATGATCGGCTTGTTGAATGCCGAGGCAATATGCATGAGGCCGGTATCGTTGCTGATGATCAACCGCGCTCTTCTCACCAGGTCGGCCGATTCATTGAGGTTGAACTTGCCGCAGGCGTTGTAGATCTTCACCGGGTCGGTTTGCGCGATGCTATCGCCATTGGCGGCATCTTCTTTACCTCCCAATAATATGATGGGATGATTGATGGAGGCACAAAGTGCTTTAAGCTTTTCGAGTGGATACTTCTTGGTATTGAGGGCTGCACCGATCACTACGCCAATATAGCCGGCATGGTGAGCAGCGGGAATATCGTTCTCCTTGATCTGGTCGGCTTCGGGAATGAAATAGTCGAGCCCGGCGCCATCGTTGTGCACACCGAACGACTGCAGGGTATCGAGGTAACGATCTACAATGTGTACATCGGGTAGTTTATTGACCTTGAAATTGGTGAGCAGCCATTTCTCGACGTTGAGTTTATTGAAGGAGAATGATTTTTTGCCCAGGGCCTTCTTTACTTTCAGGGTGCGCAGGTTGTGGTGGAGGTCGATCACATAGTCGAAGTCTTCTTCTTTCAGGGTGGCGATCATGCTGTCGAAATCATCCTGCAGGTAATGGATCTTATCGACATAGGGGTTGGACCCGAGTATCGTGCGAAAGCCCGGTTTGGTGAGGTAATGCACTTCGGCGGTGAGTACCTGCTTTTTGAGGCAGCGCACTACCGGCGTAGTCAGCACAATATCACCTATGGATGAGAAACGGATGATCAGGAATTTCATAACACGAATTAAACGAATAGATTGGAAGATTGCAACCTGCCAAATTCGTGCGAAGGTAAGCCGGGAAAGTTGAACGGGAAAGGGCCAGGCCCTGTCGGATTCGGATTGTCCGAATACCCGAATTTGGTGACACTCAGCGCGTATACCGTCTAAGCAAAAAAGTGTAACTTCGTACCTGATGACACGCCATCTATCATATCATCTGCTGCCGATCATTGCAGCCTAACGCAGGCCCTGAAGCGTTTTGCTTCCCACTCTTTTAATTACCTGCGTCTACGTTTCCCACCTATTTATTTAATGGGTTATGCCTGTGTTTTCCTATAGGCCAGCATGACGTCAATTTCATTTATCATGTCGACATTACAGTCGTACGGATGGAATCATCATTTCGAACAGCATTTCCAATCTTTTCAATCCCAGGGTTTCGAAGCTGCCAGGCTGGCTGCGATACAGGGTTTTAAGCATGTATTGATCAGCGATACCGGCCCGCTCGATGCGCTGCTGGCTGGCGCACTCCTGAACAGCCGCGAGCCGGAAGCTTTACCCAAAGTGGGTGACTGGGTCGTGTTTAAACGATACGACCAGGAAGGTATCATTATAGAGGTATTGCCCAGGATCAATGAGCTAAGCCGTAAAGCGCCGGGGTCTGTAAGCGACCGGCAGGTGTTGGCCGCCAATATCGATGGGGCCTTTATTATCCAGGGGCTCGACCGTGACTTTAACCTTATGCGGGTGCAGCGTTACCTGCAGCAGGTGGTTCAATGTGGCATCCCCCCCATCGTGGTGTTGAACAAGGCCGACCTCACGGACAATGCGGAGGCATTTCGTGAAGCCGTGGAACAATTAGGTTATCAGTGTCCGGTACTGCTCACCAGCGCCCTCAGTAATGAGTGGCAGGAGCTGTGGAGCCGGGAACATTTGTTGCCTCAGCACACGTATGTGTTGATGGGGTCATCGGGCGTTGGTAAGAGCACGCTATTGAACAGCCTGTTGGGTTATCGATTGCAGGAAGAAGGCGCCACCAGCACTGCCAACAACAAGGGCAAGCATACTACTACCTCCAGGAACCTGGTATCATTGCCCAATGGAAGCATGATCATCGACACACCGGGCATGCGGGAGTTTGGTCTTACGCATGAAGAAGGCGCCAGTGTAACTTATCATCCGCTGATAGATGAACTGGCAACACAGTGCCGCTTCAGCGATTGCACGCACCAGCATGAGCCAGGCTGTGCTGTTATTGCCGCAGCGGGCAATGGCACACTACCCGGGCTGGTATACCGCAGTTACCTGAAGCTGTTGCGGGAGCAGCACCATTTCCAGGCCAGTGCGGCCGATAAAAAGCGGCATGAACGACACTGCGGCAAGATCAGCAAGCAGGTTGTCAGGCACCGGAAGGATACCAAGTATTAACAGTCGGATCGATTGCACAGGCAGATGTTCACGAAACGGCAACCAGTATAGCTGGCTATTAACAGCGATGCCTCCCGGGGGGAGGCATCGCTTTATACTATTGTTGGAGATATTTATTCCTCTATGTAATTGAGATCTTTATGAAAAGTCTCTTCGGTAAATAACGCAGCCACTATGGCTATCACCATCACTACGATACCGGTTACCAGGCCACTCTTTACATAGCCTAGCGAGGCCTGCAATCCTACAAACAGGAGCGACACGAGGTTCAGGGCTCCCCGCACTACGTTGGGTACTGTGGTGGCTACTGTTGCCCGGATATTGGTTCCAAACTGCTCGGCAGCCATGGTTACGAAGATGGCCCAGAAGCCTGTACCAAAACCGAGGAGTGCACAGGCTGCGTACATGGAATTGGGTGTACTGCCTTCAAGATTAAAATACCAGATGATGCCGATGGCTGTGAGCCCGTAGAACAGGAACAACGCCTTTTTACGACTCTGGAACCACTGACTGATCAACCCTACCACGATATCGCCTATCGAGATGGCAGCATAAGCAAACATGATTGCCTTTCCGGGGTCGATCTTACCGTCGATGCCCATGTGTTCACTGAATTCTTTGGAGAAGGAGACCAGTATGCCGATTACGTACCAGGTTGGTAAACCGATGAGGATTGCGTAAAGATATTTGCGGAAACGTTTACCATTATTAAATAAGATGCGGATATCACCCTTGGCCACTTTGGATTCCTTGATGCTTTTGAACATGCCGGATTCCAACACGCCTACTCGCAGCAGCAATAAGGCAAAGCCAAGTCCACCACCAATAAAGTAACATACGCGCCAATCGAACATCTCCTTGATGAAGAAGGCCACTACGGCACCGGTGAGTCCGATGCCCGCTACGAGTGAAGTACCGATACCACGCTTTTCTTTAGGCAGCAGCTCGCTCACCAACGTAATGCCTGCCCCGAGTTCGCCCGCCAGACCAAAGCCGGTAATGAAACGAACCAGTGCATATTGATTTACGTTTTGTACAAATCCATTGGCGATATTTCCCAGTGAATAGAGTATGATCGAAGCAAAGAGTACTTTCAAGCGCCCTTTCTTATCACCTAAAATGCCCCAGAAGATGCCCCCGAAGAGGAGTCCGAGCATTTGAATATTTATGATAAAGAGACCATCGGAAGCTATCTGGGCATCGTTAAGGCCCAGCGATCGCAATGAGGGTACCCGGATAATACTGAACAGCAGTAAATCATAAATGTCGACGAAATATCCAAGGGCAGCTACAATGACAGCAATGTTAAAAACAGAAGCAGGTTTCTGTTGCATGGCAGTTTATTCTGACGTTTGGTTTGTTGGCGGAAGTTTATCTGCCCCGGCTTTCTTTTTTCCAAAGAACAGTTTATAAAGAACTGGTGCAGTTGTTACCAGTACGATGCCTATTACAATTATTTCCAGGTGTTGCTTAAGGTCGAAACCGAAAGAAGAGAGTATCCATTTTTGGAGGAAGTGACCGGCGAAGAGCATGCTGAACACCCAGGCCAGGCAACCGATAATATTATAGTAGGTGAATTTCTTTTTGTCCATTTCCACGATGCCCGCTACGATGGGAGCGAATGTGCGGATGATGGGGAGGAATCTGGCGATCACGATGGCGCTGCCACCGCGTTGCTCGTAGAAATCATGTGCCTGATGCAGGTAATGCTTTTTAAAGAGCATATTGTCTTTCCAGGTGTACATGGCCGGTCCGATCTTTCGCCCGGTCCAGTAGCCTACCATATTTCCTAATATACCCATGACGGAGATGAGTAGCCACAGGATGATGAGGTCGAGCCATTCGTTGCGAACGTGACCCATTCCGAGTAATTGGAGTAATTCGTGGGTGATGCCGGGCTTGCCGCCTTCCCCTTCGTGGGCATAAATGCCGGCTACGAACAGCAGGGAATCGCCGGGCAGAAAGAAACCGGCGAAGAGTCCGGTCTCCGCAAATACCACGAACAGCAGGAGCCATAAACCGCCGTTCTCAATATAGAATTGTGGGTTTAATAATTGTTTCCAGTGAAAATCCAATAAGATCAGGTCCAGCAAACTCATACAACGTACTTAAAAGATTAGGTATTTGGTGTTTAGGTTTTTGCATAGGCGGATCAATTGGATTGCACCGGTCAGGCGGCCAGGTTCTCCACCTCACCGGCCTGTTCGGGCCCCAGTTCTCCTTCCCACTTACTAACGACGCTGGTGGCCAATGCATTGCCCACCACGTTGGTCATTGTACGGAACATATCGCAGAAATGGTCAATTGGCAGGATGAGGGCAATGCCTTCGGGTGGTATGCCGAACATAGCACATGTTGCGGTAACCACCACCAATGACGCCCTTGGAACTCCTGCAATGCCTTTACTTGTCAGCATGAGCACAAGGAGCATAGTAAGTTGGGTGGCGAGCGGCAGGTGAATTCCGTACACCTGTGCGATGGCGATACTGGCAAAGGTCATATACATCATACTGCCGTCCAGGTTAAAGCTATAACCCAGGGGCAGGATAAAAGAAACGATCTTGTCTTTACATCCGAACTTTTCCAGTTCCTGTGTCAATTTGGGAAATACAGCCTCACTACTGGTGGTACTAAACGCAATCAGCATGGGTGATGCGATCCGTTTAATAAGGTGAAACAGGCGCTGTTTAAGGATCATATATCCCACTCCCAGCAGAATAACCCATAAACACGCAATACCGATCAGGAAGTATAATAAATAATACCCATAAAAAACGAAGATCTGCAGGCCCTTGGTGGCGATAACGGCCGATAAGGCCCCGAACACGCCCAGCGGCGCAAAGTTCATTACATAACCCACCATCTTTAATATGATATGAGCGGCGGCGTCCAGTGCTTTCACCACAGGCTTAGCATATTCGCCCAGGCTGGCTGTAGCTACCCCAAAAAAGATACTAAATACTACCAGTTGAAGCACTTCGTTGGTTGCCATGGCCTCAATCACACTTTTAGGGAACACGTGTTCCACAAACTTGGCAAGCGAAAACTCCTGCGTCTTTCCGATCAAATCCTGCGCACCAGCCATGTCTACTCCTGTCTGACCACTGATGGCTTTTCCTGGTTCAAAGAAGTTCACCAATAACAGGCCGAGCAATAAGCTCATCAATGACGCGGAAATAAACCAAAGCAATGCTTTGCCTCCTACCCTGCCGACTGTTTTCAGATCACCAAGTTTAGCAATACCCACAACGAGGGTACAAAATACCAACGGGGAAATGATCATTTGTACCAGGCGCAGAAAGATGGTCGTGAGGAGCTTTATCTTGTCGGAAAACGATTGAACAGCCGAGATGGACGCTGCTCCATGAGCCGGACTTTTCTTGATCTCCCGAAGGTTCGCTCCTGTTGACTCCATAGCCGCGGGCGTATACTCACCTTTGGAATTGGAAACTACCAGCCAGGTACCAGCTTCGGTACTATCTTTTAGCCTTTTATAAGTGGCTGAATCCTTAACGACAGTTATATATTGTTTTACTTCTTTACCAGAAACAACAAGTGTAACCGTGTCTTTACCGGTGAAGTCTTTAGCTGGGGCATAGGTAATTGAACTGCCAGTTCCGAACAAGTTGATAAGGTAACCTACCAACACGCCAATCACCATTGAGATCAGAATATAAATCGTGAGCCTGTTTTTCTTCATGAAGGCAATTCTTATTGGGTAATGGCCTGCAATATAAGGCATAAAGGCAAATAACAATGTGTCCGATGAACGTAGTTACCATTCGCCCCAAATCCTTTCCAATGGCTCATTTTAAAATAGTCCAAATAGATTAAATCATTATCTTTCCGCCTTTATTTATCAATTTTTGGTCACATAATAAACTATAACCAACTGTATGAGTTTATTTAGGAAAAAATCTTTAACCGCCCTCTTAGCCCAGGCAGCCGATTCAGAAAAAGGCTTGAAACGAACCCTCGGCGCAGGCAACCTCGTTGCCCTTGGTATTGGCGCCATTATTGGCGCCGGTCTGTTTGTACGGACCGCAGCAGCAGCAGGTGGACATGCTGGCCCTGCTGTTACCATTTCATTCATCATTGCAGCTGTTGGTTGCGCTTTCGCAGGTTTATGCTATGCAGAGTTCGCATCCATGATCCCCATCGCGGGCAGTGCCTACACCTATGCTTATACTACCATGGGTGAGCTGGTGGCCTGGATCATCGGCTGGGCCCTCGTACTGGAATACGCCTTGGGCGCCGCTACTGTATCTATTGCCTGGAGTGAATATTTAAACAACTTGTTGGGGGGGGCAATTCCATATGAATGGTGCCACTCGCCATTGGAGTCTGCTATAGACGCCAGTGGTGTATTGCATACCGGTATCTTCAATGCACCCGCCCTGTTGATCCTGTTGCTGTTGTCGCTGCTCCTGATCAAAGGAACAGAAGAATCAGCGATCGTGAACGCCATCATCGTATTCGTTAAAGTTGCGATCGTTCTGATCTTTATCGCGATAGGCTGGCAATACATGAAGCCTGAGAATCATATTCCTTACTTCATCCCTGCTGACCATCCGGATGCTATTCTGCCCGACGGAACGCATTACTCGTACGCCGATAAGTTCAATCACGGCTTCCTTGGTGTATTGCGTGGTGCGGCTATCGTATTCTTTGCGTTCATTGGTTTCGATGCGGTATCTACTGCTGCACAGGAAGCCAAGAACCCCAAAAGAGATATGCCTATCGGTATCCTCGGTTCGCTCGTCGTTTGTACCATCCTTTATGTATTGTTCTCCTGGGTACTCACCGGCGTAGCTCCCTTCACCGACTTCCAGAACAAGGGTGGTGAAGCTTCTGTAGCTTATGCGATCAAAACATACATGAGCAACCATGCCTGGCTCGAAACACTGGTTACCATCGCCATCCTCGCAGGTTTCTCTTCTGTGATCCTGGTGATGCTGCTTGGCCAGAGCCGCGTGTTCTACTCCATGAGTAGCGACGGCCTGCTGCCCAAAGTGTTTGCCGACCTGCATCCAAAGTTCAGAACTCCTTATAAATCAAACTGGATCCTGTTTGTTTTCGTAGGCGCCTTCGCTGGTTTCATTCCTGGCCGTATGGCTGGTGACCTTACCAGTATCGGTACGCTGTTCGCCTTCGTGCTGGTAAGCATAGGCGTATGGATCATGCGCAAAAAGAACCCCGAAGTGGTGCGTCCGTTCAAAACACCGGCCGTTCCTTTCGTATCGAGCATGGGTGTATTGGTTTGTACGGCGATGATCGTGTCGCTCGACCATGTTACCCAGTTGACCGCCCTCGGCTGGATGATCATTGGTTTAGTGATCTACTTTAGCTACAGCAAAAAGAACAGTAAACTCAACACTTTATAAGCCTGGCCCGGCCAGCATAAAAAAACGTCCCGGAACTATCTCCGGGACGTTTTTTTATGCCAGCAGCTTGTTTTATTTTTGCAGCCCTGAAACGGCCCCACCCGGCTATCTTTGGGGCTCAGGACCATCAATAATATCAACGAAATCAGTAATCAATAGTTTATGGGTAGGATTTTTGAAGTACGTAAGTCTACCATGTTTGCCCGCTGGGACAAAATGGCCAAGCAATTCAGCCGTATCGGCAAGGAAATCGCCATCGCCGTTAAAGCCGGCGGTCCCGATCCCAGCACCAACCCTGCCCTGCGCCGGTGTGTGCAGAACGCCAAGAGCGTGAACATGCCCAAGGACAGGGTTGAAGCCGCCATCAAGCGCGCCCAGGGTAAGGAAATGGAAAACTATGAGGAGATCCTGTATGAAGGCTACGGACCTCATGGCGTAGCCATCCTGGTAGAAACGGCTACCGACAACCACGTGCGTACCGTGGCCAACGTGAAGTCTATCTTCAACAAAGGCAATGGCACCCTGGGTAACAGCGGCAGCGTGAGCTTCCAGTTCAAGAAGATGGGTGTGTTTAAACTGAAGCCAGAAGGCATGAACCAGGAAGATCTTGAGCTCGAACTCATCGACTTCGGCCTGGAAGAGCTGGGTGAAGGTACTGGTGAAAATGGCGAAGCCGTTCTGGTGATCCGCGTAGGCTTTACCGATTTCGGTAATATGCAGAAAGCGCTCGAAGAAAAAGGCATCACGCCCATCAGCGCCGAACTGGAATGGATTCCCGGTACTCCGGTAGAGCTGGGCGAAGAGCAAGCGCAGGACCTGCTGAAACTGGTTGACAAACTGGAGCAGGACGAAGACGTTCAGAAGGTATTCCACAACCTCGCTTAATCATGCTGCAAGGCTTTCCTTGTAGACCTTATAAGAAATGGCTGACCGTGCTGGTCGGCCATTTTCATTTCAGCCGGATATTCTTTTCAGGGATGTAGTAGAAAATATCAGTTTTTTGATGCATCGGCCGCACCGTGGTCCTGTTGCTGGCCTTGCTTTATCTCGCGGCGGATGATGGTCTTCCACTTCTTTTCATTCCTGAACCAGGAAAGGATTGACAATGAGATGCCAGCCACCAGGCTAATGACGGCGATCGATATAAGTAGATTGGAACTCACGATGGCGAACATCGAGAAGAGAAAGGCGGTGATGATGGCGCTAACTATGGTAAGTACTGGGATATACAGCGCGAAGTACGAAGCACGGCCGCCTGTACGCTGCTCTTCCCATGATTTGATGAATCGCTTTTCTTTGGCTGATAACACGGAAACTAATTTTGATCTTTAGGGTTTACAGGTTGCATCTTTAAGTCGTGATCTCACCTTTCATAAAGAATACACATTTACCTGCAATGGTAACTCGCTCTCCTGCAAAGGTACACCAGAGGTCTCCTCCGCGTTTGGACAGCTGTTTCGCCCGCAAGTTAGTCTTTCCCAGCTTTCCGGCCCAATACGGGATCAATTGAGCATGCGCCGATCCGGTTACAGGATCTTCATCCACGCCTACGACCGGGGCAAAGAAGCGGGATACAAAATCCACCCCATTGCTGCCGGGCGCTGTGATGATCACTTTTTCACCCATGCGTTTGAGGCGCACAAAATCGGGCTGGCATTTAAGTACAGCTTCTTCATTCTCCAACTCAACCAGGAAGTCGCGGTGTTTGTGCACTTCTTTGATGGGAACAAAGTTGAGGGCCACGGCGAGATCGGCGGGAAAGTCTTTTAAAAGTTGAGGTTCCCAGGCGGGGAAGTCCATCGTAATAAGATCTCCCTCGCGGGTGATGGTGAGGAGACCGCTGAGACAATGAAAACACAACGTCGGTTTATCAAACCCCAGGAGATTATAGAGTACCCAGGCCGATGCCAGGGTTGCATGCCCGCACAGGTTGATCTCGGTAGCGGGGGTAAACCAACGGATATGGTAGTCGTAACCGGTAGTGCCGGCTGGTGCAGGTACAAAAAATACCGTTTCGCTGAGGTTGTTTTCCAATGCCAGCTGCTGCATCTCTTCATCGGCGATCCATTGTTGAAGGGGGATCACGGCTGCGGGATTGCCGCCGAATAGTTTGTCGGTAAAAGCATCCACCTGGTACAGTGTAAGATTCATACAGTAAGGTTTGATTGGTTCAATTACATTCTATTCTCATAGACCCTCGGCAACATCAGCTTGTAACGGATGGCAACGATGCGGATTACCACGATCATGATGATGGCCAGTATGGCATTGATATCGTCGTTCAGCGGCGTTTGTTGCAGCAACAGGTAAAGGCTGCCACCGATGATGCAGGCCGATGCATAGATCTCGCGCTGAAAGATCAATGGCACGTTATTGAGCAATACATCGCGTATCACCCCGCCAAAGCAGGCCGTGATGGTACCCAGTGCTATACAGATGCCGGGACTGAGGTGCATCTGCAATCCTTTCTCTACCCCAATGAGGGTGAATACTCCCAGGCCCATGGCGTCGAACAGGAAAAGGGTTTTGTGAAACTGTTTTACATACTGGCCGAAGAACAAGGTGATGAATGCGGTGGCCAGGATGACGAGAGCGGTTACCTCGTTGCGCAACCAGGCTACGGGGGTATTGCCGATCAGCATATCGCGCAGGGTACCGCCACCTATGGCGGTTACAAAGGACAGTATTACCACTCCGAACGGATCCAGCTTGCGCTCCATTGCCGAAAAGGCGCCAGATGCGGCAAATGCAATGGTACCGAGGATATCAATGATGTTCAGGAAATTATACTCCATGTATACACGGCATTATATCAGCTACCAACCAGACTCTGCACCATAAGTTCCAATAACCGGGGACGGCTTATTCGGCCATCATTTCGCGTATCGTGTCGATGATCTCTTCGAGATTGGGTTTGCTGAAATAGTCGCCATCGGTGCCATAGCTGGGGCGATGCGCCTGTGCCGTGATGGTACGTGGTGCTACATCGAGCCAGCGATAACCACCCTGCTTTTCCATGACTTCATTGTACATGTAACCGCAGGCACCGCCCGGTACGTCTTCGTCGACGAACAAGATGCGGTTTGTTTTCTTCAGCGAGTCGAGGATCATGTGGTGTATATCGAATGGCAGCAGCGTTTGCACGTCTACCACTTCGCAACTGATGCCTTCCTTCTCCAATACTACCGCTGCTTCCTGCGCAATACGCAGGGTGGAACCATAAGATACCACGGTGATATCGGTGCCTTCTTTCACGATCTCGGGCACGCCCAGTGGCACGCGGTGTTCGAGCAGGTTGGAAGGCATTTTTTCTTTGAGCCGGTAACCATTCAGCGATTCAACGACGATGGCCGGGTCATTTCCTTCCAGCAGGGTATTGTACATGCCGGTGGCCTGTACCATGTTGCGCGGTACGCAGATATGTAAACCACGGAGCGAATGCAGCATCATGCCCATGGGCGATCCGCTGTGCCAGATCCCTTCGAGGCGATGGCCGCGGGTGCGCACGATGATGGGGCAGCTTTGGCGGCCTTTGGTTCGCCAGTGCAGGCTGGCGGCGTCATCACTCAAGGGTTGCAATCCGTATAATAGGTAATCGAGGTATTGTATTTCGGCAATGGGGCGCAAGCCGCGCATGGCGAGGCCGATGCCCTGGCCCATGATGGTGAGCTCACGGATGGCGGTATCGAAAATGCGGTGTTCGCCATATTTTGCCTGCAGGCCGGCAAAGCCCTGGTTCACGTCGCCGATCTTACCTACGTCTTCGCCGAAGGCCAGCACTTTGGGGTTGCTGCCGAAGAGTCCGTCAAAATATTTATTCAGTATCTCGTACCCGTTTGCTATCGGTGCATCGTGTGCATATTCGGGTTCTACTGCCTTGACGTTCAAGGGGCTTTTCGGGCTCTCGTCGTAGAGATAGGTATTGTAAGACTGGTATCCTTCCTTTTTAAGCGTGGCATACATTGCCTTCACCTCTGCAATCATCAGGGAATCACCGGCGGCCGAGATCACTTTGTGCAGTGTTTGCAGAATGTCTTTGCGATGCGGCTCGCGGTTGGAGGCCAGTTCGGCCCTGGCTTTTTCAATTTCACCATGTACATCGGCACCCTGTGCGATCAGCGAGTCTATGAGTTCTACGCATTGCGCTACCCGCTGCCGGATGGGGGTCATATACCTTTCCCAAGCATGGTTCCTGCTGTCGCGCACCAGTTCTTTGGCCGCTATTTCGATCTCATGGAGTTCGTCTTCGCTGGCCAGTTCGTTTTCGAGTACCCACTCACGGAACTTCTTGTTGCCATCCCACTCTCGCTCCCATTCCAGCTGCTCGGGGCTTTTGTAGCGCTCGTGGCTGCCGGAGGTGGAGTGGCCTTGCGGCTGGGTTACTTCTTCTACATGGAAGAGGGCGGGGATATGCGTATTGCGGATCTTTTGTATGGCCGATTCCAGCACTTCGCACATGCCGGCATAATCCCAGGCCTTTAGTTTATAGATATCGAATCCATTGGTATGGTCTTTCTTCTGCATGCCTTTGAGGGCTTCGGAGATGGAGCCTTTCGTGGTTTGGTATTTACGGGGTACGGAGATCCCGTATCCATCATCCCAAACGAATACGGCGAGGGGCACCTGTAATACGCCGGCGGCGTTGACGGTTTCCCAGAAATGCCCTTCGGAGGTCGAGGCATCGCCGATGGTGCAGAAACAAACTTCGTTGCCATTATCGCTCAGCTCATGCATATCCTGCAGCGCTTCGGAATGACGGAAGAGGGTTGATGCCAGGGCGAAACCCAGGGAGCGGGGCATTTGACCGGCTGTGGGGGCCATGCCGGCTGCTATGTTTTTACGATTCACAAGATCGAGCCAGTTGCCGTTGCTATCCACATTGGGGGTGGCAAAATGCGAGTTCATTTGCCTGCCGGCGCTGTGGGGATCGTTGGCCGCATCGGGGTCGGCATACAACTGCGAGAAAAACTCTTCGAGGGTTGCCTGACCCGTGGCAAAAGCGAGGGTTTGGTCGCGGTAGTAGCCAGACAGAAAATCACCCGGTTTAAAGAACTTGGCTACGGCTATCTGCGCAACTTCCTTACCATCGCCGAATATGCCGAATTTGGCTTTCCCGGTGAGTACTTCTTTGCGACCTAACAGACTGACTTCCCGGCTTTCACAGGCCAACCGGTAATCGCGAAGCACTTCTTCCCGGAATTTGTCGAAAGAGAGCTTCTCGCTGGTCAGCAATGGGTTGTGAATCGTGTTTTCCATGATGTAAAAGTATAGATTAAATGCCCCCAAAAAGCGGGGGTTTGCGCAGATGTTAAAAAAATGTCATTAGGGGTAAAAATAATTACCTCTAAGTACGTTAAAAATGTAATTTTGAAGGGTATCTAACCAAATCCTACTAGTATGAAAAAATGGTTAACATTCATCCTGATCGCTGGATTAGCGACTGCAGCAAAGGCACAAACGGCGCCAGATAACAGCTCCCCCGCAGCCGATGTGCTGAGCCTGAAGCAATCCAGTTATGATTTCGGGAAAATCCCCCAGGCACGTCCGGTGACCCATGTATTTGAAGTGAAGAATACAGGCAAAGAAGTTATGCGGCTCGATAATGTGCAGGCATCCTGTGGCTGTACTACTCCCGAGTGGAGCCGTGAGCCGATACAACCAGGTGCCACTACCACCATCAAGGTGGGTTACAATGCGGCCTTGGAAGGCCAGTTCAACAAAACAGTGACTATTGTGTATAACAATAATCAAACGAAAACCATCGTGATTTCCGGCACAGTTTATAAAGCACCGACAACTTCTGCACCGGAAAATGCGTCTCTGACATTACTAAAACATTAAAAAAACAATTGAATATGAAAAGTTTCCTTTTGGCAGCCAGCGCCCTTCTGTTGTCCGTAACCATGTTTGCACAGGCACCTGCCACATCTGGTCAGAAAGCTGCCGACGTGTTGAAATTCAAAGAAATAACACACGATTTCGGTAAGATCAAGCAAAATGTTCCTGTAACCTACGACTTCGTTTTCAGCAATGCAGGTGGCAAACCTGTTGTGATCGAGTCGGCCATTGCTTCCTGCGGTTGCACGACGCCCGTAAAGCCTGAAGCTCCGGTAGGCAAAGGCAAGCAAGACAAGATCACTGCCGGTTTCAATGCCCAGGTGTTGGGTGTTTTCACTAAAAGCATCACCATCAAGGTAGCTGGTATCGATACTCCTATGGAGATCAGGATCACCGGTGAAGTATTGAACGAGGTAGACTTCGCTAAATACGAAAAAGAGAAAGGTTCCCGGAAGAGCAAATAACCTTCACTAAGTTATTGATAATGATCCCCATAGCTAAGCTATGGGGATTTTTTTTGGGCAATGGCGGAGGATGGTGATGGATTCAAGGGCCTTCTAACAAATTGATTATCGTAGCTTTGGGTTAACACCTTAATTACCAGCCCATGAGTTCCGGAAGGAAGAAAAAAGAGCTTTCGACGCCCGAATACCGGGTATTTTATCCCATAAAAGTAGCCAAGAGTCAAATCGACGGACAGGGCGCCTATGCCCAGCAGCGGATCCCGGCCCGTAAAAAGATCGGCGACCTGGGTGGCGTGATCATTACCATCCGGGAGGCCCGGCGTATCACCGCCCAAACCAAGCGGGTGGCCATGGTCGAGTTTGACAACGGCGAGGCGCTGAATGCTTCTGTAAATAGTAATGAACTGCGTTATATCAATCATTCCTGCGATCCCAACACGTATATGCGCCTTACTCACCGGCGGGTGGAGTTTTATGCCCTTCGGCCTATTAAGGTAAACGAAGAGCTTACCTGCAATTATGGCGAAACCCACCATGACGGCAAGCTGCCCTGCCAGTGCGGTGCAAAGAACTGCAAGGGGTTTATTTGAGCGACCGGGTGAGGGGCGGAGTATGCTCGTTGGGGCGGTATTAGCGGCCGCTTAACCCGTATCAGAAATGTTGAATAGGGAAACCTCCTTACTTTTGCGCCATGTTAACAATAAGTCATCGTGGGCAGGCTATGCCGCCATCCCCCATCCGTAAGCTGGTTCCCTATGCCGAAGCAGCTAAAAAGAAAGGTGTCAAAGTATACCATTTAAATATCGGACAGCCAGATATCGAAACGCCGAAGGCGGCGCTGGATGCGGTGCGTCATGCCGATTTCAAAGTACTGGAGTATAGTCACAGTGCGGGTAACGAAAGTTATCGCCGTAAGCTGGTGGAGTATTATAAGAAAAGGGGTATCGAGATCGATCATACGCAGATCATCGTTACTACCGGTGGTTCTGAGGCCATCCTGTTTGGCTTTATGGCCTGCCTGGATTCCGGTGATGAAGTAATCATTCCCGAACCATTCTATGCCAACTACAATGGATTTGCCGTAGCAGCCGATGTAGTAGTAAAACCCATCACTTCGAGCATCGAAAGTGGTTTTGCCCTCCCTCCTATCAGCGAATTTGAAAAGGCGATCGGTCCGAAGACCAAGGCCATCGTGTTGTGCAATCCCAATAACCCTACCGGTTATTTGTACAGCAAGGAAGAGATGGAAACGCTGAAGCAGATCATCATCAAACATAATTTATACCTGTTTGCCGATGAGGCATACCGTGAGTTCTGTTATGAGGGCGAGCACATCAGTGCCATGCATTTGCAGGGTGCTGAAGAGAATGTGGTATTGATGGATACGATCTCCAAGCGTTACAGCGCCTGTGGCGGCCGTATTGGTGCGTTGATCACCCGCAATAAGCAGGTACTGGATACGGCGATGAAATTTGCGCAGGCAAGATTGAGCCCTCCCTCTTTTGCTCAGATTCTGGGTGAGGCGGCTGTTGATCTGCCCGAAGATTATTTCGATGCCACGAAAGCAGAGTACAAGAAACGCCGGGATACGATGGTGGCGAGGCTGAATGCGATGGAGGGTGTATTTTGTCCGAATCCCGGTGGCGCTTTTTATGCCATTGCGAGGCTGCCGATCGATAATGCGGATGTATTTTGTCAGTGGTTGCTGGAGTCGTTCAACCATGAGCAGCAAACGGTGATGCTGGCGCCTGCTACCGGATTCTATGGTACCAAAGGACTCGGTCTCGACGAAGTGCGACTGGCTTATGTGTTGAATGTGGATGACCTCAATAAAGCGATGGATTGTCTGGAGGCAGCGTTGAAAGTATATCCTGGCAGGAAGAAATAAGCTCAATTATTGTCGTTAATGGCTGTAAATACTGGTCCCGGATGGCTGAAAGGCCGTCCGGGATTTTTTGTGGGGAGGTGTGGGGTGGCTTATGGGGGTGATTTAAAGGGCGTGCGGGGCGATTGAGCATGGATGGGGCCTTGGGGGTGGCTACTGCCCATGGATGTCGCTAAGGTGGCAGGGGGCATTGGGGACATGGCTTTCCACAATCCAATACTCCACCTTGTTGCAAAGATTTGGGTGGGGCTTGCTGGCGGTAATGGCCGCAGGATGTCGTAACTTAGAAGCAGTGATTATCAATCATCTATATCAAACTACTTTTCTCCAGAAATCCTGGCGAATCGCCTGCCACGTGGCGGTGATTTTGGGCCAGGAACAGGGTTTTGGACCTCTTCAGGGTGGAAAATTCCCTGTTGCGGTTTACTCTCGCTTTACTTGCGGTTTACTCTAGGTTTACTTTAGGTTTACGGCAGACATACACCATCCTCGGAGTATCTATACAGCTAACAGGGAGCAGGTAGCTAGTATCTGTTTGGGGGCTGAATGAGGCGAATTTGGGAGCTTTCCCCCGGCCCATTTGGTGCACCAAAACCTTAGGGCAGTTATCTTATGGATCTGTTCCAGAATTGGGCATTTTGAAGCTGGGGACACGCCAAGAGTTTACATCTACGCGACAGATCGTCCGGAAAATGAGATCCATACATGCAAAAAGCCCTCACTCTCGTGAAGGCTTTTTTTGTAGCGAGGATGGGAATTGAACCCATCACCTCAGGGTTATGAATCCTGCGCTCTAACCAACTGAGCTACCTCGCCATTTTTTTACAGAGGATGGGAATTGAACCCATCACCTCAGGGTCACAAATCCTTGGAAGTTGGTGTCCCAAGGTTCCGTTTTATCACCCAAGTGCGTCAAACGGGCTGCAAAAATAGCTAAAAACAGCTTTCGGCAAAAACTTAATTCAAAGAATGTCAAAAAGATCAGCCTGCATTTGACCTGATGCAAAGATTTTGAATGGGTTCTGTTTCGAAACGGTTTTTCCAAGCGAGTTGACCTTTGAAAAATTTTCTACAACTTTCATTCCTTCCAGTCTATTTCATAGTCAAATCCTTTTGTATTTATTTTCAGAAGCCACCTCATATAAAGATTTCGGCCAATTGCCATCTTTCCATCCCGCAAGGATAATGTTTCCCCAACAATATAACTTTGCATGTCGCGCCTGAATTGCTTAGGTAGATCTTCCAGAAAAATAACCTCTTTCCTTGCCAAGATTTGTAAACTCGCCAGGCTTTCTGAAATGAGGGATAGTTCATTCATAAAAAATGTAAGAAACTTTTATACTCCAGGTGGGCTTATCAGATATGATTGCTTTATTGTCGCATACATTAGTGCACCGCTAGGTTTGTCAATCAATAATCAACTTCCCCCAATTCGATTTCTCCTACTTTATAGCCCAACATCCTTGAGGCAATTTCCTTAATTCTGATAACCCAAACTAACCATTCGCTATCTTCCATAAGTGCACTAAACTGAAGTCCGCTGGGTTCAGCGGAGGCTGATACATGTTTTTCATTCTCACAAAAGGCAAACCAATAAGGAATTCCCGCCTGGCTTCCCGCGGTACCGGTACTAAATCCTAACCAACCGTCCAGTTGTTCATAAATCAACGGTACCTTCTCCCAAATTTCTTCCGGCGCATCAAACCTAATGTTCAAGTTCATTTCCTGGTAATTCATATCTAATAGTTTTCAAAAAACTCCTGCTGTGTCATAAATCTAATGTACAATTTTCTCCGTCAATATGTAACGCTTTATCATATCCTCGGCAACCACATACCCATAACCGCTCCGAAAGTACCGATGGCTGTGCCGAGCGTGAGCAATAAAAGAACAAAGGAGAACAACCATTTATTCGTTGCTGAATCTGAAAATCTGGACTTGAAATACCAGGCGACGATGATCTGGGGGAATATATAAACAAACACACCGAGGAAATTGAGGAACGGACCGGTAAAGGTCTTCGGCTCGAAACCTACCGGCGCCCGGTGAATGACCATCCATAACATAAAGAATACCCGAAAAAACCAAACTCCACTCATCGCCACAAACAGATGAACCGCCCATTGATTGTGTACCTTAATATTTCGTTGAACAGCGTACTTAATTGTAAAAGTGGCGCAGACCAATATAAGCAATCCATTTATCGTTATGGCCACAGAACTGAACGGTCCACCGACGGCACCTCGCACCCAGGTGAGGTACAATCCGGCCGCACTGATCAGCACCGCCGTTATTAGGTAGATCCTGCCGCTAACACGGTGTAACCGCGGTACTTTTTTGCGCACCCAGCCTACCAATTGCAGCGGTCCAAGGATCGTCACTATTGCCGCCAGCACCACATGCAACCCAAAGACCAGGTTGCCTGTAATATCTCCTTTGATATAGAAGTGGGAGTTTACCGTATTCCACCTTTCAGGATTGCTTTGCAGCAAGGAACGGTAATACATCATCAGGATATAGTACACAAATGCCAACTGGCCCAACCATGTAGTGATGAACCAAAAACGGGTAACATTTCTGAAGATGCGAACAGAAAGCATTGAAGGGGTTTGTTTCATGGCAATGAAGTGATCTTTAAAGATAACTTCGGCAACCGCCAACCCCACTTAACAATTGTTAAGAAATCATCTCCCGCCTGATACGGCTCAGGCTCTCAGGCTTTATGCCAAGGTAGGAGGCTATATACTTAAGAGGAACATTCTGGATGATATTGGGACATTCCTTTACGAGTTTTACATACCGCTGTTCGGCCGTTAGTGTTGCCAGATCATTCATCCGCTCTCTATCTTCTTCCTGTATCTGCTGAAACAGCTTTATCGTGAAATCTTTTTGCGTGTAGCTTGTTTTGGCCGAGCTATCCGCATCGGCCTTGGTAATCCTGAGTATCTCGCAATCAGTGATGCACTGTATGTATTCTTCGGCAATGGTCTGCTTCACGAATGAATAATAGGAGGTAAAAAAACGGGGTCCGTTATTGAGGTCAACGGTTACTTCCTCACCCTTATCATTCACATAATACTTCCGCATATAGCCCGAAACAATGAAATTATGATAGGTTGGGATTTTCCCTGCTTCATCGAGCAGGGTATCCTTCGCCACGCGTAATGGCTTAAAGGTTTGCCGGCACTGCGCCCTGTCATGCTCAGGAATCTCAATTATCTGAGTGATATAGCTGAATAGCGCGTCGTAATAGTGCTGCATTGGTAAGGCTTTACGCTAAATATACAGATATCTGTAGTCGCGCAATTGATGCTGTTAGCTTTTCACAGCATAATAGGAGTCGACTGCATCCTGTCCGGTATAATTGGGTCCGGCCATGTCGTTGGCGCCCTGATAGATTAATTCGATATCCAATTCCCGGCGCCCCTCACAACGCACTATCTTTCTTCGGAAATCATAATGAATGCCGACCCTCTTAAACAGATCCCTTAAATACCGATGCGCAGGATCGCCTTCCACTTTAATACTCTTCAAATCGAGGTTAACAATCAGCAATCCGGAATTAGCTATTGCTTTACATGCCTTCTGCAGCACTTTCAACTTATCTCCGATATAGTGCAAGCCATGAACACAGGTAACCAGATCATATTGATCATCTACCGCCCAGCCCACTAATGATCTGACTTCGTACTCCAAACAGGTAATATTACCAGGTATTGGCAGGAACTGATCAACCAGATCAATTCCTTTAAGCAATGCACGACTCTGACGGTTTTGGGTTGCCACCACTTCTGCGTATTGCAACAATGCTCCACCTTCACCGCAACACAGATCCAGCCATTTAACCTTGTCCTGAATCTCTAAACAAGCATTCAGGAAAGTTTCCGGCTTAAAACCCAGCTCTTTCTCATAACTATTAACTCCACTGGCTTTTCGCTTTCGGTTCATGCGGTTGTTGGCCACCACATCCGACCAAATCAACTCTTGTTCTGACAACAATTTCATCTCTACAATATACGAAATCGCGTTCTTTCGATCAAGTCCAAGCGACATGTCTTTAATGAATGTGGGTTGAAATTCTACTCCCTACATTCTTAAAGAATCGATCGCCTGCTTCCTCCCCTATTCCCCATCTGGGTCTACCACATCGGTTTCTGCTACCCGGCCCACCTGCCCGTCTGTGAGGCGTACTTTTATGCCGCGGGAGTGATAAGCCGCCGAGGTAAGCAGGTCTTTCACGATGCCGTAGGTTAGTTTGCCGCTTCGCTGGTCCTTCTTCAGGATAATGGCCACTTCCTGACCCGGATAGATGTCTTTCCTGTATTGTCCGTCCATTTACTTTGCTGTTTTTCGCCTGTAAAATTATTGAAGGGTTTTCTCTTTCCGAAAACTGATCTGCCGAACGGGCGCCCGGCGCCACCACCGTTCATTATTACTTACCTTAGCCAACTATGGGAAACAAAACACTCGTCGTGAAAACGCTCGAAGAATTGTATGATCTGATGGGGCTGCCCGACCGCCCGATCGATTCCTCGTCCGGTTTTACCATTGTTTACCTGCAGGACGTGTTCAAAGTGTTACCCGTTGAATCGCTTCCTTACCGACCCAATTTCTTCAGCTTTCTCTTCGTCAAAGACGCCTACGGCAAGTACTCCATCGACGACCTCCAGTTTACCGTAGCGCCCGGCACCGTTTATTTCACCAACCCCGGCAACTTCCGGAAATTCGAGTGGCATACAATCGCCGATGCCTGCCTGATCGTATTTGACGAAGCCTACCTGAAAGAACAGGTGCATGCGGACATATACCGGGAATTTTCATTTTTGCTTACAGAAACAGTAGAACCCCGCACCCTCAAAGCAGACCAGTTCAACGGCATTGAACAGTTGCTTCGTATCATTTACAGCGAACACCATAGCCTATCTCCCTATAAGGATAAGATCATTGGCAGCCTGCTCGTTACCCTACTGCTGAAGATCAAAGAATATTTCTTCCAGGATTACAACCCTATTTATGAAGGCAACCGCAGTTCGCAGATCGTAAAAACCTTCAAGCAACAACTTGAACAGCATTTCAGGGATCTTGTTGCCGGCAAAACCAGCAGCGCGCTGCGCGTACAGGATTATGCCGACAAACAAAACCTGCACGTCAATTACCTTTCCAGCGTCATCAGCAGTAAAACGGGCAAGTCGATCAGCCACTGGATCCAGGACAAAACAATTGCTGAAGCGAAAGCTCTTCTGCAGGACAATAACCTCTCCATTAAAGAAATTGCCAGTAAGCTGGGCTTTCTAGAAGCGCCGCATTTCAGCAACTATTTTAAAAAGCATAGTTCACAAAGTCCGGCCGAATACCGGAAACTGGCGCATTAAGCAGCACTCCATCAGCTCCTATTCTAGAAAGCCTAGCTGGCAAAGCTCAGCCGAGTACCCAAAGCAGACACCTTGAGCGCGCAAATCGCAGGTAATGAGCAATCACTTCCTCTTAAAAGTTGGATGGAGACGGAGAATAACATTTTTGTCGTAGGGACGCCGTGACTCTGGTGGCAGGATGTCCATTATAGCATTTGCACGGCTGATAAGGTTAACTGGACCAAGAGGTTGCGGTGCGCAAATGGAGTTTTTATGGTACCTACTTCGGGGCTCACCTTAGAAATTTGCATGTCTTGGTGTAATCCTTATACGTGTTGAGCGCCTTTTGAGGGCCAACTTTGTGTTATCAATTAAACGATAAAACAAAGTATCATGAACACGTTAATCAACAAAGTAGTACTCATAACCGGCGCTTCCAGGGGTATCGGAGCTGCAGTAGCCCGGAAAATTGCCAGCGAAGGCGCTAAAGTGATCATCAACTATGCCGGCTCGCAGGTTGAAGCCGACCAAACCGTTCAATCAATCAAAGCCAATGGTGGCGATGCCATTGCCCTCCAGGCCGATGTTAGCAAGGCCGACCAGGTAGCCGCTCTCTTCGATGCTGCCATCGCCCATTACGGCCGCATCGACGTGCTCGTCAACAATGCCGGCATCATGATCACCAAACTCCTGAAAGACACCACCGACGAAGATTTTACGCGCCAGTTCGATATCAATGTACGCGGCACCTTCAATACCCTTCGTGAAGCGGCCACTAAACTCGCCAATGGCGGCAGCATCATCAACTTCTCTTCCACCACCACCCGCGTGATGATGCCCACCTACAGCACCTATGTTGCCACCAAGGGTGCCGTTGAACAATTAACCCGCGTTTTCGCCAAAGAGATCGGCGCCCGCGGTATCAATGTGAACGCCGTTTTGCCCGGCCCCACCAATACCGAACTGTTTACAAAAGGGAAACCGCAGGAAGTGATCGACCGCCTGGCTTCACTCACCGCTTTCAACCGCATCGGTGAACCAGACGATACCGCTAAAGTTGTTGCGTTTCTCGCCAGTGACGATGCCAAATGGATCAGCGGCCAAACTATCGGTGTCAATGGCGCCATGGCTTAACCGATCGTAATTGAATCTCTCCTCTTTCATTCAACTCATACAATAAACTTTCTATCATGAACTCTTTAAAGAACAAGGTAGCCCTGATCACCGGATCGGCCAGGGGCTTGGGCAAAGCCATCGCAGAACGTTATGCAGCGCTTGGCGCCAACATTGTCATCAACTACTCACGCGATAAAGCTTCTGCAGAAATAGTTGTCAGCAATATCAAAGCCATGGGCGCTAACGTTATTGCCGTTCAGGCCGATGTAAGTAAGGTAGCCGATATCAAAAGGTTATTTGAAGAAGCTAAGCAGGCCTTCGGGAAAATTGATATAGTGGTAGCCAATGCCGGCATCGAGATGGTGGAAACACCGGTTACGCAGTTTACAGAAGAACAATTCGACAGACTTTTCTCCATCAATACCAAGGGAGCTTATTTCACTATGCAACAGGCGGCACTGCAAGTGGAAGACAAAGGACGCATTCTCTATGTCGCCTCCAGCACCACCGCTTTCCCTGTTGCCGGCATGGCCGTTTATGGCGGCAGCAAATCCACGCCCCGCTACCTGGTAGACGTTCTTTCGAAAGAGATCGGCCATCGCGGTGTGACCGTCAACTCTATCATTCCTTTTGCCGTAGACCACTCGGGTATTTTTGCTGAACCTGACAGCTATCCCGCTTTACGAAAATCCCTTATCGACAGTTGCCCCATGGGGCGCCTGGCCGAAGTGGAAGATGTAGCCAACATCGCTGAATTCTTCGCGAGCGACCTTTCTTCTTTCGTGAACGGTCAACACTTGCTGGTAAATGGCGGCGCTAATCAATAGCATCCCCAACCAGCACGCAGTTGCCCGGACAGCCTCCCCTGGCTATCCGGGTTTCCGCGTTAGGTTACGGTCCGGCTTTACTGGTTACACATCTTCTCCAGTATCCAGCCCATTAACCGGTTGGGCTCGTCAAATGCCTGCTGTGCCACCATCTCTTTTGCTGTCTGGATATAAGGTGCCTCTGTAATTTCTTGCGCACCATGCTCCAACATTGCCTGTATAGTTTGTGGGGTTGCTTCGAGGTGAAACTGCAATCCGATTATCGAATTGCCATAGGTAAATACCTGGTGATTGCAGGCAGCTGAGCCGGCGTGGATGACTCCTCCATAGGGTATGTCGAACTTATCTCCGTGCCAATGAAATACTTTCAGTTCTTCCGGCACTTGCCTGCCCAGCCAATCGCCCAGGGAGCAATCTATTTTAACCGGATACCATCCTATCTCTTTGTATTTGTTGGTAAATACCGTCGCCCCCAGTACGCAGGCCATCAGTTGTGCGCCGAGACAGATGCCGATCACCTTCTTATCTTCCCGGATGGCGGCATAGATAAAGTTCTTTTCATCGCTGAGCCAGGGCAGCAGGTGGTCGTCGTATACGCCCATGGGTCCGCCAAGAACGATCAGCACGTCAAAGGCATCCAATTCCGGCAGCTTCTCCTGCATCCACATCCTTGTACCTGTGACGGTATGTTTATGCTCCGTCAACCATTGTTCAATGTATCCCAAACCTTCAAAGGGTACGTGTTGTATATAGTGTATTCTCATGTTACTTGTTTGTTTTCGTTCCAATAATAGCTGTCGGGATATTGCCTTTTGCCGAAGAGGGCCGTGCCTACCCGAACCATGGTGGCGCCTTCTTCGATGGCCGTTTCGAGATCGCCGCTCATTCCCATACTGAGGGCGGCCTGGCCGGGTGTTAGCCATCCTTTTTCCAAGGCTTCGTCCCTGATCTGCCGCAAGAGCCGGAAGGAGGGCCTTACTTTTTCGGGATCAGCATCGAACAACCCGATCGTCATCAACCCTTTTACCCGGAGGGTGTCAAATCTCTTTACCTTTTCGATGAGTGCGATGGCCTCGTTTGGATGTGCCCCGAACTTGCTTTCTTCGAATGAGGTATTGACCTGCACCAATACATCGATCGTTCTGCCTTCGAAGCGCAGGCGGCTATCCAGTTTTTCTGCCAGCTCTATCCGGTCGACCGATTGAATGCAGGATACATACTTCAGTACGTCTTTGATCTTATTGGTTTGCAGGTGGCCTATAAAATGGCGTTCTACCGGGAGGGTTCCCAGCAAATAATCTTTCTCCTTCAACTCCTGCACTTTGTTTTCGCCGATGAGGTGTACACCAGCATCTATGGTTACCTGTATCTTTTCGGCCGGAACCGTTTTTGTAGCCAGCAACAGGTCTACGTCGTTTGCCGGTCTGCCTGCCTTTGCGCTGGCCACTTGTATGCGATGGCGAATGATTGACAGGTTGGCCAGGATATCCTGGACATAAGGTTCAGTATTCATGGTTGACGCTTTTAGGTGATGGCTGAATTTTATAGCAATACAATACCTGCTGAAGCCGTAAGCTATCAGTATACTGTAGTCCTTAAATTTCAGCAACGTTTACTTCTGTTCATGCTCGGGGCAATCGAGCCTGAGGTGGTCGGGCGTTAGTGTGATGTTCAGCAAATTACAGTAAGGCTTATTGTTGACCATATCATAATGTGTGCAGGTGAAGCACATACGCTGCATGGTGATCACTTTTTCCTGGTACAGGTTATAAATGAGATCGAGCAGAATGGTCTTCAATCCCGTCTTTTGCCTGTCGGTAAGGCCTCCTATATGCTTTAGCAGTGCATTGGCAAATCCACCGGTGGTGGCCGCTATCCTTTTTCCCTGCGCGGTGAGCTTCAGCAACTGAGCGCGGGTATCTGCCGGATTATCTTTCTTCATGAGCAACTTCTTTTCGGACAACACCTTTATCACTTCACTCATCGTCGCCTTCGTTACATTGAACTCCTTTGACAGGTAAGTAACATTCGCCTTTCCTTCATCGTGCGTATACAGGAATATGAGCGACTGTACCTGTATGGGGCTTAATCCATGCTCTTTTGCCTGCTCCCACAACATCACCCGGATCGATTCGCCGATCCGTTCGAGGGCGGCCACGATCAATGCATCGGCAGATGAATTTTGCTTTTCGAGTTCGAATGGTATCATTTCCTCGCTGCTCATGGTTGCAATTTAGCCAAGCCGGCTCAACATTCAGAATAATCGGATGAAAACAAGCCGTTGATCGCAAGTATCTTATCCACCGCAATTTCAACTTCGTCATTGAGCCGGATCCAGTGCCTGTCATCCTTTTCAAACACCGCTGTTATAAAGCCATTGCCGCGCGTTACGCCATTATCGTCATATAAGAGGGCGGCCTTTTGTTTTTGCTGAAAGAGTGTCATTACCAGGTCGTAGAAGCTACCCTGGGACGGTAATGTTTCTCTCGTATCGTTGTTCATTCTATAAAGTTAAGCCGTTCAATTGTTACATCCCTGCATCTCGATGATGGAATAGCCTTGCTTTGCGATATCACTCAACACTTCCTGACTGGCTTCCTCAATGTGGCAAAACTGGCATTCTTTTGTTGAAAGCGGTTGCCCTGCCTGGTTTTTGGTGCCCAGGTAAGCGCGGCCAAACTCATATACTTTCTCTTCGTCGTTCAGCCGGGCAGGAACCAGGATATCGAAATGCATGATGCTACCGTTCTTCTTTGTGACATAGGTGTCAAAAACTGATACTTTCATATGCTTGAGTTTTATTTTACTTCGTAAGGGAGGGTTAAGTTCTTCGACAATACGCTGTATACTTTGTATACGCCCAGCATGGGCAGTTTGCCACCTGCAGCATGTTCACCTCCTTCGCCGGTCACTACTTTCATGTAAGCCCCAACGGCATCAAATTTGAAACTCGTTTTGAACCGAACGCGGTAGTCGGGCACTACTACTCTAATGGCATTACCTTCTGTTACTACCTGAAAGCCGGGTGAGTCCATATACATTGGCATGCCGGGATTGGTTTTGGGCAGCACTACCGATTTATCGGCCGGATCAAATTCTTTTACGGCGAGTCCGCCAGGCACCCGCTTATCTTCTACTAATACTACCCAGTGCGGGTGCCATACGATCTTATCATTGGCATAATCACCGTCACCATTTTCGTCCCAGAGGGGCGTGTCATCGAAATCGGGGTGTGCTGTGAGTGCCAGCGCTACGATGCCGGCTGTTTTGCTGAAACCCACATCTTCTGCATTCAGTGTTGTAGGAAATACATAGCCATCTACCGGAGCGCCGTTCAACTGGCCTGCCGCTTTAGAGGTGCTGCGGCCTGCCAGGCCCTGTACCTGGATCTCAAACTCGAGCTGGCCCCATTTCTTATTGTGCTTTACGGAAGCTGCGGTTATCTTATAATCAGCTTCGTTGATGGTAGATTTTCCCGCTTTGGATTTCTGACAGGAGTCGCAATAGTTTTCTGCGAAGGTTGACAGACCGGTCGCTATGGCCAGTGTCAACAGCATAAGTACCTTTTTCATGGTTGACTGATTTGTGTGATGAATCAATTGACCACACAAATATAGTTAGGATTCCTAACAATAAATAATTGTACCTTGTTAATTAATTTTTAAAGGCGGGGGGCATTAGCAGGATAATGACCGGCCTGACTAAGAAGAGCTCGGCCGATTTAAGGGAGTATTGGAGGGTGGAGAGGAAAGCAATACCACATTAAAAGAAAAACGGCTGTCTTCCTTCGAAGACAGCCGTTTTATGCGATCAATTGAAATCTGCTATTGGTAGCCAGGATTCTGCTGACCTGCCAACTTGGGGTTGGCGTCCATTTCACGCTGTGGAATCGGCAGGATGGTCCTGTTTTCCGGAGCGTTTACAATGAAGGTAATGGTACCTCTCCTGGTTTTGGTAAAGGTTTGTTTCAACCTAGTAAGATCGAACAAGCGGTGTCCTTCAAAAGCAAACTCCCTTCTTCTTTCATTCAGGATCGCTTTTTTAAGATCGTCGCCTGTTACCCCAGCACCCACCTGAGAAGCAGCATCCGTATCTGCACGGGCAATAACGACATTGAGGTCGGTACGAGCCAGATCTTCCTGGTTGGTATTGGCATAAGCCTCAGCACGGTTCATGTAGATCTCCGCCAGGCGGATCACTTTCAGGTTCTCATCGTACGTAGTGATGTTGTTGTACTTGTTTATAATGTTGGCTGGATTTTCACCACCTGTGCCGGTACGACGACTTCTGGTTACAAAATCACGGCGTATATCAGTAGCCTTATAAATCTTGTACATGGTGTCGGTTGCGATTGCATCGCCATAGCCACCCTGTGCAAAGAAGTAGCCAAGGGCATCGGTACTATTATTGTCTGTAGGCGTAAAAGCTATCTCAAATATCGACTCCGCATTGCTTTGCTTTCTGAAATCAGCATTCAGACTGACTCGTGGCAGCAAAGAATACTTCTTCTTATCAATGATTTTGGTCGACAGGTCGATCACTTTAGCATAGTCCTGCTTGTACAGGTAAACGCGTGAAAGCAAAGATTGTGCGCCATAGAGATTGATGCGTGTTTTGGATGCGACGCTGGTATCAAAACTCAATTTGCTCAGGGCACTGTCCAGGTCTTTAATGATCTGATCGTAGTTCTCCTTTACGGTGTTACGTGGTAATGCAACTACACCAGACTTCTCTGTGGCAGTTGTTAAAGTAATGGGAACGCCCAAATGAGACGCATCGCCGGTAAAATTGTAAGGCTGGGCGAAGAAACGCACCAGGTTGAAATAACCCAGTGAACGCAATGCATAAGCCTGGCCGATCAATTTTCTCTTTTCGGCTGTATCAGCTATAGGAACTGTAAGCGCCTCTGCTTTCTGGATGATCAAGTTGGTATTTGCCACTACAGCATACAGGTTATTCCAAAGATTGCCAACCATGCCGTCCGTGGATGCCATGGTGTATTGATCCTGTGGCTGGTAACGGTTCGCATTCACCACACTGATCTGCATGTTATCCGACATCAGGTCAGGAATCAAGGAAGCAGTGCGACCATAAGAGTTGGCGCTCTGCAGCAATGCGTACACTCCATTAACGGCAGCCCGTACGCCCGCCACATCCAGCATCGTTTGATTGGTGTCGGTGTTTTGCTGAGGATCTACTTCCAGAAAGCTCTTTTTGCAGGCAGTTCCTGTAAGCACTGCAGCCGCAAGAATATATAATGAATATTTTATGCGTTTCATAATTATCACTTAATTAGTTATAAAGAAATATCAATTCCGCCAACCAGTGTCTTGAAGACAGGAGGACGTTGATCCAAATCGCCAGTTACCGGCACTTCAGGATCATATGACAGACGTTTGTCTTTTACCCATGTGAACAGGTTGTTCGCACGAACATAGAACCTTGCGTTGGCAATTTTCAGACGGTTGGTTACCGATTTGGGCAGGTTGTAAGACAAAGTGATATCTCTTAAGCGAACATAATCGCCATCATAGAGGAAGCGGGAAGAGTTTTGAGCTGAGCTACCAGTTTGTGTACCGAGGTAAGTAACCTTGGGTACGTCGGTAACATCACCCGCTTTTTTCCAACGGTTCTCGTATGTGTAACGATTGATCTTTCCGGTAGCGCTGAATCCAGAAGCTCCATCAGAATTGATGAACGAACCCCAACCATCATAGATCTTATTACCGAAGTTGTAATACAACTGGAAGCTGAGGGTAAATCCTTTCATGCTAAAGGTGTTGGTAAGACCGCCGAAGAAATCGGGCAGTGCAGACCCCTGATTGAGACGAAGGCCGCTATTATAAGCATTGGAGGTATTCTTCCTTGAGCTATCGGTATACCAGAGTGCTTCTCCATTTGCGGGATTAACACCAGCATAAGATACGAGGTAATACTGATAGAAATCCAATCCAACTTCACGGTTGAAAGTACCGCGGCTTGGGCTGTTCAGTTGTGTGATCTTGTTCTTCAGCGTGGTGAAGTTGAAATCGGTAGTCCAGGTGAATCCTTCGGGGTCACGGCTTACGATGTTGCGAGAGAAGATACTAACCTCAATACCTTTATTCTTCATCGCACCTACGTTATCGCTATAGCCGGTAAGACCATTGGCCGATGAAATCGGCACTGTGAGCAACAGATTGGAGGTTGTGCGCTCATAGTATTCAACACTACCGGAAATGCGATCCTTCAGGATGCCGAAATCGAGGCCAATGTTGAATGGCTTGTTGGTTTCCCAGGTCAGGTTCTTGTTTTCATACTGAGTAAATGAATAAGCAGGAGAACCATCATATACGGTATTACCGCTGTACAGACCACGTGAAGCAAAGTTATCGATCTCCTGGTTTCCGTTCACACCATAACTTGCACGTACTTTCAACTGAGACAGGAAATCAATTCCTGAGAAGAATTCTTCTGCAGTTACATCCCATGATGCACCTACTGACCAGAAGTTTCCATAACGTTTGTTGGCACCAAAACGGGATGAACCATCACGACGTAAAGCAGCTGTCAGATAGTATTTTCTCTTATAGTTATAGCCAATGCTGGAAAGTACCGAAGCAATGCTGTTCTCGGAAAGAGAAGAAGTGGATGATTCTGGCTTGGAGGCATTCGCCAACGTATTCGTGTTGGGCAGGAAGTTAGAAGCTGCATTGCCGCTACCACTAATTGTAGTTTTTTGTGCCTCATAACCTACGAGGGCGTCGAACTCATGATCATCGCCGAATGTCGTTTTGTATTTCAACAAGTTGGTGCTGATCCAGTTCAAATAAAGGATATCAGATGCAGATCCATAACCACCGTAGTTACGACCATCGCCGAAACCAGGAGACCAGAACAAATTGGTTACACCATAGTTAACATCCAAACCCGCTTTGGTTTCGAAAGTCAAGCCCTTATATATCTTGTATTGAGCACCAATTGTACCCAAAGCAGAATATGATTTAGCTTCACGCTTGTTCTTTTCAGCCAGCTGAACCGGATTGAATGTATTGTTGTAAGAATTGTCGTATGTTCCATCGGGATTATAAACCCTCAGCCAAGGCTGCAGACGATAGAAAGAACGAACAGGGTTAGCAAAAGCACCTGCATCGGTTGATGTATTTGACTTTTGAAAACCAAGAGAGATAGACCCATTAAAAGAAAGTTTGTCGGTCGTTTTGTTGGTCATCGCCAACTTTGCAGTAGTTCTGGAATAATCTGTACCGATCACGGCTGCCTGAGATTTGTAGATGCCACCTGAGAGATAAAAGGTAGTTTTTTCAGTTCCTCCAGAAGCAGAAAGATCATACTGCTGGAATGTACCCTGGCGCGTAAGTTCATCTACCCAATCGGTATTAATAGTGGTATCAACTCCACGCAGTTTTACCTCTGCCGGAAAATCAGCCACATTGAGACCCCGGTTCACCCAACCTTCACGAAGCAATTCCACCATTTCCTTTGTGCTCAAAGGAAGATCGCTGTCTCTCAGTGTTATTTTATTGGTTCCGTATTGTGCTGAAGCGTTGAATTTAGTTTTACCGCCCTTACCGCTTTTGGTGGTGATCAAGACCACACCGTTCGCAGCTCTTGAACCGTACAGTGATGCAGCGGCGGCATCTTTCAATACCGTTACGCTTTCAATATCCGTGCTGCTCAAACCGGCTATGGTATTGGTGTTGTAACCAGTGATATCGCCAGATACCACGGGAATTCCGTCTACCACATAAAGAGGTGCGCTGGATGCGTTGATAGAACCCACGCCACGGATACGAATGTTGGGTACGCTACCAGGTTGACCTGATCCGTTTACTGCCTGTACACCGGCTACGTTACCCTGAAAGCTTTCCTGGATACTTGCACGAGGGGCTCTTGCCAGCTTTTCGGGGCTGATCGTTGTGGCAGCACCTGTAAGTGAGCGTTTGTTTTGTGTACCATACGCCACTACTACCACTTCCTGCAGGCCCTGGTCTTCTTTAGCCAATTGAACTTCAAGCTGGCCATTTTTGCCAATGGCAATTTCCTGCGCAGCAAATCCTACTGCACTTACACTTAATATTTTTGCGTTTTCGGGAACTGTGATGGTGAAGCTACCATCGGGGCCGGTGGATGTACCACCTTTACTTCCTTTGACAATTACAGAAGCTCCGGGGATGGGGCTTCCGGTGGGATCAGTAACCTTACCGGAGACAGTTTTGTTTTGTGCCAGCAATTGCCCGGTAAACAATAGCATAGCCATGGCTATCACCAAGAATTTTCTCATGACAGTTTTGTTTGTTAAGAAATATAATTATACACGTAAAAAAGAGACAGCAAATGTAGTGGATTGGATGCTTAGCAGGTTACATTTTTTTAAAACTACTGGTTTCCGGGTAAAATTAAATCGCGTGAAACGTAGTCCAGTAACGGTTTAGCAAGAAACCCCATTAATCAATCTATAATGTGTTATCAACACACTACCTGAGGAATGAATTGTCCACATGATAATTTAAATTGAACAGACGGACAATTGTAAACGATTAGAATTTGATAAGATTACCTATGAAACTTATCTTGATTTAGCACCCATAAGTGCTGTTTCACGCATCAAATTATCCTTTTGCAGGTGCAGCTCACCGTACATTTTCAAAATAATATACACCCTTCTTATTGGAGGTGATAATATCGGGCTTTCCGTCTTTGTTGATGTCCTGCACCACAAAGCTATTGCCAATGCCGGAGTTGTTGTCTATTTCGTGGGGTATCCATTGCGGTATTTTGCCCGGCCTGCATTCGAACCAATACAACACGGCCGGTTCAAAGGCGCCGGGATCCTTTTCATTGTGTGCGAAATACCTTTTCCCGGTAACGAGGTCGGGTATACCATCGCCATTGATGTCTTCCATGGCCATGGCATGCGATTGGGAAAACAGCTTACTGATCTCATGCATTCGCCACCCGCCTGATTTAGCAGGGTCACCCAGTTGCTCATACCACCAGATGCCATAGTCGTGGGCCGAAGAACTCATAATATCTGCATCTCCATCCTGATCAACGTCCAGCACGAACATATTAGCGCACTCTGGCCCGAGTTCGGCCGGATGAAAGGTCCAGTTGTGCTGGCGTACATCCCTGGCGACTCCCACCAACCGCTTCGGATGATCACATCCTTTCTTCCGTCGCCATTGACATCGCCCCAACCCACTCCATGGGTATAGCGGTGCGTGCCCAGTGCCGGATCTGTGCTGATCGCATGCCTTTGCCAAATGGTGTCGCCCTTACGCGATGGAGATTGCAACCAGATGACCTCTTTCTTTTCTGCATCGTTACAGATGATATCCTTATGACCATCGTTGTCTACATCTACAAACAGCGGGGTTTCGATACCGGCAGACTCCAGGACCAGGTGCCGTCTCCACAGCGAGGCGTGCTTTCCGGGATTCTCATACCAAACACACTGACCACCCGGCACATCGAAACGGATGAGATCGGGCCAACCGTCGCCATTGATATCGCTGCAAAAGTTGAGGAAAGTGGTGCTGTACCCTTTAACAGGGTTTAATGTATCGGCATGTATTGGGTGTGCTTTCCACTGTGGTGCTTCGTACCACAAATGACCGGCGAGTATATCGATCTTCCCATCGCGGTTAACATCGCCAACAGCAGCGCCCTCCGATACGAAGACGCTGCTGACGGTATGTTTCTTATATTTTAGGGTGGTATTGTTCGATGAAGAAGCCTGCGCTACGCAAGTAATATAACCCAATGATAATACAAGCAGGGGGATTGCGCGATTGAAGTAGTAAGCCTTCATATGGATGCTTTAAGCAGGGCCACCGGCCCTGCTTAAAAGTAAGCAATCTGCACTTATGGCTTCACATAAAACGGAATATTGGCCGTGGCTACATTGTTATGGCCATCAGTAATGTACACGAATAAGCGATAGGCGCCTTCCTTCGCGGGCGTGCTGAGTATCACTTTACCTTCGCCGGTTGTTTTTATCAATCCTTCTACCGGCTTGGGCCGCGCTTCAAAATCGCCTCCTTCGCTGAGCTGTGTAGGCTCGGGCACCACTTCCCAGCGCCAGTTGAGCTTGTCCTTATCCGGATCGGCCGAGACAGCCAGTGCGGCATAACTATTACCGGGCTTGAGGTAAATGTTATCTAAGGCCTTTTTGCCGTCCAGCTGCATTGAATACAAGTGAGGGGCCTTGTTATCGGGCCACTTGCCCGACCACAGGTATTGCATCACGTCCACTACTTCGGACTCCTCGCCCTTATCGGTAAATAAGCCATACCAGGTAGGGGTACGTTCCTGCTTTTGGCCCCAGAGAAATACATAAGAGCCAAGGCATTTGTCGCGGTCCTGCTCGACCGAGTATTCATATCGGCTTTTATACACTGCTGCTTTTTCACTGCTCGTTTCTTCGATGGAGGATTTCCAGGGTGTTTGTAGTCCTTCCCAATGTCCTGTTGGCCCCCACTCTGTTACCAGGTAGGCTCCCTCCCACCCTGATTGACGGAGGGTTCGGGGCAGGCCGGCCAATCCGCCATAGGTATTGACCGACAACAGGTCGATATCCGTTGTCTTTGCCTTGAGGAGGTCTACCACTTCTTTGTTGACGCCCGCCAGCACGGTTGTGGTGGGGTGATTAGGATCCAGGGAATGGATCATTTTCGAAATGTCGTTGACGGCATCCCACACTTTTGTATTCTTATATTGAAGATTGAGCTCATTGCCGATGCCCCAGGCCAGGAGTGCGGGGTGATCTTTGTATTTAAGTACTTCTTCGCGCAGGCGGTCGAGCTGCTTTTTAACTGCAGCGGTATCATCGTAGTTGAACCCATGCCGTTCACGGGCTACATCGAGCCCCAGCAATACGGTAAGGCCATATTTGGCTGCCGTATCGAGTACCTGCTGCGCCCCGCGGGTGCCCCAGGTACGGATGGAATTTCCGCCATATGCCGAGATACGGGCCGGATAGGCGCTTCCGCCGGCCCCTTTTACAAAATACAGCTGCCCTCCGCGGAGCAATTGGTAACCTGCTGTCGTTTTGCGTAATTCGGTCTTTACGGCAGTAATCGTTTGTGGTGCCGGTTGCCCCAGTGTGGTTAAGGCCAGGCTGCAGCCTGCCCAAATGCCCATCGCTCTTTTCATCGTACGTAGTTTTTTTGTAGGGTTTTCTTTCTCACTTTTCTTGTATAGCAAACAAGGAACGCTTACCGGTTCCTGGCGGTAAAAATACCCTGCCGCCGGTTGTCGAGAAAGAAATGGACTACATCACTCCTACTACATAAAGGTACTTAATACCCTCCTGAACAGCGATCCTACTACATCATTTCTACGTCGTACCCCTACCTGCGGAAGTTTACGGGGCATAACCGTCTTAATGACACTTTTGGGCTTCCGGGTTTCAACAACGCGAAGCATTTCAGGCAGCTTATTGAAAACTCCATCGTTCCCGACCAACTTCGGCCAATGCCGGTATTTCTCCTGCATTGCGGGCGGGCGGCTCTACCCCCATGAGGTGCTTCACGAAAAAATCGCGCTTGCGCATCCGTCCATACACGCCCCCGTCACTATGCCCCATGCCGGGGATGGACAGCAGATCGAAATTTTTGCCGGCTTTGATCAGCGCATCCGCGACCCGATAGGTCGATTCGGGGGGTACATTGGTATCGGCTTCTCCCACGATGAGCAACAAATTTCCCTGCAGTTTGGACGCATTGGTTACGTTGGACTGCTGTTCATAGTGCATACCGACCGGGTAGCCCATCCACTGCTCATTCCACCATTGTTTATCGACCCGGTTGTCGTGGCAGCCGCAGGCCGATACGGCTGCTTTGTAGAATTCGGGGTGAAAAAGGAGGGCGCCGGTAGAGCTCTGTCCACCGGCCGAAGTACCATAAATGCCTACCCTTTCGGCGTCGACCCAGGCATATTTTTGGGCGAGGGCTTTGATCCAACCTATCCGGTCGGGCAGGCCGGCATCAGCCAGGTTCTTCCAGCATACGTCATGGAATGCCTTCGACCGGTTGGCGGTTCCCATGCCATCGATCATCACTACAATAAATCCCAACTCTGCCAGGCTCTGCATTTCGCTGTAGGGTGTAAAGTTCTTGGGCACAAAAGCATCGTGCGGCCCGGCGTAAATATTTTCGAGCACCGGGTATTTTTTGGAGGGATCGTAATCGGATGGTTTGCTCACAATACCCCAGATGTCGGTGACGCCATCGCGGGCTTTGGCCACAAAGACCTCGGGAGGGCTCACTCCTGCCTTGCGGTACACTGTGAGGTCGGCTTCTTCCAGCAACATGATCTCTTTTGCGTCGGTGGTGCGGGCCAGGATGGTACGGGGAGCCACATTCACGAGCGACCAGGTATCGGTGAACCAGGTCTTATCGGGTGAAAGCACCAGGGTATGATTCCCTGCGGCGGGTGTAAGCGCTTGCAGGTTCTTACCATCGAAACCGATGCGGTAGTAATGGATATTGTAAGGATCTTCCCCGGCCGTCATGCCACTGGCACGGAACCAGACTACTTTCTTTGCCTCATCAATACTGTCGACTCCCCGTACCACCCACTGGCCGGTAGTGATCGGCCGTTCTTGTCCGGAAATGATATCCACGAGGTAGAGATGATTCCACCCTGCTTTTTCTGATGTGCGGATGAGCTGGTTAGCGCGGGGCAGGTAGTAAGTGAAGTTCCTACTGTTATAAATAAAGGTATTGGTTTGTTCATCTACGACCGTGCGGGCAGATGCGTCGGCTGCATCCACTTCCATAATGCGAAAGCGCTGGTGGCCACGATCCATCTTTTCATAGGTAAAATACCGTGCATCGTTACCGCGCCAATGCGGTTCGGGTGCATTCAGGAAATCTATGGCATCGGCTTTTACCTTCATTACTTTTTGTTCGGCGGGATAAAACACAAAGGGCGTGTATATTGTCCAGGGGTCACCCGGTTGCTTATAGGATTGAGAACGCAAGGTGCCCCGAAACGTATTGGGCAGCGAAGTGAGTACATAGAACACTGAAGAGTCGCGCACCATGTTGATATGGTAACCTGCGAGGTATTTGCTGTCGGGGCTCCAGTATATTGACCCGTAGGGTTTATCAGGCGTTCCATCGGTTGTGAGTTGTATACCGGCTCCCCCGGGTGCAGGCTTTACGAACAGGTTGCCCTTTTCGAGATAAGCCTCCCATTTTTTATCGGGCGACGTGCTGCCCTGCGGGAATGCTCCCCTACCCTGGAAGCGACGGGTGTCGGCTGTTTTAGCAGACGGTGCAGACTGCTGCGTGGAGATACACACGTAGCTGTTCAGATTGCACTCGATGTATTGTCCCTGGCATTTAAACTTTAGCATTGACCTGGCTGGCTGTATCTCGTAAGGTGAGAGACCCGGGCGCAATGAATCAATGACGATGCCTATTTGTTGTAAGCCCGCGGCTAATCTGCTTCTATTGAACAGCGGTTGCTTCTTTCCTTTGGTGGCATCGACCAATATGTATTCCTGTATGCTATCCTGCAGCACATTACAATACCAGGCCAGTTTTTCGCCAGCAAACCAATTAAGAGACACTGTTGTTTTGAACACCGCATTTTTTGTGGCGCTATCGATGCGCGCAGCCCGGAGATAACGCTGCACGAGTTCGGCGTGGCCCGGCTGAAACCGGGTAATCGTTTGTGCAACAAGGGCGTTACCGATAAAAAGTAAGAATAGCAGGAGTGCTCCATTTTTTTGCATAGCAGAAAGAATTTTCCGCCTTAAAATTATCACTTATACCCTCCCTGCCCTTTACCGATATTAGCGGTTTTTGTACATATACAGCCATACGCCTGCCAGCGTGAGCAAGGCTCCCACGATCTGCCAGGGATGCACCTGCTCGCCCAGGAATACAACTGCGATCACCGCTCCCAACACAGGGTCGAGATTGATCCACACGCCTGCCTGGGAGGCAGGAATATATTTCAGTGCGCTGTTGTACCACAGGTATCCCAGCGCAGACGGAAACAAAGCCATGTAACCAATGGCAGCCCACTGTGACCATGTTATTGCCGGGAATGGCTGCCGCCACTGTTCATACACCACGGCAGGTATCAGCAACAGGGTGCCGATTCCAGCCATCCAGGTAATGAGCCATAAAGGATCGACCGCTTCATATTTCTTCGATACGACCGTATAGACTGCCCAGCACAATACGGCTGCCACCATGAGGGCATTACCAATAAAACTATTTTCAGTGGATGCACCGGCTGCATTCGAAAATCCAATCAATACCACGCCCCCCACGGCGACCAGTATCGCCAATACCTGACGGGGTTTCAAGTGTTCCTTGAGGAAGATCGCGGCCAGGATAGCCGTAGATACCGGAATAAAGCCCTGTATCAAAGCCCCTGCCCCAGCGGAGGTACGCTGCAATGAAAAATTAAAGAAGAGATAATAAAGCGTTACGCCTGTGAGTGCAAGGGTAAGCACTGCGCTCCATTGGCGCCGGATCGATTCTTTGGGTCTTTCCTTTTTGCTATAATAAATGATCACCAATATGCCCCATGCGAGGCCGAATCGGAAGAAAGCAAACAAAACGGGCGGCATTTCCGTTACCACCGACCTGGTGATGGCATAGGAGCTGGACCAGGTAAGCAGTGCGAGGAATAATTTCAACAAGGATCGGTTCTTTGCATTCATGGCCATCAAATCTACGTGTTAAACGTATTCTCTTCGCTCCCAAGGCAAATGGCTTTATAACATTGGGCTAATGCGGGCCTGTTTTTTTGCTCCGGGTTAAGTATATTTATATACCCCACAGTACTATGCCCTGAGCTGCCCGGCTTTCCAACACGATTCAGCATTCGAAAAATGAGATCAAGATGGAACAAACACTACCCGCCAGCACGGCTTCCGGAATCTCGCATGACCTATTACACAAGATCGACGCCTACTGGCGTGCCGCGAATTACCTGTCGGCAGGGCAAATTTACCTGCGGGACAACCCACTTCTGACGGAACCGCTCAAGGTTGAGCATATAAAACAGATGCTGCTGGGGCATTGGGGCACCACCCCCGGACAGAACTTCATTTATGCTCACCTCAACCGCGTGATCAATCAGTATCATCTCGATATGTTGTATATATCCGGGCCCGGACATGGTGGTCCGGCTATGGTGGCCAACACCTACCTCGAAGGCACTTACACCGAGATATACCCGGATATCACCCGCGATGCAGCGGGCATGAAGAAACTGTTCAAACAATTCTCCTTTCCCGGGGGCATCCCGAGCCACGTATCGCCCGAATGCCCGGGCTCCATGCATGAAGGTGGTGAACTCGGTTATTCACTCAGCCATGCGTTTGGTGCTGTTTTCGACAATCCTGAACTGGTAGTTGCCTGCGTGGTCGGTGACGGCGAAGCTGAGACCGGACCGCTCGCTACCGCCTGGCACAGCAATAAATTCCTCAACGCGGTTACCGACGGTGTCGTATTGCCCATCCTTCATCTTAATGGGTACAAGATCGCCAACCCTACCATCTTTGCCCGCATACCGCCGGAGGAATTACTCAACCTGTTCAAAGGCTATGGGTGGAAACCCCATTTTCTTGAAGGTGATGATCCACTAACCATGCATGAAAAAATGGTACAAGTGCTCGATACAGTGATCGCTGAGATCAAGGCCATCAAAGAGAAAGCATCCGGTGATCCGGATTCTCCCCGCCCCTGCTGGCCTATGATCATACTTAAAACCCCGAAGGGATGGACAGGCCCCAAAATGGTGGACGGGCTACCTGTTGAAAACACGTTTCGCGCGCACCAAGTGCCGCTTAACGAACCGCATAAAAACCCCGCCCACCTGCAGCAACTCGAAAGCTGGCTGAAGAGTTACCGGCCCGAAGAATTGTTCGATGAAACTGGTCAACTTCTTCCCGAACTCGCGGCGCTTGCACCACATGGAGAGAAGCGCATGGGGGCAAACGTGTATGCCCATGGCGGTAAACTGCAGGACCTCCGCATGCCGATCTTTACGGAATATGCTTTGCCTGTAAAGAAGCGCAGCGAAACGGGGCCCGGCGATACGCGCATATTAGGTGCTTTCCTCCGGGATATCATCCACCTTAACCATCACCATCGCAACTTCAGGATATTCGGGCCCGATGAAACGCTCTCTAACCGGCTCAATAGTGTTTTTGAAGCGTCCAATCGCCAATGGACGGCAACGGTGATGGATACCGATGAGTTTCTTCGCAAAGATGGCCGTGTGATCGAAATGCTAAGCGAACACCAATGCGAAGGATGGCTGGAAGGCTATCTACTTACCGGCCGCCATGGCTTATTCAACTGTTACGAAGCGTTCATCCATATAGTGGACTCCATGTTCAACCAGCACGCAAAATGGCTGAAAATGACAGCCGATCTCAACTGGCGAAGGAAGATACCTTCTCTGAACATTCTGCTGGCCTCGCATGTGTGGCGGCAGGATCATAATGGTTTCACTCACCAGGATCCCGGGTTCATCGATCATGTGGTGAATAAAAAAGCTTCCGTTGTACGTATATACCTGCCTCCGGATGCTAATTGCCTGTTGTCGGTTATGGATCATTGTCTGCAAAGCCGTCACTACGTAAATGTGGTGGTGGCCGGCAAACATCCTTCGCCGCAATGGCTTACGATGTGTGAAGCCGTAGTACACTGCACGAAGGGGATCGGCATCTGGACCTGGGCGAGCAATGACGAAGGGATAGATCCCGATGTGGTGATGGTTTGCGCCGGCGATGTACCAACACTTGAAACGCTCGCTGCTGTTAGTATTTTACGCGACGCGCTACCTCAACTTACAATCAGGGTAGTAAACGTTGTTGATCTTATGAAGCTGCAACCCGTTTCGGAACATCCGCATGGTTTAACTGATGCTGATTTCGACACGCTCTTTACCAAAGACAAACCAGTGATCTTTGCTTTCCATGGCTACCCCTGGCTCATTCACCGGCTCACCTACAAACGTACCAACCATGACAATATCCATGTTCGGGGCTATAAAGAAGAAGGCACCATCACGACTCCCTTCGACATGACGGTATTGAACGACCTCGACCGTTTTCACCTGGTGCAGGATGTGATCGACAGGCTGCCCTCGCTGGGAAGCCATGCTTCGCACCTGAAACAGGCCATGCAGGACAAACTGATCGAACACAGGAACTATATCAATGAGAACGGGATAGACATGCCCGAGATCAGGGATTGGACCTGGAAATTTTAACCTGGAATACCAACGCCATGAAAGTTTTGGTCGTCAATGCCGGCAGCAGTTCGCTTAAATTCCGGCTTTACCTTATGCCAGCAGAACAACTATTGTGTGCCGGCAATGCCGAAAGGATCGGCGAGGATGGTTCTTTTGTCCACTGCAACATCTTTAATGATGAGCAGGAAAAAAAGATCGAACACCCTGTGGCTATGGGCGACCATGCTTCCGCGATGCGCGAGATCATTTTGCTGGTCAACAATGCCGCTCACGGTATGATCGCCAATCCCGCCGAAATAGAAATGGTAGGCCACCGCGTGGTGCATGGCGGCGATCACTTCGATGCACCTGTTCACATCACCCCCGCCGTTAAAGAACAGATCAAACTGTTGTTTCCTTTTGCCCCCTTACACAACCCGGCCAGTTACCGCTGTATTGAAGTGGCCAGTGCTTTCTTTCCTGACGCGAAGCAAGTAGCTGTATTTGATACTGCCTTTTATCATACGATGCCCCCTGAGGCCGCTCATTATGCCATTCCCCACTCGTACTTTAAACAGGACAAAATAAGGGTGTACGGGTTTCATGGTATCAGCCACAAATATGTAACTGAAGAGGCCGTAAAACATTTGCAGCAACCGGAGGCTAAACTGATCAGCTTACACCTTGGCAATGGCTGCAGTGCGGCAGCGGTTGACGGGAACCGGCCCGTAGATACCAGCATGGGGTTTAGTCCGGTGAGCGGACTGGTAATGGGTACACGCAGCGGAGATATCGATCCGGCAACGATCCTACACCTCATGATGCACCATGGCTTCAGCGTGGAGTATGTCGACAACCTGCTGAATAAACAATCAGGACTGCTGGGCCTATCGGGCCATAGCGATATGCGGGATGTGGAAAAGGCTGCCGAATCCGGCCATGCGGATGCGCAACTAGCACGCAACTTGTATGCTTATCGCATTAAAAAATACATTGGCGCCTATGTGGCGGCTCTTAATGGAGTGGATGCGCTGATCTTCACGGCCGGTGTGGGAGAACATGACAACAATATGCGGTCGCTGGTTTGCAGCGGTCTCACAGCCCTCGGTATCGAGATCGATCCTGTACTGAATGCACTGCCCAACACGGGCCTGCGTGCCATTCATAGCGGCAGCAGGCCCGTGAAGATCCTGGTGATACCCACGAATGAAGAACTGGAGATCGCCCGGCAGTGTATGACGCTTTAATTATTGCAACAACCATCGTTCATTGTCGCCATTGCTTTCCTTCCACATTAAGCAACGGGTGCCATTAGCAGGATTATTTCCCGCAACATTGAGACTATTCAAGGGCGCGCACTTGGGTTTCAGCTTATAGTATCCATCGTAATCATACACCAGCTTCCACAATTGCGAGGTGCCTCCATTGTTCCAGGTATAGATCTGGGCATCTGCGTTGTTGGCCGTACTGGCGCCATTTACATCAAGCGCCATGCCTGTGGCATGTGTTGGCGTAATACGGTAATAACCGCGGCCTTGTGATGTAAGCGTCCATCTTTGGTGTGCAGCGTTGTAATACCCCCAGATATCCGTTTTGGTAAGATTGGCTGTTCCTGCAGCGACCACATCGAGGGCGCTGGCTTCATTGATCTTTGGTGTTATACGGAAAGTTGCACCGCTGGAAAAACCTGGCAGCGCTACAGGCGTTACATTGAGCATCACCACAGTGCCAATACATTCGAGGCTGCGGGCTACATTGTCGACCGGCATATTGTTTGTCCAATTGTTCCAGGATATATTGAGGTCGGTACGGCGCCTGCTCCAGGCTGCATTAGCATTCCTCCGCATCCAGTCCCAGTAGGTGCCCCACATATTGTTATCTCTTACAAATTCGCCGATACCCCTTGCGAATTCCGACTGCCAGGTTCCATCGCGTTGTCCGTTGGTCATGATGCCGTTGTTGGTTTGGGTAAGCACGATGTAATCGACCGACCGTTTTGCATCATCATAGACCGATGAACGGCCGGTGAGGCGATGCAGGGCAGTAGCGGCGCTGACAAATGCTCCTACATTATAAGCATTGGCATCCATGGCCTTGGTGCCATTTGCCTTGATATGTTCATACACAGCTCCCGTGCTTTGATTGTAGAGGGTGGCCCATATCCAATCGTATATCGCAGTCGCTTTCGTCATGTATACCGTTTCGCCGCTCGCTTCATATATATAAAGCGCCAGCACAACCGCAGGGTTATTACTGAGGCCAGACTTTTCGTTCTTCCGAATATCCCACCAGATGCCACCGCCGAGGGCATTGTCCCAACCACGGTCATACACCCGATTGAAGGCATATTTTGCCTGGTTTAAAAATGTTGTATTGCCTGTTATGTGATACCCGCGGGCAAAGGCTATACCTGCCCAGAGCAGGTCGTCGTTGTACTCGTTCCAGTTCCAGTCGTACAAGCCGCCGGAGCCTTGTTCATTTTGCAAAAATGTATTCAACAGGTTCGTGATTAACGTTCTATGGGCAGGATTCTTGGTGCGTAGGTATACATCTTCCACCATTTGTATTTCGAGCGCCTGCCGCCAGAAATAATCGTCCTGCGCGTTATTAAGCGCTTCTTTATAATACTGTGTGTTACCGGATGTATACAGGAACGCGTTATTCAGCGCTGAGAAAGATTGATCGGCCAGGGGGTTGGCGATCGTAGCGAGCGTTTGCGTTTCCTGATCGGAGGCTGCGGGCGCTTCCTCTTCTTTGAGTTGCGGTTTGTTGCAACCGGCCAGTACGGCCGCTATGATACTGAATCTTAACAGGATAAGGCTGTGCCTTCTCTTTAGCAGTGGCTTGTGCATCGTTAGGTTGATTTATTGGTAATTAAAAAGTGCTATGGCAAGGGTAGGAAAAGAGAGCAGCTACTTAATGACGATGGTAGTTCCTGTTGCCGTTATTGTGCGCACAAAAAAAGCTCCGCATTTGCGGAGCTTTAAACTATAGCAGGAAGATCGAACGAATATTTAGACTGCCTTACATTTTCAGCAGTGTTACCAACCTTCTCACACTTCCCTGTTCAACCACTACATAATAAGTACCCTTTGGCCAGCTGGTACCGATACTGATGGTAGTGCTGAGTCCAGTCCTTACCACTTTGTCGACCAATACGCCGGAAGCGTTGTAGAAGCCAACGGTGATCGGATAATTGACATTGGTAGTGATCTGTATAGTAAAGGTGGTGGTAGATGGATTGGGTGCTACCTTGACCACGAGGCTGGTGCCTCCTTCGGTAGGCTGCGCCTTCACCGTTACCGTTACATCATCTTCGGCAGTGGCTCCTGCGTTGTCTTTCACCTGCAGGCGGAGTACATAGACCCCTACCGCCAGGCTGGAGATAACTGGTGATACTGCGTTCGGATTGTTGATCGCGAAGGCTGATGGGCCGCTTACCTTGGTCCAGGTATAGGATACGATGCTGCCGTCGGGATCTTTAGATGCCGATCCGTTCAGTACCGTTACGTTCACGGGCAGGCTGATCACAATATCAGATCCTGCATTGGCTACAGGAGGCTGGTTACCGGCCGCGTTTACCGTTACAGTCACATCATCTTCGTGTGTAGCGCCCTTGTTGTCGGTTACTTTAAGGCGGAACACATAGGTACCTGCTACCAGGTTATTGAGCGCTGTTGTTGCGGCAGACGGGCTGGCAATGGTAAACTGTGAAGGACCTGATATTTTGGTCCAGGCGTAGGCCGTGATGGAGCCATCGGGATCTTTAGAAGCCGAACCATTGAGCGTAGTGCTGTTGGCTGGCAGCATGATCACTACATCGGGTCCTGCGTTGGCCACCGGCGATTGGTTACCGGCTGCATTTACCGTTACAGTTACATCATCTTCGTGTGTAGCACCCTTATTGTCGGTTACCTTAAGACGGAACACATATACACCGGCTACCAGGTTGGTGAGTGCCGTGGTTACCGCAGCAGGACTGGCAATGGTAAACTGTGTGGGGCCCGATATTTTGCTCCAGGCGTATGTTACCAGGCTACCGTCGGGATCTTTGGATAGCGTACCATTCAACGTGGTGCTGCTGGTGGGCAGGGTGATCACGATATCGGCGCCTGCGTTGGCCAACGGCGTTTGGTTGCCGGCAGCATTTACCGTTACGGTTACATCATCCTCGTGGATACCTCCTTTGTCGTCGGTTACTTTGAGGCGGAACACATACACACCGGCTACCAGGTTATTGAGGGCTGTGGTTACAGCAGCAGGGCTAGCAATGGTGAACTGTGTGGGGCCCGATATTTTGGTCCATGCGTAAGCTACCAGGTTACCATCAGGATCTTTGGAAGCCGAACCATTCAGCGTGGTGCTGCTGGTGGGCAGGGTGATCACGATATCGGTTCCCGCGTTGGCTACCGGCGATTGGTTGCCGGCTGCGTTTACCGTTACGGTTACATCATCCTCATGAGAGGCACCTTTATCGTCGGTTACCTTGAGGCGGAACACATATGAACCCGCAGCCAGGCTGGTCAATGCCGTAGTTGCCGATGAAGGGTTGGTGATGGTAAACTGTGTGGGACCGCTCACTTTTGTCCACAGATAAGTAGCTATGCTGCCGTCTGTGTCTTTCGATGCCGTACCATTCAACGTAGTGCTGTTGGTAGGAAGCATGAGCACGATATCTGTTCCTGCATTCGCCACAGGCGCCGTATTGGCGGCTGCATTGACTGTTACCGTAACATCGTCTTCATTGGTGGCTCCTTTATTGTCAGTTACCTGCAGGCGGAACACGTAGGTGCCGGCGGCCAGGCCCGTCAACGCTGAAGTAGCTGTTTTGGGGCTGGCAATGGTGAACTGCGCGGGACCTGAAAGTTTGGTCCACTGATAAGCCGATATGGTTCCATCAGGATCGTAGGATGCCGAGCCATTCAGATTCGTACTGCTCGTAGGCAGGTTGAGCACGATATCGGCTCCTGCATTGGCTACCGGCCCCTTATTGGGCTGTACAATAATTGCCTCAGCAAATAACTGGCTTTGCGGTACATATTCAATGGGCAGACTTGGGCTACTCCACAGCAATCCCATGCCGGTGCCGCCATCATTGTTGAAGTACTCGAGTTTGAGATCGTACAACTGGCCTGCTACCAATGTAACAGGTACTGACTTAAACTGATCAGGGTAATGTTCAACCCAACTGTCGATGATTATTTTGTTATCGATCCAGAGGCGATGTCCGCCACCCGAACCGAGATAAAAGGTGAATGCTTCTGAGTATTGAGGCATGATCTTGCCTGTCCAGCGAGCCGAGTAAGTGCTGCCGGTAATGGCATAGTGTACGCCTGCGCTCCATTCGGTAAAGCTCACGTTGGAGTCGATACGCGTCATGGCAGGATTGGTGAAGTTGTTACTGTTGAAGTATTCACCTTTCAAGCCCTTTCCTGTTCCCCATACGGACGGTGCAAATGGAGCAATATTCGATGTACCGCTTTTCGTGATCTGGTAAGATTGTCCCGATTTAGGCTGCACGCGGATGGTTTCACCATCTGCTGCACCAGACGCGACCGTGAGGGCGCCACTGATGGTACATTGTACCAGATCTGTAGAGTGTACTTCGGGGGCTGCAGAATCGAACACAGCCGCTACCTTACAGTTGCGGATGGTCAGGTTGCGCATGAATACGGGCTTATCGCCGGGCAGGGGGCTATGGATTACCTGAACACCGTAATCTACTATACCAGCACCATCGATAGTGATATTCTCGAGTCGTACGCGGTTAGTGTTTACGGATGCTGCTTTTACTTCGATACCGTTGCCGTAGAAGTATCCACCGGTATACGTATAGCTATTGGCGTAGGCGCCATGGAACATACCCCATTGGTTGTGGTAGCAGATAAAATCTTCTACTACGTGGTTACGGGTGGAGTTTTGCCAAACCCGTAATCCGCAATCACTGTTGTGAGCCATGTTGCCGGTGAATATCCAAACTCCTTCATTGATCACGGCTTCCCAGTTGTAAGCGCCGCCATCGGCATGGTCGCCCTGTCCGCCGGCCACTACTACGTTGTTCTTACAAACGTTGCCGTCGCCGGTATTGAGGCCAAAGCCCGATGATGAGAAGGTTGGTGCATCTTCGGCGTTCATGTTCAGTGAACCCGATACCCAGCGGGCGAGTGCTACGATATTATGATCGTAGATCACATCGTGGGTTGGATCGCCCGGATCCCACCAGAAGGCGGTTTCCAGTACATTATATGCAACGTTGTCGATGAATTTGATACCATGGGATACGTGGGGTACATAGCTGTGGTTACCGCCGTCGCGTACTACACAACCTTCCACGAGTGAGCCGCGGGCCCCGTCCATACAGTGATGGAAGTGCAGGCTATACCGGCCGGCTACGAGTTCCTTGGCCGATGAACCGCCACGATCTCTACGGGCTCCGAAATTACGAATCGTAATGTGTTTGAGTGTCTGGGGCTGGGTAGAGCGGATGAAGATATGACCTTTACCGTTGGCAGTGCCTTCGATGATCACGTTGCGGGTAAGGTTGACAACCTCGGCTGCCCACATACCATTCACCATGGGGTGCGGACGGGTAGCGCCACTGCTAAGTGTAATTGTATTGCCCGATATAGCTTTGATGGTACGCTCTTCGAAGCCCGAAGAGAAGGCTGCCCCTACTGTAGGAGCTTCTGTAGGCGTGATGCTGATCTCATCGCCTACCTGCCAGCCGCCGGCACCTTCCACGGTAACCGTGGTAGAACCTGAAGCGATGGCCCCTGTAGACCTGGTCCAGGATGTTTTGGGTGTACCGATCAATTCGAGGACGCCCGCTCCCATTACCCAGATGCCGATGTCGGTAGCGAGCACATCCATGCCGCCACCTACAAATCTAGTTTCATCAATAGCTGTAAAGCGTATAGCTTGTATTACACTAACCGAAGATGGGCGCATCTGAAGGCGCCCCTGGATAACGACGTTGGCGGTGGTCAGTAATGTAGTGGATTGATTGGCATCAAATGCGAGGACGCCGCCACTGTTTACATTCAAACCCGCAACTGTTGCCTGTGCAACGTCGAATGTTACTGTGTGACCGGCAGCGATCAATGGAGTGTCGCCGGCAGCTGGCACTTTACCACCCCATGTTGTGGGGTCGGACCATTTGCCTGTCTTAACACTACTCACAGTTCCTGTAAGGGAAAATTCTTGTTGCGGAGCGCAGGAGATGTCTGAAGTTCGTCGGGCTATTTTTTTATTGGCACCAACCGGAGAGGGCAGCAGGGCCATACCGGTAGCAGTCAAAGATACGCTTTGCAGAAAGCGTCTTCTGGTGTTTTTCATAAAGGTATTTTTGTGGTTTCTCTTAAGAAATCAGTCGCGATGTTTAAACAACTATAATGCCTGAAATGCCTTATTAATCAACAATCACTATCTGTAAAAGACTTTGTTTGACATGCAAAGCAATGCCTGGCTGATTTGACGAATGTCAATACAGCACTGCGTTTGCTTCAATTGAAACACTAAGAATCAGTTACAATTGAAAGAAAATTAAATCAATAGAGAGGGCTGAAATGTACGTGCGTGGCCGCTATGAGGCAGGTGCTAAAACAAGAATGGCACGGAGCGCAGGGCCCCGTGCCATTCTTGTTATTGTTGCAGCAATAGGAAGAAGTGTTGAACGTTTATATCTTGATCAGCTTATAAGCTTTGCTGATGCGGCTCAGTTTAAGGAATAATGAACCACTGCTAATGGCGGTGACGTAGATGAAATTGGTGCCCGGTGTGAGGCTTCCATGCTTCAACAGTCGCCCCATTGCATCGTATAAATGATAGTTTGAATTATCAGGGCTATGTACTTCAATGTAATTGCGTATCACCTGCGCTACCACTACCGGCTCCGATACTGTTGGCGGTTGTGGGGGCGGCGTTACCGCCTCTGCATACAATTGCGTTTGGGGCACATATTCAATGGGCAATCCCGGGCAACTCCAAAACAATCCCATGCCTGTATTATCGTCGGTATTGAAAAACTCCAACCTGATATTGTATCGTTGTCCGGCTTTCAGCGCGATGGACGATGACCTGTACACATCTGGATAGTGCTCCTGCCATCCGTCGAGTATCAGCCTGTCATCGACCCAAAGGCGATGACCGCCGCCGGAGCCAAGATGGAATACATGCTCTTCACTGAACTGGGCCTGTATCTGACCGGTCCAGCGCACCGAATACGCTTTCCCTGTAATCTTAAAATGCACGCCTGCGCTCCATTCCGAGAAACTCACATTGGAGTCGATGCGTGTAAGCGCCGGCTTCGACAGATCGTTCTGATTAAAGTATTCGGCCTTCAATCCCTGGCCGGTGCCCCAGGTGGTAGCCGAAAAGGCCGCTATGTTAGTTTTCCCGGCTTTAGTGATCTGGTAAGGCTGGCCCGATGCCGGTTGAACACGGATGGTTTCACCATCAGCCGCTTCCGGATGCAACAGGATCGCTCCGTCGATGGTGCACTGCACCAGATCGGTTGAATGTACTTCGGGAGCTGCCGAGTCGAGGAGTGCGGCCTGCTTACAGTTCCGGATCGTCACGTTGCGCAGGAACACCGGCACGGTTCCTTTGAGCGGGCTATGGATCACTTCTACTCCATTGTTGATGATACCGGCCCCATCGATGGTGATATTCTCCACACGCACGCGGTTGGAGTTGGAAGATGCAGCCTTAATGATCATAGGACTTCCATACAGGATGCCTCCTGTATAGGTATAGCTATTGGCATAAGCGCCATGGAAGATGCCGACGCCATTGTGATAAGCCGTAAAATCGCGGATGATGTGGTTGCGGGTAGAGTTTTGCCACACCCGCAGGCCATTATCATTGTTGTGGGCGAGGTTATCATGGAACTCCCAGATCCCTTCATTCAGATTGGCCTCCCAATTAAAAGCGCCTCCATCGGCAAAATCGCCCTGGCCGCCGCCTACTACGACATTATTGCGACAGATATTACTATCGCCGGTATTGAGGGCAAAGCCACTGGATGAGAAGCTAGGGGCATCTTCCCCGTTCATGTTGAGCGCCCCCTGCACGAACTGGCAATTCGCCACGATGTTGTGGTCGTAGATGCAATCGTGTGTAGGATCGCCGGGATCCCACCAGAAAGCAGTTTCCAGGATACGGTAAGCGATATTATCAACGAAGGTAATACCGTGAGATACGTGCGGTACGTAGCTGTGATTGCCGGCATCCATGATCACATTGCCTTCGATCATGGAACCGCGGCTACCATCGCCTGAAAAATGGAAATGCATACCATAGCGTCCGGCCACCAATTCCTCTGCCGGCGTGCCTTTGCGGTCTCTGCGAGGGCCAACATGCTGCAGGGTAATGTATTTTATGGTTTGGGGTTTGGCTGAACGGATGAATAAGTGAGCCCTGCCCTTTTCAGTTCCGCCTATCGCTACATTGCGGCTGAGGTTGATCACCTCGGCCGTCCATTGGTTATTGACCATCGGATGGGGCCTTGCTGTGCCTGTTTCAAGGGTGATGGTATTACCGTTGACGCTTTTGATGGTCCTTTCATCGAAACCGGTGGTAAAAGGAGTTCCCACCGCCGGGGATTCGGTGGGGGTGATACAGATCAGATCGCCCGGCTTCCAGGCTGTATTTTTCTCCAGGGAGATGGCCGTTGCGCCGGCCGCTATGGAACCGGTGGCCTTTGTCCAGGCTGTTTTTGCTGTCCCCACGAGGTTCACCTGACCGGTGCCCATCACCCATATGCCGACATCGTTTGGTTGCACGTTCATGCCACCACCCACAAAGCGGGTTTCATCGATGCCGGTAAACCGGAGAGTGTGATATATATTGGCCGACGCCGGCTCCATGTTCAACATTCCCTCCACCACTACATTGCCGGTACTCTGCAACAAAACCGATTTAGATGCCTCAAAGATGAGGGTCCCGCCTTCCGATATGTTGAGGCCGGCCACGGTAGTGCTGGCGACATCATATATAATAATATGTCCGGCTTCTATGCGTGGCGTGTCGGTAGCGCCGGGTTGTTTGCCTCCCCAGGTGGCTGCGTCGGACCACCTGCCCGACTGTGCACTGTGTACTGTAGCTGTGACTCCGCGCAGGGAGTCATTATCCGCTTCGGGTCCTGGTGAACAACCAACGGCTCCGAAGCGCCTGTCCCTTTTCCGGGCCCCAACCCCTGGGATCAGGAATAAACATGCCGCCGTAACGAATGCATTGCGCAGAAAATGACGCCTGTTAACTTGCATAACAATGGGTTGATTATACTTTCATCGAATTAGTGTCAACACGCCTCTTTGGGATACGGGCTTTCCTGAATCATCATCAACATAACCGACCATATACACATAGGTTCCAGCAGGCTGCTGAGCGCCTCCGAGGCACCCGTTCCAGCCCATCAGCGGGTCGGAGGAGTAATATAACTGCTGTCCCCAGCGATTGAAAATGCGTAAACTAAACCCTTTTAGCCCGCCCGCATTTAAAACCCGGAAACTGCTGTTCTGCGATTTTCCGGGTGTAAACGCATTGGGTATCGCTACTTTGCAGGATCCCTTGAGCACTTTGATTTCATCTGAAAAGGTTCCGCATTCGGTGGTGATCGATATAGAGTAGGTTCCGGGTTCGGTAACTGTATAGGATGGCTGGGTGCTCCCGTTTTGCCATTTATAGGGCATGGAAATATCCGGATCCAGCACCAATGGCCGTCCGGAACATAAATATTGATCTGGCCCCAGGTCAAGGCGTGGGTTAATGCGATAGATTGCTGATACGGTATCAGCCCATTTGCAGCCCTGCCTGGTTATCGCTACATGATATTGCCCTGTTTTCCGCACCTGGTATCGTGGCTGGCTTGATCCGTCCTGCCAGAGGAACTGATCGCCAACCTGCGCAACATCGAGCAGCCAGGTATTGCCTTCGCAAAGAATGGAGTCTTTGCCTAAACTGAATACCGGCAGCGCGTTCACAGCGACATGAATACTGTCGCGCCAGGCACAGCCTTCGAGATTGATGGCCTCGCACCAATAGAGACCGCTATCTTTTATTGTAATGGTATTGGTGTGGTTGCCGTTATTCCAGTTATAAGTAGGGAATTTGGTCTGGATCAGGCTCACCAGTTGCGCTCCCTCGCAGATTGCCGTATCCCTACCAAGACTGAAGGTGGTGACTGCCCGCGATGTTACGAGTAAGCTATCTCTTGCGTTACAACCATTCAGTGTAGCTTCCAGCCAATACAGGCCCTGGCCAGTTACACTATAGCTATTGGCGATTGAGCCATCCTGCCAGGCATACGTGGCACCCGGTATTGCCGTTTGCAATAACAAAGGAAACTTATCGGAACAAAGGGATGAGTCCTTACCCAGGTATACTACTGGCCTGGGTTTCCAGATCACGGTGATCGAGTCTCTGTATTTACAATTATTGTGAGTGATCTCTACCCAATACAGTCCTGGGGCATTCATCACCATCGAGTCGAGCACGGTACCATCCTGCCAAAGAAAGGTAGTGCCGGGCAGCTTCACCCGCGCAACTACCTTTTCTCCTTCACACAACGTAGTATCACCGGGCAATAAAGTTCTTTTGTAACCTGCCACTGCTGCAGGCAGCCCTACTCCACTGATCACCACGCCGGGCAAGGGCACATATTGCCGCACGTGGCCACATGCCTTGCCTTCTACATCGGGATTGGAAACAACCCCGAGGAAAGGCTGGTGATCATAAGCGATGTATATGCGATCGTCGGGCCCCAGCTGCAAGGCGCCTGCGGCATTACCATAACCCGAATCGATCTTCACGCGGGAGTCTACAATATTGGGGGTTTCAATTTTATACTGGTAAACAAAGAAGTCGCCGGACCCGTTGTTGTTGTACGATTCAGAAACATACAACAATTTTGAATTGGGCGAAAACTCCACACCATAAGGTCCGGTGATCATGTTAGGATTACCGGTAATCTCGCGCGGATAGCTCACCACTCCCGATGTTGCATCAAAATTGAATACTTCTACTACCGATGTAAAACCGGCCATGGCAAGCGTGGATCCATCGGGCGATGCTTTGAGGTAGCCAATGCTGTTGGTGATCTTATCGGCAATACGTCCTGTTGGTGTAACAATGGGGGTAGTATTAAGACCCGCACAATTGATCGCATACACATAAAACTCATCCGATCCGAATTTATGGGTGATCACCCATATATCGTTTGCGTTGCTGTGCTTGACGGCAGTGATCTTTTCACATACCGGCGTAAGCAACGGTATATTCTTTTGTGCGGCCACTACATCACCAAGACCGCCATTCAATGTCATATCTACGATCGAATACTGCAGGCCTTCTGGCTCAGCTTCTTTGGCTACCGTAAACACGTAATACAAGTTGGGATCGCCCGGATGCGCTGTGATCAATACGGATTGGGTAGACAATGTATCTCCATTCAGGTTGACGCCATTGGCCATCACCTGGTGATTACGGTCCCAGACCGTAATGCCATCAGAATAAAAGAGCAGGTTACCGTTCCTGTCACTGATCGATGAACATCCTTCCCAACTGCGCAGGCTGCCCGGGATCACCGCAGGCGCGCCAGCGCTGAAGTTCACTCCTCCATTATACCCAAAAAACCAATTGTTGATCTCCTGCTGCGACCGGGCGGTTCCTGCAAAGCACCCGATCAGGACGCCTAAAAGCAGGCATGCTTTCATGATATGATATTCGTGGTTGTCTTTACATATGCCGAATGTTGAAGTTTGCGCGGGCAGGAAATGCAGGCTGTTAATAGGTCACTTCCGGTTGCAACAATGCGGGCTTGATCTCTATATGATCCAGTTCCTCAAATTCGGAATTATTGCTCTTGAACTCAGGAACCAGTTCTTTCATTTTCTTCACCAGTTCATAATCGTCGCCGTGCCGGCTGATGCCGATCAGCTCGTTGATCTCCATCACCGACTGGTCGCAACAAGGCACCACGCGCGCAATCTTGATCTTACTGTGGTGCGTAGGCAAGGTTTTCTCTTCCCGGTTCAACAATTCTTCATAGAGTTTTTCGCCCGGCCGCAGGCCAGTGTATACAATCTTAATATCCTCCTCAGGTATCAAGCCTGCCAACCTGATCATCTTGGTAGCCAGGTCAGTGATCTTGACGGGCCGGCCCATGTCGAACACAAAGATCTCGGAACCTCTGCCCATCGTAGCCGCTTCCAGCACCAATTGCACCGCTTCGGGAATGGTCATAAAGAACCGGGTAATCAATGGATGAGTTACTGTAACCGGTCCACCCGCTTCTATCTGCGCCCTGAACCTCGGTATCACCGATCCATTGGAACCCAGAACATTACCAAAGCGGGTAGTGATGAACTTCGTTTTGGAATGCATCGCATTGAAGATGAACTGCCGGCTCCAGGAATTATTGATGTGCACGATGTCTTCGGCCGACTTGTTCTGTACGATGTTGCTCAACGACTGCACATACATTTCTGCGATCCGCTTGGATGTACCCATGACGTTGGATGGGTTTACCGCCTTATCGGTCGAGATCATGACGAACTTGTGTACGTTGAAGAATACGGCGAGATCGGCCACGATCTTGGTGCCCATCACGTTGGTAAGTATGGCCTCTGCCGGATGCTTCTCCATCATGGGTACATGCTTATACGCTGCGGCATGGAATACGATATCGGGTCTGTACTGCCGGAAAGGAATTTCCATACGGTTGCGATCCCGAATACTTGCTATAAAAATGTGGATGTTTATGTCGGGGTATTTTTCTTCAACTTCCAGCTGCATTTCATGCAGGTCTGACTCGGCCTGGTCACAGAGGATCACGGTTTCGGGATGGTACGACAATACCTGACGAACCACCTCTGCACCGATGGAACCGGCAGCTCCTGTGATCAGTACCTTTTTGCCCGACAACTCGTTACTGATGTTCTGATCGTTGATCACAATGGGCTCCCTTTGCAACAGATCTTCAATGCGCAATTCCTGGATCTGACGGATGCTCAGCTTTCCGTATACCCATTGATCAGATGGAGGCACTGTTAATACCTTGATACCTACCTGGAGGCATTTTTCGATCACCGTCTTCTTGTCGGGTCCGGTGAGCTGGTTATTCATCAGGATCAGCTTGTCTATATTCTTCTTCATCTTCAACAACCCGAGTGCCCGGATATGGAAAATCTTTACCTGCTGTATGTAAGAATTCACTTTACTGGCGTCGGTTTCAATGAAACCTGCAATCACAAACTGATTGGTGGGGCTCGACTCGATGGCTTGTTTGATCAGGATGGCTTCGGTATCGGCGCCATATATCAACACATTCTCTTTGCTACCGGTAGTGGTCCTCTTCACATAATAATAAAATCCTCTTACCACAGTGCGCATCAATACAAGCAGCGAAGACGCAATAAAGAAATTAACGATCAGTACACCCGCCATATTCAGAGAGCGGATATGGTAGCGCCGCGCCACCAGGAATTCGATCGCCACCGGGTACAGCAAACTAACAAGTGCCACCGCCATAAATATCCGTAACATATCATGGATATTCGAATAACGGATAATGCCGGTGTGAATACGCATACAGTAAAAAATGAGCAACGCGATAATCCCATACACCCCGGTATAGATGAAAAAATGCCCCCTGAGTATTTCGTGAAACTCAAACTGTTTTACGATAAAATAAGAGAGCGAAAAAGAGGCGCCGTTGATAGCAAGGTCGACCAGCAACACTACCCACCTGGGTACTGATTTTGCAATAAAAAACAACTTCTTCATAATCGTTAGTAACTTTTAGTGAATGTATCAGCTGCGGAAGTTGGTTATTCAGGATGCTGGATAAGCTATGTAGCTTAGCTATTCAAAAATGAGTTTGGAGGTATGATCCTCGAAGGTTTGCCGCATGGCAACGGTTTCATAGATGCGGGATACCACCCGGTTGAGGTCTTCGTGTGTAAGGTTGGAGCCGGAGGGTAGACACAATCCATTCTTAAATAGCCTTTCAGCCGTATCGTATCCGTAGTAAGGTGCTCCCTCGTAAACGGGCTGCAAGTGCATGGGCTTCCATAAAGGGCGGCTATCGATATTATCAGCCGTAAGGGCCAGCCGAAGATCTTCGCGCGTAAAGCGATCTCCCGCTATCAGCACTACGGTAAGCCAGTGGTTGGAATGGTAGTCCGGGGAGGGCTCTACCCCGCACTGTATTTCGGATATATCGCCGAATGCACGTTGGTAGAAGGAGAAATTGTCCCGCCTGCTTTGCACACGTGCTGGCAATATCTCCATTTGTCCACGGCCTATCCCCGCACATATATTGCTCATACGGTAGTTGTATCCGATATGCGAATGCTGGTAATGCGGTGCCGGATCGAGGGCCTGCGTTGCCAGGAATCTTGCTTTGTTGACATACGTGGCGTTGGCCGATACGAGCGCACCGCCACCGGAGGTGGTAATGATCTTGTTGCCATTGAACGAAAAGATCGAGATATCGCCGAATGTTCCTACCTGTTTTCCCTGGTAGGTTGAACCCAGGGCTTCTGCAGCATCTTCAATGACCGGTATATCATAGTGACGGGCTATCCGCATGATCTCCACCATCTGCGCCGGCATACCGTAAAGATGTACTACTATGATGGCTTTGGGTTTCTTGCCGAGCCTGATGCGATCACAAATCGCCAGTTCCAGGAATTGCGGGCACATATTCCAGGTGAGCTCTTCACTGTCAACAAATATGGGTGTAGCACCCTGGTAAACGATCGGGTTGGCAGATGCGGCAAAGGTCATCGACTGGCAAATAACTTCATCGCCTGCCTGTACGCCGAGGATCACCAGCGCCAGGTGCAGGGCTGCCGTGCCCGAACTCAACGCCGCCACTTCCACATCACCTCCCAGGAAATGCTTAAGGTCCTGTTCAAATCCATTTACATGAGGACCTAAGGGAGCAATCCAATTGGTATCGAATGCCTCTTGTACGTAAGCCTGTTCTTTTTCTCCCATATGGGGAGAGGATAACCAGATCTTCGGGTTCATGTTAGTTGTATTTCATCAAATGAGTTGATCACAGCGGCAGGACAGGATGGGAGATCGAATACCTGTGTATGTATGTTATTGCCATCGCTTTTGAGGCAACAAGTAAACCAGCCGAGTTTTGCCGGAGCCAGAAAATCCTTGGTGGTGTTATCACCGATGTACGTAAACTGCCTGCCGGGATATTTCTCTTCGAAGTAGCGATAATTCCTTTCAGCTGGTTTCTCCGACCCAAACTCCTCGGAGATGATGGTATCGGTAAAATAATCATGTAGGTAAAGCGCCTTCAGTTTATTGCGTTGGGTGATGCTTCTGCCATCGGTAATGAGGCCGGCAGGAACTTTCATGGCAGCCAGCCTGTTCAGCAGATCGATGGCGCCCAACCGGAGCTGTATTTCAGGCTCGTGTTCCCGATAGATCTTCAGGAGCTGGGCAACCGTCAACCCCGGCCATTGATCCTGATATTGACCGGCTATCCAGGCAAATACGTTTTCACCGGCCCGGTAGCGTACCCACATTTCTTCATACACGTTCGTACCGGTTCTTTGTTCCAGCTGGCGTGCTATCACACGGAAACCAGAACGCAGGAACTCGATCTCGGGATAGAGGGTATCATCGAGGTCAAAGACAAAAAAACTATTGGGTTTAATTTCTATTTGCATGAACAAGCACTTCATCGTCATAGCGGAGCATGAGCAGCTGATCTTCCCAATCTTCGGTGTATTCGATCTGCCTGTTCTGGAAATACTCTTCGATCAGCCATAAGGGATAATTGGCACCGGCATGGTAGCTGAGCGGGTAACCACCGCCGAACCGCGCATTGATCTCTATCGCCGTGATCTCTTCTGTTTGTTTATTAAGGAAGAACTGCGCTGTCAAACAGCCAACTGCCCCATCTATATGAGCCAGCTTATGGCGCAGGTATTTCAGTATCCCATTCTTGCTGGTGATGCCTTTATTGATCTCGCCTGCCCTCACCAGGATCCGCTTGCGCGGCACGATACATTTCACATCGCCTGCTTTATCATAATACATGTCCACGGTATATTCATCGTGATCCTGCTTGCTGAGGTATTCCATGAACAATAGTCGCTCATTGGTAAGGAATTCTTCCCTTAGGTCGGCTTGCGAATGGACCACATAGGTGTCGGCACTCAAACTGCCATTGTACGGCTTAATGAAAAGGGGGAAACTGGGCTGGTACTTGTCGATTGCAGCCGGAACCCGAATTTCACGAGCCTCAAAAAAGGTGTTGATCTTACGTTTATCACGGCACTGATCAATAAAATCAGGTGAGGAGATGATCAGGTGGATGCCTTCCGCCGTAAACTGATCCCGGTGCTGGGCCAATACCATCAACTCCGTATCGATCGTAGGCACTACCATTTTTACCTGGTGCTGCTGGCATATGCTCAATAGTTCATCTATATATCCCGGATCAGTTACCCGGCGCACCCGGATGTATCCGTCGGACACATTGCAGGCCGCGCTCATTTCCGGACTCATATCCGTTGTTAATACTTTTGAGCCGGGGTAGACCTTGGATAACTCTTGCTTAAATGCTTTGACCAGCGACACTCTTTGTCCGGCCGATGTAATGAGTATATTCATACTTGTTTGGCTCCTTTAAAGGCAGGCATGGTGGCATGTCCCTGTTGGCTGATACCTTCTGTTTTGAAAACTTTCTTTATTGTTAGCAGGATCACTTTGGCATCGAGCTGCGAGCTGATATGATCCACGTAGTAAACATCCAGTTCAAATTTTTCTTCCCAGCCAATGGCATTGCGGCCATTCACCTGTGCCCAGCCAGTGATTCCTGGCCGTACTTCATGGCGTCTGTTTTGCACGGGGCTGTAGAGAGGCAGGTATTCGACCAGTAAAGGCCTGGGGCCTATCAGGCTCATATCGCCTTTGATCACATTGATCAGTTGCGGCAATTCATCCAGCGAGGTCTTTCTGATAAATCGTCCTACCGCCGTAAGGCGAACCCCATCGGGCAGCAGCTGGCCGGCCGCATCTTTCCGGTTGTTCATGGTCCGAAACTTCACCAGCCAGAATATACGGCCATGCCGCCCCGGGCGACGCTGAAAAAAGAAGGGCTCACCCCGGTTTGCCATCAATAGTAATAATGTGATAAAACCTATGACGGGCAGCAGGAGTGTGAAAGCCAGCAGCGCCAAGAGGAAATCAATGAGCCGTTTGAAGTATCGGGCGTACAAGTTCATGTTTGCTTAGTTGTTCCTGGTATTCATTGAGCAGCAATTGCCACAGCTGCTGCTGATCGTATCGTTGAATGATCCTATCCCGTGCCTGTTGCTTCATGTGCGCGTACAGTGCCTGATCGGTCAGCAGTTGCTCCATGGCTGCCTGCAGGGCAGCCACCTCTTTTGGCGGGATCACAAGCCCATTGAGATTGTGCTGTATGATCTCGTTGCAGCCATTAATATCGGTAACGATGGATGGGAGATTCAGGCATCCTGCTTGCAGTGGAACATTGGGAAATCCTTCGCGGTAAGAAGGGAAAACCAGTACCTGGCCTGCCATCAGCCACGGGCGGATATCGTGTTGAAAATCGGCCTGCAGGATCGCCGGATCATTTTGAATGCTGTGCATGGTATGTGCCGACAGCGGATCCAGCGCTTCCTCATACGGACCAACGAGTAGTAACCGGACGCCCTTGTATTTTGTATGCAGGGCGGTAAAAGCTGCTACCAATTCTTCGAGGCCCTTATCCTTTACCAAACGCCCGATAAATACAAAAACAAAATCCCCGGGCGCAATACCTTTCTCCCTTCTTAATTGGCGGGCTTCGGCTTCCAGCGCAGCGGTAACCTTGAAATGAGTGGTATCAATACCATTGCTGCTGCCATTGCCCAGCACCTGCAGCTTAGTGGTTTTACAAAAACGATGATCGATCAGAAACTGAGCAAGCCGTTCGGAATTGGGATATACTTTCGTAGCGCAGTTGTAGGTAACTTTTTCAATAAACTCCAACAACCTGCGCGTAAATCCTTTCTTCTCCATGAGGGGCAAGCCAGCCACGGTATGCAAGCGTACCGGCACTCCTGCCATCTTTGCCGCTATCATGCCCAGTAATCCAGCTTTGGGAGTATGGGTATGCACAATAGCGGGGCGCTCTTTTCTAAACAAACGGTATATTCCCCAAAGAGCCCTGATATCCTGCCAGGGAGTGATGGCCCTTGTCATTGGGACAGCTACCGTACGCACACCTTCCGCCTGTTGCACATCGTCGAGCTCAGTACCCGGAGATGAAACTGCGATCACTTCAAAATGGTCGGCCATAAACTTCAGTTGCCTGCGGAGTAGCACTTTCAGCGACACGGGAACAGTGGTGATGCGTATAAGCTTTGACTTCGTGGGCCTGTTGAGCATGTGCTGATCGGTTGGTGCGGCACTCATTCCCCCGCATGGACATTCCTGTCACTTATCCCGGGGGGAATGAGCATCCGCTAAATGAATTGAAGGAACATATACTTAAAACAGTTCAAGATCGCCGGTGGAGTAACACCAGTTCTTTGTATCCAATAAATACTGAAAATTCTCTTTCATGTTGAGATCACGCAGCGTGATCGTGGGCCCAAGGCGCCGCACCGGCAACATTCCCATCCAATTGAAGCAAGCTTTGTTGGCTTGAAACTGCTGACCGGAAAGGGATATAAAATCGATCTGGTACTGTTCACAGAATGTTGATACCTGCGCTTTCATGGTGGCGTTGAGGTAACCGTTATCTGCCTGCGGATTGAGCCTGATAAAATCTACCAATCGCAATTCCTTTGTGTAGGCATGCATCTTGATCCGGCTGATCAGCAGGTAATTCTCCTGGTCGGTGAAGTAATTATAAGAATACAGCGGATTGTTGGCATAACGCCAGGAAATATATTGAGGTGAAAAGAGGGTAGCCAGTTGGTTTGTTCGTTGAACATACCTGTCCAGGCTACCCAATACACCAAGCGTCCATTTTTGAAAGGGCGACGGATCTTCCGATTGCCCTGTATATTTTTCCTTGTCGAAGAAGCGCGCTTTGGCAACGGTAAAAGGCCGGAGTATTTTGAATTTGATCGGCATTTTTCCCTGTTCAACCCATCCCATTTTCAGGTACCCGGGTTTGCTTTGCCCGTTGGGTGTGTTAAAAACAAAGAGAATGCCTTCCTGCCGGCAGCTTTCCAATTGCTGCAGCGTCAGCTTTTTGAAGATGCCCTTACCCTGATGGTCGGGGTGGGTGGCAGTGTCTACCGCCCTTACGGTACGGTAAACCCTGTCGTTCCTGATCCAGCTCCATTGCATAAAGGCACGCAAACCAATGAGTTTTCCATTCTCTTCGGCCACCAACACATAGGAGGGGCCGAATGGATTGTGCTCATGTTTCCATACCCAGAGGGCTTCGGACTTAGGGATCGAGGATTCACCAAGGGATTGACGGAGCAATTCGATGATGGCGGGCCTGTCTTCAGGGGTTGCAGGCCGTAGTTGCATGGCCATATGTTAAGTTTCGAGGTGTCGCTTTCAATAGGTGCGTGGCATATTCTCCCATATTCCAACTCTTCATTCCATACTTGCTACGGCACTTTTCATATTGCTGCAGAAGGGTCATCAACCCATTCATGTTTTCTTCAGGATGGTCGCCAAAGTTTTCGGGATGCCACCATAGATGATAACATTCTCCATGTTTGGCGGCCAGGCGCATTTCCTGGCAAAGCCGGCCGATACGCCATTTGTTGGCAAACTTGTATTCGGAACGCCAGGGCCGGAGGAAACGGCTGGCTGGTAGTTGCAAAGGTTCTCCCGGCGTTATTTCAATGCTGCTCAAAGGATAGGAAGTACGGTGTGACCCCACCTGCACGTAAGCGTCGGCGGTACGTACTAATTTCCTCAGCAAACTTGATCCGCCGTTTGTCACAGGGCTCCAGAACCAGTTGGAAGGATTTGAACGGATAGTTGTGATTCCCTGCTCGAAGCATGTTTTGAGATAATCCGGATTAAACTGGTTGCGCGGAAACACCAGCGAGGTTAGATTCGTGCCAAACAACGAAGCGGCTTTTTGCGCAGCCTGCAGATCGGCCTCAAAAGCCCGTGGCTCGTCCTGCTGCTCCAGGCAATAATAGTGGCTGAAGGTATGCGTTCCCAACTCCTGTCCCGGATACTGCAGGATCGCCTGTACCATATCGGGCGCAAAGTGCGCCCATTGATAATCGGGCAACATGGCGTTGCGCGATACCCACCGGTAAGCGGAATATTTTTCCACGCTGTATTGCGGTTCGATGGCCGGTCTCAATTGTTCCCATTCGCTTTGGTCTTTGGCAAACATGCTGCCCACCGTAGCCCAGGTTACGTGCACATCATACTTTGAAAACAGCTCGAGCATGCGGGGCACCAGCTGAAGGGTATTGCGGTAACAGGCCTCGCGTTCGCGGCGGTCCTTTTTATCGAATACGCCCCAATGCAGTTCGAAATCGAGCGAAATAGTGAATATGCCTTCCATAAATGGTTTAGTTGAGTGATACCTGCCCGGAGAGTGCTGGTGAGGGATCGCTGGCTACTGGCTTTTTCTTCCTGCTGATAGCCAGTTCTTTCCGGTAATCCATAAATGCCAATATGATAAAGAGGAAGAAATACATGACCATGCTTTTCTGCCGTATAATGATGCCCAGGTTGGAAAGAGTACCCGAAAGGGCAACCGAAGTAGCCAGGAAAGCGACGCCGCAGGTTTTCACCAGGGCCGAACTTCTACCCAGGAATTTGAGGAAACGGCCATCAAACAGCTGCCAGGCAAGCCAGAGATAGAACAGGTTTTCGAAAGATACGATGATACCTATGGGGCCCGGCGCGTCTACAAAGAGCGGCCTGAACCAGAAGGTGAATAGCTTCAATGGCAGTGGATAGCCGGATATATCGATGCCTGATCCTGCTTTGGCCAATTCTACCGAGCGGTGGCTCGACAACTGATCAAAACTTTCCAACAGGTTCTCACTATCCAGGTTGGCAAATTTCATGACGTCTTCAAACAAAAAGAATACGGCCACACCAACACCGGCAATTACCATGAGCTTTTGATAAAGCGGAACTTTCGCGCGTGCCGCTACCAGGCCGGCCAATATGCCCAGGCCCATGATGAAAAATACATGCGGGCGAACATGGTATACGAGGAGTAATCCGGCGAGGAGTGCCACTTTCCGGTTGTTGAGCCGGCTGAGGCCAAACATGATCATCGCCAGTCCCATGAAGATGATAGATCCTTTACCGAGTGAAGCGGTCCAATAGTGCATGTTGGGCAGGAAGATGATCAACGTTACCAGGTCTACCCCCTGCAACTTGTGTTTGAACTTTAGATTCTCTTTAAAAATGATGTAAAAGAATACAAACCCCCAGTAGCCCATCCAGGCAAACAACATCATCATCATTTCGTAGGTGAACCCGAGATAATTGACAAATGGCCAAGCCACAAAGTCGATAAACGTGGTTCCTGTTCCGTAGGCATCCATCCAGTTCTCGAAGTTCGAACTGGCCCGATTGAAATAGGCCACCGAATCGGACGCGGAGGATTGCACATAGATGTAATAGATAATCGCAAAGGCTACATGGTACCAATACAGGTTCTTCAGCAGGCCCAGTTTCAGCCAGGGGATCCCCGCTTTCAACACCTGCAGCAAAGGCAGGGTTGCCCCAAACAATACGATCATCAATACAATGGCACCGATCATTGGTGATTGTTTTTCGGTATCAATTGGTCATAGATCAGTTCCAGCTCACCTACCATTTTTTCCATACTGAAGTACTTCACGACGGTATCCCGGGCAGCTTGCTGTCTTTCGGCCAGCAGACCAGGTTGATCGAGGAAGCCAGCCAGGCGGCCGGCCAACTGCATGGGTTCGTTCACTGGCACCAATATTCCGTTGACATTGTCCTTAATCACTTCGGGAATGCCGCCGGCTGCGGTACAGGCTGGCATGCATCCCATGCTCATCGCCTCGAGCAGGGCAATGGGCAGCCCTTCAAATTCCGAGCTCATCATGAAGATGTCCATCACCTTGAGCCAGGGCCTCATTTCCGTTTGTAAGCCGGCAAAATGCAAGCAATGATCCATATTGAGCTCTCGCGCTTTCTGGTGCACTTCATTCCGTAACACGCCATCTCCGACAATGATGAACCGTAACCCACTATGCTGCGCCCTTAATGCGTTGGCCACTTCTATCCAGTAGTGGAGCCTTTTTTGAGCGCGAAAGACGCAGGCAATACCAATCACGATTGACCTGGCTGGTATGTCGAGCTCGCGACGGATATCCCGGCTTACCGGATGATGAGCAGCATATTTTTCGGTATCGATCCCATTTTGCACGACCTGCACGGCAGGTGATGCTTTTCGATAATGCAGTTTTATTGAATTGGCCACCTCACCCGAAACGGCGATCACCTGTTGCTGACCCGGAAAACTCCATTTATTCATCAGGTAGGTGAGGCGGTGATAGCGTTCCCATTTATTGTGTTCGGTATATACTACGGGCACGCCTGTGAGGCGACCGGCTATGCGGCCCACGATACCTGCCCAGGGCAGGTGGCAATGAATAAGCTGAATGCGATGCGTTTTGATATACTTAACGATCTTCCGAATCTGCAGGAGGATCTGTGCGTTATTATTGGCCGGAAAGCAATTGACGATCCCGCCTGCTGCCTCGATCTCCTTTACTACCTGGTTTTTCCAGGGCAGGAAATAGATATAGTGAAAGTGGTATTTTTCCTTGTCATGTTTGTTCAGGGTTTCCGGCAACAGCACTTCTGCGCCGCCGCGTCCTAGTGATTTAATGATGTGCAACACCTGCACCTGTTGATGTGGGGCGATCATCTTTTTGCGGGCAAACTGGCCTTGCGTTGTATTCATGGCAGTAAGGATTACACTGTTTTCTGTATGTGGTACACTTCTCTCCAGTGGCGGAGTACCGTTTCGTATACGTGGATAAACCTCTTAGCGATCCATTTATTGAGGTAACCTGATGTAACCAACTGGTAAGCATTTTGCACCAGGAATTCCTCTTCATTCCTGTTCTCGATCACTTCGCATATTGCTTCTACAAATCCATTTTCATCGCCTTTACGCACCAGGTGGCCGGTATCATTGTTGATAAGCACTTCTCCAACTCCTCCCACATCGTACGCTACCACGGGTATCCTGCAATAAAAGGCTTCAAGTATTACGCCGGGTAGCCCTTCAATGATACTGGGCAATAACAACACATCAGCGCCGGCGATCAGTTCCATCACATCTTTGCGTGCTCCCAGGAACCGGATAGACCGATCGAGTCTTTTTTGCGATACGATCGCTTCCATTTCACTTCGCAAGGGTCCATCGCCTACCAAATGCAGGCGTGCCGTGGGGTAAATACGCAGCAGTTCCTGGAATATAGCTATGAGCCTGATATGATTCTTTTCGTAGGTAAAACCGCCAACATGTACCAGCAAGGGAAACGAACCGTATCCGTTTTGAGCCGCATCGTGTTGTTTTGTTTGCACCGGCACTTCCTCTATTCCAATAGGAACGATCGTGATCTTATCGCGGCATTGAGGGAACAGGGCTGCAAAATCGTCGGCCGATGTTTTACTGACAGAAACGATCTTATCTGTATGCCGGAACAGGAATCCATTCCATTTCCTGGCTGCCCAGGTCTTAATGTATAAACTAATGGTGCTGGCATTCCGGAAGATAATAGGCTGTTTCCAACCGAACAACAGCTTAGAGAATACCGCATACTTCAAGGTATCTCCTGCATTGGCCTGTATCACATCGGGCTTCTCCTGTTGGATGATGTTGGCCAACCGGCGCCACGCTGTGAGGTTGAACAACCGATGACCAGGCTTACCGCCCAGGTTGATCATGGTACCTTCGAATGGCAGTGGGCTATTACCAGGGAACAGCGAAACCAATATCACTTTATGGCCATGACGGCTTGTATGATTGGCCAGGTGGGCTGCAAATATCTCGGCGCCGCGCATCTGGGGTTTCTGAACAAGATGAAGGATCGTCATATAGCAATTCCAGTTATCGTCCGCAAATAGGTTTCCAGGTGGGCAGCAATTTTATCGAGTTCAAAATGTTCCCTGGCATATGCCTGTGCTTCGGCAGCCATATCGATAGCCTGCTGGCGATGGTCGCCATACCAGGCGAAAGCCGCGCAGAGCGCCGTCACATCGCCCGATGGAAAAAGATAGCCCGTTTCCAGGTGTCTGATCACCTCCCTATTGGCGGGAATATCACTGGCCAGTACCGGTATGCCCGACAACATGGCTTCTACCACCGCGCCACTAAAACCCTCGCTATAGGATGAAAAAACAAAGGAATCATATTCCTGCAGGAGGGCCGGTATATCGTTTCGATTGCCCAATAACCGGACGTGGCCGGCAAGCTGCTTTGATTCGATCAGGGCCTGCAGCGCACTTCTTTCGGGACCTTCTCCGGCGATATCCAGTTGTGCATCGGGATGCGTGCGCAAAAAATGCTGGAAGGCCAGGATGAGATCGCGCTGCCCCTTCACCGAAACCAATCGACCTACATTCAGACAACGTATGGCTTTTCCCGGCACTATAGTGCGTGGCAAGTATGTAAACCGCTGGCTGTCCCTACCCCGGTTGATCACCTGGATCTTGGCAGGCGGCACTCCCAATTGAATGGCATTGGCATTTTTTATAGCTTCCGAATTGGCAATGAAACCGGTACAATAACCGGCCGTAAAACGGTTGAGCCATTTAAAAAAAGTAACGCCCCATTGCGCCTTTCGCGATAGCGACTGGTTATAGGGTCTTCCGTAAAGATCACTGACAAACGTACCAATCACCGGAATGTGCAGGCTGCGGCAAACCATGCGCGATATCAACTCCGACCGTGTGAGGCAGGCCACCACCAGGTGTGGTTGCTCTTGCCGGATCAATGCCTTCAATTTCTTAATGCCCGTTACAAAGCCATATTTCTTTTGGATTGCCAGCGACCATACCGGTATGCCCATGTTTATAAATTGCGGCTTCAGCGTTTCACCTGCATACAAGTGGCAAACGAGGGGATCGATCTGCCTGAACCTGCTGACCAGATCGAGCAGACTTTGTTCTGCCCCGCCAACCTCCAGGGTATCTATAACAAACAGTACCCTGGTGGCAGGGGCGGTTTCCCTCTTTTGCTGGGTTAACCCAACCTGTTTAAACTCCTGCTGATAGGTTAACATTTCTACCAATGCTAATAAATGAAGATTGATCTGTTTCGCCATCCAATGCTACTGTAACAGGCTGAGGTGTTTTATCGAAAACGATGGTGATGTTCTCACCCTTGAACGAAAATGTATAATCTCTCATGCTGATCGCCCGGAAGAAAGCCGCAGCACAACCTGGCCTGAACCAATCATGCACTTCTATCACAATGCAGTCGACCTTGTGGAGCCAGGATGCGTAATGACCTGAAAACAATTCCTTTTCGGAACCTTCTATATCTATCTTCAGCAGGTCGATCTTTTGCAGTTCAAACCGTTCCATGATCTCATTAATGGTCACCGATCGTACGGAACCTATTTCCGACTCACTTTCTTCCTTAACGAGGTAACTATACTCTCCCCCTCCGCTATCGTATACGCCGAGCGTTTTGCTGGTATTCCAGATCGCATTGTTGAGGCAGTAGACATTAGGGCATGCACCCACGTTCCTGGTCATCAATTCGAAGTTCTCTTTATCGGGTTCAACGGCGATAATCGTAGCATTGGGATAAATCGATTTGAAGTACAGTGCAGAAAGGCCGACATTGGCCCCTAGATCCACGACCACCTTTACTTTCTCTTTCTCCAGTCCTTTTACTTTGTATTGCTCAAACACGAGGACCTGCCTGAACACACAAAAATCGGTTGTACCCTTGCGCATATGAACCTGCCGTCCCTTCCACTTCACCTTATATTCTTCTGCCGCTGCGAATATGGTAACGAATAGCAACAATGCTTTGATGAGGCCAAACCTGTAAGTAAACCTGAGTGCATTAACTAGTTGTTTGTTGAATTTTTGGCGTTTCACTGTTTTCATTTTTTGATTCTGAAATGGTGTTACTGCGAAGGGTAGTCGTTAAGGTTTACTTTTATTTTGCAGGAATGAATTTCAATGTCTGTGGGTCGAGCGTTTTACCTCCTTTTCCTCTTAATCCGTGCCATATACCCCAAAGGCGAAGTTTTACACGCTGAAACCTGTCGGGGGCGAATACAGCGGCTGCAATGATCAGTTTAGCCTGCATGAATAAATAGCCAAACAAGCCAGTCAACGAGAAATATCTTTTTATGATCAGCAGGTGGTTGCGGGAAGAATAGTATCCCCTCCATAGCGTGGCTCTTGTGAAGCGCCCCTGACCACCCAGATAAAGGCGATTGTCGGCGCCACTCTTCAACACTCCGATCGTACAGCCGTGTTTCTTCAGGCGCATGCAATATTCATGATCGTCGCACATCATGAAGAAGATAGCATCTACCACCCCGGCTTTCCGGATGGCTTCCTGCCTAATGAGCGCTCCATCAATCAGGGCATAGTCGGCAGTTTGCAGTTTGAGGTCTGGTTTCAATGGTACTTTCTTTCCAAACCTGATCAGGGCGCCGTGCAATCCCAGCAGGTCAAAACCTCCTTCCCTGCTATTCCCCAGCAGTTCACGCAGGGCATCTTTTTCATAAAAGGTATCATCATCAAGTATCCAGAAATATTCGTAATTGCCAGTGGCCAACCCATAGCGCATGGCCTCTCCGATGGCTCCGGCGCTACCTACATTGGAATCCAGATAAAGACAATGTATCTGATCTGTTCCGTCTACAGTGGCCAGGTATTCGCGTGTACCGTCGGTACTGTTGTTATCGGCAATCAAAATGGCCGCCGGCTTCGCGGTTTGGGCCAATATGTGGGCAAGTGCAGTTTTCAACGTGTCGACCCTGTTAAAGGTGACTATAACGGCGCAAACATTTTCAGTCATATGAGATCGATTCAATAAGATGAGCAATACCGTGAGGGACTACCAGAATGCATATTTCACCACGCGCATGTAATTGACCCAGCGAACAGGATTGTGGCGGATCGCTTTGAACAAGTACTTCACCGATTCACCCCGGTGACGTAGCTTATAGCTGGAATAGGCAATGGTGCCGTAGATGTTGGCGATCTCTTTCGGGTCATTTTCATAAATGAACCCATAATGCTTTTCTATGAACTGGATACCCCCTTCGCGCCTTCTCTTCCAATTGGTGCGGATGCGGTCACCCTCGTGCACATTGATCTGCACCAGGTATGCATTCACCACGACCGCATTTAGCCTGGAATTGCGCAGGTAAACCAACAGACGATAGCCCAGGTCGGTCTGTATGTTTGATTTAAGGGTAGCATCATACCCGCGGATGGAGGTGAAAATATCCCGGCGGATGAAAAGGGAACCGCAGGTAAATTTCAGGTAAATGGTTTTGCCGAAGAACCTGAATTGATTCATACCTTCCCTGACCATCGAACCATCAGGATATTTCCTCATGGCGCCAACACAGATGATCCCGCTGTCTTCCTTTACGTGTTCGTGCACTGTTTTCAGCCAGTCGGGATATGCTTCATCGTCACTGTCAAGGAAGGTTATGAATTCTCCACGGGCCTGTGCGGCCCCGGTGTTCAGGCTGTCGGCCTGACCCGAATTGTGCTTCTTGATATACCTGATCCTTGTATCTGCGAGGTAGGGCTTCAGGGCCGCTTCGGTATTGTCTGTCGACCCGTCATCCACGATGATCAGCTCCCAATCGGTAAAGCTCTGCGCCTGTATACTCCTGATGGTAGTTTGCACCAGCACTTCCCGATTGTAGGTTGGTGTAATAATGGTGATCATAAGGAACTGCTTTTAGGTGAACAGTATTTTGAGGCAATTGCCGAATTCGCCTTTTTTAATGAAATGCTTCATATATCGCTTCTTCCTTCTTTCGATCTCCTTGCTCAACTCTACCAGTTGCTCGCGGCTGAAGAAGGGGGAGCGCTGCATCAACTTGCGTGTATGGATGGTTTGCCGGTATTGCTCCACCTGGCTTTTACCCGAAAAAGTACCTCCTGCGTGAACCCGGTAGGCGGCACCGATGAATCCGAGATCCGCTGCTCCGCCATACCGCGATAACATGCCAAACAGGAAGGTATCACCACTCTTCGCCTGGTACACTTCATCCGGGTAATGGGGGATGCAATTCCTGAAGACCACCGACAAGGTGGGAATGCTGATGTGCAGGATATCTTCCCAACTGTAGAATCTGATCTCGGTCGTTGTTTCCTGCTGCTGCAGGAACCGATCGTGCTGGTCAACCTGTTTTACGCGGTGGAACGACAGCACACAACCGGGATGCGCCTCCAGAAAATCTACCTGCCTTTGTAATTTCAAATGATCAGTCCAGTAGTCATCGCCATCACAAATAGCGATGTACTTTCCTTTCGCCATCAACAAGCAATGCTCAAACAAATTGCGGGCGGCCCCTACATTCCGTTGATGATAGATTGGCTTGATAATTCCCGGATACTTTTGATCGTATTCCCGCAGGATCTTGCGGGTACTATCAGTGGAACAATCTTCGCCTACAATCACTTCAAAGGCAAAGTTGGTTTGTTGCATCACCAAACTGTCGAGGCACTGGGCAAGGTAAGATTCGTGGTTGTAGGTAACCGCACATACGGATACGACGGGCTGGTTGTCCATATTGGATAAAAAATGATTGATTGGTTTCAGACGGATTCGTTGAGCAGGACATAGGCGGGCGCCTGGCTTTGTGCAGCAACAGCAGGCACTTGTTTCAGGTATTCCTGCCGAAGCACCGACATCATCACCTGGTCTTCAAACAGGCCTTGTTTATACACCGAGTTTCGCAGTACTCCTTCGTGCCGGAAACCTATCTTCTCGTACAGGTGAATAGCCCGATCATTGCGCACGAGTACGGTAAGCCAGATGCGTTGCAGGTTGAGGTCCTTAAACCCATGATCGAGTATCATACGTGCAGCGACCTGTCCTGCCCCCTTGTTCCAGTAACGTTTGTCGCCAATGGCGATCGAGAACTCGGCCGATTGGTTGATGGCATGAATACCGGTAAGCTGGGTGGTACCGATCATACGGTCACACGTTTCATCCACGATCGCAAAGCGTTTTGCTTTATCCCGGTTCTGCAGGTATTGCTCGAACCAGGCGGCATCCACATCGCTGGAGATGTAGAGAAAATTATTGCCCAGCAGGGCAATGATCTCCGGATCGTTGCGCCAGCTATTGATCAATGGCAGGTCTTCGTGACAGATCTCTCTTAATATAAACGACATACGATTTGTTTTTTTATCCCTGGCCCGGACGGTAATATCTTTTAGCGGGTGGCTGGTACCATTCATCGAGATTGGCGGGCACCCGGGCATTGTAACCAATGATCTGCCGAACCTCTTCCTGGAACTCCTCGCCCCGGTCGTAACCGATGGCACGCGGATAGTCGAGCTGCTGCTTCATGAATGGCCTGGAGAACGTAAGCGTAAGTGCCCTCCGCACATTGCCGGTGATATTCTTGCCGGCGGCATGCCATACCAGTGAGTCGAACAGGATGATATCACCTGCCTTTCCTACAGCTCTATCGGCACGTTGATAGAAATATTCATCTTCGGGCCTTTCATCCTTTTTGTTGGAACCGGTGAGGAACCAGGTTGCGCCGTTATCCAGCGTGAAGTCATCGAGCATTACGAGCATATTCATCATCATGGGGATGTTGTAGAAGGTTCGAATATCCCGATGAATGTTACATACGTAGGAAGCCTTGTGCGGCAAATTGATGACGCCACCGAACGAGTTGAGGATGTAAGGCGCGTTGAAAAAAGCCCGGATGTGTTCGTGCAGCTCTAGCCGCTGGATGAACTCCAGGAAAACCGGCTCCTGTCCAAGCAGGTGGTGTACAGTGCCATCGGTATTGACGTCCACCCCATTTTTCACCTGCACGCTGTGACAAGTCTTGTAGGCGTTGTTGATGCCTTCATTCAGGGATTTGAGGAAGGAAGGTTCTATGCATCTCTCGAAGTGCATCCACCCTCTTTCCCGAATGCCGGAGAGAAAAGCACCGACACCCATGTGTGCTGTAAGTGAGCTAATCATAATTCATCATTTGGTTGGTTGCCGGTATTGATTCTATCTGCCGGCTCTAATAGTTTGTATTGATCAAGCAGGGCATTCACCTGTCCCGGACTATTGTACATCAAAACATCGACAATAGACAAATGCGAGACGAACTCATCGGCTGCCTGACTGTAAGGAACCACGTTCATATTATGGAAATAGAGGTTAATGCCATAATCGCGGAATTCCTTGCCAGTGTAGAGCTCAACACCGCCAATTGGGTTGATGTAGGTATGCGCATGCAGGCTGTTGCAGATTGCTAATACTTTGTGTACACCCTTGCTTTGATGATCGACTTCGAGGGAAGAAGAAACCACCAGGGTGGTAGAAATACCGAGCACGCGGAGCACCTCCCGGATAGAGTTGTAAATAAAATCAAAAAGGTTACGGCTGTTGTCATGGAAGATGCGTTCTATGACGGGGTAGATATTGTCGAACTGGGGCGCTTTACGATAGGCCTCCTGTATCCGGGCCAGTGTGTGCGACCTCCTGTTTTCAAAGTCCGCGGCAATGAATTTCTGGTTGATGGGCAGGAAGTCGGAGGAACCCGCCAGTGGGATCGTGAACAGCGTATCCCTGCCGTTCAGCAGGATCCTGTTACGGTTGATCCATCCTTTTTTGGTATACTTGATGTTGTCGTAGATAACAAATACGTCTACAGCTTTAATCAATTGAAAGTAACCAAGATAGGGAAGGAAATAGGGTTGCATGATGGCGATCCTATTGACCGCGGGCTCCAGCCCGGGCAATAAGGCCGGCTCGTCGTTAGTTTCCGGCATCAGGAAGCTCATGTTTTACCGAATAATAATTTTGAAAGAATTGAGGGGTTCATACCTCTTCAGGAAATACTTGAAATACAATATTTTCCTTTTGAGGATCTCCCTGCCGATCTCTTTTTTCTGTTCATCAGCAAAGAGGGAGCATTGCTTCATCAGTTTTCGAGTTTCTATGGCTTGAGCGAATTGGTCTACGATACTTTTGGGGCTGTACACGCCACCGCTGTGCTTGCGATACCGTGCGCCAACAAATCCCAGATCGGCAGCTTTGCCAAACCTGGCCAGCAATCCGAACAGGAAGGTGTCGCCACTTTTGGCCTTGAACATTTCGGGCGGGATGACATCGAAACATTTCCTGAACACCACCGACAGGGTAGGAATGCTGATGTGAAAGATATCTTTTCCCTTAAAGGACATTACCTTATCCGATACCTCCTGTCCTTCAATAAACACGTCGTTCTCATCGACACTTTGTACCCGGTGAAAACACATTACGTGGTCTTCGTGTTTCTCCAGGAAATCGACTTGCTTTTGCAACTTGCTGTTATCGGTCCAGTAGTCGTCGCCTTCACAAATGGCCACATATTTCCCGGAAAGCCGTGGGTAGCAAAATTCATATCCATTACGGGCCCCTCCTACATTGCTGCTATGGTAAATTGGCTTGATGATGTCCGGGTATTTTGCCTCAAACTCCTCCACGATCTTGCGCGTACCATCTTTAGAGCAATCTTCCCCTACTATTACTTCAAATGGGAAATTCGTCTTTTGCATCACTACTCCTTCGAGGCATTGGCGGATATATTTTTCATGATTGTACGTGATGATGCAAACGGAAATTAAAGGTTGGTTCATTGGTAGCTGGTTTTGTCTTTAATGGCTAAGGAAGGGGCAGGGCGGTGTTACAAATGATCGATCTCTTTTCCTGCGTCTTTGAGGTGCATTTGCTGGTCGTACATAGTTCGACTGAAGATCATTTTCTCCAGCATCATTTCTTTATTTGTGTCATAATACTCAGATTCCTTCTTAAAACCTGCCTGGGTACCCAGCACGATAGCGGCGGCATTCCTGGAATTGATCTGCACATAGATGGCTTCGAGGCCGAGTTCATTAAAGCCGTAGTCGAAGATCATGCAGATGGCTTCGTAAGCACGGCGCTTACCCCAATACTCCATTTCGCCAATGAAGATGTGCATTTGGGCTTCCCCGTCCAGTATGTCGGTAAGAAAGATATTACCAATGTATTTGTTATCCGTGTGGAGGCATATGGCAAATCGTCTTTCGTTTTGCCTTTGCAATACTTCGTACAGCCAGGCGGTCTCCATTTCGGGCGTCACGAACTTGTCGGGGCGTGATCCGGTAAAACGCCATATTCTGGGGTTATTACGCCATTGATAGGATACCAGGGCGTCCTGGACCACGAGCGGTCTGATGTAGACTGAAGGGTTCATTGGAATCGTTTTATCAGCTTTACCATTCTTTCCATATCGTCCAGATTGTAGCGGTGATCAATAGGAAGCGGCAGCAAAAGCATTGTTAATAGTTTTTCGATCTCGAAGCCATTCATCCGTCTGTTCCTTACATCGGCCCAATAAGTGGGGATGAACAGGCCCAGGTCGGCAAACAACTTCCGGTCTACCGGTTTATTCATTAGTACGGGATACACCATCGGTACGCATCCATCGCAGGGATCGGGTGGAAACAAATGCTGCTCTGTGAAGATGGTATCCAGGTAGCGGTAATTGGCATATCTTTTGTCAATAACATCAGTATAGTTGATATTGGACAACAGGTACTCGCTTAATTTGGACATGCCAAATAATTCCGCGCCACACAATTCTTCGTTTTCCAAAAAAGACACATAACCTTCCTTCACATGGTTGTTGAACCGGTTCAACAGGTGTGAAACGATGTATTGTTCGTTCTGCTGTATATCAGGCTGATCATGCACATGGCGGGGCGTATACATATAAGATCCATCAGGTACCCCGAAATATTTCCGGCATGAATTAAAGAACCACGATTTTCCATTGCCCTTCATAAAAAACGCCTGTGTACAATCCACTATCAACCGGTCACCATACTTATCCGACAGTGTTTGAACGAACTCGCGCTTTACATCGAAATAGTTGATATAGAGGAAATATTCACCCCTTTCCAGCTCGGGTAGTTCGTCGGGCTCCAACAGGTGATTGATCTCATAGAACTGGTAATTGGTCTGGGCAGCCTCAAATGAGTCGAGCAACCCGTTACAGGTATAATAAGGCACGTAGACCAATGACGGCTTCAAGAGCCGGAGTATGTAATGCAACGAGGCCCTGCCGCTCTTGAAAGCATAAGGTGTGTCATGGTAACTCTGCGTTCCCCTGGAAAGCTCAAGTTCGTAATACCCGCCGATCGGATTCATAATAACTGGTAATCGTTTAACATGTCTGCAATCTCTGCGGCTGAATTGAACATCATTACATCTATGATGGACAAGCCCGGCAGAAAGCCATTGTTATTGCGTTGGTCGTACTCCCTGAAAAGCGGTTTTACGAAGTGCAGCTTGATATTACGCTCCTCAAACAATTCCTTTTCATACAACACGGTACCGCCAGGTGGATTGAAGTAGGAGGTTGCGCCCAACTGCCCGCACATCTGTAGCGCCCAATCGCTCGTGGCCTGCACCATTGAATAGTTGAGGTTCATTTCCGAAGACACTTCCACGCAATACGGAATTCCCACATAATCGCAAACAGCCTTGATGCAACTACCGTTCAGCCTGGTGATATTCGTTTCTTCGGGCGACAGGCAGTGGCACATCAGCTGTCTTACTTCCTTATAATAAGGTGCCCGTTTCCGGTACCATTCAATTTGCCTGAATATGATCTCTTTCCAGGCAGCACCTTCCACCGTTCTGATGTTCCTAATCGTCTCCCGGCTCGGGTGCTTAGAAACAGGAACGATCATATACTGATAACCCTCCCCCTGTTTAAGAATGCGGTTTCGGTTAATCCATCCATGCCGTATGTACTGTACGTCATCGCACAGTATGAATCGATCTACAGCATGGATCAGCTGGAATTGCCCTATATATGGAAAAAAATAGGGCTGCATGATCGCTATTTTCATTGCTTAATAGTTCTGTGCTCTGTATAAAATTCTGATTACAAAGTTTACCTCCTCTGATGTTAGTTTATGATGCATTGGCAAACACATCACCCTTTTGGATACGCACAGACTAACCGGGCAATCGTATTTGTCAACAAAGTTTAAGGTATGGAGAGACGGGAAAAAGTATCTCCGGGGGTATATGAGGTTGGCATTCAGGTATAGTTCAATCTTTTTGATCTGTTCTTCGGAGGGCAGCAGGATAGGCAGATAAGAGTAATTGTATACCGTATTCTTCTGCAGTGACTGTAGCTGCTTGTCGAGCCGTTCCAGATTCTCTACGTAATACAGGTACAATTCCTTCCTTTTGGCCAATATTTCATCGGCGTATTTAAGGTTGGCCAGGCCCATGGCTGCATGGAATTCCGAGTTCTTGGCATTGATGCCAACGCAGGCAAAATTCTCAGGCCCGTCGAATCCGAAATTGCGCATATAGGCCATCTTCTTCAGCAGTTCAGGATCTTGCGTAAATACCGCGCCGCCTTCGATCGTATGGTAGATCTTGGTGGCATGAAAGCTGGTCGTGCTCACATCACCATACGAGAATACCGATTTCCCCATGTATTTGGTGCCAAAGCAATGCGAAGCATCATAGATCACTTTTAGTCCATGCTTCCTGGCAATGTCTTCGATAGCCATGATATCGCAGGGATTGCCGAATACGTGGGTTGCAATGATGGCAGAGGTTTCGGGCGTGATGGCTTCTTCGATCTTTGCAGGATCGATGTTGAGTGTACCCGGATCGATGTCTACAAACACGGGCTTGCAATTCTCCCACATAGCACTGCTCGTAGTGGCGATGAAGGTGAAGGGCGTAGTAATGATCTCGCCTTTCAGCTCCAGTGCCCGAATGGCCAATTGAAGGGCAATGGTGCCGTTCGATACAAAAAGCATGTGTGGTACATCGAGGTAAACCTTCAGTTTGAGTTCTAGCTCATTCACTAATGGGCCATTATTGGTAAGCCATTGACGTTGCCAGATATCGCGGACAAAAGCCTCATACTCTTCGACCGGAGGTAAGAATGGTTTGGTTACGGGTATCATAGCGGTGAATATTAAAATGCCTGGAGAGAGACTAATTTTTTGAACCTGGAAGACTTGTGGATCATTTCTTCAAAAGAGCCGGAAGCAGATACTTTGCCCTGCTCGATGAGATAAATGGTGTCGGCTCTTTTGATGGTCGACAGCCGATGGGCGATGAGCACCATCGTGAAATTGCCATACAGTTTTTCTATATTTCCCTGAATGATACGCTCGGTTTCGGAATCCAGGGCCGAGGTCGCCTCGTCGAATATGAGTATTTCGGAATTCTTGTACAGCTCGCGGGCAATAGAGATTCGTTGTTTTTGACCGCCCGATATCAGGATGCCATTATCGCCCAGGCGTGAATCCCGTTGTTGCGGCTGGGCCAGGACAAACTCTTTCAGCGAAGCCATTTCCACTACTTCTTCGAAGCGCCGCACGTTTTCGGGGGTAGGTTCGGCCCAGAAAGTGACATTATTGAATATGGTGTCGTTGAATATCACCGACTCCTGTGAGATATACCCGATATTACTCCGATAGCTGTCGAGTTCTATCTGGCGTATGGAAGTTTGATCAAGCAATAACTCACCACGTGTTGGCTGTATGAGACCGGCGATCATATTGGCAATCGTCGTTTTACCCGATCCGCTTTCGCCTACAAGTGCTACTGTACTCTTCCGGGGTATTACAATATTGAGGCCATTGAGCACGGGAATCTCATCGTAAGAGAACACCACATTGTTGAAGGCTATCTGATTGTTCAGCCCCTTAAAAGGTATAGAACCTTTCTCCTCCCGCAACGAACTCATTTCCTCCAACATATTGGCTACCGCATTCATACCGCCAATATTTTCAATGAATCCCTGCCAGTGATTTTGCACCGTGACCAGGAAACTCAATGCACGGTAAAAAAGCAACAGACTAAGAATGATCGTGCTGAGGGTAGCGCCCATCCAGTTCATCTGCAACAGGATCACCAGGCTTACCACGATGATGATCATCGGCTCTTTTACGCTGGTGGTAATAGCGTTCATATTGCCGATCTTCCGGTTAAGGTGTTCGGCATCGTTGATCACCAGCTTCAGCTTGCGGGCATACAGGTTAAACGTGTTGGTTGATTTAAGGTATTTGAAATAGAGGGTAGTCTGGGTAAGGAATCCATTAAAGTCACTGCCCTTTTTAGAGAGCTCATTGGAGGCCCGCTTGGTAGCCTTGTAGATCTTCCGGTATACCAGGTTCGATAGGGCGGCGCCGATACCCACCAAAAAGGCAAACTGGTAATTGGCGAGGAATGCGAGCGCCATATAGGTAGCCAGCATCACAAAAGCCTGCGAAGCATCGAAATAGAACTTCATGGTCTGGAACAAACGCTGCACCTCTACCGTCAGGGTGTTCTGTATCCTGCCAGCATCCAGTTTGGAAAAAGCTCCGTACGACAGTCCCTGCAAATTATCTACAAGGCTGTAGCGGATCTTTTTGATAAACATCTGCCGGAGGGCTGCATAGTAACTAAGCTGAGTAAAGCGCATCATTCCTTTCAGCGCAAACATCATGATCAACACCAGCAACACGGTGGTCACTGTGAGGTCGAGCCCCAACCAGTGAATGAAATCTGTAAAATAATGCAGTTGACCCAGTGATTCTTCGCCTGCATGACTGCCCGGATTAGCAACCGATTGAAGCAGCGGAATGAACATCGCCAACCCGATGCCGTCTAAAAAGCTGATCAACACACTGAGCCCCAGGAATACCAGGAGGCGGTTGCCGACCACCCGGTAGTAAAAAAGGAAATAACCCTTGAAGCTGTTCTTATATTTTAATTTCACAGGTTGATGTATAAAGTGAAAGCAGAAATACAGTAATCGGCCGCGGTCAGATCAAGTCCAACATAGAAAAGAGACAACCGCACACAGTTTAGCAATTGTTTTTTCTTCAGGAAGATCTTTAGATAAAGTAGTTCCCGTCGTCGCAGTTCCCGTTTGATCTCCCTGCGCTGCTCTTTTCTGAAATAAGCCGAGCGCCACATCCACCTCCTGGTATGGATGGCTTGCTTGTACTTGTTGAGCACAGTAAGCTGATTGTACAGGCCGCCCTCGTGTTTACGGTAGCAACCTCCTACAAAACCCAATCGTGCCCCATCTCCAAATCCCGAAAGCATGCCTACTATAAAAGCGTCGGTGCTTTTGATCTTGAAGAACTCTTCCGGGAATTGATCCAGGCAATTCCTGAATACGATCGATAACGTGGGCACGAACAGGTGAAAGAATTCCATCGCCCGGTAGTGAATTACCTTTCCGTCGGCGATCTGTTCTTCCAGCAGCCGGCTCTCCGGGTCGACCGTGTTGATGGGGTGAAAACACATGACGTAATTGGGATGCGCTTCCAGGAACTCAACCTGCTTCTGTAACTTGGCCGGATCGATCCAATAGTCATCGCCTTCGCACATCGCAATGTATTTGCCTGTGCAGGCGTGGATGATCCGAGACAGATTGTGATTTTGCCCGTAATTTTTGTCGGACGGCAATAATTTGATGTGGGGGCTATAACGTTCAGCCAACTCTTCGCAAACCAATCGTGTACTGTCATCTGAGAGATCTTCACCGATCACCAATTGGATCGGAAAACTGGTTTGCTGCATCATTACTCCCTCAATAGCCTGCGTGACGTACCGCTCATGGCGGTGGGTGCTCATGCAAATACTGACTGTGGGTTCCATGATTCCTGGTTCATTTGTTTAGGGGTGTTACTGATGAATAACCAGGATAAGGTTGTAAGGGTCAGGCGATCTTCAGGCGAACCTTTTGTTTCTTACGTTTCATTTTGTCCATATCTCCATATCCATATCCATAACCATGCACGTTATTAAATCCTTCGCCGCGTTTGATGCCATTGATGATCAGTGCCGGACGGGGTAGTTTGTGGTCTTCATACAGGCGGTGCATTCTAACGAGGGATGAACGGAGTGAATATTTGTGGCGCAGCACAAAGAAGGTTGCGTCTGCCCATTTCCCCAATGTCAGTGCATCCGACACGGCTTCAATAGGCGGTGTATCCAGTACAATAAATTCGAAGTTTTGCCGCAACTGTTCAAACAATGATTGCATTTCGTTCTTCAAAATGATCTCACCCGGGTTGGCCGGTAAAGGCAGCCCGGCGCTGATGAAGAAGAGGTTGTCGGCCCCTTCCACCGGTTGAATGATCTGACTTAATTCCACCTCGCCTGTAAGGAAGTTCGCTATACCCGTGTTGGTATTGGCGCCCAGGTGGGCGGCCAGACTGGGATTGCGCAGGTCAAATTCGATCAGCACGGTTTTCTTGTTGGTGATGGCCAGTGTATTGGCCAGGTTGAGGCTGATGAAGCTCTTGCCTTCTCCGCTCACCCCCGATGTGATGAGCAACACTTTATTAGGCGTTCCCTGGTTGAGGTAAGAGATGTTCGTGCGCAGTGTACGGAACTGCTCGGCCACCGGCGATACATTGCCTGGCCTCATCACCATTTCATTTTCCATTTTGCCTACGTAGGCGATCTCGCCGGCAATAGGCAGTGTGGTTGTCTTATATATTTCTGCGGGGGTCTCGATCCTTTTATTGAGCATGAACCTGATGAGAATGATCATTGCGGGTATCAGCACACCAGCCAGGAAGGCGCCTATATACACCATGGATGGTTTGGGGTCCTGCACGCCATTCACCCGCCAGTCCACAATACGGGAACCGGTAATGGCCGAAGAAGCAAACTCTATATTCTTATCTTCCTTCTTTTGCAACAGGAACACATAGAGCGACTGTTTAATGTTCAGCAGACGGTTTACCTGGATATAATCTTTTTCCTTTTCCGGAAGTGTAACAAAACGGCCGGTAGTGCTGCGTTCCTGCCCTGCCAAAAAGTTATTGCTGGTAGCCAGCTCCTGGCGGATGCTGGATATGCGGTTTACAATGTTCTCTTTGGTGGATTCAATCTTGGCATTAATAGGAGGCAGGCGCAGATCGAGGGGAGCTGCCTGTTCCAGGATCGTAGCTTTCTGGCTTACGAGGTCGTTGTATTTCCCCACCAGGGCAATCAGGTCGCCATCCTGCAAGCCAGGTACATTGATCCGTTCTTCTTTACCATTGTTGTTATTGATATTGTTCTCGATCAGCTTCAGGAGGTTCTCCTTATAGTCGTTGTCGCTTTTCTTAGTATCGATGGAGGTGAGGCTGCTCAGCAACTGATTGGCTGATGACGACACATCGTTGATCTTATTGTTGGCCTTGAAATTCCTGACATAATTTTCCTGGGTATTCAATTCCTCGTTCACAGTGGCCAGTCTGTTATCGAGCCACTGGATCTCCGAACGCAGTGCCTTGTTCTTGAACAGGTAATTCGCCAGGTCGTATTTATTGATCAGTACATTTACAATCTTTTGAGCACGCTGAGGAATCTCGTCGCGCATCACTAATTGGATCATCCCCATACCTCCTTTAGGCACCTGCCCTACGGTAAGGCGGCCGGTATAGAGTGCGATAGCGCCCGTTCGGCTCAGGAACCTTACCTGCCATGTTTTGTTCGGCTTCACGCCGGCCAGGTCGCGCAACCTCAGCATGACGGTATCGCCGCCCAGCAGGAGTGGTTCGCCATAGATCCCTTTCACCTGCTGGTGATCTGTTTTGAACAGATAAGAATCGCTGGTTAGTTGAAGGTTATATGTGACACTTTGCTTTTTCGGATCCATTCTGCCTACATCGATGGTAAAGGGCAGCTGATCGAGCGCCACCGGCATATCCTGCAACTTTCCTTTTGTAGTTACCGCGATGTCGAGCCGGAGGGAATCGACCACTTCGCCGATCAGGGCAGCTGATTGCAGCTTAAAGATCTCCCCATTGATGTCGGGATAATTGCGGGCGTTGGCATTGCCGTTGCTGGAGAAGGGAGATCCGCCCAGAATAGCAGCTGCATCATTAGGCTGTTGTACCTGGATAAAAGTTGCTACCTGGTACAGCGGTACCGAATAGCGCAAATAGGCCCAGGCGGCCCCAGCAAAGGTTACAATGGAAACGATGAACCACAGATAATTCTTAAGGATCTTAGTAAGAAAGCGCTTTACATCAAAGCTGCTGTTGTTCTCATTTCCTTCCATGAATGATTGTTCCATGAAAATGGCTTTTACTTAATTCGAAATAGTGAGACCTAGTGTTACAATGCTCACAACCAGGGTAACAATGGAGGCAAACAATCCAAAGTCTTCTTTGAAGATCGACCCTTTGCGTGTTTGGACGTACAACACATCATTGGGCCTCATTTGAAATACCTGGTGGTTGTAAAGCAGGCTTTTGTCGTTGAGATCTATTTTAATCACAGCCCTTTCGCCATTATAATCGCGATAGAGCTTGACGTTGTATTTTTTGGCTGAATGGGGCAGGTCGCCTGCCGCCGCCAATGCCTCAAATATCGTGGTACGGTTCGACGGCAGACTGAATGTACCGGGCGCCCGCACCTCTCCCAATACCGTTACGTTGAAGGAAGAGAATTTTACCTCGACGATCGGATCCTTGAGATAGGGACTCACCATCGTCGTCAACCTGTTCTTCAATTGTCGGGAGGTCATTCCCTTCACTTCCATTTTCCCGATCACCGGCATTTCGATGGCACCCAACGGATCTACCGTATATCCCTGGGCCGGTATTGGCGTTGCACCTTTGGCGCCAGGGGCCGGTGTCATGGCCGCACTGGTTTGTTTATTAAATGGCGTTACTGCATCCTGGTCTTTCGCACTAAAGCTAATATCGAGCACGTCGCCTTTTCCGATCACCCGTTCTTCTTCAACAACCGGGGGAAGTTTTACGTAGGTTGAGTCGGGCAGGTCGTTGAAATAATTCAGTTTCTTAGAGGAAGTACATGAAATGACGCTGGTTGCGAGGCAAACAAAAACGATCATTTGCAGGTGGAGTCTGCTAAATGTTATCCGTTTCATGGGGATTATTTTTTATAAACAGAATACGATGGTGAAATCAGGAGTGCAGGGACTGCAGTACGTTCAACTTATACCATTCAACGGCCAATTCCAATCCTGCCCGTACCAGTACGGCAGGTTGGTAGCCGATTAGTTGTGAGGCTTTGGTGATATCTGCCAGGCTGTGTTTTACATCGCCTTTCCGCTCGGGCCGGTAAACCGGGGTTATTTCTTTGTCGAGGATATCGCCGATATGGGCCCACAATTCGTTGAGGGAGGTAGCCTGCCCAACGGCGATGTTCATGACCTCATGCTTTACCAGTGAAGGGGTCAGTAGTGACCTGATATTGGCCTGAACGGCATTGGCTACGAATGTAAAGTCACGGCTCGTGTTGCCATCACCATTAATATAAGGGCTTTCGTCTTTCAAAGCTGCGTCGATGAACAATGGTATTACGGCGGCGTAGGGTCCGTTGGGATTTTGCCGTGGGCCAAAGACATTGAAATAACGTAGACCGATGGTATGGAATTCATACAGGGAAGAAAACACCTCGGCGTATAGCTCATTCACCAGTTTGGTGACCGCGTAGGGCGACAATGGCTTTCCGGTTTTGTCTTCCACTTTCGGCAAACCTGGATGGTCTCCGTAAGTACTGGAGCTGGCCGCATATACCATTCTTTTTACGCCGGCATCGCGCGCTGCTACAAGCAAGTTCAGAAAGCCGCCTATGTTAACGTCGTTAGAGGTAACAGGGTCATTGATCGAGCGGGGAACCGACCCGAGGGCAGCCTGATGGGTTACAAAGTCGATCCCCTCCAGCGCCTGGCGGCAGGCATCGGCATCGCGGATATCACCTTCCATCAATTCTACATTCGGGAGTGATAGCCACGGCCGGATATTATCCAATGAACCGGTAGAGAAATTATCCAGTATTCTGATAAAACCTGCCTGGTATTGAACCAGGTACTCTACGATTGATGATCCGATAAAGCCGGCGCCGCCGGTTACGAGGAACCTTCTGTTGCTGATATCCTCCTGGTGAAATTGTTGAAACTGCATAGGGTAGTTGTTTTATAAGCGAGCGTCGACCAATTCTTTGTCCAATACCGATTTCACATCAAACAGAATACTGCGTCCGTTGGATAGTTTGCGCACTACCTCGGGCGTAAACTCCTGATGGGCCACCGTAAGGATCACGGCATCGTAATTATTGCCGGCCGGTAATTCACGGAGGGTACTGATGCAATACTCATGTTGTACTTCTACGGGATCTGCCCAGGGATCGTATACATCTACATGTATGTGGTAGGATTTGAGATAGCGAACAATATCGATCACCTTGGTATTCCGCACATCCGGACAATTCTCTTTGAAGGTGATACCCATCACCAGCGCCCGGCTGCCTGCCACCTGGATGCCCTTCCTCACCATCATCTTAATCACCTCTCCGGCTACGTATGCACCCATGCCATCGTTCAACCGGCGGCCAGCCAGTATGATCTCGGGATGATAACCAGCCTCCAGGGCTTTCTGTGCGAGGTAGTACGGATCCACGCCTATACAATGTCCACCCACAAGGCCTGGTTTAAAAGGCAGGAAGTTCCATTTTGTAGCCGCAGCGGCCAATACGTCGCCGGTATCGATATTAAGGCAGTTGAAGATCTTTGCCAGTTCGTTGATGAAGGCAATATTAATATCACGTTGTGCATTCTCGATCACTTTAGCCGCTTCAGCCACCTTGATAGAAGGCGCCAGGTGGGTACCAGCCGTAATGATGCTCCTGTACAATTCATTGATAATGTTTGCAGCTTCGGGGGTGGAACCCGAGGTAACTTTCTTGATCTTGGTAACGGTATGCTCTTTATCGCCAGGATTGATGCGCTCGGGCGAGTAACCCGCGTAAAAATCTTTATTGAAAACGAGACCGGATACCTTTTCGAGTATAGGCACACACTCTTCTTCTGTAACACCCGGATAAACGGTAGATTCATACACCACGATATCACCTTTGCGTAACACCCTGGCCACGGTGGTGCTCGACTTGCGCAGTGGCGTTAGGTCGGGCCGGTTGTGTTTGTCGACCGGGGTAGGAACTGTAATAATATATACGTTCACGTCCCACAGCATCTCTGGCTGAAAGGTGATGAACAAGCCAGGCTCCTGATCGTTCGCTTCTTTGATCACTTCTTCCAGTTCTTCAGCACTGGTTTCCAGGGTGCGGTCATGTGCTTTCCGAAGGTCTTCTACCCTTCTTTCGTTGATATCAAATCCAACAACGGGGTACTTCTTGGCAAATTCTACGGCCAGGGGCAGGCCAACATATCCCAGGCCAATGATGGCAATCTTATGTTGTCTCATATTATTGAGTAGCTGTTTAAGCGAATGGTGGAGGAAATAAATCGGTGCAGGACGCGCACCAACACAGAAGGTGTTACTTTACCAGATTGGATTTTTCGATCTCAGCGGTCATGAGGAAGCCCAGGGAGGGCAATAATACTTTTACTGTTTTATGTTTTACTTCGAGCACGTCGCCTTCCATTTGCATAAATGGACCGCTCACTACGCGAACGTGATCGTTGATGTTAAACTCCATGCGTTCGAGCCGTACATTTCTGTATTCGTTCAGGAATTGCCGAATGATGTCGATCTCTTCGTCTTTGATTACTGCAGGCCTGCCCAGGTATTGTACAAAACTGAGCACTCCACTTACCTGACGCACGGGTATTTGCGCTTTCTCACTGATACGCACAAACACATACGATTTGAACAGCGGCTCCATGATAACCTTCTTGCGATCACTCCAGCGCCTTATTATGCGCTGCAGCGGGCAGTAATGTTCTATTCCATTCATCGCAAGCAATCCGGCTACTTTCTTTTCCCAGCAGGGTTTGGTATATACGGCATACCATTGTATTCCGTTTTTCATCATAGCGTTGGTATTCACGTGGCTGGCAATGGGCACAAAGCTTCGCTTCCCCCTGTCACAACAGGCGTTTTTGACATAAAGCTTCGCTGACCCTTGTCACACCAAGGGGTTTAGAATTCGATAAGAAGATAGAATGAGAGATCAGCGGCTACTGCGGGTAGTGATACCAACAGTGGTCCTGAAAAAACGAGAAAAGGTGATTGCTTACTGCGTCGTACAGTAATCTTAACGTGATTGTGCGGCAAAGAATAGCATTACGCTGAAACAGGGGCTATTCACAAGGAAAAGGAATGTGATCAGTCTGAAGGAACATACAAGAAAAAATGAACGAGGACATTAGAGTGGATAATTGGGATTTTTCAATCGTGTAAGTAAAGATGCAACGTTTTTCTTCCAATTTTTTTTCCATTAATCTCCATTAATTACACCTCACAACGATATTGACTCCGATCTATGTAGTTGCATATCGAACTCCCTGAAATAAACGAACCCTGTCTTCCTGATAAGATAACTCAGCTGTTCATTCACCTCTTTTCTGATGACCGACTTCGGAAATAAACTACGCTTCAGGAACAACAAATAAAACGTCAGGTAATCATGCAGCAGTACTGGCAGCTGCTTTTCGCTTAGCTCCAAATATAGCGACATTGCCCGTTTATTGCTGATATGATTAGAGAAATAACCGCTTGTTAATTTTAGAATACTCAAATGCGTTATGAATTCCTCCTGCAGGCAACCCGACAAACTGGATGGCTTGATCTCATCACTGTTCAAAATCTCCCACGACCGGCCAAACTCGCCTGCCAGCAGCAGCGCCTCGCCCACCAAGTATCCTGCACAATAACAGGATTTAGCATGTGAAGACCAGATATCGAAATCGGCCAACTCGCCTTTTTCGGAGGTTTGTTCGCTTCCTTCCTTCCCACCCATCACCTGGTTGAACACCAGTACGGCATAGTACCGGTCAACGAGCAATGGATGGAAGGTCATGATCTCCGATTGACGGTAAGCATTGAGCAAGCCATAGAACTTCTGGAACAGGCCCGACTGCGCGGTTAGGAAATACCGGTAGCAATACAATATATAAGCAAAGAATTTCTGTTCGCGGTTATGTGCATTCAGCAGGTAGTATTGCAATCCGTTGCCATACACATTATCGAGCGCATCTATATTGACAAACTGTTCGAAGAAGAACTTACGCCCAAATATGCTGGGCGCCATGGCGCAATATACCTCCGCCGCCAGCTGACGGTCGTCGGCCATAAGGGTTGCAATATTCTTTACTACCTGCAGTATACCTGGCTCAATATTTTCTTCCGGATTGATCTGGGCAAATACCGATACAATGAAACGTGAAGTAAAAGTAGAATTGATCTGTTCTGAATTCTTTTCCGCATTCAGCATTTCAAATTCCGCAAACGACTTATATCCCACATACCTTGCCAGCGTATCGAGTGTATGCATCGACGGGTTGAAGCCTGTATGGATGATGCCGAAAAAGCGATTGAGTGTTTGAGAAGAAAGGTATTCGCCGGTGATCTGTTGAATATCGTGTTGCAACTGCTGTATATGCGAAGAGGTGCTGCAGTTCAGGTTTAATTTAACACGTATTAACCGTTTAAGTAACGGCAGAGCATTTTCATTGACAGCAGTTCGTTTCCTGGCCATGTTGTTCCGTTTTAAGTTCGCGCATCGGGCCCAATTCAAAAACAACAATTAAGCAATCGTGTGCTATTGTTCAAATAAGCCTGTCTTATCAATTATTTCCTGTCTGAAAAGGTGGTCCGAGCTATTTGCGTGGTTTATGGCGCAATTGATCTTTGTAGTGTGTCTATCCGGTTAACACATCGTAACGGAGTAAACGGGTGATCCAAAGGAAGGAATTTGCTGTCGCTATTGAAAAATATGAAATATTCTACAATAGATGAAATATAAATATAATCGAAAAAGCATTGATAAATAGAAACCCCTAAAAATCAGGTAGTATTACGGTAGGCGGATGGGGGTGCAAATACGCCATCCAAAGGTGTTGATTGCGACAAGCCGGTTCGGTATTTTTAGGAAATGAAACATTTATCCATCCTTGTGCCGGAAGGCGCTATCCTCGGCGCCATCGAAGGGCCGCTGAAGTTATTTACTGAAGTAAATGACCTGGTGGTCAATATGGGCCGCGATCCGTTGTTCAAAGTACAGCTGGTAGGGCTTTCGCACGAAACCAAGCTCAACAAGGGCCTTTTTACTGTGCACCCGGAACTAACCGTTCACGATCCCATCAAAACCGACCTTCTGATAATACCGGCCGTACACGGCAACCTGGAGGAGGCTATCGAGGTCAACAAGGCCTTTATTCCCTGGATCGTGCAGCAATACAAGGCCGGGGCTGAGATCGCGAGCCTATGTCTGGGAGCTTTCCTGCTGGCATCCACCGGATTACTGCATGGTAAAAAATGCGCCACTCATTGGTTGGGTGCTAATGAGTTCAGGCGGATGTTTCCCGATGTAACCCTCGTGCCGGATAAAATCATTACGGACGAACAGGGTATTTACTCTAGTGGCGGGGCTTATTCTTACCTCAACCTTATACTTTATATCATTGAAAAACAAGCAGGTAGAGATGTAGCCATCCTTTGTTCGAAAGTATTCGAGATCGAGATCGACCGGGGCAGCCAGTCGCCTTTTATCATGTTCAACGGGCAAAAGGAGCACGAAGACGAACCCATCCGGCAAGCCCAGCTCTTTATCGAAAAGAATTTCCAGGATCGCATTACCGTTGACCAACTGGCCACTATGTTTGCCATGGGCCGCCGAAACCTCGAACGCCGGTTCAAAAAAGCCACGTCCAATACCGTTGTCGAATATATTCAACGGGTTAAGATCGAGGCCGCCAAGATGAGCCTGGAGTCTTCGCGGGAAAATGTGAACGAGGTGATGTACAAAGTGGGCTATTCCGATACCAAGGCCTTCCGCACTACCTTTAAAAAGCTAACCGGCCTCTCGCCCATTCAGTACCGGAACAAATACAACCGGCCGGCTCTGGCGTAATTCATTGATGACTGCAGATATGCTATTGCTTTCTTCGCTCCTTGTTAGGGTTTTGTTCGCTTTTCCCTTAGGAAAACATCGCAAAACAGCGAAGAAAACAATAATGAAACAATAACGAAGCATAGCGTTGGTATGGCTGAGGCAAGAACTAAATAAGAACAAGAACCTAGCGAAAGGGTGCTTTGATACTCCCATTTCACGTGACCTCCATGGCGGCATATTCTGCTCCTATTTACAGTCCAATGTATTCCTTGTACCTGTTGTACAGGTGTCCGGCCTGGAGGTAGGCCGATTGCGGACTCATGAAATGCGAAAACTCGAAGGTGATGGCCTTATCATATCCTGCGCGCTTCGCTGCCTCCAGTTTCAGGCGCAGCTTCTCAAATTTTATGGGAAAGAATTTGATCGGCATATCACGGTCGAAACTTTCGGCATTGGTCCAGCATTGCAGACCAAAGCGGTCGGCCATTTGTTTATTCACGGCAAAGAAATCGTCGAGCTCGTGGTAGTCGATATGGCCGTCCTGGAATGCCACCGCATCGACGGTTCCCTGTACGCCGGCAAATATTTCGCTCCACTCCTGTTCATGCGCTTTGAGCGATACGGCATCTTCCTTGCTAAGGGTAGCGGTAGCAGCCATGACTGCCTTCTTACCATCGATCCAGGGTGAGATGAGCGTTGGCAGGTTATGGCTCACCCCCTTGCACTGGTGGCCCAGGGTTCTGAAGGCTTCAGTAGCACCTTTCGTTTTGCGACTGATCTCCATACTGAGGTACCAGCCTTTGAAACTCTTGTGATGACCGTATTGTTTCCACACTTCATCTATTACGAAGCGGTTACTGTCGATCTCGTGCTGCATGTTGCCGGTATCCCAATATTTGCCACTATCGTACAGACCAAAATAAAATTGCATATCCAGCTCGTCGGCGAGTTGCAGGAAGAGCTCTACCAGGTCGACGGGCGGACGATAACATCCGTGTTCCGTTATCAAGTATTCCGAGGGATAGGTGATGAACTTCCTGTAACCACTGCGGATCAGGATCACAGTATCGATGCCGATCGCCTTCATGTGCTCAAAGTCCTTTCGCCATTCTTTTGCACCCCAGTTCTGGTGCGGAATATCATGACTGATCTCATCGAGAAAGGTTCCCGTAATTTTCATTGTACCAGTTTTTTCACTTATTTAATTCTTTGCTGCATTGCCGGCAAGCGGCTCAAACGGCATCTGCGCACTGTATTATTCTTCTTTCTTAACAATGATATGCGCCATCGGCAGGCTGTGGCCCAGCACGGCGGCTTTCATGAACTCGTCCATCTCTTTAAACTTCCTGAACATATAGTTACTTACTTCATGCCCCTTGCCTTCGTAACTGTACAATACTACCGGCCAGTTCCTTTTTGCCATTTCGGTATATAGGGTTTGGGCGCCAAACATAATCATCCAACCGGCGTCAACTGCCTTACAGAAGCGATGAGCCGATGTACCATAAGGCACCAGCTGATCGTTGGTGCCGTGCATCATCAGCAACGGCAGGGGCGGTCTTGCATCGATGTTATTGATATCGAGAATAGCACCCGCGAAGGACATCGCGCCGGCATAACGGAAGGGTTTGTAATTCTTATCGCCCTTACGAACAAAGGGATTGTATACCAGGTTAAGGATAGCTTCGGCGCCGGCGCTGCTGCCCGCGATGAAGATCTTGCTCGTATCTACGCGCAGTACTGCCGCGTTGGTTACGAGGTATTTGGTAGCATCGTCGGCATCCTCCACCGCCTGGTGTATAGCTTTTAGTTTTTCGGGCAGGGCTGTTTCACACCCAAAGCTTTTACCCTTCAGGTATAGCCGGTATTTAATGACGAATACCTGGTAGCCGAGTTTGGAGAGGCCATCGGCCATGGGCTGCTGGTTTACAGGGTCGCCGCCGGTAAACGCTCCGCCATGCACAAACAGCACGGAAATTCCGTTGGGGGTTGTGGTTGGTTTATACTGATCCATCCACAGGGTATCCTGCGCTTTGAGTGCATAGGTGTGGCGTGCAGGTTTTTGTGCCTGTGCTGCCAGCCCAATGGCGCATACGAACAAAGGCACTATTAACAGAGATCGCTTCATGTACTTGTCTTTATGGATCAGAGATACTTCTTTTTCCGGAGAAAATCTACCCACAATACATAGGCTGCCGGCCGCAGGTGGATGCCGTCCGCCGTGTATTCTTTTTTCAGGTCGCCATTGCCATCGGCTAATACTTCATGCAGGTTGATGTAGGTCAGCTTGTACTTATCGGCCAGCGCTTTGATGCCTACATTCAATTGCAGGATACTGTCCTTCTTGTTCTTCAGGTAAGCAGCGGTAGTGAGCGGCTCATACAATGGCAATACGCTTTGCACGTACAGGGTCGTTTTGGGAGCGTTGGTTCGAATATAATTAATGATACGCTCGTAGTTGTGCAGGATCACTTCGCGAGGCAGGGCCCGGCTGAGGTCGTTAATTCCAATGAGCAGGAACACTTTCTTCGGGTTCGCCTTCACCACCATATCGAGGCGGGCTAATACACCAAAGGTGTTATCGCCGCCGATGCCGCGGTTCATGATCTTTTGGCCGGGCAGTAGTTCGCTCCAGTTACCACGTTCCGTGATGCTATTGCCCAGGAACACGATGCCTTTTTGCTGCAGGGGCAAGGTGTTGAACAATTCCATACGGCCCTGGTAGTAGGTGTTGTTGTAACTGCTGTCGATCTTCTTTGGCGGCTCCTGTGCCAGTGAGGATGTTGCCGATAATGTCAATATTGAATAGAAGGCAAGGCGCAAAACCTGCCTTGCAATGCCTGCCGATAAAACGGTACGATCTTGTATTTGCATAGTGCTACTTTTTGGGATTAATAGGTCTTCTAGTCTTTCTGGCCTGCCCTACAAATATTTGCCCTGCATCAGGTAGTTGGCCCATAATATATAGGCCGCCGGTTTGAGGTGCAATCCATCGGTGGTGAGTTCCCTTTTCAATTGCCCTTTGCCATCGTCGAATACAGGATGCAGGTCGATAAAAGGGCAATTGTATTTGGCAGCGATCACCTCCATGCGTTCATTCAACGTTTTGATCTTTGCATTGGTGATATTCACATAAATATTGGCCAGTACCGATTCCGTAACCGGCAATACGCTTTGGAAATACAATTTCGTGCGCGGTGAGGCTGCTTTGATCTTTGCAGCGATGCGATCGTAGTTGTTTACGATTGCATCTATACCGGTGCCCCGCTTTATATCATTGACACCAATGAGCAGGAAGATCTTCCGTGGCTGCATAGCAAGTACCTGATCGAGGCGGGCGTATACGCCCCAGGAATTGTCGCCGCTGATGCCGCGGTTTACAACAGGTTTACCGGGCAATACTTCCGACCACTCCCCTACCTCAGTTATGCTGTTGCCGAGAAATACGATCCCTTTTTTTACCGGATGCAGGCTATCGAAATATTTCACCCGCTCTACATAGTATCCATTGGCATAACTACTGTCGGTCGATTCGGTCGATTGAGCGCGGGCGCCGGCACCCATGGCCAGCAACGCGGCTAATAAATAGGTTCTCATTTTTATGCAGCGGTGATTTTAAGGCGATCGTACCAGGTGAATTTCAGGATGATCATACACACGATCCATACGCCCAATGCTGTAAAGCCGTAACTGAAATAACCAAATACAAAGAAGATCGGCATGATCACCATGCTCATCTGCCAGCATATGCCAACCAGCACATTCAGCATATCCCACTTGAACTGGCGGTTAGGTTCGAAGGCAGGATTTTCCTGGCGCACCCATTGCAACACAGGCTCCCAGAATCCCCAGGGCTTTGTATTGGCATAGAACGACTCCAACACATTCCTGGCGGGTGGAGGTGTAAGCAGGCAGCCGATGATACTGGCCGAAATAGATAACACGAGTATGATGAAAAATGAAATGAGTGTTCCGATGCCGCTACCAAACAGTTCCCGGTAGTCGGTAAAGACGTTGTTGCCCAACCAGGCCATCAATTTAGGTACAAAGCTGGCAGAGATCAATCCGGCAAACATACCGGCGAAATAACCATAGCCATTGAAACGCCACCAGATCCATTTCAACACGTTGGCAGCGGCATAACCACCATAAAGTGCCGAAGATATCCACAGGGTAAGAGAACTCAATGAATCGGCAAAGAGTCCGAAAAAGCATCCGATGGCAATGATGGCTATCGAGGTGAGGTAACTGCATTTCACATAATGGCGCGGACTTTCATGGGGCCGGAAGTATTTTTTATAAAAGTCATTAACGAGGTAAGCAGGCGCGGCATTCACAAAAGCAGAGAATGCACTCATGAAGGATGCGAGCAGGCCTGCGAGTACCACGCCCCGGATACCCGCGGGCAGGTAATTGCTGACCACCTGACTCAGGATCACTTCAAAATCGGGCTTCTCCTGCCCCTGCAGGGTGGGCATGAATGAATTGAAGGCGATCAGGGTAAGCGCGCTTACCATCATGAACAATGGTATGTACAATACGAGATTGGTGAATCCGGAGAGCTTGGCTGCTTCCCAGGGTTTCTTGGCACTGAGGATGCGCTGCATGTCGAAACCAGGTACCGGCCCTGCCAGACTGGCGAAGATGCCTTTGCCGATCATCATCAACACCAGGGCGCCAAACCAGATAAATCCATCTTCTTCTATTTTCTGATTAGCCTGGGAAAAGGTATTACCCCAATTCACATTCAATTTCCATTCGGGCCAAAAGGAGGCCCAGCCCTGTGGCAACTTCTGATGGAGTGCGTCGTAATCAACTCCCTTTACGGCAAAGACCACCACGAGTATACAACTCACCACCAGGATTCCGTATTGCAGTACCTCAGTGGCTACCACACTGTACATGCCGCCCTTTACCGTATAGAGTGTCGTCAGCATGACGATAATGAGGGCATATGTTTGCTGATTGGTCAGCACCGCATTGGCGAGATCCCAGGGCAGAATGTTGGCGGCAAACTTACCGATACCAACAAATACGTATCCAATAAATCCGATAACGCTCACGATCGCAAAGATCACTACGATCATATGGGCCATGCGGCCCCCTTTATCATCGCCGAATCGTTTAATGATCCAGTCGGCCCCGGTCATTGCATTACTGCGGCGTATCCAGATGGCCAGAAAGACCATCACGAAGATCTGGTTCCAGATAGGCCAGAGCCAGGGAAGCCAGGCAGCTTTGAATCCATAGATGAACAGAAGCGCTACATAGAATGCAGTTCCGCTTACATCAAACATTCCGCTGCTGTTACTGAAACCGAGCCAATACCATTTGATATTGTTATCGCCGAGGAAGTAGGACTGAATATTCTTAGCCGCTTTTTTGGATATCCAGAATCCAAGGCCAATGATCACGACCAGGTAAAGCAGGATGATAATGATGTCCAGGGTGGATAGATTCATGATAGTGTAAAGTCGAATGTGAAAGTGAATGATTTAATAGTATGCTTATTGATGATTATTGATCAGAGCAGGCGTTCCTTTTTGAGATAGCTGACCCAGGCCTGGTACCCGAGGCCCGACAGGTGCAAACCATCGTAGGTATAACGTGCATCGAGTTGCTGCCGGGCATCAAGCAAGGCGGGATATATATCGACATATGTTACCAACATTTCAGCTGCCAGCCCCTTCAGGGCGTTGTTCAGCTCCATGATCTGCTCATTGGTGCCGCTGTAATACTGCCGGCCAATAAGCTGGTCATTGATCGGGAATACGCTTTGCACATACAAAGTGGTTGCAGGTGATTTGGCTTTTACCTCACCGATGATCTTCCGGTAGTTCTCCACGATACAATGAACAGGTATCTTTTTATTGATGTCGTTGGTACCAATGAGGATAAACAATTTCTTTGGCCGGTGGCGCAGCACTTCGCCGAGGCGGGCCCTTAGGCCGTATGTATTATCGCCGGCAATACCCCGGTTGATGGCTTTCCTGAATTGTAAGAACTCGGCCCAATCGCCCCAATCGGTAATGCTATCACCCCAGAACACAATGGCCTTCTTTACAGGCGAAAGTTGTTTGAAATAAGCGAGTCGACTATCGTACAGGTAATTGTGATAGCTGCTGTCGACTGTCTGCGCATGCCCGGCATGGCCAAGACAGCAAAAGATACCAATGAGGCAGGCAGCCTTCATCAACTTACTATGTGTTTGCCGAAGTATTATCATTTAATGCTATTCCAGGTTAACGATCAGGTTTTCCATAACCAGCCCCGCTTCGTAAACCACACGGTTATGAGCGAAACGATGCCGGTGAATAATATGCCACTCAGGAAGCCGGTTGCCACGGCGTGCTGCATCCCCCCGTAAAGCGATATGGCGCCTGTAAGATGGAGGAGCGGCAGCAGCAACAGGTTGCCGGCTACATAAGCCACCATTGGATTTCGGCCATTGAGACTGAGGTAATTTACTACCCGCTCGCCAACAGCCGAATATTGAAATCCGTAAAATGCGATCAACATAAAGAAAGCCAGTCCGCTTGTTACGAGATAGTAACTGAACGTGGAGGGATCCTTTTTAATGCCGCCTTCATACGCTTCAAGAAATAGCCCCAGCACCAATAAATACACCCCGGCTTTGAAAAAAGCCATGATCAATGGTTGTTGCGCAGCTTGTTTTTTCAGGGATAGATATATCACCAGGCAAAGTATGGCCGTAAGGATAAGGTTGAGCACCGTGTAGCGGCCAAAAAGCAATATAACATTGGTTACTATAACCGCAAAAGATAATAAGGAGGTAAGGCCGGTATTCCATTTGACCGGACTGCCTTTGGAAAAATGATGTTCTGTACCGTACGTCAGCATCCAGTCGCCGGCCAGTGTACCAGGCAGGATGATAAACAGGTATTTCAGGTAATAGAATTTATACATCCAGGGCAGTGGCGACCATTGCAGCACCATTTCGTTCCAGGTGCCCTGTTCTTTACCGCCCACCAGTATTGCCATCAGAAAGGGCAGTATTGCCATCCGTATCCAGGGTTTGTCTTTTGTAAACCACCAAATAAGCGTGCCGAAGAATGCCATATTACCCAATACAATAATGATGATATCGCTTCTATCGAAGGAGAAACCTCTGCCATCCTTAAAGGGCAGCCCGTACAGCATCAGCGCCGCTGCGGCAAAAGCGAGTATTCGAATTACGAGGAATAACTTTTGGTATTGCGGCCCTGCCGGTTTGTAAAACTGGAAGAACAACATTACGAAGGCGACGATAGAAAGCAGGTAGTACACCGGTGCAGGAGTACCGGTCATGATATTGCTGCGTGCATGCAGTGTAAAAAGTGCAAAGAATACGAGCAACAGGTAACGGCGGGCGGCCGTGTAAAGCACCAACAGGAAGCCGGCGCCTGCTTTCACTTTTTTATGCAGGGCCAATGGAATGGCGGCGCCCATGCTAAAAAGAAAGAAGGGGAACACGAGGTCTACCCAGGTTATGCCGGGCAGGGAAGGATTGAATGTGTGACCCGGCGGAGGTGTTTGCGCATGGTACATCCAGGCGGGCAATATACCAAAGGCGATACTGCTCGATAAAACCATGGCCAGTATGGCCAGGCCTCTTAATGCGTCTAAACTATTGTTGCGTTGCATGGATGTATCAACAGGATATGATCGCCAATGCGTCCTATCCCACCTATGTTTATTGTTGCAGGATGATCTTTTCCTGGTGTTTATTGCCAAACCTGTCTGTTACCACGATGGTGGCCGTGTTTGCTATGCCCGATGGGGTTGCAAAAAACAGGTGATCAGTGAGCAGCGGGCGGGCCCAGGGATACTTTGCCGGACGTTGAGGTCCTGTAAGGAAATCAGTTACTGCGGCATCGTATTCCGTTTCGCGGCGCATGCTGCCTTTAAACTGGTCATCTTCGTACCACTCCACTTTCCAGGCTTCATCGTAATTCCAGACATTTACGGCGATATCCAGCGGCCTGTTCTTATAAGCTCCCTTATTGTATACCCGCATCTGGTAGTTTCTATCTTTCCCTACCGTTTTATAATACCATTGTACACTGTCGCCATTGATCTCATAAACGCCATAGCCACGGGGTGTACCGTCGCCGCAGAGCGGGCTGATCCACCAGGTACCACACACTGCAGCATGGATGTGTTCATATATATTGTCGTGGATAATATTTTCGTTGTAATGCGTATGGCCCGTCAGGAAATGCGTTTGAAACGGAGCCAGCAATTTGTAGAGATGCTTGCGGTTCATCGTTACATCGCCAGGTTGATCGGCGCTGGCTTTGGTGCGGGCTTTCTCGTTGGTATAAGCGGAGATGTGCATGGACACAAATACCAGTGAACCTGGCTTTACGGTTTTCAGATCTTGCTCGAGCCAGCGGAACTGCTGCTCGGTTACATACCCCATATAATTGTAACCGTCGGAAAAATAGAATACGTTGTCGAGCACGATATAGTGTGCTTTACCTCTGTTGAAGGAATACCAGGTGGGGCCCATGCTCTTGCGGAAGGTGCTATCGGACTGCTCATCGCTGCGAACATGGATATCCATGTCGTGATTGCCCAATACCTGGAAGAAAGGAATTCCGGTCGATCTGATGGCCTTTTTGTATTCGGGAATGATGGGTGGCGCATCCCAGGAGAGATCGCCGGCGGCGATGCCATGCACGGGCGCCTCCTGCATGAGTTGTGCAGCCAGTTCTTTGGTGTCGGGTACGGCGGTGGCGTGCAATTGATTGGCTTCTTCTTTATTGTTGATCTGCGGGTCGGCCCACACGATGGCAAAATGTCGCTGATCGTTTTGAACGAGTGGCCGCAGCTTGAAATCGGCCCTAAACTTACCTTTTACAGGTTGTATGCGTTGGTAGAATTTCGCCATGTTGTCTTCGGTCGGAATTTCATATCCGGCTGGCAGGGTGATATAGACAAACATGGACTGGCGGGTACTTTCCAGGTGATAAGCCCCTTTTTTATCAGTATAGGTGATGGTAGTGCCATCAGTGACCGCTACATTGGGCAGGGGTTTGCCCTGTGTATCAGAGATCTTACCTTTCACCAATACGTGTACGGAAACAGGAAGCTCCTGCGGGAAAGCGGTAAAACTTCCAGGCAGGAGCAGCATAAGCACTATTATATGTTTAACGACCTTCATTATTGTTTGATACCTTCTTTTACAGCGTCCCAAAGTGGCTGCTTTAATCGATTGTATTGCGGTGCATAAATGTGCACTACGTCGAACAGCATAATACCGCCAGAGGTATTGTTGAGGATATACTTGATGGCGCGGGTAATCTCCCCTTTATTGGGCCAATCCACATTGCCCATATCGATGCTGGCGTAGAGCGGCATCTTGTTTTTGGTGATGTATTTGGTGCCGTTGATCGATCCTTCCACACTCCACCAGTGGTATTTGAGGTTGGCAGTCGCCGCATTTTCCGACAGGAGGATCTGGGTAAAATAGTTACCCGTCATCAACAGGTCGAGCTGCTCAGCATAACCGTTCTCCATATAGCCCGGATAGGCCCAGTCGAAACGGACTTCCTGGTCGTTAAAAGGATCGTATTCATTGCTGGCCCAGTTAACCCCAACCTGGTAGTACGTAGTGTACCAGGCACCTACGTATACACCAAAGCTCACATTGGCTTTTACGCTCTTCACGGCAGCGCGTGCCTTTTTGAAAAAGTCGTTGATAACGCCAGTGCGATAGATCAGCCATTTTTTATAATACTTTCCAGTGGTAGCAGGGAGCGTTTGCCCATTACTCGACCGCCACGTGGTGACGATATCAGTAGGGAACTTCATATTCACTGCATCTGCATCGTTGTATTTGTCCTGCAGGAACTTTATGAATTGTGCCTTGCTGAAATCGGAGAAATCGGCATCGATATCGGTATACCGGGCATAGTCGAGAATGAATCCGTCGATATCGTATTTGCCAACGATCTCTTTAACGATATTGAGTGCCCGCTCCTGCACCGCAGGCTGGGCTGGATTTACAAATGCATTGCGGCCGGTGGTGGTAACGGGTACCCTTTTACCGGTTACATCGCAAACGATACTTTCATATTGCTTAAAATTGGGATCGTCGAATACAGGACCGATCTGACGGTTACCATCCCCTTCCACCATGGTGACGATGGAGGTATAGATCTTAAAGCTGCGTTTGCGAGCTTCTTTGATCATATAACCCACATAGTCCACATTCGCTGGCAGCGATTTGCCATCGAGCGTGGTGAGTTGTTTGGTATAGGCGCTGGGATACATGGTGTAGCCCGAACTTCCTTTTACGTCAATCACCAGGCCGGTTACGCCGGATTGCTGTAACGTATCCAGTACTTTCTTCAGTTCGGTGGTATCGTTCAACCGTCCGTAAGTGCCGAATACGTTGGAGCGGGCATCGACCCAGGCGATCACATTCCGTCCGGGTTTGGTGACTACCGGTGTATCGACGGGATTGACCGTACCGGGTGGGTCGGACTTAGACTTTTTACAAGCTACCGAGGCAACCATGGCGGCCACGACGAGCAGGGAGCCTGTGAGGAGTTGTTTCATGACAGAATATTTGTTGGAGAATAAGGTGGTGTTACAATGATTGTTTCATAACAGCAAGAACAGGTTGCAGGCTGCTGTACCAGTTCCTGCAACCTGTAAGCGATTTTGTTAAGGCGCGTAATTGGTGAACTCATGCGCCATAATCCCTCCATTCGTCAGCAACATATACACCTGCATGCGCTCCTTGTTGTTGGAGTATCCCACGGCGATGTCGGCGGTTCCGTTGCCGTTGGCAGTTCCGGTGAGCGTAGTTGAGTTGAATACGTTCAGCGATGAATAATTGGGATCGGTGGGCGGAAGGCTCATCATCGATGTTCTGGTAACATCGAAGAGCGACATCTGCACCTGGTTGAGATCATAGGTGTTGATATATTTCACAATGGCCAGGTAGTTGGCATTGTTGAATTTGGTATAAGCCGTAGGCATGGTGAACACAACACCTGGCATGGCCGTCAGCGATGCCGACCGTTCATGGGTGGTGCCGTTTACCAGGGCTACCTCAAACTGGTAGTTGATGAAGTAATCGGCATTGGCCCCTGCCCCAATAGGTTGCGCTTCGGCATAGAAACCCATGAAGGAAGCTGCGCCGCCTGCAACGGATTTATAGGTGATCACTTCTGGCGTTTGGCTTACTGCTGTACCGTTTACGATGCGCCATTTATAGATGACGGCCGACTGACCGGCGGGCGCCATGATCACCGCATCTTTGGTGAGGTCGCCATATACGTTCACTCTTCTGCCTACCCCACCGTCACCGGTGATGGCGTTGGGGTTGTTATTGGTCCACTCGACCAGTTTAACCGGTGTGGCATCATCCACATCATTGTACCTGTACAGGATGAACTTGCTGTTTTTGGGCGCCCATGAACAGGCCATCAGATGATCGGCCGAGTCACTGATCACCTGGAAGGATACAGCGGTAAAAGGATTGTACATGTCTTTGATATAGGCTCCCGTGAAACGGTTGAAGACAGCGTATTTGGAAGGCGTTGTTCTCCTGGTAACCACGAGGTTGTCGCCGCTTACCGCGAGGCACACCTCGTTGTTGGCGGTAAAGCCGAGCTCTGCACCAGGCTTGATCCACAACTTGCGGTTGATACCTGCGCCATAAGGCAGTTTAACGGGTTCGAGGGCCCGCAGGGTATAAGTTTTTGGAACGCCGTCTTTACCTGTTATAGTAAATGGAACGGGTTGCGTAAGGTTAATGGATGCACCATACGTAATGCTTCCTTTGGAATGTTTATTGATCTCGTATGCCAGCGTTGCATTCGATACATCGGTGCCGGGCAATACATAAAAAAGGATCTCATTGGCCTGTACTACACCGTCGATCTGTTCGGTAGCGCCATTCACATTGAGCTCAATGCTGGCACTGGTAACAGATACATCTCCTACCTTTTTGGCCATGATCACATATTTGGACTGATTGCCATTACCTGCGGTTACGGTGATCTCCAATGGTTTGGTGAGATCGGTCAATTTACCCAGTGCCGGCGTCATGGTGGCATCTGTTGGGATGGTAGCCCGTACGATCAGCCTGGAAAGATCGACTTCCTTATCATAATCGGGCGGGAAATACCAGGGTACATCGAAGTAGATGGTGTCGTTGTTGGCGCTGTAACGGGGATCGAATAAGCGATCGCTGCCTTTGCCATCGGAGGTAAGGTAGATGTCGCTGAGGGCGCTTTGTTCTTTGCGGGGAACCGATTCTACCTTTTTACAGGCAGTAAACAGGCCGCCTGCGGTGAGTGCTGTTATAAAGAGGAAGAAATAATTTTTCATGTAATTCATTTTTACCGGTTAAGAATGCGGGCTGCGATGGCCGGTTGTACGCAACAGATTATAGGGTTATACGAAAACCGGCCACCTGCAACTCACTTGATTACCAACCCTTGATTTGCGTAAGCGCTTTGTTATTGATCAGTTCCGCTGTCGGGATCGGTATGTAATACAACGCGGGCGTGAACTGCCTGTTGGTATTATCGCAGGGTACGGATTCGTACTTAAACCCTCCGCCGGAGGCGGTTACCCTGTGTCCGGTGAATTTCACATTATTGAGCACGGTATGTGCTTTGCGCCAGCGACGGAGGTCCCAGTAGCGGTGTCCTTCAAATGCCAGCTCTACGATACGCTCATGTTCGATAGCTGTCATTAACTGGGCAGTTGTACTCGCTGCTGTATTGGGCAGTCCACGTTTGTTGCGCAGGGCATTGAGGGCATCCTGTGCACCGCTGATGTCATTTAGTTTTGCCTTAGCTTCTGCCTGTATCAGTAGTACTTCTGCGTAGCGCAGCTCTATCCAGCTTTGTACACTTTTGTTCACCACGAAATCGTTCACGGCAGGATTGAGCGATTTCCTGATATAGTAGCCCGTTACAGTTTTACGGGGTTCGGTAACCGTGCCGTATTCTGCAATACCTTCTGTTGTATTGCTAGGTGTGGTGTTGATCGTACGGTTTTTCCAGCTTGCTCCATTGTAAAGAATGGAAGCATAGAAACGAGGCTCGCGGTTGGTGTAGGGATTGGCCGCCTGGGTAGTGTTGCTCCAGGAAAACTTAGATCCATCGTTCATTTCAAACTCATTGACCAGTTCGGCCGTGGGTACTCCATACACTAAACATTGGCCGGGTGCATCGCCGGGAGGTGCGAAGCCGAGATCGAAGTTGTGGGTGAGCTGCGGCGCCAGGAAGTCGATCTTGAAGATCGCCTCTTTGGTGTTCTTATTGGTAAAGATGCTGGCGAAATCAGATTCGAGTGCATACAACCCTTCATTGGCCAGGTCTACCACTGCCTTGGCAGCGTTAGCAGCATTCTGATAATAGGTTTGCGCATTGGATGCGGCTACGCCGGTGAGTTCATCCTGGTTGAATTGCTTTTTATCATTTTCTGCGATGGATGCAGCATACAGCCAGGTACGGGCGAGCATGGCATAGGCTGCTCCTTTGGTGGCCTTGCCGGTGCGGGCTGCATCCCATTGTTTGGGAAGGTTCTCAGCAGCAAAGGCAAAATCGGCAGCAATGAACTTCCAGCAGTCCTCTTCCGATGAACGCTGGCGATCCTTTTGCGCATACTGGCTGAGATTGTCCAGCAATATTACACTGCCATGCAGTTTTACGAGCCAGAAATAAACGTAGCCCCTGATGAAACGTGCTTCCGCTTCATATTGCTTCTTGGCGGCCTCGTCGATCTTTGCATATTTAGACATGCCATCCATCAGTTCATTGATGCGCTTGATGCGCACATACCCCGACTGCCAGTAGTTCAACTGCGGACCTGCGGCGTTCACCCTGGAGGCATCCGTAGCCAGGATATTGACGGTTCCATTACCGGATACTGAAGAGGTATATTTTTCGATATCGCTCAATGCATCGGTGGCGTTGTCGTAGCCGATGGGAAAAGCACCAAACTGAAAGGTCTTGAACTCGGAATACATTCCATTGATGTAGAGTTCCATATTGGTTGGATTGTTCCACACAGCTTCCTCCGTATAACGGGCCGAAGGCAATATATCTACTTTACAGGCCTGCAGGCTCAACAGCAGACCGGTTGCAAGAGCGCCTTTATATATGATTGAATTAAACTTGCTCATAAAGTCAGAATTGATGATTAGAAAGTAATGTTTACGCCGCCAGAGTACATCTTCTGCTGGGGATAGAATCCATTGTTCACGTTGGGCATTTCAGGATCGAGGTATTTCAGCTTATCCCAGGTAAAGAGATTGAAGCCTGATACATAGAAACGAACCTGCTGTACGCCTACTTTACTCAGCAACTTTTTAGAGATCGTATAACCCAGCTGCACAGATTTGAGACGGAGATAAGATCCATCTCTTATCCAACCGGAATTGGAGTGTGCATTGTGGGCCGACAGGGTAGATTTATAGGCCGTAAGACGTGGATAAGCTGCATTGGGGTTGTCGGGTGTCCAGGAGTTCTCTACGAGGAAATAGGGAGAGTTACCATAACCATAGAATGTTTTGGTAAACGGTGTATTGTCGTCGATACCGCTGGTGCCGCTGGAACCTTCATAGGTACCGGCCAGGTTGACATTTACCAAAGCCGCTCCCTGGAACAGGGCACTGAAATCAAAACCTTCATATTGCAGGTCGAGATTCAAACCGTACATCAATTCGGGGATATTGCTACGGCCTACAAAGGTCATGTCGTCGGTGCGGGTGAGACGGCCATCGCCATTGAGGTCGCGGTATTTGAAGAACCCGGGTGCAATGGTGCCGCCACTGGGTGAGGCGCCATTGGCAGCTTCTTCCCAGTTCTGGTACATACCATCAACGATAAAGCCCATCTTTTCACCTACACTTCTGCCTACTGTGCGCTGCCAGTCGGGCAATCCGGCACTTTCATTCCTGCGCAGGATCTTATTCTTAGCCCAGTTCAGGTTGGCCGTTACACCATACTGGATCTTATTGATCCTGTTGCGGTGCCTGATCTGCAAATCGAACCCTTTATTGGCAACGATACCATTATTGATAAGGGAGGGATAATATCCGCCCAGGGAAGGAGGATAAAGACCACCGGGACTGTCCAGGATATCATTGGTGAGTTTGTAGAACCACTCGAAGTCAAAACCCAGTAATCCGTTCAGGAATACCGACTCGAAACCGACGTTGGTGAATGAAGCAGTTTCCCATTTAAGGTCTACGTTGGGAGGGGCGCCGGTATAAAGCGCTGCTACCGGCTGGCCACCGATCACCATGGAAGGAGCGGTAGTGAGCAGGTAGGTTTGGAGGTAAGGGAAGGAGCCAATAGACGATCCGTTGCCCAGCTTACCATAAGAGGCTTTCAGCTTCAGGTGGCTCACTACACTGGTGAGGTCGTCGAAGAAGTCTTCCTTGCTGATCACCCAACCGAGGCCAACACCGGGAAACGGATGCCAACGGTTGTTCTTGATGAAATTTACGTTGGCATCGAAACGGGTTGCCACTTCGAGCAGGTACTTGTCTTTATAGCCATAGTTCAAACGAACTACATAACCGGCTCTCGAATCATCGATATCGCTGGATCCTGTGGGAGCGATCAGGTATTCGGTAGCCTTGCTGCCGTAATCGATCTCATGCAGATCGGTGAGGGCGAAATTGCTGGCACCGGTAGAGAATACGTTTGATTTCTGTTGAGACCATTCGTATAGGGCCAATGCATTGATCGTATGATCGCCGAATGATTTTGTATAGGTGATGCTTGGCTGGAATGTTTTGCGGTTGTACTGACTGAAGGATTGGCGCAGCGTGGTACGGGTGATACCGGGCAGGGTATTGATAGTCACAAAGTCGCCGGAAACCTGGTCGCGCGCGCGGCCCATGACCGTATACGGCGTCAACCAGCTTTTATTCTCGGTGCTGCTTTTGTCGTAAGCCGTCAGCAACTTCATTTCCAAACCTTTTACCCAGGGCACTTTAATTTTGAATGATATATTACCCTGAAACACGTTGGTTTGAGCTCTTTGATAACCCGACTGTTCAACGGATGCGATGGGATTTACCCAGCCTGCGTTACTATTATAGGCAACTGGTAATCCATTGGGCGCATACATAGGCAGGTTGGGCAGCATACGCACACCCTGATAGAACGGGTTGAGGTAGGCTGTGTTGTCGGGAGAAATACCGGGCGTATTGGTCAGTTGTTGACGAAGGCCCAGATCGAGCGCTACGGAAAATACCTCGTTCAATTCCGCATCGATATTGGAACGAACGTTGTAGCGTTTGAAACCGGTATTCCTTACTACTCCATCCTGATCGAGCATACCAACCGACGTAAAGTATTTTACCTTATCGGTTCCACCGCGAACGGTGATGGCATGTTGCTGGCTGATGCTTTCTCTGCCCACCAGCATATCGAGCCAATCGGTATTACCCAGTAACGGATTGGTGTTGGTTCCACTCCTTACTTCATCGATCTGCTTTTGTGAATAAACATAAGGCACGATGCTGGCGCCGGTATGTTCATTGTATTCATTGTCCATTTCGGTTCCTTTATTGTACCACTGCATGTAATCGGGTCCATCGAGGAACTTGGGGAAACGGGTATTCTGGTTTACGGTTACGGCACCATCATAACTTACCACCGGTTTGCCGGTTTTACCACGCTTGGTGGTGATAAGGATAATTCCGTTTGCTGCCTGTAAGCCATATACAGCAGTAGAAACGGCATCTTTCAGAATGGTGATGCTTTCGATCTCACTGGGATCGAGGTGACTAAAAGAGGGTCTTTGCACGTTATCGATCATGATGAGGGGCGCCGAGCTGCTGGCATAGGAACCCACACCACGGATGCGGAGCGAGGCATCATCGGCTCCGGGGCGGCCCGACTGTTGTACGGTAGTAAGACCTGGCAAACGACCGGCCAGCATATTGGTTACGTTCATAGCGGGCGCCTGCTTCAATTGTTCGCCACTGATCTGCGCTACGGAACCAACCACGTTGCCTCTCTTTTGACGGCCATACCCTACCACTACTACTTCATCGAGGTCTTTGAGTTTCTTTTCAAGGTTCAAGGTCAATGATGCGCCTGCATTGGCAGTCAGCGTAAGCGATGTATACCCCGTCATGGAGATTACCAAAATAGCTTTTTCGGTACTGATGGGTAAGTTAAAGTAGCCGGCAGCATCGGTAGAAGTGCCCTGTGTAGTGCCTTTGATCACTACTGTTACGCCGGCCAACGGAACGCCATCGGAGGAAGTGATGGTTCCTGTTACCGGTTTGGTTTGGCCAAATGTCAATAGGTGGTAGGCCAGTAAGAATGCGAGCAGCCAGATCCTGCGCCCTGCAAACATTAGATGCCGGAATTGTCTCATATACAACTGCATTGGTTAAAAAGGAGGTTTAGAATGTTTAAGACCGGTTATTCCAGGCTACCTGAAATAGTGATTGACTTCTCAAAAGGATGAAGGTGTTTGTCGAGCAGTACCGCTACAGCACGCCTGTTGAGCGATTGAGCGAGTTTATCACGGGGTAGGTTTATGCTGGCATCGGTGAGCTCCTTGATCAGTTGCTGTTCATCGGTCACCACGCTGATGGCTTTGAGGATCTTTACCAGTTCGGCAATTGTGAGCATTTCACCCGATGCCGCCAAGTATGTTTTTAAGGCAGGATAATAAAGACGGAGCCCCTGCACCAGTTCGTATCCACTAATGGGCTGTTCGGGATAAAACCAGGTCTGGTTGGCCCACATATAGGGTACGCCTGTTCCTTTGAGAATTCCAGTAGCACCAATCTTTTGTATGGTGCTGAATTGAGGATCGGTGGTTGGCACATCGATAAAAGGCATGATATAACCATTCGCCCTGAGTAATTGCTGTTGTACATCGCGCACTTTCAGCTGGGCGGGTTGCTTTTGCTGCTGTATGCAAAGTGCAGCCATTGCACCCGCTGCCTGTCCGATCTGCAGTACCACCGGTTGCAGGCGTGTTGCGCCATTGACAATATTGGTTACGCTGATACTTTTTTCTGCAACGATCAGCCCCTCCACCCCTTGTGGTATCAGGCTACCCATGGGCACATTGTAGGAGGGCACTTTGATCTTGACAAAGTCGATGGCCGGTGCGGAAGGATTCTTCAGGTGATGGTGATCGATGGTGTAGTCTCCCACGGCGATCCCGGTACGGTACAGCGCATCGGCTGTTTCATATGGACGGGCTACGTGATTTACGGTAAAACTAACCAATCCTTTCAGGCGCCTTGATTCGCGGTGGTAAGCAATCATGGGCAGCTTGTCCTTTGTGGGAAATTCATCCTCCGCCAGGCCGAGGTGTTTGTAACCCAGTTCCGTTTGTAGGTAGTAAAGGAAACGGAGCGTGTGCAATTTCGCCTGCTTCAGCAATTGTTCTCTTTCTGCAGGTGTTTTTTCTATGAGATTGAGATAAATATCATTGCCGCATTTGGGCCAGTTGATCATGTACTTGTTACCGGGCAGCCGGCCATATTGCATCATGCGGTAACAATTATTCTGCGGACTATCGAAGGAAGCAGGATCACTGACATCGCAACTACAATCAAATTCAGCTTTGTTGTAGCCCTCGGGTTTAGCGATGGTCTTGTTTGCCCCTTTGCCATAATCTTTGAGTACGGCCACATAGGTGAGGTCCTGTATGATGTCGTTGGCCTTTTCAGGAGCCAGTTCTTCTCCGGTGTCGTACCGGCTGTCCATACCGATGGCGTATTTAGCGCCGGCCGCTGCCATTACATCCCCCAACTCGGTGGCATCGATAAGAATGGTGGCCTGAATGGTTTGCTGTTGTTTGCCTTGCGCAATCGTTACTGTCCATTTATTGTGTTCGCGCTTTACGCTTGTCCAACGGGTATTGAATAATATCTGCAGGTTCTTTTCGGCTGAAGTAAGTTGTTGCAGGAATTTATTGCCGATATGTGGTTCAAACAGTGTGTTGCTTACCCAACCTGTGGCTACGGAATCGGGGCCGCCATAATGCCTGTACAGCATTTGCCTGAACTCTCCCCAGAGGCCACCCGGCATGCGGTGGTTGCCATCGATGGCCGATACGCCGGCAGCGGTGAGCATTCCGCCCAGCCAGTTGGTTTCTTCCACGATGAGTGTCTTTACCCCCATCCTGGCTGCCTGTATACCGGCAGTGGTACCACTGGCCCCGCCCCCGATGATCAACACCTCCGTGTTTAAGGTCTGTTGCGCCTGCATTGTTATGCTGCCGGCCAGTAAGACATACAATAAGTAATGGACCTTACCTTTCATTTTTCGTATGTTTTATCATTGTTGTCACGCAGCAATCATCAGCGTGGCAATTGAGAATGAGCAATCGTTAATTGAGTACGTCCCTACCTTTTATTACACGGTTCTTTTACTGCACCGGCCGCCTGGTTAGCCCAACAGGCTTATTTAGCTGTATTTGCTTCGAGCGCTTCCCAGGTTTTCCATACCTGGTAGAGTGATCGGGGTATATGGAAACATCCTTTCCATTTGCCTCCTTTGAGGTCGAGCAATACCTCTCCCCTGCGGTTGAGATAGCCAAACCACTCTCCAAATTGTTCATCCCTGAAATGTTTCCAGGTATATTGGTGTACTTTTTTGAACCAACGCAGGCAGTGTTCATCACCTGTAAGCGCATACCCTTTTGCCAACGCAACAAGGGCTTCCACATGCACCCACCAAAGCTTTTGATCCCACTCCAGTTGTTGTGGTGGATTGCCCAGCACATCCATAAAGTAGAAGATGCCGCCAAACTCTTTATCCCATCCATACTCCAGCGTATGCAGCATGATATCGCAGGCCTTGCGGATCAGCGCCTGGTCGTTCATACGTTTACCGAGGTCCATAATGAACCACATGGCTTCGATGGTATGGCCGGGATTGATGAGCCGGCCTTCAAAGCTGTTGGAAAAGGCGCCATTGGGTTGTACGCTTTCGAGTATCAATCCATGTTCGGGCTGATAAAACACCTCCATCACTTCGTGTATGACCTGGGGAATGAATTCATCTACACGACTGGCTCCCAGCAGGTGTTCCAGTTCGATCGAAAGATTGCAGAGGATCATTGGCAGGCTGAACCCTTTGAGGGGTCTGGTGCCCGGGTAGGCTTTATTATAAATGCCCTTCCAGTTATCCTTGCGGCGAATAATATTTTCGAAGGTATCGATAGCGATCTGCTTATAGCGATCGTTGGGGCTGGCCTTGTCGAGAGCGGCAAAACCCATTGCTGCAAAGCAGTCGCTGAATATGTTGTATGGCTGGGTTAGTGGTTTACCTTCAGCTGTAAGCGAGAAATACCAGTTGCCCGCTGTATGATCGCGGCCATACTTCTCCATGAACCCGGCGCCATGAATGGCCAGATCGAGCCACTCCTGTTTAGGAGCTACATTATTATACATGTAGCTGAAGCACCATACCTGGCGTCCCTGGAGCCACATAAATTTATCGGTATCGTATACACTGCCATCGCGACGCAAACAGGTAAAATAACCACCGTTCTTTTCGTCCCGGCTATGCCTTAACCAAAAAGGCAATACGTTTTCAATGAGTTCATCCCGGTACAGGGCCGAATAAGGCTTACCGGAGGGTTCATTTTCAGGGGATACTGCTACTATCAGGCTTGCATTACTAAGATCTGACGCCATATAACCTTGATATTATTAATTTGTTTTACTTTCGCTAGTAAATTTAATAATTAATTTATTAAAAGAACACAATTAGTAAATATTTTTATTAGGATACTTCAATTAGCCTATAGTTATTATTTAAACCCTATTCTCTTATCTTAGTTAATGAAAAAACTTTATCCCCTTCCAGCTATGGCAATCAAGCAAAGCATATTTGAAATATTTTCTGAAGAGAACACTTCAGGGGTCGCCTATAAGAACAAAGCGTTCAAGAGAGAGATCATCAATCACCTCGATCAAACCGGTAATAACACGATTACCGATCTGGCACAGGAGATGAATATCAGTGTACCCAAGATCACCAGCCTCATTAATGAATTGATCACAGACGGCCTGGTACAGGATTATGGGAAAGAAGATTCGAAAGGTGGTGGACGCAAAGCGAACCTGTATGGGCTCGTAGCGGATTCCGCTTTTTTTCTCGGTGTGGATGTAAAGCAATACTATATTAATATAGGACTGCTCGATTTCAAAAAGAACCTGGTAAAAGCAGAAATGCATGTCCCCTATTCTTTGGTGAATACCAAGGAAGCATTTGATCAACTGGTGCGGGTGATCCAAACCTTTATTACCCGCCTGCCCGAGGAGCACCGGAACATCCTGGCGCTTTGCCTCAACCTATCGGGCCGCATCAATAGCGAAAACGGCTACAGTTACAGTTATTTTCATTTTCACGAAGAACCCCTCAGTACCACGATCGAAAAGATCACTGGCATTCGTACTTACCTGGAGAATGACTCAAGAGCCATGGCCTACGGCGAATTTCATAATGGGCTTGTCCGGGAAGAGAAGAATGTGCTGTTTGTCAATATGGACTACGGCATTGGTCTGGGTATTATGATCGATGGAAAGATCTATCGCGGGAAATCGGGGTTTGGCGGAGAATTTGGCCATATACCTCTGTTTGCCAACGAGATCATTTGTCATTGCGGCAAAAAAGGTTGTCTTGAAACGGAAGCATCGGGGCAAGCGTTGTTGCGACTCTTTAGGGAAAAGATAGAACAGGGATCTACCTCTGTTCTGGTGCAAAAGGACAAACTACCCGAGCATTTGCGGCTGTATGATATTATTCAAGCAGCAAAAAATGAAGACGTATTATGTATTGAACTCATTGCCGAAATTGGTGAAAAGATCGGCCGCGGCATCTCCGTCCTTATCAATATATTCAACCCCGAGTTAGTTATTCTCGGCGGCATCCTGGCCGAAACCGGCGACTACATCCGCCTTCCGATACGCAGTGCGCTCAATAAATATTCACTGAGCCTTGTAAATAACGATACTCAACTTCATATGTCGAAGCTGCAGGAGAAAGCCGGCGTTATAGGCGGTTGCCTGATCGCCCGTGATAAACTACTCTCCATTAAGTAAGAAGTAGATCATAATCGTCTTAGATGAGATCTAATTAATAAAAACATTTACTATATTCGCAATGGTTAATAAATTATTTATCTAAATAACCTACCATTGCAAGTCATGATTAAAAAATCATTAAAGAAAGCAGGTTGCCTTTCCCTCCTCTTCGCCGGCAGTTTAGCCACTACCCTCCCATCCCTGGCTCAGGAAATTGGCCCCGAACTAAGCAAGCGCGTGTTGGCAGCCCCACAAGGTGGCCTTATTGAACTGCCCGGAGTGCTCACCGAAAAGTTTCAACAGGTTGGTTACAGAAAGGTCGTATTGCCCGGACCTCAATACCTGATCTCCGATGATCCTGAATACATTCGCGTACCGGAAGCCATTGCCTTGCGAGAAGCTGTTGATCCTGGAACAGTGAGATTATATGTGTATAATGTGAATGGAGTGAAGGAGCCGGCGAAGATCGAAACGAGGATTGCTGCGGTGATTAAAAATACCGGCAAAACCGATATGCGCCTGCGCATGTTGAAATACTCATCCCAAAAGCCTACTACCAATTATTTCCTGGCTGGTAAACAGGGATTGGCCGACTTCTTTGCAGCAACCCCACAAACAAGCGTACGAATTGTCAAGCCTGGAAAGTCCATTACCATAGATCCTGCCCATGAAAAATTTGTGGTTAAGTATGACGAACTGGTACACGGTTTTTATGAGTTTGTGATCGACCAGCCTGGTGAGATCAGTATTCTGCAAACCGACACCAAAACACCTGTCACCACTGCAGCAGAACGTATCAAGAACATCTTGCCCTCTAAAGGCAACAACGCAGGTCGCGGAGTATTTGGAGTATCCAATTACCGTGTTGAGGTTCAGGACACCCTGGATACCAAAGATGGCATCAAACAGATCATCGTGGCCGATGGTAATAAGGATCCCTGGGTGCTTGGTACCGAAGGTACCTCCGGCCGTACTGCTACTCTTGCAGGTAACTACGGTGTCATGTACCAGGTTGAGATGAAGTGGAAGAGTACCGATGGCCGTGGTTTGGCACTCGTAACCTGGAACTCACGTGCCGACAACGGTCAATGGTGTGGCGGTATGGCCAATACCATGATAGTAAGTAAGGGAAAATTCAAGGAAGGCATTATTCAATTGCCTGCCGATAAACTGGTGACCAGGAAATCGCCCGAGGCAATCCTTGTTCAGGTATTTCCGCCGGCTGCAAACGGAGCGGAGCAAACCATCAAATTCACTTATTCTCCTCCCGGGGCTTCCTGTCTTCCCACACCATTGGTGTTTATTCCGGTAGATATGAAGTAATCATGTGCTGGTTTAATTGAAGTTGCGCAGATTGAAGGAATTATCATGAAAGCTCCGGTAAATAAATAGTTTGCCTTCAAAACGAGAGAGGTTGCCTTTTAAGCTAATCATCAGGCCGGGTTTGGGCCACTTAGCTAAAAGACAACCTCTTGTATGAACATGCAGCTGAAAGACGGTATGAGATCAGCCAGGAGGTATTTGGCCTCCGGCTGATCAATTGCCTAGTTCTTTAAAATCTTGAATTCCACACGACGGTTCAATTGCCTGTTCTCATCCGTATCGTTCGGTGCTACAGGCTTCGACTCACCATATCCTTGCGATATGATCCGCTTAGGATCGATACCCTGCGATATGATATATTCACGCACCGATTTAGCACGATTATCACTCAACTTGAAGTTGTACTCGTCGGTACCGTAACTATCGGTGTGGGCACTCATTTCGATCTCGATCGACGGGTTTTCCTTCAGCAAGGTCACTACCCTGTTCAACTCAACAAACGATTCGGGACGCAGGTTCCACTTATCGAAGTCGAAGAACACATTATTCAGTCGTACCACCTGGCCAATTTCAATGGGCACCAGGTAAAGGTCCTTATGAATTTCCTTATACCCTGCCTTGATCATTGAATCGAGGTTCAGGTTTTCCGACACTGCGAAGAATTTATCGGCGGTTGCCCTGATGAGGTAGTTCTTGTCATAGGGTAATACGATCTTGAACGCGCCATCCGTAGGGCTGCTCACGCCGTTGCCGGCAGGAGCTCCGTCGGGCAGGGTTTCATATAACAAAGAGGCGCTGAGCGGTTGTTTTGTTTTCTGGTTGTATACATTGCCACTCACCAGGATCACAGGATTTGGCTTTTCCTTCTCCAATAATTTTACCCGCACGATATCGCTTTCGCCATAGGTATTCTCATTCGTGGTGAGATAGGCATATTCACCACCAGCATCGAGGGTAAAGAAAGCATCCCAGCCGTTCGTATTGATGGGGGCACCCAGGTTAACGGGTTCGCTCCACTTTTGCCAGGATTTATCGAGGCGCCTGGTCATGTAAATATCATTATCTCCCAGTCCGCCGGGGCGGTTGCTGCTGAAGTACATGGTAACGCCATCTGCGGCTACATAGGGTGTCATTTCATCGTAACCGGGCAGGCTGATCTGTTTTCCCAGGGTCTTGGGTTCGGACCAGGAACCATCGTCCTGCAGGAAACAAACGAAGAGGTCGTTGAGGCTACTGCCTTTATCGGGCGTCATATACAGCAACAGGGTACGCGCATCGTGCGTCATGGTTGCGCCCGACAGCAGGCCCCGGTCGTACTTTTCATAATTCTTGATGTACAGCATCTGTGGTTCACTCCAGCGGCCATTTTCCTTGCGGTAACTAAGGCTTACGCCCTTTCCGTGATAACCACCATCGATAAATGCACCGCGGATCAGTATCCTGTTCTTATCGGGCGATATCCAATAAACGGCATTGTAATGCGCAGTATTGAGTGGTGATTTGAGGTGGCGTGCTTCACTCCACTTACCCAGGCTGTCGCGTTCGGAATACCAAATATCTTGCGAATTTGGAATAGAGTTGTACTTGGTATTGGCCGGATGGTTTTCACAAATAAAGAATAGCAGGTTGCCATCAGCCGAGATCGTGGGTCTCAATTCCGGCAAATCGGAATTTATGTTTATGCCCAGGTTCTCGATCTTAATGATCGTGTTGGCATTGATCACATTCTCTTTTTGGAACTTCAGCCCATTGGTAGTGTCGATAGCTGTGGGCGGCTTGGGTTGTGCCCACACGGATTGAGTCATGACTGCCAGCAGGCAGGGGATTAGTAGTTTTTTCACTGGAACCGGATTTGCCGACAAAATACTCCAAATCACTTGAGTTTGCCAGCAGGTGGGGATAAATAAGCATAAATGGTTGAAAACCACTCATTACAGCCTGATTATCAACACCCAAAACACTTATTGAATAGTATGAACCGCTGCATCAGGAGGTTAGGGAATGCATGGTATGCACAAACGCCGTTCGCTGGTTAAACAATTTTGGCCTGCTGATATATCCCCGTAGTTCGTCGTTGGCAATGGCAAATGCCAGCAGGTTATCGGCGTTGTAGAATACCGGTGTTTGCTTTTGCAGGAGTTTCCTGGCTCCTTCGCGGGTTACCGCATAGGCGTGGGTGCAATCATGAAAACCTGCACGGGCTATTTGTGCAGAAAGAGGGCGTGGGTAATAATTAGAATAGATCTTTCTGGACAGATGCAGGGACGCGTGCGATGGGAAGCTCATATAAAGCAGTCGCTTGATCTTTTGTTGCCAGCCAAATGTTTCGTTGCCTTCATACCCGAGGTAAAATACCTCCCAGTCATTGGGCAACGCTTCTGTAATGGCTGGAAACAGAGAAAGGTTTTCATTGACCGGAAAAGCGTCATCTTCCAGGATGAGCACGCGATCATATCCGTGGGCAAGTATGGACTCATACATTTTGACATGTCCCAGCGAGCAGCAGAACATACCTGCACTCATATCGGCTCTTTTTGAGTAGATATTTCTGTAGGCCACATCGTTATATATTCCATCCGCTTTCATCGATTGCAGGCTGATGGTCTCTTTATCCACTCCATAAAATACCTCATAGTTCAATCCTTCCAGCTCCTGTTTAAAAAGCGCTATTCTATCCGTCAACCGTTCGAGTGTGAGGATATAGATCTTATCGAACCAGGCATTGATTGTACTAAACCTGTTTTGCATGGGTATATTTTATCAGAAGAGGCTCTTGCCTTTGCGTACAAGCCGGGTGAATTTTTTTTGGGTAATGCCGCCCCTGATATCGAGACGCTCGATCAACAAGGGTTCTTTCAGCGGCAAGCGGTTCAGTCGGTTACCTATACGGAATGCGGCCGAGAGTTTCTGCTCGGCCAATGCATCGAAAAATGCCTGACTGGCTGCTCCTTTTTTGGGCCAGGCGCCAAACGGAAATGCCAGGCAGGGTTGAAAAGCGATCCCTTTTTCTGTCAGGCCCTTTTTACACTTATCGAGATCGGCCAGCACGGCGTCTTTTGAAAGGTCGCGGTAATTGACATGGTCGAAGGAATGTAAACCAAACTCGATCAGCGACGGGTCCATGGCCTTCAGATCGTTTACACCGAGGTACGTATCGGTGTCGATGAATGAAGGCACGAGAAAGATATTAGCCTTCATACCCAATTGCCGGAAGACGGGATAAGCGTTGGTAAAATTGTCGAGATATCCGTCATCGAAGGTGATGAGCAAGGGTTTCTCCGGCAAAGGGGTTCCCTGCCGGAGATGGTTTACCAATTGACTCAGTGAGATCGTCCTGTATCCTTCCTGCCGCAGATGATGCAGTTGCCACTCGAGGTCCCTGACCGGTACAGTGAGCATATCAGTTTGTCCGTCGGCACTGATCTTGTGATACATCAAAACGCGCAAAGGATACGAAGGGGTCGGCACCATGGGAAGTTTGAGAGAACAGTTAAGGATTCAGTCATCGGGCAATCATTGCTTCCGGATCTAAAACCGGCAGCTTCGTGGTTCTATGCAGCTCTTTCAACTTTACGTATTTCAGAAAGTGATAGTAAGTAGCAAAGACCGACCAGTAAAAACCTTTCATGCCGTTGAGGCAATTGCGCTCAAGCAGATAATATTTGACGAAATTGAAAGGCAGGCCGAACAATACAGCCAATGCCGATTTCTTTTTGCCTTTACCATAGGATATCTCCGCAGACAGCGTGGAATACTTATTTAATTTTTCGATACACTGATGTATGCCGGTGTAACTAAAATGCAGGATGGTGTGTTGCAGTTTTTTCACCGCTCCCTCAACCCGGAAGCTTTCGTGCACTCTTTCGGCCGTTACGCCGCCCATGCGGCGATTGAACAAGCGGAGGAAATGTCGTCCGCTTTCTTTTCCGTGATGGAACTCTTTGTCGAGAAAGACCATGTTCATGGGAAAGGAAAAACCCGCGTAGTTGGTATCCGGACTGATACTCCTGATCTCTGCGATCAGTTCGTCGGTCGGGATCTCGTCGGCATCGATACAAAGCACCCAGTCGTTGGTAGCCCGGGCTATGGCAAATTGTTTTTGTGTACCATACCCATCAAATGTACGGGAATAGACATCGCAACCGAACTCCTGGCAGATGGCTACCGTATTGTCGGTGCTGTAACTGTCCACAATAACGATCTCATCGCACCAGTCCAGTTTCGCCAATGTTTTACGGATGATCTTTTCTTCATTGAAAGTGATGATCACAGCCGAAACCTTCAGCTCTTTAGGGCTGGGCAATACTACCTGCATCTTTACACCTGGAATAACTCCGGCAACTGTCGACAGCTGGGAATAGCTCATATTTCCTCGATAAGCATTTTGGCACTTACCGTAGTAAAACCGGAAATAATCAGAAACCCCTATTTCTTTGCCGGAAAATAATTTCCGCCTGTGCAATACCAGCAGGCGGGGCAGGATTTCTCCATAGCGTGGCGTTGCTACCAGAGCGTATCGAAATAGTAAATCCGTTCGCGTCTCGCCGATCCGCCAAGGATGCCCAGGCCATTTTTGATATTGCCTGTTGGGGAAGGAAGCTGGTTGGCCGGAATGGCACCAAAATCGGTCTTGTATTTCTCGTAGTCGAGCAGGTAGTCGAACAGTTCCTTACTAACCGCTTTGAACTGAATGCGGACACGGCCTTTCTGGAAAGGTTCGGTGGCGATGAAGAATTGTTTGTCTACATAAAATTTAAAGGTATAGGATTGTCCATTGAAACTCTTATCCGTTAAGAAAAGCCGGCGAAAAGGGTTGTGCAGGTTTTCGAAGCGCGCGTTCTCCGTTGCAGGATCTTCCGTGAACAATTCGAGCCGGAGGAACTTGTTGATCGAGACCGTATCGTTGCGCAATATTACCCCCGGTGTATTCTTTACCTGTTCATAAAGGGTTTTGCCCTGATTGGTATAATAGTCGTACTTCACTCCCTGGTAAATAAAGTATTTACCGGGCTTCAACAGCTCCTTAACGCCTTCTACGATATAATAATCGTCTTTGTCGGCGGCATCCTGAAAATTGACGGTCACGGCCAATGCATTCCTTGTTTCATGCACTTGCGATACAGTATCTATTGAATTCCATTTAGGCAACGGAGGGATATGGGTGGTACCGGTGGCCGTGCCCATGGTGGGGTGACTTATCTCGATAGAATAAGTAGTGTTGGACTTATACCGCTTCCTGTTGGTAAATACAGAGGTCGGATTGTTGGCATATTGCCAGGCATAGCTGGGCTGTAATAGCCAGGTGCGCGTATTCTCCTCTTTCAGCGTAACGGTAGCGTCATTCACTCTTTCGAACTTGAGCAGGTTACCATTACCCACCCGGATAGTTTTGCCCACTGGTATCCTGACCGAATCGCCCGCCGATATTTCGGCCAGCACCACCAGGTGATCGTCTTCAAACTGATCAGAAGTAAAACCTTTTTTACAGGCAGTGTTTCCCAGCATCCACAGTATTGCAGTAACGATCCCCATCCACCTTAGCGGCGGAGGAATAATTGCGCGATATGCGGATTGTTCTGATTTCATATTTTAAAAAGCAAACGTATAAGATATATAGGGGGTTATTTTAAAGAACTGGTATTTGGTGGTTACTACCAGCGAGCGTTTTCCGAAGGTTCCTTCGAGATCGTAAACATACTGGTTGGGTGATCCATATACATTGTATATACCGGCCGAGATGCGCGACACCAGCCTGGCAGTGTGCTGCATGGTAAAGGTTGTAGCTACATCGAGACGGTGATAAGGAAGCGTACGATACTGGTTCACCATCGACGAGTGGTAGATCAACCGGTATTCTTTGGGCGACAAAGGATTGAATATCTGCTGTGCATCATCGAAATCGGGATAACCCCGATCGGGCATGGTGAACACATTGCCGGTTGAAAATGTCCAGAGGGTAGAGAAGTTCCAATGGTTGTTGTGCCGATAAGTGACACCAGCATTGAGTGAATGCCTCCGGTCGTATTTAAAAGGAAATTTTTCGTCGTTGTTGATACCGGCAAACCTGCGCCAGTTCCACGATAAGGTATAACCCGCCTGCAGGTACCACCTGGGAGCTGTTTTCTCCAGTTTCACTTCCAACCCATAACACCAGCCCTTGCCCGACTGTACGTTCTGCTCCCAATCGGCCGTATTCAGGAAAAGGTTCTTCCCTTCAACATAGTTGGTAACATTTCGGAGCTGTTTGTAGTAAACCTCGCCCGTGACGACCAGCTTTTTCCTGCCCCGGTATGTGTAACCCAGGTTGATCATATCGCACTCTTCCGGGCTCAGCATTTTGGTACTGGGCACCCAGGCGTCGCCGTTGATGCCAAGGTATGGATTGGTAACGAGATGCAGGTATTGTGTCATGTGGCTGTACGCCAGGTTGAGTTGATGTTGCTTACCCAGCCTGTAGCTGCCATAGAATCGCGGCTGCCAGGAGGTATACGAATAACCGTTGTTGGTAAAGTGCGACAGGTGAATCCCCGGGCGTATAAAAAGTCTTTTACCGGGCCTGATCTCGTGTTCGAGGTAATACACCAGTTCACGAAATGCTATTGGCGGGAAGTCGGAGAAGTCTTCCGGTTTATCAAAGAAGTCGGTGGCGATATTGGAGTCGAAGGGCCTCACTTTGGTGAAGTTGGCTTTGAAGCCGGTAACCACCCTCCAATTGTTGGTAGCAGTAAATTCAAGTTTGGTCTGGCCATTGACCTGTTGAATGGAAGAATAAGTATTGTATACCCGATTCTGCATAGAGGCCCCGGTACTGTCATAAAGGTTATACCGGAAACCTGCAATATTCTGGTAACGGCTGTAGTTGACGGAGGATGAAAGGAAGGCCTTGGGGCCCAATAACCTGTTCCAGGCGAGGGATGCCGTTCTGTTGCCCCAGCTTTGGAGGTTGTTGGTATAATCACGGTGAAGGGTAAGCTCATCCTGCCCGGCATAAACATCCACCGTCAATTTATCCTTCTTACCGACCCATTGTGTAAACTTGGCATGGAGGTCATAAAAGTTTACACTGATACCGGCATTCATCGCCCGCAACATGGGATTGATCCAGCTATGCCGGAAAGACACTATGATTGCCGATTTATCTTTTTTTACAGGTCCTTCCAGGGTGACGGAACCTGCCAGCACGCCCGCATTCGCTTCGCCTTTCCACTGCTTCATATTGCCGTCTTTGGTGATCACATCGATCACCGACGATAGTCCTCCACCGTATTGCGAAGGGAAATTGTTTTTGTAAAGATGCAGTGATTTTACGGATGTACGATTGATGATAAACAGGGTACCGAGGAGGTGTGTTGGATTAAAAATTTTGTTACCATCGAGCAGGAATACATTCTGGTCGGGGCTGCCACCACGCACGAGGAGCCCATTGGTGATTTCGGGCGTATTCTTAACACCGGGCTGCAGGTACAGTGAACGGATTACATCTGGTTCTCCCAGGAACATATCCTGTACGTTTTCAGTTAATCCTACCAGGTTATCTCCTTTGCGGCTGTTCTTTCCGTCGGCAGTAACTGTCACTTCTGATATTTCGGTCCTCGGTTCGAGGGTTAGGTCGAAACGGGTATTTTCATGCAGGTCAAAATCGAGGCGTCGTGGATGGTAGCCTGCATAGGAAACGAAAAGCGTTTGGCGGCCAGCCGGCAGCAATAAGGTATAGTGACCATAGGTGTTGGAGAGCGCTCCTTTTTGCAGTGCAGGCTGCCAGATGGTGGCGTCGGCAAGCGGTTCACCACTTACTTCTTCTTTTATCAATCCGAAAACCGCAAAGTAGGAAAGCAGAAAATCGTCGGGCAGCGGCGTTGCTGCTGGTACAAGGATTATTTTATTGTTCCTTTCCAACAAGCTTACTTTTTGTCCGCTCAATACCTGTTGTAGTACGGCTCCTAATGTTGACGGAGCACCTTGCAGGATAATAATTTTACCGGTATCGAGATGGTTGGAGGAATATTCTACGAAGAGTTGTCCGCTGGCATTGAGCTGATCGAGGAAATCTTTTACAGAAGCTTTGTGAAAAGGAGGTGAATAGGGCCTGGATGCAAATGACAGTTTTTGCGCTTGCGCAATAAAAATAGACCAGCAAAACAAGGCCATTAAGCCAAGTGCTCTTTTCATACCAAAGTTCCTTTCCTGTGCTAGTTGATGGTTGGGGCGCCCTGCGGGCCCGACAAAGGAACTATTTATTTCATATAAAAAAGGATTTTACTGTTTTCTTTTTTCATGCTTAGCCCGGTGATGAGCGCTACCTCTCCGAGGGCCTGCTCGAGGCTGAGGTTATTAAACCGGGCCGTAATGACGAGGGAGTCGGGTACAATGTTATGGGTATCAAGCTCAATAGGTATTACATAAAGGTTTGACAGGTCTTCCAGCGCTTGTTCCAGGGGTTTGTCCCTGAACTCGATCAAACCGGTATTCCAGGCGATGAAATTGGAATCTGTTACGGGTGTTTGAACAAATTCTTCCTGCTGAAGTAAGGCACGTTGCCCTGCACCGATCTCGACGCGGTTGCCTGTATTGCTTATGCTGGCAATCCTTACCCGGCCAGTCACTACAATCACTTCATCTTTACGATCGGAGGTATTCACGAGAAATGAGGTACCCAATACTTTAATGGCGGCCTGGCCGGTTGTAATGACGAATGGATGGGCTTCATCGTGGTGCACGTCAAAGAATGCCTCGCCCGACAACTTTACATGTCGTTCGGCTCCGTCGAAGTTATCCCGGTATTGTAAAGATGCTCCCTTCCGGAGCCTAACCATCGTGCCATCGGACAGGCGAATGGAAGTATTGCTGGCTGCCACCGTTTCCTGCCAGGGCCCGTTAGTGGTTCGGCTCCAGAGTATCCAGCCAAGCAAAGCGGCAATCATCACAGCAGCAGCAATAGCCAACGGCCATTTTAGCCGTTGGATGGCAGAAGTATCCCGGCTTTGTATAGTACGGTTATCTGGTTGCAGCATCGGTTCGTTATCCACGAGGGGCTGCATGACGATCGTTGGGCTGGAGGCGGTAATTGTGGTGATCGTTCCGGCATCTTCCTGTGCGATCTCCGACTGATTCACTTTGGCGGCCAATTTGGCCCAACCAGCCTCTTTATCAAATGATTGTGAGGCTGTGAGGCGGAGACTCTCCTGCCAGATAATGGCCAATTCTTCATACTCCTCCCGGTGGGCGGGGTCTGCCAGCCATTGTTGCAATTGCTCCTGCTCGGCAGCCGAGGCCCGGCCGCTAAGCACTTTGGCAATGAGTTCCATTTTATGATCTTCTGAGGTCATTGGATGCACGTATTCATATATAACTTAAAAAACAGATAAACCCCTATTCCATCAATAAAAGGTTAACAAAACAAGGGGGGCCAGGCAGACCTGTTTACTACGGACGAAGGACCGCAATATTCGTAAAGCCTTGCCCATATGGTTCTCTACCGTTTTCACAGAGATATCCAGTGTATCGCTGATCTGCTGGTAGGATAGATCACTCACACGGCTCAGAACGAATACCTCCCGGCATTTGGGCGGCAGGTTTTCGATCGCTTCATTGAGTAATGTCTGGTAGTCTTTACCGCTCTCCTTTTCCCGATTGGTTTCGCCAGGAGCATCGGCCAGATCCACGCTTCTCAATTCACTGACCGCATGCTTTTGTCGTTGTTCCAGGTAACTTAAGCAGTTATTACGTACAGCCCGGAACATATAGAAGTTCAGCCCATCGGTACCGATGAGTTCCTTTTTCTTCTCCCACACGCGCAGAAAGGTTTCCTGCACGATATCCTCACACGCTTCCCGATCCTTTACCAGTGTAAAGGCATACTTGCACAAAGCCTCATAGTGTTCATTGAAGGCCTGTTGAAATAGCCGGTATGTGTATTCCTCATGCATGCAAACGTAGAACGCGGTCCTGTGGCGTGAAAGTACAAATATCGCAGCAAGTCATCATGAATATTTCCATCATACATGACTTGGATTTCCTGAAAATTATCGACTACGTGCAACTATTTTCTCAAAAAGGTGGTTAATGCATTCAACTTACAAAGTATCAAAACCGTATAATGAAAAAACCAATCCTGTACTTAGCATTGCTGACCTCCCTGGTCGCGTGTAAAAAAGGCAAAGTAAATAACAATCCGGACCCCGGCCCCGATGATCGCCCGCCTGCCTCCCTGGGTGTTGAAGTGTTCAACGCCACCCGTTGGTCGACGACTCAGCCTTACGGCGTGGCAGCTGCGGGGGCCAAAGTTTCCTTGTTCAGATCTGCCAGTGATTATCCCGGTGCGCCTGCGGCGGTTGCCAACACCAATGCCGACGGTCGCGTGGTGTTTCCGCATATTAATGCTGGTGAGTATTATATAGTAGCCGAGCAGGACTATATGTACGGCAAGATATCCAACGTGCTTTTTTATCAGGCAGGCGTAGGCGGTTTTACAGCCGATAGCCTGTGGCAGGCTGCTCCCGGCCCATCAGAATCGCCCAGCCCCCTTAATGGTGCTGCAGGTAATTTCCGATTTAAAGACCTCAATAGCGATGGTAAGATCGACTTCAATGACCGGGAATCTTTCCCTGCCGTGAAGGTCAAGTTCGATCAAAATAAGAACGTGGCCGTTAAGGTAATGATGGGGGCTATCGACAACAGGCAGTATGCCCGCCTTGCCGATGGCGCGGCAATCAATGCGGCCCTCAACCTCGCTTACACGAAAATGGCAGCCTGGCACGAATTTCAGGCTGTGCTGGACGCGGTTTATACCGATGAATATGATTGCACATCGCTCGCCGGTTCCTGGTGTGCGATCAATACTTACCAAACGACGGCCGCCAACCAGGCGGTCACCAAATTTTGGACCGATGGCTGGGCGCTCGTTTCTGCCATGGGCAATATTATTGCCAATACCGAACTGGTGAGCGATTTAACAGTGACAGAGAAGAAAGTCATTACGGGCCAGGCCAAAGCGTTAAAGGGTGCCGTGTGCCTGCAGCTAACCAATTATTTTGGTTCTTTGCCCAACCACGAATGGATCTCCATTCCCTATTACAGCACCCGCATGAACCAAACAGAGACCTTTGGTTTTATTGAGACGTGGCTCCTGTTTGGCAAACCCGACCTAAAATACGGCGGACTCCACACTCACCGCAGCAAAATGTCTTTGGCTGCCTGCGATGCGCTACTGGCGCGACTGTACCTGCAGCAGGGGGCCTATCAGAAAGCATTCGATCAGGCCACGGCAGTTATCGATAACTACGGCTTTAACCTGGGAACTGGCTCTACCGCTTTAACGCAAAACAATAGTCCGGAAGTGATTTGGAGTACAAAAGACGACCTGGGCGATGAAGTGAAGGTCACTTTTAACCGTGGGAATATTTTACCCGAGTTGAGACTTACCGAGATGCTGCTGATCTATGCGGAAGCCGGTATTGCATTGGGAAGGTTTGAGCAGGCAAGGTTGAAATTAAACCAGGTACGTTCGCGATCGGGATTGGGTGTTATTACCAGTAGCGACCCCGTGGTTCTGCGAGAAATACTCCAAGGTGAGTGGAGCCGTGAGATGGGGCGGGAAGGAGTTCGCCTGGCGGCTCTGGCTCGATGGAGTAAGACTTCGGCTGTGCTGGGTCCGCTCGGTCTCAATGCACACCAGCGTTTTCTGCCGATTCCGGCGGGTTATCTGCAGTGGTACTATGCTATCGTGCAAAATCCCGGGTATAATTGATTACCAAGATTTTACTATAGAATAATGCATCGAAGCCGCTCCCGCTACAAGGAGCGGCTTCTTTTTTGGCGCCTCCGATAGGAACTCGTTACAAGCGAGCTCCGGGAGCGTTGGCATCGTATAGACGGGCAAGGTCGGCAAGCTGGATGATGTTTTGCACGCCCAGCTTTTCGAAAATATGGGCCTTGTGTGTACCTACTGTAGAGGAATGGAGGTTGAGCGATTCGGCAATAGATGATATAGAATCGCCACGCGAAAGGCGCATGGCCACGTCGAATTCGCGATTACTCAGCTCGTCGAATGGGTTTTCTTTCTTTTTTTCGAGGGCATCAATGGAAATGATCTGGGCAAGGGCAGGACTGATATACCGGTGCCCCCTCATGACTGTCCAGATAGCCTTTTTGATCTCTTCTTCCGAAGATTCCTTATTGAGAAAACCTTTCACACCCATTTTTAGGAAACGCCTGCCATGCCATTCTTCCGGATTCATGGTAAAGACGAGGATGTTGACTGCCGGCCAGGCAATAAGAATATAATTGATAAAATCGACGGTATCTGTACCAGGAATATTGACGTCGAGCATGATCAGGTCGTAGGTCCTTTTCTTAAGCAGGAGAATGGCCGCTTCACCGCTTTTTGCCTCATCAATAAGAGCGGATGGCAGCTCCTGGCGGATCAGAAATGTGATACCAACCCTGATAATTGAATGATCGTCAATGATAAGAATGTTAGGCATGCTTCGTTGATAATGCAGTCCAAAAATAGAGAATACAGGAAGGTTTTACTTGGAAATATCCATATTTATGACTCAAAATATTATGATATTTCTATAGTTATTTTTCTACTATTTAGCCGCTCCAGCATCTATTTGAGTGGGCAGAAATTAGCTAACAGTGAGCAATATCTTGAAATACAGGCGCCATTTGTGGAAATAATGGACTATCAGCTAATGGTTTACCCTATCGAAAAAGCTTTAAATAAGGATAGAAAAGTTTTGAGACCTAATTATGAGTAATAAACTATTATACATTTGTAGCAGACAAGCGGCATAATACGCTTGAAACTCTTTCCTTTTTACGTCCTTTTCTTTAATCCTTGAAAGTGTACCGTTGCTCCGTACGGTAACAGCCAGGACAATCACAAGTTAGTCAAGATCATATTATAGCACCTCGGTGCCGGCAATTTTTTAGCACAGGCGATGAGAACAATGGGAAATCAGAAAGACTTCCGCAGTTTGGGTTAGTACAGAAGAGTATTCACATCCATGGGGGATCGTTGGGAACATCAACTGTACTTGACTTTACAGCCGGGAGTCTTTTCTGTTTACCCACGGCTGTCAATGATTTCAGGCGCACCTACCTGCGCAAGTCCTATATCCTGTTAAGTAAAGTTCCAGATTCTATGACCAGTTAATCCGTACCCTATTGCCCTTTCAACCAAGGTTATCCTGCAAAACAGTAACGACTGATCCTATCAATTCTACATTGATCTTCACTTTGGTGTCAGCCGTGTCAGGTGGCAGCACCACGCGATAGTTCCTTTCCTCATCCGGCTCAAAATAAACTTCAACGCCATCGATATCGGCGACGAAACGATGGGTGTAGCCTATCGGCTGCCATCGCAAGGTTATCTCCCTTTCACCCTCTCTGTAGGGCACTGTTATGACTATATTATCTTCCATTGGGATAATTATTGCGGGGTACTTTGTGCAGGGAACAAGATCGTGAAATTGGTGCCCACGCCCGGTTTGCTTTGTACGCTGATAAATCCTTTATGTCGTTCTACGATCTTTTTGCAAAGCGCCAGGCCAATGCCTGTGCCACTGTAGTAGTGCCGGTTGTTGAGCCTTTTGAAAACCACAAAAATCTGGTCGGCATATTTTTGATCAAAACCAATACCGTTATCGCCGAAGGTGATGACTGCATAGGTGCCGGGCGCCAGGGTATATTCCATGGAATCGGGCAATATTTCTTTATTGGTGCACCGAACCTCGATACGGGGGGCATTTTCACAAAACTTAAGCGCATTACTGAGCAGATTGCCGAAGAGTTGCCGCAGCTGTTGCTGGTCGCCCCTGATCAACGGTAGTTGGCTTACAGATACGATGGCCAACTTTTGCTCGATCAATAATTCAAAATCGTTTTTCACGTCCTGCAGCACCAGGTTCAGGTCGACCTCGCCCCAAACATTCTCACTTCTCGATAGTTTTGAATAATTCAATACGTCTTTAATAAGGCTGGCCATGCGCCTGGCGGATGTATTGATCTTAGCAAGGTAGGCTTCGACTGCGTCGGGATCATCGAGGTTGCTGCGCAACAAGTCGGCAAAGGTCTGGATCTTACGCAACGGCTCTTGTAAGTCGTGACTCGCGATGTAGGCATATTGTTCCAGTTCATGGTTTGACCTGCCTAATTCTTCGTTTATGGCCAAAAGTTCGCCAGTACGTTCTTCCACTTTCTGTTCCAATTGTACTTTGAACCGGTCTTCCGCTTCTTTGATCAGGCGAGCGATTTCTTTTTGCTCGGTGATGTCCCTTAGGATCTTGGAGGCACCAATTATTCGTCCGTCATTGGATTTGACGGGTGAAATCGTCAAAGAAACGTCCAATACCTTTCCCTGTTTGGTGATCCGTTTGGTTTCAAAATGGTCAACTCTTTCACCTTTTTTCAACCGGTCGATGATCTGAGGCTCCTCCTGCAAACGATCGGGAGGTATCAACATCGTGATTGGCTTGCCAATTACTTCGGCGGCGGTGTATCCGAGGATGCGTTCTGCGGCATCGTTCCAACTGGTGATAATACCGTCGAGCGTTTTACTAACGATAGCGTCGTCCGAAGAGGCAACAATAGCCGCCAGATGGGCCATTTTATCTTCGGTCAACTTGCGCTCGGTAATATCATTGAGCATATTCACCGCCCCAGCCAGGTGCCCATCGTTGTCGTAAATAAGTCGGGGCGAGGACAAGATGATCCGCCGGGTGCCATCGGCTCTCACGATGGCTATCTCTTCTACATTATTGACACTGCCTGTAGTGATGGCCCGCGCCATCGGGCTTTCTTCGGGCTGCAGCCGGGTACCATCAAGCTTATATATTTCAAGGGATCCGATCCAGCGGTCGCGGCCAATGACGGGCTCCCTCCCCCACAAAGCCACCGCCGCAGCGTTATATTCCGTAATAAATCCCTCCTTATTGCAGGAATACAGCGCAACAGGCAACAGTCTGAAAAGTTGTTCATAATAGCCGTCAATAGCCGGCTTTAGGTGGGAGTTTGATTCGGGACGGGCTTTGGCATCATCATTCATAACAAGATGCAGTTATTTAAAAAAATGTGCCAGCCTCTTCTTTAATTCTGCTACGCTCGATTGTTTCTCCAGGTAATCGCTGGCGCCCAGGTTGCGGGTTTCTATGATGTCCTTTTGTTCGGAAGAGGTGGAATATATAATCACTGGTGTTTCCTTAAGCCGGTCTATCTTTTTAATCTCCTGCAAACATTCCTTGCCATCCATCCTTGGCATATTCAGATCCAGAAAAATATAATCGGGATTAAAGGTCTCTTCTTTCGTCAGCTTTGAAACTGCTTCAATTCCGTCATTGGCTACAACACAGGCTATAGACGGATTAACACTTTTCAACACCAGTGCAAATATTTCCTGGTCGTCGATGTCGTCATCAATCAGGAAGCAAGTTTTGCCATTCTTCATCAAACGTGAATTATAAATTGATGGAAACCAATAAAACTGATAAAAAAGCCGGAGGATGCGACCAAAGATAAGATAAATAATTATGGCATAAGGTTTTGGCAAAGGTCACGAATGCCCCTCGAAACACCTGTATTTACTCCAACCGGGGACTTCCCCAAAGGGTTTCCTGTTCAAAAATTACAAAATAATGGCCCCTCGGCAAAAATTTCCATTTCGTCTTGTATGGGTCAAAGTGTATGGTGAATTACCCACCATCCTAGGGTCATCTTAGGGTCATCCTAGGGTTTTCCTAGGGTTATCTCAGGGTCAAGGCTGGGTTATTTTCCTGGCAATACCCTACAATGCCCCTAAGATAACCCTGGGATAGAAGGTCCTCCGGAGATCAATTAATAAAGAGAACTCCGGCCTGCCAGCCTAAAAAAGAAAAGGGCCGACCTTAGCGGCCGGCCCGTTGCCAGATACATTCATTGCTTATTTATTGGCTGATCTATTCATTCCGAAGAGCCTTCACCGGACTAGCCGTGGCAGCTTTCAACGCCTGGTAAGTCACGGTACAAACGGCGATGAGCACGGAAATCAGGCCCGTCATGCCGAATACCCACCATCCTACCTCTATACGGTAGGCAAAATTGCCGAGCCAATTATGCATCATCCACCAGGCGATGGGCGATGCCACCAGGAAGGCTATAAAAACGAGTTTAAGGAAACCCGTAGAGAGCAAGGCCACCAATGCAGACACCGAAGCACCCAACACTTTCCGTACGCCTATTTCCCGAATGCGGCTTTCCGCCATATAAGTAGCGAGGGCAAATAACCCGAGACAGGATATCAGGATAGTTAACCCCGCAAATACTGTTGCCAGTTCCCCCGTATTACGTTCACCCCTGAATTTTTCAGTGTGCTCACGGGAAGCCATGCGCATCTCAAATGGGTATTCCGGGTTATACTTTCTAAATATTTTCTCCACGCTTTCGATCGTGTTCTTGTTTTCATCGGCCAACCTGAAACTTATTGCACCAAACCAATCTTTATTGGGTCCCTGGAGTACGATCGGAGAAATGGGCTGCGCGGGGGATCCGGGAATAAAATCCCGCACCACTCCCACCACATGCCAGGTAAACTGTTCGTCTTTAATGATCGCGCCGACCGGTTGTTTCAAGCCCATTCGTTTCACGGCCAGTTCTGTCAATAACATACCGGTAGAATCGGTGGGGTATTGTTTCAGGTCGAGATCTCGTCCAGCCACTACCTTTAGGTTCATGGTATGTGTGAAATCCTGATCGGCCAGGAATTGAATGAAATTGACATGTTGATCAGCTCCTTTACCTTCCCAGCTATAGCGATCAGTATTGCTCCAGATATCGGTTATGGGAGAATTCGTTCTCGTTACCGACTTCGCCAGCCCTTTAGTCAATAACTCATGCTTGATGAGTTCATAGTTTTTGGACATATCGCCTTTCACGTATACAAAGGCTAGTTTATCGAGATCAATCCCGATATCTCTCTTCTGTATGTGCAGGATCTGCCGGTAGATGATCGTTGTACAGATGATGAATATAATAGCAAAAGTAAACTGGACCACCACCAGCACTTTGCGGGGTGTTACCATTGCATGCGCCAGCCGGAATGTACCCTTCAATACTTTTACAGGCCTGAAAGCCGAAAGATAGAAAGCAGGATAGCTTCCGGCAAGCACGCCCGTAACGACAACAAACCCAAGGGCTGCTAACCAGAACCCTATATTCGAAAAAGGAATAACGAATTGCTGCCCGGTCAGCGTATTGAACCAGGGCAGGGCCAATTGTGCAATCATCAGGCCAGCCACACCAGCAATTAAAGCAATAACTGTCGATTCGCTGATGAACTGGAAAACAAGTGATATCCTCGCTGCCCCGGCCACTTTGCGGATACCTACTTCCTTCGCCCGTTTTTCACTGCGGGCTGTACTCATATTCATGTAATTGATACAAGCTATCAACAAGATAAAAGCTGCGATAATGCCCATCAAACGTACGATCTCGATTCCCCCGCCGACGATCTTACCATTATCGAACCGACTCCACAACTGCCATTTCCTCATGGGATGCAAAAACACTTCGGTTTTTACTTTGGGATCGTGCTGTTTGATCACATTGGCCAGCATTTTATTAGCAGCAGATTCTGTAACGCCCGGCTTCAGCAACACGCAGGTGGTAATGGAACTGCTGCCCCATTCGCTGTTCTCCCACTTAAGATCTTTCATGTAACTCCATGGCACCAGATAATCAAAGTCGATGCTGCTGTTGCCTGGGGGATTCTTCACCACGGCGGTGACGGTAAAGTTGACGTTGCTGTCAATCTTTATCACTTTACCGACGGCAGGCTCGTCTCCAAAGAGTCTGGCAGCAGTTTCTTCTGTGAGTACAATTGAGTGTTTGTTCTGCAGGGCTGTTTGACGGTCTCCCGCAAGGAGTGGAAAATCAAATACATTAAGAAAACCGGGATCGGTAAGGAATCCCATGGTTTGCAATTGCTTGTCGCCATATTTCAATACAAACGCCCCCACCCAGTTCATCCTCACCGCTTCCTCAACCTGTGGCCAGCCATCTTTGAGGGCAGGACCAACAGGGTGTGGGGTTGAGCCCCAAACAGCTGTTTGACCCGACTGTGTTTCGCGGCTGTACACCTGATAAATCCGTTCGCGTTTTGTATGAAAATTGTCAAAGGTGAAGATGTTCAGTATCCAAAAAAGCAAAAGCATGGCCCCTGCCATGCCCACAGCGAGTCCAATAATATTGATGGCAGAAAAAGCCCTGTTTCGTAAAAGCGTACGACAAGAGGATTTAACGTAATTGTTGATGGCTCCGCTGCTGGTGGCAAGCGTTGCGAACAGTTTCCTGGTACGGGAGGTCTTCTTCTTCCAGGTAATCCGGTGAGCGATAGGGATAGCCGGTGGCCGGGATACGTGCTGATTGGCAGGCTGTTGTTGTGGATTTAAGGCCACTGGCCTATTTCCATTGGAAATGCCCGATTCGATGGCATCCAACTTTTGCTTCAGGCGGTCAAAGGCCTGTACAGAATCCTCCGCATCCTCCACTTTCCGTTGTTGCCAGTAATTGAGCAACATATCCATCGTGAACGTGAGTTCCGGATCCTCCTGGAGCATCCGGTTGAGTTCTTCCACTTCATGGACGGTGGCTTCGCCGGCCAGTTGTCGGCAGATCAGCGTCCAGATACGATCTTGTTCCTGCATGGCTATACAATGGCTTTGATCGACGTTGAAAAAGGTTCCTGTTCTTGTACCAGCTTTATGCCAGAATATGAACATTTGATTATCAAACGACTACTTTTGGATCAATTGCGATCCACTGTTCGATTTCGCACAATCCGTCCGGATATACCGAACAAATCGCCGGATGAACCAACGTTTCCAGGCTCTTTTTCTCCATCAGCAATTGTATTAGACGTAGGGTTACCAGAAAAGGTTACAAAAAGACATGAGGGTGCAGAAATAAAGAAATATGACTTTGTATGGATGACCTTGAAATCTTCGTATCTTTTCTTTCCCGCATTTTTTTCCGGCCCTAGTCCGCATCCCTGCTTCATTGTTATTTCCCCTTATCAGCTATGATGTTTTCCACGCATTTTTTCACCACCTAAAATTGCATTTATGGAAACACTGGTTCGTTATGGTAAAACCGTTAACAAGATGTATGACGCGTTCAACCGGGGAGATATTCCCTATATTATTTCCTGTTTGCACAACGATGTTATTTGGGAAGTGATGGGTGAGCCCGATATTCCGCATGCTGGCATTTATCATGGGCCGCAGGATGTAAAATCGTTCTTCACCAGCATGAATAATGAAGTGGAATACACTGAATTCGTATGCGAACATATTCTCGAGAACGAGCACCTGGTTGTATCCACCGGTTATTGTAAGGGTAAGGTTAAAGCTACCGGCAAACTTTTTTCCTCCATCTGGGCAATGACCTCCGAATTCAATGATGAAGGAAAACTGGTTCATTTCCGCGATTGCTATGATACGATGGCGATGGGCCGTGCGTTCAGAAAATAGCTTTTTTGACAGGGAAATATAGCCATTCTCCGCAAAGGCGGGCGCTCACAACAGGTCTTATAAAAGGCTTCAGTGCAACTCTACAAAGTGCTTGCACTGAAGCCTTGTGGTTTATGGTAGCAGTTCGTATGTTTTACCCGCTACGGTTGGAAAGTCATAAAGGATTGTCTGCGGCAAACTTCTGCCAGTTGGAGAAGCAGTTCCCACCTTAGGAGCAATGACCGGTGCAGCCACGGCCGGCACATTGAAGAGCGGATTGGGGTTTTCACCGGCGGCGGGTTGCAAAGTAGTATTCTTGCTGTGTAAAGGAATAGCTGCTCGTATACGGCAATTGCCACCCAGCGTACTTTTGATCAAAAGCCTGGTGATCTTATTATCTTGCCAGCTCAATTCCACAATTTCAAACCCACCTCTTGTCCGCAACCCTTTGATGGACCCTTTGGGCCATACATCGGGTAATGCAGGCAACAAGTGAATAAATCCGTCGTGACTCTGCATCAGCATTTCAGTGATGCCAGATGTACAGCCGAAATTTCCATCGATCTGAAATGGTGGGTGTGCATCGAAAAGGTTGTTGTAGGTGCCACCGCCCTCTTTGAATGTGCCTACCGGACTCAGCTGATTCTGGATAAGTTGATAAGCATGATTACCGTCGAGTAGCCTCGCCCACCAGTTCACCTTCCAACCCATACTCCAACCAGTGGAAATATCCCCCCGTTGTATAAGAGTCGTATGTGCGGCATCGAATAGTTCAGGTGTGCGCCAGGCAGAGATCTGCTGCGATGGGAACAAGCCATATAAATGCGATATATGCCGGTGATGGTCGTTGGGATTATCAAGATCATCGATCCACTCCTGCAATTGCCCATGCTTTCCTACCTGCATGGGTGGTAATTTCTGGCGAACCGTTTTGAATGTATCCACTAATGCAGCGTCACGTTTTAATGTTTCAGCAGCCTGTATAGCTGCCGATAACATGTCGAAGACTATCTGGTTATCCATGGTACAGCCCGCATCGAAAGAAACGCCCGGCCTTGTAGATGGAGCGTTTTCGGGCGAGGTTCCGGGATTTATGACGAGGTATTTCCGCTTAGGATCTTCTACAAGATAATCGACGAAAAAGAGAGCGGCCTCCCTCAGCGCCGGGTACACAGTAGCAAGATAGTTCGTGTCGCCATTGTACAAATACTTCTCCCAGCTATGCAAGCTCAACCACGCACCTCCCATGCTCCAGATACCCCAAAAGATATTGTCCACAGGACCGGTTATACGCCACAGGTCGGTATTGTGATGCGCCATCCATCCACGGGCGCCATACATGGTGCGCGCTGTTTCCCGACCGGTTGCTGACAGTTCCTGTACCATCCTGATGAGCGGCTCGTGCAGTTCAGAAAGGTTGTCTTTTTCTGCAGGCCAGTAATTCATCTCGGTGTTTATGTTGATGGTATACTTGCTGTCCCAGGGCGGACTCATTTTATCGTTCCAAATACCCTGCAGGTTAGCTGGCTGACCGCCTGGCTGTGAGGAAGCAATGAGCAGGTACCGCCCATATTGAAAATACAGGGCCGCCAGCTGGGGGTCGTTCCCCGCTGCAAATTGCTTAAGGCGTACATCGGTCGGGAACGTTGTTGCACTGGAAGTACCAAGATCAATACTAACCCGGTCGAAGTATTTTCTGTAGGCACGTATGTGGGCTTCCCTGATCTGAGCAAATGATTGATTGAGTCCCTTTTTCAGATAATCGGTTGCGCGTTTTTGTGCATCAGCGCTCAGGTCGTTATAATTGACAAAGTTAGTAGCGATAGAAATGTACAACGTTGCTGTTCCAGCTTTCGAAATGGCAATTGCAGAATCGGTTACCGGACTGACTTCCCCATCGGTAACAACTTTCACGATCCCATGAAACTGCACTTTTCCAGGCACTCCATCATGGGCACCTGTCGTGCCTGCAAAGGTAAGCTCCTGGGCGTTGGCGTGGTTGCGGACATTTTTTTGAGGCGTGGAATACGATGCCGTAAATGATAACCCTCCCTGCTTGCTGGCGGTTAACCGTACCACCATTAGCTGGGCCGGAATCGAAACAAATACTGAGCGGGTGTATTGAACACTTCCAATTTTATATGTTGTGGTAGCCACAGCATTTTCGATGTCAAGCTCCCTCCGGTAATTGGAATAGGATCGATGGCCGGGAAAGTCGAGCAACAGGCTTCCTACCGGCTGGTACATTTGACCATGTGACTTTTTGCTTTCGACAGTTTTGTGAGCCAGGTCCTGAGCTTCTTTTTGCCTGCCTTCGAAGATCAGTTTACGGATTTCGGGAAGCGCCTTCAAGGCATCTGGATTGTCGTTGCGATTGGGGCTGCCTGTCCAAACCGTGCTTTCGTTTAACTGTAAGATGTCTTGCTCAACATTACCATACACCATGGCGGCTAGCCGGCCATTGCCAACTGGAAGGGCATTCTCCCAAACGTTGCCAGCAGGAGTAGTGTACCATAGTTTGTTGGCGGAGGGAAGTGTACTTGTTGCGATGGTCGTTTTCTTTTGTTCCTTGTTGCCATTTTGCTGCCTGGCGTGTGCCGATAAGAGTGATAACACCATTACGGCACTTACAAATGTTCTCTTCATTTTGTAGTGTGCGTGTGCTTTTATGTGATCAATGCAAACAGGTCCATCCGGGTAGCAAGGCAGCTTTGCTGTGCCGGATGGAGTCTGCTTATTAAGTTTAGGTGCTGGTGAAGAACGCTGGGTTCTTCATTATTTCCAGGAAACTTTTACCGGGGTGCTTCTCAGCGTTTCCCTGGTCAGAAACTCCCTGAATGTTACATCACTGGCAAATTGCGGATCACTGGGTTGCCAACCAGCATAGAAGCGGAAGGTAACCGGTTCCTGACCTGCTTTGAAAGCCACTCCATAGGTATTTTGTACATCTGTATTGGCGTTGGGCGAAGTGATAAAACTGTCGAATATCTTTTTATCGACCAGCAGGGCCATGCCAAGATTGTCTTTGTTCTCGCTTTGGGCATCGTAAGTGTATAACACCTGATATCCGGCGGTATCGAATTGCTTCGATTCCTTGCTGTGAATATTCACGATTCCGGATACAAGTTTGCCACCGGTTGGTGCATTGGAGACAACTACTTTACTTTCATAAAAGTATTGTCCGCCCCAGATACTGATCTCTTCAGTTAATGTTATTGGTTTAGTACTATCCAATGCTTTCCAGGAGGGGTATTGGAGACGGAATCTTGCTCTTACGGGGCCATCGGCTAATTTCTGGTAAATGATGGGGCCCATGCTGGTGCCGCCGAGGCGTACGAGGGTGTCCTTGCCGGCCGCATCTTTCGTGAGGAGGGCTAGCGCCCCTGCTCCCAGCGACTTACCTACTTTAAGAATGTCCATTCCCCAATCAGCCTTTGCATGATAATTACTGGTGGTGTCAACCCCTACTTCATCGAGCACCATACGGCTGGTTGTTTTCCCCCAGATATCTTTTCCGTTACGTACATCGAAATAAAGACGGAAGCCTACTTTATCGTTTTCCCAGGCGGGGCCTTCAGTAAGGAAAGGCGGTAAAGGTTCTTTACTAAAATCGGTAGCAGGCTGACCTGCAGGAACGGAGTCTTTCGCGAGGTCATCGCCAAAGGTATTGTCGGCGCTTTTCCTTCTTTGCCGTACATGAGCCAGGACCGCTGCCTTGATCGTTGCCGGGTTTTCCGACACGGAAACATCCAATATCTTTTGCTCGCCGGCTTTTAAAGAGAGCAGGAAAGCAGCCTCGTCCCAAATGCCATCACCGTCGAGATCATCATATTGGACAACCAGCGGACGACCTTCATTTTGCAGGATCACATATTTTCCATTGGTGAGGCTGTCAACTTTCGACTCGAGTTCTGAACGCTTCAATACGATCAATTCGGCGGGACGGTCAATTGCTGAATTTTCAATCAAAAGCTGGTTGGCTCTCTTTTCATTGCAGGAGAGAAAGGCAAAGGAACCTATTGCAATAGCAAAGGCCGACCTTTTCAGGGAATTACAATTCATCATAACTATTTGTGACTTGGTGTTGATAGCGCAATATAAAGGCATTGTGGTAGAAATGGAAGATCAGGATTTCACCAATTTCTTTTCGAGGTCTTCCAGTGAGATGCCTTTTGTTTCGGGCACTTTTGTTATAACCCAGATGAGTTGTAACACCATCATGAAAGCAAAGAAGGCAAAGATTGGCCAGGGGTTTCTGAAAATTCCATCTTTTTCATCGAGGAATACGGGGGTTACCAGGGTGATGATGGCTGCAAACACCCAGTGTACGCTAGCGCCAAATGCTTGTCCGGTAGCTCTCACTTTATTGGGAGAAATTTCGGCAATGAATACCCATATCACGGCTCCTTGTCCAATTGCATGAGCGGCTATAAATAGCATCAGGAAGGCCAATAGCATGCCGGCGCCTGCATTTGCATAAAAGCACCAGGCGACCATTGCAAGACTGAAAATGTATCCGATTGACCCAATGACGAGTAGTGTTTTTCGGCCAAGGCGATCGATCAGGTAAAGGCCTACAAATGTGAACAGGAGGTTGGTACCTCCAATAGCAATGGAGTTGAGCAAGGATTCTTTAGATGCCAGCCCGGCCCTTTCCAGAATTTCGGGAGCATAATACAGGATAAAATTAATCCCGGACCATTGGTTGAAAAAGGCGACCATAAAGGCAAGCCAGAAAATAGTGCGGTATTTTCTGGCTGTGAATCCGGAAGGCCCTCCGGCCGATTCGTTTTGCAGGCTGGAATTGATGGATGCTATTTCCTGATCGGGATTAGTTACGCCTAATTTAGTCAGAACAGATTTGGCGCCAGCCGCATCTCGTTTTACTGAGATGAGCCAACGGGGACTTTCAGGAATGGTCACTACCAGGATGGTGTAAATGATCGAAGGCAGGGCCATTATGCCAAGCATCCATCGCCAATCATTGGCGCCTCCGATCCCTTCAAAAAAATAATTGGAAAGGAAAGCGATGAGTATCCCGAATACAATATTAAACTGATACATAGCCACCAGCCGTCCCCGGGTAGCCGGGGTGGATATTTCTGAAATATAGGTGGGTGCGGCAACCGATGACACGCCGATACCCAGTCCGCCAATAAAACGGAAAAAGGAGAACGTGTAGGGATCTTGCGCGAGGGCCGAGCCGAGGGCCGAGACGCTGAAGAGAATACCGATCCACAATAAAACCTTCTTCCGGCCATACCGTTGGGTGGGGATGCCACCTAGCATTGCGCCGACGACGGTGCCCCATAGAGCCATCGACATTATGAAAAACCCATGGAACCAGGGAGTGGTATGCCAGAGCTCTTTAATAGGAAGGTTGGCGCCTGAAATAACGACGGTGTCGAATCCAAAAATAAACCCGGCGAGGGCTGCAATCAGGGAAATACCGAGAAGATTACGGGTAGCAGGCTTTTCGTTAGCGTGCGCCCCCTGGGCTGGCACTTGGTGGGGAACTTGCATATTGATTGGTAATGATGGTTGAACAAGGTCCTGGACACACGATTTCTGGCAAACAGGTAGGTAAGTTCGGCATATCTTTTCAATTAATAGCATTTCGCTAATGCAAACTGCCGGCCGGAGAGGGTCGTTAGATCGGTAGCCAGTGGGGCCAAAGACTTGATTCAAATCAAATAACAATTCGGCTATATACCTCCACTTCCCGGGTTGCGGCTATACCTCTACCCGATGGGGTGTACGCAACGGGTTAAAATGTGACTTTTGTATAACATTATCCCTGTTGGCGTTTAGCATTTATTTTGTAATGTTGCATTTGCGATGGACCATATAATAAGGCATATGTGGTCCTGTTGCAGTCCGGCAGTTTCCCAGCTTCATTAGCTCCTCTCCCCTTATCAAATGAACTGTTTTGCCGGGATTTGATTTTTGTGATCATTTCTTCCCTGAACAGACGAGCCTTATCTTTTTACTACGGTGCCGGAATGGCAGTCGGGTATGTCATTTTATTTATTTACAGATTAAACGAGCTATTAACCGCTGAACGCGATGACCCCGAAATTTCAGGATAATACCTATTGGATGCTCTCCTTTCGGGAGGGGAAGCATGATGCATTCCGGAAGGTGTTTAATGAACACCACCGGTCGCTTTATTATCTGGCAACCAAAATGGGGCTGGAAAGGGAAGAGGCGGAAGATATCGTTTCGGATTCATTTACTAAGTTATGGCATGGACGAAGTTCGTTCAGCAACGAAGAACATATCAAAGGTTTTTTGGTAACGACGACCCGCAATGCCTGTTTGAACCTTGTATCCCAGAAGAAAAGACGGCACCTATCACACAACGAGCTATCGTATATATTGGCCGATCATGAGGAAGATTTTTTCCGGAAGATGGTGGAATCGGAACTGTTGAGGAAGCTATATCCGCATATTGAGCAATTGCCGAAAAAGTGCAAGGCTGTCTTCAAGCAGATCTATCTGGAAGGGGCGAGCACGGAGGAAGCTGCGGAACGGCTGGGCATCTCGACCAGGAATGTGCTGAACCAGAAAGCACGCGCTATTCAATTGCTAAAAGGGAAATTACTACTGCTCCTATTAATTTGTTCTTTTCTACATATATACAATGTTGTAACTGCTGAAAATACCAGCAACAAAAGCCTGCATCAGGCCTTTTTTAAAAAATCTGAAAAATCTTTTTGTCAAAAAGCCCATACTCGTTGTTTATATGGTTGTACACGCTGATAAACCTGGCGGGTATAGGCTCAAAACTCAATTACCACCTTATTACTTATGGAAAAAGTCGACAAAATAGTAGCCCTGATATTGAAGTATCGGGGGAAGACTTTGACCGAAGAGGAAAGTAACGAGTTAGAGCTTTGGTTGTCAGAAGCTGACGAGAATCGCTCTTTGTTTAATGAACTGGTCAACGATGAGTCGCTCGCTGTTCGCTTAAAGATATTTGATGAGGTGAATAGTGAGGCCATCTGGGCCAAATCGATGGACCAGGTAGCTTCGACCGGAGCAGTTGTTCCTTTGCGGTCCGGCAATAATTCCTGGTGGAAATATGCGGCTGCCGCTGCGGTGATCTTAGGAGTATCGATAGTTGGTTGGCAGTATTTAAAGCCGGGTAAAGCGGATTCGGTAACCTCAAAACAGGGTGCCAGTAAGGATAATTTTGGCATAGTGCCCGGGAGTTCAAAAGCGAGTTTAACCCTGATCGATGGAAGTACAGTAGCATTGGACAAGTCCACTGGTCAGGATAAAATACAACAAGAAAAAGTACTTGTTACAAGATCCAACGGACAAATAGTTTATACCGGGGGCAGTGAACACCCGGCCGTCGGATCAAAAGTTCTTTTCAATACACTTACCACTCAAAAAGGTGGTAATTACCGGGTTATACTTCCTGATGGAAGTGTGGTCCATTTAAATGCGGCTTCATCATTGCGTTTTCCTATAGCCTTCGCCGGTAATGAAAGAAATGTTTCATTAACCGGTGAGGCTTTTTTTGAAGTTGCCCCAATGCCTCGCAAACCTTTCAAAGTAAAGATTGAAACACCGGCTGGTGATGGGGGTACGGTTGAAGTTTTAGGAACGCGTTTTAATATTAATGCCTACAGCGATGTTTCGCTTGTTAGAACAACATTGTTGCATGGTTCAGTAAAGCTGGTTACGCCTTCAGCTGTTCAAAAGGTTTTGAAACCGAACCAAGAGGCGATTGTCAACAAACGGGGCCAGATAGTGGAAGTTCGTGAAGTGGATGGCGAGAAAGCAGTTGCCTGGCAGAAAGATAAGATTGAACTAAGTGGAAACATAGAGGAAGTGTTACAGGATATTGCCCGTTGGTATGATCTTACAGTTGAGTTTAAGGGAAAAATCCCCAATTTGTCACTAACTGGTCAAATTGAAAGAACCCTATCCATAGACGAAGTAGAAGGTGTGTTGCGCAAGCAAGGATTGGTCTTTGAATTAAGGAAGAAAGAAAGGATAATCGTATTGATATAATTATAAATCAGCAAGTTAACCGAAAGGTCACATAAAATATTTGGAATAAGCAGATTCCCCATTAATCATTAAGCCATCCTGTGCTGCATGTACAAAACATGCAGCAATCTTTTTCTACTGCGAACCTAGAGCTTATATTTGCTCAAAGGTTCGCAGTTTTTAATTTTTATATCCCTGTTGAAAGACCGAAACCTGATGTAGCGGGGATGTGAATGGTTGCCGAAACAGCGGAGATTGAGAAACCAAAACAACAGGGTGTTCAGTGAATAGGACCAGTATTTTATTATTAACCATTTCTTGCCTGCTCTTGAGCGTCTGCGGATCGGCTCAACAAACAACGCTTTCCAGGCAACAACTCATTACACTGTCATTCGAGGACACTCCCCTTCCGGCAATTTTTAAAGCCATCCAGAAGCAAACAACCTACAGCTTTGTATTCAACAATGCCTGGGGCGTGCAGGACAAACGAGCAAGTATTTCTGTCAATAAGGCTCCACTTGATAAGGTACTGCTCATACTTTTCAACAATCAGCCATATAGTTATGAAATGATCGGCTCCTCGGTGGTGTTAACTCCGGGTGTGGCACGTCGATTAATAACTCCAGATGACAAGTCGACGCTGATGGAAGTGCGGGGATGGGTAACGGACAAGAAGGGAGAGCCGATTGTGGATGCCAATGTGATCGCGTATAGTGGCAAACAGCAGACTACTTCCGACCTAAATGGCCAATTCAAGTTAATGATGGATGCTTTCGATAGTGTTATCGTCAGCAGCGTGAGTTACCATACTGAAATTGTAAAAGTGCACGGAAAGAAGGAAGTGTACCTTACGATGACGGCAGTTGTGAAGGAATTGTCGGAAGTAGTGGTTTCGACTGGTTTCCAGAAACAATCCATCGAAAAGCTGACAGGGTCATTTTCGAAGGTTGACAATAACTTGTTGAACTATAAAGTAAGTACGAATATTCTCGATCGATTGGACGGGGTGACGAGCGGGGTTTCGTTCAATCCAGGTGTATTACCGGGCAATGCACTGAATAAGGCAACTATCAGTATTCGGGGCCGAAGCACTATTTATGCCCCCCCTGAACCTTTAATCATCCTTGACAATTTTCCATATCCCGGGGATCCATCAAATATTAATCCCAACGATATTGAAAGTATTACTGTTCTAAAAGATGCGTCAGCAGCCTCCATATGGGGAGCCTTTGCAGCCAATGGTGTTATAGTTATCACTACAAAAACGGGCAAATACAAACAAGCAGTCAAGTTGTCTGTCAATGCCAATGTTACTGTTGGCGCCAAACCAGACTTGTTCTATGAACCCTTGATGAGTTCAAGCGATTACATCGATTTAGAAAGGATGCTTTTTGACAGTGGCTATTATGCAGATTTCGAAAATAATGTAACACATCCAGCCCTTTCACCAGCAGTAGAGATCATGATCCAGGAAAGAGATGGATTGATCTCCTCCACGAAGGCGACTTCTTTATTAGAAGCCTTGCGAAATCAGGACGTGCGAAACGACCTAAAGAAATATTTATATCGCAATAGCCTCAACCAACAATATTCCATCAGCGCAAGCGGGGGCGGAGAACAAAACCAATATTATTTCTCAGCGGGGTATGACAGAAACTTGAATAGTTTAGTGGGAAATCGGTATAATCGTATTACACTGAATGCAAACAATACCTACGCTTGGTGGAAAAAGAAATTAGAGCTAACCACTGGAATCATATTTGCCGCAAGTGACACACGGTTTACAAATCAAAATACTGCCTTTAGTATCCCATATACACAATTAAAAGACGCATCAGGAAATCCTAATGCAGTGTACTTAAATTTACGAAAATCGTACTTGGATACCGCAGGTGGTGGCAAATTACTAGATTGGAACTATAAGCCTTTAGATGAGTTGCAACAAAGTGATAATAAAACTAACAGTACAGATTACCGAATTAATGTTGGACTAAAAGGCACAATAACCAAAGGTCTCACATTAAATCTATTATATCAATATCATCGAGGTTATATTGAGCAACAATACCTTTATAGCCAAGAAACATATAATGTCCGTGATCTGATTAATCAATACACTCAAATTTCTGGGAACACTGTCATTAATCCAGTTCCTTTCGGCGCCCTATTGGACAGAGTTAATACTTCCTATCAGGCGCATAATATCCGAGCTCAAGCAGACTATAGCAAAAATTGGAATAATACACACACCCTCACAGTCTTCGGAGGTGCGGAAGTCAGAAGCCTCACAAACCAGGAAATCACATCTCGGCAATACGGATACAATACAGAACGCCAAACCAGCATACCGGTAGACTATGCAACGTCTTTCCCTCAATTCCAAAATCCTTCATTCTACCAACTAATACCTTATCATGATAAAAACAGGAGAATAATTGACCGATACATTTCCTATTTTACAAATGCAGCCTACACATTTAATCAAAGATATACTCTATCCGTAAGTGCCCGGAAAGACGAATCCAACATTTTTGGTGTAAAGACCAATCAAAAAGGAGTTCCACTTTGGAGCACAGGATTTAGCTGGGAAGTAAACAAGGAGTCATTTTACAAATGGGAGAATTGGCTTCCTTACTTTCGTCTTCGATTAACCCATGGCTATAATGGAAATGTTGACAGAAGTGTATCAGCTTTCACCACAGTACTGATTCAAGGACTCAATAGTTTCAATGCACCTAGCGGAAGCATCTTAAATCCGCCAAACCCAGCCCTTCGCTGGGAAAAGGTTCAAATGACCAATGTGGGGCTTGACTTTGCCATTTCCAAGGAAAAAATAACTGGTAGCTTAGAATACTATTGGAGAAAATCGGAAGATCTCATCGGCAATAGTCCGCTTGATCCAACGACAGGGGTATCCCAGTTTCGAGGCAATACAGCCAACATGAAAGGTCAGGGATTTGACGTCTCTATCAATTTCCAGAACATAAACCACAAGCAATTAAGGTGGAATTCTTCTTTACTTCTGAGTCGAACAATTGATGAGATCACCAAATATCTTGTTCAGATGTCTTCAGTAGGCAGTTATCTAAATTCAGACTTCCTGAATCCTTTGGTAGGTCGCCCTGTTTATTCAATTTATAGCCTTCAATGGGGTGGACTTGATCATAATACAGGAGACCCGCAGGGCATATTGGATGGCGAACCCTCAAGAGATTATAGAACTATAGTCAACTCAACAAATTTTTCCAATCTGGTTTATAACGGTCCTGCCAATCCGACATTGTTTGGTGGTTTTAGAAATACAATTGAATGGGGTGGCTTATCCTTTTCATTTAATTTAACATGGAAGGCAGGATACTATTTCAGACGTACCTCAATTGACTATGACAAACTCTATAATTTAAATTTTCAAGGACATAGCGATTACCATCAAAGATGGCAAAAGCCGGGAGATGAAGATTTTACCGATGTTCCTTCACTTAAGTATGGTGGAAATAGTTCACGTAACGTATTCTACAAGAATGCCAGTATATTGGTCGAAAAAGGCGACCATATTAGGTTACAGGATATGCGCTTAAGTTATAGTTTAAGCCTCCAACAGCTTAATCGCCTACCAATCCAAAGCTGGCAGTTTTATATTTACGCAAATAACCTTGGCATAATATGGAAGGCAAATAAGAAGGGAATTGATCCGGACTATGGTACTTTAATGCCTGCACCGCTTACGATATCGGGCGGTATCAAAATTGATTTCAAATAACTAACATGGATAGGTTAATCTCAATCTTAAAGATTCAATGTTGGATATTACTAATTATATGCGTAGGATGTAACAAGGATGCGTTTCTGGAATCTAACCCTAAAAGCGAACTTGTAATTCCTTCCACCCTGGATGACTGCCAGGCATTGCTCGACAACGAGAATGTAATGAGCGAAACTCCTTCACTAGGGGAAATATCTGCTGATAATTATTATCTGCCTTATAATTTTTGGCGGGGTCTAAATATTAGGGAGAAAAATGCGCATATTTGGCAACAAAATACTTTTGAAGGGCTTGTAGGAAACATACCAGATTGGAATTCACCCTATAAACAGGTATTTACGGCTAACGTAATACTAAGCGCACTTTCCAAAATACCTTTAACTTCCAGCAATTCACAAAAATGGAATGCTATTAAAGGTGCTGCTTTATTCGCCCGGGGCCACGCCTTTTACCAAATTTCGCAACTATTTTCACCAGAATATACGAGTTCCAACGTCGGTAAAAATCAAGGTATCCCGATCAAATTGAGTCCGGATGTAGATGACCCGACTGTCCGTTCTACCCTTCAAGAAACCTATAATAAGATCCTTTCAGATTTAAGTGATGCAAGTTTATTATTGCCAAGTGATGTGCCACCAATGAATAGGAACAGGTCATCCAGGCCCGCAGCCTTGGCGTTATTGTCAAGGGTTTCTCTTTTTATGAATAGATATCAGGATGCAAAAAAATATGCGGATACTTGTTTATCGCTGTATAGCACCTTAATCAATTACGATACAATTAAAACCGCTGGGAACAACCCTTTCAACAGTCTGAATGCTGAAACTATTTACCAAAGCAGGTTTATCACAACCAATGTATTGCGTGCCATTACAGTGAGTAACTGCATCGTAGACAGTTCGCTATATTACTCTTACGAGCCAAACGACCTACGCAAAGACGTATTATTCCGAAAACACCCAACAACAAATGCTGTAAATCCCAAGGCCAGTTATAACGGCACGAATCAATTATTTACAGGTATTGCTACAGATGAAGTATACCTGATCCGCGCGGAATGCCAGGCTCGTCTAGGCAATACACAAGAGGCAATGAGCGATTTGAACAATTTACTTAATAAAAGATGGAAAGCTGGAGAGTTTGTATCTAAAACTGCCGAAAGTCCTAGTGCCGCATTGGACACAATCTTAAAAGAGCGTAGAAAGGAGTTGCCCTTTCGCGGACTTCGCTGGTCTGACATTCGGCGATTAAATAAAAATGGCGACGAAAAAATAGTACTAAAACGCTTTATTAACGGCGTATCATTTAAGCTAGAGCCGGGAGATCCTCGATTTACCTTATTAATTCCACCTGACGTTATCGGATTTACCGGCATCCAACAAAACCCACGGTAGTAGGCAAATAAAAAGGTCCCGTCTTCGACGGGACCGCACTAATCAAATACCATTAACCATTAAACCTTATCCTATGAAAACATGAATGTAGCACTTTTTTCGAAATGCGGAAAATTTCCATTCCCACAGTTCCGACGGCAAGGGAGTTAAGTTTCGCTTATATTATTGATTAACAAAATTTTATTTACCTACCGGATGCTGCGACAATAAATGTTCATATTGAATATTGAGCAACAAATTGAATAAGGGACGCTAAACATTAAAATTAATTCACTCTTATTCTTTTTGACATTTTTGACGTTTATTTAGTTGGTCTGCCCGCCATATCAATCCAAATTCCCAAACGGCAAGCGGCATACACATTAGGTTGCTGGCCAGGATTTGGTCTATAATATGTGCAAGTTATTGACTCCTCAAAGTCGCAATCGTAATCGACTCCAAATGCGCCCAAGGGCTCATAGACATTTCCATTCTTATGATACTGCTGCGTGTCTTCACATTGTAAACAATCTGGCCTGGTTGCAAATGCGCTGGTAATTGCGGCAACTGCAGCGATCACCATGAGCGAAACATTGCTCTTCTTCATAATGGTTATTTATTAAATAGTTTTTGTAACGCCTACTCTTTTATTGTGCAAGGTTTTCGGCTTCCCCTCAAAGAACTTTGATAAGCAGTCGTTGATCTCTTAGATCGTAACGGTTAACTTGTCCTTTCTCTTGAGGAAAATACCAGCCAGTGCTACCCCTACGAAGAATAGGTTGAACACTAAGTGCTGTTCCCAACTGAGATTTTCGATTACACCGCCACAGGAACACGGTACCCGCCCAAATACTTTGAGCAATACCAATGCGGTATATAGTGTAAATAGGAGCATCAAAATGAAGGAAGCTATGAAGCCTATCACTTGTGTCCGATCGAACATTAGAAAAATGGAAATGATGATCTCGATAGCCGGTAATGTCCACACGATGACAGGCGTGAGCCAATCGGGGAAAGGCTGGTTATTCATTTGACCGACGAACTTGGTAAAATCAAGCCACTTGCTTACGCCGGTATATACAAATAGCAAGATTAATAACGAAGATAGAATCTCAATAACGACCTTTCGTTTCATATTGATTAAAGGATAGATAACATTGCCTGCCCCATAGACGGCCCGCCCAGGAAATCAGATGACTCAAACAGCAAAAATCATTGTGTGATTTAAGGAATCGTCAGAACGATAAGGTAAATGGTGAGATTTGAACGATAGGAAATTTGGAATGCCTTGAAACAAATGTAATTAAAAAGGCTTCAGATTAACTGAGGGTTCGCGATTACCGGTCAGCTTTCACAATCATTTAAACAATAAATGACTTGAATCAAGGACAAACGAATGTTAGCGCTTTGGGGATACGACAAAATGCAGTTGTGTGGGGAAGAATGGGAGTAGGGGCTATCAAAAAATGATAGGAACCAGACGATGAGCCTGGGGGAATCTAAAAAATCAAAGGGAGTTTAATGGGAGATTTTGAAAGTTCGCCTATGGGAAGAGGACTTGGTCCGTGGCTTCGATTGATGATTAAAGCTAATCTAAAGAAATTTGTAAAACAAATATTTATATGCAACCGGCTTGCATACAACTTCAGAGGACTGGAATATCTGCTGTTTTTTCGCATCGCATCGCTACTGGCATACTCTTTTTAATTGTATGTACCACAATCATCCTTTGCGATTTATGATGGATGATATGGTTGTAACACTGAAGAATAATTATCTTCGCCGCCTTATTAAAGATCACACATAAGCGAATACTGAATGGCACTACTCGAAAAGCAATTGACCGTAAAGAAATCCACGATTCCCGGTGCAGGCAAGGGACTATTCACCCAGAAAGCTATCCCCAAAGGAACCCGTATCATTGAATACAGAGGAAAATCCTCCACCTGGAAGGATGTTGAGCACAACGAGGGAAACAATGGTTACATCTATTATGTAAGCCGGAACTTCGTTTTGGACGCACAACACGACAAAACCTCCCTGGCACGCTACGCCAATGATGCCCGCGGGATTGGCCGTGTTAAAGGCATTACCAACAACAGCGAATATGTTACTGAAGGCAACCGGGTCTTCATCGAAGCCCTTAAAGATATTCCTGCCCGCAGCGAGATTCTGGTGAGCTATGGTCCCGAATACTGGCAGGTGATCAGGCATAACCTGAAAGTTGATGCGATTAATGAAAGGGAGCGCCTGAAGAAAGCTCAAAACGGTAAGAAGGTATCTGCCAAGGGTGCAGCAACTAAGAAAGCCGGTATGCCCAAAGGAACGGCCACCAAAAAGGCAGTTGAGTCCAAAAGCGCTCCAGCCAAGAAGAAGGCAACCCGGACTGCCAGGAAATCCAAAGCCCTGGCCGCTTAACGTTAATTATGGAAGATTATATCATCAATGTCAAGAACATTGAAGAAATGCAGATGATCAATGATGTGAAGGGGTTGGACAGTATCTTTCAGCGCGCAAAGGTTATTCTTGTCGGCGGCGGGACCGTTGCGGTAGTACGTCACCAACGCGACGGCCAGGTTGACAGGATCGAAGAGTTCACGAATCTCGACGACCTGGCTACCTACCTGAAAAGGGTTTATAAGTATATTAACAGGTAGTCTTCACGACGGCCTGCCCATTCAATGATGAATATGGTAAAGGAAGAGATCATAACACTGGCCCAAACTTTATGGGATTACCACCATATGCTTCATCAGCCTGTCAAGGCTGATTGCATTTTGGTTTTGGGAAGCCACGATAAACGGGTGGCCGTCCGTGGTGCTGAACTGTACCTGCAGGGGCTTGCTCCCCTACTGATCATGTCGGGCGGATTGGGTAACCTTACTAAGGAAATCTGGACAGAATCCGAGGCCGATCAGTTTGCCGCCATCGCCGTAAACATGGGTGTTCCTTCGGATGCGATCCTGGTAGAAAACGAATCGACCAATACCGGCGAGAACATCCTTTTCACCCAAGAGTTATTAAAATCTAAAGGGCTGGATCCGCAATCCTTTATAGTTGTGCAAAAACCCTATATGGAAAGGCGGAGTTATGCCACTTTTAAGAGGCACTGGCCCGATAAGGACCTATTGGTTACTTCTCCCCAGATTTCCTTTGCAGATTACCCGAGCGATGAAATCCCCCTGGAACGAGTGATCAATGTAATGGTCGGCGACCTCCAGCGGATAAAGATCTACCCTGCCAAGGGATTTCAGATCCCCCAGGATATCCCCGATAACGTTTGGCAGGCCTATGTGCGCCTGGTAGCGTTGGGTTACGATAAACATCTTGCCAAATAATACCGACGATCAATAGTATGGTTTCTAAGGATACGGATACATCCTGCAATCCTTATCTTTAGGAACCAAACTTATTGACATGAGAATTCTCTCCCTTGCTCTTATCCTTTTTTCCATTTCCCTTTTTTCGAATGCCCAGCCAACGCAGAAGCCCCCCTTACACGGGAAGCACTGGATGGCCATCACCGGCAAACCCCTGGCGGCAACGGCCGGCAGCATGATCTTTCAAAAAGGCGGAAACGCCGTGGATGCAGCCTGCGCCATGCTGGCCGCTACCTGCACCATGTGGGATGTTTTAAGCTGGGGCGGCGAAACGCAGGCTTTGATCTATAATCCCAAAACCAAAAAAGTACTTGCCCTGAATGCGATGGGCGTTGCTCCGACTGGCGCTACGCCTGCTTTCTTCAAAGGCAAAGGGTTTCAATTTCCTCCGGAATATGGCCCGCTGGCAGCCACTACGCCCGGTACTCCCGGTGGCATCTGTTATATGCTGGCCGAATTTGGTACCATGAGTCTCAAGGAGGTACTTGCCCCTGCCATGCAATTGGCTGCAGGTTATCCTATAGAAGCGCAAACGGCCAATAGCATTGAAAGGCAAAAAGCACGCATTAAAGAATGGCCCTACAGCAAGTCTGTTTTTCTCACTCACCCCGGCGCCAGTAGAGAAGCGCCTGAGGCCGGAGAGATCTTTGTACAACGCGATCTACTGGCCACGCTCCAGAAAATGATAGACGCCGAGCAGGCTGCGCTCAAACAAAAGAAGAGCCGCAAAGAAGCCATCATGGCTGCTTACAACCGCTTTTACACTGGCGATATTGCGAAAGAATTTGTACGCGGCTGTCAGGAACAGGGAGGTTTGATCACTGAGCAAGACCTCGCCCGCTGGAAACCTATCTGGGAAGAACCATTGCAAACCAACTATAAGGGCATCGACGTTTACAAAATGCAGCAATGGACCCAGGGACCCATGTTGTTGCAGAGCCTGAACATCCTCGAGAATTTCGATCTGAAAAGCATGGGGTATAATAGCGCCAAATACATTCATACGGTCTACCAGACCATGAACCTGGCTTTTGCCGACCGCGACTTCTATTACGGTGATCCTTACAAGGCGCCCGAGGAGCCCATTAAAGGATTGCTGAGCAAGGACTATGCACGTCAACGTGCAAAATTGATCAACCCCGATAAGAATGATGACAAAGCCGGTCCGGGAGATCCCTACCCTTTTGAAGGCAAAACCAATCCCTACACTTCCCTATTACAACAAAGAGGTTTTTCGATCGATACCAGTAGCAACCACCGCAACTTTGCGCCAACCCATGATGTAAGGACCGGTATGTTAGAAACTTCCACCAGTGACGCACTGGCTATGCTAGCAGAAGAAGAAGCTTACCAGGATCGCCTCTGGCGCGGCACCACCTCGGTAGAAGCTGCCGACTCGGCCGGATGGGTGGTTTCCATTACCCCCAGTGGTGGATGGCTGCCTGCTTGTATTGCTGGTAAAACAGGCGTAGGGATGAGTCAGCGGATGCAGAGCTTTGTATTGGATTCTACATTGAATCCCTTTAACGTTGTTCAGCCCGGACAAAGGCCACGCGTAACCCTCACTCCCTCCCTTGCCTTAAAAGATGGCAAACCTTTCCTCTCCTTTGCGGTACAGGGTGGCGACACACAGGATCAAAACCTGCTGCAATGCTTTTTGAATGTGGTGGAATTTGGGATGACTGCCCAGCAGGCTGCTGAAGCTGCCAATATCAACAGTAACCAGCTTTGGCTTTCGCTGGGAGGCACCAAGTTATCTGATAGGCAACCTAAACCCGGACACCTGCTACTGCATGATTCAACCCCTGAAGCAGTGCGCGCTACCCTCAAAAAGATGGGTTATACCCTTACATTCGATGATCGTACCAGTGGACCGATCAACCTGATCTATTTTGACTGGAAGCATGGTAGTTTATGGGGCGGAAGCAGTAATCACGGAGAAGATTACGGCATAGGCTGGTGATTTGATGTTATTATTATTTACTCCACGATATCTAATCAAACCAAAACTATCTGCGTCATGCTCGGTAAACTCTTAAAAGCTTTCATAGGAAAAGCTCCGTCTGATATAGATCTTTCTTTGGGCTATGAGCGCTTGCCCGAATTCAGGAACTGGCTGCAACAAGGAAACTATGCCGCTTTTGAATCGGCGTATGAAGACCTCCCGTGGGATGCCAAAACCTTGTTGAACGAAGGCATTGGATTGGAGGAAAGCAATGCAACCGACATCACCAAATGGGTTACACAAAGACACGACTCTTATGCTGCTCATCTTTTTGCAGGTGTATCCAAGACCTGCCTGGCATGGATCGCCAGAACAGCTGCTTTGGGAAAATCTGTTTCTGAAGAAAAGGCCCAACGGTTCTTCGACTTGCTGGAAGATGCTTTCGCTCATCTGCAGAGAGCCGACGAACTGAATCCCGACGACGCTGAAATATGCGCCCGCATGATCAGGGTATGTATGGGTTTGCAAACTGATACGGATACTGCCAATAGCTATTTCGAAGCGGCGAAGCAACTCGTACCCAACCACCTCATGGCGCATTTAATGATGATCAACTTCCTGAACCCGAAGTGGCGTGGAAGCCTCGAGGAAATGCAGGCATTTGCTGACTCTATGTATGATGATAAAAGCAATAGTCTGCTGGTTACTTTACAGCTTTTCGCATTGGTGGAAGAATGGCTCTACTATGGCCTTAACGACGAACCAAAGAAAAAGGAGCAGTTCTTTAAGAACGCCGATATAAGATCAAGGATAAAGGAATTGCATGCGGGGTATCGCGAAGAAGCCGAAGGCCAGCTGCTGATTCCTTATGTCTATAATTACTTCGCGTTCCTGTTCCATATGACCGGCGAGCAGGAACTGGCCCGGCAGGCTGCCCGAAAGATCACCGGCAAAATGATCGTTTATCCCTGGGCCTATATCAGCATTGACTCCAACAAAGAGTTACAGCAGACTTTGAAAGTATAAATGAGCTACTGTTCATACCTATTTAATAGCCCCTTGTCAGCGCAACTGTGTTTTCAAGGGGTTCTTTATGCAGGTAATGGTAAACATTATCGATGAATTGCCTGGCGATACCAGTGAGCTCGTCGGATTTACCGCCCCCTGTATGCTGGGTAATTATAACATTGTCCATTTCCCACAGCGGGCTGTTAACCGGCAATGGCTCCTCTTCCGTTACATCCAGCACAGCGCCAGCCAATCTACCTGATTGAAGGGCTTCCATCAATGCCTGCTCGTCCGTCGTTTCTCCCCTGCCTACACTCGCATACACGGCACCATATGGCATGGCTTTAAGGAATTCCCGGGTGACATATTTTTCCGCACTGCCTGGCAGGGTATTGATCACCAGAGAGGCCTGCGGTAAGGCTTTCATCAGGTCCTCGCGACTATGAATTTCGGCTGCGGGGTTGGTACGTGCAACCATTTTCACCGTGGCGCCAAAGCCAAGTAACATGCTCTTCACGTGCATGCCAATAGCACCAGCTCCTAATACAATCGCGTCCTGATCACCGAGGAGTCGCAATCCTGTACGCACCTGCTCGCCTTGCCAGCTCTTCTTCAATTGCAGTTTTGTAAGCGTATGAATGCCCCTGTAAAAGGATGCCACTCCCCCAACGATCGTTTCGGCACAGGGGCGGGCGAAAAAGTCGCCCATATTAGCCGTTGGAATGGGGACACTCATGCCTTCATATTCACTGAAACCAGCTGATGACAACTGCCAAAACTTCAATGAGGCTGGTAATTGCTGAAACCAGTCGCGGGGAGGATTACCAAGTATAAAATCCGCCTTGTCGAAGGCAGCCTTTTGCGCGGCAGGCTCTGTAGAGGCGCGAAGTACCGGCTCAATACCAGCCGGTAAATGATCCCATAAATACTGATAGGCTTCGTCATTCAAGATACGGTGTACGTAGGCTTTCATCGTTGCGCTTTTTGACTATCCCGGCATTGTGCTTCCCTTAATCGTTCGGAAGGAGGGATAATAATGAACTTCAAATTATCGTGCCAGCTCCTCTAAGGTACGGAAAACCCCTCAGGCGTTGCTATGCAGCAGCGCGTGAGGGGCCTATTAAAAGTTATTTGCGAGCAGTTATATACGCTGTGTCTCAGATTCAGCGCTGCCATTGCTGCGCTTGCGCGTTTCGAATGTTTTACCAAAATTCCAGGTGAAGTTGATCCCTAGCAACCGGGTGTCACCCTGGTTATAATACCTGCCTTTTGCGTTCTTCAGGTTATTGATAAGCCCGTAATTCAGCCTCGTATAGAACAGGTCGTTTAAGGTGAGCTTTATAGTTCCTTTTCCCTTCAGGATCTTCTTCGATATACCGCCGCCCAGGGTCCAGAAATCGCCCAGCACAAACTGGGTGGTAATGATGTCGCCGCGGAACAATCCCAACACCTCGGCAGTCCATCCCTTGCCCAGCCTGAACTGGCTGTTAAAATTGGTGATGACATTATAACCACTGGTATCGAGCTTATTGTTATAGAGATTTGCTTTAAAGGTCACGTATTGAGCGAGGCCAAACCAGTTGACCGTAACCCAGCTGGCAGGCTCGAACGAGGCATTGACCGACAGGCTCAGGTATTCGGCCGTGCCCACGTTGGCCGGCCGGCTATAATACTGGTGCCCCTGCAACTCGATGGTCTCATTGATGTCGCCGTCGTAATACTCGTAACTAAGGGAAGTGGTGATCTTATTCTTATAGACATGCGATAGTTCTACCGAATGGGCAATGGTTGGCTGCAGGAAGGGATTGCCCACATAGAAGGTAAATTTATCGAGCGGTGATATGAAGGGGTTCAGGTTGCCGAAATTCGGGCGCTGGATCCGCTTCCCGTAAGAAAGGATGAACTGATTCACCGATGCAGAATCGAGTTTATAGGACATATAGAAGGTAGGGAACAAATTCACATAATCACGCTTGAAGGAGGAGTCGGGCTTTTGTGCATTGCCCAGCTGGTGTCCCCGCATGATCGTGTTCTCTGCCCGCAGGCCTGCCTGCAATGAAACACGCTTCCAATCCTTACTGAAGTTCACATATCCTGCATTGATATTCTCCCGGTAAGTGAAGTGATTGGTCTTATCGTAGTCGGGATAGGTTACATTGTTAATGATCACATTGTAGGTCGCGATATTATTGGTCTCGATCAAACTTCCTTTGATCCCTGCCTCAGCTTTGACACCACCTGCGAGTGGCTGCGTATAATCGGACTTAAAGGAATAGATATTGATGTAGGAAGGTATTATGCCGGACAGATCATCTCTCCCTTTTACTGTTTGATCGGCTTTGTAGCTGGCATTCCGGTAATATTGATCGGCATGAGATTCATTATAAATGTAATCAAGGTCTGCACTTAGTTCCCGGCCTGTTTGTTTGAATTTATGTCTGAAATTGAGCGTGGCGCTTCCGCGGCTATAATCACGATTGTCGACGTTATCGGCGGTGATCAATGAGTCGAGCGCGCCTTGTCCGTTGTACAAATAGCTTTTATTGTTGACCGTACCCCTATTCCCGGTCTTTGAGCCACTGAGCATCAGACCTATTGAATTAAACTTGTCGATCGTGTAATCTACTCCCGTCCTCAATGATCCCGAACTGGAGTTTCTCCGGATCCAGGAGTTCTGGGAGAAGAGCGAATGGGGTGTTCCATCGTCATTGACATATCGCCGCTCGATATCGAGATCGTTGAAACCTTCATTGTAGTTGTACCCCATGTTGAGGTAATAGTTGAAGGCATTGTTCCGGAAATTAAGGTTGAGACTATTGTTGCTTTTGGGGTAAACGCCCTGGGTATAACCCGGCGATATATTGCCGTTGAACCCTTTCTGTTTGAGCTTTTTCGTTTTGATGTTGATGACCCCGGCATTGCCAGCAGCGTCGTAGCGGGCAGGCGGGCGTGTCATGATCTCGATAGTTTCCAGGGTTCCCGAAGGGAGTGATTTCAGGTACGCGGCCAATTCGGCTCCTGACAAGTAGGTGGGCTTATCATCGATAAATATGACCACACCTGGTTTTCCATTCATACTGATATTGCCATCCTGATCGACCAAAATGCCGGGCGATTTATCCAATACTTCGAGCGCATTGGTGCCCGCATTGGAGATCAAGGCATCGACATTCACCACGGTACGGTCTATTTTTCTTTCTACAAATGGCTTTCGGGCAGTCACTGTAACCGCATTGAGCTGACTGGCTTCTGCCTGCGCTATTTCGATGGCGGGAATGCGTATGACAGGATTGGCGGCGGTGATGACCATCGAATCACTGAGATAGCCGGCAAACCCTACGGCTGTTACGGATAACCGGTAGGTGCCTGGCTTTATATTCTCCAATTGAAATGTTCCGTCTTCACCGGTAAGGGCCACTTTCGACAGGACGGAATCCTTTGCCTGCAGAAGATTGACGGTGGCTGCCGATACCGGCCGTTTATTTTTGTCGAGCACGGAGCCAATCATAGAGAGCCTGGCTTGTGCCAGCAGACAAACGGGTAGCATGATCATGCTGCTGATCAGCATGAGTTGAACAACTTTTTTCATGTATATGCAAATTTTTACCGGACTGGCGGGAATTACCTGCCAGGCATGTGATGAATGCTATGCGTGAGGGTGGTAATACTTACCGGGAGCAGCCGGTGCATCCCCCGATTTTTTGACAAACCCAAGCGACGTTCCTATACAAACGGGTGCCAATATCAGGCGAGGGATGTGCCGGATGCAAAATACTTTATCCTCCCAACTTTTAATTTCCGCTGATCACAATCTTATCATTCGACGATTATGGTACTGCTGGTGCGCGTACCTTCTTTGGAATAGCTGTAGGTATTTTTGGGCTTCTTCACATATTTCTGCTGGAAGCGTTCGTGTATGGCTTTTGGTTGCTGCACGTGGTTGACAACCAATTCAGCATTAGTGAGCCTGAACATCAGGGGGTTGGTTTCCGTCACGATACCCTCCTTCACGAGATCGGCAAGGATCTCGTCCGTAATAGATTTCATTTCCCGGTTGCGATCCTTATCAAACAGGTTGTTCTTCTTCAGCGACAGTTGATCCCCGGTACCTATCGGAGCCTGCAAGTTCAATTTGTTGTCCGCAAGCTTTACCTGTGCTCCCAGCTTTGCCTGCTTTTGTTGCAGGACGCCGGTTTCGCCAGATAACCGCTGCAGGTTTGCTTCGTTTTCTTTCTGTTTATTTTCATACTCTTCGTTCGCATCGACCTGCATTTTCCTGAAGATGCTGTCGATCTCACCCTTGTACTGACTGATCTTATCGTTGGGAATCGCCTGACCATTGATGATAAGACCGACCACTTTGTTATGATCTACCACGATTTTGTACTCCTTACCATCTTTATTTGTGGTGATAACGCCTGTCATGACCGAACTCCCTTTCTTCAATACGGGCAGCGTATCGTTCCCTTGCGGATAAGCGGGTACACCTCCTTCGTAGGGCTTGTATTCCGATACCGGATAAAAGGGTTGTTTATTATTGACGACCACATTGGCCCCATTGTATTTGGCATCGTAGGGTTTGTGGTAAAAACCGAGGTCCCTGGGTGTTATAGTAGTATCGGGTACAGCTTTGCTGGTTGGCTCCTGAGCATCGCTTTCAGGCTTTTCGGCTGCCTGCTGAACATCCTGACTGCCGTCGTACATGGGAGCATCCAGGCTACTGTTCTCTTTTACCTGCAAGGCCGTATCGGGCTGTTGGGGCTCTCCTACCAGTTCTTTGGGGCTGGCCGGGCGTCCATACGCCATAGACAGCACGATGATCAATCCCATACAAACAGCCAGGAAAGTCTTTTCTGCCGGGTTCAATGACTTGTGGCTATTATCAACGATCCGCTTTACCCGGTTGAGCAATTGATCCTTTTTACCCGGAAATGCCATGGCAAAAGGCGTATTGTTCTCTAGCTGATATTCCTGGAAGGATACGAGTGCATGTATGTAACCTGTTTTGCTTTGTGTAATGCCGATGGCCATATCGTCGCAGCAATGCTCCCGTTCCTGGCGCAGTAAGGACGATAACCACAACACAGCAGGGTTGAAGAAGAAGAGCGTTTCAGCAAAACTCTGAGCCAGGTTCACCAGAAAATCCCTTCGGCGGATATGCGCTAATTCATGCAGCAGGATAGCTTCAACCTGCGCTGCCGGCATATTGGCCAACAGTCCCATGGGCACCAGTATGACAGGCTTCAGCATTCCCACCACCATGGGCACCGTCACCAGGGCAGACTCCATCAGCTTAACAGGTGCCTGCACGCCCAGCATAGCCGCCAGTTCCTCCAACCGGCTGGTCCAATAGGCGGCCGGCTTCTTCACTTTATAATGCTTTATTCTTTGAATGTAAACGAGTCCACCAAATAGTTTGAGCGCTTTGGCCAGGAAGATGATGAACCAGATGGCGACCACGAGGGATGCATGTTCATTGAAGTAGCCTGCGAAGCGCTCAACCAAACCAATTTCATTTCCAGTTCCTATATCAGCACCAGGTTCACCCGTTGTAAGTTGGCCAGCGGCCTGTCCCTGTTGTAAAACAGCCACATTTGGCAATGCTCCGGAAGCCGGGCTGTCATTCATTTCCTTCAAAAAAGTTACACCCACTACGACCATGAATGCCATAAACAGCGTTGCCAGCAGATTATACCTCAACGCAGCTGTACGCTTGCGGGTCAACAATACAAACAAGCCGGCCACTGCTGCCAGTATCAATCCCTGCCAAAGAGAATGGACCAGGGTCCAGCAGATTGCTTTCATTAAACTCGCCGGTAGCCATGGGTTCATGAACAGTAGTTGCATAGTTGGTGATTTACATCTTGTTCAATATATCCTTAATTGCCTGAAGCTCCTTTTTAGAAGTTTTCTTATTGCCCAGTAATTGCATCATGAGGCTGGAGGCCGAGCCATTGAACATGGAGTCGACGAAGCGGTCCAGGAGTACCCCTTTGGTCTTCTGCTCTTCGAGCGCAGCACTGTAGATATGCTTCATACTGCTTTCATCACGGTTGAGCATTTCCTTTTCCACCATGATCTGCATGAGCTTCAGGGTAGAGGTATATTGTACCGCCCGCTTTTGCTCATTGAGCTGATCGTTGACAAACCTCACCGTGGAGGGGCCGTGCTGCCAGAGAACCTGCAATATCTCGAGCTCCGATTTGGTAGGCTCTGGTTGCTTGTTGGCTTGTTGTTCTGCTATCATGGATTAAAGGTAGGAAATATTTCGTACGAACAAAATCCTACCTAATATTTATTTTAAAACTCCTGCCAGCTGCTGACATAAGGCTGTCACTCCCCCTGGGTTACTTTGTATTATTAAAACAAACCATTATGACAATCATTGAATCTTTATTAAGAGAACTGGACCGTGAAGCTGCCACCACCCGCAAGATGTTATCGCGTGTACCTGATGATCGGTACGACTGGCAGCCCCATGAAAAGAGCATGTCGATCCGCCGGTTGGCTACTCATATTGCCGAATTGCCATCGTGGGTGAAAATGACCCTTGAAACCAGCGAGCTGGATTTTGCTGCCAATCCCTATAGCGTACCTACCATTGACAATACCAATGACCTGCTGGCTTTCTTTGACCGCAGCCTGGCCGAAGGACGTGCCTCGCTGGAAAAAGCGGTCGACGAGGATCTGGATGGCAACTGGACCCTGCGCAACGGTGATCAGATCTATAGCGTAGAGAGTAAAGCCGATGTGGTGAGGATGTCGTATTGCCAAACTGTACATCACCGCGCTCAGTTGGGTGTATACCTCCGCTTGTTGAATGTGCCGATACCGGGAAGTTACGGTCCGAGTGCAGATGAAATGAACTTTTAGTGATCGTCAACCTCCCATTGGATAAAGTTTTTGCCCTTCGGATAATTACCAGCCATTGGGCTTCGTAATTATCCGCAGGTTTTGTTTATCTCATTGAGCCTTTGGCCATTATTAATGGAAGAGCCGTCCATGGCGCATATCCGACTAAAAAAACGCAATGTATTGCCGGGTTGAGCGCAAAACATAATCAATCTTTTTGCGTTCTGTAGCAGTAACCAGTATCATTAACCCGCTAATATGAAGAACCAGTTAACCCCTGTATCATATCTCTTATTGCTATTACTGTCTATCCCAACTCTTTTACCGGCCAATGAATTATACCCTGTCTCCCTGAGCCAGCGGGTGGCCAATTCGACCCTGATCGCCGAAGGCAAGGTGATCGGCCAAAGTACATTTGCCGATGCCCTGGGTAATATATATACGGCCAACCGGGTGATCGTGTACCGCACCTTTAAAGGTTCCTTTGCGGGCGAGGAGATCGAGGTGATCACACATGGAGGCATTTTGGGTAACCGCATGCAGACGTACAGTTCCTACCTCACTTTACAGACGGGTCAGTCGGGCATTTTCTTTTGTATGCCGGCCGCTGTCAAAAACGCTACGCGTAAAGTTGATGCCAGTACTTCTTATATGGTCTATAGCAGCATGCAGGGATTTATTGATTACGATACCAGGCAACTGAGAGCAGCAGATCCTTTCACACGATACAATACCATCGACGATGCGGCTGCAGCCATCCGGAAACTGACCTTGCGCGAAACGAAGCTGAGGACCAACCCAGACCTGGTTGCTCCACAAGAGGTGACTACGCTCGGTGTTACGGCTACCCCTACGATCACGAACCTTTCACCTACTACCATCTCTGCGGGTACCGGCGCGGTATTAACCATTACCGGCACCAACTTCGGCGCCACGGCAGGAACCGTGCAGTTCAAGAATGCCAACAATGGCGGCTCGGGCTGGGTAACGGCCAAAGTCAGTGATATCGTTTCCTGGACCGATACCGAGATTCAAGTAACTGTACCCTCCTCTACGGGCGTGAACGGACCACCTGCCGGAAGCGGTCCGGTGCAGGTTACAAATACCGACCCCGCCAGCGTGATCAGCAGTGGCAGTATTACGATCCCTTATGCCTATATCAACTTCGATCACCTGGGCACCACCTACAAAGCGAGGCATGTTAACGATAATACAGCAGGTGGCTATACTTTCCAAATGGAGACCAGCTTTGCGGCGTCTGCCGGCAATGCTTCTTTCAGACGGGCAATGGATACCTGGACCTGCCAAACCGGTATGAACTGGACGGTGGGCACCAACACTGCCACCAATGTCGTTGCTTCCGATGGCGTTAACGTAGTACGTTTCGACGTAGGGTCCGAATTACCAGCGGGCGTACTGGGCGTATGCCAGTCCTTCTTCAACGGCTGCGGCAGTCCGCTGAACTGGTTCGTGAGTGAAATGGACATTACTTTCAATGACGCTACCAACTGGGAATATGGCCCCGCTGCTCCTACGGGTGGCAAGGTGGATTTTCAATCGGTGGCTGTTCATGAGCTTGGCCATGGTCAGCAACTCACCCATATCATCAGTCCCGGCGCGGTGATGCATTATGCCATTGCTGCTAATACGCAGGCACGTGTGCTGAGTACAGGGGATGTCAACGGCGGTAACGATGTTACTGCGAGAGGTTTTGCTTCCAATGTATGCGGCTATCTGGCGATGACTCCTGGCGATGTGTATACACCCGCTGGTTTAGCCGGCGGCTCGCAGGTGTGCGTGAACAGTGCGGTTTCTGTTTCCGGCACTACCTTTTCAGATGCCACCTGTAACGATATTGCCCGCGTAGTGCCTTCAGGTGCTTCACCCGTGAATGGCAATATCAATGTGTGTGTGAAATATGAATCTGCGATCCAAACTTATAACAGTCAGCCTTATTGCGCCCGGCACTATGACATAGAGCCGGCCTCCAATGCGGCTACGGCTACCGCCACTGTTACGCTTTATTATACCCAGGCGGAGTTTGACGCCTACAATGCGGGTAACGGCGCGTTTCCCGATCTGCCAACTGGTTCGGGCGATGCGAGCGGCATTGCCAATATTCGTATAACTCAGTTTCATGGTATGAGCGGCTCCGGTGCGCCGGGTACCTATTCGGGCAGCACAGAGACTGTTGACCCTGATGATGTCAATATCGTCTGGAACGCTACCGGTGCAAGGTGGGAAGTTAGTTTTGCCGCTACGGGCTTCAGCGGTTTTTATATGCATACTTCACTGTCCTCCACCCTGCCCCTCCGACTGGCCAATTTCAGCGGAAGTATCCAGGCAGACTTCAATGCGCTGCAATGGACGACAGCCAGTGAACAACAAACCGCTTATTTCGATATCGAGCGCAGCGCCGACGGCCTTCAATTCAACACGATCGGGCGGGTAACGGCCTCCGGCAATTCCAATACCAGCAAGGAATACCGGTTTACGGATAAATCGCTCAAATCCCAACCGATCTATTTCTACCGGCTCAGGATGATCGATAATAACGGGCATGAATCGTATAGCCAACTTATCCGCTTAAAACGCCATAACAAAGACTTCACCGTACGGGTATTGCAGAACCCCTATCGCCAGCAATTGGTGGTGGACATTACTGCTCCCGCCGTACAAACCTGCGAGCTGGTATTGGCCGACATGAATGGCAGGGTGATTGCACGGAGGTCGGTGATACTGCAGAACGGCAACAGCCTCCTCGATATTCCCGGGGCGGGCCACCAGGCTGCGGGCACCTATCTGCTGACGCTCTCCACGCCTACCGACCGGAAGGTCTTTAAAGTACTGAAGCAGTAATTAACCTATTGGTTATCTGTATAGAAAATGGGCGCCGCTTGGCGCCCATTTTCATTTTACCCATACAATCGGCTTATACACCGGCACTCCCGGATTATGTATTTTTATTATCGTTTATTTGCCTATGTACCGCGTTAAAACGCCTTCTATTGTTTCGCACGTGATCGGCTGGCTGATCTTTCTGAGCCTGCCGTTCCTGTTCATCGCCGGACATTCGGGCAGCGACCACGCACTCACTACCATCAGTGCTTCGTGGTACTGGCTGCTGTTTGGTTGTTATGTGTTCATCTTTTACCTCCACACGTATGTGCTGTTTCCTCAACTATACCTGAAGAAAAAAGCAGGCTGGTATTTCGGTATTCTGCTGCTGATGCTGGTGGGCATTTACGGGTTGCGGCCCTTTGACCGGTTGTTCTTTCAACTATCGAAAGCCGACCGGGAAGCGCGTATGCAGGAGTTCAGGCGTCGCCCTATGGAACAGGGTGACCCGATGCCGGCGGACGGAAGGTTTCAGCCGCCTCCCCCGGGCATGGATAGCGGACGCGGACAAACTCCTGCCTTCGATGAAAGGCGCGGCACCCCACCGGATCTGGAACGTAACCGGTCTCCATTTCCCCATGAAGACAATGGGCGCAGGCAACCACCGAGAGGACCCAGGCGCGGACCGTTTGACTTTGTCAGCATCTTTTTATTCCTGCTGGCTATTTCCCTGAGCATTGCGCTGCAAACCACCTGGCGCTGGCGCCTGACGGAAAAGCGGGCCCTGCAGGCAGAAGCAGAGAAGGCGCAGGCCGAGCTGGCTTTCCTGAAAGCGCAGATCAATCCGCATTTCCTCTTCAATACACTTAACAATATCTATTCGCTGGCGGTAACAAACAATGAACATACTGCAGCCAGCATCATGAAGCTATCGAATATTCTCCGCTACATCACTGATGAAACGCGGCAGGATTTTGTGCCTCTTCAGCAAGAGATCGAGTGCATACAGGACTATATCGACCTGCAGCAGTTGAGACTTGGTCAAAAGACGACCGTTTCCTTCAAAGTGATTGGCAACGTCATTGCACTGTCTATTCCACCCTTCATACTAATGACCTTTGTGGAGAATGCCTTCAAGTATGGCATCAGCAATCACCAGGCTTCTTTGATCGATATCAGCCTGGAAGCGACTGATAACCACTTGCTGTTCCGGTGCAGCAATTCGCTGTTTCCCCGGAAGCAGGCCGAAAGGACGGGTATCGGGATTGAGAATACCCGGCAGCGGCTGGAGCACCTGTATCCCGGCAGGCATTCGTTAAACATTTCGACCGGGAACAACCTTTTTGAGGTAGTATTGGACATTCACCGTTAACGCACCATTCAAGAGATATGCCTTTAAGATGTATTGCTATCGATGATGAACCACCGGCATTGGCGCTGATCAGGGAGTATGTGTCGAAGTTCCCTGCCCTGCAACTGGTGCAGACTTTTGACGACGCCATCAGCGGAGCAGAATACCTGCGGCAGCAGCCGGTTGACCTGCTGTTCATCGATATCAATATGCCGGACATTACGGGGCTCGACCTGGTCAGGTCATTACAAGAGCGGCCACTGATCATTTTCACTACAGCTTATAAAAAGTTTGCTCATGAAGGTTTTGAATTGGATGCGGTAGACTACCTGCTGAAACCGATCAGTTTTGAACGCTTTTCGCGTGCGGTGCAAAAAGCGATAGAGTTTCATGAGTACAAATCAAAACCGAGGTATGAGCAGGAAGAAAGCCTGTTCATTTATTCGGAATACCGGATGATGAAGGTGAACCTGCAGGACATCGAGTATATCGAAAGTCTGGAAGATTATATCAAAATACACCGCGTGCAGGAAAAACCGATCCTTACCCTCATGACCCTGAAAGGCGTGTTGGAAAAGCTGCCTTCACATAAATTCAAACGCATTCACCGCAGTTATATCGTTTCTGTCGACAAGGTTAAATCCATCCTCAACCGCAAGGTCTCTTTAAACTCGGGCACAGAACTTCCTGTTAGCGATAGCTATGTTTCCTTCATCAATGAATGGAAACAACAATCCTGATGAAGGATTGACTATATTGGCTGATCTACCTACCACCATTTATTTGTTAAAGCTTTCCCAACAAAAGGCAGTCCCCGCCTACATTACAGGCCCCTCCGGGTTATTCGCCGATACAAAGGGCGAGGCCATCTATCTAAGTTTTCGGGCTCCAGTGTTTTTCGAAGATTTGTGTAGTAATCCTCATCGCACACTTAAATCTTTCAGCTATGGAGCAGTCCAGAAAAAAATTCCTCAGGCACCTGATCGTAGGTTCTACTTCGGTTCCTTTTATCGTACAAGCCTGTAAGAAAAACAAGAGCAGCGATACAGACGACGGAGAAGGCTCCGGCACCGATGGCTGCAGTGTTACCGATTCTGAAACCGATGGCCCTTACCCTTTGTACAATAGCCGGGGTTCTGCTATACAGCGGGTAGATATTACGGATGGCAAAACTGGTTTGCCGCTCGACCTCGTCATCACGATCCGGAATGTAAACGATAGCTGTAATGTACTGGCCAATGCACGGGTCGACATTTGGCACTGTGATAAAGATGGTTATTACTCGGGGTATTCGAACTCGGGATACCTCGGCACACAAAACAATACTACCGCTGTTTTTTGCCGGGGGTTACAGTATACCGACACCAGCGGACAGGTGAAATTCAAGAGCATTTATCCGGGTTGGTATACCGGCCGGGTAACCCATATTCATGCCCAGGTGTATGTAGGGTCTTCGTTGAAGCTCACAACCCAGATCGCTTTTCCCGATGCTATCAATACAGCTGTATATAAAACGTCTTTGTATTCGGCGCATGGACAGAATTCCATCACCAACGCGTCGGACGGCATTATCATGGATTCGCTCGATAATGAGCTGGCCGTGGTGACTGCCAATAGCAGCACTGGCGGCTATGATCTTGTGCACTCTATTTACGTAAAAGCTTAACCGGACCTGCCGGGCCGGGGGAATCCTGGATTCCCATGGTATGGAGCAAGCAGTTGCCGGCCCGGCTGGTCTTTTTTCTATTTTTTATGAGCACTCCACTTATTAAACTTACTTACCGGCAGCTCATCGACCGGAACAGTACACTCACCTTCGAACAACAGGTTTTCGAGGATAGTTATTGTGAGTTGCTGATGCAGGCGCAGCGGTACAACAAAAACAATGAATGGAAGCTATTCCACGATCTCGTTGCGCATGACCCTAAGGCGCAATCCCTGCACTACAAAGTAGGTTTCGCCATTGGCCTGTATGTGCAGGAGCTCCACCATTTGATCCCGGGGCTGACCGATACAATGGGTACGGTAAATATTCCATTTACCGACTACCAGTTTTCGATCATCAACTCGGACCTTACGGATAAGAAGAAACATAGAGTGGCGATCACGTATACAAGTGCTGCAATGACGTTATTGGGCAGCGTTGGCAATTGCCTGATACTAAGCTTGCCTAGTGCCGCCACTACCACTGAAGATGGCTGGCTGCCTGGCTTCCTGTTACCGATGCGGGAAGAACTGACGATTTCGGGCTATTATGCCCACTCTCCTATGCATCTGATTGAAAAGGACCTGGGGGTCAAGGCTTTTGCCGGAGGCGCATGATCTGATAATTTTAATGCGGTGTAGTATAGATGGTATGAATGTTTTGCATTAGCTTCAGACCTCACTAATCACCTGCTATTCATGATACGCCGTATGATCTTTCAACCAGGAGCTTTCCTGGTCTTATCGTTTTTTCTCTGCCTTTCTGCAGTTACACATGCCCAAAAGAACAAAGTGCTCGTCTTTTGCAAAACGGCAGGTTTTCACCACAACTCCATCGATGAAGGTAAGCTGGCGCTTATCAAGCTGGGCGAAGCCAACAAGTTTGGGGTTGACACCAGTACCGACGCAACGGTTTTCTCCAAAGACAACCTGAAGCAATACAAAGCCGTGATCTTTCTCAATACGACCGGTAATATCCTCGACGAAACGCAGCAGGCAGCTTTTGAGCAATACATCCGTTCGGGTGGCGGTTTTGTGGGCATCCATGCCGCTACGGATACCGAATACGACTGGCCCTGGTATGGCAAGCTGGTAGGCGCTTATTTCAAAAGCCATCCGGCCACCCAGGAGGCGACACTGCAGATCGTAGACAACAAACATATCTCCACAAAGCATTTGCCTGAAAGATGGACACGCAAAGACGAGTGGTATAATTACAAATGGATGTCGGACAGTTTACACGTGCTGATCACGATCGATGAAAATACCTACACCGGTGAGCGTATGGGCAATACCCACCCGATGGCCTGGTACCACGAATTCGATGGCGGCCGTGCTTTTTATACGGAGCTGGGGCATACTAAAGAGTCTTTTACCAGCGACGCGCTTTACCTGCAACATTTGCTGGGCGGAATTCAATGGGCTATGAAAAAATAATCTTCCACCTCTATACCGATCTTCCCATATGAACAAATCCGATCAAAACAAGCAGCTCTCCCGGAGGGCTTTCGTCAGAAATACCATTACTGCTTCGGTGGGCATCATGATCATCCCCCGCTTTGTTATGGGCGGCCAGGGATATGTGGCTCCCAGCGACAAGATCAATCTGGGGTTTATCGGTACCGGTAAACAGTCGCGTGGTTTAGTGCGTGGTTTTTACAACAAGGCGCAGGTAGTAGCGGGAGCCGATGTGGACAGCAAGAAACTGGCTTTGTTTCAGCAGATCACCGAGAAGCTGTATGCAGACGCCAAAGACCTTCCGCAATACAAGGGGCTTGCGACTTATGCCGATTTCCGGGAATTGCTCGATAGAAAAGATATCGATGCGATCGTGGTGGCCACGCCCGATCACTGGCATGCGGTACAATCGATCATGGCAGCAAAGGCCGGTAAGCATGTTTACTGTGAGAAACCCCTGGCGCACTCTGTAGAAGAAGGGCGTGCTATGGTGAATGCCATGAAGAAACACAAAGTGGTGCTGCAAACCGGCAGCATGCAACGATCGAACCAGAATTTCAGGCATGCGTGCGAGTTGGTGCGCAACGGATATATAGGAGATGTTAAGGAAGTGCTGGTGAGTGTAGGCAAAGCGGGTATTACCTGCGACCTGCCCGGGCAGTCTACCCCTTCTGAACTGAACTGGCAGCAATGGGTAGGCCCCGCCGCGATGCGTGATTTCAATGCGGAGCTGGCGCCCCCGGTGGAAAAAGACATCTTCCCCAACTGGCGCAACTATAAGGAGTTTGGCGGTGGGATGCTCAGTGATTGGGGCGCCCACATGTTCGATATTGCGCAATGGGGTTTGGGCATGGATCATACCGGCCCGGTGGATTTGTACCCACCCGATGGCAAGGAATTCAAGACCCTCACGATGGTATATGCGAACGGCATAGTGATGAAACACGAAGATTTTGGCCGGGGCAATGCGGTTCGTTTTATTGGCACGAAAGGAACGCTCGACATCAGCCGTTCCTTTATCGACAGCAAACCAGATGATATCGCCAAAGCGGTTATTCAACCCAATGAGATCCGTTTGTATGACAGCGCCAATCATCACCAGGATTGGCTGGATGCGATCAAGAGTGGCAAACCACCTATCTGTGATGTGGAGACAGGCCACCGGTCGAGCTCGGTTTGTTGTATTGCCAATATTGCCTACTGGCTAAACCGGCCGTTAAAGTGGAATCCCAAGCGGGAACGCTTCAAGGGCGACAAAGAGGCGAACCGGTTGACGAAGGCTGCTATCGGCAATGGCTGGCAATTAAAATAAAACAGGCGTCGCCTAAGATATTACAATGCCCGACCGTTCGGCCGGGCATTGTCGCATTTGCGGGTTTCCTTAATTTGCAGGCAATATTATTCTTTGGATCCTATTCTTGATCATATTCAACGTATTTATCCCCTGCCTGCTCCTGTACTGCAGGAGTTCGCCGCTTTGCTAACCGAGGAAGTACATCCGAAAAACCATGTTTTACTGCGTGAGGGGCATGTGGAGCATAAGATGTATTTTATCGAGCGGGGCATTGCACGTGCTTTTTGTTACCGCGAAGAGAAGGAGATCACCTTCTGGTTTGGTGCAGAAGGAGATGTCGTGCTATCCTACAACAGTTATGTGGCCGACAAGCCTGGTTATGAAACCGTGGAATTGCTGGAAGATGCGGTGGTGCATAGTATTTCGCACAACGACATCCGAAGGCTATTCGATACCCATATCGAGCTGGCCAACTGGGGCCGTAAACTGGCGGAACAGGAACTGATCAAGACCGAAAGCTGCTTTATCGGTTTACAGTTTCAGCCGGCCGTTGAACGTTATAAGAATCTGCTGGAGAGTAACCCTGCGCTCATCCAAAGAGTACAACTGGGGCATATCGCTTCTTATCTTGGTGTTTCGCAGGTGACATTGAGCCGCATCCGCGCGGAGTTGCGTTTTTAACCTATGTTAAAAAATAGTTTCTCTGAAGGTCCGACCTTTGCCGGCTAAATTATTGGCTATGTCGTGGATCATCTTAATAATTGCGGGGTTGTTTGAAGTTGGCTTTACTACCTGTTTAAAGTTGTCGAACAATTTTACCAACCTGAAGTGGGCTACGGCCTTTTTCGTGAGTATTACCCTTAGTTTTTTGTTGTTGAATAAAGCTATTCAAACCATTCCAATCGGTACGGCTTATGCGGTATGGACGGGTATTGGCGCCGTGGGTACCGTGATCATGGGAATTCTGTTGTATAAGGAGCCGGCCGACTTTTGGCGGATGTTCTTCATTTTCCTGTTGATCGGGTCGATCGTTGGGCTGAAAGTCGTTTCGAAGTAATTGGTGGTTCCGGCTCTTTGGCTGGTAGTTGACTGCATGCCAGGGTGGCAGCATGTATACCTGGTACCCTTGTCGCACCAGGGTGCGGGTACTGGCCGGTTAGGGCCCGGTACGGGGCCGGGTCTCGATAAAGTCTCGATAAGGTCTCGATAACGTCTCGGTAAGGTCTCGATAAGGTGTCTTATTTCACATTGGCGGAGTTGCCGGGAGAGAAGTTGGGAGAAATGCTCGCTTCAGGGTTAATACCTTCTAAATGAATAGCTTTGGGGGATGCTCGCTGATTTTGATCGCTCTTTACGATTTATTGCCATTTGACCCTGATCAACTTGACCTGATCCGGGCATGACAGTATGGTAGCTCAACTCCTTGTTTTATCACTGATCTGCTGCATCTAATTTACGCATTTTGCGGGCAAAAAGGACTTGCGGGGAGGAGAAAAGTATGCGCTTTTTTGGGGTAAAGCGGGTCTGCGGAGAGAAGAAAAGTTTAGGCTTTGGGGGAACAAAGCGGACCTGCCAGCAGGAGGATGTTTACACCCTTGTCAGGTAAGTAAGGGCAAGTGTAAGAGCGAAATACTTTAAAAGTATCCAATAAAACAGGGCTGACCTTTGCGGGTCAGCCCTGTCGTTTGTTCATAGTGTCTTTATCTGTTTACAGATCAGTGATCGGTTTGTACTTAGGTACCAATAGTTTCATGATCGTCCAGGCTATCAGGTAAGCAAGGCCACAGATGGCAAACATGATCGTATAGGCGGAAGCCATTTCCGATTGTACCAGTGGCTTTTGGATGGCCAGCAGCTTATCGAATGAGGCAGGATCAATGGTCTTGATCTGCTCTACTACATCTTTTGATATGTTGGAGAGTGCTTTTGCGTGGATATCGACCTTATCGCCGGTTTTGGTAACCAGGTTCATGGCCAGGATCCTGTCGACGAATTCACCGAGTCCGGCAGCCTTGGCATCGACCCAGGTACGGGCAATACCTGCTTTTGTGTACCCGTCGAACAGCCAGCCACCGATCTTGGTAACGAGTACGCCACCGAGTCCGCCGGCCATACCTCCGATCCCTATCACTGACCCCACAGCTTTCTTGGGGAACATATCAGATACCGTGGTGAAGATGTTGGCGCTCCAGGCCTGGTGCGCCGCCGTTCCGATACCGATGAAGAAAACCGGTACCCAGAAACTGATATAACCGAGGGGCTGTGCCAGCAATACCACGAGTGGGAATACAGCGATCATCAACATGGCGCGCATACGGCCATCGTAGGCGGCATAGCCTTTCCTGATAAAATACATGGGGAACCAACCACCGCCGATGCTACCGATCATCGCAAACGTATAGCAGATCGCCAGCGGAAACTGGATGGACTCACCCACCATGCCATACTGCGCTTTCAGGTAAGCGGGCAGCCAGAACAGGAAGAACCACCAGATACCATCGGTACAGAACTTACCGGCTGTAAAGGCCCAGGTTTGGCGATAGGTGAGCAGTTTGAACCAGGATACTTTTCCTTTATCTTCTGTTGCTACAGGGGCAGCGGTTTTATCTTCCTCGTTGGTTTGTATGTACGCCAGTTCGGCGGCAGACAGTCTTTTTTGCTTTTCGGGTCTTTCATAGAAGACCAACCAGAATATCAGCCAGAGAAATCCAACAGCACCAATGATCTCGAAGGCGGCGCCCCAACCCCAATGGTCGGCGATCCAGGGCACAGTAAGTGGTGCAAGGATGGCGCCCACGTTGGCGCCGGAGTTGAATATACCGGTTGCGAATGATCGTTCTTTCTTGGGGAAATATTCCGCCGTGGCTTTGATGGCAGCGGGGAAGTTCCCTGCTTCACCCAGTGCCAGTACGGCACGACATACCATGAACCCGATCACCGAGAAGGCGCCTGCTGCACCTACTACCGCTCCTACGGCCTGGCCAATGGGCTCGGCCTGTGAGTGAATGATGGCCCCAATAGACCAGATCACGATGGCCCAGGCATACCCTTTTTTGGTTCCCAACTTGTCGATGATGCGACCGGCAAACAACATGAAGATCGCGTAGGTAAACTGAAATACGGCAGCGATATTGGCGTAGTCGCTGCTTGACCAGTTGTACAGCGATTCGAGGCGGGGTTGCAGGAGGCTCAACACCTGCCTGTCGAGGTAGTTAACGGTGGTGGCGAAAAATAAGAGGGCACAGATCGTCCACCTGTATTTGCCTATGGCTTGCTGCATGTCGTTATTTTTTGTTGATTGGTGTGGGGTATGTTGGGTGATGTATGTTGGAAGGGATTGCTATCAATGGCCCCGTACTTCTTTTACCAATGCCATGGCTTCTTTGGTCTTCGTGATGAGGGTTTCATATTCCTTCTTCTCCAGTATCTCTTTGGTGATGAGCTTGCTGCCCATACCTACTGCCACCACACCCGATTTGAACCAACCGGTGAGGTTATCTTTGCTCACTTCCACGCCACCGGTGGGCATGAATTTGAGACCGGGGAACAGTTCTTTAATAGCGCTAACGAAGGAGGGCCCCAGCAAATTACCGGGAAACAGCTTGATGAGTTTTGCTCCGGCGTCTTCGGCACGGATGATCTCGGTGGTGGTCATGCAACCGGGTATCCATACCATCTCTTCTTTCAATACTGTTTCGGCTACTTCTTCGATCATACCCGGGGCAATGATGAAATCGGCGCCGGCTTTCATGAAAGCCTTGGCTTCTTTTTTACGCTTGATGGTGCCGATACCCAGGAGCAGTTCGGGTAATTCCTGGTCGCGCGTTTCTTTGAGCAGCTTGAAATTCTCCAATGCTTCCTCTCCCCGGTTGGTGTATTCTACCGCACGGATGCCGGCCGCGTACAAGGCTTTCAGCACTTCTACACTCACGGTTGCATCGGGATGAAAGTAAAGGGGCAATACTCCCTGCTCTTCTATTCTTTTAATGATTGCGTTCATAGGTATCGTTACTTGTCTAGTTGTGCAATGATGGTTGACATTTCCTGGCTGGTAGCATCGCCTTTCTCCATGAGCTTTCCGAAGGCGGCGCGGGCCGCTACATCGATCACTTTCTGTGAATCATGCCCGTGGTAAAGGCCATGAATAAGCCCAGCCATGAAACAGTCTCCGCTGCCTACTTTATCGATGATCTTAGCGGCTGTGAGTTCTTTGGTGTAGTATAACTGACCGCCGTTATACAAGGCGGCATAATAAAGTATGCCTCCATCGCCTGCATCGAAGCGGAACGTGTTGGCGACGGTCTTACACTTCGGATAGGCCTGTTGTATGGCCAGCGATGTTTTGGTAGCGTGCGCCAGGAAATCCTCGCGCTTGCCATCGATGTGTATTTCGGGATCGACGGATATGCCGAGCAAGCTATTTGCTGCCCAGATATTGCCCATGATGACATCGCAATACTTTGCGAGGCGGGGCATGATCTCTACCGGCTTTTTACCATACTGCCACAGTTTTGCGCGATAATTGAGATCGACAGAAACCGTAATGCCTTTGGCAGAAGCCGCGGCGGCTCCTTCTTCGCACACAGCTACCACGTTCTCATTGAGGGCGGGGCTGATGGCGCTGAAGTGGAACCAGGATACGTCTTTAAGTACAGTATCCCAATCGATCATACCTGGCTGTAAGGAGGCGAAGGAGGAATGGGCGCGATCGTAGATCACGCCGGCGTTCTTCATATCGGCTCCCTGGGGCAGGTAATAAAGCCCTACCCTGTTGCCGGAATAATGTATGGCTGAGGTATCTATCTTCTTGGTCCGGATCTCGTCGCAGATCTCTTTGGAGAGGTAGTTGTCTGGCAGGGCCGTACTGTACCTTGCGGGTACTCCCCAACGCGCCAGTGCGGTGGCTACATTGAGTTCTGCGCCGCCCACGTACACAGGCATCGTGTTGGTTTGTATCCATTCCCTGTTGAGGACGGGAGACATGCGCAGTAACAGTTCACCGAAACAAAATACGGTTCCTTTCATATGTGCTGCTAAATATTAGGTGTTCTCTTTACTGCACGGGATCGTTGCTGTGATCCCTTTCTGCATTACCGGATATCGGCAATGGCTACGGCATCCATATCGGTGTAGGTGTAGTTTTCGCCGGCCATTCCCCAAATGAAGGAGTAGGCAGCGGTTCCACAACCTGAGTGTATGGACCAGGGCGGTGACACGATCGCTTCATGATTGGCGATGAGCAGGTGCCTGGTCTCCGTTGGTTCTCCCATAAAATGGAATACCCGGTGTTGTTCCAATACATCGAAATAGAAATAGGCTTCCATACGGCGGGTGTGCACGTGTGCAGGCATGGTGTTCCATACACTGCCGCTGCTCAATACCGTAAGGCCCATTACCAGCTGGCTGCTTTGAATGCCATCTGCATGGATATATTTATAGATCGTACGGCGATTGGCGGTCGATTGATCGCCCATTTCCGTTGGTGATGCTTCTTCCCGGGTGAGTACGCGAGTGGGATACGTAGCATGTGCCGGCGACGACAACAGGTAGTACACTGCAGGTGCACTCTTATCATCGCTGCTAAAGGTCACTTTCCTGACACCTTTACCGAGGTAAAGACAATCGAGCTTGCGCAGCTGGTGCTTCACGCCATCAGCCTCCACCGTTCCGTTACCACCTACATTGATGATGCCCAGTTCGCGGCGTTCGAGGAAGTAATCAGCGCGCAGTTCGGGATGATTGGGTAATTCTACCGCTTTGCTCACCGGCTTGGCGCCACCCACGATCACGCGATCGTAGTGTGAGTACACCAATTTGATGTTATCATCCTGCATGAGTGCGGGGATATGAAAATTCTCCCGCAGCTCTTCGGTATTCATGCGGCTGGTTTCCTTCGGACTATTCTGAAATCTTATCTCCATGTTCCTATGTCGGATTTTGTAATGCCTGTTTTTTACTTGGTGTATCGTGCGATCTTTTATCGCTTTGCTGTTTGTGACAGGGTTAGCGGCCCATCCAGCCACCGTCTACGGTAATGATGGTTCCGTTTACATAGCTGCCTGCTGCAGAAGCGAGGTATACGGCGGCGCCTTTGAAATCTTCCGGATCGCCCCAGCGGCCAGCGGGGATACGATCGAGGATGGATTTGCTGCGAACCGGATCGTTACGCAATGCTTCGGTATTATCGGTGGCTATGTAACCGGGAGCTATTCCATTTACGTTCACACCGTTGGGCGCCCACTCGTTGGCTAATGCTTTGATCAGGCTGCCGAGCGCTCCTTTGCTGGATGCATAAGAGGGCACATTGATGCCGCCCTGGAAGGTGAGCAATGAGCAGGTAAAGATGACCTTGCCGCTGCCACGGGCCACCATATCCTTTCCGAATTCGCGGGCCAGGATAAAGGGCGCATCGAGGTTGATGGACATGACCTTATCCCAATATTCATCGGGATGTTCGGCGGCTGGTTTACGCATGATGGTACCTGCGTTGTTGACCAATATGTCGATGATGGGATTCTCTGCTTTGGCTTTTTCGATGAAAGCGTAGAGGCTGTTGCGGTCGGAAAGATCGGCCTGGTATGCCTTAAACTTTCTGCCGAGGGCGGTGACCTGTTTTTCGATATCGCTGCCGCTCAGTTCGAGCGAACCTGATACACCGATGATATCGGCACCTGCTTCTGCAAGGCCCAGCGCCATTCCCTTACCGATTCCTTTGTTACAACCTGTTACGAGTGCAGTTTTTCCTTTTAGACTAAAGAGATCCAGAATTGCCATGGTGTGTGTGCCGCTTGTTAAAAGATTTTTTCCGTGATGATCGATTGTTTCTCGACGTACTGCCAATTGAAATAGTTCTTGGCGTTGTGGAAACAAATGTCCTGTATCACTTTGCCTACCCAGGGGATATCATTAGGCAGTTCTCCATTCTCTATTTCTTCTCCAAACAGGTTGCACAAGATACGACGGAAATACTCATGACGTGGGTATGATAAGAAACTTCTTGAATCGGTTAGCATGCCTACAAACCTGCTGAGCAAGCCCATATTCGATAAAGTGTTCATCTGTTTGATCATGCCATCTTTCTGATCGAGGAACCACCAGCCCGATCCCCATTGTATCTTACCGGCCGATGAGCCATCATTGAAGTTGCCTATCATGGTGGCCATGAGTTCGTTATCGGCAGGGTTGAGATTATAGAGGATTGTTTTGGTGAGTTTATCATCCGTATCGAGGCGGTTCAGGAACTTAGAGAGTGCCCGGGCCTGTGAGAAATCGCCGATGGAATCCCAACCAGTATCGGGACCCAACTGACTGAGCATGCGGCTGTTGTTGTTGCGCAGTGCTCCCAGGTGATACTGTTGTATCCAGCCTCTTTCCCAATCCCATTCAGCAAATACGACCAGCATGGCCGATTTGAATTTCTTACGCTCTGTGAGATCGAGGTCCTTTCCACCACGCACCTTATCGAAGATCGCTTTGATCTCTGCTTCGGTGTAATCTTCTGCATAGATCTCTTCGAGGCCATGATCGGATACACTACAGCCATGGGCTGCGAAGAAGTCGTGGCGTTTCTTCAAAGCGGTGAGATAATCGCTGTAAGAATTTACGGAAACGTTTGCGGCTTTCTCTACCCGCGCTACATACTTATTGAAATTGGCCGTGTTGTCTACATTCATGGCCGCATCGGGCCTGAAGGCAGGCAGGATGGGTATTTCAAAACGCTCGGCCTGCAGTTGTGCATGGTACTCGAGATTATCGACAGGATCATCGGTCGTACATACGAGGCGCACATCCATTTTACGCAACAGGTTGCGTACGCTGAAATCGGGCGTTTGAAGTTTGGCGGTGCACTCTTCATAGATCTCCCGCGCTGTTGTGGGGTTCAGCACTTTCTCCACACCAAAATAGCGCTGCAGCTCGAGGTGCGTCCAGTGATACAGAGGATTGCGGAGGGTGTAGGGAACAGTCTCGGCCCATTTCTCAAACTTCTCATAATCGCTGGCATTGCCGGTGCAGTATTTTTCGTCGGCACCGTTGGTGCGCATGGCGCGCCATTTATAGTGATCGCCGTACAACCAGATCTGGGTGAGGTTCTCAAACTTCTTGTCTTCCGCGATCTGTTGCTGGGGCAGGTGGCAATGGTAGTCGATGATGGGCATGTTCTTAGCATAATCATGATACAGCTTTTGCGCTGTTTTGCTATGCAGGAGAAAATGTTCGTCTAAGAAATTCTTCATATTAGTTTTTTAGTGCTCCGAGTCTGTGCTGCGTGCTATTTCAATTTATAATGACACTCCTCTTTTCCAGGGAATGAAATCATCCTGTCCGTGTTTTACCGCGTGAACGACGGTTTCGCCGCTGGCTACTTTTACGATGTAGTCCAGGATGCGTTCGCCACATTGTTCGATGGTTTCCTCGCCTTCGATGATGGTACCTGCATTGAGGTCGATGATATCGTTCATCTTCTTATACAGGGTAGTATTGCTGGATATTTTCACGACCGGTGCGATAGGATTGCCGGTGGGTGTTCCGAGGCCGGTGGTAAAGAGAACCACGGTTGCTCCCGATGCTACTTCGGCGGTGGTCGACTCTACATCGTTGCCGGGTGTGCACAGGAGGTTGAGACCTGGTTTGGTGACTTTTTCCGGATAATCGAGTACATCGGTGACGGGTGAAGTACCTCCCTTTTTGGCGGCCCCTGCCGATTTGATGGCATCGGTGATGAGACCATCCTTGATATTACCGGGCGAGGGATTCATATCGAAACCTGATCCTACCGCCACGGCACGGGCGTTGTAGGAGCGCATGAGGTCAATGAACTTTTTGGCGCTGTCCTGGGTGGTGCAGCGGTCGCTCATCTCCTGCTCTACGCCGCAGAGCTCGGGAAATTCGGAGAGGATGACCGACCCTCCCAGCGCCACCAGCAGATCGGAGGTATAACCTACTGCCGGGTTGGCCGAGATGCCGGAGAAACCATCGGAGCCGCCGCATTCGAGCCCGATACAGATCTTACTGAGGGGGGCAGGTTGGCGTGCGTACTTATCTGCTTCCACGAGGCCTGCAAAGGTTTGCTTAACGGCTTGTGCCAGCAGATCGGTTTCGAGGCCCACTTTCTGCTGCTCCATGATGTAGAGGGGCTTGCTGAAGTTGGGAGCTCTTTTGGCGATCTCTTCCTGCAGCATGGCTACCTGTGCATTCTGACAGCCGAGGCTGAGCACCGTAGCGCCTGCTACATTAGGGTGGGTGATGTAACCGGCTAGCAATCCGCACAGGGTTTGTGCGTCCTGCCTGATGCCACCACAACCGCCTTCATGCGAAAGGAATTTTATTCCATCCACATTTTTGAACAAATGGCGATTGGCCTGTCCGTCCGACGACGCAGGCTGGCTGAATTCCACCGTGTCAATATTAACGCCTTTCTGATAGGCATCGATCAGCTGCTTTGTCAAATCATTATACTTTTTTGGCCGGGCGTAGCCCAACTCTTCGAGCAGGGCCTCCTTCAGCACTTCCACGTTGCGGTTCTCGCAAAACACGAGGGGCACTACCAGCCAGTAGTTGGCGGTGCCAACGCTGCCGTCGGCCCGGTGGAAACCCTGGAAGGTCTTGCTTTGCCAGCGGGCTATATCGGGTATATGCCAGCTTGTTCTCCGGGTGTCGGACAGCTGGTATTCATCGGCCGCATGTTTGAGGTTGGACGTAGAGATGCGGGCGCCTAACCGGATGGGTTCTTTGGCCTTGCCAATGAGCACACCGTACATCGTTACCGCTCCACCCACCGGTAGGGTCTCCGTGGTGAATTTGTGCTTTGCAGGAATGTCTTCCACCAGGGTGTATTCGCTGCCGTTATAGGGAATGGTTTGTCCTTTGGCGAGGTCTTGCAACGCTACCAGCACATTGTCTTTCGGATGCACTTTCAACACGATCTGTTTCATATCTTCTGATCTCTCTTTTTTAAAAGGTTTCATCAAGCGGTCACTCCATCTGTCTGCAAGCTTTTCATGGCTGCCATGGCGCCTTTCTTGATGAGGTAGTCGAGCTTATTGGTCACCGCTTCTGTGAAGCCCGGCAGCTGCGCCAGGTTGGTATCCCAGAAGGCAGTATCGGTCAATACTTTTTGCACCAGGGCCGGCACATCGGTATTGGCCCATTTGGCGGCGTACAGGGCGGCATGATCGTCGTTGACGAGGTATTTTTTTCCGTTGTATTCGCCATAGTACTTGCCATCATCGGCCAGGGTACATTTCATGAACAGCAGGTGACCGGCAAATCCAAGCGCCATGTACTCCGGTATATTACCCGCTTTTTCATAATGACGGAGCAGCAGGGGCACGTTGCGCATTTTCATTTTGGAAGAGTACTGGACCGTGATGCTGAGCCAGAGGTGTTCGATATAAGGATTGCGATACCTGTCCAACACCTTGTAGGCGAAATCCTTAGCCGTGGGCACGGAGATGGTTTCGCTGGCTACGGCAGGCACCATTTCCTGCTGCAGGAGGGTACCGATGAATGCGTTGAAGGTAGCATCATCCATCGCGGCTTTCACGGTGGGGAAGCCTGCGAGGTGTGCCAATCCGCAGCTAAAGGTATGCGAACCATTGAGTAATCGCAATTTTAGCTCTCTGAATATATTAATATCCGGTGCAATTACCACGCCGGGATCGGCCTTGCTGAAAGACAATACCTGGCGCACCTGCTCATTGTCGGATTCGATGGCCCAGAGACGGTAGACTTCCGACATGATCATGAGTTCGTCGCGGTAGCCATTATCGGCTTCCATTTGCTGGTGCTGTACTGCGGGCATCTTGCCGGGCACGATGCGATCAACGAGTGAATTGCAGAAATAGTTATAGGTTTCGAGCCAGTCGAGGAAAGCTGTTTCGAGCCCGTTCTGGTGGGCCAGTTCCAATACGATGGCTTCGAGCTTCTTACCATTGTCGGTGATCAATTCGGTGGGCACGATCACCATTCCCTTGGTCTTGTCGCCCTGGAATACTTTGAAACGCTGGTACAGGAAGGCCAGCAGCTTGCCGGGGAAAGATTCGGGCGGTGAAGCGTGCACATTGTCTTTCACCAGGGTGATGCCCACCTCGGTGGTATTGGAGATGATGAGCTGCATATCGGGGTTGGCAGCACATTTGAGTATTTCGTCCCAATCGCTTTTCGCAGCCAGTACGCGGCTGATGGAGGCGTTGAGTATTTTTTCTTCTACTTTTTTTCCGTTGTCGATGCCCTGCACACACTGTGTGTAGAGACCATCCTGATCGGCGAATGCATCGGTGGCGCCGTTGCCTGTAGATTTGACAACAACGATGCGACCGTTGAAAATACCTTGCTTATTGGCTTTATCAATAAAGTAATCGGGTAAACCGCGCAGGAGTACGCCGGTGCCGAATTGCAATACTTTTTCGGGCAACTCAAAATATCCAGCTGCCGGCTGTTCGAGCCCGGGTGTCTTAATGCTTGCAATTGTTTTTCTTGACAGGTTCATACTTGTATTTATAATTTCCAGCGATCGCCAAAGACCCAGGCGGCGCTGATGGTTTCTGGTTTAATATCGTTGGGCAGGTTATTGGCGTACCAGCCGAAGTCGGTTGTACCCTGCCGGTGGCAGTTGTAATAATAGATCCTTTCGCCCCATTGAATATTGGTGCCTGCGCCCACCCGGTAAATGGGTTTATCGGCCATGTTGGCAGCAAAAGTGCAGTTGAGGAGGAAGAATTGGGCATCGCGGTGATAACGTCCCAGCTTAAAGCCATCGTATCCTTCGAAACTGCAGTTGTTCAACACCGTTTTGGAATCGGCTACGCGCGATCCATCGTGCCAGATAGCGGCATCGCCGGTATTGGCTTTGAATCGGCAGTTCTCGGCGTAGGCCCAGCCGCGGGGGCAATAGAAATCCACGCCGCCTTCCATGACACAATCTTTAAAGTAAAAGAGTCCGTGCTCTACATTCCAGGGGCTCATGGTATCACCGGCCCATGCCTTGAAGAGACATCCGATGGCCTGAAAGCGGGTGGCACTCATGGTGCGCACGGCCATCTGGTGACTGCCCTTGCCGATGGTACGCTGGTGATTGACCGTATCGAGGGGGCAGGCTATGGTAGTATCCGAATGCCAATCGTATCCAAAGCTGTTAACAACGGCCAGATTCTTCAAGGTAATATCGTTGCCGTCGATGTTGAGGGTGGCTACGCCCCAATCGTCGTTGTGCCGGCAGCGCCAGGCATCGCGGGCTATGGAGGCGGTTATGACGGTGGCGTTCATGCCTTCGCCTTCGAGAATGATGTTGTGCTTTTCGATGTACACCTTTTCGGCGTACGTGCCTTTCTTAATGCGGATGAGGCGCGGTGTGGGCGATTGCCCCGAGAGGCTGTTGACGGCTGCCTGTATGGTCTTGAAATCACCTTTCCCATCGGGCGATACGATAATCGGCCGGGTGCTTTGCGCAGCCGTTGTAATGGGCTGCAAAAGGCCGGCGCTTATCAACAGCACGAACAAAACAAGGGCCCTGCCAAACCTGGTCAAGGTGTCTCCTGTATATTCCCTGTTGCTTTGTATCGCGTGTTGCTTCTTCATGTGCACTCCTGCCGGTGGCAGGTCTCTCCACTATTTTTTATTCGTGTTGGCGATGAGCCATTTTACCAGGTCGGTTGCCGCTTTGTAGTTCTCAAATTCTGCCGGCAGTTTTCTACCGTCAACGTATTCGTTGTAGAACCAGGGGTCGCCTACGGCGAAGACGGTTCCTTTTCCCAGTTTGCTCACTGCCATGACAATGTTTTTACCTTCGGCATCTTTAAATACGGCTGTTGCCGGTTGTTTAAGATCGAGACTGCTGTATTCCTTGATGTAAAGTTTCTTAGCTGTTTTGAATATACCATCCTGCGCGGTTGGGTAAAAGGCGCCCTGTTCGTATTGGTTGCCCTGCACCCGGTTAAGGCTGTTCTCCTTGAAATGGATACCGAAGGCGGCGCCCAGGTTATTCCAGTGTTCGAACTCGGAGTTACCTGAGTCGTTGCCCATCAGGAGCAGTACTCCACCTGCCTTCACCCAATCGGTGATGGCTTTGATATCCTGCGATTGTATGAAATGCGGATCGGTCGTTTCTTTTTTGGTATCGGCATCTACGATCACATAGATCGAGGCGTTTTTGAGTTTTTGTGCGGTGGGCGCTGTTTCAAGTGAAGCCGTGCGCATGCCCTGGATGCGGAAGATATCGCCCAGCATGGCGAAGCCTCCATAGGTCTTATCATCCCAGGTATAGTGATGACGCACCTGTGTGCCGGTGGCGTCTTTCTTCCATTCGTTATTGAACCAGTTATCGAGCAGTACGGTCTTACCTTTGCCCAGATTGAGCGTGGGCAGCATTTCGGCTTCCACGGCACATTTGATAAATGCGCCCACTCCTTTGGGATCGTTCACGATCACCTCTTCACTCATATAATAAGCAAAGCTGCCATCGCGGTACGGATTGCCACCAAGGCCGGAGACTTTCACGGTGCCTTTTAAGTTAGTTTGCCCGTTGGCGTCGGTTTCGATGAATGTTTTAACGAGCCCGGTATACCCTTTCTGCACGGCGGGCAGGAAGGTGGCAGGCAGGTATCCGTTGCGTATGCCTTTAGCCAGGGCGTAAATGATCATCGCCGATCCGGAGGCTTCGAGGTAATTGCCTTTTTCATTGGGCATGTCGACGATATCGTACCATACCCCGGTTTTGGCATCCTGCACTTTTGCTACAGATTTGGCGTAACGGTTGAGGATACCGATGATGGAATCGCGGCCGGGATGATTGGCGGGGAAATGATCGAGCGCATCGACCATAGCCATGCCGTACCAGCCGAGGGCGCGGCACCAGAAATGGGGTGATACGCCGGTGGTTTTGTTGGCCCACTTTTGCTGATGGGTTTCATCCCATCCATGATACAGCAACCCTGTTTTAGGATCGCGGGCATGTTTTTCCATCAGCACGAACTGACGGGTAATATCGTTAAAGGTGGTGTCTTCGTGGAATAGTTTGGCGTACTCGGCATAAAACGGCTGACCCATATAGAGGCCATCGAGCCACATTTGAAAGGGATAGATCTGTTTGTGCCAGAAGCCGCCTTCGGAGGTACGCGGGTGTGTGAGCAATTGCTTGCGGAGCAGGTCGGCAGCCTTCTTGTATTTCTCTTTACCAGTTACGCGATACAGAAATAGGATCAGCTTCCCGTTGTTGACGTGGTCGATATTGTATTCATCCGGACGATACCCTTTGATGGTGCCATCTTCCTGCACAAAGAAGTCCATGCTGCGCTGGATGTAGTTGTAATACTTTACATCGGCAGTCGCATTCCAGATACCTTCTACACCTTTCAGGATCACGCCCTGGTCGTAGCTCCAGCGTGCGGGCCGGTTGGGAGTAAGGGCAAAAGAGTCGCTCCAGATCTTCATGGCCGTAGCCGCCATTTCCTGCGACCATTTGGTGGCAGGGGTGGTGGTGATCTTTGTGCTGGTTTGCGCCTGTGCGTGATGTAGCAGGGCAAGGGAACAGGTTATCGCGAGGAATTTCTTCATGATGAGCAATCGATTTATTTCAGGGTGACGCTTTTTTCAGAGGCGCCGAATTCGTACTGTATCTTTTGTTTGGCTTTGGTAGCATCGGTGTTGGTGATAGCGATGTTACCGCTGCGATCGCCGCCAATGCGGAAGAGCAGACTGGCCCCGTCCTGGTAGCTAATCTTGTTGAAGGTCAGGTTGTCGCTGTTCAATATGTCTACCACCGGATCGCTTTGCCTGGTGATGAGGCGGATATTGTTGAAGCTGATGCCGCTGGCTTCGCTGCAATCGATGCCTTTGTTGGCCTGCAGCACCATGTTCTGCAAACGAATGTTCTTAATGTGCATTTCGGGCAGTCCGCGGATGAAGATGCCTTTCTCGGCGCCGTTGCAAACGACGTTGTTGACATAGATATCCTTAAATACCGGTGTAGCTTCTGTTACCGGCAGTATTTCCACTTTGGGGGCTTCGCGTTTTTCGCCGTTGAGCGGTATAGGATCTTTGGCCATGTAATACATATCGAAGAGGATGGCCTCGCCGGGTATGTCTTTCATGTAGATATCGTTGATGTAGATATTCTCCACTACGCCACCGCGACCGCGGGTGGTTTTGAAGCGCAGGCCGATATCGGTGCCGATGAAGGTGCAATTGCTGACATGGATATTGCGGGCGCCGCCACTCATTTCACTGCCTACCACAAATCCGCCATGAGCATGATAAACGATGCAATTGCGGATGATGACGTTTTCGGTTGGCATACCGCGTTTGCGGCCGGCCTCATCGCGGCCGCTCTTCATACAAAGTGCATCATCGCCCACATCGAAGGTGGAGTTTTCAATGAGCACATTCTTACAGCTTTCCACATCGATGCCGTCGCCATTCTGCGCATACCAGGGATTCTTGACAGTGACATTGCGCAGGGTTAAGTCTTCACTCATAAGCGGGTGCAGGCACCAGGCCGGAGAGTTTTGTATGATGACGCCTTCGAGCAGGATCTTTTTACATTGGGTGAGCACGACCATATTGGGGCGCAGGAAATCCTTGATGGAATCATAGAAGGCGGCAGGTTTTGCCGGATCGATGACGCCGGGGTTCTTCATCTGCGATCCTTTCAATGCTTTATCGGAGGGGTACCAGGTGCGTCCATCGGTGCTGATGCCACCGGATGCCACCAGCTTTTTCCACTGGCTTTCGGTGAGCTTGTCTTTCTTCACCATACGCCAGGCATCGCCATTGCCGTCGAGGATGCCGTTGCCGGTGATGGCAATATTGGTTTGCCCTTCGGCCGAAACGGGCGATTGGTTTCGCCATTGGGGCAATCCTTCCCAATTGCCCTGCACGAGTGGATATTGGTTGAAGTCGTCCGTGAACTGCAATACGGCACCTTTCACCAGGTGCAGGTTTACATTGCTTTTCAGCACGATAGGTCCCGTATTCCACAAGCCGGCAGGCACCAGTACTACGCCGCCGCCCTTTTTGTTACAGGCGTCTATGGCTTTGGCAATTGGCGCCGTATTGAGGGTTACCCCATCGGCGGTGGCGCCGTACCGGGTAATATTGAACGTGTCTTTCCGGAAGGAAGTAGCGGCTACTTTGGGCAAAGTTTGAGCAGTAGCGGCCAGCATCGCAGAGCACCCTATTATAAGCATTGATATATACAGGGTGGTCTTTTTCAATTTGATCTGATCCATCGCACGGGTGATATTCATCAATATTTTAATTTGAACAGGCAGTTGGCCGGTCCAAGTAGCTATGGCAAGCCCTGGATCGGACAACAATTGTAAACAGTTATTCATTATTAACGAACTCATTTCCACTGTTTTTTTACGCAAACGTTGCCGAAAGCGTTTTCGTTTTTGCGGGCCTCCGTACGTAGCAGGACACCCGGCAATATATTTAACAAAAGGAGGCTTTTTAGGGTTCTCTGCGTGCAAAGTTCGGCCTCCGGTTTTGATGACCGGCGCCGTGCAATAGCCGAGTAGTAAGCTGTATTTGCGTTTAGCCCGTTACGGCCGGGAGGCCCGGTAGACACCGGGCCGGCCGCTTTTGTTGGTTGTACCACGGTTTCTGCGAAACCTGGCTCTTGTTTTCGCTTGTGACCTCCGGCAGTGCCGGCGTAGTGATTTGCCTTAATTGTATCCGGGATTCTGGATAAACTCGGTTTTATTGGATACAGCGTCGATCTGCGATTGCGGTATAGGACGCAGGGTATGATAGGTTTTGATATTGGCAGTTGCCTGCGGATTGTAGAGATTTACCCGATCCACCAGCTTATTGGTGCGTTTTAGATCGAACCAGCGCCATTGTTCGCCCGCCAGTTCACGCGCCCTTTCATCGAGGATGAAATCGATGGAAACATCCGTATCCTTGATATCGAGGGTGTTGGCCGGCAAAGGGGCCAGCACGGCACGGCTGCGTACCTTGTTGATCAATTTGGCAGCTTCGCCGGGTTCATTAAGCATGAACTTGGCTTCGGCGGCAATAAGGATAATATCGGCCAGGCGGAAGATGACGGCGTCCCGGGCGCTTTGCTGCTCGGGGACGGTGGGCCTGGTGGGGTCGAGGAACTTCTTCAGGGAAATGAAGTTGGAGGTATTCTTCGGCGTGCCACTCGCGTTGAACACATTGCTACGGTCAAAGATCTCGTAGGGGCGGCTGTCGCGGAACTCGTTGGAGACGACGGTGCGTTTGGGAATCCAATGGGCGGTGTCGCCGGGCTTGATGGTAAAATTCTGCTTAACCCCGGTGGTGAGGGTTCGCTCGTAGGTGGTATTGGCGGTTTTGTTGCTGAACCAGGTATCCTGGAAGCTGGCCGCATACCGGCTGTCTTTGGTTTCGTCATAGAGGTCGAGCAAAAAGCGGGTAGGCAGGTAGCGGCTGAAGGGACGACCGTACGGTATATCGCGCACCATGCCGGGACGCACATCGTATTTCTGCAGGAACATGAGGTGCCCGTTGTGTGCTCCGCGCGGGTGACCGCCGGGATACACGATGGCGCCGGCCGGCCCCTGAAAATCGTTGAGGGAGAGGTTGGTGGAATAGTTGACGGCCCAGATGATCTCTTTATTGACCTGGTTGCTCATGTTCCAGAGCGCTGCATAGCTGGTTTGCAGCGCCAGTCCATAATCATTGATCACCCTGTTGGCATAGTAATAACTGCTGTCATAGTTCTTGGTGTACAGGAACATCTTCGACAGGAATGCTTCGGCTGCCGGCCGGGTTATGCGGCCATTATCGCTGGTGGTATTCGGGAGGCGGGGAGCAGCCCAGCGCAGATCGGCCAGTATCTGATTGTAAAAAGTATCTACCGGCTTTCGGTTGGCCGCTGTTACGATGCCCTTGGTTTCTTCGAGTGTAAAATGTACGCCTCCCCAGGTTTCTACGATGGTATAATAATACCAGGCACGCAACATGCGCAATTCGGCTTCGCGTGTTGCCTTGAGTGCATCCGACAGGCCCGATTGTGGTACACGTGCGATCAGGGCATTGCAAAGATTGATCACCGAATAGAGTCGCTGCCAATTGGCCGTAATGATGGCGTTGTTGGAGTTGAGACCGTTGGTGAACTGGGTGATCTCGGTATTGGGATCATCGACACCGCTCATCCACAGGTCGCTTGAAGCCTCGTACAAATGATAACCGGCTTCTTTGCCCCAAAGGTGCCGGTTGTAACTATAGGCCGCGCTGACGCCGGCTTCAAACCCTGCCGGCGTATTGAACACCACATCGGCCGTGAGACCACCGGGATTGTATTCTTCCAGTTTTTTATTGCAGGCTGTTGCCAGCACAAGCGATGTTGTGATGATCAACAGGTATATGATAATGCGTTTCATGATTTCATTTTTGTTGTTACGATTCCTTTTGCTTTTGATCAGAAGTCGACATTGATGCCCGCCACGACCAGTTTGGTGAGCGGATCGTTGAGCGCCCCTCCCCTTTCCACATCGTAGTTATCGATCTTCGAGAAGGTGAACAGGTTTTTACCGGTTACGTAAATGCGCATGCCGTTTACGCCGTATTTGCTGAGGAATGGTTTGGGCAGATTATAACCGAGTGAGATATTCCTGATCTTCAGAAATGAGCCGTCTACATAGGCCAGCGTCGATGAATAGGGCAGTGCGGCAAAGGAACTGCTGGTGCGCGGATGAGGAAAATCGTTGGAGGAGTTCTCCGGCGTCCAGTAGTTGACGATGGCACCATTTTCCCGGCCGGGCAGGTGTACGCGGCCGTAATAAGCGTATTCCATGGTTTGTCCCATGCGGGCAAAGAGGAATACATTGAGATCGAAATTCTTGTACCTGAAGTCGATATTGAGTCCCGCATTCCATTTGGGTACCAGTTGACCTACCACTTTTCTATCCCTGTTGGAACTAATAATCGTGTCCTTTGTACCGAGGTCTTCCACGCGGATATCGCCGGGTTTCTGGTTATACAATTTCGCCTGGGCCGAATCGGCCAGTTGCCAGATGCCGATCTTGTTGAAGTCGTAGGATACACGGGTGGGATGACCGATGAACCATTCGTTGAGCGGATCGTCGATGCCGCCTACCAATTGGGTGATCTTTTCTTTGGCGGTGAAGAAGCTGAGGCCCGCGTTGAGGCTAATATCATTTTTGCGGATAACGGCTACATTCAGGTTGATGTCTATTCCCGTGGTTTGGGTGCTGCCTACGTTGTCGAAAGTGGCCGACACGCCGGAAGAGGCGGGCAACTTGCGGATGGTGAGCAGGTCGGTGGTCTTTGTTTGATAGGCATCGATGCTACCGGTGATCCGGTTACCGAAAAGACCGAAGTCGATACCGAAATTCAAAGCCCTGGTCTTTTCCCATTGTAAATTAGGATTGCCGATGGTATCGCTGAAGGTGAAACCAAGTGCCGGATTTTCTCCAAAGGCATTGGGTATGCGTATCAGGGTAGACTGAGTTTTATACGCCGTGATGGCATCGCTGCCGGTGATGCCATAGCTTACCCGCAATTTAAGGTCGTTGAGGTTGGTGACGTTTTGCAGGAAGGGCTCATCGCTGATGCGCCAGGCGAGCGCCGCTGCGGGGAATACATCCCATTTGTTGCCCGAGCCAAGTTTCGATGAGCCATCGGTGCGCACGCTTACCGAGGCGAGGTATTTTCCCTTGAATGAATAATTGATCCTACCGGCATAAGACAGCAGATTCTCCTTGGTGTATCCGCTGCTGATGGCGAGGTTTTCGGTGGAGTTCTGCAGGGCATAGAACAATTGCGAAGGCAGTATCTGCTTGTTGCCCTGGGCCTGTATGAACTCATTGTTGATCTCGAGGAAGGTGGTAATGCCGGTGAGGGTGAAATTATGATCGTTGAATTGTTTGTTATAAGTAAGGATATTTTCCCAGTTGATGTTGCGTCCGCGCGATGCTACGCCAAAGCCGAGGGTGCGGAGGCCTCTTTGCGATAACGAGTTCACATCGAAGAATGCGCCCTGCCGCGAATCGGTAAATACGAAACCGAGGTTGCTCCTGAGCGAGAGTCCTTTCAAGGGCGTTAGTTCGAGGTAGGTGGCGGCGAGGGTACGGGTGATGAGCGTATTGTTGGTGGCTGCGCCCGGCTGTTCATCGGCCAGCGGGTTCCAGCGGGCCTGGTCATTGACCGGAGACAGGATGATGTTACCGGCGCTATCGTAAGGCGTTGACCAGGGGGCTACTTTGCTGGCTTCATCCATCGGGTTGGTGCGGGTGTCAATATCGTAATAGGTAAGCTGCATCTGCATACCCGTTTTGGCCAGTTTGCCCAGCGTTTGGTCTACATTCATGCGGCCGGTATAACGTTTCAACTCATCGCCTTTCAACAATCCTTTTTCGCCATAATAATTGAGGGAGAGGTATACCTTGGTTTTATCATTGCCGGCCGCTACCCCTACCTGGTGTTCCTGCTGGTTGCCGCGGCGAAACAGCAGGTCGGAATAATTGGTATTGATGCCGTTTCCGATATTCTTTAATTCTTCGGCACTGAACAGGGCGCCGTCATTGGCGGGACTTGACCATATGCCGGCGGGGTTGACGCCTGCGAGGTCGATCTTGCGGTTGGCTTCTCTTCTCCAGGCCTGGTATTGCTGGGTACTCATGTAAGTGGGATAGTCTGACCGGTCGGAGACTCCATAATAAGAGTTGAGGCTGATCTTCGGTTTGCCGTTGCTGCCGCGTTTGGTGGTGATGAGGATAACGCCATTGGCACCTCGTGAACCATAGATCGCGGTAGAAGAAGCGTCTTTCAACACTTCGAGCGATTGTATATCGTTGGAGTTGATGTCCTGAAAAGAATTGTATTGTATACCGTCAACGATCACGAGCGGGGCATTGCTGGCCATGAGGGAGCGGTTGCCGCGGATCACGATATTGACACCGGAAGAGGCAGAGCCGCTCATGCGGGTAATATCGGCGCCGGGCAGTTTGCCCTGCAGGCTTTCCATAACGTTGCCCGAAGGAACCTTTTTGATCTCATCACTTTTTACCGATACCACAGCGCCGGTAAGGTCTCTTTTCTTCACGGCGCCATAGCCAATCACTACAATATTCTCCAGGCTTTTGGTGGTCGATGACAGCGCGATATTGATGGTGCTGCGGCTGCCGATCTTTGCCTCCTGGGGTTCGTAGCCAACATAAGAGAAGATGAGTGTTTCGTCCTCATTGGCGCCAATGGTGAATATACCCTGTTCATTGGTGGTAGTGCCGCGTTCGGTTCCTTTAACTTTTACTGAGACGCCCGTCAATGGCAGGCCGGCATCGTCGGTAATGCGGCCGGTAATGGTTTTCTCTTTGCGTACGGCAGGCTGTGGTTTGATCACGATCAGGTTATTTTCCATCTGCAGATAGATCAATCCTGTTTTCTCGAGCAATTGATCGAGGGTTTGGCGGATGCTGGCATCCTGCACTTCGAGGTTGACCTTCTGGCGGATATTCGGCAACTGATCGTTGTAAAGAAAACGGTAATGGGTTGCTTTTTCGATGCTGGTGAGTATGCCAGCTATTTCGGTCTTTTTAAACCGGAAGTTCAGCTTTTCCTGACCGAAGCCCGTGGCTGACACATTGAGGGCGAAGGCAATAAGCAAAATCGTAGTCAATTTCATAACAAGCAGTGCTTTGGAAAGCATAGGATGCCGCGTGGCCCTGCAAGGCCAACGGGTTTCCGTTAGAAAACTTTTCATACTTTGTGATCATTATGGGTTAACAATTCCCGCCGCCCATGGCGGCGGATACACCAATTTTTAACCTGTAGTACAACGGGGAATGCTGCAACATTCTCCGTTACTTTTTACGGCTTCCCCAACCGGTTATTTTGCCGGGTCGCCGGACCGGATATAGATATCATTCCCTTTTATTTCATAGTGGAAAGGCAGGGCTTCGGTCAGGGCCCGGAATGCCTGTTCGGTGGTCTCTATTTCGAGGGAGCCCGTCCATACCAACTGGCGCACGGGTTCGTCTTCAAAATGAATGGTGATGTTGTACCAGCGTTCGAGCTTTTTGGCAAGGTCTTCAAACCTTTCGCCCCTAAACTCGAGCCGGTTATAGAGCCAGGCTGTTTCGAAACGTTCATTTTCTTTCAGGCTGCTATCGAGATTCACGATAGCGTCTTCGGGTTTAACCGCGGCGCTCTGCGCGGCTGCGATGACTGGCGCAGGAGCCAATCCATGCTCTGCTCTGGCAAGTACTATTTTCTGATGTGGGTGCAGGTAGATCGGCGCTCCTGCCGAATCGGCCAGGCGGGTGATCTGTATAAGCCCCCTGATGAGTGTTGTTTCGATGGTAGGTTCTTCCGCGTAGGATTTCACATTGAAGGCGGTGCCCAATACGCGAATGTTGAGATCGCCGGCATGTACGATGAAAGGTTTGTCCGGCTGCTTCACAATATCGAAAAAGGCTTCGCCCTGCAGGGTCACTTCGCGGGTATTACCGGCAAACACCGGATCATACGTAATGGAGGAACCTGCATTGAGCCATACGGTAGACCCATCGGGCAACAGGGTGCGGGTCTTGCTGCCTTTTTTCGCAACGATCTCGTTGCCGGTTGTTGATGGCACCAGGTGGTATTGTTGCCAGGTGTAGACAGCCAGGATGATGCCTGCCACCGCGGCTGCCCAGCGTACCGGTCGGAGGTAGCGTAGTCGCGCAACACGCGAAACCGGTTGCTCATTGTACTCCTGCTCTACCGGTGACGCCTGTTCTACCGATTCCAGGGCCGAGCGTTGCAGGATCTGACTAACCCTCGCCGTTATCTCTTCCGGACTGGCCGACTGTTGGGGTTTCCATAAACGTTGTAATAATTCATATTGCTGCATAAGACACGGCTGCTGCTGAAGGGCCTGCATCAATGCTTCTTTTTCCTGTGTGGATGCCTCCCCGCTCAGGTTGCGGGAGAGGAGGAACCAGATATGTTCGGGTTTTTCCATACTGCCGGTTGGCTTTATACCTGAAGGACAGGCATTTTTGAAAACACCATTAAGGGATTTTGAAGTTTTTTTTAGTGGGTCGCAAACGACCTCGCTTTTGTCGTTTTTACCCATTGGGTGTTTTGCCTGCACGCTGTAAGTTTGCTTTATCAATCAAACACAAACACATCACCTTAAAAGTATAATCATGGAAACGATTAACAGAACCAAGATCACCGTAGAAACAACCGTAAATGCCCCTGTAGCCAAAGTATGGCAGTATTGGAACGAACCACAACATATCATGAGCTGGGCTTTTGCATCGCCAGACTGGCATGCGCCCAAAGCAAGCAATGACCTGCGTGTGGGCGGTACTTTCTCTACCACCATGGCCGCCAAGGATGGCAGCTTCAGCTTCGATTTCGGTGGTGTATACACTGAAGTAACCGACAATAAGGTAATTGCCTATACCCTGGGCGATGACCGTAAAGTAAAAGTGCTTTTTTCGGAAGAAGGCGGCAAAACCCATATTGTGGAGACCTTCGAGGCTGAAGACACCCACTCCGTAGAGATGCAGCAAGCCGGCTGGCAGGCTATCCTCGAGAACTTCAGAACGTACGCGGAAAATAATTAATGGATCACCCGCTAAGGGACATAATAGCAAAGGGGCAACATCGATGATGTGCCCCTTTGCTATTATATATTATTATCTTCTTACTGATCGAGTTCTTTCCGGATCATTTCGATCTGCTCCTCGTAATCTCCTTCTTCCACGGGCCCTTCCCCTTCTTCATCGGGACTATAAAACTGCTGATTATTGAAAGTGCGTGATGCCTCATTGGCTTCCTCCAGTAATTCCAGCGCTTTGTGCAGGTCTTTGGGCACGCCAATGCCTTTGTGGTAGTGGTAGGCCAGATCGCCTTTGGCTACAGTAAGTCCCAGTTCGCTGGCCTTTTGTATGAGGGCGAAGCCTTTTGCCGGATCGGGTTTTACCGTGCCGATCCCCTGGGTGTAAACATGCCCTTCCTTCCACCAGGCCCAGGCCATGTGAAGGCCGTTCTCTTGCATGGAGTGTAAGGTATCGAGGGCAATGACGATCTTTTCAGGGTATTCGTCGATGATGAAATCGGCCAGTTCCTTAAGGTCTTCCGATTCGCCTTCTGCGATGGCGCGTTGCCGCCATTTTATCACTTCGTCTTTTTCGGATGTATTGAAGTAGTAGTGGTTGGCCAATTCGTGACAGGCCCTGGCGTCGCCGCCTTCGGCCAGTTGTTTGAACAACTGCTGGCTGATGGCGTCCCATTCCATGGGGGCGCGCTCGTCGTACACGGCCAGCGAAAGCTCGAGGGTGATCCAATACAGGCATCCCGGACAACCAGCGTATTGATCGAGCCAGGACTGGTATTCTTTAAGCTGCCCTTCGCGCATAGCAGCTGCCACTTTGATAATTTCCTTTTTGTTGATCAGCTCCCGCAGGGAGTAGTTGTGCAGGGATATCTTGTTTTCTTCGATCAAATAAAGGCGGGTTTCGGCCGATACCGCATCATCGGTCCGCCGGTAGAGGTATTGCTGGCTTACATTTTCGGCCAGGGAAAGGTATTGCCTGCCCAGCATCTCCTTTTCATGAGCCGGTGCCGCGTTGAAGGTCCATAGATCTATACCGTCATCTATGCCTGTTTTTTCACCTGCCCGGATCGCCGCAACTATTTCTTCCATTTTTACCTGATCTACCATAATTCGCTGTATAGAAGTTAAATATAAGGACGAAGTGTTAAAATTCATTGTTGTCCGGCGTTTTTAACATGGTAGTCTGCCACCAGCGCCGGAATAAATTGCTGCACGTCAATTATATTGATGATTTTGACAATTTAGTTGACGCAGGCCGAACGCTTTGCCTGTACCTTTCGGATCATCACCAATCCAGGATATGTATAGATTCATCACCCTTTTTTTAGGCCTTGTCAGCGCATTTTCCGACTCATCGGCACAAACCAAACGTCCCGCTGGCCTGTGCGTACGGCAGGCTGCTGCAGCTCCTCATATACTCTCTATCGAAAAAGACACCATTGTCGTTGCCGGGGGCAGCACCTACGCTTTTACGGTCGATACGCCGGAGGATAAGGGACTTATTTCCACCAACCCGGGCGTACAGGGATTGTTGCGGGAAATCGTTTCCTGTAACGGAACTACCCCTACTTATAGTGTAGAAGACGCACTTGGAAAATCAAAGCAGGAGGGTTCGCTGCTTAGCGGCGACCGCCTGGTGCTGCAAGGCATCAACCCGTCTCAAAAACGCACCTATCATATTATTGTACGTCCGGCAGCCCTCAACGGTCAACTCGTGCTTGACCGTGGTACGATGACCCTCGGTGCTACCGCCCCACTGACGTTGTATTATACGGCCGGCCAGCGCAGCCCCGACGCCCGCGTTCGCATCCATATTCCTGCCGGTATCGACGTATCGATGAATAATGTTACAGTCAATGTGATCGGCCGGGGCGATGTGTTGCTGAAGGACCTCGCCACCCAATCCATCGGACGGGTGGGCACCAATTATTCCTATTCGCAGGTAGGCAAGGTTACTATTGAGCGGCAGGCCGATGGCAGCTCGGTGCTTCATTTCACCGGTCTTGATCTGCGACCCGCCAATGGGACTGATCTCAAACTGGTGTTCAAAGCCGTAAGACTTACAAAAGCCGGCTTATATCTCTTTCGTGCCAGCTATACCACGGCAAGCCCGGCGGTTTTGAGCAGCGTCGGCAGTGCGCAGGAATCGGCTGTGTTGTCAACCAGTGATCGCATCTCCGATCTTTCGCGCATCATCAATAACAAGGCCGCTTATGCAGAGACGGACCTTACCACGGTACAATTCGGATGGACTGCCGGCGACGCCGCTTCCAACATTCAATTGCAACAATCTATCGATGGCGGAAAAAGCTGGCTGGCAGCCCGTGGGGTACTCGACGCAAAAAAAAGGATAGCTACTGTTCAGGCGCTGGCTCCCGGCAAGCTCTATCATTTCAGGCTGCAGGTAAAAGAAGGCCGCCATAAAGGTGTTTCGAATATTACCTCCTGGTTCGCCGGCAAAAAAGATATCAAAACATTTGGTGTAAGCGGATCGGCGGAGGATGACCAAACGGAGTTGATCAACAAGGCCATCGATTCTATCCATCGCCTGGGTGGTGGTGTGTTATTGTTCAGCAAAGGAGTCTATTCCGTACGTACAGTTCACCTGCGCAGTAATGTATGGTTGTTTATCGATAAAGACGCTACTGTAAAAGCTTTGAAAGGAACCGATGCACCGGAGACCACCTGGTTCAGCGATAAGAAATATCGATCGGGCCTGTCGCCTACGGATCCCGGACCTTATGCCGACCCGGAGAATTATCTGACCAAGCAGGATGTGGGCCACCATTATTTCCGGAATGGAATGTTCTTCGCCGAGCGGGAAGACAATATCAGGATCATCGGCAACGGACGCATCACTGGCGATGGCAACCTCGTTACCGGCGACCGGGTCATGAACAATGCGCCGGATAACCGGGGCGACAAGATGTTCGTGTTCAAGCTTTGTACGAATATCGAGATCGGCGGTATTCAACGAACGGAGGACCTGTGGTATGATGCTGAAAAAGACGAACCGTATTATATCCGGAAGGATGGCAGCAAGGATGTCAATATTGACAACATGCTGCAGATCGACCGTGGTGGTCACTTTGTATTGCTGGCCACCGGTACCGATGGCATCTACGTGCACAACAGTTATTTCTCGCGCGCCCATAACGGCAATGTGCGGGACATTTATGATTTCATGGGCTGCAACGATGTAAGGGCGATCAATATCTATTCGAGGGTAAGCTCGGATGACATCATTAAACCTGGGTCTGATTGCTCACTGGGTTTTACGCGCCCGGCAAAAGGATATATCGTGCGGAATATTATCGGCGATACCAACTGCAATTTGTTCCAGATCGGTTCGGAAACGGCCGATGACATTATGGACCTGCATGTAGACAATATCTATGTGCTGGGGGCCAATAAAGCCGGTTTCTCCATTTCTACCAACGATGGCGGACATATCAAAGATGTTCACCTCAACTGCGGTCATACCGGCAGCATTCATTCCCGTTCCCAAATGTTACGGGCCACGGCGCCATTCTTTATTTCGATCTCCAACCGGGGCCGTATACTGGGCGCCGATGTGGGCAAATATTCCTTCACTGAAAACGGAGAGCAGCACAACGAGCTCCTGGTAAAAAATGTAAACATTGGTCAGGTAGAGAATATTCTTATCAACGGTATCGATGTACGTGAAGTGTACAGCGGCAGCTCGTATGGCGGCAAGCGCTGGAAACCCTTCGACGGTTCGCAGAAAAGATCATCCCCCATCATTGCTGGTTATAAGCTGCCGGACGCTGACCAGGTAGCGGGCAAACTGGATTTCCGGTTACCCAATGGAAAACATACCGGCTATGTCAACAATATCGTTTTCACCGATGTGCATGTGCTGGTAAAGGGCGGTAACCCTTTATCGGATACCGCACAAACGCCGCCCGAACTGGGCGTTGGTCAATACAATGCTTCCAACCTTAAAGTGCAGCCCTCCTATGGTTTGTGGGCCAGGCATGCGCAGGCTTTGACCATCCAGCATTGTTCTTTTGGATATGAGCAACCCGATGGCCGCTATGCCATTTTCCTCGATGATGTACAGGGAGCCACCATCAGGAATGTGAAAATGGTGCCGGGCAAAGGGAATGCCACCCTCGTAAAAACAAAGGGTTCGGGGGAAGTAGTTGTATCGCCCTAGCAGCGTATGCGGTTCATTGCTTTTGTTGTGGTCAGGATCGCGCTCAGAGGAGCGGTCCATTACCCACGATGAACAACAAAAGCGCTACATCGGGCATTTTGCCGTTCGTGCGTGCTGCTTTATCGGCCTGCCGGAGGTTGCGGTCGATACCGAGGGCTGTGCAGATCTTTTTGATGGCAATGGCCATTTGCACATCGACGGTATTAATGGAGATGTTCAATACTTCCGCTACTTCGCGGTGTTTTAAACCGTCTTCACGAACCAATTTAAAGATGATCTTACAGCGGGGAGGCAGGTTCTCTACTGCTTGCTGCATCTTCTTCATGATCTCGGCCGTTACCAGTTCATTATATGGGTCGGCAGCCATATCGCCGGTCTCTATGTCGAGATCGTCGAAAGGCGCTTGTATGAGGGAGCGTGCTTTTTGGGATACGGCATTCAAAGCCTGGTTCTTGGTAGCAACGTAGAGGTATACGGTGAGGTTTTCAATATCGTTTACCCGGGCCCGGTTGGTCCACAGTTTTACAAACACATCTTCTACTATTTCTTCTGCCAGTTCGGGAGAGCGTGTAATGGCGCGGGCAAAATGATGCAGGCGTTTGCTGAATAAGCGGTATAGCTCGGTAAGGGCAGGTTCGTGTCCTTTACAGATGGAATCCTGTATGGGGCGCAAGCAATGGGACATAGGTTTACAATCGTCCCGACAAGTGTAGGCAGATTACCGGTAATTCTTCCTCTCTATCCTTTTTTTATTTACGCAAACGTTACCGGCCATCAGGGTTTGGTAACGCGGAAATAATCGAAATCGGCAAAGCCGGCGTCATTGATCTGCCCCGGGCGGGTGCAGAAGAGGCCCGTTTTAGCACCGATCCAGCGGCCGGGCTCGGCCTTAAACGGCGTTTCGATATCTGTAAACTCTTTTCCCTCAACACTATATCCAAAACGGCACAATGCACCAGGTAGTATTTGTACCCTTAAGGTTACTGTAACACTGCTGTCGCCCAGTTTTACCAGTTCCTTTTCGGTTTCTGCCGTTCCCTTAAACGCCTCTTTGCAGGTATTGTACACGAGCCAGATGCCGTCTTTTTTCTTCTTTACCGTGAGGGCCGCATAACTCTGTCCCATGACTAGCAGGCCCGCTCTTTCGTTCTCCAGTTTTGGGTTGGGCGTAAAGGTTAGCCGGGTGCTCATCGCGAATGACTCGCCGGGCCATTTCTGCAGTAACAGGTTGGGCACCTCCCACAGGTTCTTTGCCGAATCGGGTACTTTATCGGAGAATAGGCGCAACACGCCTCGTGAAGGATCAAGGAATGACCAGGTGGCTTTGGGATTGGCCTGCCACTGCCATTGCAGGCCCAGGGCCGGGCCGTTGAATTCGTCGGTCTCTGCCGGTGTGGATTGGGGCTGCGGCTTTCCGGTGTTGGGTTTCTTGTACACCAGCACGGGCTCGCCTTTGCCATCGCCATCTTTATCGACCCCGATCACGGGCCAGTTGTTGACCCACTTCATGGGCTGCAGGTGCACTACACGTCCATAGGCCTCTTTATCCTGGAAATGCAGGAACCAATCTTCTCCGGTGGGTGTTTGTACCCATGCGCCCTGGTGGGGACCATTAATGGAGGTGCTGCCCTGGTCCATTACTACTTTGCGTTCGTAGGGGCCGTATATATGTTTTGATCGCAACACCAGCTGCCAGCCGGTAGCAACTCCGCCTGCCGGTGCAAAGAGATAATAATAACCGTTGCGTTTGTAGGCTTTGGGGCCTTCTATCGTAGGATCGGTGGCGTGGCCATCGTACACCAGTACGCCGGTACTGGTTACTTTGTCGCCCGCGGCGTTCATCTCTTTCACCACGATCACGCTTTTGATGCCTGCCCGGCTGCCGGCATAGGCATGCGTGAGGTACACTTTTCCATCATCATCCCAGAGAGGGCAGGGATCAATTAATCCCTTGCCGGCTTCCACGAGTACGGGATCGGTCCAGGGCCCGCGGATATTGGTGGCTTTGGTTACATAGATGCCGAAATCGGGATCGGGATAATAGATATAGAACGTGCCGTTGTGATGACGAATGGCAGGCGCCCACACGCCATTGCCATGTTGTGTTTTGGCAAAGTGATCGAAGGGCGGCTGCCGGTGCAGGGCATGGCCTATGATGCTCCAGTTTACCAGGTCTTTGGAATGCAGGATGGGCAATCCGGGCACTGCATCGAAGCTGGAAGCGATGAGGTAATAATCATCGCCTACCCGTGTGGCATCGGGATCCGAGTAGTCGGCATCGATGACCGGGTTCTTATAAGTTCCATTGCCATTGTCGGGTACCCACACCTGTGAAACAGGTGTAACGTTTTGCGCAATGGCGGCCTGGCTAAGACTCAGTATGCAGGCTATGGCAAGTGTAGCAACCGGAAAACGCATAGCAGGTTATTGTGAACTGATTTTTTAATTGATAGACACCATCGCTTTGATGACCCCGTTGGCAGGATCGAGCCAACCGGCAAACTGCTCTTTGATTTGCTCGAAGTTTACCCGATGGGTTATAAAAGTGAGCGGATCGATCTGATTGTTCTTTATGCAGCGTATCACGTGTTCAAAGTCTTCCCGTGTTGCATTGCGACTGCTCATGAGGGTCGCTTCGCGTTTGTGGAATTCGGGATGGCTGAAGGAAATATCTCCTTTTTGAAGCCCTACCAATACATAACGTGCTCCATGCGCCATATACTGAAAAGCGTTGTTGATGGCTTTCCCATTTCCGGTGGCATCGATCACCACCGTCGGCATATCGCCATTAGTGATCTGTTTAAGCCGTTCCATGACGTCTTGTGTGGCGGCATTGATGGTATGCTCTACGCCTAGTTTATGGGTACAAAACGAAAGCCGGTTCTCATTCACATCGAGCGCGATGACCTGTGCGCCTGCGATGGCGGCCAGTGCTATGATGCCCAACCCAATGGGGCCTGCACCCACTACCAGCACAAACTCTCCGGCTTCTACAGCTGCACGGCGCAAGCCATGCGCGCCGATAGCCAGCGGCTCTACAAGCGCAAGCGCTTCAAATGAAAGACCTTCGCCATGCAACAGTTTATCGGCAGGAACAGACAGGTACTCTACCATTCCACCATCTACGTGCACGCCACATACTTTGATATCGGTGCAGCAGTTCGTCTTGCCACAGCGACAGGCGATACAAGTGCCACAATTGAAATACGGGATAAAAGAAACTGTTTCGCCTTTTTCAAACCCTGCTGCTCCTCCTGCATCTACCAGTTCGCCTGCCAGTTCATGACCAAGGATGCGCGGATAACTGAAGAATGGCTGAGTTCCTTCAAAGGCATGCAGATCAGTGCCGCAAATTCCAATGCGGCGAATGCGTATGAGGGCCTGCCCCGGGGCTGGTTGTGGTGCGGGTATTTCCTGGTATTCAAACTGTCCGGGTGAGCTACAAATCAACGATTTCATAATGGTACAATATTATCGACTTATTTTGGCTTATCAGCTGGTTGCCAATTGCCAAATATGTTCATTATTGTGAACTGTTTTGCCTGTTTTGCCGTGAGCTGCTTTGACCATTTTACCCGTTGAGTTGGTTGTGCACCAGGACCTTCGCTTTGGTATTCCGCATACAATACAGTTTTCTCGTTGTCGGGGTTGCGCCAGTTGTCCCACCCTTCTTTGTTGATATGGCCGCTCATATGGGTGTACAGGAAAACCGTTTTGCTATATGGGCGCCAGGGCCGGCCAAGAAACACTTTTTTGGCTGCCGTATCGGCAATGAGCGTACAATGCAGAAAGACAAAGCCATACGCCTGCCGGGGCGTGGTGGCGGCCGCCGTAATGTACGAGTTACTGAGGCTTTTAATGGTACAGCGATCAAACACGACCGTGGCTTCACCGAATATGAAATCCGTAGTGCCCTCAATATAACAGTCGCGGTAAAGCTGCCGGCTCGTTTCGGTAGCGGTGTAGAGCGTATCCTGGTTGCCCAGCAGGCGGCAACGGGTGATGATGCACCGGTCGCCTTCCACATGCAGGGCGACTGCCTGCCCTACCCTGCCCGCTGTATTTTCGATGGTCAGATTTTCGACCGTGCAATCATTGCCTTGTATCAATACCGTGTAAGAAGTGTAGGTGCTGTATTTGTCCTTACCGTACGGATCTACGCCCGGATAGGTTTTTCCCGAATAATCGGCATGGGTGATGATGGTGCTGTCTTTACTTTCACCCAGCAACGAGATGCGGCATTTCCAGGACGGGACGACGAGCTTCTCGCGATAAACTCCCTTTTTGATAAAGATGGTAACCTGTTGTTGTGACAAGTCGCGCACGGCATTAACCGCTTCCTGTATGGTTTTGAACTGGCCCGAGCCATCCTGCGCCACCGTGAATGACGAAGGATAGGTAGTGGGCTGTGCTATTGAAACGGATGCTAAGAGCAGCAGGGTCAACAGGAGGTAAAAGCTTTTTATCATAGATCGCATGCTATCCATTCGTGAAGCGGGCAAAGTACGTTTTTAAAGCTGTGCAGCTATCCCGTACTATCCCACCGATTATAGTTTGATGAACTTCATGGTCGACAATTCGTTTTGCACCCGGTGTTCTATATAATATACGCCGGCAGGCAGTGCGCTGATATTGATCGTGGTACTGTTGGCCGATGTGCGTGTATAATAGTTACCCATTGGGCGGCCATTCGTGTTATAGATGTACAATTTGCCGATGGTATAACGCCTGGGGTGGTAAACAACCAGCCAGTCGTGCGCAGGATTGGGAGTGATGCTGAAAGCCGGCATGGTATTGCCGGAAAGCAATACCGGCACCTCAGCATGGCCACTGCTGGCTATGATGACAGCTCCGTCGTGAGGACCTGTAACGCTGGCATGCAAGCGCACCTGGATATCCCTGGCGGTCACGGCACCGGAGGCAGGCGTAAATTCGAGGGTTTTGTCTTTGCCGGCCCAGGTTACCCCATCCACCGATATTTCATAATGTACAGGTGCCGCAATGGAGAGTTTGCCGATGAGGTTTTGACCTGCAAGGGTGATCGTTTGCGGGGCCGATGGCGCTCCCAATGTTTGAGAGAACCCAACGATACTGCCGCTCTGCGTTATAGCAGGAGCACCCACCGTGGTGCCCGTTATGGCTACGGTTACAGGGAGTGCGCCGGTACTGCTATGCACCAGGTTGCCCGTATAACTGGCTGCCGATACAGCATTGAGCCTCACCGAAACAGTTGCATTCACAGCTCCGTTAACGGGCGCGATGACCAGCGGCGTTGTACTATTGAACCAATTGGTCGTATTGGCAGATACTTCGTAACCTGTGGTGGGTGTGATCCTGATATCCCCGGTGAGGCTGGTTCCTTTGAGGGTATAGGTTTGCGCTGCGGAAGGCGTGCCGTGGGTTTGGGCAAAAGCGGTCAGCGAGCCGGTAGCGGCCAGGGTTGAATAGTAATTGGAAACAATGAAGTTGTTGAACTCGGTGATCCCTGCTGCGGTTGCATACACAGGATCGGCCTCGGTGCCTGCGCCGGCAAGTGTTGCCGCTGTTTGCTTCCAGGTTGCTCCATTATATCGCAAGGCATATACAGGCTTCGTTGCATCGAATGCGGTGGGTTGTGTACTGGTGAGCCACCCAAGGCGAAGTTCAACGATGGAACCACCGGGCGTTTCTTCGGTAATATTCCATTGAGTGCCGAGTGTATGAAGGGGAGCCGGGGGCGCCTGATCAATTGAAGCTTTCACCCGCACGGTGAAATTATCCGCCGTGCCGGTATTGGCGATGCTCACCGGGTTGGGTGTACCAGCTGCAGTGCCCAGCGGAAATACCACCGGTGTGGCAGCTACTGCGCGCCGGAGCGCTCCGCTGCCTTCGGTGATAAAATAATTCGTGCCGAGATTGAAGTTGGTGGTTTTCGTTGCATCCACCATTCCACCGTTGGCAATGGATAGTTCCACTTTTCCGTTTGCAGCCCCGGGTGCACTATTGACGGTATTAAAGCCCGTACCCAATTTCAACAGGCCGGTGCTTCCAACGCGAATGGCTACCAGCGAATTGGCGTTGGCAGAAAACGGAACGGCATGAGAGGTCGCCGTTGTGGCGCTGAGGTCGAGTGTGCCGTTGATGAGGTAGGTATACCTGCCACCTGGATTGGGCGTAGGGTTGGGCGTGGCATTGAAAGAGCCTGCAGCATTGGTGATGCGAATCGTTTTCCCGGCATTGATGATATAGGTAAAGTTTTCGCTCGTTGTATTGGCTGCATTGTTGTAATAAGCGGTGAAACCACCGCTGTTGTACGAAAGACTCATGTCCTGGTCGAATGTAACCGTTAGCGGATTGCTGTTGGGATACAGCGGACGCAGCCGGGTGATCTTCGTAACGCCCGATCCGGTGACCAAAACGCTGGCGCAGTTGGCCGTAAACTCCAGGATGATCAAGTCATCGGGACTGGCATCGCCACCCAGCAAGCCATCATTGCGAATAACGACTCCCGCCCCTGCGCCCGCACCTACGCGCAAGGCCTGTGGGGCCGGACTGCCGCCGTAAGCGCCATTGCCTTTCAATACGCCTCCCGCTTCGATGGTGAGGTTGTTGACATTCTTCAATCCGTCGAGTATCACCGTATGGCCTGCCCTGATTGTAACGTTCACGGCATTGGGAGCCGTGCCCAGCGGTTGCAGTTCCCATGTATCGGTAGCTGCCGTATATTTCTCCCACACCGACGCTGCATTGCTGCCATTGCCTGATGCTGCATTGGTCCAGTGGCCGGAGGCTGCCGAACGAAACTCGCCGTTCAGCGGCTTCAGGGTATTGACCGATACGATGTGACTTTTGTGCGACTCCATGCCGGCACGGGATGCCTGTACAAAGTAGTAATAAGTAACCCCTGTTTGCGGCAAAGCATCAGTGACACTGAATGCAACTACTGAATCTACGCCGCCCATTATTTCATTGATCTTACTGAACTGTATGCTATCGGTGCTGCGGTACAGGTCATACTTAACATCGGCAACAGGCCAGCTCAGGTTCCAGCTGAGGGTTGATTGCGAGGCGCCGCGCTGTACGCGCATATTCGACACGGCCAGCTGAACAGCCTGCGGTGAACAGATCCCGGCCAGTGTGGCGCAGGGATCCCAGCTGCCAAATATCGAGGACAAGGTATACGATGCAGCTTCGGCATCGGTTAGCTGTTTTGACCAGCTAACCCGTTGCCCGGTGCTTACCAGCGTACCATCCCATTTTTTTGTTTTGTATTCGGCATAGGTTATTACACTGGTATTGGTGTTGGCATCCCAGGCCGACCATCCTTCCCCACGTATGGACGCAGACATCACCGAATTGATGAATACTGTTTTGTTGTGTGCCCTGCTGGCATCGGTGCTGCTGGCATCGTTTTGCCAGGGACGGCCGAGTGTATAATTAGTGACGCCGCGGTTCTTCGTTAGGCGGCAGTCGCGGAACACATATCCATAGGCCTGCCCCTGCGGCGTGTTGGCGGCCGTTACATATCCACCTGAACCACCGTCAACCCGGTCGCGCGGGTGAATGACGCAGGAATCGAACACGGCGATGGCCGAACCGAATATGAAATCGGTATTGCCGTCGATGTAACAGTTCCTGAAGTATTGTCGTTTGCCGGTGCCGTTGGCCAATACCGTGTCCTGGCCTCCGATGAAGCGGCAGTTTTTGAACGCACAACGGTCGCCGCTCACGTTGATGGCCAGCGCCTGCGGTCCGTCGCCGGTATAGCCAGTGGCATTTTCGAAGGTAATATCGGCGGCCAGACAATCAGCCGCACTGATGGTGATGGTGGCGGATGTGCTGGTGCCGATCGTGGTGCCACCCACCACTTTTCCGCTGTAGTCGTCCCAGGTAACAATGGTATTGCCTACGCTTTCACCAATGAGGTGTATGAATGGTTTATTGGATGGGATATTGATCTTTTCTTTATAGATCCCATTCTTTATGTAAATGATGAAAGGGGTGGTACGGCCGGTGGGGGCTGCATCGATGGCCGCCTGCAGGCTGGTGTAGTGACCGCTGCCGTCTTTCGCTACCACCAGGTCAGCTTTGGCGGTGGCGGGTTCGATGGCGTTGAGGTATACTTCGAGATTGGTATAACCAACGGCGTTGACCGTTGCCCGGTCGGCAGCATCATTGGGGTTGAGCCCACGCGCCAATTCCCATACATTGGGCATGCCATCATGATCATCATCGGCCAGTGGTGTACCGGCCGCGAGATTGGGCCAGGCATTCACCGTTTGCGCATAGGGTGTGCCATGCGGAAAACCTCCCTGTACATCGATGACCCGGCCGGTTCGATTCTTCACATCATTGATGATGCGTTGATCGAGCGTATCTCTCTCGGGTAATAAGGCGCCTGCTTTTTGCAGCACCAGTTGGTATGCATCTGTCGCAGAATGCATGTTGAGCGGTGCGATATCGAATGGCTGCAATACTTTGGATAGTCCTGTATCTGCCAGTGAGCTGCCCGACATAGCGATGCCCTTCCAATTATTGCTGGTGATGTCGGTAGAACCATCCACATAGTTGCCACTGAGGTAAACTTTCGGATAAGGCAGGTCGGATTTGGAGGGGTTCATGATCATGTACCGGATGGGAATGCCGGCCGAATTGCCGGTTGAGGTGGAGGGGCCGTATTTGTAGTAATTATTCACCACGTTGTAATTGCCGCCATCACCGCCATTGGTGCTATACGATATCCAGTTATAGATCACGTTATTGCGGAAATCGGCATTCTCAGTTCCCGCGGTTGCAGGCGCATAGGTACTGCTGCCTGCAAAGCGTGGCGCCCTTCCTTTTACATGGGCAATGAGGTTGTGGTGAAACGAACCTCTTTTTGACCCCCAGATACCACCGTATCCGTGCTCCTGGTAATCTGTACCGCCGGCCTCGAAATGGTAGGAGTAGTTTAGTGGTTCCGAAACAATGCTCCATTGGATGGTTACACTATCGCCTCTGTATATGGTGAGGCATTCGTCGGAACTCCAGCTGATGGAGCAATGATCGATGATGATGTTCTTATTGCCGAGGTTACCGAGCACATCATCGCCGCCACTGCCGTCGACCTTTCCTTTATCCTGGTAGCGATCGCCCATCCTGATGCGCACGTAGCGAAGGATCACATTATCGCCGCTGATGACGACGGGATGGTCGGCGATGCAGATGCCGCCTCCGGGGGCTGTTTGTCCGGCAATGGTGGTATTGCTGCGGATATTGAGCTTAGCTGTAAGGTGAATGGTACCAGCCACGCGAAACACGATGGTACGATGGGGATAGGTAGTCTGTGATGCTGATACGGCATATCGAAGGGTGCCGGGTGTATTGTCGTCGCCCAGGCTGGTTACTTCAAATACCTGTGTGGGTTGTGTTGCAGTGCCGCGACCACCTGTGGCAAAGCGGCCGGCGCCTTCCGCACCCGGAAAAGCAATGGTTTGCGCGGTTGTCAATTGCCAGCTGCCGAGCAACCACAGCAAAACAACCAGTTTGGACAATAGGATTGAGTGATACCTTGTAAGGGTATAAGTTCTATTCATAGCAGTCGTTTGATTGGCGGTTACGGGGGTATGATCACCATGCAGGCACAACAGGCCTTGTTTATTTAACCGGGGGCTTCACGATCCTATCAGCCAGTTCAAGTTGCAGGTTTCTCACTTCTTCCAGTACCAGCTGCGCCATTAGCCTCGCACCCAGTTCATTGAAATGTGTATTATCGTCTTTGCCTTGCGGATAGTTGGGATGCTCACCAGGCTTCAGTTGCAGGAATAGCAGCTTCGAGTGCTCAACACCCATAGACTGCAGCAGGGCCTGACTTTTTTTATCGAGGTCGATCAGTGGCACATTCAGCTCCCTGGCCGTTGTGCGAACAATGCCGGAATAAAGTTCGTGCGTACTTTCGATACGTCCCGCACTATCAAACTTGCGGCGGGCAACCGGCGTGATCAATACCGGTATGGCCTTTTTGCTGCGGGCATCCTCCACATATTGGGTCAGGTTTTTCTTAAACTCCTCTTCGGTCGTATAACTGGCTTTTGTTTTTACCTCATCGTTGTGGCCAAACTGCACCAGCACATAATCGCCTTCCTGCAGGTTATCGACCACGGGTTTCCAACGACCTTCTGCCATAAAGGTGCGGGTGCTGCGTCCGTTCTGCGCGCGGTTGTCGACAGTAACGGTAGAATCGAAGAAATATACGAAGGGTACCCCCCAGCCCGTCTCGGGATAAGCCTTTACCTGTTTGATGGACATGGTGGAGTCGCCTATCAGGTAAACGGTGATCTTTTTACGCAGTGGCATCGAGAATGCCATCAGTAAGAACGCATATACAGCGAGGCTACGTACGGATATCTTATTGTGCCAGTTCATGCAGGTATATTTCGATATTGGTGTATCCTTTGTTCAATGTATAGGCGCTTGCATCGCGTGCATCGGCCGCATTGAGTTGGTGCTTCTTCTCCCAGGCATCGGGCATTCCATCCTGATCGCTATCGACCAGTGCAGCGGTTGCCTGCAATGCCGGCCAGGCGGTGACCGTTAGCTCGTAGGCGGTGCCGTGGGGAAAGCCCCCCTGCACGTCGACAAATCCCCCGGTCCTGTTCTGCACATCGCGGATAATTCGTTGATCCATGATATCGCGTTTAGGGCGTATAGCGCCTGCCTGCTGCAATACCAGTTCATAGGCTTTTTCAGCAGTTTGTGTATTCACTGGCACTATAGCAATTGGCTGATCGAGCTTTGCCTGTCCTTCGTCGTCTTTACCGCCATTACCTACTTTTACGCCCAACCAATTGTTGGTTGTAATCGCTGTAGAACCATCTACATAATTACCTTCAACATAAAACTTACCATACGGTATATCGGTTCGATTGAAAGGATTCAGGAACTGAAAACGCACTTTGCTGCCGGTAGAGGGGCCATACTTGTAGTAGTTGTTCACGATATTGTAGCGGCCACCTTCACCGGCGTGTGTATTGTTATGGCCCCAGTTGTAAATGACGTTGTTGCGATAGTCCACATTTTCCTCGGGAGCGTTGCGTATTCCATCAAAGCGGGGGGTACGGCTATTACAATGCGCAATCAGGTTGTGGTGGGCCGATAAGTGCCTGCCGCCCCAGATACCGCCATAACCGTGGCGCTCGTAGTCTTTGTCGCCTGTTTCGAAATGATAACTGTAATTGAGCGGTTCGGCAATGAGGTTCCATTGCAGCGTAGAGCTGTCGCCGGCATAGATCGACATCACTTCATCGGTACTCCAGCTGAGGCTGCAATGATCGATGAGGAGGTGCTTTCTTTTGGTACCACCAAGCGCATCATCGGCACCATTGCCGTCTACCATGCCGCCCTTTTGGTATTTATCGCCCATCCTGAACCGGAGGAAGCGGATAATGATATTGTCGCCCCCGAAATTGACTGGTTGATCGGCGAGGCAGATGCCATCTCCGGGAGCCGATTGGCCGGCTATCGTTACATTACCGGCTATGGTGAGGCGTGTGTTGAGGTGGATGGTTCCGGATACGGCAAATACGATGATGCGCGATGCTTTGGCCGAGGCAGCTTCGCGGAAACTGCCAGGGCCTGCATCGTTGAGATTATTGACAATAAAGACTTTTCCTCCCCTGCCGCCGGTGGCATAGCGGCCAAAACCTTCTGCGCCGGGAAAAGCAACTTGCGGGTCATCGGGAGATGTCACTGGCTTTTGCTGCGCCGTACAGGAGATCAGCGTTGTGGTTATCCATGCCAGGGTAAGGATCGTTCTTTTCATACGTTGCTATTATTTTATTGTGCCCAGCGCGGATCGCCGATGGGGCCGCCCGATGAGCTGCTGGTTCTTAATTCCGAGCCAGCGGGTAAACTGAAGTTCGTTGTGGTACCATCCCATCCAAGCCCCACTGTTTTATTGCTTGTCATGGTAAGGTTGGCCGGATAGGTCAATGCTGCCGGCGTAGCTGCTCCATTGGTGACGTTAAAGGTGTTGTTATTGGTAAACAGCAATACCGATGTGGCTGCTGAAGCTCTAATGGCTGCGTTACCAATCGTTTGGTCCTTCATGGGGGTATTGGCGATAATAGAATTCTGAATGGTAAGGTCAACCGGGTTTGCATTCGCATCAAAGATGGTATAGTTCCTCGAGGTGCCACCCGATCCGAAATTATTGATGGTGCATTGATCAACGAGGATCGTTGGCTTGGCGCCCGACAATGTTGCACTACAGTTGATGAAGGCCCGGCCCATGCTGTGAAATGTAGATTTTACCAATTCTAATTTCGTAAACTGTAATTTGTCCACCGTAAAGAACACATAGGTAGAACCAACCCCGCTATTAGAAGCTACGGTATTGCTCACCTTGATCAGGTTCACCTTATGATCGCCCGCATTGGCCCTGTTCCCCCTGAGAAAGCAGTTGGCCACCGTTTTCACGATACAGTTATCAACGACCAGGTCCGTGAATGTAGCAGCATCTGCATCCAGTGTAAGCCCTGTTAGATTCAGAAAATAAGCGGCAGAACCAGCCGAACCATCGAATTCAATTCCTTTAAGCGTTACACCTGCTCCAGTACCTTTTAACGTAATCTCTTTGAAATTGACTTTTGTTTTGGTTGGATCGCCGGATGTGGAAACAATGGAGATCGTCTTTTGCGAAATGACCAGGTTGGTATAAGTAGATGTAGCGTCGACACAGTTGTAGGAGCCCGGATCCAGACCGATGACATCACCGTTCGCGGCATTGGCCACTGCAGTAACCAAGTCGTCGCCGGGTTTCAATACGGTGGTGTAAAGGCTTGGCTCTTTGGTTGTGTAAGATTCCGTTCCGCGTAAAGCGGTTCCGCTGTAAATGGAGATGGTATATTTAGTTTTAGCTGTGAGACCTGCAACGATCTTGAATTGATTGGTAATATCAGTTCCGTCGAGCGGCACTTCCTTTACCAGGGAGTTGTCCGAAGCCAGTAACACCTTCAGACTTGTAAGAGCTGCTCCACTGTTGGTCCATTTTACTTTTACGGTCTTATCCGTCATATCCGCGTCGAGGGGTATAGTCAGCACAGAAGGGAATTTCGGCGTTTTAATAGCACCCAATGTCGACCACTTCGAGTTGTACACCGTATCTTCTGCATTGGCTTTTACCTGGAGCTGATAAAGCGTTTCAAAATCGAGGTTTTGGAACAGGTGCCCATTAGTATCTACCTGCGCCGATTGGAATACGGTCTTGAATGTATCCTTACTGATCTGAATGGTATAGGTTTTGGCGCCTTTAATGGACTGCCAGTTCACTTCAATCCAGTTGCCGCCCGACTCAAGATCGCCCTTTAATACCGGGCGGAATAACCTGACCTGTTCTTCAACTTCGTCCTTTTTGCAGGCCGCGAGGAATACCCCGGCACAGAAACAGGTAAGTATGATATATATGATTGAACGTTTGATTTGCATGGTAGTAGTTTTATTAGTATCCGTATCCGTCGTTTTTCAGTGTACCCTGGCTATTGGTAAGCACCGAGCCATGTAAAGGAAGAATGTAACGTACCGGCAATACGCCCGATTCATCCTTGTAGCCTCTCCATGTTCTGATAATAAAATCTGAAGGGCCACCTGGTGCCGTTGTATTGCGCAGGGAGCGGTTCCAGGCGAAGCGCAGGTAGCCAGTAGGATTATCACCCTTCGCCGGCACATCCACTACCGGCGGCGCAACAGCAGGCTTCCTGTATTTAGAATACCAGACAACGCCTTTGATATCTGTCTTTTTATAATAGAGATAATCAGGAAGGTTGGCATAGGTGCCCGGTCCAACGCCATAAGCGTCTGCTCCCATATCGGTCATGATCTTTTTGGCTTCTGCGATCTTCTGACCGTAGTTGTTCCAGCGAGCGAGGTCATACTTACGTAAGCACTCGCCGCCAAACTCCCAGGCACGTTCATCAACGATCGCCTCGAAGAAAGCATCTTTGCTGCTTTGGGCCGCGATATAGGCGTCCACCTTTTCTGCCCAGTTCTTACTGTCGAATGCACGGCGACGTACTTTGGCCAACGCCTCTTTTGCGGCAGCCGTAGGGCCATTGTTGATCTCATTTTCCGTTTCGGCCAGCATGAGCAATACATCGCTGTAGCGCATGAGCGGCCAGTTGATACCCGTTCCTTTGGCAGAGGCTGACCCCGGAGGTGTTTTCAACCACAGGCGGTTCCATTTGCCAGGTGCAATAGAGGTAGAAGCCGAAGGCAGCTCCTGGAGCGTTGCATCGAAATAGGTAATGGCACAGGTTACTTCCAGCCGCTTGTCGAGTGTATCGAACGAATAATAGTAGCTGGGGGGCAGGCTGAGGTAATTGGAACCGGAGCCATAAGCATGCGATCCGGCATCGACCTTTACGCCATTGCACCAACCCACATCACCAAAGCCCGGATGGAAGGCTACTTCGTACAACACATCATCATTAAGCGGTGTAACGCCCTGGCACTCGTTGTAAAAGATCTTCTTAAAATCGGGGTTGAGGTTATGCGGCTGTAGTTCAATCAGCTTCTTGCAGTACTCATTCGCAATCTTGTAATAGTTGAGGTAATCGGGCATTCGCTTCATCTTCATATCCGGATACAACCAATAACCGCCGCGCATCAGCGACAGCCGGGCAATCATGCCGATCACAAACTCACGGTTCATCCGCTCGATACCGAAGTCGAGGTCCTTAGCCCATTTCATGTTCGGCTCATATTTCCGGAGATCTTCTATCAGCGCTGTCAGTGCACTATCCCTGTTTGTGCGGGCCAAATAGAAGTTATCGCCCGACTTGGTAGGCTTGAACTTGAACGGCACATCGCCCCAATGGTTCATCAACAGGTAATACCAGTAGGCACGCAGCGCAGCTGCCTCGCCGGCCAGCTGCTTCATTTCGGACGACACTTTATAGATAGAACTATTGGTAATTCCTTCAACGGCATCGTTGGCCCGGTTAATGGCGCTATAGGCATTATTCCATACCGTGAGCAGGTCGGCATTGGCATCGGAAGCCTCGAACGACCAGATATCGCGCCGCGAGTTATCGGGCGATGCTCCTACTCCACCCACCTCAATATCGGAGTTACCGGTAAAATTGTTCGAAACGCGGGAAGTAAAAGCATCCTGATTGAACAAGGCGTAGGCCGCATTCACGGCCTTGCGGGCATCGGGCTCGCTGCCGAAAACATATTCTTCTTCAAAGACCGATTCATATTCTTTGTTGAGGAACTTCTTACAGGAACCTGCCACGAGGGGCAGTATTGCGAGACTATATATGGCAAGACGTTTCATACATTCAATTTTTTCTGTGTTGGAAATAACAGTTAGAAGGTGATGTTCAGACCAACCGTATACGAACGGCTTTTGGGATATCCCGAATAGTCCACCCCCGGCGTAAGGGCATTGTATCCCGTATTGCGGTTAGCGCTCACCTCGGGATCGTAACCCGTGTATTTCGTCCACAGGAACGCATTGTACACAGTTGCATACACACGGAAACGAGTCATCGCAACTTTCGAGATCAGACTCTTGGGCAATGAATAACCAATGGTGATATTATTGAGTCGCAGGAAGGAGCCATCTTCCACTGCCCAGGAATGGAACACCGGCGATGCCGTACCCATCGAAAAGGGCGACCAGATCTTCGCATCCTTGTTCAACTCTGCCAGCTTTTGCAGATCCGTAACGAGCACGCCATTGGCGTCGATGTATTTGTACCGATCATTTGAATTGACCGTATTGAGCATATTGCCATAAGTAGTACGATACAGCATGTTCAGACTGATCTTTCCGGTATTGTACACATCGTTGCCATACACAAAGTTGAAGAACACAGATGCGTCGAGTCCTTTATAGGTTGTGTTCAATCCAAAACCACCCTGAAATTTAGGCAGCGCCTGGCCGATGATCTGACGGTCTTTGTCGGGCGATATCACCCCGTCGCCGTTGAGGTCTTTCAGTTTCAGCACACCGGGGCGGATGCTGATACCACCCGATACTGCCGCAGCATTGGCGATCTTATCTTTCAAAGTATAAGAACCGTTGGCGGGATTATAGGATGCAAAGTCGTCGGAAGTGTAAAAGCCATCGGTCACATATCCATACATGAGCCCCACTGTTTGCCCTACTATCACGCGGAAATCGTCCTGCGCTTTCAGATCGGTGCTGGCCCAATTGGAGTTGACCGACATTTGAGTAGCGGCGCCCAATGCATCGATACGTGCAGTATTGGAACCGATATTAAAAGAACCAGTCAGGGTAAAATCTTTCTTATTGATCAGGTTCGCATTCAAGCCAAGTTCAATACCCTTGTTGGAGGTTTGGCCGATATTGACCCACTGGCTTGAAAAACCGGTGAGCTGTGGTATTGGTTCTTTGACGAGCAGGTCCTTGGTGGTATTCCAGTACACGTCCAGTGAACCTGTTACTGCATTACCGAAGAGGGTAAAATCGAGACCTGCATTACGGGTAACCGTTGTTTCCCAGCGGAGGGTTGGATTGGGCAATTCCGCAGCGGTGAACGTATAATAAGGATTGGCCACATCTCCGAAACCAATGGTGCGTACATCGGAGATCATGTAGGTTTCTTTAAAGTTATTGATGCCGATGCGGTTGTTACCAGCTTCTCCATAGCTAAGACGGAGCTTAAGGTCATTGACAAAATTCACGTCCTTCAGGAAATCCTCTTCGGATAAACGCCAGGCCACCGACACAGAAGGGAAGTAACCCCACTGGTTGCCCTGGGCAAATAAACTCGATCCATCTGCTCTGAAAGTGAGTGAAGCGAGGTATTTCCCTTTATAAGAATAATTGGCCCGGCCGAAGAAAGACATGAGTGAATTACCTACGAGATCATTCGACGAGAGTCGATCAACCGTTCCCAACGAAAAATTCGAGAACAGCTTTTCGGGCTGCAGGTTCTCGGCAAAATATTTGGCGCGCATGAATTTAACCATGCCCTTGGCATCGATCATCTCGTGGCCGCCCATCACCGTGAAGGTATGGTCGTTTCCAGTTTTGAAATTATAAGTAAGGGTGTTTGACCAGCGATAGCCGTCTTTGGAATTATCGGTGATCTCACCGAGCGGCAGGTTACCACCCACGTTCCTCGACTCGCCCGTAAGTGGTCCGTAATACCGACGCACTTCTTCCTGCATGCGATCGATGTTGAAGTCGGTACGGAATGAAAGACCTTTCATGATCTGCCAGGTCAATGCGGCGCTGAGGTTAAGGGTATTGGCGATCCTTCTGCGGTAATCCTGTTCGGCCACCTTTGGAGGAGCAATCAAACTTTTCAGGAATTGTTCGTAATCATCACCCTGGTCTGCAGAAATTTCATCTGGTACAATTTGATCGGCCAGACCGTTTACCGGCCGTGTAGTGATGGCATCATTGATACGAACGCTTGCACCGGCTGCGGTACCGGCTCCCATGGTAGTTGCCTTGCTGTAACGCACGCCAGCGTCTAACTTAATCGATTTGGATATCTCCTGATTAAGTTTAAAGCTCAGGTAATTTCTTTCGTAAGAAGAACCGGTCATCAGTCCTTCATCTTTATTATTGGTAAAGCTGAGGTTGATCTTGGTTTTGTCGGTGCCACCAGCTACACTGATATTGTGCTGGGTGGAAACAGGCGGGTCGCCGAACAATTCTTCCTGCCAGTCGGTTCCCTTTTGAGCTTTATATAATTCGAGGTCACCAAACACGCCGAAAAATTTAGAGAAGTTATCTACATCGCTCTGACTTCTCAGACGGGCATATTCATATTGTGCCAGCACAAATTCGTAGGGCGATAATACTTTCAGCTTACGGGGAAAAGCACGCGCCTGTGCGAAGCCATTATAAGAGACCACAGCCTTGCCCGCTTTTGCCCGTTTGGTGGTTACGATGATAACGCCATTGGCGCCACGTGATCCATAAATGGCAGAAGCCGATGCATCTTTCAACACGTCGAAGCTCTCGATATCGGTGGTGGCGATGTCATTGATATTATCAACGGGAAAACCATCTACGATGAAAAGCGGGGAGTTGTCCTGCGTTACCGATCCACCCCCACGCACGCGGATCACCACTTCGGCACCCGGAGCACCGTCGGTAGACGTAACCATAACACCGGGGATACGCCCTGTAAGCGCTTCGGCAGCATTCGCAACGGGTATTGTCTCCAATACTTTGCCGGGTAAAGAACTGATAGCACCGGTAAGATCCTTACGCCGCGAGGTGCCATAACCGATCACCACCACATCATCGAGTGTGCTCTGGCTCTTCTTTAAGCGGATGGTAAGATTGGCTGCATTGGCCGCGTTCACCGTTTGGGAGGTATAGCTCAGTGAAGTGACGGTGATTTGAGGCTTTTTGGTCGTGGCGGGAACAGAAAGGGAGAATTTTCCGTCGGCCCCGGTTTGCGTACCATTGGTGGTGCCCTCCAGGATAACCGATACACCCGGCAACGGAAGGCCGGTACTGTCGTCCAGCACCGTTCCCTTTACAGTCGTTTGGGCAATCAGTCCTTTTGATGCGGCAAATAACACCAATAGCATCAATAGTCTTTTCATACAGCAGTTTTTAAAGTAAATAGTTCGGGAATGAGGATTTATGATCGTTAGAATCAGCGAAACAGGTCTATATCTGTTTAATTATTTCATTTTCTTATATCAGGAGTATCGGGCGGATGGAGAGGTAGGCACGCAGTGGTCCGTCCACTATGAGAAAGGATTATTCCATACATAGCAAGCAATTTTTTCGTTAGCAAATAGCACAACAATTCTATACCCTTTTTCAGGAATGCGGAAGTCTTTGAATTGTTTTATTTACGCAATCGTTCCCGGCAACGATGGCGTTGTGTCAAAATGACAAGTGAATGTTTTACAGGGCTCTGCGGGAAAAACTGTATCTTAGTGACCGACCAGAAAACGACCTCAACTAAATCACGGCAGGCATATGAAATTTGAAGCAGTTACTATCAAGGATATTGCTAAAGCACTCGGAATATCTACTTCAACTGTTTCAAGAGCACTGCGCGACAGCTACGAGATCAGCCCCGAAACCAAACAGCTGGTGCTGGATTGTGCCGAGAAGCTGAACTACCGGCCTAATCCCATCGCACTCAGCCTGAAAGAGAAACGCAGCCGCTCCATCGGCGTGGTGGTTTGCGAGATAGCCAACAACTTTTTCTCCCAGATCATCAACGGCATCGAATCTATTTCTTACGATCGCGGCTATAACGTGATCATTTCGCAAAGCCATGAATCGTACGAACGGGAGGTGATGGACCTGCGCTACCTCGCGTCACGCTCGGTAGACGGCCTGCTCATCTCCGTTTCGACCGAAACCAACGATATCAGCCACCTCAAAGCCCTGCACGAAAAAGGGCTGCCCATCGTTTTCTTCGACCGCATCACCGAAGAGATCAATACCCACAGCGTGATCGTCGATAATTTTAAAGGCGCTTACGAAGCCACCGAACACCTGGTGCAGAATGGCTACCGGCGGATCGCCGCCATTGCCAACTCCGAATTCCTCTCGATCACTTCCGAAAGACTGGCCGGTTACCGCCAGGCGCTCGCCGCCAATGGCATCCAGGCAGACGACTCGCTGGTGAAGCATTGCTTTTACGGCGGCATGATCTTTTCGGAGATCGAAGAAGCCGTTAACCGCCTGTTCACCCTCAAGCAAAAGCCCGACGCCATCGTTACCATGAGCGATAAGCTCACCAGCGGTTGCCTGAAGACCCTGAAAAGGCGTGGCCTCCGGGTGCCCGAAGACATAGCCCTGGTAGGATTCTCCAACTCCGATATTGCAGAACTGATCAGTCCGCCCCTGACGGTAATTCGCCAACCCGCTTACGAGATAGGCCGGGATGCTACCGAACTCCTGTTGCAATTGATCGAAAGCAAGCGCCCCATCAAGCAATTCGAGAAAAGAACACTCACCCCCGAGTTACAGATCCGCGAATCGTCGCTGCGGCGGAAGTAATACACCTTATCCCTGCAAGCCGCAGGCAGAAAAATTGGTCTGCAAAGCAACATTGTGTACAATAGGGTGGTCAACTGATCAGTTACCGATACGTGACCAACCCGACCAACATGAAAAAAGTCATTTTTCTCCTGCTTCTTCCCCTGATCGCAGAAGTGGTAGTATCCTGCTGCAACTGCGTTGAGCCAGTTATTCAACGATATACCAATAAAACCATATCCGTATTCAACCTCAACAACAGTGGCGCCGAACCACAGGTAACGACTGCCGACACGGTAGCGAAACGCGCATTCGGTATCCGCGTTCAGCTCGAGCGCGAAAAAATGGCCTGCCTGCAGAAAAGCCGCTCCCTGTTTATTCAATCGGCCTATGCTTTCGGCTGCCGATGCCCGCCACCAACGCAATACCGCCCCAAAGATTCCATCGAAGCCATCCGTATCTTAACACTCAATGATTTTGACAATACGCATCTGGCCGGGGCCGATGTGTCGACTTATTTCAAAGTGTATAAGCCTTACTACTTCCTCACCATCGGCGACTATGTAAAGAATACCTCTCCCACGTTGTTTACTGACGAGGAACTGAAACCGGCGATCGACTTGCTGCTCATGGCGCCACCTGCCGGTGGGGCTGAACACAGGTTCCGCGTACAGATCAGGCTTTCCGACGGACGGATCCTGGAAAGCGATACCTCACCCATAAAACTGCTCTAATGCATAGGTCCTTCTTCCTGCTGTTGATCGCGGTACTTCCATCACTCCTGCTGCCAGCGCAGTCGGAGAAACGATTCAGGTGGCAATGGCAGGCTAAACCGGCCATTGGCATCAATATCCCCATTACTTCCTTATTCAAAAATGAGATCACCGACTATCAGTTACAGTACGATGAACAATCACTCTCCTGGCAGGTCGTATCATTTGGTGTGTTCTGGAACAAACACTGGGGCGTTGAGTTCACCTACCAGCTCAATACTTCGAAGCAAGTGCGCAAACAAAGCGACCGGTTTCAGCAAGCCCTTGAGCAGCAATACAGTGACAAATACTACGTGAGTCCGCGCCCTGCTTATAGCAACTATGCAGCCGACGCATTGGGCAATCATCTCGAACGCGGCATGCTGGGCGTCGTGTACCGCATGGAGCAGGGTCGGTTCTACCTGCAGCCTAAACTATCAATCGGGATCACCTCTTTTTATGTAAACTCAGAGCTTCACTACCTGAAGGAAAAGGAAACTAATAATGTGATCATGATCTATTATGATGGAGGATCGACCTCGAAGAACCAACTACTGCTTGCTGCTGCTACCGGTATGGGTTGTAGGCTCAACAAATGGGCCGCAGTGAACCTCGACCTGCAGGCATCCTGGTCCAGGAGCAATTTCAACATCCATAAGACCATGACCGATCAAAACACCGGGGCCGGCTCCGGCGAAACGATCACTTATAAGAAAGACCTACTCGCCTTTACCCCTTTGATCGGTATGCTGATCAGCTTTTGATCAATGGCCTCTTAGTAGCCAACCCGCTTATAGAGCGCTTCGATGGCAGCCGCCAGGTATACTGCCGGTGCATTCCAGTTGATGGCAATCTCATTGCTGGCGTAAGAACAATCCTGATCAGTAAAACTGGTTTCCGGTTCAGCATACTCATATTTGCAGCGATCCTGTTGCCCGGGATTGGGTCCACCCGATAATAAGCCAGGTACAGGATCAACAATGCCATCTGCCACCGAGGGCCGGTGATGGGGCTTCATGACACGCTGGGTGCCAATACCTGTAACAAAAGAATAGCCGGTGGCATTTCGACCCAGCAGGTAATCGAGATTAGTAAGGGCCGCCTCGAAATAGCGACGATCTTTGCTCAACAGCCAGGCGTTGATCAACAGTATGCCCTGGTTGGCCGCTACGGCACTACTGCCCCACACAAAATCGGTTCTATACCTGCCCATCACCGTATGGAATGCATTGTTATTAATGGCATCTACGAATCCATCGGCATAGCGTAATAGTTTTTCTTTGAGTGCAGTTGCGGATGCAGGATATTTCGCTGCGTAGCGCCGTCCGCTTCTTAACAAGGAATAATGGCCAAGCATACGCACGGTGGCCCAGGAGGGTATCGACATATCCTGTTGATCGGCTTTGCCGATCAGTGATGCGTATTGATCATCGCCGGTAGTGATCCACAACTCGGCAGCTGCCCAGTACCATTCGTCGGAAAAGTTTCTATCGCCATAACCACCGGTGCTGATGACCGGTTTAAATTCACGGTTTATTTTGTCCTGGTCGTATACCAGCGCCGGGTTGGCAGCAGCCCATTGCCAGGCTGCTTTTGCAGCCAGCAGACAGGAGTCGGACAGACCAGGTAATTGCTTATTGAACCTTTTCAGGATACGGGATGCCTGCGCCATCACGGCAGCGAAATCGAGCGTAGCGGCTGTTCCCTTCTGTACCACATACCGCGGCGCCTTCGTAACACCCGGCATTACCATGCCGTCGAATGCGGCATTGGTGCATTTGTTGTACACGCCTCCATCAGCAGGATCCTGCATGGTGAGCATCCAACGCAGGTTGACCAGTACTTCATCGAGCACATCGGGTATCCTGTTCCTGCTTTCGGGAATATGCGTGCGCAACGTATCGAAGTAAGTAGCAAAATCTTCATAGGCCGATAGCAGGGTACCCATCGTAATACCACTGTTCACGATATACTTGTTGTAATCGCCCGCATCGTACCAGCCGCCCGGCGAAGAGATGACAGTACCGGCAGGGCGTTGCGTACTCACCGCAGAGGGATGTATCAGTACTACATTATCGGGATGGCCGGCAGGCCGATGCCAGCTACCTGCATAGGTAGCTTCAAGCGCTGTTGATACGCGCTGATAATAATATCCTTTCAATAAGGCCACCGCCGAGCTGTGGTGTACGGATGGTGCAATCCTAAAGGTATAAGAGCTTGTTGTGCCGGGCACCACGAGGCGATAGGTACCTGTTTTACGGATGGTACTGAAATCGGCCAGCTGCGTTTGCAAGGCTGAATTGGCCGACGTCTTCAGCTCGCCGAGTTGGCCTTTGAAGACCGTATCCTTACCGCTACCGGATACAACACAAAAATCACGGGCCGCCTTGTTGACCACCAGCACCGCATACTTCGGAGCCTGTGGATAATAACCTTCCTGGTTGATGCGGATCGCATTTACAGGTTGCTGCGCCAGTAAGGTAGCTGCGTGTAAGAGGCAAATCAGTACGGCGTAACTTTCTATTGATCGCATGTGCACGCTGTTTATGGTACAAATATCTTCTTGGTGGTACTTCCTTTGGCCGTGACCACCTGCAAGCAATAGGTACCCGGCCTCAGGTATTGTTGCATAGGCCAAATTTGCCGCCCCCGCGCATTCGCTTCATATAACGACTGCCCTGCACTGTTCACAAGACGCAATCCGATCGACTCTACCGGTGTAAAGCCATTGAGGTGAAGTGTGAAGTTGCCATTGCGTGCGGGGTTGGGATACACTTTCACGAGCTTATCTTCCGGGTCGATATCCGCCATTCCGGTCACACTGCTTTTCTCGACCAGTACAAAGGTGGCCGAGCGGGCAGGGATACTGATCCGTACATCATTTTCACACAGGGCAGCGTTGGCCTTGAGGTCTACATAGTTTTCCGGACCACCGGCTACCCCCGCAGGGCCGGTACCATTGACCAATACCTTCCTCGAAAACTCTCCGTTGTCATTATCGCCCGTCAGGGTGTACCAATAGTACCGGGTACCGGGATTGAAGTTCTGAAAGTTCAGTTTTACCTGTTGTGCGCTGGTACCCTTGTTGACGATCACCACGCCTGCCTGGCCCGAACTAAACGTAGAGGCATAACTTACAATATCGTTGTGGCCGGTAACGGAGGAGGCCACCAGCTGATCGCCAAAATATTTTCTGAAATAATACATGTGGTAAAAGGATGGCCGCGGCGCCCATTTGGAAACGCCTGGCTCATCGCCTGCACTGAATGTGCCATGATCATTGCCGTTGTCCCACGCGTTCGAGAGGTCCCATCGTGAAGCCTGGCCGTATTTGTTTTTAATAAGTTCGCCAAGTGTAAGGGTCGCGTGCAACCCGCTGACATGCGATACCATTTGTTTGGACCCTACCGCAAAGATGTTCCATTCCGTAAGTGCAATGGGTTTCAACGCAACACCTGCCTGTTGCGTGGTGGTCCTCATCCAGTTCATCATACTCTGGGTTTCGGCCGCGGCGGTATTGAGTATGGTAGTAGCGGTGGAGTTTTCATTGAAAGGCGTGTAGTAGGAATGAACGATATAAAAGTCGGCCGCATTACCTGCCTTAGAAAAGTAAGTACTGTTCCAGTTACGTTCTACCGGGTTCCAGGAGGTAGCGGCATCCACCTGTATCAATTGTGCACCGATGTAGATGGTGGCACCTTTTTCCGTGGCCGCCTTGCGCATGGAGTCGATGAATACTTTTACATGTTCGCCGTAAAGCCCGCCATTGATGATCTCCGGCTGGCCGTCTTTATTCTTAGTAACATCAATCTTGTATCCGGCCTGCCAGGGGCCGGCGTCTTCATTGCCGATCTCCCAGTATTTGGTGCGACCATTGTCGTAACGCACCCAATCAGCTGCGAGGTGTGCAGCCTGCTTCACCGGATCGGTACCAGTACCATACCGGGCATAACTATAATTGACACACACAATGCCGGTACTGCCGGTTTGCTGCAGCATGCCATAATAGTTATCGAGCGAAAGCGTCCATCCGGCGGTGTTCTTTCCGTACCACCATCCTGCGATCACCTTTTTTCCGTCCGAATCGTAGAGCGAATCCGGTACATCGGCGGGCGGTGTATTGGGCAAGGCATTCCAGAAATACACGCTGCTGATATTTCCACCCGGCATGCGGATTACACCCGGCGAAAGGTTTTTGATATGGTCAATCAGTACCGGCTCGGTGACCATCTGCGACATGTAAGGATTGGCGTTGTTGCCAAATAAGTATTTTGACACCTTGTTGATGACATTGCCGGCATCGATAGTAATGCTAACGCCGGCCGTACCGGTTGGCTTGGCCACATTATTAAAGAGTGGCGCTGTGATAGTAACGGGTTGCCAATCGTTAAGAAAGAAACCAGCATCCTGCGCCATCGCAAAGCCGGAACAAAAGCAGCAGCAAAAAGCAAGAAGTTGTTGTTTCACCTGTTGAAGTTAAGGACTAAAAAGATGGCAGGTGGGGGCTCTCTATGCTCACCACCTGCCAATCCGGATAAGCGGTTCCGCCTTCCTATTGGAGTCTCACAATACGAATGTTGTCGATAGCCACTTCGAAATTCTCTACCCCTGTCGTTTCGGGATTCACCAGCATAAAATGGATGCTGCCCTGTACGTTGTCCTTCAGCAAAGTCTTCAGCGAAGAAGCTGAAGTGCCCGTACCATCAAGACTACCCGATTTGGTGCGGAATTCTGTAAGAGGAACTACCACAGTTTGCCATCCATCTGTTTTGAACGGGCCGGTCGAGCCATCGGCCTTTTTCCAGGGGGCAAAGTTTACCAGGTATCCCCAGTCATAATCTTTTACTATGTACAATCGGCCCAGCGCCCAATCAGTTTTCGCATTGATCTCGAACTTAAGCGCGAAATCGGTCAAAGGCCTGTTGATATCAGCCTGGGGCACCCACTGCCCTTTAAAGGTATTGATAGAGCGTGCACCATTCCACCAACCCATATCACCTCCACCAACACTGGCCGCTTTAATGAGCGTATACTTACCCTGGCCACCGGGATACAAGGCAGGATCGGTAGCGATCTCTCCACCCCACTCCATCTGATTCACATTATCGGCATTGTGGAGTACGCCGGTTGTAAAGTCGTTGAACAACAATATGGAGGTACCGGTGCCGTAGCGATTCACCACTTTTATGTTTCCTGATGCGGTAACTCCGGCCGGGACTGTAACGGACAGCAACGTACCAGCTGCATTGGATGTAAGGTTGGCGCTAACTTCTTTACCACCCGGGAAGATCACTTTATCGATATAAAAGAAATTATTCCCTACAATGGTTACGCGGGTACCTGCCACCGCATTTTCGTTCGACATCAGCAGGATGACTGGCGGGGGCGGCACAATGGGGAAATTGAATACCACCTCTCCATTGGCAGTTATCACCTTCACCGTATTGAGCTGCGCCTGATCGAGGCTGGCAAAAGGCATGTCGGCCGGGATAGTCACCACAATGTTATCATCGGCCAGCAGGGCTGAGTTAAACGGTGCCGGGTATCCATTGAAGAATATCTGCTTGGTAGAAGCGAATCCTGCACCCTGGATCACCACCGTTTGTCCGGGGCCTGCAGTGGTGAGTGTGCTGTCGTTGGGCGCCGGACTGATGGCCCGCAGGCGGGCGATGGATGGCTTGCTGTCTTTATCCTTATCACAGGCCACCAGGGCTGTAAGCAGCACCAGCAGTACGGTCAATAATCTTTTATGTTTACGCATGGTTGCGAATATTAGGTGTTAAGAATCGGTTAGTCGGGCATTAAGCTTAAATCGAATGGTACCGGTGGCTTGGCCAGGTTGGGTGCTTTCACCATTTCGGCTTCAGGTATCGGCAAGTAAATAGTAGCATCTGTTACCGGATACTTTACCGTATTATACACCGCCTTCCACGTGCGCGGATTTGTTCCACCATTGTAGGTAAGGGTATACGCCCCTTTATCCTGGTCGTTGATGATGGCCTTCGCCTTGGTGGGATTGAAGTAATACAAACGCATCAGTTCGTACCAGTAAATGCCTTCAAACACGGTCTCTATCCTTTTCTCAAGGAAAATATCGTCGAAAGTGATGGATGACTTTTCCGGCATGCCTGCTCTTTTGCGAACAGCATTATAATATTTCAATGCTTCGGCATCGGTGGTGCTGGCTGCATCACCCAGGATCGATTCGGCATAGATCAGGTACACTTCGGCGAGCCGCAGCATGTAGGTATTGATATAGGCACACATTTCGCTGCCTTTGCCGCCATTGTCTTTTACGGAACCGATAATGTATTTCTTCGTATTGGCCACATCGGTGGACGTGAAGCGGTAACCACCCAGGTCTTTGCGGATCTCGGGATAGAAATCGCTATCGAACATGAAGGTCGCTTTGCGCCGGATGGAGTCGGCCGGATTGTCCATATAGTATTTGATCAGGTTCGCAGATGCCCCGTGTGCAGCACCCCAACCGTCCCAACTGCCGGTAATATCTCCGTTACGCGCCATATAAGCCTGGAAGGAGTTGTTGATACCCCAGGGATCTTTGATGGGCATCCACTGAATGGAGAACAGGCTTTCTTTATTGTTCTTCGCGCTGTTGTGGTTTTCGCCACGGAACAGGTCATAATAATTGGCCTCGAGTACATTGGGCGCATTGCGTACCACATCGGCCGCATAATATTTGGCGCTGTCGAGGTCGCTCTTGCGGCGGGTACCGCCACTGCCCACACCGGCACGGGTGAGGTACATGCGTGCCAGCATTCCTTCGGCAGAGTATTTGGTGAGCCTTCCTTCCGCAAATGGTGCTGCCGGCAGGTTCTCGGCCGCATACCGCAAGTCTTTCAGGATGAGCTGCCAGATGCTTTCGGGCGTATTGCGCAATACATTGGGATCGCCCATCTGCTTTACGTTGTCGTAAATGACGGGTACGGCGCCCCAGTTGCTCACCAGGAAATAATACCCCATGGCACGCATGAACCGGGCTTCGCCGATTCCGGCACGCTTTACATCTTCCGCCACAGCAGTAGCATTGATCGTGATGTTGCGGATGGTTTGGTTGCTTTGGGCAATGATCTTGTAAAAAGATTTATAAGCCGGCAACAACGTATTGGGATCGGTAGCAGGCACCGCAAAACGGTAGAACTGATCGCGGTCGTTGGAGATCATATTGCCACCACGCGCATCACCAAATGACAGGGCGGCCTTGTCATTGTAATCGAACCACACGATATTGTACAGCGGAGCAGTACCAGCCCTTACTTCTTCGGCTGTTTTATAGAACACATCGGCGATCAGGGTATCTTCGGGGGGCCTGTTGAGGAACTCCTTCTTGCAGGACTGCGACACCACCAGCGCCAGCAATAGTAATATGGTTGTATGCTTATTCATAATTCAGCAATTTTGAGATAGTTAAAAATCAGCGGTAAGGCTGAACATGTACATGCGGGTAGAGGGATAACGGGCATCGTCCAGGCCCACCATCAGCGAACCATTGTTGGGCGTCATACCGATCTCCGGATCATATCCTTTGTACTTCGTGAAAGTGGCCAGGTTCTGCACACCGGCCGATACTTTGAGATAACGCATTGCCAGTTTGGAGGCCCATTTGCCGGGAAGGGCATAAGACAGCGTTACATTCTTGATACGTATGTAAGAGCCGTCCTCAACATACCATTGTGTGGCGCGGAAATTACCATTGGCGGTATTGGTGGTGATGCGTGCGATCTGGTAGCCGGGATTGGTAAGGGTTACGTTGGGATCGCTGGCATTGACACTGCTGGGCCGTGCAAAATTAGCCACGGATTTAAAATAGTTGCTGTATACGGCCGTTCCCTGCGGATTCTCATTCTCGTAACGGGTATAGTTGAAAATATCATTGCCCTGCACGCCGAGGATCAGCACACTGAGGTCGAAATTTTTGTAGGAGAAGGTGTTGGTAAAGCCAAAGCTGAACTTGGGCCAGGGGTTACCGATATCCGTACGATCGTTCTGATCGATCTTGCCATCGGGTTTACCATCGGGTCCGCTGATATCGCGGAACATCAGGTCGCCCACCCAGCTGCCTTGTGCCGGGTCAACGAGCAGCACACCACTGGACGTTTGAACCGCGTGTTTCTTGATCTGATCGATGTTCTGGAACAACCCATCTGCCATGTAACCCGTCAGCAATGCTACCGGCTGACCTACCCTTGTAGAGCTGATCAGTGAGCTGGTGCCATACGTGCTGTTGATCGGTGTATTGTTGTACAGCATGGTGATCTTGTTACGATCCATGGAGAAGTTCAACCCTGTTTTCCAGGTAAAGGGCTTTTCGATGTTTACCGAATTGATGGTGATGCCGAAACCCTTGTTCTCCATTTCGCCCACATTCGTAGTAGGGAAACGGATATAACCCGAAGAGTAGCTCATGTCGCCGCCGGAGTAGAAAGGATAATCGTTGGTGGTGAGCAGGTCAGTGATCTTCTTGATATAAAAATCGCCGATGACCTCGAGGCGGTTGCCGAAGAAGCGTGCATCGAAACCAACGTTGGTGGTGGTAGCACTCTCCCATTTCAGACCGGGGTTGGAGAAGTTGCCCGACAGGTAACCCGTACCCCAGGCTGTAGGCACGGTGTACAAGGTAGCATAGTAGCCACCAGCCCACTGGTTACCGCTTTTGCCCCATTCCAGGCGCAGCTTGAGGTCGTTCAATCCCTTGACATTCGACATAAAACTTTCCTGCGATATACGCCAGGCAGCCGATACAGACGGGAAGGTGCCCCACCTGTTCTCCGGACCGAAGTTGGCCGATCCATCCCTGCGGATGGTAGCCTGTACAATATAACGGTCGTTGTATACGTAGTTGGCGCGGCCAAACCAGGATTCGCGTGCTGCCGATCCTTTCGAGCTGCTGTTGGTGGCCGATTGGGCATCGCCACCAGGTAGTTCCTGCACGGCATTGGTCACAAAACCGCGGCGCAAGCCACTCAAACCTTCCCAACCATTTTCGGTAGACTCATGCGCTGCCATAACCGTGATCGCATGTTTCTTGAATTTCTTGTCGTATTGAAGGCGTGTATTGAAACCCCACCAATAATTATTGCCGCTTTCCCGGCTCGATTCGGTGGTGGTGTTCTCGTAGCCATTGAACTTATACGAGGGTCTGAATATATAATTGTTGGTATAACGATAAGAAGTGTTGAAGTCATTGTGAAATACCAGGCCCGGGAGAATGGTGATATCGGCATAGATACCACCGATCGCTGTGAGCGCTTTGTTCCTGTTGTCATTGATCTCGGCAAGGGCAACGGGGTTGGTATATTGGTATTGAGTATTGACAGGTCCACCCCAGCTGCCATCGGGATTCGTAACCGGCACCGAAGGGTTTTGGCCGATGGCGATGTTTAACAGGTCGCCATTGGTGGTATTGATCTGTTCCTTGGTTTGGTTGATGTTGAGGTTCAAACCGATCTTCAACCAGCGACGGGTTTGGTTATCGAGGTTAAGGCGTGCCGAGAAACGCTCAAAACCCGATCCCTTGGCCACCCCTTCCTGCTTGAAGTATTCAACGCCGGTATAAAAGGTGGTGCGTTCATTACCACCACTAAGTCCCAGTGCATATTTCTGTAACAGCGTGCGGCGGAACAAGGCTTTCTGCCAGTCGGTTCCTTCACCCAGCACCGAAGGATCGGCGAAGGTAGGTTCGAATTGCGCTCCACCCGCCTTGGCGAATTCATTACGATAAGTGGCGTACTCCTGCAGGTTCATCACCGGCACTTTCTCGGGTACATCCTGTATGGTGATCAAACTGGTTGCGGAGATCTTGGTATCACCGGCCTTACCACGTTTGGTAGTAATGAGGATTACACCGTTGGAAGCGATAGAACCATAGATGGCAGTGGCCGAAGGGCCTTGCAGGATATTGACAGACTCAATATCGTCATCATTGATACCCGACAGCAGGTTGGTGCCGGTAGAAGTACCACCGGATGGATTCTCGGGCCTGAACTGTACCCCATCGATCACATACAGGGGCTGGCTGGTACCATTGATCGAACTGATCCCACGGATCAACACCGATGGTGCAGCGCCTGGCTGTCCGCTGTTGGAGGTTACATATACGTTGGCAGCACGGCCCTGCAAACCCTGCTCCAGGGTGGTGTTGACCGTACGCTTCATATCGGTTGAGGACACCGTAACCTGCGAGCTACTGAGGTCGGTTTTCTTCATGCGGCCATACCCTACCACGACCACATCCTGCAGGTCGTTGTAATTTTTATCCAGGCGGATGTCGAGGTAATTGCCATTGCCGATTTTGGTTTCTTTGGTTTCATACCCTACCGATGTTACGATGAGTACATCGCCGGCCTTGGCCTCGATGACAAATTCGCCCAGCGTGTTGGTAGGTACTGAGTTCGTGGTTCCTTTAACGGTGACGGAGGCAGCAGCTATCGCCTCCTCACCCAGTTTGCCGGTTACTTTACCGGTAATTCTCTTTTTAGCAGTTCCTTCCTGCGCATAGCCTGGAGAGAGCGCCAGTATGCACAGCACCAGCATCCATAAAAAGACTACTGGTTTGTTGACTGTTTTGGTCTTTTTCATATGTGATCGTTTACGTTTTGCAAGAATCAATGTATATCAATCGCCCGCAGCCAGGGGCGAATCACTTACTTCATGGTAGCCTTCACTGCCTTTCCGGTGTATTTGATCACCTGGTCGGGTTTGGCATCGGCATCAAATGGAACCGGTTTGTTGCCGGTGATCCATACAATGCGGAAAGTTCTTTTTACCAGCATGCCGGGGAAGTTGCCTGCACGCTCACCGATCGTGAGGGTTTTGGTAGCTTCTGAATACTGCATAGCGATGCGGGCAAATGCTCCTTTCTCGTAATTGTAATTGGTGTCTTCATCTTCATAGAGGGTAAACTGCCCATCCTTGCCGGTGTATACAAACAGGGTGATGGGATCGGCCGGTTTTTCGGACGTGTATTGCAGGGCCGGGCCAACGGGTACAATGCTTCCTTCTTTTATATACAAGGGAACTCTCTCCACCGGCGCATCGGCCGTGAGCGTACGGCCGCCCTCGAGGCGCGCACCAGTGTAGAAGTCGAACCATCCAGTACCTGCCGGCAGGTACAGCTGCCTGTTGGTAGCTTTATAATGAATAATGGGGTTAACGAGTATGGACGGACCAAACATGAACTGATCGCCGATATTGCGCACAGCGGCATCGGCCGGGAAGTCCATGGCAAGACCGCGCATCATGGTATAGTGATCGTGGTAAGTTTTGCCGGCCAGGGAATAGATATATGGCATGAGCCGGTAGCGCAGTTTATCGTAGTACAACATGCTTTGGTAAGCAGGATGTGTTTCGGGCGCTACGTTGAAGATCTCGCGGTACGGAAACTGACCATGCACGCGGAACAGGGGACAGAATGCACCAAACTGGTACCAGCGTGTCATCAACTCGCGCCATTCTTCGAGGTCCTCCCCTTTCGCCTGTTCGTATCGTTTCTCTACGGCGAAGCCGCCGATATCGACTGTCCAATAAGGCAATCCCGATAAGGAGAAATTCAAACCCGCTGCGATCTGGTCTTTAAAATCGTCCCAGCGTGCGCCAATATCGCCGCTCCAGGAAGCGGCCGCATAACGCTGCTGACCGGCAAAGGCCGAGCGGGTGAGGATGAATACACGTTGATTGGGATTTACCGAACGCTGCCCTTCATAAACGCCTTTGGTATTCATGAGCGGGAAGGCATTGAAATAACGGTTAGAAGATCCCAGTGCAGTGGGGTTCATCGTTGCTTTCCTTTCGCCTACCGACATATTGGAATGAATATCGGGTTCGGTAGCATCGAGCCACCAGGCATCTACGCCTTTATTATAGAGCTTTTCGTTGAGCAGGTTCCAGAAGGCCACGCGGGCTTTGTCGTTGAAGGCATCGTAGAAAGTAGAGGTATATCCTTTACCGATCCAGTCGCGGCGCTGCTCGGCAATATTGCGTTTGTACAGCCAGCCGTTCCTGTTGAAGGTTTCATAGATGGGCAGGCCTTCATAGAACTTGGGCCACACGGAGATCATGAACCGTGTTTTGTATTGATCGTGCAGGGTCTTGATCATCCCCGCCGCATCGGCAAAACGGCTGCTGTCGAATTCCTGGCTGCCCCAATCGTCCGGCTTCCAGTACGACCAGTCGAGCACGATATTATCGAGCGGTATCTTCCGTTGCCTGAATTCCTTAACGGTATTCAGTATTTCGTCCTGCGTTTTGTACCGCTCGCGGCTTTGCCACAAACCCATGGCCCATTTGGGCATCAGGGTGCTGGCGCCGGTGAGCTCGCGGTAACCGCCGATCACCTCATCGAGGTTGTTGCCGCTGATGAAATAATAATCCAACTGGCTGCCCGACTCGGCACTCAAAGCATATTGTTGTTGAAGATCACCCTGCAGCGGGCTTAACCAATTGCAGGATACATAAGATACATCGCCGTCGGGCAGCCATTCGATCCGGATCTTGTATTTCCTTCCCTGCTCCATAGCAACGGGTATCAAGGCCGTACCCGGCATCCAGGGTTGGCGCCAGCGGTCGGCCAGCAGTTTACCATCGATCCATAATTTACAGTAACCGCCATAGCGCAGCAGAAACTGGTGCACGCCGGTAAACGAAGAAGCCATGGCCCCTTCCCAGGTGACTACCGTATTACCCAGTTTAATTCCTGCTGGAAAATCCTTTTGCGATAGCAGCCAGTCGTAAGACAATACCGACTCGGGCCTTTTGACGAATATGTTTTCCGGCTTTCCTTTTTGTGCGTACGTAGCCGTAAGCCAGCCTTCGCTGCCTTCGGCCGAATATAATTTCAAGGTCGACAGCGGTTCATAATCGCGCGTGTCGCCTGCTTTGGTAATAGAATAATTATCCCACAGGATACCATAATGATGGGTTGATACGAGGAAGGGGATGGCGATCTCTGTATTGTTCTGTGCCAGGTCTACCTGGTAGCCCTTTTGGTTCATGAGGCCCTGCTGGTGTTGCCCCAGGCCGTACAACGCTTCATCGGGTGTAGTGATAAACGCCTGACGCAATTTCCAGGTCGGCAGCCCCTCTTCCACTGCCGGCACAAAGCTTTTACCGCCTTCTGTAGGTTCGGCCAACAACAGCTTGCCGGTGGGATCGGTAAACCTGATCTCGCCGGTAATGCGCGAAACCATCGCCCGGATGGCGGACGTAACAAGTATAAGCTGCTCTTTATCCTCCCTCACTTCCCATTTCACCGCCGGTCTTTTAGTAGACAGCACGATGAGGCTGGGGATATTGGAAAATGAATCGGCCGCGCTGGCTGTAACCCGGATAATGCGATCGGTAACAGCCTGCAAACGCACCAGGCACACGCCGTTGGTAACCTTGCGTTTCACATGAACGATAATTCCGTCGTCGATTTTCGAGTATTCACCGGGAGGGATATGGTGAGCGGAGAGGGTGGTTACGGACAATAGAGCGACCACAATAAGGCACAGAGAAGTCTTGATCTTCCACATAGCAATCATTCGTTTTGGTTCACATTCCAGTCACCGGCCAGGAGCATGTTGGCCCGCCGGTTCCTTCATCATAAATGTAGAACTGTGGAAGAAAAAGCAGGGTATGCAGATGTTTATGAATGGGTATCGAAATGTTAACCACCAACCTCAAACGATTGATTGTCAATATAAAATTCTGCACGGGCTACATTATCCTGCACCCTGCGCACCCCATTGACTGGGCAGTACATGGTACTCGAGTTTGAAGTATTTGGAGAAGTATTTGGGGTTATTGAAGCCAACTTCGTAGGCAATTTCGGCCACCGTCATCTGCGACTTTTCGAGCAACTGGGCAGCCCGTTTCAGCCTCACCGACCGGATGAACTCGATGGGCGTTTTGCCGGTTAGCGCCAGTATCTTTTTGTACAACGCCACCCGGCTCATGTATACACCCTTGCTCAGTTCTTCGACCGAGAACTCGGGATTGCCCATATTTTTTTCGATCAGCTCCATCACCTGATGCAGGAACTGCTCGTCGGGCGAGGCGGTTTGCAGTGCGGCCTGGCTCACTTCGATGCGCTTCTCAAACGTTTTGCGGGCGATGGCCTGCTGCGATAACTGGTTCCGGATGCGCGACAGGAGGATCTCGAAATTGAATGGTTTCGTGAGGTAGTCGTTGGCCCCGGTTTCGAGCCCCTTCAACTGCTGCTGCTCGCCGGCCAGGGCCGTAAGCAGGATGACGGGGATATGGGAAGTGCGCTGGTCTTTCTTGATCTTTTTACACAGGTCGATACCATTCATTTCGGGCATACTGATATCGCTCACCACCAGGTCGGGGTGATGACCGAGGGCTTTCTGCCAGCCTTCTTTGCCATTGGCCGCTTCGAGGATCGTGAAATGCTGGCGTAAATTATCCTTGAGGTAGAAGCGGAAGTCTTCGTTGTCTTCCACCAGCAGCAGCATCTTCTTCTTTGCCTCGTGCTCTCCGGCGGCGGCCTCCGCCTCGGCGTGGTGGACGCCGTTGCCTGTAGTGGTTTCCCTTTCAGCGTGATGGACGCCGTTGCCCGTTTCGCCGGTGATGGCCGCGGCCCGGCCTTCCGGGTCATTCATCGCTACCGGGAGTGCGGTTATGGATTGCCCGGCTGGCGCCACGCCGTTCAGCCCGGTTTGTTCTGTTGCGGCTAACGGCATCGAAAGGGCTGCTGCCGGCACAGCCTGCAGCGGCAGTATGACGGTAAAGCAGCTACCCTGTTCGGGCTCACTTTCTACCGAAATGGTACCCTGGTGCAACTTGACAAACTCACGGGTGATCGACAAACCGATGCCGCTGCCCTGGTTTACGATACTGCCAGGTGTATCGTGCTGGAAGAAACGTTCGAAAATAAGATCCTGCTTTTCTTTGGGAATACCGATGCCCGTATCTTTTACCTGGATGGCCAGCCGGAATGTTCCTTCCCCCTGTTCTTCCAGGCGCAGGGCCACCGTAACGCTACCTTGCTCGGGGGTAAACTTGAAGGCATTGGACACGAGGTTGAACAGGATGCGTTCCAGTTTATCGTGGTCGAAACTGGTGAAGAAGCGATCGACTGCGGAATGAAAATTGAAGCGGATATTCTTCTTTTCGGCAATGTCTGTAAAAGAATAGGTAATGTCTTTGGTGAACCTGATAATATCGCCTGTACTGGTATTGAGCCGCAGTTCCTGTACTTCCATTTTGCGGAAGTCGAGCAACTGGTTTACGAGGTTCAGTAAACGGCGGGCATTGCGGTGAATGAGGCTGTATTGCTTTTTCTGCCCCTCGTCTTCGGCCTGTTGCAGCATCTTTTCGACCGGAGCGAGGATCAGCGAGAGCGGCGTTCGGAATTCGTGGCTCACATTGGTGAAGAAGCGGATCTTCATCATATCCAGCTCGTGCATACGCTGGGCCTCTTTTCTTTGCTGCTCCAGCTGGAAGCGGATGCGTGCCCGCTGCAGCACCATATGGCGGCTGAACCAAAGGATTGCGCCGAGTACGAGCACATAGAGTGCGTAGGCCCAGGGTGTTTTCCAGAATGGCGGTAATACCTTTATATGTAGTGTGAGCTCCTGGTCGTTCCAAACATCGTTGCTGGTGGCGGCCTTTACCCGGAATGTATAATCGCCGGGGTCGAGGTTGGTATAGGTAGCCATCCGCATCCTGCCATCGGTATAACTCCAATCTTCGTTAAAGCCATCCAGCTTATAGGCGTATTTGCTGCGCTCGGCATTGGAAAAGTTGAGGGCCGCAAACTCGATCGACAGCACATTTTCGTTGTAGCGCAGCGTAATGTCTTTGGTTTGGGTAATGGATTGCGGAAGCACTATCCTCCCGTTTATCTTTTCACCGACGGCCACCGTTTTATTGAAGATGCGCAGGTCGGTAAAAGCGAGGGGCGCTTGTAATTTACCGGGCCTGATGGCCTCGGGATGGAAGAGATTGAAACCATTGGCGCCGCCAAAGATCAGTTCTCCGTTGCGGGTTTTATAGGCGGCATTCTCATTGAAAGCCGTGCCCTGCAAACCATCGAGTTCATTGTAGTTGTGGCTTAGCAGCAGGTACCGGTCTTTTTGAGCATCATATTGCAGCTGGATATGCGCAATACCGTTGGGACTGCTCATCCACAGTTCGCCCGCATCATCTTCGAGCAGGGTGAGCACGGCATTGTCGGGCAGGCCGTCTTCCCGGCGAAATATCTGGAACGCGTTTTTGCGCGGATCGAAGAGATTGAGCCCATCGCGCGTACCGATCCAGATCTGTCCTTTCTTATCCTGCAGCATCGTGATCACGTTGTTGTTGCTGAGGCTGGCTGCATTGCCGGGCGTATTGTAATAATGTGCAAAACTATCGGGCAGGTTGGGCCGGCGAATAAGCACATCGACCCCATTGGCCGTGCCGATCCAGAGTTTGCCGGTATTGTCTTCCATGAGCGCGGCGATATACCCCGAGCTCACCGAGTTGCCGCCGGTGGGCAGGTGATGATGGAAAACATTCTTCTGCCGGTCGAAGCGGTCGAGCCCTCCGATGAGCGTGCCCACCCACAACTCCTTACGCGAATCTTCGAAGATCTCCCATACGCGGTCGTCGGCAATACTGGCCGGATCGTTGCTGTGTTTATAATGCGTGAAACGTTTTCCATCGTAACAATCGAGCCCCCCGAAATAAGAGCCGATCCACAACTTCTGGTTATGATCTATGAAGAGGCTTACGATAACATTATTGCTGAGGCTGTTGGGATCGCTGGGATTGTGCAGGAACTGCCGGAATGTTTTTTTAGTGCGGTCGTAATAGATGAGGCCGCCGCCATTGGTACCGATCCACAGGTTACCGGCTGCGTCTTCGATGAACTTGTTGACATCGTTGTAGGGCAAACTGTTGGGATCGGCAGGCTGGTGATCGAACAGGGGAAAGCTGGCCGTACGTTCGCGGTAATAGTTGATGCCTTTTTTATAGGTGCCCACCCAGATATTGCCTGCTTTGTCTTTGTAACCAGTGGTCAAACTGTTCTGGCTAAGGCTGCGCGGGTCGTCGTCGTTGTGCATGAGGTACTGGCTCGTACCTTTCTTCTTGTTGAGTATATTAACGCCGCCATGATCGGTAAACACCCAGATATTGCCTTTGTTATCCTGCAGCAGTCCGGTTACGAGGTTGTTGTTGAGCCTGAACGGACCGCTGTCGCCGGTAATATGGTGCAAGGTATTGGTGGCGGGATTGTATTGAAATACGCCACGGGGATCGTTCGACACAAAACACCACAATTCGTTCTCAGCATCTATATATAAGGAATACGGCAGCCGTTCGAAGCGGGTGGCCGAGCCCAGCAGGTCTGTCTTAAAAGTGGCGGAGCCGGTGCGGCCATCCAGTTTTTCAATATGGCCGTTGTTGAAGACCACCCAGATATCTCCTTTGTTGTCTTCGCCAATGGAGACGGGGTTGAGGGCAATGGCATCGGTTTGGAATACCCGAACAGTTTTACGGCTGGCGGGATCATAGGTATACAAGCCGGCTTGTCCCATTACGAACCAGAACTTTCCGCGGCTGTCGCGCAGGATGCTGGTAACGGAGGCCGGTGGCAGGGCATAACGCGCCAGGCAGGCAGAGGCATTGCGGTTAAACTGTTCCGTGGCCTGGTCAAAAACATTGAGCCCGTTCCTGTTCTCGACCCAGATGGTATTATCGGGCCCTTCGAAAATACGTACGATAAAATCATCGCCGATGGTGGTAGAGTCGTGGAGATTGTGTCGGTAGATGGTGAAATTGTACCCGTCGTAGCGATTGAGGCCACTCATGGTGCCGATCCACATAAAGCCTTTACTGTCGCGCATGATGGTATTGATCTGGCTATGCGACAATCCCTGGCTGATATCAATCCGGGAGAACTGGTACTGTTGGGTTTGAGCACGCAGGCACCAGCCTGTAGTGCAGAGTAATACTAAAATGACAAGCTTCCTCATATGCAATCGGCAAAAATTTACAGCTTTTTGGCCGAATGCCGAAAACTGTCTTTTTGACAATCACAAACCATCTGGTTCGCAATGATCTGCACAGATCATCCGGAGATGAGATAACCTGTGCAAATCAGCTTGTTCGTATAAAGTGAAGGTAAATTACAAGTTCTCGATCCAGCAGCCGGCCGCACCCATGATATGGGCATCTTCGCCCAGGCGGGCGACGCGCAACGGTGTGGCAATTGACTGGGCCAGCAAGGCTGCCTCGGTATGCGCAAGGAACCATTCGGCGCTGCGGGCAATGTTACCGCCGATCACCACCACTTCGGGATTGTTATCACGGATAAAGCCGGTGAGGAAGGCAGCGAGGTTCTGACCAAACTCTTTGAATATGTCCTTGATACGGGGATCAGTGCGGATGAGCGCTACCAGGTCTTTCACATTTTCGACCAGCGTGCCGCTTTGCTGCTCGTAGGTATTGATGAGCCAGCGGGCGGAAATATAGTCTTCGGCAATGCTGTCGCGAAAGGGTGCACACCAGAGGTTGGCATCTTTGGCAATACCCTGGTGAAAGGTTGCCGTGCCAAGACCGGTACCGAGCGTAACGCCGATGGCGCTTTTGTAACCGCGTCCGGCGCCGCCTACTACTTCGCCTTGCAAAAAACAACCGGCATCGTTCATGAGGCGTATCTGATCGGGTTCGATGCCCAGGCGTTCGGCCATCATCTCTTTTACATTGAGGCCATAAAGCGACTGGTATTTGTTTTGATCCTTAATGAAAGAAATACCATTTTCATAGTCGAAGGGACCGGGCATGGCAATGCCTACTCTACGGGGCATGGCGGGCTGGGAGGCAAATACTTCCACGATGGCTTCGCACCAATCGTTCACAATGCTGGCAGCGTCTTCCTGAGCATTAATATGCTTGCGGGCAGAAAAGGCAGGTAATACACTCCGGACCTCCAGGTCGACCAGGGCCGCCGTGATGTGCGAGCCGCCGATATCGACACCGGCCACTAAGGGATTGTTCATGGGCAAATCAATTTTTTGGGTCTTGCCTGTCGTTTGGTTATTAAGTTCGGCTAACGAATAAGTACAGCATGCAAATATACTCGCGGAATCGCTAACTATACCGTTTTAGCTGATTTTATTCTGCCTAATATCGCAAGACGGGGAACGACGGTTGTTTGTTAACGGATCGTAAAGGAGCCTGGTAATGAGGCTGGAAAACAAACCAGTTAACTGCCTGATGGCTTTCAACTTATTGCAGGTATTCCGATGGCAAACGCAGAAAGCACCTTTACCCAGTTTGGGAAAATTTACAGAAAAACACCTGGCCAAGCCACACTAACCAACACGATCCGGACAATGGTCCCAGATCAATGGTGGGCCAGCAGGTGCTTTCTGTCGATTTGGGAGGAAGCACGCTTACAGCTGGCTGGTCGGGCGGCAGGTAAATGCTGTCGGCCCAGAGGCAACCCCGTGGTGCTGCTGCCCGTATGGAAAGCTGAGCATCAATACGCTAAATCGTGGCCAACTTAAAACAGATCATCCAGCAAAGTATCGCCATCCTGCACCCGCCCGAACGCAAACGGATGGGCTGGCTGGCAGTATACGATCTGTTGATCAGCCTGGCCGATATAGCGTCTCTGGCCTGGTTGCTGTTGATCATCAGGATCTACGCCACGCCCACCGGCGCACCGGCCAGCAGCCTGCTACCAGCCTGGCTGCAAAACCGGCAAAGCCTGTTACCGGTAGGCATATGCCTGCTGCTGTTTAGTGTAAAGAACCTGGCCGGCTTCCTGGTATACCGCGCACAATGCCGGTTTGTCGCCAGCGTGGCTACCCGCCTCGCCCGGCAGCGCCTGCAGCAATACCTTGAAGGCGCCTATACCAACTTCATCCATGTGGATTCGTCGGTGCATATTCGACGCATCAGTTATCAGCCCATCGATTTCTGTCAGCATGTGCTGGCTGGCCTGCAGCAGGTGATCACCCAGGTGGTACTGATCGCGCTGACGATCGTTGCCATCCTGCTCTTCAATGCAACATTGTTTCTGTTGCTGTTCGTGTTGTTGTTGCCGCCGGTGATCGCAGTATCCTATCTCGTGAAGAAACGGTTGCGCCGGGTACGTAGCGAAACACGCAGCAGCAGTGAAAAAGCACTGCAGCATTTGCAGGAAGCCCTGCATGGGTTTGTAGAAAGTAATATCTACGATAAGAATCACGCCTTCCTCGAGCGCTATATGGCACGCCAGGAACAATTCACCCATCACTTCGCCCAAACGATGATCGTGCAGGGCATTCCCGCCCGCATGATGGAAGTGTTTGCCCTGCTGGGCCTGTTCATCTTGCTGGCCCTTCAACAGTGGAGCGGCTACGCCAACTCCGCAACGATCATTACCGTCGGCGCTTTTATGGCCGCGGCGTACAAGATCATTCCCGGCATTGTGAAAATTCTCAATACCCTGGGCCAGGTTCAAACCTATTACTACACTGCGGAAGAATTGTTGGAGCAAACACCGGCCAACAAAACAACTCCCGGCCCCTTGGCCACCACTGCAGCGGACGCCGCTACCCTGCCCGCCATTCACCAATTGCAATTCAGCAACGTGCATTTCAACTTCGGACAGAAGCAGGTGCTGCACAAGCTCAACTGGACGTTGCAGCCCGGAGACTTCATGGGCATCTCGGGCCCATCGGGTCAGGGTAAAACAACCATCCTCAACCTGCTGCTCGGTTTCCTGCATCCCGACGCCGGGCAGATACTCATCAACGGCCAGCCTACGGCGAAGGAAGAACGCAAACGCTACTGGCCCGTGATCGCTTATGTAAAACAGCAGCCTTTCCTGTTGCACGATACCTTACAGCACAATGTTACCCTCAATGGCAGCCATTATCATGAAAAGAAATTTCACCGGGCCGTACAGGCCGCCGGACTCCTCCACCTGATGCAGGAACAGCAGGAAGCGGGACCACTGATCGCCGAGCAGGGCCGCAACATCAGCGGTGGCCAGCGGCAGCGCATCGCCATCGCCCGCGCTTTGTACAAAGATGCCGACCTCATCATACTCGACGAGCCTTTCAATGAACTTGACCAGTCATCGGAACTGACCCTGTTGCAACATTTCAGGCACCTCACTGAAAACGGTAAGATGGTGATCCTGATCACCCATCACCAGGACAGTTTTTCATTTTGTAACAAAATCCTGCAACTCGATGTATAAACCCGAAACCTTGGTGGTGATCACCCCGGCTTTTCCGGAAAACGAATCGGCCACCTGGTGGGTGCCTTCGCAGCAATTGATGGTGCGGGCTTTGCAGGAGAACTACCCGGGCACCCGGATCGTTGTGCTGGCGCTGTTGTATCCCTATCACCAGAACGTTTACCAATGGCATGGCATCGATGTGCAGGCTTTCGATGGCACCCATAAACGCAAAGCCAAAAGATTATTGTTGTATCAACAGGTATGGGCTACGCTGCGCAGTTTACGCAAGCATCATCAACTCATTGGCCTGTTCAGTTTCTGGAGCGGAGAATGCGCCTTCATCGGTCAGTATTTTGGCAGGCTTCATGCCATTCGCCATATCAGTTGGATATGCGGTCAGGATGCTAAGAAGGAGAACCGCTGGGTTCGTTACATTCGTCCGCGCAGCCACCAGCTGGCCGCTATGGGCGCCACCCTGCGCGATCTCTATGAGCACAGCCACGGCGTACGCCCTTTGCATCTTGTACCCAATGCCATCGACCAACGCGTGTTTCCGGCCGCCCTGCCTGCTGTCCGCGATATTGACGTCATGGCAGCCGGCTCTTTCGAACCGCTGAAGCAATATGACCTGTATGCCAAGGTGGTGGGGGCATTGCAACAATCGATACCGACATTGAAAGCCATTCATTGCGGACTGGGCCGCGAAAAGGAAAAAGTGGAAGCAGTGATCGGGGAACTGCAATTGCAGGATCATCTTTCGCTGCTGGGCGGGCTTCCCCATGCAGAAGTGCTGCAACTGATGCAGCGCAGCAAAGTGTTCCTGCATACGTCGAGGTACGAAGGCTGCAGTACGGTATGCCTGGAAGCGCTGTATGCCGGCGCGCATGTGATCAGCTTCTGTTATCCCTTCGATCATCCGGTGGCGCATTGGCATGTGGTGAGCAATGCAGATGAAATGGAACAGAAAGCAGTGGAGTTATTACGAGATGCCAGTCTGCCCCATGAACGCATACTGTATCATTCCATGCATGATAGTGCCAGGACCGTTATGCAATTATTCAAATAAGGGCTCATGAAGGTGGTGAACATTTTTTATTATTACGACGATCGCATTGATGATGCGGAAGCACTGGTGCGCCTGTACTATACCACCACCGGCTGGGCCGAATCTTTATTGCCACTGGGCGTGGAAAGCATTTTCATGACCCGCTTTGGCAAGGATGAGCATTTTGAGAAAAACAATATCCGTCACTATTTCATCCATGACGGCGGCAGCAGTCAGCTGCGGGCCTGGCAGGTGCCGTTTAAGTTTTTGCTGGAAGTTAAAAAGCTGGATGCCGACGTTGTACATGTACATAGCCTTACCTTATCGCTGCAAACCTTTGTACTTCGTTGCTTATTGCCCCGCACTACAGCCATAGTAGTACAACATCATGGCGGACGGTCACCCGGCCGCCTGAAACGAACCATTCATAACCTACTCAACAAAGTGGCGGATGCGTTCTTTTTTACCACGCATGCACAAGGAGCCGAATGGCTGATGAAGCAAGCCCCCTGCCCTAAGGTGATGCCTGTAATAGAGGGCACTACTTTTTTTGATTATGACAGCCGTGATGCAAACCTGCCGCTGGTCTATGCCAACCGGGCGGTGGCGAGGCAGGAAACCGGCATGCAGGGATCGCCGGTATTTCTGTGGGTGGGCCGGCTCGATGACAACAAAGACCCGCTGACGGTACTCGCCGGCTTTGCGTTGTTGTTGCGGAAACGCCCGCAGTCGCGGCTTTATATGATCTATAGTGACAACCGGCTGGAGACGGCCGTGAAACAATTTATTGCGCAGCACCCTTCGCTGTATGCGCAAACGACCTTATTGGGCGCTATACCGCATGAACAGATGCCCTGGTATTACAACAGCGCCGATTACTTTGTGCTGGGCAGTCATTATGAAGGTTGTGGGTATGCGATGAGTGAAGCCATGCGTTGCGGATGCGTGCCAATTGTTACCGATATTCCCAGCTTTCGCCGCATGACCAATGAAGGCCAACTAGGCGCATTGTGGCAACCCGGCAACAAAGAGACTTTCCTGGCGGCCGCCACCGCTGCGATGGCCAGGCCTTTAGCGACGGAAGCGCAGGCCTGCATCGATTATTACCGGGAGCATCTATCCTTCGATGCCATTGCCCGGGTGGCCAAAAAGCATTATCAACACGTAATTGAGGCGAGGCGAAAAGGAAAAGCAACGCTCCAGCCTCAGCAGGTTTGAATTTCGCACGCGTTAATGTCTTGGAAGCGTCAATGCTTTTCAACCCGGTACAGGTAAACATTCCCACCTTTTTCTATAGCACCTCCTACACTGTCTGTGAGGGCTACATTATATGTTTGCTGGAACAGGTCATCCACCTTAGCCAGCTCGGCGGGCGAGCCGGAAGAGATCATCCAAAATCCATCCAGACCTTGTTGAAAAAGTTGCGTCGCGCCATCGGCATACCGATGGGGCAGCTTCATGAGCCGGGCCATGTGCTCATCCCACAACAGGAAATTGACCTCCCGCTGCAGATCGATGCAATAAAGCGGCTGATCAGTAAATGCAGCTACCGCATTCAGGCCCCAATAATCGCATACGAGCTTTTCACCGACCGGCACCTTAGCCATCAAGCCGCCTACGCGGTTGAAGTTTGAGAAGGGCTTGTTCCAATCACTGCTCAATGCAATAGCCGTAGCCACTATCTGCACCACCAGCAAGACATTGAAGAGCCGTTGCTGCCAGCGGCTGGTACGGTATTCGTAGCAATACAACCACCAGGCTGCCAGGAAGCCTATAAAGATGAGCCCTGCATACCGGGCACATCCCAGCGGAAACACCACGATACTGACCAGGGCTGTAGCCAATAGGTTGGCGCCAAACAGCAGCAGGCTCTTGCGGCTTTTCCGCAACAGGCTTACCATCAGCACAACGATCGCTGCGGCAAGGAACGGCGTTACATATTTCAGCCAGGTATGGTGCGCCTGCCACTGCATCAGGAATTCGGTATTCCACCAATGCGCTTCCCACCAGGCCGGCACCGGTATCATCGAGCGAATGGGCGATTGAATGGTGATGATGATGTTTGAAGCATTCCACCGGTCGAGCCAGAAAGGCACGGCCAGCGCGCCACCCGATGGCGGGAAGATGAAATACAAAGAAGGCAGCAACACCAATAAGCCTGCAACCATATGCCCCGCCAATCCCTTCGTCGACTTGTATTGTTCATAATTCCACCATAAGTAATAAAGATGAAGGCTGCCGGCCAGCAGCAGGGCAAAGAGATGCCCATTCGACAATAGCAGCAGCAATGCATAATACAGGATCGCTTTGTATTTGAACTGTTGACGCAGCAATCCGCAAATACAAAATACCAGCAGCACGCCGATAGCATAGTTGCGCGTGAGCACGGCAAACTCGAACAGGAAAAAATAACCGAAGGGAATGAGCAATCTGGACGGCAGCGGAAGCGGCGAATAAAAAAGCAGCAGGAATACCGTGGCCGAAGCTATTACCAGGTGAACAACCTGCACATAGAGGAAGTTGTGCGTAACCCGCGATATGATCCACATGATGGTATACCAGGTGGGTGGATGTCCCTCGAAGCGACTATTGTAAATAACATCCGCATAGCTGACGCTTCCCTTGGCGATATTCCAGCTATGTATTTCATCACCCCAAGGCTCATGGCGTAGCATGGCGCCGGCGGCGATCGCCACATACAGCAATCCCGCCGTCCATAACAGGATCTTTTCGTACGACAAAACAGTTGCAGGCCGAAGGCTTGCTGTTGACGACCAGGTATTCATAAAACAGGTTCTACCACTTTCTTGTTGGCTTTAGCGGCTTTGTAATAAGGATTCGATCCCCACGCAATTTGCCAGATCGTCTTCAGCGATGCACGCACCATGCGCCGATCTCCCACCCGCATAAAACTGAGCATATTGCCCGTGAGCGACCACAATAACCAGCCTTTGCTGGCGGGCAACTGGCGGGCCCTGGTTCTTCTGAAATAATCGAGGGCCAGCATGCGCCGGTAATATTGCAGCGGCCTTTGCAGCCGGTTTTCGGCTGCATGGTGGTGGTAGACAAAGGCGTTGTTCAATACCTGTACGCCTGCCACCGGGAATCCGATATTGACGCCGTAGTTGTCGCCTATACCATGTCGATCAAGTACTTCTTCATAGGGCGATTGCAGCAGCCAGCTTTTGCGAACCACCGAAGCGCCCAGTCCGTATATAGGAGTTGTAAAATAATCACCACTGAAATCGGTGATCACAGGCCAACCCGCCTTTGTGATATGATTTCCTTTTCGCCGGTAATAGCTGGTAATGTTGCGAACCAGGAAATTATTCTCTGCGCAGCGTATTTCGCCCCATATGCTCAAGCGGAACAGGTAATGCCAGTAAAGGGCCATGGGCGAATGCAGGTCGTACGCTGCTTTCCACTCCCCTTTCTCCTGTTGCAGTACGAGGCCCGATACGGCGCCGGCTTCGGGATGTTGCTGCACATGCGCGGCGATCTTTTGCAGGTAATCGGCCGGCACTTCAATATCATCATCACAGAGAAATATCCATTCGCCCTTTGCCAGACGAATGCCTTCGTTACGTTGTATGCATACCGATTTTTCGGCCCTCACATATTGTATGTCCATCGCGGCGAACGCCGAAAGTTCATGGTCTCCAAACTGGTCATCGCCCGAGTCGACGATGATCACTTCCCGCAGGGGATGTTGAGATCCCTGCAGGTGCTGTAATAACTGCAATACACGCTGCTTTCGGTTGCAGGTGGGTATTACGACGCTGATATCCATGAGCATACAGGGCTGCGGCCATAACAGCCCCCAACAATATTATACAATATTCTCCCAATACAATTCAGTGAAAAACAATAAATTATTTACCCCTTTAGGCAGGCAACCCTTACTCATAATACTTCGTATAAACCGGGCTCTTCCTGAATTGTTTTTACTAATCTCATAACAAGTAACTTCAGTTTCTCCCATCTTTACCTCAACGACATTAAAGCGATGACAGTAAGAGGAATATTGATTATACTATTTTTTTTCATTGCTTGTGTTGGGCATGCCCAACCTGTTACCATTCAAATTAGTAAACAGGGCAAGGATGATTCAACAGGTAAAGCGCTTTTCAGCGTATCAATAAAGAATAATTCTTTTCAAAAATTCCATGTTCAGGATACAGCCATTTTGCAGCAATATGCCGGCAGTCCGATCAATTCGATAGCACCCCGTTTTGAAAAAAAAGAAAAAGATACCTATGAATTTTTCCCCGGTGTTGATGGCGTACCGGGCTTGCCTGTGCCAGACCCATGCATAAATGCCTGCTGTACCTGCAGCTCTTTAAAGAAGGGAGAACAACTTCAGTTCAACCTGGATTTATTGAGCTGTTGTACCCTGAAAAAAGGTGATTACCGGGTAAAGGTTTTATTGCAGTCGATCAGTACAGCCCCCGAAGCAAAAGAACGGGAATACATCTTTACATCAAATTATGTCTATTTCTCCGTAAAATAGCTCGCTCACTTATTCATTGAGCCCTGTCGATCTGTTGATTGGCAGGGCTTTTTTTATCCCCGTGCCGCATAATCTCTCCTCCAGGTAAAATACATTTCCTGCCTACCCAATCTACTAGTATAACAGGCGATAGCTTACCCATTAACCCGTAGATAAGCTGTATATAAGCTGTACATAAGCCGTAGATAAACTGTCCTTTTAAGGGGCGGCTTATCTACGGCTTACATATATTTTTTTTACATTTAAAATACATGTTATATATTTAGAAGGAGACAATCCGGTGCAAATTAGACTGGCCGGAGCTTATTGCTTACCTCAAAACACAAGTATGGCACGTATCAATCCCGATGCTTCCCTGACCGGATCGGTGGGGAATTTTTCCTACTACAAAATGAGGGGCGTAGACCAGCCCATTGTTCGCAGCAAGGGTGGCGCTTCAAAACAGAAGATCAAAACACATCCGAAGTTTGAAACTACCCGGCGGATCAATGCCGAGTTTGGAGGCAGGGCCACTGCCAGTAAATGGATCATGCGCATGTTGTGGCCACAGAAAGCCCTGGCCGATCACAATATTGCCGGGCCGCTCAATGCCCTGATGAAGCCCGTCCAGGCGCTGGATACAGGAAGTGAAAATGGAGAACGCCATATAAGATTATCAAACTATCCCTCCATATTGGAAGGCTTTTCACTCAACAGAAAAACGGGCTTTGATTCCATTGTGCGCACCTATATTGGTTGCCAGGTGTTAAGAGAAAACCTGCATGTCCGGGTGGATATTCCTGCACTCCTCCCGGGTATTAACCTGCATGCACCGAAAGCACACCCATTGTATGCCATAACCGTTGTATTCGGTATCATCCCCGATCTGTTTTACACACCTCAGGGATACGCTCCCGTGAATGAATATGCCGGTTTTGTGCCTGTTGTAAGTGGTACAGAATGGTATCCGCTGGTGGAGGGATCACCAGCCACGAGCCTGGACATCCAACACCCCTTGGTGCCACCCGATGAACAATTCAGCATCATGATCTCTATTGGTATACGGTTTGGCGTGATGCGCAGTGCCACGCTGATCGACCAGGTTCCTTATGCTGGAGCCAGCAGGGTACTTGCTATGGCATAAAGTGCAGGCTTCTTGCTGGTCTCAGGCAACCTAATAGGCTGACAGCCGTACTGTTTAGGAACTGCAGCAGCCGATGGCTGTTGCCCTGAACGGATTATGAAGAAGTTATTATTCTCCCATTCCTATTTCCTGCGTTACGACCCCAAGCAATGGGATACCGGACAACCCTATGCCCCCCTGGGCACGCTGTATGCGGCATCGCTGCTGCGGGAACATGGCTATGCAGTATCCCTGTTCGATACCATGTTTGCGCAGGGGCCCGATGAAGTGTTGCCTTTGCTGGAAAACTTCAGGCCCGACGTCTTCGTTCTGTACGACGATGGCTTCAACTACCTCACCAAGATGTGCCTCACCAATATGCGGGAAGCAGCCTTCCGCATGAGCAAACTCGCGCGGCAACAAGGCTGTACCGTGATCGTCTGCAGCTCCGACTCCACTGATCATTTTGCGCAATACCTCGATGAGGGGGCCGACTACATCATCCTGGGAGAAGGCGAAATGACTTTGCTTGAACTGGTGCAGGCACTCGATACACCCGGCACTTCAATTACTTCCATTCCCGGACTTGCCTATCGCGAAAAAGGCACGGATGTAAAAACAGGCAAACGCCCTGTGATGAAGGATCTCGACAGTCTTCCCCTACCAGCTTGGGACCTGGTGAATATGGCGCCTTACCGGGCCATGTGGCAAAAGAGCACGGGTTATTTCTCTATGAACGTTGCCACTACGCGCGGCTGCCCTTTCAAATGTAACTGGTGCGCCAAACCGATCTATGGCAATCGTTACAATTCCAGGTCGCCTCAACATGTGGTGCAGGAACTTAAGCTATTGAAAGAACGTTACCAGTTTGACTATATCTGGTTTTGCGACGACATCTTCGGCCTAAAGCCCGGCTGGGTCCAGGAATTTGCCTCCCTTACCGAACAGGAACAATTACCGCTTCGTTTCAAGATTCAATCGCGTGCCGATCTGCTGGTGCAGGAAAACTATATACGCTCACTGGCGCGCGCTGGCTGCGAAAACGCATGGATGGGCGCCGAAAGCGGTTCGCAGCAAATACTCGACGCGATGGATAAAGGCACTACCATCGAACAGATACACCAGGCTACCGGGCTGCTCAAGCAACACGGCATACGCCCCTCTTTCTTCATACAGTTTGGCTATCCCGGCGAAACCCAGGAAGATATCCGTAAAACGATCAACATGATCCGGCAACTGATGCCGGCCGAACTGGGCATTTCTGTTTCCTATCCATTACCCGGTACGGTTTTCTACGAACGCGTGAAGAATGATCTGAAGGCAAAATCCAACTGGGCCGATTCGGACGAACTGCAATTGATGTTCAGGAACACCTATCCACCTGCCTTCTACAAGAAACTGCACCGGCATGTGCACCACGTGTACCGCACCTGGCAGGGATGGGCTGCCTTCAGGCAGGCAATACGCAATCCCTTTGCCGTTAAGCTGAGCGATATTAAAAAAGTGGCAGCCGCCTGCCTCTACCTGCCCCGCACCTTCATCGGGCGGTGGCAATTGAAAAAACTATCGTATGAATGAAACAGCCGCTTTTGATGTACTGGCTGCCGGCTACGATGTGTCGTTCAGCCAAAGCCTCACCGGGCAGGCTCAACGAAATGCCAGCCGGAGCTGGTTGCAGGCTTTCCTGGCCAACCGGGGCCCCTTGCGGATACTGGAGATCAATTGCGGTACCGGCGACGATGCCTGGTGGCTGGCTTCGATGGGACATACTGTAACCGCCACCGACCAAAGCGCCGCAATGATCAAACAGGCCAGGATGAAATTGATTGATGGCGGAGCGGAAGCAAACCGGATAACCGGCATGGCAATGGATGCACATAGGGGATTAACCGGCAACAGTCTTATTGCAGCGCCACAATTCATCACCTGTTCTTTTGAAGCGCTCAGCTATACCCTTGCCGGCGAGCAGTACGATCTAGTCTTCTCCAATTTCGCCGGACTTAATTGCATTGATCCCAGACAATTGTCAACCTTCGGCCGATCTGTAGCATCCCTGCTTCGGCGCGATGGACACCTCGCGGCTGTGATCTTTGGGAAGTATTGCTGGTGGGAGACCTGCTACTTTCTTACAAAGGCCAACCTGCGCCAGGCCTTCCGGCGCTGGACGCATAAACCACAACTGGCCCGCCTGAACGACGACGTACACCAGGAAATACACTATTATTCAGTACGCCGGTTTCTCCGCGAGCTACCGGCATTCAAACTCAAAGCGAGGAGACCGGTAGGGCTATTCATCCCGCCTTCTTATATGGAGCCTGCGATGCGCCGTCACCGCCAGGTTTTTACGCTGTTGAGCAAACTGGAAAATCAACTGCAACAGTTTTCTGTTTGTAGCTCACTCGCCGACCACACCTATTTACTTTTAAAAAAGGAATTGTTATGAATATCCTGCTTACCCACGGATATTTTATCGGGGAAGATGAGAAGGAACAAGCCATTATGCGGCCTTATGTTCCCCTGGGTATCTTATATATATCCGCCTACCTGGAACAACACGGCTATTCAAACCGTGTATTCGACAGTACGTTCTCTTCTTTCGCAAAGCTGTGCGCTACCCTGCTCGAAGACAAACCTGCCGTGGTGGGCATTTATACCAACCTGATGACCAAACTGAATGTACTGCGCATTATCCGGTTCATCAGGAGCGAGCGGGCATTGGATCATACAAAGATCGTATTAGGCGGTCCCGAAGTGCGCAATCACCTGGTAAAATTCCTCGAGCAGCAGGCCGACTTTTTGGTATTGGGGGAGGGCGAACAAACCATGCTTGAGTTGGTGCAATGGGTGGAAGGTGGCTGCGAGGGTGATCGTTCCGCCATTGATGGCATCGCCTATATGGATGAAACAAATGGCGTGCGACAAAACCGGGAACGCGGTAAACTAAAAAATCTCGATGAGTTGCCGATGCCCAACCGGCAACAGGTTGACCTGCAACTTTATTTCGACGCCTGGAAGCAGAAACATGGCACCAATGCCATTTCGGTAAGTACCATGCGGGGCTGCCCTTACTCCTGCAAGTGGTGCAGCCGCGCCGTGTATGGACAAAGCTATCGCCGGCGTAGCCCGCAAGCCGTGGCCGACGAAATTGCCTGGATCAAATTGCATTACTCGGTAGATAGCATCTGGTTTGTGGATGACGTATTTACCGTAAGCCATAAGTGGCTCGATGAATTTGCCGAAGAAATGACCAGCCGCAACCTGGTTATGCCGTATGAATGTATTACCCGGGCCGACCGCATGAATGAAGAGGTTATTTTGAAACTCAAGGCCAGTGGCTGCTTCCGGGTGTGGATCGGGGCCGAAAGTGGTTCACAGAAGATCATCGACCTGATGGACCGCCGGGTGGAAGTGGGGCAGGTACGTGATATGATCAGGCTGGCCCGCCATCATGGCTTACAGGCCGGTACGTTTATCATGGTGGGTTACCCCGGAGAAACGAAGGAAGATATTTTTGAAACGGTTCATCACCTGAAATCGGCCGAGCCCGATCTTTTCACGATTACTGTAACTTACCCTATCAAGGGAACCCCACTTTATGCCGAAGTGGAAGATCGCTTTGTGCAACAACTGGAATGGGAATCGAGTACCGACCGCGATATCGATTTTAAGCGCACGTACAACCGCCGGTATTATGATTATGCTATCGAGATGATCAATAATGAAATGTATTATCACCGTGCCTTGAAGCATCCACTGGCCAACCTGTTCCGCATCCCAATGTTTAAGCTCCGGTCGGTTTGGGCGCAGCGAAATATGCGTGTGGAAGAACGCAGGGGCACGGCTTGAGAGAGTAGTTCGTGCTGAGTGGAACGCCACGGTTTGAGCAAGTAGTACGGCTTAAGTGGAGGGCCACGGCTTGAGGCAAAAGGTATATCCGGAAGGGAGTAGCCTGGCCGGCAAATTGAGCCCACTGAGGTGAGCACTTATCCGAGCCGGCGTGATCCTTACTTCAAGACAGGAACATCGGCCCGATCGACCATTGCCCAGAGTTTTTGTAATTTCTGTTGGTATTCGTCGAGTATCCTCCGTTGAAAATATTGCGGATTGGGTTTGGCAAAATGTTTACCGGTTACCAATCCCATTCTTCCTCCTTGTATGTTTTGTCGTTGATCTGATTCTTTCTTCTTCCACCGCCGGGAGGTTAGCTGCATCAGGTAGTTGTCTGCCGCTTCGCCTGCTGAAAGGTTAAGTAACCATTCGATCGACCGTTTCAACCAACTACCTTTCCCCCTAGAGGGATAGACAGGGCTTTTACCGCGGTAGGCTGGCAGGTAGTCCTGTACCCAACTGTTGACTGCAAAGAAACGCTGCACACTATCGTCCCCGCAAACCGGCATCAGCGTAAGCAACTCGATGGCGGTAAACATATTCTGCTCGCGGATAAGCAACGCCTCTTCATCGATATAGTAATTCATACAAAAGTCATGCTGTCCGCCCCAGCAATACGATAATTTCTTGAGCGCATGCATGGCAGTACGTGCCAGCCAGAGGCGATTGGCGCTGGTAATGATAAAGAGGTCTATATCGGCATTGTCGCCGGCAAAATTTTTGGACAACGAACCCGATATGCAAACCCCTCTCACAAAGGGAAATCCCTGCAGCAGTCGGGCGATGCGATGGGCTTTGCGCAGCATAACGGTTGCCTTTTCATTTCCGCTTCTTCGCCGTGCTGCCAGGGCTGCTTCATTGTGTAAGGCATAAAACCCATCGACATAAAAAACGACCTGCTCCCTGAGCAATTGTTGCAGCAAGGGTTGCAGCTCTTCAATGGTTGCGGTACGATGTGAAAAATGCAAGATCTCCCCGGCGGTCAGCGGGTAATGAAAAAGATCGAACCAGGCCAGGGTTTTCAGTACACTATAAGCCAGCGTTGTCCGGGTACTAGTGGCTGGGTGATCGAGTGCATACATGCAGGCAACTTTTTTAATGAGGCGAACGTATTTCCAATAAAATACTGGGGTTGGTTAAAAAAGGTTGCTTCTATAGCCAACTCCATCTGATATCCGGCATTACTACTCTCCTTCTTCCCAAAAGCATATCCAATTTAGCATGAATGTTCTATTGGCACCCGTTGCTATTGATAAAACCGGGACCCGAAGCAGTCCATCGATCAGGCGTTATATTACCCGCAAGCGGCATTACTTCGTGCTGAAGCGGATCATTGACATCGTGCTATCGATCGTCGTGATCGCGGGCGTACTGAGCTGGCTGGTGCCGTTGGTAGCGCTGTTATTGCGATTTGATTCAACCGGACCGGTATTCTTTCGCCAAAAGAGGGTTGGCCGGGGCGGGCGCAGCTTTGTCTGCTATAAGTTCCGTACGATGGTGGTGAACGAACTGGCAGACAGTTTGCCGGCCGATCCGGAAGACCTGCGCGTTACCCGGCTGGGGCGATGGTTGCGGCAAACCAATATTGATGAGCTTCCACAATTCCTGAATGTACTGGAAGGCAGCATGAGTATTGTGGGGCCAAGGCCGCATATGCATGCCGACTGTCGCCGCTTTGCCGAGATCATCCCCCGCTACAAGATGAGGAACCTGGTGAAGCCCGGCATCACCGGCATGGCGCAGATCGGTGGCTATCATGGCCCTGTACGCGACCGGACTGATGCGGTGCTTCGTTACCAGTACGACCTGTACTACATCCGCAATGCATCTATCTGGCTGGATATCAGGATCATGACAAAAACCATCACGAGAACCCTTACTGCCGGAACTGCAACACCAGTTGTAAACAATGTATAATATACACTTATCGGGAAGTGGTCAACGATGCTACAACGTTTAAGCAATCTGGTGATATAACGGGCCGACAGATAATTATTTTCTAATAAACGAGCTTGAAACTTCCGAATAATTCAATGGAGGCGGTTGATTGCCGAAGATCGTTTAACCATTGACTATTTATACCCGTTAAAGGTCAGTATTGTGGAAGTAAAAGATGACAGGTAATTTTGATATATTGAATAATACTTGTAAACTTGTTCTTGAAATAGTATTCCTCCTCCTCTTTTTTTTGGTAAAGAAAGCTCTCTGGTAGCAAGATTTCATTAGGCAGTAGTTCAACGGGCACTCCTGGTGAATGAATTGTTTTTTGCTGTCGAATAGTTCGTCTGGCAGCGCAATGCTCGTATTCGAGCATCACTTGTCCTTGCATTCCCATCAGTAAAGTTATCACCAATCCGGTGGCGATTAAGTATTGCCCTACCCGGAACGGATCGGGCCATTAACGATGGCTCATTGTACGTTATTTCTTTAAACCGTTTAAAAATCCGACGCTGATGTATCAAGAGGAAACCTGCACGAGCCCAAACATGTTAACCGAGCTGAAAGGCGACAACCCGAAGGCCTTTGCCTTTTTCTTCGACCAACATTACAATGCGCTCTGTTACTTTGCCGAGCGGCTGGTAAGAGATCAACTGATGGCAGAAGACATTGTAGAAGAAACCTTCATGAAATTCTGGGACAAACGTTTTGATTTTGAGACGGAACAAGGTATCAAGGCGTTCCTGTACATCTCTACCCGAAATGCCTGTTTAAACATTATCAAACAGTCACATCGCGACAACCAATCGCAGGCCGAGTTGCTTTACCTATCAGAAAAAAAGGAAGGCTTTGTGTTGAATGAAATGATCCGGGCCGAGGTATTGAGTGTGATCGACAAAGAGCTGAACAAGTTACCTGTTCAATGCCGTACCATCTTAAAGATGAGTTATGTAAAGGGCCTTAAGAACCAGGAAATCGCCGACAAACTCGCCATATCTGTCAACACAGTCAGAAACCAAAAAGCCAGGGGTTTGCAATTACTGCGTACCAAGGTCGATAGCAATGAGCTGCTTGGCTGATGCGTACAGGCAACCCATTATGCATAGCTGCTCATAGGAAGCCGTAAAAATAATCCATGCAAGATCTATACTTCAACCCTGTCATTTACAGCACCTATTGTGCTCCTTTAGTAGCTCGCCTACAAAGTTCCTGAAAATATATTTTGATTTGCTTTAGTACAAAATGCCTGATTAGTTGTTTCTATATAGTACAGCATGCTGCGAGGGCGACGATCACCATAAAGTCTCTATATGATTGTCAGAAAAGTGAGAATAATCAGCATGGATTGTGTAGTAAAAGTAAGTCTTAAAGATACTTGACATAGAGAGTCCGAAGCTACTGTTATCTTATGGCAAACACTGTTCTACTATAACAGTTAGTTTTGATCTCATGTGACTGTTTGGTTGGGTCACAACAAGGGAGTGTTTCTACTCTCCCTTTCAATTTGCTTTCAACGTGCCGGCATGTCTGGCCTCCGAATATACTCGTAAGAACTGATTATCCTTAGCCAAATCATAAGGCGATTGATTAAACGAATGTGAACTGTGTTCACTATGTTTCCTCATGTGCATCATGCCCTCTTCAGGGTACAGAAGAGGTGCAGGAATCCCCACAGCCGGGTATTCTTACCTGGCTTTCCTTTTACTTGTTGATAGTCCCGAAAGGGATACACCATAGATTTCTACAACCCTCACTTTATAAAAGTTCATCTGTCTTACCGACATCGATGAACTTTTGTATTATAATCCGGGTGCTGGCGGGTAAAACCTCTTGATCACCCAATGATCTCCACTGCCAGGAGCGACAGAGCAGGGGAAATAACACAGTTAGTTCGATGTATACCCAACGAGTTATGTTGACCCTCTAACCTAAACATAACCAGGGCCTCGTTAACACGAACAGACTACTTACCACAGCCATACACCCGGATTGTAAGAAGAGTTCCTATCATTCAACCGCTTTTCAAAGCCGGCGCAGGAGCAGCGAATGCCCTGCAGCCCGCCGTTAAACATACTATTCTTTGCCACCTAAATATCCAACCGAATTGACCTGCTTGTTTATGTTAGCCGGATAAAAATTTCCATAATTGACTATAAACTCAATTATTTTATCACCTTAAGAGTAAACCATTAGGCCCCTTCCAGCACAAGCTACAAAGTGTATTCTTTTCATATTTGCTTTCCCGTTATAAACCAGCGTCATAACCAATTATATCATCCCCGACAATACCCAGTTACCATTATCATCCAAAGGGCCCGGCAAAATTTTAATAATAATTTTCCGGTTTTCCTTTAGTACGAAATGCCGATATAGTTGTTATAATAATAGCTGGACGATCTAAGTTGGGCATTGAATCCGGTTGCCCGATCCATTATTAGATAAACTACGCCCCTCTCTTCCTCATCCTGGTTAAACCGACCCAATCGGCGGACCTGCATTGCAGACTGACTAACCCTCAGATCATACATGTTTCGCCACTGAATTATATTTAACTTGTATTCCGATGAATGAAGAACAATTTTTACCAGTTTCCCGCACAGCCTGTCTGATCCTTCATGCGCTGTGCTCCGCCACCGAAGCAGCTGCTTCACCGGATTTGCAGCGCTGGTTATTGGAACATCCTGCCAATCAATTACTGATCGATGAATTGAATGAGCCCGACACACTTTACCAGGAACTTGTCAACTATAGTAAATTCAATACAGCAGAACGTCTCGACAAAGCTACCAGACGCCTTTTTGGCGATAATCCATCCGCCACGCAAGAACCCGGAACCAACTAAACAACCTTTCTCCATTTGCAGTATGTTCACCCGTCACTGATCAGTACCACTACGTTGCATCGTACTGGGTAGCACTCCATACTTCTTCTTGAAGGCCACAGTAAAACTCGAGATATTCTTATAACCCACGCTGATAGCAACGGCATGCACTGTCATATTGGTTTCCAGCAGCAGCCCTTTTGCTTTTTCCATACGTGCCTCCAGGAGGAATTCGAATATAGTGACCCCATACATTTGCTTGAACCTGCGCTTCAATTTGAAATCATTCAATCCAATCGTATGAGACAGTTCCATAACAGTGCCCGGCTGATCGATACGCTGCGACAAATATTCGCGTGCTTCGCGCACTTTAGCCAGTTCATGGGCCTGCAACTTCCATCCGGCTGCAGTTTGGCTGCTCATCGACATCTTTGTGACGGTGAGCAGGAGCAGGCGCGACAACAACGACTGCAACCAGGTATTTTTAGCATCGCCCGTAAATGGACAGTTGCGCATATGTTGCAGGATCGTAAGAATATCGGGCGTTATGGCGGCATGTACGGGGTTCAACTGACCTGAAAAGCCCAACGAAGTTTTGAACAGGAACTCATCAACCAGGCTATAGCTGCCGCCTAACCGATGAAGCCAGGCAGGCGCGAATTGTATTTCACAAACCGTATACTTCTTACCTTTCTCGAGCCAAAGCTGGTGGTGCAGGGAAGCTCCGTATAGGATATTGAATTCTCCTTCTGCCAAACGTGTTTTGGACATGCCTTCCTGCTGAAACCGAAAAGAACGATTGATGGCAAAGCACAAAGAGTACATGGGCGCCTCCGTCACTGCATGCAGGCAAATACTTTGCTTCATCTGGTAGGTTTTGTACCAGATACTGAAATCCGGACCAGTTTGTTCATAAAACAGGAAATTGCCCCACTCGCCCGAAGCATATTGTGGCATGGCACCCGGCACCTGCAAGCGTGCCAGCGGTCCCGGCACAGTTTTCGAAAAGGATACCGGTTCATTATCACGCAACATTAATTGTATATCCATAGCTATGCTTTATCACCTTCATTCGCCACAATCGCCTACCCATCGGAAATATAGCAGTTATGGACAACCTAAATAAAAACACCTAAGAGGTTACCACTAATCCGCATTAAGGCATTCAACGTACACGATACATTTTTTGATATAGAACAAGTCCTGTGCCGGAACAGTGACGTATTCGGGAGCATGATAGCACGCAGCCAGAATTCCGGACCGGTCAGCGTGATGCAGCCGGGCAGGTGGTCGCCGGCGAGGTGGAAAGATGTCTGTTAGGAGGAAAGGCGGCGGCAAGGAGACTACTAATCGGAAAGGCCCCCTATGATGCCGGCAAGCACTTGCATTGGGGAAGGGAACCGGCGAGGCAGGAGCACTGGCGAGGCAGCCGCCAACCACGGCATCTGATTTGCAAACAATGCTCATCTCCAATGTGTTAAAAAGCCGGCTGATAGCCGAATGGATTATTTTAATAGCTTGTAGCCTATGACTTTGGTAAGAACAAGGCCTTCGTTTTCCTATACTCAACATAACACGGTGAAACTGATCCGGGGTGGGAAGGAATATTTTACCCTGTTGTTGTCGCTAATAGAACAGGCTGAACGGTTCATTCACCTGCAGGTCTATATCTATGACGAAGACGATACGGGCCGTGCCGTGGCGGAGGCGCTGATGGCCGCCGCCAAACGTGGGGTGGCAGTATACCTGCTACCCGATGGATATGCATCGCAGAACATGTCGAAACCATTCATCAAAACGATGGAAGAAGCAGGCATCCGGTTCCGCTACTTTCAACCCATCCTGAAAAGTGATTTCTTTTACTTCGGCCGCCGCCTGCATCATAAACTGCTGGTAATAGACGGCAGGCATAGCCTGGTGGGCGGCATTAATATCAGCAACAAATACAATGACGGCTTTGGTCATCCTGCCTGGCTCGATTGGGCCCTTTACAGTGAAGGGGACATTGTACCCGAACTGGTGCGGGTAAGCCTCGAACTATGGACACGCTTCCGGAAAGACCGCCGTAGTTTGTTGTGGCAGGCTGATGCACCGGAAAAACGTATTAAACAAGTATGCCCCATCCGCCTGCGGCGCAATGATTGGGTGCAGAAACGCAGTCAGATCACCACCAGCTATCTTGAAATGTTCAAAGATGCCCGATCGCACATTTACATCATGTCGAGTTACTTTTTACCTGGTATGCTGCTGCGTAAGAAAATGGCCCGGGCAGCCCGGCGGGGTGTGAAGATCAGGCTGGTGCTGGCGGGTATTTCGGATGTGAAGCTGGCCAAACATGCCGAACGCTATATATACCGTTGGATCTTTAAGAACAATATCGAGGTATACGAATACAACCACAGTGTACTACATGCTAAAATAGCTACCTACGATGGCAAATGGTGTACCATCGGCTCTTACAACGTCAACAACATAAGTGCTTTTGCCAGCATCGAGCTTAACCTCGATGTGCACCAGGAAGCTATTGCAAGATCTATGCAAGGGGAGATAGAATGCATTATCCGGGAAGATTGCGAACGCATTACCGAAGAAGACTTCCGCACCCGCTACAATTTCTTCAAGCGTCTGTTTCAACATGGTTGCTACCAGGTTGTGCGGGTCCTTTTCTTCCTCTTCACCTTCTATTTCAAACAAAGGTCATTTAAGTCCGCGAATGCGTCGAAGTAAGAAACGGATGGCGTCGCGGTCCCAATTGCGAAACCGCCCCCGCTGTATCACGAGCAGGTTTTCCTCGGGCTTCTGCAGGAAATAGTGGAACACAAAACGGGCTTCGGGATGCTGCCAGCCGATGATCTGCCCAAAGCGGAGATCGTTGAACACGACTGTGCTATCGTAGCGGTCGATGATATAGTATCCTTGGGAGAACCGGATGAGGCGGTGCAGGTCTTCCATGTCCTTTAAGGGCTCCAGGTAATCATCGTGCCGCAGGCGGTAATGCAGCAGCGAGGTATCACCGGCCCTATCGAACACCGACCGGTGACCAATATGGTACCCCTGCCTGTCTTCCAGCACCACAAACCACAGCATGTTGTTGAGCGGCGTAGGCGTGCTGAAATAACGTTTCCAGCCAATGCCTTCGGCCCGTGCAATGGCTTTCACTTCCCGATCGACCGTTGCCTTATTGATCATACTTACGCCGATATAGGCTACGCTGGCGGCCACGGAAGCCGTGGCCCAGGTACGCCGTGCACGGTAACCGGTGCGAGAGAACAACAGGACCAAAAATCCGATAGCCGGCCAGATCGAAAATAATGGATCAGCTACAAACAGCAGGTGAAACGACACCCGGTAGTGCGAGAAAGGTTCAAACCAACCGGTTCCATAGGCGTTACACGCGTCGAGCAACACATGCACCAACATTTCGATGGCAAAAAAGATCGTCCATTTGCGCCAGGTATAATTGTGCGGCCGGTGCCAGCGGTCGGCCGCCAGGGCCAGCAGCGGCGCTACGATAGCTATAAACAGAAAGGAATGCGTAAAGCCCCGGTGGGCCAACAGCTCATCGGCCGGCCCCATCCAGAAGGCGGCTATAAAATCTATATCGGGCAGACTTTGTGTAAGGATACCCCAGAACATGGCTTTCTTGCCAAGCCGCTTACCTGCCACCGCTTCACCGATACAGGCGCCCAATACGATATGTGTAAGCGAATCCATACGCTGTAACAAGTTAGTGATAGCAATTCATTTACCAGGCCATGGGTTGGGATAATTGACTAAATTAGTCAGCAAGTAATCCCTGCTAAAGTTCAAATATGACGATACTGATTGTTCTGCTATGCATCCTGCTCCTGATATTATTGATCACCTGGGGTAAATGCAACCCTTTCCTGGCCTTCCTGATCATTTCGATCCTCGCAGCCTGGTGGCTGGGTATTCCGCTCAATAAGATCAACCAATCGGTGCAGAAAGGCATTGGCGATACACTTGGCTCGCTCACGATCATCATTATGCTGGGCGCTATGTTGGGTAAACTGGTCGTGGAAAGCGGAGCGGCGCAGAAGATCACTTCGGTACTGATGCGGGCCTTCGGCGAAAAGTACATCCAGTGGGCGCTCATGATCACCGGCTTTGTGGCCGGCATTCCCTTGTTCTACAACGTGGGCTTTGTGCTGATGGTGCCCCTGATCTTCTCGGTGGTTTATCAATACAAACTACCGGCCGTATACATCGGTCTGCCGATGCTGGCCGCGCTGTCGGTAACCCATGGCTTTTTGCCGCCGCATCCCTCTCCTACCGCATTGGCTGGCCAGTTCCATGCCAACCTGGGCCTCACCCTGTTGTACGGTCTGGTGGTGGCCATCCCCGCCATTATCGTAGCCGGTCCTGTATTTGCCAGCACCCTGAAAAAGATCCCTTCCCAGCCGCTGCAAACCTTTCAACCAAAACATATACCCGAACATCAATTGCCCGGCACGTTCAACAGCTTCCTCACTTCTCTGCTGCCAGTGATCCTGCTGGCGCTCACTACCGTGCTGCCCTGGTTCATCAACACCGATGAAAAGAGCAGCGCTTTGCTGGCCTTTGTGGGAGATGCCAATATCGTGATGCTGGTGGCCCTTATCATTGCCGTGTTTACGTTGGGTATAGCACAGGGTAAAAGCATCAAGGCAGTGATGGACATATTTGGAGAGGCCGTGAAAGAGGTGGCCCTCATCGTGCTGATCGTGGCAGGCGCCGGCATCCTGAAACAGGTATTTGTAGACAGCGGCGTGAGCAACGAGATCGCCAACCTGCTGAAGGGTTGGGACATTCATCCCCTGGTATTGGGCTGGCTGATCGCCGCCATCATCAGGGTATGTATCGGCTCGGCCACCGTGGCCGGGCTCACCACGGCCGGCATCATTGCTCCTGTAATGCCGCTCTTGCACGTAAACCCGAACCTGATGGTGTTGTCTATTGGCGCCGGCAGCCTGATGTTATCGCACGTGAATGATTCGGGCTTCTGGATGTACAAGGAATACTTCAACCTCAGCATTCGCGATACCATCAGGTCGTGGTCGGTGATGGAAACCATTGTGGGCATTATGGGCCTTATCGGCGTACTGATCCTCGATCTCTTCGTGTAAGGCGGGATGGCGCGTGAGGCGTTCAAATTGGCTATCTTGCCAAAAATTACAGCATGGCCCAACCCATCAGAGTAGGTTTAGTAGGTTTTGGTATCTCTGCTACCGTGTTTCACGCACCGTTCTTTGTAACGATGCCCGAGTTTGAGCTGGTAGCTGTACTGGAGAGAACGAAAAACGAATCACAAAAAAAATATCCCTTTGTCAAGGTGGTACGCACCATCGAGGAACTGGTAGACGACCCTACCATCGACCTCATCGTGATCACTACCCCCAACGATACACATTTCCCTTACTCCAAAGCGGCTTTGCTGGCGGGCAAACACGTCGTGGTGGAAAAGCCTTTTACCAATACGACGGCCGAAGCAAAAGAGCTGGTAGACCTGGCAGCCCTCACGGGCAAGGTGCTCAGTGTTTACCAGAACCGCCGCTATGTAAGCGACTTCTTGACGATCCGCGACCTGCTCGATAAGAAGCTGCTGGGCGAGGTACATGAATTTGAAGGCCATTATGACCGTTACCGCGCCGAGGCACGCCCGCAGGCCTGGCGTGAGCACGCGTTGCCGGGCAGCGGCATTCTGTTTGATCTGGGTGCGCATCTGCTCGACCAGGTATTGTACCTGTTTGGGCTACCGCAAGCGATCACTGCCGATATCCGCCAGCAACGGCCCCACGCCAAAGTGGACGATTATTTCGACATCCGGTTGAATTATGGTTTCACCAAAGTGATCTTGCATGCTGGCATGCTCGTGCGCGAGCCGGGGCCTCGCTATATGATTCACGGCACCGTGGGGTCTTTTATCAAGTACGGAGAAGATCCGCAGGAAGCCAGGCTACGCGCCGGCGATCTGCCGGTGGGCGATGATTGGGGTAAGGAAGCGGAAGACACTTTCGGCCTGCTGCATACGGAGATCGATGGCAAGCTGGTGAAAGAGCGCATGCCCTCGAAGGCAGGAGATTACAGCGGCTATTACCGGCATATTTACAATACGATTCGCCTGGGCGCTCCGCTCAAAGAAAAACCCGAACATGGATATAATACCGTACGGATGATAGAACTGGCCTTTGAAAGCCACACCCGTCAATGTACCATTCCCTGTTCGGATTTACTCGATGCGCCTTACCGCTAATTACTGGCAGGGCTGTTTGGAAACGTTTTGCAGATCATATTTTACCGTGGGCGGCCCATCGAACATCATACAACTCACGCAGTCGGAAGGTTGTGTGGGTTGTACGGTGAAGTAAATGGTATCGCCCGCCTTGAGATCGTTTGGCAGTTTACATTTGTTGGTTACATCAAACACGTTGTCGAACACCTGGGTGGTATCCATCATGTTCTTCCAGCCGTCCTGGCCGAGCGTATCCACGTTGAGCGATTGTACTACATAACTGGCGCAGCTGATGCGGATGATCTTTCCCTGCACACATGATTTGGAAGGCTGCTTCTTATTGACTCCACAATGCAATGCGAGTATGGCCATGCCTGCGAGCACGAAAATGGTTTGCTTCATAGCGATTTAATTTGGTTATTGATAGTTGGTGACTGGAAAACGTTGCATCAAAAACCGGTTCATATACCGGCTACCATGAGGCTGCAACCGCGGATATCGCTGTTGTCCATACGCCCCTGCACTTCGAAGCTGCCATCGTTGTACACACGCCCTACATCTTCAGTGGCGATAAAGGAACAGGAATAAACATTGGCCAGGTCGATCACATTCAGCACACCGGTGCCGGCCTTATGTACCGCAAAGGGATCATCTTCCTCGCGCACCAGCACTTTCATCCACGATGGGCAATGCAGGATGCCATTGCCGGCCGAATAGGCCTGTGAAAGCAATTCCGTCATACCATATTCGGCATGGATGGCGGGTAACTTCAAGGCCGCCTTCAGGATATCGTGCACCTGCAGGCGGGTGATCTCTTCCCGGCGGCCCTTCATGCCTCCGGTTTCCATGACAACGGTATGTTTCAGCGAGAGGGGGAATTTTTCAGCAAAGTCGAGCAGGGCAAAGGTAACGCCTATGAGGATCGTTTTTTGCCCCCTGGCTTCCAGCTCCTGCAATACGCCGGCCAGCTTTTCGTGTTCATAAAGATAAAAGCCACTGGCGGCATGGCTGCTTTGGCGGATAAGCTCATCCACCATCACCACCAGCGATGAGTGGCGGCGCTCGAGGTAGGATGGCAGCAGGCCGATCACACACCAGTCTTCCACCGGGCCATAAAAATGGCGGAAAGCCGTCAAGAAGCTGCGTTTATACAGCTCCAGGTGCTTCACATAATGACGGCTGTTGATGGACTGGGTGGTGCCGCTGCTTTCAAAAACGGCTTCCGGTTCGAAGCGGGTCGTTTTGATCGTATGGCTCTTGAAACACTGGATGGGCAAGTACGGAATTTCGGCCAGTGACCGTATGGAGGCCCCAACGATCGGCAGACTGTTTACGTATTGATTATAAACAGGATTGTGCTGGTACTGAAAATGAAACAGCTCTACTGCCAGTTCTTCGAAATTCGTATCGTCCGTTGAAAAAACTTTATCTTCATGTTCACAATTCATATCATATTGTTAAACCGCAAGCGGTTAAATTTGTACACAATCATGAAAAATATGCGATATATAACCATCTGTGCCGGCATATTGTTGATACTGGCCTGTGGCAAAGATAAACCTGAGACCAAACCCTCCATAAAATTAAAATACCTCAGCACGAAAGAGATCCAGCCGAATCAACCGTTGGAAATTACGCTGGAATTTAGCGATAAAGAGGGCGATGTCGACGATTCGCTCTACGTGAAGAGAGACCGGTTAAACAAAATAGACGGCGACTTTGGCAACAAACGCACCAGCGATTCTTTCTATATCATGATTCCCAAATTCCCGTCCAAGATGACCGGAGAGATCCTGCTGAACCTGGCCTACAACGGCTATCTCGTCGACGCTGAGAGCCCTCATGGCGACGCCAGTCAGCCCAATGGCAAAGTACCCGACTCGATACGTTTTCGATTTGCCCTGCAGGATAGAGGCGGCAATACCAGCGACACGCTCACCACCGAGCAGATCGTTATTATCAGACAGTAATAGCATCCCATTTTTTTGCTAAGCCATAATTAATCATCCGATTGATTCGTTTTCACCCGTCTCCCCAACGATTGACGGCAGACCCGGAATCGGATTAGGGATTAGAGGCTATTTACTTCAGATTTAATTACATTTGAAATTCTAAAGATATCATATGGCTAAAAAGGAGACTTCCGCATCCAAATCGGTAATTACGAAGAATTCCATGCAATTTCTGAAAGACTACCACAATACTGCCTCCCCGGTAGGTTTTGAAAGCAGTGGTCAGAAAGTATGGCTGGAGTACCTGAAACCTTATGTGGATACGACCTTTGTTGACCCCTACGGTACCGCTGTAGGTATTATCAACCCGAAGTCCCCTTTTAAAGTAGTGATCGAGGCGCATGCCGACGAGATCAGCTGGTTCGTGAACTATATTACAGCCGAAGGTCTCCTGTACCTGAAGCGCAATGGCGGTGTCGACCACCAGATAGCCCCCGGCCAGCGCGTATTCATTCACGGCAAGAAGGGACCGGTAAAAGGCGTATTCGGATGGCCTGCCATCCATACCCGCCTCGGCAACCCCGACGTGAAGGACCCTCAACCCAAAGTAGACAATCTGTTCCTCGATACCGGCGCGCGTAACCGCAAAGAAGTGGATGACCTCGGTATCCATATTGGTTCTGTAGTAACTTACCAGGATGGGTTTGATGAGCTGGCCAACGACTACTATATCGCCCGCGCATTCGATAACCGCATTGGTGGTTTCATGATCGCCGAAGTAGCCCGCCTGCTGAAGGAAAACAAGAAAACCCTGCCATATGGATTGTATGTGGTGAATGCCGTGCAGGAAGAGATCGGCCTGCGTGGTGCAGAGATGATCGCCCGCCGCATCAAACCCGATATTGCCATCATTACCGACGTAACGCACGATACCTATACACCCATGGTCAACAAAATGATCGAAGGCGATGTAGCCTGCGGCAAAGGGCCTTCCCTCGCCTACGGTCCGGCAGTACACAACAAACTGCTGACCATTGTACAGGATGTGGCAGAAAAGAAAAAGATCCCTGTACAGCTGCGCACCGTATCCAGGAGCACCGGCACCGATACCGATTCATTCGCCTATGCCAATGACGGATGCCCCTCTGTGCTCATCTCCATTCCCTTGCGTTATATGCATACCACAGTAGAAATGCTGCACAAAAGCGATATAGAGCAAACGATACACCTCATGTATGAGACTTTATTAACTTTATCGCCTAAAACGAATCTGAGTTACCTATGATATTAACCGATCTGTTCCTGTACGTAGATCCGGGTAGCGGCAGTTACCTTGTGCAGGCCATCATTGCTGCCATTCTGGGAGCTTTGTTCTACTTCAAGAACATCTGGTGGCGGGTGAAGGCATTTTTCTTCAGGCCCAAAAAGGACGATACGCCCGGGAACGATACCGTAAATGACTAATTACCACCAGCATCCAGCATCCTTCAAAGACCCATCGGGCTTTATATTCGAGGCCGGTGGTACCCTGTACCGCCAGGTAAACCGGTCATACGCAACGGCGTACGATCAGCTCATGAGCTCGGGCCTGTACAAGCAACTTACCGCAAAGCAGTTACTGATTACCCACACGGAGCTCGACAGCAACCTCACCGGTTCGCCCGACTGGTACAAGACCTTGCAGCCCGACACCATTCCTTTTATTTCTTATCCCTACGAGTGGAGCTTTGAGCAATTGCGCGATGCCGCCCTGCTGACCCTGCAAATCATGCGGCTGGCCCTTAACCACGGCATGATCCTCAAAGACGCCACCCCTTTCAATATTCAGTTCATTGGAGGCAGGCCCGTATTCATCGACACGCTCTCGTTCGACCTGTACGACGCCGCCAAACCCTGGGTAGCCTACCGGCAGTTTTGCCAGTGCTTCCTGTTTCCTCTTTACCTCGAACACTACCTCAAAAAGGACGTTCAAAAGATACTCAGCGTGTACATCGACGGCATTCCGGTAGATGTAACCGCCCGCTTACTGCCCTGGAAAAGCAACCTCAGCCTCGGCGTGTGGTTGCACGTGTACCTGCAGAACACCGTGCAACGCGGCAAAAAGCCCGGCGCCAATGCTGTGCAGTTCCAGAAAAAAAAGCTGCTCGACCTGTTGAGCCACCTGGACACCATCCTGCAAAGATTTCCCGGCGAACGCACGTACAAAACCACCTGGAATAACTATTACGATGATACCATCCTGAGCCAGGAATACCTGCAGGAAAAGGAAAAGCTGTTCCGTGCTTTTTGCTCGGGGTTAACCGTGCGCACAGCGCTGGACATCGGCGCCAATGACGGCTATTTTTCGCGGATACTGGCTTCTCAGGGCATCGACGTGGTGGCATCCGATGTAGACGGGCAATGCATCAGCCGGTTGTACCGCGAAGTGAGCAGGAACAAAACAGCCAATATCCTTCCCCTGATCCTCGATGTGGCCAATCCCTCACCGGCCGTTGGTTTTCACAACCGGGAAAGGGCTTCCTTCTTCGATCGCATTCAAACCGACCTGGTGCTGGCACTGGCGCTCGTACATCACCTGGTGATCGGCAAGAACATTCCACTGCCATTGCTGGCTGCCTGGTTCAACGATATAGCCCCCCTGCTGATCATCGAATTTGTACCCAAACAGGATGATAAAGTGCAGCAAATGCTGAGCAGCCGGGAAGATGTGTTTGGAGACTATACACAGGAGCATTTTGAAGCGTGCTTCTCCCGGTATTTTAACCTGGAGGATCGCCGCCCGGTACCCGGCACACACCGGATACTGTACCTGATGAAAAGAAAGAACTGATTTATTGACCCAAGGACCACCTGTTTAAGATGAAGAAGTTTTTCAGCGAGCAACCATTGTTTATACTTCTGGTCGCGTTATTTTATCTTTTTAGCACCCTCAACGCTTACTTCAACCTACTGTTGTGGAGCGACCTCTTCATACCTACTTCTCTTACCATCATCGGCATACATACTGCACTATACTTATTGTTTGGCTACCTGTGGCCCAGGCAACGGAAATTTGCCTTGCTGGCGCTGTATGCATCAGTCGTGTACCTGTTCTTTGGCAGTATACTGGACTTCTTCAAGCGGTACCTGCCAATTTTATCCACGTACACTTACCTGCTCCCGTTCCTGTTGATCATTGGCGCCATCATTTTCTGGTTGCTGCGCCGGTCGAAGCATCCATTTCACAACCTGTTCCTTTACCTGAATATATTACTGGTCATTTTCAACATTAACGAGATTGGCAAGGGCATCATCGTCAACAGCAGCACCCTGAGCAACCGGTTTGGCCCCAACTACAGCAAAGATGCCGACTTCCAATCGGCCATCTGCGATACCTGTCAGCACCCGGATATTTATATGGTGGTGTTCGATGGCTATTCCGCCTCCCGCACGCTGAAAGACTTTTGGGGCTATGATAACAGCGGACTCGACAGTTTCCTGCGGCAGCAGCATTTCTTTGTCGCCGGTCATGCAAGAAGCAATTACAACTTCACACCCTATTCGCTCGGCAGTATGCTCAATATGGACTTTCACGCATCGGTGCCCAATATGGCCGATATTCCGGAATTCAGCGAAGGCATTGCCCGTATGCGGCCCAATAAAGTGATGGAAGTATTGCGGCAAAACAAATACGAGATCATCAATCAGTCTTTCTTTCCGCTGTCGGAAGAAAAGCCGGCCCTCAACATGACATACCTGGCCGGTAAGGAAAGAACCATCCTGTCACAGACGCTGCCCAAACGCACACGCACTGATATTGGCTGGAATTTTGGCTGGTATAAGCCGGAGGATGAAGTAAAAGAAGAATACAGCCTTGCGGCGCAGCAACGGGAGCAGATCGGCCAGAACTATTCCGCCATCAAAGCGATCTCGGGACAGGCCAACCAAACCCCGCGGTTTGTGTTCACCCATTTCCTGTTTCCACACGACCCTTATTTTTACGACAGCACCGGCCGCTTAACGCCCGACTCTATCTGGTTCAAATCCCAGGGATCAATGCATAATTACCTTTCGCAGCTTAAATATGCCAATACCTATATCAAAGACCTGGCAGTAAGGCTAAAGCGCGATGCCGCACGGCCAAGGATCATATTGTTGATCAGCGATCATGGTTACCGCGGGTTCAGGAAGGAAGAACTGAGATCCTTTGAATTCAACAATCTTTTTGCGGTGTACTTTCCTGATGAGGAATATTCTACCCTCAGCGATTCGGTCACCGCGATCAATACGTTCCCCCTGTTGTTCAACAAGTATTTCCATGCCCGCATTCCTTTGAAAAAAGATTCGACGGTATACATACCGCATTGATCAATTGAATACCATTGCAATTAAATGAGCGGCAAGATGCCAGGACAGCCAACGCAACCATATTTGAAGCTTCACCCGCTGACCAGCGCCTGGCTGATCAATACCGGGCTGTTTGGGATAATCCTGGCGTTCACCTGCCCGGTATACCTATCTGGTGATGATCTCAATATCATGCAAACGCTGGCCGGCGGTTATGGAAAGGATACTTCGATTTGCCCACCCTTTTTGTATGGCACCCATTACTTCATCAGCGTTCCCATCAGGAATTTGTACCAACAATTTCCATCGGTAAACTGGTATTCGGTTTGGCTGGTGATGATTCAATATTTGTCGGGAATTGGCGTACTCCTGGTACTCTTCAGGCGTACCTCTTTTTATATAGCGACCATCAGCTACCTATTGCTGTTTTTGGTGTTTGGCAGCTGGATGCTGTTATACCTCAACCAGTCTTCTACCTCTATTGTAGCCACCCTGGCCAGCCTGCTACTGATATGGGAGTCTGTATCGGAAACGAAGCTGAACAAGTTTTACGGGAGCGCTGGCGTATTGCTGTTACTGGTTGCTGCGCTGATCAGGTTTCATACGATTGTTCCCGTGATCGTCGTTGCCGCCCCCTTTTTCCTGTTGGTACCGGGCATCGGCAACAAAGTGAAGGCATGGGGTTCTATCGCCATCACGGTGATCATTTGCTGGTTCCTGTACCAAAACCAGTACAGCCACTATACAGCCCAATGTAGTGCCTGGGAGCAGGAGGAACAATATCGTGCGGCGAAATACGCGAATATCAATTACCATAAAGACCAGCAGGCTTTACAGCAATCGCCCTACAAAACGGAAGTCGCCATGCTCAGGGAGCTCCTGTTGTTCGACACCAGTTTTCCCAATGCAGCTACCCTGCATACGCTGGCGCAAACGACAAATGGCCCTATGCCTGTTAAAGAACTGCTAAGCACCAACACCTGGCACTGGAACTTTGTCAACCACCGCCTCATGATCGCCGTGTTGCTACTGGCGTTATTGGCGGTATGTGTACAAAGGCCGCAATGGATAGTCCCCGCAACCAGTTTGCTGACCGGCCTCGCCGCTATTGTTTATATGCAGCAGTACCGGAAGATGCCGGCTTATTTTATACCGGCTGTATTGTTTACGATCACCGCTTGCACAGCCACCATGCTACCGGTTTCCCAAAGCAGGAATAAGTTAAAGCCTATCGGTCTGTTCGCCTTAGCCATCGGGCTTGGCGCATGGGCCCTGGTACGCACCGTAAAGGCTAGTCAGCAGAATGCAGAAAAGTTTAGCAGGTTTCAATCAATGTACCAAGAGATGTCGTCGCGGCCGGATAGGTTGTTCATCAACACGAACAATGACGAAGCCTATGGCTATTTTTATTGCTTCGCCAATCCCTCGCAATATTCCTTTAAGAACATCCTCTTCCTGGATCATCCGGTACAATCAAGAAGCAGCGCCTTGCAGGCAGCCTTTGGCGTAGCCGATATCCGCCAAGCGCCTGTCTACAAGAATATCTACTTTGCCGGGCCCCCAAGCCAGGCACTTCTTCTGTACTATCAAAAAATTACGGGTGGTCGGGTTGAATATTCACCACCGCTGCCCGATTTCAAGCTGTTGGAAGTACGCAGACTATTCGTGCAGCAATAATCTTATCCACAAATGGCTGAAAAAAATGGGTTGTTGCCGGCTGAATAAGGCACCAGATTAAAACCCAATTCAGGGAAACTTGCTAATATTGCCGTGTTAACCGAATGGGCCTTGTTCTTACGATGAGCCCGCAAAGCGAAAAACTATAGCTATGATTAGAAATGACTGGTCAATTGAAGAGATCCAGGAGATCTATAACCTGCCGCTGATGGAGCTGGTTTACCGTGCCGCTACAGTGCACCGTACCTATAATGACAGCCATGAGGTACAGGTTTGTACGCTCTTATCGATAAAGACCGGGGGATGCTCGGAAGACTGTTCCTATTGCCCCCAGGCTGCCCGCTATCATACCGACGTAACCGTACAGGCCCTGATGAAGAAAGACGAAGTACTGTCTTATGCCCAGAAAGCCAAGGATGCCGGTTCAACCCGTTTTTGTATGGGCGCTGCCTGGCGCGAAGTTCGCAACAACCGCGACTTCGACCGCGTACTGGAAATGGTAAAGGGGGTTAATGAAATGGGCATGGAAGTGTGTTGCACCCTCGGCATGCTTACCGAAGAGCAGGCACAAAAACTCGCCGATGCCGGTTTATATGCTTATAACCACAACCTTGACACGTCTTCTGAATATTACGGCGAGATCATCACCACCCGCACCTACGACGATCGTCTCGAAACCCTCGATAACGTACGTAAAGCAGGTGTATCTGTTTGCTGCGGTGGTATTGTGGGCTTGGGAGAAACGCACGAAGACAGGATCAACATGCTGCGTACACTGGCCACGATGCCTCAACATCCCGAAAGTGTACCGGTGAATGCGCTGGTGCCTGTAAAAGGAACTCCGCTCGAGCACAACCAGAAAGTGAATGTATGGGATATGGTACGTATGATCGCTACGGCCCGCATCCTGATGCCTAAGTCGATGGTACGCCTCAGCGCGGGCCGCACCAGCATGAGTATTTCGGATCAAACACTTTGCTTCATGGCTGGCGCCAACTCGATCTTTGCCGGCGACAAGCTGCTCACCACGCCCAATCCCTCATTTGATGAAGACATGGAAATGTTCGATATGCTGGGGTTGAAACCACGGGCCGCTTTCAAAGAAGACGGCTGCGATCACCATCATCACCATACTGCAGCAGCAACCACGGCCTGATCAATCGCACACTAAATAACAAAAGCCTGAAGCAATGCTTCGGGCTTTTTCATGATAGGCATTACTGCTTGCAGGCAGCTGCCATTGTATGATCGGAGATACCTGAATCAATCATTGTCGCTGATCTCTTTACAGAAATACTGCTTGCCTTCCATCACGAGTATGATGGCGCCGATCATCTCTTCGCCAGAAGAGTTCTTGGTAACATATCCATTGCCCCCGGCCTTCATGAGTGCGTTGATATATGCCTGATCGGTATGCACAGAGATACCGATGATCTTGATATCCTGCGAAAATTCACGAATGGCTTTAGTGGCCTCGATACCATTCATGGGGTCCATATTGATATCCATTAAAACCACATCGGGGTGAAGGTTGCGGCAGGCTTCAACCGCCCGAAACCCGTTCTCACAAATCGCCGAAACGGATAATCGATTGTCGCGGTTCAATACCAACTTCCACGCTTCCCGCACAAGGCGGTGATCATCTGCAATAACCACTTTGATCATTTATATTCCTTTTATTGATACACATTCTTCCGGGAGCTCCGCTGATGCCTTTTACCAGGCATAACAACTCACTGCGTTCAAACCATACTGTTATCAGTATGCCGGTCCGAATGGAACTTAACTGATAAAAGTAGGAGAATCCGGGGTTAATAATTCAATTGGCCGGGTATTTTTAACAAAGTCCAAGGAAGTGGTTTACAGGTTCTAAGGGTAAACAATTATATGATGCCAGAAAACAGCGCACTTAACGTCCCTTTCTAACATAATCCTTCATGGTCAACGACAAGCCAAACTGGTTATAGGCGGTATTGTTCTGATAATAGCTGCGGGCATACCGTATTTGCAGTTTCCTGAACAAAGCCCCCACCCCCAAAGAAAACCCATTGATGCCATTGCCGGTGTTCCCTACATTCAACTCCCTGCGCCGCAAATGATTATACCCTGCACTGATCTCTACCTTATCCGTAATGTACACTTGCATGGCCAATACAATGTGACGAAATAACTGGTCGAAGGTGAACTTTTTATCACTCATATTCTGATCAAAGCCATTCTCGTTGTTGAAGGCAGTGTCGCGGTAGCTGATATCGAACTGATGCAAATGATGCGCCGTGAGGGAGAATTGCAGGGGAGCTTTGGCAAGCCTTTTCGAGATCCCCATCTGCAGATCGAAGGGAAGATCGCCGGTGGCCGTACCCGTATAAGCCTTGAGTTGGGCACCCATATTTTTGATCACCAGCGAAGCCTGCAGCAGGTTGGCCGTGTCGGCATAACTGATGCCTATATCCATGGCCAATCCTGATGACCTATACATCCCATAGTTGGAATAAATGAACTTCAGGGAGGCCCCATAGTGCCAGCGTTCCAGGTATTGGCGGCTGGCCGACAACTGCACCACATAATCGGCTGGCCTGATATCACCGAATCGGTTACCCGCCATATCTGTAGCGGGTATGGTGCCGTAGTTGAAATAATTGACACCGATCGCAAAATTGGTTTTGGAGGCCTCATGCCGGAAGCCTGTAAACAAATGGTAATTGCGGATATCGGCATAGAAAGCATTGAACACGAAGTTTGCCTGCGTGTGCATGGATGCCCTTAATAATGAAGGGTTGTGCCAGGCAAGACCAATATCGGGCGATTGATTCGATACGTTGATACCGCCGAGGGCGGTGAGTTGTGGCGTATTGGAAAGACGGAGAAAGTTGTATACGGTGTTGCCTCCCAGGGTTTGAGCAAACCCATAAACCGTAATCAGCATTAAAACCGGTATCAGCAATACTTTCCGCATGCAGTGTAGCTGCGAACGAAAATAACTGATAATTCTCAAGGTATTGTTAAAAAAAAATTCCTCCATGGATATGGAGGAATTCCTTTAACCCTTAAAACAACCAACATGAAAAATTTATAGTAATCTTGATTTTGCTTTGTAAGTGACCACTATGCTAATATAACGCCGCTTCAAATCTTTTGTTCACGCACCATTTATCATTTTCATTAAAATCCCATTAAAGCAAACAATGACCGGCGTTATAGCGCACTTTACACCAGCGCCAGGTCAAGCACCTGTTGCATGGTCTTCACGTAGTGGAACTTAAGTCCTTTGATGAATGTGCTGTCGATCTCCTGGATGTCTTTTTCATTTTGCCAGCAGAGAATGATCTCTTTAAGACCAGCCCTTCTGGCGGCCAGCACTTTCTCTTTGATCCCACCTACCGGCAATACCTGCCCTCGCAGCGTGATCTCACCGGTCATAGCCAGGTAAGGTTTTACCCGACGCCCTGTTAAGGCCGAACAGATCGCAGACATCATGGTAACTCCGGCGCTGGGACCGTCTTTAGGCGTAGCTCCCTCGGGCACATGCACGTGGATGGTTTTCTTTTCGAACAGTGTGGTGTCGATATCCTGCTTTTTGGCATTGGATTGCAACCAGGTAAGCGCTGTGGCAGCACTTTCTTTCATCACATTACCCAGGTTGCCCGTGAGCTTCAATTCGCCCTTCCCATCGCTTAAGCTGGTTTCCACAAACAAAATGTCACCACCAACATAGGTCCAGGCCAGCCCCACGGCTACACCAGGCATATTGGCTACCTTATACATCTCATTGCTGAAACGCGGCTTACCCAGTATCTTCTCGATATCATTGGCCGTTACGGTACTCTTCACTTTTTCCTTTAAAGCATACTCTTTTGCCTCATAACGCATTACCGAAGCGAGATAACGATCCAGTTCACGCACACCACTTTCTCTCGTATAATCCTGGATGATCTTTTCCAATACTTTATCACTCACCTTGAGTGGTATATTCTTCAACCCATGCGCGTCCTTTTGTTTGGGCAGCAGGTGACGCTTGGCGATCTCGATCTTTTCTTCGACAGCGTAACCGCTCAGGTCTATGATCTCGAGGCGGTCGCGCAGTGCCGGCTGGATATTGTTGATGTCATTGGCCGTGGCGATGAACAATACCTTACTGAGATCATATTCCAGCTCGAGGTAGTTATCGTAGAATGTATGATTTTGTTCGGGATCGAGCACTTCCAGTAAGGCAGAAGAAGGATCGCCTCTGAAGTCGGTGCCTACCTTATCGATCTCATCGAGGATCACGACGGGATTGGATGATTTGATCTTCCGCAACGATTGAAGGATGCGGCCCGGCATAGCGCCTATATAAGTTTTTCGGTGACCGCGGATCTCACTTTCATCATGAAGGCCACCCAGGCTGATGCGCACATATTTGCGCTCGATGGCGCTGGCGATACTGCGGCCCAGCGAGGTTTTACCAATGCCGGGAGGGCCGATAAAACAAAGGATGGGGCTTTTCATATCACCTTTCAATTTCAATACGGCCAGGTATTCGAGAATACGCTCTTTTACCTTGTGCATTCCGTAATGGTCGTGGTCGAGTATTTTGCGTGCTTTGCGCAGATCGTACAGGTCTTTGGTAAACGTGCCCCAGGGAAGATCCAGCAGGAGATCGAGGTGGTTGTACACCACCGAATAATCGGGCGTACTGGGATGCATCCGCTCCAGTTTCTCGATGCCTTTTTTGAACATCTCCTTAGCAGCTTCCGACCACTTCATCGCCTCGGCCTTGTTTCGCATATCGCGGATCTCCCGGTCGTTGGTATCGCCGCCAAGCTCTTCCTTGATGCTCTTCATTTGCTGCTGCAGGAAGTATTCACGCTGCTGCTTATCGAGTTCCGTTTTGGTTTTGGTGGTTACCTTGTTCTTCAGCTCGGCAAACTGCAACTCACGCTGTAACAACTGCATGAGCAGGTCGGCCCGGGCCTCTATATTATTCATTTCCAGCAGCTTTTGTTTCTCCACCAATTCGGTATTGAGGTTGCTGGAAATAAAATGGATAAGGAACGAGGGATTTTCAATGTTCTTGAGGATGATCGCCGCATCGGAGGGGATATTGGGCGACAGCTGGATGATCTGGGTAGCCAGGTCCTTGATATTGGCCACATAGGCTTCGAAGTCCTCCAATTTGGGAGAATCGTCTTCTTCCAGCAATTGAATACGGGCCTTGAAGTAAGGATCTTCGGTGGTAATGCTGGCAATCTTGAACCGCTTTTTACCCTGGATGATCACCGTGGTGCCCCCATCGGGCATTTTGATCATCTTAATGATCCGGGCCACCGTGCCGATATCTTCGAGATCGGTAACGGTAGGATCTTCGACATTACTGTCTTTTTGTGCAACAACGCCTACCAATTTGTCAGCCTTGTAAGCATCGTTAATTGCCTTAATACTTTTATCTCGACCCACGGTGATGGGCAATACCACCCCGGGAAACAGTACCGTATTTCTAAGCGGCAATAAGGGCAGTTCATCCGGAATGACAATCTCCGGGCCGTTATCGCCTTCATTTTCATTGAGAGGGATTATCGGGATAAAGTCCATATCGTCTTCCGGCTGAAACAAGATTGAGGGTTCTTTCATACGACTCATACTACAGTTTATCTATGACAAAATAACACGTCCTGCCTTAAAATCCTGAGATTTTCAAGAGAGGGGTATATAGGTCAAGTTTAATGCCAACCGGTGGAGGGAGACATAACTTCCGGTTAAACAAGCCAGTGACCATGCAAGGCAGGGATCTTTGAATGGTTCAAAGATACAACGTATTACAAGGTAGCAGGTTGCATAAATTGTCAGAATCGTTAACGAATACCACTAAAAATACGAAAATGCTATAGTGAAGGTTCCGGTACACCAGGCTGTACCGCTTTGATCTTTCCGTCTTTAAGCACCAACCGCACCTGTACGTGCTCTATAGCGCCAGGCCGGTTGTCAGTATCCGCTGAGGATATGTAAATTGACATTTCATCCTTCTTAATCATCGCAATATCATACAGATAGCAGGTCAGTGCGCTGGCCGGCAAGGCGGGGTGGCTGTTGGCGGTTGCTTCCGGGATCACCCCGAAGTAACGAATGAAGGCATCAGCGGCATGATCGGTATTACGGCAAAAGATGCAATATCCCGCCAGCCCATACTGCTGCGCCAGCAAACTTACCGTTTCGGGCACCGGCTGCAGCAGCCGGAAGTGATCGGCATTCCGCAGCTCCAGCACCAGGAATGCGGCACCCGATTCGACGATCATGGGCAGGGCGGCAATATGATCGGCCGTTATGCCGAGCGAGAGTAGTACCTGCTCATTTTCCTTCACCGGCGCATATACCGGCGGTGGCAGCAGACCGGCCTCTCCTAGGGGCGTGAAGGGTTTGTTTGTTAGCATATTTTTATCTTTACCCAATGTATGATCTTATTCTCAAAAACATTGCCCGCTTCATCCAATTAACCCCCGATGAAACGGACCGCTTTACTTCGATCATCAAAACTCGCACCCTGCGTAAGCGCCAGTACCTCGTACAGGCCGGAGATGTGTTCCGGTATGAATGTTTTGTGAACAAAGGCGCCCTGCGTATCTATCACATCGACAATAATGGCCAGGAACGGATCGTCAACTTTGCCTTTGAAGGCTGGTGGACAGGAGATATGTACAGTTTCCTGAGCGGACAGCCTGCCCTGTACAATGTAGACGCCCTGGAAGATTGTGAACTGTTGATGATCGAAAAAAACAACCTTGAACAACTGTACATAGATATACCCAAATTTGATCGTTTCTTCCGCATCCTGCTACAGAATGCCTACATCGCTATGCAACGGCGTATCAGCGATGGTATGAGCCTTTCGGCGGAACAACGTTACATCGACTTCCTGAACAGGTATCCGCAATTCGAACAACGCCTCACCCTGCGCCAGATCGCCTCTTACCTGGGCATTACGCCCGAGTCGCTCAGCCGCATCAGGCGACAGCGCATGAGCAAAAATTGAGGCCACGCCATCCCATGCACAGGCAGGGGCAGGCGCCAGCGCATGAGTAAAAGCTAACCCGGCTCCTTCACCCCACCCACCTGGCCGGGACGAGTCTCTGCCACTACTTTGGCAGAGGGTATCTCTGGTCCACCACGACACGCCAACGCCTCTTAAATTGCCATTACCCGCGCTCCTGCAGGTTTCAAGCCACGCCGCCTACCCTTACCATAGGTTAATGTTTTTTCTTACCGGGTGTCATTGGCAAAGGCCTTCCTTCCGATGCATTTTTGCTGTACAAAACAACCGGAAAGAAAAAACGACAGTTATGCGAAACAGAATATTAGCTACGACAGACAGTTACAGTTGGTTCATTTTACGGGTTGCGCTTGGCTTCGTCATGCTGGGCCATGGCGTACAAAAAGCATTTGGATGGTTTGGTGGCTACGGCTGGGACAATACCATTGGCTATTTTACAGGCACTGTGGGTATGCCTTCCTGGATGGGTGCGTTGGTGATCCTCATCGAATCGCTGGGCGCTTTACTACTCATTGTTGGTTTTGCCGGCCGCATCAATGCAGCCCTCACCGGTATTGTCATGATCGGCGCATTCTTTGTCGATCACTTGCCCAATGGCTTTTTCATGAACTGGTTTGGCACCAATAAAGGGGAAGGGTACGAGTTCGACATCCTGTTGTGGGCCATTGCGCTCGTAATAACTATTAATGGTAGCGGCCGCTGCTCGATCGACAGGTGGTTGACGGCCCGCAAACCCGCGGGCGCACGTTCCTCATCGATCCCTACTCCTGCAGTATAACATTCCACTATACTTATCAGCCATGAATGAAAAAGGTCTTGCAGCCGTTGGGCAGCAAGACCTTTCCAGTATTTTCAATAAGCCTTACAGAATAGCAAAACCGAGATAGAGCTGGAAGCCCTGATTCTTCCATTTATCCTTGTTGTCGATGTCATTGATATTCGTTAAGCCAACGACATACCGGCCACCAACGCGTAAAGCACCCAGGTTGAGCTGCGCGCCTCCCAGCATGGAAAAGTCACCACTCTTGAATGCTTCTTTTGTTTCGCCCAGCAGGTCTTTATCCTGGCTTGTCATGATACCAAACTGAGGGCCGACTTGAAAGGAGATCAGTTTAACCGGCCGGAAACTTAACAGGATAGGAATGCTCACATAATTGAGTTTCCCTTTCACATCATTTTGACCTTCCGGATAAAGATCAGAAAATTTATTACCGGTACGATAATTCGTTTGGCTCCAGAGCAGTTCGGGTTGAATACCCCATTTTTCGTTGATATTGATCTCGGCAAAAGCGCCAAGGTGGTAACCAAACTTATATTCTTCGCTGAAGGACTTGCCATCTACTTTAAAAATATTGGCACCACCTTTAACGCCAAGATGGAAACCTTGAGCAAATGATACAGAGGTTAGGGCCAGGGCAAAGGCCAGTAAAGCCAGTGTTTTCTTTTTCATAAATCAATTGATGTTTAGTTCACTGACAAAATTTCAACTTACATGCCAAGGAAACTAAACTGGTTGTTAATTCATTACATCAATCGTGAAGAAAGGTATAAAAAATACTGTTGGCACGTTAATTTCTAATCAAGAAGTTAACATACCCATAAACGGTCACAACCTTCGGTGATAAGCAGCCGGAATTAAATTGCTATGAATGATCACAGCATTGCCAGATTTTTACTACCTTAAATTCAACATTACCATTTAACCATAGTTTGATTCCTCTGAAAAATGAGATGCCTTATAGTCGATGATAACGATATGGCCAGGCTCATGTTAAGTCACCTGGTCACACAAACCGGCCTGCTGGAAGTAATAGGAGAATGCCGTGATGCCATGGAAGCCCACCAGCAGATCAACCGGCATACGCCCGACCTGGTATTTCTGGATATAGAAATGCCGGGTATGAGTGGTATAGAACTGTTGCGGTCACTGCCCAAAAAACCGCTGATCATATTCACCACTTCCAATAAGGATTATGCACTCGAAGCGTTCGAACTGAACGTAGTCGATTATTTGTTGAAGCCGGTCACCCTCCCGCGCCTGTTGCAAGCCATAGAAAAGGCCCGGGAAGTGCTGCAGCGCGATAACTCGGAAGTCAACAATATCGATGAGGACAATATCTTTATTCGCGATAATGGCGCCCTGAAAAAGGTGAAGCTCGATGAAATATTGTGGATAGAGGCCATGGGCGATTACATCAAGATCTTCACGCCCGGCAAATGGCATATCGTACATACCACCCTGAAAGCCGTAGAAGAAAAGATCCGTTCCCCGAAACTGATGCGCATCCACCGCAGTTATATCGTGTCGCTCGACAAGATCGACAGCATCGAAGATGGTGTACTGAATATCATGAGTACGCCCATCCCGGTGGCCGACAGCTATCGGGGCCAGCTCATGAAAAAACTGAAGTTATTGTGATGCAACGGGCGTAGGCCAATGTCATCAACCGCATCATCGCTTTCGGAGGGCCGCTTAGTTTTTATTGCACATAAGGAACCTGTACATGAAAATGAAGTTAAGACCCAATTATCTTATTGCCCTGATCGTACTGCTGCTGATTGCCTTCGTTACTACGGGCATCATGCTGCAATTACGGCTCGAATCCATCCTTACGGGCGGCGGCGCCAGGGCCGCATCGGTATTGAAGATCAGCCGGCTGCTCACAGCCTTGTCGGTAGCCGCTATCGCGATCCTCAGTTATATCATCATCCGCCGCCTGGGGCGACAGCAATCCCTTATTAAAGAACTGGAACAATCCCATGCCAGCGAGATCCGTTACCGCCAAAACCTCGAGAAGGTATCCGCAGAGATCTATGACCTGTATAACAATGCTCCCTGTGGTTACCACTCCATCGATAAGGACGGTTATTTCCAGGCCATCAACCAAACCGAACTGAACTGGCTCGGTTACCGGCGCGATGAGGTAGTAGGAAGGCTGCAGTTTGCCGAAGTGCTGGATGAACCAAGTGCAGAGATCATCAATAAACGTTTCCCCCAGTTCAAAAAGAATGGTGAAATGCGCGAGCTGCGCCTCAATATGGTCAGCAAGCATGGTTTTCTCATACCGGTATCGCTCAACTCCATCGCCATCTACAACGAAGAAGATGAATATATCTCGAGCCGGTCTACCGTGTTCGATGTATCGGAACAGGAAAAGATAGAAGAGGCGCTGAAAGATGCCAAACGCCTGGCCGATGATTCGGCTACCATTAAAGAACAGTTCCTGGCCAATATGAGCCATGAGATACGTACGCCCATCAATGCCGTTATCGGCTTTACCAACCTGCTGCAGAAAACACCACTGGCACCCGACCAGGAACAATATGTTCACCTGGTGCAGTCGGCCAGTGAAAGCCTGCTCACCATCATCAACGATATTCTCGATATTTCAAAGATCGAGGCCGGAATGCTGCGGATTGAGAAAAGCCCCTTCAGCCTGCGCGGCCTATGCAGTTCGCTGGAGACCATGTTTCAACCGCGCGTGAAGGAAAAACAGCTGAGTCTGCGATTCACCATCCAGGATGATATTCCCGATACATTGACCGGCGATGCCGTACGACTCACCCAGATTCTGGTGAACCTCATCAACAATGCCATCAAGTTCACCCACGAGGGAGGAGTGGCGGTCACGATCGCTTCTGTGCAGCAAAACATCGATTCGGTCCGCATCAGCATCTCTGTGAAAGACACTGGTATCGGTATCCCGGGCGACAAGCTGGAAACCATCTTTGAAAGATTTGAACAGGGGGAAGCCCATACCACCAGGAAGTATGGCGGCACCGGCCTGGGCCTCTCGATCGTGCGCAACCTCATAGAGCTACAGGATGGCTTTATCTCAGTGAGGAGTGAAGCCGGCAAAGGCACGGAATTTATATTTGAACTTCCATACGACACATTACCCATGCACGAAAATAACCAGGCCGGTGGACAGTCTGATACCGCAGCTACTGCAAACGGCTCATTCGAAGGCGTGAAAATACTCGCTGTGGAAGACAACCAGATGAACCAGTTGCTGATGAAACACACTTTTCAGCATTGGAACCTTCATTATGTACTGGCAGAAAATGGGCAGGAAGCAATAGACAAGCTGAAACTGGATAAGTATGACCTGGTGCTACTCGATATTCAAATGCCCGTCATGGATGGTTATATCACGGCCAAAACCATTCGCCACGAACTTAAAAGCAATATACCCATCATCGCGATGACAGCACATGCCATGGCAGGCGAAAGGGAAAAATGTCTTAGCCACGGTATGAACGATTATATTTCGAAGCCCATATCGGAAAAGGAGTTGCTGCACCTCATGACAAAATACCTCTCCAAACAAAAGCACGCATTCGAAAATCTCAAAGCAAGTCTTAATAATATAAATATCGATTTCCTCTACGACCTCGTGATGGGCAATAGCGCCTTTCTCAACAACATCATCAGGCAGTTCCTCAACCAGTTTCCCGGCGAAATGGAAAAACTAAAGGAGGCAGTCAACCAAAAGGATCACCGGCAGATTGCCAGCCTGGCGCACCACATACAATCCACCGTATCTGTATTCGGCAGGGACACTACCTTCTTCCGGCAACTGGAGAACCTGGAAAAGATGGCGAATAGCCGGGTGAATGGACAAAACCTTTCCAACGCTTACCAGCAACTGGACAGGGGCCGTCAAACCCTTTTAATGGAGATCAACCGGTTGATCACACAAAGTACCTTGTAAGGGTTTTTGCCTAACTAGAAGCGACTTTACTTATTATCAATCACTTATCGGTGAAGTAGTGCACAATGACGCGCGTTGTTGCACCATTTTTCCACGCATATCCGTCCCATACTGGTGGTCCGCGCGGGCTTCACCGGCAAATAGACACACCTCGGCTACAAATAGACCCGGCTCACCGATTACGGCCGGCTACCCCCTCCCCGGCAGCGTATCTTTGATTTGTAATTACAACGACAGGTTAACAAATAGGGAAAGTTTTTAACCTAAGCCCCTAAGCCCTAAACCGAATTGTTTAAAATGATTATCGCCTGTCTGAAAAACCAACCCCTTATCCCGGACGTAGCGAATTACCCCTTGAGGGTCACATGAGAGAAGTTTTTTAGTCACATGAGATAAATTCCTTTAGCAACTCTCCTTGTTCTTTTTGTGATTGAAGGTGATGAAAGAAAGCTATTGCGAATCCAGGGTGCTCGTTTTTAATCCCGTACTTTATTCGATCCGTACTTACTGTAAGATTCCTGTGCTTCTTCTGTACCATTGAAATGAATTGTTAAGCACGCAGTGACCCAACCAAACATTGTTTGCCGTACATACGACATGGTTACAGGCTCTAAAACCTTATTGAAGGATTGGTACAATGGTTAATGTTAATTGGTTTCTGCTCTGCAATTAGTAGCATTTTGATTTATTTGTGGAAAAGGTGAAAAGGCGGTTTACGAAGTGTAAACCGCCTTTGTTTTATTTTTCCGCCTCAATACAACTATGCCTGCCTGATAACTAAGAATGTATTTAAGGCTCCAGCTTTATTAAGCCAGCTCCAGTACCGTGATCTCGGGCATAATACCCACCCTGCCGGGATATCCAATGAAGCCAAAGCCACGGTTTACGTACAGTCGTTGTTGCTCGGCCTCATACAACCCAGCCCATTGCTTATACATATATTGTACGGGACTCCATTTAAAACCCGGCACTTCGAGACCAAACTGCATGCCATGCGTGTGGCCGGCCAGCATGAGGTCTACATCTTTATATTTATCCAGCACTTCGGCTTCCCAATGGCTGGGGTCGTGGCTCATTAAGATCTTAAACGGATATTTTTCGGATCCTGTATGCGCTTCGTGCATCTTACCATACTTGGGAAAATTGCCACGGGCGCTCCAGTTCTCGATACCCAGCAAAGCGATCTGCTCACCTTCTTTTTCCAGCACCACATGCTCGTTCATCAACAAACGCCATCCCATTTCACCGTGTACGGACTTCAGGCTTTCGAGATTGGCTGCTTTTACATCCGCGCTTTCCCAATGTACATAATCGCCATAATCATGGTTGCCGAGCGTAGAATACACGCCCATCGGCGCTTTAAGTTTGGCAAAGACATGTTTGTATTCCTCCATTTCCACGGCCCGGTCATTCACCAGGTCACCGGTAAAGAGTATAAGGTCGGGCTTTTGATCCATGATCTTGCGAATGCCCTTTTCCACCGCTTCCTTATCGGTAAAGCTGCCCGAATGGATGTCGGAGATGTGCACGATCTTCATTCCTTTGAAGGCGGCCGGCAGGTTCGCAAAACTGAGTCGCAGCTTGTTCACCTGGTAACGGTATTTATTATTGAACCCGTACAGCAGGGTGCCGAACAATCCGCCGCCTACGGCCAGGCTCAGCCAGCTCAGGAACACCGATCTTGAAATACCGGCCTCGGCGGGTGCTGCGGCTTTACCGGTAAACTTCCCGATGGCCCAGGTGCCTGCACGGCGAATATCATCAACTGCGATAAACAACGAAGCCAGCAGTTTACTCATGAACAAACCGATCACGATGGCAAATACGTAGGTCCTGATCCATTTTGGCCAGGCCGCCGAATTACTATAAGGCAGCATCATGATCATGGCGATGGACGCCACCGACAATAACCAATACACCGTGGTAATGATGATCCGCGCTCTTGGAGAAGCGGGCGCAATGACCTTGATGGCCTGGAATACATAGATGTCCAGCAATACCATAAGACCTAGTAAAAACCACGTAAAACCTGCATTACGCATGAGAAGATGTTTAGAATTTGTTAAAATGACGAAGCTGCAGCGTGCCCGAACCTGCACGGTCAACTTTCGCACATACCGGGGTAGACGGCTGACAACCGGGAATATTGTAAACCCCGTAATTTTTTTAGGATTACTCTTTCCGGTATCCTCCCGGCAAGCAAATGCAAATTAAAAAGCGATAAACTCATCCACCTGGGCGGCAATGGCATCCAGGGTAGCCTTGTCGTGAATGGTTCCGGTACCATTCAATAATTTATCGACTGAAGAGATGGGCAGTTTGTTGTGGTGAACGATCACTTTCAGGTAGTGCAGAATGCCGGTTAAATGGTCCATGCCCCGCTGGTTGCCCGAGCGGCCAAGGGCTACGCCGGTGAGCAGGGCCTTTTTACCCCACCACGCTTTTTTGTAGTCCGACATATCGAGCATCACCTTCAGTACACCGGGGATGCTTCCATTGTATTCGGGAGCAATGAAAATAAACTTCTTCGAAGGGATCAGAATCTCATTTTCCAGTTGCACGTATTCGGGGTTCCTGTCAACCGATTTCCAGCCCTCCAGTGTCACGAGGCGGGTTTCGATACCTTTTGCCTCTAGCAGGTCGCGGTAATGCTGCGCCACTTTCATGGTATTGCTGCCCACCCTGTTGGTACCGGAAATGATCGTATAAAACTCACTCATATTAAAGCATTAAACAGCTTAGAAGGTTTTTGGTTGCTATTTCTTATACCGAAGACGTACTTTTGCCGTCCTGTAAAACTTTTTATGAAACTAACCTATTACGGCCATTCCTGTTTCTCGGTAAGCGTCAAAGGTAAGAAACTGTTGTTCGATCCCTTTATCACTTACAACGAACTGGCTAATAATGTAGTAGATGTTGATCAAGTGGAGGCCGACTATATTCTCGTGTCGCACGGCCACGCCGACCATATCGCCGATTGTGTACGCATTGCTGCCCGCACCGGTGCCCAGGTGATTGCCACCTGGGAAGTAGGCGAATGGTTGATGAAGCAGGGCATCACCAACGTACACCAGATGAATACCGGAGGTAAATGGAACTTTGGCGACTTCATGGTAAAGTGTGTGGTTGCCCAGCATTCTTCCGGATTACCTGATGGCAGTTACGGAGGTAACCCTATGGGTTTCATAGTTTATACAGATGAAGGTAATTTTTATTATAGCGGAGACACGGCCCTTACCCTGGACATGCAACTGATACCAAGGTGGGCAAAACTAAATTTTGCCGTCTTACCGATTGGGGACAACTTTACTATGGATGCTACTGATGCAGCCGAATGTGCCCGGATGGTTCAATGCGACAAGGTGGTTGGCGTTCATTACGATACCTTCGGTTTTATCAGGATCGACCACCAGCAGGCCGTCAAAGCTTTTGCCGATGCCGGAGCCGCGCTTCAACTGGTGAAGATCGGCGATACGATAGACCTATAATTATTACAACGCCATACAATAAATCAGTAATTAACAATTAGACAATTATTGAGTATTATGGCGCCCGAATTCTGGTAAAAAGGCCGTCTAAAAGCAGGTCATTTACCGGTTGACGATTCACGACAGACGTAAATAAACAACCTTATATTAAACAATGGCGCGAGTAATTGGAGTAGCCAATCAAAAAGGCGGTGTAGGAAAAACCACTTCAGCGATCAATGTAGCTGCCAGCCTGGCCGTCCTCGAATTCAGGACCCTGCTGGTGGATGCCGACCCCCAGGCCAACAGTACCACTGGTGTGGGCTTTGATCTGCACAACATTCAGCAAAGCCTGTACGATTGCATGGTCAACGGCACACAGGCAAGGGATGTGATCCTGAAGTCGGAAATACCTAACCTCGACGTAATCCCTTCCCATATCGACCTGGTAGGTGCGGAAATTGAAATGATCAATTATCCCAACCGCGAAAGCGTATTGAAGGGTATTCTCGAACCGGTCAAGAACGATTACGATTTCGTGATCATTGACTGCTCTCCCTCGCTGGGCCTCATCACCGTCAATGCCCTTACGGGTGCCGACTCCGTGATCGTGCCGGTACAAACAGAATTCTTCGCCCTGGAAGGTCTCGGAAAATTATTGAACACCATCAAAATCGTTCAAAGCAGGCTCAATCCCGAACTGGTGATCGAGGGCATCCTGATGACGATGTACGATGGCCGCCTGCGCCTTTGCAATCAGGTGGTTAATGAAGTACGCAAGCACTTCGATGAAATGGTATTCAATACCATCATTCACCGTAACAGCCGCATCAGTGAAGCGCCCAGTGTAGGCAAGCCGGTGATCCTGTACGATGGCCAAAGCAAGGGAGCGATGAACTATCTCAACCTCGCCAAAGAGATCCTGCAGAAGAATGATATGACGAAGATCAAGCAGGAAGAAAGGATCCTCGAATAGCCTTTACGCCGTTACGTACAACATATATCTCAGGTTTTAGAAAGCAGGGTACATAGCCCGGAGCTCAAACAAATACAAATGTCAAAAGAAAAGGGTAACAATAAAGAGTTATTGGGAAAAGGGATCAGATCCCTTTTGCAGAGTATTGATTCCGATCTCAAGAATACAACCGGCAGTAGCCTCAAAGCCCAGGTGGTGGAGCAGGTTACGACCATGCAGCGTATTCCGGTAGAGAACATTGAACCCAACCCCAAGCAGCCACGCCGCGATTTCGATGAGCAGGCGTTGAACGAACTGTCTGCTTCGATCAAAATGCACGACCTGGTGCAGCCGATCACCGTATCGGCATTGCCCAATAATAAATACCGGCTCATCTCCGGCGAACGCCGTTGGAGAGCCTCCAAACTGGCAGGCCTTAAAGACGTGCCAGCCTACATTCGCCAGGCCAACGACCAGCAATTGCTCGAACTGGCCCTGCTCGAAAACCTGCAACGGGAAGATCTCAACGCCATGGAAATTGCCCTCAGCTACAAACGGATGATGGAAGAGTTGAGTCAAACACAGGAGCAGGTGGCCGAACGTATGGGTAAAGAAAGAAGTACTGTTGCCAACTATATCCGCCTGCTTAAATTACCACCCGATATTCAGGTAGCGGTGCGTACCAGTGTGATCAGCATGGGCCATGCCCGCGCGATCATCAATGTCGATACTGTCGACAAGCAGTTGTTTATTTTTAATGAGATCAAATCGAAGGGGCTTTCTGTACGACAAACGGAGGACCTTGTACGAAGACTCTATAAAACGGGCACCGCTGTTAAAAATACGGTAAAAAGCTCTCTCCCACCCGCTTACAAGAAAATTGAAGATAATTTAGCGTCGCATTTCAGCACCAAAGTAAAACTCAATCACAACAAAACAGGACACGGTAGTATCAACATTGAGTATTACTCCATCCAGGACCTTAACAAGATACTGGATGCGATTGGTGTAACTGCCAACTAAGTATCTTTTGCATGATCAGAGCATTTATTGTTGGTTTAGTCATCGTCATCATGCCCCTGTTGGCTATATCCCAACAGCCTAAAGACACTATTCCAAAGCGCCCAACACTCGTCATCAGCGATAATACCGGCAAGGTAAAAGAAGAAGTACCCATCCGGATCGACTCGACGAAGATGAAGGACTCCATCGTGAAACCCAAGCACAGCCCGCGCAAAGCGGCAATCCGCTCGGCCATCATACCCGGCTGGGGGCAAGCCTACAACAAGAAATACTGGAAAGTACCCATCGTTTGGGCAGCTGTAGGTATACCGGCCTGGCTGGTCTATTACAACCAGGAATGGTACAAGCGCACCAGCTATGCGGTAAAAGTGTCCGACGTCGGCAACAATATGCCTGTATACCTTGAAAAGGTAGATCCCCAATTGCTGCCCCTCGTAACAGCTAAACAAACACCCGCCCTCATCAACTACCGTAACGACTTCCGCAAGAACCGCGATTACGCCATTCTTTTCGGACTGCTGTTCTGGGGCCTCAATATTGTGGATGCTACGGTTGATGCGCATCTCAAAGACTTTGACGTCAGCGAAGATCTCTCCCTCTACATAAAACCAACCATACTGCCAGGCAATGCGCCGGGCTTAAGTTTTGTATTATCCCTCAACAATAATCGTTCAAAAACGATATCTTCGCTGCGCTAAAAAATAGCACACAGAACATGAAAATCGCGCTCATCGGATACGGTAAAATGGGAAAGGCCATCGAGGAAATCGCTGTACAACGTGGTCATGAGATCGTGCTGAAGGTAGGCATCGAGAACCTCGAAGACAATACCATCAACAATATCCGCAAGGCTGATGTGGCGATTGAATTTACCGGCCCCGAAAGCGCCTACGAAAATGTACTGCGCTGCATCGAAGCAGGCGTACCGGTGGTATGCGGCTCTACCGGCTGGCTGTCGCGCTATGAAGAAGCAAAGAACTTTTGCCTGGTGCACAAAGGCGCCTTGCTCTATGCCAGCAATTTCAGCGTAGGTGTTAACATTTTCTTTGCCCTCAACAAGCGGCTTGCCGAACTGATGGCTCCCCACAAGGAGTATAATGTAGCGCTTACAGAAATACACCACACGCAGAAGAAGGATGCCCCCAGCGGCACCGCCATTACCCTGGCCGAACAGATCCTCGACACCAATAACGCCAAAAAACAATGGGTCAATGAATCCAGTAAGCGTACGGACGACCTGGTGATCCTCAGCGAACGTATCGACCCTGCCCCCGGCACCCATATTATTTCCTATACCTCAGCCATAGACGACATCGAGATCAAACATACAGCCCACAACCGAACCGGCTTTGCGACCGGCGCCGTACTGGCCGCCGAATTCATTACCGGTAAGAAAGGCATCTTCAGCATGAGTGACGTTTTAGGAATTTGATCTGGCACAATCAAATTGGCCAAGTTTTTTTTCCTGCTACAGAACAATTGACGTAATTTTTCGGGGATTAACCAAAATGTGCTGCATGACCTTATCACCCATGGCTGCCGAAGCCATCCCCGTAACCCGATCCTATTTCCCCTGTAAGGCGGTCCCCGCCGCGAAACAACCGGTCCTGAAACCGAAAAGCAAAAACCTGCTTCCTTTTTGGGTGCCTTGTCTGGCAACCTTGTTGTAACAATCAACATCTATTCTATTGTACGATATCTGGCATTCGTGCCAGCTAACCATTAACCTTTGTCAACTGAAAATTAATCTGATAGTATGAAAAAGCTGCAAGCTACCGAGGAGAATGCTCCCCTTACCCTTCGTGAACTGGAAGTGATACGCCTTATCGAGAAAGAATTCAGCAATAAGCAGATCGCCGGCCACCTGGGCATCAGTGAGCGAACCGTAGAGACCCACCGGAAGAACATCCTCCGTAAAACCAGGACAAACAACGTGATCGGGCTCATCAAGTACGTCTACGAACATAAACTCGTGTAACTTCTTGGCCATTCAAAAAATTATTCTAACTTCTCGCCGCCAAATCAATAAGTCACATGCTTTCAAAAAAAGCCCAATATGCTTTTAAAGCATTGATGTACATGGCTGAAAAAAAAGACAACCAGCCTGTCCTCATTGCCGAGATCGCTAAAAAGAAGAAAATCCCATTAAAGTTCCTGGAGAATATTCTGCTGGAAATGAAAAAAGCCGGCATTCTCGAAAGTAAAAAAGGGAAAGGAGGTGGTTACTTTTTCAAAGTGCCGCCCAAGGAGGTATCCATGGCCAAAATTATGCGCCTGATAGACGGGCCCATTGCCATGCTACCCTGTGTAAGTCTTTATTTCTATGAGCGTTGTAAAAATTGCGATGAAAAGCAATGCGGTCTGCACGACACCATGATACAGGTGCGCGACGTAACGCTCAAACTATTGGAAAAGAAAACCGTGGCGGATATAGCCAAGCATTAACCTATCGCCGAACAGCCAGCTTTTCCACCATGGCTTCGCTGGCTGTATCGGAGCTGGGTCCGAAACCATCCACCAGGATACCCTTCTCACCATGCTTCGATTCGATGGCGTATACCACCGCTTCATCGGCCGGATCGGAAGGCCCCTCGAAACGATACACTTCCGTGATCTCAAATTCATTGGGTTGAAGCGATAGCGTGGGCGCTATACAAGCGATACAGTCATACTCCTGGTTAAAATCAATGTCATACCCCCGTTGCCGCAGGTTATTCACTGCTTCGGTCACTGTGTCGTAGGTGTACATAAAAGAGTGTTTTATGGGTCAACCACTACAAATGTACCGGTATTTAAACAGGAAGCCGCTCCTTTAACGTTGGTGCTTTGGCCATTACAGGGCATAATTGTAGCTTTGCCGCCTGAAATAAACACTTTATATGTCAACAATCTCATCGAAAAACATTGATTTCACCTTACCCTATAAGGTAAAAGATATCAGCCTGGCTGAATGGGGCCGCAAAGAAATTCGTTTGGCCGAAGCAGAAATGCCGGGTCTTATGTCCCTGCGTGCGGAATATGGTCCCACCCAACCCCTGAAAGGTGCCCGGATTGCCGGTTGCTTACATATGACCATCCAGACTGCCGTACTGATCGAGACCCTCGTGGCCCTCGGTGCTGAGGTAAAATGGAGCTCCTGCAACATCTTCTCTACGCAAGACCATGCCGCTGCTGCCATCGCTGCTGCCGGTATCGGTGTTTATGCCTGGAAAGGACAATCGCTCGAAGAGGCTGATTGGTGTATCGAGCAAACCTTGTTTTTCGGTAGCTCCGAGCGTCCCCTCAACATGATCCTCGACGACGGTGGCGACCTTACCAACATCGTATTCGACAAATACCCCGAGCTGGTACAGCATATCAAAGGCCTCAGTGAAGAAACCACTACCGGTGTTCACCGCCTGTACGAAAGAATGGCGAAAGGCACCCTGCCTATCCCCGCCTTCAACGTAAACGACTCCGTTACCAAGAGCAAGTTCGACAACAAGTATGGTTGTAAAGAATCGCTGGTAGATGCCATCCGTCGCGCTACCGACGTAATGCTCGCCGGTAAAGTAGCTGTAGTAGGTAGCTACGGCGACGTAGGTAAAGGTTCTGCAGCCTCACTGGCTGGCGCCGGTTGCCGCGTGATCGTTACCGAGATCGACCCCATCTGCGCCCTCCAGGCTGCTATGGACGGTTTTGAAGTGAAGAAGATGGTGGACGCTGTAAAAGAAGCCGACATCATTGTAACCGCTTCCGGTTGCCGCGACCTGATCACTGAAAAGCACTTCCGTGCTATGAAGGACAAGGCTATTGTTTGTAACATCGGTCACTTCGATATCGAGATCGATATGGCATGGATCAACAAGGCTTATGGCCACACAAAAGATACCATCAAGCCACAGGTTGATATTTACAATGTTGACGGAAAAGACATCATCATCCTCGCAGAAGGTCGCCTGGTGAACCTCGGTTGCGCCACAGGCCACCCCAGCTTCGTGATGAGTAACTCCTTCACCAACCAAACACTGGCTCAGCTGGAACTTTGGACCAACACCGACAAGTACGAGAACAAAGTGTACGTGTTGCCCAAGATCCTTGATGAAAAGGTAGCCCGCCTGCACCTGAAGAAGATCGGTGTTGAGCTCGATGAACTCACCGACGCTCAATCCGAGTACCTCGGCATACCCAAGGCAGGTCCTTTCAAACCAGAGCATTACAGGTATTAATCGCTTTACAGCGCATATATATGCCCCCATTCGGCTACACCGGATGGGGGTTATTTTTGCCCCCTGCCGAAACGGAATTTAATACGTACCTTTGGCACACATTCGTTGTGCCCGTCAACACAACCACTATCCCCTCGAATTTACCTTAGGCCTTTGGCTAATACTGCTGTGCAAAACTTTTCAGGTTATTAAGAAGGTTTTGGCAAAGTGTAGCATGAGAATTGATAACTCAAAATGTTTAATCGAAGCATATGCGCATCCAATTTGTAAAGAATATTCAATTCACCAAACTGCTGAAAGTGGAAGGTCGCCTGAGAGAGTTTAATTTCAGGAAGCTGGGCGGAGTTAATGAAGGCATTTTCACCGTTGATGTGGTGGACGATCGAGGCAACCGGATCTTGTTCAGGATGCAAAAGGAAGACGGCAACTGGAAGATCATGCCCCAATCACTGCCCCGCTGGATCATGGATACCGAAGCTCAGTTTCACGATCAGATCGAAGAAGAGCTGAAGTCCCTGTAAACTCACCGGGCCGCCCTGCGGCCCTTACTATATCCCCTGTAAAGGAGTTTGCACGCACCATTTTGGTCAGTATATTGCACCAGCAGGCCCGGCACTGCCGATAACCGGCATTCAGGGGCCGCACCAACCTATCGATATGGTGCAGTTCACCACTACTATACTACAGTTTGCCGAGCAGGGCGACAAAACCGGCTGGACCTACATCCACATTACTCCCGACATAGCCGATCAGCTGAAACCAGGCTGGAAAAAGAGTTACCGCGTAAAAGGAAAACTGGATAAATACGCCATCAAAGGTGTTGCCCTGATACCCCACGGCGGGGGCAGTTTCATATTGCCCATCAATGCCACCATGCGCAAGGGCACCGGTAAACACAAAGGCGCCATGCTGCAGGTGCAGCTGCAGGAAGACAAAGCCCCGCAAACGATATCACCCGAGCTCATGGAATGCCTGGATGACGAACCAAGGGCGCTTGAATTCTTCAAAACACTGGCACCTTCGCACCAGGCTTATTTCAGTAAATGGATTGAAAGCGCGAAGACAGAAGCGACCAAAACAAAAAGGATCGCACTAACCGTAAATGGGTTATCCCATAAAATGGGTTATGGAGAATTGATCCGAAGTCTTAAACAGGAAGAATAAGGGAAATTAACGGCAACTACGACTGTACAGGATCAAAAGACCCGATTGCCAGGGAATAAATCTCCCGCAAGGGCAACCCCAAAATCCAACACCAAGCATCTATAGAAACTTGCCGAGCTGGCCAGTACCCAACTTAATTGCTCTTACGCATCACACGCTTCCGGTGCTGCACACCCCAGGCATGCAATTCATCAATTACTTTCTTCAGGCTTTTGCCATAATGGGTTTGCGCATATTCAACGGCCACAGGCGTGGTATCATAAACAGTGCGCGCCACCAGGTCATTGATCTCAAGATCTTTCAACTCTTTCGATAACATTTTGGCGGTAATACCTTCCACCTGCCGTTGAATTTCCTTAAAGCGCATCGGGCCATCCGACAGCGACATCAGGATCAGCAGTTTCCATTTACCATGCAAAATATCCAGTGCATCCTGTACGGGCCTCATCTGGCTTTTGCATTCGGGGCTGCTAATTCTGTGTTTTTCAGTAGTATCAGTAATGAAAGCCATAACAGTGATTAAATTGGTAGCGTTTGGAAAGCCGGTTTCCATTAGTTAACCGGTTACGAAAGTATACTTAACAAACTCCGTCCGGAAAAGTTCAATGGTATGCAAGCAATTTGTTTTACAAAAACTTAAGAGTCCGACCGATTTCCACACCTTGTTAATAAGTAACTTTGTTTTGTAGCTATCTGAAAAATTATATTTGGAATAGCAGGAAGGGTTAGCAGTATCGACACAGAATCGGTACACTTTTGTGAACTTAAATTGATGTGCTTTGACAGAAACAATCATCAGCCTCGACGCCGTAAACCCTATTGAGTTTTTCGGTGTGAACAACGGTAAACTAGATATCCTCAAAAAAAGATTCCCGCTTCTTAAAATTCTTTCCCGCGGTACACAGCTCAAATTAAGCGGCGCACCCGAACAGGTGGACAATGCGAAAGAGAAGATCGACCTCATCGTTCAGTATCTTCAACGCAATGGGCACATGAGCCAGAATTATTTTGAGCAGATACTCGGTGGAGACGATGCGGAAACCGTTGACAATTTTATCGAACGCAACCCCAATGATGTACTCGTTTTTGGTCCTAATGGAAAAACAGTGCGCGCCCGCACTGCCAACCAAAAAAAGCTGGTACAGGAAGCAGAGAAAAACGACATCGTATTCGCTATCGGACCAGCCGGTACCGGTAAAACGTACACCGCAGTGGCACTGGCCGTTCGCGCCCTGAAGAACAAGATGGTGAAGAAGATCATCCTCACCCGCCCTGCCGTAGAAGCAGGCGAAAGCCTGGGCTTTTTGCCGGGCGACCTGAAGGAGAAGATCGATCCCTATCTGCGCCCTCTGTACGACGCACTCGACGATATGATACCCGCCGATAAGCTGGGCTATTATATGAGCACACGGGTGATCGAGATCGCACCGCTGGCCTACATGCGCGGCCGTACGCTCGATAATGCCTTCATCATCCTGGATGAAGCGCAGAATGCCACCGATCTGCAGATCAAGATGTTCCTCACGCGTATTGGCGCCAATGCGAAAGCTATCATCACCGGCGATATGACACAGATCGATTTGCCCAAGAACCAGCGTAGTGGTTTAGAGAAAGCAGTGCGCATTCTCCGCAATATCGATGGCATCGCACATATCGAATTGGATGAAGAAGACGTGGTACGTCACCGTCTGGTAAAGGCCATCATCAAGGCCTACGACCGCGAACAAAAGGAAAATCCACCACCCGAATACACACCCGGCAACTGGCGCGGTAACCGGAACAATAGAAACGAGGATAAGCCCCAGTCGGAAGGATAAATAACTTAACAATACAACATTGTCAAGGCTGATCGCTAAGCGGTCAGCCTTTTTGTTGATACCTGGGTTTAAGCTGCCCGAAAACATGGAACCTGAACAAAGACCACCACTACCAATTTTCTGGCAAAATAGCGCTAATCCATCTATTTGAACAGGCACCAGACACACACCAAACCGGGACCAAACCTGGGCCTTCCCCGTTTTTGGTCTCTTTTTAGTGCCAGCTCATTATCGTTTTTCTCTATATATTACAACAAGCATCTCCGGGTCACATAGCCAAGAAACTGCACGCCTTTTCAGCTGATCGCAGAAAAAGTCCGTCAGGCTGGATTAATAATCCATTAAAGGGGGGGCGGGATGGTTTTCAGCCCGAATCCTTTACTTTTGCGCTATGATTAGATATGCTAGCGTAGCCGCAATGGCACTGATCTTGGTTGCCTGCGGAGGCAATAGTGGTTATCAAAAGGCTGAAGATGCACAGGATGCAGGACGTGAGTTCATTCGAGCCTCCCTCGACGGCAATTACGAGAAGGCGAAATTTTACCTGCTGAAAGATGAAGACAACCTGCACCTGCTGAAGAAGCAGCAGGCCAATTACCAGCAGATGACCAATGAAGACAAGCGCTCTTTCAGCGATGCCAGTATTCTGCCCATCGAGATACAGGCTGTCAATGATTCGGTAACGAACTACAAGTACAACAATTCATTTCACCCGAACGACACCACCACCATCCGCATCGTAAGAGTCAACAACGAATGGCTGGTAGACCTTAAGTCCGTGATCAAAATGTAATGCTGGTAAAATTAAATGCCGGCTCCTACGTTTAAACACACACCTCAACGATTGCACAGCCTGATTCAGCTCTATCAATAACAGAACAACATTAATAGAAATCAGCATGACCACAACAATTTCTCATCCCTGGCACGGAGTGCCATTTGGCGTTAATGCCCCCCGTATCGTAAATGCAGTGATTGAAATACCGCAGGGCTCGAGAGCCAAATATGAGATCGATAAAGAAAGCGGTCTGTTAAAGCTCGACCGTGTTATATACTCATCTTTCTACTACCCCTGCAACTACGGGTTCATTCCACAAACCTATGGCGATGACAAGGATCCCCTGGACATCCTCGTTATCACTTCGCTGCCTGTACAGGCACTTTGCCTCATGGAAGCCAAAGTGGTAGGCGTAATGCAGATGGTCGATAGCGGCGACGCCGATGATAAGATCATCGCAGTAGCTGCCAACGATCCTGGTGTTAACCACTACAACAATATCGAAGAGCTGCCCCGTCACTTCTTTGAGGAACTGCGTCATTTCTTCGAAGAGTACAAGAAGCTGGAAAATAAAACGGTGGTAGTAGAGGAGTTCGGCGACAAATCGATGGCCCTGAAAGTTGTACAGGATGCTATCGACACTTACAAAGAACATTTCAGCCCCAAGCTCCTTACCAAGTAAGGATCCGCGGCCGGCGATATAACTAAAAAGCGCGCACTCCGAAAGAAGTGCGCGCTTTTTTATTTGATAGGTGTAGCTCTATAGCTATGCCCAACTATCAACTGCAAGGCCAGGCCGCAACTCACGCGGAGCATTCGACCATACTGTTACCACCTCATCGGCTTGGCCCTACCCCGTTTAAAAATATCGCTTAATGATCCGGAGCTGATGCGTACGCAATCCCGTATCGGTATTGATGATACCAGCATTGTCGATCTTGTCGATACGTACTTTTCCGGAAGCATGGATGATCTCCGATTCATTCAACAGAATGCCCACGTGGGTGATCCTGCCCTCGGCATTGTCGAAGAAAGCGAGATCGCCGCATTTCACCTCCTGCAAAAAGCCAACACTTTCTCCCTGCGTAGCCTGGAGATACGCATCGCGCAGGAGGGGAATATTGAAGAAACGGTACACTGTTTGGCAAAACCCACTGCAATCGATCCCAAAGATCGAACGGCCACCCCACAGGTACGGCGTATTCAGGAATCGCTCAGCGCGGGCCTTGATCGCTTCCGGAGTCGGTTTAGCCGTAGCTGCATTCCAGGCACTGCCTACGGCATAGGCTAACCTATAAGGACCTGCCTGGATAGGCTCCTGCGCAGGTGCCAGTACCGGCGTGCCCATCGGCACCCTGGCCGCAACGCCATTGATCAACACCTTGTCTGTCCAATCGCCCACATAAAGGTTGTTGTCCCAATGTCCCGGCATGGCGTCTACGATCGCCACCTGGCTCCGTTGGCACCAGCCCTCATAACCGTCATGACGGCCACGCAGCTTTACAAAATACTCCGCTTCGTCCAGCAACTCGCCCCCTTCACCCAGCAACAACTGACTGATCATTTCACTCTTATGACTCGATTCGGCCCGCATGGGGCTCACAGGCACACAGCATACAACAAACGGCATAAATCTTCTTTATTTGAGAACAAAGAAATAAAATCGAAAACGATTTGTGAAAAATATTCGTTCTTGCATCGTAAGGATAGAAAAGAGCTAAAATTCACTGGGTGAGACCTGATCAGTATGCACATATGAGCGATGAGGAGTTGCTGGCCTTCTATTATGCCGACAACGACAACCGATGGCTGGGTATTTTATTACAAAGATACACACTGCTGTTGCTGGGTATTTGTATGAAATACCTGCGCAATGAAGAAGAGGCCAGAGATGCGGTGCAACAGGTGTTTATCAAAGTTTTGACCAATACCAACCGGTTTCAGGTAGAATCTTTCCGGTCCTGGGTGGCGGTCATGGCCCGCAACTATTGCCTGATGCAATTGCGGGGCAAAGGTGGCAAAACCGTCGAAATGCAGGATAAAATGGCCCATACCAAGGCCGAGGATGCAGAAGAAAGGCTCGCCCACCTGGAAAAAGACCGGAAACTGGAATTAATGCAAGAAAGCATGCAGGATCTCAGCAATGAGCAGCAACAGTGCTTAACTTTGTTCTATCTGGAAAAGAGATCCTACCAGGAGATCGTTGATCAAACCGGTTTATCCATTACGCAGGTAAAAAGCCATATACAGAACGGAAAAAGGAATCTTAAAATAGCTATCGATAAGAAAATCAATTCCCGATAATACCAGGCAGCTTGTCAGCTGATCGCCATGAACAATGATCTGTTAAACATATTATCCAACAGCAATAAAGACATCGACAACCAGAAGTTGATGGACTACGTCGCGGGCAAACTTTCCGAAGCCGAAAAGAATGAAGTGGAACGTTGGATGGCCGATAATGATTTTGCCGACGAAGCCATGGAAGGCCTGGAACAGTTCTCCTCCAAAAAGGATATCGGAGGGTACGTTGACCAACTGAACAAGGAACTGAACCAGTATATCAAGCAGAAAAAGAACCGTCGCGAAAGGCGCAAACTCCAGGAACAGCCCTGGACCTACCTCGCCATTTTCCTCGTACTCGTGCTGGTAGTTATTGCCTATGTCATCATCAAAAAAATGCAACATTGAGCCGCCGGCTAAGTTCAATTTTGGTGCCTACCTGCTAACTATGCCATTGCCTAATAGGATATTTTATCAGGCTTGGCAATCCATTCAGCAAACAATTTAACAGCTTCTTCCCTGTCGATATTCAGCAAAGGGATCTTTCGCTCCGCCACCGGTGCTTTCAATTCCTCGTAGATGAATGAATCATCAAAACCCGCTGCAGAAGCATCCGTGCGGGTTCCACCAAAAAACACCTTATCGGGCCTGGCCCAATAGATAGCTCCCATGCACATGGGACAGGGCTCGCAGGAAGTGTACAACTCGCACCCTGCCAACTGATGCACCTGCAAATGCAGGCAGGCGTCACGGATAGCTACCACCTCGGCATGCGCCGTGGGATCGTTGGTCGATGTTACAGCATTACACCCTTTACCCACGATCTCGTTCCCTTTCACGATCACACAACCGAAAGGCCCGCCCTTACCGCCTTGCATACCCTGGCGGGCCAGGTCGATAGCCGCCTGCATAAATTGATGTTCCCGTTCAGTCATAACACCTTATTTTGACCCCTAAAATACAAAATCCGGCAGGCTGCAACAGCCACCTGCCTGCCATTTATTCTTTAACTTGATTGTTTTTAATCATTCATCATGAAGAAACTACTGTTGTTTTCGCTCTGTACATCGCTCATCACCACCTCCTTTGCCCAAAAGCTGAGCTATATCGTTTCGTTTCCGAATATTATTCACCACGAAGCAAAGATCACCGTGATAGCATCCGATATACCTCAAAAAACAGCCACCTTCCGCATGAGCCGGTCCTCACCGGGCCGTTATGCCACACACGAATTTGGAAAGAACGTATACGACGTAAAGGCATTTGACCGCACCAATAAGCCGCTGGCGGTTAACCGCACCGACGGCGATGTGTATGAAGTGCCCCGCAACGATGGGTATGTGAAACTGGAATACACGCTGTATGCCAATCACCCCGACGGCACCTATGCAGGCATTGACGAAACCAATGCTCACTTTAATATGCCGGCCGTATTCATGTGGGTAAAGGGTATGGAAAATGCGCCGATCGATATCAACTTCGAGATACCCGCCGGTAAAACCTGGACGGTTGCCACCCAGTTAAAACCCATCGGCACCAGCGGTACGCTTTTTAGCGCCCCCAACCTGCAATACTTCATGGATAGCCCTACCAAGCTCGGGGAGCTCATCTGGAAAGATTGGACCATTAAGAACGCAAATGGTAAATCATACCAGTTCCGCCTGGCACTCGAGGCCAAAACTTCCGATACGGCTGCGGCCAGTTTTGCCAAAAAAGTACAAACCATTACCGAGGAAGCACAAGCTGTTTTTGGCGAAGTGCCGGCCTATGATTTCGGCACCTACACGTTTATCTCGAGCATCAACCCATGGGTAAAAGGCGACGGTATGGAGCACCGCAACTCTACCATGATCAGCCTGCCCACCAATTTCGACGGTGGCAATTACCTGCTGGATGTGTTCTCCCACGAGTTCTTTCACTGCTGGAATGTAGAGCGCATCCGCCCCAAAACACTTGAACCATTCAACTTCGAGAAAAGCAATATGAGCAATGAACTGTGGTGTGCAGAAGGGTTTACGCAGTACTATGGCGACCTGCTCATGACGCGCTCCGGTTTTCAAACAGTCGATGAATATATGTTCGCGCTCGCCGGCCTCATCAACACCAAGGAAAATTCCGCAGGCGCCAAAAGATTTTCTCCTGCAGAAATGAGCCGCCATGCCGTATTTGTGGATGCCGGCGTTGCTGTCGACAAAAGCAATTATGTGAACATGTACACCTCTTACTATCCTTATGGAGGCGCTATTGCCCTGGCGCTCGACCTCGAACTGCGGTCGAAGTTCACCAACCTCACCCTCGATAGTTACATGACAGCCCTTTGGAAGAAATTCGGCAAACCCGAACAGCCCTATACCATACCCGGATTGGAAGGTGTACTGGCCGACCTGACGGGTGATAAGCAATTCGCTTCGACTTTCTTTAGTAAATACGTTACCGGTCATGAGTCGTTCGACTACAAGCCACTGCTCGCCAAAGCGGGCTTAATCCTGAAGAAGGCCAACGAAACCAAAGCATGGATCGGCAATGTTCAATACAAAGAAGGCAACAACCTCGCGATCGCTTCCAATACCGTTATCGGCAGCCCACTGTACAATGCCGGTCTCGATGTAGATGACCAGATCATTACGCTTGACGGGAAGCCGGTAAAAAAGCAAAGCGATATCGAAGCCATCCTGAAGGATCATAAACCAGGCGATGCCATACAGGTCGAGTACCAGCACCGTGGCAACAACAAAACGGCTACCCTTTCACTGATAGGCAATCCCGCCTACAGCCTGGTAACAGTAGAAAAAGAAGGACAAACCCCTACTGCCGACATGCTGAGTTTCCGCAACAACTGGCTGGGCAAAAAAGTGAAATAAAGAGCGACACAGGCAACTGGAGATGGACAGACCAGCCTGCCGAAATGAATACGCGAAAAAAGGGCCTTGCAGGTTGATCCTGCAAGGCCCTCAATCTGTTAAGTAGTGCCGGACGATCTATTGATACTGAATATACATCGGCTTCGGCTTGAGGCTCAATACTTCCTCAGGCGTCATAATGCGGCTTCCTGGCTCGCGGAAGTCGTTCTTATAGAACAACTTGAAACCAGTATACTGTACCGGCTCCTTATGAATAAATGAGCGGTAAGTAGTGATCTTGCGTGCTTTAGCGCCCCATCCGTCCATATCCATTACGATCTGCACTTCGGGTTGAATCTTAATATTCTTGTAGTTGGTCACCATGGCTTGTGTGAAACGGTGTACGACCAGCACCTTGGGAGGCAGGTTGTTATCCTTCACGATCTTAGCCAGGTAGTTGGTAACATAGTTGATATCCGAGGCATCGAAGCTGCCGATTACAGAACCGGGCTTGGCGCCTGTTTTCATAGAGAACTCAGGATCAATACCAAAATGCACATTGGGCATCTTAAAGTATTGCTCGAACTGGGGCACTTCGTCCTGCACCGTACCCAGACCTACCTGGATATCGATGAAAACCAGGGCATTGATCTTGGCCGCCATAGCGATCACTTTATCGAGCTCTTTGAAAGGCATGCGAAGTCGGTATTTGCCCGCTGCACCAGGACTACCCTGTGCAGTTACAGCAATATAGTGGAGCGCAGGCACTACTTCAACAGCCGTATCGGCTGCCTGCCAGCGCTTTACTTCACCCTGCAATTTTTCAAGCATTTGCTGCTCGGGCAGCTCACCCAAAATGCCCATTTTAGTGGAATACAAATTACCGTAATAAGCCAGAATACGCTTCATGGGTAAAATAGCGCCCGGCAACGGATAAGCTCCTTTTACGGGCCATTTGCCAGTTGAATCGCCATTAACCATCAGTCGCGTGCTCTCGTTGTACCAGGCAGTATCGAGCATGGTAGTAGAAGCAGGCGCAGCTTCTGCGGTAGTTGATTTTTTCTCAGTAGTGTCAGCAGTTTGTTTGGCAGTTACGGGGCCTTCAGCAGTGGTCGATTGGCAGTTGCTGAATAAAGAAGCGCACAGGGTCGTCGATAAGCACAGCGTTGAGGCCTGCAACCAGGTCTTTTTGTTCATAGTGAATTATAATTTAGACAGAGCGTAGCGTACTACGGTAGCTTGGGTTTGGTTCATGAGGTTTGCAAATATAGGTAACACCAAAAACGTACCATTAATAAAATTATTATGTGTTTTAAGCGTAACTTTAGGAAGATAACCTTTATCGTTCTTTAAATCATCTGCCATGGGTACGCTTCAACAAATCCATAACTGGAGCCTTGTACATCATCCCCGCTGGCTGGTCGTTTTCCGGGTAGCGCTTGGATTATGCCTTTTCATCAAAGGGATCTCTTTCATGGCCAATTCGCTAAGCGCCCAACAATTACTCTACAACACAGCTTTCTCTTCTTCTGCAGATGCCATCATTATCGGCATCACCTGGGCACACCTGCTGGGAGGATTCCTGATCATTATCGGATTACTGACCCGCTGGGCCGTAATGCTCCAAATGCCCATTCTCCTGGCTGCCATAATCATCCTGGCCAACCAGTACGGCATATTCGCATCCGGTACAGCGCTGCCTTTTACGGTGATCATCTTCTTCATGCTGGTGTTCTTCCTGGTAGAAGGTGGTGGTCCACTTTCGCTGGATAACTACTTCCGCCTGCACCCCAAATGAGTTGCTTTAAGAAGGTTACTGCCCGTTGTAGATGACACCCGAGGTGGGTGTTTCATGTAATTCCAGGTGATCCATGGCCGGCAGCATTGGCTTCAGCCGGTTCCAGATCCACACTGCGATCAGTTCGCAAGTCGGGTTCTCCAGGCCTGGAACATTGTTCATGCACTTATGGTCCAGCTCGGCGACTACCGGCTTTACAATGCCTTTCAGCACGGCAAAATCCATCACCCACCCTAATTGAGGATCGGGCTGCCCCTTGATCCAGATACGCAGGCGGTACGTGTGGCCGTGCATTTCCTTGCACTTGTGACCATCGGGAACATTTGGCAAAAAGTGAGCCGAATCGAATGTGAATTCCTTGTAAATCAGCATAGAAATACTTAAGGGCTCAAAGGTACGTGCTTATCCATAAAAAAGTGGAGTTGAACCCAACTCCACTTCGATCATAAGAAAAGGCCTGTTACGGAACTATCATTTATGCAGGGTGATCTTCGGCAGATCGGTCTCTTTACCCCTACGGATCTGAACACCTGTAATAGTGGTATCCTGGTAGCCATTGGAAGCGTTGACAAATACATCATACGTTCCTTCTTTCAAGCCACGCACTTTGAACTCCCCATTGCGCCAGGGAATAGCATAACCTGTATCCTGCGCGTTGTAAACGCTCACTACCGGGAAGGCATCTTTCGGCAACACCTGTCCTTCCAGACTGCCGGTGGCTTTTACTGTAAATATTTTGATCACCGGCAGCAGGAAGAATTTTCCCCGCACAGCGATCACCGACCGGGAGATGTCGAAATCGAGCCAGAGACGATTACGGCCAGGCTGCCATTCATCCCAGTCGCCGCCCTTTATCTTCAGCAGGATCGTAGCCTGGGTGCCAGGAAACAGGTCCAGCGGATAAGTGACGCTGTCCTTCACCAATGAGTTGTTACTTCCCAGTACGATCTTCACCTTCTTGATATTACCTTCAGGAATGATACCGCTGGCCAATAAAGTATCCACGCCATTACGCAGGCCCAGCAGGTCGTATACACCAGGAGCAATGCTCAGCGTATCCCAGTTTACACAATGATCCTGATGATCGTCATCACCGTTGCCGCGACCACGATCATCGTCGTCGTTGTGTTCTTTCTTCTTATCGCAGGTATCGATCAAAACCTGAACACTCTTGATGTCGATGAGTACTTTGTCGAATAATGCGGGATCATCTGTGAGGAACAATTGCACTTCCTGCTTGCCGGGAGGAACGTTGTTGCTTTGAGCGGAATCATCTTTTTTACAGGCATAGAGTAAGATAGCAATAGTCGTTACCGTTGAGCATAGGCCCAACAGCTTCCTTTTTGTGGTCATATGTCTAAGCGTTTTAAGTGGTGAATAGGTAAGTCACTGCCCACCTATTACAAGTTCTGTGCCTACCCGTTAAAATGATGAGAAAATATGGTTACCGCTTTGCAAACGCCACCATTTTAACAATTTGCCAATACCACCGGGTTGGTAGGTGCTTAACAGGATAGCCACCCGGAAACATAACAAAATCATTTAATACGCAGATCTGCAATCCCCCTGCTATTTAACCACGTATATAGAGTATACACCTACACGCTTCTCCCCCACCTTCCCCCTCACTATTTTCCCCAGTCGAAAAATTATTACGGAATAATAGTCTACTATTTTGGTGGACTTAATTTATATACCTATCATTGCACTCAGAATCGGTCACCATGCTACCAGAAAACTCCAAGGCACGATGTAGTTGATTCCTCCCGGCAGGAATACACACCTATTCTGTAATATCAAAAGATAACACATGAAATCTACGTCCGCCTACAGTTGGTTGATAGCCGTTCCGGCACTGATCATGAATCCCTCGGACATCTACCCGTCCAAACCGGTAAAAATAGAAGGCAATGTGATACATAGCCAAAACGGGAAACAGGTAGAGAATGCCTATATCTACATTATCTCCGGAGAAGAAGAAGCATTGAGCGGTAAAGACGGAGTATTCACGATTTCCACCTGGCAACAGTTGCCGGTAACCCTGATCATAGAACATCCAAAGTACAAATCGAAACAGATCAGCATAAAAGATCCGGCCCACAGGGCTACCATCAAGCTCGATCCCAAATAGCAGTAAGTACCCATCCATTCAACGTTGCTCACTATGAACCTGAATATACTGGCCTTTGCAGTACCGCTTTTCGTTTCTTTCATGGTATTGGAATACGTAGTGGCAAGGCGCAAAAAGCTGCCTTATTTCAACCTGCACCATTCCATCGCCAATATCAGTGTAGGCATCGCAGAACGATTAATGGATGTATGGGTTGTGGGCATATTCTATTTCGTTTATGATCATATTCAAAAGCACTACGGGCTGTTTGAAATAAAACCGAATCTCCTGCTCTGGATACTGCTGTTGTTGTGTACAGATTTTTTGTGGTACTGGTATCACCGGCTCGCACACGAGATCAACATCTTTTGGGCAGCCCACATCGTACACCACCAGAGCGAGGACTTCAACTATACCGTTTCGGCGAGGATAACGGTACTGCAGGCCTTCATTCGCACCGGATTCTGGGCAGTATTACCCTTTCTCGGATTTCCGGCTTCGATGATCACCAGTATCTTACTGGTGCATGGACTCTACCCGTTTTTCATCCATACCCGGCTCATTGGCAAGTTGGGCATCCTGGAATATGTGTTCGTAACGCCCTCACATCACCGGGTGCACCATGCCAGCAACGAACAGTACCTCGATAAGAATTACGGGGATGTGTTCATCATCTGGGACAAGCTCTTTGGCACTTTTCAAAAGGAAGAAGATGATGTGGAGATCAAGTACGGTCTCACGCATCCCCTGAAAAGCTATAGCTTCCTGTGGCAGCACTTCCACTTCCTGGCCGAACTCACCTATGCGGTGCGGCGCACACCAGGCAGGTGGAACAAGCTTAAACTGCTGTTCAGCCGGCCCGACCAGGTAGACCCGGCGGTGCGTGAAATAGCCGAAGCAAGGTTCAGGATACGGCAGAGCAATGCTCCTTTCGACAAACCCCTCAACCGGTATGTCGTTTGGCAGATAGGCTTAACGATCGGACTGCTGTTCATCTTTATCCTGTTTGAGCATTATATACCCGTAACCCAACAGGTATTGATCTCATTGGCCATCCTGCTCACACTTATCAACTGCGGAGCGATCATGGAACAAAAACAATGGATCTATTACCTCGAGTTCTTACGACTACTGACCCTTACTATAGGATTTATTATGGTATATCCTGCCGTTTGGCTAAACATCCTGTTGCTGTTTGCAGCCATCCTGCTGGTAGCTTATTTCGATACCATCCGTGTGTACTACCTGGAGTGGGTGTATCACCGGCACAGAAGATCTTAATATATATACGAGTTACGTGGCCGAGAGGAAAGGCGAAGGTTCGCAAGACCTCCTACGGTGGTTCGACTCCACCCGTAACTGCATTGCATCGGTTCAACTTTCATACCTGAACCTCCGGGTGATGTTTCTACATCGCCTTCAAATTATTAGCATAGTGGCATGCCCTATGCAGGTCGCATGAGGACCAAACTACTTTTTCGTATGGCAAGCAATCGTTGATGAACGGGCGGTGTTTCTACACTGCCTTTTTTTTATCGCCGGCGTCGCCAAAACTTCTTAGTTGGCCATGATCAGCTCGGGGCGTTTAATAAATTGGCGGTTGTATTTGAACTTCACGTTCGTATTGAACTCCAGCCTCCACCGGTCGCCAAACCAGTTCTTACGGGGAAAATAGAAGGCTTTGAACTCGAGGGTTCCAAAAATAAGGCTCTCATTCCGGCTGCGCAATCCACCGCCAATACTGGTGTAGAGATCACTTTTCCGCAGCTCCTGCTTTTCGGGCGTAAGCATCGTCATGTTACCAAATACAAAGGGGGCAAACCTGAAATTGAGCAGCATAAAGGGTGTATAAAATACCGACTCGGCCTTAAGCGTACTCCGGATCTCGCCGTATACTCTTTTTTGATTGCGCAATTCGGGCAGGCCAAACTGGCTTTCGAGGAACAGCGGCTCATTCAATTCTTTATTCGCCTGCAACGCAATGCCCGCACTCACAAACGTGCGCTGCTTCCAGGAACCCATCGTTCTTAAATTGGAGAAATAGTCGAGATTGAAGAGTACATCCACATCCTCTAAAATATTCTTATTAAAGTATCCACCCACCCGGGCCGTATAGTTGAAATAATGCTCCTCCTCTGTAAAGAAAAAACGGCTGAAGTCAATACCTGCGTAAGGACGATCTCTTCCCTGGGTTTTCGTCCAGCCGCCCGTGAACGAGATATCCATGCCCTCCGGTACGTCCTCGTTCCGGCCAAAACCATAGATATACCGCACCTTATAGAAGTCCTGCCTGAAGATCGACAAAGACCCAAGGGCTGCTATGCGGTCGATGTAGTCAAAATAATACTCTGTCGAAAACACATCGGGCACTTCCTGGAACTGCTTCCTGAAGAACCGGACGCTCAGCAACGTACGCAAACGGTCATTATCATTCTGGACATTACCGATCTTATAAGCGCCCGTATTCCAGCCAATCCAGGTATCGTAATTGAAATACCGGTAGCGCGCATCGGTTTTATATACCGAGTCGTCGAGGTACATATTTTCTGTGCGGTGATACGCGGCTTCTGCAGCATAGGTGAAACGCAGGTATGGATGTACCAACGGTCGCACAAAACGTGCATAATAAAGGACTTCCTCATCCCGGCCACTGTTAAAAGCATCGCCGAAATTACTGAACCCCAAAGATCCATCAATGAAAGATCCGCCTATATTACGCTTAATATAGGCAGCACCATACCCTATCTTTTCGCGACGCTCCTGGTCAAATAACAGGCTGCCTTGCAACCTGTCGCCCCAGCCCCCAAGATTTTCCTCGCGTATGGTACCACTAACGCTCGTTGTATTGTGCATCCTGAACGAACCGCCGATCGATAATACATCTTTGGTGAAAATAGTAATATCGACCGAGTCGAAGCTCCTGTCAGACGAGCGTATCACGATCCGCGCATCCTGCAGGTAAGGCTGATCGCGCAAATGACGTTCGTTATCCGACAACAGGTAAGGAAATACACGATCGCCCACCTTAAAGAACAAGTTATTGCGCAGCACATAATTCCTCGTTTTGTGATGGACAGCGTTGGCCAGTTTGGTAAGGTGGCTTTTGAAGGTTTTGCTGGTATCGGCGATCGCCGTACCGAAATCAAGCCCCACCACAGTAATGCTGCGAATGATGCGGCCATTGTAGATACTAAAAACAAGATCGTTCCGGATAGGACCGGTAACCATATCCCCCGTCGGATTGCCCGAGAGCAGATTTCGGGCAAGCTTCCCGAACAGGCCCCGCTGCTTTAAGATGAAACTGTCGATCGAGGCTGGCCGCAGCGTATCTGTCCGTTCTTGCGTTGGTTTGGCGATGGCAGAATCAGGCTTCACCTGCGCCTGCAACGGGTTTACCGGTAAAAGGGACAGGGCACAATAACATAAAAGGGTTAACCACGTAATCCGCATAGCATACAGCCTGATTATGAACAGCAAAATAAGCTTTTAACAAGAATACTTTGCAAAACCGGTACCTCACCCCCGGCACACCGGTCATCGCAGCAAGGACAACACTACCCATTAACCACCATAACCCCTGCCAGGCGTTCTTAAAAAGGTACGAACAGCCACCTATCGTGGTAGCTTTCAGGCACTTAATGTTTTGTTAAGGCTGATTCTGTTCCTGTAAGTTTTAATAGACCAGTAGCCCTTCGCGACAGCTTATAGGCAATTTGCCCCCATTCATTAAACAAATAGCACAGTTTACTCAATAGCACTTTATGTCCGTCACCAGACGCATTAGTTTTGTGTCAACAAAGGAACAAACAACCAGATGAACCTTATCACGAACAACCTTATTACTATGATTTTTGATCCTTTGTTTGGGAAGGCGTACCAGAAGTGCCTGGCACAGGCAACTTCAGGCAGTACCCCCAGCATAGCAGTTGTAACCTACCCTTACAACTAACCACAGAAAAACCGGGGCTCGTGCAGCAAGCAGTGAGACAAGTATGGCCGACGAAATCAAATGATTCAGGATTGCCGAAGTGAGATGTGAAGGATGTCGGATTTTGGGCAATCAGCATTGAAATGAAAAAGGAGTGATGGAAAGTCCCGGTTTTCTTTAAACGCAGGTTACAGTTTTTCAAAGGAATATACATATTGGATGGTTTACCCAACTCCCTTTTTGTCTAAAAAGGGAGTTTTTGTTTTGTCCCACCATGAACATACGTCCACTTCTGCCAGGCAACCCATTCCCCACATTTTACCTACCTTCAAAGACCGGCCCGGATACGTACAGGATCACAGCCATTACAAATACCTATTGCCGATGCGGAAATTCTTTAAGTTGTTGGAACTATTAAGATCAGCCTTCCGGGAATTCAATAAGAATGAACCCTTGCGATTGGCCGCCGCCACCGCCTTCTTCACCACCTTCGCACTACCGGCCATTCTCATTATCCTCATCCAGCTATTCGGCTTTATCGTGGGCAGGCGAACAATCGGCCGCCAGCTGTTTACCGGGCTCACCGACATCCTTGGCCCCAATGCAGTAGAAGAAATGCGGGCAACGCTTCGAAACGTACGCCAGCTTACACAATCCTGGTACATCGCCGCTGCAGTCTTTATCTTTTTGTTGTTTGTGGCCACTACCCTCTTCAAGGTGATCCGCGATTCGCTGAATCAATTATGGGGCATTAAAGTAAAAGAAGGAACAGGTATCGGGTTCCAGCTGCGACAAAGGGGCCGCTCCTTTATTGTTATTCTCTTTGCCGGTATCCTGTTCCTCGCCGTACTGCTGGCCGAGGGAACTCTTACCTTGTTGCCCGAGAAAGCAGATCTATTGATCAGGATCCTGAAACAACTGGTATCCATCATCGCCGCAACAGCCTGGTTCACCATCGTATTCAAATATATCGCCGACGGCTATACCCAATGGAAAGTAACATTGGCCGGCGCATTCTTCACCGGGTTGTTGTTCACCATCGGCAAAATGATACTCGGGCTGCTGCTGTCTTACAGCACCATCAAAAACATTTATGCCACCTCTACCTCATTTGTACTATTGCTGCTCTTCGTATTTTATTGCTCCTTCATGTTCTATTACGGCGCCTGCTTCCTGAAGGTATGGGCGCAGCACAAACAGCAGCCTATTATACCGCATAGTCACGCCATTAAATACAAGCTGGCTGTTGTGGAATAAATGGAACTTTACAGTATCTCCTGAACGTGTTTCTTTATATTACTGGATATCTTTTGCGTCGGCAGGTCATTTTCATCGTTACCAAATGGATCTTCGATCTCTTCGGCTATCAACTCAAGACTGGCCAATACATAAAAGATGAAGCCCACCACCGGAACGGCGATGTAACCCAGGCTGAACACAAAGCTCAAAGGAAGGGTCATGACATAGAAAAAGATGAATTTCTTTAGGAAAACACTATAAGAAAAAGGGATGGGCGTATTCTTGATGCGTTCGCAGGCACCGCATACGTCGGTAAATGACTGCAACTCTCCATTGATAATGATCAATTGATCGCCGGTGATAATTTTTTCCTGGTAAAGCCTGTTCACCCGCTTAACCAGTAGGGTGGCTACCTGATTAGGAACATGCTTAGCATGATCCAGCTCACCCAGTTCAGGATGCTCTTTATCGTCCAATGCCAGTCTGGTGCTTTCTTCGCCGAGGTGGCGGCTGAGCACATTGGCGTACATAGGAATTACCCGGCGGAAAAAAGAACGGTTTCCTTCATCGGCTGGGTCAAGTATGGCATTCATCTTGATCGCCAGGTTGCGGCTATTGTTTACCAGGCTACCCCACATTTTACGTCCCTCCCACCAGCGGTCATAGGCCGTGTTGGTGCGGAACACCAGGAGCATCGAGATCACGAAGCTCAGCAGGTTATTCATCATGGAGATGTTCTTCAGGTAGTTGTTTTGACTCAACTGAAAAACCCGAAGCTCCAGGAAGGCGATCAGCGCGGTATAAGCACAGATGCCAAGGATCAGGGGCACCAGCTTGCGCAATGTATCGGCCTTGTGAAAGCGAAAAACGAACGTGAACCAGTCTTTGGGATTGTACGTGATCATACTACAAAAATAGTGGCCCGGAGGAAATGAAAAAGAGGTTGTACAAAAGTCAGCCCGATATATTCCGCGCTCCGCAGAGCACCGCTGTTGACGGTTAAACCAAAGAACGCAAGGTTAATCATTCATGTTCTTCATCATTGCGTTTTCCCCCTTTGTTTTAAGGCGAAATAAGGCCCTTTCGACAACCTCCCATATTGTAAGCAATAAACAGTATTGGATCGGGTAGATTAAAAACTGTGCGGCAACAGGCAAACGTTCGGATGGCAGAACTGCCATACCATATACCAAAATTAGGCTGCTTTTTGAAAAACACCAATACCCAGAGTGCAGGCAGCCAGTCAATTAAGCATTGAAAGCCAACAGATACGTGTAACTACAAACAAATATTGGTATTTTTCACATCTTTCTATTGCCCGATTTCATAGATTTGACCGATCGATTCCTGGGTTTCACCTCCAATATTCATACTCCTTTATCCCGCGTTCCTTCCATTCCCCATCAAGCGTTGAATTTGTACCCACGTGCACAAGACCATTCCGGTACCTGTCAGGACTTTTTTTACCTGCATTTCAAGTAAAAATCAAGTATATGACCAATGCTATTTCCTTGCGGAAGATACTCCTGCCCATTCTGATCTGCCTGCTGTGGCCGGGTGTACCAACCTGGGCGCAGCCAACGATTGCCCTTACTCCGGTTATCTCATCGGGCCTCTCTGCGCCCGTCGATGTGGTCAGTGCCGGCGATGGCACCAACCGCCTCTTTGTTGTGGAGCGCGGCGGCACCATCAAAGTGTATAGCGCTGCCCATACCCTGGTGGGCACGTTCCTTACCGTTACCGGCGTCCTGGCCGGGGGCGAACAGGGTTTACTCAGCCTGGCCTTTCATCCCAACTACGCCACCAATGGTTACTTCTTTGTTTACTACACCAATGCAGCCGGTAGTATAGAGATAGCCCGCTACCAGGTGCAGGGCGGCAACCCCAACCTGGGAGATCCCTCCACCAAAACCGTGATCCTCAACATCCCCAAAACATCGTCCGAAACCAATCACAATGGCGGCAAGCTGAATTTTGGTCCCGATGGCTACCTCTATTTTGGAGTAGGCGACGGAGGGGGCACTGGCGATCCGGATCACAATGCCCAGAATGGCCAGAACCTCTTGGGAAAGATGGTCCGAATAGATGTCAACAGTTTTACTACGCCCCCCTATTACACGATCCCCGCCACCAATCCTTTCGCCACCGCTACCGACACCCTGCATGCTATATATGCCTTTGGACTGCGTAATCCCTGGCGCTGGAGCTTTGACCGTGCAAACGGCAATATGTGGCTACCTGACGTAGGGCAGGATGTAGCAGAAGAGGTCAATTACCGGGCCGCCGGCACGGCAGGTGGCATCAATTTCGGATGGCGCTGTTATGAAGGAACTTCCAATTACAATACAGGCGGATGCCTGCCACTCGCGGCTTATACCAGTCCGATCTTTGAATACGGGCACAACAATACGACCGGCGGATTTGCCATCACCGGAGGATATGTTTACCGCGGATCCCAATGGCCTACCCTGGCCGGCTATTATATCTGCGCCGATTTTATTTCCGATAACTTTTGGCTCATACAGCCCAATGGCACAGGCTGGCAGACAACACTGCAGGCCGGCCTCCCCGGGGGTATCGCCAGTTTTGGAGAAGCAGAGAACGGTGAATTGTACGCGCTCGCGCTGGGCGGCATCCTATACCAGGTTGGCGTGACCGGTGCATTGCCCGTCACGCTGCTTTCCTTTTCCGCCAAAGCTTATACCGGCTACAACGAAATACGCTGGAAGGCTACGCGCGAAATCGACCTGCAGGCGTATGAGATCGAGTGTAGTTCCGACGGTTCAGCCTGGACCCGGGTGGGCACGGTGGCAGCGCTTGAAAACAATACCGATCCCGACTACACATTCAAACATGCTACCAACCTACACGGAACCATATACTACCGCCTCAAAATGCTCGACAAGGACAATACCTATTCATACTCCAAAATAGTAAGTGTGGAAACTGATCCCGAACGGGGCAAGGAATTGCAGCTCTTTCCAACGGTCAATACTAATGGTCAGCTTCAGGTGCAGTTGAATGAAGGCTTCAGTCACCTGCAGGTGTTCAATATGCACGGGAAAGTGGTATTCTCCCAAAGCCTGAAACAGCAAAAAGGCGTCGTAGGCATCGACATCGGCCGGTACAGCAAAGGGATGTATACCGTAGTGGCAAGCCGCACCGGTAAAACGGTGAGCAAACCATTTTTGGTGCAATAGACAGAATGATCGAATAGCTACATGGGGTCAATTGCCCGTTAAAAAAACATTGGATCAATCAAAACATACAACCCGGCCCGGCCGGGTTGTATGCTATATAAAGGGCATCGGGAAAAAAATAGTATAAAATTGTCCTACCCCGGATTTCTTGTTCGTCATCTTCACAGTCATTACATTTAATCACTGCAAAAACAGACTTTATGAAAGAGTTTATGTTCATTTTTAAGGGGCCCACTTATGAAGATCTTACCCTGAGCGCCGAAGAAGCGCAAGCCAATATGCACAAATGGATCAATTGGGTACAACAACTTAAGACAGATGGCGTATACGTGGAAGGCCGCCCGCTCATGAAAGGTGGAAAAGTGATCGCTGGCAAAACACCCGTAGTTACCGACGGTCCATTTGCTGAAAGCAAGGAACTCGTTGGCGGATACTTTATCATCAAGGCAATGGACATCGACGAGGCCCTGGCACACGCAAAAGGTTTTCCAGATTTCGCTTTGCAAGGCAGTGTAGAAGTGAGAGAGGTACAGGTAATACCTGGAAGCATGTAATTGTCATTAACGTCCGCCCCAATACGATTAAACGAACCAGTCGCTGATTCTTCCACCAAAGTCCGGGAGGAGCAGCGGCTGGTTATACATTATCTGTAACACATGTCGTCAGAAACACCGCAACAGGTAGTAGATCACCTTTTCCGCCACGAATCCGGAAAAATGATCGCTGTGCTTACGCGGGTGTTCGGCACCCACAACCTGGGCATGGTGGAAGATGTTGTACAGGATGCCTTTCTCAAAGCGGCACAATCCTGGCGCTATGGTGACCTGCCCGAGAGTCCCGCAGCCTGGTTGATGCAGGTTGCCAAGAACAAAGCCATCGATATCATCCGGCGCGAGCACCACCACAAATTGTATTCGCAGGAGATCGTGCACCAGTTGAGATCCGAAGCAGAGGAAGCAGTAGAACATTTTTTCCTCGATACGGAGATCGCCGATAGCCAGCTGCGGATGATCTTTGCCTGCTGCCATCCCTCGCTGAAAGAAGAAGACCAGATCGCACTCACCCTGAAAACGGTATCCGGTTTCAGTTCGGCCGAAATAGCCCGCGCTCTGCTCACCAGTGAAGCTACCGTCCAGAAACGATTGTACCGGGCAAGACAGTTCCTGAAAGAAGAGCACATACCGCTAGAAATACCCATGGGTGATCAGCTCAAGGCACGCCTCGACATCGTATACGCTATATTATACCTGCTGTTTAACGAAGGCTACAATTCGGGCAAGGAAGATGAGCTCATCCGGCACGACCTCTGTGCCGAAGCGATGCGGCTCTGCCTGTTGCTTTCACAGCACGCAGTTGGCGCGCAACCTGCCATCTTTGCCCTGCTTTCGCTGATGTGCCTGCAGGCATCCCGGTTTGAAAGCCGCCTGGGTGAGAACAATACCATTATCCTTTTGCAGCAGCAGGACCGCAGCTCCTGGAATCGTGATCTTATACAACGAGGATACCATTACCTCAATCATTCATCGCAGGGAGAAACGCTTACGATTTATCATATAGAATCAGCGATTGCAGCCGAACACGCCATGGCCGAAGGGTTCGAGCAAACCAATTGGGCTCGTATGCTTTATTTATACGACCTCTTGCTGGAGCAAAAACCAACACCGCTTGTGCGGCTCAACCGGGCCGTGGTGCGTGCACAGCTTCGGCAGGAAGCAGAAGCCATCCACGAAATTTGGGAAATAGAAGGTATTGAAAAACTGGTTGAATCCCAATATCTGTTCAGCGCCGTCCTGGGCGACCTATACCAAAAGATACACGATTACAAGAATGCCCGCCGCTACCTGCAGCGCGCACACGACCTTACGACCTCGCAGGCAGAGAAAAAACTGATCCTGCAAAAGATAAACGAGGTAGAGAAAATATTGCTCAATTAAAATCGCACCTGCCTCCGGTTTACGCAAGGCCCTACTCTTCCACGAAGTATCCGTATCTTCCTTCGTCATGCTCCCGCCTCCGAGGAACTTCTCCGCTTGCACGAACTACCCGCATCCGGCATCCCCAACGCCGCAACCGCCGTGTTCGTATTTACCCCACACCCGTTACATTTGTAACATGAAGAAATGGACGATCGCCGCGCTGGGCTTGTTGTTGACAATATCGCTGGAAGCACAAACACGCAGGGAAGATATTTACTCGAACTTCGTGTTGTATGAAAAAAGGTCCTGGCTCCAAAAGGACTTGCGCGATAATGTGATCGGCAACACCTTAGCATTGGCCATCGACAGCAATACTGAATACAAATTTGAATCGGCCTGCCTGGCCATCGCCCAATTCCAGCTCACAGGAAATGAGGTGGCCGCGGGATTCAATAAGATGTTCCTGCAATACGATTCCCTGCAGTACGATACCAAACGCGCCCTGCTCGAAGCGGTATATGCCATCTATCCCTCCACTTTTGCCCAACAGGTAAGCAATGTATTCCAAAAAGAAACGCATCCCAAGCTGTTTGCTATGAGTGCCAGCTACCTGTTTCGGCAGGATACCACCATAGACAATATCAACAACATCAAGATCAGGATGGTGGAACAGTTCAGCAATTACGATTCCATTCCGCTACTGCAAGCCCTCGAAAATTACCTGAACAGCTACTTATTGGCCAAAACCCACAAAACACCCGATATATCAACGCTGTTTGCTTACCAGGCCACGCGACGCCAAAAGACGGTGTATTCATTTCAACGCTGGAACCGCGACTATGGCGGACTGGCCATTGTGCAGGATGCATCGGGCCGCTTCATGCGCCACCCCGATGGCCGCCTCATGATCTTCGAACAGTTGGCGCGCTCCGCTTCCGACCTCCCCTATTTTATCACCAACGGAAGCACACCGCAGGGTGTTTACAGCATCCAGGGTACCGCAGTTTCCAGGAATACACTGATTGGTCCTACACCCAACCTGCAGTTATTGATGCCCAACGAAAAGGCCTGGGATAAATATTTCCAATACCCTCCCTGGGAGCATTGGGACAGCACCCGCGATTCCATGACTGCCTATCTCGAACTGTTACCCCCCTCCTGGCGAAAGTATCAGCCTATGACAGAAGTATTTGAAGCCGGGAAGATCGGCCGGTCGGAGATCATTGCCCATGGCACTACCATCGACCCTGAATATTTCAAACATAACCCCTGGTATCCGCTAACGCCCACCAATGGATGTCTTTGTGCCAAGGAGTTGTGGAATGTATCTAATGGTCGCCTGTTGGTGAGCGAGCAATACAACCTCGTAAGCACCTTCAACGCAACCCCCGGCGCTAAAGGGTACCTGTATGTGATCAACCTCGACAACCAGCAGGCAGCAGTAAGCCGCGCCGAACTGGAACGATTGGTAAAAGCCTATGAAAAGGGGAAATGATCAGGTTAGCACGCACTAGAAAGCACCTCAAATGAAGTTTACATCGGCTGGCGGGGCTTTGAGACGCTTCAACTAAAGTTGACAACACGCTACCTGTTCACGACTTGCCGGAAAGCATGCTGGTAATCTTCCCGTTCACTCATGCCGTTATGACTACCGCCCTGCAAAGTGATAAGGGTGTCTTTCTCTTTAAACAACCTGCTTAGTTTTTGGGCAGAGCCATAATAGATCACTTCATCCGCATCGCCATGAAAGATCACCACGGGCATCTTACAAAGCGGCAGGAATTTATTGGTCGTGAATTTGTACTTCAGTAAGAATCTAGGCAAAATCGGGTAATTGTGGCCCATCATATCTGTTAAACTATAATAGGGCGCCTGCAGGATCAGCATACGGGCATTGTTCCTGGAAGCCAGCCAGGAGGCCGGGCCAGTTCCGATGGAGTAACCGAGAATGATCAGCGAATCCTCACCTGCTCTTCTCCTGATATCTTCGTAAACGGCCTGCACATCATCAAAAAGCTGCTGTTGACTACTGATACTACCCCCACTCTTTCCATAGCCCCGATAATCCAGCATAAAAACATTGAATCCCTCCTGCACGTAAAAGGAGGCCAACTCTCCCCATCCGTCTATAGACCCGGCATTGCCGTGGAGATAAAAGATGGTACCCCGGGCGCTGTCGGCTTTGAACAATACTCCATTGAGCCGCACGCCATCTTTCATGGAAAAATTCAGTTCCTCATGGGGAATGCTAAACCGGTACACATGTTCAGCCGCCAGTTTTTCCGGAAAGAAGATCAATTTCTCCTGCAGGAAAAAAGCAAGTAAACAAATGAGCACATAAAAAGAACCGATAATCATGATCATCCTGGTTAGAAGTTTTTTGGTCCGGGCATTCATAGCTTCAAGATACTCATAGCTAGGCGATGTAGGAACTACTGCTATAAAAAAAGCCAGGCTTGTGGCCTGGCTGATCATTCATATTTAACAGTAATTAATCTTTACTTCTGTTCAACTGCTTCACTTCACCATCACACAGTGCCCTGTTGTAGATCTTTATGTCGTCAATTACACCATTAAACCAATAGTGATATTGCTGATCCGGAAACTTTCCGAAATACAAGCTACCGGAATGGGGCGTAAATGAGTGGTAGGGAATAGTACGGGAATCCTTCAATGCCCCATTGATGTACAATTTCGAAATCAGGTTATCCTGCGTATAGACTACACTGTACCATTGTTCAGTTTGGGTAAAAATGGAATCTGGTCTGGCTCCACCGATCTTACCGGAATAAAAATCGCCATGATTACCATAGAACTTATACTTATTCAGGTGCTCCGAAGTGGCACAACTGTTATCTGTAAAGCCCATCTGATAAAAACCATTTTCCTTATCGCCGTACATCGTCTTTGCCATGATGATGTTTCCGCGGCAAAGGCCCGAATAATAACCTTTGATCTTAAATACAGCCGCCAGCGTAATGGCGCCGGTAGGATTCAAACTGGAACTGTTTAGCACCTCCATATAATTATTGGTACCATTGAACTGGTAGGCGCCATTCGGCTTACCAAAACGGTCGGGCACTTTTGTGGCATTATTGAAAGCAATATGATTTCCATTGCCACTGCTATCTTTCAACGATCCATTATTGAAATTATACCAGGCCACCAGACCATTCGTAAGGTCATAACAATTACAATCGAGTGTGTCCCGAATGATCACCGTATCGCGAACGATGAGCGTGTCTGTCAGGGGGTCCTTCTGGCAGGAAACGAGTTGTGTACTGGTCGAAAAACACAGTAAGTACAACAGAATGCTACCAGACAATACTTTCAAAATTTTCATAATCAGGGTTTTAAATAACGAGTAAAAATAGAAATTCCCGGCTTAGCCGGGAGAACAAACCGATAGTCGTGCAGATTCGGGCCAAAACCGTGCAGTTTTGGACCGTAACTGCGCAGTCAACCATATTGGGTTGACCTTTCGGCAGGTGGAAAACGGTTGGTTTGCCGCACAAAAAAAGCCAGGCTTTTGGCCTGGCTGATCACACTTATAGAAAAGAATTAATCATTCGACCTGTTCAACTGCTTAACCTCTCCGCTGCACAAAGCCCTGTTGTAGATGCGCACGTCGTCGATCACCCCATTAAACCAATAAGGGTACTGCGAATCCAGGTTCTTGCCGAGGTAGAGGCTGCCGGAATTCGGCACGAAGGAAAACTGAGCATACTTTTTTTCGCTCTTCAATTCCCCATTGATGTAAATCCTGGCAGTAAGGTTTTCATAAGTATATACTACGCTGTACCACTCACTACGCTTTACAAAATTTGAATCGGAAATTGCATTGGCATTTGCGCCCATTGCGTCACCATATACGCCCATAACTTTAACCCGATTGGGATCAAAAGCTGCATAGCAACTGGTAAAGTTTGAAAGACTAATGGCATAATAGCCCGTCGCTTTGTCAGAATTATCGGTTTTTGCCAAAATTTGATTACCATAACAGGTACCAGGATAGAAATCATTTGCTTTGAAAACGGCAGAAATCGTAATGGAGCTGGTAGGATTCAAACTTGCGCTGTTGGCAACCTGCATAAAATTGCTGGTTCCGTTAAATAAGTACGCACCATTTGCTTTTCCAAAACGATCGGGTGCTTTTGTAGCATTATTGAAAACAATATGGTTTCCTTTGCCGCTGGCATCGTTGAGGTTTCCGTCCTTGAAATTATACCATGCCACCAGACCGCTGGTTAAATCGTAACAATTACAATCTACCGTATCTCTGATAATGATGGTATCTTTTATGATAAGGGTGTCCGTCAACGGATCTTTTTGGCAGGAGGTGATCTGTGTTCCAGTTGTGAAGAACAGTAAATAAATCAACAAACTACCAGACAACGCTTTTAACAATCTCATGTTCAGGGTTTTAAAGATTAGCAGCACAAAGTACTGCAAGAATACCAAACCAGTGACTCAATCTATTAAGTGTGCAGTTTAGGGCCATAACTGTGCAGTTTTGGCCTGTAACTGTGCAGCCTACCCACCGAAAAAACACCCACTCAGGTTGGCGTTTGCGGCGGTTTTATGAAAAGAAATGCCCCGCCGAAGCGAGGCATTCTTACTTAAACTATAAAACAGTGGATTAGTAAATACATTTAGAAAGGCAGGTCATCCATGGGCTCGCCATAGTTGCCGCCACCGGTAGCAGCAGGAACCTGCTGGTTGCCGGCAGGAGCCGAATAGCTATTGTTGCTGTAGCCAGCACCCTGGCTATCACCACCACCTTCGCCGCGGCTGCCAAGTAATTGGATGCTCAGTACACGCAGCGTCAATGAAACGCCTGTAGTACCATCGTTCTTTGAATAAGTTCTGATATCGGGCGTACCTTCTACATACACCTGCGTACCTTTCTTAAGGTAAGGTGCAATACCGGTACGGTCGGTCCAGTAAGCACACTCTACCCAAATGGTTTTATCTTTCTGGTTGCCCTGGGCATCACGAAATTTTTCGGTATGAGCAACGTTGAAGTTAATCACGTTCTTCCCGTTCACCGTGTTGGTAACACAATCTTTACCCAAGTTACCAATAGCTTGTAATTTAATCATACTTAATGGAGTTTAGCTTCGTACTATTTTAATTCAACCGGCAATTTACGCCTTCCTGCAACGGTAACAATAAATACATTTTCGATGTTGATAACCTGTGGAGTAGCCAGTTTCCGTACTTCCGGCGGTCTGGCACTGCAAAGCATTAGCAGGCACAACATTTCACGATTCGCTCTTCGTTTCTGTAACATGTGCGCTCACATTTTCATTTAGACAACTGCATCACGTATACGAACATCTGCAAATAAATAATTACTAACGTCACCGGATATCTTCACTAACACCATTCGCCCCCTTAGTCATTAATATCCACGTCAAAACTATCCCCGCCGAAACCGAACCGAACTGCGTCGGGACCACAAAAAGTACCCGATCAATCCCCCCAGACCCGATCGGCACGGGGGGCTCGCACCTACCTTGCTGGCACAGATCATTAAAATGGCCGCCCAGCCCGTTCGGGGAAGCAAAAGTAAAAATCCTCTATTTCCATTGCCAACACGTACTGTTGATTATGAAGTATTTACAGGCAGTTTAAACACTCCCCTTTCGGCCTCCGCCGAACAGTTTGTATATTTGCCTGTTATTCTCCATACTAAACAAGCAAGCATGAGTCGTAAAGGAAAAGTGCTGGTAGCCATGAGCGGCGGTATTGACAGTACCGTGGCCGCCCTCATGCTCAATGACCAGGGATATGAAGTGGTAGGCATTACCATGAAGACCTGGGATTATGCAGCCAGCGGAGGTAGTAAAAAGGAAACCGGCTGCTGCAATGTCGACTCCTTCAATGATGCCCGGATGGCCGCCGTCCAACACGGATTTCCCCATTATATCCTGGATATCAGGGATGAATTCGGTGATTTCGTGATCGAGAACTTTGTCGATGAATACCTCGCCGGCCGCACCCCCAACCCCTGTGTCATGTGCAATACCCATATTAAATGGCGCGCCCTCCTCAAACGAGCCGACGCCCTTGATTGTGAGTTTATTGCAACCGGTCACTACGGCAATATCCACCAGCATACCAATGGCCGCCACTATATCAGTAAAGGCCTGGATGATACCAAAGATCAGAGCTACGTACTCTGGGGCCTGCAGCAAGACCTGCTCGCCCGCACCATGCTGCCCCTCGGGAACTTCCGTAAAACGGAGATCCGCCAGATGGCTCTCGACTATGGCTACCCCGAACTCGCCAAAAAAAGCGAGAGCTACGAGATCTGCTTTGTGCCCGACAATGATTACCGCGGTTTCCTGAAACGCCGGGTAGAAGGGCTCGAAGAAAAAGTAGCCGGCGGCAATTTTGTAGACAAAACAGGCAAGGTGCTGGGACAGCACAAAGGATACCCTTTCTACACCATTGGACAACGCAAAGGCCTCGATATAGCTTTCGGCAAACCCGTATACGTCACCAACATCATCCCCGAAACCAATACGGTGATGCTTGGCGATGAAGATGACCTCAATCGCCACGACATGCTCGTGAGCAAGATCAACTGGCTTAAATATGATGGCGTTACCGATGGCATGGAAGCCATGACCAAGATCCGTTACAAGGACAAAGGCACCTTATCCAACCTCTATACCGACGAAAGAGGCGTAAGGGTGCGGTTCTTTGAAGACGCCAAGGGAGTAGCGCCCGGACAAAGTGCTGTTTTCTATGAAGGGAACGACGTAATCGGCGGCGGGATCATTCAACGGGGACAATAAACCCGAAAAATGGCCCCAGGGTGGCCGTTCAGACCTGATTTTCAAGCAATAATTAGCTCCATAAATCGTTATCAGAACCGGGAAAGTAGACCACTTCCCGGTTTTTATTTACAACCTGCCCATCCGCAGGCTCAGTGGCGAACGTATCTTAAGGGGCAACAAAAAAAGACCTAACATTGTCCTTTAAGGAGATATCCAAAGAAAATAACCGGTTTACCATGAAAAGACACGTTACCCTTTTTTCATTGATTGTGTTGTTGGCTCTGCTGGTCGTTGTGGCTGGTTGCGACAAAAAGACCGACGATACCCAATACACCACACCCAGCGATTACTTCCGGCTGGAAATGGGGAAATACATCATTTACCGCCTCGATTCACTCACGTTCGCCAATTACGGGGTAGATGATCTGGTCACTTCCTACCAGGCTAAGGATATTGTAGAAGGCATTGGTTCCGATCTCCTGGGCCGCCCTACCTGGCGTGTACAACGTTACCTGCGTCCCTTCAGCAGTACCAACGAAGCCGATTGGAAGGCCAGCGTTGCGTACGAAGTGATCAAGGACAAGAGCACTATCGAGATCAATGAAAATAACCTTCGCTTCATTAAACTGCAAACCCCCATTGCCGAAGGTCGCGGATTCATGGGCAATGGTTACCTGCCCGACGAACCTTATAATCAATACGATATCAGCATCACCGAAAACATGCAGTCCTGGGAATCCAGCTACGAAGAATTTGGTCCGGCCGAGATAAATGGCAAAACCTACGACAATACCATTACCATCACCCAGGTCAACGATTCGTCCGACGTACCCATTGTCAGCAAACAACTACCCGCCTCTAAAACGGTTTGGGTAGAGAAATATGCCAAAGATATCGGCCTCATCTACCGCGATGTAGCGATCTGGGAATACCAGCCACCGTTGAGCGGATCAACCGAAGGGAAAAAAATAGGCTTTGGTATCCGGCTCAGTATAATAAGCCACAATTAATCGCCGACAGGCAACCGGCATAAATAGGGCTGCATGAAGAACTGGTTCACCTTAATCGTTTTGATCAGCTTGTGCAGCAGCACCCGTGCGCAGTACACCCGTTATATAGTCCGGTTAGCCGATAAAAAAGGAACGGCCCATAGCCTCAGCAATCCCGCCACTTACCTGTCGGCAAAAGCCATCGCCAGAAGAACAACGCAGCACATCGCGATCGACTCTACAGATCTTCCCGTATCGGCCACTTACCTCGATAACCTGCAGAAAGTGCCCGGCGTAAAAGTGCTGAATACCTCCAAATGGCTGAACCAGGTGCTTATTCAAACCAGCGATCCATCGGCGCTGGGCACCATCAACAATTATCCCTTTGTAATAGCCAGTAGCCCGCTCGGCCTTCGCTCCGCAGCAGAATCAGCCGGCGCAAAGATCAGCCGGTTTGAAGAGACCATCATGCCCTACACACCTGCCACCAACACACGCGTGCAGGACGTTGCCGCGCTCAGTTATGGCGGCACCTATAACCAGATACATATCCACCGTGGCGAATACCTGCACAACCACGGCCTCACCGGCCAGGGCATCGCTATCGCCATACTCGACGCAGGATACCGCAGTTATAATACCAATCCTGCTTTTGATAGCGTTCGATTACAAAATCGCATCCTGGGTACCTGGGATTATGTGAACAATGAAGCCAGCGTATCGGAAGACGATCCCCATGGCGCCTATTGCTTTAGCATCTTGGCAGCCAACAGGCCGGGACAGATCGTTGGCTCCGCACCGCACGCCAGCTATTGGCTGCTGCGTACGGAAAACGCCGCATCAGAATACCCGGTGGAAGAACAGTACTGGGCCGCCGCCGCCGAATTTGCCGACAGCGCCGGTTCCGATATGATCTCCTCTTCACTTGGCTACATTGATTTTAACGACCACAGTTTCGATCATAGCTATGCGCAACGCGATGGCAACACCTCCATCGTAACAAGGGCAGCCGATTTGGCCGCCCGCAAAGGCATCATCGTCATGAACAGTGCCGGCAACAACGGAGCCCGTAACGACGACCTTAAATACGTGTCCTGCCCGGCCGACGGAGACTCTGTCGTGGCCGTGGGCGCCACCACCAACAGCGGGGCCATTGCCTCGTTTAGTAGTTGGGGGCCCACAGGTAAAGGATCGCGGAAACCGAATATCGCATCTGTTGGACAAGGCACCATCCTGGCCGGCCTCACCGGCAACCCATCGGCCGGCAATGGCACCTCCTTTTCCAACCCCAATATCGCTGGTCTGATCGCTTGTCTTTGGCAGGCATTCCCCGCTGTCTCCAATATGCAACTCATCGACGCCGTACAGCAGAGCGCTCACAAATACAGTAATCCCGACGACCGGTTCGGATATGGATTACCCGATTTCAAAAAAGCGATGGTATCACTGATCCGGCAGCAGGCTAAAGCCACCAGCAGCTTTGAGAATTGCGTAGTGAACCTGCAATGGACAAGTACCGACGATACCAGCGTGGTGTATACGATCGCCCGACAGATGCCCGGCGAACTTACGTTTACACCGATCAGGCAGGTAAACGCCACCTCACTACTCTTTAAAGACAACAGTTATACCCTACAGGATACACTTACGGCGGCAGGTACGGGCACGGCCCACTACCGCATCGTTCAATCGATCGGCACGGATACCTCCTTCGAGATCGGCAGCCTGCATCAGGCAGTTAACGTGATCTGCTTTCCTTCCAACACCATCCGCATCATGCCCAACCCCGTCACTACGCAGTTGAGCATCATTGTCAATACACCTGCATCGATGACGAACCTCTCCATACTGGTGCACGACGAGCAGGGCCGGCTGGTTTATAAAAAGAATGTATCGAAAGGGGCTGGCTACTTTAACACGCAGGTGTACACGGCAGGCTGGCAAAGTGGCCTGTACAGGGTTACCCTGTATGAGGGATCAAAACGCTTCTACGATCAGACAATCGTGAAATTACCTTAAGACTTATTGAGTAAGGCGGCAAACATGGTATCGGCCCGTTGGCCGTATCCTTTCAACACTTCCATATGAAGAAGGTCAAGGCCATGGCGTTCCTGCATGGCAGCTACTACCGCTTCATTCTCCGCCCGGAATACAGAACAGGTGATATACAGAAAATAACCGCCCGATGGCAGTTGTGCCTGCACCCGCCCAACGATCTGTAACTGCAGCGCCTGGTAGCGCGCAATGGCGGATTCTTCAAAATTATACAGCTGCTCGGGCGTGCGGCTCCAGGTGCCAGAGCCCGAACAGGGTACATCGGCAATTATTAATGATGGCTTCAATGTAGCTGGCAACACCGTACGCTGGTCGCTGAGATCCGCCACCAATGAGTGGTAGGATGCAATGCCCGCCTCGGAAAATCGCTGACGAAGATTGGCAATGATCGATTCCCGTATATCAGAAACAGTGAGGTCGATAGAACCTAAGGTATCCCAGGCAAGGATCGATTTGCCGCCACTCGCTGCACAACAATCCCACACCACCCGCTGCTGGTTTGTAGAGCCTGGCATATTGCGGGCATGGCCTTGACTGCCGACTGCCCAGTCCTCTTTCACACGCTGCAAAAACCCACCAACCTGTTGCGAACTATAATCCTGTACGACGGCTTCTTTGTTCAAAGCTATTACTTCCTCAACCTTAGTACCGTTGGGCAACGCCAGGCAGCCATTTTCCTTTGCTGAATAAGAGATCCCGGCCAGTTGCAGTTTTTGTTCTACTATCTTTTGCTTGCCCGGGCGGCAGCGAATAAACAAATCTGGCTGCACCAGGAACGAAGCGCCAAAAGCATTCGCATCAATACCATCGCTCAAAGCATCCTTCCAGGGAAAAATAAGTTCCATAGGCTCCTGCAGCTCCACCTCTTCCAACACCAGGTTCCATTTATCCGCAAGCGGTAAGACTGTTTGCTCATTCCAGGCTGGCTTTAATTGGGCCAGCATTTCATTGGGCTGTAGCGAACATAGAAACAAGCCAGACACCACTCTTTCAGCTGCCGGCAACGAACGCAACGCTTTACCCAGGCGGAAATAACAATAGCAAAGATGACTGATGCTTTTACGGTCGCGCGAGCCGTATTTTTTATCCTGCCGGAAAAACTCTTTGATGAAAATACCAAAGGGTTGTTGTCCCTTGTAGAGATCGAGAACCTGTACCGCCGTATTGAGGTGAGCAAAGAATTTCATCCGCTGCAAGATAGGGAAAACGTGGTGGGGCCAATAAATTCCAGTAATTTGACTTCCTGATCCTTATACCACCTTGCGTAGTTTGCTCACGATATGGAGTATCCTTTTCCTGCAGACATTGGCAATAGCCCGTCAGCCATCTATTTCATTCCGTACCATCACCATCAATCAGGGCCTGTCTCAAAATAGTGTCATCGACATTGCCAACGACGACAAAGGCTTTCTCTGGTTCGCAACCCAGGATGGCCTCAATCGCTACGACGGTATTGGTATTTCGATCTTCCGGAAGAATTTCGACGACGTGACTACCCGCGCCTACAGCCGCCTGGGAAAGGTAATTCCAGGCCTTCAACATGATCTTTGGCTCATTACCAGCGGAGGCAAACTAGAAAGATTCAACCTGTACAATGATTCTTTCACACTGATCGGCCAACTACCATCCGGCAATAAACTGCCGCCGGTAAGCTGCTTTCACCTTGAAAAGCAAAAGGCCTGGTGGATCGGTACGCAGAAGGACGGGCTTTATCACTACGACTCCACCACTGGTAAACTACAGCACTTCAACAAAAAAGCCGGCACACTCAACAGCGATACCGTTCAATACCTGCACCCCTGCCGCAACGGTAATTATTGGGTGCTCACCAGCAATGGCATCAACGTGATCATGCCTGCCGGCTCCGGCGCCCGCCACCTGTACAATGCCGGCGGACCCGGCATATCCTGCAGCGTTATGGAAGAAGACATGAAGGGCAATTGCTGGATCGGAACTTATGCGCACGGCCTGTACCTGAAACGGCCTCAGGACAGTACGCTGCAACCCTTCACCGGCTTTGATGCTGCCAACGAGCTGCCGGCCGATCTCGTGGTGCAGGACCTCATGACCGATCAGCAGGGCCGCCTTTGGGTAGGTACGCTTGGTAGTGGACTCTATATCATCAACGATCGCGACCAAACGGTGCAGCACCTTGTACCGGAAGAAGGCAACGCAGCCTCCCTCAGCTATATCGATGTACTGTGTCTGCAACCCGACCGACTGGGCAGTATGTGGATCGGTACCGATGGTGGAGGGGTTAGCTTTTACGACAAGCGACTGAACCTCTTTTCGCTGATGAGCAGGAACACTGTACCCAAGAATATTCCGATCGAGCAGGTGCGTTCCGTTACCACCGATCAGCAGGGCGGTTTATGGATCGGTACTTCCTCCAGTGGTCTTTCTTATTCACCCAACCACCTCAACCATACCCTGGCGCCCGTTCGGCTGCCCGGCATTCCTGGTGCGGCCACCAAAGAGCGCATAGTGTCTTTGTATGCCGATGAAGAAGATACCTGGGTGGGTACGCAGGATAAAGGTTTACTGCTGCTTAACAGCCGCACCAAAAACGTCAAAGCGAGCTTTTCCCCACAGGGTAAAGGAACCAATTTCCTGCCCGATCATACCGTTTGGTGCATACTGCCAGCCGGCGGACAAAAGGCCTGGCTGGGTACGCGCAACGCCGGGCTGTGCTTAATCGATAAAAGCAAGGGATTATTGAAAAAATTCCGGTACGATGCCGCCAATCCCCAAAGCATAGCCGACAACAACGTGCGGGCCATGATCCGTATCAGCGACAGCCTGCTTTGCCTCGCCTTCGAAAACAGGGGAATCCAGTTCTTTAACCCCTATACAGAAAAGTTCTCCTCACTTCAATATGATAAAGCCCTGCAGCAGATCAGGGACGAGGAACCTACCCTCAAATGTCTCTATTACCAATCACCCAATATCTGGATGGGAACCTTGGGCAAAGGCATCCTGTTGCTGAATATGACGACAGGCATACGCACTGAGATCACGGAAAAGAACGGCTTGCCCAACAACACGATCTATAGCATTGTGGCCGACAAACTGGGCAATTTGTGGATGAGTTCCAACGGCGGCCTCATCCGGTGCAGCCCTCCCGCCAATCCGCAGCAGTTCAACCGTTCGCATTTCAGCCTGTTTACGATGGAAGATGGCCTGCAGGGTAATGAATTCAACACCGGCGCCTATTATGCCGCCGGCAATGGCATCCTGTACTTTGGCGGCACCAATGGCCTCAACTGGTTCGATCCCCGCAAATACACTGGCGCCAATACCGCCGCGCCGATGGTCATTACATCGGCCACCATCAATAACGAACCCTGGGCTGGAGATACCGCCATAGCGTATAAAAAAAGTCTTAAACTGGCATGGCGGCAGAATTCATTGTCCTTCAGTTTCGCAGCCCTCGACTACGTGGCTCCCCGCAAATTGAACTATTATTACCAACTCTATCCCTACGATAAGAACTGGATATATGCCGGTAACAGGAACTATGCGGCCTACACGAACATTCCCCCCGGCGAATATACCTTCCGGGTAAAAGCCTGGGGACAAACCATCGGCCCCAATGATCCCGAAGCAGTGCTTTCCATCACCATCACCCCACCCTTCTGGAAAACCTGGTGGTTCATCGGGTTGCTGGCACTTGCCATGGCAACCGTCCTTTACCTGCTGTACCGGTACCGCATCAACCAGCTTATTGAATTACAAAAGGTGCGTAACCGTATCGCCACCGACCTGCACGACGATATCGGTTCCACCCTCACCAATATCAGTATCCTATCGGAACTGAGCCGGCAAAAGATCGACCGTGGAGAAGAAGCGGCCCCCTTCCTGAGCCGCATTGCAGAAGAAGTGAACAGCTCCAGTCAGGCCCTCGACGACATCGTGTGGAGCATCAACACCAACAACGACACCATTGCACAAACTGTGGCCCGTATGCGGCGTTATGCCGCAGAAATATTCGATGGGGCCAATATTCATTATACCCTACAGCTGGATGACCAGTTCGCGCAACGCAGACTTAATATGGAGCAAAGGCGCGATTGCTTTTTACTGTTCAAGGAAGTGATCAACAATATTTACAAGCATGCACGCGCCCAAAATGTAGACATCCGCGTATGGCTCGAAGGCAATGTTTTCAATATGATCATTGTGGATGATGGAAATGGCTTCGATCCCACATTGGTCACCCACCGCAATGGCCTCAAGAATATGCAACAGCGGGTAAACCGGTGGAAGGGGCATCTGCAGATACGGTCTGCCGTCGGCAAGGGCGCCACCACCAATATCAGTTTTCCGGTAAGCTAACCCATTATCGCGGCGCCTCCCGCAGGCTCCAACGGCCCGCCACAGGCAGGCAGCCTCACCGCTCCTGCCGCAATCTTACTCCTCCCCCTACTCAAATGAGCGATAACGCGTAGTAGTAACAGAGTGTTACCTTTATCGCATGTTAGCCAGGATCGCCATATTCGAAGACAATGACAGGCTGCGGGAATCGCTGGCCTACCTGTTGAAGATGAACAACTACGACGTGGTGGGCGATTATAACCAGTGCAATGATGCAGCCAATATAGCGCGCGTGTACAAGCCCGATGTGGTATTAATGGATATTGATATGCCCGGCGAATCCGGTATCCGTGGCGTACAGCTCATCAAGGAAGCACAGCCCCAAACGGCCGTCATTATGTACACCGTATTTGAAGATGATGAGAAATTGTTTCAATGCCTGTGCGCCGGCGCCAATGGCTACCTGCTCAAAAAGACGCCACCGGCCAAACTATTCGACGCCATTCAGGAAGTGCTGGAAGGCGGCGCCCCCATGTCGCCCACGATCGCCAAAAAAGTATTGAATACTTTCCAGGCGCGGCGCGATGCCAACAAGTACAACCTCTCCCCCCGCGAAATAGAGGTATTGCAATGGCTTACCAAAGGCTACAGCATCAAGCTCATCGCCAAGGAAATGAACCTCGCCTTCGATACGGTGCGCGCCCACCTCAAGAACATTTACCAGAAACTACATGTGAACTGCGGCAAGGAAGCCATCGCCAAAGCCCTGAGCGAACGGATCGTTTGACCTGCATCATGCCCCGCTGCACCTGTTTCGGCTATCAGCATTGCGGCATTGCTCGACGCCTCCCGGCCATCAACCACAGCGCCATCACAAACCTTCCTGCTGCACCAGCACCAGCTTTCATCATCAGAAGGCGTATCGGGACCAGCTTGCGGCCTCCGAGCCCCCGCGTACTTTTCCTCACTCAAAAAGGGTATTGACATCCGGTCACCATCCGCTGAACTTTGTATTGAACCCCATCCCTGCCAGCATAAATCATTGTTCAGCTGCCGCATAGCGGCCTTAGCTGAATTAAAGAGCGGTGATACTTAACGGACGGCATTGAATCAACTATTTTGCCGTCAGCAGGGCTGGTGTTCTCACCGGCCTTTCTGTTTGTAAAGGCCGTCAAAACAGGCAGGCCGCACCGCTGCCCCTCATCAGTTGCTCCCTAACCCATTATAGACAACTCTCCAACGCAAAAAGCCTGTCTTTACAACAGGCTTTTTGATTATCAGTAAAAAGTTGGGATACTATTACAGTTCGAGCAGGGTCTTTACCGGATCCTTACCAAACAACAACAGCTCAGGATTCTCCAGTAATTCCTTCACCCGTACGAGGAAGCTCACAGACTCACGACCGTCAATAATACGGTGGTCATAGCTCAGCGCCAGGTACATCATGGGTTTGATCACCACCTGACCATTGATCGCCATCGGGCGCTCCTGGATCTTGTGCATACCGAGGATCGCACTTTGTGGCAGGTTGATGATCGGCGTGCTCATCAGCGAACCAAATACACCACCATTGGTGATCGTGAAAGTACCGCCTTGCAGTTCTTCCATCGACAGCTTATTGTCTCTTGCTTTACCCGCCAGCTCGATCACCTTCTTCTCGATCTCCGCCATGCTAAGGCTTTCTACGTTGCGGATCACCGGAACGGTCAAACCACGGGGAGTAGAAACGGCAATGGAGATATCGGCATAATCGTGGTATACGAGTTGGTCGCCATCGATATAAGCGTTCACCGCAGGCCACTCCTGCAGCGCAATGGCGCAAGCCTTACCGAAGAAGCTCATGAAACCCAGGTTTACGCCGTGCAATTCTTTGAACTTATCCTTGTATTTGCTGCGCGTTTCCATGATGCGGCTCATGTCAACCTCGTTAAAGGTGGTGAGCATCGCAGTGGTATTCTTGGCTTCCACCAGGCGGCGGGAAATGGTTTTCCGCAGCTGGCTCATCTTCTCGCGGCGTTGCTCGCGGTTGAAGAGCGCTTTACCACCAGTCACTTTGCCGGGGTTGCTCAAAGCAGCCAGCACATCATCCTTCACGATCTTACCCTGGTAGCCGGTTGGAGTAACCGACTTGGGGTCAACCTTTTTATCGGCAATGATCGCAGCGGCAACCGGGGTTGCTTTGATATCGTTCGAAACAGCCGCTACAGGAGCTTGTGAAGCAGGTTTGCTGTCAGCAGCAGGAGCCGCCTTTGCTTCTTCCTTCTTCGCAGGAGCTGCCGCGCCATTGGAGGCAGCGCCTTCGGGCTTTGCAGCAGTTTCATCAATAGTAGCCAGTACATCGCCAATGTTCAGGGTGTCACCCTCCTGGGCAGCACGCTTCAGCACACCGGCTTTCTCGGCATTTACTTCAAAAGTTGCTTTTTCGCTTTCCAGTTCAGCAATCACCTCATCCCTTTCTACATAATCACCATCATTCTTTACCCATTTGAGCAAAGTCACTTCGCTGATTGATTCTCCTACTGTCGGAACTTTAATATCGATCATATAATAAGATGCTTGTTTCTGATTAATCGGTCGGGCCAATCCATGCAAATGCCCTACCTGGTACAGGCAGGGCAAGTTACTTCATTTTAGATAGAAAATGCCGTATCGATGATCTCGCTTTGCTCTTGTGCGTGCACTTTCAGATAACCAGTGGCAGTGGCAGCAGAAGGCTGACGGCTGATCACGCCATAGTTGATCGACTTGAGGTTCATTTGCAGGTAAGAAGCAGCACCCATGTTGAGCGGCTCTTCCTGTACCCAGAACCAGGTAGCCTTGCTGTACTTGGCATACAGCGCCTCCAGTTGCTTCAGCGGCAGCGGATACAATTGCTCTACCCGTATAATAGCGGTATCTTTTCTGTTATCTTTTTGTTGTCGTTCGGCCAGGTCGAAATACACTTTACCGCTACAGAACAATACCTTCTTCACGTCATCGGCATTACCCACAAAAACATCATCGATCACTTCTTTAAAACCGCCCTGCAGGAACTCCTGGGTGGGCGAATAAGTGCCCGGGTGGCGCAGGTTGGCCTTGGGCGAGAAGTTGATCCATGGTTTGCGGAACGGCCATGCCAGCTGACGGCGCAAGGCATGGAAGAAGTTGGATGCGGTGGTGATATTCGTAGCCACCATGTTCAGTTCGGCGCACATTTGCAGGAACCTTTCCATACGGGCACTGCTGTGCTCGGGGCCCTGACCTTCGTAACCGTGTGGTAACAACATGCCTACACCGTTCATGCGGTTCCATTTCTGCTCGCCGGCAGCAATGAACTGGTCGATCATGGTTTGGGCGCCGTTGCAGAAGTCACCAAACTGAGCTTCCCACAAAACAAGCGCATTGGGGTTGGCCATGGCATAGCCATATTCAAAACCCAGTACACCATATTCACTCAACAAGGAGTTGTATATTCTGAACTGACCTTTTGCTCCGGGTATATTGCTTAAGCGGCTATAGGCCTTATCGTTGTTCTCATCGCGCAATACAGCGTGACGGTGCGAGAAGGTACCACGACGAACGTCCTGGCCGCTCATGCGCACATCCTTGCCATCGAGCAAAAGACTGCCATAAGCCAGCAGTTCGCCCGTAGCCCAATCGATCTTGCCTTCATCGTTATAGAGTTTCACCTTGTCCTGCAGGATCTTCTCGATCTTTTTCAAAGGTTTGAAATCTGCCGGCCAGGTCATCAGCGCGTCGAATACTTTCTTGAAATCGTTTTCAGCAATGGCCGTAGCAGGACTGGCATCGAAATCTTCGTTAGTAGCCTTACGCAGGCTCTTCCAATCGATCTCGGGTTGCTGATAATGGTAAGGCAGCGGATTCTGTTTCACTTCATCCAAACGCTCCTGCAGATCGGCCCAGAATTTCTTCTCCATATCCTTTGCCATTTCTTTGGCATCGGCTTCACCATTCTCCAGCAGGTAGCTGGTATATACTTCCCGTGGGTTGGCGTGTTTCTCGATCACACCGTACAGCTTGGGCTGGGTGAACTTGGGATCATCGCCCTCATTGTGACCATGCCTGCGGTAACAAACCATATCGATGAATACATCGGTATTGAACTCCTGACGATAACGCGTTGCGATCTCTACACACTTCACTACTGCTTCGGCGTCGTCTCCATTCACGTGCATCACGGGCGCCTGGATCATGGCAGCCAGCGAAGTACAATAGTCGGAAGTACGTGCATCTTCGAAGTCGGTCGTAAACCCGATCTGGTTGTTGATCACAAAGTGAATGGTGCCACCGGTATAGTAACCATCCAGACCACTCATTTGCACTACTTCGTATACGATACCCTGACCGGCTACGGAAGCATCACCATGAATGAGGATGGGCAATATTTTATCGAAATCACTTTCGTACAGAACATCGGCTTTCGCACGGGCAAAACCAACCACCACCGGATCCACCGCTTCAAGGTGTGAAGGGTTGGGCATCAGTTTAAGGTGAACGGTCTTGTTATTGGGCGTTTCTACTTCACTGCCGTAACCCATATGGTATTTCACGTCGCCGCTACCCATGGTTTGGTCGAGCTTGGCAGTGCCTTCGAACTCGCTGAAGATCTGCTCATAGGTTTTACCCATGACGTTGGCCAACACGTTGAGGCGACCGCGGTGCGCCATACCGATCACGACTTCCTGCACATTGTGGTCGGCAGCGGTATTGATGATGGCGTCGAGTGCAGCAATAGTGGTTTCGCCGCCTTCCAGCGAGAAACGTTTTTGACCAATGTATTTGGTATGCAGGAACTTTTCGAACAGTACGCCCTGGTTCAGTTTTTCCAGGATGCGTTTCTTCTGCGCAACCGGAATGGGTTTGCTGAAGTTGCGCTCCATTTCGTTGGTGAGCCAGTCTACCTTCTTTTGGTTGCTGATGTATTTGAACTCCATCCCTACATGGCTCGCGTAGCAGCTTTGCAGGTGAGCGAGTATCTTACGGAGTGTTGTGGTACCCAGGCCGATCATATTGCCGGCGTGGAATGTTTTATCGAGATCAGCTTCGGTAAAGCCGAAGAAATCAAGCTCGAGGTTGGCGCCACGGTCCTTACGCTCACGGATGGGATTGGTCTTCGCAATAAGGTGGCCTTTGTTGCGGTAACCGAGGATGAGGCGATAAGCCCCCACCTCCTTTTTCCAGTCAATTCCGCCGGCCACGCCTGCGGTCGCTTCCGCTACAGCCGTTCCGTTGGAACCAAGCTTGCCTTCGCCTACTGCAAAATCAAAACCTTCGAAAAATTTCTTGAGTTCCGGATCAACACTATTGGGGTCTTTCACAAAATCCTGGTAGAGACTCTCAATAAAAGCCGGAGATGAACTGGTGATGTACGAAAAGTCCTTCATTGAAGAAGCATTGAATGCTAAAAGAATATGGGTATTTGAAATCGGGGTACAAATATAGCCACGAATGTGTGATTAACAGATTATGAGGCTATTTTATTGCATTTAGATAACAGCCAAAGGCCTCCCGTTGTTTGAATGCCGCCACAGGGCTAAATCCGGTACGATTCGCCCATTTTGCCCCTATTTCAGGCTTTTTAGAAAATAAAGCCCTTTTTTTTTGATTATTCCCCGATGGGGCCTACCTTTGCCGTCCTAAATTTTTCGAAAGACAATGGCAAATCATAAGGCTACCAAAAAAGATGTGCGTCAGGCTACAAAGCGCAGGGAAAGAAATAAGTATTACGGAAAAACTACCCGTAATGCCATCCGTGACCTGAAAGCGTTGAAGACTGGTAAGGAAGCTGGGGAACAACTGCCTGATGTTGCCTCTATGATCGATAAACTCGCTAAAAGAGGTATCATTCACAAGAATAAAGCAGCCAACCTGAAGAGCAAGCTCACTAAGAAAGTGAACGCACTGGCTGCAGCTAAATAGTTTTTTCCGAGACTCTTTATAAAAGCTACTGTAGTCCCCTCACTCGTTGACGGGACTATTTTTTTGCCTGTACCCCAACGGTTTGAGGAATGCGGCTGCGCGCCCTGGCGTGATTGATCCGGCACCGGCCTTTCTTCCCTCACCGCTTCCGCCCACCTCGCAGTCAGCAGCCCAACCTGCTAACCTGCCGCAAACATATATTTTCAATTACCATATGACAAAAACTATAGAGCACCTATAGAGCAATTACAGAGCATCTATAGAGCACCTATAGAACCCTTCCCGGCGTCTTGGTTCGCACTTACTTCGTGCTTACTCCGGGTGTACCCGCCTAGATACCCTACCCAACCATACCGGAGATCCTCTACGTCTATACAGGTCGGCACGAGTATCTGTAGTGGTTCCAGTGAATACCCAGTGAGGTCCTGGCGGCCTCCTGTAGGCTTATACACGGCTTCTGCATAGCCTGGAGGTCGTGGCAGCCTAACAAGGCAGAACGCTACTTACCGCGACAATCCGCAATACCGCCATTCAAAACAACCCTTTTCTATGCAAATACCTGGTCGCTTAAAACGATTTATGGTCTTTTCGGTCCTTTGCCTGATAGCAACCCAGATCTGTGCGCAATCGACTATCAATCAATCCAATCCGTGGAATCTTGGCTTTGAACAGATCAATACGCCCAGGCAGTCCATTTACCCCTGGGTAAGGGCATCCTCCCAGGATCTTCATTATGCCATCTCCCTCGATTCAGTGTCGGCCAAAGAAGGAAAATACGCCCTGCGCATCGCTTATGCCGCCTCAGGCTCCGCCCTCAGCCAGGGGCAGGCCACCAATACCATTGGTCTCGACATCCCCTGCGACACCCTTACCGTATCCTTTTATGCCCGGGTCACCGGGCGGATTAAAAAAGCGGAGGTAAGTTTTAATGTGTTCCAGAACTACATGGAGAAGGCAGGGGCAGGAAATCGCTTCAAACTAAACGAAACCGCCGAATGGACGCACTATACCGGCAAGATCCTCATGAATGAATTGCGCTTCCCCACCGATCGGTTCCGAATCACCGCCAGCTATGACGGAGATGGGAGCCTATGGCTCGATGAGATCACTTTATTGGCAGATGGTAAACCACTCGAAACAACCACTTCCTATTGCAAGCCGGTGAATGAGGTCGTTCAACCACTCTCGCAGCAACAGATCACCCGCCTGGCGCTGCTGGGACAAGCCTGGGGATTCCTGAAATACTACCACCCGAATGTCGCCAACGGAGAGCGTAACTGGGACGGCGAATTGTTCCGGATGATACCCGTTGCAAAGAACGCCGCCAGCGACGAAGCATTCAGCCAGTCGATTTTACAATGGATCGAAAGCCTTGGCAGCATCCCCCTGTGCATCCCGTGCGACACGAGCGTTCCGAACAACCTGCTGCGGTACAATGTAGACCTCGCCTGGATGAGTGATGCACATTTCTCGCAGCCGTTGCGTGAGAAATGGCTGCATTTGCTGCATAGCCGTTTTAAGAAGCCAGGTTTCTACGGCAGTTACGATAAAGCCGGCAATGCTCTTTTCAACGAGAACAGTTATAACTGGCGTAGTGGCGACTATCCCAACGAAAATTTCCGGTTACTCACCCTGTTCAGGTACTGGAACATGATCCAGTATTTTTCGCCCTACAAGAACATCATCGGCCGAAACTGGAACGAAGTACTGTATGAATATGTGCCAAGGCTGGCGGAGGCGAAGGATTCCTTGTCTTATAATCTCGCCGTAGTGGAATTGGTGCACAGTGTCAACGACAGCCATGCGAGCACCTACAACCCGGTAGTGGCCAAAGAGTTTGAGTTGATCCTGCCAGTGTCGTTCAATTTTATCGGCAACGATCTGGTAGCATCAATGTTCTACAGCGATTCGCTCGCCACGGCAGACGACTGGAAGAAAGGTGATATCGTTGAAAAAATAGACGGTCAAACCCTCGCAGAACTCATAGCACAGAGAAAAGCGCTCGCAGGAGGCTCGAACGAGACCGCAGTGCTCAGACTGTTAAATACCCGAAACCTGCTTACCGGCGGCACCTCGCCTACCGTAACCCTTGGCATCCGCCGACAGGGAAAGTCGTTTAGCAAGGTCATGCACCGGTACACTTATTCAGCCTTACGTTATCAATACACTTCTGACAAAACACTCTTCAAAATATTACCTGGCAATATTGGCTACGTAAACATGGGTTTGCTCGAAGTCAAACACGTGGATAGCATGATGCTGCTGATGAAAGACACGCGGGGCATCATCTTCGATATCCGGAACTATCCACGCGGCACGGGATATGCCATTGCACAATACCTGCTTACTGAGCAAAAACCGTTTGCGCTTTGCTCCTTTCCGGCCTTCGAGTTTCCCGGTGCATTCAAATACACATCCCCCATCAAATGCGGCCCTTCGGGACCGGGAAAAAACAAAGGCGGGTTTACTTATGCGGGCAAAACTGTGATACTCGTTAATGAACTCGCCCAGAGCCATGCCGAGTGGACCACCATGACACTACAAGCTGTACCCGGTGCCGTAACATTGGGCAGCCAGACTTCCGGTGCCGACGGTAATGTATCGGCCGTTGCGCTACCGGGCGGCATTTCCACCCGCATGACCGGGCTGGGGGTATTTTATCCCGATCAATCACCCACGCAACGGGTTGGCGTGCGGATCGACAAAATAGTGAAACCAACTTTGCAGGGCTTGCTCGATGGTAAAGATGAAGTGTTGGATGCCGGGGTGAAAGAGATCGATTCGAACTAAGAAAGCGCCATATAATTTCCCCTGTCAGGCTTATCCTTGCCTGACAGGCTGTTCGAACGCCTCCAATTGGGTAGTTGGTGACGACATGGGGTTGAACCGTGACTTTAGCGTGGCGGCCAGTTGAAAATTCTTCTCCATTGTTTTGAAGTACCTGTACGACAGCAGCCGCTGCCGCAACATCAGCAACTCGAGGCGTTGGGCCATTGGGCGGTCCTTGTTGTTGGAGGAGCCTGCCATATTACCCATCAGGAGGGCCATTTTTCTTGCATGGTAGCCAAAGCTCTTTAAAAGTTCTTTCCGGAATTGCGGAAGCGAATTATTACCGGTCTTTATCAGTATTTTATAAGGCTCAATAACAGAAAAGCAACGGGAGCTTTCTTTGATGTAGGTGCGGTAATAGACCGGAGTAAGCCGGTTGGCTGTGATAAAATGTGTGAACCGGAGCCGGTCGTCATACCAAACATCGTATCCGGCCAAAGCCAGCGCATAACACAATTCATGATCACCGCCCGAACTCAATTGATATCCCAATCGATCGGTAAGCAGGGAAACAAACCCCGCCTCCTGCAACCGCTTATAAGCAGATTTACGCAGCACTGCCCCGGCGCCATATACCAGATGGCCGGGTACGGGGCCTGATTCGGCAGCTTGCCGTCCGCCCGCGTACAGGTTGAACAGGTTAAACCAGCCAGGCGGTGTTGCTTCAAATTCAAACTCCCCATATCCCCCTAAAATACCGATCGAAGGATGCCGCTGCATCACTTCAAAGGCTGTATGAACATAGGCTTCCGATAACCAGTTATCGTCGTCGCACAGGAGAATGTATTCATAGGCGGCCGCGGCAAACCCTTTTTCACGGGCATAGGTGAGGCCGGCCTGTTCTTCGCGGATCACTTTAAAAGAAATAGCAGCATCATATTTCCTCCATTCCCGCCAGGCAAGCTCGATGGAATTATCCTGTGAAGCATTGTCCACTACAATCACTTCGCAGGGCAGTGATAACGGTATCACTTGCCGCGCAATATGTTGCAGTGTAACAGGCAGCCTCGCTGCTCCATTATACGTACAAATCAGAATAGTAATGCCAGCCTGCATTAATGATCAGATTCTTTATTACGTGGTATGAATGAAGTTATATTCAACGTCATTTTGATGTACAATTTCGAGATCTTCCACAACAGCAAAGGATCAACATGCATCGACAACGCTTCCTGTACCTGTATTTTTGCCCCTTCTCGGCTTCGCAATCCGTACCAAAGGTCATTGGCAATTTTAATACCATAGTGCGCATAGAATTTCATCGCCTCCCGGTATAGTTCCGTTTTTTCCGCCTCGGGTAAGTATTGCTGTATGGCCCTGATCACCCATTGAAGATCTTTCAGGTTCTTGGCTGTAGCATAAGACTGGCCCGATATTGACTTGCCATGCAGCCGGTAGGCAGCCAGCACTTCGGGCTCATAGCCCATGGGGTAATGTTGGGCAATACGTACCCACATTTCCCAATCTTCCCCATAATTAACCCCGTAAAAACCACCAAGCTTTTCGTACACCTCCCGCTTAACGGTAACTGTACAAAACTGAAGCCGCTGTCGCTGCGCCAGGCGGGCCAGCCAGTTATCAAGTATGCCCGGCGTTTCCATTTCTTCATCCCGGTAATAAAGAGGTTTACCACTCTCCCCTACGTAAACATAACGGCAAAATGCAGCGCCGATAGCAGGATAACGGTCAAACAAGGCGCCTATTCTCGAATAATAACCCGGCTTAACCAGGTCATCGCCATGCAGTATATGTACGAGAAATCCGGTTGCGCGGTTGATGCAGGTCTCAAAATTACGCAGGCTGCCTACATTTTGCGGCTGCCGGAAATAACTTATCCGCCCATTTCCCACTTCGGCCACCAATGCTTCCATATTGGCATCGGTACTGGCATCATCTACTACCTCGATCTGCATGAATTCCGGGGCAGGGGCCTGCTGCAACACGGCCTCCAGCGTTTGGCGCAGGTAGTCCGCACAATTGTACACGGGTATCATCACCGACCATTTGGGGCGGCTGGTGCCGGCCGGCAATGGCAGGATCACGGGTGGCGCAACGGGTATCCGGATTTCCGGCATAGGACTATAGCTTTTCGTTCAGCAGAACAGATAAATTTATACACTTCCAAAACTAAAAGGGAATTGAGGCCTTACGGCACCCTTCCATTTTCCATACCAGTTGGTGTTTTCCCGGTAGTCGGCCACTTCAAAATGTATGCCTCCCTCGTGATAGTACACCGGTATGGAAGTATCGCGCACGATGATCAGCGAAAAATAATAAGCTCCGTCATTGAGAAAATGAGCAGGTATTTTGCATTCACCCTGCACCAGCCCGCCTGCACACGCTGTAGCTGGCGATGCTACATCAAAAATGCACTCACCGGCATAATTGTATAGATGCAGCCCGGCATTGAGTAAGGCCCCCGCCACCTCGTTGCGGATGCTGAACTTCACCGTAAGGGACGTGCGAACGTCGATAGAAACAGCCCCTTCCACAAGCTCAGGGATCAATTCGAACGACATGATCCTTACAAATTCATTCCCTGGTGCCAACGCTGGATCGTCCCACTGTTGCCGCAGCTTGTGCTGTTGCAGACTGCCAACATACCTGTTTACCACCTCGGTGGCCGACCCTATGGTCACCATTTGCCCCCGTTGCAGCCACATGGCCTGTTTGCACAAATGATGTACCGCCTGCATATTATGGCTTACAAATAAAATGGTACGTTGCCCATCACCTGAGAGTTCTTTCATCTTATCGAGGCATTTCTTCTGGAATGACGTATCGCCCACAGCCAGCACCTCATCCATAATAAGGATATCCGGCTCAAGATGGGCAGCCACAGAAAACGCCAGTCGCACATACATGCCGGACGAATATCTTTTTACCGGGGTATCGATAAATTGTTCAATGCCCGAGAAGGCAACGATCTCGTCGAACTTCTCTTTGACGCGTGCTTTGTTCATACCCAGCAAATAGCCACTGATGAATATGTTCTCCCTGCCTGAGAGTTCAGGATGAAAGCCTGTTCCTACCTCCAGTAAACTACCCACCGTTCCCCTTCCACGTACCCGGCCTGTGGTGGGTTGAATGATGCGCGAAATAATCTTGAGGAGAGTGGATTTGCCGGCACCATTATCGCCGACGATTCCCCAGATATCACCGCGCTGCATCGTAAAATCGATATCCTTCAACGCCCACAACGTTCCAGGATCCGTCCTTTCCCGGAAAAAAGGATCGGCATTACCCCGCCACCATCGCTGAACATCCTGCCTGATGGAGCCAGTACCGGTAGGACCCAACCGGTATCGTTTCGATATATGTTGTGCTTCTATAACAACGTTGCTCATACTACATCGATCAGCCTTGCGGCCTGTTTATTGAACCATGCCAATGCAAATACAAATAGAATGACGATACAGGTAGCGCTGTACCACAAGCCGCTGGTGGTGAACTGCCCCTGCCCCAGCAAAGCATAGCGGAATACTTCAAACAATGAAGACAGCGGGTTGATCTGCACCAGCCACCGGATGCTATCGGGCACCAGTGACAATGGATAGATAACTGGCGTTACGAACATAAACAGCCGGATACCGAGGTGCACAATATTCGACAGGTCGCGATACCGCGCGGTAAGGATAGAAAAGATCAACCCCAACGATAAAGCGAAAGCAGCCGTTAGCAAGATCGCCACCGGAAGGAAAAGCACCCAGTAATTTAAGCCAAATGAATACTGGCGGAATAATCCAAAATACATAAAAACCGCCAGCAGCAGTACGCCCTGTATCGCAAACCGGGCCAGGTGGGTGCCGGCTATGGAAAAAGGAATGATCAGTCGGGGGAAATACACTTTACTGTATAAATAGCTATAATACGTGAAAATAAAAGCGGTACCGGTAAACAGGTCGTTGCACAGGCCCCACAGAAGGATGCCGCACAAGAAGAACAATACCGGGGGCGCTGTGCCCGTATTCACCCCCATCCATTTGCCAAACACCAGCACATACACGAGCAAGGTGAGTGCGGGCTGCAGCACTACCCATAGGGGGCCCAGGATGGTTTGCTGGTAGTTGATCAAAAACTCGCGCCGCACAAGGCGCGCCAGCAAGTGACGGTAATCCCAGAGCGATCGAAATGACAAGGAAACCCATTTGGTGGTGCTATTGGCTTCCCAGTCCCAGTGTTCATTGGTACCAGCTTCTACGGCCATGGATTGATATTATGCTTAAAGATAATAATTCAACACCGGTCATCATAGTCGGCCTGCATTAAAATGAATTAAACCACACTACGCTGCTCATTCCAGGCGGCTGCCTTATTTTTATGCCTTAAGTAACAACAATGAGAAAACTTCTATTGATCCTTGTAGCCTTTGCACCATCCCTGCTCCGGGCGCAGACCATCAACACCCGGTACGAACAATCCAATCACCTCGAAACACCCACCTACCAGGAAGCCATCGCCTGGTGGAAAATGCTGGACGAAAAGTTTCCACAGGTAAAAATGCAAACCATGGGCCTCACTGATGCAGGCTTTCCCCTGCACCTCGTGATCGTGAGCGCCGACAAGGATGTCAATATCACCAGTCTCAAAAAGAAAGACCGCCGCTTCATACTCATCAACAACGGCATTCATCCTGGCGAACCCGATGGTATCGATGCCAGTATGTTGCTCGTGCGCGATATCGTGACCCGTAAAAAAACACTGCCCGCCAATGTAGTGCTGGCCATTATCCCCGTATACAATATCGGCGGATGCCTCAACCGCAGCGCTTTCTACCGGGTAGACCAAAACGGCCCTAAAGAGTTTGGCTTTCGCGGCAACTCCCAAAACCTCGACCTTAACCGCGACTTCATTAAGAGCGACTCACGCGAAGCCAGGTCTTTTGCAGAAATATTCCACCTCACCGACCCTGATGTGTTTGTCGACAACCACGTCAGCAATGGAGCCGATTACCAGCACGTCATGACGCTGTTATCCTCACAGCACAGCAAATTGGGCGGCGCCATGGGCGAATACCTCAATAAACAATTTGAACCGGGCATTTACAGCCTCATGAAACAAAAGGGTTACGATTTAGTACCTTATGTCAGCTTCGGTGGTAATACGCCCGATGCCGGTCTCACCGCCTACTTCGATGGGCCCCGCTACAGCAGCGGTTATGCTACGCTTTGGCACACCTTTGCCTTTGTACCCGAAACGCATATGCTGAAAAGTTATGAACAGCGCGTACAATCGACCTATGCCCTGATGGAAAGCTTTATCGCTTTTGCCTCCACCAACAGTGCTGCGATCAAACAGCTGAGAGAGCAAACCAAGCAATCCGTGAAGCAGCAAACCGAATTTCCGGTCAGCTGGATACTGAACAGGGATAAAACAGCCACCGTTACCTTCAAGGGTTTTGAAGCAGGACGCAAACCCAGTGAGGTATCCGGTCTGCCACGGCTTTATTATGACCGCAGCAAGCCTTATGAAAAACAGCTCAAATATTATAACTATTTCGACGCTAAGACGACCATCAGAAAACCGGCCGCCTATATCCTTCCACAGGGCTGGACCCGCGTCATCGATCTCCTAAAGATCAACAAAGTGCAAATGAAGCCACTGGCGAAAGACACCAGCATCGAAGTAGAAGTGTATCGCATCGAAGACTACAAAACCTCACCCCGTCCTTATGAAATGCACCATCTCAACAGCGACGTGAAGCTGAGCAGCAGTGTTCAAAAGGTCAGCTTCCGCAAGGGAGATTTATATATCCCCATGAACCAGGAAGCTAACCGGTTCCTGATAGAAGTGCTCGAACCTCAGGCCGACGATTCCTACTTCGCCTGGAACTATTTTGATGGCATCCTGGGGCAAAAAGAAGGATTCAGCGGCTACGCTTTTGAAGACATTGCCGCCGAATACCTGAAAGCACACCCTGAGGTGCGCACCAAACTGGAGGAAAGGAAAGCCACGGATACCACCCTGGCCAAAAGCGCCGCAGCGCAGCTGGATTTCGTATATAAAAATTCTCCTTATTACGAGCCAGCCCACCTGCGTTACCCCGTTTACCGGGTTTTGCCCTAATGGCCACCGTTTGCCGAATTAAAAAAGCTGTTAAAAGCCGCGGTAAGCTCTACCGCGACTTTTTTCTATGATGTATCTTCATCCGTATGTATAGAACCTGCTTCCTTCTTTTATGGCTGCTGGGTATTGCCACCGGCCTTACTGCACAAAAAAAGCAGCGCGATACGGTCCGTAAATACCTCGACAGCCGGCTGGCCCTCACCAATAAGGCCAATATGGATTACCCCGCTATGGCTTTCAGGGATGGAGACTATTGGAAGCTGGTAGCTGCTTACGAAGACACTACGCTGTTACTGCGGGTATGGTTCAGGGATGAGGAGTTAACGGTGAAGAACGGCCCATTTACACTCTATCACCGTAAAAATGTCAAGGCGGTAGAGGGGCATTACACCGATAACATCCGGGAAGGCATCTGGAAATCCTGGCATACCAACGGACAGCTAAAAGATTCAGGGGTATTTTACCACAACCATCTTACCGGCACCTGGTTTACCTGGAATGAAAAAGGGCAGCTAACAGCCACTCACGAATATGCTACCGACAAAGCGCAGTTGGCCGTGGTACGTGCCAACCGGGTCGCAGAACGAAGACCATCGCTGCTATCGGGCGATACCAGTGTCGGCATTCTGCGAGGCGTTTCAATGACCTATCACCCCAATGGCAACCTCAAAGATTCAGGCAGTTATGTGGACGACCTTAAAGAAGGGCTGTGGAAAGAGTGGTATGCCAATGGAAAACAGGAATCTTTCGGCACGTATAAAAAAGGTTTGCAAGACGGCGACTGGGAGTATTTCCGGGAGAACGGTCATCGCAGCACCAAAGAGCAATATGCCGGTAACAAAGTAAAGAGGTTGGAATGTTTTGACGAGCAAGGGAATTTCTCCGGCAATACCTGCCCCCTCCTGAAGCCGCCGGTAGCCCTGGGCAAATTCCTCGATTTCGACAAGTATGTAATGGATCATTTATTTTGGCCCGAAGAGTTGAACCGGTCGGATATCGAGGGCAACGTAGAGATAGAGTACATTGTCAATGCTGCAGGAGTAATGGAGGAGCTTAAGGTTACCAGTTCACCGCATAAGGCCATGTCGGATGAAGTATTACGCTTTTTTCGCACCCTTCAATGGTCACCTGCGATGTCGCATAACCGGCCAATTTCTTATCCAATGAAATATGTAGTACCATTTTACCGGTAATATCGCCGGGAATTAGTTGGAACTACACTCAAAACCTACACATTATTAAATATCCGCATCCTTTCTTATGCCGCTCTTATTCTCCTCAATGGCTCATGGAGGTCTGTAACTGAATTAGAAAGGTATTAATATTTTTGCACACGCGTCCGTTCCACGATAAGCTGGCGTAACTTTAATGCGTACCAGCTTGTCAATGTCATGAAAACCTTTTTACTCATACCTATGGTATGGGCATTACTTGTTGCTCCTTCCACTCAGGCGCAACAACACACTATGCCCATTTCTGCAAAATCGGTGTTATTGCCCATTGGGGTGCATCCTACAACACACGCTTCGCCTCCAATCATTATAGACAAAAAGCATCGGCACCAAAGCCAGCTCATTGGATTTTCCGCGAGCGGTGATACGTTGTTTTCCGGGGGCTTCAAGCGTGGGCGTCTGCATGGCACCTGGATGAGTTGGTATCACCCCAGCCAGTTGTGCGATTCGGGCAGGTTAGTGCGTAATGTTCCCGATGGTGAATGGAAAAGCTGGTACAACAATGGCAAACCACGTTCCATCCGCACCTACAATGCTTACCTGATGCACCGGATAAAAGATGAGATACCACGCCGGGGAGGCAAGGCGACTTTCTTTGCGGTAACGGATATCGCGAAATCGGACCCATCCTATGCCTGGCTATTACTCACCCCTACGTATTCATATGTAACGCTTGCCGTCAATGCAGCCAATCCGCAAATTATTGCACCCCGCAATATCGAAGACCGCGTAGAGCAAAATGTATTAAAAGGTCTGCATCCTTATTTACCGCCGTTCACCGAATGCCTGCATCATGGCCTGTACATGAATTTCTATCCCAATGGCAACATGAAAGATTCAGGCTATTACACCAATGGGCTGCGCGAAGGAGTATGGGAAGAATGGATTAACCAGGGCGATATGCGCTCTACCGGTGCTTATCATCGCGGAGTTAAACAGGACACCTGGAAATACTATTCGGCATCGGGCAGGCTTGTTGGCCTGAAGACTTACAACAAACGCGGCCGCGAGATCGCCAGTAAGCGCATCGGCGCCCAATCGGCTTTATCGTCTGCCGAAAGGGCCAGCCTGGAATAGCTGGCCATTGTATCAATTCGGTGGTGATGGCCTTTCAAAAAACAGGCAATGATCAACAAAACCCATTATTGATCATTGGGGTACCCTGATCAGGAAAAATCAGATCAAAGACATTGACTCAATGCAGTTGTTGCTGGCGTGCCAGGCTGCGGGCAATAAAGAAAGTACTGGCAACAATGGTTACACTCAAGTAACCTACCCAACTATAGCGCTGTATCTTTCCGTGCGCACCTTCCACCACGATCATACCCGCAATGATCGACGCTAGTCCGGTAAACAGTTGTTGAAAGGAAGAAATGAAACTCATAAACTGACCACGCTGCGCCGGGTTGACTACCGTCGTGATCATAGCTTGTGCCGGAATATTGCGGCCGGAAGAAAATACGAACCAGATCGCAAAAATGGCCAGTACACCCACGAAAGGTATAGCCGGCATATTGGTGATGAACAACACCGGCACCAGCGAGCAGAACAGGCAAATGGTGAAGATGCGAAACTTGCCATATTTGTCAGACAGCTTCCCGATCAGGAACGACGACACCAGTGTAAAGCTACCACCGATCATATAGATCAAAGGGGTTTGCGTTTTCGAAAACCCCATATTGAATTCCATGTACGGGTTAATAAACGGAATGATCATAAAATGCCCCATGAAGAGGATGCCCGACATGAACAAAGCTGTGATCTGCGGTTTGTTGCGTATGATATCCCCCAGTACTTTGGTAACGGGTGGTTTTACGGTTGTATCGCCTGCAGGCGCTAAATGTATCTTCATCGGCGGCAGGAACCGGATAATAAAAGGAACCAGCGCAATACCCAATATCCCGATAAAGATGAAAGGAGCATGCCAACTGATCAAACTGGCGAGGTATAAACTAAAAGGTACGCCCGCTATCGATGCTACTGAAAATGCCATAAAGATAGTACCCATGGCCTGTCCACGTTTTTCATAGGGGAAAATATCTGCAATGATCGACAACACCTGCGCGCCGATCAAACCACCAAACAGTCCTGTGAGGATCCGCGCAGCCATCAACAAACCTGGTCCTGGTGCAATACCGCAGGAAATAGTTCCTATAATAAAGCCGGTATAGGCAAAGAGCAATACTTTCTTCCTGTCGAACCGGTCGACATAGAAGGCAGCAATCAACCCCGAGATACAGGCGGTGACAGGATAGGCGGCCACGATCAAACTGAAGAACTTTGTCGACATACCGAAATAAGGCATCAGGTAATTGCCCAAAGGCATCATGATCATGAAATCAAGGATATGGGTAAAATTCAGACAGGCCAGGATGAATAAAATGATCCTTTCTTTGCGACTCATATTTTCTCGGTTTAACAGTTGTGGTATCCAACAACAAACCTTTACCAATATTGTTGGTGAAAAAATCCTCTTCGCAGTAATTAGTATGGCGGATGATCAGGAGGGAGCTACAAAGATCGGCCATTTCAAAGATGCGGATTACAGCAATTGAGTCAATGGAAGCGAATGGCGGATGAATGGGGGTAAATTACAAATGGCCCGCAAAAATGCCAATGACCGATAATTACGTGCAGTAGTTATCGATCATTGGCAGAAAGATTGTTAATCCATGGCTATCAGGCGGTTCACCGGAAGTAACCGTCCCGGTGATCTTTCATACCGCCATCTTCCTGCATTAAGCAGTTACAGGGCGTTCCTTTACTTTGTAATTACCGGGCACCGCACCGAATGAACGGGTAAGCCTGTTCCAGGAATTGATCTGCGCAATGGCTAACGTAAGGTTGGCAATTTCATCTTTGGTAAAATACTTGTTCAGTTCATCATGCAGATGATCACTGTGTTGTTCGGCTGGCATATGCGTAAGCACTTCAGCGAATTCGAGTGCAGCCTGCTCTGCGGGCGTATAATAAGGCGTTTCGCGCCAGGCCGATACAGAGATCAAACGCAAAGGTGTTTCACCTGCATGGATCGCTTCTTTGTAATGCATATCGAGACAATACGCACAATTGTTAATCTGTGAAACCCTGAATTTGATGAGCTCCAGGAACTTATGATCAAGTCCACACTTAGCCAGGTATACTTCTACATTGGCCATTACCTGGTACAATCCGTTGGGCAACGAGGAATATGAAATCCTTTCCATAACTGTTTGTTTTTATGATTTATGTATAGAAAACAAACCAGGAGGAAAAAACGTGACAACCGGAACCAATTATTTTTGAAGGAATTTCAGTTTATCGGGATTACGCATGAAATAGATATTGGCCACCTGCCCCTCTTCGATCACAAATATCTGGCAGGTAACCAATTGTCCCTCCAAATAATAAAACAAGGCAGGTTCGTGGTTAACATGCCCCACTTCACAGCGCAGCTTCTGATAGGTCTTATTGTACACACCTTGCAAAAAGCTGATCACCGACTTAATACCCAGCAACGGCCTGGTAGCTGCCACCGCTTTACCGCCACCGTCGGAGACAAGCGTGATCTCATCATGAAACAGCTGTTCCAGCTGCCTGGTATCACCCTGTTGAATTACAGTCAGGTACTTGTTGATGTAATCGGCTTCGACTGGTTTATGTGCGATGGGTGTTCCTTTTTGCAATTGCTCACGCGCTCTGCTCAATAACTTCCTCGAGTTTTCGGCCGTGATATCGAGTACCTGGGCAATTTCATCGTGGTCGTAGTCGAAGGCCTCCTTTAAGATGAAGACGGCCCTTTGTTTTACATTGAGCTTTTCCAGCAATACCATCAATGAATAGGATAACACTTCTTTCTGGATGACTGCCGAATCGGCTCTTTCTGTGGCAACAGGTTCGGGCAGCCAGGGGCCTACATATTCCGACACCGTTTTCTGCTGCCTTTTCTTGGCGTTGATGGCCAGGTTGACCACCGTGCGGATGAGGTAGTTCTTTTTATCTTCTATCCTATCGCTGTCGATAGGGATAAATTTGAGGAAGGCATCCTGTACAATGTCTTTCGCCTCTTCGAGGGAGCCCATGATATTGTAGGCGTAGGTCGTTAACAAAGGACGTAGTTCATTCATAGCTGGGAGCAAAGAGCTCAAAGGTACATGAAACGGCACGTAAACATCCTATCAAAAACCAGGGCCAATAACCGGTGGCACTGCCCACCTGGTTATTGGCCCTGTAATTTATCACAACGCTTGATTTTTATTGAGTCACCCTGATCACACCCGCACCATTATAAGAATGGTATTCTCCATTGTACATGGCGTCGGCACTCACAGGCCCCATGCGGTACAAGCCCGGAGATACGGCGCGTACGGCATAATAGTATGTCTGGCGACCGCTCCTAAGATCAACAAACAAATTGATCCGGTCATCACGCACGTCCAGGTAGGTTGGTGTGGAAGCATCCTTGATCCAGTCCATACCCGGTATTTCCCTGGTACGGGGGTTCTCGATCTCGAAGCCGGCAGGCAGCAGATCGGTGATCACGATATTCTCTACATCGCCATTATAGGCTTTTTCCAAACTAAGCTGCACAATCACCAGGTCGTTCTGCTTAAAGGTATTACCCGTAACGGCACGACCGTAACGGTCGAAGAACTTGCGGCGCACCCGGATATAATTGTCTTCCTCTTTATAGCTGCCGCTTACACTAATCCCTTCGCTCTCCCAGAAATAATAAAGGCGACCTTCTCCCTTGGTGACGATCTCCACATTATTGCTGCCCAATTGCTGTGCATTCAATTTGAGGGTATTAGTCTCCGCTTTTCCTACGGTTTTACCATTCACTTTCACCTCGGCCGTTACAGTGGCTTTGTTGGCAGCCCTTGCCTGTTTGCCCAGTGCCAGGAAACTGAATGAACATTCCTGCGTGCTGAACCAGGTGCGCTGCTTGAGCTTGGTAGCTACATGCGACGTCATTACCGGTACCTGCCCATTGCCGGGATCTACATCCAGCAACGCATTGAGCGCAACCGCCTCATCCCGGATATCGGAGTAGAAACTGCCGCCTGTTTGCGCCACCGATTCTTCGCCGGCAAAGGAGGTTGGTAACATTTCCCTGAACTTCGTTTTATCGCCTGCAATGGCATACGCTACGCTCAGCAGGTATTTACTATCCAGGCTCAACAAGGAAGGATTGGCCTTGTAATAGTTCATGACCGATACATTCGGTTTACCGGCCAATGCAAGCACATACAAGCTATAAGCCACCTCTTTGGGTGCTATCTTCTTTTGCTCTTTCTGGTTATAATAATAGCTGATCGTTTCCCGGTTCTTGAGTCGGTTGTTCATGAAACTGGTAAGTCCGTTCAACAGGCTCTTATCTACATCGAACCCTGCCTTCTGTGCTTCGATCAGGAAGTGTGCAGCATATACAGAGGTCCACCACTGCTCGGTGCCCTCACCATCCCACAGGGTAACACCGCCGGTGTGCAACTGCCGCAGCTTGATCTTGCGGATCGCTTCTAGCACATTATAATTAGCGCCCGATCCGCCGGCCTTTTTCGGATTCATCTGCTGCATCATATCATCATAATACAATTGCGGGAAGGCGGCCGATACGGTTTGCTCCGTACAGCCATATGGATATTGTACCAGGTACCGCAATTGCTTGCCCAGTTCGAGGGCAGGGCTGCGGCTCACCACCAGTTGATAACTTGAACTGCCCGGCATGAAATCATTGAGCGGTATGCTAACCCGTTGTGTATTGCCACCCGAAATAGTTCCTGCACCCGTTTGCACCTGCAAAGGAGAGGCAGGACGCACACCGATCTCGGTTTCGTCATTGAATTTTTCGCCCAGTCCCTGCACTTCAACCGACACCTTACCCACATTAACAGCAGGCGCCGCCACGATCTGGAATACAGCGCGGTTCTCACTATTGGCATTAAGTGATACTGATTGACGGCTATCACCTATTACCTTGAGCGGTCCGCTTACATTCAACGTTGCGGTAGCCGACGTACTCTTCGCCGTCGTATTGGTAATGATCACCGGCACGGTGGCCGTATCGCCGGGGCTCAGGAACCTTGGCAGGGCCGTACTCAATACCAACGGGTCTGCCACAGTAATCGCCGACTCGGTGCTGCCGAAGCTTTCGTCTTTATAAGCAACAGCCATCAGACGTACTTCGCCACTAAACTGAGGAATATCGAATTCGAAGCTCGCATTGCCACTGCCATCGGCTTTGGCGATACCGCTCCAGTAAGAAACGATCTTCACGCGCTTGGCGGGCATGGGGTTCGTACGCTTGTTCATTTCCAGGTCGCCGTCACCACCGGTGCTGCTGAGGCGGGCACGCAGCTCGGGAAACAGCAGGGGGTACATATCATAAGCCTGCACTTCCAGCGATTTGGGGGCATAGAAGTATCCATACGGATCGGGCGTTTTAAAATCACTTACCTGCAACACACCATTGTCTACCGCAGCAAGGGTTACGAAGCTGCCCGGTGTGGCTTTCACTTTCACGGTTTGGTGGGTACGTGACCTTACAGACTTCTGAGCATCTATTTGAACGGCGATCTTGCGATCGTTTTCTTCTACGCGGATGCTCTTGAAGCCATGTGCTACAGTGAGCGGAATTTCACTCAATTCATGTGGCTTGATCAGGGTAGCTGTAACATATACGTTGGGCAGGTGCTCAGCCGACAATTTCAGATCGACCGAAGCGGTACGATTCTCCACATTTACATATTGATAAGAAACGACTTTATCGGTTTCCATGGTCACCAGCATGCGGCCGCTGAAAGGTGTTTTGAACAATACCTTAGCGCTCTCGCCAGTTTGATAGGTCGATTTATCCAGCTCGATATCGATATTGCCTTCAGCATCCACTTCGAACGAGCTGTTATCTCCACCCCAGGAGCCGTAGCTGTAGAATGAAGTACTTACATAGCTCGATGCGCCGGGAATTGATACACGCAACTCATAATTGCCCGGCGAGCGGGGCACAAAAGAATAGGCGGTCGCTTCACCTGTTACAGAAAGTTGCTGCTGCGATACGATCCGGTCTTCCTGCTGCGACTCATAGCGGAAGTAATTCCCTTCTTTGCGCAAGATGGTGCGGTATTCATGTTTGATCACTTTCACATCGGCCTTGCTGCTCGCTACATTTTCGTTTTTGTCGAGCGCTATGATGGGGAAGCGGACCTGCTGATTGAGTGGATAGTAATAATATCCATCATTGCCTACGCCGAAGAACACATTTTGGGTAAAGATATCGGCCGAGGTGCTGCGGCTTACGGGGCGGCCCGTTTCGTCAAATACAGTAGCAAAAAAAGTAGCCTGCAACAATCCTTTATTAGCATAGATATCGGGCACCGAATAGCTGATGGAGGCATTACCATTGTCGTCGGTGCTGCCTTCTTTCACCACATTGTCGAACGACAATCCCTGGTTCTCGAGACCAAAGCTGAACCTGTTGAACTTTTTCGGACTGAAGTATTTCACCTTGGTCTGTATCTCTGCCTCGTAGTTGCGGTTGGCAGCCGGAGGCCCGAAGAAATTGAGCGCATTGATGCTTAAAGTGGTTGAAGCACCAGGCGCCAGCGAAGGTTTGTCCAGTTTGGCCGATACCTTGATCCTGTCGGGCACAAACTCTTCAATGCTGAAGTTCTTTGTTCCGAGCAGCACATCATTGGAGGTGTATACCTCGAGGGTGTAGCTGCCGGTAATGGCCGATACGGCTATATCTACATCAGCTTCCAGGGAGCCCTGGGCATTGAGTGACTTCCGGAAGTTCTTCAGTTCCTTACCATTGGGCATCAGGAACCTCATCTTCACGGGCAGTTCACCGGGCGATTTCCATTGCTTGTCGCGCAGGATCACTGAAAAATTCACTTTCTCTCCTGGCCTGTAAATATCCCTTTCGGCATAAATAAAGGCGTCCATACCGGTGCTGTTGCTTCTTTTACCGCCTACTTCGAAACGCGAAGTGTTCACCCGCGTGGTATTGAAGGGCAGGTAGTTGAAATCATCAGCTGTTTTGGCGATGATCATGGCGGGGCGGAAACCTGCAAACTCCTTGCGGGTGAGCGCCAGTTCGGCCACGCCCTCGGCATTGGTGGTGCCCATACCCAGTACCTGGTTGTTGCCGCCGTAGGCAATCACATTCACGCCATTTACTGCAGCGGCCGATTTAATACTATTGGCAAATACATAGAGTTTATCCTTGCCTTCTTTGGCGATGAGACCCAGGTCAGATTTGGAGATGAACCGGCTATCATTGACCCAGTAGTCGGTAGTGGATCGTATCTTGATATGGTAGATACCTTTGAAATCGGGCAGGCGGTCGTCTACATTAAAAGTAAACAGGCGGCTGTTGCCGAATTTGGGCAGGGTGCGTGTTTCGATCTCTTTTTCAAATACCACATCGCCCATCGATACATCGCTGCTACCGTAGTCTTCCTCGTAATATTCTTCTTCGTCCGAATCCCGGCGCGAATCTTTGGGGTAGTAACCATAGCGCTGTGCAAACAACAGGTTGCTTTCGTATATCTTGGATATGATCACTTTTACCTTTGGTATATTGATGATCTTCACTTCAATATTCTGACTGCCTTTGGCCGACAGGTAAACTCCTTTGCCGTTGGCAAAGCTGAGAGAAGGCTCCAGCTCACCGAAGGCCACATTGCCGTTGTATTCCTCACGCAATACGCCGCCGATCTTACCACGTAAGCCTTTCAATAATTTAAGGCTATAGGTTTTATCAGCATCGAATCCATCACCGCTTATGCTGAAGCCATCTTCCATTTCCTGCACAGTGAATTTTACGGCAGGATCAAATTGAATGCGTGCGGCAAGTCCGTCGAGCAGCACCTGTTGGCTGGTGCGTACATAGACCGTACCGCCGGTACCATCATGTTCGGCCGTAACATCATTAATGCTCAGGTTGAAGGGGGAAGGAATGGTCAGTTTGTTTTCGATGGCCTCTTTGGTACCGTTGGTGCCACCCTCGGGAATAAGTCCCTTGTCGAGCGTCACCACCGCATCGAGGTCTTTGTCTTCTGCTTTTATACCCAATACGCGTAAAGAAACCTTGCTATCGTTCGAAAGCGTGATCACATCATAATTGGCTATTTTACCACCGATCTCCAGCTTCAGCTTTTCCTTGATCGTTGCCGGGTTGACGGGGTAATTGAAATAGAGGTCTACCTGCGGGATGGCATTGGTGCTGCGTTCATCCGTGAGTGTCCACGTTACATTGGTATTATCCAACTGCAGGAATGGCGTAGAGAAGGCAAGATCTTCGGCCTTACCGATCTTTCCATACTTGCTGTGCTGGAGTACGTCGTTATTGATAGTAGCCTTGAAACTGGTGGCCGGCGGTAGCGGGCGGGCCGGGGAGAATACAAGCTGATCGGGTGCTTCCCAACGGAAGCGGCCGGGGATCTTGGGCTCGAAGTCAACATAATCCGTAGAGTCCCATTGATTCAGGAGTGAATCGGCTACCAGTGCCTGATCGAAGCGGAATACCAGGTTACCGAGGGAATGTACTTCCCCTTTGGCATTGGTATAATCGAGGTTGACGATACTTCGATTACAGGCAAGCAAAAAAATAACAACCGATACGGTTGTTAAGGCCAACAGGTGTTTACGCATAAAGGGTTAATATTGATGTGATTGTTAAGGAAAAGCGGGCGAAAAATACAAAATATAGCGGATTACCCAACCTTCGTGGAAGGTATTCGGGTGAATATCCCGGAATACCATGAGAAGGCGGTATCCTTCATGGCAGGCAAAAGCCGCTTACCCACGGGTGAGCTACCCTTGTTACCATGACCGGTAGTTGAAAAGGAACCGGAACCCAGAAATAAAGTTGAAAAGCTAAGGAGGGATGCTGGACGAAGCCATACAGACGATTTCATAGGAAAGTTACATAACGGGTAAAGCCATTTGCAAATTGCAAAAGATAAGTATTTGTTAATTCCCATAAAACTTATTGGCGACACATCAATTCATCCCAGGATCAGCGTTTCTAAATAAGTGAGACACTGTCTCACTATTTACCCGCCAGCATTTCCAACTACCTAATATCTTTACTGCGTGAAAAATATCCGGGGCAAATTGAGGCAAGCAGGCAAATGGGTTTTAATCACCAGCGGTGGTTTGTTTCTTCTATTCCTGCTGCTGCAATGGATTTTCCCCCTGCCCGATAACGTAGAATATTCCACCATCATTACCGATAGTAAAGGAGAAGTAGTCCACGCCTTCCTCACCAAAGACGAGAAATGGCGTATGAAGACCACGCTCGATGAAATATCCCCCCTGCTGCGGAAGACCATTGTTGAAAAGGAAGATCATTACTTCTATTCCCATCCCGGCGTAAACCTGCTGGCCATCGGCCGTGCCATGGCCAAGAACTTATTCCGCCTGAAACGTACGTCCGGCGCCAGCACCATTACCATGCAGGTAGCCCGTGCGCTGGAGCCTAAAAAACGTACCTACGCCAATAAACTGGTAGAAGTATTCCGGGCATTTGAGCTGGAATGGAAGTACAGCAAAGATGAGATCCTTCAACTCTACCTCAACCTGGTGCCCTACGGAGGTAATATTGAAGGCGTCAAAAGCGCGTCTACCCTCTATTTCAATAAAAACCCCGACCACCTCTCCCTGGCCGAGATCACTGCACTGTCCATCATTCCCAACCGGCCTTCGAGCCTCGTTATCGGTAAGAACAATGACCGGATCGTTCAGGAACGTAACCGTTGGTTGAAGAAATTTGCTGCCGACAAGGTATTTACGGAGAAAGAGATCAGCGACGCCCTCGACGAACCGCTCAATGCCACCCGGCATGAAGTGCCTAAGCTGGTGCCACACCTGGCCTGGCAGCTTAAAAAGCAGGGGGGCGATATCATCGCCACCTATATCGACATGCACAAGCAAACCCAGGTCGAAAACCTGGTAGAAGATTACATACGCTCCCTGCGCCTGAAAAACATCCGCAACGCAGCGGTGGTGGTCATCAACAACCAAACCCACCAGGTGGTATCATATATCGGTTCCGCCGGTTTTTATGATACGCTCGATGGCGGACAGGTCAATGGCGCTGCCGCCATCCGCCAGCCGGGCAGCACCCTGAAGCCCTTACTATACGGACTGTGCATCGATGAAGGGTTGATGACCCCCAAAGCGGTGATCACCGATGTGGCCGTTAATTACGAAGGATACGCTCCGGAGAATTATGACAAGCAATTCAACGGCTATGTCACTGTCGAATACGCGCTCGAACATTCGCTCAATATCCCGGCAGTAAAGGCCATGCGCATGCTGGGCAAGGACAAGCTCATTCAAAAACTGGGCGCCTGCAATTTCCGGCAGATCAAAAAAGACCAGCCAAAACTGGGCTTATCGATGGTGTTGGGCGGCTGTGGCGCCACCCTCGAAGAACTGACCGGTCTGTACAGTACGTTTGCCCATGAAGGAAAATACTACCGGCCATTGTACACGCGCTCGGTAGACGATACCATGGCAGCTACCACCCTCGTCGATCGCAACGGCTACCGGGTCATTAGCCCTGCGGCCACCTTTATGATCAACGAAATCCTGTCGAAGGTGAACCGGCCCGACTTTCCCCTCAACTGGCAAAGTACCGAGCATATGCCCAAGATCGCCTGGAAAACAGGCACTTCTTACGGCAGGCGCGATGCCTGGAGCATCGGGTACAACAGGAACTACACGGTTGGCGTGTGGGTTGGCAACTTCTCTGCATTGGGTATTCCCGAACTCAGTGGCGCCAACGTGGCCACTCCCCTGCTGTTTAAAGTATTCAACACGATCGACTACGACAGCGACCAGGAATGGTTTACCCGTCCGCAGGATTGCGACAGCCGCATCGTTTGCTCCGAAACCGGTATGCTGCCCGGCGAACATTGCCCCAATACCATCAGCGATTATTTCATACCGCTCATCTCTGCCACCCAGGCCTGCAACAATATGGAGGAAGTGATGCTGTCGGCCGATGAAAAAATGTCCTATTGCAAAAGCTGTATGCCCGATTTGGGCTATAAGAAGAAATGGTATAAGGTGGTTACGGCCGATATGCAGCAGTATTATGAGGAGCACCGGATCGCCTACGAAAAGATACCTGCCCACAATCCCGACTGCGAAAAGGTATTTTCGGGCCGGGCGCCCGCTATCACCTCGCCGCGCAATGGGGCCGAATACCTCATCAGCCGTAAGCATCCCGAGCCTTTGCAGCTCACCTGTCAAACAGGCAATGATGTGAGTAAAGTGTATTGGTATATCAACAACCAGTACTATAAGACGGCTGAAGCGAAGGCTAAGCAATTTTTTGTACCCGAAGAAGGGCCGGTGAAGATCTCCTGTACAGACGATAAAGGGAGGAACAGGGATATCTGGATCACTGTGAAGTATATAAACTTATAAGTGGCAGACAAAGGACCAATCCCCTGCCTGCCACTTACTTATTAATGAAATAATTATTAATCGATCTTTTTAAGGCTGCCGTTGCCGGTGATGTTGGTAGAAGTTTGGGGATTGCCTTTGTAACGCACATCGCCGTTTCCGCCGATACGCACATCCAGTTTTACGCTGGCGGCTACCACCGCTTCTCCATTACCTAGTATTTCCACTTTCGTATTCTCGGTTTGCAGGTTGCCGGCATCGATATTGCCATTGCCGGTGGTTCTGCATTGAAAATCGCGGGCCTGACCGACGATGTCGATACCGCCGTTGCCGGTAAGCTCGGCATCAATGGCAGGCGCATCTACATCCAGCTTCATCACCGCGTTGCCGCTTACATCGATGTCGACCTTTGTGCTGTCGGTGATCTTGGTGGTGCTGGTAATGCCGCCGTTGCCGCTGGCATGGATCTTATTGAGGCGGGGAGCGGTAACATACACTTTAAGGGAGCGGCGTGGTTTGAGGTTGAAACCGTCTTCAGTAGAAATGTGCAGGATGCCATTTTCTACATAGGTTTCAATGTAGGGAATCAGGTTATCTTCCCCTTCTATCTTTACGGAAAAAGGTCCGATGCCGACATAGGTCTCCAGATTGTCCATCGATTTAACGCCGGTAAAACCTGTTTCGGACCGGTCTTCGGTTTTCATATTTCCGTTTCCTTTAACGCGCTTGCCTCCTACAAAATCGCAGGATGCCAATAAAGTTGTTGCTGTAACGAGTATCAGTAGGATCTGTTTCATGTAAATGGGTGTTTTGGCGATCACAAAAATGCTGAATTATATTGATTTTATAGTGATTAGACGCAGCCTTCAATAAAAGGTTACGGTTCGGCACGTGTAACCTTTGCCGGATAATACCGGCTATACCGGCAATTGTGCGTTGGTGCCCCGATCGGTCCGGTTTGGGCAAACCGCATGAAAACTAGGCTGTTGGGAACCCGTTTTCACGCACCAGGAGCAAAAAGCAGTATCCAAAAACGGAAACTTTATTACCTTCGCACCACCATGACGGAAAAGATTCTCATTCTCGATTTCGGCAGTCAGTATACTCAATTGATTGCCAGGGCCGTCCGGGAGGCCAGCGTTTATTGCGAAATAGTCCCTTACCATCACAAAATTGAATTCGATCCCTCTTTAAAGGGTATCATATTGTCGGGTTCGCCCTTCTCGGTGAACGATGCCAATGCACCCCTGGTAGATGTGGATAGCCTGCATCAGAAATTGCCGGTACTCGGTGTTTGTTATGGCGCACAGCTTACCGCCAAACAATACGGCGGCAAGGTGGCCAACAGCAACAAACGCGAATATGGCCGCGCCCTGATGCACAAACAAAAGGAAGATGTGTTGCTGAAGGATGTGACAGAAATGTCGCAGGTGTGGATGAGCCATGCCGATACCATTCTGGATCTTCCTAAAGGATTCGAGGTACTGGCCAATACAGACGCCATTCCTTACGCAGCCTTTAAAAAGAATGGTACGGGAGAGCAACCATTGTACTGTGTACAGTTTCATCCGGAAGTATACCACTCCATCGAAGGCAAAAAGATCTTAAAGAACTTCCTCGTAAATATTTGCGGCGTTAAGCAGGATTGGACCTCGGCCCACTTCATCACCGACACCGTTGCTGCCCTCAAAAAACAGATCGGCGATCGTAAAGTGATCATGGCCCTCAGCGGCGGTGTTGACTCTACCGTAGCAGCCACCCTGATCCACAAAGCTATCGGCGACCGCCTCTATGGCATCTTCGTCGACAACGGCGTTTTGCGTAAAGGAGAATTTCAACAGGTACTCGACACCTATGCCACCATTGGTCTTAACGTAAAAGGCATCGATGCGAAGAACCTCTTCTATAAAGAACTCGCGGGCAAAACCGATCCCGAAGCCAAACGTAAAGTGATCGGTAAATTGTTCATCGACGTATTCCAGGAAGAAGCGAAGCAGGTAGAAGGAATCGGCCTGCTGGGTCAGGGTACTATTTACCCCGACGTTATTGAAAGCGTTTCTGTACACGGACCGTCGGTAACGATCAAATCGCACCACAACGTAGGTGGCCTGCCCGATATCATGCACCTTGAGCTGGTAGAGCCCCTGCGCGCCCTCTTCAAAGATGAAGTACGCCGTGTAGGAGCCGAGCTGGGCATCCCGGCCGACCTGCTCAACCGCCATCCCTTCCCCGGTCCCGGACTGGCCATTCGTATTTTGGGTGAGATCACCCCTGATAAAGTAGCCTTGCTGCAGGAAGCAGATGCACGTTATGTCAATGGGCTGAAAGAGCATAACCTCTACGACCAGGTATGGCAGGCGGGCGCTATCCTCCTCCCTGTAAAGAGTGTAGGCGTTATGGGCGACGAACGTACCTATGAATTTACTGTTGCGCTTCGCGCAGTAACCTCTGTAGATGGTATGACGGCCGACTGGGCACACCTTCCCTACGATTTCCTGGCACACATTTCGAACGAGATCATCAATAATGTGAAAGGGATCAACCGGGTTGTGTACGACATCAGCAGCAAACCTCCTGCAACGATTGAGTGGGAATAACCGTCTTGATCATAATCCTTGTATTTCAATAAAATATCTGTACGGTGCAGCGCGTTATTGCCTGCACGTACAGATATCTCTACTAAGGAACATATCATAACGAACCATTATGAAAAAGAATAGCCTTCATATCCTTCTCTTTATCCTGGCCCTCTTGTCCTGGACTATTTCTTTTTCTCAAACCGACTCCACCGTCGCTCAAGCAGATACTACTCCCAAACGTCACCATATTGCGGTATTTGCGCCGCTTTACCTCGATTCGGCATTTGATGCCACCGGGCAGTACCGTTACGCGAAAAGCTTTCCCAAGTTCATCAACCCTGGTCTGGAATTTTGGGAAGGCGCCCAGCTGGCCATCGATTCCATGAAGAAGGAAGGTCTGCAGCTGGATGTGCATGTGTACGATACCCGGTCGGCTTCGCAACCATTGATGACGGTATTGCAAAGCGATGCCATCAAAAACATGGACCTGCTTATCGGACACGTGAATGTGAACGAAGCCAGCCTCCTGTCGAAGATGGCAGCCAACCTGTCGATCCCGTTCATCAACGCAAACCTGCCCAACGAAGCAGGCGCTACCAATAATCCTTACTATGTCATCCTCAATTCAACATTGATGACACAGTGCGCCGGCATCTATAAATTTTTACAAAAGAACTTCTCGGTATCCACCATCGTGGTGTTCCGTAAAAAAGGAGCGACTGAGGATGTGTTGAGGAACTATATCAGCGAAGCGGAGAAGTCTACAATGGGTGTGCCGTTAAAGCTGAAATATGTTACCCTGGAAAACAACTTCACGCAGGAAGATATTACCGATTACCTCGATAGCAACAAGACCAATGTTTGCCTCGTTGCCAGCCTCGACGCCTTTTTCGGTCAGCAGATCTGTCAGCACCTCGCTGCCATAAGCACCAGTTATACTTCCACTGTGATCGGTATGCCTACCTGGGACCAGTTCGATTTTGAGAAGCCGATCTTCAAAGGCATTGAAGTTTATTATGGTACACCGTTCTATGTGAACCCTGCCGATAAACTGGCCGTAGCCCTCAACGAATATTTCCGCGTCAATTTCTATTCACGGCCATCGGATATGGTGTTCCGTGGCTATGAATCCCTTTACCATTTCAGCCACCTGCTGAACATTCATGGAAAAAACGTTAACTCTGCGCTGGGCGATAAAAAGTTCAAGCTTTTCAACGAGTTCGACGTGCAACCCGTGATCGATAAAAAGACCATGACCCTCGATTATTTCGAAAACAAGAAGTTGTACTTCATCAAGAAGGTAGATGGCGTAGTAAAAGCCGTCTATTAAGGATCCCCGGGCAAGGCCCTAAAATTGCATTCCTATTCCCCATAACAGGCGGCGCAGCAGGAACATTCGGCGCATTTTCCTGTTACTCAACAGCAATGGGGCAAATCATAGAATTCACCGATAAGGGGCTCTACTGCCCCGCGGGCCGGTTTTACATCGATCCCTGGGAGCCTGTCGACAAAGCCATCATCACCCATGCCCACAGCGACCACGCCCGCGCCGGTCACAAAGCCTACCTAAGTCACCACGATACGATCCCTTTTTTGCAACTACGGCTGGGCGAGCATGTCTACCAGGGTATCGGCTGGAATGAACTGATCTACCTGAATGGCGTAAAAGTTTCACTTCACCCGGCAGGTCATATTATTGGCTCATCGCAGGTGCGGATAGAGCAACAGGGAGAAGTATGGGTCGTGAGCGGCGACTACAAAGTGGAGAATGATGGCATTAGCGGCGCTTTTGAACCGGAACCCTGTAATGTCTTCATTACCGAATCAACCTTCGGATTGCCCATCTATAACTGGAAACCCCAGGAAACCATCTACAACGACATTCGCCACTGGATACACGACAATCAACTGGCCGGCAAAACCTCCGTGCTGATTGCCTATAGCCTCGGAAAAGCACAAAGAGTATTGCAGGCAGTAGCGCCGCTAACGGGCAACATCTTTGTGCACGGTGCTATCTACAATACACACCAGGTATTGACCAGGGGAGGGTGGAATTTGCCGGAGGTAATACGTGTTACCCCCGAACTGCCCAAAGATGCCTACAAAGGACAAGTGGTTATTGCGCCGCCTTCTGCAGACGGCACGTCCTGGATGCGGCGCTTTGCTCCTTTCAGTGTTGGTGTATGCAGTGGTTGGATGCAGGTGCGGGGGCATCAACGAAGGAGAAATGCAGATGCGGGCTTTGCCCTGAGCGACCATGCCGATTGGAAAGGCTTGCTCGAAGCAGTTAAGGCAACGGGCGCTTCCAAAGTGTTTGCCACCCATGGTTTCCAAAGTGTATTCAGCCGCTACCTCAACGAACAGGGCATTGAAGCCGCAGAAGTTAAAACAGCGTTTGGCGGCGAGGAGGAAGAGGTTGTTACTGAACCTGAAAAAGCGGACGAATAGTTGAAAAACGGTCAACACGATACGATCTCATTGGCAGGCACAGGCGGCATGCAGCAGTTTGCGCAACTGGTACAGGATCTGGGCATGAGCACCAAGACCAATGATAAGCTCAACGCGCTGGTGCAGTATTTCACCCACGCCGATGCCAGAGACAAAGTGTGGGTCATCGCGCTTTTCAGCGGCCGAAGGCCGCATCGTACAGTCAACTCCACACAGCTGCAATCCTGGTGCGCCGAACTGGTTCAACTGCCGCTTTGGTTGCTGGAAGAATGTTATCATACGGTGGGCGATCTCTCTGAAACCATTGCGCTACTGATTCCTGAACAACTTGCAGCGGATCGTACAACAGGCAAGCCGCTTCACTATTACGTGGAGCAGTTCCTCCAACTGGAAAAGGCAGAGGAAGCGCTTAAAAAGGAATTCATTCTTCAGTCATGGCAGGAACTCAGCAGCAAGGAAAGATTTGTATTCAATAAATTACTCTCGAGCACCTTTCGCGTAGGGGTATCCCAAAATATGATGGTCAATGCCCTGGCAAAAACAGTCCAAATAGAGCCTAGTGTGATCGCCCATCGCATCAGCGGCAACTGGGATCCTGTAACTACCGGGTTCGATGATCTGCTGCTGGCAGCCGGCGACACCATCGACCACTCGAAGCCCTACCCGTTCTACCTGGCCTACGCCATCGAAGAAGAGGTGGCCAACCTCGGCGCCCCTGCGGAATGGCAGGCTGAATGGAAATGGGACGGCATCCGCGGACAGATCATCAAGCGAAACGGTCAGGTATTTGTTTGGAGCCGGGGCGAAGACCTTATCACGGATAAGTTTCCTGAATTTGCCGTTCTGGCCAGCCGGTTGCCCGATGGTGTGGTGATCGATGGTGAGGTTCTCCCGATCAAAGATGGGCAGGTACTCAACTTCAATGTGCTGCAAACCCGCATTGGGCGCAAGAACGTTACCAAAAAGCATTTACAGGAGGCACCGGCCGGATTGTTTGCCTATGACCTGCTGGAACTTGATGGTCAGGATATACGCCACCTGTCGCTCACAGAAAGGCGGGCCGCCCTGGAGCAGCTGATCGGTTCCCTGCAATTGCCTTTCATTCAGCTATCCCCCATCGTTGCCTTTAATGACTGGAAGCAGCTCACCGAAATACGCGAGCAGTCCCGAAGCCTCAACAGTGAAGGACTGATGTTGAAACGCAAATCATCGGCCTATCTCGTAGGCCGCAAACGGGGCGACTGGTGGAAATGGAAGATAGATCCACTCACGATCGATGCGGTAATGATCTATGCACAGAAGGGAACGGGGCGCAGAAGTAACCTTTACACCGATTACACTTTTGCCGTTAAGGACGGCGATCAGCTGGTATCCTTCGCGAAAGCTTACAGCGGATTGACGGATAAGGAGTTTGCCCTGGTAGATGCGTTCGTTAAGAAAAACTCCATAGAAAAGTTTGGCCCGGTGCGCACTGTCAAACCCGAACTCGTGTTCGAGATCGCCTTTGAAGGCATTGCTGCCAGCAACCGGCATAAATCGGGTGTAGCGTTACGGTTCCCCCGTATCAGCCGCTGGCGAACCGACAAAAAGGCCGATGAGATCAATACCCTTGAAGATCTCAAGAAAATGCTGGAACGATACGGGAAGTAAGAGGCTTAAATTGTACCTTGAAAGAAGAAATACGGGATTCATGAGGAAATATTTCATTTTGTCGCTGTTGATCTTGTGTGGTTTTGTATTTACTGCCTGGATACAGGTTTTTAATGAATACGATCCGGTACCCATTCCACCCAGCGCCCAACGCCTCGGCGGTGATCCGCAAAAAGGATATGAGTACCTCACTACGGGTGACTATGTTAAAGGAGGCGTACCCTACAGCTCCTTCGTGATGGGGCTTGGTAAAGACAAACGCAACCTCCTGCAACGTGACGGGAAAAACGAAAATCTCCCCTTTGCTTACACAGCCGTCACTGCTTCCAATGGCGAAATACTGGTAGCTCCCAATTGCCTGCAATGCCATGCAGAGGTATTCAATGGTGAACTGATCCTTGGACTTGGTAATACGTCGATCGATTTTACCCAGAACGACAAGATGAATATCAAGAATCTCAAAACCCTCGAATCCTGGTTGAAACTGACTGCTCCTAAAAAATACCAGGCGGCCAAATCTTTCATCGAGGTGGCTAAAGCCATCGGTAACAACCTGCAAACCGATGTGCAGGGCGTCAATGCGGCCGACAGGCTGGCAGCATTGCTGGTGGCCCACCGCGATCCGGTCACCTTTAAATGGAACGATACTGCGCAACTCGATATACCCGGTGAAGTGATCCCCACCGATGTGCCCGCCTGGTGGTTGCTGAAGAAGAAGCATGCGATGTTCTACAATGGTTTTGGCCGGGGCGATTTTGGCAAGTTCCTCGGCGCTTCCAATTTGCTTACGGTGGTCGACACCAGTGAGTCGGCGGAAGTCGACTCCCATATGCCCGACCTGTTGGCTTATATCTATTCGCTTCAGCCACCTAAATACCCCGGCCCTATCGATGGCCAACTGGCCACCGCCGGAGAAAAAGTATTCATCAACAACTGCTCCAAATGCCACGGCACCTATGGTGAAGGGGGGCAGTTCCCGAATCTGTTGATACCGGCAGCGGTGATACAAACCGATTCCATGCTGTCAAAAAGCAATTATTCCAATCCACAGTTTGTTGCCTGGTTCAATAAAAGCTGGTTTACCCAGGGTAGCCACCCGGCCAGGCTAGAGCCATTTGATGGCTATCTGGCTCAGCCCCTCGATGGCATCTGGGCCACCGCACCGTACCTGCACAATGGCTCGGTACCTACACTCGAAGCCTTGCTCAACAGCGACCTTCGACCCGCCTACTGGTCGCGCAACTTCGATAAGCCGGAATACAACTATGACCAGCTGGGCTGGGTTTACAAAAAGCAGGAACAACCCGGTAAAAATGTCTACAATACCCACAAAACCGGATACGGCAATTATGGGCATTCTTTTGGTGACCGTTTAACACCTGAAGAAAGAAAGGCCGTGTTGGAATACCTCAAAAAACTGTAGGTAAGCAATTCCCTTTATTAAAACGATCGGAAACAAGTTCGCCATCTGCAATTTCCCTTGCCGGTAAAATCGTCCATCAAACATGGACTGCATCTGCCGCAGGACACGTAAATTGCCGGACCATTCTTCAAAATTCAGTGGGTGTAGTGGAGCTTCGTGAAACCATAGGATATAAGATCGTGCAGCAATGGCTGGCAGCTAAAGGACATCGGCCATTTCCGTTCCAGGAAGAAGCCTGGGATCATATTGTGAATAATCGCAGCGGCCTGGTAAATGCTCCGACCGGCTTTGGCAAGACCTTCTCGGTATTTCTTGGTGCAGTCATCGACTTCATCAACATGCATCCCGGCAATTACCAATCCAAATCAAAGAACGGCCTGCAGTTGTTGTGGCTTACACCACTTCGAGCATTGGGAAAAGATATAGCCCGCGCCATGGAGGAGGTCATTACTGAACTCGGTATGAGCTGGAAGGTAGGTATCCGCAATGGAGATACCGATGTCAACGAACGGCAACGTCAAAAAAGGCAGATGCCCGAGGCGCTTGTCATTACCCCCGAAAGCCTGCATTTGCTGCTGGCGCAAAAAGGTTATGCCGAAGTATTCAAATCACTTAAAATTATAGCTGTCGATGAATGGCATGAACTTATCGGCAGCAAACGTGGTGTACAGGTAGAACTGGCGATCACGCGGATCGTGCATGTGCAGCAAGCCCATTATAACCGTCATTGCAACATTTGGGGCATCAGCGCTACCATTGGTAACCTCGATGAAGCACAGGAAGTTTTATTGGCACCGGTAGGTGGAACGGGAGCTACCGTCAAAGCACAGTTACGCAAGGAAGTAGCAATAGAATCCATCATTCCCGATGAAATAGAGCAATATCCATGGGCCGGCCATTTGGGCATTAAACTGGCGGATAAAGTAATCCCGATCATCGGGAACAGCCGTACTACCCTCATCTTCATCAACACACGAGGCATGAGTGAGCGCTGGTACCAGACCTTGTTGAACATTGCCCCCGAACTGGCAGGTGCCATCGCGTTGCACCATGGCAGCATTGAACAGGAATTACGCCTATGGGTGGAGGAAAATTTGCATACCGGCAAACTGAAGGCCGTTGTATGTACCGCCAGCCTTGACCTGGGAGTTGACTTCCGCCCGGTGGAAACAGTAATACAGGTGGGGTCACCTAAGGGAGTGGCCCGTTTTCTACAAAGGGCCGGCCGATCGGGCCACCAACCGGGCGAGGTAAGTAAGATCTATTTTCTGCCTACCCATTCGTTGGAGCTGGTAGAAGCAGCTGCCCTCAAATCGGCCATAGAGGAAAACTTCATCGAAAGCCGCGATCCTATGCTGCTGTGCTACGACGTGCTGATCCAATTCCTAAGCACCCTCGCTATTTCGGATGGCTTTTCGCCCGACACACTCTACCATGAACTAACCGCCACTTATTGCTACCGCGATCTGTCGCCCGATGACTGGTCTGCCATTCTGCATTTTGTAACGGCCGGTGGCACTGCCCTGCAACAATATGATGATTATAAGAAAATAGAAGTGATCGATGGATTGTTCCGGATCACGAACCGGCGTATCGCGATGCGGCACCGCATGCACATTGGCACCATCGTTAGCGAGTCGATGATGAAAGTAAAGTTTGTAAGCGGCGGATTCATTGGGGTGATCGAAGAATACTTCATTTCGCGCTTGCAGCCCGGCGATGTTTTTACACTCGCAGGGAGGAATCTCGAGCTGGTCATGATCAAGGATATGACGGCACTGGTAAGAAAGTCGAATGCCACCAAGGCCATTGTACCCAGCTGGAATGGTGGCCGGATGCCCTTATCGGCCAACCTCGGAAAAAAATTAAGGGAGAAGTTTACGGAAGCAGAAGCCCTTGTCCGAAATGATACTGTCGGCAACAACGGTTCGCCAACTGCGACAGGGCGTAAAGCTGCTAAAAAAACGCCGGCTACCGATATCGAATTAACCGTATTGAAACCGCTTTTCCAATTGCAGGAATCGCTTTCGCATGTACCCAGAGCAAATGAACTATTGATCGAGCAGATAGAAACCAAAGACGGCTTCCATCTCTTTGTATTTCCGTTCGAGGGGCGACTTGTGCATGAAGCAATGGCAGCCATCCTGGCTTACCGCATCAGTAAGATCACTCCCATCACCTTCTCCTTTGCCATGAACGACTATGGCTTCGAGCTGTTGAGCGATCAGCCCATTCCAGTAGACGATACCAATGTGTACGAACTGTTCAGTCCAGAGGATCTGCTGGCAGATATTCAGCGCAGCGTTAACGCCAGTGAGATGGCCAAACGCAAGTTCAGGGATATCGCTGTTATTGGCGGCCTCATTTTCCAGGGCTTTCCCGGCGAATATAAGAAAGCACGGCACCTGCAGTCATCGGCATCCTTACTGTTCAACGTATTTGCAGAATATGAATCCAATAACCTGTTGATGCGCCAGGCCTACCAGGAGGTATTGGACCAGCAAATGGAAGAAGTAAGGCTGCGCAATATGCTCGAGCGTATTCAGCAATCCACTATCATCCTCACATTTCCCGAACGGCTTACCCCTTTCTGCTTCCCCATCAAGGTAGACAGTATGCGCGAACAACTGACTTCCGAAAAACTGGAAGACCGCGTAAAGAAAATGCAGCTGCAGTTAAGCAAGTAATCCTGCCTGTTCGTGTAAATACTTCCTGCCTTTCTGCGGATTCGTTATTTTAGAGCACCTTAATACCCGCCGCATGAAAAAGAAGATCATCGGTATACTGTTGATCATCCTTATTGGCATCCAGTTCATCCGCCCCGATCGCAATGAATCGGCTGGCATAACAGCCAATGACATCACGCAGCATTATTTCATTCCACCCGACATCACCGAAATACTGGAGCGCGCCTGCTATGATTGTCACAGCAACAACACCCACTATCCCTGGTATACCAACATTCAGCCCGTTGGCTGGTGGATGCAAGATCATGTGGAAGATGGAAAACGGAGCCTCAACTTCAACGAATTTGGAACCTATTCACCGCAAGACCAGGACCATGCCATGGAGGAAGTGATCGAGGTGATCGAAAAACAAGAGATGCCCCTGAACAGTTATTTGTGGATGCACGGCGAAGCCAAACTCACCGACGAAGAGAATCAGGCGTTGATCGATTGGGCGCAGCAATTACAGGCAGAGATCGCTGCTGTGAAGCCCGCCGTGAAGAAATGACCGGTGAGGTTTTCAAAGGCTGCCGGGGTGAGCTTCGCTGCTGTGACATCCACTGTATATGTACACAAAAACATCATCTTTGCAGCCGCAGAAAGCGAAGGCCAGCACATCTTACTACCTTTCCCTAACTTTGCTGTTCTTCATGCAAGTACCCGTAGCACATAAAATATTCGAACATCAATTCTGGCTTTCGCCCGATCGCTGCATCTTCTGGGAAGAAGCCAAAGCCCTGATCGTGTCGGACCTCCATTTTGGCAAATCGGGTCATTTCAGAAAGAACGGCATCCCCATTCCACAAATGGTTTACAAACATGACCTTCAGCGCCTCGTAGGTCAGCTGCAATATTTTCAACCCGAACAGGTGATCGTAGTGGGTGATCTTTTTCACAGCCGGGAGAATAAAGAGCTGGAGCTGTTTAAAAGATGGCGCCATGATTTTGCCGATCTGCCCATCCGGCTCGTGCGGGGTAACCACGATATCCTGCGCGACCAGTGGTACAGGGAGGCTGCTATAGAAGTCATCGAGGAGTCCCTTACTTTACATACCCATTTTAATTTCATCCACGACCTGCTACCCGAGCACATCAACAGTGAGCAGCTGTATAGTTTCTCGGGCCACCTGCATCCCGGCGTACGTATAAGCGGGTTGGGCAAACAATCACTGTCCTTTCCCTGCTTTTATTTCACCCGGTCATTTTGCGTATTGCCGGCATTTGGACAGTTTACCGGCCTGGCTATGATCAACCCGGCTGCCGACGAAAACGTCTTCGCCATCGTCAATAAACAGATCATTCAATTGCAATGAGTTGCCCATGTTGAAGATTGCATTCGATCCCATCTACGCCCATCCCCTGCCCGAAGGCCACCGGTTTCCGATGGTGAAATATGAACTCATTCCAGAACAATTGATCTATGAAGGAAGCATCACCGCGTTGAATTTATTTACACCCGAAGTTTGCCCGGACGAGTTCGTGTTGTGGACGCATGATGCCGCTTACCTGGAGAAGCTGCACCGGCAAACGCTGTCGGCCAAAGAGCAGCGGCATATAGGTTTTCCGCAATCGCCGGCTTTGACTAAACGCGAACTGGTGATCGCGCAGGGTACGATCGACTGCTGTCATTTTGCAATGGAATATGGAGTTGCCATGAATGTGGCAGGTGGCACACACCATGCTTTTGCAGATAGAGGAGAAGGTTTTTGCCTGCTGAACGATTTCGCTGTTGCCGCGAATTATTTATTGCATCGCCAGTTAGCTCAAAAGATACTGATCATCGACCTCGATGTGCACCAGGGTAACGGCACCGCGCGCATCTTCGAAAAAGAGCCGCGCGTATTTACTTTCAGCATGCATGGTGATCACAACTACCCCTTTCATAAAGAACGGAGCGACCTGGATGTTGCCTTAAAGGATGGCACCCACGATGCCATTTATCTGCCACTGCTGGAAAACACCCTTCAAACCCTCATCAACCAACTAAAACCCGACTTTGCTTTCTTCTTGTCGGGCGTCGATATCCTGGATACTGATAAATTCGGAAAATTAAAAGTTTCGATGCCGGGCTGTCGCCGCAGGGATGAGATTGTATTTTCAATGCTTCGTCGTCACAACATACCCTGTACAGTGGCGATGGGTGGAGGTTATTCGCCCCAGGTGAAGACGATCGTCGAGGCGCATTGCAACACGTTCCGGGCTGCATTGGATATTTACGGCTGATAACAGATCGATTGCAGGAGGATATTGCTCACTTACCTGCAACATAATAGCGCACAAAAAAACGCAACGACGAATAACTATATTCCTATAATTACCGGTCGCTGCGTGTTACATGGCATGCGGCTTGTACCTGCGTACTGCCAACCAAATGCCAGTTTTATCCAATAATCCGTCCTGTTAATTCGCTTTCTTTTTCTTCAGTTGGCTCACCTGTTCCTGCAGGTCACTCACCACACTGGCCAGTTGGTTTACATCCCAACGCTGTTGTACGTTAGCCTTACTGATCACCATCGTCGCCTTCCACAACTCGATCACATCTTCTGCATTGATATTGTAGGGTTGATAAGCAACATTGTCACTGATCAGGGTAAACTTATTCCTCGTACGCGTATTCTTCAACACCCTTTTATAGACGATGCCTTCATTACGGCTGATAACGATGTAGGTATTATTGTTCTTCACATCATCTACATCATCCACCTTTTCTCCTACGATCACCGAACCACTGGGCGTTGGCAACATGGAGTCGCCCACAATTTCAAATGCCCTGTAAGATCCGGGAGCGAGCATCGGTAAGGTGAATGTATTGAGTTCGTCCAGGAATTCGGGGTCGGCATATCCGGCGAGATAACCTGCCGCAGCCTTCACCGGCACGAGTTGGATCTCGTTGGAGCCGGTAGACATTTTTTGCGCCCTTCGTTTTGCGAGGTAATTACCTTTTGCGTCACCCAGGTCTTTCAACAACAGTTCATCGAGCGTAAGCTTGAATAACTCACCTACCTGCTCCAGCACCTCGATCCGTGGATCGGCTCTTTCTTCTTCATAAGCGCCTAACAAGGATCTCTTGATGCCCAGTTTGTTGGAAAACTCTTCCTGGGTCCAGCCCCGCAGCTTGCGGAGATATTTAAGGTTTTTACCAGCTATTCCCATAGACTAATAATTTTAGCAGTAAAAATACTAACTATTTTATCATTCCAACAAATAAATTTTGCCAGAAAATCAAACAATTCCCGACGAGCCCGCTAGTCTCCAGCGTGAGCTGCTTGAAGGAATAGGGGCCCCAGTGCGCCTGTCCATCGTCTAATGCTTCGCGGCTTCATACTTAAAACCAGCAACGGCTCGCCATGCAGCTTCTGGTGACCGCGACCTGTTAAGTTTTTCTCTTTCCAATGACGGGGCGCCCGACGGACTACCACAATTCACTACCAGCATTCGACAATCTATCCGCCTCTCTCTTTCTCGCGGGCTGATAAATAACAAGATTTGCCTCTCTAACCTTTCAACATAACCAATTTGAATTTTATAAAGCCATGAAAGTATTTCTGAAGATCCTTAAGTGGACAGGTATTATCATCGTCGTGCTGGTCGTGGGGCTGATCATTACAGTTGCCTGCCGGCAGAACCTGCAATTCGAAGCGCCTTATCCCGATATCAAAGCGTCGACGGATAGCAGTATCATCGCCCGCGGACGGTATATAGCTTATGGTCCGGGCCATTGTACCGATTGTCACCACGATCCCGCTTCAAAGGAACTGATGCTGAAAGGCCAGGAAGTGCCGCTCAGTGGAGGCATGCCTTTTAAATTGCCCATCGCTACTATATACGTAAGGAATATTACACCCGATATGGAAACCGGCATTGGCAAACGTACCGATGCGGAGATTGCCAGGCTGCTACGTTATGGCGTGCGCCCCGATAATACCGCGGTGCTCGACTTCATGCCGTTCCATGATGCTACCGATGAGGATCTTACTGCCATCATTTCATTCCTGCGCAGTCAAAAGCCTGTAAAACATGAAGTGCCTCAACATGAGATATTCACTATGGGCAAGGTGGTGAAAGCATTTATGATCAAACCCGTGGGCCCGTCGATGCCGATCCGGAAGAGTATTCCTCGCGACACTACCGCCAATTACGGTAAGTACATAGCCAACAGCATCGCCAATTGCGTGGGCTGCCACAGCAACCGCGATCCGATGACTGGCGCCATGATCGGCGAACCCTTTGCCGGCGGCATGACGATCGAATCGATCATCGACGCTGAAAAATATTCCCTGCTTACCCCCAACCTTACGCCCGACGCCACTACCGGCAGGCTCGCCGGATGGTCGCAGGAGCAATTCATACAACGATTCCGTCAGGGCCGCATCAACCCGCATAGTCCCATGCCCTGGCCTTCCTACTCGCGCATGAGTGACGATGAACTGAAAGCCTTGTTCAAATACCTGCAAAGCCTGAAGCCCGTAAAGAACGAAGTAAAGTCCGGGGTGATCACCAACCAACATTAAATAGCAAAAGTTATCATTGATAGCCAGGTCAGGAGGCAGCAAAACATTTCCGTTTTGCTGCCTTTTTGCCTTAAATAGCCTCTCATTACCGCCTCCATCATGCAATGCTGGCGCATGAGCCATTACAGTTTGCAGAGATGCTCTCCATCAATGTGATTTCTCAGTCTGCCGGATGAGAAAATCCGTTTCATGACCAGATGCATCAGCAGCGGCCGGAGCGAATGATACATTATTTTTTTTACCGGTCTGTAGAACACCTATAATGAACCCGGTAGGATCAATTTTAGCCTGGGTGAGCGCGAACAGGCATTGTTCTGACTGAATCATCGCTCAATTCGCCCGGTGAAACCATCAATCACTTCACATCACACCTCATTGGCGTGGTCCACTACGCTCGCTTTTCCTTACCTTTGACGTCCTGTCAAATTGGCTCGTTATCAAAGTATAGCATCTTTTTTGACGACAGGAAGGTTCAATAATCTTATAAACACATCAACCAGCTATAATCATGTTAGGTTTCTTATCGAAAATGTTTGGAGGCAGCAAGTCGGAGAAGGATATCAAGAATATCCAACCCATCGTGGCGCAGATCAACAAGCACTTTGCCGCCTTCCAATCCCTGAACAATGACCAGTTAAGGAATAAGACCCAGGAATTCCGCCAGCGGATAAAGACCCACCTGCAAAAGATCGATGAAGATATGGCCTCCCTGAACAAACAGGCCGAAGAGCTCCCCTTTAGCGATATCAACGGCAAGGATGCTATTTATCAAGAGGTTGACAAACTGATCAAGGAGCGCGATAAGCAAATTGAAGAGGTGCTCAAAGAAATTCTTCCCGAAGCCTACGCTACGGTAAAAGAAACCGCCCGTCGCTTCAAGGAAAATACCGAGATCGTTGCTACAGCCACGCAACTCGACCGCGACATGAGTGTAAGAAAAGAATATGTCCGGATAGAAGGCGATAAATCGATATTTAAGAATACCTGGAATGCAGGCGGCGCGCCCATCACCTGGAACATGGTGCATTACGATGTACAGCTTATCGGCGGTACCGTGCTGCACGAAGGCAAGATCTCGGAAATGGCCACCGGTGAAGGTAAAACACTCGTATCTACCCTGCCGGCTTATCTGAACGCGCTCGCCGGACAAGGTGTGCATATCGTAACCGTGAACGACTACCTGGCCAAACGTGACTCTGAATGGAATGGCACCATCTTCGAATGGCTGGGCCTTACCGTTGATTGTATCGACAAACACCAACCCAATAGTGCCGACAGGCGCAAGGCCTACCAGGCCGATATTACCTACGGTACAAACAACGAATTCGGTTTTGACTATCTCCGCGACAACATGGTACACAGTCCGGAAGAAATGGTGCAACGCAAACACCATTTTGCCATGGTGGATGAGGTGGATAGCGTATTGATCGACGACGCCCGTACGCCCCTGATCATCTCGGGTCCGGTGCCCCGTGGCGACGACCAGCAATACCATATCCTGAAAGGCCGCGTAGAGAAGCTGGTAGAGGTACAGAAACAGGTTACCAACAAATACCTGAACGAAGCCAAGAAATTATTTGCCGACGGCGACGATGAACCCAAAGGTGGCGGACTCGCCCTGATGCGTGCTTTCCGTGGCTTACCCAAGAACAGCGCCCTGATCAAGTTCCTCAGCGAACCAGGCGTACGGGTAAAACTTCAGAAATCAGAAAACTACTACCTGGCCGATCAGCAGAAGCAAATGCCAACAGTTGACCAGGAATTGTATTTCCATATCGACGAGAAGAATAACCAGGTGGAGCTTACTGATAAGGGTATCCAGGCGATCACCCGGTCGGGCGAAGATCCCGAATTCTTTGTGCTGCCGGATATCGGCGTTCAATTGGCCGAGATCGAAAAAGAAGAACTGAGCAGCGAAGATAAACTGCAACGCAAGGAAGCGGTACTCAACGATTACACCATCAAGGCCGACCGTATCCATACGGTGCAGCAATTGCTGAAAGCCTATACCCTTTTCGATAAGGATATCGAGTATGTGGTGATGGAAGGACAGGTGAAGATCGTTGACGAACAAACCGGCCGTATCCTCGATGGACGCCGTTACAGCGATGGTTTACACCAGGCTATTGAAGCCAAGGAAAACGTGAAGATCGAAGCGGCTACACAAACCTATGCGACCATCACCTTGCAGAACTACTTCCGGATGTACCACAAACTGGCCGGTATGACCGGTACAGCTGTTACGGAAGCCGGTGAGTTCTGGGATATCTATAAACTGGATGTAGTTACGATCCCAACAAACGTAACAGCCATCCGTAAAGACCAGGAAGACCTGGTGTACAAGACCAAGCGCGAGAAGTACAAGGCGGTGATCGATGAAATTGAAAAGCTGCGTAACGAAGGCCGTCCGGTACTGGTGGGTACTACTTCGGTAGAAGTGAGTGAGTTGTTGAGCAAGATGATGCAGGGTAAAAAGATCCCCCACAACGTTTTGAACGCAAAACAACACGCCCGTGAGGCGCAGGTGGTAGCAGAGGCTGGATTGGCCGGCGCTGTAACCATCGCTACCAACATGGCGGGTCGTGGTACGGATATCAAGCTCGGACCTGGTGTTAAGGAATCAGGCGGTTTGGCCATCATCGGCACAGAACGCCATGAAAGCCGCCGTGTGGACCGCCAGCTTCGTGGCCGTGCAGGTCGTCAGGGCGATCCCGGTACTACCCAGTTTTATGTATCACTGGAAGATGAGTTGATGCGCCTCTTCGGTAGCGAACGTATCGCTTCCATCATGGACCGCTTTGGTTACAAAGAAGGGGAAGTTATCCAGCACAGCATGGTAACGAAGAGCATCGAACGTGCGCAGAAGAAAGTAGAAGAGAACAACTTTGGTATCCGTAAGCGCCTGCTGGAATATGACGACGTCATGAACAAGCAGCGTAATGTGATCTATAAGAAACGTAACCACGCGCTGTTTGGTGACCGCCTCGCACTCGACCTCGATAACGCATTCTATATCGTAGCAGAAAGCCTGATCTCCGGATTCCAGGAGCAGAGCGATTTCGAAGGATTTAAGATGGCAACCATCGTAAACTTTGGTATAGACACATCTATTACAGAAGAAGAGTTCAATAAGGGCAATGCCGGACAACTGGCCGACCGCCTGTATGCAGAGGCTACAACACGCTACCAGCGTAAACTGACTGACGTTCAGCAGCAGGCAGTGCCGGTGTTCAAAAATATCCGTGCAACACAGGGAGCCCATATCGAGAACGTAGTGGTACCATTTACCGACGGTAAAAAGGGAATGCAGGTACTGGCCAATCTGAATAAAACGGTAGAGACAGAAGGCCGTGAACTGACCAATGCCCTGGAGCGCCAGATCACGTTGGCCATCATCGACGATGCCTGGAAAGAGCACCTGCGCGCTATGGACGATCTGAAACAGAGCGTACAAACAGCTTACCTCGAGCAGAAAGATCCGCTGGTGATCTATAAGATCACGGCTTTCGACCTGTTCAAGCGGATGGATAGCGATGTGAACAAAGACATTATCAGCTTCCTCAGCCATGCCAATATCCCCGTGGAGCAACAAAATCCACAACAGATCCGGGAAGGGCACGAAGAGAAGACCGATATGAGTCGTATGCAGGCCAATAAGGAAGAAGTAGATCGCCGGGGCGATGACTATGCGGCCAACGAGAACGACTACCTCGATCCTTCTACTCAGGTAAAACAAGAGCCTGTGCGCGTAGGACCTAAAGTGGGCCGCAATGACCTTTGTCCTTGTGGCAGCGGCAAAAAGTTCAAGAACTGCCACGGCAAAGACGCCTAAGTACAACTGTAAATAATATCTTAAAGCATCCACATTCGTGGGTGCTTTTTTGTTGGAGGTAGCGGCAATTGCAGTGAAATCGGCTACCTTCACTGCGATGATCCGCATTGAAAAATATGACGAGTTAAGCGAAGGCACCCGCCTGCAACTCCATCAGGCTATTCATGCAGAGTTTGGTCATATCCCTATAGTGCAGGAAACGAGCTGGGCAACTCCCCACTGGACCATCCTGTACATGGAAGACGAAAGGATACTTTCGTTTTACAATATCATCGAGCGAAACATATTGATTGATGGCGTTCCCTGCAAGGCAGGCGGCATCAATAACGTCATCACACCACCCGAGTACCGGAGAAAAGGTTACGCAACACGCTTATTGAACAACACACGCCATTTCCTGTTTACCGACCTGCGATGCGGGCAAGGGCTCTTGTTATGTGCCGATGCGATGATCCCCTATTACAACCAATTGGGATGGTATGCGGTAAACAGTGAAGTATATTTCGACCAACCCCAGGGACGCCGTTTATGGGCAGCCAATACGATGTTGCTTAGTCCGGGCACACCAATAACACCAGCTTCAATCGATTTGCAGGGTCTGCCCTGGTAATGGGTTGAGAAAAAAAGTTAATTATGAACAATCTCAAAATAGCTACCGCCCAGTTCGAAAACAAAAGCGGCGATAAAGCATACAATCTTTCCATCATAGATCAGCTGGCTGGCAAAGCAGCAGCTCAGGGCGCACAGGTGATCGCGTTTCATGAGTGCTCCATCACCGGTTATACCTTCGCCCGCCAACTCTCTAAAGAGCAAATGCTGGCCATTGCAGAATTGATACCGGAGGGTGATAGTATCCGTCAACTGCAAAACATAGCGATCAAATACGATATCACGATACTGGCCGGACTGTTTGAAAAAGACGACCAGGACTATCTCTACAAAGCCTACGTGTGCGTGGATAAAAATGGATTGGTCGCTAAATACCGGAAACTACATCCTTTCATCAACCCGCATCTTACACCCGGCGATCAATACTGCGTGTTTGACTTGCATGGCTGGAAATGCGGTATCCTAATTTGCTACGACAACAATGTGATCGAGAACGTAAGGGCCACCACCCTGCTCGGAGCCCAGGTGATCTTCATGCCGCATGTAACGATGTGTACACCCTCTACCCGTCCGGGAGCTGGCTTCGTAGACCCAACCCTTTGGGAAAACCGGGAAGCAGACCCTACCTCCTTGCGCCTTGAATTTGATGGAATGAAAGGGCGCGACTGGCTGATGAAGTGGCTGCCCGCACGCGCTTATGACAATGCCATCTATACGGTCTTCTCCAACCCCATTGGTATGGACGACGACCAACTAAAGAATGGGTGCTCCATGATCCTCGATCCTTTTGGAGATATCATCGCAGAATGCCGCACCCTCGGCGATGATTTCGTAACTGCTACCCTTACCCCCGAAAAACTCAGGCAGGCAGGTGGCTACCGATACCTCAAAGCCCGCCGCCCCGACCTGTACCGCGACATCATCGGACAAGAACATACGCCCGAGCAGAAGGTGGTTTGGCTAACCGATAAAAAGCAATAACTTGTAGCGCATACAAACTGGTATGCAATACTCCATCAGGAAAGAATTACTGGAGCATCGGTATATGGCAGGCTACGGCCGGCTGGACTGCTGTTCAATGTTCACCGTTTCGTCGCAGGATAAGGTGATTGGTAAATTCTTTCATAGTGATACTGTTTCATTTATTGGGTTTGGGGAATGCGATATCAGGATTGAGTACATTTATAGATTCCTGCGGAGCAAGCAGTACCCGATCATTGATCAAACGACCAATCAAACCATTGGCCGATACGACCGGAAAGAGAAAACAAGCGAATGGACTCCTTATGGGAAACTATTCCTGGGCGATCAGGTTTACAAGGCTGGTAAAATCAACGAAGGAGTATCGTTGTTCGATAAGCAGATCAAGGTGCTCACTATCCAAGTGGGCAATCCTACCCAATGGGTCAATTATTCAGTGCAAATTCGTAAACCAAAATATTGGTTTATTCAAACACTCACTCACTCAAGGGTGGCGTTCGAGGGGGAGATTGAACTCACAGGCCATCAGAACTTAATGCTACTCTTTGCCAGTATTTTCCTTCTTCAACAAGCTTTGGAATTTGAGGACTGGGACTAAATGATCACATTAAAAATATTCATGCATTCCAAAGTATACTGGCTTCACCAAACTTCGAATCAAGCCCGGATAGGCATTATGGCACGCCCCAGGGGAGAAGAATGGTTGCAAGGTGAAATAGCAAACCTTGCAAAACAAGGTATTGGTGTTATGGTTTCCTTATTAGAATCTCACGAAATACGTGAGCTGGGGCTTAGCAGGCAGCCAGACCTTTGTGCTCAGTACGATATTCAATTCATCAACTATCCAATACCCGATAGAAATATTCCTGCCCACTCCGGTAAAGTGAGGGATCTGGTGACCTCCTTACAGCAATCGCTCGGCAACGGAAAAACCATCGTCATTCATTGCCGCATGGGCATTGGACGCTCGTCTATTATCGCAGGATGCCTGTTGCTTCACCTCGGCCTCCCGTTCAACAACCTGATCGAACACGTCAGCAAAGCCCGCGGACTTAAAGTACCAGACACGGAAGAACAAATCAACTGGCTAAAAAAATGGAACCCATAATTTTCGATCTGGCATATTATTCGCCGGGTGTGCAGGTGCTCGTCTGAAAAAAGAACCAGTTAATCATACATAATCGCCATGAAACACTTCAGCCTGCTACTCGCCGTTCTTGTAACCACCATGTTTGCCTCCGCGCAGTCGCCCAAATTAAAGATTACGCACCTGACCGGCAATATCTACGTGTATACCACCTACAACCTATACCAGAACACACCTGTACCTTCCAACAGCGCCTACCTGGTCACGGACAATGGCGTTGTATTATTCGATACACCCTGGGATACTACCCAGTTCCAGCCACTGCTCGACTCTATCGAGGCTAAGCATCATCAACCCGTTGTACGTTCCATTTCTACCCACTTCCATGAAGACCGCACCGGCGGCATCGACTTCCTGAAATCAAAGGGTATCAGTACCTGGTCGTCGCAACAAACGCTGGTTCTTTGCAAAGAGAAGGGAGAACCGCAGGCGGCGCATCAATTTGCCGGCGATACAACCTTCAGGATCGGCAGTCAGCAGATCAACATCTTCTATCCTGGCCCCGGCCATGCACCGGACAATATTGTGATCTGGCTGCCGAAAGACAAAGTGTTGTATGGGGGCTGCTTTGTAAAAAGCACCGAAGCCACCAGCCTCGGCAATCTCTCCGACGCCAACGTAGACGTATGGCCGTCTTCCATTCACAAGGTCATGAAGAAATTCCCAACGCCCGCCTACATCATTCCCGGCCACGATGGCTGGGCCGATAAAAGATCCCTGCAACATACCCTGCAATTACTCAAGCGATACAATGCCTCCAAAAAGGCCGTGCATTAGCCCCTTTTTGCCGGCTTGACCGGTTTGGTGTAACTTGAGAAGCCATTACCAGTAGTTTTTCAATGGCAGCAGCAGTTCATAAATCAGCCGGGACTTTACCCATGAAAAATGCTTTTCACCATGCTGTGATCCGCTTCATCTTTTTCGGTAATTACTTTTATGGTATTTGTGCAGTTGCGCTTTCTATCGAAGCCAGCCTGCAACAACTATATCCGTTGAACGACTGGCTGTACTATCTACTGGTTTTCTGCGCCACCATTCTCTATTACACCAAAGCCTATATTACTGAGGTCACCGTTGAGACCACCAACAAAAGGACCAATTGGTATATCCAATTCAGGAAATGGGTATTTATTTCCCAGATTATGCTAACGGTGATCGTAGCGACAGGCGGCGGTTACCTCGCGTACAGGTATTGGCATCACCTCCTGCAGCAACCGCTATCCAGCTGGCTCCTGATCTTCATTTTCCCGGTCACAGCACTGCTGTACTACGGATTCAATCACCATAAGTTCGGGCGGTTTAGTCTCCGCAATTCGGGTTGGCTCAAACCTTTTGTCATTGGTTTTGCGTGGGCTGGCCTGGTCACCGTTTATCCCTTGCTATTTTCCTGCATGGAGCGCGGCGTCGATTTTCAACCCACCTTGGTGGGTGCCTGGTTCTTCATCAAGAACTTCATGTTCATCACCGTGCTGTGTATCATGTTCGATATTAAGGACTATGCCGTCGACTACAACCGGCAGTTGAAGACCTTTGTGGTAAATGCAGGCCTGCGCAAAACGATCTTTTATATCATTATTCCTTTATGCGTGGTTGGGCTGGCTTCTTTTATCCTGTTTGCCCTGGCCCTCCGCTTCCACCCGATGAAGATCGTGATCAACATCATTCCTTTCGTTACACTGATCTGGGTGGCCTGGTCCATGCACCAACGGAAATCGATCCTTTATTACCTATTTATCATCGACGGACTCATGCTCGTGAAAGCGCTTTGTGGCAGCCTGGCTATGCTGCTTTTTAGGTAATTCTTATCCTGAGCAGCCGGAAATTGCATTCCGGCGTCGGCTTCCTCATTTTAAAACTTCGCAATCAGCCCGTATTTAAATCATTAACAGCTAATTTATTACAGCGTATTTTCCACAATTTGCATAAGTAAGAACCCGTAATGGACTGCACAATATTTCCGGCATTCAGGTTCTCCGTTTATCTTTGTTGTTGCTACCCCTAAGTTTTACGAAGCCGGTGGCACCGGCTTTGCTTAAGGAGTACCCTAATGATAGTTCTACAAGTATGAGTCTTGGACACAAAGTAGTAAGCGCCAGAAAGAGTAAAGGCCTTACGCAGGAACAACTGGCAGAGAGAGCAACGATCACCGTACGCACCATTCAACGCATTGAAAGTGATGAAAGCATACCCCGTGATTACACCCTCAAGGCCATAGCATCGGCCCTCAATATGCCCTTCGAAGAATTTATTCCCGTAAGGTCATGCCTCAGAAATATTAATCTTTCCAGCCATTTACAAGATCATCAACCCATTCGCCGGGATGAGAACTGCCATTTTCTCCAACTGCTTAATCTCTCAGCCTTCGCCTACCTGGTTGTTCCATTCATTCATTTCCTGATTCCAATTCTGTTACTTAAAAAGAGGAAAGAAAAAGACGATACCCTGCAAACTACCGGTCAGCGTATCATTCGTCAGCAGATCTACTGGACTGTTTGCACGCATTTCTTACTATTCCTGACCCTCGTATACAACCTCATTCAAGCAACCTGGTTCGACAAAAGCAACCTGCTGAATTATATCTGGATCTTCGCCGCCATGTATATTCTCAATGCCCTCATCATTGGCACTACCGCTTTGAAGATCAGGAATTACAACCGAGCATCTTATATAAGAGGCTGATTCACAGAGAATGTCGGGTAAATGTCGGGGCAATGACGGTACGCCCGGCTAAACATGCAGATACCTTTGCTGCATGAAAAAACTACTCATTACCGTTTTCTCCTGTCTTTTGGGCCTCACAGCTCAGGTAGTCGCACAAGCACCGCTGCCGAATCAGCTACTACTACCTTCCGGCCATTATACCCTTCCCCTCCATTGGAAAGGTGATTCGCTCAACGACCGCTGGGAGCCACAAGCCGCTCTGTTGATTCCGGTTACTTTACCCTGCAGCAAGCGGAAACTGTTCATGCAATTTGATACAGGATCGCCCAGTACCATTTTCTACAGACAGGCCCTGCAGGCTTTTTATCCACGTTACACTCCGTCGGCTACCTCCGTCAGTAGCAACGACAGCTTAACGAACTTTCAATTCAAGGCTGGCCCGATGTCCGTCAAAGCCTCAAAAATTGCTGTCATAGACTTCGAAGAGAAGAACAGTAATCCAGGTGGCAACTTATTGCCCATTATCGGCACCATCGGGACCGACCTGCTCGACAATAAGGTTGTCATACTTGATTATCCCCGTAAACAATTGGTTATTACCGACAAGCTGCCTGCTCAATTCAGCCAACAAGCATCGGCCCAATTCATTTATGCCATGCGTCGTATTTTGCTTCCGGCCACCATCGATGGCCGCCAATCGATGCTTTATTTTGATTCAGGCTCCAGCGCCTTCGAACTGCTCACAGATAAAGCCACCTGTTACCGGCTAGCCAGTGATACCACCGCCATATCCGGATACCCTGTACAGTCCTGGGGTAAAACACTCACTGCCCATTCCCTGCCGTCCACCGATAGCATCACGATGGCCTCCCGGTCACTTCCGCTGCGCACCATTACCTGGATAGAAGGTGCCAGTACAAACCAGGTAAATCAAATGATGCGCATGGGTATTGGCGGCATGACAGGGAATAAGCTCTTTATGAACCATGTCCTGATTTTGGATATTACTAAGAAACAATTCTCTTTGGTTAATGGCAATGAGGTGGGAAACCGGTAATTGTCATTCCTTCAACATCAATAATTGCATTTACACCCCACCAATTGAACATTTGAATCAGTTCATTGAGATTTGTAAGGTTGGGAAAGGTATTTTGGTGAAGGCAAATTCCTAAATAACCATGACCAACAAATCAATATACCTCCTCCCTTCCTTTCTGTTACTGGCCATTTCGACACTCGCCTTTAAAAGGGACACCTTTGAAATAAAAAAAATACACCAATCAATCGGCCCTGCAACCCGGAAATATATTCAGTACACAGAAACAGGAGCAGGAACGATCAATTTCAATGCCTTATTAACCCGTTCCATTGAAAAAACTATTTATAACGGTAAAGAAGCATGGTTGATCATCCAACAGTATCAAACAGCAAAAGCGATCGACAGAGACTCCAGCTACTGCGATCTATACACCCTGCGTCCCCTTGCCTATTTTACGGACATACAATCGGAATTGCACCAGGAACAGGTATTGTTCCGGGGAAACAGTATAGACAATAAGATAATCTTTAAGGATAGCACCAAACAAACCATGCAAGCCGACAACGGGTTCTATAATGGAGTTATGACCGATGAATTGATTGCAGCTTTACCGCTTGAACAAAATAAACAATTCATCCTGAAAACGGTAAATCCCGGGCTTCGTTATTTCGAATACGTCACAACGGTATTTGTCGAGGATAAGGAGTTGATTTCTTTGTCTGCCGCGGGACCGGTTTGGTGTTGGCGTGTTCGCGTTACTACCGGTAATACTTTCACTTTGCAGTGGTATACCGTAAAAGGGCACGAGCAGGTGAAAAAGAAATATTCGATGAAGAATGGGAATACCTTTATCAGAGTAGCCGTGAGTGGCTGATTGTACCTTGCCGGCCGAAGACGATCAGGCTTTACAAAGAACCGGTTAGGGAAGATAGACGAAAAGAGAAGTACCTTTACCCAAACAGGTTGCCGATGAATAACAAACAGGAAATTTTGCCGGCCGTAGCCGCCATCATCTTCAATCAACAGGGGGAAGTGCTGCTGCAAAGACGCAAAGATGTGAACCAATGGGGACTGATATCCGGCCATGTGGAATTTGGAGAAAGCATCACCGATGCTATCCTGCGTGAGGTGCGGGAAGAAACGGATAACGAAGGCTCAATTAGCCGGTTCATCGGCATCTATTCGGCCCCGGCTTCGCAAACCTATTATTACAACAACCGCACCGTTCAATATGTCACTTCGTATTTTGAGGTGAACCTGCGGGGCGCTATCGCACCAGGCTTCTTCAATGAAGAAACGGCCGAACTCAGGTATTTCGCACCCGATGCATTGCCCGAAACAATGGCCCAGGTAAACCAATACTGGTTGCAGGACGCCCTCGACAGGAAAGCGGGTCCCTTCATGCGGTAATATCCCAGGCTATTGAAGCAGTCAGCAGCACATAGTCATGCTGCTGCTTTGCACAAAGGGCTGCTCCGGCTCAAACTCCAGTTAACGAGCCCACGGTCAATAAATAAACAAAACGGTCCCGCCAATTGGCGGGACCGCTGTTATGGGGGAACGGATCACCGTTATTTCAGCCCGTATTTGTATTTATACCTCTCGTACAGTTGCTTGTGCTTGTCGGTGAGGTTGATCTCCCGGCCCTGAATGAAGGCATTGAGGATAACATTGCTGCGCATGTCGAGCAGATCGCCGTCGCAAACCAGCAGGTTGGCGTCTTTGCCACTTTCGAGCGAGCCTGTTTTATCGGACACGCCCAGGATCTTTGCTGCATTCAATGATACAGCTGCCAGCGCTTCTTCTTTAGTAAGACCATAAGCAGCAGCGGTACCGGCATTGAAGGCGAGGTTACGCTGACGGGTGTTGCCATCATCATCATTGATCGAAAACAATACACCGGCCTTCTGCAAGGCAGCAGGTGTTTTGTAGGGCTGATCCACATCATCGTCTACCATTGTAGGCAAGCTGTGCATCTGCTGCAGGATCACTGCAATATTGTTCGCCTTCAGAAGGTCGGCGATCTGGTAGCTTTCGGAACCGCCCACGATCACCACGTCGAAACCAAACTCTTTCGCGAAGTCGATGGCAATGAGCATCTCCTTAACGATATCGCAATGCACATACAGCTTTTGCTTTTTCGTAAACAATCCTTTCACGGCCTCACACCTCGTGTTGGTCTCTTCATGGCTGGCTTCCTGGCAGTATGCCTTTGCTTCGCGGAAGAAAACCTTTACGCTCTCGATCTGTTCCAAAGCTCGTTTAATAGGATCACCGGCAGGCTGCTGACCGCCAAAGCGACCAAATCCACCACGGCCACCACCACGCAACAGCAGGGAGGGCACATTGAAGTGAATACCATTATCTGCCAGGTAAGTCGCATCTTCCCAGTTCCACGCGTCCAGTTGCACTACCGATGAGCTGCCCGAAAGCACACCACCCTGCGGTACGATATTCGCCAGGAGGATGCCATTGTTACGAAGGGTATTCGTCACTTTCGAATCGGTGTTATAAGCCACCAGCGAACGGATATTGGTGTTCATATCTCCCAGTTCGGAGGCATCTGAAGTAGCACGCACGCTGCCCACTTCTACCAGACCCACGTTGGAGGTTGAAAGGATCAGTCCGGGATAGATATGTTTGCCTTTGCAGTCGATCACTTTAGCGTCGGCCACGACAGCCGTTGGCTTTACATCGATGATCTTTCCTTTGGAGAAAACCACCATGCCATTTTCAATCACCTGACCGTTGCCCACGTGTACGGTGGCATTGGTGAGCGCGATGGTTTGTGTTTGAGCGGGAGCAGGATAAACCGTTTCCTGTGCAGCAACACGCGCTACTACCCAGCTGCTCATTAATATCGTGAAAAATATTCTTTTCATAAATCAGATTCGTTTGTAGGTTATTGTTTTTCGTTGAGCAGTTCGGCTTCCTCTTCTGTGATCGATAGCAAGCCATGGCTGTGCAGGTGATCCATACAGGCCTGGATCACTTCAAAGCGGGGTCTTGGACGGCCAAAGCCACCAGCGGGTGCACCACCTGCTGCAGGCGTGCGTTTGGCAGCAGCCAGCTTCTGGATCAAACGGGTCCTTTCGGCCTGGATCTGCGCACGCAGTTCCTTGTCTTTCTCGCGGTCGAAATAAACAGTACCGTCTACGATCGTTTTCTCAGCTACTGCATATATGCTCAACGGATTATTGCTCCACAACACCAGGTCGGCGTCCTTACCCACCTTGATGCTGCCTACTTTATCATCTACATGTAACATCTTCGCAGGATTGATGGTAACCATCCTCAACGCTTCCTCTTCTGTAACGCCACCGTATTTCACGATCTTACCAGCTTCCTGGTTGAGGCGGCGCGCCATTTCAGCATCGTCAGAATTGATCGCCACATTCAACCCCACGCGCTGCATGATCGCGGCATTGTAAGGGATAGCGTCAACCACTTCCATTTTGTATTGCCACCAGTCGCTGAAAGTAGAGGCGTTAACACCATGCTCTTTCATTTTATCGGCTACTTTGTACCCTTCGAGAATGTGGGTGAGGGTATTGATCCTGAAACCATATCGCTCGGCAACACGCAAGGCAGCCGTGATCTCACTCTGCACATAAGAGTGCATGGTGATGAAGCGCTTCTTGTTCATGATCTCAACCAGCGCATCCAGTTCCAGGTCGCGGCGTACACCCGGCTTCTTCGCTTTGATAGCCGCCTCGTAGTCTTTAGCGCGCTGGAAGGCATCGTTGAGCACCTGCTCAACACCCATCCGCGTATCGGGGAAACGGTTGTTGGCATTGGATCCGCTGCGCTTTACATTTTCGCCCAAGGCAAATTTGATAAAGGGATCCGAACCTTTGAACTTCAGGTCTTCGTCGTTGGCTCCCCAACGCAATTTGATCAGCTGGGTTTGGCCACCGATGGTATTGGCAGATCCGTGCAGGATATGGGATGTAGTAACACCACCGCTCAACTGGCGATAGATATTGATATCTTCCGGATTCAGGTTGTCCGAAATACGTACTTCGGAAGTGACGCTCTGCGCGCCTTCATTGATAGAGGCGGCAGCGATATGAGAGTGCTCGTCGATGATACCGGCTGTGAGGTGTTTACCGGTTCCGTCGATTACCCTGGCGCCGGTAGCAGCAAGGTTCTTTCCGATCTTTGAGATCTTGCCAGCTACTACCAGTACATCGGTACCTTCCAGTTTGCCGTCTTTTTCGCTGGTCCATACGGTAGCATTCTTAATGAGAATGGTTTCTTGCTTGGCCACCTCTTCGGTTCCATAAGCGAGGAAGGGGAAGGTTACTTTACCGAGTTGCAACGGCTGCTTTGGTCTTGCACTATCGGCTTTGGCTACTGCTGCTTTTTCGAAGGTAGCCGTCCAGGTAAACTTATTCCCGGCGCCATCACGTCCCACTCCATTCCATACCTGCGCGCTGGCTACGCCGCTCATCACCGTTTCTGTAGCACGGGGGCCACGACCTTCGGTAAAGCTCAGCTTCACCATCTTGCCGTCATATGAATATTTGCCGGTCAGCGTATCCTGCGCAACGAAAACCGCAGTACCGCCATCCTTCAAATCAACCGACCATGACTTGCTGCCACTGGTCGTGTTCGCGACCAGTTTGTAAGTACCCTTCACATCAAACCAGGCTTCCTCCTTTACACCGTATTTGTGGCCCTGTACCCAGTTTTGGTACACCACGGTTTTCTCCTGGAAGATAGGACCTGAAGTAATGAGGAAGTTGGCCAGTTTGCCGGCATCGAGGCTGCCCGCTTTATCAGATACCCCCAGGAGAGTGGCAGGTGTTTTGGTCAGCGCTTCCAATGCTTTGGATTCGCTGAGACCATATTCGATCGCTTTGCGCAGGTTGGCGAGGAAGTCGCCTACATTGGCCAGATCGGAGGTAGTAAGACAGAATGCGATATTGGCTTTTTCAAAAGCAGCAGGGTTGGAGGGAGCCAGTTCCCAATGCTTCATGTCATCAAGCCCTGTAAAACGAACGTCGTTCGGATCTTCAACATCCATGGCCGTTGGATAATTCAGCGGCAGGATGAAAGCTGCTTTGGTATCGGCCATTTCTTTGATACGCTGGTATTCGTTGCCACCTGCCTTGATGATGTATTGTACACCAAACTCATCCCCTACGCGATCGGCACGCAGAACATTCCACTTGTCGTTGGCTTCCATGATCTGGGGCAGCGACTGGTTATCGTTCCAGTTTTTGAGGGTGAGGTTGGCTCCTTCTTTAGAAGGCGCTCCTTTGTACCAGGAGGCATCGATGTACGACTGACGCAACAGCGCAATAACGCCCATCATGGATCCGGGGTAGCTTTGTGTAGAAACCCCTTTATTCAGTGAATAGTGCGCAGAGGCTTTTTCCTTCAGCAATACGAGGTTCTCTTTTTCATTGGCGAGGGTTACGATCACACCGGTGCCCCGTGCAATACCATCTTTTTGGTGGGTGAGCACGGTACCAAAACCAATATCACGCAGGGTCTTTGCTTTAGCCTCGTCGGTATTGAAGAGTTTAGCACCTTCTACATCCGAACGAATGGCCTGGTTCCAGCCGAAAGCGCCTTTCTGGTTGGAGGTGAGCTGGGCGGGTTGGTTGAAATTGAAACCTGTGAACGTGCGCGTGGGCCCCGTAATACCGTAATCGGAATAGGCGTCGATAAAAGAGGGGTAAATGAACTTCCCGTTACAATCCACCACAACAGCATCTTTAGGCGCTGCGATATTGGTACCCACTGAAACGATCTTACCATCCCTGATCACCAGTGTAGCATTGGTGAGGGTGGTTTGGGCATCTTTAACAATCGTTGCGTTGGTAAAAGCGTAGTAGCCATTTTTGGGATCCGCCACGCCGTTCACCGGGAACGTGGACTGGGCCAGTGTAGAAACTTTTAATGCAAGTAACAGCCCCATCAGGGAAAGTGCTTTCCCTGGCTGTCGAAGCCTGAGTTTTCTCATATGCTGTGGTTGGTTTTTAATCTGTGCGAAAGGTCCAATTTAGCCAAATGGTGTAATTTAGACCACATAAAAATTGCCCGACTGGCAAATAACCTCCATGAGACGTTCATAACCTTGTTTTCCTGCTCATGACGGATTAAAATTGTCTTTATTTTATATGAATATTGCTCAATACATAGATCATACGCTATTAAAGCCTACCACTACCTCGGATGAAATAAAAAAGCTATGTGATGAAGCGAACCAATATGGATTCGCAGCTGTATGCGTTCCTCCACCATTCGTTGGCGAGGCGAAAAAATATTTATCGGCCGGTAACGTTAAAGTGGCTACCGTGATCGGCTTTCCTTTTGGATATGCCGTAACCGCGGCCAAACTGGCAGAAGCCAGGCAGGCCATACAGGACGGTGCTCAGGAACTCGATATGGTGATCAACCTGGTGGCATTGCGGGCGGGTAACACAGCGCTGCTGGCATCGGATATTGCTGCGATCGTAGAGGCGGCCCATCAGGAAGGAAGATTGGTTAAAGTGATCTTCGAAAGTGGCATCCTTTCCGACGCGGAGATCATCGAATGTTGCCGTATTTGCGCGGAAGCCGGTGCTGATTTTGTTAAAACGTCTACCGGGTATGCAGAAAAAGGCGCCAGCGTGGCCGCTGTGCAACTGATGCGCAAACATTTGCCGTCTTCCATACAGATCAAGGCCTCGGGCGGTATACGCGACTACGCTTTTGCCAAAGAACTGGTGGAGGCAGGCGCCAACCGGTTGGGATGCAGTGCCAGCGTGGCCATCGTAACCGGAGCAACCCAAAACGCCAGCGGTGGTTATTGAAAAAGCACCTTTGCACGATTATTGATCTAGTTATATCAGAACAAACACCATGAAACGAATTATCTTCTTACTCTGCCTGTTCACCAGTGCCCATGTCATGGCACAAACCGATACCAGCTCTATCGTCGTGCACAAAGACCCGCGCATCGATCTGCTGGTAAAGAAGCAGATCGAGATCAACGAGGTCACCACCCGCAACGCGCGTCGCTTCGTGCCCGGCTTCCGTATCCTGGTGGTGAATACCAACGACCGCAACAAAGCCATGAACGCCAAATCCAGGTTATACCAGGAAATGCCCGAGCTGCAGGTATACCTCATGTACCAGGCGCCCTTTTATAAACTGAAAGCAGGCAACTTTAAAGACCGCAAAGAAGCCGATGATTACCTGCCCACCATTCAGCGTTTGTTCCCTACAGGTGTTTATGTAGTACGGGATACGATAGAAGTGAATCCCGACCCTTCTGCCAACTAAGTTTCGGCCAGATGCTTTACTTTTGGGGCATGAGTAGCCTGAAAGAAAAGATCCAACACCTGGCGAATACCTATGCTCCCGGATTTATAGATATCCGGCATCATTTGCATGCCCACCCCGAGTTGAGCTACCAGGAAGTAGAGACCTCAAAATATATACAAGAACGACTCACTGAATACGGCATCCCCTTCCAGGTGATGGCCACCACCGGCGTAGTAGGATTGATCAAAGGAAAGAACCCCGATAAAAGGGTCGTAGCCCTGCGCGCTGACATTGATGCATTACCGATCCTCGAAGAAAATAATGTTCCTTATAAGTCGACCCGCGATGGCATTATGCATGCCTGCGGCCACGACGTTCATACTACCTGCCTGCTGGGTGCAGCCAAAATATTGCAGGAACTGAAAGAAGAATGGGAAGGCACGGTAAAACTGATCTTTCAACCCGGTGAAGAACGCAATCCCGGCGGCGCCAGTATCCTCATCAAGGAAGGTGTGCTTACCCATCCGGCGCCTGAAGCGATCTTCGGCCTGCATGTACACCCTCAATTGGCGGTAGGACAACTAAGCTTTCGCGGCGGGCAGGTAATGGCCAGCGCCGACGAGATCTATATCACCATCAAAGGCAAAGGCGGCCATGCCGCTGCGCCCCATTTAACAGTAGATACCATTTTGATCGCCTCGCACCTCATCGTGAGCCTGCAGCAGATCATCAGCCGCAACAGGAATCCCTTGTCGCCTTCCGTATTGTCCATTTGCTCCATCCAGGGCGGACATACCACCAATGTAATACCCAGCGAAGTAAAGCTCATGGGCACCTTCCGGGCACTGGATGAAACCTGGCGCTTTAAAGCGCACGAACTCATCCGCAACAATGCCGTACAACTGGTGCACGCCATGGGCGGAGAGATCGACCTCCACATCGATGTGGGCTACCCTACTGTTTATAATCACGAAGGATTAACTGTCACGGCCCGTAAACTGGCCGAAGATTTTATGGGCGCCGAACACATCGAGACTACCGAGATGCGGATGGGAGCCGAAGACTTTGGCTATTATACACAGTTGATACCCGGCTGCTTCTATCGCCTGGGTGTGATGAACGAAGCCAAAGGGATCACTTCGGGTGTACACACGCCTACCTTCAACATCGACGAAAGCGCGATCGAGAAAGGAATTGGCATGATGGCCTGGCTGGGCGCCAACGCACGCATGGAATAACACCCATTGTTAGCATACAAACCTACTCTTATGGTACGATTTATTGCAATCACAGCTTGCTGGCTGCTGATCACTACTGGCGTGTGCGCACAAACCACGACCGACAGTCAGTATGAACGGCAGGAACTGATGATCCCCATGCGTGATGGTGTAAAGCTCAATACCGTGATCTATACACCCAAAACCGCTGCCGAAAAGCTTCCCTTCCTGCTCCGGCGCACACCATATGGTGTTAGTGATGATGCCGCTCCCGACAAAAGCACGTATGTTAAAGACATGGCAACCGACGGTTATATCTTCGTATACCAGGATATCCGCGGCCGGTACAAAAGCGAAGGCAAATTTGAAATGCAGCGCTTCAGCCGGGATAAAAAAGATCCCAAAGCCATCGATGAAAGTACCGACACCTACGACACCTTCGAATGGCTCCTGAAAAATATCCCCAACAACAACGGCAAGGGCGGCATGTTTGGCATATCCTACGATGGGTGGACGACCATGCAGGGCGCCATCGATCCCCATCCCGCGCTCATCGCCGTATCGGAACAGGCAACTCCATCCGACATGTGGCTGGGTGACGACTTCCACCACAACGGCGCCTTCCGCCTGAGCTATGGGTTTGAATATGCGTTTATGGAAGAAGCTGCCAAAACAGATAGCCTTTTCCCCTTCGGCATGCACGACCTGTACGACTGGTACCTGCAACTGGGCTCATTGGCCAATGTAAATAAGAAGTATTTCCACCATCATATTCCCACCTGGAATGACTTTGCCAGCCATCCGCACTACGATGCCTTCTGGCAAAAGCAGTCATTGGCCTACCGGCTCGATTCGCCGCGCGTGTACACCATGCATGTGGCCGGCTGGTGGGACCAGGAAGATTTTTACGGCCCCCTCAAAGCTTATTCCGTATTGGAAAAGAACGATCGCAGCCACAAGAATTTTATCGTGGCCGGTCCCTGGAACCATGGCGGCTGGGCGGGCGGCCCCGGCAATAAACTGGGCAATATCAGTTTCGATACCTCAACAGGCCCTACTTTCAGAAAAGACATTCAGGCGCGTTGGTTTGCCTGGCACCTCAAACAAAAAGGCGATGGCAACTTTGCCGAAGCCATCACTTTCCAAACCGGCAGCAATGTGTGGAAACAATACAATAGCTGGCCTCCGGCAGAAGCGGCGCAACAAAACCTTTACCTGCAACCCGATGGCAAACTCTCTTTCAACAAGCCTGTGGCAGCCACTGGTAGTGATACCTATATTTCCGATCCGGCCAAACCCGTTCCCTATCGTACGCGCCCCATCGAACAAACCTATGGCCCCGGCTCGCGCTGGTTTACCTGGCTTACCGAAGACCAGCGTTTCGTCCACAACCGCCCGGATGTATTGAGCTGGCAAACCGATGTGCTGGAAGAAGAAATTACCGTAACGGGGCAATTGTGGGCCAAGCTCTTTGCTGCCACCACCGGCAGTGATGCCGACTGGGTCGTTAAACTAATCGATGTATACCCGGCGGAAAATCCGAAAGACCGCAAGATGGGTGGCTACCAGTTCATGGTCGCCAATGATGTGTTCCGTGGCCGTTACCGCAAGAGCTTTGAGCATCCCGAGCCCATTACACCCAATAAAGTAGAAAATTATTCGGTCGATCTGCACAGCATCAACCATGTATTTAAGAAAGGGCATCGCATCATGGTGCAAATACAAAGCACCTGGTTCCCGATCATCGACCGCAATCCCCAAAAATATGTGCCTAATATATTCGAGGCGAAGGAAAGTGATTTCCAAAAGGCCACCCATAGCATTTACCGTACTGCACAATACCCGTCGCATTTACAATTGTCGGTGATGAAATAACTGCTCATTGCCCTGGCTAACAGGCTGGCTAAACCACCGCAACATAAAAACTAAGAGGGGCAGGTTAATACCTGCCCCGTGTTAACAAAGGTTAACTGCGTATAGAAATAATAAAGTTGAATCAACAGATCTCGAACAACACCCTGCCCGCTGGCCCATCCTGGTCTTCATAAAACCGTACTGCATCCTCGTCACATTGCAGGGTGAACAGCAAGCGCCCGCTCAACGCGGCCTGTTCGTTGCTTTTCAGGGAGGCTGCATCCCAACCTTCTTTCAGTGGCTCCGCTTCATATACGATACTGCCTATGGTATAATCAGCATTCATCGTACAATCTACCTGCTTAACAGCATTGGCAAAACGTACGACTGTGCCATCCGGTAAAGCATAGTGAAGGTAGATAGCTTCCCTGTCTACGGTAATATCCGTTAGCACAGACGCCGTATTCTCCAACCTTCCATCGGCGCCCACCCGGAATTGCTTTTCACTGTGAAGGTGTAAAGCCCGGCTGGCAGCATCGGTATCGCTGGCAGCAAACAACAGGCTGCCGATATAGTCAACGATCTCTTTTTTCATGTGCGTATAGTTTGGGTAACCGCTAAAGGCGGGTGATTCATTTTTCTTCGTACTTGCTTACGTACAACTTGATCTTTTTGCCCTCCATGCGGGCCATTTCTACCAGGATCGTGAGCTGACCGTCTTTGCCTTCAATGGTAAGGCTACCCTCGCTCGTTTCGCCGGTTTCTGGCTTTTGAAAAGTTACTTTGTAAATTGCTTTACCCTCTTTGTAAAGCTGCTTCCACTGGCAATCAACCTCTTTGATCGTGGCTGTTGCCTCTACTTTTTCGTTAACCTCTACGGAAACACCTTCTTTGGTAAAGGCCAGATGGATAGCGTCGGTCTTGCTACCGACTACCTCTCCATCGGGACTGATACGATCCTGCTTGTCGGAATGATATACTACCGGCTTATCGCATTGGGCAAAACCCGCTGTTGCGGCGAGCGTAAGAACTAATACTAAAGAAAGAAACTTTTTCATGGCTATACTTTTAGGTTTGGTTTTATGATAATTCGCTGTCCGCACGACCACTCAACTTACAGCACCTGCCCGTATTTCAGGCGATTTCTTTCGTGGCCATCGCCTCACTGCCTCCGGCATCGGCGTTTAGACGTACAAATCTGGCTGCAGGTTACAACATTCCCTATTTTCAGTAGCCGCTAATCCACCAATTTTGGTCTAAACCTGACGTACAGGCTATTTACCCTGTCAAAATACGACCACCTCCAGCCGGTTCAGCATACCACCTGCTTCGAAGGCCGCCACAGCATCAGCGCCCGCCTTCTTTCGCGCATCGGCAGCAGGCGCCTTGATTTCCTCCTGCGCAGCGGCTTGCTGCAGACTTTCCTCACCGGGCGCTGTGGCTATCATGATGATAGTGGCTACCAGCACGGCCAGCGGCACTATGAACCTCATAAAATTTGTTTTAGGCTTTGACATATCGATCAACCTCTTTCTTTTCTTTTTACAGTATCCAGGAAGCCCAGCACCACGATCACCACAAACCATATGTATGAATAATTCAAGTGGGTCAGATCGCCCTTGTTCAGTTCACGGAAATAGGTAAGTGCTGTATAGGCGTAGGGGTAATAAACGATCTTCTCCCAAGTCATGATGATCAGGGCAGTTACCAGCAGAGCCAGTCCGATGCCCAACGGGGCGATGTAATTCTTCAGCCGCAGGCTGATCCAGTATTGAATGGCCGTCATGCCGAGTACCGAAGCGTACATCTTAGCCGTCACCGTCAGCATCTCCTTTACAGGCAAGGGAGTAGCGAAGAACTTATACCCGCCATTTACCGTGTTGGCTATCACCCCCGTGAGCACCATGGATATATTAAAAGCCAGCAGTGAAGCGATCACCAGCAAGTGCACCACTACAAACTTGGAGAAGTAGATATCCGCATAACTGCGGGGAGAAGCATATACCTGTTTCCAGGCATTGTTGCGAAATTCTACCTGAACCACCAGGCTGGTAACCAGTATTACGTACATGGGCAAAAAGAAGGCAGCGGCCGGTTGCCAGTTCATGTTCATCAGGTTGCGCCAGGTATCATCGCCGAGGCGTTTGATGAAATGATCCTGCTTTGCCACCATCATAATGCCCGACACCAGCGGAATAAACACACCAGCTATCAGCGTAAGCCAGTAGGCGGCCGTTTTACGGCATTTCAGGATCTCTGCTTTTGTATTGATAACGAAGGATGCCATGATTATTCGGATGTAATTTGAATGAATAGATTTTCGAGGTCGTTCTGGGTGAGGGAGAGCTGATAGACTTCTACCCCTTCCTGCACCAGGGTGCGGTTCATAAGCGCCACCTTTTCCCGGTTCTCATAATGCACCAGCAGGCGGGTGCCGTTTACTTCCTTCACCGGGAAATGGCCGTTCAATACCAGTTTCGCTTTCGATACATTGCTCACCTCGATCTCGATAGCCGATTGTTTCGATTTCAATTGCTGCAACTGCGTCAGCGTGCCCTGGAATACCTGTTTACCTTTGGTAATGATACCCACATGGGTAGCCATTTTCTCTACCTCCGACAGCATGTGGCTCGATACAAGGATCGTTTTACCGTGATCGCGGTTGAGGCTTTTGATCAGCTCACGTGTTTCGATGATACCGCTGGGATCGAGGCCGTTCGTAGGCTCGTCGAGTATCAGCAGTTCGGGATCGTGGAGCAAAGCGATAGCGATCGAGAGCCGCTGTTTCATGCCCAATGAATATGCTTTGGCCTTTTTATTGGCGGCATCTTTCAGCTTCACGATATCCAGCACTTCGTCGATGCGGCTTTTGGGGCATTGGTAGCTGAGGCGGAACACTTCCAGGTTCTCGCGGCCAGTGAGATGCAGGTAGAGCGAAGGTTGCTCTATCAAGGATCCCAGGCGGCGTAAGATTTCCAGACGATGCGCCATCAGCTCTTTACCAAAGATGGTGATGCTTCCCTGCTGCTTTTTCAATAATCCTAAGATCAGGCGGAGCGTGGTCGTTTTACCGGCGCCATTGGGGCCGAGAAATCCGTAAATACTCCCCGCGGGGACCTGCAAACTCAATTGTTGCAGGATGGGTTGTCCAGACCGGAACAAAAAGTCCAGTCGCTGGGTTTCGATAATATGGTTGCTCATGTTATTCTTTTGAAGTAATGATCGCTTTGCGAAGATTTTGACCTGTTAGTTTTAGGGTAGATATATCATCCGATTGAAACCTGGGATTGGTGCCGAAATGCACCGGTGCATCCTCTTCCTCAAAACGGGATGAATCCAACCCTACCTGCAGTTCGTTAATGGCTATCCTTTGGCCCAGCTTGATCTCGGACCCGTTGCTGGCATCTACCCTCAGTTTATTGTAGGGGGTAAATATGCCGTTTTCCTTCCTGTCGTCGGCTTGAACTGAGAGGACCGACCGGGTGATGTGAAAATGGTAAGAAGGCTTTACGCTGCTGTCGCCAATATTCTTGACCTGGATCGTACTGAAGTCGGAATAGATGCTGTCAACACCGGGCAGGAAGAGCTCGACATGGCCACTCATTGAAAAATTTAATCGTTGCCCATTGGAGCCCGTGGTATCGGGTATTAAGGTAAGTACACCGTTTGAGTAGTTCCAGGTAATTCTGCTGCTCGCCTCTTTGGCAATCTCTATCCTGGCCGAATCGGCCGGAACGATCATTACGTCGCTGAGCCCCTGGATCGAAACGGCGCGGATGGGTCCATTGATCGCGTGTACATCGGCCCAATGATCTATTGCCTTCTGATCTGTTGCTCTCTGTTGAATAGAACCATTGGCATACTTAATTCTTACCGAGGCAAACAGCCCTGTAAACAGCAGGATCGCTGAAAGAAAAAGTGCCAGTAAAATTTTATTACTCGTTCTCATGTTACTGAGTTATCAGGTTTAAGCGAAATGTTGTTGTTTGTATTTTTCGAACCAGGGCTTCAGCTCCTCTGGCGACATCCCCAGCAGGTACATGTTCCGGAATACCTGCGGCAGGTCCTTTTCAGTAAACTCAGCCTTCCGGTATAGAACGGCCTGTTGCGGGGCGCTGGCCGACACGAAATAACCGATACCGCGCTGATTATAGATGATATCCTGCTGCTGGAGAAATTCGAAGGTACGCATCACCGTATTGGGGTTTACCTCCAATTGTACGGCCAGCTCGCGCACCGATGGAATCCTTTCCTCCGGCTTCCACTCCTTCAGCAGGATCTTCTCGCACACATAGTCTGCGATCTGTAAGTATATAGCTTGCGATTCTCTGAATTGCATAATGATTTGTTTACGTGGGTTAAACCTCTTTTTCCTTTAACCTGAAATAAGTAGCGATCCAGAACACCGGAGCGATCACATATTTGAAGAACCCGAAGAGTACATTGTCGGTCCAGGTGGGGAGCTGTATATAGTTGGAAGCCCAGTCCTTTCCAGGTATGTACAGATTGAACTCCGTGAGTTGATTACTGAAACCACCCTTCGGAAGTATCGGGTACAACACTTTCGCCACTAAAAAGATGAAGAACAGGATCAGCAGCAGGATCGTTATCGTTACTTTTATGAAGCTGTAAGCAGGGAAATATATAGAGCCCAGCGCATAAGCACCCTGTACTGCAAAAAAGAGCAGCAATACGATGGTGAGAGTGGCAAACGGGTTGCCGCTATTGTGCTTATCGGCCTTATAAAAAACATTCGCAATTTCGTGCGGAGTGAACACACTTCCCACTATGTGCCGTTCGCGCCAGCGCTCCGCTTCTACTGCATTGCCCACTTTCACCATAATAAAATCAACGGCGTAAAAGATGCATGTATAGCATACAAAAAAGATAATCACACAATACAGGAACATGACAAGTGTCTTTTCCAGCTGCGAAGCAGGTACTGCCAGAAAATTGATGCCTTTCGGTTTATTGGCCAGGTCGGCAAACAACGTACTGGCATAGAAAGAACCGGTAAGGAACAAGCCTACATAGTAGGTAATGGCCTGAGCATCCTGCGCCATGGCGCCATGCCCATCTACCAGGATCAGAAAGCCATACCACAACAGCAATAAGCTGGCAATTGCCCCCAGAGAAAGCAAATATTTATTACGGTTGTCGCCCCAATGCTTACGCACCAGCAAACTGTACCGTTGAAAATCAAAAACCTGATTCATGATAGTTGTTTAAGAGTGAAAAGCTGATTGAATGGATTGACGGTTCGTAACAATGGCTTTGTACAGCAGTTCCAGGTCGATCTTGCTTTCTTCGCCATCGGTATTGTTGGCGATGATCGCACTGCCACGCAGGGAGCTTTCACTGTATAGGGCGCGCTTTACTTCTTCATGATCGAAGGAGATGCGGAAGGATAGCTTGCTGGAGATCGCTTCGATGGTTTGATCGAAGAGGATAGCACCTTCATCGATGATCGTGATGCGGTCGATGAGGTTTTCGAGGTCCTTCACCTGGTGGGTACTGATGATAACGCATTTGTTTTCGTCGATAGCACCTGCCATTACTTTACGAAACTGGCTTTTGCTCATGATGTCCAATCCATTGGTAGGCTCATCCATCAGCAACACCGATGTATTGCAGGCCAGGCCAAAGCTGATCATCACTTTCTTCTTTTGTCCATAGCTCATACTCTCCAGCTTATTGTCTACCGGTATCTCGAATTCGCTGATATACCGGTCGAACTGCTGCTGGTTGAAACGGGGATAGAAGGGCGACAGACTGGTCACCAGTTGCTGCAATGGAATATTGGGCAGGTAAAACTCTTCCGGCACCATGAACACCTCCTGCAGAAAGGCGGGCTGGCGTTTGCCGGGTTCAAATCCCATCACATCGATCGTTCCCTGATCGGGGAAAAGGAGGCCGGCGATATTACGTAACAGGGTCGATTTGCCTGTTCCGTTCTTCCCCAGCAGGCCGTAAATATGACCAGGCTGAAGATGGAGGCTTAGGCCTGTGAAGACTTTTTTCTTACGGTAGCCAAAGTGCAATTGTTGAATATTGACCATGCTCGGTGTTTTAGTGTACTACTTAAATAGTACACAAACATACTAATACTCCTCAACATTCCAAATCTTTCTACCAAAATGAGGATGAACGGTAAGCGGCAGTAACCCGGCCTGACGACCTGGTGTAGGGGAAAATTGAAAAGATTAGGCGAGAGGGAGCATTGCACAATACACATCAAACATATGATATACAATCATTTAATATTTACCCTGAGTCCCAACTAACAAATTTTCCTGGTAACATTAGCGTGATTGGCAAAACCCCTCGTCCCTGATCCGGTACAGCTTTATTTACCGCAAAGGGTGGCCTTATCTTAAGGTCATCCCAGGGCAATAGTAGGGCGTTACCAGGGTTTAGACCCTAGGATAACCCTGCAAAGACCCTAAGAAAACCCTAGGATGACCCTAGGATGACCCTAGGATGGCAGCATATTGATGCCTCGTATGACGCAGTCCTTTAGCAAGGACCCAATCAATCGGTAAGTTATTTTGTGATTCCCGGGGTCGAAGAAAAAACTTACTGGCATCATACCGATATTAGCCTACTCTTTACCTAACTGGCAGATTAGCACCCGGATAGCATAATTCCCGTAAATTGCACGCCTGTTTTCATGGCGGGAAGGCCATCATTAATCAATATCCAGAAACCCATCCTTCCCAGCCCGACTAAAAAAATTGTATGAAAAAAGAATTCATCAAAGAACAGGCGCTGGAATACCATGCCAAAGGAAGACCCGGTAAGATCGAAGTAGTCCCCACCAAAGAAACCAAAACCCAAAGAGACCTCTCCCTCGCTTACTCGCCCGGTGTGGCAGAGCCCTGCCGCGAAATCGAAGCCAATCCCGAAACTGTTTATAAATACACCGCTAAAGGCAACCTCGTAGGGGTGATCAGTAATGGCACGGCCGTACTGGGCCTCGGCGATATTGGCCCCGAAGCTGGCAAACCTGTCATGGAAGGGAAGGGTGTATTGTTCAAAATATTTGCCGACATCGACGTGTTCGATATCGAGATCAACGAGAAAGATCCCGAGAAGTTTGTACAGATCGTAAAGGCGCTGGAACCCACCTTCGGTGGCATCAACCTCGAAGACATCAAGGCGCCAGAATGCTTTTACATCGAGCAGAAGCTGAAAGAGCAAATGAAGATACCGGTGATGCACGACGACCAGCATGGTACTGCCATCATCAGTGCTGCTGCCCTGCTCAACGCTGTTGAACTGCAAAAGAAAAAGATCGAGAAAGCAAAGTTTGTCGTGAATGGCGCCGGTGCTTCGGCCATGGCCTGTACCAAACTGTACATCGCATTGGGGGCCAGGAAAGAGAACATCCGCATGTTCGATTCCAAAGGCCTCATCCACGAAAGCCGTACCGACCTCGATGATATGAAAAAGGAGTTCTTATCGACCGGTAAGAACCTTACCCTCACCGAAGCGTTGGTGGATGCCGATGTATTCATCGGTCTCAGCAAGGGCAATGTACTGACGCCGGAGATGGTGAAACCGATGGCGAAAAACCCCATCGTATTTGCCATGGCCAACCCCGATCCGGAGATCACGTACGAAGCAGCCACCACTGCCCGTAAGGATATCATCATGGCTACCGGCCGCAGCGACTATCCCAACCAGGTGAACAACGTACTGGGCTTCCCCTTCATTTTCCGTGGCGCCCTCGACGTACGCGCTACGCAGATCAATGAAGCGATGAAGCTGGCTGCGGTTAAGGCCCTTGCCGAACTGGCACGCACACCAGTACCCGATATCGTGAACCTGGCTTATAATCAGAATAACCTGGCCTTTGGTCCGGAATATATTATCCCCAAACCCGTCGATCCCCGCCTGCTCTCTACAGTAGCGCCTGCGGTGGCCAAAGCAGCCATCGAAAGCGGCGTGGCGCAGATCAATATCGACAATTGGGAAGCCTACGCGATCGAACTGGAACGCCGTCTGGGGCAAGACAACCAGGTGATGCGTATTCTGGGCAACAGGGCCCGCCGCGATCCGAAGCGTGTGGTATTTGCCGAAGCCGATAACCAGAAGATCCTGAAAGCGGCACAGATCGCCTACGAAGAAGGTATTGCCTTCCCCATCCTGCTGGGCGACGAAAAGAAGATCCGCCAGATCGCTGAAGAGAACAAGATCGATATCGAGGATATGCCTATCATCGATCCCCGCAGCGATGAATATGAGGAGCGCCGTAAGATCTATGGCGATCTCTTCTTCGAGAAGAGAAAACGCCGTGGCATCAATCGCTACGAAGCCACCAAGATCATGAAAGACCGTAACTATTTCGGCTCCATGATGGTGGAAGCCGGCGACGCACACGGTATGATCTCGGGCCTTACCCGTAACTATCCCGAAACGATCCGCCCGGCGCTGCAGGTGATCGGTACCGAACCCGGTGTTAAGAAGATTGCCGGTATGTACCTGCTGCTCACCAAGCGTGGCCCCATCTTTATGGCGGATACCACTGTCAACTTCAACCCCACTGCCGAAGAACTCGCCGATATTACGCTAATGGCTGCCCAGGAAGTAAGGAACTTCAACCTTACGCCCCGCATCGCCATGCTGAGTTATTCCAATTTCGGCAGCAGCGCATCACCCGAAGCCAAGCTCGTGTCCAAAGCCCGGGAGATCGTAAAGCAAAAAGATCCTACCCTCATCGTTGATGGTGAGATGCAAGCGAATATTGCCTTCAACCAACAGATCCTGAAAGAGAGCTATCCGTTCAGCGAGCTGGTAGACCAGGAAGTGAATACCCTGATCTTCCCCAACCTCGCTGCCGGCAACGTGGCATACAATTTATTGAAGGAAGTGGGTGGCGCCGACGCTATCGGACCCATTTTACTGGGCCTCAAGAAGCCGGTGCACATTCTGCAGCTGGGTAGTTCGGTGAGGAGCATTTACAATATGGCATTGATCACCGTGATCGACGCCCAGTTGAAATGCAAGGGTGGTGTAGCCGATGCTCCCAATAAGGCGCATTGGTGGAAAAGAAGCAAAAAAGAAGCGAAGAATGCGTAGTACAGGTCGTTTCCTGCACATTTAACGCGTTCAACTGGCCAATACTCAGTTAGTTGACTTATTATTGTGGTACGATTCTATGACACTATTTACCGAATTTGGCCGCTACCTGTTGATGATAAAGGGCATGTTCTCCAAGCCGGAGAACGGCAAAATGTATTGGAAGGAGTTCATGCACCAGTGCGGTGAAATCGGTATCGGTTCACTGGGTATCGTAGTGTTGATCTCTTTCTTTATCGGAGCGGTATCGACCCTGCAAACGGCTTACCAGCTGGTGAGCCCCCTTATTCCCAAGAGTACCATTGCCCAGATCGTGCGCGACACGATCATCCTGGAATTTGCCCCCACCCTCGTATGTATCGTACTGGCGGGTGTAATAGGCAGTAAGATTTCCAGTGAGCTGGGTAATATGCGCGTGAGCGAGCAGATCGACGCCCTCGAGATCATGGGCATCAATACCAAGGCCTACCTGGTGGCGCCTAAAATAGCGGCAGCATTGTTGACCATCCCTATGCTGATAGTAATTTCCGGCGCACTGGGTATCTGGGGTGGCCGCCTGGCGGGTACGCTCTCCGGCATCCTTTCACCGCAAGAATTCGATACAGGTTTGTTGAGTGCATTTGTGCCTTATAATGTATTCTTCGCCCTGATCAAAGCTTATACATTTGCCTTTATCATTTCCAGTATTTCGGCGTTTTATGGTTATCATGTAAACGGCGGCGCGCTGGAGATCGGGCGAGCGAGCACTAAATCGGTGGTGGTAAGTTGCATCGCGATCCTTTTTGCAGACTATGTCTTGTCGGCATTGTTGTTAAGTAATTAAGATAAAACAGTAGAACTGCCGGGCAACCGGCAGTTTCTTCTTTATCATATGATCGAAGTAAAAGACCTTAAGAAGAATTTTGGCGATAAGGCCGTACTGAAAGGCGTTAATGTCGTCATGGAAGCCGGCAAGTGCAACCTGATCATTGGCGCCAGCGGCAGCGGTAAAACGGTATTCATGAAATGCCTGGTAGGTCTGTTTCAACCCGATGAGGGGGAGATCCTGTACAACGGCGTCAACTATACCAATATGGATGATGAACAGCGTAAAGGTATCCGCAAGGAGATCGGCATGCTGTTCCAGGGCTCCGCTTTATTCGACAGCCAAACGGTAGAACAGAACATCCTGTTTCCGCTCAACATGTTCACCAACGACACCATGCCGCAAAAAATGAAAAGGGTGAACGAGGTATTGGACCGTGTGCAACTGAAAGACGTGAATAAAAAATTCCCGGCCGAATTGAGTGGTGGTATGAAAAAGCGCGTAGGCATTGCCCGCGCCATCGTACTGAACCCCAAATATCTTTTCTGCGATGAGCCCAACTCGGGCCTCGATCCGCAAACCTCGCTCGTTATCGATAAACTGATCAAAGAGATCACGGTAGAATACAACATCACCACCATCGTCAATACCCACGACATGAACAGTGTGATGGAGATCGGTGACCACATCATTTACATGCACCAGGGCCTCAAGGAATGGGAAGGCAACAACAAGGAGATCATCTTCAGCAAGAACGAACTGCTGAACGAGTTCATCTTTGCTTCAGAGTTCCTGAAAGACGCCAAAGACATGCGGATGCTGGAACAAACCGGTAAGATCGACAACGATCGGAATATGGATGAGCTGATCAAGTAAATACTATTTCCATCTTGATATTGGCCCGCTCGTATTCGGTAGGTGGTAGCGGTACTTCCACAAATCCCAGCTTCGTATACAGGTGAATGGCAGGCTTAAGTACGGTGTTCGATAACAACATTACTTTCTTTGCACCCGCCTCGTGTGCCTTTTCGATACAGGCTTTGCCCAACGCATAACCAATGCCTTTTCCCTGTACCTGATCGGACACAGCCATCTTCGCTAGTTCAAACTCATCATCACTTATTTTGATCAGCGCGCAGGCGCCAACGGGTTCTCCCTGCCAGAGCGCCATGAAGATGTGACCGCCTTTATTAAGAATATATCCTTCGGGATCATTAAGGACGCGCCTGTCCGCTTCTTCAAGCCGGAAATAACGGGTGATCCAGGCTTCATTCAACTGCCTGAAAGCCTCGCGGTGTGCGGCTATGTAAGGAACAATTTGCAAAGGCTGTGCTGCTACGGTTTCCATATCTTCTCTTTTTTGCAAAGTTACCAGTGCTGGCAAAGCCAGTCAATAACGAACAAATGGTGATGGTTTAACGGGCCTGCAATTCATGTTGCTCGCCCCAGAACCACATTTGCTTGAGGATAGGACATACGGTAGAACCGTAGCCGGTAATGCTGTATTGCACTTTGAGTGGAGGCTTGTGGCCGGTAATGGTTTTGGAAATGATACCCTGTTGTTCCAGCTCTTTGAGTTGCTTGATGAGGATGCGTTCGCTCATCTGGGGAAATTTGCGTTTGATCTCACTGTACCGTCTTTGTTTGGCAGAGAGATAGATGAGGATCTTTGCTTTGTATTTGCCTTTGATGACCTGCAGAAAGGTATCGATCGGGCTATAAATTACGGGCATGGCAGCAGTATTAAATTTCTATAAAGGATTATATTTTTTATTTTTCTCATATCGCGCTTATTCTGTTACCACTCAAGGGCTTAAAGCAGGTTTAGTGGGGGTTTCACACTAGGGTAATTGAGCTTAACAGAGATCATATTTTACCATGGCAGATATGCACTTTATGCCTTACTTTTGCCCCTCTTGAATATATAAATCACAGCTATGAGCATATTAGTCAACAAACAATCAAAGATACTGGTGCAAGGCTTTACCGGTACGGAAGGCACTTTCCATGCTACTCAGATGATCGAATATGGTACGAATGTGGTTGGTGGTGTTACGCCCAACAAAGGCGGCACAACCCACCTGGACCGTCCTGTTTTCAATACGGTAGCAGATGCTGTTAAAGAGACCGGCGCCAATGTATCGATCATATTTGTACCCCCGGCTTTTGCTGCCGACGCTATTATGGAAGCCGCTGAAGCGGGTATCGCCCTCGTGGTTTGTATTACAGAAGGTATTCCTGTACAGGACATGGTGAAAGCCAAATTGTTCCTGCAAAGTACTAAAACAAGGCTCATCGGCCCCAACTGCCCCGGTGTGATCACTGCTGGTGAATGCAAGGTGGGTATCATGCCTGGCTTTGTATTCAAGAAAGGAAAGATCGGTATCGTATCCAAATCGGGTACCCTCACATACGAAGCATCTGACCAGGTTGCCAAGGCTGGTTTGGGAGTATCTACTGCCGTAGGTATTGGTGGCGACCCCATCATCGGTACTACTACTAAAGAAGCCCTCGAATTGTTCATGAACGACCCCGAGACAGAAGCAATCGTAATGATCGGTGAGATCGGTGGTGGCATGGAAGCTGAAGCTGCCCGCTGGTACAAAGAGCAAAAGGTGAAGAAACCTGTAGTAGGTTTCATTGCCGGTCAAACCGCTCCTCCCGGCCGTCGTATGGGCCACGCCGGTGCGATCATCGGTGGCGCTGAAGATACCGCTGAAGCAAAGATGGCGATCATGAAAGATTGTGGTATCACCGTAGTATCCAGCCCTGCTGATATTGGTGCAACCATGGCTTCTATCATCAAGAAATAACAAATTGATCCTCATAAAAAGATGGGTGGCTGGTAACAGTCACCCATCTTTTTTTATGCCCTGCAATACCCTTAATTTTACCTACCCCTCCAAATCAAAAGCCCCGGGGCTGAAACCGGGGCCTTCGATAATCCATCACTTAAATCGTAGAAAAAGTTATTTGAATTGCCTGATATAGTTGGCCAGGTCTTCCTTACTGTTACTGAACTGGAACACTTCGTACAGTATGAAATAGTCCTGTTTATTCAGGGTATTCTTGTAGGCATATTTAGCAATATCGAGTTTGTAGTTGTCGAAAGAATACATCTGTGCCAATTGTTTCACCTGCTCGGCAGTAAAGTAGTTTTGATCGATCACCTGCTTGGCGATGGTAACCCTTGAATTATCAAAACGTTCTTTGGAAAGGGTTTCTTTCAAGGCGGCGAACGATTGGTCGTTCATAGGGCGTATATATCCGTTGCCGGGATAATTGCCATTGCCAGGTGTGCCATTACCGGGATAGTTGCCGTTGCCGGGGGTACCATTACCAGGGTAGTTGCCGTTGCCTGGATTAGGATCACGGTCGGGGCGTGAAGGCTGACCGGGACGGTAATCATCATCACGGTTATTGTTCCAGTCACCGCCATCGGTATCGATGTATTTCGGGTCGCGCATGGACAACTCATCGTACCATACCTTGCCAAAACGGTTCACTACGATATCGACATGGTATTGGGGACGCACATTGACATTCTTTTGAAAGATGAGGGTTTGCTTACGCATACCCATGCGCACCGCGCTACGGCCAATCTCGAGCACGTACACCTTAAGGGTGTGAAAACCGGCAGGCAGATCGGGCATCAGGAAAAACTTGTCATTCACGTCATTGCGCTCTTCAAACTTCTTACCATCCAATTCAACCACTATTCGCTGGCTGCTAAGGTTGGTAACACTCATTTTTCCATCATTGGGATGGGCTGATACTGTATAAGCGATCACCAGTAAGGCAAGGGTAAAAATCTTTTTCATATAAACCTCCTGTTGGTTGTTTGAGTTTAGAAGTCGCAGTGCGTTATTCGTTTAGTAGGAATATGTTAAAGGAATGCTATTTAGGGGCATAGGGTTGTTGGGTGTATGTAATTGGATTAAAAACTGCATCATAACAGGGTAGCACGCTTTCTAAAACGCACAATGGTGCAAAATATTGCAGATTATATAACTTGTATTAAAATCGATGGTATGCCCGTTAAAAAGGTCTGTTTCTTAGTATTAGCCACTTTATTTCTCTTTACAGCAACCGGTCAGCAAAAAATGAACAATTACGACAAAGCCTGGAAAAAGATCGACAGCCTGATAGAGCAGAAAGGGCTTCCCACCTCTGCTTTAACGGAAGTAAACAAGCTGTATGCGCTGGCGCAGCAGGAGAAGAACGACGCGCAACTGATCAAAGCGCTCATCTATCGTGCACGCCTGCGTGATATGAAGGAGGAGAATGCCGATCAGAAGACCATTGCAGCCATGGAAGCAGAGATCGCGAAAGCTACCGGGCCGGCGAAAGCCATCCTGCAAAGCCAAACGGCCAGCATGTACTGGATGTACCTGCAGCAGAATCGGTGGAAGTTCTACAATCGCACGACCACGGTAAACTTTGCCAAGACCGATATCGACACCTGGAGTATTGATGATCTCAACCATAAGATCAGCGAGCTATACCTCGCTTCGCTTCAACAAGAAAAGCAGTTAAAGGAAGTAAAGCTGGAAACTTTTGAGCCCATCATCATCAAGGGCAATATGCGCCATTTGCGCCCTACCCTGTTCGATCTGCTGGCCAACCAGGCCCTTGAATATTTCAAAACCGACGAAAGGAACCTGAACAAACCCGCCGATGCTTTCGAGATCAACGACGCGGCCGCATTTGCCGATGCCCGCAGCTTCGCCACCCATCGCTTTATCATCGCAGATACCAGCTCGCTGCACGGCAAAGCATTACAGCTTTATCAACGGTTGATCACTTTTCACCTTACCGATGCCAAACCCGATGCTTTGATCGATATCGATATCGACCGGTTGGAATTCGTACATACTTATTCCGTTCAGGAAAATAAGAAGGAGCTCTATAGAAAAGCCTTGCAACAGCTTACGGCAACACATGGTAAATTACCAACTGCCGCACAGGCATGGTACCTGTTGGCAGGAACCTATAGTGAAGAAGCGGCGTCCTACCATCCGCTTAAAGACACGACACATCGCTTTGCTTACCTGAAGGCTCTGGAGATATGCGAATCGGTCGTTGCCCAAAAAGAAGAGAGTGAAGGGCAGGTTAATTGCTTCAACCTGGTTACCCAGATACGCCGGGCCTCAGTAAACCTGCAAACAGAGCGCGTGAATATACCTAACCAGCCTTTCCGTGTATCAGTGAGCTATAGGAATATTACGCAATTACATTTCCGGGTAGTGAAGTTTGACAAGAAGACAAAAGATGACCTGGGAACGGATACCTACAACGAGGAATACTGGAAAAAGCTGGCAGCCCTGCCGGTCATTAAATCCTTTGCCCAAACCTTACCTGATACCAAAGACTTCCAGCAGCACCGCGTAGAAGTGAAAGCAGACGGCTTACCTGTTGGTGAATATGCTTTCTTCGTGAGTAGTCAAAAAGATTTCAGCACGAAGGACAACGTGCTGGCAGTACAGGCTTTTTATACCTCCAACCTTGCCTATATCAATAAAGGCAATGATTACATTGTACTGGACCGCGAAACCGGCGCCCCCATTGCCCGGGCAGGGGTGCAGGTCTATTATCGTGCATATGATTATGCCGACCGCAAGAATAAGGAACGCAAGGGAGAGAATCTGTTCACCGACAAAAATGGCTTCTTTGCACTCTACCCTCCCAAATCGTCCAACGATAATTATTACCGGATAGAAGTGAGCACCAAAGAAGATCATCTTTCTTTAGATGAATATGAATACAGTTACCGGTATGCAAGCGACAACGAAGACCGTTCGGCCAACCAGAGCTACCTGTTTACCGACCGCGCCATCTATCGCCCCGGGCAGATCGTCTATTTCAAAGGCATCGTGATCAATCAGCAACCTTCGACCAATAAAAACGCTGCGGTGGCCAATTTCACTACCGAGATCGACCTGTTCGATGTTAATGGTCAGTTGGTGGATTCCATCAAAGTAACCAGCAATGCCTACGGCTCCTACTCGGGCAAGTTTACCTTACCCACCAGTTTATTGAACGGTCAGTTCAGGCTGCAGGATAAAAGCACCAATAGCTCGCTTTATTTCTCCGTTGAGGAATACAAGCGCCCACGGTTTATGACGGAGATCGCCAAACCTGCGGGCTCGTACCGGCTCAACGACAGCATCGTGGTGAAAGGGACAGCGAAAGCTTATGCGGGTAATAACATCGATGGAGCTACAGTACGATACCGCGTAGTAAGAAGAACGATCATGCCCTTGTGGTATGGCTGGGGCCGTAAGATATGGCCTCCCTATGGCCGCGAAACGGTGGAGGTAGCACATGGCTCCACTACCACCGGCACCGATGGAGGTTTCACAATCACCTTCAAGGCGCTGCCCGACCTTAGCGTAGACAAAAAAGATCAGCCCACCTTCACCTATGAAGTAAGTGCCGATGTAACCGACATCAACGGCGAAACGAGGAGCGGGAGCACCTATGTTTCGGTAGCTTACCAGGCACTGCGACTGAACATAGATGCCGCCAACAAGCTGCACAGCGATAGCCTGAAACAGATCGGCGTACGCAGCACCAATTTCAACGATCTCTTCGAGCAGGCGCGCGTAACGCTCAGCATCTACAAACTCAAAACACCAGAGCGGGTGTTCCGCAGCCGCTATTGGGAGCAGGCCGATCAATACGTGATGACGAAAGAAGAATACAGGGCCCTCTTCCCATACGACCTCTACGCCAACGAAACGGAAGTGAGCACCTGGGAAAGAATGGAGAAAGTGCTGGAGGTGACAGACACAACTACCGCCTCCGGAAAATTTGCCCTGGGCAAGAGCAGCCTGCCGGCAGGCTGGTATGTGATCGAGGTTACTACCAAAGACAAGTTTGGCGAACCGGTAAAAGCGATCCACTACATCCAGTTGTTTAACAAAGCCGGCGAAAGTAACCCAATAGCCTATGCCGCTATTCAAATGTCTAAGCCAAGTTTTGAGCCTGGCGAAACCGCCAGTTTCGAACTGGCCAGCAACCTCGATAACCTGTTCGTGATACAGGATATCAACAGAAGAGGCGCTAAGGAAGAAAGGAAATTCATTACACTGAATGGAGTAAGCACTCCGTATCAATTGCCTGTAACTGAAAATGACCGTGGCGGATTGGGCGTTCAGATCGCTTTTGTGAAACACAACCGGGTCTATACCCAAACCGATGTCATTGATATTCCCTTTACCAATAAGCAACTGAAGATCGACTATACCACCTTCCGCGATAAAACGCTGCCGGGCAGTGCTGAGAAATGGAAGGTAAAGATCAGTGGTATCAAGGGTGACCAGGTGGCCGCGGAAATGCTTACCGCCATGTACGATGCATCGCTCGATCAGTTTACAGGTCATGGCTGGAACACTCCATCCATCTGGCATAACTACTATCCGCAATCCGCCTGGATCGATCGCGGCAACTTCCGGCTGCAGGAATCGCAGGAGAAGTATCGTACAGAACCAACGCGGTATTTCCAGAAAGAATATGACCGCCTGATGGGGGGCAACCTGGCAAGGGCCGGTGGAGGCCAGATACGGATAAGGGGTATGGCTATGCAGAAACAAGAAACCCTGATGTTTAATTCTGTGGCTCCAGCGCCTGAAGCTGCACTTCCGCAGGTAAAAAGATCGCTTCGCAATGATGATGAAAAAGTAACTTATGGACTTATCAGCCAGGATGGCGTGAAAGACGAAGGCATAGTGGCTCCTCCGGTGGATGGCAATCAGGCGAGCTCCCCAGGTGCCATACAAGTCCGGAAAAACTTCAACGAGACTGCTTTCTTCTTCCCCGACCTGCATACCGATGCAGAAGGCAATATTGAATTTTCTTTCACCATGCCTGAAGCGCTTACCGAATGGAAATGGATGACACTGGCACATACAAAAGACCTGGCCTTTGGCTATAATACCAAAAGCATCATTACGCAGAAAGACCTGATGGTGCAGCCCAATGCCCCGCGTTTTATGCGCGAAGGCGACCGGATGGACTTCAGCGGCAAGATTGTGAATCTGAGCAGCAAGGAGCTTACCGGCCAGGTCGAATTGCAGTTGATTGATCCTACCACCAACCAATCAGTGGACGGCTGGTTCCGTAATGTATTCCCCAACCAGTTCTTTACGGTAGCTGCCGGCCAAAGCATACCCGTGAACTTCTCACTGGAAATTCCCTATCAATATAACAAACCGGTTACTTATCGCCTGATCCCTTCCACCAAAGCGAGCGGCAACGAATCGGCCCTGAGCGACGGGGAAGAAAATATGCTGCCGGTGGTGAGCAACCGCATGCTGGTAACAGAGAGTCTGTCTTTACCGGTACGTGGTAATTCCACCAAAAACTTCAGCTTCGACAAGCTGATCAAAAGCGGCCGGAGTGAAACCCTGAGCCAGCACGCGCTGACCGTTGAATTCACCAGCAACCCTGCCTGGTATGCGGTACAGGCGCTGCCTTACCTCATGGAGTATCCATATGAATGTGCCGAACAGGTATTCAATCGCTACTATGCCAACACGCTGGCTACTTCTATCGCCAATGCTTCTCCACGGGTAAAGGCCATCTTCGAGCGTTGGAAAACTACCGATACCGCTGCCCTGTTGAGCAACCTGCAAAAGAACCAGGAGCTGAAGGCGGTGCTGCTGGAAGAGACGCCCTGGGTGCTGGAGGCTAAGAATGAGGCGCAACAAAAAAGGAATATCGGATTGCTTTTCGATATGGTACGCATGAGTAAGGAGCAGGAATCGGCCCTCAGCCATATGCAGGACCTGCAAAGTCCCAATGGTGGCTTCGTATGGTTCCAGGGCGGCCCCGACGACCGGTATATTACCCAATACATCCTTACCGGCATTGGTCACCTGCAAAAGCTGAATGCACAAAAGGCAAACGCCCGCATTTCAGCGATCGTAAAGGCTGCCATTCCTTACCTGGACAAAGCCCTGAAAAGAGATTATGATGAGCTGCTGAAGAACAACAAGCAAAAAGAACCAGAGAATGGACTGGGTTATATGCAGATCCAATACCTCTATATGCGCAGCTTCTTCCCTGAGCAAAACATTCCGGCTGAAGTATCCAAAGCCTATACTTATTTCAGGAAACAAGCACAAAAGCATTGGCTCAAGCAAAGCAAATACATGCAGGGCATGATTGCCCTGGCCTTGCACCGCACGCAGGACATCAAAACTCCACAAGGCATCTTGGCTTCGCTGAAACAAAACGCTGTGGTGCATGAAGAAATGGGTATGTATTGGAAAGACCTATCAGCCGGTTATTACTGGTACCAGCATCCGATCGAAACACAGTCGCTACTGATAGAAGCCTTTATGGAAGTGGGCAAAGACAATAAATCAGTGGCAGATCTGAAGACCTGGCTGTTGAAGCAAAAGCAAACGCAGAACTGGAAGACCACCAAGGCAACGGCAGATGCCTGTTATGCCTTGTTACTGCAAGGAACTGACTGGCTCAACCATGAACCAACCGTGCAGATCAATCTGGGCAGCTACGCTATCCGTAGCAACGAACAAACGCAGGAAGCGGGCACGGGTTACTTCAAAAAGGTGATCGACGGTAAAGATGTTAAACCCGATATGGGCAATATCAAAGTAACGGTTTCCGGAACTGGCGCTGCTGCTGCCGAGTCGGTATCCTGGGGAGCAGTTTACTGGCAGTACTTCGAGAACCTCGACAAGATCACCACAGCAATCAGCACACCGCTGAAGCTGAGCAAGAAATTGTTTGTAGAGAAGCTAACTGATCGTGGTCCGGTATTGCAGCCGGTGAATGAAGGCGATGCCCTCAAGGTGGGCGATAAAGTGAAAGTGCGCATCGAACTGCGTGTGGACCGTCATATGGAGTATGTACACATGAAGGATATGCGGGCTGCCTGCCTGGAACCTGTGAATGTATTAAGCGAATACAAATGGCAGGGTGGTCTTGGGTATTACGAAAGCACCAAAGATGCAAGCACCAATTTCTTCTTTGGCTCATTACCTAAGGGCACCTGGGTATTTGAATATCCGCTGTTCGTAACACATACAGGCACCTACAGCAATGGCATCACCAGCATTCAGTGTATGTATGCCCCTGAATTTGGCAGTCATTCGGAAGGGGTAAAAGTAACGGTAGATGGAAAATAGCAGAAAAGAGAGAACGTATCCTGTTTGTGTTCGATAACATGTTTTACGCCGGCCACTCATCGAAAGGGTGGCCGGCTTATTTTTGCACCATGCATAAAGACATCCTTATCGTGGGCCAGGGCATTTGCGGTACATTTTTAAGCTGGTACCTGGAGCAAGCAGGAATCTCTTACCTGGTGATCGATCAACTGCAGGCCAATACCGCTTCGAAAGTAGCGGCGGGGATCATCAACCCCGTTACCGGCCGGCGGATCGTAAAGACCTGGATGATCGAAGAGGTGATGCCTTTTGCCCATGAGGCTTATAATTCGCTGGGTGCCGAACTCGGCATCACCGCGATCGAACAAAAAAGTATTGTCGACTTCTACGCAACGCCGCAAATGAAGCTGGCTTTTGAAAAAAGGTACCAGGATGATCAGCAATACCTGGCAGTGCCGTCGGATGAAAACTACTGGCGACACCTGTTCAACTATGACTTTGGTTATGGTGAGATCGATCCCTGCTACCTGATCAGGTTGCAGGATATTTTGCCCGCGTACCGGACTCACCTGGCTAATAAAGACCTTTTGCGGGAAGAACTATTTGAACAGGAGCACCTGCAGGTACAACCCGATGGCATTCGTTATAAAGACCTGACGGCCTCGCGGATCATCTTCAGTGATGGTATTGCGGCAGCCAGCAATAGTTATTTCCAAAACCTGCCTTTTGCCCTGAATAAGGGAGAGGCCGTTTGGGCCGAGATAGATGGATTGCCAGCCACCCATATATTCAAAAAGGGATTCAACCTGGTGCCCTGGAAGGACAATATCTTCTGGCTGGGATCAACATATCTGTGGGAGTTTGACAACGACAATCCTACCCCTGGTTTCAAACAGTTTGCCCATAACTGGCTTTTACAGACGGTGAAACTGCCATTTAAGATACTCGACCACAAAGCAGCGGTGCGGCCTGCCACCCTGGAACGCCGGCCTTTTGTAGGCTTTCACCCTCAATATCCTGCCATAGGTCTTTTCAATGGTATGGGAACTAAGGGCTGTTCGCTGGGACCCTGGTTTGCCCGTCAGCTGGTACAACATCTTCAAACCGGCGCCCCGCTGGCGCCCGAGGCAGACATCAGGCGTTTTCAGCGGATACTGACAAGGTAATTCGAAGAGGGAGCGACCAGCCCTGTGAAGCCGGGTTTGCAATGCAGACTTGTTGATGGCCGGCCAGGGGGATCTTTACCCGGTGATTCCAGGTATGGCATCCCCTAAAAAGGGTAGCAACTTTTACCCCACGCATTCTGTTCAGTTATTTATTTTTGCACCGTTCACCACCCTTTGTCATTTTAAATTTATTGCCGTGTCACAGGAATCGAAGGAGCTGTATGTAGTCCCGGCCAAGTTCCGCAAACTGGAAAACCTGCACATCCTCTTCTGGCTGGTCAAAGACCTCTGCTGGTGCCTGCTCTTTAAGCCGCTGGGCATTGTGATGATCGCCCCTACCCTCCTGGTAGCGATGTGGATCACCTGGAAGAACAGGCATATTATAGCCGAGCTGGCGCACAACCTGGCCATCACGATCTGGATCATGGCCAACTCCATGTGGATGGTGGCCGAATTCTACGGTGTGGATGAAACGGTGAAGCCCTACTGCATTATCCCTTTCTCAATAGGCATCGTAATTCTGTTGTATTACTACCTGATCTATGCACCGTTGCAAAGAAGAAAAGAGCATATCGAAGTTATACAAGCAGCTGTTGTACCTTCCCCAACTCCTGTTGCGGAAGAAGTATAAAATAAAAATCCGGTTGTTCAGCAGGCTTCATAAGCCAACTGCTCAACCGGCAATCCAATCCGAATAATAATGTATAAATGGAATCCCTAGGCTGCAATTTTATTGGCTGCGGTAACAATCACCGAAGGGTCCTGCCGTAACAGGAGACTCATTGCTTTATACAATTCCGGTAGCTCATGACGCATGCGGATCGGGTTCTCAAAAAACACCTCAACACTCACTGCCCAGAACTCATGGTAGTTGCTTCCTGCATATTCTCCGAGAATATTTTTGGCGCCTTTCTGCATGGCCTCAAAGATGGGGCGGGCCACTTTGGAGAAGTTCTTAAACTCTTTCTTGAAATGTTTGTCCTCCTCAGTTTGGGTAATGAAATTTACCCAGGCAAGTGCGTGTCCCATTTCGTGCAGACCTACATTACAATTAGGTGATTCACCTTTAATGCCTTTAAGAAAGTTATCCCATGAAAGGTATATACCACTAAGATCCACGTGGCCCATGAAAGGGCGCGAATAAAAGCCATAATGATAATCGTCCTTGATCACATAAATATCGCGGAAGTAATTCAGTTGAAATTTATCAAGTCCAAAGGTGAGTTGAATAGAAGCCGCACTGACCAGGATCGGCATCTCAGCAGTCTCCTTTACTTCGATGTAGTGAAATTTTTTAGCCTTGTGAAACAGGTATGTGCGGAAGAGAAATTTATGCTGTTCTTCGTGATTGAGTCTGTTATAATAACGAAAGTAACGGGATACTATAGCGTGGTAGAATGTTTCCTGGCTGAGAAATGATTTATGCTGGCGTTTAACATGAAGGCGGTTGATCCATTCACTCACCGGATTATGGAGAATGAGGATGCTCGACACCACCAGGAAAATAATAAGAATTTCCATAAGGGTCCATTTTTTCTTTTTGTGAATAGGTACTTGAGCAACGGATTGGTTTCACAAAGTTTGGATTAGAAAAAACGGTCTTTCGGGGAGAATGGAACTAAAGAATAGAGGGGGCTTTTGTCTTGCGGGCACTTAAACCCGGGTACAAAGTAAAAACAATAGTTCATAAATGAAAGCCCTGCTTCATAATTTTATGACCATATTATAATACACTGAATCTAAGCATTTTCTATTGGATTCAGGATAACGCCTGCTTTCAACGTATCCTGATTCAGCAACAAACACATAGCCTCATACAACTCAGGCAATTGTATTTTGAAAGAGGTGGGGCGCTCAAAGAAATTCTCTACACAAACAGCCCAGAACTCTTCGTAACGGCTGGCAGCATAACTACCCAGAAAACCTCCGGAGAGTTCGTCCTGCATTTTATCGAATACCTTTCTGCCTGTTGATGAGAAACGGATGAACCGGTCATGAAATCCGTCATCGCGCCCTTCACTAACGTTGAAGTTCACGTAGGCGAGCGCATGGGCCATTTCGTGCAAACCGACGTTATCGCCGTCATGGTAATCATCATACGCTTTCAGGAAGTTGCTCCATGATAAGTAAATACCATCGTGCGCTACGTGGCCCTGGAAGGGAACGCTGTTTAAGCCATAATGGTAGTCATGGTGCAATACATATATCTTTTCAAAATGCTCCATCAGGTAGTGCTCGAGTCCAAAGGTTAATTGCACGGCGGTGGCGCTGATGAGCAGGGGCATCCTTTCTTCCGGTGCTATTTCAACATACTCGAACTGCTTGGAAGTCATGAACACGACCGTACGTTGGAGAAACCTTGTTTGCTGATCGGCTGCGAGATTCCGGTAATAGGGAAGGTATTGCAGCAGCAGTGCGTGGTAATCGGGCTGACGGTCATCATAAACGGCTTTTGCCCGGCGCGAATAAAAAAGGAGTTTCAGCCTTTTGAAGAGACGGGGAAAGAATAGTGTCACCAGGAGTATCAGAAACAACGCACCAAAAAACCAATTGCCCAATTCATGGGATAATTGTTGCTCAGGCGTAAGCTGCACCTGAACGTTTTTGAGGGGGGCGGCCGAGGGTATCCCGGCCAGTGCGGTGTCGATTGCGGCAGGAGACGCCTTTTTCCCGGAATGGTGGGAGACGGTATCGCCTTGCGGTACCTGGTATTTATAGGTTGAATCCTGCGGCATCTGGAGCGAAAATAATCATTTAAGGCTGGTGGCCGGGCAGCGGTGGGAAACCTGTTTTCTGTTACCTTTGCCGCTCACCGGTCATTTTGACCAATTTGAAATTGAATGTTGAATATTAATTGTTTATGGATGCAGAAACCGGTAGGTTCCATACGATCCTGTAAACAACGTTCCCATTCAGTATTCATTGTAACCAGCAACACATAAAATTAAACAATAGGCAATGTACAGAACGCATACCTGTGGCGAACTTCGGTTGGCACAGGCCGGCCAGGAAGTAACGCTCGCCGGTTGGATTCAAACGGTTAGGAAATTTGGCAGCATCACATTCGCTGATCTGCGCGACCGGTATGGCATTACACAGCTTTTATTCGGAGAAGAACTTAATCCGCAATTGGACCAACAGCCGCTGGGCAGGGAGTTTGTGATCCAGGCCAAAGGGGTGGTGACCGAACGCACCAACAAGAACCCCAATCTGCCAACCGGCGATATTGAGATCAGGTTGACTTCGTTTACCATCCTGAATAAATCGGTAACGCCACCTTTCACTATCCAGGACGATACGGATGGCGGAGACGACCTGCGCATGAAGTACCGCTACCTGGATCTGCGCCGCAATGCGGTGAAGCGGAACCTGGAGTTGCGTTACGCCGTTAACCGTGCAGCAAGAAACTATCTGCACGAAAACCAGTTCATGGATATTGAAACGCCGTTCCTCATCAAAAGTACACCAGAAGGCGCTCGCGATTTCGTAGTTCCGTCACGTATGAACCCTGGCCAGTTCTATGCACTGCCACAGTCTCCCCAAACCTTTAAGCAATTGCTGATGGTGAGCGGGTACGACCGTTACTACCAGGTGGTAAAATGTTTCCGGGATGAGGACCTGCGTGCAGATCGCCAGCCGGAATTCACCCAGATCGACTGCGAAATGTGTTTTGTTGAGCAGGAAGATATCCTCAACATGTTTGAAGGAATGATCAAACATATCTTCAAGACGGTAAAAGGTGTTGACTATACTGAACAGGTGCAACGCATGACCTGGGAAGATGCCATGTGGCAATACGGTAATGACAAGCCAGATATCCGGTTTGGCATGCAGTTGCTGAACATCAAATCGGCTTTCAACGTGGATAGGCTGAAACCCAATGAGGCATTGCTGGCCGGCGTCGACTTCAAAGTATTCAATGATGCCGAAACAGTGGTGGCGATAGCGGTACCGGGTTGTGCTGAGTATACCCGAAAACAGACCGACGAATTGACCGATTGGGTGAAAAGACCCCAAATAGGTATGCAGGGCCTGGTATTCATCAAATGCAATGCAGACGGTACTTATAAAAGCAGCGTAGATAAGTTCTTCTCGGAAGACAAATTAAAAGCCATTGCCGACGCCGCCGGGGCCAAAGCCGGCGACCTGGTATTGATCCTGGCAGGTCTGGAAGAAAGAACCCGCAAGGCGATCAGTGAACTACGCCTTGAAATGGGCGAAAGGCTCGGATTGCGTAAGAAAGACGAACTAAAGTTGCTGTGGGTGCTTGATTTCCCACTGTTCGAATACAGTGAGGAAGACAATCGCTGGGTAGCGCGTCACCATCCGTTCACAGCACCTAAGCCCAACCAGATCTCCACGATGATCGATAACAATCCCGTAATCGAAAATGCTGCGGAATACCTGAAGCATCCGTATGCCAATATTAAAGCGAACGCGTATGATATGGTGTTGAACGGAAATGAGATCGGGGGTGGTTCGATCCGTATATTCCAGCGAGACCTGCAGGAAAAGATGTTTGCAGCGTTGGGAATGAGTAAAGATGAGGCACTGCATAAATTTGGATTCCTGCTGGGGGCTTTTGAATATGGTGCTCCGCCGCATGGTGGTATTGCATTTGGCTTCGACAGACTTTGCGCCATTCTCGGTGGCAGCGAAAGCATTCGTGACTTTATTGCTTTCCCCAAAAACAACAGCGGCCGTGATGTAATGCTCGATGCCCCGTCATCCATCGATAACAAACAGCTGGATGAGTTACGAATAAAACTGAATCTTAAGTCGTAGGGAAAAGCGGCCGTTATGCGGCTTGGCTGATTACCGGGATAAGAGAGAGATAAAAAGGTCTTCATGTAGACCGGAAGGTACAAGTTGCAGATAGTAGCTTGTACCTTTTTTTATGGAGCAATAAGGAAAGTAGAGTAAATAGTATCTATAGCTTAGTCGATTAATTTGTTACGCATACCGTACATGATCAGGCCGGCGATTGTTTTGGCTCCCACCTTGGATTTCATATTCTGCCGGATAGTTTCGACCGTACGTGGGCTTAAGAATATTTCTTTGGATATCTCTTCGGTAGTTTTGTCTTCGGCCAGTAATTTGAGGATGCGGACCTCTTTTTCTGAGAATTTAATGGGATTGGGATAAAACTGGCGCACCTGTTTTTTGGTCTGCAGCTTGGAAAGTACTGCCTTATTGACGAGATCATTGAAATAGAAATCGTCGTTCATACAGGTTAGGATCGCCTGGTATATTTCGTCTGGATCGGAAGTTTTAGTGAGATAGGCATTCGCCCCCATTTCCATCATTTTGGTGATCATTTCCTGGTCGTCGTACATGGTAAGCACAATGATCTTGACATCGTTGTACTCCTTGCGAAGGATCCCGATCGCATTAACCCCGTCTACTTCCGGCATGCGGATATCCATCAACAGGACATCGGGTTTTTTGAGCTGCATTTTGTGCATCAGATCTTTGCCATCCTCGGCTTCCCAGAGGATTTTCAGGTATTCTTTACCTTTCAGAGCCATTTTGATACCATCGCGAAAGATTTTATGATCATCCGCAAGTGAAACTTTAATTACCAGTTCAGCACTCATAGTTGTTGGCGGGTTTGGCTTATTAACGGGTTAATTGGCTACATAAATCCGGTATATGAAATTGAACTACAATTGCCAGGGGGATATTTTTTTCCAACTCACGAGGCTACCCTGTACAGGCAATATCGTATAAAAAAATTACCTGTTGTATTCAGCAAAAGTTAGTTGATTAAGATCAATCGGAGTTTTTCGAGCCAGGATATTGAATTTCTACGTCCGACCGTGTATATACTGAACGAATAAAAATGAGCAAAAGTGCTCTTGACCTGTATTTTGTATCCGGGTATTTTTGTTTTGAAGTTGATTGATGGAAGGATAGGCAACCTCTCACATCCAATGTCCAGAGTTACCGTCCAGAAATAATTTCCATTTATCTTATGAAAACCACCGTCAAATCCAATATCAGTCAACTTCTCCCCTCTTTTGTTGCTTGATACCTGCCTGTATGCGTTTGTTGATCTTATTCTTCTTTTTCCGGTCCGCTTAGCTGAAAACCTGTTCATCTTTCCGGAAAGTGCTGTTCAAAAGCCGGGAAGCAAAAAACAGCACAGTATTTGTAGTTTATTCAAACCAGATAGTCCCGTTTTTAAAATCCACCTCACAAACCTCTAAGAGTTACCACTTATCCACACTCTTTGTCATTTTGTTGATAACTCCCTTTTCTAGTAAGACTACCCCGTCAACCTGGGCATTGTACGTTAGTAGAAATACTATCAAAACGCCGCGCTTTTACTCGTTTTTATCTCGTATTGTTACGAGTTAAATCCTCGCAAATCCACTACCCTATTGAATTGCAGGCAATTTAAACCATTTTGATCAGGATTACCACCCGTTGTATAGCTTTTTTTTTTAGAGGTTTTTTGGACCTCCAAACTACTATTCTAAACCTCTAAAAACTTACTACTATGATGCAAAATGAACTCATCACCAAGCGTCCGACAGCAGAAATCGGTGAGGAAATTGGCTATCAACTGGGCACTGAATTTATCGCTAACTACAAGAATGCCAACCCTAACGAAGCACTTTCGTATGTGATTGGCCGCAACATCATCGAGCAGATCCTCGCTCAACCTGGTTGCGAAGGCATTCACTTTTACAATGCTATCAACGAGCATGGTAAAAAGACCCTGGTATACGTAGGTATCGACAAGAACGGCAAGAACATTTTCGAATACACTGCCGTAAATAACGAAGGTAATATTACTAGCGAAGCTGGTGTTGTTGGTGACAGAACCGACGGCGACGGCGACTCCTGGTGGAAATGGATCTTCGGTCTTTAATAAAGTCTTTTTTCCTGATTACTTGACTATTAAGTAAATGCCTTTTATATTTGAGAAACATTAAAAGGCCTTGCTCACCAGAGACATACTTGCAAATCTTAGCAGATTATCGGGAATCTTACCCATAGTTTTCTTTCTTATCTTCATTAAGAGGAATAATGAGAAAAAACTATGGGTAATCTTTGTGTACGTACTCCTATCGTTCCTTACGGACTTTACGATGAGTCTTTTTCCCAAAAATTCGCAGATCAAGTTTTATTTCTTTAGCTTTTTTACGGTTGTTGAGTATACGCTTTTTTCAATCTTTTTATACCTCAACATAAAACCGGGCATGATCAGAAAGGTGATCCTTGGGTCACTCCCTGTGTTTTATGCCATCGTGTTCTATTACATGCTCAATAAGGATCAGTCGAATAATTTTGACGCCATCCCTGCCTCTGTAGAATCCATGCTCATCATCGTATTCTGTGTTTGGTTTTTCTTCGAACAGATCAGGGACATGCAGGTTTCATTCATTTATTCGTCCAAAACCTTCTGGATCGTCGTGGCGATCCTCGTTTACATGTCGGCAACCTTTTTCCTTTTCATAGCGGCCGAATTTGTATCTCAGGAAGAAAGGCGATCTTACTGGTTTATCAATTCGATCTCTAACCTGCTAAAACATATTTTATTAACGATTGCATTCATAATACCTAATTATAAGCCGCAGCCAACCAATGAGCGGCCTTTTAGTGATGAGTTGTTTGAGTTTGAGAATTCGGCTACTTAACCCCAAAAACCAACCCCTGCCGCAAGGCACCACCCATGTTCTTGCTCGAAATCAATAACCCCGACAGTCCTGTGTCCCTTGTACTTTTCTTTGGTACTGTGGGTATGCTGGCCCTTACGATCGGGCTTATCGTTTTCATCATCTTCCACCAACGTAAGGTTATCCGCTATCAGATGAGGCTTCAACGCCTCGAACAGGAACAACAGAAAATGTTGTTGAACGCTTCAATACGCCTGCAGGAAGAAGAAAGGCAACGTATAGCTGCCGATCTCCACGACGATGCTGGCCCGTTGCTGGCCACTGCCCGTCTATATCTCAACGAAAACCTGGTAAACCTCGATAAAACCACCCAACTGCAAAGCATTTACAATGCCAAGCAAATCATCGATGACACTATTCAGCTCATCCGAAATATCTCTCATAGCCTGATGCCACCCACCCTGAAGAACTTCGGTCTGGAGTCGGCAGTAAATGATCTCTTTCAAAAGATCAGCGGTTCGGGCAGCATGAACGCCAGCTGCCGGTTTCATGACTACCGCGAAAGGCTCCACCCCGATCAGGAACTGATCATCTTCCGCGTTATACAAGAGCTGGTCAACAATATTCTGAAGCACAGTAATGCCAGCTTCATCCACCTTACCCAAAATCTGGGCGGTAGCAAACTTTATATCCGCTTGCATCACGACGGTCGCGGGATTACCCAGAATGATTTTGAAAAACTCAACAAAAGTAATGTCGGACTGGGCCTGAAGAACATTCAGAGCCGGTTGAAACTGCTGCAGGGCAGGATCTTTTTCGAAAAGGACATGTCCCAGACCTACTATAAGGTCACGATTGAGATACCGAAGCTGGAAGAAGAACCTGCAGCGGAATAATTATAATGCCCAGGCCGAATTTAATCAGTCGCTGAAGCATTAAAACTAATTACATTTGTGCGCCGTTGGCTGGCTGTATTGAACAATTGAAAATCAATACGATCTCCCGATTTTCAGGTGTATGAACAGTCGTTATAACGGACATTTTTCAGTAATTTTAGCTGCCAATATCATAAAAACAATGGGACCCATTAAAGTTGCTATCGCTGACGACCACAAGATATTCCGGAAGGGTGTTATCCTATCATTACGACCTTATACCAACATCAAGTTTGTTTTCGAAGCAGAAAATGGCCAGGAGCTACTGGACGCACTTCCCGCCGCCCCCGAGCAACCGGATGTGATCCTGATGGATCTGCGTATGCCTCAGAAAGATGGTATTGAAACAACCAAGGTAGTCGCCAAGCAATATCCCCAGATCCACGTCATCGCTCTCACCATGTACGAAGACGAGCGGTTCGTGAGCCATATGATGGAAATTGGCGCCAACGGCTATTTACTGAAAAGTGCCGATCCGGCCGAGATCAAAAAGGCCATCATGGAGGTCATGAGTAAAGGATATTACCTCAACAACTTCGTGAACAGGATATTATTGAAAAAATCACACGCCCGCCAAAAAGTGGTACCCACTTTGAATAATGAGATCACCCTCAGCGACCGCGAACGGGATGTCATCAAGTATATCTGTATGGAATTCACTGCGCACGAAATAGCCCAGAAACTGGAAGTAAGCCCGCGTACCGTTGAAGCGATCAAGGACCGACTCATGGAACGTTTTGGTGCAAAAAATACCGCAGGTCTGGTTTTCTTTGCAGTGAAAAACAACTTAATTGATTAATTTTAGCAGCTATAGCCGACATATATCAAACTAATGGTCGTTTTGCCCACTGATATATGTAGCCAGTAAATCCCAATACATTACAGTCATCACCCCCTGCCCTGTCAGGATAATCGGGAGTAGAACGGGAGAAAGTTTCTTCTCTATGGAAAACCGGTTTCCGAACCTTTCACTATGGTACAAACCGGTACAATCATACCTTTAGCACTTGCGTTGCTGGCAATCATTTTGCCACTGATCCCTATCTTGATCATTTTTGCACGCCGTAACGGACATCAGGATATAATGATCATACTGGGAGCTGTTTGCCTGCTGTCTTTTTTGAACCACTTAATGGTATACATTCCTCAACTGGTTCCCGGTAATATTGCGTTCATTAATGGCATTTTTGATCTGGGCATTTTTGCGCTGTTGCTTTACCTGTTCAGGACGATGGTTGAACCAGCCTGGCTAAAGAATCTGCTGTATACAATCTTGATTGCCTTTTCATCAGTGTCAATTACGGTCTATGCATTGCGTGGCATCGGTCAATATTCATTCATTCTGTCGATGGCAGGGGCTATGATCCTGCTGGGAGCTGCTATAATAGCCCTGGTTCAGCTAATCCGCGACAAGCAATTGTTTATCTTCCAATCGCCCATGTTCTGGATTGCCGGCGGCAATATTTGTTACTTCACCATGTACCTGCTTACGGGTTTTGTCATTGCCCAGGGCAAAGGCACTACTATCCAGCAGCAGGAAAAGATGATCCTGCTTTCTATCATCAATGATATCAGGATCGGTTTTTTCATCGCCGCCGCTTACTGCTTTAACCCAATAAAAGAAGTAGATTCTAATGACCGGAGCTCTTCCTTGTTCTAGCGTGGCCGTCTTCCCTAATTGATATTCATTTCCGGTATTTCGCCTTGAATGATCAGTTTGCCAAGTGTTTTGGCCTTTATTTCCTCCACCGAAATGCCAGGGGCCCGTTCTATCAGCTGAAATCCTCCGCCGGGCAATACATCCATCACAGCCAGATCTGAGACTATGCGCTTTACACAGCGAACACCGGTCAGCGGCAGCGTGCAGGAAGGCAACACTTTCGATTCGCCTTTGGGATTCGTGTGCATCATGGCCACAATGATATTCTTGGCGCTGGCTACCAGGTCCATGGCACCTCCCATTCCCTTCACCATTTTGCCTGGTATTTTCCAATTGGCAATGTCGCCCTGCTCGGAAACTTCCATGGCGCCCAGTACCGTAAGGTCAACCTTACCTGCGCGGATCATTCCAAAACTTTCTGCGCTGTCGAAAAATGCACCTCCCGGGAGTACCGTTACTGTTTCTTTACCCGCGTTGATCAGGTCAGGATCGATCTCTTCCGCAACGGGGTAAGGCCCCATGCCCAACATACCGTTTTCCGATTGCAGCATAATTGAAATACCTGAAGGGACATAATTAGAGACCAGTGTGGGAATACCAATACCGAGGTTCACATACATTCCATCGCGAAGTTCCTGGGCGATGCGCTTTGCAATACCGAATTTATCCAATGGCATAATCGTTCGTATTTATTTTCGGAAGAGTAGAGTGGGTTTATCCTTTGTTGATCTGAACCGTTTTACGTTCGATCCGCTTTTCATAATCCGTGCCTTCAAATAGACGGTGCACGTAGATGCCTGCTACATGGATCTGATCCGGATCCAACTGGCCGGGCGGTACCAGTTCTTCTACTTCGGCGATCGTAATATTACCGGCTTTGGCCATCGAGGTGGAGAAGTTGCGGGTGGTTTTCCGAAACACGAGATTACCCATGTGATCGCCCTTCCAGGCTTTCACGATAGCGAAATCGGCATGCAGGGCATGTTCCATGAGGTGCATTTTGCCATTGAATTCCCGTACCTCTTTTCCGATTGCGATCTCGGTACCGTAACCGGCCGGAGTGAAGAAGGCAGGAATACCCATGGCTGCCATTTGTATCCTTGTTGCGAGGGTACCCTGGGGTATAAGGTCTACCTCCAGTTCTCCGCTCAGCAGCTGTCTTTCAAATTCTGCATTTTCGCCTACGTAGGAACTCATCATCTTTTTGATCTGCCTGGTCTTCAATAAAAGGCCCAGTCCAAAATCATCTACGCCGGCGTTATTTGAAATACAGGTGAGGTCTTTGATGCCTTTGCGCACAAGGGCTGCTATACAGTTTTCGGGAATACCGCATAGTCCGAATCCGCCGAGCATGATCGTCGCGTTATCCGGAATATCGTTGATGGCAGCATCAGCGTTAGCTACAACTTTATTCATATGGTGAAAGTTCGTTTTTGATTTCTACAGGTGAGAACCCATTAAAATGAACAGTTCCCTCATGGTGCAGTACGCGCTCTATTTTAAAGCCTTTGCCGTATCAGACTTGTACATTTCGGCTCTCCGCCGGTCGGCCCGGGCAGACATGGTATCAAAGATTGGCTTATTCAGGTCGGGGCGGCTCAGGTAAAACTGAAAGCTACGAAGAAATTCATCTTTGGATATCTTATGGTGCTGGAATACTTGCTCGTATAACTTCAGGTTCTCCACTTTGATATTTTTCTTCGCTACAGAATCCCTTTCCAGGAATTGCGATGAAAAGCGATCGGCCTGTATCATATCCCACATCACTTTTTCCATTTTATCCTGCGCCATTACATCCGATGGTATCTTATTTTTATTGGAACAGGCTACCGCCAGCCCAATTACGGTAAATACCAATAAATAGAAACAACCAGCGCCCAGTACTTTCAGCTGCTTATTCAATCCTCGTCCGAATTGCATCATTTTAATTCCTGTTTGTAATTATTGGCATTGGTGATGTCGACCCGCATCAATATTTCCCTGGCCTTTTGTTTCTCTTCGGGCGGCGCTTTCTTGAAGATCCTGATCATTTCGTTAGACTTGCCCTGGAAAAAGAATGGAACGATCATGGTATTGGAGATATCTGTATTCAGCGTATTGAGAATGTTCAGCGTATTCAAGACTGCATTTCGTCCTTCATTTTCATTCTCGTACATAGCGTCCATACCCAATCGGTAGTAACTATAAATAGCGTCATGCACCAGTGTGTAGCGGTTGTTGGTCAAATTTTCAATAAGCCAATACCGGTTGCGTAATCCATCAAAGGCTTTCCACCCATTAATGTCCCTGTTTTCGGGCGCATTGTTTACAATCGACATCGCTTTTTGAAAGTAGCTATCGCCTCCGCGCAAGGCGAAGGAATCGAAATCAAGCCCCAGGATCACGTATACATAATAGGCCAGTGTAGCGGTGAGGTTCGACACCAATGGATCGGAACCGGAGACCCTGTTCTCGTTAAATTCTACTGGCTGGTATTCTACATACTTAAAGTTGAACGATTCGTCCTGAAAGTTGATCAATGGGGATTCGTAATTGGTATTGTACACCGGCCTGGTGGCCTGCACAGTCAAAGAGGCCTGGTACACATTGCCGGGCAAGGCAGCCCTTACTACTACCAGGAACTGGCAAACGATCTTCTCATTTGTCTGAAATGTCTCATTACTCCACTTCCGGTTATTGAGAAATGTATTCAGTGAGTTCTGTAAGGTCTGGAATATCTTTTTATCCGTTTGTGAACTTACCTGGCGGGCATCGATGCTTACCCGGGCCTGCAGTTCCTGGGCATTCAAAACGGCCTGCAAACCAGTAAGAAGAAGGATCAGCGCTAACAGTTTTTTACGCATACAACATGTTTACAATTCTATCAACGATATCGTGGGCCACTTGTTGTTTTGGTTTACGCTCGTAAGGCAGTTCAAGGCCGCTTCGTTCAAAAATAGTGATCTTATTGGTGTCATAGCCAAATCCCGCGCCTTCGTCGTTGAGGGAGTTCAACACAATCATATCGGCATTCTTGCTGCTTAGCTTCTCCCGGGCAAATTCTTTTTCATTATTGGTTTCCAGGGCAAATCCCACTAAAACCTGGTCTTGCCGTTTCTCCTTCCCCAATGATTTCAATATATCGCGGGTTTTAGTAAGTTCTACTGTAAGGCTACCTGCAGTCTTTTTGATCTTCTCAGCATTGGTGGTGACGGGTGTAAAGTCGGCCACAGCTGCCGACATTACTGCTATATCTGCACCGGCGAACTCCTGTAAGCAGGCATCGAACATTTGTTGCGCGGTCTGTACTTTATGGACCTTTATGCCTGCTACCGTGGTATTTACGGAGGAAGGGCCTAAAATCAGCTGTACCGCTGCTCCCCGGCGCGCCAGTTCCTCGGCGATCGCCAATCCCATTTTTCCCGAGGAATGGTTACCGATAAATCGAACTGGGTCGATCGGTTCGTAGGTAGGTCCTGCTGTAACCAAGGCTTTGCGGCCGGCAAGGTCTTGATTTATAAAATAATGTTCCTGAATAAATTGCATGATCGTTTCGGGCTCCGCCATCCGGCCATCACCATACAGGCCACTGGCCAGGTCTCCCCTGCCAACCGGAATTACTTTGTTTCCATATGATTCGAGTAGCTGCAAATTGTTCCGGGTGGCGGGGTGGTGCCACATATCTTCATCCATCGCGGGTGCTACTACTACCGGACAGGTAGCAGACAAATAAGTTGCCAATAACATATTATCACATAACCCGTGGGCCATTTTTGCCATCGTATTGCAGCTCAGTGGAGCCACGATCATGATGTCGGCCCAGCGGCCCAGTTGCACATGGTTTGACCAGGACTCATTATTCGAAAGGTCAATGACGACGGGATTCCTGGAGAGGGTTGACAATGTTAAAGGGGAAACAAAGTCGCGGGCTGCCGGGGTCATTACGATCTTCACTTCGGCACCCGCTTTAATAAGCAGGCGGGTAAGCAGTATTGATTTATAGGCTGCTATGCTTCCCGTGATGGCCAAGAGGATCTTTTTATCCTGAAACATGTTGATAGGTTTCGTTTGAACAGCTTGAGGGTGACGGAGTTCGCGGTCGGTGCTCAAATCTATTTATAAATCCGCATTTAGCAGGAAGTTTTGCGCAAGAAGCCGGTGCAGCCTACCAAGAATTCTACAGTACCGGAAATCGTGTTGCTTTCCGGATCAACCGGTAGCGGGTAGCAGATAATGGCGCCGGTCTGGCATGCAAAAACAAAAAGCGACAGGAAGGTCCTATCGCTTGTGAATATTATTACTGATCCTGACTAGCTAAACAGATCGTCTTCATTCTTACGGTAGTAGATCTTGTCGTCCAGGAACTCCTGGGTAGCAAGCAAGGATGGGTTGGGCATGCGCTCATAGGCCCTGGAGATCTCGATCTGCTCTTTATTTTCGTGTATCTCTTCCAGGCTATCAGTATGGCTGGCAAACTCTTCCAGCTTGTTGTGCAACTCTTCCTTCAGGGAAATATTGATCTGGTTAGCGCGCTTGGCAATGATGGCAATGGATTCGTATACATTACCGGTTTTGCCTTTGATCACGTTCAGATCTTTGGTTTCCGCCGTGTTAGCGGTGTTAGCGCTAATTTGTCGTCTTAACTTGCTCATTATTGTTGACTTTACTGATTTCTTTAATATTGTTCTGAGACAAAGAAGAATAACGCTCCACATCCTTAATTAGTTTGCTGTCCGGAAACCGGTCGGCAAAATCGTTACATTCTGTAACTACCTGTTCAAACCTCGCTGGCTTCTTTTCATCTATACTGTTGGAAGCAAAGAGGTAATAGGATTTAATGATCTGGAACTTATACTGGTCACTCTTTTGAGAATCCGGATAACCGTTCATCAGGCTGGTATAGGCAATAGCCGCAGCACGGTATTTACCCATATTATAATATAACTCTGCGCTCAGCAACTCTTTCGCCTCCAGTTTCAGCCTGCACTTATCAATGATCTCGCCCGCTTCTTTAATGCGGGTCGAACCAGGGTGTGTATTAATGAAAGTCTGCATCAAACCAATGGTCTTTTCGGTGGTGGTTTGGTCCAGCGCTACCTTAGGCGACTGCCTGTAATAGGTATAAGCCCTCATATAATCCATTTCTTCTGCCTTGGGGCTGTTGGGAAATACTTCCACAAACTGTTTGAACAGGTTTTCAGCATTCATCCAATCATGAAGATAATAAGAACAATACGCAAACTTATAAAATAGATCTTCAAACTGTGGCTGTCCCTTCATCAACGGAAACAGCTCTTCATAAAGTTGCTTGGCATAATTGTATTTCTTGGCAACGTAGTACTTCTCCGCCATACGCAGTTTGTAGTCATAGTCATTGCTTTTCTGCACTTTAGCAAACTTTGAGCAGGAAGCAAGTCCCAACGCGAAAAATACAATCAAAAATGCTGACTTCATAAAGGTGGGCAAAGTTAAGGTATTAGGTGCAATAATAGGAAAGGAATGTAAAATGGGTCTATTCCGTTCGTTAAGATAAATATAAAACCCCTCCTTAGAACAAGGAGGGGTTATATATTATAGAGTTGACAGCAAAAGTACTATCCTCTGCGGCGTAAGTTCGGGTGCGGAGCAGGTACTGTGTTAGGACCTTCTTCGCCAGTTCCGTCGCGCAGATCAACGGTAGTGCACTCACCACCTGTTTCACCATACTTGAAGATGAAACGATCTGAGCTAATACCTTCTTTTTCAACCAGGTAAGTGATAACTGAGTTAACACGATCCCAGCTGAGCTGCTGTTCAGACTTGTTAGTAGAGCAGTAGCCTACTACAGCGATCTTACAAGCAGGGTTGTTGCGGATCTGTTGAGCAGCGCTGGCCAGCAGGGCTTTCGCATCGTTGCTCAGGGTTACAGATTTGCCTTTGAAGGTTACGCTTGGCAGGCTGCCGATGTTGCAACGGCTGATCGGACCAAGGCTGTCCAGTCTGCGTGCGAGCTCATCGCAGCATGCAGGAGGAGGACATTTACCAACGCCATCAGCATCAACAGGCTGGCACTGAGTAGGAGTAACCAGTTCTTTATCCTTGTAATCAGGAACGCCATCGCCATCAGTATCGCGGCTTACACCACGAACGTCAACAGGAGCACCTGCAGGAGTATTTGGTTCGTTGTCAAATTGATCGGTAACACCGTCGCCGTCGGAATCATCCAGGATCGGCTTGGGGAGCTTCATGTGACGAGGTTTGTTGATCTCGTTGTAAGCGTAATCCAGGGGATTCAACCACCAGAGGGGCTCAACAGCTTTGCTGCCACCGATTGCGAAGTTCAGACCAACAGAGAAGAAATTATACAGGTCCATGTCCCTTGTTTGGGCAGTAGCTGCGATTCCATTCTCTTGCCATTGCTGACCATCGAGCAGGTCGGTTTTGGGCAGTGTAACCTTATCCTCGATTCCGAGGCTCAGTTTTTTGCTGAGCTTGAATTGCATACCGAGACCAAAGTTCAGGTTGGGACGGAAAGGTTCGCCGAACAGCTTAGCCTGGCCGTTATCTTCTTGAGCTTCAGTTTCGTAATCGCCATCCATACCGTCTTTCAGATCGCTGCGGATGTCTTTACGGTCTTTGTAAGGGAAGCTGGTAGGTGCATACTTGTTATACACCTGGGTGAACAGGGCACTGTAATTAGCGCCGTTCGCGTCCAATGCGTCAACTTTTGCGTCAAACACTGTACCACCAAGACCGGCAAATGCATAAACATTGAATCCGGATTTGGCGCGATGAAAGCGGATGTTATTCAAAGTGAATACAGCCTGCAAGCTCGCATCATAGATATTTGTCTTGTAGTTGTAGAACACGTGCTGAGGTCCACCAGCAACTGGCCTTGGATATGCGTTCCAAGCTGGATTGTTCTGATAATTGTGTGATGCCTGGAAGTTCATACCCTTTGTATTCAGATAGTTGAAATCTCCACGCAAAGAGAATACATAACCCAGTGCTTTACGAACGTGTAAACCAGCGCCCCAACCGAAACGTGAACGCACGTCACCGATTACATTGGCGAGGCCGCCTTTAATACCAATTTCCCAACTATTCCTGGGCTTGGCCGGGAACGGGTAATTGTTAGCCATAAATTCACTGTGCTGAGGTAATCTTTTTGATGGTATTACAGAGGAATCCTGTACATCGTAGCTGCCGCCTATTTGAGCAAACGCGCCAGACGTGAGCAGGCATAGTAAGCCAAACAGACCTGTGTACTTTTTGCTTGCCATAACTAAAGTTTATGTGAAGGATTAAGAAAACCAATGTCCAAATTAGTCACAAAAATATTAATTGAAAACTAAATACCAAATTTTTTTAGCTAACGTTGCGCCCATTATCTTGCTGTCAATCATTCAATAAGACTCCTATATGTAGGACCAATTTACTGTCTCACTTACAAAGTAAAATAGTAATTTGCCGTTCCTTTTTGGACTAAATGAAATTATCACAGGCTATACTACGCGACGAATTAGCTGAATTTGAGAAACAATTCCGGGAAGCAGTCAAAAGCCAAACGCCTTTACTGGACCGCATCATGCGCTTCATAGTAAACCGGAAAGGCAAGCAACTGCGCCCCATGTTCGTGCTGCTTTCCGCCAAACTATGCGGACCTGTTTCACCTTCCTCCTATCGGGCTGCGTCACTGGTGGAACTACTCCACACTGCAACGCTGGTACACGATGATGTGGTGGATGAGTCCCTGGAACGCAGGGGCTTTTTTTCAACCTATGCGCTCTGGAAAACGAAAATCTCAGTACTGGTGGGCGATTACCTCCTGGCGAAAGGTATGTTGCTATCCCTCGATCACAATGATTTCAGGATCCTCCAGATACTTTCGGACGCCATTCGAAAAATGAGCGAAGGAGAGTTACTGCAACTCGAAAAGTCCCGGACGCTGAACCTCAAAGAAGATATCTATTTTGAGATCATTACCGGTAAAACGGCTTCCCTGCTCGCTTCGGCCTGTGCCGCCGGCGCCTGGTCGGTCACTCAAAATGAAACGATCACCGAAAAGATGCGACTTTTTGGTGAAAAGGTGGGGATCGCCTTTCAGATCAAAGACGATCTGTTTGATTATGGAAGCGACTCCATCGGCAAACCTACCGGCAACGATATCAAAGAAAAAAAGCTCACCCTGCCTCTTATATACACCCTTAACAATTCTGATGCCACCACCCGCAGGCGGCTCATTTACATTATCAAAAATCACAATAAGGATGCCGAAAAGGTTCAGGAGGTTATCGATACCGTTAAACGAACAGGCGGCATAGAGTACACCGAACAAAAGATGTTTGCTTACCGTGACGAGGCTTTGAGTATATTACAGGAATTTAAAAACCCCGAAGTGCAACAGGGCCTGGAAGAACTGGTCAGGTTTACGACGGATAGAAAATTCTGATCCTGCACGACAGCCTGCCCTTCAAACCGGCCGTGCTGCAAGCATTGGGATCGGTAGTTACTTACAGCTTTCTCTACATTTATCTACCGCTTGGCGGTCTCAACTTATAGCTAATTGACACCATGCAGAAAAGATGGAACATACTTGCGGCGGATGAATTGAAAGTAAAGTCTTTGTATGAGTCGCTAAAAATACACCCCACCCTCTGTAAAGTGTTGATACAGCGAGAGATCGAAGATTTTTCAGAAGCAAAAAAATACTTTCGTCCTCAGTTGACAGACCTTCACGCCCCCTGGTTGATGAAGGATATGGAAAAAGCGGTTGACCGCATCCTGCAGGCATTCGACCGGCAGGAGAAAATCCTGGTGTTTGGAGATTACGATGTCGATGGCATCACCTCGGTTTCATGCATGTTCAGCTTTCTGCAAAAACATTATGAGCCATCCCGGATCGATTTCTACATTCCCCACAGGTACAGGGAAGGCTACGGCATTTCCAAACAGGGAATCGACTTTGCACGCGACGAAGGATTTTCCCTGATCATCTCACTCGATTGCGGCATTAAATCGGTCGACCTGATCAGTTACGCCCGCGAATTGGGGATCGATTTTGTGGTGTGCGATCACCACACCCCCGACGCCGTATTACCACCAGCTGTAGCCATCCTCAACCCCAAACAACCCGACTGCCAGTATCCTTACAAGGAGTTGTGCGGCTGCGGGGTTGGCTTTAAACTAATAGCCGCCCTCACAGAGCGGATGGATCTTCCTTCTGCTGAAGCCGAAGAGTACCTCGATCTGGTGGCCACCGCCATCGCCGCAGATATAGTGCCCATGACCGGTGAAAACCGTATTCTGGCCTTTTATGGCTTGAAAAAAGCCAATGAGCGCCCCAATTACGGCATCAGCGCACTAAAGGAATTGAGCAAACTGGAATCGGCCTTATTCATTAATAGTCTTGTCTTTATGATCGCCCCGCGGGTAAATGCGGCCGGGCGTATGGATGATGCCAGGAAAGCCGTGCAGATGTTCATCGCCGCCAGCCAGCAGGAAGCGCATCAGTTTGCGGAAATGCTCCATTCCGACAATACCAACCGTAAAGAAGCTGATAAGAATATCACCGATGAAGCACTCGCCCTGCTCGAGGGGAATGAAGCACTTCGCGCACGCAAATCTACCGTTATATACCAGCCTCATTGGCATAAGGGCGTTGTGGGCATCGTGGCCTCCCGCCTTATAGACCATTATTATAGACCCACCATCGTACTGACCCAATCGGGCGAATATGTTGCCGGATCGGCGCGAAGCGTAGCGGGGTTTAATGTTTACGAAGCCATACACCAATGTAAAGACCTGTTGCTGGGTTATGGCGGACACTTCTATGCAGCCGGTATGACCATGGAGCCCGGCAACGTAGAAGCATTCCGCGCCCGGTTCGAAGAGGTCGTGGCAGCCACCATTACCCCCGAACTGCTGGTGCCGGAGATCATTATCGATGGAGAAATTCCCTTCCGGGACCTCAAGCAGCCCTTTTACAACATCATTCATCAAATGGAACCATTCGGACCGGATAACTCAAAACCGGTATGGGTAACGAAAAATGTGATGAATAGCGGCTATTCGAGGGTAGTAAAGGATAACCACATCAAGTTTTCCCTCCGCCAGGAAAATATCCTGTTTAACGGAATAGGGTTTAATATGGCCAGGAAGTTCTACCTGCTCCAGGAGCAGAAACCACTCGATGTGGTATTTACCCTGGAAGAAAATGTCTGGAATGATGAAAAACATCTACAATTGAAAGTGATTGACTTCAGGCTTTCAGAATCCTGACCTGCGGGATGGGCTCACATAATTCCCGTCCAGTTTCCAACCGAAAGTTTGCAAATCATGGAATATTCTGGGCTGCCCTTCCGGAGCCGCCCTCACTTATTTTGGCAAAAAGCCAGGATTAGCTGATTGTTATACCTGTGTTTCTGGCTTCATCTTAGGGTCTACTTAGGGTTATTGCAGGGTCCTGACAGGCAAAATATCCTGAGTTAACCCTGGGAAAACCCTAGGATGACCCTAGGATGACCCTAAGATGATGAAATAAGGAGGCCGGAAACACAGGCGGTTGCCCGCTTCCGTAGCTGGTATCCCTAAAACAAAAAGGGCTGCCCTTTTTAAGGTCAGCCCCGGTATTCGATTGGGCTCTGCGAGCCCATTATGTAATATTAAGCTTCCAGGATGGTGCTTCCTTTCTTTTCGCCCCCCATCAGTTCCACACTGCGGTTGATGAAATTGGTAAGATTGGCACCTTTCAGCAGCCCCTGCGACAGCAGCGCAAGATCTGCCAGGTTGAGGACTGTCATGGATTGTTTCTCCTTATTGTCTTCGGCAAGTACCCGCTGGTAGATAGGATGGTTGCCATTTACCGTAAGGGTTACTTCATCGGGCATGTTGGCGTAGAACGCTCCCATCGGCCCCTGCATGGCAGCCATATCTTTCATACGACGCATAAACTCAGGGCGCGTTGCGACTACCGGCGGTGCTTCCGTACTCAGGCCCTTCACTTCCACGGTTACATGTAAGTTCGCTGGTTGAATATTGAATAGATCCTTGAGTTTACCTTCATCGTCTTTGCTGAGTACCGACTCAACATTCTCCTGTTTGTCGATCAGGTTATCCACGATGTCGGCATCTACCCGGGTAAAATGAACATCGTTCCATTTTTGCTCCATCGTATTCAGGAACGCCGCATCAACGAGCGTATCCATTTTAACGACGATATATCCCTTTCCTTCTGCCGATTTGATATAGGCGTCTTGCTGTACTGCATCCGTAGTGTAGACGATAACCAGCTTTCCGTCTTTGTTCTTTTGCAAGGTCTCTGTGGCCAACCGAAGTTCTTCCAGGGTATAGAACTTCCTGTCGCCGGAGGTAGCTTCGAAGATGTGGAATTTGCTGCCCTTTTCCAGGAACTTATCATCCGTCATCATCCCATACTTCACGAACAGGCCGAGGCTATCCCATTTTTCTTCGAAAGAAGGACGCTCCTTATTGAAGATCTCTTCCAACTTGTCCGCCACCTTCTTGGTGATGTGGTTGTTGATCTTCTTCACATTGGGATCGCCCTGCAGGTAGCTACGGCTAACGTTGAGCGGTATATCGGGAGAGTCGATCACACCATGCAGCAACATCAGGAACTCGGGCACGATATCCTTTACTTCATCGGTTACAAAAACCTGGTTGCTGTATAACTGTATCTTATCTTTCTGGATCTCGTAGCTCTGTTTGATCTTGGGGAAATACAATATGCCGGTAAGATTAAAGGGATAATCCACGTTTACATGGATCCAGAACAGCGGCGGCTCGTGGTAAGGATAAAGCTCCTTATAAAAGTTCTGGTAATCATCGGCGGTAAGCTCAGAAGGCTTGCGGGTCCAGGCTGGCTGAACATTGTTGATCTGCTCGGGCTCAGGGCTGTCTTCCTTTTTTTCTTCACCGGCCTTGGGTTCGTAGAAAATAGGTACAGGAAGGAAACGGCAGAAACGGCGTAATACGCCTTCTATCCTTTGCTCCTCCAGGAACTCCTTGCTTTCTTCATTGATGTGCAATACGATGTCCGTTCCACGGTCTGCCTTTTCGGTGTCTTCGAGTGTGTATTCGGGACTGCCGTCGCATTCCCAACGAACAGCCTGTGCGCCATCGCGGAAGCTTTTGGTGAAGATCTCTACTCGATCACTTACCATGAAGGCCGAGTAAAAGCCCAGACCGAACTTACCAATAATGTTGTTCTCGTTCTGTCCTTTGTACTTCTTCACAAACTCTTCGGCACCACTGAACGCTACCTGGTTAATGTATTTTTCAACTTCCTCGGCTGTCATACCCACCCCTCTATCGGAAATGGTGATCGTCTTTTTGGCAGCATCGAGCTTCACTTCGATCTTCAATTCGCCCAATTCCCCCTTCGCCTCACCGATCGAAGACAGTGTTTTCAACTTCTGTGTGGCATCCACCGCATTGCTGATCAGCTCACGAAGGAAGATATCGTGGTCGCTGTACAGGAATTTCTTAATGATGGGAAAAATATTCTCCGTTTGTACCCGTATAGTTCCTTTTTGCATGATTAAAGCAGTTTTTGTTCACTGAAGCTACCAAAGAAAATGCCAGCCAGCACCAACCGGAAAAAATGTCAGGATAGGGCCCCAAACCGGCTTGATTGCTGGGCGGCGCGTGTCCCAGACTTTCTTGCCTTTCGTTTTATCTACCTGATGACAAAGTGGTAAGTGCCGGCCTGTGCAAAATAAGTGGCCTTCCCATTGGCCCTGTGGCCAGTGGACCGGACAGGACCGGCGGCACCGGTTATAGCCTTTCCCTGCTCGTACAGTTGCTGTCCCTTTTCCAGCTGCAACACCAGGGTGGCAGTGGAATTGGCCGGTATGGTGATAGTCCAGTTGATCGATCCTGCCTCTTTTTGCCAGGCAGCGGTGATCTTTCCGTGAGGCCCATCATGGGTCGCTTCGAAGAAAGTAAGCCCGTCCACAAAATGGGGTTCCAGAATAATGTTGCGGAAACCGGGCACAGCCTCATCGGGCTTAATACCGGCGATTCCTTTGTACAACCAGCCGCCGATCTCTCCAAACATAATGTGGTTTCTGGAGAGGTCGGATTTGGCATTGATATCCCAATTCTCGTACAGGGTGGTTGCACCATTTTTGATCCACCATCCCCAGGAGGGAAAGGTTTCCTGCGCAGCTAGTTTGTAGGCAACATCGGCATAACCGTTGGCGCTAAGCGCGTTGAGGATGGCTTTGGTACCTAGCAGCCCTACATCGAGGTGAAAATTATCCAACTCCACCCGTTTAGCCAGGTTGGCAGCAACCCTGGCGTTCAGTTCGTCAGGAACCAGCCCCCAATACAGCGCCACACTCATTTCGGTTTGCAGGCCCGAACCATACTGTGCGGTTTGACGGTTGAGGAATTTATCATTGAATGCTTTCCTGATCTTTTCCGCGAGTGCCTGGTACTTTTGCTGGTCGACTTTTCTACCCAAGAGGCCGGCTGCTTTGGACAGGATGAGCGCATCTGCATAATAATAAGCCGTGGAAGTAAATTCCACCGGGCTCTTCGATTTTACCGGTACCCAGTCGCCCAGGCCCCAGGTAGTAAGTCCGCCGGGATACAGCTCATCGATGTGGTCTACATATTTTTTGATGTTATCATAGCAGTCGGCCAACAGTTTTGTATCGCCATAAAACAAATAGATATTCCAGGGAATAATGGCGATGGTACTTGTCCAGTCGGGCCCATTTCCCCATTCGTATCCCCACCCACCAGTTGGAATAATGGAAGGCAGCACACCATTGGGCTGCTGCTCATCGCGATGGTCGGCCAGCCATTTCTCATATACCGTTATTCCATCAAAACTGTACAAACCGGTTTCGATGGCGATCTGTGCGTCGCCCGTCCAGCCATTCTTCTCCCGCTGCGGGCAGTCGGTCGGGTACCCGAACAGGTTGGATAAATAGGCGTTGTTGGTAGCAGACCATATTTTATCAATGGTAGGATTCGATGACTTAACCGTACCTATCGGCGGCACATCGCTGTGCATGAAGTAACCTGTAAGGCTTTCTTTGGAAAGGGTAATGGGTTTATCGCTGGTTACTTCTACATATTGAAAGCCTTTGTAGTTAAAATGGGGCATGAAGGTTTCTTCACCATTCCCGGAAAGAATAAATATATCTGTTTGAAAAGGGTCTTTGTCGTCGGTTGGCCGGTAGTGAACGTCGATATTGGAAAGGTCGGCACGACCATTGGGGTAAATCTGTTCGGCATGTTTGAGTTTTACTATCGTACCAGCAGGGCCTTGTAGCTTCAAGCGGCTAACGCCTGCAATGTTTCGTGCCAGGTCAAATACATACACGGTGTCGCTGATCTTGTTTACGGAATGAGCGGGGACTTCTTCGACTGCCCTAACGGGGTGCAGCACCTGTGCAACGATGTTGTTGGAGGGCGCTGCGCGGTATATCACGGATTTCCATTTGCTGTCGTCGAAATTCGCCGTGTTCCAGCCCGGTTGAGCGAGACGTGTGTCGTGGTGCTCAGCCGTATAGATGCTGTTAAAGACCACCGGCGAGAAGGATGTTTTCCAATCCTTGCCGGAAGTAATGGTTTCAACTGTACCATCATCATACGTGATCCGGAGATCGAGGCAGAAGGCTGGTCTGGCGCGCCAGGGAGCACGATGGAAGTTCCACACCGCCGTTGACTGGTGGTTGTACCAACCGTTGCCGAGGAGCACACCGATCGCGTTTTGACCGGTCTTCAATTGATCGGTTACATCGTGGGTAACATATAATGTACGGCGGTCGAACCGGGTGTACATGGGATCGAGCCGTTGGGTGCCGATACGGGCTCCATTGATATATAGCTCATATAAACCAGCTACCGCGATATAGGCTCTCGCGGAACGGATCTTTTTGGGGGCTTCGAATTGTTTCCTGAATTGTCCGGCAGGTTTGACCGACACCTCACTGACGTCGCTGATCCAGGCGCCTTTCCAGTTGGAAGGGTTCATCATACCGGTTTCGAAGCTGGCCGTGGGTGAGGTGGTCAATACACCATCTTTATCCCAGGTATTTACGCGCCAATAATATTTGGTAAAAGGTTGCAGGGCTTTACCTGAATAGGTTACCAGGTTATTGCTACCGGGGCTTTTAGGAGTTTGCCATACGAGTGTTTTTTTCCAATCGAGCGAGTCGGTCGAAATGAGCAGCTGCCAGGCCGTTTGGCGTGCCATGGCGCGGGAATCAGCAAGATGCCAGGTAAAGCGGGGATGCTGGGCCTCGATACCCATCGGATTTACCAGGTATTCACATTTGAGGCCGCTGGCTGTCACCAGGTTGTTGGCCTTTGCGGTGAGGGAGACCAGCACCAGCATAACGGCAAACAGCCGGACCGGATGTCGGGAACTTTTCATCATATAATTTGAGCTGAGGAAATACTTATGCTTCGTAAGATACTGGTTATTGTAGTACTAAATGGTTATAGCCAGGGATAAGAAGGTGGTTTGGACTTGATGGGTTTGGGACTTGTGTCGAAGCGGAAGTGCGTATAGGAGCAAAATGCCAGAGCGGCCGTAGGTATGGTCAGGAATGCGGGGGAGGTAAAAGCGGACATAAGGCGGCAGGTACCGGAACCGGCAAGGATTTCCTGCATGGTGCTGGCGGGCCGTTCCTGACTGCGCAATTCCATCCGCCTAAATAAAGCCGGGAACGGCCTGATGGAGGCGATCGATTCCTGAAAAAACCTTAACCAATTGGTTATTAATACGATGCTGTATCTTTGAGCGCGATTAAAACTTTAGAACTTCTGTTTGCCAGGTCCTCATAACCTTGTATCTTTGCAGCCCCTTAGCCAAAATTGGCCATCTTCGGGTTGGAATTCAATAGCGGCGGGGATTTATCAATTTTTCTAAAACAATTTAAACAGGGATCATGAACAATTATGAATTGATGGTGATTTTTACCCCTGTGCTTTCTGAAGACGACTTCAAAGCCGCTCAGAAAAAATTTACTGCCTACATTACTGAAAATGGCGGTCAAATGGTGCACACCAATCCCTGGGGTCTGAAATCACTGGCGTATCCCATCCAGAAAAAAACCACTGGTTTGTACTGGGTGCTGGAATACAATGCGCCATCCACCTTCAATGAGCAATTGAAGATTCAATTGCTGCGTGACGAGAACGTGCTCCGTCACATGTTCACTGCACTCGATAAATACGCCGTCGAGTACAATGGTAGAAAGAGAAGTGGTGTACCTACAGGAGTTGAAAAAGCAGTGGAGGGATAACACATGGCAAAAGCAAATGAAATTAAGTACCTGACCGCCATTAAAACCGAGAAACCCCGGAAGAAATTCTGCCGTTTCAAGAAATATGGCATCAAGTATATCGATTACAAAGACGCGGAGTTCCTGAAAAAATTCCTGAACGAGCAGGGTAAAATGTTGCCCCGCCGTATCACTGGTAACTCTCTGAAGTACCAGCGTAAAGTGGCTCAGGCTGTTAAGAAAGCCCGCCAGATGGCATTACTGCCTTATGTAACGGATCTATTAAAGTAAACCTCACCCTAATCCCGTGATGAACGGGTAGACAGTCGGCTCCCGGCAATAACCGGATCGATTGGGAACGGTGAACAAAAACAGCATCATGGATATCATTCTGATACAAGACGTAGACAACCTGGGTGGTGCTAACGAAGTTGTGAAAGTTCGCAACGGTTATGCCCGCAACTTCCTCATTCCTCAAAAATTTGCAGTAGAAGCCAGTCCTTCCAACCTGAAACAACTGGAAGAAAGGATGAAGCAGATCCGCAAGAAAGAGGCAGCCATGCTGAAAGAGGTGAACGCAGTAATCGCAAAACTGAAAGATGGTGTGCTGAAACTCGGTGCTAAAACCGGTACCAGCGGCAAGATCTTCGGTAGCGTTACTTCTCTCCAACTCAGCCGCGCTATCCGTGAGCAAAAAGGATACGAGATCGACCGCAAGAAGATCTCTATCGTGGATGAAGTGAAAGAACTGGGTACTTACAAAGCAACCGTAGACTTCGGTAATGGCAACAGCACTGAAGTTGAATTTGAAGTGGTAGCCGAGTAATCCTCGTCTGATACAATTCATTGAAAACCTTCCCTTCCGGGAAGGTTTTTGTTTTTGGTGCCTGCCCAACGCTATCGAAGGATGTTCAATGGATTATATATTCTTGGCCAGCTTACCCGTAAGCCTTTGTGCTGATTCCCTTATATTTATATAACAATCCTTCACGATGCGTAAATATTCATTTCTGTGCCTTCTGCTGGTATGGCTTTATCCAGCTTGCCAGGAGTCCCCCAAAAAACCTTTTATCCGAACGGCCAAAGACACCCTTCCTGCCCGGAGCAATATCGATCCATCCATTCCGGGTAATTTCAGCACTCAACGGTCGCTGCACTTCGACTCCAGTCACATTCATCAATTCCTGAAAGAATACCCGCAGTTCAATGATTTTGCCGGCGATATCCGCCAGTTCTATAGTAACCGCCAGTTTGCCTATGCCTGGTTCGACAGTCTGGGCATCATCGAGCAGGCCGGCAACCTGCTGAACCGGGTGTCGAACATCGGCGATGAGGGCGTCACAAAAAAAGTACTGTATTTAGGCGCTTTTGACACCCTGGTAACCGATGAGCAGCTGAAAACGAGCGACCGGAACACCCCTCCCTCTGTCGATGCCAACGCGGAACTTATGCTCACCGCGCAGTACTTCTACTACGCAAAGCATGTATGGCAAGGGCTATCGGAAAAGGAAACTAAAGCGCTCGATTGGTTCCTGCCCCGTAAGAAAATTGAACAGGATGAACTGCTGGATTCGCTGTTAAGATCGCCCACAGATTCCTTTTTGGCCGATGAACCTCTGTACTATCAGTATTACAAGCTGAAAGATCAGTTGAAGGATTACCGCACCATAGCGTCCAATGGTGGGTGGCCCACAATCAAAGCCGATAAGAAGAAATATCAGTTGGGAGATACCGGCGTTGCAATCAGGCAGATTCGCCAATACCTTTTCGTGGCCGGCGACCTACCTACCGATAACGGTAGCTCCAGGTTCGACTCAAGCCTCGCACAGGGTATGAAATCATTTCAACGCAGGCTGGGCATGAAAGAGGACGCCGTTGCGGGACCTGCCGTGCTGAAAGAGATGAATGTACCGGTAAGGCAACGCATAGAGCAGATCATGATCAACATGGAGCGCTGCCGGTGGGTGCCAGCCAAACCTGCAGGTGAATACCTTGCCATCAATATTCCGGATTACAAGCTGCGTCTTTACAATAAAGATTCCGTGCTATGGAGCATGAACGTGGTGGTTGGACAGGCTATACATAAAACCGTTATCTTTTATGGGGAGATGAAATATGTGGTCTTTAGTCCCTACTGGAATATTCCGCCAGGCATTCTCAAAAATGAAGTGCTGCCGGGCATCAGGCGCGACCCTAACTATTTGACACGTCACCGGATGGAAAAAGTGGGCAATACCTACCGGCAGAAGCCAGGGCCCGGCAATTCCTTGGGACAGGTTAAGTTCCTCTTTCCCAACAGCTACAACATATACCTGCACGATACGCCTTCCAAGAGCCTTTTTGGGCGCGAAAGCCGCGCTTTCAGTCATGGATGTATCCGACTGGCGGAACCCAAAAAACTGGCTGAATACCTGCTTAGAAACGATCCCTCCTGGACCAGTGCCCGCATTACCCAGGCCATGAATGCCGGGAAGGAGCAATACGTTACCCTTCAGCAACCGATGCCTGTGTACATTGGTTATTTCACGGCGTTTGTTACTTCCGACGGGAAACTGAATTTCAGGCAGGATGTTTATAACCGCGATGGTCGTTTAGCTAAAACGATGATGCAATAATGCCGGGTTATGGCCGTGAATTCAACAGACATTCCGGTCACCAGTTATTTGATATATTTCAATGTAACAGATGGGAACAATTATTACACGTTTACAACGTTTTAAATAGGCGAAACCTCCCAAATCCGCCCCAGTAAAGGGCAGGCGGAATAATTTTGTTGTTTACATAATTATTTCACTATCTTCACAGTTGATTAATGTACTTAGTTCTCTTGTTCTGAAGTGTCTTACCTAATATCCTGGTTTCCTCAGTTCATAGCAGTAACTATTGTCATTATCCGTTTTTTCAGCACTTTAAAAATTTTAGTTACAATGAACATTTACGTAGGGAACCTCTCCTGGCAAATGACCGACGAGGATCTGAGAACCTTATTCGAGCAATATGGTTCTGTTACTTCTGCAAAAATCGTTAAGGACAAAGTAAGCGGCCGTAGCAAAGGCTTCGGTTTCGTAGAAATGCCCGAAGATGGTGAAGCTCAAAATGCACTGAGCAGCCTGTACGAATCAGAAGTACTCGGCAGAAAGATCATCGTTAACGAAGCACAGCCTAAACCTCAAGGTGGCGGCGGTGGAGGCTTTAAGAAAAGAAGCTTCGGCGGCGGTAGCGGTGGCGGTGGAGGCTACAAGAAAGGTGGCTTCAACCGTGGCGGCGGCGGCGGTTACAACAGGGATTATTAATCAAATCATCTCTTTGTATACACGAAATCCTTCTGAGCAATCAGGAGGATTTTTTTTGCCCATAAGCTTCCTCAGCAATACATGATACCCACGCCTCCTCCCAGCGATGGTATAAAGCCCGCCGCGGCCTAATAGAATGGATAATAGGAACATTTAATGCCAGACCGCCTGTATATATAAACCCGGGCAAATTTGGAACCTTTATCGGGCTTCTGCTGCAGTGCTCCCACCGAAAGTGTTATACTTCATGACCTACAACATTCCCTACCCCCTCTGTCAAAACCAGGCTCATCGCTTTCCGGACATTCTTGATTTTAAGCACGAACGTTTAATTCCATTTTAATATCGTTCTAATCGATCCTAAAGATCAGTACCTGATATTATTTGTTTTTCGAAACGCAATAAATAAGGTGGTGCAGGTTAACCCGGAAACAAAAAATTAATCATCATCAGGCCACTCGGGGCATGGCTTTTGTCAAGATAACATAACCCCCAGACCATGGGGCGTTTTGTGTGGAATAAAAGCTGCAGATTTCACCATTCTTAATCGTAGAATCTTAAAAGGAGGTACTTGTGCTAACTGTTATCATACCAGTATTGAATGAAGAATTGACGATTGCACGTGTTGTCGCTTTCTGTCTTCAACATCCTTCCGTAACGGAAGTGATTGTGGTTGACGATAAATCGGAAGACAACACAGCATCTGTAGCAGCAGCTGCCGGCGCCAAAGTGATCACCAGTCAGGTGCGCGGCAAAGGTATCTCCATGAAGGACGGAATTCTGCAGGCCACCAACGAGTTCATTATTTTCCTGGACGGTGATATAGATCCGTATCCCGAGGGCACGATCACGGGCTTATCGGACCCGCTGATCAATGATGAGGCAGACTTTGTAAAAGGAAGCTTCGCACGCAATGCCGGCCGGGTTACCGAACTGGTGGCAAAACCCTTATTGAATATCTTCTATCCCGGCCTGTCTTACTTCTCGCAACCTTTGAGCGGCATGATCGCCGGCAAGAAAGCTTACTTCAAAAAAATTGATTTCTTCAATGACTATGGCGTGGATATCGGCATCCTGATAGATATGTACCTGATGAAGGCGCGTATCAAGGAGGTCAACATCGGCTACATAGAAAATAAGAGCAAGCCCTGGCAGGCGCTGGGCAAGATGAGCAAAGAAGTATCCAGGGCCATCATCAGCAAGGCCCAGCGGCAGCATCCCGAAGAGATCAGTGAAGAAGAGATCCACTCGCTCGAAACGATCAACAGTGAAATGAACAAGACCCTGCGGGAGAAGCTAAGCGGCTTTCACAAAATGGTTGTTTTTGATATGGACGACACCATCCTCATGGGACGTACCATCGATGCCTGTGCAAAGGAATTTGGGTTTACCGGCAAGCTGGAAGACCTGCGTGCGCAGGAGAAAGACTCTATCATCCTCACCAAACGGATTGGCATGTTGTTGAAAGGCCGCACGATGGACGACCTGCTGAATGTAGCCAGCAAGATCCCGATGGTACCGGATATTAAAGATGTAGTGCGGCAGTTGAAAGACCGCGGATATATCATAGGCATTATCAGCAACAGCTATACACTTATTACCAACTATGTGCGCCAACAGATCGACGCCGACTTCTCGTATGCCAACCAACTTGAATTCTTTGAAGGGAAAGCCACGGGAGAGGTCAACCTGCCCTTCTATTTCTTTGGTTCGCCCGAAAGTATCTGCGGCCATTCCTACTGTAAGACCAATGCACTTCAATTTGCCTGTGATAAATACAGGGTACAGGTAAAGAACTGCATGGTTGTCGGAGATAGCCGCGACGACCGCTGCATGATCGGTCATGCCGGCAAGGGCGTTGCGTTTTGCACCAAAGATGAATTACTCGAAACGATCGCGATGAAAAATATCAGGGAAAACAGTTTTCAACCGTTACTATCCCTTGCTTAAAAACAACAATCACTCATTTGTAAACCTTAAAAAAAACCGCGTATGCCTAAAACCTTTTACAATATCCTGGTACCGGTTGACTTTTCCGGAAAGAATAAGTGGGCCATCTCGAAAGCGATAGAGCTTGCCAATACTTTCCATTGTAATATCCACCTCGTTCATGTGGTATCGAGCAACCTGTTGCCATTGCTCCCAATCGAAACAAGTTTGAATATGCCAGGGCGGGCTTCGGAAATGAACAATTCGCGGAAGAAACTGGAGCACCTGAAAGATATGTACCGGCAGCACTTGTGTGGAGGCGGCAAAATTGAAATAAGCCTGTTGCAGGGTAACGCCAGTCAGCAGCTGTCAAAATATATTGAGCAATTTGATATGGATCTCGTGGTAGTTGGGCTTGCCCGTTTCAACCTCATCCACCGGATCCTTTCTTCGGTATCCATCGGTCAACTGGCCCGTAAAACGAATGTTCCTGTACTGGCGGTACGCTCAAGCGGCCTCGTAAGCCATTTCAAGAAGATCGTATTGCCGCTGACAGATGAACTGCCGATACACCGCATCAAACTGGCTACTATGCTTGCCCGCTCTTTTAAATCTACCGTGTACCTGGTTTCCCTGCGCAACGATAAAGACGGCAATGCCGCAGAGAACATTATGGATAAGGCCCTCGAAGTAGTACAAAGCCTTTCAACTATTCCGGTTCAGTCATTTTTGCTGGAAGGAAAGAACCTGGCAAAGAGCACCCTTGAGTTTTCGAAGCGCATCAATGCCGATCTTATTATGGCCAATCCTTTCAAAGAATTTCACCTGCCAGGCTGGTGGAGCCGGGTTACCAGGAAGATACTTTCTTATGGCTCAAATATTCCCGTGATTACGGTAGATCAGAAAAACGAGTCTGTTTCGGCTTCCTAAATAGATTTTTATGGGTTAGATAAGCGCTGCTTGCAATGGCAGTGCTTTTTTTATGCCGTATGCTGCCCCCTGAATAGAAATCTACCTGGCAATACCGTTATCCTGTATTCCTTTTCCTCCAATAATTCTCCATCGATGTGACCAGGTACAGGGCTCGCGGCTTTTATGGTTACTTCCTTCACCCTTTCGGCCTTTACGAAGGGAAGGTTCATATGCTTCCCTTTCTCGACCCTGGGCAGGTAGAAACACCGCTTCAGCGGATGTATCTTGCGGATCATGACCAGGTCGAGCAAGCCATCGTTCACGGTGGCCTGAGGCGCTACCAAAAAACCGCCGCCATACCGCGAGCCGTTGGCTATGCTGATCATAAAGTATTTATCCTTCACCCTACGGCCGTCATACTCCAACTCCAGCTCTTTTTCCCTGAAGAAAAATATCTTCCTGATTACAGTGCCGAGATAAGCCAGGTGGCCGGCAAAAAAACGTTTACGGCCCATCGACTTCACGACTTCCCCATCAAAGCCTACCCCTATTCCATTCAGGAATAACCGTCCGTTGCAGCTGCCCGCATCCACCGGTTTGGGAGATGATGACAGTACCTGGCTGAGCTGTGCTTCAAACGAAAGATGGCCGTAAAGCTTCCAGCCGAAATCGTTTCCGGATCCTCCTTTAAAAACTGACAATGGAATGGATATATTTGGATACTGATTGATAAAACGGTTTAGCGTGCCATCACCCCCTAATATGAAAACATCCGAATATCCTGAGAACTGCGCAGGCCATGTGTCCCGGAATACTGTACAGGGTATCTGTTGTTTATTGAGGAGTTGCTGTAGCTGGTCGGACAGCGTTTCGGAGTAACCATTACCGGCCAGGGTATTGCATACGATAGCAATATTAAAAGAATGGATCATAAGGCAAGTCAGTCAGTCGATTAGCTCAAAAGATAAGTGTTTTTGGTGTCAATGAGACAACATTCTTTCGAAACTACTTAAACAGTTACGCTATATGAAAAGAAGGGATTTTATCAAAACTACCTCGCTGGCTACAGCCGGCATCACCATCCTCAACTTTCCCGTATTTGGCAAAAACGCACCCAGTAATAAAGTGGTGCTTGCTGTGATGGGCGTCAACAGCCGGGGTGCTTACCTCGCGGAATGTTTTTCTCAATTACCCAATGTTGAAATTGCCTACCTATGCGACGTTGAAGAGAAAGCCATTCAAAATGGATTGAAGCCATTTGCGAAGGCTAGCCGTAAGCCAACCGTCATCAAAGATATCCGTGAGCTGGTTGCAAAGACAGACTTTGATGCCCTCGTGGTGGCCGCTCCCGATCACTGGCATGCGCCTGCTTCCATTTTGGGTGTAACACATGGCAAGCATGTATACGTTGAGAAACCCTGCGCACACAATCCTTATGAAGGAGAGTTGCTGGTGCAAGTTATGAACAAGCATGGAAAGCTGATCCAAATGGGTAATCAACGCAGATCGTTCCCTACGCTTATCAATGCCGTCAAGGAAGTCAGAGAAGGCATCATTGGCAACGTTTACCTCGGGAAAGGATGGTATGCCAATAACCGGAAGTCCATTGGCTTTGGCAAGAAGGTAGCGGTACCCATGACGCTTGACTTTGACCTATGGCAGGGCCCTGCGCCCCGCAGGGATTACCAGGATAACCTGGTGCACTACAACTGGCATTGGTTCTGGCATTGGGGTACTTCTGAAACCTGCAACAACGGCACACATGAAATAGACTGTTGCCGCTGGTTCCTGGGTGTAGACTTTCCGACCAAAGTAACATCGGCCGGTGGCCGGTATGCCTTTAAAGACGATTGGGAAACACCGGATACCCAGGTGGCCACTTTTGAATTTGGTGACAACAAAGCCATTACCTGGGAAAGCAGGAGCTGCAACGACTTTCCGGTGGAAGGCGCCGGCAGGGGCTTTATCATTTACGGCGATAAAGGCACCCTGGTCAATTATGGCAGTGATAACTATAAGATCTTCGATAACAACAAAAAGCTGATCAAAGAAGTGAAATCGGACGCAAAAGCGGATTCAGGCAATCTGGTGAGCTCAACAGGAAACCTCGACTTTCATCATTTCAACAATTTCATTGGTGGTATCCGTGGAGAAGGAAAAATCAATTCTCCTGTTGATGAAGGTCACAAGAGTGTACTGCTTTGTCTGCTGGCCAATATTGCCCAACGCACAGGGAGGACACTTATTACCGACCCCACCAACGGACATATTCTGCACGACAAGCAGGCGATGAAGCTTTGGAAACGACAATACGAAAAAGGCTGGGAGCCTAAGATCTAATAAAAGCTGGCGGGCATTGGGGAATGATAACAGACCCAATGCCCGCCATTTGCCTCCGGTGGGAGCCACAACATCTGCAAGCCACATCAAGGAAAGAGCTCCAGCTTAAGATTTCTTTGAATGTGAAAAGGCACTTCCATTTTGCAGTCTTTATACTCTTTATTGCACTGCATCCGCAAAGACAACTGCAAGGTATTGGACATTGATGCGCTCAACAGCTTACCATCCTCCCTGGCAACGGCACTATTGATCGTAAACTCTTCGTTGCCATACTGCACGTTGAATTTATCAACTCCTGCAGGTTGTACCATCTGAAAGTTATTGAGCACTCCCCTGGTGACAGGTTTATTCATATCCTCTAACAGGAACGTAAGGCAGGTGGCTGCCGGAGGAAGAAAGGCTGTGCGGACAAACACCTCTTTCTGTGTGATGCCGGTGATGTATGCCTTTATAGCCAGGCAATCATCGCCCACCAGAATAGTTTTGCCATTGGCGAAATTACCGCGGGCTGTTTCCTGGCGGATCAAACTATCTCCTGCCTTTTCCAGTGTCGTAATTCGCGATGCCGGGCTTATTGCTACAAAAAAAGTGATAAAGTCGGTAATGGGGCCAGTCATGCCGGGCACTTCTATTTTCGGTATTTCCAACTTCCCTTCGGTATGTAAGGATATCTGATAGGGCTTTACCGAGAGCGCTTCAGCATTGGCAACAGTTGTGTCTTTGGGCGTATAGACCAGTTTCGAGATACTACGCACCTCATCGGCAGGATGGCCGGCGCTGTCAGCTACTACTTTCAATTCCAGCTCTACCACAGATGTCGAATTCCACTTTCCATTATAAAGTTGTTCGGTGGTTAGCCGGTAGCGGTAAACATCGCCCATTTTGTACTTTCTCGGAAACAGTTTACCGGCGATTGGTTTATCCTGTGCAATGGTAACAGAGCAGGCAGCAAGGATGATTAGAAAAGTCAGGAACGAAGCTTTGTTTTGTATCATGGCGGATGGGTTTTATAATTGGTGGATCATTTTCTGCAACACATTGACCCCTTCCTGCAACTGCGACTTCGTGATCCCCTTCAATACCTGTTTGTATAGCTGACCGGATACCTGAACGCCAGCTGCTTGTATTGCTTTCCCTTTTTCGGTGAGGTAGATGAGGTTGGATCGATTGTCTGCCGCATCTGTCACCTGCCTGATCAGCTTATTCTTCTTCATGTTCATGAGCACCCGGGTGATGGTCGTTTTATCACGGTTCAGTTGCTCGCTGATCTCCTTCTGGCTAACTCCGTCTTTATACCATAATGCTACGAGGATGGCAAACTGCTCGGCTGTTATGTCGATATCATGTTGTTTAAAGGTAGCCGCCATCAATTGGCTAAATTGATGCGAGAAACGGGCACAGAGGTAAATAATGTTCTGGTCTAATCCTGCTGGTTTCATATTGGTTGTATCTACAACTAAGTTATGAAAATTGCTCTAATCCCGGAATACTTTTGAGGGCAGGCCAAAACCCGTCTGGCGGGGAAAGGTGTTTACATGCCCAGCGCCAAACACCGACCCTGGTGAAAGGTAATGGCTTGCACAGCGATGAATGCCGGGCTTAACGGTGGCTGATAGCATACCGCTGAGCCCCGACCTACTTAAAATCTGATTGATTGCGCTGGTGAATGCAGAGGCGGGAAAAAGGGTATGATCAGTTGTAACCATGGGCGGTTGCACATAGCTGATACATGGCGACGCCGGGCATGTGTAAGTGATTGATATACTGCCCTGCGGGTTCTTAACGTTCTCTTAAAGAAGATTAAATAAATTATGCATACCTTTGCGTCCAATTCTCACTCTTAGTGGACTCGATACTTTTCCCGCACAAAAGCTCATCAAGTCATAGGCTGATGAGGAACAGACAGTTAGCTCTCTCTCCGTTATCACTTTTACGTAGTTGATAGTTAACAATTATTTATTTAAAACTATCATTTTGACTTTTGATCAATTGAATCTTCAAGAGCCTTTATTGAAGGCTTTGAAGGAAACGGGATATACCCATCCCACACCTATCCAGGAACAATCTATCCCTATTGTATTGTCTCAGAAAGACCTGCTGGGATGCGCCCAGACAGGCACCGGCAAAACAGCTGCTTTTGCCATCCCAACTTTACAATTATTGCATGGTCGCCAAAACGCAGGTAAAGGACCACGCCCTATCAGGGCCCTGGTGCTAACGCCTACGCGTGAACTGGCTATCCAGATCGAAGAAAGCTTCCGGACCTATGGTAAATATACCGGTCTTAACCAAATGGTGATCTTTGGCGGCGTTTCCCAACATAACCAGGTGAATAGCCTGCGTAATGGTGTTGACGTGCTGATCGCTACTCCGGGCAGGCTGCTTGACCTGCTCAATCAGGGCCTGATCAGTTTGCAACACCTGCAACTGTTCGTGCTCGATGAAGCAGACCGTATGCTTGACATGGGTTTCATTCATGATGTTAAGCGCGTCATCAGCCGTATCCCTGTAAAAAGGCAGACGTTGTTCTTTTCTGCCACGATGCCTCCTGAGATCGCGTCGCTGGCCAATACGATCCTGAAAGAACCAGTTAAGATCGAGGTAACGCCCGTGTCTTCTACAGCAGAGAAGATCGAACAGCAGGTATACTTTACCAATAAGGATACCAAACGTTCTTTACTGATCCATGTACTGGAGAATACAAACATCGATCGTGCGCTGGTATTTGCCCGTACGAAATATGGTTCCGACAAAATTGCCCGTGCACTTACCAAAGCAGGCATCAGGGCTGACGCCATTCACGGCGACAAGTCGCAGAATGCCCGACAGAATGCGCTGAGCAATTTCAAGGATGGTAAGATCAGGATCCTGGTTGCTACGGATATCGCCGCAAGGGGTATCGACGTTGATAACCTCACCCACGTGATCAACTATGAACTTCCGAATGTACCCGAAACCTATGTACACCGCATTGGCCGTACCGGTCGTGCGGGTGCCAGTGGTATCGCTATCTCTTTCTGCGATGCAGAAGAAAGGGAATATTTGAGAGACATTCAAAAGCTCACCAAGCAAAGCATTCCCGTTGTGGATGAACATCCGTTTCAACCCCTGCATTCGGTAATGGCTTCACAACCTGCTCTTCAAAAAAAGGCAGCCGGTGACGCAGGTCACAGAAATAAGAATAATAACTTCAAGAAAAGGTGGAACAGCAGCCGCCCCGTGAATAGATAAGTTCATTCGCACTTTATAGAAAGCCGTCTCGTCAGGGACGGCTTTTTTGTTGGGCCATAATCACTTATTTTCTCTTTTTGGCAAATGCTACTCTATAAAACTCGTAGCCACGCTCAGTGTTCTGGGGCATGTATTTTCTGCGGTATTCGGTAGCGCCTTTGTCTTCGAGGAGTGCCCAGCCGCGTTCGTTGAGGTAATCTTTCAGTTCTTCCGGGCGGAAGCCGAAGGTCCATCGTTCTTCAATCTTATCCAGGTCGTTCAGCAGCTTTTCGGCTCCATAATAGGATTCCGGACTGTCGAGTACCTTTTGATGAACATAGGTGAAGATTATATAAGAGCCTCCTGCAAAACGACTCAGAAAGCGGAACATATTTTCAATGGCGGATGGCGTCAAATAATTGGTTACCCCCTCCCAAATGATGGCGGTAGGCCTGGAGAGATCGATCGGATTCCAGGTGAGCATATCGTCAAGGCTTTCCTTGTTGAAATCGAGCTGATGATAATTGATATTCCCCGGCAGCCTGCCCATACTCGACCTCATGGCCTCTATTTTCAGAGAGGAGGTATTGGGATGATCTATTTCGATGACCGATGTATTTCTAAGGAAACTCAATCTTACGCCTCTTGTATCGAACCCTGCTCCCAGTATCAATACCTGTTGCGCACCGTTGTTGATGGCGTAATAAAGCAGATCGTCAATGTATTTGGTCCTGGCTATTCCGGACGACAAGGCTCCGGGTATTTTGCGGTAGATGATACTTTGAACGATATCCCGAATGAAAGGGATCCGGGACAGCTGCGCAGCTTTCTTAAGGCCTGTGTTGAGGAAGGCGGTAGCATAGGGATCATTGAACAACCGTATTCCCAGGGGACGGGTTGTTTCAATTGCCCTGAATAAGGCCATGTACTGGGCTGTTCTGCTGGCTTTATTTGCTTTCATACTGTTGTATCGATCCCTAACAGGCTGTTAAGCTACACAAGTTTCTACGAATATGCAATGCGGGGCCTCTGGTGTAAGATTTCCCGGGGCCCCAGGCGCGTTCAAGCTTTAGCTCCGAAGACCGGCTCCCCATCGATGATTCAGGGTTGTATGGTGGCTACGAGTGCCTGGGCGAGCTGATCGAGCTCCTGCAGGGTTTCGGGGTGGGTTAATTGCCCTTCTCCATTCAGTTTAGTGGTGATGGCCGGTATGGTTACCCGCGCCACTTGTTTCGTGCCCAGGGCCTCCAGGGTTAGTGACAGGGAGGCATGAGCCCTATCGCCTCCACGGTACAGGGGGGAGGCACTGATCGACGCGACGGGTTTTTCGTTGAGTTCGCCCGATGAAACTAACCAATCCAGGGCATTTTTGAGTACTCCAGGCACCCCAAATGCATATTCGGGCGTACAGATAACCACTGCTGCGGCTTCCCTGATCCGGTCGCGCAGGCGTTGTACCGCAGGCAGGGGCTCCCCTTTGTCTATATCCGGATTAAAATGGGGCAGGTCGGCAATACCTTCAAAGATGCTGTATTCTATTCCAGACGGCAGGCGCGTTGCGACAATATTGAGTAAGGTAGTATTAACAGATGCAGAACGCAGGCTACCTGATATGGCGATGATGGTTTGCATAACTTTTCCTATTACAAAAGAAAACCTGGTAAGTTTGATGTTCTTCAAATCTTACCAGGTTCGATCGATGCTACCGGGCGTTGTTAAACGCCGGAGATTATTTCAGTTCCTTTATTTTGATGCTGCGGTAGCTTACATCATTGCCGTGGTCCTGCAGCAGAATGTATCCCGTTTTGGCCTCTCCGAAGTTTGTCCATTTCTTGTATTTGCTGATGGCCACCAGGTCGCGGAATGCCTGTGATCCACGCTCATATTCCAACACTTTAATGCCATTGAGGTAGTGCTCAACGTGGTTGTTTGGATAAACGATCACGCGGGCATAGTTCCACTGCCCCGGAGGACGAACAAAGCGATCCGACTTCTTAGCGGCGATGAGATCGTAGAGCGACGACATGGTACGGTTTCCATCGCGGCCCATTTTGGCATCGGGGTGTACCTTATCATCAAGCACCTGGTATTCCAATCCGATGGCGGAGCCCGGATTGTTCTCGGTAAGCGTTACGAAATATTTTAAGCCGCTATTGGCACCGGTAGTGAGCCTGAACTGGAAAGAAAGGTCGAAGGCGCCGTATTGTTTGGTGGTTACGATATCACCACCGTTGGTAGATTCTGCTCCACTTGCTGCCATCACATTCAGGCTTCCGTCCTTCACTTCCCATCCTTTATCGGGGAACCCAGGTTTGTAGGCTCCTTTCCAGCCTTTCGTGCTGGCCCCATCAAACAACATGTTGTAGCCTGCTTGTTTTTCGGCTGCCGAAAGGTTGTTGGGAATGGTATTGACCACATAAGTAGTCTTTGAGGCAGGTGATGGTTTCAATCCGGATGTTTTGATCCGGATGTTCTTCCAGAAGATCTTCTTTCCTGCCTGTTCGGGCTTGCCAATGCTATGTACCTGCAGCGCGATAAAACCGCTGGCATCGAAGGTGTCTACTACATGCGCTGTGGCGATGCCGTTGACCCAGGTGCGTAAATCGTGCCCAATGCACTCGATACGTACTTTATTGAACTGGCCATTCTTAAAGGCGGTTTTGGCAGCAGGATTGAGATCGAGGGGATACAACCAATCCCTTCTTGCTTCGTCGTAGATGCCACCCGACCAGCGGCGTGCGGATGGGTCGATCTCGAACTGGTAGCCATACACCCTGCCCTTTCCGTTGTTGCCTTCAGGATTGAGGTGGCTTCTGAACTGTATACCGGAGTTGGAAGTGGTATCTTCCATCAATACTTCGAGTTCGAGTACAAAGTCGCCGAATTCCTTTTCTGTTACGAGAAAAGTATTGGGGGTATTGAGGGAGGTTATGCCTGTTATCGAGTTGTTCTCGATAGTGTATTCGGCATTGCCAGATAGCTTCTTCCAGCCATCCAGGGTTTTTCCATCAAAGAGATTGGTCCATCCACCGGTTTGCTTTTGTGCGAAAGCGCCGCCGGCCAGCATGGTCATTGCTAAAAGGAAAGGAATCTTTTTCATATCGCGTGGTAATAATTATGAGAAGTTATAGGCTGGTTTCCAGTTTTGTGTGGCATGGCTGTACGCTGCCTCGTTGGCGAGATGTACGCAAACGGCCGTGGTGGCTCCGGTGATCACGTTCGAAACAGGCTTCTGTTTTTCCACGATGCATTTGTGGAAGTCCTGCAGGGCATACCAGGTGCCGTCTTTCATAGGCTCCTTCAGGATGGGTATGCCTCCATCTTTGTTCCATTCTATTTTGGTGGCGCTGCTCACGCCATCTACTGTTTCCAGTTCTTTCCGGGCAGCTGCTTCGGGATAAAATATACCTTCATTCACCAACAGGGCGACTGTTCCTTTCGTCCCTTTTAATTTGAATATATACCCTTCGCGCGCGTTGCCGCAGGTGGCGCCGAAGTTGCCGATCATGTTTTCCTTATTGTAGCGGAGCACTACCGATACGTTGTCGTAGGTTTCACGTCCGTCTTTATAGAAGTCGATGCCTCCGGTGCCGATGATCTGATCGGGATGGGTATTGAATGCCCAGTTGATGAAGTCGATCTGATGCGACAGGAGTTCGGCCACGAGGCCGCCCGAATAGGCTTTGTACATGCGCCAGTTCACTTCCTTATCGTTGTAACCGGCAGGTACGGGCCTGCGCCAGTTCCAGTTGCGATCCCAACGGCAATCGATGTGGGTGATCTTGCCGAGGTATCCTTTTTCGATCATTTCCTTTACCTTGAAGTACAGGGGTACATACCGGTATTGGTGACCTACCTGTAATACCTGACCGGGATGTTGCTTTACTTGCTGCACCAGCTTTATGGCCTGCGGTATATTGTAGGTCATGGTCTTTTCGAGGAAAACATGCTTGCCGGCATTCAATGCGTCGGATGCAATCGGGTAATGCATGTTGAGCGGCGTAGCGATCACCACCGCCTGGATGGTCTTGTCCTCGAGCAGCTTGCGGTAATCTTTATATTCCTTTGGAGCGGATGCGCCTGCTACTTTCCGTGCATAGTCGATGCGAAAATCAAGGATATCACAAATGCCAACTATGTTGAATAGTTCCGGTAATTCGCGCATCACCGACATGATGCCGGTACCTCTGTCGCCGCATCCAATGACGGCTACATTCAGTTTTTCTGCATAGGGGGTGGCAAAGGCCTGGAGCAACTGATTGTGCAAAAGGAGTCCGCCGGTAAGTGCTCCTGCCTGTTGTAAGAATTTTCTTCTGCTCATATGGTGCATTGTATGCGGCCGGGTCTATGCCCGCCGTCATGGTTTCGAATCATTGTTTGTTCACCAACTTATTAAAGCTGCTGGTTGCCGTATCGCTGATCTTACCTTGCTTATCACGGTAAATAAAGTAAGCAGCCAGGTCTTTCCTGTTCTCTACAAAGTTCATTGCTTTCTGCAGGCCCATTACCATCAGCGCATTGTCGTAGGCGTCGGCGGTCATGGCATCGGGTGCATAGACGGTGACGCTGATCAGTTCACTTTGGTTTGAATAGCCGGTGCGGGGATCGATGATATGCGATATCCTTTTCCCACCGCTTTCATAGAACTTCCGGTAACTTCCTGATGTAGTGATGGCGCCACTATCGAGCGAAATGATCTTTTGCAGTAATGAGAGTTGGAACTCATCTTCGCCGGGTGCTTCGATCCCAATTTTCATCTTTTCATTCGATGGCTGCCGATGTCCTTTGATCCTGATCTCGCCACCGATCTCTACCAGGTAATTCTTTATATGTTTACTATCCAGGAACGAGGCCACTACGTCTACACTATAGCCTTGAGCAATCCCGTTCACGTCTATCTTCACGCAGGGCTTCGCCTTTGTGAGCTGCAGACCATTTACCTGTAAGTAACGGCTATCTACGCATTGTTTGAGGGAAATGATCGTGGCAGAATCCGGCAGCTTGTCCGTTTTCTTCGGGCCAAATCCCCAGGCCTGTACCAGTGGTTGGACGGTAATATCGAATACTCCCTCCGTTTGCCGGTAGGTTTCTATGGATTTATTGACCACGGTGGCCAAATGAGCATCCATTTTAATGTTTGCTTCAGCCTGGTTGAAACGGCTGATGAGGGAGTAAGTTTTGTAAATAGAGAGTGAGGAGTCGATCGAGGTGAGCAGGCTGTCGACCTGTGCTTTGGTGACCAGACTATCAGTTGAGTAATAGGTTACCTGGTAGGTAGTTCCCTGTGCGTGGCCTGTGATCTTAAATGCCCTAATAGGTTCTGCTTTGTATACAACAGCTCCGCACAATATAAGGGGTAGGAAAAAAAGCAGGTTCCTCATCCGGACAAATATAAATAATGCCCGGTTGCAGAATGAGGAATCCTGCTTAAAATTACGCAAACGATTCCGTACCTGATGGCTACTGTGCGTAATCGGGTTTGCCGTTCTTCCAGGCCACCGGGTAGCGTGCGCAGGGGGTGTTGATGGCGCCGTCTACTTCCGATGGGTAACAATCGGGGGTTCCATAGATGCCATAAGGATCAAAGAAATACCAGCGCTTATCGCCCGGATCGCGGTGTGCGAAGAAAATGTGCAGGTGATTGGCGGCCTGCCCCCCGGGTCCGGTACTTCCGGCCCATCCAATGACATCGCCAGCCTGCACATTTTTGCCGACCAAATCACTACTGATCTTTTGTGAGTTGGTTCCCCACCACCCTGCGTCCGGATTCCTGTCGGACACTTTAAGCGGACATCCCGTATTTTTCAAATGGTTCTCGTACTTGACCCTGGTTGGATCATTGGCGGCCTGATTCAAAGTGGGCTGACTTTTACTCCAGGCAGCGGCGCAGTCGTTATCGGCGCCATTTCTTACGTGCATATAGATTGTTCGGTAAGCATCCTTTTTACCACCGGCATTGTGGCTGATGATGATGGTATTGCCAGACCATTCATCGTATCCTGCATAAACCACCTTTCCGGCTGCTGCTGCCGTGAGCTGAAAGGTTTTCCCATCTTTTCTCGAATAGTCTATGGCGTGGTGCCAGGCGCCGGGTGAATACAGCCAGCCGTTCTTTGACATGTCGGATGCCTTTTCCTTAAATGGTAAGGTGAAGATCTTATCGTCTGCATCGTACAACACAGAATTACGGACGTAGTAATCGTTGCCCAGCTTGAGGTTGGGCCAGCGATAATACACCCTGGCTCCCGATCCCGGACTTGGGCAGTTTGCCGGCTCCTCTTCGCAATGCTGTGAGGTGGCGTATATTCCGTAATCATAGGTGTCTCGCCCCGAGGTGGATGGATTGTCGGCCATCAATGCCTGGTTGAGGCAGCCTGCGGGGCAGGAGCCATCAATGGTTTCCATGTCGATCAATTGCAGGTTGCTGCCGTTCAACTCAGCCCATTTGGAGGTAAAACTTTGCCAGTCGGCTCCATGCCATAGGTAATAGCCGTCCGTGCCCTGGCGCCATACTCCGAGGAAGATCCGCTTGCCATTTTCGTTGTAGGACTCCATGTCGATGAGGCGGAGGTTTTCCTTTCCCCGATCCTCCCAGTATTTGGTGAACTGTGGCCAGTCCATCCCATAGGGAGACAGTACATATCCGTCGTTCCCCTGCCGGAATACGCCCAGAAAATAGCGTTTGCCTCCCGCAGTATAGGTTTCTATATCAATCAGCCGGAGCGTCTTGCTGTAATCGCTCCAGAACTTATTGAAACCTGCCCAATCAAGACCTGCGGGGGTAAGGGCGTATCCATCTTTGCCTTCTCTGAATACGCCCAGAAAATACTGTTTCCCCCCTTCAGCGTACGTTTCAATATCGATGAGCCGGAGCGTTTTGCTGTAGTCGCTCCAGAATTTGTTGAATGCTGCCCAGTCGAGGCCGGCGGGTGTGAGGGCATAGCCATCATTCCCCCCTTCCCAAACGCCCGAGAAATAGCGTTTGCCACCTGATTCGTAGGTTTCGATGTCGATGAGCCGAAGATTTTGTTTGGCGAGCTCTGCCCACTTCTTATTGAAGTCGGCCCAGGATACACCCGACCATAGGTAGGTGCTGCCGTTTCCTTTTCGCCATACGCCCGAGTAGAAGTCCTGGGCTGTGCCTGCATAGGTAACCGATAGTAGTAATAATAGTAACGGATACACAAGTTTCCGATCCATAGTTGATATTTTAAGGTTATGGTAAAACCAGTCTTGTTGTTGCTACTATCAGAAATGCGAGGTTAGTTATCCGATAAGGTATAGTAATCGATCTTTCTGTGGGGCTATTGAATATGACGGTATAAAGTAAGATTAAGTAAACAACCTAATCTGTATCAGGCGAGCGAACGGGCGGTGGTTGAGGAAACGGTCAACGGGCTATTGGTGCAGGTCTTTTACTTATTGAACAATGCATTGATGACTGCATCCCTTTTCCGCCGGGACACTTCCAATGCGGTGTAGTCTTCCAGTATCAGTGTGGCGTTGGCTCTTGAATACTTTACGGCATACTTCAGGTTGACCAGGTAAGATTTATGGATACGCAGGAACCCTTGTGCCGCCAACAATTCTTCATATTCTTTCAGGGTCCTGGCGCTGACCAGTTTTCGCGCTTTGGTGAGGTAAAAATGGGTATAATTGTCGTTGCCTGCACAATACATGATCTCGTCGGTTTGCAGGAAATAGTTGCCATCGAGGGTGGCTATGATGAGCTTAAAATCCTGTTGTACGGTACTGCTGAAGTTATTGACCATTTGCTGCAGTTGCTCCTTACCAATCCGGTAGCGTGGCCGGTGTTCCAGCTTTTCGATGGCCTGTTTCAGTTCGGCTACATCAACCGGCTTGAGGAGGTAATCCAATGCGCTGCATTTGATGGCACGGATGGCGTATTGATCGTAGGCTGTGGTGAATACGATCTCGAAATCAATGTCGGGTATCCGGGCCAGCAGATCGAATGCATTCATGCGCGGCATTTCGATATCGAGAAATACCACGTCGGGTTTGTGTTGCTCTATTGCACTGATGGCAGTCATGGCGTCGGCACAACTGGCCACTATCTCCACCTGTGGACAATGCCTTTGCAACAGGGCTTGCAGAGATTCGCGGCAATGCTTTTCATCGTCTACGATAATGGCTTTCATTGTCAGGCCATTTTGTTTTGAATGTAATTCAGTGTGATCTGCACGCGGGTGCCGGTCGCACTATTGATTTCGTCATGCAAATCGCTGACCGCTACACTGGTATTGGCATTGTAGGTCATGTTGACGATATCCAACCGTTCTCCTGTAATCTTCATGCCATGGCTTTTGCGTTTCAGGGCCGACCTGCTGTGCATGGCGGCCGATGCTTCGCGACCTACGCCGTTGTCTTCCACGATTATTTCCAGGGTATCGCCCACCCTTTTTATTTCCAGGTTTAATATTCCTCCCGGCGTCTCCCGATACAAGAGCCCATGCCAGATCGCATTTTCGACATAAGGTTGTATAATGAGCGGTGGTATAACCACCTGTGCGGGATTGATCGTTTTGTCGATGTGCAGCTTGTACCTGAATACATTGTCGAAGCGGATCGCCTCCAGCTGTATGTATAGATCCAGCGCGTTCAATTCGTTTTCGAGGGTCACCCACTCGTTCCTCGAGTTGTCCAGGATCATGCGCATGAGCCGGGAAAACTTGGTGAGGTATCCGGAGGCGTTTTGCGGATCGTTCTTCAATATAAAGTTATTGATGGAGTTGAGGCTATTGAAGATAAAGTGCGGATTCATCTGTGCGCGGAGCATATTCATTTTTACTCTTGCGATCTGCCGTTCAAAGTCGCGTTGTATTGCTGCTTTATTGCGCAGGTTCTTCATTCTACTTCTTATTACCAGGAAGCTGATCAACGCGGCAATTATGAATACAAGGATGACGAACCAGGTAGTGCGCCAGAAGGGTGCCAATATGGTAAAGCGCCAGGAAATGGTTTTACTCCATTGATCGGATCCTGCGTTTGCTCTTACCTGTAGTGTGTACGATCCCGCAGGCATACTGCTCAGTAGTAACTGCCTGTTGTTGTGCAATTTGATCCAGGCGGTATCCTGCTCCCGGAGGCGGTATTCGTATTGTACGGCTGCCGGGTTACTATAATTGATGCCTGTGAATTGAATTTCAAGCGTGTTCTCCTTGTGCGAAAGGATGGCGGGGAGGAATTCATGCTGGTATGGGAGCAGATTGCGTGTGCGTCCGTTGCCCATCAATTTAATACTGCTCAGGAAGAGGGTTGGCGCTGAGAGTGTTTGCGTATAGACCGCGGGGTTGAAGGACAAAAGGCCAGAGCTTGTTGCCATCCATATGGTACCCTGATTATCCTGCAGCATGTCTGCATTCTGATAATCCCCTTTAAGGAGCTGTCTGTCGATCTCTCTGGATGCGATATGGTATTCACCATTCCTTTCTTCTATCCTGTTGAGCCCGTTGTAGGCGAGTGCCCATAACATGTTGTCTTTGTCAACCAGTATTTTAACAAATATGTCTGAAGATAGGCCTTCGTTTACCGTAAGTTGTTTCTCTACAACGAGGCTATCTCCTGCAAAAGAACAATGCAATAAGCCATTTCCCTGCGTAGCTATCCACACTTTACCTGCCTGGTCCTTCTGCATATCGTTGATGGCGAATGATTGTTCTTTGTGCAATGGAACCGGCTCAAGCGCACTGTCGCGAACAGTGGCCAACGCCCAGGAACTGCCAACGTAAACACGGCCATTGGGGCTTTCGACGATACTCCTGATCTGCGGATTATCGGTTATGTTCTGACGCCAGGAGTACTGTGTAAAGACGAGTGAATCTTTTGAGTACTTATGAATGCGTGTTACGTTCTTGTCGCCCGTTGTCCAGAGTTCTCCGTTGCTGAGTTGCTGCTCGTGCAGGAATGTTTTGTCGACTCCCTGCTGATAATAATATTGCAGACCTTTGGGGGTTTGGCGGGCCAGGCCCTGATAACCGCTCCCGTACCAGATCTCTCCATCAGCGGTTTGGCAGATACTTTTTATTTCTGCCTGTGGGAATATCCGCTTATCCCGGGGTGTTGCCATTACGAATCGATCCCCACTTCGTTTGAAGAGCCGTCCACGATTGCCTCCTGCTATGATCGTTCCGTCCTTGAGCAGGCATAGGCTGTATAGTTCATTGAATCCCTCCGGTTCATCCTGCAGGTGGCTTTTGAATATTGCCGGCTTTGCATAAAGCAGTCCCTCGTGGGTGGCGATCCAGAAGTTACCATCCTTATCGCAGGTAAAGGCAGAGCCCCATTCGCGGTGATCGAATGGGATGGAGACGATCAGTTTGAATGTTTTCTTTTCTATATCGACCTGAAAGATCGCCTCTGCATTATAGTAATACCAGTTGCCCTGTTCCCGGTGAAAATCCATTCCCGTGATGAATGGTATGGGCAGGGTTTTCCAGGTGTTGTTCTCTTTATAGTTTACGCCGCTGAAGTTGCCACAGATCATCACTTCTCCTTTTCCCGTACAACTGATGCCGTTTAGTAGATCGGACGGGTGTGTTGACCGCCAGATCTCTTTCATTCCGCCTGGCTCAACTTCATAGACACGGGATGCATTACCAACGAGCAGGTTTCCATTGGTGTGGAGGGCGAGTTGCTTTGCGCGTTGATCGTGCTTGAGTGAACGCCAGGCCGGTATTATTTCATTGATCAGACTGACGGTGTCGGCTTTCATGATTTGAGCGATCCGCTGACTGTCGAGGAGGGCCGGCCCCATGCCGGTGCCTACCCAGAGTTGGAGGTTCTGCTGGAGTAAGCTGTATACAGGGAGCGTTTGGTCGCGAAGTTTGACGGCGTTGACTTCCGTTCCATCGTAATAGAACAGCCCTCCTGCGGCGCCGATCCAAAGTGTATTGCGGGTAGTGTCTTCCAGGAGGCAGTATACCCTGCCAATGCGTTTATTATAGCTATAGAGGTAGTTGTAGACATTATAGCCATCATAGCGGCTTAGGCCGGCTGTGTGGCCGATCCAGAGTTGCTGGCGATGATCGAGGCAGAGGGAGAGTATTTCGGAGGTGGGGAGGCCGTGGCGGGCAGAGAGTTCAGTAAACTGGTAATCGAGGGGTGGCTGGTTGGCTTGCTCGTGTTGCGCGCTGGCGTAGCGGCAGCAAAGGGCCATCCAGAGGAGGCAGAGGACGCGGCAAATGCTGGCGCTGTGCAAGGGATCGTGTAGTGTTGGTTACCACTAAAATTAATGATTTGCGGTGGGATCGGCGGGATGGGAATGAGGGAGGGGGTGGCGGGCGAGGGAGTGGTGATGTATAGCAACAAAAAAGCCCTGTAGGGTTACTACAGGGCTCAATAAATATGGCAGCTACCTACTCTCCCGCATTGTTGTGCAGTACCATCGGCCATGAGGGGCTTAACTACTCTGTTCG